>CAMYKP010000013.1 GCA_947259005.1 uncultured Parasphingopyxis sp. | reverse complement strand
GGCCAACCACCTGGATCGGGCTCGACTGTTCGAGGTTCGGGTTCGTAATACGCGTACCCGTAACAACGATGGATGGCTGGTTCGCCGTAGCGGCCGCCAGCTCGTCATTCTGCGCGAATGCAGGCGTGGCTGCAAATGCCGTTGCCGCCGTTCCCAGCAGCATTGCGCGCACGGATTGCGTACGCACCGAAAACGGCTTGCCGTTTGTTTGTTTAGTCATCGAAATCTAACCCCTTCAAAAATCTTGGCGGCCTGCATTGGCGAACGCCGCACTTCCTGTTTCTGGTTGACGGGTAATGATGAGCCCGCCCTTGACCATGCGACGGGCTTATGGCGCGACACCTCAGGCCGCTCAATGCTTTTTTCACTCGAAACGTAGTTCATTGCTGCGTGTGGCAATCTCACAACACTGCCATTATGCGCTTTTATAGAGCGTTCTATCGCAATTTGGCGTGATATTGCGTGGTTGCATCTGTTACGATACACAGTATATATTACGAAACGAGTGTTTTATCTGAGATGCAGATTGAGGTGGTGGCATGACCTGCAACGGAACACGCAAGGCGATCGACTGGCAGGAACGACGCGAAGATATCGCTGCCCGCGTCCTACCCCTCTATCTCGCCCGCCCCTGGAGCGCTGTCAGCATTGATGAGATCGCGGAAGATCTCGGCATCAGCTATTGGCAAGTCTATTACTCGTTCGATGGTCAGGAAGATGTCTACCGCGCATGCGTTACCCGCCTGATCGATGCCATAACAATGCGAATTGAAGAAGCGCCTGCCACCGTTCCGTCCGTAAACCGCACAATCCAGAATTATATCCGACATGCCGCCGATATCGTCGGCAGCGACACATATCAGCACCTTCTCTTCCTGCGGCTAAGAGACGAACATTCCGATCCATGGATCCGGACAGCCTATGAAAACAGGATCGCCGAGCCCCTGCGCAAGGGGCTGGAGAATGCCGTATCCCGTGCTGGCAGACAGCATGATCTGAAGATCGTCATTCTTCATGGAGCCCGTGAACGCTGCCTGACGAGGCTCGAAGCCGCACTGGCTCTTCCGAAACTGCTTCAATACAGCGATTTCGTCGACCAGATGTTTGAAAAGACTATTTCCTCGGTCGCCAAGGAAGTGTTCGCGGCAACATGCACTTTCGATGGATTTGGTGAGCGAGACAGCGCACGCAGTGCCGTTGCCGCCTAGGAACAGCAACCGCATCTGATGTCCACCCATTATCGCACGGCCTTCGACACCGACCGGATACCCCGATAATTTGAAGAGTCTGTTCTTTCCCAGAGCAGGAATTTCGCGTAGCTTGGTCAAATGCCTGAAATGTTAGAGATTGCGTGACCAAATTATGCCGTTGCTGATTCATAATGGCGTCGATGCGGTCCGTATCCGCAAGGCCAATGAAGTTGCTGCCTGGGGACATCGTCGCCATGAAAACCGGGTTGAGCCCATCGCAAAACCCGCTTTTGACGTTCCATTCAAACTCAAACGCAAGGAACGCATATTCACGATCGGATCCTGCTTCGCACGCCATGTCGAGACGGAGCTCATCCAGCGGGGTTTTCGCATCCCCATGCGCGACCTTCTCGCCCAGCCCGCCTTTTCAGATGTCGACACGGAAGTGGTCAACAATTTCGGAATTCCGTCCATTTACAATGAACTGGCGTGGGCGTTCGGCGCAGAGAATTTCGATGAAGACCTCGCTTTTGTAGAAGTGCAGAAAGACAAATTCGTTGATCTGCATATGGTGAACAGCATCCGCCCGGCACCGCTCGAACTGGTACGGGAGAGACGGCGCGGCCTGATTGAGGCAACGCGTACGCTCGCAAAGTGCCGCGTCCTGATCATGACGCTCGGTTTGGTCGAACTCTGGTGGGACGAGCAGGCGCAGCTGTATTTGAACACCGCCCCGCTGCCCTCCGTGATGAAAAAATGGCCTGAACGCTTCTCCCTGCACGTTCTTAATTTCGAAGATTGCCGCGACTATCTGAACCGGGCGCTGGACCTGTGCTTTGCGAACGGACCCAAAAATCTGCAGGTGATTTTGACTGTCTCGCCCGTTCCCATGATGCAGACGCACCGGCGGATGGATGTGATGACGGCGAACAGCTATTCCAAATCGGTATTGCGCGCTGTGGTGGAACATATAGTCACCGAGCGCGACCAGATCTGCTATTTTCCGAGCTATGAATCCGTCACCTATTCCGACCGCCAAATCGCCTGGGCGGACGACTTCGTCCATGTTTCAAGCGACATCGTCGCGTTCAACGTCGAGCGCATGGTGAATGCCTTTACGGGCAAGAAGGTCGCTGAAAACCTGGCTCTTCCCGATGGGTCACAAATGCCGCGCGAGGACGCGGCAGCCCTTCTCCTGGCGGAGCGAGCAAAACAGGCCCGGCTGAACGGCGACGGCAGTTTCTTTGCCGAGCATGAAGGCACCGCCTCGACATCGCCCGCATACGCAATCGAATATGCGCGCTTTCTGGCCGACAAGGGGGATTATGCCAGCCTGATCGCCCTTCTGGAGAATGACGAGCGTCTGGATGCCCAGATTTTGCGTGCGCAATCGTTGCTGAAAATCGAAAAATACGAACAGGTTATAACGCTAGTCAATAAAATCTGCGAACAGGGACTCAAAGGCGACCTCCACTGGCGGATGCTGTTGGAGGCCACTGCCGCCGTGGGAACCGTCGACGATGTTCTCGCCGTCGAGCAGCGATGGATAGACCATAATCATCGGCACTATTTCTTCGCCAAACATTGGGTGGGCCACACCCTTCGCAAAATCGGTGAGTATGATCTGGCCATTGGGCGACTGACAGATGCGATCGAGGATGGCCAGAAAACGCCTCAGCTAAGCATTGAGCTTGCCCTGTGCTTCCTTGCCGTGGACAGACGTGACGATGCACTTGATATTCTGGACAATGTGCCCGGTGCAACGGACTCGCAAATCCAGCGGATCCGGCAACTGCGGGAACGTGCACAAACCAGGCTTCAAAAAGGCCGTCGGAGAAAGGCGGCTCCAACTGCAGAATGAATGCGAGCACCCGGAATCCGGCCAGCCGAATGCAATCAGGGGGATCTATCGTGATCGGGATTTTTGCGCGGTACGCCGCATTGTGGCTAGCCAGCATCATCCAGCCGGGGCATAGTTGCGCCCTGATTTTTCGACTTGAATATATGGAAAACGACTGAATTTTATGGCCTCCGGAGAACAAGCAGGTGAACCAGCTGAAACCCCATTGAAGACAGCTCGTCAGCTGCTTTCAGACAGGCGTCCACTGGACGCGTTGGAAATCGTCGATGCCCTGTTGGCAGACAATCCTGACCAGCAACTCGCTATCATGTTCCGTGCAAGGATTCTTGAATGGCAAGGCGATTTCGCGAATGCACGCACCTTCCTGAAACGCGCCAAAAAAGCTGGAGCAGATTCCAAATCCGTGGCCGAAGAGCTGGCTCGGGTCGATAAAGTTGAAAAGCAGATTGAGCGGGCGACCGCACTTTTGGCCAAGGGCGATCCTGACAAGGCGCACGCCACGCTAATCGCAGCGAAGAAGGAACGGTATAATCTGGCAGTCGAGCTACAGCTCGCGCGTGCCAGTATTGAAAGTGGGAAACTGGCCGGTGCGAAGCAACTGATAGAGAATGTTCTCGCAGCGGCGCCTGGCCACAAGGAGGCCCTGGATATGAAGTTTCTGATCGACAGCGCGCGGAAGACAAAGAAGGCCATTACCAAGAAAACTGGCAAGAACCCCGCGCCAAAGGCCAAGAAGTCGAAAAAACTTCCCGCGAAAAAAACTGCAAGGGAACGGGCAGAAGAATTTCTTGAGAAACTTCCCGACCGGCTGAAAGCTCTGGAAGAGGCGCTGAACGACGGCGACGGAAAACCGGAAACCCATGTCCGATGGCTACGGGAGAATGCCGACCATCTGCGCGTCGTGAATTGGGCCAATGATGTCAATCAGGCGAAAGCTGCCCATTTCGCATTCGCCACGAGTCCGGCCAGCGCAATCAAGAATTACTATCCTGCCGTGATCGAGAAGTCGGTGGAGTTCGGCTACATCACCTGGCCGCGAAGGATTCAGGATCATATCAGAGGCAAATCGGTGCTTGATGTCGGCTGCGGTTTCGGCGCGTTCGGCAACGGGTTCCTTGTCGCCGGAGCCAAGAAATATACGGGCATCGATCCGAAAATGCCGCTCGATGTGTCGCGGGTGAAAAACAAGCGCAAGCGGGAATGGTCAGATCTGGGGACTACGCCCAACGAGATCATGGAAAGATGCCCTGATATCCATCTGATAAACGGGATAATCGAAGATCTTGAAACGAAAGCGACCTATGATGCGGTCGTTCTTCATAATGTAACGGAACATCTCCATAATATCCGGGAGATCATTCCCGATATCCGTGGTCTCCTCAATCCTGGCGGATATCTGATATACCATCATGATAATTTTTTCAGTTGGAATGGACATCACATGGCCCCAAGCAAACCGGAGCAATATGAACCTGGTTTGGCCAAGCATGAGGAAATGGTAGACTGGAATCATATTCTGATCGCGCCGGATGTGCCGGAGAATCACATATTCAACACCAGCCTCAATCAGATTCGCCTCGATGAGATCAAGGCTGTAACCGAGGACAATTATGTGCTTGAAAAATGGCTTGAAATCGAATCACCACAGAATGTGGCCGACCGCCTGACCGACGACGTTTTCAACCGCCTGCGCGAATTCGACGAGAGTTTAACCCGCCGGGACTTGATGGTAAGCACAGTATTGTGCATTGCACAAACCAAATAAGGGTCGCGCCTTAACTTGGGGAAAAAGCTTGCAGAAAGATCTGTTCAACGTTCAATCTTTCCCATCGCTCAAGGGATTTACATCCGACGCGACAGGAAACGCGTTGCGCGTATTGATCGCAACGGAAGAGATTATCGGCCCGGTCCGCAATGGCGGGATCGCCTCGACCTATTATCATCTCGCGCGCGGCCTTGCCGCTGAAGGGCACAAGGTCACCGTCCTTTATCTCAAAGGGCGCACGGTCGAGAATGAAACGCCGGAACACTGGATCGAGCATTATGCCAGTTTCGGTATCGATCTAGTCTACCTCCCAGAACTGGAAGCGCCCCTCGCCTGTGCCAGCCCCAAATGGCAATGGCGCTGGCTCTCCTTCTATCAATGGCTGAAGGCGAACGACCATTTCGACATGGTCCACACGTCGGAATGGCGCGGCGGGGCCTTTTACTGCCTCCAGGCAAAGCGGCTTGGGTTGGCATTCCAGGATACGCTGTTCGTGATGAAGACATCATCGCCCTATATCTGGAACCGGCACTACCAGATGAGGCCGATCGACAAACCTGAACTTGTCGTCGCGGCCTATGCCGAGCAAAAATGCGTCGAATGGTCGGACATTGTTGTCGGTGGCAGCGCCCATCTTCTGAGTTTCATGGATCATATCGGCTATGCGCTTCCCGAAGGCAGGACCTATGTGCAACCCAATATCGTCGACTTCTCGGAAGTCCTGGTCGAGGATCAGCGACCTGACCGCGCATATGGCGATACCGTAAAGACCAAAGAAATTGTGTTTTTCGGACGGCTCGAACCGCGCAAAGGGCTGGAGTTATTCGTCTTCGCTATCGATGTGCTCGTCGCGCGCGGTATAGAGATTGAGAAAATCACCTTTCTCGGGAAGGAAGGGGAAAAGCTGCAAGGCCAGGGCAACCTGAAACCGATCGAGTTCATAACCGCCCATGCCGCACAATGGCCGTTTCCGATCGAAATCGTCAGCGACCGCAACCAGCCCGAGGCACTGTCCCTGATGTGCTCGCGCGACATGATCGCCGTCATGCCGTCACTCATCGAAAATTCGACGATGGCGGTATATGAGACGCTCGTGCACAAAATCCCCTTCATCGCCACCGGCGTTGGCGGGACGCCGGAGCTGATCGATCCGGTGGACCATGAGGCAACGCTTGTGCGGCCCGAAGTTCAGCATCTGGCCGATCGCATGGCCAGCGCGCTTGAGCATGGCCAGCCCGTCGCCCATCCGGCTTTTGAAAACAAACAGAATCTCGAAACCTGGTACGGCTTTCACCGGTATCTCGCAGAAAACGGCCATGAGAGACTTGCGCCGAAGAGGATTGCAGAGGCCAAGGCCCAGACAATCGCCTATGTTTCTGCGCCTCCCGACCAGCATAATCTGTCCGAACTGGTTGAAGATCGCACACCGGATATGCTCGCAGCGGCCGAGCATGTCATTGTCATAGCCTTCCTGCCAACACCCGCTGTGCAGGAAACGATCGCTAAGGCGAGAGACAAGGGCTTCACGATCATCGAAATGATCGGCGCTTCGGTTGGCGAATGTTTCAACCGGGCGCGAGAGACGCTGCAGACGGATATCCTGATATTCGACGCCGCCGGCGCTCATGGTCTGGCGCCTGAGTTTTTCCAGACAATTGGCAAGGCCCTTGCCGAACATCCAACTGATTTCCTGACCTCCCTGTTCCAGATCCAGTCATTCGATATGGAAACCGAGACTCTCTTTGCACCGATGGGGGCCGATCTGGCGACGCAAACCTTGTCGGGCGATGCCTATGGCGTGGAACTTCTCATCGGAACTAGGGCGGCATTCGACGAGTGCGGGCCTTTCGATCCCTATCGCGTCTCGGCAGGTGCGATCCACGAATATATCGGCCGGGCCGCAATCGGCGGCCGTGAATTGCTTGTGATTCCCGAACCGCTATTCAAAGTTGCGGATGGGCAGGAATCCCTTGGCACCGCAGACCCGATTTGCAGCTATCTGGTCCGTAAACCAGTCCTTGAAAATGCCGGCCTCTCTGCACGCAAATTGCTACTCCTTGATCAAGGCAGTCTTGGCGGCGGCGGGAAACGAAAGTCAAATAGTGGCCCGCTGATCATGGCCAAGGCGCACCGCGCCGCGGATAGCATCGCCTGGCTTACGAATGTCGACCGGAAAGGCCATGTCTTCGACAAGGTCCGGCAGAATGATTCCATTCTCTTGGGGTTCGATGACGCCACGGGAATCTTGCAGGTCGCAAAGCGCCACAAAGGTGAGCTCCTGGTAACGGCCAACAAAGAGGTAATCCGCCACGAGCGCGACTATGACACGCAAGGCGAGTTCGTGACTTCGGAAATCGAACTGCTCCCCTTTCTGGAAAGTCAGGAAAAAACCCATCTGCGGATCGAACTGATCGTTGGTGACAAAGTCCGGGCAGCCGGTCTTGCCGTTCAACGTCTGGAGCCGAGCGTCTATTATCTCAGCTCGCACCGGTCGATATACTGGGGGGACGATTTCGCGTTCATGCTCGACCAGGTCAAAAAGCTACGTGCTCAGAAATCCACGAAAAAGGCCCCAGCGCCAATCGTGGCAAGCAATGACCCTGGAACGACAGGTACCTCGGACGGAGGATCGACAGGATCATCCCCGCGCGGCGGAATGCTGGACCGTATCCGCCAAAAAATAGGGTTGTAGGACAAGCCCCCGCAGCGAACCAGGTGAATCAGGGCTTTGGCGACTGATCCGTGGCGCTCGTTTGCGCGTCGCTATTCGGTGATGGATCATCGCTACCATGCAGGTGGATGCCGCATTCGGTTTTTGTCTGATCGGCCCAGCGGCCGTCCCGATTCTCGCTCGGAAGGGTGCAGGGGGCACAACCGATTGACGCATAGCCTTGCGCAATCAGTGGGTGCCTTGCGAGGTCATGGTCCGAAAGAAACGCATCGATGGCATCCTGCGTCCAGTCGGCAATAGGATTGATCCGCAACCAGGTCTGCTGGACCTCGGCAAAATCCATGCCCTTGCGATCATCGGTCTGGAAACGCTTCCTGCCCGTAAGCACACAATCATAATTTTTGAGCGCACCGATCATGGGCAAGGTCTTGCGAACATAGCAGCAGCGGTCCGGGTCGGTGGCGTTGAGATCGCCATTCGGGTCCGATGCGGCGATCTGACCGGGGCTGGGCCGTACCCGCACCAATGTGGTCAGGCCGAGGCTGTCCATCAGATCGTCGACATAGCCCAGCGTTTCCGGAAAATGCTTGCGCGTCTCCAGAAATACGACCGGCGTGGTCGGTTCCTTGTCAGCAACGAGCTTCAGCAGAACCGCAGCCTCCGCGCCAAAAGACGACAGGACGGCCGTGCGGCCCGCCACGCGGCCATGCAGTATCTGATCCAGAATCTGCCCGGTCGAAAGCGTCTCGAAGCGGGCGTTCAGCGCTGCGGCTTTTTCGCTGAGCTCAATCGCCTTGCGTGTAGCCAGTGTCACTGCCGATGCCCCGGCTTAGTTCCACTTCGATACGCAGGGAATCTTCGTCCGGTCGCAACGGTCCGCATATTTCTCGGCGATCTCCTTGATCTCGTCGAGCAGGCCGTCGTCGAGCGTTATCGGATCGAGGCCGAGGCCGAGGAACCGGTCATTGGCGACATGCAGTTCGTTTTCATCGGCTTCGTTGCGCGGATTGTCGACCAGCTCGAACTCGCTACCCGTCTTGTCCGCGATCATCTTGGCCAGATCGCGAACCCGGTGGGTTTCGGTCATCTGGTTGAGGATGTTCACGCGCTCGCCTTTTTGCGGCGGGTTTGCGATCGCAAGTTCGATACAGCGGCAGGTATCCTGGATATGGATGAAGGCCCGCGTCTGTCCGCCCGTACCATGGACGGTCATCGGATAGTCGAGAGCCGCCTGCATAACGAAGCGGTTGAGAACCGTGCCATAATCGCCGTCATAGTCGAAACGATTGATCAGCCGCTCGTCCATTTTCGTTTCTTCAGTCTGAGTTCCCCAGACGATGCCCTGATGAAGGTCGGTCACCCGAATACCGTCATTCTTGTTGTAATAGGCGAAGAAGAGCTGATCCTGGGTCTTGGTCAGGTGATAGACCGAACCCGGATTCACCGGATAGAGAATTTCCTGCTCGATCGTATCCGTGTCGGTGGGGATCTGAACAGTGAGATAACCTTCGGGAATTTTCATGCCCGCCGTACCATAACCATAAACGCCCATCGTCCCGAGATGGACAACGTGCGCATTGCTCTTCGCCTCGACGATGGCAGCGAGCAGATTATGAGTCGCGTTGAGATTATTGTCCACCGTGTAGCGCTTGTGGAAGCTCGATTTCATCGAATAAGGCGCAGCGCGCTGCTCGGCGAAATGGATAATCACATCGGGATTTTCATCCTCGATAAGGCTCAGCAGCCGGTGATAATTCTCCGAAATATCGAAATCGTGAAACGCTATGTCCTTCCCGCTAACCTCTTTCCAGGCCGCGAGCCGCTGATCTATCGGCGCAATCGGCGTAAGCGAGTCCACGCCAAGTTCGATATCAATTTTCCGGCGCGAAAGATTGTCAATGATTGTAACGTCATTGCCCCGGCGCGAAAGATAAAGACTGGTTGGCCAACCACAGAAGCCATCACCGCCCAATACGAAAATTTTCATTCTACCCCATCCGTTTTGCTAGCCTTGCACCAAGGCGAAATCGCGACGTGAAACGCTCTATCAAGCGTGCAGAACAAAGCAACCGGGTTCCCATATCTCCGGCTGAAATATCCAAAAAAAACGGTGATTTGAAAGAATTTAACCCAATTCCAGTCCAATTGCGCAGCGTCACGGCGCGTGCATATTGCCACCCTGGTGCTTCCAATGATCAGCCGACTTCAGAAAGCGGGATACGAATCGCCGGGACGTTGGCGTCAAATCTCGAGGAGCCTGCATTCCCCTTCATGGTTATGCTTAGGGCCTATGAGAATGGCATACTCGAAAGGTTGCTGATCATCGTGCCGAACCGCTGGGACCAACCTCGCGTGCTTCTCCTGTGTCGCAATCGAGCGCTTTCAGGCCCGACAGGCAGTTGCCAATTGCCATAAGTTGACGGATCGTCAATAATGGGGATTGAGAGAGGGGATATCGATGGGTGGTCCTGTGGACGGAAAGGTCGTCGTCGTTACGGGCGGATCCAAAGGAATGGGCCGGGCATTTGTCGACACGCTCGTCGCCGAAGGCGCGCAGGTCGGCTGTCTCGCCCGCCCCTCCCAAGCACTCGACCGGGTCGCCCGCGATCATGGTGCCAAAGTCGCGGCAATCGAATGCGATGTCCGCGACAGCGCCGAGGTCAACCAAGCGATCGCATCCGTCGCAGAGCGATTCGGCCGGATCGACGCGCTGGTTAACAATGCGGCGATATTCCATCCGTTCGAGATCGAGCAAGTCAGCGACGAGCTGGTCGACCAGCATATCGATATCAATTTGCGGGGTATCGTCTGGCTTGTACGCGCCGCTGTACCGCATTTGCGGAAGAGCGGAGGGCAGATCGTCTCGATCAGCAGCGAGTCGGTGAACACACCTTTTCCGATGCTTTCGCTCTACGCGGCGACAAAGGCCGCGGTTGAAACCTTTTCGGCCGGGCTGCGCGATGAACTCCGCAAGGATGGTATTCGCGTTTCCATCCTGCGTTCCGGATCGGTGTCCGGAGGTTCGGGCGGCGATAACTGGGATCAGCAAGTCGCCCAAAAATTCTACGAGACGATCTTGCGCACCGGCCATGCGGCCATGTCCGGTACATCGGCGAGTCCCGAAAGCATGGCGCAGGCGCTGGTCGCGCTGCTTTCGATGCCCGGGGATGTGAGCATCGACCTGATGGAAGTTCGCGCCGCCGCTGAAGGTATTCCACCCTCCGTTCGTTCCGCGACAGCAGAGCACGAATAGAAGGTGGTACGGACGCAGGCCAGACAATCGGAAGGGGGCGCCGCGCTCTGGCCCGTTGTCGCTGCGCTGTGGATGGCAGAGATCACCGGCTCATTCGAAACAGCGATGATCCTTGCGGCCTCGCGGTCGCTCCTCGCGGATTTTGGAGATCCGGTTCTGATCGGCTGGTTGATCTCGGGTTATCTGCTCGTTGGCGCTGCAATCGCCGCAGTTGCCGGGAGGCTCGGCGACATTTTCGGTAGGCGGCAGGTACTGATGATCCTGTTGGCCGTGGGTGCGGTCGGTTCCCTTATCAGCGCCCTGGCGCCCAACTATCCGATCCTGCTGGCCGGTCGGATCATACAGGGACTTACAGGAGCGATCCTGCCGCTGTGTATCGGCCTGGTGCGCGAAAATTTGCCAGCGCACAGGGTTTCGATGGGCATCGGCCTCATGATTTCAGGTGCATCGGCCGGAACTGCTCTCGGTCTCGTCCTCGGTGGATGGATCGTCGACACGAGCGGCTGGCATGGCGTGTTCGTGGCGAGTGCGCTGTTCTGTTCAACGAGCTTCCTCCTGATATGGTGGCTGTTGCCGACCTCGCCGCGCCTGAAGGTTGGCAGGATAGACTGGCTGAGCGGGATGTTGTTCGCACCGGGCATTTTCGCGCTGCTTTTCTACATCAGCAATGCGCCCCGGTCAGGCTGGATCGACCCGTTCAACCTCGGCACGCTCCTTCTCGCTTTCGCCCTTCTCGCCTGGTGGCTGCGTCACAGCCTTGCCAGCGATGACCCACTAATCGACGTACGTCTGTTCCGGGACCGCAATATCTCGATCGCCAACGCCATCACCGCACTTACCGCGATGAGTACGCTGCAGATCACGCTCGTCTTCTCGATCATGCTGCAGGCGCCAAAATGGACGTTGGTCGGCCTGGGAGCAACGGCAACCATGGCGGGCCTCGCCAAACTGCCTTCGAACATTCTTTCCCTTTTCGCAGGGCCGCTTTCAGGCTGGCTCACCTATCGCGGAGGCGGGCGGCTGGCGATGATCACAGGCGGTATCCTCACGATAACCGGATGGAGCCTGGCGCTGGCGATGCACGCCACGATCCTCCAGGTGATCCTGGCGCTGTGCGTGATTTCGTTCGGCACAACAATGTTCTTTGCGGTCGGCCCGACAATTCTGGCCTATGCCGCCCCGCCCGAACGCACGAGCGAAACTACGGGAATGATGACAGTCGTTCGCCAGGCTTTTCTGGGCATCGGGGCCCAGATCGTTGCAGTATTGCTCGCTACCGATCAGATCGTCTCGCCCGAAACCGGAGAACGGTATCCTACGCCGGCCGCCTTCGAACTCGCAATCTGGTACATCATCGGGTTGTGTGTCGCGGCGACGCTCGTCGCCTTTGCCTTGCCGAAGGGGATGAACCGTCATGGAGCCGACGACGATGATTGACAGCAGAAAGCCCCCGTCACGTCCCCTGCCGGCGACAACATGCGACACCGAGCCTTTCTGGTCTGGCGGCGAGCATGGAGAGTTGCTGATCGAGCAGTGCGATGGCTGCAGCTATTTCATCCATCCGCCAACGGGATTCTGCCCTGAATGCGAAAGCCGCGACACGCATTTCCAGCCTGTATCGGGCAAGGGCTTCATCGAAACCTTCACGGTCAACCATAAGCGATGGGTGCCCGGCCTGCCTGAACGTTATGTGCTGGCGCTGGTACGTATTGCCGAACAGGCCGACGTCCGGCTTGCGACGAATATCGTCAATTGCGATCCCGGCGACGTCACCTTCGACATGCCGGTGAAGGTGCTGTTCGAGGAGAATGACGGCCTCTGGATTCCGTTGTTCGAACCGGTGGGAAGCGCCGCATGACCGATTATGCCGAAAAGCGGACCGCGATCACCGGTATCGGTCAATCCAGGATCAGCCGCGGCGCCGACAAATCGGCCCTTGCGCTGACCATCGACGCGGCACTTGACGCGATTGGCGATGCCGGGCTGACCCGCGCCGATATTGACGGCATGGCGACCTGGCCGGGGGACCGCGCGGACGGATCGGGCTTTTCCGATGTCGGCATCCCCGCCCTGCAGGATGCGTTGCGGCTCGAACTGGGCTGGTATTCGAACGCCAGCGAGACGTCGGGACAGTTCGGCGCGATCTTCAATGCCATCGGCGCGATTTCCGCCGGCCTCTGTCGCCATGTCCTGATCTTCCGAACAATGTACGAAGCGACCGCCCGCAAGACGAGCTTCGCCAACGCGCTCAACCGGCCGGGCCAGCGCGTCTTTGGCCCGTTCCAGTGGTATGCGCCCTATCATGTCTATGCCGCCGCACTGCAGCAGGCGCTGATGTTCGCGGCTTACACACACAAATCCGGAATGACCGACGAGCAACGCGCCTGGATTGCGATCAACCAGCGCGAGAACGCCGCACTCAACCCGAATGCCATCTTCCGCGAACGGATCACGGTTGAAGATTTCCTCGCCGCGCCCATCATCGCAACACCGCTGCGGCTGTTTGATTGCGACGTACCGATCGACGGATCGACTGCCATAATCCTGAGCCATGTCGACCCGGCGAAAGACGCGCCCCATCCGCTCACCCGCATCGAGGCGGTCGGCAGCGCGATGCGTTACCGCAACAGCTGGACCCAGCTCGAGGCGCTGGATACACAGGCCCAGCCCAAGGTCGCCGAAATGATGTGGAACCGCACAGACCTTGCTGTGAAGGATATCGACGTTGCCGAGCTCTACGACGGATTCAGTTTTCACACGATAAACTGGCTTGAAAATCTGGGCGTCTGCGAACGTTATGGGGCCAAGGATTTCATTGCCGGCGGAACGCGGATCGCACTCGACGGCGAATTTCCGATCAACACCAATGGCGGCGCGCTTTCGGCCGGCAGGATGCACGCCTATGGACAGGTCCACGAGGCGATGACCCAGCTGCGCGGGCTCGGCGGCGAACGACAGGTGCCGGGGAATCCGGGAGTAGCGGTTGTGACAACCGCCGGTGGCCCGCTTGCCGGCGCCTTCCTGCTTGTGCGCGAATGACCGGTTCTGCCGAAAACTGGTCGCACGGACGGCGCAACATATTTCTCGGGCTGCTATGCCTGATCGGTCTCATCGCATTCGTCGACCGGCAGATCATCACTATCCTTATCGAGCCGATAAAGGCCGAATTCGGCGCTTCGGACACTGCCATGGGTGCGCTGACCGGGATCATATTCTCCGGCTTCTACGCAGCCGCAGCGATACCGCTCGCGCGGATTTCGGACCGCCATTCTCGGCGCAACATGATCGCCGCCTGCCTGGCATTCTGGAGCATCATGACCAGCCTTGGCGGAATCGCCGCGAGCTTCCTGATGCTCGCGGCGACCCGTGTCGGGGTCGCTGTTGCCGAAGCCGGTGCGAATCCCGCCAGCCACTCGCTGATCGCGGACCTGTTCCCACTGCGACGGAGGGCGACTGCACTCGGCCTGCTGTCGGCTTCGCAGGCGATCGGCATCGGGCTTGGTGTATTGCTCGGCGGAGTGCTGCTCTCCGCCTTCGACTGGCGCACAAGTTTTTTCGTCGTCGGCTTTCCGGGGATTGTCGTCGCGGTGCTGTTGATGATCGTGACCCGCGAGCCGCCTCGCGGCCTCTCCGAGAATCTTTCGACCGTCGAGGATCAACCATCCTTTCTCGCGACTATCGCCATGCTTTGGCGCATCCCAACCTATCGTTTCCTTTTCCTCACCGTCGGCTGCGCGGGTTTTTGCGGCTACGGCATGCTTGCCTGGGGGCCAACATTCCTGATCCGTGTACACCAGATGCCGGTGACGCAGATCGGATACTGGTTCGGCGGTGCCGTCGCCCTGTCACTTGTCATCGGCAATATCGCGGGCGGCTGGCTGGCCGACCGGCTCGGCGAGCGCGACCTGCGTCGCTATCTGTGGATCGCCGGAGCCGGCCCCCTGCTTTCCGTCATGCCCGGATTGATCTTCATCTTCTCGCCAAGCTGGCAGACCGCCATCGCCGCCCTGTTCCTGATGCAGCTGGTTCTCACCACCCACATCCCGACCTGCTACATGCTCTGCCAGACGCTCGTACGCCCGAGAATGCGTTCGCTGTCATCGGTTGTCGTCGGACTGGCGTCGGGCGTGTTCGGTGCAGGCCTTGCACCGCTGGTAATCGGCGCAACGAACGATTCCCTGACTCCTTCTCTCGGAGACGAAGCCATTCGCTACGCGCTCATCGCGCCCGTGTGTTTCGCCATTCTGGCAGCGGGTGCGGCAATGCTCGGCGCACGCTATGTTCGCGCCGACTACGAAAAGGTGCGCGATGGGTGACCGGGCAAAACAGGAAACGGGCACTGTTGCGGAGAAACGCTATGTGCTTGTCGGTGGGACAGCGGGAATGGGCTTCGCGGCCGCCGGGATACTGGTCGCTTCGGGAGCCCGGGTCGCGCTTATTGGCCGCAACCGCGAACAAGCAAGAAAAACCGCCAGTTCACTTGGCCCCGCCGCGATTGGTGAAGGAAGCCTTGAGGGTGGTATTGAAACCGCAATCGGCCGCGCGTGCGAAGCGCTGGGCAGTATTGACGGGATCGCGATAACCGCGGGACCGATCGGCAGCCGGGGCGGCATCCTCGAATTGTCGGACGACGACTGGCAAGAATCGTTCGAGACTATTTTTTTGCTGACCATGCGCAGCCTGCGCGCCGCGCTGCCACTGCTCGCCGAGAATGGCGGCGGGACCATCGTGACAACCGCCGCCTATTCCGTGCGCGCGCCCAAACGGGCGCTCCCGCACTATGCGGCGATGAAGGCCGCCGTCGTCAGCCTGACCAAGAATATCGCGCTATTTCACGCGGCTGAGGGTATCAGGGCCAATTGCATAGCCCCCGGAGCAATCGCGACCGAGGCGCTAGGCGGCGCGCGCGACACCGCCGCAGCGCGCTATCCCGGCCGCGACCCACAAGACGCGCTCAACGCGGTGATGATCGAGGATTGGGGCATGCGGGTCGCGCAGAACCGCGTCGGGGAACCGCACGAAGCCGGAGAGCTGATCGCTTTCCTGCTGTCGCCCGCCGCCGCCTATATGACCGGAGCGCTGCTCAATATCGACGGCGGAACGAATTTCTAGCTGTTGCCGACCGTGAGGGTGACAATGAGCGTCGTTTCAGTCAGACATCCCAGACAATCGGCAGGTTGCGGATCGACAGCAGCCCCGGAGTCACCGTGGTATCGGTTCCCGGCTTGATTCTGAACTGCGGGATCCGCTTCAGGAATTCATCGAGCAGCGAGCGCAGTTCACGCCGCGCCAGATGCGCTCCCAAACATGCATGGACGCCGCCTACAAAGGTGAAGTGGCGATTAGCCGTTCGCTCCGGATCGAACTGGTGCGGACAGGCAAACTGCGCCTCGTCAAAATTGCCAGAGCTGTTGAGGCACATCACCCAGTCGCCCTTTTTCACCGTTACGCCATGCCATTCAAAGTCCTTCTTCGCCTGACGGTGCGAATTGACGAGCGGCTGTACGCGCAGGAATTCTTCGACAGCGCTGTTGATGATTCCGGGATTGTCACGGATCCGCTGCTGCAGTTCCTGATCCATCGCCAGCCGCCGGAACATCTGGCTGATGGTGGAGGCGACGGTGTCGAGGCCACCGAGCCATAGGAACCAGGTCATCCCGATTTTCTCGTCGTCGGTCAGCGGGCGGCCGTCGATCTCGCCATTGGCTATATAGCTGCCAACGCCCTCGTCTGGATTGGCTTGCTTCTCGGCGATGAATTCGCGCAAATAGGCAAGCACTTCGGTCACGGCACCGCCGACACGGGTCGGGTCGCCCGAATGCAGGATATCCCATTCCCAGGCGAGGAACTGCTCGAACATCGAGAAAGGCAGTTTCATCAGGTTCAGGAATATCTTGACTGGATAGATGCGGCCGAAATCATAAGCGATATCGACCTCTCCCCTGTCGGCAAATCTGTCGATCATCTCGCCCACAACCGAGCGAATATGCGGTTCCATCTGGTTCATCGCCTTGGGCGTGAAATACGGGTTCAGGAACTTGCGATATTTGCCATGCTCGGGCGGATCCGAGCCGAGCGGGAGCGAAGGGAAAGTTTCGCCGGCAAGAACCTGGAACTGCGCGACGCCCACAGCCGAAAAATGCTCGTTATCTTCATAGACGCGGCGGATGTCGTCATAATGTGTCGCAGCCCATGCCCCGCAGGTGAACGTTGTGAACGGATAGGGATACCAGAGCAGCCGCGGGATTCCGGGCTGGCGCAAGCGATCGACCAATAGGTAGGGATCGGGCAGGTCGTTCGGGACCTGTCCCATCGCGAAGCGCAGATCGAGCACCCGGTCTTCGGGCACATGGGCCGGCGCCGGCATGTTCGCCGGAACCAGTTCGGGCTCGTCTCCGCGAGCCATCGGCGTGGTGTTGTCGTTCATCGCTGCGGGCTCAGGCTGATGCGAACATTTTTTCGATCTCGCCCGATGTCACGGGCTTCCTGGCCTTGCCGATCGAATCCATGCTGCCCGTCTTGAGCCCGCCGAGATTGTGACGCGGACTGACATCGACGTCCTTGCCCAGTTCGCGCAAATGGCCGACCGTGCAATTCTCGCGGCCATCGTTCAGCCCGAACGCATCGAAGCTGTATTCGCGCATCACGTTAAGATGGGTGATCTTGTCGATCGTTTCCTTGCCGAGCCCGTTGACCGATGCCCAGAGATATTCGGGAACATTGGGCCAAACGGTATCGGAATGCGGATAATCGCATTCATAGGCGACCATATCCGTATTCATATAATCGAGATTCTTCACGCCGAACTGGTCGTCGATGAAGCAGCAGATGATGTGGCGCTTGAAGATGTCGGAAGGACGTTCGCCGGCGAAATCGCTAAAGGTCCATTCGTGATGATGCTCATATGTGAAATCGGCGCGCTCGAGAAAATAGGGTATCCATCCGATACCGCCTTCGGAAAGCGCCATGCGCAGATCCGGATAGCGCTTCCAGAAGCTTGCAAAGGTCCAGTCCGCAGCCGAATTGGCGATCGAGATCGGCATCGCCGTAATCCATGCGTCGATCGGGCTCTCGCTCGACGGATGCATCGCCCGGGCACCGGTGCCGATATGGCAGTTGATGACCATCTTATAGTCGGAGCAGGCCTTCCAGAAGGGTTCCCAATATTCGTTATGGATACTGGGCAGGCCGATATTCGCGGGATTGTCCGAGAAGCTGACGGCATGAACGCCAAGCTTGCTCATCCGCTTCAACTCCTTGAGCGTCTCGTCCATGTCCCACATCGGAATGAGGCACATCGGGATGAAGCGCCCGGGCGCGGACGCACACCATTCCTGGACATGCCAATCGTTCCAGGCGCGAACGGCGAGCAGCGCCTCTTCGGGATCCTTCTGTGCCATGGCGACAAAAGCACCGCCGGCAAAACTCGGCATGGTCGGAAAATTTAGCGAAGCGAGCACGCCATTGGCATTCATGTCGTCAACGCGCAGTTTGGGGTCATAGGTACCGGGCCGCAGCTGGTCGAACGCGCTGGGCTCCATTCCATATTCGCTCCGCGGACGGCCGACTACGGCGTTGAGACCAATCGTCGGAAAACGCTGGCCGTTCCACAACCAGATATCCTTGCCGTCTTCCTGGACGATACGCGGCGCGCGATCCTTCTTGTCTTCGGGATAGTGCCGGATGAACGCTTCAGGCGGCTCGATCGCGTGATCGTCCACGCTGACGATGATCATATCGTTCATTTCCATGATATCTCTCTCCCTAGTCATTCTGCGCGGCCTTCTGGCTCTGCCCAATAGTCTCAAAAAACTGACGTTCTGTCAATTATTGATCATCGGACGATCACCGATCGCGGATGTCGATCCAGCGCCGGGCTTTGGCGGACCGCACGGCTGCGCCATGCCGGAAGATGCGCCTTGGCGCCCCAGGCGGCGCTGACGATACCGACGCGCAACTTGGACGGCCGTTGGGACATGACCTACCTTCTCAGTCGGCGGACAAGGCTTCCGCGATCATCTGCTCCATGTTCAGCACACCGGTCGCGAGTCCGCCCGAGAGCCCCGCGTCGACGGCAAGGCATGTCCCGCTAACGAACGCGGCAGCGTCGCTGTTGAGCAGGATCAGCGGCAGCGCCTGTTCTTCCGGCGAGGAAAACCGTCCTTTGGCCTTGGCGAAAGCGGACAGAACGGCTTCTCCCGCCACCTGTTTGAAGTCGTCGAGCATCGGAGTGTCGATCGGGCTCGGCATGGTGCAGTTGATCCGGATGTTCCGATCGGCCATCTCTACGGCGAGCTGCTGCGTCCAGGTGTTGATGGCCTCTTTCGACAATGTGTAGGGATCGCCGGCGCGCTCCTTGTTGTCGATATACCATTGCCGTGCTTCCTCGAAATCGCGGATATCCATGAATTCCTTCAGCAATTCCTGCCGGGTCAGATAAGCCATGCCCGCGAGCGAAGAAACCGTGACGATAGCTCCGCCCGGACGGATCTTCGGCAACCATTGCTCGGTCCAGTGGCGCATACCGACGAAATTGACCGTCACAACATCTTCGCCGGGAAAAGTTTGCGGCAGGCCCGACACATTGAAAAGGGCATCGATCTCGCCCCCAATCGAGGTGACACCGACCTTGATCGACTGCGGATCGAGGAGATTAACCTCAGTGAAGGAGGCGAGGTTCACCGGCGATGGCTTGATGTCCGCTCCGTGCACCTCGGCGCCGAGTTCGACCAGTTTCCGCGCGCAGGCTTCCCCTGTTCCGGAATAGCAGCCCATGACGACGACGCGCTTGCCTTCATACTCCAAAATATCGGTGCCCATATCCTTCTCCCAATTTCGCCGACCGGCGCTTTAACGCAAGCACTGTGTCGCTCTGTTGTCGTTGGCGGCGAAGAGTAACAACAGTTGACGCTTCGTCAACTATAGGCGCGTATAAATGACCTTGCCATCGACGATCGTCGCCGCCACCCGGCCAGCATCCGGGCAGTCGGCCAGATCCTGCAAGCTGCCTTCGATGACGCAGAAGTCTGCCTCGGCGCCCGGCTCAATCGTGCGACTCGTGCAGTCGGAGAGGCCGAAAGGACGCAGGTAAAGTGGGAGCGTCCGTTCGACCGCCATCGCTTCGGACACGCCCAACACGCGCCCTTGTGCCGTCTTCCGGTACTTCGCTGCCTCCAGCGCGAGCCAGGGGTCGAACGAACCATAGGGAGCATCTGAACCGGCGGCCAGGCAGAGGCCCGCAGTCTCAAGCGAGGCGAGCCGGTACAGTCCGCCCAGTTCCTCGCGCGCCACCGTATCGAGATAGCGGTCGCCGCGATCATGGACGAAGGCCGGATGGGTGACGATCGCGAGCCCATGTGCGACGATTTCCGGAATCATCGCGCCGGAAATCTCGCTGCCATGTTCGATCCGGTCACCAGGCCTGGCACCCCCGGCTAGATCAAGGGCGGCAATGAAATAGACGAGCTCACTTTCAGTGATGCAATGGGCGGCGACCGCCCTGCCCTGTTCACGCGCGATGTCGATACGCCGGGCCACCTCTTCGAGCGGCGGCAGGTCGCGCTCATCGTAGAGAAGCTTGAGCGGACCACGGCGGAAATGGTCCGAGACCGGCAAGGTCTCGTCCCCCATGAGCTGCAACTTTTGCGGGAGTTCTCCCGAGGCCAGGAGTTCGTTGAAAAGGGCAGCTTCCGACGGCCCGTTGGCAGCGCCGGTATCGGTCACGCCTGTAATCCCGAGCCGTGCCAGTTCCGACCCAAGCTTGGCAACCGGCGGAAGTTCGGCGCCGAGCCGTTCGCGAAGCCAGGCATCGCCGCGCCAGATGCGCCCGGTCGGTTCACCGCGCTCGTCAACCTCGACGCAGTCGGGCCATGGGCCGGTACCGAGCCGCTCCATCGCCAGCCCGTTGAGCAACCAGAGCGCACCCGTCCGATCCTGCATCCTGAGCGGCCGATCGGGCAGCCAGCGGTCTAGATCGCGGCTGTCCGGCAGGTCGAACGCCCGTTCGTCATAACCCGTTGCGCGAAGCATCGCGCCCGCCGCCAGCACCTGTTCGGCCTCGCGCAGTCGGCGAATGACTTCATCTTCGCTGACCAACCCGGAGAGATCGGCCGATTCCAGTCTTGCAGCCGTGGCGAGCAGGTGGATGTGATGATCGATCAGTCCGGGCAGGAGCAGATTGCCCGCAGCGTCGAGCTCCGGCCCTTTGGCATCAAGCTTCGATCCGATATTCGCAATCCTTCCATTGGCGACGGCAACATCGCATATCCCGCCGACCGGCATAACGGCATTTCTGATTATCAGGTCGCAAATCACAGATCGGGTCCAGCAGTCGGTCGGGCGGCGATCCAGGCCGCCGTTGTCGCGAGCGCACAGTCGAGAAGGCCGCTTCGTCCCGCCGCCAGCACCTCAAATGCCGCTCGCGCAGCTTCAATACCGGTCAGGGGATCGGCGAGTGCGTCGCCCGCAAATACGGGGTTTCCGTCGCGCCAATCGACGAGCCCGCCTGCGACGGCGCAATCGTCCCCGAAGCCGACCCGCATCGCCGCCTCACCCTGCCAGCCATGGGCGGTAACCGCAGCCCAGAGCAACGGCCGCTCGCGGGCAAATATTGTTTCCGGCACCAATCCGAGACGTTCGAGCGCATGGGGACGCGCGCTCGTGATAAGAACATCGCATTCGGCCAATGCCGCACCGAGCTCGTCGCGGCCGAGCGGTGCAACGATCATTTCCTTACGGTCGTTGAGATAATGATAGTGGCGCGGTGTCTTATTCACTCCCGGATCGCGCCGCGCGGGACTTTCCCAGCGAAGGACCTGCGCACCCGCTTCAGCGAAAAGCGCACCGCAGAGCGGCCCCGCCCAGAGCGAGGAAAGATCGAGAACCTTGAGATTGGCTGGCGATGTCACCGGTTCGCGTTCACCAGCGTAGAGGAGGCACGGCAAGGCAGGGCTCGCCTCGGCAAGAACGGCAAAGGGAAGATGCAGCATCAGCGCCCTCTCACGGAGCAAGGCGACGGGCATGTCGGCAACCCGCACGGCAATTGCGCCGATTTCATCCCCGCCGATGCCATCATCAAGCCAGGCCGGGATCGCAGCGCGATCATCCTCGCGGGCCAGGCTGATCGCGACATGACCGTCTGCCGCGCCCCACAGGTAACAGCTGCCATTGGGCGACACCGACTGTCCCGCGGGACCGAGTGGCCGGTCCCGCTCCAGCAACGTCTGCGAATCAAGCGAAAGCCGCCCGCCGAGCCGGCCCGCTGCTGCCGCTGCCCCACGGCATCGCTCATCGAACAGAGTTTGGAGCCGGGTCATTCAACAATGTCTTCAATCAGGCCCCAGTCTTTCGCCAGCCCGGCGTCGATCCGCTTGCCCGACAGCATGAACCATGCTGCGCGGTGCCGCCCGATGGCGCGCGATACCGTTACGGTGCCGCCTGCCCCGGGGATGAGCCCCATCGACAGCTCGGGAAGCTGGAACCAGGCGTCTCTGCGCGCCCTGCACCGCCCGGCCGCCGCGAAAATCTCGACCCCCGAGCCAATGCATGCGCCGTGGAAAACCACGTCTGCGCGATGTCCGAGCAGGTGGAGCAACCGGGAGGGCGAGCGCTGACACCTTATGCGATGCGCCTTTGCCGCATCTTGCGCCGTACCGAATTCCGGGAGAAGACCACCGACCGAAAAACACTTGCCCGCACCCGTGATCTCCACATCTGGCCGGGACGGATCCTCAAGGACGTTTACGAGCGCCTCATACAGCGCATCGCGCATTGGCGCGCTGATCGCATTGCGGTTGGCGCTATCGTCAAGACGCAGGGAAACCAGCGATCCATCCCGCTCGGCCGATACCGGGTTTCTGGCGGGATCGGCCTGCTCCCTGTCAGTCGATTTGAGCCATTGCTCGAACTCACCGCTGCGCAGCAAAGTCGAATAGGCTAGGGATTCGAGGGTCAGCCCTGCGCGAAATGGCAAGCCCTCCTGCAGGCGAAGGACCTCGACAAGAACCGTGGCGGCTATGGGGTTTGCAGCAATCGCAAGGGACAGCGACCGGACCGCCTTGTCGGGATCGCCGCAACTCACCCAGGGCGCCGGCGCATTGTCGGCGGCAGTGAGAAGAATGTCGAAACGGTCCGCCTCGACCTTCGGCATCGCCCCCATACGGTCGACCCCGATCACGACTCCGTCAGGCATCGCCCCGAGAGCCGTGTCATCGGAACAGTCGAGCACGACCCAAGCGTCGCCCGTCAGCGGCGAGTATCTCTCAAGGTCGAAGAAACCCGTCATGAGGTCCGGGGTTGCCATCGCCCGTTACTAGGCGGCAGCCTCGTCATCTGAAAGCCGTTCCTTGATCAGGCGCCTCAGCAATTTCCCGGTTTCGTTATAGGGAAGCTCATCCTCGAAGAACCAGACCTCCGGCGTCTTCGTCGAACGCAGGGAAGAGCGGACATGGTCGGCAAGCTCCTCGCAGTCTACTTCCAGCTTGGATACAACCACGGCAGCAACCTTCTCACCCCATTGGGTACAGGGCATGCCGAGCACGGCCACATCGGCAATTGCGGCATGACCGCGCAGGCAATCCTCGATCTCGCCGGGCGATATATTCTCGCCGCCGCGCACGATCACGTCGTCGAGCCGGCCCTCCACGAACAGATAACCATCCTCATCCAGCCAGCCTCCGTCGTTGGTCGCGAACCAGCCCTCTTCATCGGTGATTTTCTTGCCGAGATATTCGCCCGAAACCTGAGGGCCCCGGACATAAATTTCACCCGACTGGCCGGTCGGCAATACGGTCCTGCCATCCTCGCCGCGAATCTGGATTTCAAGACTGGGCAGCGGCTTGCCAACCGATCCAAGCCGGCGACGGACAGCATGGTCTTCGGATGTAAAGGCCGCCCGATGATCGTCGGCTGACAGCAATGCTATCGTCGAGCTGGTCTCGGTCAATCCATAGGCGTTGACGAAATCGACATGCGGCAGGAGCTTCATTGCCCGCGCAATGACAGGCTCGGGCATCCGCCCGCCGCCATAGCTCAGCGCACGCAGCGAAGACAGCGGCTCGTGCTCATGCTCGACACTGTCTAGGATGCGATCGAGCATCGTCGGCACGACCATTGCATGGGTCACCTTTTCCCGGGCGGCCGTTTCGGCCCATTCCTCCGGCTTGAACGCGGGAATATAGACGATCCGCCGTCCGCCATAGGCACCCGTCAGGATCGCGCTGATGCCGGCAATATGATAGGCTGGTACGCTCACCAGTGCCGCCTCGCCCTCGTCCGATCCGAGGAATTCGACGGTCTCCATGACATAGCTTGTCAGATTTTCATGGCGCAGCACGGCAGCCTTGGGCTCGCCCGTCGTCCCGCTGGTGAACAGCAGAACCGCAATCTCGCCATCTCCCTCGGCCCAGCCTTCGGGAAGGATTCGCGACCCGATCTCGGCTTCGAACGCGCTGCGGCTGACCACCGTAACGCCGTCATGATCTCCGATCCGCTCCACCATATCATCGTCCGCGACCAGCACAGAGGGCGCGGTCCGAGCAACGAGCTGATTGAGCTTGTCGTCGGGCAGACGATAGTTCAGCGGGCAGAAGGGAAGCCCTGCATAGCCGCTGGCGAAGAGCAGGGTTGGTACGACGGACCCGTTAAGGCCCAGAAACGCAACCTGCCCGGCGGCCTGCTCCATGATCCATGATGCCGCCAGCTGCGCATGATGGCGCAACTCCGCAAAAGTCAGGTCGCCGAATGCACGGCGATCGCCGGCAGCGTCAGCCGCGATATCGAGAAGCAGCGTCGTTTTCATGAAGCGTCAGTCCGAAGCCGGTAGCGGCTTGGCATCCTTGAGATGCATCGCGCGCCCGTTAAAGCTCAGCGAGCCCTGGCCCGGCTTCGCGCCAAGCACCTCGATGCCGCTCTTCTCATCGACATAGCGTTTGCCGATCAGCACGCCTTCGCTGAAGGCGGAATCGACATCGCCCGAACCGCCCTCAGCGCTGTCATGCTCGAGAACATTGCTGCCGCCGCAAGCCAGATCGCCGTCGCCCTTGGGCGGACGTACTACAACCATCTCGGCAGAGCAGACCGCACTTTTCCATCGTGAACCGGGTTTGTACTTCATTACGCAATCGCCTTCTTGTTCTTGAGATCCTCTATCCTGTCCCATTCTAGCCCAAGTTCCATCAAGAACAATTCGGTATGTTCCGAAGCTTCCGGCGCACGGCTGTTCTGCACGCCCTCCTTGTCGAACTGGACCGGATTGGCGACGAGCCTGATCGGCGGGCCGCCATCGGCGCTCTCGACCTCGAAAATCAGGTCGTTGGCCAGGACCTGCTCGTCGCTGCCGACATCCTGGGGTGTCTGATAGGCCGCCCATTGCCCCTTCATCGTCTTGAGTCGTTTGGTCCAGTAGGCAAATGTCTGACCGGCCATGGCCTGCTTGACGAGCTGATGGCCCTCTGCAGCATTTTCGCGCAGTGCCTCAATCGTCGAAAAGCGCTCGTCCTTGGCGGCTTCGGGAATGCCCAGATGCGCGAACGTGTCGTCGATCAGCAACGCCGGCGAGAGAACGGTCAGGTTGATATAGCCGCCATCGGAGGTCTTGAAGACGCCCATAAAGGGATTGGTTGCAACTGCATCCTCGCCCGGCAGCGGGTTTTCAAAGGGATTCTGGCCGAGGTCCATACAAACGTCGACGCTGCAGGCGGTCGCCCAGATGCCCGACGAAAGCAGCGACACGTCGACTTCGGTGGCATGGCCTGTGCGCAGGCGGTGGAAGAGCGCCGCAGCGATGCCGCCCGCGATGTTCATCCCGCCGATCGTGTCGCCATAGGCGGGACCGGGTTGGGTCAACGGCCCTTCCAGCGCCTTCGGCGTCACCAGCATCGCCGAACCGCCGCGCGCCCAGAAAGCCGTTGAGTCGAAGCCGCCCTTCTCCCTCTCCGGCCCTTTTTCGCCGAAAGCGCTGCCGCGAACATAGATTATGTCTGGATTGGCCGCGCGGATATGTTCGAGGTCGATCTTCAGCTTCTCGCGCTGTTGCGGAAGATAATTGGTCAGGAAGACGTCCGCCGTTTTGGCGATTTCGTAAACCAGCTCCTGGCCTTCGGGCGTTGAAATGTCGACGCCCACGCTGCGCTTGCCGCGATTGGGATGCTGCATCAGCGACGAACGCTGCGGATTTACTGCGAGCCGCTGCAGTTCCTTGATCCCGCGCTGGGCGTCGCCGCGTACGGGATGCTCAATCTTGATGACGTCCGCGCCCCAGTCTGCCAACACTGCGCCGGCGACGGGGACATAGGTAAACTGCGCGATCTCGAGGACACGAATTCCCTCCATTACCTTGGTCATGTGTTTCTCCCGATCATGCTGCGTGGAAACTGATCACCTTTTGATAGGTGAATTCGTTGAGGCCTTCTTCGCCATATTCACGGCCATAGCCCGAGCGCTTTATGCCCCCGAAAGGTGCGTCGGATTGCATCGTGCCGGCGCCTCCGTTGATCGAGACACCGCCGGTGCGGACCTGAAGCGCCATCTCGAAGGCTTTGCCGGCATCCGCCGAATAGATCGCCCCCGAAAGGCCGAACTCGCTGTCGTTCGCCATTGCGATCGCTTCCTCGTCGTCATCATAGCCGATGACTGCACCGATCGGGCCGAACACTTCCTCCTGCGCGAGACGACTGTCGTTGCGGACATCGTCGAACAACGTCGGTTCGAAATAGAAGCCTTTGTCGAGGCCATCGGGCCGCTTGCCACCCGAGACCAGCGTTGCGCCTTCGTCCTGGGCAATCGCGACATATTCCGCAGTACGCTGCCGCGCGACGTCCCGGATCAGCGGGCCATAGGTAACGCTGGGATCGGCGGGATTGCCAATCTTGATGTGGCCGAGCATCGACTTCATTGTCTCGACGAATTGTGCGCGAACGCTGTTGTGAACAATGTGCCGTGTGGTGAGCGCACAGCCCTGGCCGCAATGCGTCGTAAAACCCATCAGCCCGGCCTGAGCGGCCTGCTGGATATCGGCGTCGGGCCGCACGATCAAAGCGGACTTGCCGCCCAGCTCCATTATGATCCGCTTGAGCGTCGGCGCAGCCTGCGCCTGGATCATGGATCCGACTTTATCCGATCCGGTGAAATGGACGAGGTCGACGCGCGGGTCGGTGGTCAAAAGCTTGCCGGCTTCGACATCGCCGGTGACGATACTGAAGATACCCTTGGGCAACCCGACATCCTCGGCGATTTCTCCGAGAATCAAGGCTTCCATCGGCGTATAGGGCGATGGCTTGAGGACAACAGTGCATCCGGTAACAAGCGCCGTAACGACCTTGCCGATATTGAGGAAAAACGGGAAATTATAAGGGGAAATCGCAGCGACCACGCCAACGGGTTCCCGGCTGACAACACCCGTGCCCAGCGTCGTTGTCCCCTGCATATTGGGCGTCAGCTCGACCGGAAGCGACGTCACCGCGGGCCGGGTCGCGATTTCGACGGTACGGCGGGCATGTTTCATCGGGATGCCATATTGCAGGAAATCGGCGAGCATCCGTGTAGCCCCGGCTTCAGCTACGATCAGATCGACGATTTCGTCCTTGCGCGCGTCGATCGCATCAAGGAACTGCGTCATTTTCTGCTGGCGCTCTCGCGGGCTCAGTCGCGGCCAGTCACCGCTGTCGAACGCCGTTCGCGCTGCCCCGATCGCTGCCGCAATTTGCTCCGCACTGCCGACAGGCGCTTCAATGAGCAGGCTTTCATCCGCAGGATTGATCACGGCTTCGCGCGACTCCGTAGCCTGCCATTCGCCGCCAACGAAAATACTGTCAGGGTGCCGTAAAAACGCCATCGAACATCCTCTTTCTTATTATCGTTTTCGCCAGACTCGACCGGTGGTAAAACTGACGCTATGTCAATTTTATATGTTCGCATGGTCTGTGCGTCAATTGGATTCGCTTGGTGAGGCTGCGTCAGAGAGGGTGAGGATGGCTGTTCTTCCGGAAATCGACATGATCAACGAAGCCTTCTGGACAAAGGGGCGAGACGGCAAGATCATGATCGTCCAATGCCCCGACTGCGAACGCTTCATCCATCCTCCCGAACGTATCTGTCCGAACTGCCTGGGCCGTAACGTTGCGCCGCGCGCCGTATCGGGCGACGCCACAATCTACAGCTTCACGATCAACCATCAGCCCTGGCTGCCGGACATGGCGGTGCCCTTCGCGCTCGTCGTTGCGGACATAGATGCCGCGCCCGGCGTACGCATCGCAGCAAGGTTTGAGACTGACGATATCGCGGAGATCGCAATCGGCCAGAAGCTCATAATGGATTTCGAGGAAGTCGAGGATATTCGCCTGCCCTTTTTCCGGTCCGCACAGGAGGCCGCGCAATGACCCTGCAAAAGGCCTGCATCACGGGAACCGGCATGAGCACGGTCGGACGCAACACGATGCGCCTAGCCATCGACCACCTTGCCGATGCAGCGCTCGCGGCAATCGCAGATGCCGGACTGACCCGGGACGATATCGACGGCATCTGCACCTATCCCGGCCGCAGCGACAATGCGCCCGGCATGTCCCCGCTCGGTGTCGGCGAGGTCCGCAACGCACTCGGCATCAATACGCGCTGGCATGCTGCCATCCCCGAGGGACCCGCGCAGTTCGGGCCGGTGATGTCGGCGGCAATGGCGGTGATGACCGGCCAGGCCCGTCATGTTCTGTGTTTTCGCGCGCTTACCGAAAGTAGCTCGCAAAGCGCCGGTCGCCGCGCCAGCGTGCCGACTGGCAAGAACGCCCGCGTTTCCGGCTGGCTCAGCTGGTATCTGCCAATGGGCGCAATGTCGGCGTCCAACTGGGCGGGATGGATAGCGACCCGCTATTTCCACGAATTCGACATGACACGGGAACATCTTGGCATGCTCGCGACCGCCCAACGCGAAAACGCCACGAAGAACCCCCGCGCGCTGATGCAGAAACCGCTGAGTATGGACGACTATCGCGAGGCGCGCATGATCAGCTCGCCACTGTGCCTTTTCGACTGCGACATCCCGATCGACGGTGCCTGCGCCGTCATTGTTTCGGCTGGAGACGCAGCAAAGGATTGTCGTAACGCACCCCTGCAGATCGAAGCCATGGGCGCGGCGCTGACCGGCAAGGATACATGGGATCAGCGCCCCGACCTTACCACAATGGCGTCGCACGACGCCGCCGCCGATCTCTGGCAACGCACCGACTACAAGGCCGGGGATGTCGACGTCTTCGCCGTGTATGACGGTTTCAGCATCTTTGTACCCTTGTGGATGGAAGCATTCGGTGTCTGCGGACATGGCGAGTCGAAAGCCCTGATCGAGGAAGGCGCTTTCAGGCTCGATGGCCGCCATCCGGTCAACACCGGCGGTGGGCAGCTCTCAGCCGGTCGGCTGCACGGTTTCGGACATTTGCATGAAGCTTGCGAACAGCTGTGGCATCGGGGTGGAGAGCGGCAGGTTTCTGATGCCCAAGTCGCAGCATGTGGCGCGGGCGGCGGATTTCTAGCTGGAGCCCTGCTGCTGGTGCGGCAATAGTGGATGGGCGGGACGATGCCTAAATGCTTGCCGGTCGAAAGCTCGCTTGACTTGGACAGGGCAGACGTATTGGAATTCAAACACAATGGACTCTGCACAGACCGAAACCCTTGAAGGGGACGTGCGCAACCTCAACGGACAGCGCATTGGCCCCAAAGGCCAGCGAACGATGCGCAAACTCATCGACGCAGCCGCCCAGCTTCTTGAAAGCACGGGATTGCGAGATCTGAGCGTCGCTGAAGTTGCGCGAAGCGCCGGTACATCACCGGCAACCTTCTACGTCTATTTCGAAGGCGTGCCTGAACTTGTCCTCGAAGCGCTGAAGACGGCGCCGCATTGCGACGATGAACTGCTCCGTCTCGCATCAGACGATTGGAGCGCTGATCCTACCAGGTTTGCGGAAGAATTCGTCGACCTTTATATCGCACGCTGGCAGCGCCACCGCACGCTTTACAGGGTTCGCAATCTTGCTAGCGAGGAAGGCGACAAGCGCTTTGTGGATGCACGAAGCACAGCAGCCCGTCCGGTCCTTGATGCCCTGTCCCGGAATGTCGCCCACTCGAAATCATGCAAGCGCATTGATACCAAAGTCAGCGATTTTGCCGTTGCGGCAGCAATCGTCATGATGCTTGAGCGCGTGTCCGCACTTTACCGGATCATGCCTGAGATGGGCGACGGAAATGCCGGCGAACTCAGGGACGCTGCCGTCTTCGCAGCCCTGCAAATCCTGGGCTACTGACCCATACTGTCCAGCTGCGCACGCAGCTGAAGCTTGAGCACCTTGCCCGCCGCGTTGCGCGGCAGCTCATCGACAATGTGGATCCGTTCCGGCGTCTTCTGTTTGGCCAGTCCCTGTTGCGCGAAATGGGAGGCAATCCTCCCGATCGAAAGGTCGGCACCGGGGTCGGCAACGATGAAGGCGCAAATGCGTTCGCCCAGCCTCTCATCGGGCGCGCCGACCACAGCAGCCTCGCGGACTCCCGGCATCAGGGAGAGCATGTCTTCAACTTCCCGCGAGGCGATATTTTCGCCACCGCGGATGATGATATCCTTCTTGCGGTCGACGATCGACAGATATCCTTCAGTATCGAGCCGCCCGATGTCACCGGTTCGAAGCCAGCCATCCGATGTGAATGCGTCGTCGTCCAAAGCCGCGTCGCGATATCCGACAAAGCGGTCAGGCCCGCGCGTCAATATCTCACCCGCTTCGCCAAGCGGCAGGGGCCGGTCTTCATCGTCAACGATGAGAACTTCCACTCCGGGATAAAGCTGCCCGTCGGTACCCAGCCGTTTCTCGAGCGTATCTTCAGGCGATCCGGCCGAAACAGTCGGATGCTCAGACAATCCGTAACAGCGATAGGCCGCGAGCCCGATGCTCTCGCAGCGTTGTATCAGCCCCGGCGGAACCATCGTCGCGCCCGCCATATAATCGTGGAGCGAGGATATGTCGCGACCGGCGGCTTCTGCGGCGTCCAGCAGGGTCGTCAAATGAAAGGGCGTACCAGAGGTCCCTTCCACCTTGTGCTGCTCAATCAGCCGCGCCGCCTCGGCAGCGTCCCATTGTTCCATCAGCACACTCGGCTGCCCCATTGCCCAGAAGCGCAAATAGCCGAGCACGCCTGCCACATGGCCGGGCGGCCAGGGGGACAGGGTGACAAGCGATCCGCGCTTGGCCTTGTCGGTCCCGATTTCGGCGATCAGGCTCTTGTGGCTATGCTGGACGCCCTTGGGATCGGCAGTGGTGCCCGACGTGTAGATCAGCATGGCGGGCGCATCGCCCTCGACAGGGGGCGGAGATGCAAGCGGTTCGTTGTCGAGCAAATCGGCAAGACAGAGTGTTCCCGGCTCGCCATCTCCGTCTACGATCTGGATAATATCCGGATAGGTTTCGGCGAGATCGGCGCGGCGGGCGGCGAAATCGATCGTCCGCCAGGCAGCAGGCGTCAGCAATGCCTTGGCGCCCGACTGGCCAAGGATGAAGTCAAGCTCCCGGCCTTCATAAATATGGATGATGGGAAGCAGCGTCAGACCGAGATATCCGGCAGCGGCATGCGCGATCACAGTCGAAAGCCGCGTCGGCATCTGAACGGCAAAGACATCGCCGGGCACAAGCCCCACCGCACCGAGCCCAGCCGCAAGACGCCGGGCCTGATCGAAAACCTCGGCAAGGGTAACCGTGCGGTCGACGCCCCCTTCATGGATGACCAGCGGAGCATCCGGACGATCTCGCGCGCTGCGAACCAGCCATTCGCCGAGCGTAGCGCCGCGTTCGTCCAGCTTCATTTCCATTTTTCTCTCCGCCCGAAATTCGATTCGCCAGCGGGATATCGGATTCCCGGCAAAAGGCGAACTGTTCCGGCGAACAATATTGTCAGGCGGATCGCGAGGCTCGGATATGAGGCAATTCGGATTTCGCGGCGTGCTTTTTTGCTTTGCCGAGCGGAACGACGGGATAGATCATCTGCCTCCACCAGTCATGCTCTCCGCCCGGAAGCCCGTAACGCCAGGGGCGGCCTTCGGGGATGTGCAAAGTCCCGAACAGGCGATCGTAGAAACTGAAAAAGGTGCAGAAATTGCGATAGACCTTGCCATCCCTGCCATAGCCGTGATGCGTATGATGGATGCGCGGTGTCACAAGAACAAGTTCGAGAGCCGAAACGATTTTCGTACCGCCGGGCAATTTTGCAGCGATGGCATCATCCCAACGCCAGTCGCTATGCGTCAGTGCGTTCCAGGCCATGATCAGGATGTAGAAAGCCGTCGCAGGTGCAAACAGGCCGAGATAGAAACCGATCGCTGCAACCCAGGTATAGCTGTGTACGAACGGCCAGATGAGATTGGTACGGTACATCAGCGTAACATTCACATAAGGCGCGCTGTGATGGGTGCGGTGCATTCCGTATAGCCAGGGGAACCTGCGCGTGTTGTGCGCCGCGCGGTGGATCCAATATTGGCAGAATTCGGCGACAAGGAGCAGCACCAGCAGCGAGGGCAGGAAAGGCGCCCCCGCCAATGCGCCCTGATAGGCCGGGATGACCGCGCCGATTGCCCAGGCCGTGACCAACGCCAGTAGCGGCCGCGTCAGCTGGCCGCCAACAAGGGCCGCGCCAATAATATAGAAGTCATGACGGCGATGAACGCCTTTGTGGCGACCCTGCGCAATTTCGATCAGCAGGATGCCGATGATGAGAACCATGATCCAGTATGCGGGCTGCATCTACATCTTCCCTTCAATGCCATTGCCGGGCCGACCATTGATCGTTTTTTCATATGCGTCCAATGCATTTTAATACATGTTATTATGTGATAAACGCATATTAGAATGATGGATCTTCGCAAATTCCGCCATGCAATCGCGCTCGTCGAAGGGGGTTCATTTTCCAGTGCCTCCGAAACGCTCCACATTTCGCAGCCCGCGTTAAGCCGCAGCATCCAGGCATTGGAGGCCGATCTGGGCCAGAAGCTTTTCGAACGATCGACCAAGGGCGTGCGGCTGACAGCCGCCGGCGCAATATTGATCCCCCGGGCCCGCGCGCTGATCCGACAGGCCAATGAGATCGAGCGCGAGGCAGCCCAGCTTGTTTCGGGCGATGCCGGCAAGGTGGAGATAGGCTTCGGGCCGATGTTTTCACACCTGCCAGCAGAGCTTATCGACCGGTGCTGGGTCAAGGCGCCGAGCGTGGAACTTCAGACCCATATTCTTCCGATCGAGCGGATGACTGCCATGGTCATGAACGAGGAGCTGGATTTTTTCGTGTCGGACTCATACGCCGCGAAGACCCATGCCGAACTGAGTATCGAACCGCTGGCCGAACTGGCTGTGGGTTATCATGTTCGCCCCGAACATCCCCTCGCCGATCATATGTCCCACGACATGGCTGAACTTAAGGCCTATCCGCTCGCTTCGCCCAATCTTGGAGAGCCGAGTGACGGCGCAAGCACGGCCGGATGGGCAGGGCATGTGGGCTGTGAACAGCTCGATTCCCTGCGCCGCCTCGCCCACCGGAGCGACGCGGTACTGCTGGCCATGGATTTTGCGGTATCGGAAGACCTGGAATCCGGCAGGCTGGTGACGCTCAAGGTCAGAGGATATGAGGATTGGCGATCGCATGTCGCCATCGTGCGGCTCGCGGACCGGACCCTGTCTCCCGTCGCCCGGAGATATTGCGAGGCCACGCGATCGCTGTTCGAACCAGCCGACAATGGTTGACTCGGTCGCTCGCTCCGACATATCTATCTAAGTAAACTATGTAGGGGAGAGAACGATGCTTGCGGACGATCTGGTCGCGCGTCTCGAGACGGCCACCGGCGCAACGATCGGCCATATCGTTCCACGCGGTGGCGGCGGCGCCTCGCGCCAGGGTGCAGAAGTGACGCTGAGCTGGCCCGACGGGCGCGAGAAGCGTTGCTATCTCGCCTATGACAGCCGCGCTGGCGACCCACGTCGGCTGCCATTTTTCGAACGCGAAGTGGCAGTGCTCGCTGCACTTTCCGGCCCGCTGGCAAACCGGCTCGTTACGGCGCCCCACCTGGTGGCGCATGATACCGAAGCACTGGCCCTGCTGACTGAGCTGGTGCCCGGCCACGATGCCTTTCACCGCATCGAGGATAGGCAGGATCGCAAAGCCATTGTTCGCGATTTCGTGGCCCAGCTCGCCGATCTCCATGCAATCGACATCATGGCGGAGCCGCTTGACGGTTTCGGAGATCCCGACATTTCAACGCGCGAGCGTATGCGCGCCAATATCGTGGAATGGCGACGCGACAATCTGAAACGTGCGCCTGATCCCGTACTCCAGCTCGCCTATAACTGGCTCGAAGACAATCTGCCCGAAGACAGCGGTCCCTCCACGCTTGTCCATGGAGACGCCGGCGTAGGCAATTTCATGATGGACGACGGCAAGGTCACAGCGCTGCTGGACTGGGAACTTTCGCACTATGGCGATCCAATGGAGGATCTCGCGCAGATCTGGGTGCGGATGCTGTTCCAGCCCTTCGCTCCGCCTGCCGAGATATTCCGGCTCTATGAGGAGGCCTCGGGCAGGCCGGTCGATATCGAGCGGATCAAATATCTGCGGCTCTATTTCCAGCTCAGCTTCACGACGAACAGCCAGGCATTGCTCAGCGACCCCGAAGCGCCCGAACCTGCAGCGCTCGGCACGACCCTGCTTTTTGCAACGACACATATGAGGGTTATCGTGGAACAGATGGCAGAGCTGTCGGGCACGACCCTGCCTCCCCCTTCGATCCCGGACGCACCGCCGGGCGATGCCGAACGCAGCTACGACATCATTCTCAAGGACCTGAAAGACATCATCGTCCCGCGTATTGAGGACCAGGAGGCGAGTGCAAAGGCCAAGGCGCTGGCCCGCACGGTCAAATGGTGGAAAGGACGAGACCGCTACGGTGCCGCCTTCCGCGACGCGGAACTTGCCGAACTGGAAGATCTGCTCGGACTGCGCGCCGCATCGCTGGCTGAAGGCCGGGCGGAATTTGCCCGGCGCATTGCCGATCGCACCATCGATTTCGACAAGGCACTGTCTCTCTGTCACTCGCGCGTGATGCGCGACACCGAAACGATGGGCGATGCCCTCGGCCGTTATCGCACAACCTATTTCCCGCCGCTTGACTGAAAGGACAGCAATGGAAAACCCGACCCCCGAAATTACCGAAGACACGCCATTCACACCGGAAGATGACCGGTATCATATCCCCAAGGACGACAACCCGCTCCATGTCGAAACCAACTGGTGGTGTTTCAACATCCCAGAGCGGCAGCTCGGCTGCTGGCTCCACTGCATGTACTATCCCAATCAGGACAAGGTGCGCTGGAGAGTGTTCGCCTGGGACCCGAGCGGCTCCTATCCGCGCAACATGGCCTATTACACGATGAAGGAAGGCGTTCCGATGCCAGCCGCGCCCGATCTGCGCGACATCACCTTCCCCGAAGGCGGCTACAGCGTGAAGATGATCGAACCGCTGACGAAATACGAGGTTGGTTACGCCGATGAAGCCGCGAATTTCGCTGTCGATTTCACCTTCACCGCAGCCCACCCACCACACCGCTTCACCCCCGGCGAGCCGCCGGCCATGTATAATCCGCATATCGACCAGCTCGGCCATTTCGAGGGCGAACTGGTTTTGCGTGGTGAGAGGATTCCGATCGACTGCTGGTCGATCCGCGACCGTACATGGGGACCGCGCGAGGGCGCCCACGCCTCTTCCCAGAAGAAGCTCTACCGCAAGGGCGGGACGCGCATCCTGTATCCGGGCGGACCGCGCTGGCGCGAGATCGAACGCGAACGCGGCAAAGGCCGCATCCAGTACATCTTCGGCCATGTCGACGATCGCACCGGCTTTCTGAGCTTCGTGCGCCCGCAGGACATGGACGCCAAGGGCCGCGCCCCGCTCAACATGGGATGGCTGCTGAAAGACGGCAAATTCACCCGGCTCGACAAGACGCAAAGCTGGATGAAGAACTGGCGCGACCCGAAAACCGGCTGGAGCCAGCATATGGAAATCATGCTTGCCGATCGCGACGGGCGGACCATGGAAGCAGAGGGTGTTTCTGTCGCGCACATGTGCGAGAACGGCAACGGGTCGAACGCTCTGATGCGATGGGAGCTCGAAGGCCAGACCGGCTGGGGTGAAGATCAGGACAGCTGGCGTATTCCGCACTTCCAACGCATGCTGGCGGCGCTGCGCTACGGCCCGCAAGACAGCTACGAGCCACCCGAATGAGCGGCTTCACCGTTCTCGGCGAGGGCTTTCTCTTTCCCGAGGGCCCGGTGGCTTTTCCGGATGGCGCGGTCATCTTCGTCGAGATCGCCGGTGGAAATGTCACGCGCCTGTGGGGCGATGGAAAGTCGGAGGTCGTCGCCCATCTCGGCGGCGGGCCGAACGGTGCCGCGCTGGGCCCGGACGGAGCGCTCTATGTCTGCAACAATGGCGGCATGGGCTGGACGCGTGGTCCCAATGGCGAGGTCAACCCGACGGGGGAGAAGCCGGACAATCCCGAATATGGCCGGGTCGAACGGGTAGATCTGACCACTGGCAAATCCGAGTGCGTTTACGATCGTTGCGGAGACCGCAGGCTGAACGCGCCGAACGATCTCGTTTTCGATGCCCAGGGCGGACTGTGGTTTACCGATTTCGGTACGGACAGCGAACGCAGGCATGGAGGTTCGGCCCTTTTCCATGCCAGCCCCGACGGGACGTCCATTGTCGAAGCGGCACTGGGCAAGAGTTTCAACGGGGTCGGCCTGTCACCTGACGGGAAAACGATTTACGCCGCCGAGACATTCGGCACCACGCTTTGGGCATGGCCGATCGAAACCGGGGGCAGGCTCGGTACACAGCGGTCCATAGGAACCCTTGAGGGCGAGACGGGTTTCGACAGCCTTGCCGTCACGGAAGCGGGCAATATCTGCGTGGCGACCCTCTGGGCGGGCGCAGGCATCAGCACATTCACGCCAGAGGGCGTTAGCAGCCACGTGCCCCTGCCCGATATCTTCACGACCAACATCTGTTTTGGCGGACCGGACAGGCGAACGGCCTTCATCACGCTCGCCAATACCGGCAAGGTAATCGCGATGGACTGGCCCGAGCCAGGTCTTGCGCTCAACTTCAATCCTTATTGACGGCGGAACCCATGGCGGGCGCAGCTTGGCCCTACCCGATGCAGGTCAGGATATTGCCGGCTTTCGCCAGATAGCCACCCCGGCGAGGAAACCCCGCCGGGGAGTCTGGGAAATTGGAGCCGGGTACCGGGTGGTCCCGGCGCTTACATCCGTTCGATAATGATCGCCGGAGCCATGCCGCCGGCAGCGCACATGGTGACGAGGCCGCGCTTCAGGTCGCGCCGTTCCAGCTCGTCGAGCACCGTGCCGATCAGGATCGATCCGGTCGCGCCGATCGGATGGCCAAGCGCGATTGCGCCGCCATTGACGTTCACCTTGTCACGATCGAGATTGAGATCGCGGATAAATTTCTCGGCCACAACGGCAAAGGCTTCGTTGATCTCCCAAAGATCGATATCGTCCGTGGTGAGGCCCGCGCGTTCCAGCGCTTTCCTGGCCGCCGGAACAGGCGCGTTGAGCATCAGTGTGGGATCGTCGCCGACATTGACGGCCGTGAGGATGCGTGCACGCGGCGTCCAGCCCTGCTTCTCGGCATAGTCCTTTGAGGCCAGCAAAATGGCAGCCGAGCCGTCGACCACGCCCGAGCTGTTCCCGGCATGATGAACGCCCGTCCATTCAAGGTCCGGATAGCGCTGCTGGATCGACTGGCGAAACGTCAGACCGCCCGGGCTCATTTCCATATCGGCGACGCCGTCGAACGAAGCCTTGAGCTCGGCCAGGCCCTCTGCGGTCGTTTGCGGCCGGGGAAATTCCTCCCGGTCCAGAGCAACGCTGCCATCGACATTTTCGACAGCTATCAGGCTCTTGTCGAAACGGCCTTCCTCAATAGCCCTGGCCGCGCGTTTCTGGCTTTCCAGGCCAAGCGCGTCGACATCCTGGCGGGTGATGCCCTCCATCGCCGCGATGGCATCGCCACACACGCCCTGGTGCGACTGCGGATGTAGCTTGGCAAGTTCCGGATTACCCGCCCCCATGCCGAGAGGACCGGTGCCGGCCGCCGCCTCTTCCTGGGCAATAGTCATGTGGAGCGACATCATGTCGGTGCCGCCTGCGATTACGCAGTCCTCAAGACCCGCCATGATCTGGCCGGCGGCCAGGCTGACCGAGGTAATCCCGCCGCCGCAGAAGCGATCGAGCGTCATGCCGCTTGCCTTGACATCATAGCCAGCGGCGAGCGCCGACATCCGGCCGATGTCGCCGGCCTGCTTGCCTTTCTGGACGCTGGTCGACCAGATTACGTCATCGACCTCGTCGGTCTTGAGATTGTTGCGTTCCGCCAGGGCTTTGAGCACAGTCGCGCCGAGATGCTGGGGATGAAGATGGGCGAGCGCACCCTTGCCAACCTTGCCAATTCCGCGCGGTGTCCGGCATGCGTCGATAATATAGGCCTCGGCCATCCTGTTAATCCTTTCGCGTGTCGTGAAGATTCGTTTGTCTTATATAACCAAGTTAGATATGTTGAGCAATATGGATATAGCCGTCAAAGCGCCCGCCAACCCGTCAGGGCACACGCCGAAAAGGCGGCTGAACTCGATCCGCCGAACCTCGACGATCAGCACCCACTGGCCCGACGGCTTCGGCGAGCCGATGGTCATGGAGGGGCATGCCCGCGATATCCTGACCGATAACCAAGATCATATTGAGATACTGGCAGAAGACAGTTTCCGCATCCTTTCCAGCGCGCGGCGCGAAATTCTGGCGATCACGGTGTCACCGGACCGGCCCGAGGCACAGAAACTGGTCGGCTGTCGCGCGGGCGGACAGTCGCGCGCGGTGCTTGCGGAGGTGCTGCCCGAAGAAAAGGCCGCAGGAACGCCGCTCTATCTGCTGCTCGACGATTTTGCCGGTGCCAGCCTTGTCGCCGGCTGGGTCTGGTCTCGCTGGGTCGAAGACTGGCGCACGCTGGCCCGCGAGAAAGGTTCTGCGAGCACGGCGGGAAAAAACGGCCGGATGGAAGGGATTTGCGCTGGCTTCCGGCCCGGCTCATCGGCTCTTGCCGATGATGGCAGCAGCAAGATGTCGCTGCAGAGTTTCGCCACAGTGCCGTCGCTGGTCAATCCCGACGACCCCAAGGGCTGGCCCTATCTTCCGAAACAGGAGGGCGTCGGCAAGCGGCGCTCCCGCTGGATCGATATCTGGATGGAAGACGGGAAGGTCCAGATGGACATCGGCTTCCAGGACAGCGGCACAACGCCCGAAGGCGACCATCGCGTCGCCATTCACGAATACCGCGTCAGGGCAAGTGCTGACCCCGACACACTCGAACTGGCGTCCATCGAAGTCGATCCGCGAATATTGCCCTTTCGCGAATGCCCTGCCGCCTCGCCCAATGCATCGGCGATGCTTGGAACGCCGCTCGGCCAGTTGCGCGAAGCGGTGCTTGCCGAACTCAAGGGCACGGCGGGATGCACCCATTTGAACGACGTATTGCGATCGATGGCAGAAGTACCGCAGCTGGTGAAGCACCTCGGCAGCACATAAAGTGTCGAGGAGAGGAGGAACGAATGCCTGAGCGGAACTTTGAAGGATTTGCCGGGATATCCATCGCCGCCGACGCCTATGGTCAGGAAGAGGACCCCTGCGTCCTGCTCATTCCCAGCGCCGGCCAATCGCGGCGCACATGGCATGAAGCAGCCGAAGCGCTGGCCGCCGCGGGGCGTTATGTTGTCAGCATAGATTTGCGCGGTCATGGCGACAGCGAAAGGCCGGCGGACGGCAGATATGATCTCGACGCTTATGTCGGCGATCTATGCTCCATCCTTGCGAAACTCTCCTCGCGTCCGGTGATCGTCGGTGCCTCCCTCGGTGGCTGGATTGCGACGGCTGCGCTGGGCGAAGGTGGTCCGGACATCGCCAGTGGCCTTGTCCTGGTCGATTCACCGCCTCGCATCGACCCGGACAAGGCACGCGAAGTCGGCCAGATGCTGCGCAGCTATGCCGAACGCCGCGGGGATTCGATCGACTTCGATCCCCACACCTTCGAGGGCATGGATCTGGAGGATATCGAGGAGAGGCTTGCCAAAGCCGCCTCGGCGCTGAAGCTGCCCACGCTCATTGTCCGCGGCGCCCAAAGCGAGCTTTCCAGCCTTGAATCGATCAAGGAACTGACCGTGGCGATCGCTGATGCCGAAGCGGTCGAGATCGAGGGCGCCGGCCATCTCGTTGCCACCGAACAGGCCGAGGCGTTCAATGCCGTCCTGCTCGAATTTCTCGAACGGCGCATTCCGCGCGAACCGCCCGAATATCAGGCGGGATCCGACAGCCGCACGTTGCGAGACGCGCTCGGATGTTTCGCAACAGGGGTCACCGTGGTCACTACCGCTGCGCCGGATGGAACGCCGGTCGGGCTCACGGCAAACAGCTTCACATCGGTTTCCCTCGAGCCCGAGATCCTTCTGGTCTGCCTCGCCAAGACTGCATCGTGCCTTTCCGCCTTCGACGCTGCCGAACATTTTGCAGTCAACGTGCTGCACATCGGCCAGCAGCCCCTTTCCAACCGCTTTGCGATGAAGGGTGAGGACCGCTTTGCCGAAACCGACTGGGAAAGCTGGTCAACGGGAGCGCCGATAATCAAAGGCACATTGGCGAGTTTCGAATGCGAAAAATATCAGATGCAGGATGTCGGAGATCACGTGATCCTGCTCGGTAAGGTTTCGCGCGTACGTTTCGAACCAAGGCGCGATCCGTTGCTGTATTTCCGCGGAAAATACCGGCGCCTCCATTTCGCATGAGGCTTGCACCACCTATTTAACTAGGTTAGCCATCTTGAAAACGAGAGAGGATTCGCAATGGCTTGGGCGCATCAGGACAAAACAGCGATCGTAGGTATCGGCGCGACCGAATATTATATGCGCGGCAAGAGCTGGCCGCGCACGATCAACGACATGGCTGGCGAAGCAATCCTGAAGGCTTGTGCCGATGCCGGCATCTCCATCAAGGACGTCGACGGCTTCGCCTATTATTCGACTGCCGGTGCCGGCTATCTGGACAAATTCGACACTGCGAGCCTGATGGAAACGCTCGGCATTCCGCATGTCGGCTTTTCGGCGACGCTGACGAGCGGCGGCGGCGGCGCATCGGGCGCGGCCGGCCTCGCCACGGCAGGGTTGATGAACGAGGACTGCAAATACTGCATCACCGTCATGGCGCTTCAGCAGCTGCCGCAGCACCGGCTTGGGGTGGTCTTCGGCGCTGCGGCACCGAGCCCGGAGAACAGTTTTCTGCAGCCATCGGGGCTTGTCGGCCCCGGCCACCTGATGTCGGTGCTCGCCCGGCGCCACATGCATCTCTACGGAACGAAGCGCGAGGCGTTCAAGGAGATCGTCCAGGCGACGCGCGAACATGCCCTCAACCGGCCAAAGGCGATCCGCCGCAAGCCGCTGGACGATGAAGAATACTGGTCCCAGCCGATGCTCGCCGACCCGCTGTGCCGGCTCGATTTCTGCCTTGAGACCGATGGCGCGGTGGCGATCGTCACCACTACGACAGATCGCGCCAAGGATTGCCGTCACCCCCCGGCCCTGATCCACGGCGTGGCTCATGGCGGGACCCGCAACTGGGGACGCGCCTTCGCCTGGATGGGAATGCAGGATCCCGACTTCGCCTCTTCGGGCCACAAATTTGTCGCCGAACGGCTATGGGAGCAGACCGGGCTCACCGCGAAAGATATGGACTGTGCGGAAATCTACGATCATTTCTCCTGCATGGTGCTCATGCAGCTTGAGGATTATGGATTTTGCGAGAAAGGCGAGGGCAGCGACTATGTCCTTTCGGGCGCGATCCGTTACGCCAATCGCAACAAGGTCGAGGGCGCGGTGCCAGTCAACACCCATGGCGGCAATCTCAACGAGGCTTATATCATCGGCCTCACCCATGTGACCGAGGCCGTAGAGCAGGTGCGTGGCACTGCGATCAACCAGGTCGAGGACTGCGAATTCGCACTGAGCACGGGCGGGCCTGCTTCGCTACCCGTATCCGGCATGATCCTGAGGAGGGCCTGAGATGACCGACAACCGGGAAATGAGCTATGGTCCGGCCCGCGCCCTGCCAGGCGACCAGATCGCAATCACGACCAATCCCGACACCGAACCCTTTTGGGAGAAAGCGAAGGCGCACAAGCTGACCGCCTGCCAATGCGCAGATTGCGGTCATTTCCGGATGCCCCCCTCGCCTTATTGCCCCGAATGCCAGTCGACCGCCAAGCAGTGGCCGGACCTTCCCGGAACGGGAACGGTGTTCAGCTTCGCTATCTGCACGCGCAATCCGAAGAATGGCGAGGAATATGTATATGTCCCGGTGGTCATCGCACTTGATGGCACCGACGGCGCACATCTCGTCAGCAATCTGGGGGGTTGCGACGCCGATGATGTGGAAATCGGGATGAAGGTCACGGTCGACTGGAACCCGATCAAGGATGACTGGGTCCTGCCCGTATTCAAACCCATCTGAGGTACGCCATGCTCAACGATCTGCGCATAATCGAGATTGCTGAAGGCATGGCCGGTCAGGTCGCAGGCCTCATGCTCGGCGAGCTTGGCGGCGATGTTCTCAAAATCGAGCGCCCGGGTGGAGACCCTTCGCGCGGCACGGCAAGGTTCGCCAACTGGAATCGCGGCAAGCGCAGCCTCGTGCTCGATCTCAAGACGACGGAAGGGATGGCCGCGCTCAGGGAACGGCTCGATGGCGCGGACGTTCTGATCCACCAGTTCTCGCCCGACAGCGCGAAAGCGCTGGGCCTCGACGACGACAATCTCGCAGCGGAATTCCCCCGGCTCGTCATTTGCGGGATCACCGGCTCTCCGCGCAACCATCCCGATGTCGAACGGTCCGACGACGAGCTGCTCGTCGCCGCGCGGCTCGGCGCACTGTACGAAAATGACGGCCATCGGCCCGGACCGACTGTTTGGCGGTATCGCATGGGCAGCTGGTCGGCCGCACATCTGGCCTTCGCCGGGATCATGGCGCGACTGATCATGCGGCTCCAGTCGGGCCGGGGCGGCGGGGCGCACACCTCTCTTTTTCAGGGCTTCATGGCCAAGCTGCCGCTCGTCTGGGCGCGCAATAGCGAAGGGCCGATGCCCAACCCTGAAACCAAACCGACAGACAAGCCGACTGCCACGTCCATGCAATTGTGGGAGTGCCAGGGTGGCGACTGGCTGCAGATCATGGATCCCTCTCAGCAGTTCGACTATGCGAGCATGCCGACCATGTGGGAGGTTATGGCCGAAGGCGTCGACATCGACACGCCCGAAGGCAAGGTCGAGGCGTTCAAGCGCCGACCGATCGAACAGTGGGAAGCCGATCTTCGCGCTGCCGACATCGCCGTTGAGCCAGCCCAGCCGATGGGCGAGGTGCTGCGCCACACGGAGGCGCGCGCCAATGGCTATGTCATTGAAATCGACGATCCCGAATTCGGCAAGACCGTCCAGCCGAACCTGCCGATTCACACCAACGCGAAACTCAAAACCGGTCGCCCGGCTCCCCGGCTCGGCGAAGAGGGAGAGAAGGACTGGACGCCCCCGCCGGCACGGACCAGCGACAATGGCACGCCCGCGCATCCGCTGGCAGGCGTCAAGGTTCTCGACATGGGGATGTTCCTGGCCGGTCCGATGGGTCCCTCGATGATGGGCGACATGGGTGCCGACGTGATCAAGCTCGAGGCACTGACCGGCGACCGCATCCGCTTCATGCACCGTTATTATCAGGCCGCAGCTCGGTCCAAGCGCTCGATCGCACTTGATCTGACCAATCCGGAATCAAGGCCGATCCTGGAGCGGCTCGTCAAATGGGCAGACGTGGTGCACCACAATATGCGCCCGAAAGCCGGCGAGAAGCTGGGGATCAACGAAGAGCATATCCGGAAAATCAATCCGGATGCCGTTTTTTCCTATGTCAGCGCCTATGGCCAGAAAGGCGAACGCGCCAACTGGCCGGGCTATGACTCGATCTTCAACGCAATAGCGGGCTGGGAATTCGAAAATGCCGGAGAAGGCAACCGGCCGGTCTTCAATCGCCCCGGCACCATGGATGTGACGTCCGCGCTGAGCTGCCTCGTCGGGATCATGGCATCGCTTTATGCAAAACGGGCAAATGGCGAGACATACAGCACCCAGGCCTCGCTGCTCGGCGTCTCCACATTTACACAAGGCGAGCGCCTGCTTCGCGAAGACGGCTCGCTCACCGAAACCTGCAAGCTAGACAGCGCACAGACCGGCTTTGGACCCTATCACCGCATTTTTGAGACGCAGGACGACTGGATCGCCATCGCCGCACATAGCGACGCCGCACGCGCCGGCGTGCGTTCCGTGCTCGGTGACGACGAAGCCGGTTTCGAAGCATCGGTAAAGGCCGGGTCCGCCGGTCACTTGCTCGCTGCACTCGAAGCGGCAGGCGTGCCCTGCGACCGGGTAAATTACGAAGACGCGATGAACCGCTTCTTCGATGACCCGCTCAACCGGGAGCTTGGACTGGTTTCAGCCCTGCCGCAGCCGCTCTATGGTATCGTCGAACAGCCCGGTGCCTTCTGGAATTTTGGCGAGACCGCGATGGCCATTGAACGCTGCTGCCCCGCCATCGGAGAGCATAGCGACGAGATCATGCACCAGATGGGCTTTTCCGATGCCGAAATTGCCGATTTCCGTGCCAGCAAGGTCATCGGCTAGAAAACCCGGTTGGAAGCCACCGTCCCTAGGCGAGATATTTTTCGGCAAGCGCGCCGCGCATCGTCGGCGATACGCCAAGCCCCCGTTCAAGATAGGTGTCTATCGTCCCGAAACGCTCGATGATGGCCTGGAAGGCGGCCTCAAGAAAGGCCGGATCGGCCGACATGAGCTTTCGTATCGCCGCAAGAGGGATCTCGAGGCCATATCGGTCACGAATTACTGCCGCACCCGCCTCGATCCGCGCTTCGATCCGGCCTGCCTCATTGGTGAGCAGGTAATCCGCCATAAGATCGTCGGGATGGACGCCCAGCAGGTGATGGAACAGCGCAACTGCGAGCCCGGTTCGATCCTTGCCCGCCAGGCAATGAACAAGGCTGGCACCCTCAGCTTCGTCGAGAAGCACCGCAAAATAGCGAATGAACGCATCTTTCAGCAATGGCCTGAACGGCATGTTCGAATAGGAATTTCGCATACGCGAGGCCGCAGCATCGGCACTGTCCAGTTCCTGCGCATCAAGCGCCGGATTGACCGTTTCTCCCGCCACGAAGACGACCGTTCCCCTGAAAGCCGGATGACGGGGGCATGGGAAGGATGCGCGCTCTGCGTCGCCCCGCAGATCGATTATCGTTCGGATATCCCGATCGACGACAAGCTCCAGGTCGGCTGCGCTCGCATCCTTGTGCTGACCGGAGCGAAAAAGCAGGCCGGACTTGATCCGTGCGCCGCCCATGGCCCGATATCCGCCATAGTCGCGGAAATTATGGATGCCGTCCGCTGCGAGAATTCGTTCCTGCTGATTCACGCAACCGGTTCGGCGAACATCTCGCGCACCAATTTCAGGGCAGGCTTGAGCGCCGGCGTCCGGGGGACGTCATCGACGAACTTGAACATGACCGGCACCTGGTAAGGCAGTGCGCGTTTCCTGACAAAAGCTTTCAGGTCGTCTGGATCGGGTTCTTCGGCGCCGTCCCGCAGCATCAGGACAGCCGCGGGCACGGCTCCCAGCCGCTTGTCCGGCACGCCGACCACAACCGCCTCGCGGATCGCCGGATGACGATGGAGGATTTCTACGACATCGTCGGGATGGACCTTGAAGCCGCCACGGATGATCGCGTTATCCGCGCGGCCCTTGATGTAGAGATAGCCGTCTTCGTCGAGGCTCGCTCGGTCGGTCGTACGCACCCAGCTTTTACCGTCGCCGATCTGTCCGGCCTTAAGCTCAAGAACGCCTTCCGCTCCGGCTTCTACCTCCGCATCACTCTCCTGATCGACGACGCGCGCCTCAACGCCCGGGAAAAGCTGGCCGACACTGCCACGCTTCTTCGGCCACATTTCCCGGAATTCGCTCAACCGCCACATTGAAACGGCGCCGGCGAACTCCGTTGCACCATAAGTGCCAACAACCGGGATGTCGTAACGATCGAGGAATTCGTCGACAATTTCGGGATCGAGAGGCGCCGTGCCGGACCGGATCGCGACGAGGCTTTCAAGATCCTCTTTCGGGATGCCCGCCTCGAGGATCATGCGGAGCGCCGCCGGAACTGCGCCGACGATTTTCGGCCGGTGACGGCGTATCGCGTCATGCCAGCCCTCGACGGAAAACTTGTCCTGCAGGCACATCTTGCGACCCGACAGGATAGTGGTGATGACAAAATAGAGTCCCCCGATATGGGTAATGGGATTGCCAAGCAGTTCGGTACCGCTCCTGAGACGGGGCGGATCTTCGGCTTTTCGGCCCTTTTCCATATTCAACGCTGCGGTGATCGAAGCGACCAGGCTCTTGCGTTTCAGCGGGATGCGCTTCGGAATGCCGGTGGTACCGCTGGTCAGCATCTCGATGAACGTGTCGGGTTGTCCGAGTATGAGATCATCGCCCCGGATTTCACTCAGCTCGTCATGCAGGTGCGCACCATCGAGCATCGGCTCGACCACAATGCCTGCGGTGCCGGCTTTCCGGAGCAATTCGACGACCCCATCGCGGCCAAAATCGCTCGGTTCCGCGATAACGACGGGGAGCCTCAGTCCCGCAAGGTCAGCCTTGAGCCTGTCTTCGGGCAACAATGGGTTGATCGAAACGATACAGGCGTCGCGCGCAACGGCCGCAAGCAGGGCGGCGATGCTGTCCGGCCGATTCTGGATCATGATGCCGATGCGGCTTCCCTGGCCCAGGCCAAGCGAGTCGAGCAGCGCGCCGACCGCATCGACCTGCTTCTTGAGCGCCCCCCAGGTCAGCCATTCCTTCTGATATTCTATAACGTCCGCTTCTGCATCGATTGCCAGTACGCCCTGAAGCTGGTCGGAGAGGTAGGACATGGTAATTGCTCCTATCGAATATCTTCAAAGGCCACATTCTTGTCAGCCCGGATTTCTCCGGGCATGCCAAGGACGCGTTCTGAAATCTGGTTGCGCAGCACCTCATCGGCGCCGCCGGCGATACGCAGCGCGGTCGCCCAAATATAATCTTCCCATATGCGTGCCGATTCCGCATCGGCGGGATCATGGGCCACGCCGCCGAGACCGCGCATCTCCATGGCAAAGCCCGAGCTGTTCTGGAGCCTTGAAGAAGATGCGAGCTTGACGATACTCGCCAGCGCTCCGGGATTCTCTCCCCTGGAAACCATGGCCCGCAACTTGGCCTGGAATTGGATCTCGGCATCTTCCTCGGCAAGATATTCACCGAGCCGCGTGCGGATATAAGGGTCGCCGAGCGCGGTTCCGTTGCCGCGCTTCAATCCTTCTGCGAGGTCCATCAATTTGCCGATGCCGCCATCGGCCGAGTTGCCCCCCGAGCCAAGCCGTTCGCCCATCAGCACAGTCATAGCGCACGCCCAGCCCTCACCAACGCCGCCAACACGATTTTCATCGGGAATGCGGACGTCGGTAAGGAATGTCTCATTGAAATCATGCTCACCGGAAATCTGCCGGATCGGGCGCGTCTCAACGCCGGGTGTCTTCATGTCGAGCAGAAAGAAGCTGAGTCCCTTATGCTTGGGTACGCCCGGATCGGTGCGGGCGATCAGGATTGCCCAATCGGTAAGATGCGCCCAGCTCGACCAGACTTTCTGGCCGTTGACGACCCAGTGATCGCCATCCCGTGCTGCCTTGGTCATGAGCCCGGCAAGATCCGACCCGGCCCCCGGTTCCGAGAAAAGCTGACACCAGGTCGTCTCGCCCTTCAGCGTCGACTCGACAAACTTGGCCTGCTGTTCCGCGGTGCCGTGCTTTAGGATAACGGGGAGCGCCATATTGAGGCCGATCTTCGTGAAGGGGCCCCGGGGCACATTATATCGTGCCTCCTCTTCGGAGAAAATCAGGGCCTCCATCAGGCTGGAGCCACGCCCGCCAGCCTCTTTAGGCAGCATCATGCCGGCATAACCGCCCTCGTGAAGCCGTGACTGCCACCGCCGGGCAATCTCCGCGTGGCGAACATCCTCGATCTTCTCGCCGACAGGAAATTCGAATTCCGGCGCGTTGGCAGCAAGCCAGTCGGCAACTTGTTTGCGGAAGGCGGCCTCGCTCTGGCTGTCCTGCGCGCTTGCTTCCATGGCTTCGGGACCAAGCCCATCGGTCGGCCGGTTCGTCACGAGCCGGTCGGCCCAATATTCGCGCCCGCCGAGCGACAGGGACAATGTCCGCTCCCGGCGATAGTAGAAATGGCAATTGGCCTCGAACGTATAGCCGATACCGCCGTGGATCTGGAGGTTTTCGCGGGCCGCAGGCTCGAAGGCGGCAATCGCGCTCAACCGCGCCGCCGCTGCAGCATGGGACAGATCGCCGGGATCATTATCCGCTGCCCAGCCGGCATAGTCGGCCGCCGAACGGGCAAGCTCGATGCGCATCTTGATATCGGCCAGTTTGTGCTTGATCGCCTGGTAGCCGGCAAGCGGACGCGCAAAAATCTGCCTTTCCATTGCATAGTCGCGCGCCATGTCCAGACAGGCTTCCGCGCCGCCAACCGCTTCGAAAGCGGATTGCACCGCCGCGCGATCAAGGAGCTTGGCAAGGACCCGGTCGCCGGGGCCACCAGCCAGAATTTCGGCCTCTGCTCCGTCGAAAGAGAGCGCATAATGGGCGCGCAGCTCATCGAAACTGTTCAGCTTCGTTCGCTCTGCATTGCCAATGTCGGCCACTGCAAGAACCGGCTCGCCGGCTTCGTTCTTCGCCAGTACCACGGCCAGCGAAGCAACGCCGGCATCGGCAACCGGGCTTTTTACACCGGAAAGCCGTCCACCCTCCAGACTCGCCGAAATCCTGTCGAGTGCGAGATCATCATTGCCTTCCGCATAGGCGAAGCAGGCGATCGTTTCGCCGCTCGCCAGGCCGGGCAACCATTTGGCCTGTTGCTCTTCGCTGCCACCAAGCCGGATCGCTTCGGCCGCCAGCACAATCGAAGAAAAGAAGGGGAGCGCCGCATTGGCCCGGCCCAGCTCTTCCGAAATCACGCCGAGATCCTCCATCCCCATGCCCAGCCCGCCATGGGCCTCTGGCAAGGCAGCACCGAGAAAACCCATCTCAGCCAGGCTGTGCCACAAGGGTTCGTCCCACTCTGCACCGTTGTCGATCAGGGTGCGCAAACGGTCGAAGGATGATTGCTCGGCAAGCAGACGCCGCGCTTGCTCAGCAAGCATCTGCCGTTCTTCGGAGCGTTCAAAATTCATTCTGCGATTCCTTCGGCAAAACCCGGCACGGCGAACGAGAATCGGCACCGGGCATAGGGCAGCTCCATTATTTCGGCGGCATACGGATCGCGCCGTCGAGACGCAGCGCCTGTCCGTTGAAATAGCTGTTGCGAGCCAGTTCGAGGACGAGACTTCCGAATTCCTCCGGATTGCCAAGCCGCTTCGGGAACGGAACTGAGGCGCCGAGATTATCGAAAATCTGCGGCGCCCTGTCCTTGACGGCGAGCATCGGCGGCGTCGCAAAGATGCCGGGCATGATGGAATTGACGCGGATACCAAGGTCCATGAGGTCCCGCGCCATCGGCAGCACAAGACCGTTGACGCCCGCCTTGCACGAACCATAGGCGATCTGACCCACCTGCCCGTCCTGGGCGGCTGCCGAACTCGTCAATATGATGCTGCCCCGCTCGCCATCCTCATTAAGCGGATCGGCTCCGGCCATGCCGAGCGCCGCAATCGAGGCCATCCGATAGCTGGCGACGAGAATGCCCTGGGTCGAAAAGGCATAGTCCTCACTCGGGAAGCGCTTGTAACCCCCCATCGTCTTGTCATAGCCGACGGTTTTCCCGCCCTTAGAAATCTGCGCGCAATGGACGAGTACCCGTTCCTGGCCGTTCGCTGCGCGGGCTGCTTCATAGCCATCGAGGACCGATTGTTCGTCGGTGATATCCACCCGGTGAAAGCTGCCCCCGATCGCTTCGGCTGCGGCATTGCCCCCATCTTCATTGACATCGAAAATCGCGACCTTGAATCCTGCATCGGCCAGGGCTTCCGCGCTTGCCTTGCCCAGGCCCGAGGCACCCCCGGTAACGACTGCCGCCAGTCCCTTTTCAAATTTCATGCTTCCATCCTCAAATTGGTGTTGTTCATGCCCCGCCCGCGCTGGTCGTGCCGACGAGACGCCCGTTGATTATCGTTTCCGCTTCATCCATCACCCGGTCCATAAGTTCCTGGACAGTCGGAATATCGTGGATCAGGCCCTGAACCATGCTGGCCCAGAAGACGCCCTTGGACAGATCGCCCGTTTCCAGCAGTTCCTTGCCTTTGACGCCGGAAACCAGTTCCGCAACTTCCTTGAACTCGGCATCGGGATTTTTCAGTATCTCGGCAACCTTGTCCGAAACATCGCTCTTGCCAACGCGCGCGGTATTGCGGAACTGACGGAAGATCAGGTGCGTACCGCGCTCGTCATTCTCAACATATTTCGCTTTCACATTGTCGTGGATGGGCGCTTCTTTCGTGGCGCAAAAGCGCGTTCCCATATTTATGCCGTCCGCCCCGAGCGCGAGCGCCGCAACAAGACCGCGCCCGTCTCCGAATCCGCCCGAAGCGATCATCGGGATTTCCAGCCGGTCGGCGGCAGCCGGGATGAGCACGAGGCCGGGAATATCGTCTTCCCCCGGATGCCCCGCACATTCGAATCCGTCGATCGAGATGACATCGACACCCTTGCGTTCGGCGGAAAGCGCATGGCGCACACTCGTGCATTTGTGGAGGATGATGCAGCCGGCTTCTTTCAGGATTTCCCAGACTTCGGCGACAGCAGGCGTCCCCGCCGTTTCAACGATCCCGATACCACTATCGACGATAGCGCGCGCATAAGCGCCATAGTCGGGCGATTTCATTGTTGGAAATACGGTCATGTTCACACCGAACGGCTTGTCCGTCATACCGCGGCAGCGTTCGATTTCGGCCTGCAGCGCCTCGGGCGAAGGCTGTGTGAGCCCGGTCAATATGCCGAGTCCGCCAGCATTCGATACGGCAGCCGCAAGTTCGGCAACGCCGACGCTCTGCATCCCGCCCTGCACGATCGGTCGCTCGATCTCGAGCAGTTCCGTAATGCGTGTTCTGATCACCCCAATATCCTCTTTGCGCCGGATTAACAGTTCGGCCCTTCCTATCTCACTTAGTTATCTATGTCGATAGCGGGATGACGGGATGTGCCGGGTTCGCAGCCAAAAAATCCAAGAGCCGGGTGTGCCGGTTTCCGGTTGATCCCCGCCTCTGTTTCTTTCCGTCATGGTGCAAGCCCCGCATATTGCTCGACGGCAGCGACGAACTGCTCAGCGACGGCCCTGATATCGGTGATTTTTTCAGCGTCGGCGATAATACCCATGTCGAGGTTCGGGCCGCTGCGCCGCGACGTTATGTTGAGTAAGCGTCCGCTGCCGATAATCGGCACCGGATAATTATGCACTTGGCGATAGCCGGCAAAGCTGCGTTCACCCGGCGGGCCGGGTACATTCGACAGGGTGAGATTGCCGGGAAGGACGCGAGCGCCAGTTGCCAGGCGATCGGCAAAGGCAGCACGCCGATCGCGCGCGCCATAGGGCTTTTCGAGCGCATCGAGCAGCGCCTCGTCATAGGGAGTGCGCCGCATCTCCGCCGCCATTGAATCCTGTATCGCGCGGAGGCGTTCGACGGGGTCGGCGAGGTGCGTGGCAAGGTGCGGATGCAAAGCAACGATACGATTGCCAAACGATCCATGTTCGGGTCGACGATAGCTGCGCGCCGAATTGACGACCAGCGGATCGCCGGGGAGATCATCGATCGCCAGCAGAAAGTTGCGCAGGGCAGTTCCGGCGCAGACGAGAAACAGATCGTTGACCGTAGCATCGAGCTGGCGGGCAATCGCCTTGAATCGATCGAGCCGTAGACTGATCCTTGTATAGACACGCTGGTTAGAAGTCGGTCCCGACAGTCCGAAGGCTGGCGTAGCTGCCCTCTCACCCTTCAACGGACCGAGCGCGGCGAGCGCATTCTTGCGGGACGCCGACTGTGCCAGACGCGTATCCTCTTCCCGGGCAAACCGCCGCTCGGCCAGCGCGCGCCATTTTTCAGGTGGCGGCGGTTCCGCATCCGCCATGCGATGGTGCGATGGCGCTGTTTCATCACTCAGCAGGCGCAACACTTCCTGGAAGCCCATGCCGTCGGCGACACTGTGATGCATCTTGAGATAGATCGCGACGCGGTCTCCAGACAGCCCATCGAAGACATGCGCCTGAAAAGGAGGGCGCGCCATGGACAGGCGCTCCATATTTCGCTTGGCCACTGCCGCATCAAGCGCAGCCTCGTCGGCCAGAACTACTTTTTCATGCGTCACATGCGCTTCAAGATCGATGCTCGCGACATCGACCCAAACGTCCGAATCATAACCGTCCGGGGCCTCGACCAGCCGAGCGAGCAGCGGCGTGCCCGGTAAACGGTCGGCGAGCTGTCGGCGGAAGATATCGGCGAAGCCCGGTTTATCGGCCTCGGGAACGGCAAGCATCAGCAGTGCACCCACATGCATGGGCGATGCGTCCGTCTCTGCCAACAGCATGAAATGATCGTCCGGCCGGACCCGCCGGACACCGGGCGCGAGCAATAACGGATCACCCATGCCGGCGCCGCTACCAGTTTGCCAGTTGCGCGGCGCGTTCCCTGTGCACCGCCGGACCACCAAGATAGGCACGGCTGTAGATCGATCGGCGGAACCAGATCGAAAGATCATATTCCCAAGTATAGCCGATACCACCATGGGCGGCGACGGCGGCGCGGCCGATCGAAACGAACCGGTCCGAGAGATGCGCATTGGCAATGGCCGCAGCGCGCCGTGCATCATCGAGCCCCTTGTCGAACGCATAGGCCGCATACCAGACAAGCGCACGCGCCGGTTCGACCTCAAGCGCCATCTGGGCGATCTGATGTTTGAGTGCCTGGAACTGACCGATCGGTTGCCCGAACTGCTCACGCTCCTTCGCATAGGCAACCGTCATGTCGAGCGCCTTTTGCGCGCCGCCCAGCGCATCCGCCGCAGCGAGTATCAGCGCGACATCGAATATGCGGCCGGAATCCGCCGAAAGCAGGGTCGCCGGGGCGGAATTGAATATGACCGTCGATTGGCGCCGCGTCCTGTCAAAGGATTCGAGCGGCTGGACTTCGACATGCTCGCCGGCCTCGACAAGTGCAAGCTTGCCGCCCGCAAGGCCGACAAGATAGACGTCTGCCATCGTTGCCGCCTGGACGAAGCGGACGCTACCGCTAACCCGGTTGCCGACGGCGCTTACATCCCAGCTTTCCGGGAGCCAGTCTCGCCCAAAGGCCAGCGTTGCGACGGCGTCACCGGTCGCGAGCTTCGGCAGCCAGGCGGACTTTGCATCGTCGTCGTCGCTTTCGGCAATGGCGAGACCGGTAGCAATCTGCCCGATCAGCGGACCGGAAACGGCGCCTTCACCCCCCACCTCGGCTGACAGCGCTGCATCAAGCAGCCCGAGGTCGCTCCCGCCATATTGTTCGGGCAGCATCAGGCCGCCGAGCCCGAGCGCCATCAGCGCATCCCAGCTTTCGCGGTCGAATTCCGCCTCTCCGTCGATGAGTTTGTGCAGCTTCTCGCTCGGCAGGCTGTCGGCGAGCGTTCCACGGATCGCATCCTGGATCGCGCCCTGTTCCTCGGACAAGTGAAACCGCATCGTCTATGCCCCCATGGCCGGGTCGCGCGGCAGGCCAAGGCCGCGTTCACCGATGATATTGCGCTGGATGTTGGTTGTGCCGCCGGCAATGGAGTTGCCGAGCGAACCCATGATCTGGTCTAGCCATTTTTCGGGGCCGCGCCCGCGCGTGCCGGGCGGCGCGGGTTCGAGCATCGCTTCGTCGCCGATCATATCCTCGGCCGTGAGCGCGATATCGTGACCGATTTCCGTGAGCAGCAGCTTCATCATCAGCCCGACTGACGGCGGCGGATCCCCGGCGGCGGCATGGCTGAAGAGACGGTAGCTGGAATAGCGGTGCGCAAGCACCCAGCCTTCGATCCGGACGAGTGCGTCGCGGACCAGTGGATCCTTGATCGCGGGCTGGCCGTTGCGCTGCGTTTCCTTCGCCAGCTTCACCAGCTGGGCGAACTGGTGGCCCAGCATGTCGGCGCTGCCGATGCTGGCCCGTTCGTGCTTCAGCGTCGTCTTGGACACGTTCCATCCGTCGCCGCGATCCCCGATCTGCCAGGCGACCGGTGTCGTCACATCCTCGAAAAAGAATTCACAGAATGTCGCGCCGCCGGTGATCTGCTTGATCGGTTGCCGGGTCACGCCGGGATGGTCCAGGCTGAGCAGAAGATAGGTGATGCCGGCATGTTTCGGTGCGTCGGCTTCTGTCCGCGCCAGCATGAACATATGGGTCGCATCCATGCCCTGGCTCGTCCATATTTTCTGGCCGTTGATGACCCACTTATCGCCATCGAGCACGGCCTTGGTTCGTACCGATGCGAGGTCCGAACCGCTGCCCGGCTCGGAATAGCCCTGGCCCCAGATATACTCGCCCGACATCGTCTTGCGGATAAACTGCTCTTTCTGCTCCTGAGTGCCGCGTTCGAGGAGCGTCGGCACGACCATATTCATGCCGTTGCCGCCAACCTCCATCGGCGCTCGCGCGCGCGCGAATTCCTCGCGTATCACCTGTGCCTTGAGAACATCGACCGGCTGTTGGGATCCGCCGAATTCCCTGGGAATCGCGCGGTAGAGATAGCCCTTGCCGGTCGCCTTTTCGCGAAAACCGGCGATATAGGCTTTCATCGCCGGCTTTTCGACGCTAGCCGGATTCCATGCTACCTTCAGGAATTCGCGCACATCCTTGCGGTAACTTTCGTTTTCCTCGCCATAGCTCAGATCCATTCCGACTCTCCCGGCTCTTCGTCCATTCTTGCCAAAGATATATAACTAAGTAAGATAGCTGGTCAACGCACACGTCCATGGGTTTGCCCAACACCCGCCCAATCGGAGAAACGACAGGCATGACCGAAAGACCCGCTTTTTTCGTGCGCGACGGCAAAGACTATCGGCCAACGGTCATGGCGCGCAGTCCATGGTCCAGCGAAGCCATCAACGGTGCCGCTATCGGGGGATTGCTTGCCCAACTGATCGACGAAGCGATTGCCGATAGCGGGAAACATGTTGTCCGTTTAACGGTCGACATTCTGGGCGAAGTTCCCCGTACAGGCATCGAGCCAAGCACCCGCATCCTTCGGGACGGCCGCAGAATCGCAATAGTCGAAGCGGAACTTTCCGCGGACCGACGGGTCGGTGCACGTGCTACCGCCCTGTGCGTGGCGCCGCACGAGACCATGGAAGTGATCGAACCCAATCCTTTTCCGCGATTCGACGAACTCGAACCCGGCGACTTCTTCATGCCGGGATTCTTCCAGGGCGCACCGGATATCCGCCCGGTTCGCGGCCGCGCTCTGGAACCGGGCCCGGGAACCACTTGGCTCAAATACAATGTGGACCTGATCGCAGGCGAGCCCATGCCGCCGCTCGCGCGAGCTGCGATCGTCGCGGATTTCGGGGTCGGCGTGGGAAGCGTTTTACCCCGGCGGGACTGGACGTTCCCGAACCTGGATATCGGCATCAACTTCATTCGGATGCCGGTCGGAGAATGGGTGATGATCGATTCAACCACGGAAACGGCAGGCAACGGCCATGCCGTCGCGCGCAGCACCTTCGCCGATGAAGAAGGCATATATGCGCGCGGACAGCAGATCCTGTTCGTAGACAAGGTAAAAAGCCGCTAGGCCAGCCCGCCGGTCGCCTCGATAACGCGCCCGTTGATCCACCCGGACTCTTCGCGCAACAGCATCATGATCGCGCCCGCGATATCCTCGGCTGTCCCAAGCCGGCCTGACCAGCACGCTTTCTTCGCGGCCTCCTCGAAGCCAGGAACTTTTCGGATTCCCTCCAGAAAGTCCGTATCGACCGCGCCCGGAGCGATCGCATTGACCGTTACTCCCTTTTTGGCGAGGGCCAGCGCCAGCGTACCCGTCAGGCTGTTCACAGCCGCCTTCGAGGCGGCATACACGGGCGAACGCGGCTGGGAGGAGCGCCCCGATACCGATGAGACCAGAACGACGCGTCCGCCTTCCGTAAGGTCCTCGGCCAGTGCCTGGGTCAGCAAGATCGGCGCTAGGACATTGACGTGGAACAGCGTATCGAAATGATCCGCCGTGACACCGCCAAAGCCATGCTTGCCCCATTCGCTGCCGATACCGGCATTGTTGACCAGATAGTCGATCGGCTGTCCGTCAAACCCGTCACGGATTGCGGCCACCAGCGGTTCGATTGACCCGGCATCGGCAAAATCTGCCTGCACCGCAAACGCACTACCGCCCGCCGCTTCGATTTCCGAGACCACCGCCCGGGCAGCATCGGCGCTGCCGCCATAGTGAACGCATGTCCGGACGCCTTCGGCCGCTATCCGCCGCGCCGTTTCCGCTCCAATACCTCGCGATGCGCCCGTTACGACGGCAGTTTTTCCGCTCAACTCTCTCATTTTCGTCTCCTGTTTTCCGTTATTCATTATCTACGATTGCCTGAAATTCGCTGACCAGCCATTGCCGCAAATCCGGATCGACCGCGCCGGCAAAGGCGTCGAGCGGCAGCTGATCGCGATAGGCAAAGAAGCCGGTGGACACGATCATGAAGCGTGCGGCCTTTACCGATGCGGCTTCACCGCCAAACCAGGCTTCAAGTGGTTCGAAAACGCGATCGCGGAGAAGACCGCGCGCCACCTCGCGCGCCTCGCTGTCCGAAGATCCCGACAGCATGATGGGCAACGGGTTAACGCGATCGCCGCGCGGCTCGGTGAAGCGGGCAACGATTGTTTCGCCGAACAGGTTTCGGTCGAGATCCGTAATCAACCGGGCATCCAGCGCCGCGTCCAGCGCGGCGGCGAAGAGCTTGAGCTTGCCGCCGAAATAGCGGCTGACCAGCGCCGGATTGACCCCGGCGATGGCAGTGATGTCGCGTACCTTGGCGTCGGCATAGCCCCTGGTGGAGAATACCTGCTGCGCGGCGGCCAGAATTTCGGCCTTGGTCCGCTCTGCGTCCCGCATCTTGTCCTCATCTCGCACCGACATGGCGAATCCCCTCGTTGACAGATAAGTAAACCGCCGTTTACTTAAGCACAAGAGGAGAGGAAAGATGGCCGAGTCGCATGCTGCTGAGCGCGCGCCCATATACGAGTTCGACTATATAGCCGACGCGGGACTGATTGAGGATTGCCATGCCCGTTACTGGCAGCTGAAGGAGGAAGCGCCCCCGGTTTTCTGGACCAGTGCCAATGGCGGCCATTGGGTCTGCAACACGGGCGCAGCGGTAACGCAGGTCCTGCGGCATCCGGAAACCTTCTCCAGCCGCATCCTTTCCATCCCGCCCAATCCCGACCAACCGAAAATGATCCCGGAAATGCTCGATCCACCGGAGCATCGCCCATACCGCCAGATGCTTCGGCCCTTCTTCGAATCGAAAGCAATCGCGCCGCTCGAAGCACGCGTCGTTGAATGGACCGATCAGCTGTTCGACGGGATCGTCGATAAGGGCGAATGCGAATTTGTTTCCGAAATCGCGTCGCGGTTGCCGGTGGCGATTTTCATGGAGCTGTTCGGATTCCCCATGGAGAAATTTGAAGAGTTTCGGCGGCTCGTCGTCGATTTCTTCAATGCGCGGGCCACTGTAGACGAACGGTCCCGGCTCGGCATGACGATCCTTGGACATCTGACCGAACTGATCCAGGCTCGCATGGCAAAGCCGGAAGACGACATGATTTCCAAAATCATAACCAGCAAGGTGGATGACCGGGCCCCGTCCTTCGAAGAGCTCCTCTCGATCGGCTTCCTGATGTTTCTTGCCGGTCTCGATACGGTGACCAATGCGATGAGTTTCGGCATGCGCCATCTCGCCCATGACGAGAAGCTGCGGCAGAAGATTATCGACAATCCCGACGAGATTCCCAACCTGATCGAAGAGTTGCTGCGTCGTTATGCCTTCGTTGCCACGCCGCGCTACATTGTCGAGGATATCGAACTTGAGGGCGCCCAGCTCAGGGCGGGGGATTCGATCCTCGCCCCGCTTCCGCTCGTCGGATGGGATGAGAAACTCAATGCCGATCCCGAAACGGTTTCAGTTAATCGGGAATTCTATCGGCACGCCGCCTTCGGATCGGGCATCCATACCTGCCTCGGCCTTCATCTGGCGCGCATGGAGCTGGCCATTTTCTATCGTGCATGGTTCCAAAAGATTGGCCATTTCACACAGGTCGAACAGGGTGACGAGACCTGCCGGGGCGGATCGGTGATGGCGCTGGAGCACCTCCACCTGGCCTGGGAAAAACCGGACTCACAGTCTGCCTAGCAGCCGAGAGGAACGAGACATGGAACAGCGTGTCAATATGATCATGGTGCCGGCGAACGACATCGCCGCCCTTCGGCGCTTCTATGAAGACGGCCTCGGTTGGGCAATTTGGGGGCCGGTCATGGACATGTCGATCATGTACAAGGTCGGCACGGCAGTCATGGTTTTCCTCAATCGCGACTATCTTGCCGCAGAGAGCGGCGTCGATGTTGCTGAAGCACCCCGGTCAATCTGGGCGGTTTTCGTGAACGACAAGCAGGTCGTCGACGACCAGATGGCACGCGCCGAAAAGGCCGGCGGAACGATCACGAGCCCGGTGCGGGACCGCGATGGCGGCCTGTATTCGGGCTATTTCACCGACCCCGAGGGCAATGCCTGGGAGATCGTCTGGAGCCCCGTCATGCCGGTTGGCGATGACGGCGCCCTGACTTTCGCCGCACCGTAACCAAAGGACAAGAAACTATGACAAACCAGCCCCCTGCAGTACATCTCCATCTGGGTCACGAGGCGCGGACGAGCGGAACCGGAGGAACGCACCCTCATCTCCATCCCGTCAGTCAGAAAATCCAGGCGGACATCCCGCTTGCCGGCGCTGACGAGGTCAATGAAGCTGTGGCCAAGGCAGAATCCGTACAGGAGGAATGGCGCCGAACGCCGCCTGAAGCAAAGCGCGATATCCTGAACAGGCTTGCCGACCTGCTGGAGGAGAACAAGGCCGAGCTGGCGCGCATGACGGCGCTTGACGGGGGCACGCCTCTGATGGCTGGCGAACGCGGCGTCGACACAGCCATCGGCTGGACACGCTATTACGCGGGGTGGTGCGATAAACTGACCGGCGAACTGATGAGCACCTTCGATACGCGCGGCGAATTCTCGTACAGCGTTCCCGAACCGATCGGCATCGTCGGCATCATCATAACCTGGAACGGCCCGCTTATCTCACTGGGCATGAAAGTCTGTGCGGCGCTGGCCGCGGGCAACTGCATCATTTGCAAGCCGGCGGAAATCACGCCTTTTGCTCCCGAACTGTTCGCATTGCTGTGCAAGGAAGCGGGCGTGCCGGACGGGGTGCTTTCGATCCTGCCCGGCTCTGCCGAGTGCGGCGAAGCGATCGTCCGCCACAAGAAAGTCCGCAAGCTGAGCTTTACTGGCGGACCGATTACCGCGCGCAAAATTCTCCACGCCGCAGCCGAAGAGATTAAACCCACGGTCATGGAGCTGGGCGGCAAATCGGCCAGTATCGTCTTCCCCGATTGCGACCTGCAGGCCGCCGCCGAACGCGCGGTATTCTGGACGATCGGCTGCCTGTCCGGCCAGGGATGTGCGCTGCCGACGCGCCAGCTCGTTCATGCCGACGTCCATGACGAATTTGTCGAGAAACTGAAGGCGATCGCCAGCGAGTTCAAGGTTGGAGACCCGCTCGAGCCCGGCGTGATGGTCGGGCCGGTAATCAACAGCGCAGCCGTCGAGAGGATCCTGGGCATGTTCGAACGTGCCAAAGCCGACAATGCAGGCAAGTTCGTGATGGGCGGCGGTCGCTGTGGCGGCGATCTGGCCGAAGGCAATTTCATTGAGCCGACGATCATTACCGAAGCCGATCCCGATCATGAGATCACCCAGGTCGAGATTTTCGGCCCGGCCGTGGTCGTGATGAAATTCCATGACGAAGACGAGGCAGTCCGTATCGCCAACAACAGCGAATATGGACTCGCCGCCTATATCCAGTCGGACGATATCCAGCGCGTACATCGCATTGCCGAACGCCTCCAGGCCGGGGGCGTCTATGTTAATGGCGGCTTCCAGATCAATCCGCACACACCCTTTGGCGGGGTGGGCATTTCCGGCTTCGGCAAGGAAGGCGGCAAGGCCGGCATCGATGAATTCATCCATTACAAGACGGTGACCATCGGCACCGGCGCAGGCATCTTCAGCTAGGAGTTACGCCATGACCTTCAATCCGAATGAACAGTTCGACCTCAGCGGCAAGGTCGCTATCGTCACCGGTGCCGGCGGGCGCGGCAATTCGATCGGCGCAGCCTATGCCAAGGGACTCGCCAAGGCCGGGGCCAGCGTTGTGGTCGCCGACCTCAATGGCGAGGGCGCCGAAGCCGTCGCGGCTGAAATCAATGCCGATATAGGCACAGCGAAAGCCGTACAGGTCGACATCACCGACGAAGCCAGTGTGGCGGCGATGATGGCAGCGACAAAGGACGCCTTTGGCGGTCTCGATATTCTCGTCAACAATGCGGCCCTGATGGTAGAGGCGGTCGGGACGCCTGCAATCCAGACCGAAATCGCCGATTTCGAGAAGCTGATGAAGGTCAATCTCACAGGCGCCCTGATTTGCGCCAAGGCGGCAGTGCCGCTGTTTCAGGAACGCGGTGGCGGCAAGATCGTCAACCAGCTTTCGGCCGGCGCCTGGCCAGCCCAGACAACCTATGGGGTCAGCAAGATCGCACTGCATGGCCTGACCCAGACGCTCGCCACCGAGCTTGGCCCCATGAACGTCAACGTCAACGCGATAGCCCCGGGCATGACCATGTCGGATGCCGGCACCGCACTGACCCCGCCGGACAGCCCGTTCGTCCAGGCGGTAGAAGCGCGCTGCGTGTTGCGCGCGCGTGGACAGCCGGACGAACTGGTCGGCGCGCTGATGCTGCTCTGTTCCCCGGCCGGCGATTGGATCAGCGGGCAATCGCTGAACGTCGACGGCGGCTTCATCCTGAGGAACTAGCGCCCATGTTCTCACTCGCCGGCCAGACAGCCGTTGTGACCGGTGGCGGACGCGGTATCGGACGCGGCATCAGCCTCGCGCTGGCCGAAGCTGGCGCGAATCTGGTGATCTCGGGTCGAACCGCAGAGACACTTGAAAGCACGGCCAAGGAAATTGCCGGCCTTGGTGCCGACGTGCTCGTACATCCGTGCGACATCACCAGCCAGGATGCCATCGACGGACTGGTCGCCGCGTCGCTCGACCGGTTCGGTGCGATCAATTGCTGGGTCAACAATGCCGGATCGGCGAGCGCCGGAGATGTCGGTCCGCTGATCGACCTGGCAGAGAATCAGTGGGACCGGGTCGTCGACCTGAATCTCAAATGGACCTTTTTCGCCGCCCAGGCCGCCGCACGCGCCATGGGAGAGCATGGCGGATCGATCATCAACATCTCTTCGCGATCCGGCTCGCAGCCCTGCCCCTATACCGGGCAATATGGAGCCGCAAAGGCAGGCGTCGAAAATCTCACCGCAACAATGGCAGTCGAATGGGGGCATCTCGGTATCCGCGTCAATGCAATCGCACCGGGGGTCGTCGTCACGGAAAATTCGCAGAGCATGCGCCGCGAATCTACCCGTCGCCGGCAAATTGAAACCGTGCCTTTGCGCCGGCTCGGCGAGGTGGAGGATATCGGCCCGCTCGCCGTCTATTTCGCGTCGGACGAATCGTCCTGGGTATCGGGCAGCGTCGTCCAGGTGAATGGTGGCAGCCGCATCCCGGTCGGCACGCTCAGCTATCTCCATCATATCAACCGCAAGATGGAAGAAGCCGAAACGCAGGAGGACGCATCATGAGCCTGTTCGATCTCACGGGCAAAGTCGCCGTGGTCACGGGATCGACCAAGGGCATCGGCCGCGGCATCGCGGAACAGCTGGTCGCACATGGAGCGAAAGTTGTGATCTCGAGCCGGACCGCAGCCGATTGCCGGGAAGCGGTTGGCGCGATCAACAATGCGGCCGGCGCGGAGGTGTCGAAGTACGCGACCTGCGACCTGGACGACAGGGCGGATATCGAACGTTTCGCTGGGGAGGCGATCACCGCCTTTGGAAGGGTCGATCTCCTCGTCTCCAACGCCGCCGCCCTCGCCTTTATAGGCCCGGCCGAAGATACTCCCGACGAGGAATTCGCGCGGCTCCTCAATACCAATGTCCATCACAATTTCCGGCTATGCCACGCCTTTCGGAACGCATTGGCGGAAACCAAGGGAAGCCTGGTCCTGATAGGCTCGATCGCCGGCCACTCGCCGGGGTACAACCTGTTCGCCTATGGCGCGTCCAAAGCGGCCGTTGCGCACATGACGCGCAGCCTTGCCGACGAATATGTCAAACAGGGCATTCGAGTGAACTGCATCTCGCCCGGCTTCGTTCGCAGCTACACATCGGGGCCGATATTCGAGCAGGAAGCGGCCCTTGGCGCGATCGTCTCATCCATTCCGCTCAGGCGTGCCGGGGAACCCGACGACATCGCCGGAGCGGTAATCTTTCTCGCCAGTGCGGCGGGCAGTTATGTTGTTGGCCAGACGATCATCGTCGATGGCGGGCGCGTCGCCCTTTCGGCGCCGCCGACAGATAGTGAATCGCTTAGCGCTTCGCGCTGAGGCCCTTCATCGCAATTTCCCCGGCCTAGTTATATAACTTAGTTCATTATCTCTTGACTAAGCCGCCTTGTCTTTGCAAGTCTATTGCATGCCGGTTCCCGCCCATCACATTGTCCCGGAGCCGCCGCCTTTCGAGCGGCCACCATATCCTTCCGACATATTCGCCGGCCACACCGTGCTGGTGACAGGCGGCGGATCGGGCATGGGGCTGGCCATGGCTATCGCCTTCGCGCAAGGCGGGGCGGCCGTCGGCGTGATGGGCCGCTCCATCGAACGCGCCGAGGAAGGCGCATCGAAAATCGCCGCGCTCGGCGTTCCGGTTCACGCCACGAGCTGCGACGTTCGCGACCCCGACCAGATAACTCAGGCCTTCAATGCGACCGAGGCCGCAATCGGCCCCGTGTCGCTGCTTGCCAACAATGCCGGCGCCAACTTCCCGGTGCTGACCGAAAATATGTCGATGAACGCCTGGAACGCCGTCACGCGGATCGCGATCGACGGTACGTTCCTGTGCTCGGCCGAATTCGCACGCCGCAGGGAAAAGGCCGGACGGGGCGGCGCGATCATCAACAACAGCGCGCAATATATATGGACGGGCTTTCCGGGTGACGCGCATTCCGCCGCCGCCAAGACTGCGCAGGCGACGATGACTCGCAAGCTTGCCGAAGACTGGGCGCCACTCGGTATCCGCGTCAATGCCGTCGCCGCCGGTTTCTTCCCGCATGAAAGTTCAACCAGCGGCAACGGTGCCGAAGCGATCTCGCCGCTGCAGAATATGATCCCGGCCGGCCGGACCGGGCAGACATATGAATTCGGCTGGCTTTCGGCCCTGCTATGTTCGCCGCTAATGGAGGGACTGACCGGTCAGGTGATCCTTCAGGACGGCGGCGAATCTCTGCGCCGTTCGCTGATGATGCCCGACTTCGTACCGCCACGCGAACGCGAAGACGGGCCGTGGGGGTGGAAATGACCGGCTGGCTCGACGGAAAAACGGTGCAGCTGATCGGCGAAGATCCGGCCATCGCCGCAGCGCTGGAGGAAGCGGGCGCGATACTGGTACAGGAAGGCGAGAGCGACTGCCTTGTCCATATCGCGCGCGCGCCTGCACCAAAGCTGGCACACCATATCACGCACGGTGAATGGCGGGCGGCGATGCACGCCGGTCTCGACGACCGGTTCGAGGCCGCCAAACTGTTCAACGAGGCCGCGCGTTCTGCGCAACGCGGCGGCGCCATCCTTTTTGTCGGCACGCCCGAACAGCAGGCAGGTGCCGATCAGGCGGCGGCTGCGGGCGCGCTCGGCAACCTCACCAAATCGATTGCAGTCGAATGGGCGCGCGACGGCGTCCGCGTGAACACAATTCTCACCAACGAAAACGGCCCGGCGCTCGGCCGGATGGCAGCCTATCTGCTGAGCGACTATGCGGCATATGTAACCGGTGCGGTTATGGGGATCGGCCTCAACGACTGAACCAGCCTTTCCCGGGAAAGGATCGAGGAAGAATGGGCAACAATCTGGCGGACCGGCTAAGCCTCGAAGGGCAGGTGGCAATCGTCACCGGCGGCGGTGGCGGCATCGGCAGGGCGATTGCCCTGCGACTGGCCGAGGCCGGTGCGCATGTCGCAATTGCCGACATCATTCCCGAACGCTGCGAGGAAGTGGCGGCACGCATCCTTGCTCTGGGCGGCGAGGCCCTGCCCTGTCCAACCGACGTAATGGACAGCGATCAAATCCGTACCCTTGTTGCCGAGACCAAGCAGCGCTTCGGACGGATCGACATTCTCGTCAACAATGCCGGAGGGGTCAGTGGACGCCCCTTTCTCGAACAGAGCGAGCGCAGCTGGAGACGACATATCGACATCAATCTGGTCAGCATGCTGGCGGCAGTCTCGGCAGCGGCACCAGAGATGATCGCGGGAGGGCGCGGCGGCTCGATCATCAATGTCTCAAGCATAGAAGCGGCACGCGCCGCCCCCAATTTCGCAGTTTATGCTGCATGCAAGGCCGGGATGAACAGCTTCACCCGGACCATGGCGGCCGAACTTTCCGAACATGGGATTCGGGTCAATTGCATAGCGCCCGATCACACCGTGACGCCCGGAACGCGCGGCAACCGATCGGGAGCCGTGGATGAGGCGAGCTGGACCGAACCCGAACCCGAAGCGCAGGATGCCATGAACCGGCTGATCCCGCTGGGCCGTGAAGGCGTCGACATGGAGTGCGGCGACGCCGCAGCATTTCTCTGTTCGCCCCTGGCCAGCTACATCACGGGAGCGATCCTGCCGGTCGACGGCGGCACCTGGGCCGCATCGGGCTGGGTACGTGATCCGGAAGGGGACTGGACGCTGAATCAGGGCCTGAAATTCGTACGGAAGAGCAGCGGAGAATGACCCTGCCGCCCCACGATTTCGCGGCAATCCGCTCGCTCGTAACCCGATACAATATTGCAGGCGATCGCGCGCGCATCGACGATCTCGCCGCCTGTTTTGCGCCCGATGGTATTCTCGAATTTCCCGGCCGCCGTGGGGCTGGCCGCAGGGGCATCATCGAGGCTCTGGGCGCTGGAGAGCGCAACCCGGACCTTACCCTGACCCGCCACCATCTGACGACGATGCAGATCCTGCCCGGCGAGGATGCAGACGATGCCACCGGCCGCATCTATTTCTTCGTCGTCACAAATGCCGGAATCGATCACAGCGGCGTCTATATCGATCGTTACACGCGTCACGCCGGTGAATGGCTGGTCGCACACCGGCAGGTACGGATCGACTGGCAGTCCAGCACGAGCCTCAACAGGCCAATGGTGTCGCGATGACGGGCCGGACGCTAACCGCAGACCTGCTGGTCGAGCGTGCGCAAGAGCAGGCGAAGCTCGATGACTGGGGCGATCCACCCTTTCGCGAGGCGCTCGACCAGCTGTGCGCATCCTTCGTCGCGGAGTACGGCGCGAACCTGGCACAAGCCGGGGCCTTCGAGGTGCAACTGCTCGCACTGCTGACAAAACGGCTGCGCCTTTACGCCGATCGCACCGCCTTCCCGGGAATCGCAGCGCAGGAGATCAGGGCGCCGATCTTCGTCACCGGCTTCCCGCGGTCGGGTACCACGATCCTGCACGCCCTGCTCGCCGCCGACCCGCGCGCACGTAGCCCGCTTGCCTGGGAGCTGGCCGAACCTTCACCGCCGCCCCGCGCAGATACATTCGGCAGCGATCCTCGCATCGCCCGGCAGCAAGCGATCATCGAACAGCTTCCAGCCCAGTTTCGCGCCATGCATGCGATGGGGGCCGAACTCCCCGACGAATGCAATGCGATCATGCAACTTGCCTTTCAGTCGCTCAATTTCACGGCGCGGCAGCCCCTGCCCTCCTATCAGCGCTGGCTGCTGGACAGCGACATGCGCCCTGCCTTCGGTATTCACAACCACATGCTCCAGCACCTCCAGGCCTTCGCGCCACGGGACTGGTGGGTGCTCAAATCGCCGCCTCACCTGTTCCACCTGGATGCGCTGTTCGACGCCTATCCGGATGCGCGGATCGTATTCATCCATCGCGACCCGGCGGCGATCATGCCTTCCAATGCAAGCCTCATCGCCTTTCTTCACGAAATGGCGGGCAATGCGGTGGACAAGTTGGAACTGGGCAAGGCCGAAACCGCCAAGTGGCGGCTAGGGATGGACCGCGCCATGGCCTTTCGCGATGCACACCCGCAACTCGCCGGACGCTTCGTCGACATCCTCTATGCTGATTTCGTTGACGATCCGATCGGGGCCGTTCTTTCGATCTATGAGCATTATGGAATTCCCGAGACCCGGGAAGCAAGACGCTCGATGGAGGGTTTCATGGCGGCCAACCGACAGGGCAAACACGGAAAGCATCACTATTCGGCCGAGGAATTCGGTATGCGCACCGAGGAAATTCACGAGGAATTCGCCGATTATTTGGCGCATTTCTCCCTTCCCGTGACAGGAGGAAAGACATGACGGACGCCTTTTCAGCCGGCTTGGTGCCGGAGCAGGATTACGCGTTGACCGGACCCTTTCCCGACGATCCGGGCGTCGCCGAGACGATGAACTTCTGGGCGTATGACGCGGAGCGCGACATCGGGCTCAATCTTCATCCGCAGATCAAGGACGGCGCGATGGCCGGCGGCGCGACCCTGTTCCTTCCTGGCGGGAAAATCCTGCGTCGGCGGCACGACGATCCGGGCCGGGTAACGGACGGCGCGGCACCCTCCAGTGCGCATATCTCCTATCGGTGCATCGAACCCTTCCATCGCTGGGCCTACACGGTCGACAATCTGCCCGCCTTTGCCACGTCGGACAGCGACCAGGCTCATGGAAACGTTGCCGACGAAGCGCCCGTCACGGCCTTTTCAGTCGACTTTGAAAGCGAATGCGCGGCACCCGCATGGTGCAACGGTACGCTGACGACCGAAGCACGGCACGGGATGGAAGGGCCGGCGGGTCTGTGGATCGCGGCCCGCACGAGCAAGGGTATGCACCCTGATTGCTTCCGCTACGACCAGCTTGTGCGCGTGACGGGCAAGGTTAGGGCCGGCGATGAGGTGATGGATTTCAACGGCGTCGGCCTGCGCTGCCATGTCCGTGGCAGCCGCGATCTCAACGGCATGGCGGGAACCTGCTGGATGAGTGGCCTGTTTCCAAGCGGCCGGGGCTTTGGCGTACTCGTCAATATCGGCGATGACGGGCGCTACCTGTTCTCAGAAGCCCATATAACCGATGGCAAGCATCTGGAACCCGCGCGCATCCTGCAGTTTCCCCGCACGCACCGCGATCTCAACGAGGGGAAATACTGGCTCCAGCTCGCCACCGACGCACATGGCATGATAGATATTGAGGGCGAGGATATCCGCGCCTTTTATTGGTCGATGCCGGAATGGGGCGCACCAGCGGCCGGCATGCCGCCCGTCTATGCGAGAGACGGCAATGCGGGCGTGCTCATGAAGCAGGCGATCGCCCGTTATGTGTGGGATGGCGAGATCGGCTATGGCCATGACGAGCGATCTGGTTGAAAGAGGTTAGCGCCCCTTGAATTCGGGCTTGCGCCGGGCCTTTACCGCATCGAGCCCTTCCCCGAAATCCTGGCTGTCGATCAGGATTGCCTGATTGGCCACATTAGCGGTCCATTCCGCCTCCATCCCGGTTTCGAGTCCGCGGTGCAGGGCCTCCTTGATCGCAGCATAGCCAAGCGGCGCCATGGCGGCGAGCTCGGTTGCCAATTCGCGACCTCGCTCATCGAGTGCATCGTTCGCCACGACTTCCGATACCAGCCCGATATCGAGCGCTTCGGCCGCCTTCACCCGTCGTGCGCGCAGGCACATCTCCTTGGCCCGCGCCAGGCCGACGATGCGGGGTAACAGGAAGGTACCGCCGAGCGGCGGCATGATGCCTAGATTTATCCAGCTTTCCTGGAACATCGCATCCTCGGCGGCGATCCGGAAATCGCAGGCGAGTGTCAGTTCGCAGCCGACCGTCACCGCAGCGCCCTGCACCAGCGCGACAGTCGGCTTGGGGCAATGGTAGAGCCGCTTCGCCGCGCCCTGGAAATGGGTGTAGATGGTCGATTTGATCTGTGCGGCCGGGGTCGATGTCAGTTCCTCCAGGAAACCGAAATCGGCGCCTGCCGAAAAATGCCGGCCATCGCCTCGCAGCACGATTGTTTTGACCGCTTCGTCGGCCATCAGCATATCGAGCGCCTCGCAGATTTCACGCAAGGTTTGCGGGCGAACGGTGTTGTTCGCATCACCGCGGGCAATGCTCACCGTGCCGATGCCGTTTTCTATTCCGGTTTCTATATCTTTGAATTCACTCAAGATCCGCTCTTTCGGATATCCAGCGGTGCTTTGGGCTGGTCACCAGCCACATCCGCCGGCAGGGCGCCCGCTACGTCGAGCTTCAACGCGATATAGCCCTCGTTCATTCGCCCTTGGTGTCCTTTTCCGCTTTCCAGATCGCCGCGCTCGCCTGGGTCGAAAGCGTCATGTTGAGCGCCTCATGGTCCAGTGCGGCCTCGAATGCCGCATCTTCTGCGAGGTTGAGGTTTTTCTTCATGTAGCGATACCCCATGCGCGGCCCGTTCGCGAGCTTGTGCGCGACCTTCATCGTCTCCTCGCGCAGCGCATCGTCATCGAAAAGCTTCGTATAGATGCCCTTGGCAAAAGCCTCTTCGGCCGTCAGTTTTTCGGAGAGCATGAACAGTTCGCGCGCGACGCCCGTGCCGAGGATCCTGGTCCAGAACCATGTCGATCCGAAATCGCCGCCTGCACCGATCCGCTCGAATGCCGAAAGAAAGGTCGCAGCCCTGCCGGCGAACCGCAGGTCACATGCACCGGCGATGCCGATACCGGCCCCCGCCACCGGACCGTTGACCATCGCGATCGTCGGTTTGGGCATTTCGTGAAGCAGGCGCGACGACTCCATGTGTCGACGGAGCCGTGTATATCCCTGCTCGACGCGTCCGCCCGCTTCGCGATTGGCGCCGCCACCGCGTTCACCACCGCCTTGCTTGAGGTCGCCTCCTGCACAGAAACCCCGGCCCGCGCCAGTCACGACGACACAGCCAGTGGCATCGTCCACGGCCAGTTCCTCAAGCGTCTCGCGAAGCTCGACCATGATCGAGTTTTTCAGCGCGTTAAGGCTCTCGGGACGGTTCAAGGTGACAATAGCCACGCCGCCGTCACGCTCGAGCAATATTTCTCCGGTTTCCGTCATAGCCACCTCTCGCTTTGTGGGAGGGGTTTGCCCTATTTCTTCGACAGTTCCCAGTGTCGCGCCATCATCCGAGCTGCTTCCTCGGCAAGATCGCGCGGCACCTCTGGATACATTGCGAGACCCTGCTTTTTCGGCAGGGCAATCGTCGCTGTCGCCTTGACGGTTTCATCGCCGCGCTGATTGGTGAAGCGCACCGCGACGTCGACCAGCGCCTGCCCGCCTTCCTCGCGCTTGCCCGTCACTTCGCCGGTAACGAACTGGGTGTCGCCCATATAGTTGAACTTGCGAATCTCGTCATGGACATGGGTGATGATGCCATCGTCGCCGGCCCAGTCGCTGAGATAGTGCCAGAGATAATTCTCACGCATTACACCATAATCATAGGCCATCGGATTGCCGATCGCCTGGGCCCAGACCGGGTCCCAGTGGAGCCGCTGGGCGACGTCCGGTACGCCATGCTCGTTCTTGATGTAGAAGGCCGGGATACGTGTCCGGTTCTTATAGGCCAGACGGCCGACGGTAGGTGCGTAGGGCACAAACCCGTAGCCGCCCGAATGGAAGCAGATGACATCCGTAACGGTCAACGGACCCTTGGCCATGTTGCCCAGAGAGTCGCCTTCCGAAACATCCTCGAAATAGCGGGGCTCGCCGCCCTGCACCTTTTCGTTCGCATAGACCTCATCGATCTTTGCGATATCCTCATCGGTATATTCCGCCGGTTCGATAGCCGAATATTTGCCCTTCTTGGCGGCCGTCTTGCGTTCGGTAAGGACGCGCAGGATACGATAAACCGCAACGACCTCGCCGCGCTGATTGACTTTGACATCCTTGCGCACGGCAATGACCGAACGACCCGAAAATTCAGACTGCTTCACCTCGCAGGTTTCGTCGCCATTATAGCTGTAGATCGTGTCGCCCGGGAGAATCGGCCGGTAGAAATCCCATTTCGATCCCGAGACAAAGACGTGAACGCCCTTGAACAGGCTCTTTCTCAGCGCCCTGATTTCATCGGGTACGGGATCGCCCTTCATCGGCTTGTTGAGAATGCCGGCCATCATGCCTGGCGCGATCACCGATCCCCAGCGCGTACCGGCGGCGTAATCGGGATCGCAGAACAGCGGATTGTCATCGCCGCAGCCATGGGCAAAGTTGCGAATATTGTCGATCGTCGCGGTCTGGTTGTATTCGCGCGTCTTGGCAGCCTGCATATGCCCCAGCAGCTTCTTCTGGCGCTCGATGTCATGGTCGGTAATCTCGTACTCGACCGCCTTTTTCCACTCTTCGCTTTGCTTCAGTGTTTCCGCGCGGGACGGAGCTGCATCCTTACTGCTCATTATGACGATCCTCTCCACAAGGCACTGCAAAGGAGAGCAGGCCCACTTGATGTCTAACTTAGTATACTATGTCAGAGATCGGGGCAACCCACCTTGGACGGGTTCGTCTGTGTGGCGAAGGGATCAATCGGCTGCGGTAAGGACCTCCAAAAGAGTCCGGTCGATCGCCCAGGTCCTGTTGGCATTGGTGAGGTGCAACCGCCAATGTTCCTCGGCCTCGGCTGCATCGCCCGCTTCGATCAGGGCGATGAGTTTATGGAAGGACCGGACACCTGCGAGCGAACTTTTTTTCTGCTCCCCCGGATCCCGCGGATACATTGAGAGGTGGCGGACCTGAAACTGCTCGATGACTTCCTGGAGCACGCGGGTAAGAAAATGGAGCGTCTCGTTACCCGCCACTTCAACCATCAGGCGATGGAATTCGGCGACGCCGATGATGAATTCGGTGTAGCGCCCCTCATCGACCAGAACGTTCAGGCGGTCGACTTCGGCACGCATCCGCTCAATTCCCTTTTTGGGCCGCTTTTGCGCAAGTTGCCGAACCGCATAAGGTTCAATGGCGAGACGCGCCTCGTAGATGTCGGCAACGGTGATGCCTGATGCCTGGAGGACGAAGCTCGCATAACGCGAAACGCTTTCGACTCGCGGTTGATGGACACGGGCACCGGACCGGGATCCGCGCACGACATTGATGAGGCGTTCGGCCTCGAGGATACGGAATGCCTCCCTCAAGGTTGGCCGGGAAATCGAGAATGTCTCTATCAGCTGCGCTTCGGGCGGCAGCGAATCGCCTTCCTTTAGCTCACCCTGTATGATTCGCTTTCGAATGCTGTCGGCGACAATTTCGGCGGTCTTGGGAACGCGCAGCGGCCGTTCGTTCGGCCTTGGTGCAAGAGGACTATCGCTCCGGAGGTTTTCGTGAGAAGCTGGTTTTGCCATCGTTATACTCTGCCTGTTCGAACACCGGACCAAGAGACTAGCTTGCTGCGTTCGGTTTGTGGATATATCACCTAGTTAACTATTCTAACTGCGTGGAGAGAAATTGTCATGGCCGATTATAACACCCTGTTGTTTGAAACATCCGACCATGTCGCAACGATAACGATCAATCGGCCCGAAGCAATGAACAGCTTCACCCGGCAGATGATGGATGAGTTCGCAGATGTATGGGCGAAGGTCAGTTTTGACGATGATATTCACTGCGTAGTTCTGAAAGCGGCGCCCGGCCGCGCCTTCTGCACAGGGGTCGACGTCAAGGCTGCGCGCGAGCCCGGCGGAGAGGTCGTCATCGACGATCCCTGGAATGCAGAGGACCCCGGAAACAAGCTGGGGCCCAAGGCGAACAACTGCTGGAAGCCAGTCGTGTGCGCAGTTCACGGCATGGCGGCCGGCGGCGCCTTCTACTGGCTGAACGAGTGCGACATCGTCATTTGTTCCGAAGATGCGACCTTTTTCGATCCGCATGTTACTTATGGCATGACAAGCGCTCTCGAGCCGATCGGCGCGACCTATAAAATGCCGCTCGGAGACGTGTTGCGCATGGTGCTGCTCGGCAATGACGAACGCATTTCCGCCGAAACCGCCAAGCGCATAGGCATTGTCAGCGAGGTCCTGCCGCTCGAGAAGCTCCATGATCGCGCTGCGGAACTCGCAAAAATCATAGCGGCCAAACCAACTGCGGCAACACAGGGTTCGCTCAAGGCAATCTGGCAATCGCTAGACCTGCCACGGACCGTGGCGCTGTCCACGGGTCTTCAATATTGCCTGCTCGGCAATCCGCTGGGCACGTCGCAGGTTGATCGCGCCACGCTGATGGCTGACAAGGCGAAAAAGTTCGACCTTCGGTAAGCGCTCGCCCCGATTTGCGGATCGGAAAGGCACCGCTAGGCGCGGGCGGATGCTGTCAGCCTTGTCGCAACGGCCCGGTCATGACCATGCGGCCCGGCAATGCTACATGCTTCGTGCGATCAGCATCTTCATGATCTCGTTCGAGCCGCCAAAGATGCGCGTGATACGACTGTCGCGATACATCCGGGCGATCGGATATTCGTTGATATAGCCCCAGCCGCCATGGAACTGCAGGCATTTGTCGACAACCTCGCCCTGCAATTCGGTGCACCAATATTTGGCGCTCGCCGCGGTGGCGGGATCGAGTTCGCCCTTCAGGTGCCGGGCGATGCAATCGTTGACCAGTGCCTTTGCCGCAGCTCCCTTGGCCTTGAGATCCGCGAGCACGAACTGGGTATTCTGGAAATCCCAGACCGTCTTGCCGAACGCCTTGCGCTGTTTGACATAGTCCAGCGTCGCTTCGAGTGCCCGTTCGATCGTACCCACGGCGCCCATTGCGATCAGCAGTCGTTCCTGACCGAGCTCTCCCATCAGCTGGTAAAAGCCCTGGCCCTCAACGTTACCGAGAACATTTTCGCCGGGCACGAAGACATTGTCGAAGAACAGCTCGGACGTGTCGGAGGCATCAAGGCCGATCTTGTCTAGCTTGCGACCACGCTCGAAACCGTCGGCACCTTCGGTTTCCAGGCACATGAGCGAGATACCCTTGGCCCCTTCGTTCGGATCGGTCTTGGCGACGACGATGATGAAATCGGCGACCTGGCCATTCGAGATGAAGGTTTTCGAACCGTTTATGCGATAGCCGTTGCCGTCCTTGATCGCGGTTGTCGAAACCGACTGAAGGTCGCTGCCAGCGCCCGGTTCACTCATCGCGATGGCGGTAACGAGCTCGCCGGAAACCATTTTGGGGAGCCAGCGCTTCTTCTGCTCGTCCGTGCCGTAGCGAACGATATAGGGCACACAGATGACATTGTGCAGCGAAGCATTGAAACCGATCGCGCCCTTGGCAGCGGTCTGGTTGACGACAACCATGTCATGACGAAAATCGCCCCCATGCCCGCCAAATTCTTCCGGTACGGAAACACCGAGCAATCCGGCCTGGCCGGCCTCACGCCAGAAATCACGCTCGCACTGGCCATTTTCTTCCCAGGTTTTGAGACGCTTTTCAGGCGCATGCTGATCGAAGAACTTACCGACTGCATCGTTGAAGATCGCGATCTCCTCGTCAGACATGAATTCAGGTTCGGCCACTCCCAAAACACTCATCGCGAAATCCTTCCTATTGTCCCGCTGGTCCGACGCCAGACGGCGCCGTCCATTTCGGCATTGCGTATCAACTCAGTTTACCTTGCAGGAAGATGCCCTTTTCGTGACTTTTCAGCCCGGTGGCACCTCCCCTGAAACCCAATCGCTGCCTTGCCTATCATGTCTAACTTAGTTAGACAACATGATGGTGATCCGGAGATTTTCGGGCATGGAAGCAGGTTCGACGAACCGGAGAATAGGGGGTCGGCGAGCTGATCGGAAGGAAGATCATGTATCCACGCAATCATCTCGACAGACCCGGTCACGCCGCCGCCATCATGGCGGGCAGTGGCGAGTGCCTGAGCTATGGCGAGCTTGAGGCACGGGCCAATCGCGGCGCACATCTGCTGCGCGACCGGGGGCTGACGCGCGGCGATGCGGTCGCGCTCATGATCGAGAACCGGCCCGAATTCTTCACCGCCTATTGGGCAGCCCAGCGCGCCGGCCTGTTCATTACGCCGATATCGACCCGGCTGACGCCGGATGAAGCCGCCTATATAGTCAATGACAGCGCAGCCAAGGCGCTGCTCCTTTCGGCAGGTGTTGGCGTGACGGCCGAAAGGCTGGTTGCGGAGCGTGATGCGCTGATCCCGGATGTCGATACCGTGTTTGGTCTCTCCGGTCTTGCCGGCGTCCCCGACTGGGAGGAAAGCTGCGCAGAATGGCCGGAAACGCCGATTGCCGATGAAAGCCCGGGCTTTCACATGGTCTATTCCTCCGGCACGACAGGGAGGCCCAAGGGTGTCAGGATCGCACTGCCTGAAGGTCCGGTCGATGGCGATCCGCCCTTCGCACCTATGGTCGCGGCAGCATACGGATTATCGACGGACACCGTCTATCTGTCACCCGCACCTCTCTATCACACCGCTCCGCTCATGTACTCCACAACTGTCCAGCGCACCGGCGGCACCGTCATTGTCATGGAGAAATTCGACGCCGAAGCTTGGCTCGCCGCGGTTGAAAAATATCGCGTCACTTTTTCCCAGCTCGTCCCGACAATGTTCGTTCGCCTGCTGAAGCTGCCCGAGGCCGTGCGCAAGCGCTACGATCTCTCCTCGCTTAAACAGGTCGTCCATGCGGCGGCCCCCTGTCCCGTCCCCGTCAAACAGCAGATGCTCGATTGGCTGGGGCCGATAATCTACGAATATTATGGCGGCAGCGAGGGTGGCGGATCGACCTTCATCACGCCCGAGGAATGGCTGGCACATCCCGGATCGGTCGGACGTACCCGGACGGGCCAGATCCATATCTGCGACGAGGACGGCAACGAACTGCCACCCGGCAAAACCGGGGCGATCTATTTCAGCGGAGGCAACCGCTTCGAATATCTGAACGACCCCGAAAAGACGCAAGCCGCCCGCCATGCCAGCCACGAAGGCTGGTCTACACTGGGCGATATCGGGCGGATCGATGCGGAGGGCTATCTGTATCTCACCGATCGCAAAAGTTTCATGATCATTTCAGGGGGCGTGAACATCTATCCGCAGGAGATAGAGAATATGCTGATCCTTCATCCGAAAGTCTCGGATGTTGCTGTGTTCGGCGTCCCCAATCCGGATTTCGGCGAAGAGGTCAAAGCCGTGATCCAGCCCGAGAACTGGTCCGAAGCGGGAGAGGCGCTTGCCGCGGAACTCGATACCTTCTGCCGTGAGCGGCTGTCCTCGGTCAAATGCCCGCGCAGCATCGATTTCATGGAGCAGCTGCCCCGCCACGACACGGGAAAACTCTACAAGAAGAAATTGCGCGACGACTATTGGGCCCGGGCTGGCGCCTGACCGTTGCTACAGCAGTTCAGCCGTCGCCGTCGGAGCAACGAACTGCAACAGGTGCGCCCGCTTTAACGGCAAATGCGCCAGCGCCTCGTCGGTCATGCCGATACCGCCATGGATCTGGATATTGGCCCGGCCATTCTCCAGCGCAGCCTGGTCGGCGAGCCGCTTTGCCGCGCCGATGTGAAAGTCGACGTCCGGATCCTCGCCATCCAGGGCGCAGGCTGCATAATAAAGTTGCGAACGGCACACCTGCGAACGCACGGCCATATCGGCGCACATATGCTTGATCGCCTGGAAACTGCCTATGGGCTTGCCGAACTGCTCGCGCATTTTGGCATACTCCGTCGCCATTGCGCCCGCTGCCTCGGCACAACCCACCGCATAGGCAGCCGTCAGCAACCGGAAATGCAGCGCCGCCTCGGACTCACCGAGCAACGCCGGTTCGGGCGCGGCATCGAGAATGGTCTGGGCGGTGGAAAGGTCGAGGCTCGGCTCCGCCGCTGCGGCCTGATAGGAGACCAGACCTGCCTTGCCGTCGAACAGGCCCAGCGCCGTCTCCGTGTCCCCGGAGTCCAGAATCCTCTCGCCGAGCGCAAGCGCTACCTTGCCCTCGGTATCGCTCCACCGCGCCGCCACTGCGGTCGAGATGGCGGAGACCGGGGCCAGGAACCGCCCAAGCTCGGCAAAGAGAAGGGCCTCGGTCGCATGGTCCAGCCCCATCGCTCCGGTTGTCAGGCCGAACCAGCCCATATCCTCCATGCCCTGCCATATGCTGGCCGGGCGTGTCCGGGCCTGATCGAGCGGCATATTGTCAGCAAGCCAGTCGACCGTCGCCGTGCGCAACGCCTCCTGCTCGTCATTGGGGGTGAGATCCATCGCAGCTACCTCGATCGCGGAAGGCCGAGCATGCGCTCGCCGATTATGTCACGCTGGATTTGCGCCGATCCGCCAGCGATCGTCGCGGCGAAACCACGCAGATAATCGTGAACGAGATCGTCGTCGCCATAGCGGAAATCGAGCAGTCGCTCGCCCATGAGTCTGATGCCCATTCGCTCGATACGCTGGCCCAGCTCGGCGGTGAAGAGCCGAATGATCGACGCTTCGGGCCCCGGCTGGCCGCGCCTCTCGACTTCGGAGATGTTGCGATACGTCATTGCCCGCACGGCTGAAACTTCGGCCTTGAGCTGGGCGAGATCTTCGGCGATTCGATCGTCGGTGATCAGGCCTTCCGCCCTCGCGGTCGCGATCAGATCGTCGACTTCCTGCGACTGTTTCACCTGGTCGGCGATGAAGCCGGTGCCCCGTTCGAAGCTCAGCGTCGACATCGCGACAGCCCAGCCATTGCCCAGTCCGCCGACGACATTGTCGAGGGGGATGCGCACATCGTCGTAGAAAACTTCCGCAAACTCGACCTGTCCGCTCATCTTCCGGATCGGTCTTACGGTGATACCGGGCGCTTTCATGTCGCAGATAACCCAGCTCAGGCCCTTGTGGCGCTGCGACCCCTCTTCGGTACGCAGCACCAGCTCCTGATAATCGGCGACATGGGCGAAACTCGTCCAGATCTTGGAACCGTTGATAACGATCTCATCGCCTTCTATCCGGCCCTTGGTCCGGATGCCGGCGAGATCCGAACCTGCGCCGGGCTCGGAAAATCCCTGGCACCAGATCGCTTCGCCCTTCAGGATTTTCGGCAGGTGGAAGGCCTTCTGCGCGTCGCTCGCATTGACGATCAGCGTCGGGCCGCCATGGTTGATGCCGACGAAATTGGCCCCGATCCACGGCGCGCGCGCGCGCGCATATTCCTCGAGCCAGATGACCTGCTGGACGATGGAAAGACCGCGTCCGCCATATCGCTCTGGCCAGTTGATGCCCGCCCAGCCCGCCTCAAAGAGCTGGCGTTGCCATGCCTTGTCAAAATCAAGCGCTTCGTCTGCGTTGAGCGGCCTTTTCTCGGCGGGAATATGGGTTTGCAGCCAGTCGCGGCACTGCTCGCGAAACTCCTGTTCCTCTGGGGAAAAGCCGATATCCATCAGGCGCCCGTCCCGGATGCGCCGATCGGCTCGCCCTTCTTGCGCAGCTTCGGATCGAAACCGGCGTTGCGCATCAGCTCATGATCGAGGCCCTGGGCAAGCGCCATGCCATCCGTTTCATACACCAGCCGCTTGTTCTCGGCGTTGCTGTGCCAGCTGTTGGCGAGGATCGTGCGGCAAAGATCGGCAACCGTCGCATCGAGTTCGGCATCGGGCACGCAATAATTGGCAAGGCCCATCGCCGCAGCTTCCTCTCCCGTATAGGATCGGCAGGTCAACATCATCTCGAGTGCTTTGGCCTGGCCGATACGGCGGGGCAGCCGCTGGCTCATTCCCCAACCGGGCACCAGGCCCCACTTGCCATGCGTGTCGGCAAACCGGGCGCTTTCCCCGGCGACGACGAAGTCGGCGGATAGCGCGAATTCCAGGCCGCCCGTGTAGCAGCTCCCCTGCACGGCCGCGATCACGGGCTGGGGCAGCTTCGTCAACCGTTCAAGGATCAGCATTTCCTGCCTCAGCCAGCCAAATGCGTCGGCATGGGGTTTGCTCTTGAGGTCATGGCCCGCACAGAAATGCCCCCCCGCACCCTTGATTACCAGGATACCGATAGCGTCCCCGGACGCCTCGATTTCCAGCAGATGCGTGCGGAATGCCCGGAAGAGATCGCGGTTGACTGCGTTGCGGCTCGCCGGTCGGTTAAGGGTTAGCGTGCAGACGCCGTCCCGATCTTCCCGCAGGACCAGCGCCTCGCTCATGAACGATCTCCCCGCGCCTTCTTGATTGCGGCCTTGTCTGCATTTGCGCCGAACTGGTCGCGAATGGGTACGAATTCAGGCATCACCAGCGACCGGCGCAACCAGTTGGCTGCGTCGATAACGAGCGTATGACCCGTCACATAGGCTGCGAAGGGCGAGCAGAGATAGGTGGCTGCCCAGCCCAGCTCGCGGACAAGGCCGACGCGCCCGCCCGGGTTCGTATTGTCGGCAATTTCGTCTTCGCGATGCTTGAGCATATGTGCCGGCATGTCTCCATGCGGGAACCGGCCCGGCGCGATGCAGTTCACGCGGATATCGTCGCCGGCCCATTCCACGGCAAGCGACTGGGTCATATTGGTGACGCCTGCCTTGGCCGCCGCAGAATGCGACGTGCCCGGTCCACCCGTCCAGGCATAGGTAGCGCCAATGTTGAGGATCGCCCCGCCTTCGCCTGCGGCGATCCGCCGGACGGCAAATTCATGGCTGCAGTTGAAGGTACCGTTGAGCACGATGTCGACGACCGTTTTCCAGGCATTGGGGGACATCTGCTCGGCGGGGACCGGGAAATTGCCGGCTGCATTATTGATAAGAACCGAAACCGGGCCAAGCGCCTCTTCGATCTCGTCGAAGACCTCGGTGATCCGGTCCGCATCGCGAATGTCGCAGGCAAAGGCGGCGGCCTCCGCGCCAATGTCGCGCATCGCCGCGACGCCGGCCTCGAGATGCTCGGGTTTGCGGCTGACGATGGCAAGCTTTGCACCAAGCCGTGCGAATTCCGCAGCCATGCCCTTGCCAAGTCCGGTACCGCCCCCGGTAACCAGGACTGTCTGACCGGCAAATGTGCCTGCCGGCAGCATCGCCGTGCCCTCGGCGGGAGGTGTTCGCAACGCCATGATTATCGTCCTCTGTAAACGGGCTTACGGCCCTCGCGGTGTGCAGCTCGCGCTTCCTTGTAATCCTCGGTCAGGAAGAGTGCTGTCTGGGCGAGCAGCTCCTGCCGTGTCCCGTTGCGGATCGCAGGGCCGTGCATCTGGTCGATCATCTGCTTGCCCATGGCGAGCGCGATCGGCGGCTTGGAGGCGAGTTTCATCGCAAGATTGAGCGCAAAATCGTCCAGTTCGTCCGGCGCGACGAGGAAATCCACCGCTCCCCATTCATAGGCCGTCTTCGCGTCGATCCTGTCGCCGGTCAGCACCATGGCCTTGGCGCGGCTCATGCCGATCAGCGCCGCCAACAACTGCGTACCGCCAGTGTCAGGCAACAGCCCGAAATTGATCTCGGGCAAAGCCATTTTCAGCGTATCGTCGGAAACGCGAATATCAGCGCAGAGCGCACCTTCACAGCCGCCTCCGATCACCCCGCCCTTGAGCGCGGCCACCACGGGCTTGGGACAGTCCTGCATGGCCAGCCGCCCATCCTGGTGCCGGCGGACAAAGTCGAAATCGCTTTCGTCGCGCTCGCGATGGCCGAGCACGGAAACATCGCGGCCGGAACAGAAGGATTTTCCCTCCCCGCGCAGCAGGATTGCCCGCACCGACTGGTCTTCCACCGCATCCATGAAGGCAAGACGAAACGCATCGCCCATCGCATCGTCGATCGCATTGTGCCGCTCCGGGCGATTGTAGGAAATCACCCGCACGCCATTCTCGGTCCGTGTCAGAATCGTGTCCATATCTGCTTCCTCGTCAATCGAGCCGGCGCTTGGTCCTGCGGACGATCCGCACCGAGGGAGGCAAGTCGTCGGCGATCCAATGCTCAATCAGCTTGGAGCGCCGACGCGAGATATCGCGGGCCTGTTCGGGATCGCCGGCAATCAAGGCATCGCACAGGCCAAGTTGCAGATCGAACCAATCCTGGCGACGGTTCGAGTGACCGTCATAGAATCGCAAATTTCGTTCGAGCAGGCCGAATTCGAACAATATGTCCATGAACAGGCTGAGAAACGGGTTGGATGTCATTTCAGCGACCAGGCGCGACAGCCGCCGTTCAAGATCGATGATCTGGCGCGTTGAAGGCGTGGGGTCTCCCATGGCCGTCAATTCATCCTTCAGCGCCTCGAGCGCGTCGATCAGTGTGCCGTTTCCACATAATGCCGCACCGGCCGTGACCTCCGGCAGGATCGCGGCGCTCGCCTCGCGCATCTGCTGGAGCGTTGCCCCCTGCATCCTCAGATAGAAGGCCGGGCGCTGGACAACATGTTTCGCGTCCGGTCGCGCGGCGAAAAAACCGCCACCCGCGCCCCGGCGGATTTCTAACAGTTGGTCGCTCTGAACAATCTTGGCCGCTTGGCGCAGCGTTGGCCGGCTGACGCCCAGCCGGTCTAGCAGTTCGGCTTCGGAACCCAGAAACCCGCCTTCCTCACTGTCCATGCTGAGTTCGAAAAGCCTGCGGACGATGCGTTGGACCTGCGACGGTCGACGGGATCTTGGCGTCTCGGCGCCGTCCCCGTCTTCGTCGCCGAATTCATCGTCGGGCGTCTCGGATATCATGCAGTCGAGATGCTGGTTTTCCATCGCCCCGTCAAATGATTGCGGTCCGAAAAAGGGGGAGCCACCGCTGCCGTGTCGAGCGGCAGCTCCCCTAATCCGAAGCGCTTAGTTGCCGAACCTGGCCGTGAAGGTAAGGCCATAGCTGGACGGTTCGTTGAACGAGGATCCGACATACACATTGCTCAACAGAAGCGTGTAGAGCGGTTCGCGATCACCGAGGATATTGCGCCCCCAGACTGCGATCTCGTAATTGTCCTGCGGTCCGAAAGACAGCGAGGCACGCGCATTGAGAAGGCCGAGCGAGTTGGTCAACAGGGCGTCCTGCAACTGCGCAGCCTGTGCCTGGGTCAGTCCGAGGCCGCCGGGCACCGTCGTCGGGTCGGCGGTGAACAACGCGGGCCGGGTGTCGGCATTCGTATATTCGCCCTGCCAGGCATAGACCACATTGGCATTGAAGCGGCCGATTCCGAGATCTGCCTCATAGCTGGCACCTACGGTGAACTGCTCGTTCACGATACCGATAAAAGCGTTGTCGCTTTTGTCGACAGCTACGAGCTGCTGCATGCCGGCAGCCCCCACAACACCAAAGCCGTTGTAGCTCGTGTATCGCGGATCGATCAGTGAGCCCGAGGCGAAAATGTGGAAACCGTCTGCAACCTCGACAGAGATATCGGCTTCGATCCCCCATGTTTCCGTGCCGGCGCTTTCAATGATGGTCTGGCTCTGGCCGTTAACCGTGAAAACGGGACTGCGCTGGGCATTGCTGACACGGTTGTGGAATCCCGCAACGTTGAAGGTCGCGCGTCCGTCCCAGAATTGGGTCTTGATACCGATTTCCTGCTCGTTGACGATTTCCGGTTGGGCCGGAGTCGTATCGGTGAGACTCAGCGAACGCAGCTGCTGCACGCCCGAACGATAGCCGCGGCTTTGCTTCGCATAGAGCAGGATGTCGTCAGTGGCCTGGAAGTCGACACCGAACGTGTAGGACAGGTTGGTAAAGGTATCGGACCTGCCGCGGGCACAATCTTCAGGCACCGAAGGCGGGAAGTTGAAGCTTGTCGGCAGACAGACGACCGGTGTCGGCCCGTTGAACGGATTGACCGCCGACTGCACCGTGACGCCCTTGTCGTCGATCGAGTAACGCAAACCACCGGTGAACGACAGGCGATCGGTCACATGCACATTTGCCTGTCCGTATAGACCGAAGCTGTCATTGTTGATGAAACCGTTGAAATTGCTCCATGACGGACTGGCGAAAAGGCTCGAACGCGACTGATCGTTGCCGTTCTCCTTGAAATAAATGAAGCCGACCGCGAAATCGATAAGATCGTCAAAGCCTGTGCCCGTGGCGCGCAGTTCCGCCGACAGCTGGTCGAGGTCCTGGAAGCCCTGGGTGAAATGCGCCGGGAATGCCGAACCATCGAGATCGACAAGGTTGGCGCCAACGATATTCCGGTAGCCACCGATAAACTTGACCTCGCCAAAGCTGGTCTCGAGCTGAGCGGTCAGCATGTAGGTCTGGGTTTCCATATCGTTGAACAGTCCCTGCGCGGGTGCGCCCGGGAAAGTCGTCACGTCCGAAACGCCGACAAAGTCGCGGTCGGTATTCTGGACGGCACGCTCAGCCGCCGCCGGGTCCCCGCCGCCGACATTGAGGAAGAGATTCTGGCGGCCCGGACCGTTGATATCGCTGTCATACCATTCGCCCGAAAGCGTTATGGTCAGCGGGTCGGCGGGACGCCACGCCACACGGATACGGCCATTGATGGTTTCGCGCTCGCCATAGCCAACACCCGATGCAACATCAGTTTGATAATTATCTCGTGCGCCGTAGAAAAAACCGCCGCGGATCGCGAAATCGTCGAAGCCGAGATTGATTACGGCCTCCGCTTCACGCTGGTCGAAACGGCCATAGGTTCCGCGAACCATCCCCGAAATTTCATCGAACTGGGGCTGGACGGTTTCTATGACGACCGCACCGGCCGAAGTATTGCGGCCAAACAGCGTACCCTGCGGACCCTTGAGCACCTGGACCGACTGGATGTCGAGCAGGTTGGTGTTCAGGCCATAGGCGCGGCCGATATACATGTCGTCGATATAGGTGCCGACCGAAGGCTCCAGCGTCGCGATATTGTCGACCTGGATCTGCCCGCGCATCGACAGGTTGAATGCTGTCGGATTGTTACCCGACGCTCGGATGTTGAAGCCGGGAGTGAAAGACGCGATGTCCGAGGTCGAAACGATACCCTGTTCGACAAGGTCCTCACTGCTGAAGGCGGTGATAGTGGTCGGAACCTCCTGAATGTCCTGCGCCTGGCGCGTCACGCCGATGACGAGAATGACATTGGGGTCGACGGTATCCTGCACTTCGGCATCGCCGGAATCCTGCGCATAGGCCGGCATCGATAATGCAGCTGTCGCGATGGCACCAATCGATGCGCAACGCGCGAATTTACCAGCACCAAAATTGCGGAATTTCATATTACCCTCCCAGTATCCAATCCAAAGTTCGTGATGTGGGTTTGCCCACTTATATAACTTAGTTGAATTCCTTATCACCGGTTTTTGGTGAAGGAAAGGGGCCATTGAGCGCTTTCTTCAGGCTGTTGCAGTTTTGCACACATGGCTTGATGTCCCGGAAATTAGCCATTTTCTTGATATGCCTTCCTTTTCCGAAGTAATTTAGGTGCCTATTCAGATCTAAAAAGATACCTATTTACGAATCGCCCTCAACAGCGTAGTTGTGGGCTGTTAGATGGAGGACCGAATGAAACCATTTGTATTCAGCGCAGACAGTCACATCATGGAGCCGGCGACCCTGTTTCAGGAGAATCTGCCCGCTTCGATGCGAAAACATGCCATCCATACGCGCAAGGAAGGCGAGTATCTGATCACCGGCACCGAGGAGAAGGTGATCTACCGTCTCCGGGTAGGCCAGCATCGCGAAAATGCGCTGGGAGATGCCGAACGCAAGGGTATCCGGGAAATTCCCGGGCGGCTTGAAGACATGGAGCTCGAGGGCATCGACGCCGAAATCTGCTTTCCGAGTCTCGGCCTCTGGATGTACGCCATCGACGATGCCGATGCCGAAGCCGAATCCTGCAAGATCTACAATGACTGGAACAATGATTTTCTCGGCAACCATCCCAATCGCTTCGTGCGTTGCGGTATGCTGCCTGTGCTCGATTTCGACAATACGGTCGCCGAGCTGAAGCGGCTGGCCGGAATGGGATATACGGCGGCCATGCTGCCTGCCGTATCCCCCGACGGCATCGCCAACTATAATAGCGAGGAATGGGATCGGGTTTTCGCCACTGCCGGCGATCTCGGCATCGTTTTCGTCCTGCACACGGGGACCGGCCTTGCCTCGGTCATCCATGAGCGCGGCCCTGGTGCGGCGATCATCAACTATACCAACCAGATGTGCGATGCGATCAACAGCTGCCAGTATCTCGTCGCCGGCGGCGTGCTTGACCGCAACCCCAAGGCGAAGGTGGCCTTTATCGAATCCGGTGCAAGCTGGCTTGTCGCACTCGCCGAGCGGATGGACGAAGTCAGCGAAGCCCATTCCAACTTTGTCCGGCCCAAATTGTCTCGCTCGCCAAGCCAGATCATCGACGATCAGGTATGGGCAAGCTTCCAGCATGATCGTGCCTGCATCACGGCCAGCGCCGCAGGCCTGCCCGGTGCACGCAATGTCATGTGGGGGTCCGACTATCCCCACGCCGAGGGCACCTTCCCCGTCAGCCGCAAGATTCAGGCCGAGCTGTTCGAAGGGCTGGACGTGTCCGACGCGGCCAAGGCCGACATACTTGGCCTCAACGCCGCTCGCCTTTTCCAGATCGAGCCAGAGGTACAGACATCGGCAGACGCTGCGGCCTGAACCCGGCGTCATACCATTCGAAGCGGCCGGCCTTTGCGCCGGCCGTTTCTATTTGAGGCTCTCGGGAAGAATTTTTGCCGTACGCCCGGCCATCAGCGCGGCGACACCCCCCACCAGCAGCGCCGTGGAAGTGATGGCCAGCGCATATCGCAGCGACTGGTCACCATGGCGCGGTTCGAGCGCCGCGCTCAGATATCCGGCCAGCGTCCCGCCGATGCCCGTGCCCGCGATGCCGATGAACATGTTGATCGTCGCCGACATGATCGCGCGCATGGCAACTGGCACCTGGGCGAAGCACAGCGCGATACTCGGGCCGAGATACAGGGTCATCAGGAACTTGACGAAAACAAAGCAGCCGAGCGCCACATAGGGACTTTCGACGAAGCAAAAGGCCATGGCGAAAGGGAAGGCCGTGAACAGCCCGATGGCTGCCAGCCAGCCGTTGAAGCGCGGATTCTCGGTGCCGTAGCGATCGCCGATCCAACCGGCGCACAGATTACCGAGGACGAGGCCGACGGCCATCATCCCGCCCATCCAGAAGCCGACTTCCGCAACGGACATCCCATGGACACGCCGGAAGAAGGATGCGCCCCAGAGTATCATCGCAAAGCCGGAAAGCGGGACGGACAGCATCAGCAGGCCCGTCCAGCGCAGCGAGGTCGAACTTGCCATGATGCGTACCACTTCAAGCGGACGAAGCTTGCTGACCGTTGCGACGGATTGCGCACCCTTGCCCTTGCGCGGCTCGGCTGCAAACAGCCAGACGAGCAGACCGAGCAGGATGCCCGGAGCACCGACGATGACGAAAACGGTCCGCCAGCCATAAAAGGTCGACAGCCATCCGGCGAGCGCGAGCCCGCCTGAAAGGCCGACTGCACTCGCGGCGAGCATTGCCGATATCACCAGTACTCGGCGGTTCGGCGGGAAAATCTCGACGAGCAGCGAGTTGGCCGCAGGTGTGGCGCCGGCCTCCCCCGCGGCAAGGCCGATTCGCGCGAGCAGCATCTGCGTGAAGCTCGCCGCCGCGCCGCAGGCAACCGTCGCGGCACTCCAGAAGGCAACGCACAGGGCAATGATCAGGCTGCGGTCTCCGCGATCGGCATAGCGTGCGATCGGGAAGGCAGCGAGCGCATAGAAGAGCGCGAAAGAGAAGCCGGTCAGGATGCCGAGTTGCCCGTCATCAAGCCCGAGCTCGGACTTGATATCGTCCTGAAACAGCGTGAAAATCTGCCGGTCTATATAGCTGACGGCGGCGACCAGAAAGAGCAGGCCCAGCGTCAGATTGCGCCGCCACGGCGCTATGCTATTCCATATCGGGATCGCCCGGTCTGCAGTGCCAGCATCCGTCATTCGCCAATCCTCTCCGCAGCACAGTCGGTTTTTTTCGATTCACCGGCCTGGCGCCAAATTCGTTGACTGTGTCCGCACAGTCAGAGATATATAACTTGGTTAGATAAGACAATCGATAACCGCGAATGGGCCTGCAAAGCGGGAGAGGAGCAACCTGCGATGGATCTCGGGATTAGGAACAAGGTCGCCCTCGTAACCGGCGGAACCCAGGGTATCGGCTTTGCTTGCGCGCGCACTTTTCTCAAAGAAGGGTGCAAGGTCGCCGTTGCGTCGCGCACGCCTGCCAATGTCGAAGCGGCGGTCGAGCAGCTGGGCGAACTGGGCGGCGAAGTTATCGGCGTTGCTGCCGACTGCACCACCAAAGACGGATTGAAACAGGTTACCGCTGAAACAACCGAGCGGCTCGGGGCGTCGGACATCGCCATCTTCAACGTCGATTCGGGCACCAAAGGCAATTTCATGGAGATCGACGACGAGGTCATGGACCGCGCCAACAGGAACAACCTGATGGCGTTCGGCTGGCTCGTCCGCGCGGTTGCTCCCCATATGCAGGAACAAGGCTGGGGCCGCATCCTGACGATCGGCACAAATTCGGTGAAGGAACCGCACCGCGAACTCGCCCGAGCAGCCCAGAACGCCTATCGCGTTGGCGCTCTGGCGTTGTCGAAAACACTGTCGGCCGAACTCGGGCCCCATGGCATAACCGTGAACACGCTCGGTACCGGGGCGATCGAAACCGATCAGTTCCGGCGCGTATTCACCAAAATCGCCGAGGAAAAAGGCCTGACCTATGAGCAGCATATTGCCGATCGCGTGTCGCAATGGCCGGTCCGGCGCATGGGCCAGCCCGATGACATGGCAAATGCCGCAGCCTTTCTGTGCTCGGACCTTGCGAGCTACATCACCGGGCAGGTCCTGCTCGTCGACGGCGGCAACATAAAATCGCTTCAATAGAATCCGGCGGCATATTCCCGCCCACAGCATTGACCATATGAGAGGAAACTGATCGTGAACGATACCGTACTGACCGACGTCGAAGATGGCGTACTCGTCATCACCCTGAACCGCCCCGAAGCGAAAAATGCCGTGAACAAGGCGCTTGCCGAAGGCGTTGCGGCGGCTCTCGAGCGCCTCGACAGCGACGACGATCTGCGCGTCGGCATCATCACGGGCGCGGGCGGCACCTTTTGCTCGGGCATGGACCTCAAGGGCTTCCTCAAGGGCGAATCTCCCGTGGTCGAGGGCCGCGGGTTTGCCGGCCTCACCATGCGGCCGCCCGAAAAGCCCCTGATCGCCGCAGTCGAGGGCTATGCACTGGCGGGCGGCATGGAAGTGGCGCTGAGCTGTGACCTGATTGTCGCCAACCAGGACGCCAAGTTCGGGATTCCCGAAGTAAAGCGCGGCCTCGTTGCGGGGGCTGGCGGCCTGATACGGATGCCGCGCCAGATTCCGTCGCGACTTGCCATGGAATATGCCTTGACCGGCGATTTTATCGATGCAGCCCGCGCCTTCGACATCGGGCTGATCAACCGCGTTACCGAAGGGGCTGCGCTCGATGCGGCAAAGGAACTGGCCGGAAGGATCAACGAGAATGGCCCGCTGGCGGTCCGCATCTCGAAACAGATCGTCCAGCAGCAGGCTGAATGGTCGGCCGATGACATGTGGGACGAGCAGACCGAGCTGATGAAGCCCGTCTTCACCTCGAAAGACGCGCGCGAGGGCGCCGCAGCATTCGCCGAAAAGCGCAAGCCGGAATGGACGGGCAGTTGACCGACGGCAATCGATAGCCGCTCGCTCTGTCGTGGCCGGGACGCGCCGCTCCCGGTCGCATCGCGACGAGAACCAATAGGCGCGGTAATCCGGGGGCGTTTCAGAAACAGCTGGCGGTGCTGTCAGTCTAACTGCAACTTGTCTCTGATTGGCGCAGCTTTGCTCGGGCGCGGCACGGTTCAGGCCTTGAGGCTCTGCCACTCGGCCAGCGCGGCCGAACGGCGGGTCTTGTAGGTCTGGCGGTCGATAAGGTGGCGTTCAGAGCTGAAGTGGTTGTGGACGTTGGCGTGAACTGAGGCGAATTTCTGTAGCGACTTCATCTGCCTGAACCTCAGCATCGCTCGCTCTCTTCGTCGGAAAGGCAGATGGCTGTTCTCCACCCGATTGTTGGCCCAGGGGCCAATCTCCTGCTTGTCCAAGTTGCCCAGCTCTACCATCGCGGCCTTGTAGGAGCGAAGCCCATCGGTCGTGATGGCCTCGGGCCGACCATGCCGCCGCAGCGCCTTCCTCATGAATGTGAGCGCCGCCTTCTTGTCCCTGGTCTTCGAGACGAAGCTCTCGAGAACTTCGCCTTCGTGATCGACCGCGCGCCATAGATAGACCATCTCGCCATTCAGCTTCACGTACATCTCGTCGAGATGCCAGCGCCATTGCCGGAAGCCGCGCATCCGGCTGATCCGCTGTCTCCTTATGTCGGCAGCGAACAGCGGACCGAAACGGTTCCACCAATGCCGCACCGTCTCGTGGCAGATGTCGATCCCGCGCTCAAACAGGAGGTCTTCCACGTTCCGCAGAGACAGTGGGAACCGGACGTACATCATCACCACGAGCCGGATCACCTCGGGTGACGAGTTGAAATAGCGGAACGGACTGGCGGGTTTGCGAGGTCTGGACATGATCAATGCCCTACCCTGCGGCGATCAATTTACCAGCGGTGCATTTGCTTTGACAGGACCGCACTACCTTCAACGCATCGCCGGTCAATTAGGTGCATTTGCTCTGACAGTGCCTCGCCGAGATATTCCGCGGAAACATTGATGATCCCTCCGGCGTTGACCAGATAATCTGGTGCATAGAGAATGTTGCGATCGGCAAGTTTTGAGCCCTGATCTGAAGTTGCGAGTTGGTTGTTGGACGCGCCGCACACAATCCGAGCCTTCATTACCGCGATTGAGTTTTCGGTGAGAACCCCGCCCATTGCACAGGGCGCGAAAATGTCCATCGAATGACTGGACATGGGCCGAAAGCGGACTGGCAGCAATTGGTAGGCGCGGCGCAGAAAGGCGCCGTTCGGCTACCGACCCATACGGACAGTCCGTCAACATCTATGGGTCTAGCTGGGCCACTCTCTGTAGGTAACGGTGAACGGCATCGATCTCGGAATCAGTCAAATTAACGAATCTGCGTTGCGCAACGCGGCTCATCAGGCCGACATCCCGATTACCTACCGCAATCCCCGTCTGTAAAAGGCGCCTGAACTGCTCCAGCTCATAGCCAGCCACCATGCGCAAATCAGGAGGCGGTGAAACGTCGCTGTTCGGCGGTTCACCGCGAAGCGAAATTCCGTGGCATTCCGCGCAGGTTGCACGCACAATGTAGCGACCGAGCGCGTACGGTTCGCCCGCATCAGTGGGCCAAGAGGAGCCTTCATTTCGTACTTGCGTTGCAGAAGAAGTGAATATGCCAGCCGTAATCTCGCGACGAGCGCCCTCTTCAAAGACTGGATCAGGATGCACCACCCCACTGGCTGGTACGCTTCGCATATAGGCTATGAGAGCCGACATATCATCGGGCGTGAGATGAGTGAACAGATGGGACGGCATCCCCCACAGCTCACGATCAGGCCGGGCTCCGCTTCGTATTACGTTTTCAAGCTGCTCATCTGTATAGCGCGGGACTATTCTCGTCAGATTGGCTGTCCATAGCCTCCCGAAACCCGGCTCGCTCCAATCTCTTCCCGCAAGGTCTGCTCCGTGACAGTCCGTGCAACCCAGTACATCTGCAACCCGTTTGCCATGCGACACCAGGTCGGAAGATGCGCGTTGAAACTGGACCGTCGTTTCCGGCATCGATCCGCTGGGATCCTCTGTGCAAGCAGAACTGCAAAGCATTGCCGTTGCGAAGACAAGACCGAAGCGCATGTGGCGACTCCCATGGCGAGTATATCGCTTGTGCAGATAAGCTCAATGCCTGCTTGCTACCTAGTTGTCGCCGTTCACGAAATCGCCACGAGGAGCTGACAGTCGTCGTTAGCCTGAGATCGCAACCTTGGTCGGGAAGTGGGCCGAAAGCGGACCGGCAGCTTTAGAGTTTCCGGTCGCCAAAACGGACGTAGGCGATTCGATGGGCTTCCGTGGTTCGATTGACATTCTACGAATTGCTTCATCAATCTTGCTTACTGTGACAGGCTATCAGTCTTCATTCCATGTCAACTTATAGACGGCGTAGCCCAAATACTGTTAACGCGATTAACAACGTTACGCTGATGTGGAAGTTTCAATTTCACTTCAGTCACGGCCTCCGCCCAAGTTTTTGGCTAAGTCACCAAGGGTTTCGAAAAGTCGTAACCTTTCGCGTTCGGGAATCCCCTTGAGCATTTTCTCATAGACGACATCGGCCTCCCGTCTCAATGTCGGCAAGAGTTCTAGGGCGGTGGGGAGCAAATAGATTTTCCAGACGCGCCTATCGTTATCCACTTTTCGCCGTTCGACATAATTCAGCTCTTCCAGCCGGTCGATTGTTTGTCCGATGCTGGCCCGCTCTAGTTCTACGCATTGCGCCAGCTCTGTTTGCGAAAGCCCCTCCGACCGGAACACATATGCCAAGGTCCGCCATTGCGTTCGCGTTAGCCCAAAGCGCTTGATCGCCTCATCGAAGGCTTGGCGCAGCCGCCTCGGCACCTCTTCAAGCAGAAAAACAAGCTCGTCGGTTTCCGTCAAGAAACTCGCGCTTGGTGTGGCTTCGTTCAGATCGGCATCAGCGGTCATCCGATCATTGGTATGCGAAGCAGGAAAAATAATAAAGCCATTTACTGTAAGGTAATTTACAATATAGTGCGCTCGATGACCATGAGCGACATGAAATTTGAAGGCTTTGCGGGTCTGGAGATCGCAGCAAGCGTGTCCGGGTCCGGTGACGGCTTTCCCGTTGTGCTGGCACATGGCGGGGGACAGACACGGCTTGCATGGAAACGGGTTGTCGGCGAACTGGGGGTTGCTGGATACAGGCCAATAGCCATCGATTTGCGCGGTCATGGCGACAGCGAGTGGGCTTCCGATGGCGCATATGACATGCGCGACTTTGCCGCTGACCTAGTTGCAATATCCGAACAATTGGATCGGCCACCCGCATTGGTGGGAGCATCCCTTGGCGGCATCGCCGGGATGATTGCCGCGGGAGAGCTGGCGCCAGACAGCTTTGCATCGCTCACGCTGGTCGACATTGCCCCGAAAATGGAAGAGTCCGGAGTTTCGCGTGTCGTCGGTTTCATGCAGGCCCATGTCGATGACGGGTTCGCCTCGCCCGAGGAGGCGGCAAAGGTCATCGCCGAATATCTTCCGCACCGGCCGGAACGCAAATCCTCGGGTAACCTCAATCGTTATCTTAGGCGGCGCGATGATGGCCGCTATTATTGGCATTGGGATCCCAGGTTCATCGAGAACGTCACTAAGTCGCGCAGTGATAGCAGCGAGGCGCGGGATGGCGGGTTGAACTCCCTTAGCGAAGCAGTCTCCAAATTAACGCTGCCGGTGCATCTGATCCGGGGCGGGTCCAGCGATCTGGTGTCGGAAGACGCCGTTGCGCATCTGCGTGAACTCGTACCCGACGCGCATTATACGGACATTGCCGGAGCCGGGCATATGGTTGTCGGCGACCGAAACGACGCCTTTTGTTCGGCGATTCTCGCCTTTCTCGATCAAATGCACGGAAAGGAACGGGCACTGTGACGGAAACACCAACTGGACCGATGGACGCGAAACGACTGCAGGATATTCTCCTCATCTCACCGTTCCATCGCTGGCTTGGGCTTCGGATCGTCTCGCAAGCCAATGATAGTCTGGAACTCGAAATGCCATGGCGTGATGAGATCGTTTCCAATCCAGCCATCGGTGCGGCGCATGGAGGTATCTTGTCGGCACTTATCGACCTGACCGGCCTATACGCTGTCCTCTCGGCAGGCGGCGTTGCAAAAGCAACAGCCGATCTTCGTGTCGATTTTCATCGGGCCGCTACCGAAGGACCGCTTCGCGCAATCGGCCACCCGATAAAAATGGGCCGCACCCTGTGCATCGCAGACACGCAAATTTTGAGTGCGGACGGACGGCTTCTTGCAAGCGGCCGCGGTGCCTATGTGAGCGGATAGACCCAATGTCGCGCAATCACCTTCTAGCCATTACGGCTCTTTGTGTTTTGGTGCCGGGATGTTCTGGTGCCGAAGACGAGGCCGCAAATGACGCGCAAGCGCTCGAAAGCGGCCCCGCCCAAGTCGAGACAATAACGGCCTCGACGGAACTTGTGTCGGAGCCGGTAGAGGCGTTCGGTACAATCGCAGCGCAGCAACGCAGTTCCATAGGCGCGCTCGTCGAAGGTCCGGTTGATCGGATATTTGTCAACATCGGTGATCGAGTGACACGGGGTCAGCCACTTTTTCGCGTCAGGCAAGCCGATTATCGTCGCCGGGTTTCCGAGGCACAAGCCGCCGTCAACCTCACCACCGCACAGGCGACACAGGCGGAGCGGCAATATGAGCGGGTGATGGCCCTCGCGCCGCGTGGTTTCGTATCGCGAGCGCACGTAGAAAGCGTAGAGACCGATCTCGCCGTGGCGCGTGCCCAAACCGCGCAAGCGCATGCGGTTCTGGCAACCGCGCAACAAGCGTTGAACGATACTGTGGCTCGCGCCCCTTATGATGGCGTTGTGACGGGGCGACTCATCGATGAGGGTGTCTATCTCAACAACCGGTTCTCCACGGGCGGTCAATCTGCTGCCATCGAGCTTCAGCAAGCTGGCATTGTCGCGGCCATCGTCAACGCGCCGCAGGCGCATGTCGACCAATTCCGGCGCAACCTGCCAGCACGGGTGTTCATCGATGGTTTTGACGAGCCGTTCGACAGCATAGTTTATATCATCAATGATGGCGTCAATCCGACTGCGCGGACGGTGGAGTTGCGGCTGCCGATCCGCAATCCAGGCTATCGAATCAGCCCCGGCCTGTCCGCCCGTGCGGAGATTGAAGTTCCGCCTCGTTCGGTGATGATCTTGCCCCGGTCCGCCGTGCTCGGTGACAGCGCAGCGCCTTATGTGTTTATTGTCGAGGGCAATGTGGCGCGTCGAAGGAATGTGGAAACGGACAGCATCGATTTTGACAGGGTGGTAATCGTTTCGGGATTGGAAGAGGGAGAACGGGTCGTCAGCGAACCTCCTTCGACATTGAGAGACGGCGACCAGGTCGCACAAATAAGGCGTAGCGAGGCTCAACCCGATGTGGCTCGTTGATGTCTCCATCCGCCGCCCGGTTTTCGCGACGATGCTCATTCTTTCATTGGTGGTTCTGGGAATTGTTTCGTTCGGCAATCTGGGTGTCGATCTGTTTCCTAAAATCGAATTTCCTTATGTTTCGGTGACCACGCAGCTGCCCGGCGCATCACCCGATACGGTCGAGACGGAAATCACCGATGTCGTCGAGGAGGAGGTCAATACGATCTCGGGCCTGCGTCAGATGCGTTCGATCAGTTCGGAAGGCGTCAGCCAGGTTTCTCTGGAATTCGAACTTGAGGAAAATGCGGACGTCAAAGCGCAAGATGTGCGTGACAGCATAGCGATAATAACCGGCGACCTTCCGGAGGATGCGGAGGTTCCTGTCGTCGCAAAGGTCGACCCCGACGCTGCGCCGATAATGTCGATCATGCTGTCCGGCGATATGTCGGTGCGCGAACTCACGACCTATGCGGATGAGGTCGTCAAGGAACGGCTCCAGCGTGTCCAAGGCGTCGGCTCTGTTTCGCTAGTCGGCGGGCGCGAACGCGAAATGCGCGTATGGCTTGATCCAAGTGCAATGCGCGCTCGCGGCGTAACCGCCGACGATGTCGTGCAGGCGCTGGCGAATGAGAATGCCGAGTTGCCCGGTGGACGACTGGAGATCGAGGGGCGCACAAGGCAGTTTGGCGCGAGAACTCTTGCGGAAGCGGGAACGGCGGAGGAATTCGGCAATCTCGCTATCGCTTATAGGCCCAATGGCCAGACCACACGTATCCGGGATGTCGCCCGGATCGAAGACTCCGTTGAAGATGAAACGAGCTATGCGCAGCTCAACGGTCGTCCCGGCGTCGTGCTCGAAGTGCGCCGACAATCGGGCGAAAACACTGTCGAGGTATCAAATGCCCTTCGCGATGAAATCGAACGATTGCGCGAAGGTGCGCCGGAGGGCGTCGACATGGTCATCGCCCGCGACACCGCACGCTTTATCGAGTCCGCCATCGAAGATGTCCTGTTCGATTTGGCCATCGCCATCGTTCTGGTTGTGCTGGTGACGTTTCTGTTCCTTTTGAGTTGGCGAGCGACAATCATCGTCCTGCTTGCGATACCCACATCCATAATCGCGACATTTACAGCCTTTGGCGCGTTTGATTTCACACTGAACATGATGACGTTGCTCGCGCTCACCGTGGCCATCGGATTGCTCGTGGACGATGCAATCGTGGTGGTCGAAGCGGTGCAAAACGATATTGACGGCGGGGCCGAGCCCCGGAAGGCAGCTTCGACGGCGACCCAGCGGGTGGCTCTTGCCGTTCTCGCAGGCACCTTCGCCACCCTCGCCGTCTTTGTACCAATCGCGTTTATGGAAGGGATCGTTGGCCGCTTCTTCTTCCAATATGGTCTTGCCATCGTATTCTCTGTGAGCGTGTCGCTGCTGGTGGCGTTCACGCTGACGCCCATGCTGTCGGCCCGGTTCTTGCGGCCCGAAAAGGGTCATGTCGGCTGGCTAGGCCGCATCGAGAATTTCCATAAGGCGCTTCGGTCGCGCTATGAAAGCCTGATCGGATGGGCAATCCGCCGCCGCTATCTGGTCCTTCTGGGCGCGCTGGCCAGCGTGTTCATTGGCGGCTTCTTCGCATCCCTGGTTCCCGCCACTTTTATGACGAGTACCGACCGATCCGAGTTTCTCGCGACGGTCGAATTGCCGCTTGGCACCGGAATTGAGACAGCGAAGGACGCTGCGATCCGGGCGGACCGGGCGCTGAGAGAGCATCCCGAAATCGATCTTGTTTTTGTGACTGCTGGAGCGGGCACCAATCAGAGCACGAACATTTTGAACCTTTATGTCGGCCTGACGCCAAAAAACGAGCGCGATATCCATCAAGGCGAGATCATGTCCTTTGCCCGTGAGGCATTAGCCCAGGCCGTGCCGGAGGCGAACGATCTATTGGCTGAAGATGTGCCGTGGGTTTCCGGTAGCGGCGTCGGGCAGATGGCCATTGATCTGGTCGTGACCGGCCCCAATCTGGAGTCGATCAACGACTATGCGATTCTGGTGGCCGACCAGATGCGCGCATCGCCGGAATTTGTTGACGTCCAGACCAGCTATGAAGGTGGCCGGCCAGAGCTGCAAATTCGGCTCGACCGAAACCGGGCTGCCGATCTTGGCGTTTCGGCGCGTAGTTTGGCGACCGCCTCGCGAACGTTTATCGGCGGCACGGAGGCTGGCAGCTTTGAAGACGATGGGCGTCGCTATGACGTTCGTGTTCGTCTTGAAGAAGGCAGACGCCAGACGCTGGTCGATGTCGAAACGCTTCCCGTACGATCTGGCGACGGCACCTTGGTCGATCTCGCGGCGGTTGCCGAGGTCGGCGTGGCTGACGGACCCGCACAGATTGACCGCATTGACCGCGCTCGCCAGATTTCCGTGCGCGCCAATACGCCGCCGGGTGTCGCTCTAAGCACGGCGGTCGACCGGCTTGACGAAATACTCGCGGAAAATCCGCCTCCCGAGGGCTTGGAGACGCTGACCGAAGGCATGGCGCGACGCTTGGCTGATACTGCCGACGCGATCATTTTCGCCTTCATATTGGCGCTCGTCGCGCTCTACATTGTTCTTGCAAGCCAGTTCGACAGTTTCGGTCAACCTATTCTCATCATGCTGACAGCACCTCTCTCTTTTTCGGGCGCTTTTGCCGCAATGTGGCTCTCGGGTCAGGAGATGAGCCTGTTTGCACAAATCGGTCTGATCGCGCTCATGGGGATCGTCATGAAGAATGGAATCCTGCTCGTCGATCAAGCGAACAAATACCGAGATTCCGGCGAGGGTGCGGCAGAGGCCATGCGCCGGGCCGCTCCCGAACGACTCCGGCCGGTTCTGATGACGGCACTTGCCGCCATCTTCGGTATGATGCCCGTCGCATTTGCGCAATCGGACGGAGCGGAATGGCGCAACGCAATGGGGTTCATCATCATTGGCGGGCTGACGACTTCGACGTTTTTGACGCTCTTGGTGGTGCCAGCCGCTTATGCATTACCGTCCGATTTTCGGCGCTTTTGGTTGAGATTAACCAACCTACGTCAGTTAAGGAAAACTGCATAACGGGAGATAAAAGGCAACTTTGAGGGCGCAATGCGGACGATCGATCTCGCAACGCCCAATGCCAGCTTTTGGGCCGATTGACGACAGTCGGCTTTTGGTGCTCGGAATGCTCTAAGCCGCCGTTCTACTGCCGACCCTAATCGCGGACGTGGACTTGTTGCAGGTTAAGGTCTCAAGGGCAGAGGGCAGGATCACGCGCGTCAAGCAGTTCGCCATCTTCGGAGATTGCGAAATCGCCTTCGCGGGTTTCGACGATCACATTTCGGTTGCTGGTCAGGCCTATGCTTATTGAGCTCGCGGGCAGCCTGATGACCCGTTCGATTTCCAACGTGTCCAGATTGATCACGCGGACGTGCCCCGTGTCGAGAACCATATGCGCCAGGCCCGACACAACATATAACTTGTCGTTCATCGTCCACATTGCATCGACCGGTTCGCCGAAAAGTAGGCGGGGCTCGTCCCCTCCATCCAAATATACCACACCGCCGCCGAACTCACCGCCGTTGAAGCCGATCAGCTTGCCGGAGTTCAGCGGAAGGAATGCTATCGGCGACCCTCGAACGAATGATGGTGAAACTGCATCGCGAAGTTCGTTCGCCACTTCCTCGGACAAGTTGGTGATTTCGACTACTACACTTGAATAACTGGGCCAATCGACTTGACCTGCCGGATCGCTTCCGATTTCGAAGACTTCGTTGCGCTCTGCACCGCACCACTGCGAAGCTTCATCCCCCGCCCAGCGAAGCCCTCCGAAGTAGAGGTATTCGTTTCCCTCTTCGTCAGTCGGATTGGGATAAGGGAGCCCGTCACCAGCCACACCTGACATTGAGAATTCGCCGCCACTGATCATCGCCAGTGCGCGATTGGCATTGTTGCGAACACCGCGATGCCAATGCTGATCAGTCAATTCTAGCAGGAGGGCGCGGGCCTCTTCGGCCCTGAGTCTGCCAAGACTCTCGGACACATTATAGGCCATCAGCCAATCATCCATGAGTTCTGGCTCCAATGCCAGTAAGGCTGGAATCTGCTCACGGTTGCCAACCCGGCCGAGTGCCAAAGCGGCATCCGTTCTGAGACGTTCGTCGAGGCGAGTGTCTAGAAACTGGGCGATATGCGCCGCTGATGTTGCAGCCTCGCTCCCATATGTGGCGACAGCGTCAATCAGGTGCCACGCAGGCCACTCGTCGAAAATGACCTCGCTCAGCGTTAGGTTGGCAAGTCTCTCCTGGCTTGGAACAAGACCTGCGGGATGCTCTAGGCGCACGAGCTCTTCCGTCGCTCGGTCTCGTGTTTCTTTCTTTCTCGCATTCTGTGCAAGATCAACGATAGCGTCTTGGCTCCATTCTGGATGTGCTGGTTCCAGTTCTGAGAGCAATGAGTACATGCCGCTGCATTCCTCGCCAGTCAGGCTCAATCGACATTCGGCGAAAAGTGCCAACAGGAGCGGTCGAATTCGCGCTTCCCCCATCTTCCCCAAAGCCATGAAGACTTGCGAGTTACTCGAGAAGTTTGAGTCGCGAAGGAAATCCTGCCAAAGAGAGGAAAGCGCTTCATCTGTGCCTAGTGCTGCAACGGCCCGCGGTAACCAGCCATTTCCCTGCTGCCATGCCATGATGATCTGTTCGCTAAATCGCGGATCGATCTGGTCGAAGTTTGCCAAGAGATAGCCTGCACGCCGACGCATTTCGCTGCTCGAGTCTGAAAGCATCGGAAGCAGCGCCTCGATTGCTGCGTCGCCGAATTGAGGCATTCGTTCGTAAATAATACTATCACCATCCACCACGCGCACCTCGGGATCGCGGATCTTTGCAAAGCAATCTTCGAGGGAAGTGCAGTCGATGATCTGGTGTTCTTGCGCTGCCGCCGGAGACCCCGGCACCAATACCGCGAAAGCTAGAATGAATGCGAACCTTCGGAACATTGCCCCTCCCTCTCGCATGCAAACTTATGCGAAATGGGCGATTGGTGGAAGCCACTGTTTTCCACCCAATTCCGGACCTAGCGATAAGGTTGCAACTCACTTTGAGCCGCCTGTCCGCTTTTTGGCAATCTAAATTGAGCCGTGAACGACTGGCTTTGGGGCGCAAAGCCGCCCTTCACTCCGTTACTGTCCACCATTCAGGCCATCGTACCTTGTGCGGCGTGCGCGTCGCCTTCCACACCTCTCGCTGCTCGTCTTCGTTGAGCCGTCGGCCGCCCAGCCTTGCGAGCGCCGCTTCGACAATCCAGGGATTGAGCAGCCAGCGCATGCGCTTTTCGTCGGTCGGATATTTCCGGAACGCAATGCCGAGCGGCCCGATGATCGCATCGGCACCGCTGCCGACGTACGACCAGACGAGCTTATCGATCACCTCGCCCTGTCCGTTGCCGCCGCGTGCGGCGCGCGCGGTCTCAATTGCCTCGAGCGAAGCGCGCGCTGCAGAACTGTCGCCGGCAAGCCCTTTCTGCGTCAGCTGTAGAAGGAACGCCTCTGCCGCCGTCACCCGGCGCTCGCGGCCATCCTCGCGAACCGTCACCATCTGCCCGAGCACCGCATCGTATGGGACAGTGCGATGCCGGTTCTTCGGCCTACCATTGGGGTTCCCCGACTGGCCCTTTCTGAATCGGTTCGCCTGGGGCGGCTTCCCATAACCAACCTGTTCGTTGCCGCTCATTCGATGCGCCCTCGCGGCCAGCGAAGCGTCTCGGCATCGAACGTGAAGAACTTGATGTTGTCCACGTCCCTGCGGGCGAACTTGCGGCGGCCGGGGCGGCTCAAAGCCGCTTGCGTCGCCCATGCATGGACCTTCAGCCGCTTTCCGCCAAACCCGGGATCGTCATCGGCGATTCCGAGGAGCCGCATCGCTTCATCGGCATTGTCGGAGGTGTAGTGCGCCTCGACGGTGATCGGCTTGTTCTCCGGCCTGTATGTCTTCGCCAGCGCTGCCTCGCGCTTCGCAATCATTTTGAGGACCTTGCGGATCGCCATGCGGCTTCCCTTGAGCGCTGCCTGGTAGGTCTGGAGCTCAAGCGCCTCGTCGACCGTCAGCTCACGCTGCTTCCCGTTCTGCGTCACGGTCAGCGTCTTGTCGAAGATGATATCGAAGGCCGAGTTGTGCGGACGGCGATTCCTCGGGCGGCCTTTGGGGTTCCCCGACTGGCCTTTCCTGAACCGCGTATCGCTCATGCCGCCGCCTTCCCGCCATCGGCGCGGTGGACCAGTTGTGGCTCTTGCCCGGTGATGTCGCTCCAGCGGGTCATCGCTAGATCGACATAGGCCGGGTCGATATCGAGCCCGCGGAACGCCCGTCCCACGCGCTCGGCCGCGATCAGGCTCGTGCCGGAGCCGAGGAAGATATCGAGCACGAGTTCGCCCTGCCGCGTCACATCGCAGATCGCATCGGCGACCATGGCAACAGGCTTGACGGTCGGATGGAGCGCGAGATCCTCGCGGCGCGATCCCTTCATCGAATTGACCGAAGCATAGTCCCATACATTGGTGCGGTTGCGGCCATGTTTGCCGAGTTCAACCGCATTGGTGTGCGGGGCGTCGCCGACTCGGTAGACGAACACCATCTCGTGCTTGGAGCGATAGAGCGATCCCATGCCGGCATTGCTCTTGTTCCAGACGCAGATGTTGAGCAGGCCACCATAGATGCCGGCTACCGATGCGGTGACATCGTCCATGTGCCGCCAGTCCATGCAGACGAAGTGCACCGCGCCATCGCGAGAGACAGTGGCGCAGGCGCCCAGCGTATCAGCGAGGAACGTGCGGAACTCGTCCTCGCTCATCTCGCCCGAGGCCATCGCGAACTCGCGGTGGCGGCCCTTGGCATTGGCATGGCCGTTGATCTTCACATTGTAAGGCGGATCGAGGAACGCGCAGTCGATGCTGTCGCCCTCTCCGACCACGCGCTGCAGGAACGCGGTATCGCGCCCATCGCCGCAGGCGACGCGGTGTTCGCCTAGCTGCCATATGTCTCCCGGCTGTACGCGCGGATTCTGCGGAACTGCCGGGATCACCTCGTCATCGGGATCGGGACTATCGGCGAGCACGACGTCGATCTCACCGGAGCTGAACCCGGTCAGCGACAGGTCGATATCGACTTCGGGCAACGACAGATCGGTAAGTTCGAGCTTGAGGATCTCGACATCCCAGCCCGCGTTGAGCGCAATCTTGTTGTCGGCGAGGCGCAGCGCTTTCTTTTGAGCTTCGGAGAGACCGGCAAGCTCGATAACCGGCACCTCATCCAGGCTAAGTTCCTTCGCCGCGCGAAGGCGGCCGTGACCGGCAATCATATTGCCTTCAGGATCAGCCAGGATCGGATTGGTGAATCCGAAGGCACGGATTGAGCCAACGATCTGTGCGATCTGGCGCTTGGAATGCGTGCGCGCGTTGCGGGGGTCGGGAATGAGGCTCGAGACCGGTTTGTAAAGGATCTGGAGCAAGCGGCCGGAAGGTGATTTCGCCTTCGATATAGTTGAGTTCATATCGGGAACATAGCATGATCATCTGCTCTTTTAAAGCCAGCGTGCTTTAATTGCTGTGGAGAGCAGATAGGCCCTGAAAACACTGGACTGTCGCGCCATTCAGAGCATTGGTTGTGTCACGCCCGGCGAGCCGGGCTTGCGCCGGTAGCGACGGCCATTCCGGTCATCGCTGCAATACCGGAGACACCCCATGACCACAAAGACCCCAACAAAACTCGACACGCTGGAGAAGCTGCTTGGACGCAAGCACGGCGCCAGCATCGCCGAGATGACGAAGGCGACCGGCTGGCAACAGCATTCGGTCCGCGGCGCGTTGGCGGGCGCGCTCAAGAAGCGCGGCCACGCGATCGCCTCGGACAAGATCGCCGGCGTGCGCCGTTACCGGATCGGGGCTAACCAATGAGCAAAGACGTCGAAGCCCTCCTCGCCGAGATCCAGACGATGAACCTCGACGCCCAGCGCGCGCTTTGGCGGGCGCGGTTCGGCTCGCCGCCAAAGATGCGCTCCGAGCCGATCCTGCGCATGCTACTCGCATGGCGTGTGCAGGCTGCAGCGTTCGGCGGGCTTGATGCAGCGACGCTCAGGGCGCTGGCGCGCACCGGCCCGGTCCAGCCCGAGGGGCGCGGACTGGGTGTCGGCGCCCGGCTGACCCGCCACTGGAAGGGTCGCGAAGTGACCGTCGTCGTCGAGGAGAACGGATTCCGCTGGGAGAGTCAGCTGTTCGCGAGTCTCTCGGCGGCCGCCACGGCCATTGCCGGCACGCGATGGAACGGTCCGCGCTTCTTCGGGCTGCGGGACGGTTGATGGCAGAGCCGGCCCGACGCTGCGCCATCTATACGCGCAAGAGTTCCGAAGAGGGTCTCGACCAGTCGTTCAACAGCCTCGATGCCCAGCGCGAGGCGTGCGAGGCCTATGTGCTGAGCCAGGCCTGCGAGGGCTGGACCGCGCTGGCCGATCGCTATGACGATGGTGGGTTTTCCGGGGGCACGATGGAGCGGCCGGGCCTTGCCCGGCTGCTTGCCGATATCGAGGCCGGCCGCGTCGATATCGTCGTCGTCTACAAGATCGACCGGTTGACCCGCTCGCTCGCCGACTTCGCCCGCATCGTAGAGATCTTCGAGGCGGCTGACTGCAGCTTCGTGTCTGTCACCCAGTCGTTCAACACGACCGGCTCGATGGGCAAGCTGATGCTCAATGTCCTCCTGTCGTTCGCCCAGTTCGAGCGCGAGGTCACCGGCGAGCGGATTCGCGACAAGATTGCTGCCTCGAAGGCCAAGGGCATGTGGATGGGGGGCACGCTGCCATTGGGCTATGACCGCCCTGCCGACAACGGCCGCATCCTGCGCGTCAACGAGAGCGAGGCCGAGACTGTCAGGCATATCTTTACACGTTACCTAAAGCTTGGCTCGGTCCACACATTGCAGCGCGAACTCGACGAGCGCGGCATCCTCTCGAAGCAATGGACGACGACGAAGGGCAAGCCGATGGGCGGGCAGCCGTTCAGCCGCGGCGCGCTGTTCCATTTGCTGCGCAATCGACTCTATCTCGGCAAGATCGTTCACAAAGGCGAGGTCCATGAAGGCGGGCATGCCGCGATCGTCGAGGAGGACCTTTTCGATCGGGTGCAGCAGTATCTCGATGCCAATGCCCGGCGTCACCGGGCCAAGGGGATGAGCCGGTGCGCGCAAGCACCGCTCATGGGCAAGCTGTTCGACGCGGCGGGTGAGCCGATGTCTCCGACCACCTCGCGCGGCAAGTCGGGACGGCGATATCGCTATTATGTGTCCGCGTCGCTCCAGCAGGGAGCCCGGAAGGCGGAGCCCGACGTCGTGCAGCGGCTTTCAGCAACAGACATCGAAAGGGTTGTCGGCGAGGCGGTCGGACGATGGTTACCGAGGGTGGCCGATCCGTTTTCGAAACTGGATGCGGTCAGCCTTTGCAATGGGGGACTTCAGATCAGCGTGCGTGTCGACAAGCCAACCCGTCTGGCTGGTCGGCTAGCCGACGATGAAACGATTACCGAGCGAGTGGGTGATCAGATCACGGTGTTTTTGCCAGTCATGCTGCAGCGGCGTGGCGGTCGGCGGCTTATCCTGCCAACGCGTAAGAAGCTGAGAGATCCCGATCCGATCCTCATCGCCGCGCTTCGAAAAGCCCATGCGATGCTGAAGCGGGATCGCGGTATGCCAGTGATCGAAGCCGCGCCGGTATCGCCTTATGATCGGATGATCCTGCGGCTTGCATTCCTTGCGCCCGACATCCAGCGGGCGATTATCGAGGGGCGTCAGCCGCAGCACCTCAATCTGGAATATTTCAAATCGGCCGATCTGCCGCTTGCATGGTCGAAACAGCGCGAACGGCTCGGCTTTGGAGAATTTGGGCATCCCTGTTCCGTCGATTAAACCCCCTGTTATCGGCGATATCGGTCCCTGTTATGGCGATTAAATACCCTGTTCCGTTGAAGATCAGGGAAATGGGGTTTTGAAGGAGCGTGAACCCCGGAAAACTGGGGTTTCGTGACGCCGATATTCTCGCAATACACCCGAAATCGCCTGTTTTAGGCTCGAAAAATGGATTTTTCCCTGTTCTTTCCCTGAAAACAGGGAAACCGAACCGATGCAGGGTCGCTCAGAGACGGGGCGGGAAAAGGGCGCCTGTTGTCGCTGCAGAGACGGCCTCATTGATGCTGGCGTGACGGAATGGACGGCGGACGAGCGCCTGTTCCGCCGCCTTGCGGCGCGCCCCTGATAACAGAGACTAGTGCTGGGGGTGGCTGGCGGACACGGAGGGATTCGAACCCTCGATACGGATAATCTCCGTATGCCGGTTTAGCAAACCGGTGGTTTCAGCCACTCACCCACGTGTCCTGACTCAGCCGAACGGCGCGTATAGCCATGCCGGACTTTACGATCAACAACTAGTCGCATCTCCCGATACCATCGGTTCAAATAGCGGAAAACCGGGAAAAGGACTCATTTCGGCGCACAACCGACTCCGTTCGTCCCGCCCTTGATTGCGCGGGAGTCCGGGGGGAGCGTAAAACTCATGGGCTTAGCGTCACCGAGGTATGCGTCATGTTCAAGAAACGGCTGATTTCCATTGTCGCGGCCCTCGGCCTTGCCGGGATGGCGCTATCGCCGGCCGCTGGGCAGATCGACACTGTCGACCCCGATGCCGCGCTTGACGACAGCGCCTATGAAAGCGGCGGCACGACAACCGATGGCGACGCAACCTTCGACGACGGTGCGAGCTTCGATCCCGACATTGCCGCCGAGGACGATACAACCGTCTATTCCGACCCCAACTATATTCCCGATACGCCCGGTTATGAGGACGAGGCGGTAGCGGAAGAAAGCCCCGCGGATTCCACCGCGCCGGCAGAACCGTTCGTTCCGGGTCAGGAAGCCCGGCGCACCACCTATCAGGAGGACGACCTGATCGCCGCTGCGGACGGGCTGTTCGGCGACGGTGCCGAGGGGCTCGCCCGGATGATCCAGAACATCCTGTCGGACCAGGGCGAACCCAATGGCTATATCGTCGGCCGCGAAGCAGGCGGCGCCTTCATCTTCGGTGTGCGTTACGGTTCGGGAACGCTTTTCCACGCCGTCGAGGGCGAACAGCCCGTCTACTGGACCGGCCCCTCCATCGGTTTCGATGCGGGTGCGAACGGCGCTTCGACCTTCGTGCTGGTGTATAATCTCTACGACAGCGACGAGCTGTTCCGCCGTTTTCCCGCCGTGGAGGCAGACGCCTATCTGATCGGCGGACTGACCGCGAGCTATCTGCGCTCCGGCGACAAGGTGCTGATCCCGATCCGGCTTGGCGCGGGCCTGAGGCTCGGCGCAAATATCGGCTATATGAATTTCAGCCGCAACCGGCGCTGGCTTCCCTTCTAGATAGTCAGAATTTCCCGAACGGGAAATCGCCGCACCAGACAATCCCCGCTTCGCCTTTGCCAACAATTTTCGTGTGGCGCGGATCGCGCCAACGGCCTAGCGCGTTCCCATGAGCGATCAGCACAATACGGCTTCGGGCTATGGCTTCGGCATCGGGGTTTACCTCGTCTGGGGGCTGGTCCCGCTGTATTTCAAGCTGCTCGACCATGTCGGCGCGGTCGAGACGGTGGCGCACCGGATCGTCTGGTCGGTGGGACTTTTGCTGGCATTGTTGCTGGTCCTCGGAAAAGTCGGGAACCTCGGCACAATAGTCCGGAACCGCCGTACGTTGCTTGCGCTGACCGCGTCTGCCGTGCTCATCGGCATCAACTGGCTCGTCTATATTTATGCCGTCACCCATGAGCATATCCTTGCCGCAAGCCTCGGCTATTTCCTCAATCCGTTGCTCAACGTCGTGCTCGGCACGGTGCTGCTCAAGGAAAAGCTTCGCCCGGCAACATTGGCGGCGATCATCCTGGCGGCCATCGGCGTTGCGATACTGGCGGTCAGCGCGCTCGACACGCTGTGGATCAGCATCTCGCTGGCCGTCTCCTTCGGGCTGTACGGCTATGTGCGCAAAATCACCGATGCCGGCGCGATCGAGGGGCTGGCAGTCGAAACCCTGCTGCTCAGCCCGCTCTGCCTCGCCTATCTGGTCTGGCTGGGCATGGCCGGAGGGTTGATGTTCGGGACGGACATGGAAACCGATATGCTGCTCATCTTCTCCGCTGCCGTGACGTCCATACCCTTGATGCTGTTCGCCGCCGCCGCCAAGCGGCTGACGCTGACGACGCTCGGCTTCATCCAGTATGTCGCCCCTTCGATGGTCTTCCTGATTGGCGCGTTCGTGTTCAACGAGCCGCTGAACACCGGTCAGGTCATCTGCTTCCTGCTGATCTGGGCGGGGCTGGCGCTGTTTACCTTCGATTCGATCCGCACGGCACACACGAACCGGGCGCGGAGGCGGGCCGCAGCCTGACCCGGCTTACCCGCCCAACGCCCAATCCAGCGTCTCGCCCGCCTGGAAGGGGACAAGTTCGGAACCGCCGGCCACCAGCTGATCAGGCACGGCAGTCGGCGTTCGTTTCAGGGTAATTGCGCCCTTGTTGAGCGGCAGGCCGTAAAAGCGCGGGCCATTTTCCGATGCAAAGGCCTCGAGCCTGTCCAGCGCGCCTTCCGCGTCGAACACCGCCGCATAGCTTTCCAGCGCAAAGGGCGCGTTGAAGATGCCCGCGCAACCGCAGGCCGATTCCTTGTCCGCGCGCGCATGAGGCGCGGTATCGGTACCGAGGAAGAATTTGGGGGAGCCGGACACCGCCGCCCCGCGCACGGCCAGCCGGTGCTGCTCGCGCTTGGCGATGGGCAGGCAATAGGCGTGCGGGCGGATACCTCGCTCGAAAATCGCATTGCGGTTGATAACGCAATGATGCGGCGTGATCGTCGCCGCGACATTGGGCCCGGCGCTCTCCACAAACTGCACGGCATCTGCCGTCGTGATATGTTCGAGAACGATCTTGAGCGCCGGAAAGGCGCGCGTCAGCGGCATCAGTATCCGCTCGATAAACACGGCTTCACGGTCGAAAATATCGACATCACTATCGGTGACTTCGCCATGGATGAGAAGCGGCATGCCAAGCGCCTCCATCTGCTCCAATGCGCCCCGGATATTCGTGATATCGGTGACCCCGCTGTCGGAATTGGTGGTCGCGCCCGCAGGATAGAGTTTAGCGGCGGTCAACACGCCCTGTGCATGGCCCGTCGCCAGTTCGGCGGGATCGATGGTATCGGTCAGATAGGCCGTCATCAGCGGCGTAAAGTCATGATCCTCGGGAAGCGCGGCAAGGATCCGGTCGCGATAGGCCCGGGCGGCCTCTACCGTCGTCACCGGGCTTGCGAGATTGGGCATCACGATAGCCCGGGCGAACTGGCGCGCTGTATAGGGTGCCACGGCTTCCAGCATTGCGCCGTCGCGCAGATGCACATGCCAGTCGTCGGGGCGGCGGATCGTGAGAATATCGGTCATGCGGCTTCCCTTCGCATGACCCAACCCCTAATTGAAGCCTATGCCTGAAACCACCCTTTCCGACCGCGCGCTTCTTCGTCTTGCCGGGGAGGATATCCGGGGCTTCCTGCAGGGGTTGGTCACGCAGAATATGGATGCCGTCCAGCCGGGCGCACCGCAATGGTCGGCGCTGCTCACCGCGCAGGGCAAGGTGCTGTTCGATTTCATCCTCTGGGCAGATGGCGAGGATATCCTCGTCGACTGCGAAAGCGAACAAGCCGACAATCTTTTGCGGCGACTGACGATATACCGCCTGCGCCGCCCCATCACCATCACGCGCGAAGACGCACTGGCCGTTCACTGGTCGCCCGGTGCGACAGACCATCCGACCGACCCGCGCCTTGCCGCGCTGGGCCATCGCTGGCTGGCACCGGCGGGAGAACCGGCAACAGGCTGGCAAGCGCACCGCCTGTCGCTGGGCGTGACCGAGGGCACCGCGGAACTGGGCAGCGACAAGACGCTCTGGCTCGAATGCAATGCCGAGGAGCTGAACGGCGTGGATTTCGAGAAGGGCTGTTATGTCGGGCAGGAAAACACCGCCCGCATGCATTATCGCAACAAGGTGAACCGCCGGCTGGTCGTCGTGCCGCTGGATCAGGCAGACGAGAAACGCCAGCGCATCGCTTACCCCGATCTCGGCCTCAGCATCGAGCATCGCCGGGTCGAGGATCTGGCCGGGCTTAACCTGCCGGACTGGTTGCAGACGGCCATCGCCGCACCGGCAGACTAAGCTCCCGCTCTAATTCTCTTCGCCGCTATCCGGCGCCAGCCAGCGCAACAGGACGCGGCCGGGTGTCGCCGTCCCGGTGTCCACCCGCACGGCTTGTACGCCTTCCTCCGCCAATAGCGCGATAACCGCGGCGGCTTCTGCATCCTCGCCGGCAACCCCAACCGGCACTCCGATCCGCCGCGCAGCCCAGATGGCAAGAGCGGCATTTCGGCGACCGGACGCATCAGGCGCGCCGTCGGTAAAGGATATGGGCGGCAGGGCCTTGGCAGGCGGAATGACCTGCACATCCCAACCCTCTGCCCGGGCGCTGGCCCGTTGTTCCAGTGCCTGATAGGTCCTGAGCTCGGCGCCGGGAAGCGCGCGAACGCGTACGATGGCGCGGCGGGCCGTATAATCCACCGTCACTTCATCCGCATCGACACCGGCGATAAGCGCGAGCTGATCGGTAAGATCGGAAATCTCTTCCCGGCTCGCCGCTTCCTGCTCCTGCATCCGCGCCAGCGCCAGTTCGGTGCGATCGTTGGTCCCCTGGGTATCGACCTGGTACTGCCGCAAATCCACCGCAACCGGCCGGCCAAGCTCGCGTTCCAGCGTGCGCTGTGCACGCTCCTGCGCGCCGCCGACAAATTCCGGCGTCAGCACCGACGCGTTGAGGGTGATAGGATCCGTGCTGAAATCGAAATCGAGCTGGGAAATCCGGGCATCATTGCCGAACTCGTCGCTGACCATGGCCTGTGCCTGCCGTGTGGCATTGGCTTCCCAGGCAATCTGCCGCAGCGAAAAACCGAGGGGAATCGCAAGCGCTATGAAAACGCCAATGATCACGACCGACTGGGTCACCGTCTGTTTGCTGGAAAGATAGGTGCTGAATCCGTAGGTGCGGGCCATGATCGCCGCGGTCAGCGCGATCGTGGTCAGGTTGGTGAAGAACAGGAAAAACGCGCCGCCGAACACGACCCAGTTAAACGTCGCCAGTCCGAATCCGATCGCTGCGAGCGGCGGCATCAGGGCGGTGGCGATCGCCACGCCGACAATCGTGCCGTCCCGTCCCCGAATCATGGCATAGGCCCCGGCCAATGCCGAGAAGAGGGCTACGGCAAGGTCGAACAGATTGGGCCGGGTGCGGGCGGCAATCTCCGACGTGATATTCTGCAGGGGCGACATGGCGACTATGAGCGCACAGAAAATGATGGCGATGATCGTGCCAAGGGCGAGCGCCTTGCCCGCCTCCCTCAGCCAGCGATAGTCGGCAACAGCCAGCGCAAACCCGATGCCGAGAATCGGCCCCATCAGGGGCGAAAGCAGCATGGCGCCGATGACGACCGCCGGCGATGACAGCAACATGCCGAGAATCGCGATACCCGCCGACATGCAGGTCATGAATGCATAGCGCGGCGTCCAGCCGGACTCGCCGCGAACCTTTTCGATCACCGCCACCTGATCGATCTCGCGGCAGACCATGCGCCACCAGCGCCGCACGAGCGCAATCGAACCGGTTATCGGATTGCGGCTGATCGATCCGCTTTCGTCCGCATTGTCCATGTATCGCAAGCCTCATGCCCAAAAAGAACCGCATAGGCGCACCGGTTATGGGCGACAATTCACAACCGCTAAAAATAATAATTGATATTAACTATCGATTATCATAAAACTGTCATGCACATGCGATACAGTTGCAGCAAGGAGACTATGATGGCACGCCCCCAGACCGATCATGAAGCAACGGCAGAACTGTTGCTGGCAACAGCCGAGCAACTTATCCGCGAACGCGGGCCGGTTTCTCCAAGCGTGACCGAGATCGCCAATGCCTGCGGCATGTCGCAATCCAACGTCTATCGTTTCTTCCCGAACAAGGAAGCACTGTTCGAGGCATTCGCAGAACGCTGGTTCCGCGAACTGAACGAAATGATGGAGAATGTGGTCGAGAGCGATCTCCCGCCCCGCGAAAAGCTCTATCAGTTCTTCGCCCAGCGCTTCGTGGTAAAGCGCGCGCGCTACGAGGAGGACCCCGATTATTTCTTCGCCTGTATGGCGCTTGGCGACGAGCATCGGGACGTCGTGATGAGTTATGTCGATCTGGCCGATCATTACATGGCGACCATTCTTGCCGAGGCGATATCCGATGGTGAGTTTCCGGGCATGACGATCGACGGGTTGATGTCCCCCATTAATTTGATGCTCGCGCCCTTCTGCGATCCCAAGCTGATACCGCAATATGAGCATAGCGCGACGATCGAAAATCTCAGGATCGCGATCAACACGCTGTTCAACGGCCTCAGCGCCAAGAGCGTGGAAAAGCCGGAAGCAGCCGGAACGCCGCTAAAGCTCGCTTCGTAGATTTACTGCATCGGCATTTTTTCGAGGTTCCAACCACCGTTCAAGCATCCGGTCTACTTGCTACAGCTTGATGACGTGATGTTATATCATTGACAGACTGCCGCTGTCTTCTGCATATGGATAGTAGAGAGGGAGTTGAATCATGGTTCATATTCACCGCTTTTCTGGCTTCAGCATGCAGAAGCTTTTGGTCATTCTCAAAGCCGCAATATTGGTTGTACTGGTCGGACTGCAAACGGCCTGCATTGCCGAGGGTGCAGGAAATGGCGGCTTGCAGCATACCACTACAGATGGCTTGCGCGCGTTTCAGTCTGACGATGAACTGGCCGAGTTCCTAACCCGCCACCGCCAGAATATTTTGCGGCGGCAGGAAGCATATGACCTCGAAGATGTTGTCGAGTATGCCGAGGTGATGCCCGCGCCGCCACCTATGGTAGCCCAAAGCGACGCAGCACCGAGCGAAGAAGGCATCACCAACAATCAGACCGCAGGTGTGGACGAGGGCGGAATCGTGAAAGCGCGGGGAGATATGCTGATCGTCCTTCGTCGGGGACGACTCTTCACCATCTCAACAGCCAATGGCGCAATGCGTGCGCTCGACACAATCGATGCCTTCCCTCCCGGTACAAGCGGTGCCGATTCCTGGTACGATGAAATGCTCGTTGCGGGGAACCGCGTTATCGTGATCGGTTTCAGCTATGCCCGCGGCGGCACAGAGGTGAATCGGTTCCGGATCACCGATGATGGGCAGCTGAGTTTTGAGGATGCTCACCATCTGCGCTCCAACGATTATTATTCGGCTGACAATTATGCATCGCGGCTGATCGGAACGGAGCTGATCTTCTACACGCCATTAAACCTCAATTATGGAGAAAATCCGCTCGACGCCCTTCCCGGCGTAAAACAATGGGATGGCGACAATTCAGAAACGGCCTTCAATCGCGTGGCAGGGTCGAGTGAGATTTTCATCGCCCAGGATATCTTTGATGACGAAGAAAGCGCGCCATCAACATTGCACAGCGTTACGCGCTGCGATGTCGCCAGCGACAGTTTTGACTGCACCGCGACCGGTGTGATCGCCGGATGGTCGCGCGAATTCTACGTCTCGCGCGATGCCGTTTACCTCTGGGTCTCGAGCGACACCCCTTATGGCCGCGGCGAAGACCAGCAAGCGCATATTTACCGCCTGCCACTTGATGGAACGCGCCCCTCTGCCGTCGGTGCTCGCGGAATGCCGATCGACCAATTCTCTTTCCGGGAACAACCCGGCGAACAACGGCTCAATGTGCTGGTTACCGGCACCTATACCGATCCGGCGATTGAAATACCGCGCGGATCGGGCGGCACGGTCAGCCTTATCCAGGTTCCGCTGGACGATTTTGGTGACGGGAGCAGTGAAATCGCAAGTGAGAGGTATCGCCATCTCAGCGAAGCGGCGAGCATCTACGAGATGGAAAACCGCTTTGTCGGAAACCATATCGTCTATGGGTGGGGCCGACAAAACGGCTATGGCAGTGCGACGTCGCCGCACGTTTTTGCGGCTTCGCTTGATGGCGGTGAAGCTGTTGCAGTTGAAGTCAGCCACGGTGTGGAACGCATCGAACAGCTCGGTTCGGATGCGGTGGTCATCGGCAGCGGTCTGGGAAACAAACTCGGTTTTAGCGCGATCGCGCTCGATGACGCCCCGACTGTCGCCGACCTCTTCACCATGCCCGCCACGGGTCAGGGCGAATCCCGCAGCCATGCCTATTTCTATCGGCCCGATGCGGGATCGGAGGGCGGTGCTTCCGGTACGCTTGGCTTGCCGATCGCACGGCGGGTTGAGCCTCGTTTCCGGCAACTGACCGGATCTTCGGCAGCAATGCTGTTTCTGAGGCGCGATAACCGCGAATTCTCGCTTGCGGGTGAACTCGGGGCCCAGGTCGAAGGGCTAGTCGACGATAATTGTCAGGCATCCTGCGTCGATTGGTATGGCAATGCCCGCCCGATCTTCCTCGGCAGCAGAATATTTGCACTAATGGGTTATGAGCTGGTCGAGGGCCGAATGAGTGACGGCCGGATCAGCGAAATCGGGCGGCTTGATTATACCCCCCAACGCAGCGCCACACCCTCCGAATAGTTGTTGCCCTGCAAGCGCAGAGAGGCCGGAAGCCATGAAAGTACCCTTGAAGCTGGCATCCTGAATGGCGCCTTCGGCGCAAACCGGATGTGCTTGACGCAGATCAATGCAGACGGGTTCCACCGGATTTAGCCGAGAAGGAGCGGCAAGCGGTTGATGCCGATCCGCCGGGTGAAGGACATCGCAATGACGAGAAACATAACCGTTCGTAATGCCCTGATTGCCGCGATCGCGATCACGGCATCGACCCTTTCCGTTCCGGCCACAGCAGCCGGCCCCAACCCGGGCGGTGGGATCAGCGCTACCGCAGCACCCGTACGCGGTTCGGCGCAGCGGCGGGCAATCCTGAATGCGCTGCGCCCTGCCATACAGGCGGAGATCGGCCCCGAGATCGAGTTTGTCGTCCACGATATCCGCGTCGTGCGCGGCTGGGCCTTCGTCTCGGCAACCCCGCAAAGACCCGGCGGCGCGCCGATCGACGGCTATCGTTATTTTCCCTATTTCAGCGAAATGGACGGGCTCACCACGACTGCCGTACTGCGCCTCGAAGACGGCTTCTGGACGCTGGTCGACCATGCGATCGGCGCGACCGATGTCTGGTATTGCGACATGGGGCCATCAGGCCTCACCCCGCCCTGTTCGGGTTACTGATCGCGGTCATTCGCGCGTCAGTGCAGCGCGTTCCGGGGCTCTAGGGCCCGCGAACGAGGGGCGGCCTGCCGATCCGCAGCCGCCACAGCGCGAACAGGCCGATCCCCATCCACACCACGTTGAGCGATGCGGAGGGGATTGCGCCGTGCCAGCCGCTGTTGAGGACAAAGCACAACGCGCCCACAACATTCATCCATTGGTACCAGCGTGACCTGCCAGTCAGCCGGTCGGTTGAGAGCAGAAGATAGGCGAGCAGGATGGTCGCAGCGCCTGCCCAGCCTGCGACCTCGACCAGCAGCTCCATCGCCGTCCGTCAGGCCGCGAGATTGCGCAGAACAAAATGGAGGATGCCGCCATGGCGGAAATACTCCATCTCGTTCGCGGTATCGATGCGGCACAGCGTTTCGAAGGTTGCCGTTTCGCCATTGGCGCGGGTCATCTCGACCTCGACCGTCTGGCGCGGATCGAGTGAGGCAACGCCCCGGATCGTGAAGGTCTCGCTGCCGTCCAGCCCCAGCGCCTCGCGCGACACGCCCTCGGTAAACTGCAGCGGGAGTACGCCCATGCCGACGAGATTCGAGCGGTGGATCCGCTCGAAGCTTTCGACGATGACGGCTTTGACGCCGAGCAGGTTCGTGCCCTTGGCGGCCCAGTCCCGCGAGGAGCCGGTGCCATATTCCTTGCCGGCGATGACGACGAGCGGCGTGCCGTCCGCCTTGTAGCGCATGGCCGCGTCGTAGATCGGCATCATTTCGCCGGTCGGGATATATTTGGTGAAGCCGCCCTCCACGCCGTCCAGCATCTGGTTCTTGATGCGGATGTTGGCGAAGGTGCCGCGCATCATGACTTCATGGTTGCCGCGGCGCGAACCGTAGCTGTTGAAGTCTTTGCGGTTAACCTGATGATCCTGCAGGTATTTTCCGGCCGGTGAGTCTTCCTTGATCGCGCCGGCGGGCGAGATATGGTCGGTGGTGATGGACTGGCCGAACAGCGCCAGCGGACGCGCGTCCACGACATCCTCGATCGGCACGGGTTCCATCGTCATGCCCTCGAAATAGGGCGGGTTCTGCACATAGGTGCTGCCCGAACGCCATGTGTAAGTGGCCGACGGCTCGACATCGATGGCGCGCCACTTTTCGTCACCATCGAACACGTTTGCGTAACGGCTCAGGAACATATCGCGGTTCACATGCGCGGCTATCGTATCGGCGACTTCGGCGTTGGACGGCCAGACATCGGCGAGGAACACATCCTTTCCGTCCATGTCCTGCCCCAGCGGCGTCGACGTGATATCCTCGGTCACCGTGCCCTTCAGCGCATAGGCGACGACGAGCGGCGGCGAGGCGAGGAAGTTGGCGCGCACATCCTGGGACACACGGCCCTCGAAATTGCGGTTGCCGGAGAGCACCGAGGCCACGACCAGGTCATTGCCATTTACGGCTTTCGAGATCGGCGCAGCCAGCGGGCCGGAATTGCCGATACAGGTCGTGCAGCCATAGCCGACCAGATCGAAGCCCATCGCGTCCAGATCGTCGGAGAGGCCAGCTTTATCGAGATAGTCGGTCACCACCTGCGATCCGGGCGCCAGCGAGGTCTTCACCCATGGCTTGACCGCCAGCCCCTTTTCGCGGGCCTTGCGCGCAACAAGCCCGGCCGCCGCCATCACGGCGGGGTTGGAGGTGTTGGTGCAGCTCGTGATCGCCGCAATCACGACATCGCCATCGCCGATATCATGGTTCAGCCCTTCAACCGGTACGCGCTTCGCATCGCGGCCATAGACGCTCTGCATCTCGCCGTTGAACAGCTCGTCCACCTCGGGAAGGATCACCTTGTCCTGCGGGCGTTTCGGCCCGGCCAGGCTCGGCACGACCGCGCCCATGTCCAGCTCCAGCGTGTCGGTGAAGACGGGGTCTTCATCCTCGACCGAATGCCACAGGCCCTGCGCCCGGCAATAGGCCTCGGTCATCGCGATCTGCCACTCGTCGCGGCCCGTCAGGCGCATATAGTCGGTGGTCTTCTCGTCGATCGGGAAGAAGCCGCAGGTCGCGCCATATTCGGGCGCCATGTTTGCAATCGTCGCACGGTCCGCCAAGGTCAGCGCCTTCAGGCCCGGCCCGTAAAACTCCACGAACCGCCCGACCACGCCCTTTTCGCGCAGCATCTGGACGACCGTCAGCACAAGGTCTGTCGCCGTCACGCCCTCGGCCATCGCGCCGGTGAGGTGGAAGCCGACCACTTCGGGGATCAGCATGGAGACCGGCTGGCCCAGCATCGCGGCCTCGGCCTCGATCCCGCCAACGCCCCAGCCCAGCACGCCCAGCCCGTTGACCATCGTCGTGTGGCTGTCCGTGCCGACAAGCGTATCGGGATAGGCGACCAGATCGCCATTCGCGTCCTCGCTCGACCACACGCCGCGCGCCAGATTTTCCAGGTTCACCTGGTGGCAGATGCCCGTGCCCGGCGGCACGACCTTGAAATTGTCGAACGCGCCCGCGCCCCATTTCAGGAACTCGTAGCGCTCCATGTTGCGCTGATATTCGAACTCGACATTATGCTCGAACGCCTGGGGCGTGCCGAACTCGTCGACCATCACCGAGTGATCGATGACGAGATGCACGGGAACCTGCGGATTGATCCGCTCCGCCTCGCCGCCAAGCTGCGTCATCGCATCGCGCATCGCGGCAAGATCGACCACGGCGGGAACGCCGGTGAAATCCTGCATCAGCACGCGCGCCGGGCGATACTGGATTTCGCGCGAAATCCTGCGCTCCTTCAGCCAGTCCGCACAGGCCGTCAGATCGTCCGTGGTAACGGTGTTACCGTCCTCAAAGCGCAGCAGGTTCTCGAGCAGCACCTTCATCGAGAAAGGCAGCCGCGACACGTCCCCCAGCTTCTCCGCCGCCTTGGCCAGCGAATAGTAATGGACGGTGCGCCCCTCGACCGTGAGGGAGGAACGGGTGGAAAGCGTGTCTTGGCCTGTCTGCGTCAATGGAGTGGTCCTTCGATAGAGCGTCGCAAAGTGATACTTTGCGCCGGAAGGGGGACTGCGACGAAGCGCAGCGACCGGCGGCAAAGCGGTGAATGAGTCGGGAGGGTGATTAGCGCAGGACGGGGGTTTGGGGAAGGGAGAGATATCTGTATTGCAAGCGACTAATCTTCAAAAGCATCTGGTAGCTTTCTTCGTCGTACATCGAAGGAGTCTTCGTGCATGACGACGGAGTATTCCCATCCCATTTCTAGATCGGGTTTTTCGTTTTCCCAAATCGCGAGAGGATTGTGCAGAACTCCAACTTGGTGATGAGGATTTGTCAGAGAAGTTGAAAACAGAGGGGTATAGGCGACTGCATGTACGTGCTCAAATAGGCTCGTCACGAATGCTGTGCGATCCACGGAACTCGCTGAACCCGATTTCCTAATTGAATCGTTGAAATGATAACCCGAGTTGGATTGCTGATCGTTAAGTTGTGGCCCAGTGGGAATGCGCATGTACATGTCGCCTATTGGCAAAAAGGCTCTGATAAAATCTGGCGCCGAACCTGACATGCTTGGAACCACCGGTGTCTCTTGATTGAGCTGAACGCCAGAGATCGCGATCACAATGTAATCGTCTTTGTTTAATTGGCTTCCGTTTACAGCATCTGCTTTACCTTTGCACGCCGACGTCAACCTGAGTAAAGCTGCGTCTAAGGAATCACTGTCAGCGGAGTAAAAGGTGAAATTGTCCTTTTGCTCTTCGTGCCAAGTTTCACTGGATTGAGCTTCTGGCGTCGTCACCTCGACGAGTAACCGTCCTCCTGTCGGCAGCCGATAGGCAAGATCAAAATGCCGGACTCGATCGATCGGTGACCAACCCGCAGAATCAAAAGCCGCTGCGAAGAAAAGTTCGGAAAATCGTTTTGGCGTATCCCGACGAAACCGGTCGATAAAATCTCGATCAAGGGCATGTCTATATCGTGTGTAGCTAGTTTCGCACCATTCTCTAATATCCGCGAATTTCATGGAAGAGCGGAGGTTTGCGTACCAACGATGGTCGCCGTTTGACGGTTTTCTATTGAAAAGCGTGCCAGTCATTCGTTGCACCTCAAACAGCTAGATTACGGTGATAGTGCACTAAACTTGCCCTTCCGCTTCATCATAGCAGATCCTACTCCCCCGCACTAAAACCCTGTCATGTGCGGACGCAACTCATGAAGAACTGACCTGAGGCAACTATCGGGACATGCTCTCGCCGGTCCCTTCCGTGCCTGCGACCAGTTGCCAGCCCGATTACAATATCGCCCATGGTTCGGGCGTTTCGGCTTAGCGCTCTTGTTCGATCAATTGCTGGAGTTTCTCGAGAAACTCCGTCACCGGCATTTGGAGATGCATGGCCGTCAATTTTATATTGCGGTTGATGGCGCGTTCTTCCGCAGGCTGAAGCACTTCTCGCATCCTTCCCACAGCAAGGCCGCAACTGGCTTCCCATTCCTCGATGGTAAGGCCCTGCCTGCCCAGCTCCTGCTCCAGCCCGGCCATCAATATGCGGTTGGTAATCACCATCGATCCAGATCCCGAAATTTCCGCGCTCATTGTTCCACTTTCGACGAACCGAAATCAGGTCAGCCGGTGGGCCTTCGACACTTTAAGGAGCGCAATCGGGTTGGCAAATCTTCGCCGTTTCCCCAACCCCTCCACCGCGCTAAAACCCTGTCATGTGCGGACGCAAATATGCTCATGAGGAACTGACCTGGGGCGACTATCGGGACATGCTCTCGCTGGTCCCCTCCGTGCCTGCGAGTAATTTCCAGCCCAATTACAATATCGCGCCGACCCATGAGGTGCCGGTGGGCTATAGCGATAGTGAGGGCGCGCACCGGCTGGCGCTGATGCGCTGGGGCCTGGTGCCGCACTGGGCGAAGGATGCGAAGATCGGCGCGAAGATGATCAATGCCCGGGCCGAGACGCTGACCGAAAAGCCGAGCTTCAAACCGCTGCTGAAGGCGCATCGCTGCGCGATCCTGGTGTCCGGCTTTTACGAGTGGAAGCGGCCAGAAAATCCTAATGGGGCAAAGGAGAAACAGGCGCACAAGATTGCCCATGCATCGGGCGCGCCGATGATCATGGCCGGGCTGTGGACGCGGAACCCGGCGCTGGAGCTGACCAGCTATACCGTTATCACCACCGCCGCATCCGACGAGATGGCCCCGGTCCATCACCGGATGCCAGCAATCCTCGATCCGGGCCTCGATCCGGGCGCGGTGGACCGCTGGATGGACGGGGCGTGGGACGACGCCGCGCCGCTGCTCACCCCGCATCCCGGCCCGCTGGCGATCACGCCGATCTCCAACGCGGTCGGCAATGTCCGCAACAATTACCCCGAGCTGCTCGATCCGCTTGTCTCGTCCTGATCGGGAAAGGCTGGCTGATCGGGGAAGAGCGGCAGCACGCCCAGCCGCCCCTCGGCCAGCTCGAAGGCGCTGGGCTCGCGGAAAAAGGCATAGCGGCTGAGCTGGCGCATCACGGCATAGGTGATCACCTCCTGCCCCTGCTTGCGCTGGAACTTGGGATCGCCCTTCACCGCAAAGCGCAGATACATGTCCCGCGTCACGCTGAGCGCGATGGCGATCGCCCGCTCCAGCTCCTCCTCGTCGATCCGAATCATGTCATGATGTTCATTCATGACGCATAGAGAACATAACGGGAACAATGGGGCAAGGGGGCGAATCGGTGGGGGGTTTATCTGTCAGAATATTGCTGGCGATCACGGCGGGTTGAGCGGGGAAAGTGAAACCCCCATCGTCATTCCGGACTTGATCCGGAATCCAGAGCCAAGTGCGATGTCGCTTGCCGCCCTGGACCCCGGATCAGGTCCGGGGTGACGGTGAATGGAATAACCAACCAAATCCTATTTCCTGTCCTACAGGCCCCCGGATGGGGTAAAGTGCGCGGCATCTTTCCCTTGCCGAGGCCGGTCATGCCGTTTCACAGCCTTTCTGTTCTTCCGCCAGCCCCGCTCTCAAGGCCGTTTTCGTGCAAACTTTGTCAGTTTCCGGAAGGTCACACTCGGTCGGGGCGAAAAACGGTGGGTGCGTGCTGAAAGCCGCGCCAGCCGGGCGATACGGGAATTTTCGGGGGAAAGCGCGCGGGGCCGCTTACCCCCGCCCTGTGTCAACCAGTGTCAACCTGGGAGGGAGGGGGAGTTGGTTTGTCAGAATTTCCCTCGCGGGAAATCGCGGCGAGTTATCTGTCAGAACGTTGCTAGCGCAACGTCGCGGCACCGGCCCGCTCCCCCTCCCGACCTCCCAATCAGGGTACACTCGTGGGAGGTGGGGAGGGGGGCGGGCCGGTGCCGCGCCTGAGGCGAAGCCGAAGGTCTGACCGAAATAAAGTGCGGCGCTCAACCGACAGGTTGAGCCTGGCGGATAGCGCCTATCTGCACCGCACATTATCGCGGTCGATCTCGCGGCCGATAATGCCGCCGGCGAGCGCGCCGAGCACGGTGCCGAGCACCTCTGAATCGCCGCGCGCGATGACGTTGCCGAGCACGCCGCCGGCTATCGCGCCGACGATCAGGCCGGTCGTGCCGTCGTCGCGGCGGCAATAATAGCGGCCGTCGCGCCCGCGATAGATGCGCTCATTGGGGTGCAGCCTGCGTTCGCGATAGCGCCGGTCCGAACGGTAATATCGGGCCGCGTCATAGCCGCCATAGGAGGGGTCCGGCTTGTTATAGTCATAGCTGCGCCAATGGGGCGGCGGGCCGCCATAGCCATAGCCGGTCGCGCAGCCCGTCACCGCCCCGGTCGCCATGAGCGCGGCCGTGGCCAGCGCGATTGCCGTCTTTTGCATGTCTCGTTCCTCCCGGTTCGGTGTCGGTTCCTGACGAGGCAGCGTAGCGGCTTGGCAGGGGCGGTCTATCGGGGGATATACGGATGGGGGTGGCTTGCCGGATGCCTGCGCCGGGCTACAAAGGCGGCAAGGCAAAGCGGAGGAAACGGGATGGACAGGCGGTCATTTATCGCACGGATCGGGGCGGCGTCGGGGCTGGGCGCGCTGGGCGTGATCCTCGGCAGCGGGGCGGCGCGCGCGCAGGTTTATGACCGGGACAGCGGCGCAACGGCGGACCGGCCGGGCGGGGCGGATCCCGAATATTACCGCGAGCGGATCGAAGCGGAAACCGATGCCGGAACGCTGGCCGACTATCGCGGCGAAGGCCGGGGCCCGCGCCGGACGGAGCCGACGGGCGTCACCGATGCCGATACCGGCGCAACCAAGGATGCGGCAGAGTATGGACGGGGGCCGGAGTGAGGAGCGGGCTGGCGCCGCGCCTGAGCTTTAGCGAAGGTCTGACAAGTGGAAAGTGGGGCGCTTCTGTTGCTCGGTGCGCCCCGTACCGCCGGTTTCCACTTCTGTTGCCGGGTGTGGTCCGAACCCCGTTATTTACCTAGTAACTTAAGCCGTGAAGCTTTGGGTTACGCAGCAATAGCAAGAGCGTCGTTATCGTTTGCTCTTATGAGTTGTGAACGGTTTCACGGCGCATTCAGGCCGGGCGAAAAGTAACGTCTTTCAACACACGTCGATCCTGGTTCGGCCCCATCTTGAGGAGCGGGAAACCCTGGAAAATCCGGGGTAAACCGCCCTTTATGGTGGAGCCGCCGGGTACTGCCCCCGGGTCCGCTGTGCCTATTGCACGACACCGTTTATCGCCATAGCCGGAACAAGTCCGGCAGCCCCAATATAGGGGTTCCAGCGTTAATGGGAAGTGAGCGCGTGCAAGCCATTGGTTTTAACCGGTCCTGCCGGTCGGAAATGCGGCAAGGGTGCTTCGCACGGGCACGATCCGCCCCAACGGAAAAAGGCGGACCCTGCGGCCCGCCTTTCCCGTTCGACATGCGAAACGCCGGTTATTTCTTCAGCGAATCCCGGATCTCGGTCAGCAGGTCGATTTCGCTGGGCCCGGTATCTTCGGCTGCATCCTCGGCTTCTTTCTTCGCCATCATCTTGTTGGCCTGACGCACCATCAGGAAGATGACGAAGGCCAGGATCACGAAGTTGATCAATACGGTGATGAACTGGCCGAGACCGATCATCGCCACGCCGGCTTCCTTCAGCGCTGCATAGTCTTCCGGCGACCCGGCATAATCAGCTGGGATATCGCCGAGACGGATAAAGAGCGTGCTGAAATCCGCACCGCCGAAGATCCAGCCTACGACCGGCATGATGATGTCTTCGGTCAGCGATGTCGTGATCGTTGCAAAGGCTGCACCGATAATCACGGCGACCGCAAGATCGATCACATTGCCGCGCGTAATAAAGTCCTTGAATTCACCAAACATATGGAAGCATCCCCTATGTATTTTTTTGTTTCTCGCAATGGCACTGTGCCATGATGCCGCCAAGCGAAGCCGTTTCGCCGCGCCGTTGCAAGAGCGGTCGGTTTCAAGGCTGGGGGAAATGTGCGAAGGCCTTTGCTTTGGCGAAACTGGAGCATTGCAATGAAACTGACCCATATCATCCCGGCAAGCGCGATCGGCCTTGCGCTCACCCTGTCCGCCTGTAGCGGGGAAGCTGCCACCACCGAGACCGACGAAGCGACCGAAGAATCGGTGGGTGAAACCGCGGATGCCGCCGCCGAGCATGATGCATCGGGCTATGCCGAAGATGAGACGGGCGGGCTGATTGATGCCGGGCTGATCGCGAGCCTAAACGAGAAACTGGCAGGCTTTCATGCGGACAGCGGACGGGACATCCATATCATCGCCGCGATGACCACTGACGGCCGTGATATCGAGGAAGTCGCTGAGGAGATGCGCGCCGAACGCAGCGCCGATGCCCTGATTTACGTTGCCGGAGCGGACCAAGCGTTGGCGATTGTCGGTGAAGGGTTGGACGAGGCCTTTACCACAGATGCGGAGGTGGCAATGATCGCGCATTTCGAGGAAGACGAGCTGGCCGAGGGACTGAACTCCGGAGCCGATGCGCTGATTGCGCGGCTTGGCAATTAGGGGGAAATCCGAAATGAAGAATATGGGCGGGATGCGAAAACTGGGCCTTGTTGCAACGATGGGCACCGCATTTGCGCTTGCCGGATGCAGCAACGGTGAAGAAGCGAGCGAAACGCCCACAGAAGCGGCAGCCGATGAGGATGCGGAGAATGCCAGCGAACAGTCCGGACCTATCGAATATGTGAAGGATATCGGCCTGCTCGAAGACGGTTTCGGCGAGACGCTGAATGCGCGCCTGGCCGCCTTCCATGAAGAGAGCGGCCATGAAATCCGGATCGCTGTCATCCTGACCACGGACGATCAGGATATCGAGGAAAAAGCCGCCGAGATGATCGTCTCGAACGGCATCAGCGACAATGGCGCCCTGATCCTGATCGCGGCGGCAGACGAGCATATCGGGATCGTTCCGGCGAGTGGCACCGCCGCCGCCCTGGATGCCGAATTCACCGACGCCACCGAGGCCGCCATGGCCGCCAAGTTCGACGCCGGAGCCATCACGGATGGCTTCAACGGGGCGGTCGACGCGATCATCACGCGGCTCAGCAACTAGAATATCCGCCGGGACGCCGCTATGAATTTGATTCGGGGCGCATTTCATTGATTTCGCAACAGGGGGTAGAAAACATTATGACAAAAACAATTTCAGGAATGATCTGGGCCGCAGGGCTGGGCATGGCGCTGGCGGCATGCAGCGCGAACGAAGACGCAGCAGAATCCGAAGGCACTGAAACATCGGAAAGCAGCGATGCTGACGCCCCCCATGGCGCCTATCTGACAGATGAGACCGGTGAGTTTACCGCAGAGGTTGGCGAGGCGGCAGCGGCGAACGTCAATGACCGGCTCGCATCAAAACATGCCGAGGGCGGCCACGATATCCATATCCTTATCGTGGGATCGACCAATGGCGAAGACAGCGATGCTGCAGCCGAAGCGGCGCGCGCAGGAACCGACGCCGACGCACTAATCTACATCGCCGTGGAGGATCAGGAAGTTGCCGTGGTCGGCGAGAATATCGACCGGGGCGAAGGCAGTGGCGCGGCCCGTGCCATCACGACTGCGTTCGACAACGGCAATTTCGAAAACGGACTGCTTAACGGCATTACCGCGACAGAAATGCAAATGGAAAACTGATCGCGCATCCCATTGACCGACACTAAAAGGACCCATTGGGCCGGCAATTATCTGGCGATCCATCAGGAAGGCCGGTGGGAATATGTCAGCCGCGTGCGCGGGATCGGCGCCGCGGTTCTCCTTGCCATCGATAATGATCCATCCGGCGATCACGTCATTCTGGTCGAACAATATCGGGTGCCGCTCAAGGCAAACTGCCTGGAACTGCCCGCAGGCCTGATCGGCGACGAAACGGCAGGCGAAAAAGCGGAGACGGCGGCGGCCCGCGAACTGGAAGAAGAAACCGGTTATCGCGCGGGCAGGATCGAGAATCTCGGCCGCTTCTGCTCCTCCCCCGGCATGACCAGTGAGATGTTCACGCTCCTCCGGGCGACTGCACTGGAAAAGGTTGGCGAGGGCGGCGGCACGGAGCATGAGAATATCACCGTGCACCGGGTCGCACTGAGTGAAATTGCAGATTTCGTGGATACCAAGCGCGGCGAAGACTGCATAATCGATGTCCGGATTTTGATGCTGCTTGGGGCAGGTTTTCTCGGCCGCTGAACCGGGGCCGGCGGGGCACGCAACGACCGGCCCATTGCTTGCCTTGCCCCGGCGATCCATGCAGACATCGTTCGGGGGACTATATGGATCAGACTATCAAGCCGCCGCGCACGGTGGGCCTTTTCGGGACGGCGCTGCTGCCGCTCAACGGCATGATCGGGGCTGGCATTTTTGCACTGCCGGCGATCCTGTATGCTGCAGTCGGCAGTTTCGCACCGTGGATGATCCTGCTCGGCGGCATTCTCTTTTTCCCGCTCATGTTCGTCTTTGCCTCACTGGCCAAACGCTTCGACCATAGCGGCGGGCCGATGCTCTATGGGGAGGCCGCCTTTGGCCCCTTTGTTGGCTTCCAGGCCGGGTGGATGCGCTATGCCTCTGCGCTCGCCTCCATGGCGGCCAATGCCCATGTCGTGATTTCGTATCTGGCCGCGTTATGGCCGGTGCTCGACGACCCCGTGGTCCGGCCGGTTGCGGTCGCGCTGTTCATCCTGGCCTTCACCCTGATCAACCTGTTCGGGATGACCAAGGCCATCGGCGTTCTGGGGTCGATGACACTGGTCAAGCTGCTTCCGCTGGCGGGTCTCGTTATTGCGGGCCTGGCGATGGGCAGCCCGGCCATCGGCTTTGCCCTGCCCGAATTCACGGCATTCGAGACAGTCGTTCTCCTGACCTTCTACGCCTTTATCGGATTCGAGAATGTGTCCATGCCAGCCGGCGAGATGCGCAAGCCCAAGCGCGACATCCCGATGGCGCTTATGGGCATCTTGCTGTTCGTGACCCTGTTCTACATGCTGATCATCTGGGCCTATATCGCCATCGACCCGGTGGGAAGCAGTGACACGATGCCGCTCGCTATCGCGGCCGAGGCGATCATGGGGCAAGTCGGCGCGGTCGCCATCGTCGTTGCAGCCGCATTTTCCATCGGCGCCAACACGCTAGGCGGCTTCGTCGCGCTTCCCCGAATGACTTATGGCATGGCCGAAGAAGGAATGTTGCCGCCGATCTTCATGCGCGTGTCGAAACGTTTCCTGACACCCGATTTCTCGATCCTGTTTCTGGGCGGGGTGGCCATGCTTGTCGGCCTGAGCGGCAGCTTCGTGTTTCTCGCGGTCGCCGGTACCCTGTCCCGCATCGTCACCTATCTGATCTGCGTGCTCGCGCTGCCGGTTATCGAGTGGCAGGAGGCGAAGGCCGGCACCGGGCCTCGTTTCTCCTTCGACACGCTGATGGCGGCACTCGCCCTGATCAGCTGCCTCTGGGTGGGGAGTCAGGCTAGCGGCCTGGCATTCCTGACCTTGGCAGGGATACTGGTCGTCGGGAGCCTGCTCTATATCCTCGGACGGATGAGCGCGAAGCGGGCGACGTTGGCGGCTTAGCGGAAATTGTCGGCGTAGGCCTGAATCTTCAATTTGCGCTGCGGTCCTGGCACGACATGATATTCGATGCCCTGCTTTTCCGCATAGGCGGTGGCCGCCTCAAGGGTCGGGAAGGTCAGGCGCACCTGGCGATTGGTATCCGACGATCCGGCCCAGCCCATCAGCGGGTCGGCGCGCTGTGCGTCGGTCGGCTCGAACTCCAGGGTCCACTGGCCCACCCGGTGACGGCCGGACTGCATGGCGTTTTTCATCCGTTGATAGATACGCGCGGACATTGGGAAATCCTTCGAAAGAGCTGGCGCGGAAATGCCGCAGATCGGGGTGTCAGGTCAATCTGTTTGTGAACGTGGTTGGTTGTCAGAATTTCATTAGCAGGAAATCGCCGCACCGGCCCGCTCCCCCACCCGGCCTCCCACGCAATGTATTCTATGGGAGGCCGGGTGGGGGAGCGGGCCGG
>CAMYKP010000012.1 GCA_947259005.1 uncultured Parasphingopyxis sp. | reverse complement strand
CTGTTCAACAAGCTGAAAAACTGGCGGCGGGTCGCCACCCGCTACGATAAAACCGCCAGCTCCTACCTCGGCTTCGTCGCGCTCGCCTCAATCAAGCTATGGATACCCTTTGTCCACGAAACCTAGTAACATCGATGCCTGCGATCGCGCCAGTTCGGCAAGCATGAAAAACGTTTCCTCGAACGCCGCCCCGCGCCGCCAGATCGCAGCAATGCTGCGGTACTCATCCATTCCGTCGACTTGGAGTTGGCGGACCATGTCGGTGCCACCGGCCTCTGAACGGATGTAGAGTTCTGGAAGTACGGCGAGGCCAACACCAGATCCGACCATCTGCCGTAAACTGTCGAGGCTGGTCCCTTCGTAATCACCCAAAACCTTCGCTCCGACACGCTCAGCGATTTCACTAACCTGTCGGTGATAATGGTGACGGTGATCAAGTGTCAGAAAGGTCGTGCCCGACAGGTCGGATTTTCTTATTGAAAGCTCCTGCGCCAGACGGTGGTCTGGAGGTGCTACGAGGTGCAGGCTTTCTCTAAACAGCGGCTCTACGTGAAGCAGCGCGTCCGGTACAGGCAAGGGGCATAGCATCATATCGAGCTGCCCATCGATCAACTGCGCGATCTGGAGCGCCGGAATATCTTCTTTGATGAACAACCGGAGTTCAGGGTTCTCCCGGTGTAGCACTTCGATCACCCGGGGCATTAGATAAGGACCTAGGGTGGGCGTGACACCGAAGCGGATGCGACCGAGAGGGCGATCAGCCGCCCGCGCCGCTTTTTGGTTGAGGTCGCTCATTTCGCGCAGCACCGACCGCGCATGGTCGATCAGTTCGCGTCCTATAGGCGTAAGTTCGGCATTTCGAGTACCTCGCTCGATAAGCGTGACCCCCAGCCCGGTTTCGAGTGCACGAAGTTGATGGCTGAGCGCAGGTTGCGAAACGTTCATGGCGGATGCTGCGCGACCGAAATGACCGCGCTCCGCCACAGCAACGAAATATTCTAATTGGCGCAATGTTGCCATACCAATGCCGATAAACATAGTTTATCAAAACTGCTAGTAATTTCGATTGGATTCTATCTATTCTGTCGGCCATCTCCCTTCCAGCGATCACTGAAAAGGAGAGGACCGATGCCGAAATCTGCCGAAGAACACGTGATGAAACCTTATCTGCGCAAACTGATGCGAGAGCATCGGGCGCTCAACAAGCTAATTGACACGACCAAGACATTTGGAGCCCAAAGTCAAGTCAGGGACATGAAGCGGATTCGTCTGCGCCTCAAAGACAAGATCGCAGCGCTCCAGCGCCACTATTATGGACGTACTCGCACGGCTTGACCCCTCCCTCAAATCTTAAGCCGATGCGCGGGCGGTGCGGCGAACTTGGTTTCGCCTGCCGCCCGATTCTTTGAAAGACCTGCCTATGCGTCCCTCTCGCACACCGATGCTGCGTGACTTCATCAGTAAGGAATCGGCCGGTGGTCTTGCTCTCATATTTGCCGCCGCAGTGGCAATGCTGTGGGTCAATACAGGCGGAGTAGGTTCTTACCGCGCTCTTTTCGCTTTTCCGCTTGCTGTGGGGGTCGAGGCGTTCGCGATCGACAAGCCGCTTCTCCTCTGGATCAATGATGGGCTGATGGCCCTGTTCTTCTTCTTGATAGGCCTTGAGGTGAAACGCGAGGTCGTTACCGGCCAACTCTGCACATGGCGCCAGGCGGCACTGCCCGTCTATGCCGCGATAGGAGGAATGGTCGTTCCGGCACTTATCTTTGTGGCAATCAATTGGAACGAGCCTGCGAATCTCGATGGCTGGGCCATTCCGGCCGCAACCGACATCGCCTTTGCGCTCGGCCTGCTCGCCCTGCTCGGAAGCCGCGTCCCGGTCATGCTGAAGGCCTTATTGCTCGCGATTGCCATAATAGACGACATCGGGGCTATCCTAATCATTGCGTTGTTCTACACCGCCGAGCTCAACCTCACCGCACTCGGACTAGCATTGCTGCCGCTTGCGGGCCTGCTTCTGCTCAACCGTTGTGGTGCCGCTCGAGTTCTTCCCTATCTACTGTTGTCGCTGCTGCTGTGGGTCTTCGTGCTTAAGTCCGGCGTTCATGCCACTCTAGCCGGAGTGGCGGCTGCCATGTTCGTTCCGATCGCGATCGAAGACGAGCGCCCGCTCGCTAAGCTTGAGCATGCTCTGCACCCCTGGATTGCTTTTGGCGTGCTGCCCACCTTCGCTTTCGCAAATGCGGGGGTCTCTTTCGCCAATGTCGGTATCGAATCCATATTCGCGCCGCTATCGCTCGGTATTGCGGTCGGCCTGGTCGTTGGCAAACAGGTGGGCATCTTTGGAGCCTGCCTTGTAGCGACGAAGGCGAAGCTGGCCATCGTGCCCGATGGCGTGACCTTTAGCCAATTGTACGGCCTTTCCTGCCTTGCTGGCATCGGATTCACAATGAGCCTGTTCATCGGCGGACTAGCCTTCGCTGAGTCTGGACAAATCGATGCGGTGAAGATGGGCGTGTTATCCGGTTCGCTCGTCTCGGCGATCATCGGTATGACGGTACTCGCATTCACGCTGCCTTATTCGAGTTTGCGCAAGGCGCAGGCCCATGCCTGAATTTTTGATGGCCGACTGGCTGGGAACCCCGGTCTGGTTCTGGATAGCCTTCCTGTTGATCGTAGTCGCCCTGACGGCCTTTGATCTTGGTGTTCTACACAAGGAAGACCGTGAGCTTGGTATCGGCGAAAGCCTGAAACTTTCCGCCTTCTACATAGCGGTTGCGCTCGCGTTCGGCGCTTGGGTTTGGGCCGAACGCGGCAGCACCGCCGGGATGCAATATTATACCGGCTTTTTCATCGAGAAGGCGTTGTCGATCGACAATGTCTTCGTCATCAGCCTGATCTTCACCTACTTCGCCATTCCGCCAAAATATCAGTACCGCGCTCTTCTATGGGGCATCCTGGCAGTCATAGCGTTGCGCGGATTGATGATCGCAGGCGGCGCGACCCTGCTGGCTGAGGCATACTGGGTGCTGTATCTCTTTGCAGCCTTTCTCGTGCTTACCGGTATCAAGATGTTCTTCGCCGGAGACGAGCCGATGGATATCGGTGGCGATCCGGTCGTGCGGTGGATCAGCCGCCATATGCGGGTGACGCCAGAACTGCATGGCCAGCGATTTATCGTGAAAGTTCGCGATGAGCGCACCGGGCGTCTTGTCCGGGCCGCCACGCCGTTGTTCCTTGCGCTCGTGGTGATCAATCTCGCGGACCTCGTCTTTGCATTAGATAGCGTACCGGCGATTTTTGCGATCACTACCGATACGTTCATCGTCTACACATCGAACATATTCGCCATTCTGGGTCTGCGCGCTCTGTATTTCGCGCTCGCCGCGATGATTCATCGATTCCACTATTTAAAATACGCTCTTGCCGCCGTGCTGATTTTCATCGGCAGCAAGATTTTCATCAGCGATTTCGTCTTGGGAGGCGACAAACTTCCTGCGTGGTTCAGTCTGGCCGTCACTGCAGCGCTGATTGCGGCTGGCGTGCTCTACTCCCTCTGGAAGACGCGTGCGGGAGAGGAAAACAAATGGTCCGCGGCGCTATGAAAACGCGTCGCAAGAAAACTGGGCTTCGATGCCCATTCGTATTCAATCAAACAGGAGAACCATTATGAAAAGTAATTTCGTTAGCTTCACCCTTGCTACCGTGCTCTTCGCCTCACCAATCTTCGCCGCAGAAAAAGACTGGAATTTCGGTGACGGAGTCACCGACGAACGTTGGTCGCTCGCTAACCCGGATTACGCATTGTGCGATGCCGGTCTCAATCAATCGCCGATTGACTTGGGAACACCCAATGCACGGAGCAATATCTCTCTTTCAACGACATTCGGCACTGCGTCGGGCACACTCGCCCTCGCTGAGGAAAAAGTGCAGGTAAATTTCTCGCCCGGCCAAGGCCAAGGGATGAATTCAGGCGGCATCTTGTTCAACTTATTGCAGGTGCATTTCCACACTCCGTCAGAACATGCCATTGAGGGAGAGCGGTTTCCTCTAGTGGCGCATTTTGTCCACGCGACTGATGACGGTCGGCTCGGCGTGCTCGGAGTAATGTTCGCACAAGGCGCGGCGAATGAGGGGCTCTCCGACATCCTCGAAGCCCATAGCAGCGGCGATGGAACCCCGGTCACGTTCGATATTGCAACGATGATCCCCAACGATCTCAACGTCTATCGCTATATGGGCTCGCTCACTACGCCGCCCTGCAGCGAAGGCGTAAATTGGCATGTTGCTGACACGCCGGTTGAGGCGAGCGCCGAGCAGATCGGCGCGCTACGCGACGCACTGGGGCAGACGGCTCGGTCGCTGCAGCCGCAGAGCACCAGGCTTGTCGTGGCACCTACCGAATAATGTCCGCGTTTTTCGATACGCGCTGCACCCTGCCGGCAAGCTGACTGGAGATGGATCAACTCTCCGCAACATTATTGTCGGCGCCGGTGTTGTTCTTCGTGCTCGGCGCGCTGGCCGCTGCTGCCCGCTCAGACCTGTCGGTTCCAGAGACCATTGCCAAGGCAATGTCGCTCTATCTGATGGCGGCCATCGGTCTCAAGGGCGGAGTGGAAGTCGCCAAAGCGGGAGTCGGCCCTGAGCTTGTTTCCGCCCTAGCGGCGGGTCTGGTGCTGAGTGCGACAATCCCGTTTTTGATAGCGCCCGTCTTAGCGCGGTTCGGTAGGCTGGATCGCACCAATAGCGGCGCAGTCGCCGCCCATTACGGATCGGTAAGCGTCGTTACTTTCGTCACCGCGAGCCAGGTATACGGAGCGAATGGATTCGCCATTGCCGGTTTTATGGTCGCGGTACTGGCGATGATGGAAACACCGGCAATTCTTTCCGGCTTGTTCATTGCGCGGCGAGAGAAAGGAACGCTGTTCTCGCGCGAATTACTGCGTGAGGTCCTGTTCAATGGGTCAGTTGTTCTTCTGTTGGGCAGTTTTGCCATCGGAATGGTCATCGGCGAAGAAGGGTTTGAACCCATATCTCCTGTGTTTACAGCCGGATTTACCGGAGTGCTGTGCCTGTTCCTGCTCGACATGGGTTTAATCGCCATGCGGCGGATCCTGAAGACCCGCGCTTTGACATTGCGTCTCGCCATGCTCGCAATCGTTTTCCCGATCTTCAACGGAACAATTGGTGTCCTGTTCGGTAGCGCAATTGGGCTGGATGCTCCCTCGGCCGCGGCTCTTGGTATATTGGCAGCAAGTGCATCTTATATAGCCGTGCCTGCCGCGATGCGGCTGTCACTGCCGCAAGCCGACGCCGGCCTTTATCTTGCTATGTCGCTCGGTGTGACCTTTCCGTTTAATATCGTAATAGGAATACCGTTATTTCGCTGGTTGGCCGAAATTCTTGGAGGCGCGCTGTGATCAAAATGACCGAACGTGAGAGGATCGAGGTGCTTGTCGACGCGCCGCTTGCGCCGCAACTTGCCCGACTTGCGCTCCAGGCCGGCATCACCGGGCACACATTGATCCGAACCGACAGCGGCCAGGGCCATAGTGGCGAATGGTCTGAAGATCTCATAAGCGGAGCAACAGCCAAATATCTGTTTCTTACCGTCGCCAACAGCGAGAGCGCGACACGATTTCTCGATTCTCTCGAGCCGCTTTTGGAAAGCCACGGTCTCGTGGTTCTGCGATCAATCGTCGACGTCATCAGACCTGAAAGATTCTGAACGAGCTAATCTTCTATGGCCAATTTCAAGCGGATAACGATTAGCGACGACGCTATGTGAATTGAACGATCCGCCCAAATTTGGTCTGTCTAACGAAGTCTCACTTCTGCTTGGTCGCCGCGGGCTGTTCTGTAATCCCTAACCATTACGACCATTATCGGGATTTGTGGGGTGCCGCCAACGTCCGCGAATGGGGCGAGAACAGCCGGTCCGGTTTTGGCTAGCTGAGCTTGGAAACGGCCGTTGGGTCATTAGGCGCGTATAGGGGCGCACCAAACGTATGCAGAATTGAGCTGAGGACTCCAACCAATTGACCACTAGAAATGTGAATTCTCATCTTCGGGCACCTTTACTTAAGGCTACACGATAAGGATCTATCATTGGGGGCGCCGTTGCACAGCGCCCCCTGGTTGACGGCCTAAAATACTTAGTCGCCGCGAGCGTGCACCGTGAGATCGGGCAGGAGTACGCCATTCACGACATGGATGACGCCGTTTGACTGCAGCAAGTCTGCCTGAGTGACATACGAGACACCTCCATTTTCATCGGTGAGTGCAACGTTGCCGTCAACGATCGATGCTTTGAGGGGTGACCCTTCGACCGTCGTCAGCGTGGCCTCACCGCCCGCATCGTTGATCATCGCAATCAGCGACGCTGCGTCCACTGATCCGGCGACGACATGATAAGTCAGGATCCGGACGAGCTGCGGCCGTACGGTATCCTGCATCAGCTCATTCACCGTTTCAGCGGGGAGCCTGTTGAACGCATCGTTGGTCGGCGCGAAAACAGTGAACGGGCCTGGACCAGTTAGCGTATCGACGAGATTGGCCTGGGCGACAGCAGCTACGAGAGTTGTGTGGTCCGGAGAGTTGGACGCGTTCTCAACAATGATGTTGTCAGCGGACATCGTACCCCTCATAGCTCTCGGCCTCCACATAGAGATGGGTCTTTTCATTGGCCTCGAGCGCCGTTTCGATGCGGCCGAGTATCTGTTCGATTTCCGACTGCGACATATGGCCGCCCAGACGCATCCCGATTACGTCATCGGCGGTTTGCAAAAACTCCAGCACAGCATCCTCCATTCCAGCTTGGCGCCGATCTCGGTGACCGAGCATAAGGGCCGCGGGGCAAAGCGTCTTGATTCAGCGCAATGCAGCTGGCGCCCGATGGGGCCAGCTGCAGTTCGGTATGATAGGGTGGATGCCTGTCACCGGAAGGGAATCGAATGGCCATGATGCGGGCAATGCAGATGGATGCGCCGGGCGAGGCGCTGCATATGGTCGAGCGTCCGCTACCGGTCCCGCAGGGCAGCGACATACTCATCCAGGTCAGCGCCTGCGGCGTCTGCCGGACCGATCTGCACGTCGCGGATGGCGATATTCACGGCGCATTGCCCATCGTTCCGGGGCATGAGATTGTCGGCACCGTTGTCGCGCTCGGCCCCGATGCGGATAGATTTGCGGCTGGCGACAGGGTTGGAATTCCCTGGCTCGGCCAGACCTGCGGTCATTGTCGCTATTGTGAGAGCGGCCGAGAAAATCTGTGCGACCATCCGGTCTTCACGGGCTTTTCGCGCGATGGCGGGTTCGCCACGCATGTCGTCGCGGATGCCCGTTTCTGTCTCGCCATTCCGGACGGCTTCGACGATGCGCATGCTGCGCCGCTGCTCTGTGCCGGGCTGATCGGCTACCGGGCGCTCAGCATGGCCGGCGAGGGCCTGAATATCGGGCTGTATGGCTTCGGCGCGGCGGCGCATATCGTAGCGCAGGTTGCCATCTGGCAAGGCCGAAACGCCTATGCATTCACCCGGAAAGGTGACGAAAAAGGCCAGAAATTTGCCCGCTCCCTGGGATGCGTCTGGGCCGGTCATTCCGAAGAACAACCGCCGGTGGAGCTGGATGCGGCAATCATATTTGCGCCCGTCGGCGCGCTCGTCCCGGCGTCGCTCCGCGCCGTCTGCAAGGGCGGGCGCGTGGTCTGTGCAGGCATCCATATGAGCGACATTCCGGCTTTTCCCTACGCCGATCTCTGGGAAGAGCGCTCGATCCGGTCGGTCGCCAACCTCACCCGGCAGGATGGTGTCGATTTCCTAGAGATCGCGGCAAAAATCCCGGTGAAAACCCATGTCACCCGGCTGCCGCTTGGGGACGCCAATGCCGCGCTTGATACGTTGCGCGCTGGCGAGGTCGAAGGGGCTATCGTCCTGGTGCCCTGAGTCCGGGGTTTCCGGAGGCGCCTAGACCTTGTCGGCGTAGATCAGCCGACCCGGGCCAAGTCGTTCGAGCACCTGCCCGATATCGGCTTGTGAGAAGGCGAAACAGCCCTCGCTCCGGCCAAGCTTGCCCTGCTCGCGAACGACATTCGGATTGGCATACCAAGCCGAATGGATCACGATTGCACGCGCTTCGGCATTGCTGTTTTCCGGATCGAGCCCGGCGAGCCGGCGCGATGCGCCATGGATGCCCGAATAGGCCTGGGCGGTCAGATAGGCGCCCGATGATGTCGCATTGGAACCGGGCGTATTGGAAAAGCGCTGTAGCCAGCCGCTATGCGCCGGGTCCGATCCGCGGCCATGGGCCACCAGCAGGCGCTCGGTGCGTCCGCTGGCGAGATCGACAATTGAAAAGCGCGGCAGGCGTGACGGAGCGCTGAAATCGGCAATGCCGATGACGTCGCGATGGACGATCACATCCTGATGCCGCTCCAGTGCCGCGCGGGCGCGCTGAACGATTTCATCTTCGGAACCGGTTGCGGGCGGCTCGGTTGTCGGTGTGGCGGTCGGCAAGGGGGCGGTTGCAGCGGCTGGAATGCTCGCTATCATCGCACCGCTTGCTGCGAGAAAACGCCTTCGGGATAATCGGGCCATCGAAAATACTCACTCTGTCGTGGCTAAACGAGGAATATCTGTATCGGTGCCGTGATTGCCTATAAGTATAACCCCCTATTGGTCCGAATGGCCCAGTGAACGAGACATAGCCGAATGAAGAAGCTTATTTTTGCGATTGCCGGAGCAATTTTCAGCCTGACCGCGCCTGTTGCGGCGAGTGCGCAGGTTGCCGGGGAAGTGGCTCCCGAAACGCTGGAAACCGAAGAGGCTGCCGAAACCTCGGCGCTTGTCGGCCATCCCTATTATGATGCGCTGCGGGAAGCTTATGCAACGGAAACCGATCCGGCCCGCCGGGCGACGCTTGCGTCCAACCTGGATCGCTGGGGCAGGATGCCGGCAGAGCTCGGCCCGCGCTATCTGATGGTCAATGCGGCGGCGGCCGAAGTCACGTTATGGGAAGGCCGGCGCGAGATGGGCCGTTGGCGGGTGATTGTCGGCACCACGCGCACGCCGACGCCGATTTTCCAGGCCGAAGTGTCCGGCGTGATCTTCAATCCCTGGTGGGAGGTTCCCGCAAGCATCGCGCGTGAAGGCATCGCCTCGATGGTGCGCAACCGTCCGGCGGCGGCACGGCAGAGAGGCTATGTCTATCAGAATGGACGCTATCGCCAACGCCCGGGGCCCAACAATGCGCTTGGGTTGATGAAGCTCGTAATGCCCAACTCTCACAGCGTGTTCCTGCACGATACACCGAACCGTTCGCTGTTCGACCGCGATGTCAGAACCTTGAGCCATGGCTGTGTGAGGGTTGGCGATGCGCTGGACTTTGCGAGCGAAGTGCTGGCCGCGCGTCCGGGCTGGAACAGGGCGCGGACCGATGAAGTCGTGGCTTCCGGGCAAACGATGCGGATCGATCTTCCCGAGCCGATCCCTGTCTATATCGGCTATTTTACCGCAGAGCCCGATAGCGACGGATCCATCCGATATTTCCCCGATGTCTATAACCGTGACAGGCGTTCGGTGGCCTCCAACACGGCCGGCGCGGACTTCGAAGGCACCGATCCGCAATGCTATCTTGGATAGAGGAAAGGCCTGCGGTGGGGTCTGATCGTAGTCCGCAAGGGATTCGAACTGATCACCGCAGGCCCTCACCTGTTGGGTCATCGTCGAATGGCACCGCTTAGCTGCGCTTGCGCACGGGAAGAGCAGGATAGCCTTCGACTCATCATCAGGCAGATTTGATAATGAACCGTGGAAACGAAGCCCGGTTGATGTCGATCAACTTCTCGCAATAATTCTGGATCGACCCGGGTTCACGACTAGTCGGCTGGCCAGAGCTCCCTGATACCGGGCGGCAGGCTCGATTTGATGTCGTCGATTTCACCAGCCGATACATGTCCTGCAATTACTGCGAAGGCGGCCCGTACAGTCGCTTCGGGGTCCGCATTGGGATCGGTGTCGAAAGCCGCTTCGACGGAGGCGACGAATTCAGCGGCATGTTTCTGGTCCGTGCAGGGCTCGGACGGTTGCCAGCCCTCAAAATAGACGCCCCGGATGAAGGTCGGCAATTGCGCGGCGAATTGCACGGTTTCATTAAGCTGTATGCGATCCCGCAGCACATGCAGGGTCGATCGGAGCAGGCGATAGGCGCGCTGTTTGTCCTCCCAGTCGAGATGCGCCATCAGCTCGTCGAGCCAGACATTGGCGTCCTGAATGGCCTTGTCGAAAATCCTCAAACCAAGTGCGCTCATCTTTCCTGTCCTCTCTGGGTTGTGCTTTACACTGTCGCCGGGCAGCCGCCTGCGGGAGCCTGTCCGACTTCCGCCGGTTCACCCAGTGCGTCTTCCTCGATGAAGATCGTTTTCCACTGGCCGCTCTCTCCGGGGAAATTATCGAATATTGCTGCGACGAGATAGGGCATGATTTCATTCAGATGACTGTTGAGACCGATGCTTGTGGCACGCCCTTCGAACAGCGGTTCGGACTGGGGCTGGCCGGCCGGCCTGATGTCCATCCTCAGCTCGCGGACATATTGGGCCATGGTCGAGACGACGGGCGGTTCCCAGCAGCGATAGCCATACCATTGCGGATTGAAGGGCTCTCCGCTGCGATAATAATAGCGGTAGGAGCAGCGCGGCCATGACGACATGACCCGGGGCGCGCCTTCGCGGATGCTGTACTGGATCTCGGCGATGAGGGATGCGTCGGCCATGTCCGCCACCGGCGTATAACCCGCATTGCTCAGCCGTTCCTGAAACAGTGCCCGGTAGCTTTCGAATTCCAGGCTGTTTTGTAGGCCCTCGTCTGCAGCGACAATGGCGACGGTTTCCCCGGTCGGCGCAGGCAGGCGATGCAGGCGGTAAACATCGCACGATACGCCCGGCGTACAGGCGGTCGTTACGATCGCGATTAGCAGAGCGAGCAGGGTCGTGCGCAGGGAAGGGCTTTTTGCGTGTGTCATTCTTCGACCCTGCCAGATTATCGCCGGTGCCAAATTGCGTTCGATCAAGTTGCGGCGGACAGATGGACCCCGGCGGAAAAAATTCTCGGAAATTGATCTAGCGCAACTTGCTCTCAGCGGACAGGCGTCAAGATGCGAACAGTGGTGTGGAGCCGGGTTCTGCGCAAATTAACTCTGGAAGGCAGTAACCATGGGGATGATGAAGGCGGCGATATTCGTTGAGCCGAACCGGATCGAAATCGCCGACAAGCCGGTTCCCGATATCGGGCCGACCGATGCCCTGCTCAAGATAACAACGACCACCATTTGCGGGACGGATGTGCATATCCTGAAGGGCGAATATCCGGTCGAGCCGGGCCTTACCATAGGTCATGAGCCGGTCGGCATTATCGTGGCACTGGGATCCGCAATAACGGGGTTTCATGAAGGAGAACGGGTGATTGCCGGGGCGATAACTCCGTGTGGTCAATGCTTTTCCTGCCTCGACGGGCATCTCGCGCAATGCGGCGGAGAAGCAATTGGCGGCTGGCGTTTCGGCAATACTATCGACGGTTCGCAGGCTGAATTTCTGCGCGTGCCCAACGCCATGGCCAATCTTACCCGCGTCCCCGAAACCCTGAGCGACGAACAGGTGCTGATGTGCCCGGACATCATGTCTACAGGTTTTGCCGGTGCAGAAAGCGGCAAGATCCGCATCGGAGACACCGTGGCGGTCTTCGCTCAGGGACCGATCGGCCTGTGCGCGACTGCCGGTGCGAAACTATCTGGCGCAACGCAGATCATAACGGTCGAAACCGTGCCTGAGCGGATCGCGATGTCGAAGGCGATGGGCGCCGATATCGTTATCGATTTCAAGGCCGAGGATCCCGTCGAGCGGATCATGGAGCTGACCGAGGGGCGCGGGGTCGATGTGGCCATCGAGGCGCTGGGTACGCAGCAGACCTTCGAGTCTTCCCTGCGCGTAACCAAGCCGGGCGGCACGGTATCAAGTCTGGGTGTCTATTCCGGGAAACTGACGATGCCGGTCGATGCCATTGCCGCCGGATTGGGCGACCATCATATCGTGACGACTCTGTGCCCGGGCGGCAAGGAACGGATGCGGCGGCTGATCGAGGTTGTCGCGTCGGGCCGGGTAGATTTGAAGCCGCTGGTTACCCACCGGTTCAGCCTGGAAAATATCAAGGAAGCCTATGACCTTTTCGCCCATCAGCGCGACGGCGTATTGAAGATCGCCATCACGCCCTGAGGGGCCTTACCTCTCAATGGCTTGCGAGCTGCGCAATTCTTCCCGGTTCGAGAATGCGGATACAGTCATGCTTTTCAATGCGCACCGTACCGATATCCTTCAATTTCCGGAAGGTCCGGCAGACAGTTTCGGGCGTCATTGCAAGATAGGCGGCGATGTCGGTCTGCGGCATCGGCAACACCGTTTCTTCGCCATTCCCGATCCGCGCGCAGACATCCGCCAGGAAGGAGCACATTCTCACAAGCGCACCCTGGCGGCCCAGCAGCAGGCTGCGCATATAACCGGCTTCCAGTTCGGGCTGCACCGTGCCGAACAGGGCATCGTTCAGGTCTCGCGTGCAGCGCATTTCCTCGCTCCACCCTTTCAGGGGCTGGGTTGAATAGCTTACTTCGGTTACGGCCTCGGCGGTGTAACGATAGTCATGGCCGCGCGGCAGACCGATCACATCGCCGGGAAAGAAAAATCCCGTGACCTGCCTTTCGCCCTCGGCGGAAAAATTGACGCTCCGGACCACGCCGCTTTCGATTCTGAAAAGCTGGTTTGCCTCATCGCCTTCCCAGAACAGGGTCTGCCCCGGGGTAAGCTGCGTCATATGCAGACGCTGGTCCGGGAAATCCCCATGGAGCGGAACGACATTGTCTGAAATTCCCAAGCGCATTGCTTCCTCCCGACAGTTTCAATCCAACGGGACGATTGGTGCAATGTATCCGGTTGCGAGGGGAGTCGTGACTTATACCTAGGGGTTTATACCTATTGAATCGCGCGGCTGGCCGCCAGTCAGCGGGAATGGCGACTATGCTTCGGGCTGGATGCCAAGCTCGATGGCGATGCGGACGATCTCGGCGAGATTTTGTGCACCCATCTTGGCCATAACGCGTGCCCGGTGGATCTCGACCGTCCGGGGGCTGCATCCCAGATTATAAGCGATGACCTTGTTGGGCTGGCCGGTAACCAGCTCCCTGAACACTTCCATTTCACGCGGAGTCAGCTGTTCGGCCCTGGCTGCGAGGTCGGCCCTTTCCTGTGATGCCTTGCGGCCCGCTTCACGCAATTTCACCGCTGTTTGCACGGCGTCCATCAACCGTTCATCGGAAAACGGCTTTTCCAGAAAATCCATTGCGCCCTTTCGGATGGCTGCAACGGCGAGGTCGATATCGCCATGTCCCGTCATCATGACAACCGGCAATGCGGGATCGCGCTCCTGAAGCTGTTCAAGCACCTCCATGCCGTCATGTTTCGGCATACGGATGTCGAGCATGATACAATCGGCTGCGCGCAGATCCGCGCTTTCCAGAAAGTGGTCGGCATCCTCATGGGTATCGACTTCGAATCCGGCAAGTTTCAGCCGGCTTCCCAGCGCATCCAGGATCGCGGGATCGTCATCGACCAGGATAATTTTGGTCATTGCTGACTCCTGGTCGCAGCTGGTATTGCGAAACAGAAGCGGGCGCCGGTTGGCTCGGCCTCTTCAGCCCATATCGTTCCGCCATGTGCCGATACTATGGAACGGCAGATAGCGAGACCGATGCCCAGACCCTGGCTTTTGCCGCTCACGAACCGCTCGAAAAGCTCATCTTTCAGTGCGGAATCAATACCCGGTCCATTGTCTTCGAGGCAAATCTGGACATGGGTTTCGCGGTGGGGTTTGGCGAAAATTCGAATGTGCGGCCTGACGACCTTGGCCGTCGCTTCGAGTGCATTGCGCAACAGGTTGTGCAGCACTTGCTGAATCTGCACCGGCTCGACAAGGACGTCGGGAAGGGTATCGGGAATATCGACATCCACCGTAATCCTTTTCCGTTCGCTTTCCAGCAGTGAGAGATCGATGGTCTCGCGGATTAGAGGCTCGAGAGCGCAGCGCGTTTTTTCGCCCCCGGTAAAGCGGACGAACTTGCGCAGTGAGCGGATGATATCGCTGGTGCGCTCAGTCTGCCGGCTGGCCTTTTCGATAAATTCCTGAGCCGAAGCGATATCGGGTTTGCCGTTGCGCAACTGGTGCGATGCGGCGCTCAGATACTGGTTGATCGCCGTTAGAGGCTGGTTGATCTCATGCGCCAGCCCGGTTGCCATTTCTCCCATCGAGGCGACGCGGGACATGTGCTGCATCGCCGTCCGCATTTCCTGTTCGCGATCCTTCGCCTGTTCTTCCTTGGTGAGGTCATGAATCAGGCCGACGAACAGTGGATTGCCACCGTCCCAGACTTCGGCCACTCTCAAATAGATCGGGAAAAGCGTGCCATCCTTGCGCTGCGCTTCGAGTTTCCGACCGACCCCTATGATATGGGCTTCGTGGGTATCGATATAGCGCCTGACATTGGCTTCATGCTCATCGCGATAGGGCGGCGGGATCATCACTTTCACATTCTGACCGACCAGTTCGTTGCCTTCATAGCCGAGCATCGTGGCGGCAACCGCACCGATCGACTGGATGACGCTATGCTGGTCGATCGTGACGATCATGTCGGGGGAAAGGGATAACAGGGCCTCAACCAGCAAGTCTCGCCGTCCAAGCTCCGTGTCCGGTTCCTTTGGCGCCTTCATTGCTGACTCTCCATAGTTATCACATCGCACGTCAGACGGAGCCCAAGCAAGTTATCTGTATCCTATCGTTCGGCCTTTTGGATGGTGAATTGCTTGACCTTGATCAACTTGCCACGCGTGAAGAGCGCGCAGAATGGCATTCTGGATTTTGAGATCGGGCCGCGCCACGCCCTTGCACAGTGGACGGCCTGATAGTGACGGCAGCCGAACCCAAAGCATCTATGCGGCCCTTGATGCACTCGGCTGCCGTCTCTTTTCCCTTGGTGATGGGGGCAATTGATGTCGGTCAAGGAAACCGGAGGCTGCAGGTCGCAAGAGTTTCGGATTGTTGGTCAAAAGTGTAGGGTGCGACCGGCAAAAGACACAGAATCGTACAATTTTATGCGCAGGAGGCCTGTTTGACCACAGATACAATCACCGATCCGGTTCTCGATGACGCTCGGTCCCTGGTCGAAGCGAGCAGGGCTGGCGAGAAGGCAAAGCCTTCCGTTCACTGCTTCTTCGACGAACCCACCTTTACCGCCAGTTATGTCGTGCATGATCCCGAGACGAAAAAGGCGGCGATCATCGATTCCGTGCTCGATTTCGACGCGCCCTCGGGCCGGACATCGCATGCCTCGGCCGACGAGATCATCGCCTATGTGCGGGATCAGGGTCTCGAGGTCGAATATCTGCTCGAAACCCATGCCCATGCCGATCACCTGTCGGCCGCGCCCTATCTCCAGGCCGAGCTTGGCGGGCAGATCGCGATCGGCAGCGAAATTCTGACCGTGCAGAAGACTTTCGGCACCCTGTTCAACACAGGTCCCGATTTCGCGACCGACGGGTCGCAGTTCGACCGGTTGTTCAAGGATGGAGACACCTTCGGGATCGGCAATCTTGAGGGCGTTGTCCTTCATGTTCCGGGCCATACGCCGGCCGATCTCGCCTATGTCATCGGCGATGCGGCCTTTATCGGCGATACGCTGTTCATGCCCGATTATGGCACGGCGCGGGCCGATTTCCCCGGCGGCGATGCCCATATGCTGTATCGGTCTATCCGGCGGCTCTTGTCGCTGCCGACCGAAACCCGCATTTTCCTCTGCCACGATTACAAGGCGCCCGGTCGCGATATTTTCGCCTGGGAGACGACGGTAGGCGACGAGACGGAATCCAATATTCACGTCCACAAGGGAGTCAGCGAAGAGGAATTCGTCGCCATGCGGACCGCACGCGACGCCACCCTGTCGATGCCGACGCTCATTCTCCCGGCGATCCAGGTCAATATGCGCGGCGGCCACTTTCCGGAGCCAGAGGATAACGGTACCCGCTATCTCAAACTCCCGATGAACGCGGTTTAGCCGTGTTACCGGATTATGCCATGCCAGTTCCGGGCCTGATCGGCGGCCTGATGATCGGATTTGCCGCTGCGATCATGCTGCTGGGTCTCGGGCGGATTGCAGGGGTCAGCGGGCTGCTTGCCCGTGCAATGCGAATTTCGGACAGCGGGCCACCGCTCGTCATAGCGGGAGCTTTCATTCTTGGCCTGCCGCTCGGTGCGTTTCTGGTTGCCCAGTTCATCGGGCCGGTCGTGACGCGCTATCCTGAATCTTCGGCCCTGCTGATCGTTGGCGGCCTTGTCGTGGGCTTCGGCACACGCCTTGGCAGTGGTTGCACGAGCGGCCACGGCGTATGCGGGCTGTCGCGTCTCTCGAAACGCTCGGTTGTCGCCACCGCCTGTTTCATGGGTTCGGGTTTTGCAACGGTCGCGGTCATGAATGCGCTGGGGATGGGCTGGTGACCCGCTCCTTCATCATAGCGCTCATCGCCGGAACGTTATTCGGTGCCGGCCTCGCTGTTTCGGGCATGGCGGACCCCACCCGGGTACGCGGCTTTCTAGACCTGGGCGGGCAATGGGATCCGACATTGGCCTTTGTGATGGCCGGGGCGATCTTCCCCATGGCCGTTGCCTGGTTGATCCAGCGACGCATCGAGGCGCCCATGGCTGCCTCCCAGTTTGCCGTACCGGCGACGGGCAAGCTGGACCGACCGCTGATTACCGGGTCGATCCTGTTCGGTATTGGCTGGGGAATCGCAGGGCTTTGCCCCGGCCCGGCCATTGCCGGCCTCGCTCTGAGCCCTTCCGCTGCGCTGATCTTTGTTGTTGCGATGATCGTGGGCATGACCGTGCATCGCAGCTTCAACCGTTCAACCGCGTGACAAGGATGAAATCATGACGACAGGAAAGCCTTCCGGACGCCACGATATATTGATAATCGGCGGCGGATCGGCTGGGATAGCTGTTGCGGCATCTTTGCTGCAGCGTGACGCAAGCCTCTCTATCTCCATCGTCGAGCCTCGCGACACCCATTATTACCAACCCGGCTGGACGATGGTCGGCGGCGGCATATTCGATCGCAGCCGGACGCACCGCCCGATGGCCAGCGTCATGCCGAAAGGCGTGCAATGGATAAGGGAGCGAGCTGCCCGGTTCGCGCCCGAGGCGGACGAGGTTATCCTCGAAGATGGAACCCGCCTGGCCTACGGCGTGCTGATCGTTGCCGCAGGCATCAAGCTGGACTGGGAACAGATTGACGGGCTGCCCGCAACGCTGGGCAAGAATGGCGTGACCTCCAATTACACGTTCGAAACCGCGCCTTACACTTGGGAACTGGTTCAGTCGCTAAAGGAGGGGCGCGCGCTGTTCACCCAGCCGCCAATGCCCATCAAATGTGCCGGAGCGCCGCAGAAGGTCATGTATCTGGCTTGCGATCACTGGCAGCATCATAACCAGCTTCTCGCTATCGACGTGGCCTTTCACACAAGTGGCCCGGCATTGTTCGGCGTTGCCGCCTATGTCCCCGCGCTGCAAAGCTATGTCGACCGCTATGGCATCGACGTCCGCCTCGAATCGCGCCTCATCGCTGTCGATGGGGAGAATAAACGCGCCACATTTTCCGAAGGTGGCGGTGAGGTAACGCGCGACTTTGCCATGCTGCACGTGACACCGCCCCAGGTTGCTCCGGATTTTATCGCCGATAGCCCACTCGCTGCTGAGAGCGGCTTTATCGAAGTCGATCAGGAGACGCTGCGCCATACGCGGTACGGCAATGTCTTTGCCCTGGGCGATGTCTGTTCGGCGCCCAATGCGAAAACCGCCGCAGCGGTCCGCAAACAGGCACCCGTCGTCGCCTGGAATGTTCTCGCCATGCTGAACGGTGCAGACCGGCATGCCAGTTATGACGGCTATGGCTCCTGCCCGCTCACCGTCGAGCGGGGCAAGATCGTGCTCGCCGAATTCGGTTATGGCGGAGTCTTGCAGCCGACTTTCCCCAACTGGCTGATCGATCCTACCCGGCCTTCACGGCTGGCCTGGCATCTGAAGGTTTCGGCGCTGCCCTGGATTTACTGGAACGGCATGCTGCGCGGGCACGAATGGCTGGTGCGGCCGCATATCGAGCCCGGGGCGATGGAAGCGACGGAAACTGCCGGTGCTTCGCCGACTGACGCGAAAACCGGCTAGAATTGCCCCAGAATCCGGTGATGCGCTTTTCCCGCTATTTCCCGATCCTTGACTGGGGTCGCCAATATAATGGCACGACGCTGACCAGCGATCTCGTCGCCGCGATCATCGTCACGATCATGCTTATCCCGCAAAGCCTGGCTTATGCGATGCTCGCCGGACTGCCACCCGTGGTCGGCCTGTATGCGTCGATCCTGCCATTGATCGCCTATGCCATATTCGGGACCAGCCGGACGCTCGCGGTCGGCCCAGTCGCCGTCGTCTCGCTGATGACGGCAACGGCGGCGGGGGCGGTCGCGGCGACCGGGTCTGCCGATTATATTGCCGCTGCGCTTATTCTTGCGCTGTTGTCGGGAATTTTCTTGCTCGTAATGGGGCTGCTGCGCCTCGGCTTCCTCGCCAACCTTCTTTCACATCCGGTGGTATCGGGTTTCATCACCGCCAGCGGCATCATCATCGCGACGAGCCAGCTCAAACATATTCTCGGGATCGAGGCGGGCGGCCATACCATGCCGCAGCTGCTTGCATCCCTCTCCGCCAATATCGGCACGATCAACCTGCCGACACTGGCCATCGGGGCCGCCTCTCTCTTCTTCCTGTTCTGGGTCCGGAAGGGGTTGAAGCCGGTGCTTGTTAAACTCGGCCTTGCGGATCGACCGGCCGATCTGCTGGCCAAGGCGGGCCCTGTTTTTGCGGTCGCCGCGACCATTGTCGCGGTCATCCTGCTGGGGCTGGAAGAAGCCGGGGTTCGCACGGTCGGGGTCATCCCCACGGGCCTGCCGCCGATTGGCGCGCCCCTGTTCGATACGGAGCTCTGGCTGGCGCTCGCCGTCCCGGCGCTGCTGATCAGCATTATCGGTTTCGTCGAGTCGGTGTCGATTGCCCAGACACTCGCCGCCAAACGCCGCCAGCGAATCGCGCCAGATCAGGAGCTTGTCGGCCTTGGCGCGGCCAATATCGTCGCCGGATTCTCGGGCGGTTATCCAGTTACTGGCGGGTTTGCACGGTCGGTTGTCAATTTCGATGCCGGTGCTGAAACTCCGGCCGCCGGCGCCTTTACCGCGCTCGGAATAGCGATCGCCGCGCTCGTACTGACGCCGCTGCTCGCGTCCCTGCCGCTTGCAACGCTTGCTGCGACGATCATCGTGGCGGTGCTCAGCCTGGTCGACCTGAAAGCGCCGATTATTACCTGGCGCTATGCGAAAGCCGATTTCGCGGCGATGGCGATGACGATGCTGGGGACGTTGCTGCTCGGGGTCGAGACGGGCGTGATCGCGGGGGTCGTGCTCAGCCTGGCGCTGTTTATCTGGCGGTCTTCGCGCCCCCATGCCGCGATTATCGGCCGCGTCCCCAATACCGAGCATTTCCGCAATGTCGATCGCCACAAGGTCATCACATTGCCCCATGTGCTGATGATCCGGATCGACGAAAGCCTGACCTATCTGAACGCGCGCTGGCTTGAGGAATATGTGCTCGAACAGATGGCCGACCGGCCCGAGCTGAAGCATCTGGTGCTGATGTGTTCGGCCGTGAACGAGATCGATGCTTCAGCGCTGGAAAGCCTCGAAGCGATCAATCACCGGCTTGCCGATGCCAATGTCCGCTTCCACCTGTCGGAGGTGAAGGGACCGGTGATGGACCGGCTGCAAAAATCCCATTTTCTCGAGGCGCTGACCGGGGAGATATACCTGTCTCAGAACGCCGCCTTCGCCGATCTTGCCGGGCGTACCGATGGCGATAATGACCTGCTTCCGGTCGATGGTGATCCCTATGGACCCAGGGGGTTGATCTGAACGAGAGGAGAGGCGGCGGCGCCACCGGCACCGCCGCCCGCCTCGTATCGGTCGCTATCTAGAACCGGCCGAGATTCATCGTCTTGGTCCAGGCCTCGACAAAGTCCTGAACGAACCTCTCGCGTGCATCGTCTGCAGCATAGGCTTCCGCCACTGCCCGCAACTCCGAATGCGACCCGAAGATCAGGTCGACCGGCGTTGCCGTCCAGATCGTTTCGCCCGTCGAACGGTCGCGCCCGATATACAGGCCCTCATTGTCCGCAGAACGTTCCCAGCGCGTCGACATGTTGAGCAGGTTGACGAAGAAGTCATTGCTCAAGGTGCCGGGGCGGTCGGTGAAGACGCCGTGAGACGACTGGCCGCTATTGGCGCCAAGCGAACGCATTCCGCCGACCAATACGGTCATTTCGGGAACCGTCAGGCTGAGCAGGTTTGCCCTGTCCACCAGCATCTCGGCCGGCGAAAGCTGGCTGCCGGGGCCGTAATAGTTGCGGAAACCATCGGCCGCAGGCTCTAGCAGGGCAAAGGAATTCACGTCTGTCTGCTCCTGCGTGGCGTCGGTCCGGCCGGGCGTGAAGGGCACGGTGACTTCGACGCCGCCCTGCCGGGCAGCCTGTTCAATCGCCGCCGCACCGCCGAGAACGACAAGGTCGGCAAGCGAAATGCGCGTCCCGTCTGCCTGCGCGCCGTTGAAGTCGCTCCGGATGCGTTCCAGCTGCCCGAGCACTCGCGTCAGTTCGGCAGGGTCGTTGACGGCCCAGCTACGCTGCGGGTCGAGCCGCAGACGGCCGCCATTGGTGCCGCCTCGAAGGTCGGAACTCCGATAGCTTGCTGCCGCTGCCCATGCCGTGCGCACAAGTTCGGGGATGGTAAGCCCCGAGCCCATGATCGTCGCCTTGAGCTGCGAGATATCCTCGGCCGAGACGAGCGGATGGTTGGCGGCGGGAACCGGGTCCTGCCAGATCAGGTCTTCGTCGGGGGCCTCGGCACCCAGATAGCGGGCGCGCGGCCCCATATCGCGGTGCGTAAGCTTGAACCATGCGCGCGAAAAGGCATCGGCATATTCATCCGGATTGGCCCGGAAGCGTTCGGCGATTTCACGATAGACGGGATCTTCGCGTAGCGAGAGATCGGTCGTGAACATGATCGGCGCATGGCGCTGATCCGGATCATGTGCATCGGGCACCATCGCGCGTGCGCTCTCGTCCGACGGAACCCATTGGACAGCCCCGGCCGGGCTGCGTTCCTGCACCCATTCGAAGGCGAACAGATTGTCGAGATACTGGGTCGTCCAGGCGATCGGGTTTGCCGACCATGCCCCTTCCAGGCCGCTGGTCATCGTGTCGCCCGCATTGCCCGTGCCGCAGCGATTCTGCCAGCCCAGGCCCTGGTCCTCAATGGCTGCCGCCGTCGGTTCCGGACCGAGGCAATCGGCCGGCCGCGCACCATGCGCTTTGCCGAAGGTATGCCCACCGGCGATCAGGGCGACGGTTTCCTCGTCATTCATACCCATCCGTCCGAAGGTTTCGCGGATATCCCGGGCAGCGGAAATCGGATCATGATTGCTGTTCGGCCCTTCCGGGTTGACGTAGATCAGGCCCATCTGCACGGCCGCCAAAGGCCGTTCCAGCTCCCGGTCTCCGGTATAGCGCTCGTCGCCGAGCCACTGGCTTTCCGGACCCCAATAGACGTGATCGGCTTCCCAATCGTCTTCGCGGCCACCGGCGAAACCGAATGTCTCGAAGCCCATCGATTCCAGCGCGACATTGCCGGCGAGGATCATGAGATCGGCCCAGGAGATGCTGCGCCCGTAGCGTTGCTTGATCGGCCAGAGCAGGCGCCGGGCACGATCGAGATTGACATTGTCGGGCCAGCTGTTGAGCGGCTCGAAACGCTGCTGGCCGCCATCGGCCCCGCCGCGTCCATCCATCGCGCGATAGGTGCCGGCGCTGTGCCACGCCATGCGGATGAAGAACGGCCCGTAATGGCCATAGTCCGCCGGCCACCAGTCCTGCGAGGCCGTCATCAACTCGCGAAGATCCTGCTTCACCGCTTCGAGATCGAGCTGGCTGAACGCTTCGGCATAGTCAAAATCATCGCCGAGCGGGTTCGACGCGGGCGCATGTTGCCGGAGCGGGCTGAGATCGAGGCGCTGCGGCCACCAGTTTTGCTGGGCGGCCGGGCTCGCCATTGTTGCTTCAGGGGCTGCTTGCGCCTCGGCATGGTTGTCGGCCCTGGCCGGTGTCGCGATCGCCAGCGTCGCGGCGCTGGTGGCAAGTATCGCCATGATCGGCGTAAATGATTTTCGCATTGCGTCTCTCCTGTTTCTCGCATTTGTCCCCGCAGGGTAGCGCAGATTGACGCATCACAGCCGTGAATAAGGCCGATATGAGTAATCGATTCCGGCACTTGACCATGGTCCGCTGGCCCAATCCCCCGTGCGCCAACCTGCAACATTCGCTGCCACACCCTGTGTCGCGCAGCCGTGCGCCAATGTATTTAAGGAATATCCCGTATTCGGCGACGAACGTTGCGGCGTTGTGGCGAGAGGAACTGGCGAGGCCGATCCGACCCGAACCGTCTCTCCGCCGTCACGAAGAAAGACATTCCGCCACAATCTTTGTAAGCAGCACTGCGATAACCAACAACGCCAGGAGAAACCGATGCCCCTACCCGAAACCTATCTGCAGATGATGTCCACCGTAACCGAGGGGGGAGAGCTTCGGATGGAACTCGTTGAACAGCCCATGCCCACGCCACGGGACGGCGAGGTTCTTGTCAGGGTGGAAGCGTCCCCGATCAACCCGTCCGATCAGGGTGTGATGTTCGGCTGGGCAACGATGGCCGAGTGCACGTCCAGCGGCGAAGGTGGTAAAACAGTGCTGACCGCGCCGGTTTCGCCGCAGGGCATGGCCGTGATGAAAGCGCGGGTTGGCCAGGCCTTGCCGCTTGGCAATGAAGGCGCCGGAACCGTTGTTGCTGCGGGCGCAGACGATGCGGCGCAGACCTTGATGGGCAAGACGGTCGCTGTGATGGGCGGCGCCATGTATGCCGAATATCGCTGCCTTCCCGCCGGCATGTGCATGGCCTTATTGCCGGAACATACGGCAAAGGACGGCGCATCCTGTTTCGTCAATCCGCTGACGGCCCTGTCGATGATCGAAACGATGCGCATGGAAGGGCATACGGCGCTGGTACACACGGCCGCCGCCTCCAATCTCGGCCAGATGCTCAACCGCATCTGCCAGGCCGACGGCGTCGAGCTGGTCAATGTGGTTCGCCGACCTGAACAGGCGCAGATGCTGCGGGATATGGGCGCCAAATATGTCTGCGACAGCAGCAGCGAGACGTTTCAGGCCGACCTGACCGATGCCATTCACGCGACCGGCGCAACTTTGGCCTTTGATGCGACAGGCGGCGGCGACCTTGCGTCGACGATTTTGAGCGCGATGGAAGCGGCCGCTTCGCGCACGCCGGGCGCTTACAGCATTTACGGGTCGGTCGCGCACAAGCAGGTCTATCTTTACGGCGGCCTCGATGTCTCGCCGACAATGCTCAACCGGGGCTATGGCATGGCCTGGGGTGTTGGGGGCTGGTTGCTGCCGAACTTCCTCGCCAAAGCCGGTGCCGAGGTCGGCGAACGGTTGCGCGCGCGTGTCGTGGCCGAACTCAAGACGACTTTTGCCAGCCATTACACGGACGAAATCTCGCTCGTCGAGGCGCTGCAAGCCGATATCGTCGCGCGCTATTATGCGAAGACGACCGGCGAAAAATTCCTGATCTGCCCGCAAAAGGGTCAGTAGCGCAGGATGAATGACTCAGCCGCCGCCATCGCCACTCGGGCGGATGGCGGCGGGATGAGTTGCAAGGGCTAGCTGCTGCTCAGCGCCACATGCCGTTTCATGTGATGGTCGACATTGCCGAATTCGGAATCGTAGACCGTCAGGCGCTTGAAATAATGGCCGATGGCAAGTTCGTCCGTCATGCCCATGCCGCCATGGATCTGGATCGCTTCCTGCCCGATATGATGCGCGGCCTGGCCGATCCGCACCTTGGCGGCAGCGCAGGCAAGCTTGCGGACATGCTCGTCTTCGCCAAGCCTGAGCGTCGCGAGATAGGCCATGGAAACCGACTGCTCATATTCGGTGAACATGTCGACCATCCGGTGCTGCAGCACCTGGAACTTGCCGATAGGCGTGCCGAACTGCTTGCGCTGCCGCGAATATTCGACCGTCATCTCATGCGCGACTTTCATCGCCCCGCAGGCTTCGGCGCTGAGCGCGGCAATGGCCTCGTCGGCGACAAGCTCGATCAGGGGGAGGGCATTGCCCTCCTCACCGATCAGCGCGTCGGCTGGCACGGCGACATTCTCGAAATAGACTTCCGATGCACGGCGGCCATCGACTGTCGGATAGTCGCGCGTCACAATGCCGTCCGCTGATTTGTCGACGACGACCACGGAGATGCCGTCCCGGTCCCGCCGCTCGCCGGACGTGCGCGCGGTGACGATCAGATGGGATGCCCAGGGCGCGCCGATGACGACCGCCTTATGCCCGTTGAGGACATAGCTCTCGCCGTCGCGCTTTGCCGTTGTCTCCAGATCGGCAAGGTCATAGCGGCCGCGCGGCTCGGCATAGGCGAACGCATAGATGCGGCTGCCATCGACGATCCCGCCAATATGCTCGGCCTTTTGGGCATCGGTTCCGGCGTGCTTCAGGAATCCGCCGGCGCAGACCACGGTCGGCACGAAAGGCTCGACCACAAGGCCCTTGCCGAATTCTTCCATCACGATCAGGGAATCGATCGCCCCGCCGCCAAAGCCGCCATCGGCTTCGGAAAACGGCATGCCGAGCAGGCCAAGTTCGGCCAGCTGCGCCCAGATTTCCGGCCGCCAGCCGCTTTCGCTTTCGATCGCCGCACGACGGGTATCGAAATCGTAATTTTCGCGCACCAGCCGGCTCAGGCTGTCGCGCACCATGGTTTGTTCGTCGGTAAAATTGAAATCCACAAATTCTCTCCCGGCTTCTCTGGCTTAGGCTCTGACTAGAGGCCGAGAATCATTTTGGTGATGATGTTGCGCTGGATCTCGTTGGACCCGCCATAGATCGAAGTCTTGCGCATGTTGAAATAGGATCCGGCGCTATGCTGCGCATAGTCCGGTCCGATCGGATATTCGTTAGATCCGGCATCGGCGACGGCGCGATAATAGGGCGTGCCATAATGGCCGACCGCTTCGAGAGCGAGCTCGGTCAGCCTTTGCTGGATCTCGGTGCCCTTGATCTTGAGGATCGAGCTTTCCGGCCCCGGGCCGCGTCCTGCCTGTTCACCGGCCAGAGTGCGCAGCTCGGTGATTTCGAGCGCGGCCAGATCGATTTCGAGCTGGCTGACTTTCCGGGCGAAATCGAAATCCTGCATCAGCGGCTTGCCGTCCAGAACCTCGGACTTGGCGATTTCGCGCAGCTGTTCGACGCCGCGCTTGGAGCGCGCAACCCCGGCAATGCCGGAGCGTTCGTGGGCGAGCAGGAATTTGGCATAGGTCCAGCCCTTATTCTCCTCACCGATCAGGTTTTCGACCGGAACGCGCACGTCCGTCAGCCAGGTTTCGTTGACCTCATAGCCGCCATCGATGAGCTTGATCGGCCGCACCTCGATGCCGGGCGTCTTCATGTCGACGAGAATGAAGCTGATGCCTTCCTGCGGTTTCGCGGCATCCGGATCGGTGCGGCACAGGAAAAAGCCCCAATCGGCATGCTGCGCGAGCGTCGTCCATGTTTTCTGGCCGTTGATCACATAATGATCGCCATCGCGCACCGCCGTGGTCTTGAGTGAAGCGAGATCCGAACCGGCGCCGGGTTCGGAATAACCCTGACACCACCAGACATCGCCGCTGCGGATGCCGGGGAGATGCTGTTCCTTCTGGGCTTCGTTTCCGAAGGTGTAGATCACCGGCCCGACCATGGAGACGCCGAAGGGCAGGGGCATTATCGCGTTGACCCGGGCATTTTCCTCGCCCCAGATGTAACGCTGGGTCGGCGTCCAGCCGGTGCCGCCATATTGCTCCGGCCAGGCGGGAACCGACCAGCCCTTTTCGCCCAGAATTTTGTGCCAGGCGACAAGCTCTTCCGCCGACATATCGTCGCGCAAACTGTCAGCCGAGGCCTGTTTGGGATAATTTTCTTCGATAAAGGCGCGCACTTCGTTGCGGAACGCTTGTTCCTCGGGGCTGAATTCCAAGTTCATCAGACGGTCTCCTCGGCTCTTTTGCGACCTTATTTACACGACCGTCAGCAACAAAAAAGGGGATTCAAGGCGTTGCGCAGGCGGTCAGCGGAGCCCGGACGCCATCCCTCTCCGGGAGGGGGCAGCCGCAACTACAGGATGCCCCCACGTCATCGGTCAATCCTGTCTGGCGTCGCGGCATTTCGGACACGGTACAGTTTTTTTCGCGTGATGGCGTTTACCGCGTGCCACGTTGCATATTCTCGCGGGTCACCAAGGCTGGCCGGCTCATGTTTCCGCGATTTGCGATCGATCGAGCCGCCTCGCCAGCTTTACCAGCCCGAAGATAAGCGGCGGCACGAGGATTGCCGAGAGCACGACCTTGGCGAGCATCTGCCCGGCGATCAGCGAGCCAATCGGGAACTGGCCGTAAAAGGCCACCGTGATGAAGATTACCGTATCGATGGACTGGCTGAGCGCGGACGCAATCGCTCCGCGCACCATCATGCCCATGCTGCTGTCTCCGGCAGTCCCGCGCAATGCGGCAAAAATCTTCACGTTGAGGAACAGCGAAACCCCGTAGGCTATCGGTCCGGCGATCATGATCCGCGGAGTTTGCGACAGCACCCGCTCGAACGCCGTTATATTTTCCGCTGGCATCTCGGACGACGCTGGCAGCGACAGAACCAGGAATATCAGCAGGACGGACAAGGCCAGCGGGAAGAAGCCGAACAGCACGAGCCAGTTCGCCGTTTTGGGGCCGTGGAGCTGCGCGACGGTGCTGGAGATGACGACCAGCATGAGGAAGGCGAAGATGCCTGCCTCGACGGCCAGCGGTCCGAGCGCGACCTGCTTGAAGGCCAGCACGCCCGCGATGCAGGTCATCCCGCCATAAAGGATTGAAAAAATGAAGAGCGAGCGCGATAGCGGCGCCGGGGTTGGTACAGTCGACATCGCAACCCCCTATCCTGTTCGCCGAACCAACAAAAGACCCAGGGAAAGAGAAGCCGTTTGACCGATACCGATTATGACGTTCTGGCGATTGGCGATGCCGTGGTCGATGTCATCGCGCCGGCCGATGATGGCCTGCTTGCCGCGGAAGGCGTGCCGAAAGGATCGATGCGGGTTCTCGACGCGGACGAGGCTGACCGGCTTTACGCGCGGATGGGTCCTGCCCAGGAAACCAGTGGCGGGTCCGCCGCCAACAGCATGGCGGGGATTGCCGCTCTAGGCGGCCGCGCGGCCTTTGTGGGGCAGGTTGGCCCGGACCAGCTCGGCACGATCTTCACCCATGATATTCGCGCTCAGGGCGTGACGTTCGACACCCCGTCGCTCGCTGGCGACATCAGCACAGGCCGCTGCCTGATCCTTGTGACGCCGGATGCCCAGCGCACGATGAACACCTATCGCGGCGCATCCGAGCATCTTTCGGTTGATGCGATTGACGCGGACCAGATCGCCCGGGCCGCGATCCTCTATCTCGAAGCCTATCTCTGGGATCACGCAAAACCGCGCATCGCCATGAAAAAGGCCGCGGATTTCGCGCATGAGGCGGGCCGGGCTGTCGCGTTCACCCTGTCGGACATCGCCTGCATCGGTCGCCACCGCCCGGATTTTACCGAGCTGGTCGAGAGCGGCCGGGTCGACATCCTGTTCGGCAACGAAGATGAGGTGCGCGCACTTGCCGGCACGGACGATCTTGATGCCGCGATGGCTGCGCTGGCCAAAAATGTCGATCTTTGCGTGATCACGTGCGGTGCCGAGGGGGCGATGGCGATCCGGGGTGGTGAAATTGTTTCGGTTCCGGCCGTCAAACCCCGCGCACTTGTCGATACGACCGGCGCGGGCGATCTGTTTGCCGCCGGCTTTCTTGCCGCCCATGCCTGGGGGCGGTCGCTTGAAGCCAGCCTTGCACTGGGCGCCGCAGCGGCTGCCGAGGTGATCGCCGAATATGGCGCGCGGCCGCGCGGAGAACTGCTCCCACTCGCGGGCAATTGACCGTTTACAAGTTGCGCGTCGGCCGTCATGCCAACCGCCAAACCAGCCTTTAGAGGGGCAAATACACATGCGAAGACTGGCCGTTTATTGTGGTTCAAATTCAGGCGTTGAACCGCAATTTGCCGAGGCCGCCCGAACGCTGGGCCGGGAAATGGCGGCGCGGGATATCGGGCTGGTCTATGGCGGTGGCAGGCTGGGCCTGATGGGAATCATTGCCGATGCCGTGCTTGAAGCCAAAGGCGAAGTGCATGGCGTGATCCCGGAAGCCCTGGTCGATCTGGAGGTCGCACATCGCGGCCTCACGGAACTGCATATCGTGCCCTCCATGCATGAACGCAAAGCCAAGATGACGGACCTTTGCGACGGCTTTGTCGCGATGCCGGGCGGCGTCGGTACGCTGGACGAACTGTTCGAAGCCTGGTCCTGGAATGCGCTCGGCTATCATGCAAAGCCATTCCTGCTGCTCAATGTTGCGGGGTTCTGGGATTCGCTGATCAGCTTTATCGACCATGTCGTCGAGAGCGGATTCATCTCGCCAGCACGGCGCGGCCACCTGCTTGTGTCCACCGATATAGGCGATGCAATCACACAGCTCGAAACTGCAGAAAACGGGGCTGAACAGGGGATGGTCTGGTAATATGAACCTTTCCAACATTGCGATGAGCTTTGCCGGGATCGCGGTGATCCTGCTGGCCGCTTTCCTGCTATCCTCCAACCGCAAGGCGATTCGCCTGAGGGTGGTGACAGCTGCGTTCGGTTTACAGGCTGGTATCGCCGTACTGGTACTCTACACGGACTGGGGCCGGGCCGGCATTGCCGCGATGGCCCGCGGTGTTTCCAACCTTCTTGGTTATGCGCAGGAGGGAACGAACTTCATCTTCGGGCCCCTCGCAAATCCGGAGATCGGCGGCAACAGCTTCGCCATTGCCGCATTGCCCGTAATCATCTTCTTCGCGTCGCTGGTTTCGATTTTCTATTATCTCGGGATTATGCAGTTCGTGATCCGGTGGGTGGGCGGCGCTATCCAGAAGGTTACCGGGATCAGCAAAGTCGAATCGCTCTGTGCAGCGGCTAATATCTTTGTCGGCCAATCCGAATCCCCTCTCGTCATCAGGCCCTATCTGGCCGGGCTTACCCCGTCGCAGCTTTTTACCGTTATGAGTGTTGGCATGGCGGGTGTCGCGGGAACGATCCTCGCCGCCTATGCCGCAATGGGCATACAGATTGATTATCTGCTTGCTGCCGCCTTCATGTCGGCGCCAGGCGGCATCCTGATGGCGAAGATCATAATGCCGGACAACCCTGCCGATCTGGCATCCGAGCCAGTCCTCCCCGCCGATGTCGAATATGAGGAGGAGAAGCCGGTCAATATCATCATGGCGGCTTCCATGGGCGCACAAACCGGCGTGCGGATTGCGGTCATGGTTGGGGCGATGGTGCTTGCTTTCGTTGCCCTGGTGGCGCTTGCAAACGGGCTGCTTGGCGGCATTGGCGGTTGGTTCGGCTTCCCGGAACTCAGTTTCCAGCAGCTTGTCGGTTATGTTTTTGCACCGATCATGTATCTGATCGGCGTACCATGGGATGAGGCACTGGCGGCTGGCGGCCTGTTCGGCACCAAGGTTGTCCTCAACGAATTTGTCGCCTTTATCGCGCTCGGTGCAGGTGAAGGCGGACTATCGGAGCGCAGCGTCGCAATTGTAACATTTGCCCTGTGCGGATTTGCCAATCTGCTCTCGATTGCGATCCAGATGGCGGTTACCGGCGGGCTCGCGCCCAACCAGCGGCCGGTCATCGCCAGGCTCGGCTTGAAGGCGCTGGCCGCCGGGTCGCTCGCCAACCTGATGAGCGCTGCACTCGCCGGATTATTGCTGAGCTGATAAAGCTGGCGCGATTCCCTTTCCACTGATTGCCCACAGGATTGCCTCTTGCCCGATACGATTGCCTCGGTTTCCCTTCGCGATGCGGATAGTGACGCGCTCAGTTTTGCGCAGGAAATCGGCCGGTCCTTTTCCACCTATGGCTTTGCGGTTGTTTCCGATCACGGTGTGCCTGCCGATCTGATCGCCGAAGCCGATGTCAGGATGCGGGAGTTTTTCGCGCTGCCCGAAGAGGTGAAGCGCCGCTATTTCATAAAAGGCGGCGGCGGGGCGCGTGGCTACACGCCGTTCGGCATCGAAACCGCGAAGGACGCCACCGAATATGATCTGAAGGAATTTTGGCATGTCGGCCGCACGCTGCCCGAAGGGCATCGCTTTGCCGATCTGATGCCTCCCAATATCTGGCCCGACGAAGTGGCGGGTTTTCATGACACGTTTGAGAGGCTTTTCGCGGCCTTTGACGAAAGCGGGCGGCGGATACTCTCGGCGATCGCGACTTATCTCGGCCTCGCGCCCGATTTTTTCGAGGATACGGTGGAAGACGGCAATTCGGTGATGCGCCTGATCCATTATCCGCCGGTTCCCGCCGATGCGCCCGGCGTGCGTGCAGCGGCGCACGAAGACATCAATACGATCACGCTTTTATTGGGCGCCGAGGAGGCCGGTCTCGAGTTGCTGGACAGGAACGGCAACTGGCTGCCGGTGACGCCGAAGGAGGGCGAGCTTGCCGTCAATATCGGCGATATGCTCCAGCGGCTGACCAACCATGTGCTGCCCTCGACCACGCACCGGGTCGTCAATCCGCCGCCCGAACGGCGTGGTCACGCGCGATACTCGATGCCGTTCTTCCTGCATTTCCGGCCCGATTACATGATCGAAACCCTGCCGAGCTGCATCTCGGAAGACAATCCCAACCGCTATCCCGAGCCGATCTCCGCGCATGAATATCTCCTGCAGCGGCTGCGCGAGATCAATCTGGTCTAGTCTTGCGCATCGTCCAGATTGTCGGCGCCGAAACTCGCCGGGAGCAGGGCCGAAATCCGGTGGGTGGATATTGCGCCGCCATCGCCGGATGCCGCGATGATCTCAATATCGAAACCGGAAAGATCGCGGGCTTCGGCAATCGCCTGCCGGCATCCACCGCAGGGCAGCACTGTCTGTTCCCCGGTCAGCGCTCCACCCGCGCCGATATGGCCACCGGCGACTGCGATCCGCCGTATCTTGTCGAGCCCGAACTCCTGCTGGGCCGATGTCAGGGCCGAAATCTCGGCGCAGGTGCCGAGCCGGTAACAGGCATTTTCCATATTGCTGCCAATGGCGATACTGCCATCCTCCGCCTCGATCGCGCAGCCGACGGAAAATCCCGAATAGGGCGCATGGGCCTTCGCCGCCGCTTCACGCGCGCGGGCAACAAGCTCTGCCGGTGTATGTTCGTAGCGTTCCATCTTCCGACCCTAGACGAGACATGCCGCTTGACCAATATTGTTCCGCCCGGAGACCAAAAGAGAGGCTTGACGAAACGCCTCCGGCGCTCAAGGCAGGGAAAGCGGCGGCGTATTTTTCGGTGCCTGATATCAATGAGGAACGAGAATGCGCGAACGATTTGGCCATGTCTTACAGGGGCAGCTTCGTGCTCCCGCACCGGGCGGCACCGTTTGATCCGATGGCGAAGCTGGACGGTATAAAGGTAATAGACCTGTCGTTATTCCTGCCGGGGCCGATGGCGACGATGATGATGGCGGATCAAGGGGCTGAGGTCATCAAGATCGAACCGGCAGCCGGCGATCCGGCGCGCGACATGCCGCCGATGGAGGCCGGCCAGTCCGTCTGGTTCCGCAGCCTCAACCGCGGCAAGAAAAGCATCGTTCTCGACCTGAAGAGCGAAGACGGCAAGGCGCGGCTGCACGAGCTGATTGCCGAGGCCGATGTGTTTGTCGAAGGGTTTCGGCCCGGCGTGATGCAGCGGCTCGGCTTCGACTATGCCGCTGTGTCCGCAATCAATCCGCGTATCGTTTACTGTTCCATCTCGGCCTTCGGGCAGGAAGGCGCGATGGCGCATCATCCGGCGCATGATCTTGCGGTCCAGGCGCTGACCGGTTTCCTGTCGGTCAATGACGGCCCGGATGGAGCGCCGGTTGTTCCCGGTGTCGCATCGGGGGACATGGCGGCCGGGCTGACCGCGCTGTCGGCTATCCTTATGGCGCTGATCGGGCGGGAGAAAAGCGGGCAGGGGGACTATATCGACGCGACGATGTTCGATTCGATGCTGCCCTGGGGCGCGCATACGGCCGGAAGCGCAGTCAGCGGCGGCGAAACTCCGCGATCCCAGTCCCAGCGTTCGCTCGGTGGCGCGGCTTTTTACAGTGTGTACAAGACGAAAGATGATCGTTTCGTGGTCCTTGGCGCGCGGGAAATGAAGTTTGTCCGCAATCTTCTCGAGGCGCTGGACCGGCCCGATCTCATTCCGCTGGGCGAGGCAGATGCCGGGGCAGCGCAAGCCCCGTTGCGCGCCTTTCTCGGCGAGACTTTCGCCACGAAAACGCGCGACGAATGGGAGGCATGGTTTGCCGACAAGGATGTTGCCTTCTCACCGGTTCTCGATTTCCGCGAAGCGCTGGACAGCGATCTGGTGACCGAACGCGCTATGCTGGTCGAACGGGATGGCACGCACCAGATCGGCCCGGCGATCCGCTTCCTGAAGGAACCGGGCCTGCCGGTCCGGCCTGCCCCGGAACTGGATCAGGACGGATGACGCTGCGTCTCGAAAAGTCCGGCAGGATCGTGCATCTGACCATCGACCGGCCGGACAAGCATAACGCCTTTTCGCAGCAGATGTGGGAGCTGTTTCCAGAACTGCTCGCCGAAGCGATGGACGATCCGGCGATCCGGGTGATGATGGTGCGCGCCAGCCGGAAGGACAGCGCGTTCAGCGCGGGCGCCGATATCGGGGAATTCGCAGCTGGGGCCGATGATCCCGAATGGCGCTCCCGCAACCAGGCGGCGATCCGCCGGGTCCAGCATGAGCTGGCCCGCGCGCCCAAGCCGACCATCGCGATTGTTGATCATGACTGTATCGGCGGAGGCTGCGGCATCGCGATTGCCTGCGACATAAGGGTGGCAGGCCCCAGGGCGCGCTTCGGCATCACCCCGGCCAAGCTCGGTCTTGTCTATTCGCTGCACGACACCAAGCTGCTTGTCGATCTGGTCGGCCCTTCACAGGCAAAGCGCATCCTGTTTACCGGGCAGCTTATGTCTGCGGAAGAGGCGCGCGATATCGGACTGGTCACGATCCTCGCCGGCGATCCGCATGAAGAGGCGGCTTCGCTGGCCGAAACCATGATATCCGTTTCCGCGCACAGCCAGATCATGAGCAAGGCAATCGTCCGCCGGATACTGGACGGGCAGGCCGATGACGATGCCGAAACGGAAGCCCAGTTCGCAGATGCCTTTCAGGGCGAAGATTTCATCCGGGGCGCAGCGGCGTTTCTCGGAAAGCAACAACCGGAGTTCAAGTAATGACAGTTATTCCAGATACGACACCTGTTATCATCGGTGTCGGCCAGTTTGCAGAGCGCCCCGATGACGCGGGCTATCAGGCTCTCTCGCCGATGGACCTTGGCGGCAAGGCTCTGGCGGCGGCGATTGCCGATTGCGGTGCCGAGGGCGATGTTGTGGGTGCCATTGATACGATTGCGGCGATACGTCAGTTCGAGATTTCGACACCGCGGGCACCGGTGCCGTTCGGCAAGTCTAACAATCCTCCGCGTTCCTATGGCGCGCGGGTTGGGGCCAATCCCGAACGCGCGATTCTCGAAATTGTCGGCGGGCAGGGCAATCAGAAAATGGTCGGTGAATTGGCTACGGATATAGCGGAGGGTCGGTCCCAAGTTGCCGCTATTGTGGGGTCGGAAGCCATTTCGACGGTCCTGACCCTGATGGCCAAGGGCGAACAGCGAGACTGGTCTGAAGAGGTGGACGGCCAGCTTGAAGATCGCGGCTTCGGGATTGGCAATCTGTTTGAACGCATGTTGCGCTATAACGGTCTGCGCACCGTCATCCCGCTCTATGCGCTGTTCGAAAATCGCCGCCGCGCCGATCTCGGCAGATCGTTGGATGAGTATCGCTTGGACATCGCCAAACTTTTCGCGCCGTTCAGCGACGTTGCGGCGAAAAACCCCTATGCAGCGTCGCCGGTTGCGCGTTCTGTTGAGGAACTGGCGACCGTCACCAAGCGTAACCGTATACTTGCCGAACCCTATGCACGCATGACTGTGGCTCGCGATCAGGTCAATCAAGCGGCCGCGATCCTGATCGCCTCGGTGGGCAAGGCCCGAGAACTTGGTATTCCCGAGGAAAAGTGGATCTATATTCACGCGGCGACCCAGGCTGCGGAAACCACCGTGCTGTCACGGCCCGATCTGGGCAAGAGCACCACAGCCATAAAGTCTGTCAGTTTGGCTCTCGAAATAACCGGGATCGCAATGGACGATATATCCTATTTCGATCTTTACAGCTGTTTTGCCATTCCGTTGTTTAACATTATCGACGCCTTCGGCATTGCGCCGGACGATCCGCGCGGATTGACCTTGACCGGCGGCTTGCCGTTCTTTGGCGGTGCCGGAAACAACTATTCTGCCCATGCCATCGCCGAGGCGGTCATGCGTCTGCGCGCGGATCGAAACAGCTATGCGCTGGTCAACGCCAATGGCGGGGTGATGCATAAAAACGCTGTCGGTATCTATTCGGCCCGGCCAGCAGCATGGCCCGATGCCGAACGCTATGCCGATGTCGATCGCGATCAGGACGAGGTCGACACGATCGAGGAGATGGTCGGCGAAGGTGTGGTCGAGACTTTTACCGTTGTGCCGGGCAAGACGGAGACAGTCGGCGCGGTCGTCGGTCAGGTCGAAAGCGGCGAACGGTTCGTAGCCCGGGCTGCGCCGGACGACGCCGAGACGCTGGCAGTGCTGCAGGAGGGTGAACCGTTCGGGCGGAGGATATTGGTTCGCGGCGAAGACGACAATCGCAATATCTTTACCTTCGCCGACTGAGATTTAGTCGAAATGCAGCTCGCGATAGGTGCCGCGAAAATAGAGCAGTGGATCGCGATCGGAATCAAAGCGGACGCGGATCACGCGACCGAGCAGGATCAGGTGGTCGCCGCCGTCATATTCGGCGAATTTCGCGCATTCGAAATTGGCGAGAGAGTCGCAGAGCATCGGCACGCCCGTCGACCATGCCTCCCAGTCCGTATCGCGAAACCGGTCGATGTCCGGCGTTGCAAAGCGCTGGGCGACATCCTGCTGACCGATATGGAGAACATTGACCGCGAAGGCTTCAGCGCGTTTGAACCAGGGCAGCGTCGCCGATTTCTTGTTCAGGCAGACAAGCAGCAATTCGGGGTCGAGCGAAACCGAGGTGAAGCTGTTGGCTGTCAGCCCGACCGGCCTGTCGTCGCGGTCCAGGGTCGCGACGATGGTCACGCCGGTGCCGAAACAGCCCAATGCGTCGCGTAAGGTGCGGCTATCGGAGCCCGAACGGTGATCTGGCGTTGGTGTAGACATGGGGCCGCTATAAACCGGACGCGCCTTGGCGCAAGGGAGCGTAAATCTTGATCAGTCGGCAGCCAAATCCGTGAATTTCTCCGCAGCACGCGGCCCGGATCGATTTTCGCGGGCGTTTCTTCTTGCTAAGGGCGGTGAAAGCAACATCCAATGGAGCAACGACAATGGCAGGCAAATGGTTCGACGAACTCGAAGTGGGGCAGGTTTTCGATCATCCGATCCGCCGGACGATCACCGAGACAGACAATGTGCTGTTCACGACAATGACGCACAACCCGGCCCAGCTTCACCTCGACGAGGAATATTGCCGGACCGAAACCGAATTCGGCACGCGGATCGTCAACAGCTGCTTCACGCTCTCGCTAATGGTCGGCGTATCGGTCGGCGATACGACGCTCGGCACGGCTGTGGCCAATCTCGGCTGGGACGATGTCCGCTTTCCAAAGCCGCTCTTCCACGGCGATACCGTGCGAGTGGAAACCGAGGTTGTCGGCCTGCGCGAGTCCAAGTCCCGCCCCGATCAGGGGATCGTGACGTTCGAGCACCGGGCCTATAACCAGCATGGCGATCTTGTCGCGACCTGCAAGCGATCCGGCCTGCAGAAGAAGAAACCGCAGGCCTGAACCTCGATCCCGGCTCAGTAGAGCGGCGTCAAAGTACCCGCATCGGCGTTGAGGCGGAACCGGAGTGTCCCCTCGATCAGGCTGCCATCGTCCTGGCTGTATCTGCTAGTCGGAACGGACAGGGTCAGCCCTTCGGCCGGATCGTAGCTGGATTCGGTTGCGTCGACATCGATCCCGCTATGGCCTGAAGTCACCCAGCAGTGCCGCTCGATATCGCTGAGTTCGGAGCCGGTCCACATCATCACGATGATCCCGCCCGATGCTGCAGCCGGTTCGATCGTGTCGATCTGTAAAAGGGTGACGGCTCCGTCATAATATGTCCGGATACCTTCGCCATTCTCGCCTATCACCAGATTCTGAAGCTGGGCGGCCCAGGCATTTTCGCAATCCTCGAAGTCGGTCGGTTGCGCCTGTGCGGCCATGGGCAGGCTCAGCGCAGCCAGAAGTGCAGCCGTGCGTATCATCCCCATTACATTCTCCCCCTTGATGTCAGACAACGGCGCTATCACGACCGCACTGGATATGCTGTGACCGCGATCATAGGATAGCGCAAGCCAACGACAAAGGATTATCCATGCCGATCGATGCCACCCAGCCCTATGACCCGGACAATATCTTCGCCAAGATTCTGCGCGGCGAGATTCCGAACGAGACGGTGTATGAGGACGATCACGTCCTCGCTTTCAAGGACATCAACCCGCAGGCGCCGATCCATGTGCTCGTCATCCCCAAGGGCGAATATGTGAGCTGGGACGATTTTTCCGCCAAGGCGCCCGATGCCGAGATCGCCTATTTCGTCCGCACGGTCGGGAAGATTGCCCGAGACATGGGCCTCGTCGAACCCGGCTACCGGCTCCTCGCCAATATCGGCGGCCATGGCCATCAGGAGGTTCCGCATCTCCATGTCCATCTGTTTGGCGGAAAACCGCTCGGGCCTATGCTTGCGCGCAGCTAGAGGTTAGGGTTTACATAACAAAAGAATAGGGGAGAGTTTTCGTGGTGGCAGCAACGCATCAGACAAGCGAGGGCTGGTCCTCGCGATGGGCCTTTATATTGGCGGCAATCGGTGCCGCTGTCGGGCTCGGCAATGTCTGGCGCTTTCCCACGCTGGCCGGTGAAAATGGCGGCGGTGCGTTCGTTCTTTTCTATATCGGCTGCGTGGTCCTGATCGGCTTGCCGCTGGTTCTTTCCGAAATTCTGGTCGGCCGGGCCGGGCGCAGCGATGCCGTGGGCAGTACGCGCAACGTCGCGGCGGCATCCGGGCGCAGCAGCCGATGGGCCGTGCTGGGCTGGGTCGAGATCATTACCGCGTTCCTGATCGTTTCCTTTTACAGCGTCGTTGCAGGCTGGGTGTTTTACTATGTCGGCGTGATGGGAGTGGATTTCTTCGGCGCGCTGGCGTCAGGCGATCCCTTCGCCTCTGCATTCCAGGGCGAGGCCGCAGAGACAGTGCAGGGCCGGCTGGGCGGACTGCTTGGCAATCCGTGGATGCTCATTGCCATGCATGTGGTGTTTATGGGCGTAACCTTCTGGGTGGTCGCCAGCGGCGTGCATGACGGGATCGAGAAGGCGGCGATATGGCTGATGCCGGCCTTTTTCGTCCTGCTGATCGGCATCACGATCTATGGTGCCGTGGTCGGCGACATGACGGAAACGCTGGCTTTCATGTTCCAGCCTGATTTTTCCCGCCTCACCGCACAGGCCATGAACGAGGCATTGGGGCAGGCGCTCTTTTCAATGAGCCTCGGCTCGGCTGCGCTGATGACCTATGGCGCCTATGTCAGCCGCGAGACGAAGCTTGCGCCGACGGCGGCGATGATCGCCTTTGCCGATACGGGGGTCGCGATTATCGCAGGCCTGATGATCTTCCCGATCGTCTTTGCTGTCGGTCTTGATCCGGCGGCGGGGCCAACCCTTGTCTTCCAGTCGCTTCCCGTCGCCTTCCAGCAGATGCCCGCAGGATCGCTGATCGGCTTCCTCTTCTTCGTGCTGATCTTCTTTGCCGCCCTCACCAGTTCGATTTCGCTGCTCGAAGGCCCGACAAGCTGGGGGATCAACGAGCGGGGCTGGTCGCGCGGAAAGTCGGCCGGGATATTCGCATTCTGCGCGTTCCTGATCGGCGTGCTCTGTGCTCTAGGCTATAATATACTTTCGGACGTTCGCCCGCTGGGTTTCTGGAATATCTTCGCCGAAGCCGATATTCTCGACACGGTAGACGGCTTTACGGGCAAGGTGATGCTCCCGGTGGCCGCGCTCCTGACGGCGATTTTCGTAGGCTGGCGCGCCGACAAAAAGCTTGTCGAGAATGAATCGGGGCTTGAGGGCGCGATGTTCGGCGTGTGGCGTTTTCTGGTCGCCTGGGTCAGCCCGATTGCGGTTGGCCTGATTTTGGTTTTCGGCCTGTTTCCGGGATTGGTGCCCCAATAAGAATTCGTTTCCCGTCGCAGTAAAATTCGATTGCGCGGCGCGAAAAAGAGCATAATCTGCGCCCCTTCAAGAGCCGCCTGGCCTTCCCGGCCATCCCGTGTGCCTCTGGGGCAGTGCAATGATTTTTGGACGGATCAAGCCTCTCGACGCGATCATGGAGACCGCCGAGAAAAAGGCGCTGCACCGGACACTGGGCCCAATCCAGCTGATGCTGTTCGGGGTCGGCTGTATTATCGGCACCGGCATTTTCGTGCTGACCGCCGCCGGTGCGCAAAAGGCCGGGCCGGGGCTCATGCTGGCCTTTGTCATCGCCGGGGCCGTCTGTATCGTAGCGGCGCTCTGCTACGCCGAAATTGCCGCGATGATCCCGGTCGCCGGATCGGCCTATACCTATAGCTATGCGACGATGGGCGAGTTTCTCGCCTGGACGGTCGGCTGGGCGCTGATCCTCGAATATGCGATTGCCGCAAGTGCGGTTTCGGTCGGTTGGTCGGGTTATTTTACCGGCACGATCCTGAACGAATTTCTCGGGCTGCACCTGCCAGCCTGGCTCAGCGCCGGGCCGGTCGTGCTGGGTGGCGCGCCGGGCGGATTCATCAACCTGCCGGCCCTGGTGATTGCGCTGCTCGTGACCTGGCTGCTGATGATCGGCACGAACGAAAGCGCCAAGGTCAACACTGTCCTCGTCGTGATCAAGGTCACCGCGCTGACGGCGTTCATCGCACTGACCCTGCCGCAGGTCGAGATGCAGCGCTTCAACCCCTTCCTGCCTGCCGGCATGTTCGGCGGGTTCGGAACCGGGGTGGGTGCAGTTGGCGCGGCGGCGACGATCTTCTTTGCCTATGTCGGTTTCGACGCTGTCTCGACCGCTGCAGAAGAAACCAGGAACCCTCAGCGCAACGTGCCGATTGGGCTGATCGGATCGCTGCTCTTCTGCACGGTTTTCTACATATTGGTTGCGGCGGGCGCGATCGGTACGATCGGCGGCCAGCCGATCATGGGGCCGGGCGGTGTGCCATTCCCGGCCGGATCGGAAGAACTCGCCCGGCAGTGCGCGCTTCCCCAATATTCCGAGGCGCTGGTCTGTTCAAATGAAGCGCTGGCGCATGTGCTGCGTCAGATAGGCTTTTCCCAGATTGGCAATTTGCTGGGTATCGCGGCTTTCGTCGCCCTGCCTTCGGTCATTCTGGTGCTGCTGTTCGCCCAGACCCGGATCTTCTTCGTCATGGCGAGGGACGGGCTGCTCCCCGAAGGGCTGGCCAAGGTTCATCCCAAATGGAAAACCCCTTATGTCGTGACCGCGATAACGGGCATTGTGGTGGCGCTCGGCGCGGCCTTTTTCCCGGTCGGGCAACTGGCGGACATCGCCAATGCCGGGACGCTCTACGCCTTTGCCATGGTTGCTATCGCCGTGATGCTGTTGCGGCGGACGGACCCGGGGCGCAAGCGGCATTTCCGCGTGCCGATGCTATGGCTGGTCGGGCCTTCGGCGATCGGCGGATGCGTGTTCCTGTTCCTGAACCTGCCATCGGCTGCGATGCTCATGCTGCCGGTCTGGGCGGTTCTCGGGTTCCTCGTTTATTGGCTTTACGGATATCGCACGAGCCATCTCGGCAGGGGGCATGTCGAGGTTCATGAGGTCGAGATCGAGGATCTCGCCCCGCAGACGCCGGGTGTCGATCCCTAGGCGGGACCTCCCGTCCTTCATCACGGTTTACGGCGTGTCAGCCCAGCCTTTTGGTGACCAGCGCCCGGATATCGGCCTCGGGCCGCGGGCCGTAATGCTGGATCACTTCGGCCGCGCAGACGGCGCCCATGGTGAGGCTGTCTTCGATCGAGCGGCCTTCGGCCTGCCCGACAAGGAAACCGGCGGCGAACTGGTCGCCCGCGCCCGTCGCGTCGACTACCCTGTCGATCGGTTCTGCGCTGACCGCAAAACGCTTGCCATCCTGTACCGCAATCGCGCCCTTCTCGCTGCGCGTGACCACCAGCAACGGGGTCTTGGCGGCGGTTGCGGCAACAGCGGCTTCGAAGTCCTGCGTTTCGTTCAGTGATTTGATCTCGTCTTCATTGGCGAACAGGATGTCGATCCGGCCCTTGTCCAGCAGGTCCTCGAAACCGTCGCGGTGCCGGTCGACGCAGAAGCCGTCGGAGAGGGTGAAGGCGACACGGCGCCCGGCGTCATGGGCGATGTCGATGGCCTTATCCATCGCCGCGCGCGGTTCCTCGGGATCCCAGAGATAGCCTTCCAGATAGAGGATCGCGCCGCTTTCAATGAGATCGGTATCGAGCGCGGCCGGGGGCAGGTGCTGCGATGCGCCGAGAAAGGTGTTCATCGTCCGCTCGCCATCGGGCGTCACGAGGATCAGGCAGCGCGCCGATGCCGGTTCGCCGGCCCGTGCGGGCGTATCGAATTTCACGCCGAGCGCCGTGATATCGTGCCGGAAAACATCGCCCAGTTCGTCATCGGCAACCTGGCCGATAAAGCCGGCCTTGCCGCCCAGTGCAGCAATCCCTGCGATAGTGTTGGCTGCCGAGCCGCCGCTGGCTTCCACGCCGGGCCCCATTTTGGCGTAAAGGGCTTCGGCCTCCTCGGTCGTGAACAGCAATTGCATCGAACCCTTGCTCAGCCCTTCGCTGGCGATGAATGCGTCATCGGCCTTTGCGATTACGTCGACAATGGCGTTGCCGATGGCGACAATATCTAGGGTGGGTTCGGACATGGGGGCAGGCTCCAGCAATGTTTTTGGGAGAGGCAAATAGGTGCGCAGGCCCTAGCCGTGCACCGGGCGGCGCGCAACCGCATGATTGACGCGCGCCCCGCATGACTCCATCAGGCTGGCCATGTTTCGCGCCCTCCTCCTGTCCATCGGCCAGCTTGCCGATCCCGCCTTCCTCAAAGTGCTGGCCAAGTCGGTCGCGCTGACGATCATCCTGTTCCTGGTCTTCGGCGTCGTCACCTACTGGTTGCTGGTCGGGCTGTTCGCCTGGCTCGGCTGGGGTGAAAGCGGCGGGCTCGCAGCGGCGGCTAGCGCTGCGATCATCGCCTTTGTCAGCTTCTGGCTGCTGTTCCGCGCGGTCGCGATGGGCGTCATCAGCTTCTTCACCGACGAGATTGTCGATGCGGTGGAGCGCAAACATTATCCGGACAAGGCGATGGCCGCGCAGCCGGCAAGCTATGGCACGCAGATGCGCGTGGCGCTCGCATCGGTGGGCCGGGCAATCGGCTGGAACCTGCTCGCCGCGCCGCTCTATATCCTCCTGCTGGTGACGGGCGTCGGCACGATCATGCTGTTCCTCGCGGTCAATGCGCTGCTGCTGGCGCAGGATCTGGGCGAGCTGGTGGCGATCCGCCATGTCCCGCGCGACCAGTGGCGCGACTGGAAGAGAGAGACGCGCGGCAGACGGATGCAGATCGGGCTTGTCGCGGCGGCCCTGTTCGTGATTCCTGTGGTCAATCTGTTCGCGCCGCTTCTCAGTGCGGCCATGGCAGCCCATATGCTGCACGGAGGCATGAAAGATGATGCGTAAGACGATAGCGATTTCGGGGCTGGTGGCGCTCGCCGGCTGTGCGACCGCGCCGACACCGGTCCCCACCACGACGAGCCGGCCGATGACCACTACGGTCGGCCTGGAACGCGTGATCGGCCAGGATGCGGCGGGATTGACGCGCCTGTTCGGCGATCCGGACCAGGATTTCCGCGAAGCCGGTGCGCGTAAATTGCAGTTTCGGGGCACCAGCTGCGTGCTCGACACCTATCTCTATCCCGAACGCAGCGGCCGCGAGCCGGTTGTCACCTATGTCGATGCCCGCAATGCCGCGGGCGAGGATGTGGATCGGGCTGCCTGTGTCGAGGCGCTGGCGCGGCGGTGAACAAATACAGGAAAGCACTTTGGTTCTATCTTTGGGGGCCGGGCGTGACGGTTCTCCTGTTAATACCTATCGGAATTTTACTCGATATCGCGATAGCTTTTTGGGTGCTTATGGCGCTGATGATCGGCTGGTATATCGCTATGTTTCGATTGTACCGTTCGACCTTTTCCTGCTCCGAGTGTGGGGAACCCATCATCCCGTTCCCAAGCAGAATTTCTCGGTCAATCCCCACGCCTCATTGCCATCGGTGTGGAGCTGACCTGACGGAGCAATAGCCTCAAGTTAACTTGGCAATCGCCCATTCGGCGGCTTCCCGCACAACCGAATCCGGATCGTCGAGCAACGCCCGCACAGGCTCCACCAACGCTCCATCCCCGCTATTGCCCGCCGCGATCAGGCAATTTCTCACCATCCGGTCCCGCCCGATCCGCTTGATGGGCGAGCCTGAGAAGACAGCGCGAAATCCTGCATCGTCGAGGGCCAGCAGATCGGCGAGGGCGGGCACGGCGTTAATCGGCTGACGACAACGAGTTCGTTATAAATCGAAATGGCCGCAGTCTGAATGGGAAAAGACAGCCGTTAGCGCCATAGACGGATTTCCATTTGTCACCTTCCCTGATTTGCAGGAGCCGGCTTCGAATACCTGTTACAGCTACTCTGGCATCGCCAGAAACCCAAGCATTTATGATGCTTTCGAACTGGTCGGCAACATCCGTAACGGGAAAGAAATAGGACCAAAAATCGGAAACGCCGAAATTGAGTTCGTCTGAATTTTGGAGTCCAAGCGTGATTGGAAGGGACAGCCCGTCTTGTGCAGGAAATATCCAGCAGACTTCCATTGGAACGTCGCGCTCGATTTCGTAGTGAAAGCCGTGTCTATCAGCGAACCGGCGGAATAGTTCCTCGGCTTCTTCGGTATAGTCTTTCATCGACAGACCTCCAGCCGCTCCATTGCCCATTCGGCAGCTTCCCGCACAACCGCATCCGGATCATCGAGCAACGCCCGCACAGGCTCCACCAACGCTCCATCCCCGCTATTGCCCGCCGCGATCAGGCAATTTCTCACCATCCGGTGCCGCCCGATCCGCTTGATGGGCGAGCCGGAGAAGACGGCGCGAAATCCCTCATCGTCGAGGGCCAGCAGATCGGCGAGGGCCGGCGCGGCGAGTTCCGCGCGGGGTGCAAACGCCTTGTTGGCGCGGGCCTGGTCCGCGAACTTGTTCCACGGGCAGACGGCAAGGCAATCGTCGCAGCCATAGATGCGGTTGCCCATTGCCTCGCGGAATTCGTGCGGGATCGGGCCGGCATGTTCGATGGTGAGATAGGAGATGCAGCGCCGCGCGTCCAAACGGTAGGGCGCGGGGAAGGCGTCGGTCGGGCAGGCGCTCTGGCAGGCGGTGCAGGAGCCGCAGCGGTCGGTCGCGGGCCTATCCGCGTCAAGATCGAGCGTCGTGTAGATCGCGCCGAGGAACAGCCAGTTGCCGTTTTCGCGGCTCAGCAGGTTGGTGTGCTTGCCCTGCCAGCCAATTCCGGCGGCCTCCGACAGCGGCTTCTCCATCACGGGAGCCGTATCGACAAACACTTTGACGTCCGCTTCCGCGCCGTCCTTCGCCGCTTCCGCAATAAGCCAGCGGGCGAGGCGCTTCAGCGCCTTTTTGACGATGTCGTGATAGTCCTTGCCCTGCGCATAGACGGAGATGCGGCCAATGTCCGTTTCGCCCTCCAGCCGCATCGGATCGTCTTTCGGCGCATAGCTCATGCCGAGCATGATGAGCGAATTTACCTCCGGCCAGAGCGCCTTGGGGCGTTCGCGGTGATGGGCACGGCTTTCCATCCAGAGCATGTCGCCATGCGCGCCCTCCGCCAGCCATTGCCGCAGCCGCGCGGCGGTTTCGGGCGCGGCATCGGCAAGCGCAACGCCGCACGCGGCAAAGCCTTCGGCCAGCGCCTGCGCCTTCAGGCGGGTGGAGAGGGTAGGGCGATTGTCCATATCGCTTCCTTACCGTCATTCCGATGCCGGCGGAAATACCGTGTCTTACCCCTTCTCCCATGGGGAGAAGGATATGGAGGCTTATCGACGAAGGAGATTAGCTGGAATTGGATGAGGGGTTGCGACTCTACCGAAAGATTCGATCCCCTCACCCAGCTTCGACTAGGCCTTGCGTCCCGCAAGACCAAGTCTGCGCAACCCTCTCCCCTTGGGAGAGGGGAGGCAAGCGGGATTGGTTTTGTTGGTGGCCTCTTAACCATCGGGCGGTTAAGGCCCGGATATGACTGTCGAACCTGCATTGTCCGCCACAGCCCTTGTCAAGAATTTCGGTGCCAAGCGCGCCGTGGACGGTGTCGATATCTCGGTGCCGCAAGGCAGTATTTACGGGATTCTCGGGCCAAATGGCGCGGGCAAGACAACGACCCTGCGGATGCTGCTCGGGATCATCGATCCCGATAGCGGCACTCGTCAGCTGCTCGGCACAACGCAGCCGCGCAGCGTCAGCAACCGGATTGGCTATCTGCCCGAGGAGCGCGGTCTCTATCCCGGCATGAAGGCAAGGGAAGCCATTGCCTTCATGGGCGCGTTGCGCGGCCTGCCCTGGGCCGAAGGTCGGACGCGGGCCGAAACCCTGCTTGCGGAGGCCGGGCTTGGTCACGCGACCAATGACAAGATCAAGAAACTGTCGAAAGGCATGGCGCAGTTCGTGCAGCTGCTCGGTTCGATCGTTCACAAACCCGAACTGATCGTTCTCGACGAGCCCTTCTCCGGTTTGGACCCGGTCAATCAGGAGCGGCTCGAAGCGCTGATCCTTGCCGAGCGCGATCGCGGCGCGACGATCCTCTTCTCCACCCATGTCATGGGCCATGCCGAGCGCCTGTGCGATCGGCTGGCGATCATCGCGGGCGGCAGGCTGCGCTATGAAGGCAGCGTCGATGAGGCGCGGGCCACGCTACCCATGCAGGCCCATTATACGCCGCGCGACAAGGGCGAGGCGCTCGCCGCGCTGCTGCCTGCCGATGCCGTGCGCGAAAATGGCGGTTATGTTTTCGATGTGCCGGAAAGCGGCATGGAGGCGCTGCTCGCGATGCTGCTCGAAAGCGGGCACGGTATCGCCGGTCTCTCGCTCGAACGGCCCAGCCTGCACGACGTGTTCGTCAAGCTGGTCGGCGAGGAAACCGTCGAGCGGATGGAAAGCGAAACGGAGGAGGCGGCATGAGCAACCATCTGCGCCAGGCCGCCGTGATCGCGCGCCGAGATTTCATCGCGACCGTCGCGACGCCTGCATTCCTGATGTTCCTGCTTGCCCCGCTGTTCATGTTGATCTTTGCCATGGTCGGCGGCACGGGCGCGCGGATGATTGCCGATAGCGGGGACGATGCCCAGCGGCTCCTTGTCATCGCGGATGCAGATTACGGGGCGTATATCGAGGCGGCCGATACGCGCATCCGGGTGACTTTTCCGCCCGCCATAGCGCCCGCCGCGCTGGAACGCCGCGAACCGCAGGGCGACGATCTCGAACAACAGGCCCGCGCTCTCTTCACAGAGAGCAACATCGATGTTTCCGCCGTGCTTTTCGGTTTCCCCGACAGGCCGCACATCATCTATGGGGCCGGGGGCGGGCGCGGTGCCGACTATCTGGCGCTGCTCGCCGATACGGCGATGCGCGACCGCCGCGCGGGCACGGGGCCGGGCGAACTGGTCTTCGAGATTGAGCGGGAAACATTTGCGCGTACAAGCGCGACAATTGGCGGGCAGCAGTCCCTGGGCTTCACCGCGCTGTTCATACTGTTTCTGCTGACCCTGTTGCTGGCCGGGCAGACGGTAAGCGTACTGGCCGAGGAAAAGGGCAACAAGGTCATCGAAATCCTTGCCGCCGCCGTGCCGCTGGAAGCGGTGTTTCTCGGCAAGCTGATCGGCCTGTTCGGGGTGGCGCTGCTCTTCGTCGCCTTTTGGGGTACGCTGGCGATCCTCGCGATAACCGCGCTGCCGAATAGCGGCGCGGCGCTGACCATGCTCGATCCCGCAATCGGGTTCGGCCCCTTCCTTGCGCTGGCGGTCATCTATTTCGCGATGGGCTATCTGCTGCTGGGTTCGGTATTCCTTGCAGTTGGCGGGCAGGCCAATTCGATGCGCGAAATCCAGATGCTGTCGCTGCCGATCACCTTTTTCCAGATGGCAATGTTCGGCCTGGCTTCGGCGGCGGCCGCGCAGCCGGGCAGTACGCTTGCCCTGTTTGCCGAGCTTTTCCCGTTCAGTTCGCCGTTCGCCATGGTTGCTAAGGGCGCATCCAATCCCAGCCTCTGGCCGCATGCCGCCGCGATTGGCTGGCAGCTGCTCTGGGTTTCGATTACCATTGCCCTTGGCGCGCGCTGGTTCCGCAAGGGCGTACTGAAGTCCGGGCCTTCGCTGTTCGGGCGGATCGGCGCAAGGCTGAGAGGCAAACCGGCCTGATCGGTCGGCCAATACGGGATTTCAACTATTGACATTTGTGTCAATTGTGTCAGTCTCGATTTGCTACCGATAAATTAAACCCTATAGAAATAGGGGTGAGATCGAGGTGTGGCACAGAGGATATTCTGTAGCGCGCGCCACTGAGGAGACAAATATGGCGACGCATCCAGCACATACGGTTCCGGAAAAGACCCCGGAGCAGCTTTATCGGGAAGAATGGGCGCGCGAATTTCGCGACGGCATTGATCGCTCGACCCTCGAAAAACCGCTGGCGACGGTCGATACGCCGCTTGAGGATATCGATGTCAGCCGCCCCGAACTTTATGCGCTCGATCGCTGGCAGCCGGTTTTCGAAAAGTTGCGCCGCGAGGATCCGATCCATTACTGCAAGGACAGCATCTATGGCGCCTTCTGGTCGGTAACGACCTACAAGCCGCTGATAGAAGTCGAATCGCTGCCGGAAATCTACAGCTCCTCATGGCGCAATGGCGGGTTCACCATTCTCGATTCATCGGATGACGAAACCATGGCGCTGCCGATGTTCATCGGCATGGACCGCCCCGAACACACGGCGCAGCGCCGCACCGTATCCCCGGCTTTCACGCCGAGCGAGATGAGCCGTCTCGACGAGAATGTCCGCGCCCGGACGTGCGAACTGCTGGACAGCCTGCCGATCGGTGAGGAATTCGACTGGGTCGACAAGGTGTCGATCGAACTGACGACAGGCATGCTCGCCATCCTGTTCGGCTTCCCCTGGGAAGACCGGCGCAAGCTGACTTACTGGTCGGACTGGATGGGCGATGTGGTGGCCGCGATGGACCCCGAGCTTGGCCCCAAGCGCGCCGAAGCGATGTGGGAAGCGGCAGCCTATTTCCAGGCCCTGTGGAAACAGCGCAAGGAAAGCGATCCCGGCCCCGATCTCCTCTCGATGATGGCGCATAGCGACGCGCTGGGCGATATGGACGAGCGTAATTTCCTCGGCAATATCACGCTGCTGATCGTCGGGGGCAACGATACGACGCGCAACTCGATGTCGGGCGCCGTCTATTTCATGAACCAGTTTCCCGAACAGGCCCGTAAGCTTGAAGAGAATCCGGACCTGATCAAGAATGCGGTTTCCGAGACCATCCGCATGCAGACGCCGCTCGCCCATATGCGGCGCACGGCCATGGAAGACACCGAACTGGCCGGCAAGCAGATCAAGAAGGGCGACCGGATGATCCTGTGGTACATCTCGGCCAATCGCGACGAGAGCGTGTTCGAAAATCCCAATGACTGGATCGTCGACCGTGAAAATGCGCGGCGGCAGATTTCCTTCGGCTATGGCATCCATCGCTGCGTCGGCGCCCGCCTTGCCGAGCTCCAGCTGCAGGTGCTGTTCGAGGAAATGGCCGCACGGCGCCTGCGCCCGACCATCACCGGAGATATCGAGCGGGTGAACTCGAACTTCGTGCATGGCTACAAGACAATGCCGGTAACGCTCTCAAAATATTGAGGCGATACGGGCCGGAGCTGAATCTGGCTTCACCGATACCGAGACGGAAAAATCCGCCGGGAAGACAAATGGGAGAGTGATTATGGCCACCGCTGCAGCTCCGGCTGAAGAAAAAGTCGAAACCGTTGTCGTTGAGGCGCCGCATCCCTGGGATGTCAGCGTCCCGGAAATCTACACCGAAGACCGCTGGCAGCCGATCTTCAAGGAAATGCGCGAGACGGCCCCGATCAACAAGGTCACCGGCTCCCATCACGGCGATTACTGGAACGTCACCACCTATACGCCGATCCAGCATGTCGAGGCGCTGCCCGATATCTATTCCTCGGCGGATGGCATCACGATCCTCGACAATAATGATCTGCTGCCCAACGGCGAAGAGCTGATCCTGCCGATGTTCATCGCGATGGACCGGCCCGACCATACCGATCAGCGCCGTGTTGTCGCACCGGCCTTTACCCCGGCGGAAATGACGCGGCTGTCGACGGTGATCCGGTCCCGCACCGCCGAAATTCTCGATGCGATGCCGCGCGGCGAGGCGTTTGACTGGGTTGACCTGGTGTCGATCGAACTGACGACGCAGATGCTCGCCACATTGTTCGATTTCCCCTGGGAAGATCGCCGCAAGCTGACCTTCTGGTCGGACTGGGCCGGCGATGTCGAGCTCGGCAACGATCCCGAGATGAGCAAGCAGCGCGTTGAGCATCTGTTCGAGATGGGCGCCTATTTCCAGAATCTGTGGAATGAACGCGCGGAAAAGGATGAGGCCCCCGATCTCATTTCCCGCATGATCCATTCCGAAGCGATGAGCGGCATGGACCAGTTCACCTATATGGGGAATCTGATCCTGCTGATCGTCGGCGGCAACGATACGACGCGCAATTCCATGTCCGGCTTTGCCTATGGCCTCAACGCCTTTCCGGACGAGCGCGCCAAGTTGGAACAGAATCCCGATCTCATCCCCAATGCCGTGCAGGAGCTGATCCGCTGGCAGACGCCGCTCGCCCATATGCGGCGCACGGCAACCCAGGATCACAATCTTTTCGGCCATGAGATCAGCGAAGGCGACAAGATGATCCTCTGGTATCTGTCGGGCAACCGGGACGAGACCAAGTTCGAGCGTCCGGACGACATCATCATCGATCGCCCCAAGGCCGGGCGGCATCTTGCTTTCGGCTATGGCATCCATCGCTGCGTCGGTGCGCGGCTGGCCGAACTACAGCTGCGCATCCTGCTGGAGGAAATGGCGGCCCGCCGCCTGCGCGTGAATGTCGTCGAAGAGCCTGACCGCGTCGCGGCCTGTTTCGTCCATGGCTATAAGAAGATGATGGTCGAACTCAGCGAATACTAAACCTTTCCCTTCTCCCCTTGGGAGAGGGGACTTACAGCTTCACCCGGTAAATCTCGGTGTCGCCGACGCCTTTAAGGGTGAGCGTCTCTCCGGCTTCGAAGTCGAAATGCGGGCGGGCCTGAAAATAGGTCGCGGCGGACACGGCGATGCCGTTATGTTCGGCGACCCCTTCGATTCGGCTGGCGATGTTCATCGTGTCGCCCCAATAATCATAGGCGAGACGGCTCGATCCCACGACGCCGCCGACCACCGGCCCCGAATGAATGCCGACACGCAATTTGATGTCGACACCTTCCTCTTCCGCCAGCTTCTGCGTCTCGGCGATCAGTTCGCAGCCGAACGCGATCGCCGCCTGCGCGCCGCCGCCTGACGAAGCCGTGCCGCCCGTGACGGCGAGATAGGCGTCGCCGATCGTCTTCACCTTCTCGATGCCGTGGCGCTCCGCGCAGGTATCTGCGAGCAGGAAGAAGCGGTTGAGAGTCTGCACCAGATGGCCGGGCGACAGCCTTTTCGCCAGCCCCGAAAAGCCGACAATGTCGACGAAGATCACCGACACGTCAGAAAAGGCATCGGCGACGGCTTCGCCCGCGCGCAGCCGCGCGGCGACTTCCTGCGGCAGGACATTGTAGAGCAGCTCTTCCGTCTTCGCCTTTTCAGCCGCGAGCGCCTCGTTCGCCGCAAAGGTTTTGCGGGCGCGGCGGTCGATATCCCAGTTCACGAAGGTCGCGAACACGAAGAAGGTGGTGAAATTGGTCAGCGTATAGACTTTGGAGATGATGCTCCGGTCGGCCTGCAGCAGGAACAGGATATAGAGGACAAGCAATGTGGCGGCCCAGAGCAAATAGAGCCGTGTCGTCGCGACGAAGCCGATACCGGCGAAAACGACCAATATGCCCATATTGATGACCGCCATTCCGAACCGTGAAATGCCGGTAATCTCCGCCTGTGCGGCCAGTGCCTCTATCAGCAGCGCCATGGCCACGGTGAGTGCGGTGAAGAGGAGGAGGTCGACCCAGACTTTCTCGAGATAGAAGCGCGTCCGGGTCAGCAGGAAAAAGGCGCCGAGCACAGCCATGAACAACCCGGCGGCGATATTATAGGCGATCACGCCTTCGCGCGGGAAATACATCGGGTTGAGCGTCAGGTAGGAGAGGAAGGTGGCAAGGCCTATGAGAATGAGCGCCCGGCTCGCCGGAATCCGCGCCGCCCGCTCGCTCGTCACATAGCGTTTCTCGGTATCGGGATCGTCGAATCTGTGCAGCAACGCCATTGAAGCCCCCCGGCTGTTGGGAGGGATATGCCATTAAACGCCGCGACGCGCCACGTCGCCGGCGATCACCCCTCGAAAACCGCCTTTGCAGCCTCGGTCAGCGCGGTCATCGCGTCCCGCCACGGGCCCGGGCCATGGCTGATCCGGGCAACGCCCAGTTCGCCGAGCCGCTTATGGCTGGGCATGGCATCGAACATCATCGCATTCACCGGCAGCGGGCAGGCCTCGCACAGGGCCGCGATCTCGCTCTCATCGGTCAGCCCCGGCGCGAAAAAGCCGCTCGCCCCGGCATCGGCATAGGCCTTGGCGCGGGTAACGGCCTCGTCGAAGCGCGCCTCTTCGGCAACCGTCGAGCGCCCGGCGCCCAGCCACATATCCGTGCGCGCGTTGACGAAGAAATCCACGCCCGCATTTTCCGCCACGGTGCGGATCGCGGCAATGCGCTCGACCTGCAGCTCGATCGGATGAAGCCCGGTGCCGCCGATCACCTGGTCCTCGAAATTGATGCCGATCGCGCCGGTCTCGATCATGGCGGCGGCATGGACGGCGACGAGCACAGGCTCCACCGCATAGCCGCCCTCGAAATCCACCGTCAGCGGCAGATCGACCGCCTCGACGATGCGCTCGGCATTGGTCAGCGCCTGCTGCATGGGCAGCGATTCCGCATCCGTATAGCCGCGCGCACCCGCCACGGACGCACTGCCCGTCGCCAGCGCCCTGGCGCCGGCCTTGGCCACCGCCAGCGCGCTGCCCGCATCCCAGATATTGAACAGTATGAGCGGATCGCCCGGAACATGCAGGGCGCGGAATGTGCGGGCGCGGTCTAGCTGGTCGGTCATGATAATGGTCTCCCTGCCGAATGTTCTAGCGGCTCAAGCAGGGCGCGTCCCCTCGTTTCTTGTGACCACAGAACGTCAGCAGTCCTGGAGTGCCTCGAGCATCGGATCGAGATTGTTCGTGCGATTGGCGATCGGCAGTTCGGCGGTCTCCTCATAATCTCGCATGATGCCGACCGCCTCGCGCATTACCGTGCAGGCCCGGGCCCTTCTGCCGACAAGCAGATAGACTTCCGAAGCCTCCTGCAGACGCACCGCCAGCGTCATCGGTCCTGAAACGACATTCCCCGATCGCCGGATCAGCGCGCGTTTCATGGCGATCGCCTCGTCCACCAGCTCCACGGCTTCCTCGGCCCGGCCGCGCGCGGCCAGAAGATGCCCCCTGAAGATGGCGACCGAAGTGAAAAGTTCCAGCAGGCCGGCATCGTTGGGGCTGGCATCGATCCCCTGGCGGCTCCTCGCGACCGCCTCGGTCGCCAGTGTATCCGCGCGTTCGACATCGCCGCTTGCAAAAGCCCTCTGGGCTACCGTGTTGAGTACCGTAACGAGCCCGAAAATGTCCCGCGGCGCATAATCCGACTGGCGCGCCACCAGCCTGTGCATCCGCAATGATTCGTCGAGCACGCGGCGCGCCTCGTCGGGCCGTTGGAAATAGGCATGATAGGCTCCCATCATCCTCAGCAGTTCGGCATGTGCGCGCCGCACATCGGGGCTGGCCTGCAGCTCCGCCGGAAGCGCCTCCGATCGCTCCAGGCCTGCGCGATAGATAACCCCAGCCGGTTCGGGTTCCCCCTCCCAGGCGAGCGCATTGCCTTCGTGGAGATAGGTCATGACCAGTGCCCCGGCGCTGTTTGCATCAAGCTCGGGCAGATCGTTGAGCAGCCGGCGCGATTCTGCCGCATTGGCCTTCGCGATCTCGAAATTGCCGTCGGAGAACAGCGCGCTGTCTGCCATCACCGCGATTACCTGGCCGAGCGATGACTGGATATCGCGTCGTTCGGGATATTCGGCATGCAATGTCTCGAGCAGCGCGCGCGACCGGGCATAGGATTGCTGCGCCCGGGAAGTCAGCCCTACATTGCCGCCGCCGATCCGTGCGCCGATCACCTCGGCCAGTCGGAAATAACCCTGGGCCGCCTCGTAACGCAGGTCGACATCGGCACTGGCGTCGGCGGCAAGCGATTCAAGATAGCGCTGCGCCGTATCGGCAAGCAACAGTCGGGCTCTCACGGAACCCGGCACGAGGCTGACTTCGTCATAGACGTCGAACATCATCGAACGGGCAATGGCGCGTGTTTCGGCAAAGCGGGCTTCGGCCCGGGCGCGCTGCTCCTGGGCCTGCGAATAGGCGTAAATCGTAACCGCAAAAGCCCCGATAAGCAGGAAGATCGTGGCGAGCCCGGTCAGCACCGAAGCCCGGTTGCGGGCGAAAAACTTGCGAAATATGTGCCAGCGCCCGCCCTTCCTCACTTCGACGGGATAATTGTCACGGCACCTTTCGATATCGCGTGCCAGCGCGCTCGCGCTCGGATAGCGATCCTCCGGTTCTTCCGCTGCCGCCTTGGCGATGATCGCCGCGAGATCGGGATCGCCGGGTTCCTCCTCGGTCAGCCGCTCGAGGAGTTTGCCAAGCGAGAATATGTCGGTCAGCGTGTTGGGCGGCGCTCCGGCATAGCGCTCGGGTGCTGCAAAACCCGGCGTCAGGCTGAGATGTCCAAGCGGTGTTTCACCTGCCCGGGCCGGAAGTTCGTCTTCCTGGGGTTTGGCGATGCCGAAATCGATGAGTTTGGGCGTACCATCTTCCGTCACAAGGACGTTCCGGGGTGTCAGGTCCCGATGCACGATGAGGTTCTGATGGGCAAAACCGACGGCATCGCACACCTGTACCAGCAAATTCAGTCGATCATTCAGCGACAGCCCCCGTTCTTCGGCCCATTTCAGGATCGACAAGCCGTCGATGAACTCCATGACGAAATAGGGTCCGCCTTCATCGGTTGTGCCGCCGTCGTAAAGGCGTGCGATGCCGGGGTGCGAGAGGCTGGCGAGGATCTGCCTTTCGCGTTCGAAGCGTTCTACCAGAACATCTGAAAGCGCCCCGGGGCGAATGACCTTGATCGCAACCTCGTGATCGAAATCGCCGGCCTCGCGCTCAGCCTTGAAAACGGCGCCCATTCCGCCCTGTCCGAGCAGCTCGACAACGCGATAGGCGCCGATCCGCTCGGGGTGCTCGGCGGAATCGTCATCGAAATCCGGCCCCCCGGTCGCCAATATTCCTTCGGCCTCGTCATGCGCGCGCAAAAGCTGCCACGTCCGGTCGCGCAGGCTGGTTTCGCCAGCAGCGGCATTTTCTATCCAGTCGCGGCGGTCTCCCTTCGGGTTTTCCAACGCCGCCTCAAGCAGCTCCATGGCCCGGCGGTCGAGATCCGGATCGGTCTTCACAATGCGTTTTGTATCGCATCCATCAACCAGGCACGCGCCGATGCCCAGCGACGCTTCACGGTGCGCTCGGAAAGATCGAGCACCTCTGCAATGTCGGCGATGCTCATGCCCCCGAAATACCGCATCTCGACAATTTCGGATTTTGTTGCGTCGATTGCCGCCAGCCGCAGTAGCGCTTCGTGCAGGGCTTGCACGTCCGCACTGGGCGGTTTTTCGAGATGCGTCATCAGCGTCACGCGATGATGATCCCGCTTGTCCGTGCGCTTGGCCCTGACGTGATCGATCAGGACCTGCCGCATGATCTTTGAAGCGAGAGCGAGAAAATGGGGCCGGTCCTTCCATTCTCCATAACCGCTATTGAGCAGCTTTAGCGTGGCCTCATGCACCAGATCGCCGCTGGCGAGGGAGACGTCATATTCCTTGGAAAGCAGCTTGGCGGCTGTCTGGTTCAGCCAGGGGTACAGTTTTTCGACCAGCTCGCCCTGCGCCGGCTGATTGCCATCTTGCCACTCGTAACGCAGCTGGGCGGACGGATATTGAGCAGCCACCATGTCCGCCAAATTGCATGATAAATGCTTTATAGGCAACTGGCTCCGTGACGCTCCCCTTAAATGCGAAACCGCACTATGCGCGATGATTGTTGCCAGGACCTTGGTCACCGAGAGGGTGCCGCCCGCGGCCCTTAGGTGAACGCCACAAGCGGGATCGCCCGGAAGATGCAGGGCATGCACTGTTGGGGCGCCGGCCGATCGCCGCGAACCGCTTTGATCCTTTTCTGGTATTGGTGGTCCGAACCTGTATGGATTTCGCTACACAGGGGGGGCTTTATGACATTTTCGAAGACTGGCTGCGTGCGCAGCACCAAGCCGCAACGGGCGTTGCTGCTGTTGAGCACTGCAATGCTGAGCGCGTGGGCGATGCCTGCATTCGGGCAAGAAATCGTAACGACGACCCTGATTGGGGACGATGCGGAAGCCGATGTCCGGTGCACGGCGCTTGCTGACGAACGCAATGGCAGATGGACCGGAGAATGGCGGACAACGGAAGGAAATGAGGCGTCTGAATGTGACATTCTCCTGCCGCCGCCTGCGCCGCCACCCGGCTCGCCGGTTCGCGTCGAGGGTGCGGCATTGGATGACGCGACCACCATCCGATATGATGGCGGCGTTTTCCAGGAGTCCGCAGCTGGCTGGACCGAAACAAGGGATAGCGGCGAAGTCTTCACCTATGATCTGGTCATGGCCTTGCCGAACCAGATCATCTTGCATGATGCAGCGCGCAACGTGCAAGCCAATATCACCGCACCGACGAGGGAGATCAGTGTCGGCGCTGCCGACGGGGTTGCCGGTCGCACCCATCAGATTACCGCAATGGAGGCTGTTCCCCGCACTTATCCGCGCCCGGCGCGCGTCGGAATGGACGAGCTCGAAACTGCCGACTTCGAAGGCGGTCAGCTGCGCCGCAGCCTGTTTGGCCGATGGATCAGGCACGACGATAATGGCCAGTGCACGCTCTACAGGTTGCGGCATCGGGACAGGGGCTATTTCGAATTATGGAACGAGAACAGCGACGTGCAGCTGATGGTCAACCTCGACAGGATGATGTTGACCTCCATCCAGCCGGGAGCGGGAGGGCAGTCGCAATCGGCAAACCTTCGTCTAACGGGATTGTCGGCCGAACGGATTTCCGATCCGATGAGCGACTGCGATACACGGCCTGCCCCGCTTGAAGAACCGCGGCTCGATGGCGCGTCCGCACCCTTTCCCGTGGAGACGGTCCAATATCACAGCGGCATTTTCACACGGACGCCCGAGGGCCTGTGGCGGCAAATGCCTATGGCACCCGATGTCCCCGTTCGTGGTTCCCAAGACCTTGTCTACAACGTCGTAGACAGCAACACCGACACGCTCATCCTGTATAATGAAGAGGATGATGTCTTCGCGGAGGTCGTGCTCAGCGGGCGTTTCCTCGGGATTTTTTCAACCAACGGTGTTGTGGACCATCAACATCTTCTGACGATGGCGGGCCCGAACCATGAGTGGACGACCATGCCGTCCGAATTTGTCGTCGTCGATATGACGCGAGCGAATTATACCGGGGGCCAGTTGCGCAGAGGAACGGTTGGAAACTGGGTCGACGCCCGCGAGGGCGTGCGCTGCGGCCTTTACCAGGAATGGTATCGCAATTTTCGGTCGATCGTCTTGGTGCCCCGGATTGGCAGCGGTACGCCCAATAATCGCATCGTGATTGATGTGCAGTTGATGACCGTAACCATCCATGATGGCCCTGGCGCGAATGCGCCGGTCGCGGAAACCCGAGAGCTGATCGAGACAAGCGTCGAACCGGTTGCAGGCGATCCATATGACGGCTGCTAACCATAGCGGCTAGGCGACTGCCGGTTGGCGCGGGCCGGATCAAGGCGACGGCAGTTCTAAGAGCCAGCCTGGCAGGGAAGCCTGCATCTGTGGTGCATTGCGGACGCCCGGTGTTCCGTAGTTGAACGTCGGTAGTGCCGCGATTACCGCCAACGCCGCCTCTGTCCCCTAATGCACAAACCTTGCCACCACGTCCCTGTAGCTGCGGCTGACTTTCACCTGCGCGCCTGAATCGAGCACGAGGAAACATTCGCCATTGGTGTGCGGTTTCACCTGGCGGACCAGGTCGAGGTTGACGATGGTCGAGCGGTGAACGCGCTGGAAGGTGCGCGGATCGAGGCGTTTTTCGAGATCCTTCATCGTCTCGCGCAGGATCAGCGTATTGTCCCCGGTATAGATGCACATATAGTCGCCGGCCGCATCGATCCGTTCTATGCTGCCCACATCGACGCGGAATATCTGGCCGCGATCCTTGACGTTGATCAGTTTCTCATAGCGGCTTGCCGACGGCGCTTCGCCTTCGGCGGCCAGGTCTTCGGCCGCATCGGGCGCGACTTCGGAGAGCACTTCGCGCAGCCGGGATATTTCCTCGCTGCTGTTCTTCTCGGCCAGCCTTTCGCGGACCCGGGCCAGCGTATCGGCCAGCCGGTCATCCTCTACCGGCTTCATCAGATAGTCGACCGCCTGCGCCTCGAAAGCGCGGATCGCATGATCGGAATAGGCGGTGACGAACACGAACAGCGGGGGTTCGATATCCATCAGGCCCTGGACGACGGAAAAGCCGTCGAACCCCGGCATCTGGATGTCGAGAAACACCAGATCGGGCTTGTGAGTCTTGACCGAGCGGATGGCTTCGCGGCCATTGGTGCAGGTGTCGACAATTTCGACATCGGCATGCGGTTCGAGCCTGAGCTGCAGGCCCTGAATGGCGAGAGGCTCATCGTCGACGATAATTGCGCGGATGGTCATGCGGCTTCCTTTGCCTGGTCGAACTGGAGCGGTATCTCGATTAGGACACGAAAACCGCCCTCTTCGTTCGTTTCAATGTCAAATCGTTGTTCCTCGCCAAATGCCTGGACCAGCCGGTCCCGGATATTGGCAAGCCCAACGCCTGTCGAAGCTTGGCGCGCTATCGCTTTCTCTTGCAAGCCCGGTCCGGTGTCGGACACGGCGATCTGCACGCGATTTCCGACCTGTTGCGCCGAAATGCGGATTTCGGCCCCTTCTTCCTGCGGCGTCACCGCATATTTGATGGCATTTTCGACGAGCGGCTGCAGCAGCAGGGAGGGCAGGCGCGCCCGGGTCACCCTAGGGTCGATATCGAATGTCGGGCGGAGGCGGTCTTCAAATCTCATCCTCTCTATTTCGAGATAGAGCTTCAGGGTTTCAACCTCCTGCGCCAGCGGCACCCTTGCCGTCGGCTCATTGGCGAGCGTGTAGCGCAGGAAAGAGGAGAGGCGGGACAGCATCGCATTGGCGCGCTCCGTCTGTTTCAGCAGCACCAGGGTCGAGATCGAATTGAGCGTGTTGAACAGGAAATGCGGATTGAGCTGGTAGCGCAGCATGGCGAGCTGGGCGTTGGAGCTTTGCGTTTCCAGCCGCAGCAGCTGGTCATTCTGCTCCTCGATCAGGATGTAGAAATTGATGCCGTAATACAGGCCCGACCAGGCGACGAGCAGGGTGAAGTCGAGCAGGATGGCTCCGAAAAACTGCAATCCCGAAGGCATTTCGCCGCCGCGGTAAAAGGCGGTGAAGGCCCAGACCTCGATGAAGGAGAAGATCGCCGAGGCAATCAGCACGACCGTGACCGACCCGCCCCAGGTCACGCGCGGCGCGCGGGTGATGAGCTGGCGGAAGATCACCGCCATGATCAGGGTCAGGCAGTATCCGGTCGCCGTGGCGATTGCCGTGGGCAAAATGAACAGCGGCCCCATATTGTTGGCGATCCCGCCCAGCGCACGCAGCACGAAATAGCCGGACCAGCCGACCGACTGGAGCACCCAGAATGCCCTGTTCTTGTCCACGAAGAACGGTTTGGAGGTGAGGTCTTCAAGGGCCATCAGAGTGTTCTAGTCGATTTCCTTGGGGGCGGGAAGCAAATGCGCATGTCGACCCGCCGCATTCGGGCAGGCAAATCATACCCGTCTTTGTAACTCCAGTGTCACATAGATGTCGCATTAGGCGCTTCAAGGGTGACCCGGTTGGGTGTGCCCCTTTTTGCACATCAAACATGGAGGATAATGTGCGCGCTCCCCTTATTTCAGGACTGATGACGGCTATGGCCTTGACCCTGGCCGGCTGCGGCGGCGGCGGCAATGATGGTGGCGCAAGCGCTATCACGGTTGTCGGCAGCTCGACCGTATACCCCTTCACCCGTGCGGTTGCGGAGAATTTCGCCCGCAACAACCCGCAATTCGGCTCGCCGGTCGTGGAATCGACCGGTACGGGCGGCGGGATGGAACTGTTCTGCGCCGGCGTTGGCGACGAGCATCCCGATGTCGCCAATGCATCGCGCCGGATGAAAATCACGGAATTCGAAACCTGCCAGGAAAATGGCGTCGACCAGATCATCGAGCTGCAGGTCGGCATTGACGGGCTGGCGGTCGTGGAATCGCCGGACGGCCCGGGCATGAGCCTGACCCGTGCGCAGATCTACGAAGCGCTGGCAGCAGAGCCTTATGGCGAAGAGCAGACGGCCGAAAACTGGTCGGATATCGATGCTTCGCTCCCCAATATCCCGATCCGCGTTTACGGCCCGCCGACGACCAGCGGCACGCGCGATGCCTTTATCGAGCTGATCATGGAAGCGGGCTGCGATGCCAATCCGGCCATGGCCGCGCTCGAGGAAGAGGATGAGGATCGCAAGGATCAGGTCTGCACCACGATCCGCGAAGACCAGGCCTTTATCGAGGCGGGCGAGAATGACAATCTGATCATCCAGCGCGTCGCCCAGAACCCCGGTTATCTCGGGCTGCTCGGTTACAGCTTCCTCGAACAGAATGAAGGCCAGGTTGTCGGCGTGTCGATCGACGGCGTTGCCCCGACCTATGACAGCATCGCGAGCTTCGAATATCCGGGCGCGCGGCCGCTGTTCGTATATATCAAGGGCAATCACCTGCAGGCGATCCGCGGCCTCCGCGAGTTCGTCGCCGAATATGTCTCCGCCTGGGGGCCTGACGGCTATCTCGTCGAAGAAGGCATGATCGCCAATCCGGACGATGTCCGCGCAACCAATGCCGCCATCGCCGAAGCGATGACAGCGCTGACGGCCGCCGACTTCGAAAGCTAGGTTAAACAGCCGACTGCAAGAAAGGCCGGGCGGGAAACTGCCCGGCCTTTTTTTGTGCGCGGCGGTGGACCAAATGCGGACCGTTAGCGCTTCGATGATTGCGATCAATCGACCTTGCCGGATCCTCCGGGGATCGCGCTGTCGATAATAAGCTGGGCTACCGCCTTGGCGTCTGCGGCAACCTTTTGCTGATCATGGAGATGCGCCAGAACAATCGCCCCTTCTTTTACGATGAGCAATTGCCACGCGAGCCCTTCCGGATCGGAAGCGCCGGCTTTTCGCGCGATTTCCGCAAAATAGACCGCCAGCAGCCTTTTATGCTCTGCGGCCGTCGCATGGATCGGGTGGCCCCTTTCCTGATATTCGGCTGATGCCTTTACGAACATGCAGCTTTGAAAGCCCGGTTCTTCAAACCATTCGGCCAGCGCATCGAACATGGCGAGAAGCTGATCCCTCGGATCAGTCGCCAGAGCCTCCATCCTGCGCCGCAGCCAGTTGCGAAACTGTTCATCGCGCAACCGCAATGTGGCAAGGATCAGATCCTCCTTGGTCCGGAAATGTTTGTAAATCGCCGTTTTCGAAACGCCGGTGTCCCTGGCCAGCCGGTCCATGCCGATTGCGTGAAACCCGCCCTTGTAAAAGACCTTCAGGGCGTTCTGGACCAGATCGTCTCTTTTAGACGCGCTCATGACGGAAATCCCAAATCGAAAAGAAAACTGATCGGTACATATCGTTTCGATCCGGCAACGCAAGGGGCATGCTTTATCCTCCCGCCCAGGAAATAGAAAATATACATATAAAACAGTAAGATGAAATTATGGCGTGACAGAAGCGAGGCAGGTTTGATGTGTGTGGCCCGCCACTTTGCCAAAAAAATATCAAATTTAAGTTGACCGATCAGTCAATGTCTGTAAATGACACCTTAACAGATCGGTTAACCTGAGTCGTCGAACTCGATCAAATTGGAACGGGAAGGCATCATGCGTACTGGCTACAAATCTCATCGCAGGACGAGCAATCTCCGCTATTTTGTTTTTTCCTCTCTGGTTTTCACGATAGCTTTCCTTGCGACGCTCCTGACACTTTCACTGAGCTCGGTCGCGTTGGCGTCCACGCCTGTGGCGGAGGACCATCAGCGGCAGGCTCCGCTTTTCCAGGGCCCCAATGACCCGGATGCCCTGGCGGATAGTGTCGAACCTTATCGCCGCGTTGCGGTTTCCAAGAAACTCACCTGCTCGACACCGGCCAATGTGCGCTCGATGGAATCGAAGATTTCATCGCCGTGCGGATGCCGACCTTATTCGATTGCGTGCCCTCTCGCGATCGACGCCCCGGCGGCCGGGGCCCGCACCCTCCCCGGCCGCCACCCTAACCCTGAAGGAGACGAATAATGACCAACTTTACGACCCATACACGCGAAACCGCGCCCGAAGCCGCCAAGCCGCTGCTCGAAGCCGCAGGGAGAGCCTTTGGCTTCGTGCCCAACCTGCTCGGCACAATGGCCGAAGCGCCGGCAATTCTCGAAGGCTATATGACGCTTGCCGGGATCTTCGATAAATCCGACCTCAGCGAAACCGAGCGGCAGATCATCCTGATGACCAACAATCGGCTGAACGGCTGCACCTATTGCATGGCCGCTCACACGACGATTTCGCAGGGGGCCGGCGTTCCGGCCGATGTGATCGAAGCCCTGCGTGCGGGCTCGCCGATTGCCGACGCAAAACTGGAAGCGCTGCGCACCTTCGCTGCCGTCATCAACGAGACCCGCGGCTGGCCGCAAGATGCCGATGTCCAGGCTTTCCTGGATGCCGGCTACACCCGGCAGGCGGTGCTTGAGGTTATCCTCGGGACCGCTCTCAAGGTGATGTCCAACTATACCAACCATATCGCGGAAACCGATATTGACGCTGCCTTCGCACCGAACAGCTGGTCTCCCGACCTGGCGCGCGCCGCCTGATCCAATTGCCCCGGCGGCCGGGAAACGCCCCCTCTCCCCCTCCCGGCCGCCACCCTTTTCCATCGGAGAAACACGATGCCGCAACCCATCCTCCCGCCCTTTACCGAAGCCAGCGCCCGGGCGAAGGTCCAGGCAGCCGAAGATGCATGGAACAGCTGCGACCCGGACCGGGTTGCGCTCGCCTATTCGGAGGATTCCGAATGGCGAAATCGTGACCGCTTTCTGACAGGGCGTGGCGAAATCCGCACGTTCCTCAGGGAAAAATGGACGCGCGAGACGGAATACCGGCTGAGGAAAAAGCTCTGGGCTTTTACCGAAAACCGGATCGCGGTTCGCTTCGAATATGAATCGCGCGACCTGAACGGCCAGTGGTGGCGCAGCCATGGCAACGAGATGTGGGAATTCGATCCCGATGGCCTGATGCGCCGCCGTTATGCGAGCATCAACGATGAGGCGATCGATGAATCCGAACGCCGCCTGTAGCAACGCCGTAAATTCTGAGGAGCGCAATCATGCCTCGTGCTTTCGCCGAAATAGCCTTCACTCCCTCCGTCCGTGCGGTGCAGGAACGCCAGGGCTCCGCCGCCAGCTATGCCAGATTGCTGGGGCCCGAATTGGATGGCGGCAACAGGCTGAGCGAGCGGGAAAGCGTATTTATTGCGGAACGGGATGGCTTTTATCAGGCCACCGTGTCGGAAACAGGCTGGCCTTATGTCCAGTTTCGCGGCGGGCCGGCCGGATTTCTCAAGGTGCTCGACGAGACACGAATTGGTTATGCCGATTATCGGGGAAACCGGCAGTATCTGAGCACCGGCAATCTTGGGTCCAATGACCGAATTGCCCTGATACTGATGGATTACCCGAACCGGCGACGGCTAAAAATCTGGGGCCGCGCAACCCTGGTCGACGCCGGGGAACGGCCGGAGATAGTCAGCCAGTTGCAGGACAGGGATTATGATGCGGTGGTCGAGCGCGCGATTATCATCACCATCGAGGCATTCGACTGGAATTGCCCGCAACATATCCCTCAGCGCTACACGCGGGCGGACCTTGAACTGTTCGGGCTGCCCGGCCCGGTTTAAACCGCCCGTATCGCGATCGGCGCTGGTCGGATTTCAACGGAACTGTGAAAATTGAACATGGGGAACAGAGATGATCAGATTTATGGTAATCGGCTTTGCGACTGTCATGGCGATGGTCGCATGGGGAGCGCTGGTGTTTTTCGGCGCCAGCGAAGGTTGGGGGCGGCAACCCCTGACTCAGTCGGAGTCTCCGGCGGCTTTCGTCGCTGCGGCGCAGACGATCATCGAGACCGAACATGACGGGAATATCGGCCTCCTGCTCATCGAGGATGGCGAGGTCGTCGAAAGTCATTTTTCGTCAACCGGAGTTCCGGTCGGCCCCGACTCCCTGTTCCAGGTGGCCTCGCTGAGCAAATGGCTGACCGCATGGGGCGTAATGGCGCTGGTCGAAGATGGTGCCATCGATCTCGATGCGCCGGTTTCGGATTATCTGACCCGCTGGCAGTTGCCGCCCAGCCCCTATGACAATGATGGCGTGACCGTCAGACGGCTGCTGAGCCATATGGCCGGCCTCGATGACGGGCTGGGCTATTCGGGCTTCGATGCCGGTGAAACGGTCCCGTCGCTCGAGGAATCCCTGACCCAGGCGGCCGATGCGTCCCCCGATGCCAATGGCCGCGTGCGGGTCGCCGCACAGCCCGGCGAGGAATGGAACTATTCAGGCGGCGGATACACGCTTTTGCAGCTCATAATCGAAGAAGCCTCCGGCCAGTCTTTCAGCGACTATATGCGCCAGCGCATATTCGAACCGCTCGGCATGATGCGGACCACCTTCGATCTGGACGAAGCGGCAGCCCTCGGACTTGCCACCAACTATAATGCGGATGGCGAACCGGAGCCGTTGCGGCGCTATACCTCGCTCGCCGCAACTTCGCTGCACACCAGCGCAGGAGACATGGCGCTGTTCCTGCAGGCACAATCACCCCAGGCATCGCCGGTCGGTGAGGGTGTTCTGGCACCTGAAACGCTCCGCGACATGCGCGTGCCCCATGCCCGGCAAATGGGCGCCGACATCTGGGGGCTCGGCGTGATGCTCTATGCGCCGAACAACCGGGGCGATTTCATCCTTGGCCATGACGGCAATAACGAACCGGCGATCAACACTGCGGCGCGGATCGATCCGGATACGGGAGACGGTATCGTCATCCTTGAAACGGGGAGCCGCCTGCTCGCAACCCGCATCGCCGGGGAGTGGGTTTTCTGGAAAACCGGCAATGTAGACAATCTGCTGTTTGTCATGGAGCTGGGAAGCACGATCCGCATCATCGCTATCGGCGCCATCATCATTCTGCTGATCGGATTGATCTGGGGCTGGCGCACCCGCCGAGCCGCTTCGCGCGCATCCGGCGAAGGATGATCGTGCGTACGCCTGCCGTCCTCCTGGAAGCGGGCCAATAACTGTTCCGTACACCTCCGAAAATGCGATGTCCTGAATCGGTCCGCAAGAGGAGGTTTTCGATCGCTTTCGAGGCGATGAGTGCAGCATGGCGCAAATCTCTGGCCTCGCGGTGCTGGGCCGCAAAATTGCAATGGACTGCGCTTTATTATAGCGTTTTGGCTTAGCATTCGGGAAACGGGGGATAGCTTTGCCATCGGCGAGATCTCATGAATCATTTCTCGTCACATCGGCGTGGGAGCTCAACCATCCCGTCGCAAAGCTGAGGTCCGTCATACATGATCCCCTGGCTATCACCCGCTGGTGGTCTCCCGTCTTTCTGTATGTCGAGGAAATAGATCGCGGGGGCGTAAACAGGGAAGGCTTCAGGCTCCGCTGTTTCACCAAGGGTCTGTTGCCTCACACCTTCCAGTTTATCGCCAATATATCCGAAGTTTCCGACGATCAGCTCGTTGTCCGGACCGAGGGCGATTTCAATGGCGTCGGCACCATCCGGCTGAGCCCGCAAGACCAGACCACGCGGGTCTTCGTTGAATGGACGGTCGATGTTTGCCAGCCCTATATCCGTCCCTTTCTGAAAATTCTGAAACCCGTATTTGTCTGGAACCATCAATGGGCGATGCGCCAGGGCAAGAATGGGCTGGAACGGATGTTGGATGCGGACAATTTCAAGGATCGGGCATCCAGGAGGGCGCGACCGACCTTTCCGCATAACCTGAAATGGTTTCAGAGACCCGCTCGGTGGCGCGTTTAACGGGTATCCTCGATCGTGTCGCGTCGCTTGCCCTTTCTGCGCCGCACATCCTTGCCACCATCCTGGTGGGTCTTGCCGCAGTGGCCGCGTTTGGCGCGTCACAGATCGAGTTCGATGACGGAATGCGCTCGATTTTTTCTTCATCGCGCGCCGAATATGAGACCTATTCAAACCATGTAGAGAATTTTGCCCAGAGCGACACGACCGCGGTGCTGCTCATCACCGCCGATACCGGGCTCGGAGAGGCTCAACTTCCCGCGCTACGCGATCTTGTTTTGGATCTGCAGAAGATCGACGGCATAGAAGCCATGTTTTCGATTTTCGGCGTCAACACGATCAATCCCGACGCAGGCGATGTTGGCGCGTTTTCCGCAAGCGATCTTGCCGATTTGCCCAGTGTTCAAACGGCGGGCGAAAGCGTGCCGGTTGGAGTTCGATCCAGCCGGTCGCTCATTTCGGCCGACGGACGGCAAACGGTCATGGCAATGCCCTTGGACGACAGGATGCAGAACTTGGCCGATGCCCGCCCGGTTCTGGCCGAGATCCGGCAAACGCTTGCGCGCGCTGACACTGGCGGGATGCGCATCGAACTGACCGGAATGGTGCCCGTTCGCGAGCGGGTGATCGAGGGAATTGTCCGGGATCAGACCTTGCTCAATGGCGTCGGGGCGTTGCTCGGCTTCATGATATCGCTCGTCATATTCCGCTCATTCTGGATTGCTCTGCTCAACGGTATCGCGCCGGTGATTGCGCTGATGCTCTCGCTCGGTGCGTTTGGGTTGCTGGGATTTGAAATGAATACCGTGCGCAACGCCTTGCCCGTGCTCATTCTCGTCCTGGCAACGGCGGACTGTATTCACATGACATATGAATTTTGCAGAAAATCCGCTGAGACCGGCACGTTGGATATTTCCATCCGACATATTCTTAGAGAGACAGGACCTCCCTGCATCCTGACTTCGCTGACAACCATGCTGGCCTTTGCGGGGCTCTATTATTCCGAATCGCCGCTTATCCAGTCGCTGTCGATCAGTGGCATATTGGGGGTCGGCATTGCGCTGGCCACCGTGCTTTTCGTGCATCCGCTGGTCTTCATACTCGCCTGGAAAGTCGGCCTGATCCGCAGCGCATTCTGTAAGGCCAGGCCTCGGAACTTCAGCGCCCCCATGACGCTCAAAACCATGGGCGGCGTCCTTCGCCGACCGCTATCGGCGCTCGCTGGCGGAATTGCGATCTGCATAGTTTTGGTTGCAGTCTTTCTCCCGCTCAAAACCGATTTCCGTTACTTCGAGTTTATCGACGCGCAGGATGAGATGATGATCGCCCTCGACCAGGCCGAAACCATCAGCGGGCCGGTGCAGTCGATAGATCTTCCGCTTAGCTCGCATGATCCGGATATGCCCCTATCCGGGGCGGCGCTTGACGACGTACGGCTCGTCCATGAGGCGCTTGAAGCAGCCCTGCCTGAGCACAGCATCGTCTCTGCGGAATCACTGAACCGCGCCCTTGAGGAACGCGGCGAATTTCCCGGCTGGAACACGCTGACGCTTGCGCTGGCGCCGCTCCCGGCGATTGTTTCGGATTCGATTATCGCGCGCGATGGCAGCGGCCTCCTGGTGCGGGTAATGATTCCGGATACCGATCCCGCGGAAATTCGCGCGCTGGCTGACCGGGTCGAAACCATTGCGGCGCAAGCCGGCACGAACACTCTCGATGTCGGCCAAGCAACCGGCCTGACCGTTCTTGCAGCCGAACTGTCCGATACCATGATACGGCAGCTCACCATCAGCTTTCTGATAGCGGCCCTGGCTTGCCCGCTTTTGATTGGCCTTTGGTTTGGTCGATGGGCGTTCGGACTTGCTGCGATCTTGCCCAATATCTTGCCTATTCTGGCGGTCGGAGCATGGCTTTCCTTAATGGACTGGAACCTCCAATTCACCAGCGCCCTTGCTCTATCCATTGCCTTTGGAATTGCCGTCGACGACACGATCCATGTTCTCAATCGCTATCGGATTCAGGAAAAGGAAAACGGGGAAGACCAGACCCATACCATTGCGGATGCGATGATACGGATCGCACCGGCTTTGATCGCCACAACGGCGATACTCTCAATCGGCATTGCGTCGACACTTTTCAGCGCCATGCCAACGATGCGGTATTTTGGCGAATTGTGCATCGCCGTTTTCGTGCTGGCGCTGATCGCCGATCTCTTCCTGTTACCCCCAAGCCTGGCGCTGATACAAAAATACTCAGCCAGACAATAAGAGACTTACCGGGACGGCCCATAAAAACTCCCCGATTGCACTTGCACGCCCGTCATTGATCGGGATCAATTCGGCGTATCCGAGACGGTTTAGGAGTGCCCGTGCATGCTGGTCGGTCTTGTCGGTGCGACGACAGCCGAGCAGTTTTTACGGAACCACAACCACAGGTGAAAATATGTCGATCTCTGAAAAAGCCACCCAGTTCAAGATTCTCCGGGCCGGCGTTGCCGCTATCGCGCTGATAGCAATCGGTGGGGGCGCGCCCGCATTGGCTGCGGAAACCAGTCCCGCGCTGGTCAAGGTGCAGCAATCCGGTGGCGGACACAGCGATGGCGGGCATAGCGACGCCGATTCGGATCATTCGGACCATGATTCCGGTTCGGATCATGACTCCGGTTCGGACCATGGGTCCGGCTCCGATCACGGATCGCAAGGCCAGCGCGGCAATCGTTTGCCGGGGAGCGGCTCGGGACGCGGCCATTATAACAACATGGATGACATTTTCCGCGATATTGCCGGCGATGACGATGGGGACGATTCGGATCGTCCGGATTGGGCCGGCGGCGGCGGTGGCCCCAATGATCGCGGCGGCAGGCCCTCTACGGCCGGCAGCACAAGGGGCGACCTGTTCGGGGACCTCTACGTCATCCTGCGCGATGAAAATGGCATTCCTATCCTGACGCCGGAGGGTTGGGTGCAGCCGATCGATGCCGACGGAAATCCGATTCCGCTCGATGAGGAAGGCGCTCCGGTCGATCCGTCTCTCGCGATCGAAGTGGAGCTGGGCCGGCTCAATGTGGGACGTGCGCCGAACAGCGTTCTGGATCGCCGGGCACAGGAAGTCGTCACGCTTCTCAACGATGCGACCGAGGTGTCGCTCGATGCCGCGGGCCGTCTGGTGCTGACGGTTGACGGTGTTACCCGGACGATCGACTCACCGCTTGAAAATCTGGCCATCTATGTGGCGTTGATGACGACCGGCACGATCCCCGGCGTGGAAGACCTGCCGGGCACCGAATTCGATCATCTGGTCGATGGCGTCTTTACGCTCGCCGATCTGGTCTCTGCTACGTCGTTCCTTGCAGCCGCGAGCGACAAGACCGGCGAACTGGTTACCGACGAAGTCGCCTATATCAACGCCTTTCTCGGCATCAATACGGAGTCCCAGGGCAGCGTGACCTATTCGGTCATGGATTTTAGCGAATTCAGCTATGACCGGTCCGATGCCTATGAGAATATCACGGTTGAGGTGCTGGTGCAGCAGCCCGACGGGTCGTGGGAGCCGACCGTCGTAAACGTCTACGAAGCCGTTTTCGGCAGTGTGGACTTTTCCGATGCAGGCACGCTGACCGCATTTGCGCAGGCCGCTGACGACGCCCGTGCGGTCGTCGAGTTCATCCATGAATATGAAGTTCCGATCTCGACCGGTTCGAACGGTGGGGGGCCAGATGAACCGATCGAAGAGCCAACCGATCCGGTTGATTAAGGCGAAACCAGCTGATCCGGGGCAGGCTGGCTCGCAAGGGCCGGCCACGCCACCGGAAAGGGAGAATCCGGGATGCCTTCACTGTCGAATCGATCCGGGCGGCTTGTCGCTGTATGCACCGCGCTGCTGGCTCTTGCGGCGTGCGTCACCGCCACCCCCTATCAACCCAATGTCGCCGGTCAGGCGGTGTCGGGGGGATATTCGGAAGAATGCTTTGAAGCAAATCGCTGCCGGGTCGAATTCGCGGGCAATACCCTGACATCGCGGGATCGGGTTGAAGGCTATCTCCTGTACCGTGCGGCGGAGCTGACCCTGGAAAACGGATATGACTGGTTCGTCATCGTGGACCGGATGACCGAACGCGATGCCCGGACCTATGTCGAGCCGGATTTCCGCTACAGCCCATGGTACGGCCCGGCCTATCCCTATTGGCGGCCACATTGGCGCTATTATCGCCCGAATGTGGGCTGGCGGATCTGGCATCCGGAATGGGGCGGTGCATTCTGGACCAACCGGGTCGACATTCGCACCGTCGAGAGATTCGACGCTCAGGCGGAAATCATAATGCACCAGGGGCGCCCTCCGGGCGATGGCCGCAAGGCCTTTGACGCCCGTCAGGTTGTCGCCGATCTGGAGCCTTCCATCCAGCGGCCGGACTAGTTCGTGCACCATCGGGGAAAAATATTGGAATATGAATTTGGGTCGCCGAACGGCCGGCCATTCAGTCTGCTCGCCACACCCTGTCCGTCACGCCGGACATTCAGGGCGCTGCTACTGGCAACGATGGCCGCGATTTCGGCCCCTACCTTTGCCCAGGACGCTCCGGAAACGACAGCGCCTGAGTTTACCACTCCCGCGCCAAGTTCGAGCAGCCGTTTCGATGCGTCCCTGCATCTCGACGCCGGTTATGATGACAATATATTCGCCACGCGCAGTAGCGAAGTCGATGACATGCTTTTCGTGGCACGTCCGGCCCTGGGTTTTTCAACGGGCTCCGGCGGCGATCGCCTGACCTTGCGGAGTTCGGCCGAGATCGGGCGCTATGCGGACAATGAAAGCGAGAATTACGAGGACTGGCTGATCGGCGTCGAAACCCGGCTTCGACTGTCGCCGTCATTCTCCGTGCTGGCAGGGGGCGACTATCGGTGGGATCACGAAAACCGGGCCTCGCCGGAAGCCGTCAATGGCCTGGAGCCGACGGAATATGAAAGGGCGTACGGTTTTCTGGCGGTCCGCCTCCGTACGGAACCGGTGCTGGCGCGCTTTGTCGGCACGGTGAACCGTTTCGATTTTTCGGATGTTCCGGCGCTCGGCGGCACGATCAACAATGACGACCGTGACCGGACACAGGCGGAGCTTGGCGTGCGCATCGGCCATGTGCTGGATTCGGGCGCTGAACTGTTCGTCCAGGGATCCTATGACAATCGCGACTATGACAACCTTCTCGACGATTTCGGATATCGGCGCAATTCGGAAGGTTTCGCCGCTGTCGGCGGTATCCGTCATACCTTCTCGCCGAGGCTGAGCGGCGAAATATTTGTCGGCTATATGCACCAGGATTATGACGATTTCCGCCTCAGCGACATTTCAGCGATGGATTTCGGCGCCGCGCTCAACTGGCGCGGATCGGACGGGTTATCCGCTGCACTGCGGGTAGAGCGGAGCATCGAAGAGACGACGCTGCCGGGCGCATCGGCCTATATATTGACGAGTGGCAGCCTGTCTCTCAGGTCCACGGTCGCCTCACGGCTGTCTGCGGGCTTTGACCTGCGCGGGTCCCATTATGATTATCAGGGCGACGCCCGGTCCGAATTCGTGACCGGGGCAAATCTCTGGGGGCGTTACTGGTTCCAGCGCCATCTGTTCTTCGGCGTGGAATATAATCTGGCGCAGCGCAGTTCGAATGCGGCAGGATTCGATTATGACCGGAACCGTTTCCTGTTCAGGCTGGGCGCGCAGCTGCGCCCCGGTTTTGCAGGGGATGGCGCACCGGATCTGAGCGCCCGGACCATGCCCGGCGGCGGCTATATCGCGCTGACTCTCGGCCACGGCGCCATTGCAACCGGGCTGGACGGTCCTCGCGGGCCGGGCAGCAATACGGCGGACTTCGGAGATCATGGAGCGAGCTATGGCGCTGCCATTGGCTACGGCGCCCTGATCGACAACCTCTATATCGGGATCGAAGCGAACGGCCAGTTGGATGGGCCGGACTGGCAACATACCGCCAGCCGCGTTTTCTCGCTGGAAGAAAAAGACCGCATCGGCCTTGCCGGACGGTTGGGATATGTCCTGCCGGGCCGCGATCTTGCCTATGGCAGGTTCGGCATTGTCAGCACCAATTTCCGTACGCGTTACGATCATGGCGGCCTGAACTATGCTGAAGACGACCGCCAGACGGGCCTTGAATTCGGGCTGGGCATCGATGCTGCTGCAGGCCGGCGCGGCTTTATCCGCATGGAGTATGTCCTCATTTCCTACGGCGACAAGGATATCCCGACCGGCAGCGGGGATTTCGACAATTTTTCGACATCGGAGAGCCAGGTGCGGATCGGCGGCGGCGTGCGTTTCGGCGCTGGCCAGGCGGAAGAGAATGACGTTGCCCCCACCGATTTTTCGGGGTTCTTCATCGGCGGGCAGTTTGGGCATGGAACGCTTGTCAGTCGCAACCTCGGGACGCGCCAGGGCATGACGGCGATCGATATCCAGCGCGCAAGCCAGGGCCCGATGATCGGCATGTTCGCCGGAGGAGGGGCGGTCTTTTCCCGCATTTACATCGGCGCCGAGGTGGAAGCCGATATCTCCAATATCGACTGGAATATCGAACGGGATCCGACCGGCCGGATATATTCCGCAGAGCATGAATATTCGTTCGGCGCCCGCGCCCGGCTCGGATATGTCGTGAGCGATTCAGCGCTGTTTTATGGCCATGTCGGGGCCGTGCGGACACGCTTCGACATACCCTATGCCACATCGTCCACCTCTGTCAGGTCGCGCGAAACCGAAACGGGATTGCGTTTCGGCGCGGGCATGGAAGTCGGTATCGGCACAAGATTGCGGCTGCGCCTCGACTATAGCCTGACCGATTATCGCAGCTACGACGTGGCGGCGGATTTGTCCGTGGACGGCTTCGACCATAACGAAAACCTGTTCCGGATCGGCTTTTTGTGGCGGATCTGATGCGGGATACGCACGTCCGGACGATGTCAGCGCGATCAACGCCGCCACCGCCGAGGCGATGAGGGCGCTGACGACTGCCGACCCCGAAAGCCAGGAAAGCAGCCAATTTGCAAGAACAGCCGGGCGGGAAACTGCCCGGCTTTTTTGTGCGCGGCGGAGATCTGTGTCAGCCCGGATGTCCGTTTTCGACCCATTGCGGACATTGGGCATTAAGAGATCGATCGCCTGCTTTGCGCCCCTGTACCAGACATTCAAGGTGTTTTCCCGTTTCCCCAAAAGCGGACCGCCAGCTTTCCTGGCTCTCGCAAGGCGCGACGTCCGCTATGGGTGGAAAGGGTGGAAAACGGACGTGCGCAAATTGGCGTGCGGCAAATGAAGTTCGTCTTAGGCATACTGGATCCGCCACATCTAACCAGTCCAGGTTTCAATCACACATGGCCTGTGCGAAAGTCTGCTGGAGAAAGCTAAGGAGAGGCCACAATCGCTCACGAAAACTTGCTTCAACGGATGAGCCATCTGGTAAATCTGTCTTCCTTTGTCGTCTTGCTCTCTTTCGCCTTGATGTGGGCAGTACCAGCTGGAGCTCAACAGAGTTTGGAGGACAGAGGACAAGAACTTTACGACGCCGGCCAATATGCAGAGGCCGAAGAACTGGCCAGGCAACAGTTTGAGGAAAGTGAACGCACCCTGGGGCCTGAGCATCAGGAGACGCTTTCATGGCTTACGCATTTGGCATCGGCACAAATCGCCATGGGGCGCTACGCAGAGGCGGAATTACTTATCCGGAGAACGCTTGAAGCCCAGGAACGAACCCTTGGCCCCGAACATAGCGACACGTTGGAGACCGTCGCAAATCTGGCTGCTTTGCGTTTTAATCAGGGCCGCGATGCCGAAGCGGAACCGCTTATTCGGCGGGCGCTGAACGGTTTTGAGCGTGTCTTGGGTCCGGATCATAATTTCACGCTGGCTATGGTGAATAATCTGGCCACGCTTTACCTGCAAAGGGGTCAGTTGAGGCAAGCCGAGCCACATTATCTGCGGGCGCTCCAAACTGCTGAACGCACCTTGGGTCCCGGGCACCCCGGGACACTGACAACGATGAACAATTTGGCAACTCTATATTGGGAGCAAGGCCGGTTCGAAGAGGCCTTATCCCTTTTTACGCAAGCTTTTGAAACCAGTGAGCGTGAATTGGGTTTGGAGCATCCCGTAACGCTTGACGGAGCGAACAATATTGCGCGGATGTTGTATGAAGCAGACCTGCTCGCCGAGGCACAGGAACTTCTCCAAATGATTGTTGAACTCCGGGAAACGACTTTGGGCGCCGAGCATCCCGATACGCTCGTCTCAATCGGCAACCTAGCCGTACTTTACCACGATCAGGGCCGAAACACGGAGGCGGAACAATTCTATCGAAGGGCACTGGAAGCCCAAGAACGCACGGTTGGAGCAAGCCATCCCAATACAGTTCTAAACCGAAACAATCTTGCGAGCTTGTTGGTCGCAGAGGGTAGGAATCAGGAAGCCGAACAGCTGGCGCGCCGTTCTATGCAAGTTGCAGAAGCAGAGCTTGGGTCCGATGCTCCGGAAGCCTTGGCCGCTAAAACTAACCTCGCCGTCTCGCTTCAGGAACAGGGTCGTTACTCGGAGGCGGAGGACCTGTATCGCGAGGTTCTGGAATACACTGATCGCACGCCAGACGCGCAGGATGAAAATGGTCTGGCCGCGCGCGAAAACCTCGTAACAGTGCAGCAGCTAGCGCGAGCCCAGACGGCGGGCGCATCCCAAGAAACGGCTGGCAGGACCTGCATGATAGTGACGGACATTGTTATCAGAGGCGGTGAGGAAGTTCGAATGCCATCGCGAATGTGCAGGACCCCTCCCGCTGCGCGCTGGAGCCGCGCCTGAGGGCATAGGGATTCAGATTAGCCGCTTGCATGCTGATTCTAGCCGTGTCCGCTTTGGGCGCAAAGCGGACGGTATTCTGCCTCAAGCCCAATTTCCGTTAAGGATCGTATGCAACCATTTGCAAAGAAGGGCCGGGCGGGAAACTGCCCGGCTTTTTTTGTGGCGGCGGAAATGTGCGTCAGTCTGGATGCCTGTTTTCGGCCCATTGTAGACTCTGGCATTAAGAGATCCATCACCTGCTTTGCGCCCTAGTACCAGACATTCAAGGTGTTTTTACCGTTTCCCCAAAAGCGGACCGCCAGCTTTCCTGGCCCTCGCAAGGCGCGATGTCAGCTATTGGGTGGTTAGCGGACATTGTTTCAGGGCCGCTTTGATGTCCGCCACTGGCCAAAAGCGGACATTCGAATTTCATGCCATATGCATGGAATGTCTGACCGCCCTGATGTTGCAGTAACCTCTAGCTGAGCTGAGTACCGACATGGTCTGAGCCGGGTCTGAAGTCATCCGTCACAAGGATCGCAAAAAGCCAGGCACGTCCAGCTCCCGAATCATGCGCTCGCCACGCATCAGCCAGACCTCTTTCCAGTCGAGACCGCATTCGGCGCATTCGCGCTCAAGCAGCGCTTTGTCTGTCTCGCTGACCGCGATGAAGTTTATCAACTGGGTCAGGAACACGCCGAACTTATAGTCGGTCATGAAATTCTCGCGGCCGTAATCCTCGACACCGTTGGCCGCCAGAAGATCCAGATATTCAGCGATAAGCCCGTCCTCAACTTCACTGCGCGTTGCACTGTCGAGGCCGAGATTCACAAGCCGTGCGATGTCCCATGCAGCCGGCCCGGCGACCGAGAATTGCCAATCGATGATGGCGAACCGCCCTTCGCCGTCCTTGGGAAAGAACAGCTGCTTGGCGTGATAGTCGCAATGCTGGAGCGCGAAAGGCCGTGCCTGCACATGGGCCAATGCGGCGTTGAAATTAGCCGAAAAGGCTTCCATAGCCGCGATGCTGATCTCGCAGTCGTCACCCAAGATACGCCGGACTGTTTCGCAAGATTTGAGGCCGCCTTCCATCACATTCAACCAATGATCCTCGTCGTCCAACTGGACAAGGGCCGGCTGACGCTTGAGGGAGTCGTCATTCCACCAGCGCGCGTGGAGCAAGGCCACTTCCCGGACCGCCAGGCGGATCTGGTCCACGCTGATCGCATAGCCGGGCGAGTATGACGGCGCGAGATGCTCCATCAGGATCACCATGTCCATCGTCGCGGGATCGTGATCCGCATGGAAACATTTGACGAGCGGAAGTCCGTCGCTCTCAAAGGATTTGTAGAAACCGGCCTCGCGCTCATAGTGTTTGAATATCCTGCACATATCACGTGTCTCGGGATCGGACGCCGCCAGCTTCGCGATCATCCGAGTCGGCAGCGGGCACGCGTCGCTGTCAAAGCTGAGCCTGACATCGACGACGTCCGCCGTCTGGCCGGGGTCGCTGAACGGCTCGGCATGACTTTGAACGACGGCATGGCCGTCGAGATACGGCGCGAGCGCGGCGTTCAGCCAATCCGTCGAGACCTCCTCTACATTGGTCGGAATGCGGATATTTGTCGCCGAAGATGCGCTGGGAGACGCGCAGCGTTCGTCGATCGGGGGCGCGCTTGGGGAGGGGTTGAAGGCGACATCGAGGGTCATTGGCCTGCTCCCTCCTGGAGCGCCGCGCCGATCGCCTTCGCTCCGGCATCGTCCACGACCGGAGTGATTTCGACGTCCATCGTCGCCGACCAGGCTATCTCCCAGCGTGCGATCGCTTCAGGATCGTCGCAGGCGAAGATGGCGACGCCCGACATGCCGGCAAGGTCGTGCCACCGGCCCAATAGCTGCAGGCTGTCGTCACCGTCGGCGACAGGGTCGCCGTCCGGCAGTCTTGAAAACGCCTGAAAATTGCTGCTGCGATATTCTGGCGATGTTTCCCATTTGCTCATGAACAACATGATGAAATCTCTCCCGATGCGATGGCGTATTTTCGCCGCCCATTGCGTTCTGGTAGGAGGTTCCGGCGAAGTCCTGTGGCCGGCCTTAGGATTTTCTTAGGGCGCCGGCATCGGGCGCCCGCTCCAGTTTGACCGCGCGCCTGGCATGGCGCAGAACGGCTCGAGGTGGAGGAGAGCTCAGCGTGGAAATCGTCCGGATAGGAGAGGCCAGGGTCGATTTCAGCCGCCTGACGATTGAGGGAAAAGCGGGGCGCTATACGGCCGAACCCAAGGTGCTCGACGTGCTGCAGGCACTGCTGGACCAAAGGGGCAAGGTTGTCAGCCGCGAGGCGCTGATCGATCAGGTATGGGGCGTCGCCTATGGCGGCGATGAACGACTGTCGCGCGCGATCTCGCTGCTCAGAAAGGCGCTGGGCGACAGGCGGAGCAAAAACCGTCATATCGAGACGATACCCAAGCGCGGCTATCGGCTGCGCACCTGGGCTCAAGGTAGCGCGGCCAGTCCCGACCGGTTTGGCCGCTCACTTGCCGTCTTGCCGTTCGCCAATCTGTCGCCTGATCAATCGACCGGGTTTCTGGCGGACGGCCTATGCCTGGACATGACGAACCTCCTGTCGCGCGTCCCGAGCCAGCGCGTGGCTCCCTATAGTTCGGCCATTCGCTACAGCGGGGAGGAGAAACCCCTGCAGGACATCGCGTGCGAACTCGGCGTTCGGTTTCTCACGACAGGGACGTTTCAGGCGCAGGGTCACGATATTCGCCTGCGCGCGTCTGTCGTCGAAGCCCAGACGGGCCAGAATATCTGGGCGCAGAAATATACCGCCAAGCTCGATCAGTTTTTTGAGGTGCAGGACGAGATCGTCCTCGCCATCGCGACATCGATCAACAGCGAAGTGGAGGTCGCCGGCCTCAAGACTATTCTTGACCGCCCCGATTTCAATTTGACCGCCTATGAGCATATCCAGGCCGCCGAGGCGGAACGCTGGACCTATAACCGCGATGCCGCCGACAGGATCGTTGCGCATCTTCGCGCCGCGCTGGAAATCGATCCGGACAATGCATCCGCGCATGCCGCGCTAACCGTGCAGCTCGGCCAGAACATCACGAGTCTCTGGACCGACGATCCGGTGGTAACCTTTGCCGAAGCCGAGGAGCATCTCCAGAAAGCGCAATCCATCGCACCCAATCTGCCCGATGTCCTGACCGCTGCTGGCATATTGGCGACGATGACAGGACGGGCGGATCAAGCCGTGCCGCCCCTTGCGCGGGCTGTCGAACTCGATCCGAACAATCCACATTCGCGCGCCGTGTATGGCTGGCAACTGTGCCTGCTGGAACGGGATCCCGCTGGCGTCGAGCTGATCCGCACCGCCGAACAGGAGGCCCCGCATCACCCCCGATACGCGAATTGGGCAAGTTATCGTGGGCATGCGGAATTGCGGCTAGGAAACTACGAGGCAAGTCTCGAGGCATTGGAAGAAGCCGTCCTTCGCAATCCCAACTACCATCAGGTCCGAATAGCGCGCGCCTGGCCTTTGATGCTGATGGGACGGATGGAGGAGGCCAGTGAGAAGATACGCGAGGGACTGGAGATCGAGTCACACATCACCGTCGATCAGTCCATTGCCGCTGTCGAACGTTTCGTATTTCAGATACCGCCGGGCACGACGATGGAGGAGTTTGTCGAACTGCTGCGCGAGGTTTGGCCGAAGTAATTATGCAACGTCCGCTTTGGGCGCAAAGCGGACAATTGGTCTTGAATCACTCAATGTCCGCAATGGGTCGTATGCAGCCGTTCCGCCAACGATAGAACTAATGGCAGCTGTCTTATTCCTCTGGTCAGAAAGCGGGTCAGTCCAAAATCGGCCCAAATGCAGAAAGCCCAGTCGCTCCGTCTCAACGGCCGTTTTCTATTACCATGGGCATTGAGCGTGCGGCTCTTCAAAACTCCCCGATTGCACTTGCGTGTCATTTATTGTAACATAAATGTCATATTTGTAATTCGCGTATATTGGAGTGACCGTCATGACGGGTGAAGTGAAACATACAGTGTCGGCGTTTGACGACGAGCTGAACGAGCTGCGCGCCAATATATTGGAGCTGGGCTGGCGCACGTCGCTGGCCATGGCCGACGCGATCCGGGCGCTGGAGCAGCGCGATACGGACCTTGCCGGCCAGGTGGTGGTTGCCGACCGGGACATCGATACGCTCGCCGCCCAGATCGAGGCGGCCGCCGTCAATGTGATCGCGCTGCGCGCGCCGATGGCGGACGACCTGCGGGTTCTGGTGTCTGCGATCAAGATCGCTGCGCTGCTTGAGCGGACGGCCGACTACGCGCGCAACATTGCGCGGCGCGTGTCGAGCGTCACCGCCAAATATCCGAAAAAGCTGCGCAAGATGATCGGCGCGATGAACGATGCGGCGAAAGACATGCTCGTCGATGTCGTGCGGGCCTATGCGGACGGCGACGTCAAGCTTGCCGACGATGTGTGCGCGCGTGACGATATTGTCGACGATCTGCATGACGAGCTGACCCAGGCCCTGATCGAGTTCATGATCGAGGAGCCGGGCCAGATCAGCCAGGCCGCGCATCTGCTGTTCATCAGCAAGCATCTGGAACGGATCGGCGACCAGGCGACGAATATCGCCGAGATGGTGACCTATACCGTTACCGGCGCCCTGCCCAAGGTCCGCGATACGGAAACCGAACAGCTCGCCGCCTAGGCTTGACGCCCGGTATTACTGCGTTATTGTATTAGTACAACAATACAATAACGCAGGATGATGAAGACATGAAATCACTGATCGTGGCCCTGTGCATGATATGCGCGGGAGGCGCCGCGTCTGCGGAGACCGTCTCGCCATCGCCGGACCTGCAGACTTTTGAAGACGCTGCGGCGGCAATATCCGAAACCATGCATCGCTATCATTATAACCCGTCGGTGCTCGACGATCCGTCATATCGGGCGATCGAGGCCCGCGTTGCGACACTGGCGGCGCAGCCGCAAAGCCGGGAAGACTTTGTCTCGAATTTCAACCGGATCTGGCGCGACGGGCCCTTTTCCCATGTCAGCCTGGCAGTCGCTCAGGCCAGTGCAGATGACGTCGCCGCCTATCTCGACACGATACGCGTCGGCGGTGACGGCGCCGTCCTCACATGGAATGGTGACGTCGCGATATTGACGGTAACCACGATGATGGGCCTCGATACGATCGAACAGATCGATGCGGCTTTTGACGCGCTTACGGAACGCGGCGCATCGGCGCTGATTATCGATCTTAGGGAAAATGGCGGCGGTGCATTCGCCATTCGTCCGCTGATCGGCCACTTGATCAACGAGCCCTTCGATGCCGGCCTGTTTACGTCGCAGCGCTGGTCATCCGTGCATGACGGCCCCCCGACGCGCGACGATGCTCTCGACGTTGCTCCGTGGCAGGGCTGGTCTATCCGGGCCTTCTGGCATGATGCCCAGAATGATGCGCTGGTGAAGGTCCAGCTGGAACCGATGGCACCGATTTTCGAAGGACCCGTTTTCGTGCTGACGAGCCAGAGGACCGCCAGCGCGGCGGAACTCGCTACCGATGCCCTGAAAGCGTCTGGCAGGGCCGTTCAGATCGGCGAGCGGACAGCGGGGGAAATGCTGTCCCAGAAAATGTACGACATTTCCCAGGGGCTGCAATTGTCGCTGCCTATTGCCGACTATGTCTCGCTGGCAACCGGGAGGATCGAGGGCGTCGGAATCGCGCCCGATATCGAAACCGATGCCGATGAAGCCATGGCAGTGGCGCTCGAGCGCGCCGCCGGGGCCGAGCGCTAGAAATCCACCTCGGCGCGGATGCCGAAGCTGTCGACCGAATAGTTCCTGTCGAAGCCGGCCGGGATTGCGGCGTCGTCATATTCGATATGGCCATAGCTGAGCGACAGCCGCGCATGATCGACCGGCGTCCAGATCACCGACGCGCCGATCAGGTTCTGCTGCCCGCCAATCACGCCCGCATCGTTGAGGTCGAGATAGTCGTAGCGGACGTTGAGCTGTACCGCGCCGATCCCGCCTTCGTCGACCGTGCGGGCGGGGCGGGTGCGGTTGAACTTGCCGCCTGAATAGCCGCGCGAGTCACCCGGCGTGAGGAAGAGGCCGGCCTCGGCATAGCCGCCGAAAAAGGTCGGATCGTCCATCCCGAACAGCTCCGCCTCAAGCCAGTGAACCTCGGCCACCGCATGGAAGGGCCCGCGGATCACCGCCGCTTCCAGGCCATAGCTCGTCTCTTCGGTGACGGGCAGGGTGGGGGTGGCGATCAGGCGGGTGTCGGTCGTGTGGACCAGCGGCCGCTGGCGATAGCGCGCGCCGGGCTGGCTCTGCAGGTCCCGCCAGTGAAGCGATCCGCCGAAATGGAGCTGCGCCCCGCCGACTTCGGGGCTGTACACCGCGCGCGTATCGAAGGAATAGCTGTCCTGCTCGTCGCTGGTGAGATCGTCGATGCTGGAGGTGAACACTCCGCCGTCCCAGCGGAAATCGCCATTGACGTAATTCACCGACAGCCCGACCCGCCGCTCGAACCCGAAGGCATCGGTAAAGGCTGCCCGCTCGATAAAGCTGGTGAAGCGGCTCGACGTCAGCTCCTCGAGCGACTGGAAATTGTTGTGCTGGCCGGCCGTGATGGTGACATTGCCGGTCTCGTAGCTGATCAGCGCATCGGTGATCGCGACGTCATTGTCGGCAAAATCGATCTCGACCTTATATTCGAAACCGCCCGGAATTGCGCCCTGCACGCCGATCCGTCCGCGCCGTAGCTCGTTCGACCAGCCCAGCCCCGGGTCCATCAGCCGGTCCCGCCCGCTGACATAGCCCATGTCATACTGGATGCGCCCGAACGGCCGGAAGTCCCAGCCGCTTTCGGTGCGCACCCGCGGCGCCGCGCCCATCGAGATGGCGGGAGCCGCCGCTACGGCCTCGCTGGCCTCGGTCGCGACTGCCTGCGCCGCAACCGCCGCCGCACTGGCCTCGGCGGCCTGGTTCGCGACAGCGGTCTGCGACCCGACCAGCTGCTCGACCATGGCCTCCAGCGTCTGCACGCGGCTCCGCAATTCTTCCAGTTCGGCCTGAACCTCTGGCGGCACATCTTCGGCGAGAGCCGGTGTGCTGACGATCATCGCCGCGGCACAGGCCGACAGCGCAAGGGCGGTATGTTTCATTTGGATGAAGCTCCGATGACAATTTCGCCCCGGCTCTATGACGCAAATGTTACGACACGATGAGCTTTGTGTTGCGGTTATATGACATTGGGTTTGTCAGACTCTCACAGTCGTTCGAGCGCGGCACCAGCCCGCTCCCCCACCCGACCTCCCATTGAGTGTACCCTGTGGGAGGTCGGGTGGGGGAGCGGGCTGGTGCGGCGACGTTGCGCGAGCAACGTTCTGACCAAAAAACTCATTGCAAAATAGGAAATCTTCGCTTCCATACCCTTGGCGGAAAGGAAGCCCGCCCATGAAGAACCGCACCCCCATCCTCTGCGATCGCTGCCGCGCCACCGGCTATCTTGGCGAGGGCCGGTTTGCCGCGCTCAGGCCCGCCCTCGATTTCAACCCCGTTCCGCGCAAGCACAAGCGCCATGACGGCTGGACGGCAAAGCGGCAGCGCGGCTTTATCGAGGCGCTCGCCCGCACCGGATCGGTCACCCGCGCCGCCGCCGCCGTCAACATGGCCAAGGAAGGCGCCTATCAGCTGCGCCTTCACCCGGACGCCGCCGAGTTCCGCGCCGCCTGGGAGCGCGCGCTCGATTATGGCACCCATATCCTGTCGGATGCCGCGCTGGACCGCGCGATCCACGGCGTCCCCGTGCCAATCATGCATGAAGGCAAACAGGTTGCCGAGCGCCGCACCTTTAACGAGCGCCTCACCATGTGGCAGCTTCAGCACCGCATGCCGGAGCGGTTCGGCAAGCCGGGGCGCGAAGGCACCAAGGCCCCCGAAACCAGCGCGCGGGAGCAGTGGGAGGCGGACCTGGAAGACCGCAAGCGCGTCCTTGAAATCATGCTCATCCATTATCGCAACCGCGTGCAGATGGAGCGCGAGGCGCGGGCCGAGGGCGATCTGGACAATGCGGACTTTTACGCCCGCCAGCTCACCCATATCGAGATCCTGATCGAGTGCGGCGGCAGGACGATGGACCTGATGGATATCGCCAATGGCCGGCGCGACCCCGAACGCCCCTGGCTGGACGGCGATGACAAGGAACGGCGCACCAGCCCCCTCACCAAAATGCTCGCCGCCGCGCGCACAGCCGCATGGCAGGGCGCGAAAGACGGCAAGCCGCTGCTGAATCAGAGCGGCCATGTGGCGGAGCTAAAGGCGATGGAGAGGCGGGGGGAGGGGTGACTAATCCTTGAAGCAATTTTCGCGGTGCCAACGCAAGAAAGCGGGATGCGGCTGATTGACATCGCGGGCGGGCACAATGGCCTTTCCGCTTGGATTGACCATTTTCCAGACGCTATTGGGATCGTTGCTCGCACGGCTGACCAATATCTCATGATCATCATTCAGGCTTATCAGCCCGCGATCAAACATCCAATGCACAGTTCCCGATAGCGCTATTCCATTGGATATCTTGTCTGGGCCGCTTTCCGCTACTGGCCGGATATGGGCAGCCTGCACCTCTGGCCGTCCGCCGCCATTGATGAGCTTCCATCCGGTGATCGCACATGTGCAATCATAAGCGCGGAGCACGGCCTGCCGGAAAGCCCGATCACGAATGATCCTCGATCCCGAAGCAAGCTCTCGTTCCCGGCTTTGCTCAAAGATATAGTCTTGCGGATTATCCCGAACTTCGGTGACCACAGACTCTTCATCAACGCGTGGAAGAAAATCCTCATTTTCAGCGAGCCCTGCGGACACGATGCGATTGAAGTCCCTATCCGATAACGGCCTGACAGCCGATTGCGCGCGGCCTGATATTGCGCCCGCTTCGTTCAGGACACCCTGTTCTATTGGCCCGCCATCGTCGCTGAATGGAACCGCATTCGGAAATTCGAGATAGGTTCCTTGCTCCATTATCGCGAGATACATGTCGCTGGCTTTGGGGTCGGGAATGATCTGCTGGAGGCGTGCAGTGGCGTAGTAGCCCCGAGATTGGGCAACCTTCACGGGTTCGTAGTAGACTATCCAATCGCCAACAGCGGATTCGGCACGCGTCAAATATTGTTTTGGAAATTGGTACTGCTTCTCGGGATCATCCTCATAGATGGAGTCGACCCGATGAATGAAAACAGCTTTTGCCAAAATAACCCTTCCTGATGTGGCTATCGCCTCCAGTTGGTTGAAGCGTTAGCGAAGGTATCATTTTACTATACTACTAACAGTCGATGACTGTTAATTTAGGCGGCTACTCGTGGAAGAAACATGGTCACGCCATTCATCTTCAATCTGATCTACCAGAACATCAATTTGCTGTTCATCGAAAATTTTCACTGGAACAGGAGCTTTCCGGAGAATGTTCTTAGCCGTTTCGTAAGCATCTGACAGCCTGGGATTGGTTGGCGCGCCTACTATAAAATGAGGCTCAAACGCTTCATGAGTCTCCTTACTCACAGATGTAAGTTGCCCAAGCCATCTATGTGCCTTTCGGAAAATTCCATCAGCATCGGCCAAATCCATCGATACCGGTTCATACACGTGCCATGCGCCGTTCTTCCATGCGTGCTGGAACTCAATTTTATCGTCACCGCCTTCAATAACTTTTGGCAGCAACTCCAAATTTATTTTGCGTTGGGCAAGGCGTTCTCGCACTGGCCGCCAAACCTCATCATCTGAACGTCGATGGGATTGCTTAACATCGTACAAAGTAACGTGCCGATGATACAATTTATCGAATACTTCTGACAAATCAGAAGCTAGGCCCGATCCCATAGGCGACCATTGAAGCGAAGAATCATCACGCGGAAGTGCTTGGTATGCCAAACTAAGCGCACTTCTTTTCGTCGGTAGAAAACCTTCATCCCGGAAAGAATTTCTTAGCTTCTTGACCGCTCGATCAACTGACCGCATCGCCGCAATGTAGCTTGATCGATCAAGGTCCGGAAACATCGTCCTCATTCGACCAATCGTTTTTTTGGTACGCACATGTAATTCAGCATTCCCGTCGGATGAGACCGGTGCAAACAAGACTATGCCAACGTTAATAAATTCAGCAGCAAGAGGATCGTGTATATACCTTAAGACAGTATATGAGTATGATTTACGATAAGTCATTGTAAAATCCTAATAAGTTCTGCGATTCCGTTGTCAATATTCTCTCGTGCTCCTTTCACTCGATTCACGGCTTGCTCAACGGCTTCGGTTGCATCTGACCACTGCAATGGGAGAGCATCGACATACTCGGACAACCTTGCATCCGACAAGTCAATCCAAGTTTGCCTTATCGGATTCCAATCAATCTCTCGTCGCTGCAGTGGTCCGCGAAATATATGCCTACCATTGGTTTCGAGGTGGTGAAGTCCACCTTCTGTCCATGGTGGCTGCCATCCGATAATCGCGCTTGTGTCTGGGAAAGCTAGTTCATGATCGATGATTCGAAATTCTTCGCCTTTCACAAGACAATTTGGGTTGTCCTCGCGACGGTCCGGATTGTCGATTAAGGCATCGAACAACATGATCGCAGCTGCCGATTGTCGTTGGAGCCCTCCCAAAAGCGTTCCGGATATCCATTCCGAGTAACCGGCGCGCACGGATTTTGATCCGAATGCAATGGATGAGCTTTGAGAAGCCGATTGTGCCCACTGTTCGTCGACGATTGATGCAATCCAATCAGGCTCCATATCGACCAAATATGCTTTTGGAACCGGCAAATTCAGGTCAGCCGCCATGCATGCGGAAAATGCCTCCATCGCAAGCGATGTGACACCCCTGTCACAATTTGCTGAAACTTTGACGACGACCTCTACGAGCTCGTCGTTAACACCTTCACAAGTTAGGCGTGCAGGTTTTGTTCGTCCGTTACCGGTGGGCCGATCAAATTGAAAGGGGGACAGAAGCTCAAGCATTTATAGTCGAGGGTACACTCAATAATCCGACTGTGTCTATCCGCGATTTACTCCTCCCCCATCTTCAGCGCAGCAATAAACGCCTCCTGCGGGATGGACACATTCCCGTATTCCCGCATCTTCGCCTTGCCCTTTTTTTGCTTCTCCAGCAGCTTCTTCTTTCGCGAGATATCGCCGCCATAGCATTTCGCCGTCACATCCTTGCGCATCGCGCCGATCGTCTCTCTCGCGATCACCTTGCCGCCGATGGCCGCCTGGATGGGGATTTTGAACAAATGGCGGGGGATCAGGTCCTTGAGGCGTTCGCACATGTGGCGGCCCCTTGTTTCGGCGGCGGCGCGGTGGACGATCATGCTGAGCGCGTCGACGGGCTCGGCATTGACGAGGATGTTCATCTTCACAAGATCGCCCTCGCGGTGGCCGATCGGTTCGTAATCGAAGCTGGCATAGCCGCGGGAGATCGACTTGAGCCGGTCGTAGAAATCGAACACCACTTCATTGAGCGGCAGCTCATAGACGAGCTGCGCGCGGCCGCCGACATAGGTCAGCTGCTTCTGGATGCCGCGCCTGTCCTGGCAGAGCTTGAGGATCGGGCCTAAATACTCATCCGGCACATAGACGGTCGCCTTGATCCACGGCTCCTCGATCTTCGCGATCTTCACCACGTCCGGCATGTCGGCCGGGTTGTGGAGCTCTTGTGTCCTCCCGTCCGTCATGGTCAGCTTGTAAACCACGGACGGCGCGGTGGTGATGAGGTCTAGGTCGTACTCGCGCGTCAGCCGCTCCTGGATGATTTCGAGGTGGAGCAGGCCAAGGAAGCCGGCGCGGAAGCCCTGGCCGAGCGCGGCGCTACTCTCCATCTCGTATGTGAAGCTCGCATCGTTGAGGCGCAGCTTGGAGATGGATTCGCGCAGCTTGTCGAAATCCGCCGCGTCGACGGGGAAAAGCCCGCAAAAGACGACCGACTGGACTTCCTTGTAACCGGGCAGGGCCTCTGGCGCGGGGTTCTTGACGGTCGTGATCGTGTCGCCGACCGCAGTGTCCGCCACTTCCTTGATCTGCGCGGTGATGAAGCCGATCTCGCCGGGGCCGAGCTCGTCGAGCTGCTCGATCTTGGGGCGCATACAGCCGACGCGGTCGACCAGATGCTGCGTGCCGGCGGCCATGAACTTGATCGGCAGGCCCTTTTTGAGGACGCCGTCATAGACGCGGACAAGGATCACGACGCCCAGATAGGGATCGTACCATGAGTCGACGAGCATGGCTTTCAGCGGGGCGTTGCGGTCTCCGGAGGGGGGCGGGATCTTGAGGACGATCTGCTCGAGGATTTCGGCGATGCCCTCGCCGGTTTTCGCGCTGGCGAGCACGGCTTCGTCGGCCGGGATGCCGATGACTTCCTCGATCTCCGCGCGGACCTGTTCGGGCTCGGCGGCGGGAAGGTCGATCTTGTTGATCACCGGCACGATCTCATGGTCATGCTCGATCGACTGGTAGACATTGGCGAGCGTCTGGGCTTCGACGCCCTGGGCGGCATCGACGACGAGCAGCGCGCCTTCGCAGGCGGCGAGGCTGCGGGAGACTTCATAGGCGAAGTCGACATGGCCGGGCGTGTCCATGAGGTTGAGCTCATAGGTTTCGCCGTCGCGCGCCGTATAGTCGAGGCGCACGGTCTGGGCCTTGATCGTGATGCCGCGCTCTTTCTCAATGTCCATGTTATCAAGCACTTGCTCGGACATTTCACGCTCAGTGAGCCCGCCCGTCTGCTGGATCAGCCGGTCGGCAAGGGTCGACTTCCCGTGATCGATATGCGCGATGATCGAGAAGTTACGGATATGGCTAAGGTCTGTCATTTCCCGCGCCCTTTAGCACGGGCAGCGCACGCGGCAATCACTTAGGAGGCGGGCGCCGCGCTATTCGCGGATGTTCGCGACGTTATAGTCGTACGCCTCGTCCTGCGTCAGGCATCGGCGGGTCTCGCCTTCGCCGACGGCCTGGGTTGCGTACATGACTTCGCGCAGCAGTCGGCGTGAGACGCCCATGCGGATCAGGAAATCGTTATCCTCGGTCGCCAGCTGGGCGCTCGATTGCTCGATATCGGCGATGAAATCGATGGCGCTGTCGGTCCCGCCTTCAACTTCCTGCCGGACGACATCCCGGTTGCCCGTATGGGTGAACATATGGACCATGAACTGGCCGCCGGGCTCCACAACCCGGAGCTGCCCGCCCATGAAGACGAAGTTACAGGCGGAAAAACAGGCCCAACCCGCCGGAATGCGGGTGACGATCCCCGGATAGCTGGTCCGCAGCATCCGGCCGGCCTCGTTTCCGGCATAGGCGTCGCCGCCGGGCGAACGCAGCCAGATTTCCGAGATCGTGTCATCGGCATCGAGCGCATCGCGCAGCCGGTCGGCGAGCCCCGGCGTAATCATGCCTTCGGCCAGCAGGACCCGGTGATCGCCGCGATCGAGCGGGGTGAGCTCCATTATCTGGTTGGCAGCCCAGTTAGGTTCTACGGGGCAGGTGGGGTTGGCAGAATCCGTCTGCTGGCCTGGCGCCGCGCTCGCAAACAGCATGGATGCACCGATCGCGAAAAGGGTCTGAAATCTGTTCATGGGTCAGGCTGCCAATACATAGCGGGTTTGCGGCGGGACACGGCACATTGTTTTGGGAACGGTGGTTTCCTCGCCATCGACGATGACGACATCTGTTACCTGCAGGCAATCGCTGCCACCGGCGCGCTGCGTGCGCCCGGTTACGGTCGAGGATCCGCGTACCCCCGGACGTGTGTCGCTGGTCCAGGTGGCCGTGGAGCCCACTTCGCCGCTTCGTGTCGCTTCGACGCTCGCATCAGCGGCTTTTTCCTGTTCATCCTCATCGAGACGGCAGGCAATTTCGGTGGCCAGCGTATCGGAAAACTGGGCCATCGGAACGAATGTGGGAATGCCAAGCGAACGGGCCGCCCCGCCCAAAATGCCGCCCAATACCGAGCGGCCTGCGGATTCCCCCACCGTATCGCAATTATTTTCGCTGTCGCTGGAACTGGACGAGCGTCCGCCAAAAACCCCTCCAAACTGGAAGGCTGATACGGGTTGGGCGATAAGTGCAACCATAAGCGCGCCGACCAGTAAGTTCGTTTTACGCTGCATCTTAGCCATTTTTCTTCCTCCGGGGAGATTGCCTCAACTAACTGTCAAATGTCTGGAAATCAAGATTTCGTATGGCACCCTAATGCCGTGCGGGAACTTAACAGTCAGTGATCACGATCACGGTTTGCACAGGTATCTGGCTGGCGTCGATTGCTGCCGGCGTTGTTTGCCGCAATCGCTGGTTCGAAGAGTTTTTAGGAGTTGCCGAAGAATGTCCAGCAAGACGAAGGGCCATGCAACCAACAGGAGGCATACCCCTTTTGCTTGCCTCGCCCGCACAGCGCGTTAGCATCCCGGCAGACCATGAGCGGAGGGGGTGCGCTGATGCGCCATATTGCGATTGTCGGCTCCGGACCGGCAGGCTATTATTCTGCGGAAGCCGCGCAGAAGCTGTTCGGAGACGATGTATGCGTCGACATGATCGACCGGCTTCCTGTGCCTTATGGCCTGATCCGCTTCGGCGTCGCGCCAGACCATCAGTCAATCAAAAATGTCGCCAGGCGATATGAGAAGGTCGCGCTGAACGATAATGTACGGTTCGTTGGTAATCTTACGATTGGCGAGCAGGTAAGCATCGAAGAACTTCAGGCGCATTATGATGCCGTGATCCTTGCCACCGGAGCGCCGAATGACCGGACGCTCGAGATACCGGGCGCTGATCTTCTCGGCGTGTTCGGCAGTGCCGCTTTTGTCGGCTGGTACAATGGGCATCCGGATTTTGCGGAGATCGATCCGCCGCTGGATGGAACCCATGTCGTTGTCATCGGCAACGGAAACGTCGCGCTGGATGTCGCGCGGGTCCTTTCCAAAACACCCGACGAGTTCGCAGGATCGGATATCGTGCAGCATGCTTATGAGCAGCTCGAGAAGGCCAGGACGCAGCATATTTCCCTTCTCGGGCGGCGCGGCCCGCACCAGATTGCAATGACCCCCAAGGAGCTGGGCGAGCTTGGCCGGCTGGAACGCGCCGCGCCAAGAGTGGATTCGGCCGATCTGCCCGAAGAAGGCGCCGATGCGCTGCTCGAGCCGGGCATGCGAAAGTCGGTAACCTTCCTGCGTGAATTTGCGGCGATTCCTGAATCCTTCCGGGCGGATAAAAGCATCGAAATCGAATTCGATTTTTTCGCCTCGCCGGTCCGGATCGAGGGCGATGGCAAGGTGCAAAGCGTGGTCGTCGAACGCACGGAGCTTGATTCCGAGCTACGCAGTCACGGGACCGGCGAAACCTATACGATCCCTGCATCCATGGTCGTCACGTGCATCGGCTATCGCACACCGCCAATCGAAGGCGTCCCCTTCGAGCATGGCCGGGGGCGCTTTGCCAATGATGAAGGGCGCATCATGCCGGGTCTGTACTGCGTTGGCTGGGCGCGGCGCGGGCCGACGGGAACAATCGGCACCAACCGTCCGGACGGTTATTCGGTGGTCGATCTGATTGCCGAGGATATTGGCGATGGCAGCGGGAAAGATGGGCGCGCGGGACTGGATGCGCTGCTTGCCGAACGCAATGTCGACGTTGTTACCTTCCGGGACTGGAAGAAGATCGAGGAAGCCGAGGCCGAGCGTGCCCGGGAAGGGAGCCCGCGTGAAAAGTTCGTGGCAATCCAGCAGATGATCGCAGCGCGCGATGACTGAAGCCGCAATTCTTGCTCAGGCCCTGCACTATATCGGACTCTGACCGGTGAGCGATGATGAGCCGGGGACGGCTTTAGACGATCATATGCGCGCGAGTTTCAGTCCGTCGTTGCTGGACCGTATTGGCGATCAGTTGACGCTTCCAGAGTCCAGACCGGATTATCGGGAGGTGCCAGACCGGGTGCTGATGATCCTCTTCGCATCACGCGCAGGCAGCACTTATGCCGGGCATTTGCTGGCGAATACGCCGCATTTCCAGCGGGTCGCCGAGTCTTTCAATCCGGCGCAGCTTAGCAAGATACGCGCTGATGAGGGGCTTGCAGACGATGGCGAGGCCTTGCGCTGGATGATTGCAAATCGCGGCACGCCCCGCGCCTTTGCGGGTAAATGCGGCGAGCCGGGGCTGGCCAGCGCCTGGCATCTGGGTTTTCTGGATGCGGTGATCGACCGGGTTACGGTCGTCCTCCTGAAGCGGCGGGACAGCCTTGCCCAGGCCGTGTCGCTGTTTCGCGCGGAACTCAGCGGGCGTTTCCATTCACCGCAAAAGGCGCAGCAGCAGGTTCGTGTCGATCAGTATGACCGGGAGAAGATCGCGGTCCACCATCTCATCATCGAGCAGGTTTATGGATCCCTGACCCGCTTCCTGGAACGAACGGGCAAGGCCTATCGTACCCTTTATTACGAAGATATCTGCGCCGATCCCGAGGCATTTGTGCGGACGACCTGCTTGGATCTCGATCTGGAGCCACCGGAGGAGTTTGACGGCAAGGTGCGACTTGAAATCCTCCGCGACGAAATCAACGAGGAATGGGTCGACAGGTACCGCAGCGGCCGGTGACGCAACCTTTGCCGCCGGACCATTGCTCCCGACATTCAAAAGATGATGAACGACCCAAAATAGGCTATGACGCTTTACGGAGACGTAAAGGAGAGGATTCGATGCACGATCTGGTTATTCGCGGCGGTACCATTGTCGATGGCTCGGGAGGCGCGCCCTTCACGGGGGATATCGCGGTCGATGGAGATCTCATTACGCAGGTTGGCGAAGTCACCGGTCAGGGCCGCGAAGAGATCGATGCGACGGGCCGGATCGTTACGCCGGGCTTTGTCGACGTACACACCCATTATGACGGCCAGGCCACCTGGGACGATGAAATGGCGCCATCTTCCTGGCATGGGGTGACGACGGTGGTGATGGGCAATTGCGGCGTCGGCTTTGCGCCGGCAAAGCCCGACCGGCATGACTGGCTGATCGGTCTGATGGAAGGTGTCGAGGATATTCCCGGCACCGCACTCGCCGAGGGCATGAGCTGGAACTGGGAAACCTTTCCCGAATATCTCGATGCACTGGAAGCAATGCCGCGCACCATCGATGTCGCGACGCATGTCCCGCACGGCGCGGTGCGCGCCTATGTGCTCGGCGACCGCGAACAGCCGGGCGTTGTGCCGACCGAAGACGAGATCGCCGAGATGGGCCGCATCGTCGAGGAGGGCGTGCGAGCCGGGGCCCTCGGTTTCTCGACGAGCCGGACCGTGCTCCACAAATCGGTCGATGGCGAGCTTGTTCCGGGGACGACGGCAACCGCCGAGGAGCTGGTCGAGATTGGCCGGGCGATGGGCCGGGTCGGCTATGGCGTGTTCGAAATGGCGAGTGACCTCAAGCGCGAGTGGAACGAGTTTGAATGGATGGGCGCATTGTCCCGCGAGACGGGGCTACCCGTTACCTTCGCCGCGCTCCAGTCGATTGCCAAGGAACTGCCGCTAGACGAGCAGATCGCGACGATGCGCGCCGAAAACGACAATGGCGCCAATATCGTCGCGCAGATCGCCTTGCGCGGCAACGGCATCGTGATGGCATGGCAGGGGACGGTCCATCCGTTCAAGTTCAAGCCGAGCTGGGCCCCGCTCGAGGAGATGCCATGGGACGAGGCGCTGGCGATGCTCAAGGACCCGGCGTTCAAGACGAGATTGCTCGCCGAGGAAAGCGTCTATCCCGAAAGCGATCTTCTCGAGCTGCTGATGATCGTCGCCAATGGCTGGGGCATGTTTTTCGAGATGGACGAGGATTTCGATTACGAGCCGCCGCAGGATGCGACGATCATGGCGCGCGCCGCAACGGCCGGGGTGGAACCATCCGAATATGCCTATGACTTACTGATGAAGGATGATGGCAAGGGATTCATCTATTTCCCGATCCTCAACTATGCCGATGGCAATCTCGATTTCCTCGAACCGCTCCAGCATGCCGACGACACGGTGAATTCCCTGTCCGACGGCGGTGCGCATTGCGGCACGATCTGCGACGCAGCCTCGCCGACCTTCATGCTCCAGCACTGGGTCCGCGATCGCAAGCGCGGAAACACCATCACTCTGGAAAATGCGATCAAGCGGCAATGCCATGATACGGCGCGGCTCTACGGGCTTGACGATCGCGGCGTCCTGTCGCCCGGTTATCTTGCCGATATCAACGTGATCGACATGGAACGGATTGCGCTTGGCAAGCCCTGGCTGGCGTTCGACCTGCCAGCGGGCGGCAAGCGCCTGCTGCAGAAAGCGACCGGCTATGACGTGACGATCAAGTCGGGTCAGGTGACGTTTCGCAAGGGCGAGGTAAGCGCAGCGCGGCCGGGCGGACTTATCCGCGGTCCGCAAACGGTTGAGATGGCCGAAGCGGCGGAGTAAACGCCTGCCATCGTGACGAATTCCTTGCAGGGCTCCATGGCGCGGGCCGATCTATTGGCGCTGATCGAAACCTATATCGGTCCGGAGCGGATGGCAGCGACTGCTGCCGCGCTGGACGATGCTCCGGTGCGCCCCTTTGAAGCGCCCCCCAGGATAGCCGCCATTCTCTTCGCCTCGCGCTCGGGCAGCAGCTATGCCGGGCGGCTGCTCGCGAACACGCTGTACTTCAGGCAGGTGGGCGAGAATTTCGCGCCTGACCAGCTCGCCGCCATCTCCAAACGCCGCTCGCTGCCGGACTGCCACAGCGCTGCGCAATGGATGATCGGCCATCGCGGCACACCCGAGGCCTTTGCGTACAAGGCGGGCTTCAGCGTTCTGGCTGCGGCAGCCCATCTGGGGTTTCTGGATCAGACCCTCGAGCGGACCCGGTTCATCCTGCTGCGGCGGCGAGACAGGGTGGCGCAGGCCGTATCGCTGACCAGGGCCGAGCTTAGCGGTCGCTTCCATTCGAACCAGAATGATGGCCGCCCGGTTTCCCGTTCGGACTATGACGGCGATCATATCGCGAGAAACCTTGACCGTATCGACCGCAATGAGCGGGACCTGGCGGACTTTGTGACGCGGACCGGTAAAGAGGCGCCGACCGTCTATTATGAGGATATCTGCGCCGATCCGGCCGCTTTTGTCGGGTTGGTCTGCGGGCTGCTGGATCTGCCCGCACCGGAAGCTCCCGCCACGGATGTCGACCTGGAAATCCTGCGGGACGCGATCAGCGAGAAATGGAGCGCGCGCTTTCGGGAGGATCGGCCGGAGCGCGCTAAGCCCTGACCGCGCAGTTTTTGACAGGGCAGCAACGAAACAGCAGTTGAAAGCCGCGCATCCCGCCCGTATAGAGCCGCGTCTGTCTCCCGGTGGGTCTGCACGATCGCAGGCCGGACACATCGGTCGGGGAGTAGCTCAGCCAGGTAGAGCACTGTCTTCGGGAGGCAGGGGCCGGAGGTTCGAATCCTCTCTCCCCGACCATTTTTCCACAAACCCGTAGAAATCTACGACTTTCAGAAGTCGCGATGTAGCAAATGCTGTAGCAGTTGCTGTAGCAAAATTTGTTGCTGTGGAATGCGAGTTAGCAAACCGGAATGTCCGTTTTGCGCCCAATTTCAGCCGTTGCGACCCAAATTCTTAGCTCCCCAAAGCGGACAATCTCCAAGGCCATTCCGGCCAGGGAGAATGACAATGACCTACTCACACTTTGATCCGGCTGCTAAAAACCGAGTGCCTTGGAATTTCGGCGCGAAGATTGGCCCTAAGCGGCCATTCAAACAGAAACAGATATGGGCCATCCGGTTCTATCTGGATCGCGAGCAGCGCATTCGAGACCGCGCGCTGTTTGACCTGGCGATCGACAGCAAGCTCCGAGGATGTGATCTTGTCGAGTTGAAGATCGGCGACTTGGTAAGCGGCCCGGAAGTTAGGACACGGGCAACGATCACTCAACGAAAGACAGGACGACCTGTTCAATTTGAGATCGCATCAGACGCCAGAGCAAGTCTGTTTGCGTGGCTTGAACGCCGAGCTGGTGGAGTAGAGGATTTCGTATTCCCGAGCCGGATTGATCAGTCACGACACTTAAGCACGCGCCAATATGCCCGGTTAGTCGATGAGTGGGTTGAGGCGATCGGTTTGCGGCCAGAGGAGTACGGAACGCACTCACTTCGCCGAACCAAGGCTTCAATCATCTACAAAGCCACCGGCAATATTCGGGCGATTCAAATCCTGCTTGGCCACTCCAAGATTGAGAACACTGTTCGCTATCTTGGTGTCGACATTGAAGACGCTCTTAGCTTAGCTGAGAAGACCGAGATCTGATCGCTATTGGGCGCTGGCTCTCATAGGGTCGGCGTCCACTTTTGGGGTGTATTGTGTTGAAAAACTCTCTGGCCACCATTCGCGGGAAACAATCGAATCGCGGTGGGTTTGCCGACGTAACAATGGTCGTCCCAAAAGTTCGCTGTTGCATCATTGTTATCGAAATGTCGCGATTGGGTTGGAGGCTCCGACTTTTTCAACACAATAGGGCCGAAAGCGGACATTTCGAAATCTTAATATGATCCTTTGCTTTGGTGTCTTTCGTCGGAGTTCGTCGTTCCCTTCCCGATCACGGTCTACCAAAGCTTACTTTCCAGATACGCCGTGCGGTCTGCTACCACAAAGGTCAGCGCAAATTACTCCGCCTTGCGGACCCACCAAGATGGAATGCCATCCCACGGGTTGTCCGGCTCATATTCGTGAATGTTCAGCTCAAGGTCGAATTTCTCGACGAACTTGTCGACCGCTTTGACAGTTTTCGGCCATCTATCCGAATAGTCGTCGCCAGCGAAAAGTCCGCCAGCCTTGAGTTTGGGGAACCAGTCAGCAAGGGTCTGACCTTCCTCTTCGCCAGTATGAGCATAACCATCGATATAGACAAAATCGAAATAGCCATCCCGAAACAGTTCTAGCGCGTCATCGAAGCGCATCCGCAGAACGGTGCTTCTTTCCTTGAATGGCAGCAGCGCACGAAGTGCTTCCTTGTATTGCTCCACATCATGGCCGCGGTCGCCAGCCCACATATCAATCGAGAACAGGTGCATCCGGCTGTTCATCAAGATTCTTTTCGAGAACTGGCCTGTCGCCACTCCCAGTTCTACGCCGATGCACGTCGCGTCGTCGTGATTGCTTACGAGGCTGACAATGTCCTCTCTCCTGCCCATATCATTCCTTCTCGCTAACTTTGGCCTGCAGCCTCTCCAAATGCTTGCGAAACCCTGGGTGGTCGGTTTTTTTAGCGACGGCCGTTCGGGCGGCTTCGATTGCTTCGGTGAACCGCCCGAGTTGCCATAAGCCCAAACTTTTTTGATACCAGGTGCGGGGATTGATTGCCGGGATTTGAGCAATTTCCTCGAGAAGTCGTCGCTGCAAACCGCTGTTTCGCAATTGCCCGCACTTTTGGAGGCGATCCAGTCGTTGCACGACTTGAGAAAGGTAAGTTATTGACGATTGACGGCGATCGCGCACCAGTTTCCGGAATTCGAGATGATCAAAGTCTCCCAAAAGAATAGCATCAAGACAATATGGCGCGAGCTTCGTTTCTGACAGGAAATGTGCGCAGAAATGCGTTGCGAACGGAATCGGAATCAAACGCATATTCCTGACTGTCGAGGCAATCAATTGGACATGCAACTTGTCCTGCAATTCGAACGGATCATAGATCAGCCAATATTCAGTCCCCGCATTGATGTTCATCTCGTCGTCGATAAAGTTTGTGGCGCGCGCTTCAGATTCCCATCGGGTTTCGAAATCCGCCTTGGATCTGTCGATTGAATATTGCGGTGTTACGGCTAACACGCGGTCAGGCTTCAGGTGTGTGGCGGACTTGATCGCTTCATACCCACCCATGCTGGTTCCATAGGAAACCGTCTCCCTATATGCTCCGGCTGTCCCCAAAATGGCATCGAGGCATTCGGGCATTTCTGGATATTGGTACCATGCATTGGAAGACGGAATAACGACGACAAAATCTGCTCCCAGCCTATCTAGAAAGGCGAGCGAGGAAAGAACTAGACTTTCGTTGGAGCCAGGTTCGAAGGCGAGAAAAAAGACCAGCAAACGGTCTCTATTGTTCGTGCCGTGATACAGTGCACGAACATTTGCCGACCGGAAAATTTCACGCGGTGTCGATGCCTCAGTCATATTCCACTATAGTCGCGAACGGCGTTTCGTTAACAACCGATTTCAGATACCTGGCTTCAATCACCGCGGAATGACTGGCGGCATGAACCTGACGTTGCTCCTTGTACCATACGCGGCTTTTGAGCCCATCCATGCCAAACAGGGCAAGGGCTTTCGGTCGATTGTAGCGCAGCAAGTAGAATATTAGGGCGGCACCGCTCGTAGGCCCATATTCGGTACCATTCGCCTCGCGCCAATCTTGATAGATATTGTCGGGCAAGAGCGGCACCGGAGAATTCAGTGTCCATTTAGCGGGATCGCCCTTCGCCGAAAAGAATGTGACCTCCGAATTTTCTTCGATCGTTCGCGCGAAATTCGCGGCCGCTTCGGCTCCGCGAAACTCGCGACCGCCGACCATCATATGGGTGGTTTTTCGGCCCGTACATTGCGGCTTCCCAGCATTGGCAGGCCAGGCAAGATTGAATCGAATGACAGTTTCGTGACCATCGATTTCATTCCCATCCTCCCTCTCGAAAATCCGAACGCTGTTGCCGATCAACGCAATGTTCCTTCCGTCGAAGTGACCTGGGCTGAAGATCGAGGCACGATCGGATACGGCAGGATCCTGCATCGTGGGAGCCATCGGCTAGACCCCTGCAATCCTGAGAAAAACCAGCCCTGTCTCGCCAAAATAGCAATCGCTCTTTTCCTTGCGGGCAAGTTCGCGGAACCAGTCATTGTCGATCGACAAATTGTAGCCCATTCCATCGAGCTTCTCGACCCAATAGCTTTCGGGCTGCGTATTGACATGATGATGGCCGGGCTGGCCAGGAACAGCGTGAGTCATCACGACCACAGGTGCGTTGGCCAGCGTCGCGAGCAGGTTATCCAGATAGCGCTCCTCAATATGCTCTGCGACTTCGACGCAATATGCGAGGTCGCAGGGATACATATAAGGGCCGCAGGTAAGGTCATGCATGGCGACGGGTGCCTTGGCATTGTGGACATTGGCTTCGAGCCCGTCGATCCCGTGGGCGAATATGCCCAGGCGATGGAAGTGGTTGACGACATGTCCCTCGCCCGCACCGACGTCTAGCACCGACTTCACCGCAAACCTGTCGACCAAATATTCGCAGAAAGCAGGCGTGATGGAACGGGTGTCGCCGTGACGCAGATTACCTCCCAGATCCGGGCGGTCATCCTCGGTAACCGTCATGGAGCGCCAATATTTTTTCATACACAATACCTCTCGCTGAACGACTCGATTGGCGGTCAACTCAACCATAGCTACGATAGCCGAGCACGGCACCTCAAACTCGCGGCGTGAGTCAAGGTTTGGGATAGTCGGCTGCCATATACATGAGCCCCAGATCTACCAGTTGTGTGCTGGCCTCAAAACGCACAGATCCCGGATAATAGGCGCTCAAGCTCCGGTTGCTTGAAAGCAGGTCATCATATGCAACATACTGTCGCGCATCAGCAAAATGTTCCTTCCGCATCGCTTCCTCGGACGCTCGTTCACCAAAATCCTGCAGGAACTTGAAGTGGAGCAGCGCGCCAGTCGTTCTGGCCAGGCGTGCATTCCGAAGCACATGTGTCGATGCTTCGAGACGAAAGCCTTTGCGCCAATTAATCAGTGGGATCTTTTTGAGAAAAGGAGAGGGATAGTCGAGATCTCGGCCTTCCCAAAACAAACGGTGTCTTGCCCCGCCTCGTACAATCGACGACACGCCGTTGTCGAGCTGGGCGAATTCATAGCCTTCGCCGTCAAAATAAGGGCAGCTTGCGAGGAACGGTTGGCCTCGTTGGTAATCCGTATCAGCGATGGGTTTGTTGGCATACATATCGATCATTGGGGCCAACATCGCATCTGCCCCTTCATTTTCGAGATGGCTGATGAGTTGGCCGAGTTTGATACTCTCGCAGCGGGGGTAGACGAACAGTTCGTCAGCATCGAGGACAAGCGTCCAATGATCGCGCGCATAGGCATCCAGAATCTCGTTCAGCCAGTCCACGCCGCACCGGCTATCCGCATAGTTCCCCTCGGCAGAAAAGAGCGAGATATCCTTGCGGGATTCAAGCAGCGGTCGTGTCCCGTCCGTCGAGCCATTGTCAATGATCAGGAAATGTCCAACGCCCAGTGATTTATGGTATTCGAGGAACCAGGGAAGCCGCAGCGCCTCATCGCGAACGCACGCGACCAACAAGACTATATTGGCCGCCAGGCGCGGCACTTCACCGGAGAGCAGTCGTGTTCCTCCCATCGCTAAACTCATATCCTTAATGCTGCTCGGCTTGATAACCGAGATCAAAGAGCATTTGTGTCGCTTCATCGTCAAAATGTTCGAGCCATTCCAATGGCCGTGGCTTTGAAGCTTTGCGTGGATCTATCATTGCGGCGGCATGGTTGATCCATTCGTCATCGGGATTGAGGCCGACGAATGCGGCAATCTCCCGGAGCACAGTGTTGGGTTCGGTTGTCAAAGATTCGAATTTAAATTCCCGGAACGATCCTGCGGACAGATTGCCATATTCCTCGCGCGTCCTTTGCAGCCGCCTATGCCACAAATGCACATATTGATGTGGATCGCTTTGCCTAGGCTGCGACAGACCGGGTTCGAAGTCTAGTGATATCGGGCACCAAAAGAGCTGTTCCGATCGCGCTAACTCTTGATAGCCGGGGTGTCGCGCCATCGAGCTCGCTACCGCGACTCCGTCGCGAACGAGATGGATGATTTTGCAGTTGGCCCAGAGCTTCTGGAGTGTGCCGATGAAGTAACCATAATCGGGCGTCTTGTCGGCCCAGCAGCGCTTGCCCGCATCAGCCGCGAGCATACCGCCCAAAGCATCTGTGAATCCGCGGACCGTCACAGGTCCGTCAATACTGGTGAGCAGGCGAGCCTTGTCGAATGCGGTCGTCGGTTGACCGTCAACATGATGGGTGCGCCTTACGATGTCGGCGAGCCGTTCCGGGTGCACGGCCTTCTCGCCAAAAAGTTCGTACATTTTCGGCAACCAGTGCGTTTCGGGGAATATGAACAGGTCTGGATGAGAGTTCAGCATTCGCTGCAGAAGCGTTGTCCCGCTGCGCCCAGTGCCGACAATACAAAACAACACTCGACCCTCCTTTCTCCCGCTTTGGCAATGCCGGCGCTAAGCCGTTCAGTCAGCAGCAGTGCGATCTACGCTGTCAGCGACATCAGGTAAGAACGCATCGTGTTGTCTTCGACAATGATTCCAGATTCCCGATCCCTCCGCAATTTTTCCGATGAGGGTAGCACATCGGAAAGCATGGTATCCAAGTCTTGGATTTGGAGTAGATGATACCATCGTCTCCAATGCCATCCCATGCCTGGAGGCAGCTCTTTGTTGCGGGCATAGGCTTCTGCCCCTTGCATCACCTTTTCTCGAAACTGCGTTTTGGAGCGGAGCGGATAGTGGTAAATACGAATTGAGGATTTCGAACCCTTCATACTTGTTTCGTATGAACCATCATGATTGCCTTGGCTGACCGACTTGAGACCTTGGGCGCTCAGCAACATCTTCGAGGGCAACCCTAAATAGAGATAGGGAGCTGGCAGCGAGTTTTCGAAAATATCGCGAGGCTTTGTGAAACTGACTGGTTCTGCCACTCTGTATCTCGCTTTATCTATCCAGTTTCCACTGTCTTCATCGTCCCAAGCGTAAAGCATGTTCCGGCGCTCGCAAATCAACTTCCCCGTCGCCGCTGATAGAATATCCTGCTTCAGATCGCCCGAGGGACCCAGCCAAAATTCGTCGGCATCGTTGTTCAATATCCAGTCTGCATCGAACTCGTCGCGCGCCCTGAGTGCCGCTGCGGTCACCCATTCGGATTGGGCATAGTTTTGCCGCGGTTCATCAATCACGGTCGCTATGCCGCGACGTTCATAGTCGACCAGAATATCTCGCGTACCGTCCCGAGAACCGTTGTCGATTGCGATAATATAATCGACGCCACTGGACAGATGAAATTCGATATTCTGACGAATTATATCGCATTCGTTTTTAACAAGAAGCGTCATTACCAGTTTCATGACAGTCCCTTAACATACGAAAATCGGCATGGGGAACATGACACAATAAAACATACAGATGCTTATTACGAATGCTCTGTGGCACGATGCACCGCTCGAACCAACGTCCGCTATTTAGGTCGCAAGCTGCCATAATCGCGCCCAGTGGCTGTTTCCGAGGTCAACTGGCCAAAACCGGACGGTCAGTAAACGGCCCAATTCCTGCCGATTAGACCCTTTTTAAACGAATGACAGGGCTTGAGAAATGAGCTCGCTGTCAGGAATGTCTACAATTGGGGTGGAAAGCGGACATTCGCTCATCTTCTGTTTATGTCCGCTCGCCGACCTTATAATTCGCCAGTTTACCTACTGACACTCTCCCAACCGCTGCATTGAAACAGTGCCAGTCAAATTCATTCGCCCAAATTCAGGGTGGCGTGCCCGAACTTCCAGTTCGCTGACAGAGCTTGTGCGTGTGTAGGTACCATTGACAAAAATACGGCTCGGTTCTTCGACATCGAACTCCGGATTGTCGCATTGCGCTCGCATAGTGATATTGCCGTTTGCAAAGCGTGACTCTGCAACCCTACAATCATAGCCCGATTGGCCGCTGTTGATTGAACGGATCATTTCAAGGCTTGGATCGGCAGCCTGGTCTTGGGACAAGCATATTGTGTAATCCAACCGATGGTTAGTGAGCAAAAAGCCAAGTGCTGCGACTTGGGATGGCGCATCCGGTAAATCCACGTCGTCATAGTCTATGGTAAGCTCCCAGCTTCCCGGTTCGAGCGTGGTCGGTTCACCAGGTGGCAAAACCAAAAACCAGATCAACACGGCAACACCAGCAAGTACTGCGGCCACTGTCGCTATCAGTACAGGTCGGCTCGCAGGCGGACGTCCAGAGTTCAAGCGTGCAGGTGTCGGAGGCCGAATGTTCGGCGCTCCATCCAAGTAATCTGTATTCTCAGTCTTGCCTGTTTGTGGCGTGTTTTCCCTTGTCGCGATTTGCCGCCTTATTGCTCCGACCAAGGTTTCAACAGACTCGTCTTGCCCGTCGTTCCAGTCCAGCCACTGGTAATCCTTAAGCCAGTAAGCAAGACCCTGGGCTGCGACGTCCTCCAGTCGAACCGGAAAGATTGGCCGGCTACTGTCTTCGGCAAGCATCAGTTCTCGTTTGACATGGCGCGACCGATCGGACCGCCCGCAAAACAGCAAGATAATCACGTCGGATTGCTCGATTTGCGCGACGATTGCATCATCGAATGACATGCCCGGATCGATATCATCGGGCGCCATCCAGCCATCGATACCGTTCCTGTACAGAATCGCTTTCAGGTGCCGCGCAGTCTCCGCCTCGCTGCTGTGATGGCTGATGAAAACCATCGGCCGGTTATCGTTATCCTGGTTAGCCAAGCGCGCCCCCTTAATGGCCACAATCCATGATCCACCTCGGCTTACTCGTCAATTGTCGGGGTGAAGCGCGCTAAATTGTCGCAAATCAACCAATGTCCGCTATGGGGTCGCTTGCTGAAGGTCGGCTTTCCGCGCATTTGTTTCCAGTGCCGGACTGTCCGCTTTCGGCCCAGAAGCGGACGTTCACTCAAGTTGGCAATGCAGTTACTTGGGTCGAGGAGGTGGATCACAAGATATTGATACAAACAATTAAATGACCAGTCACCGGAATCCTCTCTCCCCGACCACTTATCTTTTCTAAAACCCCGCGAGCCTTTCCCGCCAGTCCCCTGGCGGATAGGCCGCCTCGAATTCCTCCGCCAGCTGGTCGACCAGGTCGGCCACGGGCATGACCTTCTCAATCAGCCCCACACTTTGCCCCGCGCTCCAGATGTCGCGCCATGGCATCACGCCTTCGGGCATCTTGGTGCGCACCTGCGGCAGGGTTTTATAGTCTAGCCCGACCTGCTCGATGGAGCGGCGCATCCAGTTGGCGGGGACGCCGTTCATCGCGGCCGAGACGACGATCTCGTCGATACCGGCTTCGGGGATCATGGTGCGATGGCCGTCCGGTACGCCGGATTCCGGCGTTGCGATAAAGCGCGTGCCCATGCAGGCAATGTCCGCGCCCAGCGCCAGTGCACCCGCAATCCCTAGGCCGTCGGCAATCCCTCCGGCGACGATCAGCGGGCCATCGAACATCCGGCGGACCGCGGGAACAAAGGCGAAGGGCGTGATGAAGCCGGTATGTCCGCCCGCGCCCGAACAGGTCAGCATGAGCCCGTCCGCGCCCGATGCCAGTGCCTTTTCGGCATGGCGCATCGTGGTCACGTCCTGGATGACCTTGCCGCCCCAGCCATGCACGCGCTCAATGATAAGGGCCGGGTCGCCAAGGCTGGAAAGGATCAGCGGCGCGCGGTATTTTTCGAGCAGGTCGAGCTTGGCCGGGCCGGTGGGTTCGGTGGCGATCCGGGCGGGCAGGTTGACGATCGGCGATGCGCCTTCGACTTCGTCCAGCGCTTCCAGATAGGCTTCGAATTCCTCCATCGGCGTATAGGTGCCGCCTTGCCAGCCTCCCAGAACGCCCGCCTTGCAACAGGCAACGGCGAGCGGAACGGTGCTGGCGATGGACATAGGCGCGCACATAAGGGGAAGGCGGAGATTATCGAATAGGCCGGGCTGGGTCATACTGGTCCATGATCTGTGAGTGGGACAGGCCGGTGCGATGACATGGCGGCGCGGCGATTGCCAGCCCTCCAGCGCAATCGGGCTTCGCTGTGTTTGCGGGGGCTAGCTCCGGTCCCGCCCGTAAATATCGTTGAGGTAGCGTAGCGCGTTATCCGGTCCCGGCACGGCGGTGAAATAGGTGATGTGCACCGGAACGGACTGGGCCAGCGGCACGGTCCGTGTCTGCCCGTCGGCCGCAATGGCTTCCAGCTCAGCGCGGGTCACACCGGCGAGCCTTGCAGCAAAACCCATCGCGTCGCGGACCCGGATGCAGCCATGGCTGAAAGCGCGTTCCTCGCGTTCGAACAGGTGCCGGGCAGGCGTATCGTGAAGATAGATGGCGTGGGAATTGGGCATGACCAGTTTCATCCGGCCAAGGGCATTGCCGGGGCCTGGCCGCTGGCGATAGCTGCCGCCCGATGCGACATAGCCGCGCCGCCGCGCCTCTGCGGGATTGTCGCGGACGAGCGCGCCCACGCTCTCCCGCACTATGCTTTGCGGGACATACCACCAGGGGTTAAGGTTCACGCCGGTGACTTCTGCGCTGAACGACACGCTTGGCGTGCGCGGCCGCCCGACGATGACATCCCAGCGCGCGACGGGCACGCCATTCTCCCACAGGACCACCTCCTGCTCGGGCACGTTGACCATCAGGTGGCGTTGGCCCAGCTGCGCGGGCAGGGCGCGCCAGCGATCGAGATTGGCGGCCAGAATGGCGCGGCGTGCCGGGTCCGTCTCGGCGCCATAAGCCGCTTCAACCGCAGAGCGATAGGGATGGACCGGGCCATAGGAGCGGGCTGTCACCACGACATCGTCAGGGCCCAGCCACTGGGCGCTGGCGGGAGCCGCAAATCCGGCGAGCAGCGCCGCCAGCATCATGATTTTCAAAAGGATTCGCATTGCAGCTCCGCACGATAGCGGGAAATGACGGGCAAATACATATAGGGTTAAACCGGGCTTAACGCTGGGGACTGCCGGGCAGGCGCAGGATCTCGCCCGGCGCGCAGTTGACGTTCGTCCGTCCGGCTGAAAAGGGTGGGATAACCAATTCGCTGACCAAGGATCCTCCCCGATGCTCAAATATCTCCTGCTCGCCACTGTGGCATTTGCCGCGCCTGCTGCTGCCGAAATGCGGGAGTATCGGGTATTGTCCGGCGGCAACGATGTCGGGCATCTGAATGCGGATGTGGAGGCCGAGCGGGTCGTCATCGATTATGATTACAAGAATAATGGCCGCGGCCCGACCATCGCGGAAACGATCACGCTCGATGCAAATGGCCTGCCGACGGGATGGACGGTCGAGGGCGCGTCGACCTTCGGCAATCCGGTCGACGAGACGTTCAACTGGTCGGGTGGCAATGCAACATGGCGCGATGCGACCGGCGACGGTGCAGCCGAAGGATCCGAAGCGCAATTCTATATTCCGCAAGGCGGCAGCCCATGGGCCCTGGCGTTGCTGGCCCGCGCGCTGCTCGCCGATGATGACAACAGCTTTCCCGTGCTGCCGGGCGGCACCGCGAGCCTGACTCCGCACGGTACGTTCACCTTCGACGGGCCTGACGGGCCGGTCGAGGCAACCACCTATGAGATTGCCGGCCTCGATCTCAATCCAAGCTATGTGGTGCTCGACGCGGATGGCATATTCTTCGCCCTTGCCAGCCCGCGCTTTGCGATCATCCGCGCCGGCTATGAAGCCGCCGATGCCCAGCTGCGCAACTATGCCCAGACCCTGTCGACCGAGCGCTTTGTCCGAATCCAGGCGGAATCGGCCCGCAATTTCGACGGGCCCGTCCGGGTCCGGAACGTAATGGTGTTCAACCCCGAGACCATGACCCGCGAAGGGCCCTTTGATGTGGTCTGGTATGGCGAGCGGATCAGCAGCGTGCAGCCGAATGGCTCTCCGGTGACCGAGGGCGAAACCGTTATAGACGGGGCAGGCGGCACGCTGGTTCCCGGCATGTATGAGATGCACGGTCATATTTCGCAGAATGTCGCGCTGCTCAATATCGCAGCGGGGATCACCTCGGTACGCGATATGGGCAACGAGACGGATGTGCTGGAAGGCCTGATGGACCGGATTGCCGATGGCACGATCGCCGGGCCGCGCATCACCCGCAGCGGTTTCATCGAAGGGCTGAGCGAGTTCAGCTCACAGACGGGCGAGCTTGTCTCGACCGAGGAAGAGGCGCTGGACCAGGTGCGCTGGTATGCGGCGCGCGGGTTCCACCAGGTAAAGCTCTATAATTCGATGACGCCGGAATGGGCGCCGGCGCTTGTCGAGGAGGCGCACCGGCTCGGCCTCAGGGTGGCCGGCCACGTCCCGGCTTTCTCGAACGCCAATGCGATGATCGAAGCCGGTTTCGACGAGCTGACCCATATCAATCAGGTGATGCTCGGCTGGGTGCTGGATCCTGATGAGGACACGCGGACCCTGCTCCGTTTGACGGCGCTCGATCGGCTTCCAGCCCTCCATCTCGATAGCGCACCCGTCCAGCATACTCTGGACCTGATGGAGGCCAACCAGATCGCCATCGATCCGACGATCACCATCCATGAAAGCCTGCTGTTGGGCCGTAACGGAGAGATTTCGCCCAGCTTTGCGGACATTTTCGATCATATGCCGATCGGTCAGCAACGCAGCCTGCAGGAAGCATGGTCCGATGTATCGGCAGAGGGCGCGGATGAGCGGTTTCGCGGCGCGTTCGACCAGATCGTGCGGACGGTGTCGATGATGCGCGAGCGCGGCATCCTGATCGTGCCGGGCACCGATATGGGCGGCTCCTTCGCCTATCACCGGGAGCTCGAGCTGTTCGAGCGGGCTGGCTATACCGCCCCCGAAGTGCTGCGTATCGCCACACTCGGCATGGCGGAATATCTGGGTCAGGATCAGGACCTGGGATCAATTGCGGGCGGCAATTATGCCGATTTCTTCCTCGTCCCCGGAGACCCGACCACGGACCTCAGCGCGATCAAGTCGATCGCGATGGTGGTGGCCAATGGCACGGTTTACTTCCCGAGCGACATCTATCCGCATTTCGGCATCAGGCCGTTCGCAGATGCTCCGACGGTGACGGAGGCGGAGTAGTAACAGCCTCCCGGGAAGCGGATCGGTTTACCCGACCCTGCCCTCAACCGTTCTGGTTCGATGCCCGGCTTTCCTGCCACTCTGTCACTTCACCGGTTCCGTGAATTCCTGACCGCCAGTCCGATTGTATGAGAATCTGGAATTCCGCTTCGGTTAGCGGATTCACGAATTCGCATCCGGCGTAATAATCGTCCATCCAGACGATCCTCGCGCCGATCAGCGGCAGGCCGGCGAAATCCAGATAGAGCTGGCCATCGACTTTGCTGCGGATGGATGCGTCGAGTTGGCACCCGTTTCGAGACAGGTTGCTGACCTGGACCCGGTAAGGCCGCATCTCGAAAGAATGCGCCCGCGCCGTTACTTCGAGATCGCGACGTTCGTCGCCTCGTCTTTCGCCTGTGGCGAAGTCGAGCTTTTCGTTCTTAAGCATGTGTAATCTTCCCCCCGGAAAATAGGGTTAGACATTGGCATGGCGATCTTAAGAACCCGATAATGCCCGCTAAGAGCTCAGAAACAATGGAATTTGCAGGTTAGCCCGACCTTTCGCCTAGCGCAGTGCGTCGATCTCGCGCGCCAGGGCGCTGTCGCGGTGGCCGATCAGTCGGTCCGTTTCAGACAGGTAGCGGCTGCTCTCGGAGCCGAGATAGCGGGACCGGGTGGAACGGGATGCCTGATGGTTCTTGCGTGCCCGGCTAAGGCCCCAGCCAGCAACCAGATAGATCGGGATGACCCAACCGGTGACGAACAGCGTCAGCGCTATGGTCGATATGCGGACCCAGATAGCCTGGACGCCGAGCGAATTGGCGATTGCCGCACATACGCCGAGCAATTTGCGATCCTGGCGGACGATTGCGTTTCTTGAGTTGCTATATCCCATGTCTTCTCTCCTGACTGGATGGCCTAGCGGGCCGATGATTTCTTCATTGCGGCGAGTTCCGCATCGACTTTTGCGTTCAGCTTGCGATCTTTCGCGACATATTCGTCATCTTCATATCCGATGGCTGCAGCGTCGGCATGGCCCTCGGCTTCGTCCACTTTCCGCTCGAGATCGTCGAAGCGAGTGAAAGCGTCCTGCACGGCGCCGCCATTCAGCAATTCACGAAGACGGATGCTGCTTTCGGCCGATTCCAGCCGGGCGCGGATGTTGCTGCGGCGTGTGCAGGCTTCGCTGAGTTTGGCCTGGAGCCGGGAAATATCTGTGTGGTTGGCGTTGAGCGCCTTGTCGAGCGTGGCGACTTCATGATCGAGTTCGGCAATGCGCGTATCAGCCTTGTTCTTTTCGAGCAGGGCCTGGCGCGCCAGATCGTCCCGGTCGCGGCTGATCGCCAGTTCGGCTTTTTCATGCCAGTTTTCGGACATCGTCCTGAGCGCATTTTGTGCGGCCTGCAATTCCTTGAGGTCTGCAATCGTTCGTGCCGTGGAAGCGCGAACATGGACGAGCGTCTCTTCCATCTCGATGATGATCATCCGGATCATCTGTTCGGGCTCGGGGCTGTGGTCGAGCATGTCGGCCAGATTTGCTGCGAGTATATCGCGCATCCGCGAGAAGAGCCGTGCTCCCTGGCTGCGGATCTGGATCTGGCCATAGTCACCCGCCCGAGCCGGTGCCGATGCGATCGGATCAAGGTCGAGCCGGGTGGCCATTAGGCAGCAACCTGCTGGGTTGCAGTCTGGACGAACTGGGTCTGCGTAACGGAGCCGCCGGCCTGAACCGGGCCTACCGTGCCGAGGACGCACATGGTTGAAACGGCAGCGGCTGCTACCGCGGCGAAGAAGCGTTGCTGGATGCTGTTCTGGTTATTCATTGTAGGTCTCCTGAACCTTGGCCTGTGTCTGTGTTCCGACCTGTGTCGATAACGCCAATAACAATGCAGGAGCCGTGCCAGAATCGGGAAATGGCGGTTTTTCAGCGTGTTGAGGAGTCAGGAACGCGGTTTGGGCCCGGATTAACGCCTATAATTGGCGTAATACACTAACATTTGGGATAGTTATCTCAGGGCGTGACATTTCGCTCCCTTATTGCGCCTCACCCTAGCGCGCTATCCAGCGGCGCATCTCTTCCTCAAGCGTGCTGAGAGGGACAGAACCCATGGCCAGCACGGCATCATGGAAGGTCCGCCGGTCGAAATTCTCGCCCAGCGCATCCTCTGCTTCGCCGCGCATGCGCCGGATTGTGAGCTCGCCCAGCTTGTAGGCGAGCGCCTGTCCGGGCCAGCTGATATAGCGGTCGATCTCATTCTCGATTTCGAGATCGGACAGCGCAGTGTTGGCGGAGAGATAGTCGATCGCCTGCTGGCGCGACCAGCCATATTGGTGAAGCCCGGTATCGATGACGAGCCGCGCCGCGCGCCACATCTCATAGGAGAGCCGCCCGAAATTCTCATAGGGCGTCCGGTAGATACCCATCTCGATGCCGAGATATTCGGTATAAAGGCCCCAGCCTTCGCCATAGCCGGAGAAATAGGTGTAGCGGCGGAATTCGGGGCCGGCATCGCGTTCTTCCGCAAGCGCGGCCTGCATGGAGTGGCCCGGCGCGCATTCGTGAAGCGTCAGTGCTGGCGCATTATAGAGCGGCCTGCTCGGCAGGTCGTAGGTGTTCATCAGGCAGCTTTCGAGACCTCCTCGGCCGGATGTGTAGAATGGTGCAATCTCGTCCGGCACGGGCAGGATCGTGAAGCGGCGGCGGGGCAGCAACCCGATAACATCGCCGAGCGTCGCATTGACGCGCACGGCGACATAGGCGGAAAACATCATCAACTCTTCGGGCGTCTGCGCATAGAATTGCGGATCGGTGCGCAGGAAGATGAGAAACTCGTCGAATGTCCCTTCGAAGCCGCTCTCTGCTATCGTCGCGTCCATCTCGGCGCGGATGCGGGCGACTTCGCCCAGCCCGATCTGGTGGATTTCCTCCGCCGTCAGGTCGAGCGTCGTATATTCGCGAATTTGCGCAGCATAATAAGCCTCGCCATCGGGCAGATCGCGGGCGGCCGTCGTCGTTCGCGCGCCGGGCTGATACTCGTCGCGATAAAAGGCGAGCAGTTCCGCATAGGCCGGGGCCACGGCGTCGCGAACTGCGGCGCGGCCTTCCGCGCGCAACGCAGCCTGATCCTCGGCCGGGATAGTGGCGGGAAATTCCGTGAAAGGCACAAAGAACGGATTGGTTTCCGGATCAGCCACGGCATAGCCGGCAATAGAGGCGTCGCGGCCGGTAAGCGTTACCTGCGGCACGGTAAAGCCGCGCGCGAGACCGTCTCGCATATTGGCAATATTTTCCGCAAAATAGCGCGGGATATCGCGCATGCGGCCCAGATAGCGGCGATAGTCATCCGCCGTTGTCAGGCTGCCCGGACGCGGGTTTAGCCCGGTCCAGAAGGATGTATCACTGGTAAGCGGCATTTCCCATTCGCGGTAACGGGCGTCGGAGGCTGCATTTTCCAGATTGGCGCGGAACACGGCGGCATTGATTCGTTCGCTCTCGGAAAGCGCGTCTGCGGGGATTGCATCAAGGGCCTCCAGAGTCTCCTCCCAATGGGCGAGGCGGCGCAGCTGGGTGGCCGGATCGGCGGCGGGTAGATGATCGCCCCTGGCCAGTTGGCCATCCGCATCATGAACCTGTGCAAATTCCTCCATGCTCCATGCCCAGTCGGCTTCATACAGTGCGCGCAGCTGCTCGTCGGCGCTGGCGGGCGCTTCGCTCTGCGCGGCTGGAGCTGCCGTGACGGGAAGGGCGATAGACGAACAGCAAAGCGCGAGGGTGAGCAGAAAGCGGCGGATGGTCATGACGGCGGCGTCCTCATGCAGGGATGGGTCTTCGGTTTTTCGCATGAATGACCACTGTGCGCTGCCCGTCAAGTTTTGTGCGAGAATAGGCGATTCCGACACTCGACTTGGCAACGGCACCGGGTTACGCTTACGTCAAGTTTCGGGACACAATGAAGCAGGATGCAGTAATGGGTGAAAAAGCGATCAGCGCCGAAGGCGTTGCCGAGAAGGATCGGCTGAACGAGGATAATCTCGATGCGTGGATGCGCGAGCATGTCGAGGGGTTTGCAGGGCTGGCGTCCTATGCGAAATTCGCGGGCGGCCAATCCAACCCGACATACCGGGTCGAAGACCAGGCGGGGCGCACGCTGGTCCTGCGCCGCAAGCCGTTCGGTCCGATCCTGCCATCGGCCCATGCGGTAGAGCGCGAATACCGGGCGATAGCGGGTCTGCACCCCACCGGCTTTCCCGTCGCAAAGCCTTACGCCCTATGCGAGGACGACGATGTAATCGGCTCTGCCTTTTACATCATGGAGATGGTGGAGGGCCGGACCTTCTGGGACGGGATGCTGCCGGAACAGGTGCCAGCCGAGCGGACCTCTATCTATCGTTCGATGATCGGTACGCTCGCCCGGCTGCACAATCTCGATTACAAGGAAATCGGCCTCGAAAATCACGGCAAGCCGGGCAATTATTTCGAGCGCCAGATCAACACCTGGACGAAACAGTATCGCCGTTCCGAAACCGAGACGATCGATGAGGTCGAGCGGCTGATCGAATGGTTGCCGAAAACCGTGCCCGAACAGACGCGCACCTCGGTGATCCATGGGGATTACCGGATCGACAACATGATCTATGCCCCGGACCGGCCCGAAGTGCTGGCCGTGCTCGACTGGGAATTGTCGACGATTGGCGATCCACTGGCCGACTTTACCTATCTCGCCCAGAACTGGGTGATGGAAGGCACGGGCACGGCGTCGCTGGGCGGGCAGGATCTGGCCGGTACCGGCGTTCCGATGCTGGAAGAGGCGACGGCGCTTTATTGCGAACTGACGGACCGGGATTCCATGCCCGATCTCAACTGGTATTTCGCGTACAACCTGTTCCGGCTGACCGGGATCCTACAGGGTATCAAGAAACGCTGGCTGGATGGCACGGCCTCTTCGCCGGAAGCCGAGGAACGCTCAAGCCGCGTGCCCGAACTCGCCCAGGCGGCATGGGGCTTCGCCCGCGCTGCCGGCGCTCCCGCATAGTAACAAAAGGACGGCCTATGTCTCAGTTCAATCTCGACGGGAAAGTCGCGATCATCACCGGTTCCTCACGTGGCATCGGTAAAGCCATCGCGGAAGAAATGGCCGTGCATGGCGCCAAGGTTGTCATTTCAAGCCGCAAGCCCGAGCCCTGCGACGAAGTCGCTGCCGCGATCAACGCCGAACATGGCGACGGCACAGCGATTGCGGTGCCCGCCAATATCTCCTCGAAAGTCGATCTGCAAAATCTTGTCGACGAGACGCGCAAGGCTTTTGGCAAGATAGACATTCTGGTCTGCAATGCGGCTTCCAACCCCTATTACGGGCCGATGTCAGGGATGGAGGACGAGCAGTTCCGCAAGATCCTCGACAATAATATCGTGTCCAATCACTGGCTGATCCAGATGGTCGCGCCCGAGATGCGCGAGCGCCGCGAAGGGTCGATTATCGTCGTGTCGTCGATCGGCGGACTGCGCGGTTCCGAAACGATCGGTGCCTATTGCATCTCCAAGGCTGCCGACATGCAGCTTGCCCGCAATCTCGCCCATGAGTTTGGGCCGGACAATGTTCGGGTGAACTGCATCGCGCCGGGGCTGGTCCGCACCGATTTTGCCCGGGCGCTCTGGGAAAATCCGGAGGCGGAAAAAGCCGTCAACGCTTCGACCCCGCTGCGCAGGATCGGGGAACCGCACGAGATTGCCGGCGCGGCGGTCTATCTGGCTTCACCAGCCTCGACCTTCATGACCGGCCAGTCGCTCGTCGTCGACGGTGGACGGACCATATAACAAGAACAAGAATCGCGAGAGGACAGGCCTATGAACCGCTTCGAAGGAAAATCGATTATCGTCACGGGCGCGGGATCCGGCATCGGCCGGGCGACTGCGCGGCGTTTTGCAGCGGAAGGCGGCAAGGTTATCGCGGCGGACAAAATGCCGACGGTGCATGAAACGGTCGAGATGATCACTGCCGATGGCGGCACGGCGATCGGCGTCGAGATGGATGCGGGCAGCGAAAGCGACGTGAAGGCTCTGGTCGAACGGGCGGTTGCCGAAAATGGCGGAATCGATATCGTCTTTGCCAATGCCGGGATTACCGGCGGGCTGTCGGGCGGCCTGTTCGATTCCGATGCCGAAAGCTGGGCCGAAGTGCTCCGCGTCAACCTGATCGGGCCGTATCTTGCGATCAAATATGCAGCGCCCGAGATCGAAAAACGCGGTGGCGGCGCGATCATCTGCACGGCATCGGTAGCGGGCATCCGCTCAGGTGCCGGGCCCAGCTCCTATTCGGCATCCAAGGCGGGCGTCATCAACCTCGTGAAGACGGCGGCGCAGCAGATGACAGGCAGCAATGTCCGGATCAACGCAGTCTGCCCCGGCATAATCGAGACCGGCATGACCAAGCCGGTATTCGACTATGCCCGCGATGCCGGGAAGCTCGAGAAGATCGGCCAGCTCAACCCGCTGAAGCGCGGCGGCCAGCCCGAAGAACTGGCGGGAGCGGTCACCTTCCTCGCATCCGATGATGCCAGCTATGTCAACGGACAGGCGCTGGCAGTCGATGGCGGGCTGTCTTCATCCCATCCGGTCACGCGTCAGCTTCCCAAACAGGCGGCGCATTGACGGTGGAGGATTTTTTTGCGGGCAAAGTCGCCATCGTTACGGGCGGCGGACGCGGGATTGGCGCGGCCACGGTAAAGCTGTTGGCCGCACGCGGCGCAAAGGTTGCGATCAACTATTCGAAAAGCAGGGACGATGCGGAAGCGCTGGCGGCGGAGTGCGGTGCCAATGCCAGGGCCTTTCGGGCCGATCTCGCCGCAGGCGAAGCGGACAAACTTGCCCAGGCGGTTCTCGCCGAATGGGGTCGGATCGACCTGCTCGTAAACAATGCCGGGACGACGAAGTTCGCGAACCATGAGGATATGGATGCGCTCGACGCCGAAGACTTCCTGACCATCTATCGCCTCAACGTCGTGGCGGCGTTCGAGATGATCCGCGCCTGCACGACCGCAATGCGGGAAGCGGGCGGCGGAACCATCGTCAATGTTGCTTCCGTCGCCGGCATATTCGGCAACGGCTCCTCGGTTGCCTATGCGGCCTCCAAGGGCGCGATGGTCACGATGACGAAATCGCTGGCCCGGGCGCTCGCGCCGGATATCCGGATCAATGCGGTCTGCCCCGGTTATGTTGGCACCGGCTGGTTTGCCGATCGCTTTGGCGAAGAGGGGCTTAAAGCCTTGAACGCGTCCATCGCGGAGAAAGTGCCGCTCGCCCATGCTGGCCAGGCCGAAGATGTGGCCGACGGGATTGTCACGCTGCTCGATCGTTCGACGCGGCTTGCAACCGGTGAAACCTTGCTGCTTGACGCGGGCGCCCATCTCGATGTCGGCCTGTCGCGCAGGCCCGGCAAGGAAATATAGAGCCGCCCGCTCTCAGGACTAACGGATCAGCAAGAGACCAGGAAAACATGCCGACCAACCTCCAACAGATCCTCGCCAACTTTGCGCCTGCCGGTGACGGTTTCACAGTCGAGATTCCATCGACCTGGATGCAGGGGCGCACGGCCTATGGCGGGCTGAGCGCGGCGCTCGGGCTTCATGCGGCCCAACAGTCTGCCGAGGATCTGCCGCCGCTCCGTTCGGCGCAGATTTCGTTCATTGGCCCGCTTGCCGGTGAGGTGACGATCACCACCAAGCTGTTGCGCCGAGGGCGGACAGCGGCCTTTATCCAGTCCGACATAACGTCCGAAAAAGGGCTGGGGTTTCGCGCAATCTATGTGTTCATGAAGGCGCTCGAATCCGAAGTCGATTATGCCCATCATGATGCCCCCAATATCGGCCCGCCGCCGCCCGACGATGATTTGCGTTCCGGCCCGCCCGAATTCTTCACACATCATTTTCAGTATCGCGAAAGCCGCAACCCGGATGAGGAAGGCCTTCCGCGCTTCACGCGCTGGCTGCGCCTTGCCGAGCGTGACGGCATCGATCCGATGATCGAGCTGATGGTGATGGGAGACGCGCTTCCGCCTGCCGCCGTGGCGCTGCAATCGCGCGGCGCGCCGGTCAGCTCGATCAACTGGTTCGCCAATATCCTCGAGCCAGCCCCGGTGACCGAGAATGGCTGGTGGCTGCTGCGCACCGAATCCGATCTCGTCCGCCACGGCAACAGCAGCCAGCAAATGGGGCTGTGGTCGACAGACGGAACCGCAGTGCTAGCCGGGATGCAGAGCGTCGCGCTGTTCAGCTAGTCGACGCAAGGCTGGGGCGATGGCGCGGGGCCGCCATCCACCGCAATTGTGCCGCTTTGGTTTGCCTGCCTAGGCTGTGACTTCCGGGAAATAGAGTTTCGGAAGATCCTTCTTCAGGATCTTGCCGTTGGCGTTGCGGGGCAGGGTTTCGTCGACGAAAACGATCTTCACCGGCACCTTGAACTTGGCCAGCCGTTCGCCGACCCATGCCTGCAGTTCCGCTTCGCTGACTTCCGTGCCGGGCGCACAGTGAACCACGGCCGCCGGCTGTTCGCCGAGCTGCTTGTGCGGCAGTCCGACAAGCGCTGCATCGGTAACGGCGGGGTGATCGTAAAGGACGTTCTCGACCTCGGAAGAATAGATATTTTCGCCGCCGCGTATGATCATGTCCTTCGCACGGTCGCAGATATAGCAGAAACCTTCTTCGTCCAGCCTGGCGAGATCCCCGGTACGTATCCACCCGTCGACAAAAGTTTCGGCATTTGCTTCGGGCTTGTTCCAATAGCCTTTCACTACCATCGCGCCAAAGGCCCAAAGCTCGCCGATCTCGCCGGTCGGCAGTTCGCGCGTGCCGTCTTCCGACATGATCTTGAGCTTGGCGACCGGCACTGGCGGCCCGCAGCTGTCGGGTCGGTTCAGATAATCTTCGGCACTATGACCGGTAACTGTGCCCGACGTTTCGGTCATTCCCCAGCCCATTGCGGGAGATGAGTTGAAATCGCTCTTGATCTTGCGAACGAGATCGGGCGAGGCAGGCGCGCCGCCATAGGTGATGCTGTTCAGGCTCGTCAGATCATACTGGTCACGGTCCGGGTGTTCGAGGATCTGCCAGGCGATCGTGGGAACGCCGCCCGTCAGCGTGACCTTTTCGCGTTCGATCAAGGCCATCGCGCGGACGGTGTCCCATTTGTGCATGAGCACAAGTTTCGATCCGCCGACGATGACCGGCCCCATCATCGCGGTACAGCCGGTAACGTGGAAGAGCGGGATGACCAGCAGCACTGTCATTGGATCGGGCAATGTGCCGGGTGGCGGCAATGTCTCGCCGCGCCTGAGCGCCCCGCGCGTCGTGGCATAGGCGGAGGAAAGCAGGTTGGTCAGCGAATTGCGATGCGTCGCCACGGCGCCCTTCGGCTTGCCTGTCGTACCGCTCGTATAGAGGATCGATGCTTCCGTTTCCGGTCCGATATCGGCTTCCGGGAAATCGGCTTCGGGGAGACTGGCCCAGTCACTGGTCTCTCCGATCAGATCGGAGAGCGCGATCACGCCCTCGTCGAGAGGCCCACCCGGACGGGTAACGATGATCTTTTCAACGGCGGGAAGGTTGTCGAGATGCGGTTTGATGCGCTCATAGCGCTCACCGTCGGCGATCAGCAGTTCCGCACCGGAGTCCTGCAGACCATATTCGAGCTCCCCGCCTGTCCACCAACCGTTGAGCGGTACGGCAATCGCACCGAGGGACAATATGGCGAAATAGGCGACCGGCCATTCGGGCAGGTTGCGTGCGGCAAGGGCGACCCGATCCCCTTTTTCGACGCCCAGCTCGCGCAATTTGTGCGCCAGCGCCACGGAAGCGCGGAACCAGGCCTCATAAGTGATGCGCTCATCCTCGAGCACAATGAACTCGCGTTCGGCGAACGCGGCGCGGGCAAGTCGGGCGAAATCGGCAAATGTGGGCGGAATATTTTTCCAGACGGTCGTCGGACGTCCGTTAATCTCGACTTCCTCGGTTTCGAACGGACTGCCTTCGGCGGTCAACATGGCATTTGCCTGCTCGAGCGAGACCACCGGCCAATCGGGATGGTCGGGGTTGAGTTCAATATTCGTCACGTAAATTCTCTCCACAAGGAATGGCCGGTGGATTCGCGATTCCCCGGCTTCTGTCTTTTGCTCTTGCTATGGTGCGCAGCCCTTAATCACAAGGGCATAGGCAGTTGACGTAACGACAGCCTTGCCAGCCCCCCAGGCTATGCGCGACAAGCAAAAGAAAACGCTATCGGAGAATCCCCCATGTCAGTTATCACCACCGAACGCCATGACGACGTGCTCGTCATCATTTCCAACAATCCGCCGGTCAACGCGCTGGGCGCTGCTGTTCGCCAGGGGCTGGTTGACGGTATCGACGAGGCGCTTGGCGACGACAGCGTCAAAGCGGTGGTCATTCGCTGCGACGGCCGGACCTTCTTTGCCGGCGCGGACATTACCGAGTTCGGCAAGCCGCCCCAGGGGCCGAATCTTGGCGATGCGCTTGACCGGCTGGAAGCCAGCGACAAGCCCGTGGTTGCCGCCATTCACGGCACGGCGCTGGGCGGCGGCTGCGAAGTCGCACTGGCTTGCCACTACCGAGTCGCTGTTCCTTCCGCCAAGCTGGGCCTGCCTGAGGTCAAGCTCGGGCTGATTCCGGGTGCCGCCGGTACGCAGCGCCTTCCGCGCGTTGTCGGGGCCGAAGCTGCCTTGCCGATGGTTGTCGTCGGCAATCCGATTCCGGCCAAGAAGGCGGAAGCCATCGGGCTGGTCGACGCGATTGTCGGTGAAGACAGCCTTGCCGAAGATGCGATAGCGTTCGCCCGCAACCAGATCGGCAAGCCTGTGCCGCGTTCGAGCGAGGGTACAGCCAATCGCGATGGTGTCGAAAATCCGGCAATCTTTGACGAGTTTCGTGCCAAGCATGGTCGCAAGCTGCGCGGCTTCGATGCACCGGCTGCTGCGATCGAGGCGGTAAAGGCCGCTGGAGAAATGTCGTATGAAGACGGGGTCAAAAAAGAGCGTGAACTGTTCATGGGGCTGATGGGCGGCACGCAATCGGCCGCCATGCGCCACTATTTCTTTGCCGAGCGAGCGGCCAACAAGATCGAAGGCATCGCCAGGGATATCGAGCTTCTGCCGGTGGGCAAGGTTGGCGTGATCGGCGCGGGCACGATGGGCGGCGGCATTTCGATGAACTTCCTCTCCGCCGGGATCCCTGTGACGATCCTGGAGATGGAGCAGGAAGCGCTTGATCGCGGCACCGGCGTCATGCGCAAAAATTACGAGCGTACGGCCCAGCGCGGGCGGATGACCGGCGAACAGGTGGAGCAGGCGATGGGCCTGCTGACGCCGACGCTGGACTATGACGACCTTGCCGATTGCGACCTCGTCATCGAAGCCGTGTTCGAGAATATGGATGTGAAGAAAGAGGTGTTCGCCAAGCTCGATTCGGTGGTGAAGCAGGGCGCTATCCTTGCTTCCAACACCAGCTACCTGAATGTCGACGAGATTGCGACGGCGACCGCGCGGCCCGAAGCCGTGCTCGGCCTGCACTTTTTCTCACCGGCCAATGTCATGAAACTGCTGGAAGTCGTGCGCGGCGAGAAGACGTCGGACCAGGTGCTCGCCACGGCAATGAAGCTCGCCAAGAAAATCGGCAAGATCGCTGTCGTCGCCGGAGTGTGTGACGGCTTTATCGGCAACCGGATGCTCAGCCCGCGCCAGCAACAGGCCAATGCGCTGATCATGGAAGGGGCGAATTATTGGGAAGTCGACGAGGTATTGCTCGATTTTGGTTTCCCGATGGGGCCGTTCCAGATGTCCGATCTCGCGGGCCTCGATATCGGCTGGCACCGGGATCCGACCCGTATCGAGAGCATCCGGGACGCGCTGTGCGCGATGGACCGCCGCGGGCAGAAAACGGGGGCTGGCTTTTACGATTATGACGAGGTGCGCCAGCGCACACCGTCCGATGCCGTCAAGCAGGTGATCGCGGAATTCGCCGAAAAGAAGGGGGTCGAGCAGCGCGAGATTTCGAAGGACGAGATACTCGAGCGGCTCCTGTATCCGATGGTCAATGAAGGCGCGCTGATCCTTGAGGAAGGCATGGCGCAGCGGGCCAGCGATATCGATGTCGTCTGGATCAACGGCTATGGCTGGCCGCTCTTTACGGGCGGTCCGATGTTCTGGGCGGATACGGTCGGGCTGGATTTAGTGGTCGCCGGACTTGAAAAGCATGGGGCAAGGCTGGGCGAGAAGTTCCGCCTGTCGCAGTTGCTGAAAGACAAGGCGGCGACTGGCGAAAAGTTTAACTAGGCCCTCAGTCTCGTCCCCGCACGGGCTCAAGGAGAATGCCATGATTTCCGTCAGCGAGAAGACAGCACTCGAAACCGCCCAGGCAATCGCCCGGGGTGAAACCAGCGCCGAAGCCGAATGCGAAGCGGCGATTTCCCGGATCGAAGAGCGGGACGGCGATATCAATGCCGTTGTCGTTCGCGATTTCGACCGGGCCCGCGAAGCGGCACGCGCCGCCGACAAGGCCAATACTGCCGGCGAGGCCAGGCCGCTTCTCGGCGTGCCGATGACGATCAAGGAATCGCATGACGTGGCTGGCCTGCCGACAACCTGGGGCCTTGAATCGGCGAAGGGTTTTATCGCCCAGGAAGATTCTCTCGTCGTCCAGCGCCTCAAATCGGCCGGTGCGATCCTGCTCGGCAAGACCAATGTTCCGCCGATGCTTGCCGACTGGCAGTCGGACAATCCGGTCTATGGCCGAACAAACAATCCGCATGATCACTCGCGGGTTGTCGGCGGGTCGTCGGGCGGGTCCGCGGCCGCGCTGGCCGCAGGCATGGTGCCGCTCGAATTCGGGTCGGACATCGGGGGCTCGGTACGAATTCCCGCCAATTTCTGCGGGGTTTACGGGCTCAAGCCGAGCTATGGCGTTGTCCCGCTCGAAGGCCATTTCTTCCCCGGCACCGACGGTGCGGATATCCCGCTTTCGGTCACGGGTCCGCTAGCGCGCAGCGCCGCCGATCTCGCCCTTGCGCTCGACCTGACATCGGACATCGCGCTGCCCCGCACCCGGCGGAAGAGCCTGAAGGATAGCCGCCTGCTCGTCGTGACCGATACCGATCTCGCGATCGTCGACGATGCAATCGTAACGGCCATCGACGAGACAGCGGAACGTTGCGAGCGCGCCGGGGCGGCGGTTGCGCGCCAGAGCGATCTGTTGCCCGACCTTGCCGCGTTGCACCGCCAATATCTCCATATGCTGCTGACGGTGCTCGCTGCACGCGATCCGGCATCCGATTATCCGTTGCCCGATTTCCCGGGCTGGATGGACATGCTCGATCAGCAGGCCCGGGCGCAGCGCCAGTTCCGTTCGTTGTTCGAAGATTTTGACGCGATCCTTTGCCCCAATGCCGGCACGACTGCCTTTCCCCACAGCTCCGTGCCGATGGGCGAACGCAAGCTGATTGTGAATGGTGAGGAACGCGGGTTCGGCGAACAGTTTGGCTGGGTCAGCATCGCCACCTATCCGGGGCTTCCAGCCGCCAGCGTGCCGATTGGCGAAGACGCAGACGGCCTGCCCATCGGGCTTCAGATCATCGGCGGTTTCCATGCCGACCAGACGGTCGTCGAACTGGCGCGATTGATTGGCGAACTCGGCTGAGCGGCCTTGCTTTCACGCGCCTATTGTGATTGACGTTAACGGAAACCAACGACGCCGAACGGCGAGCGAAAGAGGATAGCAATGGCAGGGCTCACGGACGAACAGGTGATGTTGCGCGATATGGCGCGCGAATGGTCGGACAAGGAAAATCCGGTTTCCGCATTCCGCAAGGCGCGCGATGCAGGCCATTCCGAAGGCTATGATCCGGCCATTTATACGGAAATGGCCCAGATGGGCTGGACGGGTATCGTCATTCCCGAAGAGCATGGCGGCAGCGATTTCGGTTTTACCGGGCTCGGGCTGGTCCTTGAAGAGCTGGGCCGGAACGTTGCGGCGGCGCCTCTGGCGGCGTCTTCGGCGGCGGCGATAGCCATCATCCTTGGCGGTTCCGACGCGCAAAAGGCGAAATACCTGCCCCGGATCGCCAGCGGCGAACTGGTCGCCACGCTCGCCATCGATGAAGGCGCGCACCATAATCCGGACAGGATCGAAACCGCTGTTGAAGGCGGAAAGATCAACGGCACCAAGGCGTTCGTTGCCGAAGGCGACAGTGCGGGCCTGTTCGTTGTAGCCGCGAAAGACGGCCTCTATCTAGTGGATGGCGATGCGGATGGTGTGTCACGAGCAAAGCGCGCGATTGTCGATTCCCGCAGCCATGCGGAAATCACGCTGAAGGACGTTGTGGTCGGCAATGAGTCCCGGCTCGCCGAAGGCGGAGACGATCTGCTCGACAAGGTTCTCGATTGCGCCCGGGTGATCGCCTGTGCCGAGATGCTCGGCCTTGCCGTCCAGGCCTTTGCGACCACCAATGACTATCTGAAAACGCGCGTCCAGTTCGGGCAGGTGCTTTCCAGTTTCCAGGCCTTGCAGCATCGCATGGCCGAGATGTTCGGCGATATAGAGATGATGCGTTCGGCCGTGGAAACGGCGCTCTCCGCGCTCGATAGCGATATCGACAGCGCGGCAGAAGCGGTAGCCGTGGCCAAGGCGACGGCCAACGATACCGTTCACCGGATCACGCATGAAATGATCCAGCTCCATGGCGGCATCGGCATGACCGACGAGCATGATGCGGGCTTCTATTTCAAGCGCGCCCGTGTGCTGGAGAGCCAATGGGGCGGTTCCGGCTATCACCGCGAGCGTTTCGCCAAGCTCAACAGCTATTGATCGCTCGCCCGCCTCTCCGCCGCCTTCCGTGAGCGACGATACGGCCGACCTTGCGCGGCGGGAGGCCGAGTATGAGCAGTTCGTCGAAGACAATCTGCGCGCCAACTATATAGCGCATTTCGCCCATGGCATGCTCGGCATGACGGGCTTTCGCATATTGATGGCGCCGACATTCCTGCCGGCCTATCTGTTTGCGCTGACCGGTTCGAACGCGCTTGTCGGGCTGGGCCAGGGATTGCTTCAGGCCGGGGCGGCCGTCTCGCCGATGATCAGCGCGTCAAATCTGGAACATCGAACCCGCGTCCTGCCAAGGGCGATCAGCATCGGCATCGCGATGCGCGTGCAGATATTGGGGCTCGCGCTGGCCGGGTTTTTCCTGACAGGCTCGCTCCTCCTGTTCGCGACATTCCTGTTTCTGTTTCTTTTGGGCTTTTTTCAGGGGCAGCAGCGCGTTGCGTTCCAGATGCTGCTTTCCAAGGTTATCCCGATTGCGCGGCGGGGGCGGTTGCAGGCGTATCGCAACGTCGCGGGTGCGGGCATCGCGGCCCTGCTCTCCTATTTTGCCGGCGCCTGGTTTATCGAGCACGAGACGCTTGGCAATGGCTATGCGACGACATTTCTGTTCTGTTTCGTCCTGACCAGTATCGGCCTTTATGTCCTCTACCGTTTCGTTCGCGAACCCGAACCGCCAACCGTTCGCCCGAAAATGTCGATCCGTGAACGGCTTCGCGATTTTCCCGAATTGCTGGCGGACCGGGACTATCGCTGGTTCGTGATCGCGCAATTGTTCGCTGTGGCCGCGCGTATATCAATGCCCTTCTACATTCTCTATGCCGCCGACCGGATGGATCTGAGCGGCGCGGCTCTTGGCCTGCTTACCGTCGCGTTCCTCGGCGCGGATACCATTTCGAACCTGCTCTGGGGCCATTTGGGGGATCGGCGGGGCTACCGGCTGACGATGATCCTCGCCTTGCTGATCTGGCTGGCGGCGCTTGCCGTGCTGCTCGCCGCCAACGGTCCGGTACCGATCTTCATCGCCTTTCTCGGGATCGGGGCTTCCATGTCCGGCTATATGATGAGCGCGACCACCATCGTTCTCGAATTCGGGAGCCGGGACGACCTGCCGATGCGGCTCGCGCTGTCGACGACGGCCGAAACGAGCATGGCCGCGCTCGGCCCGCTGGCCGGCGGCCTTATCGCGGCGTCGTTCGGCTATATCCCGCTGTTATGGATATCGATCGGGCTGATCCTCATTGCTCTCGCCGCGATGATATTCTTCGTCCGCGATCCGCGAACGCGCAACTAGGGCCTACCCGCTCGGCAGCTGTGCCTTCGCGAACCCGTCCCAACAGCCGTCATAGTCGTTTTGCAGCAGCGGCGTATCCATCGCGAACCGGGTCGGCCGGATCGGCAGACAGCTTTCGAACATGAAGGCCATTGTATCGTCGATCTTCTGCGGCTGGAGATCGGCGGCCATGGCCGCTTCGGTAGAGGCCTTGTCCGGCCCGTGGGCGCTCATGCAATTGTGCAGGCTCGCGCCGCCCGGCGCAAAGCCGCCAGCCTTGGCATCATATTCGCCATGCACCAGCCCCATGAACTCGCTCATCACATTGCGGTGGAACCAGGGCGGGCGGAACGTGTCTTCGCCGACCAGCCAGCGCGGCGGGAAGATCACGAAATCGCAGTTCGCCGTGCCGGGGCTTGCGGAGGGTGAGGTCAGCACGGTGAAGATCGAGGGATCGGGATGGTCGAAGCTGATCGAGCCAATCGTGTTGAAATTCGCCAGATCATATTTCACTGGCGCCAGATTGCCGTGCCAGGCGACGACATCGAACGGTGAATGATCGAGGGTCGTATGCCAGAGCGCGCCAGCGAATTTCTGGATCAGCTCAACCGGCTCGTCGCGGTCTTCATAGGCGGCGACCGGCGAGAGGAAATCACGGGCATTGGCGAGGCCGTTTGAACCTATCGGCCCGAGATCGGGCAGGCGGAACGGCGCACCATAATTTTCGCAGACATAGCCACGCGCATCGTCGTCCGTCAGTTCGACCCGGAATTTCAGGCCGCGCGGGATAATGCCGATTTCGCCCGGCGCAACGTCCATCACGCCCATTTCGGTAACGATGCGCAATGCGCCCATTTGCGGCACGACCAGCATCTCGCCATCGGCGTTGAAAAAGGCCCGGCCCTCCATTGAGCGGTTGGCCGCGTAAAGATGGATGCCGATGCCGGCCTGGCTTTCGGCCGCGCCATTGCCGGCCCAGGTGACGAGGCCATCGACCCAGTCCAGTTCGGCTTCGGGCATGGGGAGAGGGTCCCAGCGCAGCCGGTTGGGCTCGAAATCCGCGCCGGTTATCGGCGCCGTCTCGATCCGTTCGCCCCAGCCATAGCGCTTGAACGGGCCATGCATGGCGCTTGGCCGCATCCGGTAAAACCAGCTGCGCAGATTGCGGTCACGCGGCACGGTGAAGGCGGTGCCGGAGAACTGCTCGGCATAGAGACCGAAGGCAGGGCGCTGCGGGCTGTTGCGGCCCTCGGGCAGTGCGCCTTTGATGGCCTCGGTCGCGAATTCATTGCCAAAGCCGGATTGGTATTTGAGGTCTGTCATTCTCAATCTCCTCCCTCTCCCATGGGGAGAGGGGTGTGAAGACTTGGTTCGCGCGGGAAGCGCGAGCCTAGTCGGAGCTGGGTGAGGGGTCGGGACCTGTCGGCGAAGCTGGAACCCCTCATCCAACTTCGCCTAAACTCCTTCGTCGTTAAGGCTTCTTATCCTTCTCCCACCAGGAGAAGGGTTAAGCCTCTTCTTTGGCCGGGATCACACCGCGATTGATCTGGTCGAGCTCTATGCTCTCGAACAGCGCCTTGAAATTGCCTTCGCCAAAGCCGTCATTGCCCTTGCGCTGGATGATTTCGAAGAAGATCGGACCGACCATGTTCTCGGTGAAAATCTGGAGCAGCAGTCCGCCGCCCGTTTCCGGGGCGCCGTCGATCAGGATCTTGCGCTTGCGCATCTCCTCGACATTGTGGCCATGGCCGGGAAGCCGGGCATCGAGCAGGTCGTAATAGGTGTCGGGCGTGTCCTGGAAACGCACGCCGCGTTCGCGCAGGGCGTCGACCGTGCCGAAAATATCGTCGGTCGAAAGCGCGATATGCTGGATGCCTTCGCCTTTGTAATCGCGGATGAATTCCTCGATTTGGCTATGCTCGTCCTGGCTCTCATTCAAGGGAATCCGGATCTTGTCGTCCGGCGCGGTCATGGCCCGGCTGAACAGCCCGGTCGACTGGCCCTCGATATCGAAATAGCGGATCTCGCGGAAATTGAAGATGCGCTCATAATATTCGGACCAGACATCCATCTGCCCGCGCTTCAGGTTGTGGGTGAGGTGATCGAGCGTGTGGAGGCCGACGCTGTTGGCCTCGGGCACGGCGCCTTCGACCGGCTCAAAATCGATATCATAGATGGTCGCAGCACCGGGCCTGTCGACCAGATAGAGGTTCGCCCCGCCAATGCCCTCGATCGCCGGGATGTTGAGCTCCATCGGCCCGACTTTGCCGGTTACCGGCGTAGCGCCGCGCTCGATGGCAAGCTCCAGCGCCTTGTGCGCATCGGCAACCCGGAACGCCATGGCATTGGCCGAAGGCCCGCGCTCTTCGCGGAATTTCGCGGCCTGGCCGTCCGGCTCCATATTGAGGATGAAATTGATGTCCCCCTGCGTATAGCGGCGGACATTCTTGCTGCGATGGTTGCCGATATGGGTGAACCCCATCCGGTTGAACAGATCGGCCAGCGCATCGGGATCGGGGCCGGTGAATTCGACAAATTCAAAGCCGTCCAGGCCCATAAGGTTTTCGGGTTTCTCGGTCATGTAACTATTCCTGTGAACGCGATTGAGGGGTCAATTCGCCAGCCTTTTCCGGGCGTTTGCCCGCTGGCGCAGGGATGGCGCGCGGCAATGCGCGCGCAGGCTAGCTCGCGAGCGAGCGGCTGAGCCGGTGGACCGTCCAATAGGCAATGGAATAGAGAATGCGGTTCATGCGGGCGAGTATAACGGAATATTTGCGGTTTGTCAGGAGGTGTTGGGCGGGCCCTAGTGTTTGAGTTTGAATGTCCTCCATCGACCCATTGCGGGTGTTAGGCGAAGATCAGTCTAATATCCGGCTCGCGCTGACAAGGAGAATCGGGTCAGGTTTGGCTGGCACTTCGATTGCGCGTACAGAAAATGGAACCCGGAAAACAGGGGAAGGTACCGATCCGTAATGTCGACAATTGCAAGACAATCTCAAGCGATCTGCCTAATTTTTTCGCTTTTTCTGTCAGCATGCAATTTCGACCAATTCGTCGATGCAATTGACGAAGATGGTCGGGTGACATGCGATGTTCTGGAACACCGAGATGGAGTGCTTGAAGCAATACGGATGACTGCCGCTAACAACGGTTTTACGTTCTATGACGGGCCAGTTCCGGAAGATCGAACGCAAATTGTTGTCTCTATGGATCATGGTCCTGCGGCAGTCGAAATCAGAAATTCAGGCTTGGGCAGTATTTGGATAAACTCTTCAGTTATTTCTCTTTCCGAAACTGATACCTACGACGGGAAAGACATTGATCTGGTTGTTGAGGAGCTTGTCGCCGCAATTGAAGATGCGTGTGAAGCGTAAATAGATACTTGCATCGGAGATTACAGTGACGGCGCCCTCAATCCCGCCCCAGCCACCAGCGCTGTTCGCGTCCGGTGACATCGGCCACGGCTTGCCCTCGCGCATTCATCGCGGGTTGGTAGCGGAAGCGTTCGCGGATCAGGCGGCAGGTGGTGGTGTCGAGATCGGCATTGCCGCTGCTGCCCACCACTTCGCACCGCGTGACGCGGCCATCGCTGCCGACATAGACGCGCGCGCCGACTGTGCCCTCGGCTCGGGTGCGGCGGGCGGCGCGGGGATAGTCGCGGGGAGAGATGTCGCCTGCGATCCGCCGGGCGCGGGAGACCAGAGCGCCGCCGCCCGGACCATTGCCTCCTGCGCCGCTGCCCGTTCCCGTTCCTTCGCCGCCTGCGCCGGTGCCCGGGCCGGGCGTTTCGGCAGCGCCCTGCGTGCTGGCCGCGCCCCGATTGGGGTCTGGCGATGCGGCTATGGTTGGCGGAACCGGCAGGCGGATCACCGGGTCCGGCGCGACAATGGGCGTTGCCTCGGCGCGCAGATCGGGCGGGGCCGCGCCGCCTTCCTCCTCGGGATCGGGGGATTGTGTGCTTTCTGGGGGCGGCGCAGGCTGGCGATAATCCTGCATCTCGACGATATTGAGCCGCTCGCCAGCGTCCCGGACGATATCCATCGCAAGGCCGGTCAGCAGCGCATAGCCAAGCAGCAGATGGACGAGGATAACACTCGCCATCGCGCCCAGCCGGTTGCGGCTCGAGAGGCTTTCCATGACCATGCGGACCGTATCGCAGAAAGAAGCTGAACTTGTGCTGAGAATGCCGGGGAACGGCCGACTGCCGATTTAACCGATCACGCCCTCGTCGCGCAGCATGTCGCGCGCACTGTCCGACAGGCCGAGGTGCTCAGCGAGAACCGCATCGGTATCCTGCCCCAGCGCCGGTGGCGGTGTTGCGCCATCCTTCGGCGAAGCGCCCAGCCGGAGCGGACTGGCGACTTGCGGGATGCCGCCGATTTCCTGTGCCAATCCGCGATGCACGGCCTGCGGTTCGGCGAAAGCCTGTTCGATCGTGTTGATCGGGCCATGCGGCACCTTCGCCTCGATCAGGGCGGCCGTCCATTCGGCGCTGGTCCGCGTCCTCATCGTATCGACGAGTGGCGGGATCAGGCTGTCGCGATTGTCGACGCGCGCCGAATTGGTCCGGTAGCGCTCGTCTTCGGCCATTTCCGCATGGCCGGTGAGCGCCGCAAAGCGCGCAAACTGGCTGTCATTGCCGACCGCAACGATGATCCAGCCATTCGCCGTCTCGAACGGCTGATAGGGGACGACATTGGGATGGGCGTTGCCCGTGCGGCCCGGCGTTTCGCCCGACACCAGGTAGTTGAGCGCCTGATTGCCAAGCGCGGACATGGCGACATCGAACAGGGCGATATCGATATGCTGGCCTTTGCCCGTCTTCTCCCGCTGATAAAGCGCGGCGAGGATTGCGGCACCGGCGTTCATGCCCGTGGTGAGATCGACCATGGCGACGCCCATGCGGCGCGGCGGGCCCTCAGCATCGCCCGTGATCGACATGAATCCCGACATCGCCTGGATCATCAGGTCGTAGCCCGGCTTGTCGGCATCCGGCCCGTCCTGCCCGAAGCCGGTGATCGAGCAATAGATAAGCTTCGGGTTGATCGCCTTGAGGCTCGCAAAATCGAGACCGTATTTGGCAAGCCCGCCGCGCTTGAAATTCTCGACGACGATATCGCTCTGCGCGGCGAGATCGCGGATCAACTTTTGTCCCCCGGGCGTCGCGATATCGATAGCGACCGATTTCTTGTTGCGATTGGCGGAGAGATAATAGCCTGCCGTGCGCGCTTCGCCCTCGCCAACCCAGGGCGGGCCCCAGCCGCGCGTATCGTCTCCCACGCCCGGCTTCTCGATCTTGATGATCTCCGCGCCCAGATCGCCGAGCATCTGCGTGGCCCAGGGCCCAGCAAGCACGCGGGACAAATCGAGGACGCGGACGCCGGAAAGGGCTTTTGCGGTCATATGACCCTTCTCCCATGGGGAGAAGGATATGAGGCCTTGCGAGCTTGTCTCGCTAGGCGGCGTTGGATGAGGGGTTCCGCGCTGTCGGGAAAGGCACAATCCCTCACCCAGCTTCGACCAGGCGGCAGAGCCGCCAAGTCTGCGCATCCCTCTCCCCTTGGGGGAGGGATAATCACCCCGAAAACGCCTGGATGCCGGTGATCGCGCGGCCAAGGATCAGCGCATGGACATCGTGGGTGCCCTCATAGGTGTTGACCGTTTCGAGGTTCACCAGATGGCGGATGACGTGAAACTCGTCGGCGATGCCGTTGCCGCCATGCATGTCCCGCGCATTGCGGGCGATATCGAGCGCCTTGCCGCAATTGTTGCGCTTGATCAGGCTGACCATCTCGGGCGCCCATGTGCCATTGTCGATATTGCGACCGACGGTGAGCGCGGCATTGAGGCCGAGCGCGATTTCCGTCTGCATGTTCGCGAGCTTGAGCTGTACCAGCTGCGTCGCGGCCAGCGGTCGGCCGAACTGTTTCCGGTCCAGCGTATAGGTCCGCGCGCGGTGCCAGCAATCCTCGGCGGCGCCCATCGAGCCCCAGGCTATGCCGTAGCGCGCCTTGTTGAGGCAGCCGAACGGGCCGCCAAGGCCCTTGGCATTGGGCAGGCGATTCTCTTCCGGCACGAACACCTCGTCCATCACGATCTCGCCTGTGATCGAGGCGCGCAGGCTCATCTTGCCTTCGATCTTGGGGGTCGAAAAGCCTTCCATCCCGCGTTCGAGGATGAAGCCGCGGATCACGCCGTCATCATCCTTGGCCCAGACGACCGCGATATCGGCGATCGGCGAATTGGTGATCCACATCTTCGCGCCGGAGATCGAATAGCCGCCATCGACCGATTTGGCGCGCGTCTTCATCCCGCCCGGATCGGAACCTGCATCGGGTTCGGTCAGGCCGAAACAGCCGACCATCTCTCCGGTCGCCAGCTTGGGCAGATATTTCTCGCGCTGTGCTTCGGTTCCGTAGGCATGGATAGGGTGCATGACGAGCGAGCTCTGCACGCTCATCGCCGAGCGATAGCCGGAGTCCACCGCTTCGACGGCGCGTGCGACCAGGCCATAGGCGACATGGGAGACGCCTGCACAGCCATAGCCGTCTATCGTCGCGCCGAGCAGGCCGAGTTCGCCCAGTTCCGTCATGATCTCGCGGTCGAACCGTTCTTCGCGGGTCGCCGTCAGCACGCGCGGCAGGAGCTTTTCCTGCGCATAGTTGCGCGCCGTCTCATAGACCATCTTCTCTTCGTCGGTCAGCTGTTCCTCAAGCAGGAACGGGTCGTCCCAGCGATAGGTGAAGCCGGGCTTGTCGGTGGGGCTAACGGAGGTTTCGATGTTCACGGATATGCTTCCCTGGATGAATTTGCGGCGGCATTAGCATAGCCGGCTGGGGAGTGCGACATTTCCGCTTTAATCCCTTGTCGTGAAAAAGCGTGATGTGCGTCACATGCGGTTCATCGAAACTGGGCAATAGAGGTTTCACCCGGACAGGGACGCATCGAGCGGTTTTTGTTCGGCACAAGCCATCATGGGATGTTCCGGTTTTATGCGACCCGGCCGGACTTCCATGGTGGCTTGACCATTTTCGGGTGGTTTGATTTGTCAGAATGGCGACGTTGCGCGGGCAACGTTCTGACAAACAGAACAGCTAAACCAGTTCCACCGCGATAGCCGTCGCTTCGCCGCCGCCGATGCACAAACTCGCCACGCCGCGCTTCAGCCCGCGCTTTTCGAGAGCGTTGAGCAGGGTGGCCATGATCCGCGCGCCGCTGGCGCCGATTGGATGGCCAAGCGCGCAGGCCCCGCCATTTACGTTGACCTTGTCATGCGGGATGCCGAGTTCCTGCATCGCGATCATGGCGACCACGGCAAAAGCTTCGTTGATTTCGAAAAGATCGACATCGTCGATGGTCCATCCGGCCTTGTCGAGCACCTTGCGGATTGCCGGGACGGGCGCGGAGGTGAACTTGCCGGGCTCCTGCGCATGGGCCGCATGGGCGACGATCCGGGCCTTGACCGGCATGCCTTTGTCATTAGCCACGCTTTCGCGCGTCAGCACGAGCGCCGCCGCGCCGTCCGAGATGGAAGACGCGTTGGCCGCCGTCACCGTGCCATCCTTTGCGAATGCGGGCTTGAGGGTCGGAATCTTGTCGGGCCGCGCCTTGCCGGGCTGCTCGTCGAAGGTGACGCTTTCGGTGCCTTTGCGGGTGGTTATCTCGACCGGGACCACTTCGCCTTCAAAGGCCCCGCTTTCGATCGCCGCATTGGCGCGGGCGAGGCTCTCGATCGCGTAATCGTCCTGCTTTTCGCGAGTGAACTGATATTCCTGCGCGGCTTCTTCGGCAAAGGCGCCCATCAGCTTGCCCTTGTCATAGGCGTCTTCGAGTCCGTCGAGAAACATCGAATCCTTCATCACGTCATGGCCGATACGGGCGCCGGCGCGATGTTTCTGCATCAGATAGGGTGCGTTGGTCATGCTCTCCATGCCGCCCGCGACGATGATGTCGGCGGCGCCGGCCTTCAGTGCATCATGCGCCATGATCGCGGCCTGCATGCCGCTGCCGCACATCTTGTTGACGGTCGTGGCTTCGGTCGAGATGGGCAAACCGCCGCCCATTCCGGCCTGGCGAGCAGGGGCCTGGCCCAGACCGCCCGGAAGTACGCAACCCATGAAAATCTGTTCGACATCGTCGCCGGAAACCCCGGCCCGCTCGATGGCCGCGCGGACAGCGGTCGCGCCCAGTGCCGGAGCTTCGACGCCCGCCAAAGCGCCCTGAAAGCCGCCCATGGGGGTGCGGGCGAAGGAGGAGATGACGATAGGATCGGCGGTCATGGCAGATTTCTCTCTTTACGTGATTGCAACAGGATCTGATTACCCAGTTAGGCCTTCGACGAACGGCTTTCCAGTGCCGACGCCCAACCTTTCATATCCACCCCTTTATGCTAGCTATCGCTCAGAGAATATTTTCGAGGGGAATATCATGTCACGGGTCAGAACAGTTCAATTCGCAGCCAGCGCGCTGGCGCTTGCACTAGCCGCTCCGGCGATGGCGCAGGATACGGCGGGCGAGACCCCCGAATGGGACGTCAACAATCCGCCTTTGCCGACCCGTCAGGTGAATATCGACGTTACCGAGGGCACATGGATGAATGTCGATGTAAGCCCGGACGGGCGGACCATCGCCTTTGACCTGCTTGGAGACATCTACACGATGCCGATTACAGGCGGCCCGGCGACTGCAATCGCCACCGGCCTTGCCTGGGAGGTGCAGCCGCGTTTCTCCCCCGATGGCACGCGGATCGCCTTCACATCTGACCGCGGCGGCGGCGACAATATCTGGATCATGAACAGCAATGGCAGCGATATGCGCCAGCTGACCAATGAGAGCTTCCGCCTGCTCAATCAGCCTGACTGGTCGCCGGACGGCCAGTATATCGTCGCGCGCAAGCATTTCACGACGCAGCGCTCCCTCGGTACGGGCGAAGTCTGGCTCTACCATGTTTCGGGCGGCGCAGGTGTGGCGCTGGTCGAGCGCGCTGACGAGGCCTTGCAGAAGGATCTGGGCGAACCGGTCTTCGCTCCGGATGGCAACGGCATCTATTTCAGCCGCAACACGACGCCCGGCAACCAGTTCATCTATGCGCAGGATTCCAATACCCAGCTGTTTGCCATCGAACGCTATGACATGGAGACCGGCGAGCGGGAGACGGTCGTCGATGGCGAGGGTAGCGGGCTCAATCCGCGCCCCTCTCCCGATGGCCGCTATATCGCCTTTGTCCGGCGCGAACGCACCCAGTCTGTGCTTTATGTAAAAGACCTGCGCAGCGGTGAAGAGCGGCGCGTCTACGACCAGCTCGATCGCGACATGCAGGAAACATGGTCGGTCTATGGCACCTATCCGCGCATGGACTGGACACCGGACAGCCAGAGCCTCATTTTCTGGGCAGGGGGCGCGATCCGGCGGGTCGATGTCAACGGTGGTGGGGCACAAACCATCCCGTTCCGCGTTACCGGTACCCGCGATGTAATCGATGCGCCGCGTCCTTCCGTTGAAGTCGCGCCCGACACCTTTTCCACGCGGATGCCGCGCTTTGCCAATGTGTCGCCCGACGGCCGGCAGGTTGTGTTCGAGAGTCTCGGTCGCCTTTATGTGCGCAATACCGCGAATGGCACGCCGCGCCGACTGACCAGCCAGGCCGATGCTTTCGAGCTTTTCCCGAGCTGGTCGCGTGACGGGCGGCGGATCACCTATGTCCGCTGGACCGATGAGGGGCTGGGCCAGGTCCGTATCATGAACGCCAATGGCAGCGGGGACCGCGCCGTGACCAGCGAGCCGGGTCACTACCGGCGTCCGCGATTCTCGCCCGATGGCAACACCATTGTGTTTGAAAAAGGCGAGGGCGGTGTGCTGACATCGGGGGACTGGTCCGAACGGGCGGGGATTTACACTGTCTCCGCTGCGGGCGGAACGCCTGAACGCGTGACTGAAAGCGGCGGCAATCCGCAGTTTGGCGCGAGCAATGACCGGATATTCCTGACCGTCAATGAAGAGAGCAAGCAGCGGCTGATCAGTGTCGATCTGTCGGGCAATGATCGCCGCACCCATGCGACGGGCGAACTGGTCACAAGCTACGAGGTCGCACCCAATGGTCGGACGCTCGCCTTTACGGAGAATTACCAGGCTTTTGTCGTGCCGATGCTTCCGGGCACGCAGGATCTGCAGCTCAGATCCGACGCGACGACCCTGCCGGTTGTGCGCGTCAGCGGAGACGGTGCCAGCTATCTGAGCTGGAGCAATGGCGGTGACCGCTTGAACTGGTCGCTCGGTCCGACGCTCTATTCGGCGACGGCCAGCACGATATTCCCGGCATCTCCGCCTGCCGAAGGCGAAGATCGTCCGGACTTCACTCCGCCCGCCACCGGCGTTTCCCTTTCCATTCCCGTTCAGGCTGCCCGCTCAGACAGCCGGGTTGCACTCACCGGCGCACGTATCGTGACGATGCAGAGCGAAGATGGCGGCATCATCGAAAACGGGACGATCGTGATCGACGGTGACCGCATTGCCGCTATTGGCCCGGCCGATTCTACCGCAATCCCGGCTGGCTACCAGACCGTCGATGTCGCCGGAGCAACCATCGTTCCCGGCTATATCGACGCCCATTCACATGGGCCGCAGGGTACCGACGATATCGTGCCGCAGCAGAACTGGCATACCATTGCCCATCTCGCCTTCGGGGTGACGACGGTCCACAACCCCTCGACATCGTCGAGCGAGTTCTTTCCGGCCGCCGAGATGCAGCAGGCAGGAATGATCCTTGCGCCGCGGCTCTTTTCGACGGGGGAGATCGTCTATGGTGCCCGTGCGCCCGGCGTCTATGCGCAGATCAACAGCCTTGAAGACGCGCAGCAGCATGTCCGGCGCCTGCGGCTGCAGGGCGCGCATAGCATCAAGAACTACAACCAGCCCCGCCGCGAGCAGCGTCAGCAGGTTGTGGCGGCTGCAATCGAGCAGAATATTGCCGTTGTGGCCGAAGGCGGGTCATTGTTCGGGATGGACATGGCGCTGATTGCCGACGGCAACACGACGCTTGAGCACAATATTCCGCAGGCCGTGCTTTATGAAGATGTGCTTAGCTTCTTCAGCCAGACCAATGTCGGCTACACGCCGACCCTCGTGGTGACCTATTCCGGTCTCGCCGCCGATCCCTATTGGCGTGCGCATACCGATGTCTGGCGGCACCCGATTCTTTCGCGCCATGTGCCGCCGCGCCTGCTTCAGGCAAATTCGGTCCGCCGGACAATCGCGCCGGAAGAGGATTATGTCGATGACGAAGCGGCGGCTGGCGCTCATGCGCTTGCGCTGCGCGGCGTGCCGGTTTCCATCGGTGCCCATGGCCAGGAGGAGGGGCTCGCCGCCCATTGGGAGATGTGGAGTTTCGTGCGCGGCGGGATGAGCCCGCTCGAGGCGCTGCGCGCGGCGACCATCGTGCCGGCCCAGTCGCTGGGTTTTGCGAACGATATTGGCAGTCTTGAAACCGGTAAGCTGGCAGATCTCGTGGTCCTCGATGCCGATCCCACCGCCGATATCCAGAATAGCGACGACATCCGGTATGTGATGATCGGGGGGCGGATGTACGATCCGATCACGATGAACGAAACGATCACCGGCAACCGGACCCGCCAACCCTATTTCTGGGAGTAACCAAGGGCTTATTTCCGGCGGAGTACGACGAACCGACTCAGTCTTGCGGTGCGCTGTTGCCCGGCGGCTGTTCGCTCATTCGCGCGCAAGGAAGCAGGCCCTATACTCGGCGATTAACGGCGAGCCGGGGCTCGCCTGAAGTTCGCGAGGGGAATGGCCGTCATGCGTTGGAAGAATCTTGCCCGGAAATCGTCGATTTGGCGGAATGCACTTTTCGCCGGCTTGCTCGCATTGCCGCTAGCCGGATGCGCGGGCGTGATCCCGCAGGCCGGTGCGCAGCCTAGTGCTCCGGTCAGCGCGCCCTATGTGGCTCCGCCTCCCGCCGCTACGCCGGCTCCGGCCCCTCCCGTGGGCGGGCCGTCGCGCCAGCTCAGCGACGCCATCACCTCTCTGGGCAGCGCCTTTAGCGGTGAAGTCGGGATCGCCGTGCGCGATGTCGAAGAAGGATGGACGGTTTCCTGGAATGGCGAGCGTTTCCTCCCGCAACAAAGCGTCAGCAAGACCTGGGTTGCCATGACGGTTCTCGATCAGGTCGATCGCGGAGAGATGTCGCTCGATCAAATGGTGAGCGTTCGCCCCGAACATGCCGTCGTGTTTCACCAGCCGATGCTGGCCCGCATGGGCAATAGCGGCTTTGAAGCCCCGATCCGCGAACTTTTTACGCAGGCCATGACGCGCAGCGACAATCTTGCGAATGACCGGCTGTTATGGCTGGCGGGCGGCCCCGAAGCCGTTCGGGCCTATTTCGCCCGCAACAATCTGGAGGGGCTGCGTTTCGGACCGGGCGAACGGGATTTGCAGAGCGGCATTGCCGGGCTGACATGGCGGCAATCCATGGCCCGCGGGCGCCAATTCTACTCGGCGCGGTCGGCCCTGTCGCAATCCGTCCGTCAGGCGGCGATGGACCGCTATCTTGCCGATCCGGTCGACGGTGCAACCGCCAACGGCATGGTCGAGGCGCTCGCCCGGCTCGTGCGCGGTGAATTGCTGTCCGAACGCTCGACCGAGCTGATGATCTCGACCATGCGGGCATCGCGCACCGGCCCGCAAAGGCTGCGCGGCGGCGTGCCTGAAGCCAGCGGCTGGCAGTTCGGCCACAAGACGGGCACGGGCCAGAATCTGAACGGCATGGTAGCCGGCTATAACGATGTCGGGATCGTCACGACGCCTGATGGTCGCAACTATGCGGTTGCCGTGCTGATCGGCAACACGCGGGTCGGCATTCCGGAACGCCAACGGCTTATGCAGGCCGTGATGGGCCAGGTCGTCAGCCATCACCTGCGCCGCCGCTATGAATTGTTCAGCGGCAGCAACCGCGGAAGCAACTAAGCGCCGAACATCCGCGCGCCATGGGCGACCTCCATTGCATTTCGCCCGGCAATGGTGGTCGAGCGTTCCCGGATCGTATCGAGGAACAGCCATTCACTGCGTGCTGCATCGGGTGACAGCGTGACGGTCATATAACCGCGACTGGATGTGTTGGCCCAGCGCATTTCGGGGCTGGCCTCGACCATGGAACGAGCGAGAGCATCGGTTGGCACCTGCGGTACGAGAGTTTCAAAACCCGGAGACGTGACGCTGTGGCCGGCCATCTCGACGCCGACATTGACGCCGTCCTGATGGAGGTCATAGGCCCATCCATTATGGCTGTCGCCGCTCAGTACGATCAGGTTAGCCTCCGCCTCCTGCGCTGCATTGAGCAGTCTGGTGCGTGCTGCGGGATAGCCATCCCAGGCATCAAGATTGAGCGGCAGGCCGGATTGCGTCGCTGCGGCAAACAGGGCCGCGCGCTGGCGCACCAGTTCGATATTGCTGCCGGAGATTTCCTCCGCGAGCGGCAGCGGGAAATAGGTGCGGCCCATGATGACCTGCTGTCCAAGGACCTGCCAGCGAGTGCCTGAAGCTGTCGAGGCGGCCATCTGCGCGGCAACCCAGGCTTCCTGTTCCGCGCCCATGATCGTGCGGGCCTCGTCGGACCAGGGTCCGTCGCGGAACGCGGCCAGGCTTTCGGAAACCGCGCTGCCGTCACCCACCGCCACGGCATAGTCGAGCTGTTCGCTGCGCGCGGTAATCCGGGTTTCCGGCAGGATGATCGTGGCGAGATCGCCAATCTGATAGCTGTCCCATGGCGCGTCCGACACGGGCATCCAGTCATGATAAGCCTGTATGGCCGCGCGTTTGCGGGCCTCCCAGTCGCCCTCGTCGGGCTGGTGGTTTTCCGCGCCGCCGTGCCACGGATCGTTGGCGATTTCATGATCGTCCCAGCGTGCGATCATCGGGAAATTGCGGTGCAGCGCGGCAAGGTCCGGATCGGCGCGATAGGTGGCGTAGCGCAGCCAGTAATCGGCCAGCGCGAGGATTTCCGTGGAGGGCATCAGGTCACGCCCGGCGAGCGCCTGTTCCTCGCTTGGATAGCGGCCCATCTCATATTCATAGAAATAGTCGCCGGTATGGATGATCAGATCGAGATCGCTCCGCTCGGCCGCATGGCGATAGGCGTTGAAATGGCCGAAGCGGAAGTTCGAGCAGGAGAAAACACCCAGCGTAAATTGTCCGACCGGGCCTTCGGGCAGGGTCCGGGTGCGCCCGATCGCGGAGGTCGTGCCATCGGGCGCGATGAAGCGGTAGAAATACCAGCGGCCCGGTACGAGCCCGGCAACGACGATCTTGGCGGTGAAATCATGCGCATTCCGCGCTGCCGTTTCCCCGCGCGCGACAATCCGGCCGAACTCGGCATCCTCGGCGATTTCGGCGCGCAGCATGGGTTCGCCCTCGGAAACGTAGCGCGTCCAGAGCAATACGGAATTCTGGGTGGGTTCGCCCGATGCAACCTGGTGGGTGAAGCCGCGTGCGGCCAGCAGCCGGGCGGCCCCGGGAGAGGCAATGGCAGCGAGGCCGAACAGGCCGCTTTGCAGGAGAAGCCGTCTGTCCATCGTGATCGTCATTGCCAGTCCCTCTCTATCTCCGGGCGCTTATCGCTGCGCCACGTTGCAGGCCGATGACAGCCCCGTATCACAATTGCGTGCGCAGGCTCCATAATTCGGGGAAGGCGCGCTTCGACAGCGTCGATTGCAGATAGGGCACGCCCGCCGTACCGCCGGTGCCGCGCTTGCCGCCGATCACGCGTTCCACCGTTACCACATGTTTGTGCCGCCAGCTTGCCATGGCATCGTCGACATCGACTAGCTTTTCGGCAAGCTGGTACAGCTCCCACCATTTTTCGGTGTCCCGATAAACCGAGGCCCAGGCATTTTCGACGCCTTCGCTTGGTACGTAGGGGGCGGACCAGTCGCGCTCGAGTGTTTCAGCCGGGATGGCGAGGCCGGCGCGTGCTGCCGCACGATTGGCTTCGTCCCACAGGCTGGGTGCATCGAGAGCTGCCCGCATTGCCCGTTGCTCGGCGCTGTCTTCCTCCTGATGCTTGAGATGGCTTCCGTCTTTCAGGCCCAGCATAAATTCGACCTGGCGAAACTGCGCGGACTGGAACCCCGAACTGCTGCCCAGGACTTCGCGGAAGCGGGTGTAATCGGCCGGCGTCATCGTCGCGAGCACATCCCAGCTCAAGGTCATCACCGCCTGTATCCGGCTGACCCGCGCCAGCCCCTTATAAGCGGGAACGAGCGCATCCTCGCGCACAAGGGCCAGCGCCTGCTCCAGCTCGAAGATGATCTGCTTGAGCCAGAGCTCCTTCGTCTGGTGGATGATGACGAACAGCATCTCGTCATGCCGGCCCGATATCGGGTGCTGGGCGGAGAGCAACGTGTCGAGCGACAGATAGCGCCCATAGGTCATAGTTTCGGGATCTTGCGCCATGCTGGCAACCTAGCCCGGCCAGCAGATTGCCGCCAGCGCGATTTTCAGGTGCGTTCGGCCTGGGTGACGCAGTCGGCCGCGCGCAGGGCCGCCACGATGCGCATCAGGTGGGTGCGGTCATGCACTTCGATATCGACGCAGAAACTGTGAAAGCTGCCATCGCGGTTTTCGAGCTTCACATTGATGATGTTGGCCCCGTGACGGCCGAATATCCCGGCCATGACCGCGAGCGAGCCCGGCTCGTTCTTGAGCACGACCCGCAGCTGCGCCGCCCCGCCGTCCGAACCGTCACCCCAGTTGACCGCCAGCCAGTCGGCATCATTCCCGTCGGCCAGGGTATCGCAATCGATGGTGTGGATTTCGATATCCTCGCCAGTGCGCCGGATGCCCACGATCCGGTCTCCGGGGAGCGGATGGCAGCATTCGGCAAGCTGGAACGCGACCCCCGGCGTCAGCCCCTTGATCGATATCGCCTTGCCCGCCGGCGGGATGGCATTGTTCAGGTCGCCGCTTCCCATGCCGGGCATCAGGGCTTCCATCAGTTCGCGATCGTCAATTTCCTTGCGCGCGATCTTCTCCATCAGCGCGTCTTCCTTGGCGAGCTTCAGGCGTTTGAGCGCAGCCTTGGTGGCGCCGCGGCCAAGCGGCGCAGGCAGGCGGGCAACGACCTGATCGAACAGCTTTTGCCCGAGAGAAACCGTCTCCTCATGCTCTTTCTGGCGGACAAAGCGGCGGATCGCGGCCCGCGCCTTGCCGGTCACGACAAAGCTGAGCCAGCCGGGATCGGGATGCTGGTTGTCCGAGCGCAGGATACGCACCTGATCGCCATTCTCCAATTGCGTGCGCAGCGGCACGACGCGTCCGTTCACCTTCGCGCCCACTGTCTGGTTGCCCAGGTCCGTATGCACTTCGAAGGCGAAATCGACGACCGTTGCGCCCTTGGGCAGCTGGATCAGTTCGCCTGCCGGGGTGAAGGCGAATATCCGGTCCTGGTACATCGCCATGCGCGTATGTTCGAGCAGCTCTTCCGGGCTGTCGGTTGTTTCGAGAATCTCGATCAGGTCGCGGATCCAGCCGGCCTGGCCGTCGGGCCGGTCGCCCTGCTTGTAGCTCCAATGGGCGGCAAGGCCATGTTCGGCCTGTTCGTGCATCGCCTTGCTGCGGATCTGGATCTCGATCCGCCGGTCCTCGCCATATTGGATCGATGTATGGATCGAGCGGTATCCGTTGCGCTTGGGCGTCGAGATGTAGTCCTTGAAGCGGCCGGGGACCATGTGCCATTTTTCGTGCAGGATGCCGAGCGCCTGGTAGCAGGCGGCGACATCGGGAACGATGGCGCGAAAGGCCATGACATCGGTCAGCGTTTCGAAGGAAACATGGCGCTCCGCCATTTTCCGCCAGATCGAATAGGGGTGCTTCTCGCGGCCCGTGACTTCGGCATCGACGCCATGGCTGCCGAGGACGATCTTGAGCTCTTCGGCGATGCGATCAATGATCGTCGCGCCTTCGCCTTCGCGCAGCCGGTCCAGCCGGGTAGAGATTGACTCCCACGCATCGGGTTCGAGATGCTGGAATGCGAGCGTCTGCATCTCCTTCATGAATTCATACATGCCGATCCGCTCGGCGAGCGGCGCATAGATATCCATGGTTTCGCGGGCGATGCGGCGGCGCTTTTCCTCATTCTTGATGAAGTGCAGCGTGCGCATATTGTGCAAGCGGTCTGCCAGCTTGACCAGAAGCACGCGAATGTCGCCCGACATGGCCAGCAGGAATTTGCGCAGGTTTTCGGCTGCCCGCTCGGTATCGGATTGGGCTTCGATGGTCGAAAGCTTGGTGACGCCGTCTACGAGGCGCGCGACATTTTCGCCGAACAGCTGCTCGATCTCTTCCTGCGTCGCGACAGTATCTTCAATGGTGTCATGGAGGATCGCCGTGGCGATCGTTTCATCGTCGAGCCTGAGATCGGTAAGGATGCCGGCGACTTCGATCGGATGGCTGAAATAGGGATCGCCGGAAGCGCGCTTTTGCGTGCCATGGGCGTTGACCGAAAACACATAGGCGCGGTTGATCAGGGCCTCGTCGGCCTGTGGGTCGTAGCTTTTGACCCGTTCGATCAGTTCATATTGTCTCAGCACCCGACCAAGATGGCCGGGTGCTGGGATATTGCAACCAAATTAGTGGCTACGGGACGGTTGAAGGCGGGAATTTATCCTGCGGCTTCATTGCACTGAGCGAGTTCTTCCTCGGTCAGCGCTTCATTGTCGGCGGAGAAGGAAACCAGCGCACCAAGCTCGCGGGCGACCGAGTAGCAGGTATTGGCCGGTCCGCTGCGTGCCTGATCGGTGGCGCAGCTGTCGCCGTTACAAACCCAGGGTGCGTTGCGGATCACATGAACCCGTTCGGTCGGCGCTTCGGCGAGCGTCGCGCGATACATCGTGCGGGCTTGGGCGCCTGTGGCGGTGAACAGGAAGGCGACGGTGGCGAGGGAGAGGAGAAGGGAGAGAGTGCGTTGCATGGTATTGGTCTTTCTTGGGGTGGGGGAGAAAAAGACGCAGTTGTTAGGCGGCGGTTGCCGCGAACAGCAGCGTGGTGGTTACGAACGAGAGAATAGCGGTCAGGATGTGTTGCATGATTCGGGTCCTTGCTTTTAAGTTGCGAATCACTACCTAGTTGATTGGGTTTTAAGTTGCAACTAAAAACTTTTTAAGGCAGATAGATTTACGAATCCACCGTTTTGCAGTAGGCTGATTTCTTATGGGCAAACTAACCGAACCACTTGGCGATATTGGCGATGATGAATGCGGGCTTCCCCGTGCGCTGGAAGCAATGGGGGAGCGCTGGTCATTCATGATTTTGCGTGCGGCGTTCAATGGCCTCAAACATTTCGAGGAGATGCAGTCGAATCTCGGCATCGCGCGCAACATCCTGGCCAACCGGCTCGGCCGTCTTGTCGAAAGCGAAATTCTCGAACGTCAGCCTTGTCCCGACGATCGCCGCAAGATCGAATACAAGCTCACGGAAAAAGGCGAATCGCTGCTGCCTACGATGATCGCGCTGCGGCAATGGGGTGAGAAATGGGGCACGGGCGTGCCTTCGAACCCGGTATTGTGCGACGAACGCGATCGCCAGCCGGTCCAGACCATTCGCGTACACGCCCATGACGGCCGACCGCTCGACTGGCACGACCTGTTATGGGTAGATCAGAGCGATGTCGTCGCGGAAGCTGCCGAGTAAGGGCTTACGCAGAGAACCGACCGAAAGCAGATACAAAAAAGGGCCCATGCGATGCGCGGGCCCTTTTTATTTGGGTCTTCCGGAAAGCGAACTAGCCTTCGTAGTCCGCCGCAACGTTGGTGTTGCGGGGAGGCGCGGAGGCCGTGAGGCGCAGCGCTTCGGCCGACTGGGACAGCGAACCGACTTCATCGGCTTCTTCTTCGTCGTCAATCTGCACACGCTGCAGGCTCTGCACCAGCGCTTCTTCGAGATGCTTCGGCTTGATCGTCGCTTCGGCGATTTCGCGCAGCGCGACGACCGGGTTTTTGTCGCGGTCGCGCTCAAGCGTCAGTTCGGCCCCGCCGGAAATCTGACGGGCCCGCTGTGCAGCGAGCAGGACCAGATCAAAACGGTTGGGAATCTTGTCGACACAATCTTCGACTGTAACGCGCGCCATGGCTTGTTCCAATTATCAGCAATACGGGAAAGGCGGCGAAATAGGCCCGAAGGCGCGGATTGTCAAGAAATTCTCCGGCTTGCCGCGCGGGGCATTTGCAGCCTAGACCCTTGGCCATGGCAGACCAGGAACGGCCCATTTATCCCTTGCCCGGTGTCGACGGGCATCGGTTTGTCCTGCTTCCGGAAGGACCGGAGCGGCTCGATACTCTGATCGCGCTTATCGATGGTGCCCGGGAAAGCATCAAATTGCTCTTCTATATCTTCCTTGAAGACTCCGCATCGACTCGCGTCCGCGATGCACTGGTTGCCGCCCATAGTCGGGGTGTGAAGGTTTCGCTGCTCGTCGACGGTTTCGGCAGTGCAAAGGCCAGCGATGCCTTTTTTGCCCCGCTTGCCGAGACCGGTTGTGTCTTTTGCCGTTATGAACCCAAGCGCAGCCGCCGCTATCTCCTGCGCAACCATCAGAAAATCGCGATTGCCGATGGTCGCCTGGCCATGGTTGGCGGGTTCAATGTCGCGCAGGGCTATTTCGCCGCCTATAAATCAGAGGGATGGCGCGATCTTGGCCTGCAGGTCGAAGGACCGGCGGCTCGCCGACTTTCCAATTATTTTGATGATATCGTTCGCTGGTCGCGAGACCCGAGATCTCAGATGGAGGATCTGCGCAGCATTCTTTTGCGTCATCATGAGCAGGATGGGGATGTCCGTTTGCTGTTTGGCGGGCCGACACGCGAGCTGAGCCCATGGGGCCAGACGCTGCGCAACGATCTCAATGGCGGAACCATGATCGACGTAGTCGCCGCGTATTTCGCGCCCTATGCGCCGCAATTGCGGCCGATACGCCGGGCCGCCCGGTTCGGGCGATCGCGCGTCATCACGGCTGCAAAGTCGGACAACAATGTGACGATCGCTGCCGCCCGCAACCGCTATCGCTACCTGCTGCCCGAGGTCGAAGTGTATGAGTATCAGCCGATGATGCTGCACACCAAGCTCTATGTGGTCGATGACATCGTCTATATCGGCTCGGCCAATTTCGATGTCCGCAGCCTGTATCTCAATCTGGAAGTCATGCTGCGAATCCGCGATGCGGGATTTGCCGATATGGTCCGCCGTTATGTCGATAATGAAATCGTCGATTGCGTGCGCATTACGCCGGAAGATTATGCGCGCAGCCAGACCCTGTGGACGCGGATCAAGGGGCGCCTGTCATATTTCCTGATGTCGGTGCTCGACTATAATGTCTCGCGACGCCTGAATTTCGGGATCGACGGCCAGTGAAGACAGCCGGGAAGGCCGGCTAGCTCTCGTTCTTCCAGCCCCAGAACAGCACCGCCGGCGGGATGTTCCACCATGACCGGCCCCTGTCGACCCGGTCAAAATTCGGGACGATATAGTCGCGGCACTTGGGCGAGAATTGATAGACCAGAAATGCGCCGCCCGGGCGGACGACCCGGCCGGTTGCCTTGCCGATCTCCTCGCCCACGCCATCCGGCAGGGTCGAAAAGGGGAGGCCTGAGACAACATAGTCGGCCTTTTCAAAGCCTTTTTCCGCGACGATGGATTCAACATCGGCTGCCGAACCCAGGACCACATGAAAGCGGGGGTCTTTGATCTCGCGTTTCAGATAGTCGACGAAATCGGGATTGGTATCGATCGCCAGCAGCATCGCATCGGGCCCGAGTTTGTCGAGGATGGGGCGGCAGAATGTCCCGACGCCGGGCCCATATTCGACGAACAATTTTGTATTTTCCCAGTCAACCGGCGCGAGCATTTGCCTGATAAGCGACTTTGAGGACGGGATAATCGACCCGACCATTACCGGGTGCTTGAGGAATCCCTTGAAAAACAGGGCGAGCGCGCCCGGCCCGCTGGATGCGGTATCGCGATCGGTTGCTTCGGAAGCGGTATCGGTCATGCGTTTCATATGTCCTGGGGATTTGTCGGGAACCCGTTCGCAAATGCCCGCGCCGATGGCAAGCCATTGCTGACTATCGCATGCGAATGGTTGCCGTTAAGGGAAGGCAATGCGAACACGAATTGTGAATGATATGACGGCCCTTGCCGCGAGCCGGACCGCCTGATGGCTGGCGCACCGAACGTCCAGATCCGCCGTGACCGGTTCGTGGTCCTGTTCCTTGTCATGCTTACTGCAGCAGCGGGCAATACGGCGATGCAGTCGGTTATGCCGACGATCGGCCGGGCGCTCGAAATTCCCGATTTCTGGGTGTCGCTCGCCTATACCTGGTCGGCCCTGCTCTGGGTGCTGATGGCGCCCTATTGGGCGCGTCAGTCGGATCGGCGCGGCCGCAAGCCCCTGATGTTGCTTGGTACTTTGGGCTTCATCTCGTCGATGGCGATTTGCGGGATCATCCTGTGGCTGGGGCTTACAGGGTGGCTGCTTCCGGCGACGACCTTCCTCATTTTCGCTGCCGCGCGCAGCCTTTATGGCGGTTTCGGTTCGGCGGCTCCTCCGGCGGTTCAGGCTTATGTCGCCGCGCGCACAGACCGCCAAAACCGTACCGCGGCCTTGTCCGTCATTGCTTCTTCTTTCGGGCTGGGAACGATCCTCGGTCCGGCGCTGGCCCCTGCCTTTGTCATGCCGATTGAAGGCGGACTCGCCGGGCCGCTGATTGTTTTCGCATTTTTGGGATGCCTGGTCTGGATCGCGGTTACCTTTCTTTTGCCCAACGATACGCCGCAGCATCAGGCGCGGGGCACGATATCCAGCGAACCCTCCATCGGCGGGCTGTCCGTCTCATCCACGGCGACGAGCGATGACGATGATGACGACGACGACGGGCCGGCCGGGCGCTTGCGGTGGCGCGACAGGCGGATTTTCCCCTGGCTGCTCATTGGCGTGCTCGGGGGACATGGCCATGCGGCCATCCTCGGGGTCATCGGGTTTCTGGTAATCGATCGCATGTCGGTCCCGCTAAGCGAGGCACAGCAAGCGATCGGAATCGTGCTCATGGCCGGTGCGGGTGCGACGTTGCTCGCGCAATGGGGCCTGATACCGCAGCTGAAAGTTCCGCCGAAAAGGCTCGTCATCTGGGGCTTTGTGCTGGGTGCCGCCGGTTGCCTGGTAACCGCCATGGTCACGACGCTGCACGGGATAACCTTGGGTTTCGCTATCGCTTCACTGGGCATGGGGCTTTTCCGTCCCGGCTTCACAAGCGGCGCATCGCTGGCCGTGAACCGCGCCGAGCAGGGCCAGGTGGCGGGCATGGTCGCCTCGGTAAATGGGGCCGCCTTTATCGCCGCCCCGGCGCTCGGCGTGCTGATCTACGGCCTGTGGATGCCGCTCCCCTTCCTGCTTAGCGCCGTGCTTTTCGGGCTCCTGGTAATCTGGTCCGCGCTCAAGCTGGACGACTAAGGTCAGGCCCTAGTCGTGCTTGTCCTGATTGGTCGGGCTCAGCATGCCGGGAGAAATGAAGCCGATGGGATTGATGGCCAGCGAGTCCTGCTTGAGCTTGGCCGCCATCAGTTCATATTCGCGCTCCATTTCGCTGGTGACGCTGGCCCGCGTATCGCCCAGTGCCGATTCGAAATCGATCATGGCGACCTTTTCGGCCTTGATCGACCGGCGCAGCGCATAGAGCCCGGCGCGGCGTGTCAGATCTTCCAGATCGGCGCCGGTAAACCGGTCGGTCCGCTCGGCAAGAACATCGAGATCGACATCGTCGGCAAGCGGCATCGTGGATGTATGGATCGCAAGAATCCGTCGCCGTCCCGCTTCCTCGGGAACTGGCACATAGACCATCTCGTCGAACCGTCCTGGCCTTAGCAGCGCCGGATCGATAAGATTGGGCCGGTTGGTCGCGCCAATTACGACGACCGATTGCAGCTCTTCAAGCCCGTCCATCTCGGCAAGGATCGTGTTCACGACCCGCTCGGTCACCTGTGGCTCGCCAAGGCCCGCCCCGCGTGCCGGGACGAGGCTGTCCAGCTCATCGAAGAAGATGACCGTAGGCGCGACCTGCCGTGCACGGGCAAAGAGCCGCGCGATCTGCTGTTCGCTCTCGCCATACCATTTGGAGAGCAGGTCGGACGATTTGGTGGCGATGAAATTCGCGTTCGATTCATGCGCCGTCGCCTTGGCCAGCAAGGTCTTGCCGGTGCCGGGTGGTCCATAGAGGAGGAAACCCTTGGCGGGACGAATGCCGAGGCGCCGGAACGCATCGGGATCCTTGAGCGGCAGCTCGACGCCTTCTTTCAGTCGTTTTTGGACCTCGTCCAGCCCGCCAATATCGTCCCAGCTTACATTGGGCGCCTGCACCATCACCTCGCGCAGCGCGGAAGGCTGGATGCGCTTGAGCGCTTCCTCGAAATCGGCCCGGTCGACCGACAGGTCGTCAAGCACTTCGGTGGGAACCGTACGCTCTTCAAGGTTTAGCCGCGGCATGATGCGGCGTACCGCCTCGATCGCCGCTTCTCGCGTCAATGCGGCCAGATCCGCCCCGACAAAACCATAGGTTTGCCGGGCAAGATCGCGCAGGCTGACGTCCCCGGCGAGCGGCATACCGCGCGTGTGAATGGCGAGCACTTCGCGTCGACCATGCTCGTCGGGTACGCCGACGACAATTTCACGATCGAAGCGCCCGGGGCGGCGCAGCGCCTCGTCAATGGCTTCGGGGCGGTTGGTTGCCGCGATGACGATCAGATTGGCCCGGCTCTGCAGCCCGTCCATCAGTGTCAGCAGTTGGGCGACCAGACGTTTCTCAGCCTCTCCGGCAACCTTGTCCCGCTTGGGGGTAATCGAATCGATCTCGTCGATAAAAATGATCGAAGGCTGGGCCTCTGCAGCTTTCTCGAAAACCTCGCGCAACTTCTTCTCGCTCTCGCCATAGGCGGAGCCCATAATTTCCGGTCCGTTGACCAGGAAGAATTCTGCATCGCTTTCATTGGCAACCGCGCGGGCAAGCAAAGTCTTGCCGGTGCCGGGCGGGCCGTGGAGCAGCACACCCTTGGGCGGTTCCACACCGAGGCGCTGGAACAGTTCGGGATAGCGCAGCGGCAGTTCAACCATCTCGCGCAACTGATCGATCGTTTCGACCATGCCGCCCAGATCGTCGTAGGTGACATCCGCACGGCGCGCCTCGGTCGGTTCGCTATATTCGGCCTTCAGCTCGACGATCGTGTCTGCGTCGATATGGACGATGCCCTTTGGTGTCGTGGCGGTGACGAGCAGCCGTACTTCCTGCAAGGCATAAGCCGGGGCGTTCATCATCTGGCGAAGCTGCGGCGGCATTCCCGCCTGGTCGACGGGCCGCTGACCGGCGGTTGCGACCACATCGCCCTGGGTGAGCGGTTTCATGCCAAAACTGCGTTTCAAGGCCTCGGCATTGCCATGGAGGCGAAGGTTTCGTTGTGCAGGCGCGAATACAACACGCTTTGCTGCCTTGGATTCCGCCTTTTCGACAGTCACGAAATCACCGGACCCGGCTCCGGCATTGGCACGCTGAAGCCCGTCGATACGCAAAATCGCAAGGCCTTCGTCCTCCTGATAGGGAAGGACCGCACGGGCGGGCGTCGTTCGTTTTCCGGTTATTGTAACGACATCGCCCTCGGACAGGCCGAGCGTCGTCATCGTTTCGCGGGACATGCGCGCGAGGCCGCGGCCCGAATCTTCCGGGCGGGCATTGGCGACTTGCAGCTTGTGACCTTCGATAGCGGGTGGCGTTTCAGCGTCTGCCATGGGGACTCCGTTTCAGTGACGAATTCCTACATAGGTGCTGAATTGCTCAATGCGAACCACTGCCTATCGGCAAATCGCGATTCTCCGGCCAATTTGCTGCGGGCAAAAAAAACGGGCCGGCCAAAGAGGGGGAGGCCGACCCGAAGGGTCTTAGGAGAGGATGCCTGTAAGGCCCCGCCTAATTGGGTTTCAAATTGCAATTGTGCAAGTGCGAAAAGATTGATATAGATTGCAGATATTGCAACTCACTTCCCGGCATCACCGGATATGAGTTTGTGAACCAGAAGGAGCCAACCGATGCGCCGATTGCCGCCCCTGACTGCTATTGAGGCTTTTGTGCAAGTTGCTCGGCTGGGTTCGGTGAAGGCGGCGGCCGAGGAATTGTCACTCTCCTCGCCAGCGCTCAGTCGGCGGGTTCAAAATCTCGAGCATTTTCTAGGGCGAGCGCTGTTTGAGCGTCGCCATCATGCCATGGTGTTGACGGAAGATGGAGAGGCTCTTCTGGCCCGTGTTTCCGCGCCGCTGGACGATCTTGCCAATGCGATTGAGGTGTCCACCGGGCAGGCGGATCTCATACGGTTGAAGCTCGGGGTTCTGCCTCTCTTCGCCTCGCAGCGCCTGATCGGCAAATTGCCAGAATTGCGCCGGATGCATCCCGAACTCCATATCGACATTGATACGGCTGCGCATGGTACATCACGACTCGGCGACGGGCTGGACGCGGCGATCACCCTGGCCCAGTCGATCGACCCTGGTCTCTATTCACGCAAGATCGATCACAACATCATTACACCGATTGCAGCGCGCGGCCTTACGCTGCGCGGAGCGCCGGTGGTCGAGCCGGAACAGATCGCCGGACTGACAATCCTGCTGCACCGGGATATGCCGGAGACTTTCCATTTCTGGCGCAATGCCATCGGCTATCCGAATCTCGAGCCTGCGGCGGAAGACCATTTCGATTCGGGCCAGCTGATGCTTGATGCGGCGGCGCAGGGGCTGGGGGTTGCCTTCATGCTTGATTCGCATCTCCATGACGCGTCCGACGATCGGCTCGAGAGCCTGTTCGATACCGCGGTAGAGAGTCCGTACAGCTACTGGTTCTCCTGCCGACGTTCTGCATTGCGGCGCAATCCGGTCCGGCAATTCCATGACTGGCTGTTCAGCCGGGTGTGCCGTCAGGCGAGCGGCCAATCTCCGGCGAGCGAGGCTATTGCTGTAACAGCTTGACGATTTCGCGGCTTACGCTGCGCGGTGTCAGCCGATTGGACTGCACCATCGCCTTGTTGACCGCGCCCGGAACGACGATCGCCTTGTTCTTGGCGAGTCCTTTCAGGCCCGCAGCAACCACTGATTCGGGATCGCCCGCGAAACTCGCGAACAATTTTGTATTGGCCATGTCGGCCTGCTCGGCGAATTCCGTCTTCGTCGGGCCGGGGCAAAGGGCGGTGACCGCAATATTGTGCGGCTCCAGCTCCTCGTGCAGCGCTTCGGACAGCGAAAGGACAAAGGCCTTGGTGGCATAATAGACCGCCATGCCCGGCCCCGCCTGGAAAGAGGCGGTGGACGCCACGTTGAGGATCGCGCCGCCGCCATTGGCAATCATCATCGGCACCACCCGGTGGCAAAGCTGCGCAACCGCAATCGCGTTGACATGGATCATGTCCATCTGATCGCCGACCGGCAGTTCATGAAACGCGCCTCTTGCGCCGAAGCCTGCATTGTTGATCAGGATGTCGACATAAGCTCCGGCGTCCTCAATCGCCTCGACGATGGCCTCGGGCGCATCATAATCACTCAGGTCTTCCGAAATGACGATTGTGTCGGGTCCCAGTTCCCTGGCCAGTTCCTTGAGCTTGTTCCTGCGCCGCGCGACAAGCGCGACCCGGTCACCGCGCGCCGCGCAGGTCCGGGCAAATAGCATGCCGAGCCCGCTCGATGCGCCGGTGATAAGGGTGACCGGATTGGCCATGATGCGGCCTTAGCTGACCGTCATGGACTTGATGACGCCGGGCTGTGCGGGCGGTTCGCCTTTGGGCAGCGCGTCCACATGTTCCATGCCGGACGTTACCTGGCCCCAGACGGTATACTGGCCATCGAGGAATTCCGCGTCGTCGAAGCAGATGAAGAACTGGCTGTTGGCGCTGTTCGGATCCTGCGACCGGGCCATTGAACAGGTACCGCGGACATGCGGCTCGCTGTTGAATTCCTGTACGAGATTGGGTTTGTCAGAACCGTGCATGCCGGTGCCTGTGGGATCGCCACCCTGCGCCATGAAGCCGGGAATAACGCGGTGAAAGACGACACCGTCGTAGAAACCGTCTTTGGCAAGTTCGGTGATCTGCGCAACATGGTTCGGCGCGAGGTCTGGGCGCAGCTTGATGACGACATCGCCGCTGTCGAGTGAAATGGTAAGCGTATCGGACATGAATAGTGTCTCCTGGTCAGGTAATTCGTGTGGGTGTCCCTAAGCAGCCTTGGCGCGCGGCGCTAGTCCATATTCTTGCGCCACCAGCCGATAGCTTTCCCGTCGGGCTGTATGATCGGACATGATGTTTACCAGCATCATCTCGTCTGCGCCATATTCGGCGGCGACTGTATCGACCTGTGCGCGGACCTCTGAAGCGGTGCCGAGGATCACCCGCCGTCGCCGGGATGACAGCGCGGCCGGATTGTCTGCCAGCCAGTCCTCCGCCGTCTCGATGGACGGGACGGGGATAAGTACGTTTCGTCGAAGCAGCGCGCCAAGCATTGCGGCAGGCTTGCCAAGTCGCGCAGCCTGTTCGGCATCATCTGCTGCGATTACCCAGCTTGCTGCCATCACATGCGGCTCGGCAAGGCGGTCGGACGGTTTGAACCTTGCGCGATATTCGGCTGTCATCGCCGCGCCGTCAGGGTTGATGAAATCGGCGAAGCAATAGGGAAGGCCTGCTTCCGCCGCCCATAATGCGCTGTCCATCGAAGAGCCGAGGAGCCAGGGTTCGGGCATGCCGCCGCCCGATGGAAGGGTGTCCATCAGCGGCGCGAAAACATGGTCGTCGGGCAGGCCATGGTCGAAATAGGCCAGCAGTTCGGCAAGATTGTTCGGAAAATCGTCATGCGCCATGCGTTTGCTGCGATCACGCTGCAGGGCCAACATCGTCCGGCCATCTCCTCCGGGTGCGCGCCCCAGGCCGAGATCGATGCGTCCAGGCGCCAGCGCGCTCAGCAGGCAGAAAGTCTCGGCCACTTTAAACGGCGAATAATGGGGCAGCATGATGCCCCCCGAACCTACGCGGATCTGCGTTGTCGCCTGCGCTATCGGCCCGATCAGCGCTTCGGGCGCTGCGCCAGCCAGGGCCGGGCTCGCATGATGCTCGGCAATCCAGTAGCGATGATAGCCTAGCGCATCGGCATGGCGCGCCAGATCGAGTGTGTCGGCGATTGCATCGGCAGCGCTTCGCCCTTCGGCGATTGGCGACTGATCGAGCACGGAAAGTGTATAATCGGGCATCTGCGCCATAGTAACCGATCGCTGCGATGAAGAAAGGCTGACAAGCCGCCCATTTTCGGTTTAAGGCGGCGCCGGAACGGTTGTATCGCCAGATGCACGCTATGAGGGAGCCGCCGCATGAGTGAAATTGCCGCTGACGCTCCCGACATTGGAGAAACCGAAACCGAACTCGACAAGGATGACCGGCTGAAACCGGAATTTGTCGATGCCGTTATCGATGCCGTCGAATCCGGCGATGACGAGGCTGCGCGAGAGCTGGCCGGCCGTCTCCATCCCGCCGATATTGCCGACCTTTTCGAACAGGTAGGCCGCGACCAGCGCTCGGACCTGGCCGCCGCGCTGTCCGAATTGCTGGACGGCGAAGTCCTTGCCGAGATGAACGACTTTGTTCGTGAAGACCTGGTCGACCAGCTGGACAATGTGCAGGTCGCGGATCTCGCGGGCAATCTCGAGACGGATGATGCCGTCGCGATTATCGAGGATATGGAAGCCGGGGATCAGCAGGAAGTGCTCAGCGCGCTCGATCCCGACGATCGCGCCGCGATCGAGGAAGCGCTTACCTATCCGGAAGAATCCGCAGGCCGCGTCATGCAGCGCGAACTGGTCGCGGTGTACGAGAATATGTCCGTCGGCGACGTCATCGACTATCTGCGCGAGAACCAGGACGACACGCTGGAGTTCTGGGAAATATTCGTCGTCGATACCGCCCATCATCCGGTCGGAACCTGCGCGCTGAGCTGGATCCTGCGCACGCCCCGCGAGTTCCTGATCGGCGATGTGATGAAGCGTGAACAGACGCTGATCCCCGTCGATATGGATCAGGAAGAAGTCGCGCTGCGGTTCAAGAAATATGGCCTGATTTCCGCTGCCGTCACCGACAGTTCGGGGCGGCTGGTGGGGATGATCACGGTCGATGATATCGTCGACATCATCTCCGAAGAGGCGGGCGAGGATATCCTGCGGCTGTCCGGTGCCGGCGAAGGCGATATCAACCAGCCGGTCAGCGAAGCCTATGGCGGCCGGGTGCGCTGGCTGATCGCCAATCTCGGGACGGCGCTGGTCGCGAGTTTCATCATCTCGATATTCGGAGCGGCAATCGAAGAGATGGTGGCGCTCGCCATCCTCATGCCGATCGTGGCGTCGATCGGCGGCAATGCGGGGACGCAGACCATGGCGGTCGCCGTGCGCGCACTGGCAATGAACGAACTCACCCGGTCCAATACCTGGCGGACGATCCGCAAGGAATTGATGGTTGCGATCCTGAACGGCGCGACGATTGCGATTCTGATCGGGATCGGTGCCGCGCTGGTCTTTTCCAACTGGTTGCTGGGCGCGGTGATCGCCACGGCCATGCTCGTCAACATCGTGGTTGCGGGACTGGCAGGCGTGTTCGTTCCCGTGACCCTTGAGCGGCTGGATCAGGATCCGGCCGTGGCGTCGTCCGTTTTCGTGACAATGATCACCGATTCCATCGGCTTTCTGGCCTTTCTCGGGCTTGCGGTTGCGGCCGGGCTTGTCGGATAACTTGATCCGGGGCGTAGCGTCGCCCAGATAAAGTCCATGCCATCCCTGCATATCACCAAACCGGCCGTTGGGTGCGATTCCATCGCGCGGATAAGGGAACGCCAGGCGCCCCGGATCGCGGATGGCGAGGTTACGATCACGACGCGCTATCGTCCGACGCGGTTTGAGGAACTGATTGGCGGATCGATTTTCTGGATCATCAAGCACCGGCTGGTCGTGCGGCAGCGGATCGTGGGATTTGCGGAAAGCGATGACGGACGCTGGAATATCCGGCTCGATCCTAAGCTCATTCCCGTCCGCACACGCCCGAAACGCGCGCATCAGGGCTGGCGCTATCTGAAGGGTAAGGATGCGCCCAAGGATTTCGACGGCGATGAGGATCAGATTGCCGAAATGCCGCCGCAGATGCTGAACGATCTGGCGAAATTGGGATTGGTTTAGGGGATTGTCGGAAAAGGGATTGGTTTGTCAGAACGTTGCTAGCGCAACGTCGCCGCACCGGCCCGCACCCCCACCCGACCTCCCATAGAATACACTGACTGGGAGGTCGGGTGGGGGTGCGGGCCGGTGCGGCGATTTCCTGTTAAGGAAATTCTGACAATCTATCTCCGGTTCAGAAAGCCGCCACAGCTAACCTGGCCTGACCCGACACTGTGATCGGTGCAGGCGGCGTTGCCGAGAATTGTTACGAAGCCATTGCCCACTGATGTCACATCGGCTTCGCGTTCCGCGGCCACTTCGATGCTGCCCGGGCCGTTGAGATTGACAGTGAGGTTTTCAATGACCAGCCCCGAGGCAGAGACCGTACCCGGCCCCTGGACCGTGACCTGCCCGGTTTCGGCATGGCCGCCGACTTCCATGACACCGGCGCCAGTCACGGCGAGCGCTACATGGTCGGCCTCGATCTCGCCGACCGCCAGCCTTCCATTGCCGCCAAGGCTGACGACCAGTCGACCGCCTTCCATACGATCGATCTCGAGATCGCCCGTGCCGATAACAGTCGCCTGTTCCAGTTCATGCGTCGTGAGATACAGGATGGCGGATTGCGTTTCGCGATCGCCGGGATAGCCGCCCCAGTTGGACGAGAGATTGCGGCGAACCCGCAATGTGTTGCCCATTACCTCAACCGATATTTCGTTTATCGCGCGATTGTCCCCTTCGGCATAGGCCGATGATCCGCGTCCCGTGGTAAGGCGGACGACAAAAGGGCCCTGAACCTGGATGCGATCGAACCCAGTCACGGAATAGCCGCGCCGTTCAGCCGCAGCGGGAAACGCAAGCGACAGGGTTGCAACCGCAATCACGGCTCTTGCAATCATATTCGGGCCTCTCCCCATTCGACCCAGCCCGCCCAGCGGGGTGAGTGCTCCATATAGCCCTTCTCTTGCTCGACAATGCTGAATCCAGCCTGAGCAACGGCGTTGCTGACCGGCCGTGTGAGATGGCATCCGCCGCCGATCCGTTTCCAGATCGGTTCGATCCGGCGCTGCCATTTGGCGACCTTGGCGTCGGGCGCTGCACCATGTTCGCAGAAGAGCAACTGGCCGCCGGGTTTCAGGACGCGCCGCGCCTCGACCAGCGCCTGCGCCTGATCCTGTACGGAACACAATGTAAATGTCGTGAGCACCGTGTCGAAACTCGCATCGTCAAAGGGCAGGTCTTCCGCGATGCCGCGTTCGATCGTGAAGGGCAGGCCGGTTGCCTTTGCAGCCTCGTGCGCGCGCGACAGCAATTCAGGGGAAGGGTCGACACCTTCGACACTGGTCACGCGGCTTGGGTCGTACAGGGCGAAATTCGCGCCGCCGCCCGCGCCCAGCTCCAGCACCTTGCCCTGCGCGCGCGGAACAACCTTGGCGCGGCGCTTCATGATCGGCGGCTGCGTACAGCAATAGCCGATCAACCGCGGTACGACATATTTATCCCAGAGACCTGCCATCCCGCAGTGTTGCCATGGGCCGGCAGCCCTGCCCAGCGCTTATTTATTTAAGCATTGACTTAATTAATGTAAAACTTAAATATCATCGCATGGATAGATTTGCGGCCTTGGGTGATTCGACACGGCGCAGGATTGTCGGGCTATTGTCCGAAGCGGATCTGCGGGCGGGTGATATCTCGGCTCATTTCGATACGAGTCCGCCGGCGATTTCCCAGCACCTCAAAATCCTGCGCGAAGCAGGCATGGTGCGCGTCGAGCGGCGCGGCCGGGAACGGATTTACAGCCTCGACCCGGACGGGCTTGCGGCGATGGAGGCATGGGTCAGTGAGACCCGGAGGAAATGGAACGGCCGTCTCGACCGGCTGGCGGAAATGCTGAAAGAGGAAGAGTGATATGCGCGAAGAATATGGCACCCAGCTTGAAGATGGTTCGCTCCGCTTTGTCCGCGATCTGCCCGGCCCGATAGAACGGGTCTGGGAATATCTGGTCGATCCGGAAAAACGGGCGCTCTGGTTTTGTGGGGGCACGATGGGCGGCAAGGCGGGCGACGGCTTCACCATGGCGTTCAATCATGACCATCTTTCGCACGAACCATTGCCGGAGCGCTATGCATCGATGCAGGGCGGCATCGACATGGAAGGCCGGATCATCGCCATCGATCCACCGCACCTCCTGATATTCAAGGGCGTCAATGAAGAGGAGCAGACCCGTATAGAGCTAGCCGAACGGGAGGGCCGGGTGCGGCTTCTGCTCATACAGGCACCGCCCGCCGATTTTGCGCAACTGTCCGATACGGCTGCCGGCTGGCATGCCCATCTTGGCATTCTTGTCGACCAGCTGACCAGCGGAAAGCCGCGCGGTTTCTGGACCGACCATGAAGAAGCCGCCGACTATTACAGATCGGCGCTCAAGCCCGCATCCTGAGTTATTGCTGGTTTTTCTGCCATTCCTGCACGGCCCGGAAATAGGGCATGCCGCCAAGTGCGGCGCCGAGGCCGATTATCCCGCCGCCGACGGCGCCGCCGACACCCAGAACGAGATGGGCGATAACAGCGCCTGCCACTGCGCCGACGATGATAAGTCCCAATTGTTTGCCGGTTGGTTTTGGTCGACTGGCCATATTCATTCCCCCTGAAAAGTGCATCCCCTGACACAGGCTATGCTGGAAACGGCTTGAAAAGCAAGAATTCCTGTTTCCTGTCCGCTTAATTATCGGTTGATTCCACTCCGGTTCATCCGGACGTATCCACACTCCTTTCCCAATGAATTGCGCGCGGTGCTTGCCAAGCCTCTCGCCATTGGACATGAAGCCGCGGCATTGGTGCCAGGAGACGGAGAGGCGCAGTGGAAAAGCTGTTACTGTTGCTTGATCGGACGGCTGTTCTGTTTATCGGCATTGCCGTCGGGGCAGTGATCGGTCTTGCATTTCTTGGCGGCAGCAATGCCGGCGAGGCGGTTGCCAACGGGCCAGCGCCGGTCGTTGCCCCGGTCGAGACGGCTTCGGCCGAAATCGCACCCAGAGAATGCGCCGTGCAGTTCAACCGCAACCTCACCCGGTCATTGGGCGCGGGCGAACCCGTACAGATCGGTGTGTTTGGAGACAGTTTCGGCGATGGCCTCTGGGCGGCCCTGTATAGGGGCTTCCGGGGAGATGACGATTTCGTCGTCCATCAATTCTCGCGCCAGTCGACGGGCTTCACCCGCTATCGCAGCCTGAATATATTCGATGACATCTCCGAGCGGCTCGAGGAGCAACAGGTTGATATCGCGGTGCTTTCCTTCGGCGCAAACGATACGCAGGGCATTTATACCGGTAATTCCGGGGCAGCGTTCATGAGCGAGGAATGGCAGGAAATTGTCGGCGAGCGTGTTGATGCGATCGTCCAGCTGCTGCGCGATCAGGGGGCCATCGTCTACTGGGTTGGCCTGCCCAAGATGCGGCGTGAGAGTTTCGACGCGCAGATTCAGCAGCAGAACGCGTTCTACGCCGCGCGTATGCGGCAACTCGGCGTACCCTTTATCGACACCGTGCCGCTGAGCGTCGATGAGGCGGGAGATTATGTTGCCTATCTCCCCAATCCCGAAACCGGGGCCCGGACCCTGGCCCGCGCCAATGACGGCATCCACATGACCGGCATGGGCTATGGCTTCCTCACCCATGCGCTGGAGGAACGGATTCGCGGCTATGTCGACAGTGCCCGCGCCGAAGCCATGCGGGAGCGTGAGCGGCGCAATGCCGGCAATGATGAAGCCAATACAGGTCAGGCGGACGGATGAGGGCGATGATCGCAATGGCCGCGATGGCGGCGGCCCAGTCTTCGTCCGGCACATGCACCGAAACGCTGTGCTACGAAGACAATCTCGCGCCCTTTTTCGAGCGACTGGCGTCCAGCGAGCGCAGCAGCGGAACGCCCGTCCACATTCTCCAGATCGGCGACAGCCATACCGCCGGCGACAATATCACCAATGGCTGGCGCGAGGAATTGCGCCGCCGTTACGGCCATGGCGGGCGCGGTGTGCTTGCCGCCGGGCGGCCCTATGCGGGCTATCTTACCTGGGGCGTAACAGCTTCGCAGACCAGCGGTTGGGAAGTGAATTCCACCTTCGGGCGCGGCTATGCAAATTACGGACCCCCGCTCGGCCTCTCCGGCTTCAGCCAGACGGCGCGGGCCGAAGGCGAGATGCTGGGGATATCGGCCGATACGCCGGATCAGTCGTTCGACCGGATCATCGTGTGTGCGATCAGCCAGCCGGGTGCCGGCACTGTAACAATGCGCCTCGGCTTTGAAACGCAGCGGTGGGAGCTGGACGGCCCGCAGCGGCAAACCGTTTGCCGGACGATGGACAGTGATTATCCGCAGCTTGGCGCGTCGATCACGACCCAGGACGATCGCATCGTCACGGTGACCTCCTTCGCGACCATGCGGCAGGAGGGGGGCGTCGTGCTCTCCAATCTCGGTGTCAGTGGCTCGCAACTGGTTCATGTCGGACGATCCAGCGATGAAGTAGCGGCGGCCGAGCTCGCCGTTTATGCGCCCGACCTGCTGGTCATCGCCTTCGGCACGAATGAAGGCTTTTCGCAGCAACTGACTGCGGCCGGGTTCGAGCGCGACTTGCGGGCACAGGTGAGCCGCTTGCGCAGGCTGGCGGGCCGCGACGTGCCGATCCTGCTGATCGGAGCACCTGATGCCAATACGCGCACGAGGGGGCTCGCCGACAATGCAGGTCCGCCCACTCCCTGTCCCGACCCGGCGGGCGTCGATAGCGGGTCGCAACCCTGGTATACGCCCACTTTGCTGGCCGAGCTCAGGGATCGGCAACGGCGCGTGGCGCGCGATATGGGTTTGGCGTTCTGGGATTGGGACGCCGCGATGGGGGGACGCTGTAGTGCGCATCGATGGCGCAATCGGGAACCGGCGCTGATGCGCGGGGACCATGTTCATTTCAACCAGACCGGGGGCGCCAGGATCGGTCAATTGCTGTTTGCCGACCTTGAAAGGGCGGCCGCAGCGTACAGCGAACGCTAACCGCCGGTGCTGTTTCCCACCCTGACTTTCGGGCTGTTCTTCCTGGCCGTCTATGCGATTGCATGGGGGCTGAAGGGCTCCAATGAATGGCGCAAGATTTTCCTGCTGGTCGCCAGCTGGTTCTTCTATGGCGCCTGGGACTGGCGCTTCGTTGCGCTGCTGATCTTCAGCGGTTTCCTGAACTGGGGCGCGGCTTGGCTGATCGTCCATTTCAAGGATGACGAGAAACGGCGCAAACTCTTCCTGATCCTCGGGGTGATCGCCAATCTGTGCATCCTGGGATGGTTCAAATATTACGGCTTCTTCATGGAGCAGCTCGCGAGCTTGCTTGCGGGCTTGGGCTGGGAACGCGACCTCTACATCATGCAGGTCGTCCTGCCGATCGGCATCTCCTTCTTCACCTTCCAGGGGATGAGCTACCTCATCGATATCTACCGGCGGCAGACGGAGCCTGCGCGGTTGCTGGACATGGTGTTGCTCATGTCCTTCTTCCCGCATCTTGTCGCCGGTCCGATTGTCCGCGCCTCGCACCTGATCCCGCAATTCCAGAGCGTTCCCAGGATGGACAAGGGCATGGCCGCGATGGGGCTGTTGCTGATCATCTGGGGCCTGTTCAAGAAAGCCGTGATCGCCTCCTATCTCGCGACCGAATTCGTCGATCCGGTCTTTTTCGATCCAGCCGCGCATTCGAGCCTCGACCTGATCCTCGCGGCCTATGGTTATGCGGTGCAGATATATTGCGATTTCTCCGCCTATAGCGACATGGCTATCGGGCTGGCGGCGCTGCTAGGCTATCGCTTCCCGCACAATTTCAACCAGCCCTATCGCGCGGCATCCCTGCAGGATTTCTGGCGGCGCTGGCATATCAGCCTGTCGAGCTGGCTTCGCGATTACCTCTATATCTCGCTCGGCGGCAGCCGCCACGGGCGGGTGCGCCTCTATCTGGCGCTGATGACCACCATGCTGCTGGGCGGGCTCTGGCACGGCGCAAGCTGGAACTTTGTGATCTGGGGCGCGATCCATGGCGGTGTGCTGGTCGCCGAGCGCCTGTGGCGCGAATACAGGCCCGCGCAATGGCCGGTGCTGCCGCAAGCCGCGGGTATCATCATCACCTTCCATATCGTGACCCTGGCGTGGATATTCTTCCGGTCGGCCACTTTCACCGATGCCAGCCAGTATCTGGCCGGGATCGCCGCGATGGATTTCTCGACGACCACGCTAGCGCCGCTGGGCCTGGTTCTGATCCTGCTGGGTACGTCGCTTCACGCACTGCCGTCGGACGCGATCCAGCGAAATGCGCTGTGGGTGCGTAAACAGTCTGCGGTGCTGGTCGGTCTCGGCGCAGGTGCACTGATCCTGATCATCGATGCCATGCGGCCAGAGGGCGTCGAACCCTTTATCTATTATCAATTCTAGGCGGAGAGGAGAGCGAAATGACCAATGCTGACATGACTTCGCCGGTCGATCTCCCGCCGCCCGAGGGCGAGGAGCAGCATCCGCTGCTCTGGACGTCGATCGCAATTGCCGTGGCGACCGGTTTTCTCCTGCTGTTCAACGCATCGGCATTGCGTGGCTGGGCTTTCGACCTTGAACCAAATCCGCAAAATGAACGCGTCGTCGCGGTTGCCGACGGCTGGTATCAGAGGACGGAGGCATTCCGGCTCGACGAGCCTGTCGCGGCGATGAGCGGCTGGTGGAATGCAGTCAAAGCATTGGAGTTTGGATCGGACGAGCCGGCTGCCCCCGTAGCGGACGAACCGGAAGCCGCAGCGGCAGATGCGGCCGGGTCCGATGCTGACACTGACGATGCGGAAGAAACGCCAGCCCAGGATGATAGCGAAGGCCCGGGCTTCTCGCCATAAAAGCAAAGGCCGCCTCCTCGCAAAGAGAAGACGGCCCATGCGACCCGGTAAGGAAGGGGGGTTTCTTTACCGGTAAAAAATATGGTCTTCGATCTGCGTAACACGCGGACGCGACCGGTGGAAGCGCGGCGTGACATAGGCTGCGTGATAGAAAACGGCTTCGCCGACAACCGGATCGCTGATCCCGTTGCGTGCATCAAGCGCCACTTCCATCGCATTTTCCCAGCGCTGGTCATTGCGCGACGGGTTATAGGCGTTGGTATTGAAGAACTGGCCGCGCTGATGGGCGACGGCGCAGATCGAATTCGGGAAGCGCGGCGATTCGACGCGGTTCATAACGAGCTGCGCAACGGCAAGCTGGCCTGTCATCGACTGGTTGGCCGCTTCATGGCGGACAATTTTTGCGAGGCAGATAAGGTCGGCATCGACGGTGTCGTTGATCGCCACCACATCGGTGGTTTCGTCCTCAGCTTCGATCGCTTCTGCAGCGACCGTTGCGGCATCGTCGTCCAGTGCGATGACCGGCTCCAGAATTTCCGAGCCCGGCGTAGCGACGTCGCTTTCGATACCGCTGGCGGCGAGCAGTTCGCCATCAACATCATCGAGAACGGTCTCTTCGCTTCCGAAAGCAAAACCGGTTGCCATGGGAAGGGTGGCAACAGCGACCGCAGAAATTGCGGCCATTCCGAAAATTATACGTTTACGTCCAAAGGACATAAAGTCTCCATCACATGCGCCAAATGGCGCGGGCCGGCGCCAAAACCTACTCAAAACTACTTGCTGACCCGCACTGCATTTCACGGCTTGCAAGATGGACGCAGGGGCGTCGCATCTGTGCCTTGTTCGCGGCGCAGATAGATTCGCGGTGTATCGATACAAGCGGATTACGACGAGTTGAGGACCCAACAAGACGACTTGCGCAACAAAATTACAAGGATATTCCCGCCGAAAATCCTGTAACCTATTGAATTATAGTATCCGTTAACCAGTCTCAAAAAGAAACTTGATGAATTTTGGATAAATTCCGGCTTTCTCGGATTCGACTCGCCGATTTCCCCTTCGCTCTGCTATTTACCCCCGGAGAGAATCGCCGGGATGTATCGGCAGAGTAAGAAGTTCGAGGATAAGATGCGTTTATTGCCGTTGAAATCACTGGTCGCCTTTGGCCTCGTTGCCGGGGCCCTTTTGGCGGGCTGCACCGAGGCGCAGACTGCGCCTGTCGGGATGGCGGCAAGCCAGGACGAGCAATCCGGCGAGGAAGTCTCCCCGATGGAGATTGCCGCGCTTCAGACCAATACTGCCGATGCAGCGCCAGCCGCCACAGCCGAAGCCGCGCGTACCTATTCGATACTCGGCGTGGGCGACATCATGATGGGCAGCGATTGGCCGCAGCCCGGCATGGATCCGCGTGTCACTCCCGGAGCCAGTGCAGCGGCGGTTCTCGGACCGGAACTCGCGGGCATTTTTACCGAAGCCGATGTCGTGTTCGGCAATTTCGAAGGAACGCTCCACAGCAGCAGCAACGATGCCAAGGCCTGCGGCTCGTCACGCTATTGCTATGTTTTCCGCAGCCCGCCTTTCCACGCGGAATATCTGAGCCGTGCGGGTTTTACGCTGATGTCGAACGCGAACAATCACGCGCGCGATTTCGGGGAAAGCGGCCGTACGGCAACCGTTGCCAATCTGCGCAATGCCGGCATTGCCGTGGCCGGCGGTGACCGGGACGGGATGCGCATTGGCGTCCAGACGCTCGATGATGGCCGCCGCGTCGCACTGGTAGCGTTCGGACACAATCCGGGGCTGCTGCGCGTGCAGGATTATGGGCGCGTCACCGAAATGGTTCGCGCGGCGGATGCCGAGGCGGACATCGTCATGGTGTCCTGCCATATCGGGGCCGAAGGTTCCGCCCATGACCGGGTAACCCGGGCGACCGAAATCTTTCTGGGCGAGAATCGCGGCGATCCATATCGCTTTGCACGCACCGCAGTCGATGCGGGCGCCGATATCGTGTTTTGCCACGGTCCGCATATACCCCGCGCTGTCGAGGTCTATCAGGGCCGTTTCATCGCTTATAGCCTCGGCAATTTCTGGACTTATGGGCGCTTCAACCTGAGCGGGCATAACGGGCTGGCGCCAATTGCGCAGCTCGAGGTCGATGGCGAGGGCGCACTCGTTTCCGCCAATATCGTCTCGGCGCGGCAGGATCGCCCGGGCGGGCCCTATCTCGATCGCAGCAATGCGGCGGCACAGCGGATTGCCGAGCTGACGGCGCGCGATTTCCCGGAAGGCCGGGTGCGGATCGACGCCAGCGGACAGCTGGACTGGCCGCGCTAGGCTCAGCCCTGTTCTTCGCCGGTATCGAATTTGTCGAGCCGCCGGTTGCCGAATAGCATCCGGCGCTCGAGACGCGTGCTGAGCGCGGCATAATAGGCGCTCAGGAACGCGCGATCGTCTTCGGCCTCGCTCCAGTCCCAACCGATTTTGCCGCGGATCGTAGCGGCCACATTTTCTTCGGTTTCGGCATTGCCCGACCGCAGGACATTTTCCAGCGTCTGCAGCTCATATTCGCCATAGGCATCGAGCTGCTCATCGGTGAAGGTAAAGGCACTCGCCCCTTCGCCGGATTCGCTGGCGAGATCGATGGCGAGCTTCCGGCGCGGCGCATGGACGACCCAGGTCCCGGCGATAATGTCGCCCGCGCGCAACCGATCCTTGTTGAACAGCGGGAAGAACAGGAAAATCCCGGCCCAGACAAGGCCGATCAGCGCTATTGCGCCATCGACCCCTTCGCCGCCGCTCAGGAAGGAGAGGGGCAGGAAAACCTCGATCTCGCGCATCATGTTGCGCGCAATGACGGCATCGGCGGTCAGCCGGCCTCCGTCGCGCGCCACCACGCGCAGCCCCATGATCCGCTTGCCGAGCGTTGCCGAGCGCCTGCCGATTTCGAAGGCGATGAAATAGAAATTCCTGAGGAGGAAAAATCCGAGCAGCCAGATCACGGCGACAATCTCGATCCCGTCGACCGATCCGGCGCCCAGGGTGCCGAGGCCGGCCGAAACAACGACAATCGAGAAGATCACCAGAATGACAATCAGCAACATGAAGTCCAGCAGGAAGGCGCCCGCGCGCTGGCCCGCCGTTGCCAGCTTCAGGCGCAGGTCCACGCCTTCCGGCGTGATCAGTGTGCGCTCTTCGTGCAGCGTGGAATAGACGGGGCTAGCGCTGGCCATTGCCAAGCCTCGGAATATAGAAATAGGTGCACCAGACCGTGATCATCAGTGCCGCGATTGCATAGCGCGTCCAGTCGTCGGTGATGAGCTGGCGGCCAAAGCCCTCCAGCAGGCCGGCAAAGACCAGCATCAGGATCACACCGATCATCGCCGTTGCCGCCGTGCGCCCGGCGTTGCGGGCGGCGGCGAGGCGGGTCTCCATCCCCGGAAACATCACCTTGGTGCCGATATGAAGCCCGGCCGCGCCCGCCAGGGTGATGGCGAACAGCTCGGTTGATCCGTGGATCAGCAACCAGCCGCCAAGCTCGAAACCCAATCCGTTACCCGTGAACAGGGCGATCATCGCGCCAAGAATCGCGCCATTATAGACCATCAGCAACGCAGTCGGCACACCAAAGGCAAAGCCCAGGGCAAAGGCGAATATCGATACCTGCGAATTATGGGTGAACAGATAGGTGGCGAACACACCCAGGGGGCTTTCCCCGCCATCGTCATACAGGGTTGCGCGCAAAGCTTCGGTTGTCGCATCCGGCCCCCGGTCGCCCGCAAGCTCGGCGGGAATGATTGCGCTGAACCAGTTCGGATCGTTGCTCACCAGCAGATAGGCGGCCAGCGTCCCGGCCAGCATCAGGGCAATGGCGATCAGCGTTTCGCGCCAGAGGGTGCGGATCGCGGTCGGCCAGTCTTCGGCGAAGAAACTCATGGCCCGCTGCCCGAAACTGGTGCGCACCCCATAGACGAAGAAATAGGCCCGGGTGCACAGCCCCTCCAGATAGGCGATCAGCGCCATGTCGAGCGATGTCGCACGCGCCACGGAAAGGGCCGAGAGCGCCGAGCGATACAGGATCGGCAGTTCGAGCAGGTCTTCGTCCGACAGCCGCTTCACCGATCCTCCCTCCGCCCGGTGGAGCAGTTCTTCGAGCCGCGCCCAGTCCGCTTCGCGTTCCGCGCGGAACGTGCTGCTGCTGAACACGGCCTGGTTGGCTAGGCTTTCCATCTACAGAAGGCTCCGGCGTTTGAGGTCGATATAATTGGCGACGAGCCGGGTGCCGACCTCGTCATGGGCGGCCTCGAGAACATGCGCGCCCATCCGTTGCAGCCGTGCAATGACGATCGCCCGTTCGCGCAGCAGGGCGCTTGCCGCCACTGCGCGGGAGACATCGCCGGGTTCTTCGGGCCGTTTCTGCGCAAGCGCGGTCAGTTCCGCGTCACGCAGCACCACGAACAGGACGAGATGCCGATCCAGCAGCCGGCCCGCCGAGCGCAGCATGAGTTCGGCGCTGGTCGGGTCCGCAAAATCGGTAAACACGATTATGAGGGAGCGGTGGTGCAGCTGCGCTGCGAGCGTCGTCAGGGCCAGCGTGTAATTGCTCTCCTCCGGCGCATAATCGATATCGGCGGCAGCGCGCTGCAGGGCGGAAAAGGCGCGCGCGCCGGTAACCGTGGGGCTGGCGACCTGCGGCCGGCCGGCAAAGGCGAACAGGCTCGCCCGGTCGCCCGCTTTCAGCGCCACATAGCCGGTCAGCAGGGCCGCGGAGATGGCGCGGTCGATCCGCGGCAGCCCGTCAATCGGTTCGCACATGGTGCGCCCGGCATCGAGCGCGAAAACGATATGGTTGTTGCGTTCGGTGCGATATTCCTTGGCGAGCAGCGTCGTATGCCGGGCGGACTGTTTCCAGTCGATCGTGCGCCGGTCCATGCCGGACTGGAACTCGGTCATCGAATCGAATTCGGTGCCGTCGCCCCGGTCGAGCTGGGCGATCAGCCCGTACGCGGCATCGCGCAGGTAGAGCTGTATGCCCTTGTCCTGGATAAAAGCGATATTGGGCGTGACCAGAATTTCCGCGCCGAAAAAATCGCGTGTCTGGATCCAGGCGAGGCCGAGCGGCCCCGTCCAGCGCGCCCAGAGATGGCCGATCATCGCCGTACCGCGCCGGTTGGCGGTGAAAACCGTATCATGTTCGGCCTGGCCGTCGATCATGGCAGCGGCGCCGCGTCGCCCGCCTCCGGCGTCGAGTTTTTCGTCAACACTCAGGGCAATTTCGATGCGCCGGGGCGTGCCCCGCCTTTCGACCGTCCCGTCGCCTTTGCGGAAAGACAGCCGGCTCGTCACGGTAAAGGCTTCGCCGACGCCGATCGTTCCCGGCTTGTCGATCTCGACATCGAGCCGGCTTGCGCGTTTTGCGGCGAGCGCGTCGAGCAGGATCAGCGCGCCCATGATCGCTATCCAGACCAGCCCGAAATACCAATAATGCGGGACGACCACGCCGATGACGAGCGCAGCGGGCGCGCCAAGCGCCATCAGGACAACCGAACGGGCGGTCGGATAGATCATGCCTGTGTCACCGGGGCGCTTCGACCTGTTCGATCAGTTTCTCCACGATGCTGTCGGCATCGCGTCCGTCGATCTCGGCCGCGGCGGACAGGATCACGCGGTGGCGCAGCACGGCGGGCGCCAACGCCTTCACATCGTCGGGGATCACATAGTCCCGGCCATCAAGCGCGGCACGCGAGCGCGCTGCACTGGCGAGCATCGCTGCGGCACGGGGGCTGGCCCCGGCGTCCAGATCGGCTGTTTCGCGGGTCGCCCGGATCAGGGAAACGATATAGTTGGTCACATCCGGCACCAGCTTCACGCTGGCGACCACCTCGATCGCGGCGGCAATCGCGGCGTTGTCGGCCACGCACTCGATCGAGAAATCCGTGGCCTTGGGTGCGCCGAAGCGGCTGCCATGAACGGTCACGATCTTCTGCTCTTCTTCCTCGCTCGGATAGCCGACGGCCAGCTTGAAGAGAAAGCGGTCTAGCTGCGCCTCGGGCAGCGGATAGACGCCCTGTTGCTCGATCGGGTTCTGGGTCGCGACCACCATGAACCGGTCGGAAAGCGTGTGTGTCTCTCCGTCGATGGTAACTGCGCGCTCCTGCATCGCTTCGAGCAGGGCAGCCTGGCTTTTCGGCGGTGTGCGGTTGATTTCGTCGGCCAGCAGCAATTCGCAGAAAATCGGCCCGCGCGTCAGCTTGAATTCGCTGGTCTGGAAGTTGAACAGGTTCGCACCGATGATATCGCTCGGCATCAGATCGGGCGTGAACTGGATACGGCCATAGTCGAGGCCGAGCGAACGCGCGAAACATTGGGCAAGGAAGGTTTTCGCTGTCCCGGGCGGCCCTTCAAGCAGGCAATGGCCAGAGGAAAACAGTGCGATCAGCAGGTGATCGACAATCTCTTCCTGCCCGACGATCGCCTTGGCGATTTCGGCATGAATGCTCTCGCCGAGCGGTTTGATGTCTTCAACCTTCATGGGTCACGGCCTTTCTCCAGTCGTAAAGCGCCCTTGCGGCGTTGCGTATGTCTTGGCGGTTATGTGCGCGCTCGGCCGCGAGGGCGAGCGTCGTAAAGCGGGGCATGGTGGATGGTCCCAGCCCGTCGAGCCAGTGGTCCAGCGCTTCCCCGCTCAGCTTGCGCGGATTGCCGATCGCCGCGACGGCCGCTTCGCGGGTCATCGCCACGTAACGCTCGCTCGACAGATGCTCGCGCCGGGCCAGGCGCAGCAGCTCGGCACTGTTGTCGACCAGCGCGCGCTTGCCGAATGCGATGGCGCGCCCGGGCCTGAGCGCCGGTCCGAACCGGTATATCGCCTGCACGCCGGCGAGCAGCGCAGCGGCAAGCAGGCACAGGGTCAGCGCAAGAAACGGAGGCTCGAACGCCAGGGTCAGCAGGTTGCGGGAGCCGCCAAAGCCGTTGGCGACCAGCTCGAACCAATATGGGCCGCCGGTATCGTTGAGTTCGGTAAGCAGCAGCAGGGCCGCGCGTGCCCGTTCGGGACTGGCCAGAACCTGATTGTTGAGAAAGTCGGGGTCCGACAGGATGTAGATTTCCGTGTCGGTCACCTGGGCCAGGACGAATTCATTCTTCGCCGTCTCCATCAACGGCATCAATTCCGGCCCCGATATGGTCTGCAGATCTTCCGGCGTCAGAAATTCGATATCCTGCAGGATACCGCCTTGTAATCGCGATCCCGCAGGAGTGCCGCTCGTCGAAACTGAGATTTCGGCAACGCCGGAAAGAAGGGATGTGACGCCGGCCCCGGTGCCTGACTGAAACCATTGAACGCGGTCTCTCTCTCCGGTGACCGGCATGGTCCCCCATTTGGGCAGGACGATCAGCAACGGCCCCCATCCATCATAGAGCAGTGCTTCGACACGCTCTGCATTGCTGCGCGGTTCAAGCGTCAGGACCGTCAGGCCCGAATTTTCGAGCAGATCCTCATTGCGTACATAGCGGACATCGGCGCCCGTCTCCTCAAGCAGCGTATAGACGCCCCGGAAACCCACCGCCGATGTCGACAGGCCGTGCGCGCGGCCATCGCGGCCGCTGCGAATATCGGGCGCATAAGCGGAAAGGACCAGAAACGCCCCGAAGCCGACAATGCTCGCGATCACGAGCAGGATCACCGTCCGCGCGCTGAAGGGGGAGCTGTTCTCGTTCATGTCCAGCTCTTGCCGAACGCAAACTGTTCATAGGCCGAGCGCGCTTCCGTCCAGCCCTGTTCATCGACCGGTCGGACGGCGAAGATGCCGCGCTCGACGATCCGGGCGATGGAGGAAAAGGCGGTGCGGGCCGGAGCGGGCAGGGCGGGAGCATCCGAAATATCACGGCTGGTCAGGGCCGGACGCATGAAATCGGGCAGCCTTTGTTCAATGTCGGCGATGCTGCGGAACAACAACAGATGCGCGGCTTCTGCATAACGCCCCTGTTTGGCCAGTGCGTCTGCTTCGCCGAGAAGTCCATGTGCTGTTCGGGCTTCGGGGCGCCAGAGTTCGGGGTCTGCCTCATCCTCTTCGCTGCTGACCGGCGGGTCTGAAAAGCGGCGATAAAGGGCGCGCCCGATGCTGTACAGGATGATCGCGGCCAGGCCGCCCACGACAACCCAGAAAACGACCTGCCAGACCGGGCCGAGCGTTTCGAGCCAGCGGAGCAGTTCGGCAAGCCAGTTGGGCGGCTCGCGGGGTACGGGCGGTTCGAACCGAGACATCTCCGTCTGGAAACGCTCGGTTTCGATCAGTTCGCGATACGCCTGATCGAAATTCTGCGCGTTGTCATTCCGGATCGGCGGTGCCGCTGCCGTCATATGCTTTCAGTTCCCCTTGCGACTTCTGCCTGCATACCGCGATGGGTCGGGCATGGCGAGGGCGGACTTTTTTGCCCGGCTTTCGTTTTTCTGCGACAAGAGTCGCATTCGGCAAGGGGAATAGGGGCGCCATATATGGAACCGCAGGAAACCGGTTATCCGCGTTTCAGTTTCGGCAAGACGGTAAGCGACCTGTTTGGCGTAATCGGGCGCAACCTGCTGCTCCTGTGCGGCCTGGCGCTGCTGCTTTACGGTCTGCCATCGGCGATTTTCACCGCGTTCTTCATCGATAGCGTGCTGTCCCTGTTTTCCAGTGCCGGCGCAGCGAATACGGATACGCTGTTTGCAGGCTGGTTCTCCGCCTATTGGCCCATCCTTGCTGCGGGGGTGGTCGGCGGAATTCTCATTTCCCTATACACGCAAGGTGCGATGATATGGGCGGTTCTGGAAGACCTGAAGGGTGAGCATCCGACATTCGGCAGGGCTTTGGGTGCCGGGCTTCGCTTTCTTCTTCCGATCCTCGGGATAACGCTGATCACCTATATCTGGATCGGCGGGCTCGTGGCGCTTCCCTTTCTGCTGGGCTTGGGAACGGGCGGGGTTTTCGGAGCGGTCATTCTGTTCCTGTTCGTGACGCTGCCTGCAATCTGTTTCTTCATGATCGCGTTTCTGGTTGCCGTTCCGGCGGCGGTGGAAGAACGTTGCGGTGTGATCGATGCCATTGGCCGGAGCTGGAGCCTTTCGGCCGGGCATCGCTGGAAGCTCTTTGCGATGATCCTGATCTACGTTTTCGTGGCGATGACTATTTCCAGCGCATTCAGCGCCGTCACCATGCCGTTTATGTCATTTGATCCGATGGGTGGGGGATCGCCCTTTGACGGAATGATGCCGGCCATGGTCATTCAGTCATTTTTGAACTCCCTGTTGCTGGTGCTCACCTATCCCGCAATCGCCGCGACATATCATAATCTCCGGATAGCCCGGGAAGGCGTAACCCAGGAAAGCGTGCTCGATATATTCGAATAGGCAAAACGGTTTTGGACCCGCGCGTTCAGCCGGGCTATGAAGGGCTTCTATTCATTCAGGAGACACAGATGAAACTGGGATCGCTAAAGGGTGGACGCGACGGAAAGCTTGTCGTTGTCAGCCATGATCTCGCCTGGTGTGCGGATGCATCGCACATTGCCCCGACTTTGCAGGCCGCGCTCGACGACTGGGAGACGATTGCACCGCAGCTTGAGCTCCTGGCTACGGATCTTGCGCATGACGTGATCCCCAAGGAGCGGTTTCACGAGCATGACGCCGCATCGCCGCTGCCGCGTGCCTATCAATGGGCTGACGGTTCGGCCTATGTGAATCATGTGGTGCTGGTGCGAAAGGCCCGCGGCGCCGAAGTTCCCGACAGCTTCTGGGAAGACCCGCTCATGTATCAGGGCGGTTCGGACGGCTTTATCGGTCCGCGCGACGCCATCCCCCTGCCGGACGAGGAATGGGGCTGCGATCTCGAGGCCGAGATCGTCGTCGTCACCGGCGATGTGCCGCAGGGTGCGAACCGCGACGAAGCCTTGGGCGCGATCCGACTGGTCGGGCTCGTCAACGATGTTTCCCTGCGCAACCTGATCCCCGCTGAACTCGGCAAGGGATTCGGTTTCGTCCAGTCCAAACCCGCCAGCGCCTTTTCACCGGTCTTTGTCACGCCGGACGAACTGCCGAACTGGAAGGACGGCAAGCTGCACGGCGCGCTCAATGTCGATCTCAACGGCAAGCCCTTTGGCCGCGCGGATGCGGGCGAAGACATGACCTTCGATTTCGGCACGCTCGTCGCCCATCTCGCCAAGACGCGCAGCCTGGTTGCCGGATCGATCATCGGTTCGGGAACGGTTTCGAACCGTGATGAAGACGGCGGCCCCGGCAAGCCGATCGATCAGGGCGGCAAGGGCTATAGCTGCCTTGCCGAAGTGCGGATGGTCGAGAAGATTCTCGAAGGCGAAATGAAAACGCCCTTCCTCTCGCACGGCGATACGGTGCGGATCTGGATGGAAGACGAGCATGGCCACGCCACCTTCGGCACGATCGAACAGGAAGTGGTGAAGGGGTAATAAATCCTCCCCGGTACGGGGAGGGGGACCGTGAAGCGGTGGAGGGGTCGGCGCTGACATTGGCCGTGGAAACCCCTCCGTCAGCCCTTCGGGCTGCCACCTCCCCGTACCGGGGAGGATTTTCCTACCGCCGCGTCCAGGTTTGCGACTGGCAGGGCCAGCCGATCGACAGGCAGCCGGTCACCCGCAGGGAACCATTGGAGTTCAGCCTGAGGCGCGCATTATAGCTGCGTCCGCTTTCGGGGTCGTAGATCCGGCCATGCCGGTACTGGTCGCCATCGAGCCGGAAGCCCGAAAGGACACGCATGCCCTCGATCGGGCGGCTGCGCAGGCTGGCATCCGGATTGTTGATATCGCGCTGGTCCTCGTCCGGTGTCCGCACAAGCACGCGCGAAATCCGTCCGCAGATATTGCTGCCGCATCGCGCGATGGTGACAATCGCCTTGCCGCCATCGGTCAGCCAGTTTCCCGTGATGCTCGACTGGGCGGAAGCCGGGGCTGACTGGAGCGCCAGAATGGCAAGGCAACAGGCCGCCAGCCGCTGAAAATACCCCATCAAATCCTCCCTTATGCCGAACTGCCCGGAATCGCGCCTAGCGTGAATTCCCCTGCTGCACTAGACCCGGGCATCTGGATTGCCGCTGAACGGAGTAGGGCTGGATGAGTGAACGGGAATGGGTGATCGGCGTTATCGGCGGTTCGGGGCTTTATGCGATCGACGCGCTGGAAAATGCCCAGTCGATCCGCGTCGATAGCCCCTGGGGCGAGGCATCGGATGAACTGGTGCTGGGCGAGATTGCGGGCAAGCGGTTCGTCTTCCTGCCGCGCCATGGCCGTGGCCACCGGATACCGCCATCCGATCTCAACTTCCGGGCCAATATCGATGCGCTCAAGCGTGCGGGCTGCACCGATCTCCTCTCGATTTCCGCCGTGGGTTCGCTGCGGGAGGACCTCCCACCCGGCAAATTCGTGATCGTCGACCAGTTTATCGACCGCACCTTCGCGCGCCAGAAGAGCTTTTTCGGGGCAGGGCTGGTCGCTCATGTATCGATGGCGGACCCGGTCTGCCCGGCTCTGTCTGACCGGGCCGAAGCGGCAGCGAATGCGGCAGGGGCGGACGTCCATCGCGGCGCGACCTATCTGGCGATGGAAGGGCCGCAATTCTCATCCCGCGCCGAGAGCGAGCTCTATCGCCAATGGGGCTGCGACGTGATCGGCATGACGGCGATGCCCGAAGCCAAACTCGCCCGCGAGGCGGAGCTGCCCTATGCGCTGATTGCCATGGTCACCGATTATGACTGCTGGCGCAGCGGCGAGGAGCATGTCGAGGTCCATAATGTGCTCGAGCAGATGCACGCCAATTCCGCGACTGCCGCCCAGACCATCGTCGAGTTCGCCAAGGCCCTGCCCGACGAGCGCCCCGCCAATCCGATCGACACGGTGCTCGACCATTCGCTGCTGACGGATCTGGCGATTGCGGATCGGACGCTGACGGCGAAGCTGGATGCGGTTGGGAAACGGGTGTTTGCGGCGCGGGGTTGAGAGACGTGCTTCGACAGGCTCAGCCCCAACGGATTTTAGAATGGTTAGGCGCTGCAACTCGCCCCGCCGAGCACGCAAAAGCGGGCGCAATGCGGATGGTTGAGCGATACGTCGCGGCTGGCTTCGGCCAGCGTCTCGCCCATCTGGAAATCCTCGCCATAGGGCAGCAGCGTGCAGGCCGCGACCATCGGCCGCGCCGCGCCTTTATGTTTGACCACCATCCGGCTTGAGGCACACATCATGGCGTTCGGGTCGACATCGAGAATGCCCCAACAGGCTGTTGTGATCTCGGGAACATCCAGCGTCGCGTCCATCTCCGGGAACAGCACGAGGCGGCCAGCATCATTGGCGTCGATAGCAATGCCGGCTTCGGCAAACAGGCTCGCATAGCCTTTGCGGGCCAGTGCATCGTCTTCATGCGCGAGATGCCGGCCGGCGACGGCAATCGAAAAACCGTTGTCCGACAGCCATTTGAGGCCGACAATCGCCTTGTCCCAGCTGTCGCCGCCGCGTTCGGCTTCATGCGCGCTTTGCGTATAATGATCGAGGCTGACGCGAAACGTCATCCGCTTGCCATAGCGGGCATTCAGATCGAGCAGCTCCGCCTCGAAACGGCGCATCGGCCGCATGGCGTTTGTCAGGACCAGCGCCTCGAAACCGCGGGCGAGGCAGCTTTCCAGTATCGGGATCATGTCGCGGTTCATAAAGGGTTCGCCGCCGGTAAAGCCGATCTCGCGCGTGCCCAGGCCGTCTCGCTCAATCTCGTCGAGATAGGTTTCGGCCTCGGCGAGCGTCAGATAGACGAGCGCGTCGTTGGTGGGCGAACTTTCAATGTAGCAGCTCTTGCAGGCCAGATTGCACAGCGTGCCCGTGTTGAACCAGAGCGTCTCCAGTCGGTTGAGAGGAACGGTCGCGCGCGCCTCGCCCTTCGCCGTTACCGCCGGATCGCGGAACTTAGCCGTATCCAGCGGAACAGCATCGGCGATTTCAAACGGCGAGGGGCCGGGAAGGGGCTTGGTGGCGATGGCGATTATCCTCTCTGTGCATCTGTTAGCCGTTAGCCCTGAGCCTGTCGAAGGGCGTTCCTCGGTATGGAAAACGGGCTAGAGCAGATATTTCGCCCGGAACCGGGCCCAGCGCTTCGCGGTGTTGCCGAAGATCGTCGGCTCCCAGATCGCAAATCCGGCCTGCTTGGAAATGTCGGAGCGCGTCGGATAGGGCACAATCGCACCGCCAATGGCAAAGGCATTGGCCTTGCCGGTGATGGCGAGGCTCCATGGCAGCAGGAACTCTCCGGCATGCGGCCCGACAATCGTTGCGCCCAGGATTTTCTTGCCCTTGCGGATGATCTTCAGAAAACCTTCGGAATCATTCTCGGCGCGCGCGCGATCATTCTCGGCGAATTCCTGCCTGGTGATCTCGATCCTGTCACCATATTTCTCGCGCGCGGCCTTTTCCGTCATGCCGACATGGCCGAGTTCGGGATCGCTATAGGTAACCCAGGGCAGCGCCTTGTAGTCGGCCTTGCTCGGCAGGCCGAGCGCGACCTGAAGCACGACAAGCGAGCCTTCATAACCCGAAGCATGGGTGAAACGCGGGCCGACCCGGCAATCGCCGATCGCATAGACTTTCCTGTTAGACGTGCGGCGGCGTGCATCGACTTCAATCCCGCGCGCGCTCCATTGTATCCCGGCATTTTCAAGGCCGAAGCCGGTAAAGTCACAAGTGCGACCGGTGGCGACCAGCAAATGACTGGCGTTAACCGCGCCGCCATTGTCGGTTTCGATGAGAACGCCGCTGCCGGTCTTGCTCACTTTGGTCGCATTGGTGTCTTCGCGAATATCGACGCCCTCCGCGCGAAAGCGACTGACGACGATCGCCGCCGCTTCCGGATCATCCTTGTCCATCACCTTGCCGCGCTGGATCACGGTGACCTTGCTGCCCAGCCGGCGGAAGCTTTGCGCCATCTCCATTCCAATGGGTCCGCCGCCCATGATCGCGAGATGATCGGGGCGTTGGGCGAGATTGAAGATCGTTTCATTGGTCAGATACGGTACATCCTGAATGCCATCGACGGGCGGGATGAACGGCTTTGACCCGATGGCCAGGCAGATACGGGGCGCCTTCAGGGTCTCCCCGTTCACTTCTATGGTGGAGCCGTCGATCATCTTCGCCGCACCGCGAAAGACTTCGACGCCGAATTCTTCCTCGAAGCGTTCCTGCGAGTCATCGACGGCAATCGCGGCGATCGCCGCCTGCACATGATCGTGAACGGCCTTGAAATCGATCGCCGGATCGACATCGGCAATCCCGTACTTGGCATTCCCGCGCATTTCCTGTGCGCGCCGCGCCGCCGTGATCAGCGCCTTGGAGGGGACGCAGCCCGTATTCAGGCAGTCGCCGCCCATCGGGCCTTTCTCGATCAACGCGACCTTCAGGCCGAATTGCGCGCAGCCGCCTGCAGCGGTCAGACCCGCGGATCCTGCGCCTATTACGATCAGGTCATGAGTGCGTTTCACGTCGGTTCATTCCTTGCTTGTCGCTGCCCGTTGCGGCGATGCCTCGACCAGGATTTTCGTGACGAGTCCGATGGAAGTTACAATGCGCGTACATTTGTGTAACCGGATGGTGCAGCAATGCGAAGCCCATCTCAACATCCCTTCCGCCGGAGACTGACGTGAATATCGAGAATAGCCGCGACTATTATGGCCAGGTGTTGCAGGGCTCGGACGATCTGAAGACCGATGCCTGCTGCACGATGGAAGCGCCGTCACCGGCAATCCGCGAAGCGCTGGCCCATGTGCACCCCGATGTGAAGGCGCGCTATTATGGCTGCGGCCTGATTGCGCCGGAGGCGGCGACAGGCATGCGGATCCTCGATCTCGGCAGCGGATCGGGCCAGGATGCCTATCTCCTGGCGCAACTGGCGGGTGCTGACGGCAGTGTCGTCGGGGTCGATACGACGCCCGAGCAACTCGCCATCGCGCGTGAGCATCTCGACTGGCATGCCGAGCGGTTCGGCTATCGCAATGTAGACTTTGTCGAGGGCGATATCGAACAGCTGGACACGCTAGGGCTCGAACCGGCCAGCTTCGATCTCATCGTGTCCAATTGCGTGATCAATCTGGTTGCCGACAAGGCCAAGGTATTTCGCGATGCGCATGCGCTGCTGAAACCGGGCGGCGAATTCTATTTCTCCGATGTCTATGCCGAGCGCCGCGTTCCCGCAGCCCTGCAGGCCGATCCGGTGCTGCACGGCGAATGCCTGTCGGGCGCATTGTATTGGGGCGATTTCGACATGCTGGCGAAGGAGGCCGGTTTTCGGGACCCCCGGCTCGTTACGGATCGTCCGCTCGCGATTGGCGATCCGGCAGTCGCCGAAAAAGTGGCGGGCATCCGTTTTTTCTCCGCCACCTATCGCCTGTTCCGGATCGACGGGCTGGAACTGCGCTGCGAGGATTATGGCCAGGCGGTCCGCTACAGGGGCACGATCCCCGGCCATGAGCGCGCCTTTACGCTCGACGGACATCACTTCATCGAGAAGGGACGGATGTTCGCCGTATGCGGCAATACGTGGCGGATGCTCGCCGACACGCGCTTTGCCGAGCATTTCGAATTCTTCGGCGATTTTTCCACGCATTACGGTATCTTTCCGGGATGCGGGGACCTGATGCCGTTCAACGCCGCGCCTGCGAGCGACGATATTTCGGGTTGCTGCTGATTTGACCTGTTTTCTGGTTACGGGAGCAGCAGGGCTGCTCGGGGGCGAGATAGCGGCTGCACTAGCCGACAAGGGGCATGGCGTGATCGGTCTTGTCCGCAAGAACCGGACCGTGATGCGCGGCGATGGCGAACAGATGACGACCGGCGACTGGAGCGGCAATGCGCCGGCGCCGGGCGAAATCCTGCTTGTGCAAGGAGATGTCCGGGATCCGCATCTCGGGCTGGACCGGGATCGTTATGCCCGGCTGGCGGCACAGGTGGATCGTATCGTTCATTGTGCGGCGATCGTGCAGTTCGATGCCGATCCGGAAGTCTATGAGGCGGTGAACGTCGACGGTACCGGTCATGTGATCGATTTTGCCCGGGCGCGCCCCGGTGCGCCCGCAGCGCTCGTTTCCGTCAGCACCGCCTATGTCTGCGGCGAACGCGACGGGCCGATCAGCGAAGCCGATGCGTCACGACCCGAGCGGTTCGCCAATCCCTATGAAGCCAGCAAATTCGCTTCCGAAGCAAAGGTTCGCGAAGCTATGGCGGACGGGATGACGGCGGCCATCGCCCGGCCGAGTATCGTGGTCGGCCGCGCCGGTGATGGTGTGATCGCCGGGTTCGACACAATCTATATGGCTTTCAAACTGCTTGCCGAAGGGCGGATCAGGACGATCCCTTCAACGCCGGATGCGACCCTCAACTTCGTGCCGCTCGATCATGCCGTAAACGGTATCGTAACGATTGCAGAACGGATTGAAGAGGCGCGGGGACAGGTCTTCCACCTCGTTGCTGGCTCTCCCATGCCGGTTGCCGATTTCTTCGAGCTGGTGCGCGACTATCCGCAATTTTCCGATCCCGAGCATGTGCTGCCGGAGCAGTTCGATCCGGCGATGCTCTCGCCGATCGAACAGCGCTTCCATCGCCGCGTTGCCGCGCTCTACACCAGCTATTTCCAGCGCAACCCGTTGTTTTTGGAAGATAATACTGAGGGTCTCATCGGCGGCGGCGGGCCATCTGCCGACAAGGCCCTGATGCGCAGGCAAATCGATTTTGCGATTGGCGCGGGCTTTCTGCCGTCCGAGTCGGTTGCAGCCTGACGCGGTAATCCGGCGCTGGTTTGCGAAGCAGTACCAAAGTGGGACGGCTGGATCGGTTATCCACAATAAGGGTCAAGCGTTGTGGTTAATCTTCACAAGAATTTGCCGCTGCGGCGCTATTTAACCCTTTTTTTACGGTAAACGGTCTTCCCAAGGTCCGGTCGTCCGGTCATAAAAGCCTCTCGGATATTCAGCTTGATGCAAGGCGGCCCTTCGGTGAGCGCACCATTTCGGTTCCCCAGATTTTTCGTAACGGCGCCCAGCCCGTGCCCCTATCTGCCCGGGAAGACGGAGCGGAAGGTGTTTACGGAACTGCGCGGGCCGCACGCTCCAGAACTCAACGAAGCACTTGGCCGGATCGGTTTCCGGCGGAGCCAGTCCGTTGCCTATCGCCCGAGCTGTGCCGGATGCCAGGCCTGTATTTCGGTGCGCGTGATTGCCACCGAGTTCAAACCCAATGCCACCCAGCGCCGGCTGATGCGCCGAAACAGCGATCTTGAAATCAGCGCCTGTGAAGCCTGGACGACCGAAGAGCAGTTCGCACTGCTGCGCCGCTATCTAAGTGTGCGCCATCCCGATGGCGGCATGCACGATATGGACGAGATGGATTTTGCCGACATGGTCGAGCAAACACCGGTCGATACCTATATGATCGAATATCGCGAGCCGCGTGTGGACGGCAAGCCGGGACGGCTTGTCGGCGCTTGCCTGACCGACCGTCAGTCGGACGGCCTGTCGATGATTTACAGCTTTTTCGATCCCGACCATGCGGCGCGTGACGGGCTGGGCAACTATATCATCCTCGATCATATCGTTCACGCGGCGAAGGCCGGACTGCCCTATGTCTATCTCGGCTATTGGGTCGAAGGGGCACCGCGCATGCGGTACAAGGTTCGTTATCGGCCGCTTGAAAAACTGACGCCGAATGGCTGGGAAGCGTTCGAACCGGAAGCTGCGCAGAAAAATCCGGCCAGCAGGATGCTCGCCGACGCCGAATAGCGGCCAAGCCGGTCTAGTCGGCGTTTTCCATAAAGGGCGGCATCGGGATCGCGGCGCGTGCCTCGGCCAGCGCAAAGGCCCATTTGGACGACAGCATATCGAAATACTCGTCCGTTTCCTCGATCCTGAGGAACCTGACAGCCTTGCTTTCGTCGGTTGGCAAAATGGCCAGATCGAGCGGCCTGCCGACGCTGAGATTGGACCGCATCGTCGAATCGAATGAAACGAGGCCGGTTTTCACGGCATCGTCGAGCGGCGTTTCATATTCGAGTGCGCGATCGAGGATCGGCTTGCCATATTTGGTCTCGCCAATCTGCATGAAAGGCCGGTCGGGCTGGCAGCTGATGAAATTGCCTTCCTTGTAGATATGGAAAAGGCGCAAGGGCCGACCCTTGAACCGGCCGCCAAGGATCATCGAACCGGAAAAGCTGTACTGGCTGTTTTCACCCGCCGTATCCTTGATCTCGTCGCCGGCCAGATGCAGCGCTTCGCCGACCAGGCTCGCCGCCCGGTGCATGTTGGGCATATCGCGCACAAAGCGTCGGCCATTGCTGTCTTCATCTTCCTCGAGCCCCTCTTTGAGGAGGGCGAAGGCCGATTGCGTTACCGAGAGATTGCCCGCGGTACAGGCGATGATCGTACATTCCTCGCTCTGTTCGATGATGTGGAGCTTCTTGTATGACGAGATATTGTCGACCCCCGCATTGGTGCGCGTGTCGGCGATCATTACGAGCCCGTCTTTCAACAGCATTCCGAGGCAATAGGTCATAATATTCCGGTCGATAAATTCGAAGCGTTAGCGGTTAGCCGGGAACGGCGACGCCGGAAAGAGTCGAATTTCGGGAAAATGGGGATCAGCTTTCATCGCCATCATGGCTAATTTTGCGATTGGCTCTGCGCTTGCGTGACCCGCACGTCAACGGCAAGCGATTCCTCGCCGCCTCCCACGCGTCGGCCGGCGACAGGCGCGGCATCGCGATAATCGAGGCCGATGGCGACGCGCACATAGGCATCGTCCGGGCTGATCCCGTTGGCCGGATCGAAGCCCACCCAGCCGATCGAAGGCAGGCAGGCTTCGGCCCAGGCATGGCTCGCTTCCTGCTGCTCCGCACCGTCGCGGCGAAACAGATGGCCCGAGACATAGCGGGCCGGGATCCCCATCGCGCGCGCGGCGGCGCAGAAGATATGGGCATGGTCCTGGCAGACGCCCTGGCTCGCTTCGAACGCTGTAGCGGCATCGCGCTCAACCGCGTCGAGGGTCGGCTCGAACTGGATGCGCTCCAGCAGGCGCGCCATCAGGAGGTGCATCTGCTCCAGCGGGTCCGTTTTCGCTTTCGCGATCTCTTTTGCGAATGTCCTGATCGCATCGTCGGCCTTGCTCAGCCCCGTCGAGCGCAGAAAAGCCTGGGCGGGCAGCCTTTCGGATGCATCCTCGATCATTCCCGAACGATCGTCGGTAAGCACTTCGCCCGACACGCGCAGCGCGACATTGCTGATCGGCCCGTCGATATAGAGCATGGTGACATGGTTGCCGAAGCCGTCGCGATGATTGCGCAGCCGGGCGTCGCAATCGACGTCGATATGCCAGTCAATCACATGCTGGGCGGCAAAGTTGACAGGCGTTACCCTGAGCAGCTGAACAAGCCGGCGTTGCGGCTCACTGAACACATAGTCCGTGCGATGATCGACATGAAGGCGCATCTAGTCGAACCGGAACTGTCTTGTGATGGCCTGGCTCAACAATCGGTTTTCCTCGATAAAGGCCTGGAGATACTGGTGCAGGCCGCCGGTGATGATTTCACGGATGCCTGTCGCGTTGATCCGCTGTTGCCGCAGCCGCGCGAGCCGGTCGGCCTCGCCCTGATAGCCGGTCAGTTTCCCGAGCTCTGACAGCAATGAAGCCACTTCATCGACTGTCGCAGCAATGGATCGCGGCAGTTCGCGCCGGAGGATCAGCATTTCGACAACCCGGCGAGGAGATAGCCCGTCCCGGTACAGCCAGCGAAAGGCGGTGTTGGCGGAGACGGTCTGGAGGATGGTTCCCCATTGATCGCGGTCGACCATACCGCCCACTTCTTCGCCCTCGGGCAGGATGATGTGATATTTGACATCGATCAGCCGGGCCGTGTTGTCGGCGCGTTCGATGCTTTCGCCGAGCATGAGGAAATAATGGCTTTCCTGCCTGAGCATCCGGTGCAGCGCGCCTTCGAAACCGCGACTTTCCGCGATCAGGGCCTCGAGAAGATTGATCGTTCCCTGTGCGCTTCCCACCGAACTGCGGCCGTCGATAGCAAGCCAGGCGCGGTTGATGGATTCCCACCCTTCGCGGGTGAGCGCTGTCCTGACGGCACGGGCGTTCATCCGGGCCGTGTAGAGGCAGTTGTAGATCGAGTTGGGATTGTCTTTCGAAAAGGTCAGGAAGTTGGCGACATTGGTCGGTGTGATGGATTCCCCGGTCTTCTCGAAATCCTCGCGCGCTGCGGCAACGGAAAGCGCGCTTGCCCAGGCGGCCTCGCCAGCCGGGCGCGCGGACAGCGCGTCGAGCCGGAGGGTCGCCTCGATCAGGCGCGCGGTGAATTCGGCGCGCTCCATATAGCGGCCGATCCAGTAGAGGTAGGAGGCGGTGCGCGCGAGCATCAGTCTTTGGCTTCCGGCTGTTCGCTCTCGGGACGCAGGACAAGGCTGTCCTTGGTTCCGCCGCCCTGGCTCGAATTCACGACCAGCGATCCTTCGCGCAGGGCCACCCGTGTCAGGCCCCCGGGAATGGTCGTCACGCCCTTCCCGTCGGACAGGCAGAAGGGACGGAAATCGACATGCCGGCCCTTGATGCCCTTTTCGGTGAGCGTTGGTACGGTGGAGAGCGCAAGTGTCGGCTGCGCGATATAGCCATCCGGATTGGCCTTGAGCGCAGCGCGGAATTCCTCAATCTCTTCCGTCGTCGATGTCGGCCCGACAAGCATCCCATAGCCGCCGGACCCATCGACCTTCTTCACAACCAGCTCGGCAAGATTGTCGAGCGTATATTTCAGCGCGTCCGCTTCGCGGCAGCGCCAGGTTTCGACATTGGGAAGCTTGGCATCCTGCCCTGAATAATATTTCACGATCTCGGGCATGTAGGAGTAGATCGCCTTGTCGTCCGCGATGCCGCCGCCCGGTGCGTTGATCAAGGTTACGTTGCCGGCAAAATAGGCCGCCATCAGCCCCGGAACGCCAAGCATGGAATCGGGCCGGAAGACGAGGGGATCGAGAAAGTCGTCATCGATCCGGCGGTAAATCACATCGACCCGCTTGCGGCCTTCGATCGTGCGCATCCAGACGATATCGTCATCGACGACAAGGTCGGCGGCTTCGACCAGTTCGATCCCGATATTGTCCGCCAGGAAGCTGTGTTCGTAGAAGGCACTGTTGAAATGGCCGGGTGTCAGCAGCACGCAGCAGGGGTCTCCCGAGGCGCCTTCCGGCGCAACCGCCTGCATCATCTCGCCCAGCGCGTCGGGATAGCCGTCGACCGGTTCGACCTCGAATGTCTCGAACAGTTCGGGGCAAAGTCGCAGCATCGCCTCCCGGTTTTCCAGCATGTAGGAAACGCCCGAGGGGGTGCGCGCATTGTCTTCGAGCACCAGGAATTCATCCGGCCCGGTCCGCACCATGTCGATCCCGCAGATATGCGCATAAATGCCGTGCGGCGGGCGATGGCCGTTCACCAGCGGAGTGAAGCCGGGATTGCACAGGATAAGGTCTGCCGGGACGATGCCGTCGTTCAGGATTTTCCGATCGCCGTAAACATCTTCGAGGAACATGTTGAGCGCCGTTACGCGCTGCTCCAGCCCATCGGAAAGCTTGCTCCATTCATCGGCGGTGAACACGCGGGGAATGATATCGAAGGGAATGATCCGCTCCGCCTCGTCTTCGTCGCCATAGACATTGAAGGTGATACCGAGCTGCCGGAACGCGGTTTCCGCGGAATCCTGTCGCCGGCGAAGTTCCCGGCGCGGCGTTTCGCGGATCCAGCGCGCGATGGACTCAAAGCCGGGCCGGGGTTTGCGTCCCCTGCTGTTTCCCCAGATCTCGTCAAAATATCGGTTTGCCATTGTGCACTGCAAACAATGCACGAGCGGGGGCCTTTGTTCAATCGAATTCTGTCGGCAATCGAAAGGGTTGGAGCACAGGCCGGGCCCATTCGAAATCCGGAGTGGATTGGGCTAGGGTGACGGAGAGCGAGGAGAGCGCCCCATGACCGAAGTCACCCATGTCGATGCATCCGCAACGCCCAAGGAAATCGCCGCGCTCCTGAAGGAGCAGGGCGCGCTGATCATCGACGGGCTGATGGTAGGCGACCAGCTCGACCGGCTGACGCGCGAAATCATGCCCTATGTCGAGGCGACGGGAACGGGCCTCGATGATTTTACCGGCCGCAATACGACCCGTACCGGCGCGCTTGTGGCGCGCTCCGAAGCGTGCCGGGAGCTGGTCATGAATCCCGCGATCATCGCCGCCTGCGAAGAATTCCTGCTGCCCTTTTGCGATCGCTTCCAGCTGCACCTGACCCAACTCATCCGGATCAGGGACGGGCAGGTCAAGCAGCCGCTCCATCGCGATCGGCTTGCCTGGGGCGGCTATCTCCAGCGGGTTATCGAACCCCAGCTCAATACGATCTGGGCGGTCACCGATTTCACCTTCGAGAATGGTGCAACGCAGGTCGCGCCCGGCAGCAATCTCTGGGAAGACGATACGCGCCTGCCGGATGCGAGCGAATTGACCTGGGCGGAGATGAAGGCGGGTTCCGTGCTGGTATATTCAGGCAGCGTTATCCATGGCGGCGGTGCGAACGTCTCGGGCGCGGACCGGATGGGGCTCAACATCACCTACGCACTGGGCTGGCTCCGGCAGGAGGAAAACCAGTATCTTTCCTGCCCGCCGGAGATTGCGAAGGATTTCAGCCCGGAACTGCAGGCGCTGCTCGGCTATGCGATGGGCAGCTATGCGCTGGGCTATTACACGCCGCCGCTTCCGCCGGGGGAGGGCCCGGAAATCGTGCCTCCCGAATTTCTCTTCGGCGGCGAAGTCGCTGGCTGGGGCGATGATCTCTATGAAAAGGTGAGCGAGCGTGAAAGAGAAGGCACTTTGGGCGGTTAGGCAGGATTGGGAATACAGGCGAGGAGTAGAGGGATGGAACCCTACCAGACACTGAGCCGGTCGATTGCCGGCAAGACTGCAATCATCACCGGAGCGGCGAGCGGGATGGGGCGCGCCACTGCGCAACTGTTTGCCGCCGAAGGTGCCCAGGTAGCGGTGACCGATTTGCGGCAGGAGGCGTGCGACGCCGTGGTTGCGGAAATCGAAGCGGCCGGTGTCCCCGGCAAGGCCCGGGGCTGGGCGCTCGACGTGTCCGACGAGGCGGCGATCAAACGGGTCGTTGGCGATGTTGCGGAGAGTTTCGGCGGTCTCGACATCGTCGTCAACAATGCCGGGTTCGCCATTCCGGGCGATGTTGGCGAGGAGAGCTATGAGGATAGCTGGGGGCCCACACTGGCCGTTATGCTGTCCGCGCACCAGCGCATGATCCGCGCCGCGCTCCCTTATCTGCGCAAGAGCGAGAGCCCGCGCATCGTGAATGTCGCGTCCACCGAGGGACTGGGGGCAACGCCAGGCAACAGCCCCTATGTCGCCGCCAAACATGGCGTGATCGGACTGACGCGGGGGCTGGCGGTTGATCTTGGCCGCGAAGGCATCACGGTGAACTGTATATGCCCCGGTCCGATCCGCACCGGCATTACCGATGCGATCCCCGAAGAGCATAAGCAGATTTACGCCAAGCGCCGCGTGCCCCTGCGGCGCTACGCGATCCCGGAAGAGGTTGCCCATATGACGCTGTCTTGCGTCCTGCCGGCGGCGAGTTTTCTTACCGGTGCCGTGATCCCGGTCGATGGCGGGCTGACGATCAAGAATGCGTGAGCGGACCCCCGCTTAGAACCAGAATTTGACGCCCATGACCCAGACCCAGCGATCTGCATCACCGCCTGCGGCTCGTGTAAAATCGGCCGTATCGCCGAACTGCCTTTGCCATTCGGTGCCGATATAGGGCGCAAATTGCGGCGTGATCTCGTAACGCAGCCTGACCCCCAGCTCGAGGCCGGTAAGGCCTGCCCCGATGCCGTGTTCGGTAATGTCCTGCGCGGCAAGGCCGAGTTCGATGCGCGGCTGCAGGATCAGGCTCTGGGTGATGCGCTGGTCATATTCCGCCTCGAACCGCGCCGTGATATCGCCTTCGGTGCTGAAGAACGCGGCGGCGTCGATTTCGAAGAAATAGGGGGCGAGACCCTGCACGCCGATGACAGCCTGGGCGCGATCCGGGGAGGGGCGGATATCGTAGCGGATGCCCGTCTGCAGGTCGAACCAGGGGCCGATCGCATGGCTCCACAGAGCCTGGACCTCGGCCTCTTCCACCGAGCCGCCAAATTCTCCCTCGCCCTCGGTCTTGATCCAGAGCCGGTCGAGATCGCCGCCGAACCAGGCATTGCTTTCCCACAGATAGCCGTCCTCGCCATTGGCGATCTGCGCTTCAAGGCGATCCACACCGAAAAAACGGTGCGATTGACCGCCTTGATGGCGCCGCAGCTCCTCACGCGTGACGGCCATCTCGCCGGGCGGGAACAGTGTATCGGCGGCATGATCGGGACCGGCAAAGGCTTCGGGCGGCGGACCGGACTGTGGAGGGGAGGGGCTTTCCGTCATGCCGGGCATGGCGTGTCCCGCATGGGGGTCGGCGGGCTGCTCCATCGCATGGCCGTCATGATCCGGCATGTCGTGCCCTTCATGCTGGGCAAACAGGGGAGCGGGGAGCAGCGCGAGCAGGGCGATAGCGGGCAGCGTCCTCATGCCGCGTCTCCGTCGAGCGGTCGCACCGTGACGACGTTGAACATCCCGGCATGCATGTGCATCAGCAGGTGGCAGTGAAACGCCCAGTCGCCCGGTGCATCGGCGGTCAAGTCGAACTGGATAAAACCGCCCGGCATCACATTGACCGTATGTTTGCGCGGATGCCGGCCCGGATGGCCGTTCACAAGCTCGAAGAAATGGCCGTGCAGATGGATGGGATGGGTCATCATCGTATCGTTGACGAGTTTGACGCGCACCCGCTCGTCGCGCGCAAAGCGGATCGGCTCGACCTGTTCGGCAAAACGCCGCCCGTCGAACGACCACATATAGCGTTCCATATTGCCGGTCAGGTGGATCTCGAGCGCGCGCGACGGCGGGCGCGGATCGGGATTGGCGTTGGCTGCGACAAGATCGGTATAGACGAGCACGCGGTGAGGAACGGTATCGAGGCCGAGCCCGCGATCACCGGTCCGGTCGACCGGCATCGGCGCGATCATCTCGACTCCCGGATTGAGGTCGACGCCCGGCGCTATCGAGCCATCGCGCATCGAATGGTCCATCGTGCCTCCCGGCATGTCATGGCCCATCGCGGCATGGTCCATGCCATCGTCATCACCCATACCGCCCATGCCCATATCGCGCATGGTGAGCGTCGGGCGCTCGCGCAGGGCGGGGACGACGGCTTCCATCCCGATATGCGGGGTGAGCGTGGCCCGGGCCATGCCAGACCGGTCGATGCTCTCGGCCGCCAATGTAAAGGCGCGATGCCCGGTCGGCGTGACGATCACGTCATAGGTTTCGGCCACGCCGATCTGGAACTCGTCGGTCTCGACCGGGCGGACATCTTCGCCATCGGCATTGACCACCGTCATCGGCAGGCCGGGAATGCGGATATTGAAGATCGTCATTGCCGAGGCGTTGATGATGCGCAGCCGCACGCGCTCGCCCGGCGTGAAGAGACCGGTCCAGTTTTCCTGCGGGCCATGGCCGTTGATCAGATAAGTGTAGGCCGCGCCCGTCACATCGGCGATGTCGGACGGCATCATCCGCATGCCGCCCCAGCGTGCGCGCTCCCCTGCGCTCATCGGGCGGCCGTCGAGCAAACTATTCTGCTGGCGATTGAAGAAATCCGGGCTCTGTTTCAGCCGTTCCATGATCCGGTGCGGATGCATGAAGCTCCAGTCGGAAAGCACGATGACATGTTCGCGGTCATAGGGCGCATGTTCCGCTTCCGCCGGATCGATCACGATCGGTCCGTAAACTCCCATCGCTTCCTGCAGGTTGGAATGGCTGTGATACCAATAGGTGCCCGCCTGGATCACCGGGAATTCATAGGTGAAAGTTTCGTGCGGCCGGATGCCGGGAAAGGATATGCCCGGCACCCCGTCCATCTGGAACGGCAGCAACAGCCCGTGCCAGTGGATCGAACTGTCGACATCGAGATGGTTGGTGACGGCAAGGCGGACATTCTGCCCCTCGCGCAGCCGGATCAGCGGCGCGGGCAGCGTGCCGTTGACGGTGATCGCATGGCCGGTCCGCCCGCCGACGGTGAAAGGCGCATTGCCGATGGAAAGGGCGATATTCTCACCCGAAAGCGTGCCGGGCGAAGGGGGCGGAGTCGATGCAAGCTCCCCATGGCCTTCATGACCGCTTTGTGCGCGTGCCCAGCCGGGTAACAGGCCACTTAGCGTCAGGCCGGTTCCTGTCACCAATCCGCCACGTAGCAGGGCGCGCCTGCCGATTGTTTGAGTCATCAGAAATCATCCTTCGCCGGGGATATTTCCGGCGTTCGAAAACAGTCACCAAACAGGCGGCAGCGAACACCCCGGGATGTCCGCCAGCGACACTAGCCGAGGGTCGGATCAGCTGCAGGGGCGTCCCCGCCTTCCTCGTCGGATTCGCCATCGTCATGGTCCATATCGCCATGGTTCATGTCGCCGTGATCCATCGCACCATGATCCATCTCGCCATGGCCCGTATCTCCGTGCCCTGAACCCCCATGATCCATGTTCGAATGATCCATGTCGCCATGGTCATGTGCTGTATCGGCGGACTGTGCATCCGCAGGCTGAGCCGCAGCAATCGAAGGAATGGCGAGGGCCATGGCGAGTGCAATAATTGTCTTGGTCATTGAGTTTCCCTTTTCGAATGTGATTTTCTTAACGTCCAACCTTGCCGAACAGCGCTATCAGCTCGCCGAATTTTTCACGCTGCTCCGCCACATTGCCGCTTTGCACGACATCTTCGATGCAGTGATCGGCATGAATGCCGAGTACCTTGGCGCGCGCCGATCGCAAGGCCGCTTCCATGGCCGTCATCTGCTGCAGGATATCGATACAGTAGCGATCGTCCTCCATCATCTTGGCAATGCCGCGCGCCTGGCCTTCGATGCGCTTCATCCGCGCAATTTCCTTGGCAAATTTGTCGCTCATGGCAGTTCCGTATCCTGTATGACTTGACCTTCCATATACCTACCCCCAGTATAGTATCAAGCAAAACATGCGGAAAAATGTGATGACCGATAATTGTTGCCACCATGATCATACGCCTTCGTCGGCGCCAGCGGCAGAGCCGATGCCCGAGGGCACAATCTACACCTGCCCGATGCATCCCGAGATCCGGCAGGTCGGGCCCGGCTCCTGTCCGATTTGCGGAATGGCGCTCGAGCCGGAAGCGGTCTCTCTCGATAGCGGCCCCGATCCCGAATATATCGACATGCGCCGGCGGTTCTGGGTCAGCCTCGCCTTCACTGTACCGCTGTTCATCTATGCCATGGGCGACATGATCCCGGGGCAACCCTTCGCGCGCCTTGTCGCGCCCGGCCTGGCCCAGTGGCTGCAGCTTGCACTGGCGACGCCGGTCGTTTTCTGGGGTGCCTGGCCGTTCTTCGTCCGCGCCCTTCAGTCGGTCCGGACGATGAACCTCAACATGTTTACGCTGATCGGCCTGGGTGTGGCCGTTGCCTTCGGGTTCAGTGTTGTGGCGACGCTCGCGCCGCATATCTTTCCTTCGGCTTTCCACGATATGCACGGCAATGTCGGCGTCTATTTCGAGGCGGCGGCTGTTATCACGACCCTCGTGCTTCTGGGCCAGGTGCTGGAACTGAAAGCGCGCGGCCAGACGTCGAGCGCCCTGCGCGCCCTGCTGGAGCTCGCGCCCCCGATCGCAACCCTTGTCGCCGAAGATGGTACCGAATCGGAAATATCCCTGGAAGAGGTGAAGGCAGGTGATCGCCTGCGCGTCCGGCCCGGCGAGAAAATTCCCGTCGACGGTATCGTCCTGTCGGGGGCGAGCACGATCGACGAAGCGATGGTCACGGGCGAACCGCTTCCGGTGCGCAAGGAGGAAGGTGACACCGTTACTGGCGGCACGGTCAACCAGACCGGCGGCTTTGTGATGGAGGCGCAGCGCGTCGGTAAGGACACTTTGCTCGCCAAGATCGTTCAGATGGTCGCCGAGGCGCAGCGCAGTCGCGCGCCGATCCAGCGGCTCGCAGATATCGTGGCCGGTTGGTTCGTGCCCGCTGTGGTCGCGGTTGCCGCGATCACGTTCGTTATCTGGTCGATATGGGGGCCCAGCCCCGCCATGGCCTATGCACTGGTCAATGCGATCGCGGTGCTGATCATAGCCTGCCCCTGCGCGCTGGGTCTTGCCACCCCGATGTCGATCATGGTCGGCACGGGCAAGGGCGCGCAGAATGGCATCCTTATCAAGAATGCCGAGGCGCTCGAAACCTTCGAAAAGGTCGATACGGTGGTTGTCGACAAGACCGGTACGCTCACCGCAGGCAAACCGAAACTTGTGGCCGTGGAGACGGTGCCCGGCGTCGAGAAGGATGAACTGCTGCGCCTTGTTGCTTCGGTTGAACGGTCAAGCGAACATCCGCTCGCCGATGCGATTGTTGATGGCGTCAAAGAGCGCGGACTCGCACTGGGCGAGGTGAGCGGTTTTGCTTCCGTCACGGGTGCGGGCGTCGAGGCGAGTGTTGACGGCAGAACCGTTGCCATCGGCAATGAGAAAATGATGGAACGGGCGGGCGCGCTCGACGACGGTCTTCTCACCCGCGCCAGGGAGGGCCGCGAACTGGGCCGGACGGTGATGTTCGTCGCACTCGATGGCAAGGCTGCCGGGATTGTCGCCGTCGCCGACCCGATCAAGGAAACCAGCGCCGATGCCATAGCCGACCTTCACAGCGCGGGCATTCACATCGTCATGCTGACCGGCGATGCCGAGGGCACTGCGCATGCCGTTGCCCGGCAGGTCGGGATCGATGACGTGCGCGCCAATGTTTCGCCCGAAGACAAGCACCGGATCGTCAGGGAATTGCGCGCCGAGGGCCGCATCGTTGCGATGGCGGGCGACGGTATCAACGATGCGCCGGCGCTGGCCGAGGCCGATATCGGCGTAGCGATGGGCACCGGCACCGATGTCGCGATGGAAAGCGCAGGGATCACTCTCGTCAAAGGCGACCTCTCCGGCATTGCCAAGGCGCGGCGCCTGAGCAGCATGACGATGCGGAATATCAGGCAGAACCTGTTCTTTGCCTTCATCTATAATTCGCTCGGCGTGCCGCTCGCAGCCGGTGTCCTGTATCCGGTCTTCGGTCTGCTTCTCAGCCCGATGATCGCGGCCGCGGCGATGAGCCTGAGTTCGGTCTCGGTGATCGGCAATGCGCTGCGATTGCGCGGTACAAGCCTTTGAATGAAGTGCGTCGCCAGACAAGTTAAAGGCCGCAGCATTTTCATGCTGCGGCCTCGCCCCTGTTTCCGTCCCGTATCGGGAAGTGGCTACCCTGCTCGGCAGGGCAGTCCGTTCAGGCGACCTGCGCCTGTTCTTCCTCTTCCGGATCGCGCAGCACATAGCCGCGGCCCCAGACGGTTTCGATATAGTTTTCGCCGCCCGATGCGAGGCTGAGCTTCTTGCGCAGCTTGCAGATGAAGACGTCGATGATCTTGAGTTCGGGTTCGTCCATGCCGCCATAAAGATGGTTCAGGAACATTTCCTTGGTCAGCGTCGTGCCCTTGCGTAGCGAGAGCAGCTCGATCATCGCATATTCCTTGCCGGTCAGGTGAACGCGGTTGCTGTCCACTTCCACGGTCTTGGCGTCGAGATTGACGGCGAGCTTGCCGGTCTTGATGACCGACTGCGAATGGCCTTTCGAGCGGCGTACAACCGCATGAATGCGGGCGACCAGCTCTTCGCGATGGAAAGGCTTGGTTACATAATCGTCAGCGCCGAAGCCGAAGCTGCGTACCTTGCTGTCCATCTCGGCGATGCCGGAAAGAATGAGAACCGGCGTCTGTACCTTGGAAAGGCGCAGTTTCTTCAGCACGTCATAGCCGTGCATGTCCGGCAGGTTCAGGTCGAGCAGGATGATATCGTAATCATACAGCTTGCCCAGATCGAGGCCTTCTTCGCCAAGATCCGTCGTATAACAGTTAAAGCCTTCGGTGGTCAGCATCATCTCGATGCTCTTGGCCGTGGTAGGCTCGTCTTCGATCAGCAGCACGCGCATCAGGTTACCCCTTGTTTGTGGCACCGAACGAGAACAAGTCCCGAACGGCTGAGTGCAATTCATTAACCATGAGAGATATGAACGCAAAAGGTTAAAGCCCCGTTAACTCCGCGAGTCGCGAACCTGTGACATTTGGGACTCACTGGTATTCCGGGTTGGATAGGGGCGTTTTTGCGCGGGATTATCGTCCGAAGCGCTCGACCAGAAAGTCGATCAGCGCGGTGACGCGCGCGGGCCGCAACCGGCCGGGCGGCGTTACCAGATGAAGCGCGATGGGCGGCGGGGACCATTGAGGCAGCAATTTCTCCAGCCTGTCGGGCGCTTCGCACTGGGCAAGCATGAAATCCGGGACGAGCGCTATTCCATGGCCTGCTTCCAGTGACGGCATCATGGCATCGCTATTGTTGATGCGCAGGGGGCCGCTGGGCCTGACCTGCGCTTCCTCGCCATTGTCATGCGTGAAGCGCCAGCTCTCCGGATTGGGCAGATAGGCATAGCAGAGGCAGTCATGATCTTTGAGGTCCGCAGGGTGCGCCGGACGGCCACGGCGCTTTATATAGGCGGGCGAGGCGACCAGATACCGTTCGACAGGCGCCAGTCGGCGCGCTTTCAGGCTGCTGTCGGGCAGCGCGCCGATCCTGAGCGCCGCATCGAACCCGCCGCCGATAATGTCGACCACCTCGTCGCTCAGATGGAGGTCGACGGCTATATCCGGATAGCGGGCCAGGAAATCGGGCAGGGCGGGGCCGATATGGGCGATGCCGAATGTCATCGGCACGGCAAGCCGCACCAGGCCGCGCGGGCTGGCGGCTTCGTCGCGCGCCGCATCTTCGGCTTCCTCGCCAAGGCTCAGCAGCTGTTGCGCGCGGCCGGCAAGCTCCCGTCCGCTTTCCGTCAGCGACAGATGGCGCGAGCTTCGGTGGAAGAGCTGGATGCCCAGCGAGGCTTCGAGCCGGGTGACGGCCTTGGAAACGGTCGCCTTGGAAATGGCCAGATCCTCGGCCGCTGCGGTGAAAGAGCGCAGCTCGACGACTTTGGCGAATATCGCCCAGGCTTCGAGATCGGGTAGATTAGGCATAAAATGGAAACGATGCTTTTCTAATGTTTCTATTTATGTGCAATCGCAAAAGCCTATCTGGGTGTCAACGATATACGCGATGATGGAGAAGTTCGATGATCGAGAAACGCCCCTTCACCAGCCTCGGCCATGCCGATCATGGCTGGCTCAACGCCCGCCACCATTTTTCCTTTGGCGGCTATCATGATCCGGCCCGGATGGGCTGGGGCAGCCTGCGCGTCTGGAATGACGACGAGATCGGTGCGCAAAGCGGTTTCCCCACGCATCCCCATAGCGACATGGAAATCATCACCTATGTTCGCCAGGGCGCGATCACCCACCGTGATTCCATGGGCAATGAAGGCCATACCCTGGCCGGTGATGTCCAGGTAATGAGCGCGGGCACCGGTATCCAGCATAGCGAGTTCAATCTTGGCGATGAGGAAACGCGTTTGTTCCAGATCTGGATCGAGCCCCAGGAAAAGGGCGGCACTCCGCGCTGGGATGCCAAGGAATTTCCCAAGGGAGCGCGCTCCGGTTCGCTCGAAGTGCTGGCCAGCGGGTTCGATGCCGATCTTGAGCAGGGCGCGCTGTGGATCCGGGCCGATGCCCGACTTTCCGGTGCGACGCTGAGCAAGGACGCTGCCATAGAGCATGAACTGGCCGAGGGCTTTCGCGGCTATCTGGTCGTTTCGGAAGGGCAGTTGCAGGTTAATGGTGTCGATCTAGACACCCGCGATGCCGCCGCGATTTCTGACGAAACACAGCTGCGTATCGAAGCACTGAGCAATACCGAATTCCTCCTCGCCGAGGTGCCCACCGTTACACAATAAGGAGAGAGGGGCCTTGCGGTCCCTCTTTCACATTCCCGCCACCGTTTTTCATCCCATCGATCCGAGGAGATTCCGATGTCCACCACACCTGTACCCAGCATTTTGCGTATCGATTCCAGCGGCCGTTCCACCGGTTCGGCTTCGCGTGCGCTCACCGATCAGTTGATTGCCAGGCTGAGGGCCGAAAATCCCGAGGCCAGGATCGAAACGCGAGATCTTGCCTGGGGCTTGCCCTTTGTTACCGAAAACTGGATCAACGCTAATTTCACGCCTGAGGATGAGCGGGATGACGGGCATCGTGAAGCACTGGCGCAGTCCGATGCGCTGGTCGCGGAACTCGAAGCCACCGATATTATCGTGATCGGCGCACCCATCTATAATTTCGGAATCCCTGCAACCCTCAAGGCCTGGATCGACATGGTTGCCCGCGCCGGCAAGACGTTCAGATATACTGACAACGGCCCGGTGGGCCTGCTGGAAGGCAAGAAAGCCTATGTGGCGATGGCATCGGGAGGCACCGAAGTCGGCTCATCCATCGATTTCGCCAGCGGTTACCTGAAACATGTGCTCGGCTTTATCGGCATTCATGATGTCGAGTTTTTCGCCGCCGACCAGCTGATGATGCATGGAGAACAGAAGCTCGAGGCTGCAAAGTCAGCAATCCTCGCAAACGTCTGACAGGCGCCGCTTCATTGTTGCCTGCCATGCGCCGCGCTGTCATGGCGTTGCGCATGCTCGAAGAATCCATCCTGTTCTCCGATGGCGAGGCTATCGTCATCGACAAGCCGGCCGGTTTGCCCGTGACCCGGCCCAAGCGCGGGGGCGATTGCATCGAGGGCAGGCTGGGCGATTTGCGCATGGGCTTTGTCCGGTCGCCGATGATCGTTCATCGTCTGGATCAGGATACCAGCGGCTGCCTTTTGCTCGCGCGCAATCCCAAGGCGCTCAAACGCTTCAACCGGAGCTTTTCGGAAGGCGAAGTGACCAAGGTTTATTGGGCAGTGCTCGATGGCGAGACCGATGGCGATGAGGGGCTGATCGATATCCCGCTCGAAAAGAAATCGACGGCCGAGCGCGGCTGGTGGGTGGAAGGCAGCCCGCATGGCAAAGCCACACGGACGCATTGGAAGAGGCTCAAGGCGGACGGCGGCAGATCGCTCGTTGAGTTTCGGCCCGAAACGGGGCGGACACACCAGCTGCGCGTACATGCGCTTGAGGGGCTCGGCGCAGCGATCATGGGCGATCCGGTTTATGGCAAGGGCGAGGGGCCGATGCTGCTCCATGCCCGAGCGATAAGCGTGCCCCGTCAGGGCAAGCCTGCGATTGAGGCGGAGGCCCCATTGCCGGACAGTTTCGGCCACTGGTAGTCGGCCTGGGTAAACAACCGCCGCTTGTCGTCCCGACACCAAACCCGGTTTGGACAGGCCCTCTCGTGATCGGGTAAAGGAGGCGCATGGCCGGTTTCGATTTTTCCTCCATTCCTCCCGACGCCATCGAGGAGCGGCATCTCGCCGGTACCGGTCCCGGCGGGCAGAATGTCAACAAAGTGGCCACGGCTGTCCAGCTCAGGGTCAATGTGTTCGCACTCGGCCTTGCCCCTACCGTCTATCGGCGGCTGAAGGAACTGGCCGGTAGCCGGATGACCGGAGAGGGCGTGCTGGTCGTAACAGCGCGCAATCATCGCAGCCAGGAAGCCAACCGCCGCGACGCGACAGCGCGCATTACGGCGCTGCTCGAAAAAGCCCATCATCGTCCCACCCGCCGGGTCAAGACCAAGCCGAGCCGGGCGGCCAAGGCGAGAAGGGTGGACAGCAAGAAGGTGCGCGGGCAGGTCAAACAGGCGCGCGGCAAGCCGCGTATCGATTAGGGTCAGGACCTGTAAAATGCACAGTTTCGATATTGCAGAAACTTCGGACAAAACCGCGCTCTATGCCGATCTCATCTCGGCGGTGGACGGGCTGACTGCCGATGAACCCGACGCCATTGCTAATATGGCCAATATTGCGGCGGTGCTCTGGGAGTATCTGCCAGATATCAACTGGGCGGGCTTTTACCGGCTGATCGATGGCGAGCTGGTTCTTGGGCCGTTTCAGGGCAAGCCGGCTTGCATCCGGATAGCAATGGGCGCGGGCGTTTGTGGAACGGCCGCTGCGACGGGCGAAACGCAGCGCGTCGACGATGTCGAGGCGTTTCCCGGCCATATTCCCTGCGACGCCGTGTCGGCATCCGAGCTTGTCGTGCCGATTATTGTCGATGGTGCGCTGATCGGCGTGCTCGATATCGACAGCCCGACTGCTGCACGGTTCGACGCAGACGATGCCGCAGGATGCGAGGCGCTGGTTGCGCTTATCGCGCCGAGGATCGTCGAGACCCCATAACCCGCTGCAACCAACTGCCTCAAATCGGGACAGAATTGTGCCGTTCGCGCCGTGGCGCAGACCCTCCAAAACTGTTAAGAAACTATGAACGCCGGGGATCAAGACGCTCTTTGGCCTAATATTTCTATGGAAGGGCATATTATGCGTAGCTTAGCTTTTCTGGGCCTTATGGCGTCCATGACGATGATTCCCGTGACCGCGCAGGCGCAGTCCGACTCCGGTGCGAGTTCAACCGCTGCAGGCGTTGCCCTTGCGACACAGGCCATGCGCGGCATGCGAGGCAATCGCGGCGGGCAGGGCATGCGCGGTGGTCACGGCATGCGTGGCGGTTATGGCATGCGCGGCGGTTACGGCATGCGTGGCGGCAATTACGGTGGAACGCGCGTCTGGCGCGGCGGCGGCCAGCGCTATTATGGCGGCGGCAGCTTCAACCGCGGCACGCGTTTTTATGTCGGCGGTTTCCTGCCCAGCTATTTCCTGGCTCCTCGCTATTATGTCGTGAATTATCCGAGATATGGCCTTGTCCAGCCGAGCAGCGGTTATCGCTGGGTGCGCTACTATGACGACGCCTACCTGGTCGATGGCCGCGGCTATATTGCCGACCAGCGCTATGGCGTACCTTATGAAGGCAATGGCGATGGCTATTACCGAGAAGAGCGGCAGTCTTACGATGATCGTCGCTACTATGACGAGCGCGGCTATTATGACGACCGTCGTCGAGGCGATTCAGGCGACGCAGCGGCTGGCGCAATCGTTGGCGGTATCGTCGGCGGTATTGCAGGCAACCGGATTGCCGGTCGCGGGAACCGCACGGAAGGCACAATCATCGGCGGTGCCATTGGCGCCATTGCAGGCGGCGTGATCGGCAGCGAAGCCGGCCGTTCCGATCGCTATGACGATCGTTACCGGGATGGACGCCATGATCGCCATCATTCGGACCGCCATCATCGTGATGACCGGCACCATGGCGGCGCACGTTATTCCGAAGATCAGCGCTACTATAATAGTGGGCCCGTTCCGGAATATGTCGGTCGCGGCGATTATTACCCGCCAAACGCACCGCAGATGGAATATGGCGCTGACTATGACCACGGGTACCGGACGGAAGAGCGCTATATCGAGCATCCGCCCGTCCAGCACAGAGCGCCCGTCCGTTATGCTCCGCCCGTTCAGACGCATGTCGGCGTGAGCGGACCGGGCACCTATGCGGTCAATCATTCCAACGGGATTTCGCAGAGCGCCTCGACCACCATCATTCTGAACTCCGCTCCGGCGACAACCACCACAACGACGACCTTCATCGAAGAGGAAGTCGAATATGTTGCACCGCGCCGCAGGGCGCGTCGTGCGGCACGGCCCGCCAGGCAGGCAAATAACTGCAATTGCCGGTAGGCCTGCTTCTCGGCTCTCGGGGGGGAGCAAGGGGCAAGGAAGGGCGGTGGGAGCGATCCTGCCGCCCTTTTTCTATATGGCGGGTGGCGAAGAGGCGCTGCTTGGCGTCTTGCCCTAGCCCAAGCGCTCCAGCTCTTCGAAGCTCAGCGACCCGGGCACGACGATGACGGGGCAGGGCAGCTGGCCCGCGACACCGCCGGCGAAATGCGCGACGAGCGGGCCGGGCGGTCCTTCGGCGGCGGCGCCCAGCATGATGCCGGCAATATCGGCGCTCTCGTCGATCGCTTCGCGCACCATCTTCACAGGATCTCCCCGTTTGACGACAATCTTGGGGTGTACCCCTGTCGCTTCGACCAGTTCACCAGCGGCCTGGGCAACGGCGGCTTCGGCGCGCAGTTGTGCCTCTTCCTCGAAAGTGGCCTCGACGGCCGCCCAGTTCACGAATTCCTGCGGCGGGATCAGTGCGACGATCTCGACCGTCCGGCCGAGCCTGATGGCCCGCACAGCCGCATAGTGCAGCGCCGCGCGCGCTTCCGGCGTTTCGTCGATCACTACCAAATAGGTCCGCATCGCGACCCTCCCCCTATTGGTCGGAAGATTGGGGCAATATGATCGGTCTGGCAAGCGGGCGGCCAGCGATCAGACTGTTCCTTACCGCGTTTCGCCGCTACGGTAATCGCAGAAAACTAATCGGGAGGGCGCGCGGCATGCGCAGGGCAATTTTCTGGATCGTAAGCTTGGCCGCTTTGCTGTGGAGCCTGGTGGGCCTTTACGATCTCTATATGACGCTGACCCTCAATCGGGACTATCTCGCCCAGTTCCCGCCGCAGATGCTGGCGATGATCGAGTCGTTTCCCGAATGGCGGCGGTTGCTCTGGACGACCAGTATATTCCTTGGCGTGATTGCGGCTGCGTTGCTCTTGCTTCGCCGGGTAATGGCGGAGCGTGCATTCTGGGCCACGGCGGCAATGATGGCGATCGGCTTTCTGGGCTATGACCTGCCATTCGCCGGCGGAATGGAGGCCTATGGCACGTTCGGCATCGTCTTTTCCTTCATTTTGATAGCGATCCAGATCCTCTTGGCTCTTTACGCGCGCTGGGCGGCGCGGCATGGATTGCTCAAATAGACACCGACCATTGAAGTCAGGGATATGCCATGCCGATTGAACTGAAGATGCCCGCCCTTTCGCCGACAATGGAAGAGGGGACGCTCGCCAAATGGCTGGTCAAGGAAGGCGACGAGATCAGTTCTGGCGATATCATGGCCGAGATCGAAACCGACAAGGCGACGATGGAGTTCGAAGCGGTCGATGAAGGTGTGCTGGCGAAGATATTGGTGCCCGAAGGCACGGACGAGGTGAAAGTCGGTGCGGTGATCGCGATCATCGCCGAAGAGGGCGAGGATCTGGCAGAAGCCGCTGCGTCTGGTGGTGAATCGTCCGGCAAATCAGCAGCGACGGTGCCCAGCAAGAAAGAGGATGCGAAATCCGAAGAGCGCAGAAGCGACGAACGGCGTGAAGAAGATCGGCGCAAAGAGGATGAAGGCGGAAACGCGGAAGGTGTCGATAACCGTTCGGACGAACGCCGTCAGGGCGATCGTCGAGAGAGTGAAGCAAAAGCATCCGCCGCCCCTACCGACGATGGCGCGCGCATCAAAGCCAGCCCGCTGGCCCGCCGTCTTGCCGAACAAAATAGCCTCGATCTTGGTGCGATTGCTGGCAGCGGCCCCAAGGGCAGGATCGTCAAGGCTGATATTGACGCGGCACTCGCTGGCGGTGGTGCAGTGGCCCCGGCCAAGACGGCGGCCCCCGTTGCAGCTGCCGTCGATCCCGGCGAAATCCCGCACGAGATCGAAAAGCTCTCCAATATGCGCAAGACAATCGCGCGCCGCCTGACCGAGGCGAAGCAGACCGTTCCGCATATCTATCTGACCGTCGATATCCGTCTCGATGCGCTCCTGAAACTGCGTGGAGAATTGAATGCATCGTTGCACGGGCGCGGTGTCAGGCTTTCTGTCAACGACCTGTTGATCAAGGCGCTGGCCCAATCGCTGATGCAGGTGCCGAAATGCAATGTGTCATTCGCAGGCGATCAGCTGATCAGTTATAGCCGCGCAGATATTTCGGTTGCGGTAAGTATTCCGGGCGGCCTGATCACGCCGATCATCGCCGATGCCAACAGCAAGTCCGTTTCGGCCATCTCGACCGAGATGCACGAGCTGGCGGGCCGCGCGAAAGAAGGCAAGCTCCAGCCGCATGAATATCAGGGCGGTACGGCCAGCCTCTCGAACATGGGCATGTTCGGTATCAAGCAGTTCGACGCCGTCATCAATCCACCCCAGGGCATGATCATGGCCATCGGCGCAGGCGAGAAGCGGCCTTATGTCATTGACGACAGCCTGCAGATCGCCACGGTCATGAGCGCCACCGGCAGCTTCGACCACCGCGCCATCGACGGCGCAGACGGCGCACAGCTGATGCAGGCGTTTAAACAGTTGGTGGAGAACCCGCTCGGGATGCTGGCGTAGGCCCAAGGAATGAAAGCTCGAGGTAGAAAGCAACACACCGAGAGTTTGGGTTTTGCCGTAAGTGTACGCCTTCTCGTTCTGGGCGGAGCCATTTTGTTCTGCGTTCCACTACTCATATCGATGGGTATTGGATTCGAGGAACATGGACTCGAATTATCATTGGCTGTCGTCTGGGCAATTATTGCGATGATATTGGCCATTGCAACAAGGCGGCATGCGTCTCCGGACATGGTGATGTTGGGCAGTATCTGGTTTGGGATGGCAATATTGGCTGGACTCGCCGCTGGCACATTTTCGATCATTGATCTGTTATTGTAGAAGGAAGAGCATGGCTCAGAGGTACGCGTTTGTCATTCTTGACTCCGGCCCTGATGGCTATCTCGCAGTTGGTTTTCAAACGTTCGGAGAGGCAGCGTGACAAAAGGACGCCTTATCGCGCGCGGAATTCTTGCAACCCTGCTTTCCCCGATAGTGGCCGGTTTTGCGGCGGCGCTCACCTTCACCATCATCATTTTCGTCTTTCTGCCGGAAGATGCCGCGTCGACCGAGGGCACGACCGGGAATTTCTTCAGCATCATACTCTATCTCTGGCTGGCGGCGGCGTTCTTCGGTGCGCTCTTCACGATCGCCGCGACGCTCTTGTCCCAGATTCCGCTGATATTCGTTCACCGCATGCGCGGACGCCGCGCTTTAGTCATGCATCTCGCGGCGAGCGCAGTGCTCGGCATCTTGCTCTTCTGGATATTGGCGCCAATTCTCACGCCAGTCCGCAACACCGGCCCCGTACTTTGGGAGGATATCTGGTCGTTGAGCGCTTCCATTGCGGCTGGCGGGGTTTCAGTGGGCTTGTTATGGGACTGGCTTGTCCTCAAACCGATGTTCAAAGGCGAATAAATCGATGGCTGACCAATATGACCTGATAATCCTCGGTTCCGGGCCCGGCGGCTATGTCGCGGCGATCCGGGCATCGCAATTGGGCATGAAAGTGGCGATTGTCGAGCGGGAGAAGCTGGGCGGGATTTGCCTCAACTGGGGCTGTATCCCGACCAAGGCGCTACTCCGGACGAGCGAAATCTATCATTATATGAGCCATGCGGATGCTTATGGGCTGTCGGCGGAAAAGACCGCGTTCGATCTCACCAGAATTGTCGAGCGCTCACGCAAGGTCGCCGGGCAGCTCAACAGCGGCGTCACCGGCCTGATGAAGAAACACAAGATCGCCGTCCATGAGGGCGTCGGCAAGCTGACGGGCAAAGGCAAGCTCAGCGTTGAGAAAGACGGCAAGAAAACCGAACTGTCCGCCAAGACCATCATGATCGCAACCGGCGCGCGGGCGCGCGACCTGCCCTTCGCCAAGGCGGACGGCAAGCGCATCTGGACATACCGCCACGCGATGGTGCCCACGGAGATGCCGACCAAGCTGCTGGTTATCGGATCGGGCGCAATCGGGGTCGAGTTCGCCAGCTTCTATTCGGATATGGGCGCGGACGTGACGATCGTCGAAATGCTGCCCCGCATCCTCCCGGTCGAGGACGAGGATGTATCGAAACATATGCTCAAGGCGCTCAAGAAACAGGGCATGACGATCCTGACGGGCGCGGGTGTCGAAAAGCTCGAGGCAGGTGCGAAGGGTGTCAAAGTCGCAATCAAGGATGCCAAGAGCAAGGTTGAGGATCATGAGTTCAGCCATGCCATCGTCGCGATCGGTATCGTACCAAACACCGAAGATGTTGGGCTGGATACGTTGGGCGTGAAACTCGATAAGCGCGGCCATATCGAGGTCGATGGCTTTGGGCGCACCAATGTCGAGGGTATCCTCGCTATCGGCGATGTGACCGGGCCGCCATGGCTCGCGCACAAGGCCAGCCATGAAGGCGTGGTCGCTATCGAAAAGCTGGCGGGCCAGAACCCCCATGCATTCGAGACGGGCAACATCCCCGGCTGCACCTATTCCCGGCCGCAGGTCGCTTCGGTCGGCCTGACCGAGGCCCAGGCCAGGGAAGCAGGCCATAATGTAAAGGTCGGCAATTTCCCCTTTATCGGCAACGGCAAGGCCATTGCGCTGGGCGAAGCGGAGGGCTTCGTCAAAACGGTTTTCGATGAGAAAACGGGCGAGCTTTTAGGCGCACATATGGTGGGAGCGGAGGTGACCGAGCTGATCCAGGGCTATGTCGTAGCGCGGCAGCTGGAGACGACCGAGGCCGAGCTGATGGAAACTGTCTTCCCCCATCCGACCTTGAGCGAGATGATGCACGAAAGCGTGCTCGACGCTTATGGGCGCGTCATTCACATGTAAAACGGGATTGTTGGCGGAGGATATCCTCCGCCGATAGCCAAAGCGCTTATGGAATTAGAGCGCCGACGTCTGGGCTGGCTTGTCCATGATCTGTTCGTCGACAAGCTTCAGGGACGCGTCCTTGGGATCGTCTTTTTTCAGCGTGCCGGCGCTTTTGTGCCGGAAGCTGCCTTCGACATGGCCGCCTGTTTCGATGCTCAGCTTTTCATAGGTGACGTCGCCGATCACCTTGGCCGTGGCTTCAACGATCAGTTCCTTGGCCGTGATCGATCCTTCGACGCGGCCTGCGATGCGCGCCTGTTCGGCGCTGATCGCACCTTTGACCGTGCTGTTACTGGCCTGGACCAGCGTCGCGCAGCGGATATCGCCTTCGATCCGGCCATCGACATGCAGGTCTACAGAAGCGTCTATATCGCCCGTGACGGTAACGTCCGAGCCGATGACCGAAAAGGTCGAACGGTTATCCGCGCTCGACGGAATCGCCATTTCTTCGTTCTGCGACGGATTGGATTTCGAGAACATCGCGATCTGCCTCCAAAAGGGGCCGGGGATTTACAGCCCGGCCGTTGATACGCACTTCATAGTGCAGGTGAGTGGCAGTGGAACGGCCTGAGCTGCCCATTCTGCCGATCCGGTGCCCCCGGCTCACTTCTTGCCCGACCTGAACATCGATTCCGGAAAGATGGGCGTAACGCGTCACCACTCCGGCGCCGTGATCGATCTCGATGCACCGGCCATAGCCGCCTTTCCAGCCTGCAAAACTGACGCGGCCCGGGCCGGTTGCCAATATGCCCTGGCCGGTCGTGCCGCGGAAATCGATTCCGCTATGCATGGCGCGGCCCCGCGTAAACGGATCGCGGCGCAGGCCGAAGGGGCTGCTCATCGAGCCATAGGCGGTCGGCTGTGCTGAGGGGATTGCGCGCAGCGAGAGTTCCATCACTGCCAAACGGTTCAGGGCAATTTCCAGGTCGGCGATCTCGCTGTCGATGTCGCCATTTTCGGTGATCGCAGTGTGAACCGGCTGCAGCGGGCCGCCCTGTGCCTGTCTGCTCATCGCGCTCGGATCGAACCCAAAACCGCGAATGGCCTCTGCCGTCTGCCGCGTGCGGGCTTCGACTGCACCGCGCAGCGCACGGGCGAAAGCGACCTGGTGCCGTTCGAGCGCCTGCAGGGCGGCGGCTTCGGGAATGACTGCGCCGGTTTCATCGGCGTCCGCGCCGTCTTCGGTCGCTGCCGCTTCGCCGTCTTCGATTTCGAGGTTTCCGAAATGGCGGCGGACAAGCGCATCGAGAACGGCCTGACGCTGTTCGACCCGTGCGACCTGATCTTCCACCGAACCGCGATAGGCGGCAACGCGGGCTTCGGTCTGGGTGACTTGCTGTTCGCGTTGGTCAAGTGCGATTCGGTCACTCGCACCCTTCACCTGAAGGCCGACCATGATCAGCGTTACGGCCAGCCAAGTGACAGCACCGAGAGCGGCAATGGACACCACTCTGATCTGTAGCTTACTGGAAATCCTGAAAAAACGCAGCTTGCCGCCGGAGCGGATATGCAGCTCGTGGTCAGGAAAAAGGCCCTTGAACCGAGACCATAGGCTCGGGCCTTCCTTGATATCTCTAGTCACTTGCAACCCTGTGAATTGAAATTTGTGAAATTCCGCTAGCAACAAAATGCTCAAACCGCGAATCAATCGTACTTTGCCGCGATGAATCGTTGGCGACTCGGGGCGAGTCGACGGAACAAACGCAAAAAGCGCGATTTGAGGCTCTTTTTTCGCTTTGAACGGGGGGTGAACGCCGCCTATAGCGCGGTCATGGGCAAGGGAACACATGACTATCGCGAGGACCCGCGCAACGCGGCGATCCTGATCAACATCAACGGGGATATCGTGCCGCGTGCCGAAGCAATGGTTTCGGTCTTCGATTCCGGCTTCATGCTGGGCGACGGTGTGTGGGAAGGGCTGCGCGTCCACCAGGGCCGGATTGCCTTTCTCGACCAGCATATGGACCGCCTGTTCGAAGGTGCCAAAGCCATCGACATGGATATCGGCATTGACCGGGAAACGCTTGAGCGGAGGCTCTACGAAACAATAGATGCCAACGGCGAATCAGAAGGCGTGCATATCCGGCTGATGGTGACGCGCGGTATCCGCTCGACGCCATATCAGGACCCGCGCGTCGTGGTGTCTCCGGCAACCATCGTCATCGTGCCCGAATATAAGGAGCCTCTGCCGGCGACGGTGGAAAACGGCATTCGGCTGTTCACCGTGCACGTCCGGCGCGGCGATCCGGCCGTACAGGATCCCAAGCTCAATTCGCATTCCAAGCTCAACTGCATCACCGCCTGTATCCAGGCCACCAAGGCCGGTGCGGACGAGGCGCTGATGCTTGATCCGCAAGGCTTTGTCGCAACCTGCAATTCGACGCATTTCTTCATCGTGCGCAAAGGCGAGGTGTGGACGTCGAGCGGCGATTATTGCCTAGGCGGAATTACCCGCAGCACGGTTCTCGACCTGTGCCGCGAAGCCGGGATCCCGGCGTATGAGAAGAATTTCTCACTGACCGATGTTTATGGCGCGGATGAGGCATTTGTAACGGGAACCTTTGCCGGGGTCGTGCCGGTGACCGAGGTCGATGGGCGCAGGCTGACCGAAGCCCGGGGGCCGATGGTGGAGCGGTTGCAGCAACTTTACAGCGCACGCCTCGCCACGGATACCGCCGCGCGCTCCCGCCCGTGACGACCCGGATCGCAATGTGGTCGGGCCCGCGCAACATCTCGACCGCAATGATGCGCAGCTTTAGCAGCCGTGCCGATTGCGCCGTTGCCGATGAACCATTCTACGGTGCCTATCTGAAGGCCACGGGGTTCGATCACCCGATGGCCGAAGCCATCATTGCCGATATGGATTGCGACTGGCAGTCGGTAGCCCGCACCATGAATGGCGACCCGGCCGATGGAAGCGCGATCTGGTATCAGAAGCACATGCCCTCCGAAATGGTCGGGCCGGTGGGAATTCACGACCTGAGCGCTCACCGCCATGCCTTCCTGATCCGCGATCCGGAGCGGATGATCGCCAGCTATGCGAAGAAGATGGAAGTCGTTTCCTTCGAGGATATGGGACTGGAGCGGTTGCACCTCTATTTCCGGATGGAGGCGGATCGGCTCGGCCATGCGCCCCCTGTCGTCGAAGGCGCGGATATCCTCGATGCACCTGGCCCGATGCTGGAAAAACTGTGCGGGGCTTTGGACATTCCATGGGACCCCGCCATGTTGCACTGGGAAGCCGGACCCCGGGCCACGGACGGCGTATGGGCACCGCATTGGTATGGCCGGGTCGAACAAAGCACGGGTTTCGAAGGCGATGATCGGGGAAGGGTCGAGATACCAGACGAATATCGCGCACTCGCCGATCGTTGCCGTCCTCATTATGAAGCGCTCAGGGCGCACCGCCTGATACTGTAGGCGGCGTGGTCAGCGCGTTGCGCAGGCGTCCTTGCTTTCCCAGCTGGCCGTGCCTTCGATGGAAATTTCGCGCGCCTGACCATTTTCAAGCGCATCGATCCAGCCGACAAGCAGCGGCTCGACCAGCCGTATATTCGGGCGATGCCGGACCCCCGCGATGATGGCGAGGGCGGCGAGCGAACAGCTTGTCGCATAGAGACGCCGTGAATGGGCGGGCTCCACATAGTCGTCGTCCGCGCCATGAATGAAGAGGATCGGCTCCGTGACGCGGCCAAGCGTGGCGATGCTGGCCCAGCTGTCGGGGATGAATATCTCGCTGAAATAGGGGGCAGCTTCATCCAGGTCGCTGAAGGTGGCCAATGTTATGACGCCGGCCAGCGTCTCACGCGCGGCTAGCTGGATCGCCACCGCACCGCCAAGCGAATGGCCAAACACATATATGTCACCGGTGCTTCCTGCCTGTTCGCGTGCAAACCGGTAAAATGCCTGGGCGTCCGCAACCAGTCCCGCCTCTGTCGGCGAACCCGGATTGTCATTGAAACCCCGATAGGAGGCGACAAGGACACCGCGTCCGCTCCCTGCGATCCGCTGGACATATCCCGCCATCCGCCCGGCATTGTCGCGCCTGCCGTGCAGGACGAGAATTATATCCTGATTACCATTGGTCGCAGGCCAGTAGAGGCCGGCAAGATCGAGACCGTCCTCCGTCGTGACGAAAACGCGCTGCGGTGCCGCTCCATCCCATTCCGGCATGGTAATGGGGCCGACTGGCGGCGCGTAAAGCTGCTCGCGGGCAAAATGTGCGCAGCCCGATTGGGCAACCAGCATCGCAATGCTGATCAGGAACAAGAGCATGAAATGGGCGCGCGGCATATCCTGTCGCCTAACTGTCCCGATCTTAACGGGAACTGTCCGCCGCTTCAGGATCGATCCAGTTGGCATCGGGCAGCCCATAGAGCTGATCGAACACATCCATCGGTATACCGAACGGACGGCCATTGCCGGAATTGGAGAGCACGACCACGCCGGTCCGCAGCGCAGGATCGAACATGATCATCGCCCGATAGCCGCGTACGGCTCCGCGATGGGAAATGACGGTATGGCCGGCATAGTCATAGACGCGCCAGCCCAGCGCATAATGGGTGTTGGATATCCTCTCCGCGTAGCGCCGGTTGCGCCGGTCTTCGCGTTCTGTGCGGACGACCGGGCGGTGCGTTGCGGCGAGTATCGACGGTGAAACGATATCGGGCGCACCATTGACCTGGACCTGCATCCAGCGCGCAAGATCCCGGATCGATCCGTTCATGCCGCCGGCCGCCGGAACCCGGTAATAGGGTTCGACGACGGGCACCTCTATGCCTTCGCCGCGATGGCTGCGCGCCCAGCTCCGGCTTTCGAACAGCCCGCGGCGCGATATGCTGGCCGTGCGCATGCCGAGCGGCTGGAGCAGGCGGCTCTGCACGGCGGCTTCATAGCTTTGTCCGGTGATGCCCTCAATAATCTCGCTCGCCGCGTCGAAACCGATATTCTGATACCGGTGACAGGTGCCGGGCGGACAGACTTCCGGGCGGCTGGCAAGCGCCGTGCGCAGAATAAGCGGATCTTCGCCGGCTTCCAGCCGGTTGTCGAGCGCGTTGCGTTCGATGCCGAGCCGGTGGGACAGGAGGTCCGTTACCGAAATGCGCATCTGGCCGGATGCAGGCAGCCGCAGCGAGGGCGCGAACCGGGAAACCGGTGCGTCGAGATCGAGAGCGCCATCCTCGGCGAGCAGCGCGATCATTGTCGATGCGATGCCTTTGGAGAGGGACGCCCAGCGGAAAACCGTATCGACGGTTACCTCTTCGCCGCTGCCATGCAGGGTTTCGCCATAGCCGCGCGCAAATGTGATCTCGCCATTTTCCATGATCGCGACCGCAAGCCCGACCATGGTTTCCTCTTCCATCAGGGCTTCGATCCGGCTTTCGATCGCATTGTAATCTATCAGGCCGGATCGCTCGTCGAGCTGGATGATGGTGCCGTCAGGGGTCGCCTCCTCCACCTGAGGCGGATCAAGGGTGACCGAAAGCCCTTCGGACACCATGCGAGAAGGGAATGGCCCGCCGATAAACTGTGCCATGAGCATGACACCGAATGCGACGACGATAAGCGTGATGGGAAGCGCGAGACGGTTCATCGACGGGGCAGGATGTTTCCCGGGATCAGATTATGTTCGGGCCGAAGAAAACGGTTTTTCAAGGGTCAGCTCGCGATTCGGTCGCCAGATTGAAAGGGTGAGGCTGTATCGCGGGGTGATGGCAGAATATGGCATGGGATAACAGGCTTTATTCGGTGGTCGGTATTCGCTGCTCAGTCGCCCAACGCCGCGGCAACCTTTTGACGCAGGACCGGGAGCAGATCATCGCCGAACCAGGGATTTTTCGAAAGCCAGATATTGTTGCGCGGACTGGGATGGGGCAGCGGGACCATTGCCCCATCGAGCTCTCGCCAGTGCCGGATCGAATCCGTGAGCGATCTGCGAGGGGCATCGAGATGCCAACCCATCGCATATTTCCCGATCACCAGGGTCAGGCGTATGTTGGCGAGCCGGTCGAGCAAAGCGCTACGCCATGTTGCAGCGCAGAGCGGCGGCGGAGGAATATCCCCGGATTTGCCCGTTCCCGGATAGCAAAAGGCCATCGGCAGAATCGCGATCTGCGCCGGATCATAGAATGTTGCGCGGTCAACACCCATCCAGTCTCGCAACCGCTCGCCACTGGCGTCGTCGAAGGGGATTCCGCTCTCTTGCACCTTTCGGCCCGGCGCCTGACCCGCAATCAGGATGCGCGCCTCTGCGTGCGCCTGAAGAACGGGGCGTACAGGATCGGGGATGGAGCCTTCGCACAGGCGGCAATCGCGAACGGAGGAGAGGAGGGTGTCCAATGGTGGCATGGTGCCTTCCCGATAGCGAAATCCGGACCGTTTCGCACTTGCGACATATTGTTACGTCTGCGCCATTGACCGTCTGCCGGACCGGGGCTATATCGCCGCCAGTCCAGAGGATCGGTGGTGGGGTTCGACCCCAAATATGATTCGACATGGGACGATGAGCTTGAACATTGCCATTGGCGTGTATGGGGCCTTGCGGAGCCGTTAGCGGTTGCCGGAAGGCCTTTGTGCGTTTCCGGCTTCCGGTTACCGGACTCGGGAAACACACGGCGTGCCTGTGACAGAGTAACTGAACAAAGGTGAAGGGCTTCATGCCAACGATCAATCAGCTGGTCCGCAAGGGCCGCACGCCGCAAAAGGCGAAATCGAAAGTGCCCGCGATGGAGGCGAACCCGCAGAAGCGGGGCGTTTGCACGCGCGTTTATACGACGACCCCGAAAAAGCCGAACTCGGCGCTGCGTAAGGTTGCGAAGGTTCGCCTGACCAACCAGCGCGAAGTCATCAGCTATATTCCGGGCGAGGGGCATAACCTGCAGGAGCATAGTGTTGTGCTGATCCGTGGCGGTCGTGTTCGCGATCTTCCCGGCGTCCGCTATCACGTGCTGCGCGGCGTTCTCGATACGCAGGGTGTTAAGGATCGCAAGCAGAGCCGTTCGAAATACGGCGCCAAGCGTCCCAAATAAGATTGATCGAAGAGGTTTAACGATATGTCACGTCGTCGCCGTCCCGAGAAACGGGAAATTCTGCCCGATCCCAAATTTGGAGATCAGGTGCTTTCGAAATTCATGAACAACCTGATGTATGACGGCAAGAAGTCCGTCGCTGAAGGCATCGTCTATGGCGCGCTCGACCAGGTCGAAGCGAAGTCCAAGGCTGATCCGATGCAGGTGTTTCATGACGCATTGAACAACATCAAGCCGGGCGTTGAAGTCCGGAGCCGCCGTGTTGGCGGTGCCACCTATCAGGTGCCGGTCGAGGTTCGCCCCGAGCGCGCCCAGGCGCTGGCCATTCGCTGGCTCATCGGCGCTGCTCGCAGCCGCGGTGAAAATACGATGGCGGCGCGCCTTTCCGGTGAATTGATGGATGCGTCCAACAATCGCGGCAATGCGGTCAAGAAGCGTGAAGACACGCACAAGATGGCCGAAGCCAACCGCGCATTCTCTCACTACCGTTGGTAACAACGGGTCAGCGGTAGATCCGCTGATACTTTCGAACCACTGACCCGCCGGCACGCTGCCGGCAATGGAGCACTACAATGGCCCGCGACACTTCGATCGACATGTATCGTAATATCGGCATCATGGCGCACATCGATGCTGGTAAGACGACGACGACCGAACGCATCCTGTATTACACAGGCAAATCCTACAAGATCGGCGAAGTCCATGACGGCGCCGCGACGATGGATTGGATGGAGCAGGAGCAGGAGCGTGGTATTACCATTACCTCTGCTGCGACGACGACGTTCTGGAAAGATCACCGGATCAACATCATCGATACGCCCGGCCATGTGGACTTCACGATTGAAGTCGAGCGTGCTCTCCGCGTGCTCGACGGCGCGGTTGCCGTGTTCGACGGCGTTGCCGGTGTTGAGCCGCAGTCCGAAACCGTCTGGCGTCAGGCTGACCGGTACAAGGTGCCGCGGATGTGCTTCATCAACAAGCTCGATCGCACGGGCGCCAATTTCGACATGTGTGTCGACATGATCAAGGACCGGCTGGGCGCGACCCCGCTGGTGCTGACCCTCCCGATCGGTCTTGAATCGGATCTCAAGGGCATTGTCGATCTCGTCGCCAACAATGCGATCATCTGGAAAGATGAATCGCTTGGCGCGGAATATGAAATCACCGACATTCCCGAAGATATGGTCGAAGCCGCCGCAGCTGCTCGCGAAGAAATGATCGAGCTTGCCGTCGAGCAGGACGACGAAATCATGACCGCATATTTGGAAGGCGATCTTCCCGATCTGGAAACGCTGAAGAAGCTGATCCGCAAGGGTACGCTGGACCAGCGGTTCGTTCCGGTTCTGTGTGGCTCGGCCTTCAAGAACAAAGGCGTTCAGCCGCTGCTCGACGCCGTGGTCGATTATCTGCCGTCGCCGCTCGACGTTCCTGCCATCAAGGGCGTCAAGCCGGGCACGGAAGATGAGGAAGTAACGCGCGCTGCAGACGATACTGCGCCGTTCTCCGCGCTGGCGTTCAAGATCATGACCGACCCCTTTGTCGGTACGCTGACCTTCTGCCGCATTTATTCCGGCAAGCTTTCGCGGTCCGACCAGGTGCTGAACTCGGTCAAGGACTCGAAAGAGAAAATCGGCCGCATGTTGCTTATGCATGCGAATGACCGCGAAGATATCGAGGTCGCCTATGCTGGCGACATCGTTGCTATTGCCGGCCTGAAAGATGTGACGACGGGCGATACGCTGTCCGCATCGAATGCGCCGGTTATTCTGGAGCGCATGGACTTCCCCGATCCCGTTATCGAGGTTGCCGTCGAACCGAAAACCAAGGCCGACCAGGAAAAGATGGGCATCGCGCTCAATCGCCTCGCACAGGAAGATCCGTCTTTCCGCGTGACCAGCGATTATGAAAGCGGCCAGACGATCATCAAGGGGATGGGCGAGCTCCATCTCGAGATCCTCGTCGATCGCATGAAGCGCGAATTCAAGGTGGACGCCAATGTCGGCGCGCCGCAGGTTGCCTATCGCGAAAGCTTGGCCAAGCCGGTTGAGCTTACCTACACCCATAAGAAGCAGTCGGGTGGTTCGGGTCAGTTCGCCGAGGTCAAGATTGCGGTTCAGCCGGGCGAGCGCGGTTCGGGCATTACGTTCGAAGATTCGGTCAAGGGTGGTAACGTTCCCAAGGAATATATTCCTTCGGTCGAAAAAGGCATGCGCGAAACGGCCGAGACCGGTTCGCTTATCGGCTTCCCGATCATCGATTTCGCGATCCAGCTGCTCGACGGTAAATATCATGACGTCGACTCGTCGGCGCTGGCATTCGAGATCTGCGGACGTGCCGCGATGCGTGAAGTTGCGCAAAAAGCCGGCATCAAGCTGCTCGAACCTGTCATGAAGGTTGAGGTTGTGACCCCGGAAGACTATCTGGGCGATGTAATCGGCGACTTGAACAGCCGTCGCGGTCAGGTCCAGGGCACTGACAGTCGGGGCAATGCCCAGACGGTCGATGCGATTGTGCCTCTTGCTAATATGTTCGGCTACGTTAATGAGCTGCGCTCGTTCAGTCAGGGGCGTGCCCAGTATACGATGCAGTTCTCTCACTATGAGGAAGTGCCGCAGCAGGTTGCTGATGAAGTGAAGGCCAAACTTGCATAAAGTTCGGTAGCTAGATTTTTAGAGACGTAAGAAAGACAAGGAATTTATTATGGGCAAAGCAAAGTTTGAGCGGACCAAACCGCACTGCAATATCGGCACGATCGGCCATGTTGACCATGGTAAGACGACGCTGACGGCTGCTATTACCAAGGTTCTCGCGGAATCCACCGGCGGCGTAGCCGTTGATTTCGCAAATATCGACAAAGCTCCTGAAGAGCGCGAGCGCGGCATCACCATTTCGACCGCACATGTCGAATATGAAACCGAAGCCCGTCACTATGCGCACGTCGATTGCCCGGGCCACGCCGACTATGTGAAGAACATGATCACCGGTGCCGCCCAGATGGACGGCGCGATCCTCGTTGTGAACGCAGCTGACGGCCCCATGCCGCAGACCCGCGAGCACATCCTGCTCGCCAAGCAGGTCGGCGTGCCGGCCATGGTCGTTTACATGAACAAGGTCGACCAGGTTGACGACGAAGAGCTTCTCGAGCTCGTCGAAATGGAAATCCGCGAACTGCTTTCGAGCTACGATTTCCCGGGCGACGATATTCCGATCGTCAAGGGTTCGGCACTGGCCGCTCTTGAAGGCCGTGACGACGAGATCGGCAAGAACTCGATCCTCGAGCTGATGAAAGCTGTCGACGATTATATCCCGCAGCCCGAACGTCCGCTCGACAAGCCGTTCCTGATGCCGATCGAGGACGTGTTCTCGATTTCCGGTCGCGGTACGGTTGTTACCGGCCGTGTCGAAACCGGCATCGTCAACACGGGTGACGAAGTTGAAATCGTTGGTATCAAGGATACGACGAAGACGACCGTCACCGGCGTTGAAATGTTCCGCAAGCTGCTCGACGAAGGTCGCGCAGGCGACAATATCGGTGCGCTGCTGCGCGGCGTTGAGCGTGAAGGTGTTGAGCGCGGCCAGGTTCTGGCCAAGCCCGGCTCGATCACGCCGCACACCGAATTCTCGGCTGAAGTTTACGTGCTGTCGAAAGACGAAGGTGGCCGTCACACGCCGTTCTTCGCCAACTATCGTCCGCAGTTCTACTTCCGCACGACGGACGTTACCGGCGAGATCACTCTGCCCGAGGGCACCGAGATGGTCATGCCTGGCGACAATGTTAAGCTTGGCGTCAAGCTGATCGCTCCGATCGCCATGGACCAGGGTCTCCGCTTCGCAATTCGCGAAGGTGGCCGCACGGTCGGTGCAGGGGTTGTCGGCGACATCTCTGCATAGTATAGAATGCGCATAGCCCGCCCGATTCCCTTGGGAGTCGGGCGGCTTGCTTTTGTTTTAATTGGTTTAAGAGCCCGGTTCCGGCCGGGTTTTGGCTCTTTCGCATCGGTAGTTGGACATGGAAACGCAGAATATTCGTATTCGTCTGAAAGCATTCGATCATCGCGTGCTCGATCAGGCAACCGGCGACATCGCCGATACGGCCCGTCGTACTGGCGCACTTATTCGCGGACCCATTCCGATGCCTACGCGAATTGAAAAATTCACGGTGAACCGTGGCCCGCATGTCGACAAGAAGTCGCGCGAGCAGTTTGAGGTTCGCACGTACAAAAGGCTGCTCGATATCGTGCAGCCGACACCGCAGACGGTTGATGCGCTTATGAAGCTCGATCTGGCCGCCGGTGTCGATGTTGAGATTAAACTGGCCTAGCCAGCGCGCCGCCCGAAATTGAGGGCGGCAAATATTGGGATACCGCGCAGCAATGCTGTGGTCTGCGTCCCCCGTCTGCTTCGCGGTTTTCCGCGAGGCGCTCAGCCCGGACGGGGCGATGCATGGAAATTTGGGTTGATCATGCCCGCGGCAATCATGTCGTGGGCCTCTGTTGAGGAGAATTGCTGTGATGCGCAGTGGCGTTATCGCGAAGAAAATGGGGATGACCCGCCTGTTCCAGGCAGACGGTCGGCATGTGCCGGTTACCGTACTGCAGCTGGATAACTGTCAGGTGGTGTCGGTCCGCGAAGCAGAGCGCGACGGATATACCGCCGTGCAGCTGGGTGCCGGTACGGCCAAGGCGAAAAATGTTTCGAAGCCGGTCCGTGGCCATTTCGCGAAAAATGAAGTCGAGCCCAAATTGCGGGTTGTTGAGTTTCGTGTTGATGAAGAAGCTCTGCTTCCCGTCGGAGCGACGCTGACAGCCGACCATTTTGTCGCCGGTCAGATCGTTGACGTAACGGGCCAGACGCAAGGTAAAGGCTTTGCCGGTGCCATGAAGCGTCATGGTTTTGGCGGTTTACGCGCAACGCATGGTGTTTCGATCTCTCACCGTTCGCACGGTTCGACGGGTCAGCGCCAGGATCCGGGCAAGGTTTTCAAGAACAAGAAGATGGCCGGCCATATGGGCGACCGTCAGCGCACCCAGCAGAATCTGGAAGTTGTGCGCACGGACGCGGCTCGCGGCCTTATCTTCATCAAGGGCTCGGTTCCCGGTCACAAGGGCGCCTGGCTTCTCGTCAACGATGCCATGAAGGTTCCGCTTCATGCCGATGCACCGATCCCGGGCGGCCTGCGCCGCAATGCCGATGAAACGGCAACCGAGGATGCGCCTGCAGGCATGATCGAAGATGCCGCCGTGCACGAAGCAGAGGCCGGTCCGACGAATGCAGAAATCGAAGCAGCCGCAGCAGCGCCTGCCGAAGCCCCCAAGTCGGATGACAATGCCGGCGATGACGCGAAGAAGGAGGGCTAAGCCATGAAGATCAAGGTCAAGACCCTCGACGCCAAAGCCAAGGGCGATATCGATCTCAAGGACGAGATTTTCGGTCTCGATCCGCGTGCCGATATCATGCACCGTGTTGTTACGTGGCAGCTTGAAAAGCGCCGTGCGACAGCCCGTGCGACCCGCGAACGTTCCGATGTAAACCGCACCGGCAAGAAATATGGCAAGCAAAAAGGCGGCGGTACCGCTCGTCATGGCGATCGTCGTGCGCCGATCTTCATCGGTGGCGGCAAGGCCCATGGTGCTCGCAAGCGTGATTTCGATCCGTCGCTGAACAAGAAGGTTCGTGCGCTGGGCCTGAAGATGGCGCTCTCTTCGAAGGTCAAGGCCGAAAGCCTGATCATCGTCGAGAATATCGATCTCAAGGAAATGAAAACAAAGGCGCTCAAGGGTCATTTCGACAAGCTTGGCCTGGGCAAGTCTGCGCTGGTTATCGACGGCGAAGCCGTGAACGATAACTTCCGCAAGGCATCGGCCAATATTATCGGCGTCGATGTGATGCCGGCGATGGGCGCCAACGTCTATGACATCCTCAATCACGAAACGCTGGTTCTGACCCGCGCGGCGGTTGAGCAGCTGGAGGCGCGCTTCAATGGCTAAAAAGAAAACCGAAGCGGTTGCGCTTGAGCATTATGACGTGATCAAGGGTCCGCACATCACCGAGAAATCCACTTTGCTGACCGAAAACAACGCGGTTGTTTTCCGGGTCAGCAAGGATGCGACCAAACCCGCCATCAAGGCGGCTGTTGAGGCGTTGTTCGATGTCCGGGTAACCGGCGTGAACACGCTGATCCAGAAGGGCAAGAAGAAGCTCTGGAAGGGTCGTCCCTACAAACGGAACGACATCAAGAAAGCGGTTGTTACGCTTGCTGATGGCGATTCCATTGACGTTACGACGGGGATCTAGTCATGGCACTTAAATCAGCCAAACCGACGAGCCCTGGCCGGCGCCATCTCGTTATTGTCGACAAGTCCGGCCTCTGGAAGGGCGGACCCGTCAAGTCGCTTGTCGAAGGCAAGCGCAAGACCGGTGGCCGCAACAATATGGGCCATGTCACGGCTCGCGGCATCGGCGGCGGTCACAAGCAGAAATATCGCAAGGTCGATTTCAAGCGGCGGAAATGGGATGTGGAAGCCACGGTAGAGCGGATCGAATATGATCCGAACCGTTCCGCATTCATCGCGCTGCTGAAATATGCCGATGGCGAACTGTCCTACATTATCGCGCCGCAGCGTCTCGATGTTGGCGATACCGTCATTGCTGGCGAAAAGACCGATACCAAGCCTGGCAATGCCATGCTCCTCGGTCAGATGCCGGTCGGTACGATCTGCCACAATATCGAAATGCGTCCGGGCAAGGGCGGGCAGATCGCCCGTGCTGCCGGCACCTATGTTCAGCTGGTCGGTCGCGATCGCGGCATGGTCATGGTGCGCCTCAAGTCCGGCGAGCAGCGTTTCGTTCCTGCGGACTGCATGGGTACGGTTGGCGCGGTTTCAAACCCGGACAACTCGAACACCTATTTTGCCAAGGCTGGCCGTAATCGCTGGCGCGGCATCAAGCCGCTGACACGCGGTGTCGCCAAGAACCCTGTCGATCACCCGCATGGTGGTGGTGAGGGCAAGACCTCCGGTGGACGCCATCCGGTTTCGCCAACGGGCAAGTCCGCCAAGGGCGCCCGTACCCGTAATCCCAAGGCTGCTTCGAACAAGATGATCATCCGTTCGCGGCACAAGAAGAAGAAGAGGTAGTCATGGCCCGTTCCGTATGGAAAGGTCCCTTTGTAGACCTTCATCTCCTGAAGAAAGCCGAAACGGCGCAGGACGAAAACTCGAACAAGCCGATCAAGACCTGGTCGCGCCGTTCGACGATCCTGCCGCAGTTCGTAGGTTTGACCTTCAACGTCTATAATGGCCGCAAGTTTGTGCCGGTGTCGGTGAATGAGGACATGGTCGGGCACAAGCTCGGCGAGTTCGCTCCGACCCGTTTCTTCCCCGGCCATATGGCCGACAAGAAGGGGCGCTAGGCATGAGCAAGCAGGCAAATCCCCGCCGCGTGGCTGACAATGAAGCCTATGCAGTCGGTAGTTCGATCCGCGGATCCGCGCAGAAGCTCAATCTTGTCGCCGGTCTGATCCGCGGCAAGAAGGCTGAAGAGGCGCTCAATGTGTTGAGCTTCTCCAAGCGCGCCATGGCGGTTGACGTTCGTAAGGTTCTGCAGTCGGCAATCGCCAATGCGGAAAACAACCACAATCTCGACATCGACGCGCTGGTGATCAGTGAGGCGAGTGTCGGCAAGGCGCTGACGATGAAGCGCTGGCGTGCTCGTGCCCGTGGCCGTTCGGCCCGGATCATGAAGCCGTTCAGCCGCATCCGCATTGTCGTTCGTGAAGAGGAAGACGCGTAATGGGTCATAAATCCAACCCGATTGGCATGCGCCTCCAGATCAACCGGACCTGGGACAGCCGCTGGTATGCAGAAGGCAATGAATATGGCCGCCTGCTGCTCGAAGATCTCAAGATCCGCAAATACATCATGGAAAATGTCGCCCAGGCTGCAATTTCCAAGGTAGTGATCGAGCGTCCGGCAAAGCTGTGCCGCGTGTCCGTCTATGCTGCCCGTCCCGGTGTGATCATCGGCAAGAAGGGCGCTGACATTGAAAAGCTGCGCAAGAAGCTTGGCGAGATGACGGAAAGCGACGTGTCGCTGAACATCGTCGAGATCCGCAAGCCGGAAGTCGATGCGCGTCTGGTGGCCCAGTCGGTCGCTGACCAGCTCGAACGCCGGATTGCCTTCCGCCGCGCCATGAAGCGTGCCGTTCAATCGGCTCTGCGTCTTGGTGCAGAAGGTATCAAGATCACCTGTGGTGGTCGTCTCGGCGGCGCGGAAATCGCGCGGACCGAATGGTATCGCGAAGGCCGGGTGCCGTTGCACACGCTGCGCGCCAATGTCGATTACGCCGAAGTCGCAGCGCACACCGCTTATGGTGTCTGCGGTATCAAATGTTGGATCTTCAAGGGCGAAATCATGGCCCATGACCCGACAGCGCAAGACCGGTTGATGGTCGAGGCTCAGACCTCGGGCGTCCGTCCGGCGCAGCGACGCTAGTTTTTAGGAAGGTACGGCACGATGCTGCAACCCAAACGCACGAAGTTCCGCAAGGCCTTTAAGGGCCGGATCAAGGGCAATGCTCCTGGTGGAACGGATCTGAACTTCGGATCTTTCGGCCTGAAGGCGATGGAGCCCGAGCGGATCACCGCACGCCAGATCGAAGCGGCTCGCCGCGCGATCACGCGCCACATCCGCCGTCAGGGCCGGTTGTGGATCCGTATTTTCCCGGATGTGCCGGTTTCGAAGAAGCCTGCCGAAGTTCGTCAGGGTAAAGGTAAGGGCTCGCCGGAATATTGGGCAGCCCGCGTCAAGCCTGGCCGAATTTTGTTTGAATTGGACGGCGTTCCCGGCCCGCTCGCTAAGGTAGCTTTCGAGCGTGCGGCCGAGAAATTGCCGATCAAGACCAAGGTGGTCGCCCGCCTTGGTGAGTCGATTTACTAGGAGGCGCCGCAATGGCACGGCCAATCGAGGACCTTCGGGTCAAGAATGACGATGAGCTGGCAGCGGAACTCGCTGACCTGAAGCGTGAGCAGTTCAACCTGCGCTTCCAGTCGGCGACGAACCAGCTTGAACGACCGGCCCGGGTAACCGAGGTCCGGCGCAATATCGCCCGTATCAAAACGCTGCAGGGCGAACGCGCTCGCGCGGCCGCTGAAACGGCTTAAGGAGTTTTTGCAATGCCCAAGCGCGTGCTGACCGGGATGATTGTGTCGGACAAGACCGACAAGACGATCGTCGTAAAAGTCGAACGGAAGGTGAAGCACCCTCTGTACGGCAAGATTATTCGGCGTTCGAAGAAATATCACGCCCATGACGAGAAGAATGAGTTCGCCATCGGCGAAACCGTTCGGATCGAGGAAACGAAGCCGATTTCGAAGCTCAAGACCTGGAAGGTTCTTGATCGTGTCGATACGCACAAGGCTCCGAAGCATGTCGAGAAAATCGACATTGCCGAGACCGATGCAGTTGATCTGGAAGCGGCACGCGAACCGGAAGCAAAAACCGAAGCGTAATTTTTGAAGTTTCTCCGTTTGTACGGAGATGAGGAAGAAGGAACGGATCGATGATCCAGATGCAGTCAGTTCTCGACGTCGCCGACAATAGCGGCGCCAAGCGCGTCCAGTGCATCAAGGTGCTGGGTGGCTCGAAGCGTCGTACCGCGACCGTAGGCGACATTATCGTCGTCTCGATCAAGGAAGCTGCGCCGCGCGGCAAGGTCAAAAAGGGCGATGTCCATCGCGCTGTGATCGTGCGTACCCGCAAGGATGTGAAGCGCTCGGACGGCTCGACGATCCGTTTTGACAGCAATGCCGCTGTTCTCGTGAACGCCAACAAGGAGCCGATCGGTACGCGTATCTTCGGCCCGGTCGTTCGCGAACTGCGTGCGGCGCGTCACATGAAAATCGTCAGCCTGGCACCGGAGGTTCTCTAGTCATGGCCGCTAATATCAAAAAGGGCGACAAGGTCGTCATTCTGGCCGGCAAGAACAAGGGTACGCACGGGACCGTGACCAAGGTTCTGCCGAAGGTGGACAAGGTGGTCGTGGAAGGCGCGAATATCGCTGTCCGTCACCGCAAGCCGACCCAGCAAAACCCGCAAGGCGGCATCGAGCGCAGCGAAGCACCGCTGCACATCTCGAACGTCGCTCTCGAGGATCCGAAAACCGGCAAGCCGACCCGGGTCCGTATGGAAACCAACAAGGATGGCAAAAAGGTTCGCGTTGCTACGCGTTCCGGGGAGACGATAGATGGCTGATTATGCACCACGTCTACGCGCCGACTATAAGGACCGCATCGTCAAGGCGATGACCGAAAAGTTCGGCTATAAAAACCATATGCAGGTGCCGCGGATTGAAAAAGTCGTCATCAATATGGGTGTCGGCAAAGCCGTGGACGACAAGAAGCGCGTACAGAAGGCTGCGGAAGAGATGGAAAAGATTGCTGGCCAGAAGCCGGTCATCACCATCGCCAAACAGTCCATTGCAAGTTTCAAGCTGCGCGAAGGCATGCCGATCGGCTGCAAGGTAACGCTGCGCGGCGACCGCATGTTTGAATTTGTTGACCGGCTGACCACGATTGCGATGCCGCGTATTCGAGATTTCCGGGGCCTGAACCCGAAAAGCTTCGACGGACGCGGGAACTTCGCGATGGGTCTCAAGGAACAGATGGTGTTCCCCGAGATCAAATATGACGATGTCGACGAAGTACGCGGCATGGATGTAATTGTTACGACGACGGCTACCACCGACGAAGAGGCGCGCGAACTGCTCCGGCTGTTCAACTTCCCCTTCCCGCCGGAAGCCGACGAAACCGAGAACGAAGAGCAGAAGGCAGCGGCATAAGCCCGTTCCCTTCTCGCAATAAGGAGCGAGAACTTAAGTCATGGCGAAACTGAGTTCCATCAACCGGAATGAAAAGCGCAAGCGTATGGCCAAGAAATTTGCGGCCAAATACGCCAAGCTGAAGGCACAGGCGAACGACAAGTCACTCGACGATGGCGAGCGGCTGATTGCACGTCTTAAAATGGCGGAAATTCCGCGCAACGCGAACCCAACCCGCATCCGTAACCGGTGCGAGCTGTCTGGTCGTCCGCGCGGCTATTATCGTAAATTCAAACTCTCGCGCATCGCGCTTCGGGATCTGGCCAACAAGGGCATGATTCCCGGTGTGACGAAGTCGAGCTGGTAGGGGTAACGCAATGTCTATGACCGATCCCCTGGGTGATATGCTCACCCGCATCCGCAATGGCCAGCAGGCGAAGAAGGACTCCGTAACGAGCCCGGCTTCCACCCTGCGTGCGCGCGTACTCGAAGTGCTGCAGCGTGAAGGCTTTATTCGCGGATACACGGAGGAAGAGCTCGGCAAGCACAAAGGCTTGCGCATCGAACTCAAATATTTCGAAGGCCAGCCGGCCATTCAGCATGTCGCGCGCGTCTCGACCCCGGGTCGCCGTGTTTACAGCGGATCGAAAGATCTGCCGCGTGTTCGCAATGGCCTTGGCATCACCATCGTCTCGACACCTCGCGGTGTGCTGTCCGACGCGGAAGCACGCGAACAGAATGTCGGCGGCGAAGTGCTGGCGGAGGTATTCTAGAATGAGCCGTATCGGTAAACAGCCGGTCGCGATCCCCGATGGGGTAACGGCCGAAATCCAGGGCAGCGAGCTCAGCGTCAAGGGCACCAAAGGTGTTCTGACGATGAAATTGATCGACGATATCTCCTATGAGATTGAAGACGGTTCGATCTTCGTCAAGCCGGCCAACGATACCAAGCGTGCACGCGCCTATTGGGGCATGCAGCGGACGTTCGTCGCCAATCTCGTCGAGGGTGTCTCCGAGGGCTATACCAAGGTGCTCGAGATTACCGGCGTTGGCTATCGCGCGCAGATGCAGGGCAAGACCCTGAAACTGCAGCTCGGTTTCAGCCACGATGTCGATTATGACATCCCTGAAGGCATCGATATCAAGACGCCCGATCAGACGACGATCGAAATCAGCGGTATCGACAAGCAGAAGGTCGGCCAGGTTGCCGCAGAGATCCGCGCATGGCGGAAACCCGAGCCATACAAGGGCAAGGGCATCAAATATCGCGGGGAATATGTTTTCCGCAAAGAAGGAAAGAAGAAGTAAGCCATGTCAAAACGCCTTACTCCTTTCGAAAAACGCCGTCAGCGCGTTCGCGTGGCACTCCGCCGCAAGGCTGGAGGCCGTCCGCGTCTCTCGATCCACCGTTCGGGCCGGCATATCTATGCGCAGGTCATCGACGACAAGGCCGGCACTACCGTAGCCTCCGCCTCGACGCTCGACACGGACTATAAGGGCAAATCCGGTGCCAATGTTTCCGCGGCTGCCGATGTCGGCAAGCTTGTCGCTGAGCGCGCCGTGAAAGCCGGTATCAAGCGGGTCGTGTTCGATCGCGGCGCCTTTCTGTTTCATGGGCGCGTCAAGGCGCTCGCCGATGCCGCACGCGATGGCGGACTGGAGTTTTAAATATGGCTGACGACAAGAAGACTGACGCCGCACCGGAAGAGGCGAAAGCCGAAGAGACCGAAGCGAAAAAGCCTGCTGCCAAGAAAGCTGCGCCCAAAAAGGCTGCCGCGAAGAAGGAAGAGCCGGCTGCGGAAGCTGCACCAGCTGAGGAAGCTCCTGCCGAGGAAGTTCCGTCTGCGGAAGCTGTTGCCGAAGCTACGGATGTTCCGGAACCGGTAGTTGCCGAGAAGCAGTTGGCGGAAGACGCCACTGTCGAGACGGTAACCCCGCCGGCTTCTGATCCTCAAGCCAAAGCGCGTCCCCCTCGGGGTGGTCGCGGTGGCGGTAACAATCGTGGCGGCGGTCGTGATAATCGTGGTGGCGGACGTGGCCGTGGTGGTCGCGACAATCGCCGGGACGATGATGGCGAAGATCTGGTCGAGAAGCTCGTCCATATCAACCGCGTTTCCAAGACGGTTAAGGGCGGCAAGCGCTTCGGCTTTGCTGCGCTGATGATCGTTGGCGACGGCAAGGGCCGGGCAGGTTTCGGGCATGGCAAGGCGCGCGAAGTGCCTGAAGCCATCCAGAAGGCAACGGCTGCTGCCAAGAAAGCCATGATGCGTGTGCCTCTGCGTGACGGACGGACGCTGCATCATGACGGCCAGGGCCGGTTCGGCGCGGGCAACGTCACCGTGCGTTCGGCACCTCCGGGTACCGGCATCATTGCCGGTGGTCCGATGCGTGCAGTGTTCGAAAGCCTCGGTGTTGCTGACGTTGTGACCAAGTCGGTCGGCACGTCCAATCCATACAACATGATCCGGGCGACCTTCGAGGCGCTCAAGGATCAGTCGAGCCCGAAATCGGTTGCGGCACGGCGCGGCATGAAAATTGCCGAGCTGGTTCAGCGTCGCGGCGATGTCGGTGCCGAAGAAGCCAAGGCTGAAGCCGAGGCGGTTACGGAGTAACGAACATGGCTGCAGCGAACAAAAAAACGATCAAAATCAAGCAGATCGGGTCGCCGATCCGCCGCAAGCCCGATCAGCGCCAGACGCTGATCGGTCTTGGCCTCAACAAGATGAACAAGACCGTTGAACGTGAAGACACGCCCGCAGTGCGCGGCATGATCAGCAAGGTTCAGCATATGGTCGAGATTCAGGACAGCTAAATACGCGCCTCCGCCCGGAGGCGTTAGCGCGAACCAAGCGAAAGCGAGTGCATATAATGAAACTCAACGATCTCAGAGACAATAAAGGCGCCCGCAAGGAGCGCACTCGTGTCGGCCGTGGTATCGGTTCCGGCAAGGGCAAGACCGGTGGTCGCGGCGTGAAGGGCCAGAAGAGCCGTTCGGGCGTCGCCATCAAGGGCTTCGAGGGCGGCCAGATGCCGCTCCACATGCGCCTTCCGAAGCGCGGCTTCAACAATCCGTTCGGCAAGGACTATGCCATCGTCAATGTTGGCGCCGTCCAGAAGGCGATCGACGAGAAGAAGCTCGACGCGAAGAACACCGTCGATCAGGCGGCTCTCAAGGCCATTGGTCTCGTCCGTGGCGGCAAGGACGGCGTGCGTCTTCTCGGCAAGGGCGAACTTTCGGCCAAGGTGAATTTCACCGTAGCCGGTGCTTCCAAGAGCGCAGTTGAGGCAGTTGAAAAGGCTGGCGGCAAGGTCGAAGTGACCGCACCCGTCAATGCCGAGGCGAAAGCCGCCAAGGCTGAGAAGGCCGAAGCAAAGAAGGCTGCCAAGGCCAAGAAGTGATTTCATCGTCACCCCGGACTTGAACCGGGGTCCGGGGCGGCGTGCAATATTGTTTATGGCCCTGGATTCCGGACCCGGTCCGGAGTGGCGGTTGAAGTAACAATCGAGCGGGCCCTTGCCGTAAGGCACCCCCGCTCCGATATAGCGGTCTTCGCAGATCGGGGATGGAATAGACGATGGCAAGCAACGCCAATGCCGGAGCAGGACTCAATCTGGGGAAATTTGCCCAGGCTACGGAGTTACGCCAGCGGATCTGGTTCACCCTTGGTGCACTGATTATATTCCGGCTGCTGAGCTTCGTGCCACTGCCGGGCATCGATCCCGTCGCGCTCCAGCAGGTCGTCTCGACCATGCAGGACAATACTGGCGGCGGCGGTATCCTCAACGTCTTCAATACATTTTCGGGCGGTTCGCTCGAGCGGATGAGCATCATCGCGCTCGGCATCATGCCCTATATCACGGCGTCGATCGTCGTGCAGATGGCCGCTGCGCTTTCCCCGACGCTCAACGCGATCAAGAAAGAAGGCGAAAGCGGGCGCAAGAAACTCAACCAGTATACGCGCTACGGCACTGTCGGCCTGACCATCGTGCAGGGCTATTTCCTTGTCGTGGGTCTGGAAACGATGGGTGCGGCCCAGGGTGTCCAGGTTGTTGTCAGCGACAGCATGACACTGTTCCGTCTCGGCGCCGTGGTCAGCCTTGTCGGCGGTACGATGTTCCTGATGTGGCTTGGTGAGCAGATCACATCGCGCGGCATCGGCAATGGTATTTCGCTGATCATCATGGCGGGCATTGTGGCCCAGATGCCGACCGAACTGATCCAGCTTTTCGCTTCCGGCCAGACGGGCGCAATTCCCACCGGCTATGTGGTCGGCTTCCTGCTTCTCTTTATCGGCCTGATCTTCGGTATCTGTTTCATGGAGCGCGCCCAGCGCCGTGTCCTGATCCAGTATCCGAAGCGTGCGCAACAGCGCGGCGGTATGACGCAGGAAAAATCGCACCTGCCGCTCAAGATCAACACGGCCGGCGTTATCCCGCCGATCTTCGCCTCGTCGCTGCTGCTGATGCCGCTGACCGTGGCGCAGTTCATGTCCGGCGGCGTGACGGATGCGTCCACCACCGGTAACGAGCTTCTGCTGACGATCACCAATGCGTTGGGCCGCGGCGGATCGCTCTACCTGCTGCTCTATGCCAGCCTCATCGCCTTTTTCTGCTTCTTCTATACGGCGGTTGTGTTCAACCCCGAGGAAACAGCGGACAATCTGAAGCGCTATGGCGGCTTCGTACCGGGCATCCGCCCGGGCGAGCGGACGGCCGAATATCTCGATTATGTGCTGACCCGCATCACCGTGGTCGGCGCCATCTATCTGGTGACCATCTGCCTGATTCCGGAATTCCTGTCGACGCAGGTCGGCATCCAGGCCTTTGTGCTTGGCGGAACCAGTTTGCTTATTGTCGTCAATGTCACCATTGATACCGTTAGTCAGATCCAGAGCCACTTGCTTGCGCATCAATATGGCGATCTGATCAAGAAAGCGAAACTGAAGGGTGGGGGACAGCGTCGGTGAATATAATTTTGTTGGGCCCGCCTGGTGCGGGTAAAGGCACCCAGGCGTCCAGGCTCGAAGACGAGCGCGGCATGGTCCAACTTTCCACCGGCGATATGCTCCGCGCCGCCGTGGCTGCGGAAACCCCGGTAGGGCTCCAGGCCAAAGACGTGATGGCGCGCGGCGATCTTGTTTCCGACGAAATCGTGACCGGCATTCTCTCCGACCGCCTCGACGAAGACGATGTGAAGCAGGGCTTCATCCTCGACGGCTATCCGCGCACCGAAGCGCAGGCCCATTCGCTCGACGCTTTGCTCGCCGAAAAGGGCATGAAGCTCGATCATGTCATCGAACTCGTTGTCGACGAGGATGCTCTGGTCGAGCGGATCACCGGCCGCTTCACCTGCGCGAAATGCGGCGAGGGCTATCACGACACTTTCAAGAAACCCGAAGTCGAAGGCGTGTGCGACGAATGCGGCTCGACCGAATTCAAGCGCCGTCCGGACGACAATGCTGAAACGGTCCGCACGCGGATGGAAGAATATCGCACCAAGACCGCACCGATCATCCCCCATTATGAGCCCAAAGGCCTGGTCCGCCGGGTCGATGGCATGGCGGATATCGATGCTGTGTCCGAAGGGATCGCCAAGGTTCTCGACGCGGACTAAGCCTGTTTCGACGAAAGGCAGGGGTCGCCCCTCGCGCACTTGGAATTCTTTGCTATGCTAACCCTGCCTTATTGAGGGAGGGGTTATTATGTTCCGTTTGAGCGTGATCCTGGCAGCGTGCGCAGTCGCGGCGCCATTGAAAGCCGAAGTGACCCTGTCCGACACTGGTTTCACCGCGACGAACAGCGCCGACGTCTCGGCCAGTCCCGCCGAAGTCTGGGGCGCGCTTATCGATCCCGCCCGCTACTGGAATCCCGATCACAGCTGGTTCGGAGAGGCATCGGGTTTTTCGCTCGATCCGGTTGCCGGGGGCTGTTTTTGCGAGGCCAATGACAGCGGCGGCAGTGTCGAGCATATGCGTGTCGTGATGGTGCTGCCGGACCAGATGTTGCGTCTTTCCGGCGCGCTCGGCCCCCTGCAGAGCGAGGGACTTGCCGGCGCGCTGACCTGGCAGCTTGAGGAAACCGAAGGCGGCACCCGCATCACCCAGACCTATTCGGTCGGCGGCCATATGCAGTTCGATCGGGAGGAGCTTGCGCCGGTTGTCGATGGCGTCGTTCGTGAGCAACTCGACCGGCTCGCAGCGCTCTTTCCGACTGATTGATTAGCTAGTCACGCCTTTCCCTTCTGCTACACTGGAATCCAGACCGGACTCGAATCATCCGGCGGGGCGCGCTTGGTTTTTTATTGGGGGAAGAGACAATGGCAGTTAGCGATCATGTAGATCTTGAAGGTTTCATGGCGGGCGTCGAGAAGCGCAATCCGGGACAAACGGAATTCATCCAGGCGGTCCGCGAAGTCGCGCAGGATATTTTCGAGTTCATCGAGGACAAGGAGCAATATCACGCTGCCCAGATCCTGCGCCGGATGGCCGAGCCGGACCGGGTCGTTTCCTTCCGCGTCTGCTGGGAAGACGACAATCACAATATCCGCGTCCAGCGCGGGTGGCGGGTCCAGAACAACAACGCGATCGGCCCCTATAAGGGCGGTATCCGCTTCCATCCTTCCGTCACCGAAAGCGTGCTCAAATTCCTCGCCTTCGAACAGACGTTCAAAAACTCGCTGACCGGCCTGCCCATGGGCGGCGGCAAGGGTGGCTCGAACTTCAACCCCAAGGGCAAGAGCGACAGCGAAGTCATGCGCTTCTGCCAGTCCTTCATGACCGAGCTTTATCGCCATATCGGCCCGGACACGGATGTTCCGGCCGGCGATATAGGCGTGGGCGGGCGCGAAATCGGCTATATGTTCGGCCAGTATAAGCGGATCACCAATCGCTGGGAGGGCGTCCTCACCGGTAAGGCCCGCGAATATGGCGGGTCCGAGATGCGGCCCGAGGCGACCGGCTATGGCGCGGTGATTTTCCTGCAGAATATGCTCAAGCACCAGGGCCAGGATGTCGAAGGCAAGACTGCGGTGATTTCGGGGTCCGGCAATGTCGCCACCCATGCTGCCGAAAAGATCGTCCAGCTTGGCGGCAAGGTGCTCACCCTGTCTGACAGCGGCGGGTTCATCTACGATCCCGACGGGATCGACCAGGAGAAGATCGACTGGGTCAAGGAGCACAAGACCCATCGCCGGGGCCGGATCAGCGAATATGCCGATACCTATCCCAATGCGACCTTCCATGAAGGCGCGCGTCCATGGAGCGTCGCCTGCGATCTGGCATTGCCCTGCGCGACCCAGAACGAGCTCAATGGCGAAGAGGCGAAGACTCTTGTCGACAATGGTGTTGTCGCGGTTTCCGAAGGAGCGAACATGCCGACGACCCTGGAAGGCGTTGACGTCTTCCATGATGCGCACATCATGTATGCACCGGGCAAGGCCGCCAATGCCGGCGGCGTTGCGGTTTCGGGCCTCGAGATGAGCCAGAATGCGGAGCGTGTTTCGTGGAACACCGAGCGACTTGGCGACCTGCTTCAGGACATCATGACGGACATCCACTCTCAATGCGCCGAATATGGCGGCGGCGAGGGCGATAATTACGTCAACTATGTCAAAGGCGCGAACATTGCAGGCTTCAAGAAAGTCGCCGATGCAATGCTGGCGTTCGGCGTCGTCTAAGGGCGTTTGTGCCTGCAGGCTATTCGGGAACGCCGCTGGCGAAGAAGCTCGGCTTGAAGGACGGGATGACCGTTTGGCAGTGCGGTCTTCCCGATAGCGTGCGGGCGACGATCGACGGCCAGGCGGATATCGCCTGGGTCTCGGGAGCGATGGACAGTCCGGCGGCCGCACATATCTTCACGACCGAACGCGCCGAGATGGAGCGCCTGCTTCGGGATTTGCGAAGCGGCATGGCGCAGGATGGGTTTGTCTGGATGTCCTGGCCGAAAAAGGCGTCCAAGGTGCCGACCGATATCACCGAAGATGTGATCCGCGCAGTCGCGCTGCCCATGGGGCTGGTGGATATCAAGGTTTGCGCGGTCGATGACATATGGTCGGGCCTGAAACTCGTGATCCGCAAAGAGTTGCGGAACTGATCTTGAGTGTAACCCAGGGTGGTTGGACCCCGAACATGGGGGTATATCCACACACTCTGCCGGGGAGGCAGCAATGATCGAAGCAATCAATACCTGGTTTTTGAGTCTGGGCGCGGATTACGGGGTTAATCCCTATATTTTCGGCGGCATCTATGTCGGGGCCATTCCCTTCTTCCTCGCAACGGTCGGATGGATGGTCCGTCGCAAACGCCAGGGCCTGCCAGTTACTTTTCAGCTGATCATCGCAGGCTTCCTCGCCATGTCGGCCTATATCTATCTGATATTTGCCGGGGAGAATCTCGCATGGTGGGTCTATGCGATTATCGCGCTGCTCGTCGTCTACAGCATCTGGTCGCTGATCAAGAAAGCGCGCGAGCCGGCACCCGAACCGGGCAGTGCATAGCGCGCGGGCTCTTGCGTCAAAGTGATTGCGCTGGATGGCGGGAACGCTGTAGTCCCGTTGGGTGGAAACGAAGAAAACCAATATTCGCAAACGGCTGAAAGAACCGGTCGAAATTGGCTGGTGCGAGCTGGTCGATTTGCCCGATCTTGGGCTGTTGGGCATGCACGCGAAAATCGATACCGGAGCGCGCACATCGTCGCTTCATGCGACACGCATCCGGGTTTTTGAACGAGATGGCGAGGAATGGGTCAGTTTTCATTCGCCGCGTTCAGCGGGCCATGGCCATCAGGATTGCGAGGCCCGGCTGATCGAACGGCGGATGATCACCAGTTCGAACGGCAGCCAGCAAAGCCGTTATGTCATCGGAACCACGGCCCGGCTCGGTCCGTTGACCTGGCAGGCCCAGATAACGCTTGCGAATCGTGCGACAATGGCGTTTCCGGTTTTGATCGGACGCCGGGCGTTGAAACGCGGCTTTCTCGTCAACAGCGGCAAGAGATGGTTGCTCGGCAAACCACCCAAAGAGGAAGGCATGTCATGAAAATCGCAATGCTTGCGCGAAACCCCAAGCTCTATTCGCACCAGCGCCTGGTTGAGGCGGCGGAGGAGCGCGGCCATACGATGCAGATCCTGAATACCCTGCGCTGTACGATGAACATCACATCGCACCGGCCTTCGATCCTTTACAATGGCGAGACGCTGTCCGGCTTCGATGCGGTGATCCCGCGCATCGGTGCGTCCATCACCCATTATGGCCTTGCAGTGCTGCGCCAGTTCGAAATGATGGGCGTATGGCCGCTCAATGAAAGCGTTGCCGTTGGCCGGTCGCGTGACAAGCTGCGCTCGATGCAGATTTTTGCCAAGCACGGCCTGGGTCTTCCGGTCACCGCATTTGCGCATGATCCGAAACAGACCGAGGAAGTGCTCAAGATCGTCGGCGGGGCGCCGGCGGTTATCAAGCTGCTGGAAGGCACGCAGGGGATCGGCGTCGTGCTTGGCGAAACCGCCAACTCCGCCAAATCGGTGATCGAGGCGTTTCGCGGCTTGAACGTGAACATTCTTGTGCAGGAATTCATCAAGGAAGCGGGATCCAGCGATATTCGGATCTTCGTTGTCGGCGGGAAGGTCGTCGCGGCGATGATGCGCACCGGGGCGGAAGGCGATTTCCGTTCGAACCTGCATCGCGGGGGCACGGCCAAGATGGTCAAGATTACGCCCGAAGAACGCTCCACTGCAGTCCGTGCGGCCAAGGTGATGGGGCTCAATGTCGCGGGCGTCGACATATTGCGGGCCAATCACGGGCCGGTGATCATGGAAGTGAACAGCTCGCCCGGGCTTGAAGGCATCGAGAATGCGACCGGCAAGGATGTCGCCGGCATGATCATCGAGTTTATCGAAGCCAAGGCGAAAGCGGGCAACACGAAGACACGCGGCAAGGGATAGGCCGACAGCTTCGGCTCCCGAAGCCCGGCCCTAGATTACCTCATCCTCATCGGGGATGGCTTCGAACAGTTCGCGCTGCGACATGTTGAGCGAATCGGTGATCAGGCCGACGCGCTCTTCCAGCGTATCGAAGCGCTGAACCTCGGCAATGTGGAACATGGCGTCGCCCTGGTTGAGCACCGGCAGGTTGACATGGCCGATGATGATGCCGTCGATCGGACTTTTGACCTCTTCCTCCTCCTCTCCGAACAGCCCGCTGACCACCGCCAGCGTTTCATCCTTCTCGACGATATCGCCCGATTTGCGCAGGCGGCGGGAAATGCCCGACCGCGGCGCGCGGACCCACTGGCTGTGTTTGGAACGGGCAGGGACGGTTTCTTCGGAAAATTCGGCCGGGCATTCCAGCATGCCGAGCTCCGCCATGACGCGCAGCACGCCGCGCTCGCCCGCGCGGATCGAAAGCCGGTCAAAACGCAGCGCCTCGCCGGTTTCCATCAGCAGCATCCCCACCCCGCGTTCACGGGCGACTTCACGCAGCGAGCCGGGGCGCAGTGATGCCTGGATGATGACCGGCGGGGCAAAGGCGAGCGCCAGCTCCAGCAAATGCGGATCGTCCGGCGCAATGCGGATCTGCGGCAGGTTGTAGCGGTGAATGGCCGCGCTGTGGATGTCGATGCCCAACGAACAGCGATCGATGATATCGTTCAGAAAGACATGGGCGACCTGTCCGGCCAGCGAACCCTTGGGGCTGCCGGGAAAGGACCGGTTGAGATCGCGCCGGTCCGGCAGATAGCGGCTATGGGTGAGAAACCCGAATATATTGATGGCGGGCGCAAAGATCACGGTGCCGGCCAGTTCGCCCGCATCTATGCGCTGTACGAGCCGCTGGATGATCGCTGCGCCGATGATTTCATCGCCATGCACCGCTGCGGAGACAAAGATGGTCGGGCCTTCGGCGCGCCCGTGCGCAACGCGAATGTGCAGGCTGGCCGGCATGCCGCTGGCAAAACTGCTCACCGGAAGGGCTATGGTCGCGCTGCTACCCGGTGCGACTGTTTCGCCATTAATTGTAAAATCGTCACGTTTGGCCATCATGTTCCCCAATTGGCGATCTATGCGCTTGGCAGGGCCGCAGGCGCAAGCCGGGAATTGATGCGCGTGTGCGAGAAAGATTGCTGGTTTGCAGGCCATTCTCCCGTTGACAGCGGCACGGACTCTTCCTATTTCAGCTCCACTCCGAAGACACCGGTCTACCCGGCGGCGCGATTCGTGCGTCCGTCGGGTTCGTTCGTTTTCGGTTCATGAAGCTTTGAGATGGGCAGCTAGCCAAGCGGCCCGTGGAGCAGGAGAAACATCACGTGGCACGTATCGCAGGGGTCAACATTCCGACCCATAAGCGCGTCGAAATCGCGCTAACCTATATCCATGGTATTGGCCCGACAACGGCCAGCAAACTTACCGCACAGCTCGGCATCCCGTCCGAGCGCCGCGTTCAGGACCTGACCGACGCCGAAGTCGTGCAGATCCGCGAGGCGATTGATAGCGATCTTACCGTTGAAGGCGATCTTCGCCGCGAAACGGCGATGAACATCAAGCGTCTTATGGACCTCGCCTGCTATCGCGGGCTGCGTCATCGCAAGGGTCTTCCGGTCCGTGGCCAACGCACGCATACCAATGCGCGCACCCGCAAGGGCAAGGCCAAGCCGATCGCCGGCAAGAAAAAGTAGCGAATGTTTTGCGCGCCGCATGAGCGGCTGCGCGAAGCGTTCTTCCATGATATTTAGGTAGGAATTGAAACCATGGCTCGCGAACCACAACGGGTAAAGCGCCGTCAAAAGAAAAACATCACATCGGGCGTTGCCCATGTGAATGCGACGTTCAACAACACGCTCATCACGATCACCGATGCCCAGGGCAATGCCATCAGCTGGTCCTCGGCCGGGATGATGGGCTTCAAGGGCAGCCGTAAATCGACACCTTATGCCGCGCAGGTCGCCGCAGAAGATGCCGGTAAAAAGGCCCAGGAACATGGCGTGCGCACGCTGGAAGTCGAAGTGAAGGGCCCGGGTTCGGGTCGTGAATCGGCACTCCGCGCACTGCAGGCCGTTGGCTTCACGATCACCTCGATCCGTGACGTAACCTCAATCCCGCATAATGGCGTACGGCCTTCCAAGCGCCGCCGCGTCTGATTGCGTAACGGGAGGCGGTGGGCTCCGCGCTTCCGAAAAAGAACCGTTTTACAGGCAGAGGCCAGCCCCGCCTCCGCCAAGATGCCAAGGGGAATACCGTGTCCGTTAATATGAAAAACTGGCAAGAACTGAAGAAGCCCAATGGTCTGGAAAAGAAGTCGGGTGGCGATGCCACGCGCAAGGCGACCTTCGTAGCCGAACCGCTGGAACGCGGCTTTGGCCTGACGATGGGCAATGCGCTCCGCCGTACGCTTCTTTCGTCGCTGCAGGGCGCCGCGATCACTTCGATCAAGATCGAAAACGTCCTGCACGAATTCTCGTCGCTGGCCGGTGTTCGCGAAGACGTCACCGATATCGTGCTCAACATCAAGCAGGTCGCCATTGCGATGGAATCGGAAGGCACGAAGCGCCTCCAGCTTTCCGCAACCGGCCCGGCCGATGTGAAAGCCGGCGACATTACGACTTCCGGCGACATCGAAATCCGCAACCCGGATCTGTTGATCTGCCATCTCGATGAAGGCGCGACGCTCAACATGGAGCTGACCGCCAGCACGGGCAAAGGCTATGTGCCGGCTGCGCAGAACCGTCCGGCCGATGCGCCGATCGGCCTGATCCCGGTCGACAGCCTGTATTCGCCGGTAAGCCAGGTGGCTTACAAGGTCGAAAACACCCGCGTCGGGCAGGAGCTCGATTATGACAAGCTGACCCTGACCATCGAAACCGATGGCACGGTAACCCCGGAAGATGCGCTCGCTTATGCGGCCCGCATCCTTCAGGACCAGCTGCAGCTTTTCGTGCATTTCGACGAAGAACTGCCGGCACCTACCCAGACGATCGGCGAAGCAGCCACTCCGGGCATGCTCGGCGGCGCGGCAGCGGAAGGCGATGCCAACCAGCTCAACCGTTACCTGCTCAAAAAGGTCGACGAGCTGGAGCTTTCGGTGCGTTCGGCCAACTGCCTGAAGAACGACAATATCATCTATATTGGCGATCTGGTGCAGAAGACCGAAGCCGAAATGCTGCGGACGCCGAATTTCGGTCGCAAGTCGCTCAACGAAATCAAGGAAGTCCTCGCCACCATGGGCCTGCGCCTCGGCATGGACATCCCCGGCTGGCCGCCTGAGAATATCGAGGAAATGGCCAAGAAGCTGGAACAGGAATTGTTGGGCTAAACCCACATTCTCGGGTGTTGGGCGGCGACCCTTTTCAACTGCCGCCTGGTCCGGGGTACCTGATACGGCCCCTGAACGAACGAAGGAATGAACCATGCGTCACAAAAAAGCGCACCGTAAACTCAATAAAACGTCGAGCCATCGCAAGGCGATGTTCCGCAACATGGCGGCCGGTCTCATCAAGCATGAGCAGATCCTGACGACCCTGCCAAAGGCGAAGGAACTGCGGCCCTATATCGAGAAGCTGATCACGCTCGCGAAAAAGGGCGGTCTTTCCAATCGCCGTCTCGCCATGTCCCGCCTGATGGATGAAACGCAGCTCAAAAAGCTCTTTGACGTTCTGGGCGAGCGCTATGCCGACCGTGATGGCGGCTATAGCCGGGTCATCAAGGCCGGTTATCGTGCCTCCGATGCTTCGCCGATGGCGGTTATCGAACTCGTCGACCGTGACGAAGACGCCAAGGGCCAGGATTCCGGTCCGGTCGAAATGGCTGAAGAGTATGAAGAGGCGGTTGCCTAAAGGCCTGCGTCAAAGCTTCCCGTTTCGGGATTTTCTAAGGGGACCGCGGCTGCTAGGCTTGCGGTCCCTTTTGTTTTGAGGTGTCCAATGACCGCAGCCCGTTTGCTCCTCCCGCTTCTGGCGTTCGCCGCCCCGGCCATGGCCGACGATACAGGATCCGCTCCGATGGAAACGCCGATTGCCTATCCCGAAACCGAGCGCGGTGAGGTTGTAGAGGAGCAGTTCGGGGTGGCGGTTGCCGATCCCTATCGCTGGCTGGAAAATGACGTGCGGGTCGATCCGGCGGTGCGGGACTGGGTGACGGCGCAGAATGCCGTCACCGATGCCTATCTCGAAACGCTGCCGGGGCGCGATGCCATTGCGGCGCGGCTGGCCGAACTGTGGAATTATGAGCGGGTCGGCATCCCCGCAAAGCGCGGCGACCGTTATTTCTACACACGCAATGACGGCCTCCAGAACCAGTCGGTGCTCTATATGCGGGAGGGGCTGGACGGCGAGCCGCAGATGGTGATTGATCCGAACAGCTGGTCGGAAGACGGCACTACCGCGATGGCGCAATGGGTGCCGTCGCCCGATGGCCGCTATATCGCCTATGGTGTCGAGGATGGCGGGACCGACTGGCGCACGATCCGCGTGCTCAATGTCGAGAGCGGAGAAACGCTGGCCGATACCGTCGAATGGGCCAAGTTCACCAATATCGCCTGGGTCGAGGGCGGGGCCGGATTTGTCTATTCGCGCTTCCCGGCGCCCGAGGCCGAGGGTGAATTCCAGTCCCTCAACATGAACCACGCGATTTATTATCACGCGATCGGCAGCGACCAGTCAGAAGACCGGCTGATCTATGCGACGCCGGATCGCCCTGGGCTCAACCATTTTGCCGAAGTGACCGACGACAAGCGATGGCTGCTTATCTATTCGTCGGAAGGTACCGACGATGCCTATGAGGTAACGCTCGGCGATCTTATGCAGGACGATGTGCCCGTCCGGACAATCATCGCCGGCTTCGAGAATAACTGGGATCTGGCCGGGGCCTCTGGCGACACGCTTTATTTCCGTACGAACCGCGATGCGCCGCGCGAACGGATCGTCCGGATGGACGTGTCCGGCGATGCGCCTGTCATCACCGAACTGGTGCCGGAAGACGAAGCGACCCTGGAAGGGGCATCGCTCGTAGGCGACCGGATCATCGCCACCTATCTCGTCGATGCGCGCAACGAAGCGCGGGTTTTCGACCTCGAGGGCAACCTGGTCAGCACGGTGGACGTGCCCGGTATCGGCAGTCTTGGCGGCTTCAGCGGTGACCCGAACGATCCGGAAACCTTTTTCGCCTTTGAAAGTTTTGCCCAGCCGACAACGATTTACCGCTATGACAGCGCGACCGGCGACACCGATATTTTTGCGGCGCCCGAGGTTGCTTTCGATCCTGCCGATTTTACCGTCGAACAACGTTTCTTCGCATCGGCCGATGGCACGCGCATTCCGATGTTCATCGTCCACCGTGCGGATCTCGATCTTGATGAGAGTCGTCCGACCCTGCTTTATGGCTATGGCGGATTCAATATTTCGCTCACGCCCGAATTCATTCCCGCGCGCGTCCAGTGGATGGAGGCCGGCGGCGTTTTCGTTCTCGCCAATATCCGTGGTGGAGGGGAATATGGCGCTGCCTGGCACGATGCGGGGCGCCTGCAGAACAAGCAGAATGTGTTCGATGATTTCATTGCCGCGGGCGAATTCCTGATCGCCGAGGGTATTACCTCAACCGACCAGCTGGCCGTTCATGGCCGCTCCAACGGAGGACTGCTGATCGGGACCGTGGTCAATCAGCGCCCGGACCTGTTTGCCGCGGCTATTCCCCAGGTCGGCGTGATGGATATGCTGCGGTTCAACCGGTTCACGGCCGGTCGCTACTGGGTCGACGATTACGGCCATCCCGATCGCGAAGAGGATTTCCGGACGCTCTATGGCTATTCGCCCTACCATAATATCCCCGAAGGTGGAGACTATCCGGCGATCATCGTGCCGACAGCCGATACCGACGACCGCGTCGTACCGGGGCACAGCTTCAAATATATCGCCGCCCTGCAGCATGCCAACTTGGGCGATCGGCCCCGGCTGATCCGGATCGAGACTCGTTCGGGCCATGCTTCCGGCGGTGCGGGACGACCGACAACCCAGCTGATTTCTGAATATGCCGACCTGTGGGCCTTTATCGGTCATTGGACAGGAATGGCTGCGCAGCAAGGCGAATAGCCCGGATTTCCGCCAATTACGGTGTTAATGTAAATAGGCTTTTATATTAACAGCGCCCTACAGGTGAGTTCAGACCGCACTCAGAGCGGCTCCTCTAGAACACAGTCAGTTCTTCGAGAACTATGTGCAGCAAAGGAGCCGCAAAATGAACATTCTTGGAAAATCTCTTATGGGCGCAACAGCAGCGACCGTCCTCGCCGTCGCTGCTCCGGCGCAGGCCCGTGACAATAACGGGATTGATGGAGGCGACATTCTCGCCGGCGTCCTGCTGATCGGCGGCGTCGCAGCCGTGATCGCAGCCGCATCGGACGATGATGATCGCCATGACGCCCGCTATGAACGGCGCTACGACCCGCGCTATGATGGCCGGAACAATGATTGGGACAGGCGCAATCGGCGCGGCCAGTATGGATATCAGCACCGCCAGATAAGCCCGCGTGCAGCCGTCAATCGCTGCGCGAGAGCAGCTCAGCATCGCGCATCGCGCTATGGCCGGGCTCGCGTTACCCAGATCACCGATGTCGATCGCAACCGTAACGGATATGAGGTCGAGGGCCGGCTGGTCGTCAATGAAGGCCGCTGGGGCGGACGGCGCTGGAATGCCTCGTACAATGAGTATGATCGCGGCCGGTTCAGCTGCCGGATCCGCGATGGCCGGGTCGACCGGGTGAGAGTGCGCGGTATCGACTAGGTCGAACCGTCAGCATGAAGAGGGGCGCGGAACTGGCATGGGTTTCGCGCCCTTCCTTTTTTGGGAGCCGGTCAGGCCGCCCGGCTGTCCGGATGATCGCTGTCATCGCCCAGCCCGAGGATCGCGAGAATTTCCTCGGAGCTGCGCAACTCACGCTCGATCACGCTGCAAAGTTCCAGGCCGCCAAACCCGTTTTCGATTTCGCCGCGCGCATAGGAAATGCTCTTCTGGTCCTTGGTAAAGGATCCGCGTTTCTCGTCCCGTTTCAGGAGCGGATAATGGGTGCCGAACCGGTCGCCGGCCGAGCTGCCGACAATATTGTCATCCTTGTCGAGCAACAGGAAGCGATCGCCTGTCCGGTTGTTCTGATGCAGCATGCCTTGAATCGCGACGATGGATTCTGCGTAGCGGCCCCAGTCATATTCAAGATAGAGTGCGCCAATGACTTCGCCGCCGTCCAGCCCATGTTCGCGGACGCCGCAGACAAAAAGGACGCAGGGGCGGTCATTGCCCTGCGGATTGAGCCAGATTTCATCGGCCGACCATTGACCTGCGCTTGACGTATGGATGGCGCGTTCGAATTGCGGTTGGCCCTTCAGGTTGAAGGCCATGAAGGTCGGGTTTTCCTCGATACTCATCTGGATCACGCCATCCTTCGAAACGAGGAAGGCATTGCTGTAGAAATCCGAGAAAGCGAACTGCATGCGCAATCTTTCATGTGCAGCAGCAGCTTTTTCGGGGTCCGCAGGATCCTGCAAATAGGATCTGATGCTGGGCTCCGTGGCGAGAATGCGCAAATCCGTGCTGCGATCGGCGACCCCGCGCAAGGCCAGATCGTTGATCGCATGGGCAAGGTCGGCAAGACGGGCGCCTTCCAACTCGTCGACCAGCTCGTCGACGATCCTGGTGCTTCTGGAGAGGCGGTCGATAATCGTCTGCCGGAAATCGCTGGCAGCGTTTGCGGCGCTGGATGCGAGCGATTTCACTTCTTGCGCAACGACGGCGAACCCGCGCCCCGCTTCGCCTGACCGTGCGGCCTCGATCGTCGCGTTCAGCGCCAGCATCTTGGTCTGCTGGGCAATAGCGTCGCTTGCGGCTGCATAGCGGCCCGTTTCTTCTTCAAGCAAATCTAGCAGGGCTTTGATCCGTCTAGGCATGGATCCTCCAAGGAAGTCGACGAAATCACCCTAGTTGCGAAAAGCTAACCATCGGTTAACCATATGCACGCCCCGATATCTGGACAGGCCCGGCCTTCAAATCTATTGCCCTGCCATGACAGACCAGACCCCCAAAGCATTTCACGGCGAGTCGATCCTGATCGTCGATTTTGGCAGCCAGGTGACGCAGCTTATTGCGCGCCGCGTACGCGAGGCGGGGGTCTATTCCGAGATCGCACCCTTCAATGCCGCAGAAGAGGCCTTTGCGCGGCTGAAGCCCAAGGGGATCATCCTTTCCGGCAGCCCGGCCTCCGTGCCCGATGCCGACAGCCCGCGCGCGCCCGATGTAATCTTTGACAGCGGCCTGCCGATCCTCGGTATATGCTACGGACAGCAGGTGATGACCGAGCAGCTGGGCGGCAAGGTGGAAGCCGGCGAGAGCGGAGAGTTCGGCCGCGCCTTTATCGAGATATCCGACGATTGTGTCCTGTTCGACGGCCTTTGGGAGACCGGGGAACGGCACCAGGTCTGGATGAGCCATGGCGACAAGGTCACCCAATTTGCCGAAGGCTTCCGCATCGTTGCCACCACCGAAGGCGCCCCCTTTGCGCTGATCGCTGACGATGCACGGCGCTATTATGGCACGCAGTTCCATCCCGAGGTCGTACACACGCCTGATGGCGCAAAGATGATCGCCAATTTCGTCCGCCATGTCTGCGGTTGTGCGGGCGACTGGACGATGGCCGAGTTCAAGGCTGCGAAGATCGCCGAAATTCGCGAGCAGGTGGGAGATGGAAAGGTCATTTGCGGGCTTTCCGGGGGTGTCGACAGCGCGGTTGCCGCCGTTCTGATTCATGAGGCGATTGGCGACCAGCTCACCTGTGTATTCGTCGATCACGGCCTGATGCGCATGGGCGAGGCCGAGCAGGTCGTTTCGCTGTTCAGGGGCCATTATCACATGCCGCTCGTGCACCGCGATGTGGAGGAGATGTTCCTCTCAGGCCTTGCAGGCGTCACCGATCCCGAGCTGAAGCGGAAATTTATCGGCAAGACCTTTATCGACGTGTTCGAGGAAGAAGCGAAAGAGGTAGGCGGCGCCGATTTCCTGGCCCAAGGCACGCTCTATCCCGATGTGATCGAGAGCGTTTCTTTCACCGGCGGCCCCAGCGTCACCATCAAATCGCACCATAATGTCGGCGGACTGCCCGAACGCATGAACATGCAGCTGGTCGAACCCTTGCGGGAACTCTTCAAGGATGAGGTCCGCGAGCTTGGCCGTGAGCTGGGCCTGCCCGAGGCCTTTGTCGGTCGCCACCCGTTCCCGGGGCCGGGCCTCGCCATCCGTATCCCCGGCGAAGTGACGAAGGAGCGCTGCGATATCCTGCGCAAAGCCGATGCCATTTATCTTGAAGAGATCCGCAATGCCGGGCTGTATGACGCGATCTGGCAGGCCTTTGCCGTGCTGCTGCCGGTTAAAACCGTCGGCGTGATGGGCGATTACCGCACATATGACAATGTATGCGGCCTGCGCGCCGTCACCAGTACAGACGGCATGACCGCCGATATCTATCCCTTCGATGCCAGCTTCCTGACCCGCGTCGCGACGCGGATCGTCAATGAGGTGAAGGGGATCAACCGAGTGGTTTACGATTATACGTCGAAGCCGCCGGGAACGATCGAGTGGGAGTGAAGGCCATCGGATGTGCAGGGCATTAGGAACTCGTTAACCACAAGGCGATAACCCTTCTAACGCGCGGCACTTCGCGAATTGTCAGGACGGAAAGCAAACATGCCGCACTCCATTTCCCGTCGTGAACCCGGTCAGTCTGGTTTGCCGGTAAAGGTAGGAAGTGTGATTGAGCCCGGTCTTGCCCGGGGTGCCGCAGATGTTGCTCCCATGGGTGCGTGGTCATGCGATTTGGCGACCGAGGAATTGTCCTGGTCGGAAGGCGTATTCGATCTTTTCGGATTTGCCCGTAACGGCCGGATCGACCGGCGGGAAGTTCTCTCCCATTATGGCGAGGAGTCACGCGACCTGCTTGAAAGGTTGCGGGCCGAAGCGATTGCATCGTGCGGCATCTTCAGCATGGACGCGCAGATCATCCGGGCCGATGGCGAGGAGCGATGGATGCGGCTGACCGGCACGACCCGCGTGTCGAACGGTCGGCCGGTTGAGCTCTACGGTACCAAACAGGACATCACCGAAGATCGCGCACAATGGCTGAAAAGGCAGCAGCCGGGCGGCGGCATCGATACGCTGAACAGCCTGGCCAGCCGGCTTCGGTTCGTGACGGAATTTCTCGATTGCCCGACCGGCAGTTCGCCCCATGCGCCGCTCGGTGCGCTGTTGCTGATCGACCTCGATAAATATGCGGGTATCAACCAGTCACTCAGGCTCGGCGCCACCGAAGGCAGCCTGGGCATATTCGCCCAGCGGCTCGTATCGGCCTTTCCCGATGCCGCCATGGTCACCCTGATAGGCAACACCAAATTTGCCGTGCTGCTGCCCAAAAGCAGGTCGAAAAGAGCCTTGGGCAACCGCGTATATAATCGCCTTTCCCGGGTGCTCGCGCCCGTCCCCTGGCGGGGGCAGATGATCGCAATCGACGCGTCCGCCGGCCTGGCCTTTGCCGACCATCCCTGGACGTTCGATTCCGATGCGATGTTCGCAGCGGCGAATAGCGCACTCCGCGATGCAAAGCCCGGGGATAACGATCGTTTGCGTTACGCGACGATCATGACCGGTGCGAGGCGCACAGCCTAGCGAGGGCTGCTCCGTGAGTTTGACAAATCTTCTTGGCCGTCTGCCGCAATATCCAACGCACGATCGGTAAGAGGCGTGAGACCGCTGCGCGGCGGCAGGTTGGATGGAAGTTGAATGTTTCTAGCCAGTCCAAACCAAGCCAGAACACGGATAAAATCGTACCCCCAATCAATCTGACCTGGATAGAGTCCATGTCGCGCGGACGCAGGAAATGCATGGTGATTGCAATGCCAGCTCTCGCCCATGGTTGGAATCGCTAGCCATGCAATATTATAGCCCTGAACGGCGGCATCCTCCACGAACCAGTCCTGATGGCCACGCCGATGCGCAACATGAGCGATATACCAATGCATGGTGAAGCATACTGCCACGCGACAAATTACACCCCATACCAGCCAAGGCCATCCGCCGAGCCAATAGAGTAGCAGCGCGACCGGGATTTGATGGAGCATCCAGGTTTTCTGTAGAAATATGTAGAACGGATCGTCGCCGATTCCCTGGCCAGCGTTGAATTTGGGTGGTCTGTCGAAGATCAGGCGAAAGTTGAGATAGTAGAAACCGTCGAGCAGAACCGGTTTGGCGTGGCGCAGGAACCAGTGGCAATTTTCCTGCCTCTGTGCCCAGTCACGAATATCGTGCAGGCCTACAGTCCATAACGGTCCACCCATGCCTACTAGCACGCCGATATAGACCATGGTCCGTTCCAACCATTTTGGACATTCGAATGTGTGATGGATCAATCGGCGATGAAAGCCGACAGAGTGGCCGACGCAAAGCGTGAAACCGGATAAGATGAGGAATACGGCGAAGGCATCCCAAGAAAAAAATATCGGACCGAGAATTATAGCTCCTATCAAAAATCCCATGTTCCAGATGGACCTCGGCCAATCCCAGATCAGCCTGCCGCTGCCAGCGTCGGCCTCTTCCAAACCACTCAGCGAATTGACTTTGAAAGCACCGCTTGCGGCTTCGCCTGCCATTGCGCTCATTGATCGCCTTCCTCTGCTTCGCGCACGAGTTTTCGCTCTGCGGCTAGTGCGCGCGCTTCCGGACAAAAAGGGGTGAGGAACGCATAGAGGCCGTTGGCAAGGCTATCGCCCGCGATCGAATAGATCACTTCTTGCCCACGCTTCTGACGATTGACGAGACCGGCATTGTGGAGAACCGAAATATGTTTGGAGATCGAAGGCAGCGCCATGTCGAACTTCGCTGCAATTTCTCCCACCGTCATCGGGCCACCGGCAAGATGATTCAGGATTCTGCGTCGCGGTGTCGAAGCGAGAGCTTTGAAAGCTTTTTCCATAGATACTTTCCTAAATAGGAAAATATGAAAGTGCAAGTGGAGAGATGATTAGGACTCCTGAACAAAAGCTGGCATCTAAACACTTCAAATGTAGGAAAATCTGTCATACCGGGATGGCTCCGCAACCCTGATTGGGAAAGAGCCATGACGCGCGCATTGCCAATTCGTGATCGCCAAGACCAGTTGTTTGCGCGTGAATTTTGTCAACTTGTTCAGCATTTCGTATTTGGACATGAACGAAATGCGGCCTCTTTCCCCGGCCTGTGTCAACCAGTGTCAACCAATTGTGACTTTCGCGGTGATATCCGGTCAGCGCCCCAGTCCATCTCATCGGCCGACGAAGGCAGATTTTGACTATGGGTGATTCGGAACATCGGATTGCCGGCGAGGCGGATCGGGATGCCGTTATAGCGCTTTGGCAGGTTTGCGGCCTTACCCGCCCCTGGAACGATCCCGGGGCGGATTTCCGCAAGGCCATGGACAATGCCACCTCCGATATCCTGCTCCTCACGGAAAACGATACCCTCATCGCCGCCGTCATGGTCGGCTATGATGGGCATCGCGGCTGGGTCTATTATCTGGCCGTGCATCCCGGGCATCGCCGCAAGGGACTGGGCAGGCGGATGATGGCGGCGGCGGAGGGCTGGCTGCGTGAGCGCGGCGCCCCCAAGATCCAGCTGATGGTGCGCGGCGACAATGCGGACGCGATCGCCTTTTACGAGGCATTGGGGATAGGGCGGCAGGATGTGGTAACGCTCGGCCGCCGGCTTGACGGGGACGGCGCGGACCGGGCTTGAGGCCGATTGAACGGAGACAGACGATGCTCGATTCCCTGGGACCGAATATCTGGGTTGCCGAAGGCGGTATCGTCGATTTCTACGGTTTCGCCTATCCCACACGCATGGTCGTCATTCGGCTGGAGAATGGCGATCTGTGGGTCTGGTCACCCGTCGCGTTGACCGCAGAGCTGGCGGAAAGCGTGAACGTTCTCGGTACAGTGCGTCATCTGGTCAGCCCCAACAAGATTCATCACCTTTTCCTGTCCGACTGGCAGGCTGCCTATCCCGATGCTGCGCTTTGGGGGCCGGAAGCCACCGTGAAGAAACGGCAGGATCTGAGTTTTGCGGGCACGCTGGGTGAAGATCCGCCTGAGGCATGGCAGGGCGAGATCGATCAGTATCGGTTCGCCAATTCCTCTTTTCTGGAGGAAATCGCCTTTTTCCACCGGGCTTCGGCGACAGCGATTTTCGCGGACCTTTCGGAAAATTTCAGCGAGACATTCCTCGAAAAGCACTGGTCGTGGTGGCAACGGCCGATTGCCCGGCTCTGGTCGATCGTCGAAGGGAAGGGCTATGCGCCGCTGGAATTGCGGGCGACTTTCCGCAACCGCGAGACGGCCCGGGAAAAATTATACGATCTCATCGCAGCCAATCCGCACAATGTGGTGATGGCCCATGGTGAAATCGTGCGGGGAGGCGGTGCCGCCTTTCTTCGTCAGGCGTTCGCCTGGCTTCTAAAGGGCGATAGTAAGAGGGCCCTGCCGGTGAAGTCTGGTCCAAAGACCGACCAAGACAGGGCTTGAGGCTGATAGTGTTGCGGCGTAACCAGCGGCCATGAAAGTCCGCTACCGCGTCATCCATCAGCGCAAGTCGCTGGTCGAAGCCCTGTTCAAGGGGCGCACCTGGACCGACTGGTATCTGGCCCAGCACAAGCGCTGGTATGGCTGGAAGACGCTGGGTACGTTCCAGACCGTGGAAGAGGCCGAACAGGCCTGTGCCGATCATACCAAGGGCGAATTGCTGAATTGCGGAGCGCGGATCGTCTCCGAATTTACCGAGAAGGAATAGAATGACAGCGACCGCGAAAATCCTGCTTCTCGGCTCGGGGGAACTGGGCAAGGAAGTCGTCATCTCCTGCCAGCGGCTGGGATGCCATGTCATCGCCTGTGACAGCTATGACGGCGCACCGGCGATGCAGGTGGCTGACGAGCGCGAGGTGTTTTCGATGCTCGACGGCGCAGCGCTCGGCGCGGTGATCGAGAAGCATCAGCCCGATTTTATCGTGCCCGAGATCGAGGCTATCCGTACTGAAGTGCTGGCCGACTATGAGGGCAGGGGCTTCAATATCGTCCCCTCCGCCCGGGCGGCGCAGATGACGATGAACCGCGATGCGATCCGCGATCTGGCGGCGCAGGAACTGGGACTGCAAACGTCCAGCTATCGCTATGCGGAAAGCCGGGAGGAACTGCACGCGGCGGCCGGGGCCGTCGGCGTGCCGCTGGTGGTCAAACCGGTCATGTCCTCATCCGGCAAGGGCCAGAGCACGGTTCGGGACATGGGCGAGGTTGACGGGGCGTGGGACTATGCGGCCGCCGGCATGCGCGGCGACCGGCAGCGGGTGATTGCCGAAGCCTTTGTCGATTTCGATTACGAGATCACCCTGCTGACGGTTCGCGCCAAAGACGGTATCCATTTCTGCCCGCCTATCGGCCATCGGCAGGAACGCGGCGATTACCGGGAAAGCTGGCAACCGGCGGCCATGTCACCGGCCGCGCTTGAGGCTGCGCAGGCGATGGCGGCCAAGGTCGTCGATGCGCTTGGCGGCGAAGGGAAAGGCTGGGGCATTTTCGGCGTCGAATTTTTTGTGAAGGGCGATGAGGTGATCTTCTCCGAACTCTCCCCCCGCCCGCACGACACGGGTATGGTGACGCTCGTGTCGCAGGACCTGAACGAGTTCGATCTGCATGCCCGGGCGATCCTTGGCCTGCCCATTCCTGAGATACAGGCGAAGGGCGCATCGGCCAGCGCCGTGATCCTTGCCGATCGCGAGGCTGAGGACTTTGCTATCACGGGTGTGGACGACGCGCTGGGCAAGGCGCGTGACGGCTGCCATATCGACGTCCGACTGTTCGGCAAGCCGGTTACCCGGCCCTGGCGGCGCATGGGCGTAGCCTTGGCGCGGATCGATTCCGGCACAGTCGAAGAAGCATGCGCGGCCGCTGTCGACGCGGCGTCGTGCGTCACACTGGTTTACAGGGAAGAATGACGATGGATCCGACTCTCTATGGCATCCCGAATTGCGACAGCATTAAAAAGGCGCGCAAATGGCTTGAACGGCGGGGCGTGAACTATGCGTTTCACGACTATAAAAAGGCCGGGATCGACGAAGCCAAGCTTCGCGAATGGATGGCCGAAGTGGGCTGGGAAGTGCTGCTCAACAAACGCGGTACAACTTTTCGGGACCTGCCGGCCGAGATGAAAGCCGATGTTGATGAAGATGTTGCGGTAGCGCTGATGAAGGCGCATCCGTCGATGATCAAACGCCCTGTTCTTGAGAGCGAAGGCCCGCTGATCGTCGGCTTCAAGGGCGGCGAATATGAAACGGCGCTGGGGCTGGAACCCGAATGACAGGAGATCTGTTCGGCTAGAGTCCGAACGGAAACGTATCGTCGGGCCCGGCTTCGATCTCGGTTGGCACTGGAGTCACTGCATCGGTGCGATCGAACCAGATATAAGCATCGAACTGCGCGGACAGGCTGGCGGCCGAATAGTGGCTCCAGCGTTCGGTTTCCGGGCGGTAGATCACGCCGATAAAGCGCTCTAGCAACGGTTCGTTCAGCGCTTCGCGTAGTTCATCGTCGCAGCGGTCGCCGAATTCGAGCAGGAAACGGTCCTTGCCGCTGTCGTGCATCAGCCGCTCGAAACTGTCATCGCGTGAGGGCAGCACGTCCTTGATCTCGATCGGCCCGTCCCAGTTGCTGGCTGCCGCGACGCGCCCCTCATGCGTGCCGAGGCCGATCAGCGCGGCTTCATCGCCGAAATGCTGCCGTGCGAGCTGGCCGATATTGAGCTCGCCGCGCACGCTGCCCATCTCGGTCGCCCGGGCATCGCCGATATGCGAATTATGCGCCCAGACGACGGCCTTGGCATCCGGGCCTTCGGCGTTGAGCAGGTTGCGCAGCGTTTCGAACATATGCGTATCGCGCTGGTTCCAGCTTTCAGCCGCGCCATAACACATGGCCCGGTAATAGGCTTCGGCGTTACGCACGAGCCGGGCGTTCTGGGCGGCGTCGAGAAAGGCTTCGCCGTCTTTTTCCGTATAGTCGAGTTCGCGCTTCAGCAGGTCGCTGAGCATTGCCAGCACCGAATGTTCGCACGGCGCATAGCCCTTGCTCAGCGCCATCCGGCCATAGGTGGCCGGATCGCTGACCCAGGGCATCAGGCAGCCATAGCGTTCGCGCGCGACCGCTGCCGCCTCGGGATCTACCCGGTCGAGATAGTCGATCACCGCGCGGATCGAGGCATTCATATTATAGAGATCGAGGCCGTAAAATCCGGCCTGTTCGCCATGGTCGCGGCCGGCATTGCGTTCGCGTAGCCAGTGGACGAACTCGGCTACTTCGCGATTGCGCCACATCCAGGTCGGGAAACGGCGAAAGGCGTGGCGGCTAGCCTCGCGTGGCGGCAGATGGCGGACATGGCGGTTGACCGTAGCGGCGTCCGGCCAGTCGGCTTCGGCGGCGACGATGGTGAAGCCATGCTCCTCGATCAGCCGCTTCGTGATGGCGGCGCGGGCGCGATAGAATTCGGAGGTGCCGTGGCTCGCTTCGCCGATCAAGACGACGCGGCGGTCGCCGAACCGGTCGAACGCGGCGCCGAAGGCCGGATCGTCGATCGGGGGCAGGGGTTCGGCGCATTCGGCTATCAATTCGGAGAGCGAGCGATCAGGTTTGGAGACGGGCGTTCCGGCAATCAGCGGAACGAAGCGCACCGCGCCGAGATCCTTCTCCTCGAACCCTCCATCGGGTTTCTTGACGAGCTGCTGGAGCGATTGCACGTCTTCGCCGCCCACGGGGATGATGAGGCGTCCACCGACCGCGAGCTGGTCCTTGAGTGCCTGGGGGATCTCGGCACCGCGCGCGGCCACCAGGATTGCGTCGAACGGCGCCGCGTCGGCCCAGCCGCGCGTGCCGTCGCCATGGCGGATATGGACATTGTCATATCCAAGCCGTTCCATCCGGGAGGCGGCGAGGCCAGCCAGTTCTCCATGCCGTTCGATCGCGAAAACTTCATCGGCGATCTGCCCCATCACCGCCGCGGCATAGCCCGAACCCGCGCCGACTTCGAGCACCCGGTCCCCGGCCCTGATCCCGGCCGCGTCGATCATTTGAGCGACGATATAGGGTTGGGAGATGGTCTGTTCGGATTCGATCGGCAGCGGCGAATCCTGATAGGCGAATTCGCGCATGTCCGGCGGCACGAAAGCTTCGCGCGGCACTGTGCGCATCGCTTCGAGCAGTGCCGGCTCGGTGATGCCGCGCCCTGCGACCTGACGTGAAACCATTTCCTTGCGGGCCTGCACGAATTCAACCATCACTTTGTCCGTTCCGGGGCTACCTGTTGGTGTATCGTCCTGCCGGTGTTACGCCCAAGGAGTGGCAATAATGAATAAGGGATTCCCCTAGCCCAAACGGGAAACATACGGACGTTTCCATCACTCTAGATCGCTGGCCAAAGGCGTGACGGGCCGCTAAACACACGCCATGTCCACTACCTATACTCTCGATACCAAAACCGATCGTGCGCATCCGACGCCAAAGCCGATGAAACGGCTTACGGTGCCCGCGATCCGATCCCGCAAAACAGACGGCAAGACCGGTGAACCGCTGGTCATGCTGACTGCCTATACGGTGCGCATGTCTCAGCTGCTCGATCCGCATTGCGACATGCTGCTTGTGGGCGATTCCCTTGGACAGGTGGTGTACGGTCTGGATTCAACGATACCGGTCAGCCTCGACATCATGATCGCGCATGGCGCGGCGGTGGTCCGGGGCAGCTATCACAGCGTTGTGATCGTCGACATGCCGTTCGGCTCATATGAAGAAAGCCCGGAACATGCGATCCGTTCGGCCACGCGGATCATGAAGGAAACTGGGGCCGCAGCCGTTAAGATGGAAGGCGGAGAGGCGATGGCCGAAACGGTCGCATTTCTTACAGCGCGCGGGATACCGGTCATGGGCCATGTCGGGCTGACGCCGCAGGCGGTCAATATTCTCGGTGGGCACAAGGTGCAGGGCCGCGATGAGGCAACGGCAGCCAAGGTTATTGCGGATGCCAAGGCGATCGACGAGGCTGGTGCCTTTGCCATGGTTATCGAGGGCGTGATCGAATCCATCGGGATTGAAGCCACCCAGGCTGTTGCCTGCCCTACCATAGGCATCGGTGCGTCGGCACAATGCGACGGGCAGGTATTGGTGACTGAAGACATGCTCGGCATGTTCGACCGTGTTCCGCGCTTCGTAAAGAAATTTGACGATCTGGCATCGAACATTGCCACGGCCGTTGAAACCTACGCGGCGGATGTTCGCAGCCGAAGCTTCCCCGGAGAGGCTCAGACATATCAACCCAAGAAATAACGGGGCCACCCGGTTGTGGTTCACAATTGCTTTCCCTTGGCGTGGCACGCCGCTAAGGTCCGCCGCCATAACGAATTGGAGATGAGAGTTGGCGATTGCGCCGCAAGATAATTCCGCTTTCATGCGAGAAGTCGACGAGCAGGTCCGCAAGGAACAGGCCGTCCAGTTCTGGGATCGCTGGGGCAAGTGGATCGCCGGCTTGGTTATCCTCGGTCTCGCGGCCTTTGGCGGCTGGCTCTATTGGTCCTACCAGCAGACATCGGCTGCCGAGGCGGAAACCGAACAATTGTCGATGCTGCTCGAAGGGCTGAGCGACGGAACCGACACGGATGTCGAAGACGAGCTTTCTGCGCTGGCAGAATCCCGTCGTCCAATCATTCGTGCCGAAGCCATGCTGACCCAGGCCGCGCTGGCGCTGCAGGGTGAGGACCGGGCCCGTGCCATTGAAATTTTTGCCGCAGTTGCCGCCGATGATGGCCTTCCGCAGCAGTTTCGCGATATTGCTACCATCCGCCAGACAGCGATTGAGTTTGAGGATATGGAACCGCAGGCGGTGATTGATCGCTTGGCAGGCCTTGCAGTACCGGGCAATCCATGGTTCGGCAGCGCAGCCGAACTTACGGCGGTGGCAATGATCAGAATGGGCAACGAAGAAGGTGCCGGGGCGCTGTTTGCCCAGATGGCGAATGACGAAAGCGTTCCCGAGACGCTTCGGACACGTGCGGTTCAGATGGCCGGCGTATTGGGTGTGGATGCTGTGCCGGATGAGCCGGTAGACATGGAAGAACAGACTGTGCCGGGCCAGCCGTTGGTGCCGGAAACAGCGGAGGAAGCAAGTTCATGATGCGTATTCTGATTCTCTCTTGCGCGGCGCTTGCGCTAAGCGGTTGCGGTTTGTTCAGTGGCAGCGACGATGCGACACCAACGATTGGCAATCGTACGCCGATCCTGGTTTCGGAGAACGACGTGCAGGCCGATCCGCAGATCGCCAGCGTTCCGGTGGTCCTGCCTCCTGCAACTGTGAATGCGGGCTGGACGCAGCCTGGTGGGAGCGCCAGCAAATCGGTCGGACATCTCGCATTGAGCAGCGCCCCGGTCAGGGCCTGGTCGGTTTCGATTGGCGATGGTGGCGGATCGCGTGCGCGGCTTGCGGCATCTCCGGTTGTCAGCAACGGTCGGGTTTTCACGATCGATACAGAAGCCACCGTACGTGCGTTCGACGTTCAGACAGGCGGCGAAGTCTGGTCGATGCGTTTCGGCTCTGAGATTGGCAGTGAATCGGCTCTTTTCGGCGGCGGGATCAGCGTCTCGGGAGATCGCCTTTATGTGACCAACGGTGTTGGGTATGCAGGCGCGCTCAATATCGCGGACGGCAGCCAGATATGGAAAGTCCGCCCCGGTGGACCGCTGCGCGGTTCGCCGACGATCGCCAACAACAATGTCTATGTATTGAGCCAGGACAACCAGATTTTCGCTCTCGATCCCGCGAATGGGGTAACTCGCTGGACTGTATCCGGAACGCTCGAAGTGTCTGGTGTTTTCGGCGTTGCAGCCCCAGCCTCCGCGCAGGGCACGCTTGTCTCCGGTTTCTCCTCGGGTGAACTCATCGCCTATCGCTATGAGAACGGGCAGATTGTCTGGCAGGATGGTCTTAACCGGACGAGCATCTCGACCTCGGTTTCGACACTTTCCGATATCGATGCGAGCCCGGTCATCGATAGCGGCTTCGTCTATGCCATCGGCCAGGGTGGCCGCATGGTGGCGCTCCGGCTGATCACCGGCGAACGTATCTGGGAAGTAAATGCCGGCGGATTGTCCACGCCGTGGATCGCTGGCGACTGGATGTTTGCAGTGACCGATGATGCCCGATTGCTGGCGATTGCCCGGGCCAATGGCCGAATCCGCTGGATCACGCAGTTGCCGCGATACCGCGACGAGGAAGACCGCAAGGGCCCGATTTTCTGGCGCGGACCGATTCTGGCCGGTGGACAGCTTGTATTGGCGTCGAGCCGTGGCCATCTGGTTTTTGTCGACCCCGCTTCGGGAACCGTAAACCGGACGGACGAACTGGACGAAGGTGTCGAACTTTCACCAGTCGTTGCCAATAATACGCTCTTCCTGCTCGACAGCGAAGGCGAACTGAGCGCCTGGCGCTAACGATAGAGAGAGGCACATAGCCATGGTGCGGCTGCCCGTTATTGCAATTATCGGCCGCCCCAATGTCGGCAAATCGACCCTGTTCAACAGGCTTGTCGGCAAGAAGCTTGCGCTCGTCGATGATCGGCCGGGTGTGACCCGTGACCGGCGTGAGGCGGAAGGGCATCTGTTCGACCTTGATTTCAAGATCATTGATACTGCCGGCTATGAGGATGAGGATCCCAAAAGCCTCCCGGGCCGGATGCGCCAGCAGACCGAACGCGCCATTGCCGACGCGGATGTCGCGCTCTTCATGTTCGATGCGCGGGTTGGCCTGACGCCGCTTGATGAGGAAATCGCCCGCTGGCTTCGCGGGACCGAAACTCCGATCATTCTTGTCGGCAACAAGGCCGAAGGTCGCGCGGCAGAGCCCGGTCTCTATGAAAGCTACAAGCTTGGCCTTGGCGATCCAGTGCCGCTCAGTGCCGAGCATGGAGAAGGCTTGGCAGACCTGTTCCAGCTGTTGCAGCCGCTCGTCGAAACTGATGCATTTGGCGATGACGGTGAAGAAACGGATGCAGAAGACGGCCCCCTGAAGCTTGCCATTGTCGGTCGCCCGAATGCCGGAAAGTCCACGCTCATCAACCGCATGTTGGAGGATGACCGGCTAATCACAGGGCCTGAGGCGGGCATTACGCGCGATTCCATTGCCGTGCCCTGGGAATGGCAAGGTCGCCCCGTCGAACTGATTGATACGGCCGGTATGCGCAAGCGCGCCAAGGTGCAGGACAAGCTTGAAAAACTGTCGGTTGCTGATGGCCTGCGCGCGGTCGACTTCGCCGAAGTCGTGGTTTTGCTGCTCGACGCGACGCTGGGTCTCGAGGTGCAGGATCTGAAAATAGCGGACCGCGTTCTCGAAGAGGGTCGAGCGCTCGTTATTGCGATCAATAAATGGGATATTGCCGCAGACAAGAAGGTGCTTTTCGAAGGGATCAGTACGGCCCTTGATGAAGGGTTGGCTCAGGTGCGCGGTGTGCCCCTGGTCTCGATCTCGGCCGTCTCCGGCAAAGGCATAGACGATTTGATGGAGGCTGCATTCGAGGTTCGCGATGCGTGGTCGAGGCGGGTAACGACCGGCGAACTCAACCGCTGGTTTCGCGATGCCATCGAACGCAATCCGCCGCCTGCTCCCAAAGGCAAGCGTATCAAGCTGCGCTATATGACTCAGGCTCGCAATCGGCCGCCAAGTTTCGTCCTGTTCGGATCGCGCGTCGATAAACTCCCGATGAGCTATCAACGCTTTCTGCTGAACGGTATTCGCAATGATCTTGGTTTTGGCGGTGTTCCGGTCCGGCTGACCATGCGGTCGCCCAAAAACCCCTATGCAGATGGCGGGAATGACCAATAGCAACGGTGCTGAGCGTGCAGCTGTCGATATTGATGCGCGCGGACTGAAATGCCCATGGCCGGCCCTGCGCCTAGCGCGGTCGATGCGGCAATCGACGCGTGTCGTGATTATTGCGGATGATCCGATTGCACCAGTGGAAATCGCATCCCTGGCGGAAGACCGCGGCTGGATGGTCGAGGAAATTCAGACGCAATTGGGGTCTGGTTGGCGTATTTCCCGTTAAAATGAAGCGATTAGGCTAGGTCCGGCGGCCCATATTTCCCGCATAGTGATGATTATAATTGGCGGTAAACCAGTTGTTTACGCTCCAAGGCTAATGACATGACGGGGCTATTGGAAAAGGGAGCGCGTCGTGTCGTTCCAAGACGTTGAATTGGTGGATTGGGCGGAGTTCGATTCAGTTCGTGAAGAGCTGGGGTCGAATTTCGCGCGCATCCTGCGGTATTTCAGCGAAGATGGCGTCAAATCGGTAGAGGCGATCGAAAAGGCCATCCGTGAGAAGATGACGGCAGCCCTGATTGTTCCCGCGCACACGCTAAAAGGCGAATCGCTGCAGTTTGGCGCAGTCCGGCTCAGTATGATCGCCGAAAAGATCGAAATGACGGCCCGGCACCTGGTTGAAATCCAGCAAACGCCCGAAGAGCTTGTTCCCGAGGCTGCCGAGCTGCGTCCCGCCTTCAAGGAAACGATGGAGAGCCTCGAAAAAGCGACTAACCCGCTCGTCCAGCGCCGCAACGGCTTTGCCGAGCGGGAAGCCGCCAATCAGAAATTCGGCCGACTCTAGAAGCCCTCGGTTCAGCCTTCCTCCGCCGGTTTCGACTGGAGCTGGCAATAATTTTCAATTCCCATCCGTTCAATCATGTCGAACTGCTGTTCGAGCGTGTCGACATGGTCTTCTTCGCTATCGAGAATTGACGCGAACAGATCGCGGCTCACATAGTCGCGAACCTTTTCGCAATGCTCAATCGCATCCTTGAGCATCGGCAAGGCCTCATGCTCAAGCTCGAGATCCGCCTTCAGGATTTCCTCGACGCTTTCGCCAATCCGCAGGCGGCCAAGGAGCTGGAAGTTGGGAAGTCCGTCCAAAAAGAGGATGCGTTCGGTCAGCTGATCCGCATGCTTCATCTCGTCGATCGATTCTTCATATTCGAACTTGGCGAGCCTTGAGATGCCCCAATTGTCGAGCATCCGATAATGCAGGAAATACTGATTGATCGCGGTCAGCTCGTTCTTGAGCGCCTCGTTCAGGAATTCGATGACCTTTGCGTCGCCCTTCATACCGGACCTCCATGTTCTGATCCGTGCGTTATAGCGCCAAGTAGGGAAAGGGAGAAGCCCAAAAACCGCAGTTTTTCGGGGGTTTTAGATGATTCTGCTATGCAGTCGCAGTTTCGGACTGAATGATCTGTCGTGCGAATGATACGCATTGGCCGCAACGTGCCTTGCACCCCATTTGCGCATAGGCAGAGGATGGGGTCGCGGCACCCTTCTGGGCGGCGGCGCGAAGGTCTTTCTCCCGAATCGCGTTACAGATGCAAACAACCATGAGCACTGGATAGGTCTAATGAGACTAATTCGCAATAGTAAAATGCGTTCCAATGTTACTGTTTGCGAATGGACTGCAGCTCGCGTCGCGCAAGGCTTCGCCATAGCCATTCGAGCGGACCGTACCGAAACCGGTCAAGCCAGGGCTTGGACCAGAGCAGCATCAGGGCCCAGACGCCCAGTACAACGATGTACAGCGATGCCCGGCTGAACTCGCCGTAAAATCCGAAGCCATACCCATAGAAGATCGTTGTGCAGACCAGGCTGGTACCCAGATAGTTGGTGAAAGCTGCCCGGCCCGTCGCTGCGACGCGCGCGATCAGCGCGCTACCCGCCGACGATTTCACCCAATAGAGGATGAGCGCGGCATGCGCGAGGATGATCAGCAGGTCGGGCACCATCTGCAGGCTCATATCGTACAGCCACAATGACACTGGATCGAAGCCGCTCCGCATCAGAAAAAGCGCGAGGAGCATCTGGACCGGTATGCCGACAAGATAGCCATAGCGAATGCATTTGGCGTATGTTTCACGGCTCAATGCGCCGGTCAGAAATCCGCTTTTCAGCCCGGCCATGCCGAGCAGCATCAGCCCCAGCGTGGCGAAACTGAACATGAAATTGCCGATGATCGGCAGCATAAGGTCAGGGCCCAATCGCTGCCCCATGATACCGGCATAGTCACCGCGATACAGGGCAAGATTTGCGGCGAGTGCGTCGGGTGGCGGAGATCCGGACATTGCAGCCATCTCGAACCATGCCTGCACCGTTTCTGGTTGCGCGTCCGGTGCAAGGGCTGCCTCGCGCAGCGCCCAGAGGCTGTAGGTAACGCCGCCGACAAGGACCGCCTGGGCGATGATGAGGATAATCCCGAGCGTTACGAGTTTATGGGCTTCCATTTTGCGGAAGAAATAGGCGACCATTCCGACGCCCGCGTAGAGCATCAATATGTCGCCATACCAGATCGCATAGGCATGGATGACGCCGAAAAGCAGGAGCCAGGTCATCCGGGAATAATGAGTGAGCGCCGAACTCCGCTGGCTTGCTTCGGCGCGCTGGATGACAAGCAGCATCGAGGCACCGAACAGGATCGAGAACAGCCCGCGCATCTTGCCATCGGCCAAAACGAAATTCGTCGCCCAGAAGGCCATGTCGATCGGGCCGGTGCCGCCATAGGCGGTCGGGTTGCTATAGGCCTGAAACGGCATGGCGAACCCCACGATGTTCATGAGCAATATGCCCATCACCGCGATCCCGCGTACGACATCGAGGCTGATGAAGCGGCTGTCCATCGGTGCCGGGCTTGCCATCTTGGTATCTCCCCCGTGAAACTGCGGGGCTATAGCCAGCTGGCTATGGCGTCGAGCGGTTTCTTGTTGAGCGCATGGGTGGGAACGGTCGCATCCGCCGCCGGTTTGCCGGCGACCACGATCATCATCGGTTTCTCATTGGCCGGGCGTTCGCACACTTTGTTGAGAAACTTCATCGGGTTGGGAGTGTGGGTAAGCGTGGCGAGGCCCGCATCGTGGAGCGCCGCGATAAGAAAGCCCGACGCAATCCCGACCGATTCCGTCACATAGTAATTCTGCTTATCGTCGCCCGGATTGGGGCCGCCGCGCCGCTGCCCGAAGATCACGATCAGCCAGGGGGCAATTTCCAGATAGGGCTTTACCTGATCGGTGCCGAGCGGTGCGAGCGCTTCGAGCCATTCGTCGCTGGCCTTGGTTTCGTAGAAGGTCTTTTCTTCCATCTCGGCCGCGTCCCGAACCGCCTTTTTCTTCTCGGGCGATCCGATCACGGCAAAATGCCAGGGCTGATGGTTCGCGCCGTTGGGTGCCGAGCCTGCTGCAAGGATCGCCTGCTCGATCACTTCGCGCGGAACGGGAGCGTCGCTGAATTGCCGGCAGGTTCGCCGTGTCCTGATCGCTTCGTAAAAGGCTTTGGCGCGCTTTATGCGCTCTTCGTCTGAATAGTCGGGAAGGTCGGCATAGGGGATCGTGTCATGGTCGGTCATGCCGCACATTAGCCGTTGGTATCCCGGCCGCAAAGATCAAAGCTGCCGCTATTGACATTAATGTCAGCAAATAGCATTTTGCCGTCATGGAGACGATACCCGACACTGCCGATATGCCTGTAGCCGTGCACCCTGATCGACCCAGGCTCAGAAAGCGGCCGCTCAAAGCGCTGCACCATTTCCGTGAGCTGCTGAAAGACAAGGAAGATACCGAGCAGGTCTTCTGGATTTTCGAGGCGCTGCCGCGCAATTCGTTTCGCGATGAAGCCGTCCGGTTCGGGACTAGCGAGCAAGGCCGAGCCATCTATGCCAGCGAGCCTTATCTGCCCGCCATTCTCGACGATCATGACCGGCTCCGCGCCATGCCCGAAGGGAGTGTCGCCCATGCCTATTGCGATTTCATGGAGGCCGAAGGCCTGACGGCCGCCGGTCTTGTCGCCGAGGGCGAGAAGATGGGCAAGCCGCGCTACAATGACCTGATCCAATGGTATGGCAACCGGAACCGGGACACGCATGACCTGTTGCACGTTCTGACCGGCTACGGGCGCGATGGCTTGGGCGAACAGTGCGTCCTGGCCTTTACTTATGGTCAGGATCCATCGCTCGCCCATTTGTTCATCGCCTATGCGGGTGGCTTCAACATGAAGAAGGAAACGCAGACCAAGGCGCCAGTTTTCCGCGCGATCGGAGAAGCAAAAAGGCATGGAAAGGCCGGTCCGCGAGTGTGGGAGATGAACATCACCGAACTTCTCGCCGAGCCCCTTGATGCTGTGCGCGAACGATTGAACATCGGCACGCCGCACGCTTATCATGAAGCGCACCGGATCCTGCGCGAAGAAGGCCGCAATCCATACGACCTGCTAGGAAGAAATGAGCAGCAGGGCGACATTGGGACTGCCCAGCCCGCCTGAGCGGTAGCCCGCGTTTAGCGGCCCATCAGATTTTCGAAGAAGCTTTCGTTCGCTGCACGCAGATCGGCGAGGGGAATGCTTGTGCCGTTCACGCGAATGGTGTTCTCACCCACTGTTCCGATTTTCGTAAAGGGAACTGCATTTCGATCGAGCGGCGCGTCAGCGCGATAGGTTACGAGATAACGCGCCTGACTCTCGTTGAAGGCGAAGGCCGCGTCCATCGCGTCGAGCTCGACGCCCAGATTTCCCGCCAGCGCCATCTCCGCAACTGCGACAAGCAGGCCACCATCGGAAATGTCATGGACTGCAGTCACGGCGCCGTCATTGATGAGCCGACGGACAATGTCGCCATGGAGTTTCTCGTCCTTGAGGTCGACACGCGGCGGAGGACCATCCTCGCGGCCATGAATTTCGCGCAGCCAGAGCGTTTGTCCGATATCCGGATAGTTGGCGCCGATAACGGCGAGACATTCGCCCTCAGTCTTGAATGCCACCGTCGCCATCTTGTCGATATCGTCGAGCAGGCCGATGCCTCCGATGGCCGGGGTCGGCAGGACGGGCGTTGCCTTGCCGTCAGAATCCGTAGTCTCGTTGTAAAGCGAGACATTGCCGGAGACGATCGGCATGTCGAGCGCGGCGCAGGCTTCGGCCATGCCTTCTATACAGCCAACAAACTGCCCCATGATCTCGGGCTTTTCGGGATTGCCGAAATTCATGCAGTCTGTGGTCGCCAACGGCTTTGCACCGACAGCGGTGAGGTTGCGATAGCATTCGGCAATCGCCTGCCTGCCGCCTTCGACCGGATCGGCCTTGCAATAGCGCGGCGTGCAATCGGTTGAAATCGCCAGGCCCTTTTTCGTGCCATGGACGCGCACGACGGCAGCATCGCCGCCCGGCCGCTGCACCGTGTCGGCCATGACCATATGGTCATACTGTTCCCAGATCCATTTGCGCGAGGCGAGATCGGGCGAGGCCATGAGTTTCAAAAGGTCCGCGCCGATGTCGCCGCTCTCGGGAATGTCGGTGAGCGGGGCGGGCTTGGGCGTCGGAACATGCGGCCGATCATAGTTGGGCGCGTCGGCAGCGAGCGGCCCCAGCGGAATGTCGCACACGGTTTCGCCTTCGAAGGTGAGGACCATGTGGCGCGTGTCGGTGACTTCGCCGATCACCGCGAAATCCAGTTCCCATTTCTCGAAGATCGCTCGGGCCATGTCTTCGCGGCCGGGCTTGAGGACCATCAGCATGCGTTCCTGGCTCTCGGACAGCATCATCTCATAGGGTGTCATGCCTTCTTCACGGCATGGCACCGCATCCATATTGAGGATGATGCCGACTTCGCCGTTCGTCGCCATTTCAACGCTGGAAGAGGTAAGGCCGGCCGCGCCCATGTCCTGGATCGCGACGATGGCGTCCGATGCCATCAGCTCGAGACAGGCTTCGATGAGGAGTTTCTCGGTAAACGGATCGCCGACCTGCACGGTCGGGCGCTTATCTTCGCTGTCCTCGTCGAATTCTGCGCTGGCCATGGTTGCGCCATGGATGCCGTCGCGCCCGGTCTTGGAACCGACATAGACGATCGGATTGCCGACGCCCGAAGCCGCCGAATAGAAAATCTTGTCGGTATCGGCGATGCCGACCGTCATCGCATTGACGAGGATGTTGGTGTCATAGGCTGGGTGAAAATTTACTTCGCCGCCAACGGTCGGCACGCCGACGCAATTGCCATAGCCACCGATGCCCGAAACGACCCCTGAAACCAGATGCCGGGTTTTGGGGTGATCGGGACTGCCGAAGCGCAGAGCATTCATGTTGGCCACGGGCCGGGCACCCATTGTAAATACGTCGCGCAATATGCCGCCCACGCCTGTCGCCGCGCCCTGATAGGGCTCGATGAAACTGGGATGGTTGTGGCTCTCCATCTTGAAGATCGCTGCCTGTCCGTCTCCGATATCGACGACGCCGGCATTCTCACCGGGTCCGCATATTACCTGCGGGCCTTCGGTCGGCAGTTTCTTCAGGTGGCGGCGGGAGCTTTTGTAGCTGCAATGTTCCGACCACATGACCGAGAAAATGCCGAGCTCGACAATATTCGGTTCGCGATCCAGCGCGGCGAGGATGCGCGCATATTCTTCGTCGTTGAGGCCGTGTTCAGCCACGACTTCCGGAGTGATGGTGGGGGCGGTTTCTGGCATGCGAAGCGCCTTAGCGCCGGTGGAGCGATTCTCCTAGAGCGAAGCGGTGCTTTGATGGGCATGATCCTAGTTGATCGTCAGTGTCCCCGGGCTCCGTTCCAGCGCCTCGCTCGCCGTCTGCAGGCCGATCAGCTGGTTGATCAGGCTGATAACCTGAATCGTCCGATCACGAGGGCGCTGCGCTGCATCCGTGTGGGGCACGAAATAGGTCTGGCCATTGTGGGAGACGCGAATGCTGTGGCCTCTGGCCGGTGCGCTGTTGCTGAGTGCGAAAACTACATCGCCGTTGGACGATATGAGCCTGCCGTCGCCCGATCGCAGTATCTCTCCAAGATAATAGATAATGCCCTCGACCGAGCGCAGTTCGTAATTGTCAGGAGTCAGGGCTTCATCATTGCACTCGGCTGGTCGGGCGGTGTCGTCGAGCGTGATATTCAAAGTTTGTTCGGAGCGCTCGAAAACATCGAATATAGCGGTGCCGTCCTCCGCCCTGCGAATAGTGACCCGGTAATCATCGCCGAGATTTTCGAGAATCATCCCGAGGCTGTCTGCTTGTTCGGCATCGAGACTCAGGATTGGTCCATTTGAACCGCCGCCATCTTCCGCAGCAAAGCCGAGCCCGAATGCCTGATCTGTGCTGAGATACTGACGCCGTCCGCTGCGATCGCCATCGGACCGCAGGTCATTATTATAGGTGCTCGAACCGCAGGTTATACTTTCGACCATCAGTGCCGCGAGAAGATTCTGGTTCCAGCCCTGGCTGAGAAAAAGTGCGACGACGTTCGGTTCTACCGGACGCAGGATACCCGTTGCGAAATCCCGGGTGTTGAGAGGAATGATCTGGAAACTTGGCGAAGAGCGGACCGATATGCTCGTGCCTGCACCGGCATCGACATCGTCGATAATACCGCTCAAAGACGCGCTCGCAGACGCACCGATCGAAAGGTTGCCGCTTACAGAACTCAGGGCAGAATAGTGCGTGGGCTCACCCTCGCTCGCCCGCACTATATTAAGCAGGATCATTTCGTTACGCGTGTCGGCGATGACCCGGTTATAATCGGTTGCGAAATCCGTCATCGGCGTTTGCAGCGATGTGCAGCCCGAAATGGCAGCTGCCGCCGCAACTGCCAGCCCGATGCGCTTTGTTTTTCTCATGACTCCCCCCCCTTGGAGGGAAGGTAAAACGCACCATTGTCAAAAGGCAAGCAGCACAACGAAAAAGGGCCGGCAGCACGATGGCGACCGGCCCTGTATTAGGGACTAGGCTTGAAGCCGCTTAGCTGTGGCAGCTCTGCAATCCGCCGCCGTTGCGGGCAAACTGGATGCTCGATGCATCGCTCTCGCCAACCAGCGTAAAGCCTTCGGCGGAATAACGCGGCGGTCCGGCAGGGGCTTCAGCCGCGGCTTCTTCGCCATCTTCGGCTGTTTCAGCATCAGCCATCGCTACGTTCGGAAGGATCGTTTGAATAGCATCCCGCTCCATGGCGACGCCGACCTGGCTGTCATTGGTGTAGAAGCTGACATAAACGACGCTGTTGTCAGCACAGCGGAAGCTGGCTTCGCGCGTGCGCATCGGCGGCAGCTCTGCAGGAGCCAACTCTTCAATCTCTTCGTGATTGGGATCGGCCATGCCGCCAACGATTTCGGGTTCAGACTCGCCGCAGGCGGCGAGAGCGATAAGGGCGGCGAACGGTGCGACCGCGAGGGGGGATAGTATTTTGCTCATGGGCGCGGCTTTTCGCGACTGCAGCATGCTTCGTCAACCGTGTTTTTGTGACAATTCCATGACCGGGGCCTGATCTTCGACCAACACCGCTTATTCCAGCGCTGAAATTTGGGGCCCGGGTTGTTCGAGGTGCTGTTGCCGGGCGCTTGGTGTGAGCCGGAGGGAATTGGATCGTTTTCGCTCGCGGGACGACGACGACCTGTCGCTGCACTGCAGCATCATAGGAGCGATTGACGGCAGGGCGACCGATTTGCCGAACAGGATCAGGGTTCTTCCGAGTGCAGGATATGAAAACGTCGGTCATTGCCTTGCTCAATGGATGAAGCGGCTCCATCCATTCGCGTCAGGCGATCAGCTATCCGCCTTGTTCTTCTTGCTGATTATGCTGCCGATCACGGCCCAGCGTAAAAGTTTCTCGTCAAAAGGCATGGCTGCATAGGCGGGGCTGGAGGAAGGAAGGTCGACAAGGCTATAGCGCTCACCATCCTCGCCGAGCAGCTTCCGGCCAGTTGCAGATGATTTTTTGCCATTGAAAGCAATTGCTTCGAGCAAGGGTAGCGACCGGGCGAGTTGCTTCAAATCATTTCCGCGCGCATCGCGAATGGCGCTGTCGAGGCTGCCTGTTCGATGCGCATCGGCGATCACGTCCCACAGCCCGACATTGTGGCGGAGCAAGGTCGCCAACCGGTCCGCATAGGCAAGCGTGCGCAGTTCAGTACCGATGGCCGCGCCAACCAGATCCCAGAACCGGTTTTGCGGATGGGCATAATATTGCGACTGGCGCAGCGATTCCTCTCCGGGAAGGCTGCCGAGAATCAAGACCCGCGTTCGGGAATCGGTGACGGGAGAGAAGGAGGTTTTGCGCTGCACGGGTGGGGGATGAGACGATGGGGTAGGAGGATCAAGCCTGTGCGGCGGCAATCTGGTCCCATCCATTGCGCGAGAGGGACCGGATGAGACCCCATTGCGGCTGGCTGCGTTGTCCGTACACTGGCTTTTGCGATCGATGCATTGAGAGGAGCGCCAATAGATGACGGACGGCAACCATATCTGGAATTACGCCAACATCTGGGAATCGATTGCCGCCGCACAGCCCGATGAAAATGCGATCGTGCAGGGCGAGGACACTGTCGGCTGGGGAGAGTTCGATCGCGAGGCCGATGCGCTTGCTGCCTTCATGATCGACCGGGGGCTGGAGCAGAGAGCGAGCGTTGCCGTCTATACCCCCAATCGCGCCGAATATCTCATCAGCTATTTCGCGGCCTTCAAGGCGGGACTGACGCCGCTCAACATCAATTACCGCTATACATCGTCCGAACTCGCCTATCTGATCGACAATGCCGATGCCAAAGCCGTTATCTTCGACATCGCCTATGCTGCGACCATCGAAGCGGTTCGCACGACGCTTGATAGCGTGATCTGCTGGATCGCAGTCGGTGTCGAAGATGCGGACTGCCCGGACTGGGCTGTGCGCTATGAAGATGCCGTAGCCACTGATCCCGCCCAGCGGCCATTCGAGGCAGGCTGGGGGCGGAGCAATGAAGATTTGCTGATGATCTATACCGGCGGAACGACCGGAATGCCCAAAGGCGTGATGTGGCGCCTGCACGATCTCATCGCGAAGAGCGATTTCGGCGCCATCCCGATGCTCGGCGTGCCATCACTCGAACGGCCTGAAGATGCGGGGCCGCGTGCTGTGGCTTCGCCGATAAAATCGCGTTCCGTGATTGCGCCGCCATTGATGCATGGCACCGGTCTGTTGACCGCCTTCGCCGCACTGGTCGGCGGCGGCACGGTTATCCTGTTACCAAGCGGAAAATTTTCGGCCGAGGAGATGCTTGAAACCATCGCCCGTCACAAGGCGACGCGGGCAACCGTCGTTGGCGAGCCTTTCGCCCAGCCGCTGCTAGCCGCGCTCGATGCCAATCCGGGCCAATGGGGTCTGTCGAGCATCCTGCTCATGACCTCGTCCGGCGCTATGTGGACGCGCGAGACCAAGCTCGGCCTGATCCGGCATATGCCGCAGATCAATCTGATAGACAGCTACTCCTCATCCGAAGCGCTCGGCATGGGGATGTCGATCACCAACGCCCAGGGCGAAACCCAGACCGCCCGGTTCGAAACCGGGGAGACATGTGCTGTTTTTACCGAGGATCATCGCCGCGTCGAGCCGGGCTCCGGTGAAAAGGGTTTGCTTGCCGTTAGCGGTTATTGCCCGATCGGCTATTACAAGGACGAAGAAAAGACGGCGAAAACCTTTCCCGTCATCGAGGGCGAACGCTGGAGCATACCGGGCGACTGGGCGATGGTGAATGAAGACGGTACGCTCGAAATTCTCGGCAGGGGATCGCAATGCATCAATTCAGGCGGCGAGAAGATATTTCCCGAGGAAGTCGAGGAAGCTCTGCGCCGGCACGAGGCGGTGCGCGATGTCGCGGTGACGGGTTTGCCCGATCCGCGCTGGGGTGAACGGATTTGCGCCGTCGTGGAGCTGATGCCGGGCGCTGAAAATCCCGGCGACCAATCTCTGGTCGACTGGGTTGGCGGTCAACTTGCGGATTATAAAACTCCGCGCTCATTCGTCTATGTCGAGAGCGTTGGCCGGGCACCGAATGGCAAACTCGATTACAAGGCGATCAGGCAAATAGCGATTGAGGCCGAAGAAAAAGCGATCGCATGATATCGAGCTCCATGCCCACACCCTATGACCGTATCGGGATCAACTATTCGGATCTTCGGAAACCCGATCACCGGATCGCGAGCGTGATCGCACGGGCATTGGGATCTGCGGAAACGGTCCTGAATGTCGGTGCCGGAACGGGTTCCTATGAACCTGCCGACAGGCAGGTCACGGCGATCGAGCCGTCGAGGGAGATGATAGCCCAGCGTAGTGCCGGTGCCGCGCCGGCCATGCAGGGATGTGCGGAAGACCTGCCCTTCGACGACAACAGTTTCGATGCGTCGATGGCGGCCCTGACAGTTCACCATTGGACCGACAAGGCGAAGGGCCTCAGCGAGATGCGCCGGGTGACGCGTGGGCCGGTGGTACTGCTGACATTCGACCCTTCCTATCGGGATATCTGGCTTGTCGACTATTTTCCGGAGCTGGTTACGCTGGACGAAGCGCAGATGCCGGGGATGACGGAATATGCGCACTGGCTCGGGCCGGTCGAGATTGCGGCTGTCCCAATCCCGCATGATTGCACGGACGGCTTTCTCCATTCCTATTGGCGGCGGCCCGGCGCGTATCTGGACGATCGCATTCGGACCGGCATGTCGTCTTTCTGGGCGCTGGACAATGTTGCCGAAGGATTGGCCAAACTCGCGAGCGATCTTGATAGCGGTGCATGGGTGCGGCGCTATTCCCATCTGCTGAACCTTGATGCGTGCGACCTTGGCTATCGACTGGTGACGGCGAATTGAGGGGGCAACGGTTCGCTGTCACCTCATTGCGGTCATTGACGGATATTGGCTAAACAGAGGGAATGATCGGTCCCAAAAAATTTGCGCTCGGCAGAATATTGTTCTGCCTGTTTGTGGTTGTTGCAACTCGTGGATTTGCTTTGGGGCCGGAAGACGACATTTCAGTAGCAGGCCCTTCGCTAGTTGAGTTTCTTTCCAGCAGAGATTTTTATTGCCCGAACGGGTCGGTCGCACCGAGTTTGGAAGGAGTGCGATACTTTGAACGGCCTCGAGCGCTCGCAACTGTCAGAGCTGGATCAGCCGCAAATCCCGAAATCATCCTACGCATCAGCGACCCTTGGAATTCGGTTATCGGTTCAGACTCTCCCTTTTTTGCTCTCTATGACGACGGAATTGTGATCTATCGACAAGGCGACGAATATCGGTCGATCAGGCTTTCGGCGCAGGAACATCAGGAAATATTGCATTCTGTGGAACAGGCGACCCCTTCGAGCTTAGGCGGAAGATACCAGGTTGAGGCTGCAACCGATGCGCCCACGAATAATCTACTCATCTATACTAACGATGAGCCTGTTTTCATTTCGGTTTATGGGTCCCTGCAGAATTCCGAAATTCTATCCTGTCTACCTGCAAATTTGGGTTCTATGCTCTCTGAAATTATGGCGTTCCGTCATCCTGAGGCCAGCACTTGGTTGCCCGATGAGATCGAAGTGATGTTGTGGGCATATGAATACGCTCCGGATGAGTCGATCATATGGCCTGACCGATGGCCCGGTCTCGACGATCCTCAAACTGTACAACGTGGCGATGACTCATACAGTATCTTTGTTCCCGCCGCAGATTTTGACGAGCTACAGGTGTTCCTCGCGAGCTGCCTTCCCCGAGGCGCTGTCGAAATCAACGGTCGGAAATGGGCTGCAGACATCCGATTTCCATTCCCTCATGAAGAACTCTGGATGGGTAGCAATCGAGAATTATCGGACGCGCACTAGCGAATTTGCATCGCCCGCTAATTACCCATAGCTGACATCTGATGGTCGGCTCTCCACCTCACCAAGCCCCGGCTATCCGCACCCCAAGCCAAGATTGCTTGCTCCATGAAACCCTGCTGGGGTATGCCGACCAGCATGACCATTATACCCAATTCTCTCGCGCTAATCGGGAATACGCCGCTTGTCCGACTCAACGGTCCGTCCGAGGAAAGCGGATGCACCATTCTCGGCAAATGCGAATTTACCAATCCGGGCGGTTCAGTGAAGGACCGGCCCGCGCTCTATATCGTCGAAGAGGCGGAAGAGCAGGGGCTGCTCAAGCCCGGTGGAACGATCGTCGAAGGCACGGCTGGCAATACGGGTATCGGGCTTGCGCTTGTCGCCAATGCCAAGGGTTACAAGTCGATCATCGTCATGCCGGATACGCAAAGCAAGGAGAAGATGGATACGCTGCGGGCGCTCGGTGCGCAGCTCGTCCTCGTCCCTGCTGCGCCTTATTCGAGCCCCTGTCATTTCGTACATCAGTCCCGCCGCATCGCTGAAGAAACCGACAATGCGCTCTGGGCCAACCAGTTCGACAATATCGCGAACCGACGCGCGCATATCAAAACCACAGCCAAAGAAATCTGGGAACAGACTGAGGGCAAGGTGGACGGCTTTACCTGTGCAGTCGGGACCGGTGGAACGCTGGCTGGCGTTGCGATGGGTCTGAAAGAGTTTTCGGAAGACGTGCGGATCGCCTTGTCCGATCCGCATGGCGCGGCGCTCTACGAATATTATGCGCATGGCGAGCTGAAATCCGAAGGCTCGTCGGTGGCCGAAGGGATCGGCCAGGGGCGGGTCACCGCCAATCTCGAAGGTGCGCCGATCGATACGCAATTCCGCATCTCGGATGAGGAAGGGCTGGCTTGGGTACACCGCCTGCTTTCCGAGGAAGGGCTGTGCCTTGGCCTTTCGTCGGGCATCAATGTCGCTGGCGCGGTCGCCCTCGCAAAGCAGATGGGGCCAGGCAAGACGATCGTCACGATCCTGTGCGACAGCGGACTGCGCTATCTATCGACCCTGTACAATGCCGATTGGCTGGCCGAAAAGGGGCTCACCGTTCCGCCATGGCTGGAGCAGGAGGACTAGGTGGTCGACAATCCCGCTAGCGATAGCCCCGATCCGCGTCAGGAGCGCCTGAACAGAATTCGGATAGGTGCCACCGGCCTTGCAACCATCGTTCTTATCGTGCTGCTTGCGGCAACCTTTTCGGGCACCGCGAGCAATGAGCCTGAATTGACGCCCGAGGGCATTGCCGAGCAGGCGGCGCAGCAGCAAGCAGGCGCTGAGACGACAGAAGATCGGCCGCAGGAACCGCTCGCCGAACTGGGCGTTGCCCCGGGCCCCGGGCCAACGGATGGCGTTGTTGCAGAGCCTGCCGCAGATTCCCCTCCAGCAGAATCTCCAGACAACTGAGTCGCGCGAATCCGGCCTCTCAGAGCCGGAGGCAATCGCGGTTATTCGCTCGTTATCCGTAAATCCGGCGGTTTCCGTTCGCGATCGGCGATGTCTACCGTCTTTCAGGCAAACAATATGGCTTGCGGACAAAAGTAGAACATCGTTGTATTTGCGCGAGTCCAGTGGGTGGAAGAGTCGAGCAGTGGTATAAAAACCCATAAAATACCCATGAAATGGTATTGATACCCAGCGTTAACCTTGATACGCAAATCGTCCTGTAAAGGGGCAGGGCGTTCCCAACATTCAATTTTGGCGTTGAATTTTCGTGATTCAGCGATGGGAAGAGCTTTGCGCCGCAAGAAGGGGACGGCGTGGAATTTTCAATTCCTTTTGGTGGTCAGGCGTTAAACGCAGTCGACAGCAAGGGGCGCGTGTCGCTCCCTGCCGACCTGCGCGCGACTGTCGATCGCCGTGCCGCGCAGGCCAAAGCCGCCGAAATGCCGGTCGATGACAAACTACTCTATATCTCCGAAGACGAAGAGCTGCCCTGCCTTACGGGCTTCGACGAGACAGAGTATTTTGCGCTGGCAGCGGAACTGCGGGAACAACGCGCTCGCGAAGCCCGCCAGGAAGGCCGCAAGAGCCTGATCAGGCGCGACGGCGGCGGTGCGGAAACCTTCGCGCCGCTTCAGCGGATCGTGTTCGACAAAGCCGGGCGGATGGTGCTGTCCGGCTTGTTGCGCGAAATTGCCGGGATCGAGGATTATGCCTTCTTCGCCGGTAACGGGCCTTATTTCGACATCTGGTCTCCGGCCCGTGCCCATGCGCATTATCAGGCAACCGGCGATCGCCGCCTGATCCGCATCCTCGAACATCTGTGCCGTGAAAAGGGCGTGACGCTATGAGCGTAGCCACCGACTCTCGTCACGAACCCGTTCTGATCGACGAGGTAATCGATGCGCTCGATATCGCACCGGAGGAAGTGCATGTCGACGCGACTTTCGGCGCGGGCGGTTATACCCGCGCGATGCTGGCCAATGGCGCACAGGTTTACGCCTTTGACCGGGACCCTGATGCGATTGCCGAGGGTGCGACGCTTGCAGAAGAGAGTGATGGCAAGCTGCATCTCATCGCGCGCCGTTTTTCCGAGATGCGCGAAGCGCTGGCCGAACAGGGTGTCGATCAGGTGGATGGAGTGGCGATGGATATCGGCGTTTCGTCGATGCAGCTCGACCGGGCTGAGCGCGGTTTCTCCTTTCAGGCGGACGGGCCGCTCGACATGCGGATGGAGCAGGCAGGCGAAAGCGCAGCCGACTTCGTCAACAATGCCGATGAAAGCATGATCGCCGATACACTATACGCATATGCGGAAGAGCATCGTTCGCGCCGCATCGCCCGCGCCATCGTTGCCGCCCGTCCGATCGAAACGACCGGGCAGCTGGCGTCGGTGGTCCGCAAGGCTGTCGGCCATCGTTCCGGCGCGCCCAAGGATCCCGCAACGCGCACTTTCCAGGCGATCCGCATCCATCTCAATCGCGAGCTTGATGAGCTGCGCGACGGGCTGGCGGCTGCCGAGGCAGTGCTGGCGCCGGGCGGACGGCTGGCGGTAGTCACCTTCCACAGCCTTGAAGACCGGATCGTCAAACAGTTTCTGCGGGAACGCAGCGGTCACAATCCCGGCGGATCGCGTCATCTGCCGGTCGCCGTGCAGGACGGCCCCGCACCCAGTTTCGACAAGCCCGCCAAGCCGATCAAGGCGGGACAGGCCGAGCTTGATCGCAATCCGCGCTCGCGATCAGCAACCTTACGCAGCGCCCGCCGCAGCGCAGCTCCGCCCTGGCCGTTGCAGAGGAGAGCAACAGCATGACCATTACCCGCAAATTCCGTTCCGTTGCCTGGGCTGCGGCCGTCGCTTCGGCCGCGCTCAGCTGCTACCTGATCTCGCACCGGGTGTCTGCCGAACGCAATGCGCTGGAAGATGTCGAGCGCGATATCCAGATCGCGCGCGAAGAGATCCTGTCGCTCAACACGGAATTCCAGACGCGCAGCCGGATGAGCCAAATCGAGGTATGGAATCGCCGCGACTTCATATTGGTCGCGCCCGATGCCGCCCAGTTTCTGGAAGGCGAATTCGCTCTGGCGAGCCTGATCGAAGGGCCGCAGACCCCATCGCCCGTCAGGCAGGCATCGGCGACCGACGATGCGTCCGATCCGTCCGACGACCGGCAGATCGACGAAGATGTGTTCGAAGCGCCCGACGCGGACGATATTCCGCACATCCAGCAGGCGTCCTATGTCGTCCCCGACGACATTGCGGCAAGCGCACGGGGCCGACGCATATCCTTTCTCGATGCCCGATTGCGCGGCGATATCGCCGGCCGCGCTGCGGCTGAGCAGCGCGAGGAGGACGACGCGGATCGATGAGCCGGCCTGTCGCCAAACCTGCTGAAGTACGCAAGGTAAGCCTGCGACGGGAAATGCAGCCTATCGTCCAGCAGCGGCTGATGATCGTCATGCTGTTGCTGCTGTTCGGTGTGGTAGCGGTGACGGTCAGGATCGGTTGGCTGACGGTATTGAGCGGCGGAGAGGCCTATGCGGCGAGCTCCGACAATACTCTTCCGTCACGCGCCGATATTGTCGACCGCAACGGCGTTACGCTGGCGCGCACGATCGATGCCTGGTCGATCGCCATCCATCCCGACCGCGCCATCAGCGCCCCCGAAGAGCTTGCGCCCCGCCTCCACACGTTGATGCCCGAACGTTCGACCGATGATTATCTGGAGATACTCAATTCGGATCGGCCATTTGTGTATCTGCGCCGCCGCGCGCTGCCTGAGCTGGTCGCCGAGGTGAATGCGCTTGGCGAACCGGCTATGGAATATCTGCGAGAGCCCGAACGCCTTTATCCGCAGACCAACCTTGCCGCCCATGTGCTCGGCTGGGTCAACTTGGACGGCGAAGGCGTGACCGGGATGGAAGCCGTGCTCGAAGACCGCCTGATGGATCCCGAACATCGCGGTGAGCCAGTGGCTCTTTCCATCGACAGCAGGGTGCAGGCAGCCGTGCAGAGCGAGCTGGCAACGGCCATGCGGCGCTTCAGCGCGATAGGCGCGGCTGGCATCGTGCTGGATGTGCATACGGGTGAATTGCTCGCGCTGACATCGTTGCCCAATTTCAATCCCAATGCGGCGAACCAGTCCAGCGACCGCGCGCGTTTCAATCAGGCGACGATGGGCTTCTACGAACTTGGCTCCACCTTCAAGCCGATCACCATGGCGGCTGCCATCGAAGAGGGTGTCGTCACCGATATCTCGCGCCGCTACGATGCCGAGGAACCGCTACAAGTCGGCCGTTTCACGATCAGCGACGATCATCCGCAGCGTCGCTATCTCAACGTGCCGGAAACGCTGGTCCACAGCTCGAACATCGTGACGGCCCGGATTGCGGATGAGCTCGGTGCGGAACGGATGCAGGCGGTGTTCCGCGATCTCCATTTCGATGATCCCGTCGAATTCGAACTGCCCGTACGCGGCCGGCCGATCTGGCCTGAATATTGGGCGCGGACGACAATCATGACCGCAGGATATGGTCATGGCATTGCCGTGACGCCGCTTCATCTGGCCAATAGCTATGCGACCCTAGTCAATGGCGGGATATATAGGCCGCTAACCCTGATGCGGCTGCCGGCGGAAAATGTGCCCGAAGGCGAACGCGTGTTCAGCGAAGCGACGAGCGACCAGATGCGCGGCCTTCTTCGCCTGATCGTACAGGAAGGAACGGGCCGCAACGCGGATGCCGAAGGCTACCGCGTCGGCGGCAAGACGGGAACGGCTGAAAAAGCGGGTGAGGGTGGGTATCGTCGCAATGCGCTGATTTCGACATTCGCCGCTGCCTTCCCGATGGACGACCCCCAATATGTGATCGTGATCATGCTCAACGAACCGCGCGGGGATGCCGGAACGGGCGGCGCATCGACGGCCGGCTGGACGGCCGCTCCGGTTGTCAGCCGGGTAGTGTCGCGGATCGGGCCGTTGCTCGGCGTCATTCCGAGCGAAAGCCGCGATATCGACACCGCAAATTTACGCGCGATGCTCTGGCGTCCGCCATCGGAGCGCTCATGAAGCTCTCAGCACTCATGGGATCGGACGGGCAAGACAGCCCGGTTGTGACGGGCTTTGCCATCGATCATCGCAAGGTCGCGCCGGGGACAATTTTCGGCGCGTTTCGCGGCGAGAAGTTCAACGGAGAAGATTTCATTCCCGATGCCATCGCGGCGGGTGCGATCGCCATAGTGTCTCGTCCCGAAGCCATAGTCGAAGGCGTTCCGCGCATCGCCGACGAAGAACCCCGCCGCGCTTTTGCGCAGCTGGCTGCCAGATTCTTCGCGCCCTTTCCCGATATCAGCGTCGCGGTAACCGGCACCAACGGCAAGACATCGACGGTCGAACTGACCCGCCAGTTGTGGCGGATGGCGGGGCAGAATGCCGCATCGATCGGCACGCTTGGTGTTACGACCGCCGACGAACAGGTGAAAACCGGCCTCACTACGCCTGATATCGTCACCTTCCTTTCCAACGCCGCCGGGCTGAAGCGCGAAGGCGTTACGCATCTTGCCTTTGAAGCCTCAAGCCATGGCCTGTCCCAATATCGCACCGAGGGGCTGCCCGTCGGGGCGGCGGCCTTCACAAATCTGAGCCGCGATCACCTTGACTATCATCTGACGATGGAAGCCTATCTGACCGCCAAACTGCGTCTATTTACCGAAGTTGTCGATAAGGATGGCACGGCAATCGTTTGGGCCGATGATCCGGCCAGCGCCGAGGTTGTCGCGGCGATCGAGGGGCGCGGCGTGCGGGGAATTTCCGTGGGCGCAAAGGGCACGGCGATCAGGCTTGTGGAACGGACGCCGACACCGCTTGGCCAGACTCTGGAGGTAGAGGCCGAGAGCAGGAATTTCACGATCAAGCTACCGCTGATCGGCGCTTATCAGGCCAATAATGCGCTTGTCGCGGCCGGTCTGGTCTGGGCGACGGGCGGCGATCTGGATACGATATTCGGCAATCTTGCCCGGGTCCAGCCGGTTCGTGGACGCCTCGAACGCGCGGTTATCACGAAGGTCGGAACGCCTGTTTATGTCGACTATGCCCATACGCCTGACGCCCTGAAGGCCGCAATCGACGCCCTGCGCTGGCACGCCAAGGGGCGACTGATCACGGTTTTCGGCGCAGGCGGAGACCGGGACACCGGCAAGCGTCCTTTGATGGGAGCTGTCGCCACGAAATATTCCGATCATGTCATTGTGACTGACGATAACCCCCGGTCGGAAGACCCCGCCGCCATTCGCAAGGCGATCCTCATGGGCGCGCCCGGTGCAGTCAATATCGGTGATCGCCGCGAAGCCATTGCCGCAGCCATCACCGAAGCCGGTCCGGACGACATCGTTCTTCTGGCGGGCAAGGGGCATGAGCAGGGGCAGGAAATCGGCGACCGAATACTGCCGTTCGACGATGTGACCGTTGCCCGGGAATGTGTGGCATGACCGCACTCTGGACCTCCGAAGACATCGCCGCAGCCGTCGGCGGCGTGGCGCATGGTGCATTCTCCGCCAATGGCGTCGCTTTCGACAGTCGCGAAGTTGGCCCTGGAGACCTCTTTATCGCGCTCAAGGGTGAGGCGACGGACGGGCATAAATTTGTCGATGGGGCGTTCGGCAACGGAGCGGTTGGCGCGATTGTCAGCGAGGATTGCGGCCATCCTCATATCCGCGTCAGCGATACGATAGCCGCACTCGATGCGCTGGGCATCGCAGCCCGGGCGCGAACCGATGCGAAGATCATCGGCGTCACCGGATCTGTCGGCAAGACAAGCGCGAAGGAAGCCCTGTTCGCCGCGCTTGATCGTGCCGCCGAAGGGCAGGTCCATCGTTCGGTAAAAAGCTACAACAACCATACCGGTGTCCCGCTCAGCCTGGCGCGGATGCCAGCGGCAACGCGGTACGGTGTGTTCGAAATGGGCATGAACCATGCGGGCGAACTTGCCGCCCTGACTCGGCTGGTCCGTCCTCATGTCGCTATCGTCACGGCCATCGCGCCCGCGCATATCGAATTTTTCGATGGCATCGATGGCATCGCGGACGCCAAGGGCGAGATATTCCAAGGGTTGGAGCCCGATGGTACGGCGCTGATTCCGTTCGACAGTCCGCATCGCGATCGCCTGATTGCAGCGGCAACCCCGCATGCCGCGCGTATCTGGACATTTGGCCGTGGCGAGGGTGCAGATATCCGTGCAGTGGAAGTGGTGCACGAAATTGCCGGTACGATAGTCAGCGCCATCCTTCCCGAAGGCGAACTGACATTTACGATCGGACTGCCGGGCGAGCATTGGGTATCCAATGCGCTCACCGTAATCGGCGCGGTCGAGGCGGTTGGCGGAGATCTGGCCGCTGCTGGACTTGCGCTTGCCGAAATGGCTGGCCTGCCGGGGCGCGGCGCCCGTTTAGCGATCCCGTTCGACAATGGCGAAGCGCTGCTGATTGATGAAAGCTATAATGCCAATCCGGCGTCCATGGGCGCTGCGCTCAAAACGCTGGGTGACGAACCTGTGGAGCGCCGCATCGCCGTGCTCGGAGCCATGGGTGAGCTTGGCGATAAATCCGAAACCTTTCACGCAGGGCTCGCCGGTCCGATTACCGACGCCCGGGTCGATCTGGTCGTGCTGGTCGGCGAGCCGATGAAGGTGTTGGCAGACACGCTTGGCAACACAATCGACTTGGTTCATGTGCCCGACGCCGCGGCGGCGCTGGCGACTCTCGAAGGCGAGATTCGCGCCGGAGACGCCGTGCTCGTCAAGGGAAGCAACTATTTGGGACTGGCCCGCCTCGTGGAGGCGCTGGCCAGCGGAAAGACACTATGCTCGACCTGATCGCCAGCTATTTCGACTATGCGGGTCCGTTCAACCTGTTTCGCTATCTGAGCTTTCGTGCCGGCGGGGCCACGACGACGGCGCTGCTGATCGGCCTGTTGATCGGCCCACGGTTCATCGGCTGGTTGCGAATTAAGCAGGGCAAAGGGCAACCCATTCGCGAAGACGGGCCGATCACCCATATGAAAAAGGCCGGCACGCCGACCATGGGCGGGCTAATGATCCTCGTGTCGCTGACGGTTTCGCTGCTGCTCTGGATGGATCTTTCCAACAAGCTCGTCTGGGCCTGTTTGTTCGTGACACTGGGCTTCGGGCTGATCGGTTTCCTCGACGATTACGACAAGGTCACCAAGCGGCACCATGCCGGGATTTCGGGCAAGGTGCGGCTGGTTGCCGAATTTGCGGTGGCGGGTATCGCCTGCTGGATCATTCTCGGCGAGACGGGAACCGACCTCTATCTGCCTTTTTTCAACGGGCCGGTCGGCGACATTGGTTATGCCTATTATGTCTTCGCCATGCTGGTGATCGTTTTCACCGGCAATGCGGTAAACCTCACCGATGGGCTCGATGGTCTCGCGACCATGCCGGTTATCATCGCTTCGGTCGCCTTCATGATGATCATCTACCTGGTCGGGCGCGAGGACTATGCGACCTATCTCGGCATTCCCTATGTCGCCGGGGCGGGCGACCTCGCGCTGATCTGCGCGGCAATTGTCGGTGCGGGGCTCGCCTTTCTCTGGTTCAACGCGCCGCCGGCGGCGGTGTTCATGGGCGATACCGGAAGCCTGGCACTGGGCGGTGCGCTTGGTGCCATCGCCGTCACCGCGCATCATGAGGCGGTTCTCGGCATTGTTGGCGGCCTGTTTTTCCTCGAAGCGCTTTCCGTCATCATCCAGGTGTTCTTCTACAAGCGGACCGGCAGGCGCGTCTTCAAGATGGCGCCGATCCACCACCATTTCGAGCAGATGGGCTGGTCCGAACCGACCGTCGTCATCCGCTTCTGGATCATTTCCTTCGTGCTGGCACTGGCCGGCCTGTCGACGTTGAAGCTCAGATGAAACCAGCCCGCGCCTTTGCCGGTAAACGCTATGCGGTGCTCGGTCTCGCGCGGACCGGGATTTCGGTCGTCGACTATCTGTGGAATTCGAGCGCCAGCGTGACAGCCTGGGACGACCGCGAGGAAGCCCGCGCGCTGGTTCAGGACAAGGCGACGCTGCGCGATCCGCTCGAACTTGATCTTGCAAAATATGACGGCGTCGTTGTGTCGCCCGGCGTTCCGATCAACCGGCATCCAATTGCGCAAAAGGCGCGCGAGGCCGAAACGCCGCTGATCGGCGATATCGAACTCTTCGCCCAGGCGAGGGCCGAACTGCCACCGCACAAGGTGGTCGGGATCACGGGCACAAACGGCAAATCGACAACCGCGACGCTGATCCATCATATCGTCAAGACCGCTGGAATTCCCACACGGCTCGGCGGCAATATCGGCAAGCCGATCCTTGGCGAGCAGGAACTGCCGGAAGGCGGTGTCTATGTGCTCGAACTCTCGTCCTTCCAGATCGATCTGACGCAGAGCCTCGATTGCGATGTCGCGATCCTGCTCAACATCACGCCCGACCATCTCGATCGGTACGACGATTTCGAAGCCTATGCCGCCTCCAAGGCCCGTCTGTTTGCAATGCAGTCAGACGATCATGTGAAGATCATCGCGATAGACGACGAACCGAGCCAGGCGATTGCCGCCGGGGCCAAGGGTGCCGTCATCCAGATTTCAGCCGGGACTTGTATGGATCAGTCAAACTGGCCAGCCTTGCAAGGCTCCCATAATGCGCAAAATGCCATCGCCGCGATGAGCGCAGCGCGCCGCCTTGGTATCGGCGAAGAGGCAATCGAAGAAGCGTTGCGGACATTTCCGGGGCTGCCCCACCGAATGGAGCGGGTTGGAGACCGGAACGGTATCCTGTTCGTCAATGACAGCAAGGCAACCAACCCGACATCAACCGCGCCTGCGCTGGCCGCCTATCCGGCCGTTCACTGGATTTTGGGCGGCCGCGCCAAGGCGGACGATCTTGATGCATGCGAACCCTATTTCGGTCATGTGCGCGCAGCCTATACGATCGGCGAGACGGCAGACATGTTCGAACAGCTGCTCAAGCCGTGGATGCCGGTCAGCAATTGCGGGACGATACGAAAGGCGGTGCAGATCGCAGCGCAAGCCGCGCGGCCCGGTGAGACGGTCCTGCTGTCGCCTGCTTGCGCATCCTTTGACCAATATCGCGATTTTGAGGAACGCGGCGATGATTTCCGCGCCGCAGTGGGGGGGCTGTCATGAACATGGAAGCCACTGTTGTAAAAGCCACCATCGCCAAGGCCCAGCGCAAACCCTTTGGTGACTATATCGGCCGGTCGCATCAAGGGCCACTCAGCGAATGGTTCTGGGAAATCGACCGCGTCCTGCTGTTGCTGGTCACGATCCTGATTTCGATTGGCCTGATCGCGGTCGCAGCGGCTTCTCCCGCCGCAGCCGAGCGTTATTCGGGGGACAGCTTCCAGTTCCAGCAGCTCCATTATTTCTACCGCCAGCTTATCTGGTTCAGCATCGGCGTGCCGGTCATGCTTGTCATCTCCACCATGCCCAAGGAACTCGCCAAACGCTTCGCCCTTGCCGGTGCAGTCTGCTTTTTCGTCCTGCTGGTCTTCGTTCCGTTACTTGGCAATGAAGTGAACGGCGCACGGCGCTGGATCGGTTACGGCATGGCTACGCTACAGCCGTCCGAGTTTCTCAAGCCCTTCTTCATCGTGGCAATCGCCTGGCTGTTGTCGCTCCGCGTGACGCAGGATCATACGCTGCCCGTCGTTCCCGCCACCGCTATCGTGACAGGCATCATCGCAATCCTGCTGATGCGTCAGCCCGATTTTGGCCAGACGGTGATCTTCGGATCGGTGTGGATCGTGATGCTGATGATTTCGGGCGTGTCGACAAAGCTGCTTGGCGGCCTCTCCGCGCTGGGTGTCGGCGGCCTTGCGGCTGCGTATTTCTTCTATCCGGTCGCGACGACGCGCATCAACAACTTCCTCTTTGCCGATGGCGACAGCTATCAGGTCGACAATGCGATGCGCACGCTCACCAACGGTGGTTTCTTCGGCACCGGCCCGGGCGACGGCGAGATGAAATACCGCCTGCCCGAACCGCATACCGATTATATCTTCTCGGTGATCGGCGAGGAGTTCGGCCTGGTCGCCTGTTTTGCCATTGCCCTGATATTCGGTGCGATCGTGGTGCGGGTGTTTGTGAAGCTGATCAATGAAGAGAATATCTTCTATGTTCTTGCAGCCGCCGGGCTTGCTACCCAGTTTGCCATCCAGGCACTCATTAACATGGCAGTCAATCTGGATATGGCACCTTCCAAGGGCATGACATTGCCCTTTATCTCCTATGGCGGATCGTCGATTATCGCGCTCTCGATCGGCTTCGGCCTGCTGCTCGCCTTTACGCGGCGCAACCCGCATCTCCCCGCGCTGGACAAGAGGTTGTAATGGGCAAGCGGCATTTCGTTCTCGCGGCCGGCGGCACCGGCGGACATATCATCCCGGCATTTGCGCTGGCGACCGAGCTCAAGAAGCGCGGTCATTATGTCGCGCTGATCACCGACGAGCGCGGCGCGGCGATCCCGGGCACGTTCGAGGGCGATGAAAAACATATCTTGCCTGCCGGGCGCGTTACGAAAAACCCGCTGGGCTGGTTGGCCGCTGCGAAGAATATCTGGCGCGGTCGCGCTATGGCCCGGCGGCTCTATGAAAGCTTCAGTCCCGAAGCGGTAATCGGCTTTGGCGGTTATCCGGCGCTACCCGCTCTGCTCGGTGCGTTGGCCGACGACATTCCCTGCGCAATCCATGAGCAGAATGCCGTGCTTGGCCGCGTTAACCGCCTGCTGGCCGGACGGGTCGATGCGATTGCCGCCGCATACAAGCAGGTCGGCCGCCTCAAGGACAAATATCTCGCCAAGACGCACCTTATCGGCAATCCGGTTCGCGAAGAGGTTGCAGTCCTGCGCTCCCAACCTTTCCCGGCGCTCAGCGAAGACGGGATATTCCGGGTGCTCGTGACTGGCGGTAGCCAGGGCGCAAGCATCCTTTCCAATGTCGTGCCCGATGGTCTAGCGCTGCTTCCGCTATCCTTCCGTCGCCGGATGCAGGTTACCCAGCAATGCCGCGAGGAAGATATCGAACGGGTGCGCGATCGCTATGCCGATCTTGCTATTCCCGCTGACCTTGCAACCTATCTGCCGGACCTGCCCGAGCGGCTTGGCTGGGCGCACATCGTAATTGCCCGTGCGGGCGCTTCGACAATTGCCGAACTCACCACGGCGGGGCGCCCGGCAATCCTCGTTCCATTGCCGATCGCCACCGACGATCACCAGACTGCCAATGCGCGCGAGATGGAAGCCAGTGGGGGTGCAAGGGTGATCAAGCAGAGCCATTTCACGCCTGCCGAACTTGCCAAGCAGATGCAGAAGCTCGGCCTTGAACCGGAAGCGCTGATGAATGCCGCAGGGCGCGCGCGCAATGCTGGCTACCCGAACGCTACACGCGATCTTGCCGATCTTGTCGAACGGCTTGGACAGGGACTGGGCGGAGAGGCGATGCCGGCTGGCCAGCCTGCCGGTCTGCGTACCGCTGCGCAGGGAGCATCCTGATGCACGGCTTCGGAACCGATATAGGAATCATCCATTTCATCGGCATCGGCGGTATCGGCATGTCGGGTATCGCCCGCGTGATGCACAATCTCGGTTACGTCGTACAGGGATCGGACATTGCCGAAGGCCCTGCCGTGGAATCCTTGCGCGAGAAGGGCATGAAAGTCTTTGTCGGACACAGTCCGGAGAATCTGGGCGATGCAGCGGTTGTTGTGACCTCGACCGCGATCCAGCGCGGCAATCCGGAAGTCGAAAGCGCGCTCGAACGCCGCATCCCTGTCGTCCGCCGGGCCGAAATGCTCGCTGAACTGATGAAGCTGAAAGCCACTGTGGCAATCGCTGGCACGCACGGGAAGACGACGACAACCTCGCTGGTCGCGGCCATGCTGGATGCAGGCGGGCTCGATCCGACAGTCATCAATGGCGGCATCATCAATGCCTATGGCGCGAATGCGCGGGTCGGCGCAGGCGACTGGATGGTCGTCGAAGCCGATGAAAGCGACGGCAGCTTCCTGAGGCTCGACGGCACGATTGCCGTTGTTACTAATATCGATCCCGAACATCTCGATCATTATGGCTCGTTTGACGCGGTGAAGGATGCCTTTGTAGAATTTGTCGAGAATGTTCCCTTTTACGGCGTGGCGCTTCTCTGCCTCGATCATCCCGAAGTACAGGCTATCATTCCGCGGGTTCGCGATCGCCGCATCGTGACCTATGGATTTTCGGCGCAGGCCGATATCCGGGCTGAAAATATCGTCGCGGAAAATGGCGGTAACCGGTTCGATGTCGCGGTGCGGGACCGGGATGGAGACACAAGGCGGATAGAAGGCATCTATCTCCCGATGGCCGGCCGTCACAATGTCCAGAATGCACTGGCGGCAATCGGTTCGGCGCTTGAGCTCGGTATTGAAGATGCGATTATCGCGAAAGGCTTTGCCGAATTCGGCGGAGTGAAACGGCGCTTCACCAAGGTCGGTGAAGTCGATGGCGTGGCGGTGATCGACGATTACGGTCACCATCCGGTTGAGATCAAGGCGGCGCTGGCGGCTGCGCGCGAAGGCAGCGCAGGCCGCGTATTTGCTGTGGTCCAGCCGCACCGATTCACCAGACTTCGCGACCTGCTTGCCGATTTCGAGGTCGCCTGTAACGACGCTGATGCCGTTTTCGTGACGCCCGTCTATGCCGCCGGGGAACAGCCCATCGAGGGCATTTCGGCCGCCACGCTGGTCGGCGGTCTCAAGGAGCGCGGCCATCACTCGGCGCGCGCGGTTGCGGATGAGGCCGAACTGGCGGCAATGCTGGCCGGGGAAATCGAAAGCGGCGACATGATCATCTGCCTGGGTGCGGGCGATATAACCCGCTGGGCAGCGCGGCTGGCCGATGGAATCGCGGAGGCGCGCGCATGAACATGACGGACACCTGCACCGGCGTCCCGCCGCTCGAAGGCTCGGTAAAGCGCGGCGGCAGCCTGGCCGATTTCATCTGGTTCCGTTGCGGCGGTCCGGCGGAATGGCTGGTGCGTCCGACCGATATAGAAGACCTGTCGCAATTTCTCAGCCAGCTCGACCCGGCAATCTCGGTGCTGCCGGTCGGCGTGGGCTCCAACCTCATCGTCCGCGATGGCGGGGTGCGTGGCGTGGTTGTGCGACTGCCCAAAAGCTTCGCCGAAATCTCAATCGAAGAGGGCAATCGCGTTCGCATAGGCGGGGCTGCCATGGGCATCACCGTAGCCACCAAGGCGCGCGATGCCGGTATTGCCGGTCTTGAATTCCTGCGCGGCATTCCCGGCACCACGGGCGGCGCTGTACGCATGAACGCCGGAGCCTATGGCCGCGAGGCGAAGGATATTCTTGTCGAGGCGACCTTGGTGATGCGGGATGGCTCGGTTGAAGTCTGGCCGCTTGAGCGTTTCGAATATAGCTATCGCCATTCCGCTGTCCCGGCCGGCGCGATCGTGGTCGAAGCCCTGTTCGAAGGCGAGCCTGGCGACCCCGAAACGATCGGTGCGGAGATGGACCGGATCGCCGCTGAGCGTGAGGCGTCCCAACCGCTGCGTTCGCGCACCGGTGGGTCGACCTTCAAAAACCCGCCCGGCGAAAAGGCATGGCAGCTCGTCGATGCCGCAGGATGCCGCGGGCTGACGATTGGCGGTGCACAGGTTTCCGAAAAACACACCAATTTCCTGCTCAATATTGGCGACGCAACCGCTGCCGATATCGAAGCCTTGGGCGATGAAGTTCGCCGCCGGGTCTTCGAACATTCGGGCATTGAGCTTGAATGGGAAATTCAACGCGTGGGAGATGCCGAATGACGGGCAAGCTTCATATCGCCGTTCTGATGGGCGGTTGGTCTGCCGAGCGCGAGGTTTCGCTGATGAGTGGCGGAGGCGTGGCCGATGCGCTGGAAAGCCTGGGTCATAGGGTCACGCGTATCGACATGGACCGCAATGTCGCGCTGGTGCTGGACGGCGTGAAACCCGATATCGTTTTCAACGCGCTGCATGGCACGCCGGGTGAAGATGGATCGGTGCAGGGCATGCTCGATCTCATGCAGATCCCTTATACTCATTCCGGAATGGCGACATCGGTCATTGCGATCGACAAGGTGCTCACGAAACAGGTGCTGATGCCGCACGGTATCCCGATGCCCGGCGGGCTCATCGTCGAGAGCGAAAACCTGTACAGCGCAGACCCGATGCCCCGGCCTTACGTGTTGAAACCGGTCAACGAAGGCTCCTCGGTTGGCGTGGCGATCGTCACCGATGAGGGCAATTACGGTTCGCCGATCGGACGCGATACTGCCGGTCCCTGGCGGGAATTCGAAACCCTGCTGGCCGAACCTTTCATTCGCGGTCGCGAACTGACAACGGCGGTGATCGGAGACGAAGCGCTCGGAGTGACTGAACTCGTGCCGAAGAGCGGCTTTTACGATTATGACGCCAAATATACCGACGGGATGACGGAGCATATCTGCCCGGCGGATGTTCCCGGCGAGATTGCCGAGCGCTGCATGGAGATCGCGCTCAAGGCGCATCACCTTCTCGGATGCCGTGGCACGAGCCGCTCGGATTATCGCTGGGATGACAGCAAGGGCGTGGATGGACTGTACCTGCTGGAGGTCAACACCCAGCCGGGGATGACTCCGTTCAGCCTCGTACCCGAACAAGCGAAACATGTCGGACTGAGCTATGCCGAGCTCGTCCAGCGGATAGTGGAGGAAGCACTATGAGCCAGACCCGAAGACCACGCCGGACAACCACGCCCAAGAAGCGCGCAACCGTTAAGCGCAAGCCTGCCAAAAAGGCGCAGCGTCAGCCTCTGTCCGCGCAGCTTGCCACGGTTTTGCCGATGCAGGAGGACACGATCCGTCGCACGGGCGGCTGGATGGTGATTGCCCTGCTGGCAACGCTCGTGCTTGGCGCGGCGATGATCCTTCGCCTGCCGCAGATGGCCGCCTGGCAATTGGGCGAAGGTGTCGGCAAGCTTGGCTTCACCGTCGAACGTGTCGAAATCCAGGGCATCGACCAGATGGAGCGGCTGCCCGTTTATGCGGTGGCGCTCGATCAGCCAAGCATGGCGATGCCCAATGTCGATATCGCCGCGATCCGCGCGCGGGTCGAAGCGTTTCAGTGGGTTCAGTCGGCCCGAGTCACGCGCCGTCTGCCCGATACGCTTGTCGTTTCGATTACCGAACGCACACCAACCGCGATCTGGCAACATGACCAGAAACTCTATCTCGTCGATAGCGAGGGCGAAGTGCTTGAGGAAGTGGCGCTGGATGCCATGCCCGATTTGCCGCTGATTATCGGTCCGGCGGCCAATCATCAGGTTGCCAGCTTTGAAGTGCTTATGAACCGCGCGCCGGCGCTGCGTCCGATGCTGTCGGGTGCGACATGGGTCGGCAATCGGCGCTGGGACCTTCGCTTCCAGTCGGGCGAGACGCTGGCGCTGCCGGAGGGCGAGGAAGATGCCGGGCGTGCGCTGCTGAATTTCGCACGCATGGACAGCCAGAACGGTTTACTCGGCGAGGGCTTTCGCCGCTTCGATATGCGCGTGCCCGATCGCTTTGTCGTTCGCGTAGCGCGCGAGGCGGAACGCGCACCTGCACCAGCACAAACCGATGACGGGGATGGATCCGATACGATCTGAACAGGGGAACGGGTACTATGGCACAGGGCCGCAACGACAATCTGATTACCGTACTCGATATCGGGTCGTCCAAGATCTGCGCGATGATCGTGCGCAATCCCGAAGGCAGCGACCTGCAGGTGCTGGGCACCGGCCAGCGCGAGAGCAAGGGCATCCGTCGCGGCTATATCGCCGACATGGAACAGACCGAGGCGGCAATCCGCGCTGCGGTCGAACAGGCCGAGCGTATTGCCGGGATCAATATCGACAGTGCCTGGGTGGGGTTTTCAGCCGGCGGACTGGTCAGCAAGGTCACCACGATCGAAGCCGATCTCGGCGGCTACCGGATCGAAGACGCGCATATTCGTGATCTGCATATTGCCGGGCTCAACGCGATCGATCCCGAAGACATGGAAATACTCCATGCTCATCCGACGCTGTATACGCTGGACGGTCTTGAGGGGGTCAAAAACCCGCTTGGCCTTCACGCCGATCAGCTGGGCGTGGACATTCATGCAGTGCTGACCGAGCGGTCGCCGATGCGCAATCTCGATCATTGTGTCCGTAGCGCCTATCTTGGTGTCGAGGGCATCGTCGCATCCCCGGTCGCCACCGGCTATGCCTGTCTCAGCGAAGAAGAGCGCGAGCTTGGCGTGGCGTTGGTTGAACTCGGCGCAGGGGTGACCAATGTTTCGCTCTTCGCAGGCGGTATGCTGGTCGGGCTGACTTCCATTCCGATCGGCGCGGCCGACATCACCGATGCCGTCGCAACCCAGTTTGCAATGCGCCGGGCCCAGGCCGAACGGATCAAATGTTTCCACGGGTCGGCCACCACCAGCCCGCGCGACAACCATGACATGATCGACATCACCCATATGTCCGACGAGGAAAACAGCGATACGCCGCGTATCACGCGCGCGCAGCTTATTGCCGTGATCCGGGAGCGGCTCGAAGATCTGATGGCGGAAGTGGGCAAGGCGCTTGACGAGATGGGCTTTACCGGTCCGGTGGGTCGGCAGGTCGTGCTGACCGGCGGTGGTGCGGAGCTGAAAGGCATCGCCGATTTTGCGCAAGGAGCGCTCGGACGGACGGTGCGAACGGGTCGGCCGATCGCGCTCGCCGGGCTTCCGGAAGCGCATTCCGGCCCCGCTTTTGCGACGCTTGCAGGTCTCGCGCGGTTTGCCGCCGAGGGCCCGGTGGACCTTCGGGTCATGCAGGATCAGGCGCAGTTGGTGCACCGGACGGCGAAAAGCGGCTTGTGGAGCCGATTCATGACAGCGTTCAAGAGTGAGTATTGAGCGATAAAGTGAGCTTTATCCACGAGTCGCACAGTTTTTTCACTGGCATCGTCGAGTCATTATGTTGTAGTAATTGTTAACACTCTGATCAGGATGCGAAATCGCAAGGGGAGACCAAGTCATGAGCATCGAATTTACCCGTACCGAAGTTAGCGAATTGCGCCCGAAAATCACCGTTATCGGTGTTGGCGGCGCTGGCGGGAACGCGATTGCCAACATGATTGATGCAGATGTGCAGGGCGTCGATTTCATCGTCGCCAACACGGATGCCCAGGCTCTCAATCACAGCGATGCGGGTACCCGCATCCAGCTTGGCCCGAAGATTACTGAAGGCCTCGGTGCCGGTTCGCGTCCTGAAATTGGCCGCGCTGCAGCCGAAGAAACGCTCGCCTCGATTGATGATGCGCTTGATGGTTCGCACATGTGCTTCATCGCGGCTGGTATGGGCGGCGGCACGGGCACGGGTGCTGCTCCGGTCATCGCCGAAGCGGCTCGCAAGAAAGGCATTCTTACGGTCGGTGTTGTAACCAAGCCGTTCAGCTTTGAAGGATCGCGCCGCGCCAAGTCTGCGGACTCCGGCATCGAAGAATTGCAGAAGCATGTCGATACCCTGATCGTAATCCCCAACCAGAACCTGTTCCTGATCGCCAATCCCGACACGACGTTCAAAGACGCGTTCAAGATGGCCGACGAAGTTCTCCAGCAGGGCGTTCGCGGCATTACCGACCTCATGGTCATGCCGGGCCTGATCAATCTCGATTTCGCCGATGTCCGCTCCGTGATGGAGGAAATGGGCAAGGCCATGATGGGCACCGGCGAAGCAGAGGGCGACAATCGTGCCCGCGAAGCCGCAGAAAAAGCCATCGCCAACCCGCTGCTCGACGGCGTTTCGATGCAGGGTGCCAAGGGCGTCATCATCTCGATCACGGGCGGCGAAGACATGCGCCTGATGGAAGTCGACGAAGCCGCCAACCACATCAAAGAGCTTGTCGATCCCGATGCGAACATCATCTGGGGCTCGGCATTCAATGACGAACTTGAGGGCAAGCTGCGCGTCTCGGTCGTAGCAACGGGTATCGAGGCCGAGGCCAGTGGCGAAGCAAAGCCGCTGCCTGCGAAGGTTTTCACTTTCCCGTCGGCGCGGGACAAGGCTGAGGAAGCCGAGCCCGAAGCAGTGGCGGAAATCGAAGAGGCCGTCGAGGAGATGGCTCCGCTCGCAAAGGACGAGCCTGAAATCGTCGAAACGGCTGAGCCCGAGATCGAAGAGATTGCTGCTGAAAACAATATGGATGAGATTGCGGCGACGGCTGAGCAGGCTGCTCCTGAAGCAGAAGCACCCGCAGAAACCGAAGCCGGGCCGGCTACATTGGTGTTCGACGATACCGCACCGATGGTATCCGAGCGGACGCCCGTACGTTCTGCTCCGACCTTCACGGTTCGCGCCGCAGGCGAAGAACCACGCCAGATGGCCGCCGATGCACCTGCTGCGCCCAAAGCCATGGACGAAGATGAGGACGAGTTATTGCTCGACGCCGGAAACATCGTCTCCTCTGCGGATACGCCCGGAACGGAAACCCCGGCTGCGACCAGCAAATGGATTGCCGAGGAGGATGCTGCCAAAGCGGCGTCTGCAGCCAAGCCTGCCCGGTCTGGCGGTACCTTGTTCGAGCGTATGTCAAACATCGCGCGCGGCGCTGCCAAGGTAGATGGCGGAGAGAAGAAAGCGGCATCCGGCGGCGATCGCGATTCGCTGGATATCCCGCAGTTCCTGAACCGCCAGAACAACCAGTAACGGATAAAATCCGGCATTCTCCGCCATCTTTGGTGTGGGAGAATGCCGGTCTTTTCCCCTTCGCCGCCCAAGGACAACGCTTTGTCGTGTAACGGTGCAATCTAGGCCGTGCGTTCGGAAAACACGCCGTCTATGATTGACCGGTGATGGTTCACCGAAATTCCGTATCAAAGCCGCGCGCCGTCCGGCGCGCCCGCACCCTTTGCCTGATGGCCTTGTTGGCTACCACCGCGCTGCCCGCCCAAGCACAGCAGAGCGAAGCGTTCCCCTTTATGAATCAGGGGGCGAATGGGCAGACTCCGGCTCAGAATCTTGGTCGCTATCTGACGATGCTGGCCGACAACCCCAACAATACCCAGGCGCTGATCGGTGCAGGGCGTGCGGCTCTCGAAATCGGAGATGCGGATGCGGCGCTCGGCCTGTTCGTTCGGGCCAATGATCTGAGCCCGCGAGACGGGCAGGTGAAAGCGGGTCTGGGCGGCGCGCTTGTTCGCCTTGAGCGGCCGCTTGCCGCCATGCAGCAGTTTCGCGAGGCAGAGCGGCTTGGCGTTCGGCTTTCCGATTATGCGGCCGACCGCGGGTTCGCCTATGACCTGCTTGGTCAGCCGGAACTGGCCCAGGCCGATTACCGGCTGGCCATCGCCCAACGTTCAACGCCCGAACTTCTGAAACGACTGGCGATCAGCCAGGCGATCTCGGGTGACCGGGAGGGTGCGCTTCAGACGCTGGATCCTCTCTTGCGTGCACAGGATATGACGGCATGGCGAACCCGTGCCTTTGTGATCGGCTTGACCGGCAATGACGTGCGCGACGCGGTCGAAGCGGCGGCCGTTGCGATGCCGCGCCGGGAACTGGAAATTCTGACGCCCTATCTCGGCCGACTGTCCAGCCTGAGCAATGCGGGCAAGGCGCAAGCTGTCCATTTCGGGAATTTCCCGGCCAGCGGTGATGGCCCGCGCTATGCGCTGAGCGATTTTCCGGAGCTGGCGGCGGCCGGAACGCCCGGTGCGGGGCTGGTCCCGCAGGGCGACGCGCTGGGTGCACGTACGCAGGCTGAAATTCGTCGTGAGACGACCCGCGAACAACGCCGCCGCGAACGTCGCGAGGCGGTTGCCCGCAGGCTAGCCGCACGTGAAACCCAGGCAAGGCGTCGCCCCGGCCGCACCGAACCGGTCCAAGTTGCGCAGGCAGCCGTGGCGCCACCACCACCACCACCACCACCTCCTCCTCCTCCTCCACCGCCCCCTCCGCCACCGCCGCCTCCGTCACTGCCGGTCGTTGTGGAACAGGCTGTACCCGCCGAGCCGGGAATCCAGGGTCCTCGTCCCGGCTTTTCCCAGCCGCCGCTACCTGTGGAGACCGCCGCGGTTGCGGCGAGCGAAACTGAGGACTTGCCGGTAACGCCGAGCAGCTTCTCTCTCGCCGATCTCGAGGCGGATCTGCGGCGACGTGCTGCACGCGAACAGCTTGCCGATGCGCAGCAGGCGCAGGGCCCGGCACCAGAATCACTCTTGCCAGCAGCACTTGCCGCGATAACGCCCGGTCCGCCACCGCCACCGCCACCGCCACCGCCACCGCCACCGCCACCGCCACCGCCACCGCCAGCCCCTGTCCTGGCTCCGGTCGCAGCGCAGTCTGAACCGGCACAGCCGGCAGCGCAGGCCGAACCGGCCCGCAATTGGGTGCAACTCGCGACCGGGCCAACCGAAGAAGGCATGCGTTTCACCTATCGACGCTATGCGCGGGCCAATGCGATTTTTGCGGGGCAGGAGGGCTGGACCACGCCGCTCGGCCAGACCAACCGGTTGCTGGTCGGGCCGTTTGCGAGCGGCGCTGCGGCGCAGGAATTCATCAACACGCTGGCCGAAGTCGGGATCGAGGCTCTGCGCTGGCGAAGCCCCGAAGGGCAGGCGATTGCGCGGCTATACCGGGAAGGGCTTTCGCCCCAGCCGACCGAAGCCGCCATGGCAGCCGGATCGACAATGTCCGCACCCGCTGCAGAAACGCCGCAGGCCGCGCCTTCGCATCCCGCCCGCCACTGGGCGCAGGTCGCCATTGGGCAGCAGGTTGACGCGCTGCGCTTCACCTATCGCCAGTTCTCGCGCCGCGCACCCGAGGCATTCGAGGGCAAGACTGGCTGGTTTACACCGCTCAACGCTACCAATCGCCTGCTTGTCGGGCCTTTTGCAAGCCGTGCCGAGGCTCAGGCCTTTCTCAATGCTGCCGCCGAAGAAGGGGATATCGAAGGCTTAACGTACCGCAGCGCCGATGGGCAAGAGATAGAACGCCTCAATCCCCGATGACGCTGGCGTGTTTCGCTTCAGATCCCGCCCGTTCGCGCGGCCGCCTTCATGACGAAGGCCGGGATGAACTGCCGGGCGAGGTCAGGGGGCCGCGCGATGCATTTCAGCGCGACCGCGACAGGATCATCCATTCGGTCGCCTTTCGCCGCCTGCGCGGCAAGACGCAGGTTTTTGTCGCGCCCGACGGCGATCATTTTCGGGTCCGGCTGACCCACAGTCTGGAAGTCGCGCAAATCGGCCGGACAATTGCTCGCGCGCTTGGCCTGAACGAGGATCTGACCGAAGCTTTGTGCCTCGCCCATGATATTGGCCATCCGCCGTTTGGTCATGCAGGAGAGGATGCGCTTCAAGCCGCGCTGTCCGGTACGGGCGGGTTTGACCATAATGCGCAAACGCTGCGCATGCTGACGCGGCTCGAACATCGCTACCCCTTGTTTGCCGGTTTGAACCTGAGCTGGGAAACATTGGAGGGGCTGGCAAAGCATAACGGCCCGGTCGCCGATCCTCCCTGGGCGCTGCAGGATGTCGACCGCGAATTCCCGCTGGAGCTCGGCAGCTATGCGAGCCTTGAGGCGCAGGCCGCGGCGCTGGCCGACGATATCGCCTATGACAATCATGATATCGATGACGGCTTGCGTGCGGGGCTTTTTACAGTTGATGCCCTGCTTGAGATTCCCCGAATTGACAGGATATGGTCGCGAGCTGCCGCCCGTTTTCCCAACGCCGGGCCGGAGCTTCTTGCATCCGAAGTGATCCGCGAACAGATCGGCCTGATGGTCAACGATCTGATCGATGAGACGGCGCGCGCAGTTGCAGATTCAGGCGTGGAAAGTGTTGACGATGTCCGCAACGCCGGGCGAGCGCTCGCGGTCTTTTCGCCCGAAATTGCCGCGCATGAGCGGTCCCTGAAGACCTTTCTCTATGCCAATATGTATGAGCATCCCAAGCAGGTCGAGGTGGCCGATGCGGTGCGGGATGTCGTTGCCGGGCTCTACGACGCCTATCATGACGACCCCTCCCTGATGCCGGAAAACTGGCAGCAAACCTTGCCGGACGATGAGCCGAATCGGTCGCGCCATGTCGCTGATTTTATCGCAGGGATGACAGACAGTTATGCGATTCATTGCTATCGCGAAGCCGTCGGCCCCGTCGAATTGCCTGAGGGTTTCTAGGGCGGGATCTCCGCCCAAACCGCTGTTGCGTCGGGCAATCACGGGGCATATCGTGCAACTGATATTCCAAGCGACCGCAGAATGATATTCCAAGCGACCGCAGAATGATATTCCAAGCGACCACAGAAGAGGTGAAATCATGGCCAGCGACACATTGCATGCTCCGCGCGAAAAGCTCTCCAAGGAAACCCTGGCCATGCATCACGCGATCGTGTCGCTGATGGAGGAACTGGAAGCGGCAGACTGGTACAAGCAGCGCGCCGACGATTGCGAAGATGCCGCGCTCAAGGGCATTCTCATGCACAATATGCGCGAGGAGATCGAACATGCGGCGATGATTATCGAATGGCTGCGCCGCAACAGCGAGGATTTCGCCAAGGAGCTGAAGGAATATCTGTTCACCGAAGGTGATATCGCGGCTCTGGAAGAAGTAGCGACAAGCTAGGGCGAAGGTTCAGGAGGACCTGACCATGCCATATAGCGACATAGGTGAAGCGATACGCAATCCCGCTGCGGCCTTTTCGTCGCCCGATATGATTGTGACGGACCCGCAACTGACCACGGAACAGAAGGTTTCGGCGCTGCAGCAGTGGGAATATGACATGCGCGAGATGGAGGTCGCCGAGGAAGAGGGCATGACCAATGGCGGCGAGGATATCCTCCAGCGGATACTGATTGCGCTCTCCGCTCTCGGTTATCCCTCCGACGTCGAGCATAGCAGTCCTTCCAAACAGCGCCCTGATTCAGACTGAAGCTGCGCGTTTCGCGTCCTTCGCGCTTCAAATGTCCGGCGATATCGCCTATCCGCCCGGGCTTGGTTTGAAGAACGGATTTGAACGTGACCCTCTACACCCAGTTTGCCGAGCATATCGGCGCGATTCTCGATCGGCTTGAGGCTGCGGGTGACATTCCCGCCGGGCTCGATCGCAGGAATGTGGCTGTCGAGCCACCGCGCGATCCCTCGCATGGAGATCTTGCGACCAATGTAGCCATGGTGTTGGCAAAACCGACCGGCAAAAATCCGCGCGAACTGGCGGCGCTGATCGCGCCCAAGCTTGCGCGGCTGGACGGAGTGTCCGGCGCGGAGATTGCCGGGCCCGGCTTCATCAACATCCGGCTGGACGAGGATGCGTGGCGCGATGAATTGCGCACGATTGCTGCCGAAGGCGCGGATTACGGCAAATCGGCAATGGGTGCGGGCAAGACGGTCAATATCGAATACGTGTCAGCCAATCCGACGGGGCCTTTGCACATGGGCCATTGCCGCGGCGCGGTTGTCGGCGATGCACTGGCCAACCTGCTCGAATATTCGGGCTATGACGTTATCCGGGAATATTACGTCAATGATGCAGGCGGGCAGGTCGATACGCTCGCACGCTCGGCGCATATTCGGTACCGGGAAGCCGTTGGCGAAGATGTCGGTGAAATTCCCGAAGGTCTGTATCCAGGCGACTATCTGAAGCCGATTGGCGCCGCACTGGCGGAGGAATTCGGCGATAGCTATGCCAATGCCGGAGAGAGCGAATGGCTGGTGCCATTCCGCGAACGCGCGGTTGCGGCGATGCTGGAACTGATCCGCTCCGATCTCGCGCTGCTCGGCATTCGCCATGATATATTCGCGTCGGAAGCCGATGTGCAGGCGGCGGGCAAGCCGCAAGCCGCAGAGGCGGAGCTGCGCGCGCGCGGGCTCGTTTATGACGGCGAACTCGAAATGCCCAAGGGCAAGACGCTTGATGACTGGGAACCGGTCGAGCTGCCTCTGTTCAAATCCACCGAATTCGGCGACGATCAGGATCGACCGATCCGCAAATCGGATGGGACCTGGACCTATTTCGGCAACGATCTCGCCTATCATTTCCAGAAAAGCCAGACGGCCGATATCCTCATCGACATTTGGGGTGCCGATCATTCGGGGACGGTGAAGCGGATCAAGGCGGCCGTGGAAGCGCTGACGGAGGGCAAGACCGAGTTCGACGTCAAGCTTGTCCAGATGGTCGGGCTGCTGCGGGATGGTGAACCCGTGAAGATGTCCAAGCGTTCGGGCAGCTTCGTGACGCTGGCCGATGTCGTCGAGGAAGTCGGCAAGGATGTCGTGCGCTTCACCATGCTGACCCGCAAGGCCGATGCGCAGATGGATTTCGATTTTGCCAAGGTGGTGGAAGCGTCGAAGGATAATCCGGTATTTTACGTCCAATATGCCCATGCGCGGATCCGGTCCGTGCATCGCAAGGCTGAGGCCGAGGGTGTCGACATCACCGGCGAGGCGGATCTTGGCCTGCTGGATAGCGAGGAACTGGCGCTGGTTAAGCGCGCCGCGCAATTCCCGCGCATCGTGGAGGCGGCTGCCGGCGCCTATGAACCGCACCGGATCGCCTTTTACCTGTTCGATCTTGCGGCCGAGTTCCACGCGCTGTGGAACCGCGGCAATGATAATCCCGACAAGCGGCTATTGGTGGTTAATGATGCCGATTTAACGCGTGCGCGACTGGCTTTGGCGGGCGGAATCGGGCAAATTATACGAAATGGCCTGGCGATCATGGGGGTTGAGGCCGTCGAGGAGATGGAGTGATGAGTAACGAGGAAGCGTTGGACGCCAACGAGGAAGATCGCTTGCCCTGGCTTGAAGCGGTCGAAGAGGATGAGGATGAAGGCGTTGGCCTTTTGACGCTGATCGGCGGCATCCTTGCCGTTCTCGTGGTAATCGCCCTTGTTATTGGTGGTATATTGTGGCTGCGCGGCCAGGATAGCGCTGCGCCCGATGGCGCGGAACTGATTGCTGCTCCCGAAGAGGATTACCGGGTCCGGCCCAGCGAGGCTGGCGGCATGGAAGTGGAAGGCGAGGGCGACGCGGCCTTTGCGGCGAGCGAGGGCGGTAGCCCTGAAGGCCGGATTGACCGGAGCGCAACGCCGGAAGAACCGGTTTCGGGAACCCGGGTTGCCTCAACCGCCGGCGAAAATTCGGGCAATGGTGCGGATGGCCAGCCGAACGGCGCGGCGAGCGCCCGGATTCCGGCCAGCAACCGGCAACTGGCCGAGTCTGCACCGCGCACGTCCAGCGGCAATGCATCGGCATCTGCGAGCGGTGCGACGGCCGCCAGCGGCCGACTTATCCAGCTTGGCGCATTTTCCAGCGAGGCGGCTGCCAACAGCGCCTGGACGCAAATGACATCGCAGAACAGTGCGTTGAATTCATTGACTAAATCGGTCACCTCGGTTCAGGCGGGAGGCCGGACGCTCTATCGTCTTCGCGCCGCTGCAAGCTCTCGGGAAGCGGCCCGGACGCTTTGCACCAGCTTGCGCAATGCCGGGCAAGCGTGCAGCGTGGTGGTCAACTGATTTGAGGCCTTGTGGCCGTAAAGAAGACCGTCAACTAAGAGAGCCGAATGAAGCCCGTAGTCTTTGGCATTGCCGCGGAAACGCTGAATGACGAAGAACGCGCGCTGTTCCGCGATTGCGATCCGGCGGGCTATATCCTGTTCGCCCGCAATGTCGTTGATCGTGACCAGCTCCGCGCGCTGACAGATGATTTGCGCGATGTTTCGGGCCGCGAAAATGTTCCGATCCTGATCGATCAGGAAGGTGGCCGGGTGACGCGGATGAAACCGCCTGTATGGCCGGAATTTCCGGCTTGGGGAAAGTTCGACGCGCTTTACGAGAAGGCCCCAATGTCGGCGATCGAGGCCGCGCGCAGTAATGCCCATGCAATTGGGCTTACGCTGGCCGAATGCGGGATAAACGTCGATTGCCTCCCGCTGCTCGATGTCCGCCAGCCCGGTGCCCATGACGTGATCGGTGATCGCGCGCTCGGATTTGAGCCGATGCGCGTCGCTGCGCTTGGCCGTGCCGTGCTCGACGGGCTTGGCGATGCCGGCGTGGCGGGCATCGTCAAACATATTCCGGGCCATGGCCGCGCGATGGTCGATACGCACAAGGCCCTGCCGCGCGTGACCGCCTCTGACGAGGAACTGGCGATCGATATTGCGCCCTTCAAATCGCTCTCGAACGCAACGATGGCGATGACTGCGCATATCGTCTTCGAGGCATGGGATAGCGAGCGATGCGCAACCCTGTCGCCGACGATCATCAACGATATCATCCGCGGCGAGATCGGTTTTGACGGGCTGCTTTTCTCCGACGATCTCGACATGCAGGCGCTGGACGGCGATCCCGCGCACCGGGCCGTCGCGGTGGTTGAGGCCGGTTGCGATATTGCGCTCAATTGCTGGGCGCGCATGGACGAGATGAAAGCAACGGTAGCATTGCTGGACGATATTTCGCCCGCCTCGCGCGCCCGCCTCGACCAGGCAATGGAAAGCATCCGGCCTGCCCAGACGGCAGATGCACTCGACGCACTGATCGACAAGCGCGACAGCCTGTTGGCGTTGGCATGAGTGAAACGGGCGAGGACATTTTCGATGATGCGCCAGAAGTAGCAGCTTCCGAGCGGCTGACCCTCGATCTCGAAGGATGGGAAGGGCCCCTCGATCTGCTGCTCAGCCTCGCGCGCACCCAGAAGGTCGATCTCAGGGAAATATCGATCCTCGAGCTGGTCGAACAGTATCTGACCTTCATCACCGACGCCAAGGCGCTGAAGCTTGAGATCGCTGCCGATTATCTGGTGATGGCCGCCTGGCTCGCCTATCTCAAATCCTGCCTCTTGTTGCCCAAGGATGAGCAGGAGGATCCGAGCCCCGAGGAACTGGCGCTCAGGCTCCAGCTTCGATTGCAGCGTCTCAACGCTATGCGGGAGGCCGGAGCGCGGCTGATGGCACGGGACCGGATCGGCCGCGATGTGTTCCTGCGCGGCGCACCGGAAGGCATTCGCGTTATCCGGAAAAGCCGCTGGCAGGCCGAGCTCTATGACCTGATTTTGGCCTATGGGCAGCTCAGGGCGCGCACCGAACCGGCGTTTCATATCGTCGCCCATCGCCCGGTGATGACGCTTGATGCGGCGCTGGATCGGCTTGAGCGAATGATCGGCGAGTCCGTCGACTGGGCGACGCTGGAAAGTTTCCTCCCCGACAGCGCCGACAATGCCTATCGCAAGTCCGCGCTTGCATCGAGCTTCGTCGCGGCTCTTGAACTGGCGCGGCAGGGCAAGGCAGAACTTCGACAGGAAGATCATTTCTCCGACCTTATGGTGAGAACAGGCAAATGACCGAAATATCAGACGATGTCCGGGCGGTTGAGGCCGCGCTGTTCGCAGCGGAAGAGGCGCTGACGTTCAACGATATCGCGCAGGCTGTCGGCGAAGAGATCGATGTTCGCGCTGCGCTGGATGAATTGTTGGGCCATTATGCCGGGCGGGGAATCGGCCTTGTCGAGCGCGGCAAGCGCTGGCACTTCGAGACTGCCCCCGATCTCGCCCATGTCCTGCGCCGGGAACGCGAAGAACCGCGCAAACTGAGCCGTGCTGCGACCGAAACACTCGCGATAATCGCATATCATGAGCCCGTCAGCCGCGCCGAAATCGAGTCCGTTCGCGGTGTGCAAATTTCCAAAGGCACGCTCGATGTTCTGATGGAAGCGGGCTGGGTTCGTCCTGCCGGTCGACGCGAAACGCCGGGAAGACCGTTAATTTATGCAACAACCCCTGTTTTTCTTTCGCATTTCGGGTTAGAGACTCGGCGCGACCTACCCGGCCTTGACGATCTTAAAGCTGCCGGGCTGCTCGATCCTGTGGATACCGCGCTCGAAGAGCTTGAGCTGGAATCTGCCGAACAGGATGACTAACTAGGCGTGTAAATAGGAGAACTATTATGTCGCCAGGTATTTGGCAGATTGCAATTGTCGCCGTTGTTATCATCGTACTGTTCGGTCGTGGCCGTATTTCAGGCATGATGGGTGATCTCGGCAAGGGTATCACCAGCTTCAAACGGGGCCTGAAGGATTCAGACGAGAGTGACACGAGCTCTTCTTCGTCAGAGACTCCCCGTATCTCATCTTCGCCGCCCGCTGCTCCGGCTTCGGAAACAACGGTGGAAGCCACGCGCGAAGATAGCGCCAGCTGACACTGTCTCTTGCGCATGCCCTGTCGGGCTGCGTGAATTCCGGCCATTGAGGTAGCGAAGCGCCTATGTTCGATATCGGTGCAGCCGAACTCCTGCTTGTTGCGATAGTGGCGCTTGTCGTTATCGGACCAAAAGACTTGCCTGCTGCCCTGCGAGGTGTCGGGCGGGTCCTTGGGCAATTGCGCAGCTTTACCAATCAGTTTCGGTTCAGTCTGGATTCGATGATCCGCGAAGCGGAACTGGAAGGCCAGGAAAAGGAATGGGCGGAGAGAAACGCCGATATCATGGCGAAACACCCTCCCGGTGAGGATGTGTCCGAATTTTTCGGGGAAGACCGCGATCAGTCGGGGGAACAGGGATCGCCAGCGGGCGCGCCGCCCGAAGGCGAGATGAAGCCGCTGAAGCGGATTGCAACGGATGAAGCGGGCGAAATATCTTCGAGAGAGGGAGCGCCTGCTCCACAATCGTCGGCAGAACCCGCTTCTGAGGAGGATGAGAATTCCTCGCAGATCGACCTGTTCGGGGGCAAATCATGAGTGCCGAGCCGCAAACCGAACCCGAAGAGATTGACGAAGTCGATGCCAGCACGGCGCCGCTGCTCGATCATCTGATCGAATTGCGGAATCGCCTGTTATGGTGCGTTTTGGGTTTCATCATCGCGTTCGGTTTCTGCTTTTATTTCGCGACCGAAATTTTCGCCTTTCTTGTGCGTCCGTTGCAGGAAGCCTTTCCGCCGGGGCAGGGCAGGTTGATCTATACGCAGCTCTACGAGGCCTTTTTCGTGGAGATCAAGGTCGGCATATTCGGCGCTTTCGTCATCGCTTTTCCGCTTATTGCCTGCCAGATATGGCTGTTTGTTGCGCCCGGCCTGTACAAGAATGAACGCGGCGCGTTTTTGCCCTTCCTGTTTGCGACGCCCGTCCTGTTCGCGCTTGGCGCAGCGCTGGCCTATTTTGTCGTCATGCCCTTGGCGTTCGAATTTTTCCTTGATTACCAAGGAGAAGTGAGCGGCCTGGATCAGGAAGCCCTGCCCGCGATTGGCGAATATCTGTCGCTTGTGATGCGCTTCATCATTGTTTTCGGCCTGGCATTCTTGCTGCCGGTATTGTTGCTTCTGCTGAACAGGGCAGGGCTTGTCAGCCGGGCCCAGCTGATCCGTGCGCGTAAATATATTATTGTCGGCGTCTTCATCATTGCTGCGATCTTCACGCCGCCCGATCCGGTTACCCAACTCATGCTGGCTGTTCCGCTGCTAATGCTTTTCGAGATGACGCTCGTGATTATCTGGTTCACCGACAAGCGCAAGAAGAAGGATGAAGCGGTTTGAACCTCGATACGCTCTTCCTCGACGAGGAAGGCGGGGGCTTTCCGGTTCGCAAGGGGTGCCGGGTGAAACCGCTGATCGATTCAGCGGAAATGTATCCAAGGCTCGAAGAACAGATGCTCATGGCGGAGCGCAGCGTCTGGCTTGCGTTCCGGATCTTCGACCCTTCGACGAAATTGCGATCCGATGCCGCGCGCGAAAAGGGGCTCGATGACTGGGCAGAACTTATACTTGATACGGCCAAACGCGGGGTCGAGGTCCGGATGTTGCTGGCCGATTTCGAACCCGTCATGGCAAACGATCTGCATGCCGGGTCCTGGAGCAGCTTCAACCAGATACAGGAACTGCGCGCTGCGCTAACCGATGCGGAACGAGGCCTGCTGCAGATCATGGTTGTCCAGCATGTGGGAGAAATCGGCTGGTTCTGGCGGCAGATCTTGCGGCTTGCGCTGCGCAAGCGTGTCCGAAGCCTCATCCGGCGTCTTCTGGACAAGTCCGATCATGTTCGAAGTGTTTTTGATGTGCGGCCTGGCCTTTGGCGCTGGCTGCACTGGAAAGATGATCGTCCGGCGGGGTGGAAGCCGGGGCCGCCGCCGAGATTGTGGCCGGCAACCTATCACCAGAAATGTGCGATCATCGACGCGAATGCCGCCTTTATCGGTGGGCTCGATCTGGACGAGCGCCGCTGGGACGATGCCGAGCATGACAGACCGGCCGATGAAACCTGGCACGATCTCTCCGCCTTTGTCGAGGGACCAGTGGCGTCGGATGCCGCGCGGAATTTCGCCGAGCTCTGGAACCTTGGGCTGCCCCGTTTTCGCGAGATTGTCGCTCAATGGACCAACGATGCTTCGCGCACTCTCGCAGCCGACCCGCTTGATGAAGCGGCCGCACCGGAATCGGGTGAGCCGCTAGCCGAGGGTAAGGCGACCACGCAGCTTCTGCGGACGCGGTCGCGTGATTCTTCGTCCATTTTCGCGCTAGGCCCGGTTTCCGACATTTGCGAACTCAAAACGGCCCATCGCAACCTGGTCCGGTCAGCGGAAAATTTGCTGTATATCGAGGCGCAGTTTTTCCGCTCCCGGGAGGCAGCAGATTGGGTGATAGAGAGCTTGCGGCGGAACCCGGCGCTGGAAGTGATAGTCCTGATCGCCAATGTGCCGGAGGAAATTGCGTTTCTGGGTGACGGGGATAATCCCGCCCACCGCCATGGCGAATATCTTCAGGCTCGGGCCCTCAGCCGTATACTCAAAGTCGCAGGCCCGGACAGGGTAGGGCTGTTTACGCTGGTTCGCGATGAACCGGCCGACGATGCCGAGGATGACTATGCAGACAGCCGCGGAACCGCTTTTGGGTCCGGGATCATATACATTCATGCCAAGTTGCTGATCGCCGATACGCAAGCGTGCCTTATGTCATCCGCCAATATCAACGGCCGGAGCTTCGATTGGGATACCGAGCTGGGCTTTTTATGGTTTCAGGAGGATGCGGCCATTGCCGCGTTCCGAGCCAAGCTGTGGTCGCGCCTTTCAGACGGCGTACTTTCCGGTACGTCAGGATTGGCTGACTGGCGCAGCCTTGCCGAGCAAAATCGCCTTGGCAAGCCGGAAGAGCGGCGTGGTTTCGTGGTTCCCTATCAACGCGGGCGGGCGCGTCGCTTCGGCAGTTCGCGCCTCTATGTTCCGGACAATATGGTCTGACCGTTTCTGGACGGGGTGACCCCTTGCGAACGAAGGCTACGATATCGGTATTTGGGCGGGAGAAATTATTAAGCCCGGAAACGCCTTCCGGGGGGGATGGAGGCGCTTCCGGGCTAATTTTTGGATAGCGAGAGCGGGGGGCAAAAAGGTCACTATCCGACTAGCAGAACGACGAGCGAGCCCATTGGTTCCCTAAAAAGTGAAATAAAATACGATAAATATGAAAAACCAAATTAAATCAGATGTTTAGCTTGGCAACTTTTTTGGCCGATTACAGGATCGGGATCAAAATTGCATATATCGTGCCGGTTTCATCTTCGTCCAGGCTAGCCTGTAGCTGCCGCGCCATACCGGTTAAAACTCTCCGGTATCTCGGAAACTCGCTACGTTCGGATGCGCTGGCGAGCGCTTCGGACCGAACCGACAGCCGGGCGCACTGATCCGCCAATGCCTGCACGGAAAGGGAGATTTCGATCCGGTCCCCGGAAAGCATGGCGAGTTCGACCAATTCGGTGATGAGGAATGCTGCAGGAGCGGCAATGTCCTGCCCGACGCGGATGGGGTCGACGTCCAGCGTTATCGCAACCTCGACATTTGGCGGAGCGCTCTGCTGGAGCCCCGAAGCCAGTTCGGCGATCACCGGCCGGATCAACAGACCATTATCGGCATCAAGTTCCGAAAAGAGATTGCGCTGGACGATCGCAAGTGCGTCAACACGGCGCTGGATCGAGGCGTAGGCGGCGGCGCTATCATCCGATTTGGCGGCCCGCGCATGCAGGTTCAGAAGGCTGGCGATTATCTGTAGGTTGTTCTTCACCCGGTGATGGACTTCACGGGTCAGGCGGGTTTGTTCTTTCAGGCCGGCGGCAAGTTGTTCCTCATGGCTGTGGAGTTTCTCGAAAGCGTTTTCAAAGGCCAAGGCGAGCTGCTGAATTTCAATGGCCGAGATCGGGAAGTCGGGAATTTCAAACTCCGTTCCGCCGTCGGCATGGCGAATTACGGCATAGCGAAGTTGAGTGAGGGGGCGGATCAGGAGCTGGACTATTGCGATCCAGCCGAGAAAGGCGGCCACGGCCCACATGAGTATTGGAAGTGCTATCCCGAACAATTCTGCCAGGGTTAGCGGTGTGCGGACAAAGCTAGCGGTGAATGTAAATTCACTACCATCAATCGGCCGGACTGCACTCAATATGTCATCCTCGGAAACCGCTTGGGTCCATGGGCGAACCGGAAACTCATCATCGCCGTGAACCAGCGCAATCTGGAAATTGCGGTTCAGCACGGTAGGTTGCGGCAGAAGGGCAAGTGATCCGCGCGTTAATTCCGCGATTCCGACCAAACGCCCGTCGGGGCTCGTTTGTAACACCAGGATTGCTTCGCGATCCGTATCAAGCGTGACGCTGCCTGTTCCTGGGGTCGGGAAATTATCAGCACGGTCGATAGAGAAATCGTCCGTGGCGCATATCTGATCTCCACCCCGATCAAAAATAGCGAGACTGGGCCTCCGGGTTTCAATAGCGGCTGCGGCTTCCACGGTTTCCTGACATCGGCCCTCAATGTCGCTGCTTGCAGAGAGCGTCATCACTGTCGACCGCAGACTCAACTCCGCATGAGAGATAGCGCTCGATAAATGCCTGGCTCCAACCTCGGCCAGCAAATTTGCTTCGGCGTACCGACTCTCTCTTGCGCCATCGGCCGCGTCGATCGAAGACAGAATCGCAACAACGCCCAAGGGAAGAAGCGCGAGGCCCAGCAGCACGAACGTCTTGATGCTTGTGGGAAGTCTTTTGAGGCTTTTTTGGGGACTGTCCGCTCGGATCATGATGGGATTGGATTCAAACTTGCCAGTCGGTGCTCAACTGAGCTTACCAAGTAAATCCAGCATCTCCTCCGGAATATCCTCGCTGACAGCCTGCTCATATGCAGAGCGCAAGGCATCGCCAATATCGGCCCCTTTAGCTTCCTTCGAGGTGTCATCCTCTTTGGAAAGGTCCGGAGTCGTATCGCCTTTTTTTCTCTTGTCTGGCTTGCGCAGATTTTTGCCAATGGAAGCCAAGATTTCAATTCCCGTTATACCCACAACCCCCTCCCTCCTAGCCTTTTAAACTCAGGCTTCGCAACTGCGAATACTGTTCAAATGTTCCTTTCTTTCAAATAGGCGGGGTGTTTGATAATATTTGGAAATTCGGGCCGACATGTAATTCAAAATTTGCTCTTGAGTTCGTTCGGCGGAACCGCCTAGTCAGGATGACAATAGTGTAACGGAGGAATCACGAATGGCGTCATTGGGTCAGCAGCTTGCGCCACATCTGTCGCTTCTACGGCGTTTTTCGCGCGCTTTGACGGGAGATCAGCAACACGGGGACGCGTTCGTTCGGCAGACGCTGGAATCGATTGTTGCCGCTCCCGGGCCATTTCCCGAGGATGTGGACCCCCGTCTGGGCCTCTATCGGGCTTTCCTCAGAATATGGGCGTCAACTTCAGATGCGGAGGGAGCGGCCGCAGACGTTGCCGCAGGCGATAGCAAGGGCGAGGCTATAGCAAATGCCCGCCTTGCCATGATCGACAAAGTGTCGCGCCAGGCATTGCTGCTGGCTGAGGTTGAGGGTTTTGCCGTCGCTGAAATCGCCTATCTTCTTGATCGTTCTCACGCCGAAACCGAAGCGCTGATCGAAGAAGCGCGTGCCGAGATCGAAGCGCAGCTGAGAACTGACGTTCTTATTATCGAAGACGAGCCGATCATCGCGATGGACCTCGAAGCCATTGTTCGGGATCTTGGTCATTCGGTTACCGGAATCGCTGTGACACGGGACGAAGCCGTTGCTGAGGCCGCAATCCGTGCGCCGGGGCTTGTGCTTGCCGACATTCAGCTCGCCGATGATAGTTCGGGCATTGACGCCGTTCAGGACATTCTGACTGAGATCGATGTTCCCGTCATTTTCATCACTGCGTTTCCCGAACGCCTGCTTACTGGTGAGCGTCCGGAACCGGCCTTTCTCATTACCAAGCCATTTCAGAATGCGACTGTGAAGACTGCCATCGCCCAGGCCTTATTCTTCAACCGGGCAACTGTGCCCGCATAGTTGGGCTATCGGGGTCTTCTGCTTGTTGTTCTTTGGCCAGTGCATATAGTGGTCGGCGTTGGCGGCTCTTGTGGCGTTCTATTCGAAGGCAGTCTAAACGTCTGGTTTCATTGTCGAATCAATCGACCAGTATATATGTTTCCCGGGGGGTCCTGAAATGGCCAAAGCGCCTAGCGAGGCGAATGGTGAGAATGACGCGACGGAGAAATCCGAGCCGCTCAGCGATTCCGATTTCAAGGATCAACTCGCTGAGGTTATCCCGCATCTCCGGGCTTTCGGTCGATCATTGTCAGGGAACCGTGATACAGCTGATGACCTTGTGCAGGAAACGCTGCTCAAGGCCTGGTCCGCTCGCTCCCGGTTCCAGGCTGGCACGAATATGCGTGCCTGGACGTTTATCATCCTTCGCAACATCTATCTGTCGCAAATGCGCCGATCGAAATTCACCGGAGAGTGGGACGATTTGGCAGCTGACAAATTGCTTGCCGCGCCGGCCAGTCAGGATCGCCATGTCGAACTGGGTGATATGCAGCGGGCATTGATGGAATTGCCCGAGACGCAGCGCGAAGCCCTCATCCTCGTTGGTGCTGGTGGTTTTGCCTATGAAGAAGCCGCTGAAATTTGCGGCTGCGCGGTTGGTACAATCAAAAGCCGCGTTGCGCGCGGCCGAACCGCACTTGAGGAACTCATGGACGGCGGAAAACTGGCGCCGCGTAAAGACCATGAGAATGATCAGGGTAAAACTGCGCTTCAGGAAATCATGAGCGAGGTTGACGATCTCAGCAACCGCTGAGAAATTGGCTAGTTAAGCATCTCGAGCAGTTCGTTCAAACTATGGCTCTCATCGTCTTCCAGATCGGAATCCTCATAAGCGCTCCGCAAACAATTTCCGATTAAATTCGCTCTATTGGTGCGAAGATTCGGGCGGATCCGGCTATCGACGCTTTTGCTCGATCCGGAATTGCAGGGAGACGAATTGTCGCTCATGCCCCAACAACGTAGAAGTTGGGAAATAGTTGCATCGCTTTAAAAATTTTGGGGTTTCCCACATTCCATGATGACGAACGCCTTCACCAAGGATCAGATCATAGATGCATTTGGGCGCGCCCGCGCCCACGCGCCGTTTCTGGGTCGCCTGATCGAGGCCAATCCTGAAATCGTCGCCCTGCTCGAAAAAGGCGGGTTTCCGACGCAGTTTGACGGCTTTGCAGAGCAACTGGCACCGGTGCAGGATAACCCTATGCAGCAGCTGCGCCGGAACAGGCAGAAGCTCGCGCTTTATACCGCGATCGGCGATTTGTCGGGGCAGTTTTCCCTCGAGGAAACAGTCGGCCTGCTGTCGGACTTCGCGGATCATGCGTTGGACGAGGCGATCAACGCCGCTTTTGAAGAGCGCGTACCGGGCGAGGCTCCTGCAGGCTTTGCCGTCATTGCCCTCGGCAAGCACGGGAGCCGGGAACTCAACTATTCCTCCGACATCGACATCCTCTTCCTCTTCGATCCCGAGACTATGCCGCGCAGGCCGAAGGAAGAGCCCCAGCAAGCGGCCGTTCGGCTCGGGCGGCGGGTGGTCGAAATATTGAATGAGCGGACTGGGGATGGCTATGTCTTTCGGGTCGACCTCCGCCTCAGGCCATCGCCAGAGGTTACACCAATTGCGCTGACCATCGGTGCCGCGATTGCGCACTATGAGACCAGCGCCGAACCCTGGGAACGAGCCGTCTTCATACGCGGCCGCGCGGCAGCGGGCGACATTGCCCTTGGGCAGCGATTTCTGGATGCGATACGGCCTTTTGTCTGGCGCCGGTCGCTGGATTTTGGCGCTATCCAGGCGATCCGCGCCATGTCCCACCGGATCCGGGATCACTACGCACAGGGGCAGGCGTTCGGTCCGGGTTTCGATCTCAAACGGGGCCGAGGGGGAATTCGCGAAATCGAATTCTATGCGCAGATTCATCAACTCATCCATGGGGGGCGTGAGCCGGAATTGCGCGCACCTGCCACGCTCGACGCTCTTTCGGTTCTCGGAGAAGCTGGACAAATCGCTGCGGACGACAGTGTAAAATTGTCTGACGCCTATCGTCTGTATCGGACAATCGAGCATCGTCTGCAGATGATCGAAGACCAGCAAACGCACAGTTTACCCGCTGACCGGGCAGCCCTCGATCAGGTTGCCCGGCTTCATGCGATGGAAGATGGGGAAAAGTTGCTGGAAGTGCTGTCCGGCCCAGTTGCCTATGTGGGCGCGCTTTATGACCAGCTAGACGATGATCGCGACGAACGCTTGCCCGGCGATCAGGACCGTCTTGAACAGTCGTTGAGGGAGTATGGATTTGCCGAGCCGAGCGATGCCCGGCGGCGGATAGACCGCTGGCGGGCAGGGCGGCTGCGTTCGACCCAGTCGGCGGTCGCGCGGGAGGCGCTGGAAGCGGTGTTGCCCTCGCTCATTTCCGAAATGGGCAAGTCGCCGGATCCGACAGGCGTGATCAACCGCTTCGATGTGCTGCTCGATCGTATGCCCAGCGCTGTCAATTTGTTCCGTCTGCTCGAAGCCCGGCCTGGATTGACGCATATGCTGGTCGCCGTGCTTAGTCATGCGCCCGCGCTGGCGGACGAACTGGCGCGTCATCCGGAACTATTTGACGGCCTGATCGACGCGACGGCGCTGGATCCGCCCGAACCTTTGGATGAGCTCACGGCCTTGCTGGAGAGCCGCAGCGCCTCAACCGACTATCAACTGCGGCTGGACAGGATGCGGCAACTGGTAGGGGAGGAACGATTTGCGCTCGGGGTCCAGTTGATCGAGGGACGAAGTGACCCGCTTGATGTGGCGTCCGGCTATTCGCGGGTTGCCGAGGCTGCGCTCAGGGTGCTTGCGGATGCCGCGGTGGCCGAGTTTGAATCGGTTCATGGGCGGATCGACGGTTGCGAACTCGTGATACTCGCACTTGGCCGATTGGGCGGGGAGGCGCTGACCCATGCGTCCGACCTTGATCTTGTCTATCTGTTTACCGGCGACCATTCGGCCCAGTCCGATGGCGAAAGATCGCTCGGCGCGACCAGCTATTTCCAGCGTCTGGCGCAGCGGGTCACGGCCGCACTCAGCGTGCCGACAGCGGCCGGGCCATTATACGAAATCGACACGCGGTTGCGACCTTCGGGCGCACAGGGCCTGCTGGCCGTCTCCTTCGACAGCTTTGAAACCTATCATCGCGACAATGCATGGACATGGGAACACATGGCCCTTGCGCGTGCACGGACAGTCTATGGTTCACAAGACGCGCAAGTCGCACTGCAGGGCATGATATCCTCTATCCTGCACCGCGATCGGGAAACCGGACCGCTGATCGCAGACATCCGCAAGATGCGCGAAGATATTGCCAGTCACAAACCCCCTGCGGGTCCATTCGACGTCAAGCTTGTCGATGGCGGGCTCGTCGATCTCGAATTCTGCGTTCATCTGGTTCAGTTGCGCGATCATATCGGGCTTCATCCTCAGCTTCCCCAAGCCATTGCCGATCTTGTCGCCGCTGGGCTGGTCGACCCCGGCCTTGGCGCGGCGAACGATCTGCTGACCCGCATGCTGGTGACCTTGCGGCTTGTCGCTCCGGCCTCGAAAGACATCGATCCGGCAAGCCGGGAGCTGGTTGCACTAAGGTGCGGGGCTGCAAATTGGGAAGACCTGCTTGCGACCTATGCCAAGGCACGGCAATGCGTGACAAAGGAATGGCACAGGCTTGCCCTGATTCAGGAAAAAGGAGACGAAGGTGATTGAAGAAGGCCAGATGGCGCCGGATGTGGATTTACAGCTGTCGGACGAGAGCGAGGCGAAGCTGAGCGCCTATCGCGGCAAACCGGTAATACTCTATTTCTATCCGAAGGACGATACGCCTGGCTGCACCAAGGAAGCCATTGCCTTTACCGATCTGGCCGATGAATTCGCTGAAGCGGGGGCAACCGTAATCGGCGTTTCAAAAGACCCGCCCGCAAAACATGTGAAATTTGCCGCCAAGCATGACCTCAAGGTCATCCTCGCAACCGATGCCGACGGTTCGGTGACGGAGAGTTTTGGCGTCTGGGTGGAAAAGAACATGTATGGCCGCAAATATATGGGCATCCAGCGCGCAACCTTCCTGATCGATGGCGATGGCAAGGTCGTGAAGGTCTGGCCGAAGGTGAAGGTTGCAGGGCATGCTGAAGCGGTGCTCGAAGAAGTGAAGGCGCTCTGACAGCCGTGATGACGAAACCGAGCCTCGCCTCTGCCGTGGCCGGGGTACTCAACATCGCCGATCCCAAGGCGAAAATTTTTGCGGCGCGATCGGCGGCGAGGAACTGGCGGCGCGGGCGGCTGGCTCATATGTTCGACGAACCGATGCCTGACAGGCCGGCCCGGCCCGTTCGTCCGGAACTGCTCCCACCATCGAAAATGCCGCGTCGCGGAAAAGGCGGATCTGAACGTGCGCGGATCGCGATGCTGCATGCGATTGCGCATATCGAATTTGTCGCAATAGATCTGGCGTTCGACATGATCGGCCGGTTCGGACCGGCGTTTCCGGCGAGCTTTGTAGACGACTGGATGCGGGTCGGGGCGGAGGAAGCAATGCATTTCGCGCTGCTCGATCGCCGCCTGAAGGCGCTGGGGTCTGAATATGGTGCACTGCCCGCCCATGACGGGCTGTGGGAAGCGGCCGAGACGACGGCCCATGATGCTCCCGCCCGGCTGGCTATCGTGCCGATGGTATTGGAGGCGCGCGGGCTGGACGTGACGCCAGCCATGATCGACCGGTTCGATCAGGCAGGAGATACCGCGTCGGCGGGAATATTGGCGCGGATCATGGATGATGAAATCCGCCATGTCGGATTCGGCGTCAAATGGTTTGAATCATGCTGCAAAACGCAGAATGTTGCGCCGCAGCAACAGTGGAAAATGCTGGTTTCACGCTATTTTGGCGGGCAGCTAAAGGCGCCATTCAACGATTCAGCGCGTCAACAAGCCGGTTTGACCCGGGATTTCTATCTATCGCTTGCCAGTTAGGCACTTCGTTAACAATGTCACCTCACACCGGAAGCGGGGAGGCACAATACCGTCTCCGGAGTGAGCAATTTTCCTGGTTTGCGCGTCCGATGGCGCTGCAGATCGTTAGTAACGGGTCGCAAAACCGCTATGATTTCACGATTTATCGCATTCGCCGGACGCTGTGTTTCAGGTCCAGCATTTGCTTTTGCCGCAATTCTGGCCACATTTGCCGTTGCAGCACCGGCTACCGCCCAGACCGCTACATCTGCGAGTGTAGAGAGTTCCGACGTTCGGGCCCTTTTCGCCAGCTGGCGGCAGGATGAGCGCCAACGCCGCGGTGTGATGGCAATTCCGTCGCTTCAGCCGGTCGAGGGCTACCGTTTGACGAGCAGCTACGGCACGCGGAGCGATCCGTTCCGCCGTGGTCGCCGGATGCATAATGGCCTCGATATGGCCGGTCCGATCGGCACACCGATTTACGCTACGGCCGATGGTATCGTCGGACGCGCTCAATGGGTTGGCGGATACGGCAAATATGTCGAGATCAATCATGGTGGCGAGATCCAGACCCGCTATGGCCATATGTCCGCAATTCTGGTTCAGCCCGGCGCACGCGTTTCGCGTGGCCAGCTGATCGGCCGCATGGGGTCGACGGGCCGTTCGACGGGCAGCCATCTCCATTATGAAGTCCGCATCTCGGGTCGACCGGTTAATCCGACGCCGTTCCTGACATCCGGTGAGTATCTCGCATCGCTGCCAACGACGAGCAATTCGGCAGATGGCGTGATCGCTGTTGGCGCCGGTCAATAACGTTCAAATTCGAAAATCATGAAAAAGGGGCTGCCCGCTTGTCGCGAGCGGCCCCTTTTCCTATTTTAGATATATGACAGACGCAGCCACCATTGATCTGACCCCGTCCGCCGCCGCACGCGTGGCGGCTATCGCGGATCGGCAGGGCAAACCTGCAATCTTGCGGCTGGCGGTCGATGGCGGCGGTTGCGCGGGGTTTCAATACCGTTTCGAGCTTGCCGATGGCATTGAAGACGGCGACGTTCTTGCCGAGCGGGATGGCGTGCAGCTGGTCGTAGATACGATCAGCCTGGATCTGGTACGCGGATGCTCGGTGGATTTTGTCGAGAATCTCGGCGGCGCAGCGTTTCAGGTCAACAATCCCAATGCCCAGTCGGGCTGCGGCTGCGGCACAAGCTTCTCGGTTTAGTCGAGGCTGAGCAGCATCGCGTAGCGGCGGTTCGCGTCGAACCCCTGAGCGATTTCCTCTTCCAGTTTGGCCGCAACGGCCGCGGCCGGATTTTTCCATTCTTCAAAACCGAGCCGGGCGTAAAATGGCGCGTTCCAGGGCAGGTCCCTGTCCGTTGTCAGCGCGATGCGCTTGAACCGTTTGCCCGCTTCGGCGATGCATTTTTCCATCAATTCCCGGCCCAGCCCGTGTCCCTGAAATTCCGATGCAACGGCCAGTTCATCGATATAGAGCAAACTGCCCAGCGGCCGGGCGCACAGAAAACCCGCCCGCCCCGCGCTATGCTCGGCAATCCAGAGCGTATTTTCGGATAGCGCATCTTCCAGCGTGGCGCGGTCCAGTGGTGGATCGTCCATCGCGAATTCCATCGGCGTGCCCCGAAACAGCTGCGCGGCCGAGCGTTCGATTGCCGCCAGCGTGCCTATATCTTCGTACACGGCCTGTCTGATCGCCATTTTCCGCCTTCCCACTGGCTGTTCGCGTCTCGACAATGCATAAGTGCTCGCCATGAAAATCGCGACCTACAATGTGAACGGCATCAATGCCCGTCTGCCCCGGCTTCTCGAATGGCTGGACGAACAGAAACCCGATGTGGTCTGCCTTCAGGAGCTGAAGGGTGACGGCGAGCGGCTTCCCGTAAAGGCGATCGAGGAGGCCGGGTATGGCGGGGTCTGGCTGGGTCAGAAGGGATTTAATGGCGTTGCCATACTGACGCCCGGCGGTGAGCCTCGGGAATATCAGCGGGGCCTGCCCGGAGACCCGGAAGACATACAGAGCCGCTATATCGAGGCGGAGATCGGCGATGTGATCGTTGCGTCCATCTACCTGCCCAACGGCAATCCGCAACCCGGGCCCAAATTCGATTACAAGCTGGCCTGGATGGAGCGCCTGCTCGCGCGCGCCGAAGAGCTGTTTGCGCTGGAAAGGCCGGTGATCCTCGCCGGCGATTACAATGTTATACCCACGGATAACGACGTGCATTCCCCCGCTGCGATGGCGGACGATGCGCTGACCCAGCCGGAAAGCCGCGCCGCTTTCCAGCGATTGGCGGCGATGGGCTGGACCGATGCCATCCGGGCGCGTTTTCCATCGGGCAAGATTTGGACCTATTGGGACTATCAGGCCGGTGCCTGGCAGCGTGACGCCGGGCTGAGGATCGACCATCTTATGCTGAGTCCGGTTGCCGCCGATCGCCTTGTCGATGCAGGCGTCGACAAGGAATATCGCGGCCGGGAAAAGGCATCCGACCATACGCCTGTGTGGGTCAAGCTCACCAATTAGGCGGCCGATTGGTCCGCGGAGATAGTCCTAAAGGGGCTTTTCGTAGATCGAATAGGTCCGGTTGATCTCGCCGTTTATCGCATCGGCGATGGCGTTCATGCCCCGATTGTCTTCGAGGATCCAGCCAACCTCGGCCCGGTCGGCACCATAATTGTTGACGCCATGTTCGCGGATCGTTTCGATCATCATGAAGGCAAGCTGGCTTGCAAGGCGGCTGTTCTGATGCTTTTGGGAAACGCCCATTAGGGGTACGCGATATCCCTTCCAGCGCTTTTTCCATATGCCATAGAGAAGTCGGGCCCAATTGAACGGCAGCAATGAGCCGCCGCTGGTTTTGAGCACTTCATTGATGTCGGGAAGGGCGAGCATGAACGCTGCGGGTTCGCCGTCATATTCGGCTATCAGATTAACCTGTGGAATAATCACAGGCTTCAGCTTCTTCTTGACATATTGCACTTCGCTGTCGGTCAGCGGAACAAAGCCCCAATTCGCGCTCCACGCTTCATTGAGGAGGGACAAGATCGTTGCCGCTTCTTCTTCATATCGGCTCATGTCGATCGGCCGGACGACGATCCGGTCATTCTTCATGCCGGATTTCACTATCCGGTTGATAATCGGGGGAAAACCGTCCTTCACAGGAACGATGAAGGTATTGAGCTTCTTCGCTTCCTTATGGCCCAGTGCCTCGATCCATTCCTGATAGACCGGATTGTGATGTCCCATCATGATCATCGGGCTGTGATCATGGCCATGGGTGAGAAGGCCGGGCTCATCCCAGATCGACAGGCTGAGCGGCCCCAGGGCGCGGCTCATGCCCTGATCGCGGAGCCACTGTTCGGCTTTCGCCAGCAAGGCTGCTGCCACCTCGGCGTCTGCCGCTTCGAACATACCCCAATTGCCGGTGCCGGGGCCCATGCCCTGCTCGACAGGCTGTTCGAGGGCGAGATGGTCGATATGGGCGGAAATCCTGCCGACCGGTTGCTCCCCGCGCCATGCGACAAATAGCTGTACCGTGGCATGCTCGAAAAACGGGTTCTTGCCCGGAGTGAGTAGCTCGGTAACGTCGCTGCGCAGCGGCGGTACCCAATGGGGAACGTCAGCATTCAGCCTATAGGCTAGCTCGACAAAAGCCTTGAGTTCAGCCTTTCCGGTAACCGGACGAACTGCAATTTCCATGGTCATGTGGCGGTAGCTGACTAGCCCGGAGTACGCTGGCTCGGATGTCCGGTTGCCACGCCGCCCGAGAGTTCACCGACCCATGGATAGCGCTTGGCTTCCTCGGGCGTGTAACCAAGGTTGAACACCGTAGGGCTTTTGTCCTTCCGGTCCGGGCGCTCGTAGAATGTGCCAAACGCTTTGTCCCAGAGGAAGCTGGTGATCCCGAAATTGCCGCTCTCATCATGGAAATGATGGGCCATGTGGCGCGCCTTCATCTTCGCAAGCCACGGATTGCGCGGCTTGTATTTCAGATGCTGGATGCAGTGGCAGAACTCATAGAAGCAGGTGACCAGCATGCCGGTGCCGACGGCCGCTGCTGCGCCCCCAATGCCGCCAATCAGGTAGCCGACTGGTGTGAGGAAAAAGACGATGGTCGGAAGCGTCGTGTAGAGCGCGCCGAACAGCACTTCGAGATGGTTCGGATCCTGATGGTGATCATAATGGATGCGCTTCCAGACCGACGCAAAGGATTTCACTTTGTACATCCAGCGGCCGTGCAGCACCCAGCGGTGAATAATATACCAGGCCAGCGGGTACAGGATGATAGCGGAGACGATGCTCGCCACCGTCTGCACGAGAGGGACGGGCTGCCACGCATAAATGCCAAAAGACACAACCGACAAAACCAGATAGGCGATAATCGCCGGATACTGAAAATAAGCGACAACAAGTTCTTTTAGCGTCATCTTGTCCAGATAATGTGACCGCTTCCAGATTCCTGGGCGCGACGTTGCTAAGGCTCTCACGTCTAACTTCCTTTGATCATTGGTCTTTGCGGATTCCTAACGATATCGCGCAATGCTCTATTGAGTCGCGTATGAACAGGCAATGAGGCAGCTTTGCGACGAAAATCGAGCGCTTCTGTTGCCGGAAACCCAGACCCGGTGCGGGCTAAATGAGGCGTGTACGGCGCGCAAACGCGCCGAGCGCTTCACGGTCTCCATGATCGAGCCCAAGCCGCAATGTCATCCAGCATAGCGGTGCGATCGCAAGAAAAAGCGCAATGGCGCGGACTGGCGCTCCGAGCGGCTCCAGCAGGAGGCCAAGCAGAGCCAGCAAAGCGACACCCAGGCTGCCCGCGATCAGGCCGCGCAGGAAGGGAAGGTCGAACGGATGGAGCCCGTCGCTCCATTGAAGTTCGATCACGGCGGCCAGCGCTATCGCCACAGCGCCGATACTGACCGCGATGGCCATGCCTTCCGGGCCGTGTTCGGTTACCAATATCCAGCTGATAATCACCCAGACACAAACCCCGATCAGGCTGTTGACGAGCGGCAGGATGCGGTGGCCGGTCATCTCGACTATCGGCGTTGCCGGTCCGATAATGGCTTCGCCCATTCGACCGAGCGTCAATATGACGAGCGCCGCCATTGCCGCTTCGGCGCCGGGGCCGAAAAGACTCAATATGTCGGAGCCCAGCAGGATCAGAAGCCCTCCTATCGGCAGAACGAGGGCTACCGAGAGGCGGGAGGAAAAGGCGTAGAGCGGGGCGATCTTGGCACGGTCCAGCGCTGCCTGTGCCGAACTCAGCGGCGCAAGCACATAGAGGAAGGCCTGGCGAACGATCAGCGGGACCGATGCGACCTTGCGCGCAATGCCGAAAAGTCCGGCTGCAGTCGCGCCCTGCGCGCCGGGGAGCAGCAGGTTGAGAATGATCGGCGGAAGATCGTTCAAAATGCGGCGCGCAATGGAACTGGGCGACAGGGCGGCACCGGAAAGCAGGATATTGAGGCGCAATGCTGGCGGTACGGGCACGCGCATCATCAGGCGAAGATCATAATAGCGCCCGAGCAATCGCATGGAGAGGATCGCGACGAGAAACAGGGACAGCAGATGGGCGAGCAGCAGACCGGTGCCGGCCCAGCCGGCAAAGAAAAAACCGATGGCGAAAACAAGCCGTGCGCATTGTTCCCAGAATATCCGTAACCGGATTTCCGGGCCGAAGGCGCGGCGCGCGCGCGCGGCCGATGTCGCCACTTCGACAAAGGTCCACAGGGGAAGCGCCCATGCGAAAAGCGCTATCATCTGCGGTAGCCGCTCGGCATCTTCGGGTGCGGCGGAGACATATCCGGCGATCTGCGGTGAGAAGAAGGCGACCAGCGCGGCGATCAGCAGCGCGGGAATCGTCGTTACCAGCAGCGCGAATTTTACGGCACCATGGGCGACCTCTTCGCTTTCAACGGGAACGATGCGCTGCAGGGCCTGGGTCAGCGACAGGTCGACAATCTTCTCGGCCATGTTCACCGCCGACCAGAAGACGATGTAGAGGCCATAGGTCGCGATGCCGAACAGCCATGTATAGACGGGTTGGGCGATCACCTCGATCAGCGCGCCCAGCCGGGCCATGGCCGCCATTGCAGCGCCTTTGGCCACGTCTCCGCGTTCAACCGTTGCCCCGTTGGTCTGGCCCCGCGTTATCGCTTCATTCCTCGGTTCGTATCAGCACGGCTTCGCCGATCAGCAAAAACAGGACAAAGGGCGCCCATGCTGCAAGCAATGGCGGATATGCCCCGATATTCCCCATTGCGAGGGCAAAATTGTCGGCAACGAAATAAGTGAAGCCCAGCGCCATGCCGATAATGGCTCGAATGAAAAGTTGTCCCGACCGGGCGAGGCCGAAACCGGCGACCGCGCCCAGCAAAGGCATCAACAGCGTGGAGAGCGGCCCCGATATCTTGTGCCAGAGCCCTGCCTCGAGCGAGCTAGTCGAGCGCCCGGCGGCTTCAAGGTCCGCAATTGCCCGGCGCAGTTCGAAGAAATTCAACGCCCGTGCTTCGACATTGGCGAGGGTAAACTGATCCGGTGTCACGCCTTCGGCAATTATGATCGATTCCGGCGCGGTTTGCTCAACAGAAGATACGTCGAACTGGTGAGGGTTTTCGAGCCGCCAGCCGGAGCCGGTATAGGTGGCACGGTCAGCGCTGACGATGAATTCGATAACGCCGCCTGTCCGGTCATAAACGGTCACGCCCTCGAGCCGGGTTGCATCGCCCCGCCCGGTAACGCTGCGGGCATTGATGAGGTCGTTTCCGTCTCTCACCCAGACATTGGTTGCGCCCGCTCGATTTTCGGGAATCGGCCCGTAATCGACCGCTTCCCAAGCGGTCAACGTGCCATAGGCCGGCGCAACGGCGCGTTCGTTGAAGATGAACAGGCCGACACCGACAATGAAACTGGTGAGGATCAGCGGTGCGAGAATCTGATGGGCGGATGCCCCGGCAGCCTTCATCGAGATAATCTCGCTATTGGCGTTCATCGACCCGAGGGCGATCAATGTACCCAACAGCGCCGAAAAGGGCAGGAACCGTTCGATAAGCTGGGGCACGCGCAGCGAGACATAAAACCAGAGCTGCGCCTCGCCATTGCCCTCAGGCGCGAGAATTTTGCCCGACTCACCGAGCAGATCCAGCGTCATCAGGATGACGACAAGACCGCCCAGAACCGCAAATGTGCGGGTCAGGAACATCTTCGCCATGTAAAGCGAGATCGTTCGCGACGGGAAAAACTGGAGCTGCGGCGTTTCCATGGATCAGTTCCCGATCGGCCGTCGCCGGCGCAGGAACAGCCGACGGACAAGCGTTGCCAGTTTGGAAAAGCCCTTCTCGAGCGCCCCGATCGGCTGGCCGCCCGGCACATAGGCGATATGATAATACATCCAGACGATCAGCGCTGCGAACAGCACGAAAGGTAGCCACAGCGATATCAAGGGATCGACACGCCCCAGCGCGGCGACATCCTCGCCATATTGGCAAATCTTGTGAAAGGTCGTGATCATCACGACCGAGAGAAACACGCCCAGCGCCGATGTCGATCGTTTGGGTGGAACGGCGAGCGCGACCGCAAGGAGCGGCAATAGAAACATCATCAGAACTTCCGCCATCCGGTAATGAAAATTCGCCCGGCTGGCGAGGCGCAATTCTTCGGATGCCGTCGCGTCGCTTCCCACTTGAACAAGTTCCAACAATGTCAGTTCGCGATGCTCGCCGCCCCGGCCCCGGAATTGCTCGATCCGTGGCAAGTCGATGGGCAAGTCATGGCTTTCGAAGCTCAGGACGCGCGGGCTCTCGAAATCGGCCTGGTTGTGGATCAACCGCCCATTGGTGAGGCGCAGAAGAATGGTATCTTCCTCATCGGTCGCCATGAAGGTGCCCTGGTCGGCCGACACCGACAGTTCGCGCCCTCCCGGGGAAACGGTGCGCACGAAGATGCCCGACAGGTCGCGCCCGTTATTCGTGCTTTCCTCGACCCTGAGCGTCATATTGCTGCCGAGATTGTTGAATTCGCCGACATTGATCGATGCACCCAGCGCGCCCGAGCGCAGCTCGAATTGCAGGTTCTCGTATGAATAGCGGGCAATCGGCTGGAAATAGCTGACGATCAGGAGGTTCAGGATCACAAACCCGACCGTGAACAGATAGGGGACGAAAAGCAGCCTGCGATAGCCAATTCCGCAGGCGCGGAAAACGTCCAGTTCCGACGACAGGGCAAGCTTGCGAAATGCAAAAAGGATGCCGAGCATCAGCCCTACCGGGATTGCGAGCGACAGATATTCGGGCACAAGATTGGCCAGCATCTGCCACACGACATTCACCGGCCCGCCTTCGCGCGCGACGAAATCAAACAGGCGCAGCATCTTGTCGAGGACAAGCAACATTGCCGCGACAATCAGCGTCGCAACGAGCGGCACGACGATCAGCCGGAACATATATCGGTCGATGGAAGAGAAAATTTGCAAAGTTCAGACGCTCCGTGACCATAATTTGGCCGCAAGCATTGGGGATATCCAACAGAAATAGGGGAATAGTTTGACTTTTGCCATGCCTGATCTGGGCAAATGGGCCTGGCAGATATCCTTGGAGTTGTTTTTGATGTTTGCAAGCAAGATTATTCCTGTCGCTGCCGCCCTGTCCATGGCGGCGATTGCGACGTCGGCCGGCGCGGGAACGCGCGTTGCCAATGACCTTTCACAGTGCCGCGCCGGTGCGACGGGCACAGCCGCGTTGGTGAATGTGGTGGGCTTCCGCGATTCCAACGGGCGCGTGCGTGTTCAGTCTTATAGTGGCGAGCGGAACTGGCTGGAGCGGGGTCAATGGCTGCACCGGGTCGATGTTCCCGCCCAGCCGCGTGGCCGCAACATGTCTGTGTGCCTGCCGCTTCCTGGCCCCGGAACCTATGGTATCGCTGTCCGCCACGATTCCAACGGAAACAACAGTTCCGATCGCCGCGATGGCGGCGGCTTTTCGCGCAATCCGGACATATCTTTCCCGTTCAACCTCGAACCGGATTACGGCGAAGTTTCGTTTCGCGCCGGAAATGGGGTGACGCGTATCAACATTGTCCTCAACTATATGCAGGGCACGTCCGTGGAACCGATCAGGTAACGCGATGGTGTGCGTCGCCCTTCTTTCCAATCCCCGCTCAACGGGGAATGTCGCCATGTTGCCGCGCATCCGCAAATTCTGCGCGCAGCGGGCGGACATTTTCCATTACGAGGTGGAGGATGTGAGCCAGATAGGCGATGCGCTGCAGACGATCGCACGGGTCAATCCGCAGATATTGGTGATCAATGGCGGCGACGGGACGGTGCAGGCAACCTTGACCGAGCTGCACCATGGCAAGCATTTCGCCGATACGCCGCCGCCGGTTGCTGTTCTGCCCAATGGCAAAACCAACCTCATAGCCCTTGATCTGGGTGCGGAAGGCGATCCCATCGAAGCGCTGAAGAGGATCATGGAGCTCGCGCGGTCTGATCTTACGGATCATATTGTGAGCCGCGAACTGATCGCGCTGACGGGCGGCGATGCCAATGGACGGCCCGTGCTGGGGATGTTCCTCGGCGGTGCGGGACTTGCCGATTCCATTCTCTATTGCCGACATAAAATTTACCCGCTCGGCCTGCCCAACGGTTTCAGCCATGTCATCACGGCAATAGCGGTCGTCTTTTCCGCCCTGTTCAGGATCAAGGCGCGTTTCCTGCCGCCGCAGACGCGCCCGATCAGCGTTACGGTCATCCACCAGGGAGAGATCCAGGGAAAATTCGCCCTGCTGATGGTCACCACTCTGGAACGCCTGTTGCTCAACAGCCAGACCAATTTGGGAGCAACGACTGCCGGTCCGCTCAAACTGATGATGGTGGAGCAGAAGCCGCTCGCCCTGTTGCGCGCCTTCTGGGCCAGCCTGTTCGGTCGGCTTGGGGGCTCCCAGCTTTCCGGTGTCCATCTGAGCCACAGCAATGAAATCCGGATCGAAGGGGATCATTCGAGCGTTATCCTCGACGGAGAGCTTTTCGAGGCACGGACCGAGCATCCGATCGTGCTGACCCCGACTTTGCCCGTGCCGTTTCTTTCCCTGGCCGCGTGACCTCTCTTCAGGATCTGGTGCGGGAGGAGCTGGCCGTTCCGGTGGACCCGCGTGTCACGACCTTTGCCTCCCACATTGCCAGCATGTTTGGCGATTCCGCACGTGCGGTTCTTTTCTACGGCTCCTGTCTTCGAACGACGGAGCTCGAAGGGCAGATGCTCGATTTCTATGTCATCGTGTCTGACTATCGCGCCGCCTATGCCAAGCGCTGGTTGGCAGTCGCAAACCGGCTTATCCCGCCCAATGTCTTTCCCGTCCATCATGATGGTCTCCAGGCGAAATATGCGGTGCTCAGCGAGAGCGATTTCGCACGCTTGGCCTCTTCGGAGACGCGCAACGTTTCGGTTTGGGCGCGCTTCGCCCAGCCTTCCCGGCTCGTATGGAGCCATGACGCGGAAGCGGCCGAACGGGCTGTATCGGCAATATCCCAAGCAGCTCCCGCGCTGTTGGAAGCCGCGTTGCCGATGGTCGAAGGCGATGTGAGTGCGCTGGATCTGTGGCGTCGGGCTTTTGCGTTGACCTATGCGGCCGAACTGCGAGCAGAGCGGCAGGGCAGGGCGGCATCGGTTGTCGATTTCGATCCCGACCGGTACCGCCGCTTCACCGCTCCCGCGCTGAGCACGCTGGGCGTGGATATTGCCGTCAATGATGACGCACCGCTCGCGCTCGGTTCTCGGAGGCAGTCCCGGGCCGCACGATGGAGATGGGCACGCCGCCGGATCGAAGGAAAATTGCTGACCCTGGCCCGGCTCGCCAAGGCGAGCGCAACCTATGCAGGCGGGGTCGATTATCTGGCGTGGAAGATCAACCGGCATGCGGGCACGGAAATTGCCGTGAGGCCATGGCAGAGACGATGGCCGCTGCTCGGGGCGATATTTCTCCTGCCGCGGCTGCTCATGCGCGGCGCGGTGCGCTAGTCGCTAGCCGATTGTCATCTCAATCATCAGGTGTAGCCACCACATAGGTCGCGCTTTCGATGGCCTCGGCAAGCGCCGCAATGGTGAACGGCTTGCGGAGCACCCCATGCCCTGAAAATTGTCCGCCATCGGCTGCTTCCCGCGCATATCCGGTAACGAACAGGACGGGAAGGTGAGGGTGGCTTGATGCGATTTTGGCAACCAGTTCGGGTCCGGTCATTTCCGGCATCACGACATCGGTGAGCAGCAGGTCCACATCGGGGCGTTCCGCCAGGATATCGATGGCGGTTTGTCCGTTGGCGCAGGCCAACACGGTGTGTCCGAGTTCTTCCAGACTCTCAGCCGTTGATCGGCGCACGCGTTGATCGTCTTCGACCATTAATATGGTGCGAGCATCATCACCCTTTTCAGATCCGACATAGCCGGTCCCGGACGAAACGGGTTTGCGGGCTACGGCGTCGCCGTCGAAGCGCGGTAGGTAAAGCGAAACGGTCGTGCCTTCGCCCACCGTCGAATCGATGCCGACATCGCCGCCCGATTGGCGGACAAAACCGAATATCTGGCTGAGACCCAGCCCGGTGCCCTTGCCAACCGGTTTGGTTGTGAAAAAGGGTTCGAAGACATGCTCGATGACATCCGCAGCCATTCCGCTGCCCGTGTCCGTAACGGCGATCTGCAGATAGTCCCCGGCTGGAGCCTCTCCAATTTCGTTTTCCGCCAGTTTCCGGTTGCGGATCGCGATTGTCAGCTCGCCTTTGCCATCCATCGCATCGCGGGCGTTGACGGCGAGGTTCAACACGGCGTTTTCCAGTTGATGGGGATCAACCCAAATTGGCCAGACATTGTCGTCGGCTGAGATAGTCACCGAAACCTGCTCTCCGATCGAGCGCCGGAGAAGATCGGTGATGGATCCGATCAATTCCGCCGCATCGGTTCCCTCCGGCAGGAAAGGTTCCGCGCGCGCGAATGTCAGCAACCTCCGCGTCAGGGCTGCGGCACGATTGGCGCCTTCCAGCGCATTTTCGATATGTTCATTCGCCCGCTCAGGCTGTTTGAGGATCTTGCGTTTCGCGAGGTCGAGCCCGCCGATAACGACCGCCAGCATATTGTTGAAGTCGTGGGCGATCCCGCCGGTAAGCTGCCCGACAGCCTCCAGTTTCTGAACCTGGTTCAGTTTCTGTTCGGCCGCCGTGCGTTCGGTCACCTCGGCGCGCAGTTGGGCGTTTACCGTCTCAAGTTCCGCCGTGCGTTTGGCCACGGCGTCTTCCAGTTCGTCGGCACGCCGATCGGCATAGGACTGCTGCCGAAAAGCGCGAACAGTCATGTAGGCGAGAAACAGGGCTGCGATCGCGAGTATAATACCCGCCACGGTGAGCAACGTTGCCAGCAGGCGTGCACGCTCGTTGGTTTCGATACGCGCGGCCGAATGCTCGCTGAGCAATTCGCGCTCCTGCGCTGTTATCTGTTCAAGGGTCTGGATGGCCGACACACCGCTCTGGCTGTTCGCGACGCTGTTGTATCGCGCTAGGGCATCGAAATTCTCTCCGGCGGCAGCCAGGCGGGCGGCAACGACAAGCTCGTTGCCATATTCGGTATACAGGGTTTCAAGCGCGTCCGCTCTCGCCGCCTGTTCCGGGTTGTCGCGAAGGATACGTTTGAGCTGCGCAATCTGCCGACCGGCTTCGCGCCATTCGTTGCGATAGAGCGTAGCCGGGATTTCATTGCCGTTGATTATGAACCGGCCAAGCGCGGCTTCCGACCGCGCAATCGACTGCTCGATACTCCGCGCAGTCATGATGATTTCAAAGCTTTGCCGTTCGTTTCGTGCGGCTGCGTCGCGCTCGTCATTGGATTCTGCGACCAGATAGATGAGCGCTCCGAACAGGACCGCAAGCACAAGTGCTGCAGCGCTAGCCAGTCCGCTGCCCCAAACCTCGCTTGTGGAAGAATCGAACGCGTTCGTTCGTCCAAATCCCTCTGTCATAATGCGGGAACTATATCGCGGTCATGCGGTGGCGGGAAGCAGGACTGTTTCATTCGTCCTCCGGTTTCGATCGCATGACCGCGTCGCACTATTGCGGAATCGAACCTGTCGCTTTCCCGGCCGCCTCGAACATGCCGAGTATCTGTTCAACCTGCTCGGCGCTATGTTCCGCGCACAGCGAACATCTGAGCAGGTAGACACCGGCAGGGGTTGCCGGTGGACGCGCCATATTGACGTAGAGGCCCAGTTCCAGCAGCGCTTGCCACATGCGCACGGCCTTCTCCTGATCGGGAAGCAGGACAGCAAGGATGGCGCTTTCCGGTTCGTCGGTTGCGAGCGTAAAGCCAAGGTCCCGCAAACCCTGATGCAGCCTTTTGCTGTTCTCCCAGAGATGAGCGCGTTTATTCCCCGCATGCATAAGCTTGCGGATCGAGGTTGTAGCGGTTGCCACGACGGAAGGGGGGAGCGAGGCGGTAAAGGTATAGGGGCGGCATACCAGTCGCAGGAAATCGGTCTTGGGGTGGTTCGACACACAGAAACCGCCGACAGTGCCGACGCTTTTCGAAAAGGTGCCGATGATGAAATCGACCTGATCCAATACACCCTGAGCTTCGGCAACGCCGCGGCCATGCTCGCCGAAAAAGCCCATCGAATGCGCTTCGTCGACCAGTATCATCGCACCATATTTTTTCGCGATCGGAACCATGACATCTAGCGGCGCAATGTCGCCAAGCATGGAATAGACGCCTTCAAGTACCACGAGCTTGCCCGCTCCGGGGGGCAGCTTGGCCAGGCGCTTCTCAAGGTTTTCCGCATTATTGTGCCGGAAACGAACAATGTCCGCATTGCCGAGAAAGCAACCGTCATAGATTGATGCATGGCTGTCGGCGTCGAGGATCACATAGTCGCCCTTGCCCGCCAGCGTCGAAACAATGCCGAGATTGGCCTGGTATCCGGTGGAAAAGACCATCGCATGATCCATCCCGTAAAAATCCTTGAGCGCTTCCTCGCACGCCTTATGGCCCTGATAGGTGCCATTGAGGACGCGGCTTCCGGTTGTGCCGGCGCCGAATTTCTCCAAAGCTTCCTTGCCTGCCGCGATCACGTCCGGATCGAAGGTCATGCCCATATAATTATATGTGCCGAGCAGGATCGTGTCCTTGCCGTCGATCACCGCCTCGGTCGGCGATTTCACTTCGTCCATGACGATCGCAAAAGGATCGCGGACGCCGGTTGCCAGAAGGTTGTCGCGCTCCTGAATCAGCGGCGCAAATTTATCAAACAGATCGGCTGCCTGCGGCTCTTCGGTTTCCGGGACAATTGCCTGCTCGGTCGTGACATTCATGCTTTGGACTCCTCGACGGCGTCAACAAGTTGGCCGACAGTTTCAATTTCGGCTTGCTGGTTCATGGTGATGACGATGTCGAACTCATCTTCGATCGAGGCCACAAAATCCATCACGGTCAGGCTGTCCCATTCCAGGTCGCCTGCAAATGTCGTGCTTTCTCCAAGCTCTACACCTTTGGCGTTGAATGGTTCTATCAGTGCCTCCACGGAAGCGAAGGTCGTCGCGCGGTCTGTCATAAAGCGTCCCTAAAATGTATCAAAATGGCTTGCCAAGGGAATGCGGCGGTAAAACGGCAAAAGGATTGTCGAATTGGGCGGTGGAGTGCCGGAATCTGACCCTGAAAGCCAGAAATCCGGGCTTCGCTGGCGCTTAGGGCAGCCAGCCCTGTTCGCGGTACCAGTTGGCGGTGGCCGCGAGGCCGGTTTCATAGGGAATTGACGGTGTCCAAATGTCCGCCGGTGGCCTGAGAGCAGGATTCACGACCCAATCCGGATGACAGAAATAGCGTGCGCGATCCGGGGTCAATTTCGCATTTTCGCCGCGAAAAAGCCGGTCGGCACGGGCGCCCAGACGGATCACAGGTGCCGGGACGGAGAGGGGCATTACCGGACGACCAACGGCCCGGCCGAGCGCCTTGCCGAAGGTGACATGGCTGAGACCATCCGGCGTTCCATCGTCGGGTTCATAGATCGCGCCGCTGGCCGCGTTCGCGCCGATGCTCGCGAGCATCAAGCGGCTCAGGTCCTGCACATGGATGAGCGATGTTCGCCCGGCCGGCGGCAGAACCAAAAAACGGCGCCTCGCCATTGCAAACAGTTCGAGCGTTTCTCGGTCTCCCGGGCCGTAGACCGCCGGTGGGCGGATGATCGTCCAGTCGAGACCGGAATCCTGTACGATCTTCTCGGATTCGGCCTTCGACCATCCATAGTCGGACACGTCCGGTTCGCGCGCCGTGAGCGAAGAGATATGAATGACACGGCGAACACCGGCTTTGCGGGCAGCGTCGATCACGGCCTGCGTACCTTCGATATTGGGCGCAGCGAAACCGGCACGATCGGAAGCCCGGATTGCGCCCGCGATATGGATTATCGCATCGGTACCTTCCGCCAGAGCGTGCAGGCTTTCGCGGTCGCCCAGTGTCCCCGGGATCCAGTCTATGCCGTCGCTGGCAGGCCTTTCCGCCCGGGTCAGCGCCTGGATGCGATGGCCTGCGCCAATTGCATGATCCAGCAAATGGCCGCCGACGAAACCGGTGCCGCCGGTGACTGCGTAGACGCTCAAAGCAGTACCATATGATCCCGGTGGACGATCGCCGAGCGCGGCGCATAACCAAGGATCTCTTCAAGTTCGATAGACTTCTTGCCGACTATCTTGGCGGTCGACTGGCTGTCATATTCGGCCAGGCCGCGGGCAATAACCTTGCCATGCTTGTCGGCGATATCCACGACATCGCCGCGTTCGAACATACCCGAAATCGCCACCGCCCCGGCGGAAAGCAGGCTGCTGCCGCCTCGCAGGGCTTCCACGGCACCCATGTCGATGACAATCTGGCCCTGTGAGGTCAGGCGGCCAGCCAGCCAGGCCTTGCGGGCCGATGCTGGCGGCTGGGCCTTGAAGATCGTGCCGACATTGTCTTTCGCATAGCTGCTGAGAGGATGGGGGCGCGTACCCGAAATGATGGCGAGCGGGATGCCGGCGGACGCAGCGATTTTCGCCGCCTCCAGCTTGGAAACCATGCCGCCCGAACCCATGCCCGAGCCGGATCCGCGATCGGCCATGGCCATGACATCGTCATCGATGTCGGAAATTTCGGGGATCAATTGGGCCGTGTCGTCCTTGTTCGGATTGGCGTTGTAAAGGCCGGCGACGTCGGACAGCAAAATCACACCCTTGGCGCTTCCCGCTTGACCGACCCGTGCGGCGAGCCTGTCATTATCGCCGAACCGGATCGCTTCGGTGGCGACCGAGTCATTCTCGTTGACCACCGGAATAGCACCAAGGCTGAGCAAACGATCCAGCGTGGCCGAGGCGTTGAGATAGCGCCGCCGGTCTTCGAGATCGCCCAGCGTCACAAGGATGAGCGCCGCCATCATGCCGCGTGCGCCAAGAAGATCCGCCCATGCCTGGGACAGGGATATCTGGCCGACGGCGGCAGCGGCCTGCGCATCTTCCAGTCCCTTGCTCTCCGCCTTGTCGAGTTCGAGAATATGCGAACCCAGCGCAACAGCGCCCGATGACACGATGATGATCTTCTGCCCCCGCGCATGGCGGTCCGCTATGTCGTCAACCAGCCCGGCAAGCCAATCGCGCCGGATCGTACCGTTCTGCCCGACCAGCAGGGCCGAGCCGATCTTGATGACGAGGCGAGGGCAATTTTCCGGATCGAATATATTGTTGCTCATCAAAGCGGGGTCCATTGGCGGTCTTCGGATTCGCCGTCGGGTTCGAGCGGTTCGCCGATCGCGGAGATTACATGGTCGAGCACGGTTTCCAAGCCTTCACCGGTTGCTCCGGAAAGCGGAAGAACCGTGGCACCACTTGCTTCCGCGAGTTCGGCGCACAGCGCTTCCATCAGCTCATCATCAAGCAGGTCGGCTTTGTTGAGAGCGAGGATTTCGGGTTTGTCGGCGAGCCCGGCTCCATATCCGATCAGCTCCTCACGAACGGTTCTCCAGGCCGCAACCGGGTCGTCTACGGTCGCATCGATCAGGTGCAGAAGCACTTTGCAGCGTTCCACATGGCCGAGAAAGCGGTCGCCGATCCCTGCGCCTTCCGCCGCGCCCTCGATCAGTCCGGGAATGTCGGCCATGACGAAATCCTGACCCTTGTGCGAGACGACGCCCAGCTTGGGATGGATCGTCGTAAACGGATAGGCGCCGACCTTGGCCTTGGCGTTGGAGACGGCGTTGAGGAAGGTCGATTTCCCGGCATTGGGCATGCCAAGCAGCCCGGCATCGGCAATCAGTTTGAGCCGCAGCCATACCCATTGTTCTTCACCCGGTTCTCCGGGTTGGTGCTGGCGCGGCGCGCGGTTGGTCGAACTTTTGTAGGAGAGATTACCGCGGCCGCCAATGCCGCCCTCGAGCATGGTCTTGCGCTGGCCGACCTTGGTGAAGTCCGCGAGTACGACTTCCTTGTCCTCGGTAAGGATCTGCGTGCCCACAGGGACCTTGATCACCAAGTCCTTGCCGCCAGCACCCGTTTGCTGCCTGCCGGCACCGCCTTTGCCGCGCGGCGCCTTGAAATGCTGGGAATAGCGAAAGTCGATCAGCGTATTGAGACCCTCGACCGCCTCGAACACGATGTCGCCGCCCTTGCCGCCATTGCCGCCGTCCGGGCCCCCATATTCGACATATTTTTCGCGCCGGAAGCTGACGGCTCCGGGGCCGCCCGCGCCGGAGCGAATATAGATTTTGGCCTGATCAAGAAAATGCATGAGAAGAGTGTAGGGACTGGGACAGCCTGCCGCTAGAGCTAGCGAAGGTGAATCGTCCTACTGGTCGTTCGCAAAACCATAGGATTCGCGCGACGCACTCAGCTGCTCTGCCGCCATGTCGCGGGCCGTTTCACGCGGCAGGCCGAGCGATTTGGCCAGCGGGCCGCCGAGCAGGGCATCGCCCAATGCCCATAGCACCAGACCCAGCGTATCCTTGTGCATCGGCAGGTCGTCATGGCCTTCGCCGAGTTGATCCACCAGATTGTGGATGGTCTCGACAATCGGGTTGAGAGCATCCTCATTGCCGGTCAGGATCATCCAGCTGGCAAGGGCTCCGGCACCCTCCTTGTCGAATGCGTCGAAGGTGAGGTCGACAATTTCGCGCGGATCGCTTTCGCCTGCGCGCGCCTTGAGCACGACAGCGCCGATCGTTGCACATACATTTTCGGCAAGCGTCCGCGCCAGCTCGCGCTGCAGACCGGAAGCCGACCCGAAATGATGCAGCAGGTTGGCATGGGTTCTGCCGATGCGCCCCGCGACCGCTTTCAGGGTCACCGCCTGCGGCCCAGCCTCGATGAGAATCTCGCGCGCGGCCTGTAATGCTGCCGTGCGACTCTCTTCAGGCGTGAGGCGTTTTCTCACTATTGACATTGATGTAAGTAGCCTTCAGATACTGAATAAATTCTATTGGAGTCGCACCATGGCTAAAGACAAGACACCTGTCGACCTTGAGATAACCCCGCGTGATCGCCGTTTCGGGCGCGATGCGGTGCAGAAGCGCTGGTGGATGAACAACGATCCGGTTGCCACCGCATTCTATAATGCCCTGTCCGTCACTTTTCCGCGCGGGGAAGCCTATTTCATCGAGGCGGTAAAGGCGCATCGCGACGGCGTATCTCCGCGCCTGGAACGCGAAATCCGCGCCTTTGTGCAGCAGGAAGTGATGCACAGCCGCGAGCATGTTGCCTTCAATCGCAAGGTTACCGAAACCGGCTATGATATTTCGGCGCTCGAGCGGACCGTTGAGGAGTCCATGGAGAAAACCAAGGATCGTCCGGCCATTATCGATCTGTGTGTCACCATGGCGCTTGAACATTATACCGCGATCCTGGCGCACCAGTTCCTCCATTACAAAGACCTGCTCCACGGAGCCGATCAGGAATGGGCGGATCTGTGGCGCTGGCATGCGATCGAAGAGATTGAGCATAAGGGCGTTGCCTATGACACATGGCTCCATGCGACCAAAGACTGGTCCCGCTGGCAACGCTGGAAGGTCAAGGCCCGGGTCATGCTGCTCGTCACCATGATGTTCTGGCCAAAGCGTGTTCGCGGCATGCGGACGCTGCTCGCGCAGGACGGGATTACCGGCTGGCGCGCACTGGCGCGGATCAACTGGTATCTGTGGGGGCGCCCCGGCCAGCTTCGCCGGGCCCTCAAGCCGTGGCTCGCCTATTTCCTGCCGGGCTTCCACCCTTGGAACAATGATGATCGCGCGCTGATCCGTCTTGCGGACAGCGAATATGTCGATGCTATCCTGCCAGAGACCAAGGACGCTGTCGCTGCTTAGGACATGGGGTCATGCGCCGATATCAGGAGCATGACCCGCAAATTTGTCCAGCATTCATGCAGCCAGCGCGGACGGTGGGGTCAACATCATGTCGTCTCCATCGGATTCGAACATGGCACAATCGACTTCATAGCCGCGCGCGCGGGAGAAACGCTGGGTGAAACGACCCGTTCTCCTGAAACCAAGCTTTTCGAGCACCCGGCCCGATGCCGGGTTGTCGACGAAATGCCCGGCAATGATCCGGGTGTAGCCCAGCGATGACCGCACGGCTCCGAGGGCCGCCTGTGCAGCTTCTGTCGCATAGCCCCTGTTCCAGCTGTCGGCGCGGATCCAGTAGCCGAGTTCCGGCGCTCCATCGCCTTCCATGAAACCGATGCCGCCAATCATGCGGACAGGATTGACGGTGCGGTCGATGATCTGGAAGTTCGGAAAATCCGGATCCTGCTCACGCGAGAGAAATTCCTCCGCGTCCTTTTGGCTGTAGGGCCATGGCATCCGGGTCGTGTTGCGCGCGATTCGTTCGTCGTCGATCGCCTGGGCGAGAACGGGAGCGTCCTCGATCCAGCCGGGCCTTAACAACAATCTCTTCGTAACCGCGAACATGTCTCTCTCCATGCCGCCCCCGACATGCCCTGTAGGCACGTTCGATGACGATTATATGAGGGAGACAATAAAAAAGGGAGATCGGGCCAGCCCGTCTCCCTCAATCGGCCCCGTTTCCGGAACCATCGGGCTGCCCTCCCAGAGGACAGCCCTTTATCGACTGTCCCTATTCGGCTGCTTCAGCCATTTCCACGCCCACATAGGTGCGATTGTTGCGACCTTTTTTAAATCGGACGGTTCCGTCCACGAGCGAAAAGATCGTGTGGTCGCGGCCAAGGCCGACATTGTCAGCCGGAATCCATTTGGTCCCGCGCTGACGCACGATAATGTTGCCGGCAATGACGGCTTCGCCGCCGAATTTTTTGACGCCCAGGAATTTAGGGTTTGAGTCACGACCATTGCGTGACGAACCGCCTGCTTTCTTATGTGCCATGGTTACGCGTCCTTATCGTCTGTCTTCGGCGCTGCCTTCTTGGCAGGCGCTTTTTTGGCCGGAGCCTTTTTCGCAGCGGCCGGCTTAGCAGCAGCTTTGGTCGTTGCCGCCTTTTTGGCCGGGGCTTTCTTGGCGGGTGCGGCCTTGGCCGTTTCGCCTTCGTCGGCCTTTGCAGCGGCCTTTTTCGGAGCGGCTTTCTTCGCAGCGCCGATACCCGTGATCTTGATCTGGGTCAGCATCTGGCGATGGCCGTTTTTCCGGCGATAATTCTGACGCCGCTTCTTCTTGAAGACGACGATCTTTTCGCCGCGGCCCTGTTCGACGATCTCGCCGGACACGGTGAGGCTTTTCGTGTCCTTCAGCGTGGCACCTTCGCCAGCCATCAGAACATCGTCAAACGAAACCGAATCACCGGCTTCGCCAGCGATCTTTTCGATTGTGATTACATCACCTTCAGCGACGCGATATTGTTTGCCGCCCGTGCGCACGACTGCGAACATGGTACCCAACTTTCATCTGTTTTGCGATCCGCACAAGCACAAGGCCACGGCCAAGCCCCCGCGCGGGAAAGCGCGCCAAATATGGGAAGTGCGCCAGGTTGTCAACCGATGGCCGTGCTTAAATCAGGCGGCTTCGGCGCTTTCTTCATCCTGCCCGCGATCCAGAAATTCGCGGGTATGCGTTATAAACTCGTCTGCATGGCTGAGCATGAACAAATGTCCGCCATCCTCAATGAGAATCAGTTCGCTTCCCGGGATCAGTGATTTCAGTATGCGCCCGTTTATCGGCTGGACGATCGGATCGCGATCGCCGGTCATGATCAATGTTGGTTTGCGCAGGAACGGCAGGGCAGGGGCGCTCGTCCAGCCGAACATCGCCAGAAGCTGGTAAAAATAGCCGATTTTCGAGGGTGCCTTGATCCGGTGGATATGGCCGTCTGACCCTTGGGTCGAGCCGCCGTAAAGCGTCTTGAAATGCTTTTCCATGAAACTCGGGTCGATATAACGACGCGGATCGACCATTTTCGACAGCGCCTCGAACTTGCCGGGAACCATCAACATGCCGGCCGTCGTGGCCACCAGAACCAGCCGGTTAACGCGGTTGCCATGCTGCAGGGTAAAGTGCTGCGCCATCGCGCCGCCCCAGCTCACACCCATCACATCCACAACCGGCATTTCGTAGCGATCGAGCAGAAGCGCGCTGATCCGGGCCATGAGGAACGGATTGTACGGGATGGTGGGTTCCGGCGATTCGCCGACGCCGGGCATGTCGAAAGTGATAAAGTCCCGGTCGCCCAGCATTGTCGGCAGGGGAGCCGCCACTTCCGTGTTCGCGCCGATCCCGTTGAAAAAGAGCAGGGGAGCCTTCCCATTGGCTGGCCCCGAATAGCGCCAATAGGCAACCTGCAACTGCCGCCCATCGACGGTTTCGAGCGTATATTCAGGTGCTTCCATATGGCTGGTTTTGGTCATTGATGACTTTCTGTTGCTTGCTGGTTGCCAGACTGGATCGGCCTATTCCAGGACGTAGGTTCCCGGCGCGGCTTCCATTGCCTTGTTCGTCTTGCTGCCGAGCGATTTGGGTGCGGCTTTCTCATCCCCGGACCGGGCCTGTAGCCATTCCATCCAATACGGCCACCAGCTATCCTTGATTTCCTCGGTGCCTTCCATCCATTTATCCACAGACGCGGGTGGCTTGCCCTTCTTTTTCGATTTGAAATATTTGGCTTTCGGATTGCCGGGCGGGTTGAGAATGGCCTGCATATGCCCCGCCTGCGACAGGACAAACTCGACATTTTTCGAACCGAACAGCTGGGTGGAGCGATAACAGGCGCGCCACGGCGTGATGTGATCGGTGACCCCGCCCAGAATGAACATGTCATTCTTGACCTTGGTGAGGTCGACAGTGTGTCCGGCAATGTCGAACTTGCCGGGTTCCGCATAGGCATTGGCTTCGAACAGATCGAGGAAATCGCCCATCAGCGTTGCCGACAGGTTCGTGGCATCGGCGTTCCAGAACAATACGTCAAAAGCGGGGGGATCATCGCCCATCAGATAATTGTTGATCACATAGTTCCAGACAAGATCGTTGGGTCTGAGCCATGCGAAGCTGCGGGCAAGCGAGTTTGCCTCGATCACGCCCTTGCGCCTGGCGCGCTGCTTGGCGAGCGCGATGCCGTTTTTGGACACGAGGGAGCTTGCCTCGGTATCGCCGGGCTTCGGCTCGAGCACGCAGACCATCATCGTAGCGGCATTGATGCTGTCGTCCTTTTCCGCTGCCAGCTTGGAAAGCAGGACCGACATGGTCTGGCCGCCGGAACAGCCGCCCGACACATTCACTTTGTCCGATCCGGTGATTTCCTGCACCGTATTGAGCGCGCGGATACAGGCATCGACATATTCGTCCATGCCCCACACGCCCATCTCTTCGGTCGGATTGCGCCAGCTGATAACGAATGTCTGGATGCCGTGATCGACCTGGAACTTCACAACGCTTTTGTCGGGTGAGAGATCGTTGATATACATTTTGTTGATCTGAGGCGGGATGGTGAGCTGCGGGATCGCATACACCTTTTCGGTGGTCGGCTGATACTGGATCAGCTCGAACATTTCGTCCCGGTACACCACGGCGCCGGGGGAGGTGGCGACATTCTCGCCAAGCTTGAACGGCTTCTTGTTGACCTGGCTGACCATGCCCTGGTTCTTGGTGATGTCCTCATAGGCGTTTTTCAGGCCTTTGATGAGGGAGAGCCCACCACTGTCGATCGCCCGCTTCTGCGCCATGGGATTGCCGGCAAAGCTGTTGGTTGGGGAAAGCGCATCGATCACGATCTGCGAGATGAAGCTCGCCCTGTCCTTTTCCAGCGCATCAAGATCGAGATCATCGATCCAGGTCTTGGTGCCTTTCTCGACGGCGAGGAAATATTGCATCCCGGCCTTGTAGAAGGGGTTGAAGGTGAAGGCGGGATCCATGAACCGCTTGTCACGCGGGTTGGGCGAGAGTTCCGACTTGCCGGTCATGATCTGCACGACATCTTCGGAAAAACTCTTCGCATGTTTGAAGGTCTTTTGCGGATCGGTTGCGGTTTCCCGCAGCAGCATCGCGATGGCCCCGACAAAATCCTCGCGCGCCAGTCCGACTAGCGGCCCCAGTGCCATTGTTGCTTCCGGTTCGCCTTCAAGCTGCGCCATCGCATCATTCTCCTTTTTTCTTTTGAGGGTGGAGCGTCGGGAGCGCGCCTGTCAATTCTTTTGCACGTACCGTTTTGGGAAAGGTGAACAGCATTTCGGAACGGGGCGGGCCGCGTCTGCGATGATTTTGCGCTTAATCGCCTGTAAAATCGGGTTTTCTCTTTTCAAGAAAGGCGGCCACGCCCTCCCTCTGATCCGCGCTCATCGATGTCAGCAGGAACTGGTCGCGGTCCATATAGCTTGTCGCGTGATTGAGCGCCCCGGCAGCGGCATTGATAGCCTGTTTGGTCATGCGCAGGGGGATTGGCGGCATCGCCGCATAACGTTCGGCCAGAGCCTTTGCCGCGTCCAGCGCGCCGCCGGGCACCGTCATCTCTTCGATCATGCCCCATTCAAGGGCCTGAGACGCGCCCAGTTTCTCGCCGAGGATCGTGAAGCGTTTTGCGCGTGAAGGGCCGATCAGCGCAACGGTTCGCGGATTGCTCTGCCAGCTCATATTCATGCCGAGCGGAATTTCGGGCAAGCGGAAATGGGCGTCTTCACCGGCAATCCGGTGATCGCAGGCAATCGCCAGCGCGACGCCGCCACCAATACAGAAACGTTCCACGGCCGCGATGGTGATCTGTTCCAGTTTTTCCCATGCCGCGCACATATCCGGGCCGGCTTTCAGGGCCTGGCGGCGATCCAGCAGGGTCGGTTTTTCCGGCGCGCTCCTATCACGCGTCTTGAGATCGAAGCCAGCGGAAAATCCGCCTTTGCCGGTCAGGACGATGGCCGAGCTTTGGGTGTCGTCGGCCAGCATATGGGCAAGGTCGGTAAGCTCGCGCATGGCGTCGTTCGACAGGGCGTTCATGCCGTCGCCGCGATCGAAGGTGACGATAACGACGCCGCCATCGCGTTCCAAAGAGAGGAACTCGCCGAAGCGCTCCGTTTCGGGCGTTTCAGTCATTTCGATTCCTTCCCGCAATTGCGCTGGCCTAATGCAGCTTGGCGATCTTGAGGCGGTCCGCCTTGGCCCGTTTCTTGACGGACTCCTCGCTGCGCGTGAGAGCCTTTGCGATCTGCCTCAGCGGCGTGCCTTTCTGGGCAAGTCTGTGCAGCTTCTGGACTTCGTCGCTGGTCCAGGCCTGTTTGTGTCGTTCGAAACGTTTTTCCGCCATGGCCTCCATTCACAGCATATCGGCGGCGGATGCAATGGAGCGCTTCACGATCGCAGAGCGCCTTCATCTTTGCGCCGATCTGATGCACTGTCTTTGCCATGAGCCTGAAAATATCCAATCGCGATGCCCGAAGGCTCTGGATCGACGCCCAAGGGCTTTCGGAAACCCCTACAGGTCCGCTGGATGTGATGGCCATTATCCGCCGGCTGGGCTTTGTGCAGCTCGATACAATCCAGGCAGTGGCCCGCGCGCATCACCATATCCTCTGGTCCCGCAACCAGAATTACCGGGAGCCGATGCTGGACCGGTTGTTGGCCAGGGATCGGGCGATCTTCGAACATTTCACCCATGACGCTTCGGTGCTGCCCATCGAGACCTACCCCTATTGGCGGCGACAGTTCGGCCGCCTGGGCGAGAAGACGGGGCGTTGGGAGCAGACGCGCTCCATGGTGGACGCAGAAGGGATGGCGGCGATCAGGGATCGGATCGAGGCAGAAGGCCCGCTATCCACCCATGCGTTCGACACCAAGAAGAGCTCGAAGGAGATGTGGGCGCGTCCGCCGCATAAACTGGCCCTCGATCATATGTGGTATGCGGGCGAGCTGGCGACGTCGCATCGCGCCAATTTCACCAAATATTACGATCTGAGCGAGCGGGTGATCCCCGGTCATGTGCGAGACGAAACCGTCGACGATACGGAGCAGGTCGACTGGCTGTGTCGCTCGGCGCTGGAACGGCTGGGGTTCGGCAGCGAGGGCGATATCATGCGATTCTGGGGCGCAACGGCGCTCGGCGAGGTCAAAGCCTGGAGGCAGGCGGTCGATCGCGAGCTGGTCGATGTCGAGATAGTCTGTGCGGACGGCAGCGCCCTGACGCTCATCGCGCCGGCGAATATCGAAGAGCGGCTGGCGAGGCTTTCCGCGCCGACAACGCGACTGCGCATCCTCAACCCCTTCGACCCGGCGGTACGGGACCGGACGCGGCTGGCACGTCTTTTCGGTTTCGATTTCCGGATCGAAATCTTTGTGCCCGCCGCCCAGCGGAAATGGGGCTATTATGTCATGCCGATACTCGAAGGGGATCGCTTTGTCGGGCGGGTGGAAGCCAAGGCGGACCGCAAGGCGGGCAGGCTGACCATCCATAATGTCTGGCCTGAACCGGGCATAAAATGGGGCCCGGCGCGCTGGCGCAAGCTGGATGCCGAGATCGACCGGCTCGCGCGCTTTGTGGGTACGCGGAAGGTGATTTGGGAGGATGGTGCGCGCGATGGCTGAACTGGATATCCGGCTTCCGGAAACCATGCGGCGGGCCGAGCTAGCGGACTGGGATGCGATCGGTGCTATAACTGCCGATGCCTTTCAGAACGATCCGGTGTCGCGCTGGATATTCGGGAACAAGCGCGCCATGCGCCCCGTTTTCGGCAGGCAGGCGCGGCATATTTATTTGCCGCGCGGGGTTTGCCAATTGGCGGGCGATGACGGCGCGACAATGTGGTTGCTGCCCGGTGCCAAGAAAGACATGTCGCTGCTCGGCACCCTGGATATCGGGTTTCACATGACACGCCTGGCCGGGCTGGGTGCGATCCGGCGCGGGATGGCGGCCGATGCCGAAAATGATCCGGCGCAAGCCGAAAACGCCGCATGCCTATCTCTACACAATTGCGGTGCGGTCTTCCGCGCAGGGGCAGGGGCTTGGCCGCGCTCTGTTGGCACCGATGCTGGACGCATGCGACCGCGCCGGTCTCCCAGCCTATCTGGAGAATTCAAACCCGCGCAATCACAGTTTTTACGCGGGGCAGGGCTTTGAGCATGTCGAGAATTTCGGTCCGGTCGCTGGTGCACCGCCACTCGAAGCGATGTGGCGCGAGCCTCGCTGACACATCGTGTCTCTGCGCGCTGTGCCGTTTCGGGGCGGAACGGTTCCAATCGGCGGCGCTGTATCAAAGCACCTGATTTTGCATTAGCATAAAAGACGACAACTGAAAGAGTTCGGAAAAACCGGACCTGCAGGGGGAGAGAATGATGCAGCAGCTTAGCCCGATGGACGCGTCTTTCGTTTATATGGAGACGCCCTCGACACCGATGCATATCGGGTCTCTGGCGATTTACGATCCCTCGACATCACCCAATGGAAAGCTCCGCTTCAAGGAAGTGCTCGACTTTATCGAGAGCCGGCTCGACGGAGCCTGGGCATTCCGGCGGCGGCTGGTGCGCGTGCCGTTCGACCTGGACCATCCCTATTGGATCGAGGATCCGGATTTCGACCTTGAATATCATGTCCGCCACGTTGCGCTGCCCGAGCCTGGCGACTGGCGCCAGCTTTGCATTCTTGCGGCGAGACTCCATTCCCGCGCGCTTGATCTCACCAAACCGCTCTGGGAGTTCACGGTCATCGAGGGTCTCGACAATATCGAGGGGCTGCCCAAGGGCTCCATCGCGATCCTCTCCAAAATCCATCATGCCGCAATCGACGGGATGTCGGGCGTCGAAATCACCACGGCGGTGCATGACATCACGCCCGATGTGCCGGAACGCATATTCGACATGAACTGGAAGGCGGACAGCAAGCCGGCCGATGCGGAGCTGCTGATCCGGGCGCAGATCAATGCCGTGCGCCAGCCCTTCAAGATCGCCGATATCGTCGCCCGCAGCCTTCCGGGGATGGCGAAGGCCGGTGCCGGTCTGCTGACCCGCGACCTCAACCTTCCATCCAGCGGCAGTGCGCCCAATACCCTGTTCAACCAGACGGTATCGCCGCACCGGGTCTTCAACGGTGTCCGGTTCGATCTAGAGGATATCAAGGCGATCAAGTCTGCCGTCGAAGGCGCGACGGTAAATGACGTGGTGCTTTCGATCTTCGGCGGCGGACTGCGCAAATATCTGATCTCGAAAAACGATCTGCCCAAGGACGATATGACGGCCATGGCCCCGATTTCGGTGCGTTCGGACGATCAGAAGGCGGATCTGGGAAATCAGGTTTCCGCGATGATCGTGGGGCTCGGCACCCATATCGAAGATCCGGTCGAGCGGCTCACCTATGTGCATGACAAGGCGCAAAAATCGAAAAAGCTGACCAATGCGATGGGCGCGCGCAATCTCTCCCGCATGAGCGGGATGATGCCGGGGGCGCTGATGGGGCTGGGCGCACGGCTCTATGCCCGTGCGGGGCTCGCCAGCGCGCATGCTCCGGCCTTTAACTGCGTCGTCACCAATGTGCCGGGGCCGCCCATGGATATCTATTTTGCCGGTGCGCGGCTGGTCGAGCAGTTTGGCGTCGGTCCGATTTTCGACGGGATGGGGCTCATCAATGTCGTCTATAGTTCAGGCGGCACCCTGACGCTTTCCTTCACCGCAGATCGCGAAGCGGTCAGCGATCCTGAAAATTACGCTCAGGCCCTGCGCGATACGTTCGATGAACTGATGGCGGCCTTGGTCAACCCCAAACCCAGGCGCAAAAAAGCAGCGGCGAAAAAATCACCGGCCAAACGCAAGGCCAAGGCGAGCTAGGGCCCTGACTCTAGTTGTGGGTGGGGAACAACGCTGACTGGAGGCCCTTGGCTTCGAACGGCGCCCATTCACCTTCGGCCTGGGCCAGGCGGTTGGCGATCAGGTAGAGAACTGATCCGTTCACGCCCAGGCCGCAATGGCTGCCATAGACGCCGACATTCTCGGAATGCGCACTCTCGGTCACCTGGCAATTCTGCCACGGCACCACGCCATCCGCCTTGGAGTACACCGCTGTGGTGGGTACTTTGGGAACGGCCGCGATCTCGGCCATCTGTTCGCGTACCTTGTCGCTGCTGACGCGTTCGCCGGTGGCGGCTTCATAGACGCGCCACACGGTCGTCGATTGGGCCCGCCCGCGCATCGGCGAGCCAAGGGTGATAACCTGCCGGACCTTTTCGGGAACGCGCTGGCCGAGCTGGCGTGACATGGAACCGCCGAGGCTCCAGCCTACAAGGGAGACCTTTTCGCCGGTTTCCTCATGAATTTCGTGCAGCTTGTCGATCAGATGTTCGCCATCGGCCCCGATGGCGCGAGGCCCGAGATTGCGGCCAAGATCCCAGCAATAGGTGTCATAGCCCAACCGGTCGAGATAGCGCCGCATGATCCGCGTCGAACGGCCACTGGCCATGAATCCGGGCAAGACCATCACCGGATGGCCATCGCCGCGCGGGGCCGAATAGAGCAATGGCGAGGTCAATGGCAGCGTGGCCATCTCGAACGCTGCCCGATGAAGTTCGGAAAAAGCCAATAGCCGCGAGGGGCGGGGTACCGCCATCTGGTCCTTTGCTGCTGTCGCCAAAACTATCTTCTCCTGCATGTCATGTGGTTTTTTGTGTTCCTGTCACTTCCACATGGCGGCAGGATTTATAGGGTCGAGGCCTAATGGCGGTGTTCGGGTTTCAGCATGTAGCGGCCCTTGGCAATACCATCGAATATGCCCGGAATGGCCGGATGATCGATCGGCTCGTCGCTTTCATCATGCAGCAGGTTCTGCTGGCTGACATAGGCGACATAGCTGCTCTCCGCATTTTCGGCGAGCAGGTGATAGAAGGGCTGATCCTTATGGGGGCGAATATCCTCCGGAATCGCCTCATACCAGTCGTCGCTGTTCGCAAAAACCGGGTCGATATCGAAAATCACACCGCGAAAATCGAACATGCGATGCTTGACGATATCGCCGATCGTAAAGCTTGCATGCGCCACGGGCGGTGCGTTTTTCGCGAATATGTTGCGTTCGCGCGGGGAGGGGATATCCGGGTCCATGACAAATAATGTAGGTGTGGACCCTTCTTGTGACAAGCACGGACTTGGCAAGCGCTGTGGGGTAAGCTAATGCGCGCCGCTCAAACGGCCCGCCCGGCAGCAATGCCGGTGTACCTTGTCTATGCGGAGAGGTGCCGGAGTGGTCGAACGGGGCGGTCTCGAAAACCGTTGTGCCTTATGGGTACCGTGGGTTCGAATCCCACCCTCTCCGCCAGATATCGATATTTTCATTTAAATTCAAATAGATGGAAATCTCGAAATTTCGTGGCCACGCTGTTTGGAACACAGGCTTGGAACACAAAAGCTTGTGATCGCCATTTAAGTTCCAAAACATGTGGTACTGCGCGATGAGTAAGTCGCCAGCCCCATATCTTCAGCGTCGAAATGGAATCTATCATTTCCGCATGCGGGTCCCGACGGCATTTCGGAACAAAATCGAGCGCGATGACCTGCGCTGGTCGTTGAATACCTACTCCCTTCGCATTGCAGCGCCGCTTGCGCTAAGGTTAGCGATCGAGATCAAGCGGGTGTTTCAAGTGGCAAGCGAGCAGACATTATCCAGCGATGAAATCATTGGCATGGTTCGAAACCAGGGAGGTCATATCTTCTTCGGGCAAGGCTTTATGGTCAGACGAGATTCGCGTAAATCTCCGTCGAACCTAACTCCCTGAAACCCTGACGCAAGGATATCGCCCGAAAGGACGCGTACCAGCATAGTCAGAGCAAACGCACCGAATTGACGGTTGGCACACACCTTGGAACACAACCCTGGGACACAAGGTGATGCGTGGTTATACTTATCAATGGCTTAGGACATGAAGTGACGGAGAGTACGAATCCCACCCGGTGCACCTCCAGCCGGAATTCGTGTTAATAACCAGATAGATAGGAGTCCGGAGCTAAAACGTCTCCGCCAGTGGGCACACAGAAATCCCTCTCGCACAGGTATTTCGAGTGAAGTTAACTTCACAAGAGCCGAACTCTGATCGTTTTTATTCTGAGGTCGGTATTCGACGAAATTCAGACATTGAGTAATGGTTGAACAGACGTCTGCTTAGCGACTAATCGCGGACATTCATGCGATTTTTCCTATTCCCAGGAAGCAGACGCGCGCATCATCTCTGGCACTATTTTCGTAGGGAGTGTTACGGAGATAAACACGACATTTGACATATATCAAATATGATATGGTGTGTTCCTTTATCCAGTCGTTATGCAAAACCGCCTACAGCTATGTTTTTTCATTCTGGCAGCTCTCGGTTGGACACCTGTCTCAGCTCTCGCAACGGAAACAGAAGTCAACCAAACGGCGCCTCTTGTTGTCGATCCCTACATCGATTTGCGTTACCGCCTCGAGCTGGTTGATCAAGACGGGTTACCAAACGATGCGACCGCCTCGACATTGCGGGTTCGCGCCGGGCTTAGGACAAGCGAATGGCAGGGATTCAGCGCGCTGGTTGAAACCGAGGGGATCGTGCAACTTGGGCCTGACGACTTTAACGACACCGTAAATGGCCGCGCAGCGTTTCCCGTCGTTGTCGATCCAGAGGATCTATTACTCAATCAGGCCTATGTCCGATGGCAGATGCCTGATCGCGTCGACGCACGAGTTGGTCGCCAGGTCATCAATCTCGACAATCAGCGCTGGATCGGTTCGGTCGGCTGGCGGCAGAATGACCAGACTTTCGACGCCGCCTTTGTGACGGCGCATCCCTCTGCCTCCTCCAGCCTGACCTATGGCCATGCCTGGCGCGTCAACCGGATTTTCGGCCCGGATTCACCGATGGGCATCTGGCGAGACAATGACATACACATGATCCGCGGGTCCGTGGATGTTGCGGATTTCGGGACAATCAGCGCCTATGGCTATTGGCTCGATATACCCAATGCGCCGGTGAACTCGTCCCGGAGCTGGGGTGTGCGGTTGGCGGGGCAGCGGCCGGTCGGCGGCGATGTCACGCTCACCTATGCGGCCGAATACGCGCGCCAGAGCGATCATGCCGGGCATCCGCGCGACTTCTCGCTCTCCTATCTTCTTGCCGAGCCCGGCGTAACGGTTGGGCCGGTCGCGCTCAGGGTCGGTTACGAACGGCTGGGCGGCAACGGGGTTGATGCGCTGCAAACGCCGCTTGCGACGCTCCACGCCTTCAACGGCTGGACCGACAAATTCCTGCGGACGCCGCCGAACGGGCTGCGTGACCTTTATGCGGACGCAACGATCCGGCCATTCCGCTCCGGATTTTTTGAAAACGCCTCCTTCCGCCTTGCCTATCATGATTTCCGGTCGACACGCGCCGACATACATTATGGCAGCGAATGGAATGCGCAATTTACGGTTCCGCTGCGTCCGGGCTGGTCCGTGGCGCTCAAATATGCTGACTATGACGCGGATCGCTTCGCGACCGACACACGCAAATTTTGGCTAACAACGCAGATAGGCTTTTGACCGACACCACAGCAACGACCGCCGGAAAAATGACAGCTGGAGACAAGCGCCGCGCCTATACCGGCTCCGCTTTTCTGAGCCACGGTTTCCGGCCGTTCTTTTTTCTCGGCTCCTGCTTCGCCGTTCTCGCGATTCCGCTCTGGCTGGCGGCGTTCACCCATGGTTATGCCATCGGCGAGGATGCCATGCGCTGGCACATGCATGAGATGGCGTTCGGCTATCTGGCCGCGATCATCGCCGGCTTTCTCATGACGGCCATTCCCAATTGGACGGGACGGTTACCGGTAATGGGGCTGCCATTGCTGCTTTTCGTGCTGGTCTGGATATCGGGCCGTATCGCCATGTTCGCAGGCAGCGGTATTGGTGCTGCCGCGATCGACAGCAGTTTTCTGGTCCTCCTGGCGGTTTTTGCATGGCGCGAAGTGCTCAACGGAAAGAACTGGCGCAACCTGCCCATCTGTGTGCTTGTCAGCCTGTTCGCGCTCGGCAACATCCTGTTCCACCTTGAACTCCATGCCGCCATGTCTGTCGGCACCGGTCAACGCACCGGGCTCGCCATCGCTGTGATGCTGATGTCGCTGATTGGGGGGAGGATCATTCCATCCTTCACCATCAACTGGATGAAGAAACGCGGGATGCACTCCCTGCCTTCACCCTTCGGTCCATTGGACAAGGTCGTGCTGCTGCTGACCGGATTGACGATGATCGGATGGATCACCGCGCCGGACCAACCCTTCACCGGCTATGCGCTCCTGATCGTTGGCGGCCTTCATCTGATCCGGCTTGCGCGCTGGCGGGGCTGGGCAACGCTCGCCGAACCCTTGGTCGTGATTCTGCACATTGCCTATGCATGGCTTGTGGCAGCTTTGCTGGCGATGGGGAGCGCGATGATCCGGCCCGATCTCGTCACGCCCTCGCTTGCGCTCCATGTACTGACGGCTGGAGCGATCGGACAGCTGACAATAGCGGTCATGACGCGCGCGAGCCTGGGTCATTGCGGCCGCGCGCTTGAAGTCGGTTTGGGCACAGTTGCCATTTACGCGCTGATCTTTCTCGGGGCCGCGATGCGGGTAGCGGGGCCGTTCACAGCTCTCGACTATCCTCTCGTCATGACGGTCAGCGGCGCATTGTGGATATCGGGCTTCCTGCTATTCGCGATCCTTTACGGCCCGATGCTTTTCACACCGCGCCGTTCGTAGATTTCCTCCACCGCGTCGATCAGCGGGGTCGGCTTGGCGAAATCGGCCAGCCGCTTGGCGTCGTCGATATGGATATTGCCGCCCCTTACCCTGACACCATGAGCGGACAATGCACCAAAGGCTCGTGAGAGATTTTCGGGCGTCATCCCCAGCAGTGCAGCGATCGTGCCCTTGCCGGCCGGCAGCGTGAATTGGGTGGGATCGCCGCGCGCCTGGGATTGGCGGAGCAGGTAATTGGCAAGCCGTTCGCCGGCGAAGCGAAGCTTGATCTCTTTGTGCTGCTTGACCAGCTGGCGATAGGATTTGGAGAGTTCCGCAGCGACGGCCCCGGCAAAGGTCGTATCCTCTGAAAAGCAGCGCCGGATATGTTCGTTGGGTATCATCATCAGCCGCGAGGGTAGAAATGTCCTTGCCGACATCAGGCAGACAACGTCGTTCAGGACCGCCGCAAGGATGAACGCGGATGTCGGCTCGATAACCGCCATCGTCGTCTCGCGGCCATTGTGGCTGGCGTACATTTCAACCGCACCCTCAACCAGCACATAGAGAAAATCGGCCGGGTCGCCTTCACGTATCAGATCGACCTGTGGTGGAAACGTCTGGAGCAATGCGGCTTCGACCAGTTCTTCAAAACGCCGATCATCCATATCGGAAAAAAGAGGGAGATTGCGGACCACCGGGATATCTTCAGGACGCATGGGAAAAAATCTCTCCAATTATGTCGGAAAGACCTTCAGCAACATTTGATAACTATCAAGAGATGGTTTGCGATTTCGCAGCGTTCCATCGCGCATTTATCAATTATGAGCGAGATATATATCTGATTTGCATCCATAATTCCCCATATTTGATATAAATCAAGATGGAATTGCATCTGCTCCAGCAAACGAACCTCATCGATTGAGCCGCATAGCGACTCATACGCATTCGGGGGAATGAATGATGCAGGAAGTCGCTGAGATGGGGCCGGGCCAGCAGCACAAGGCGCTGGGCATGAGTACGGCCGCCTTCACCATCTGTTTTGCCGTCTGGACGATTTTCTCGATTATCGGGATCCAGATCAAAGAAGATCTCGGGTTGAGTGAAGCGCAATTCGGCCTTTTGGTGGGCACGCCGATCCTGACCGGGTCCCTGTCGCGTATTTTCCTGGGCATATGGACAGATCAATATGGCGGGCGGCTTGTTTACACCCTGACCATGTTGTGCGCCGCGGCGGCGACTTTCTTGCTATCCTATGCGACAAGTTACCCGGTGATGCTGCTTGCGGCACTGGGGGTAGGGCTTGCCGGCGGCAGCTTCGCCGTCGGTATCGCATATGTCTCCAAATTCTATCCGACCGAGAAGCAGGGCACTGCCCTGGGTATATTCGGTGCCGGTAATGTCGGCGCCGCAGTCACCAAATTGCTCGCGCCGATGGTGCTTGTCGCTTATGGTTGGACCTCGGTCGCACAGGTCTGGGCCGCTGTTCTTGCAATCACTGCCATAATCTTCTGGTTGACCACGGAAGACGATCCCCAACGCAAGGCGCGCAAGGCAAGCGGTGAGAAGCCGCGCTCGATGCTGATGCAGCTCGAACCGCTCAAGAACCAGCAAGTCTGGCGTTTTGCGCTCTATTATTTCTTCGTTTTCGGCGCCTTTGTCGCGCTGGCGCTCTGGCTGCCGCACTATCTGATCGACGTTTACGGCCTCGACATCAGAACGGCCGGTCTGTTGGCGGCTGCCTATTCGATCCCCGCTAGTCTGTTCCGGGCGTATGGCGGGCATCTGTCTGACAAGTTCGGTGCACGCAAGGTGATGTACGCAACCTTCGGCGTATCGCTGCTGTGCCTGTTCATGCTGTCCTATCCCAATACCGATTATGTCATTCACGGGATTGAAGGGCCGATCGCATTTTCGACATCGATGGGGCTCGTACCATTCGTTCTTGCCATCTTCGTGCTCGGCTTCTTCATGTCGCTCGGTAAGGCGGCCGTCTACAAGCATATCCCCGTCTATTATCCCGACCATGTTGGCGCGGTCGGCGGCCTGGTCGGCATGATCGGCGGGCTGGGCGGTTTTATCCTGCCCATCGCCTTTGGCGCGATGAACGACCTTACCGGAATCTGGACGAGCTGCTTCATGCTGCTCTTTGGGCTGGTTGCGGTTGCCATGTTCTGGATGCACTTCGCGGTGCGGCAGATGGAACAGAGGGCGATGGGCGAGAAACTGTCCGAGCTTCCCGAATTCCCGGAAATGCAGGATATTCACGAGCCGAAAGAGCATCGCAGCACCAAGGCGGTGACGCTGACCGATTGGCGGCCCGAGGATGATGAGTTCTGGGCCGACAGGGGGGCAAAGATTGCGCAGCGCAACCTGTGGATCTCGATACCCTGTCTGTTGCTGGCCTTCTCGGTATGGATGGTCTGGTCCGTGGTTGTCGCAAAACTCCCGGCAATCGGGTTCGCCTATTCGACCGACGAACTTTTCTGGCTCGCCGCGCTTCCCGGTCTGTCGGGCGCAACTTTGCGGATATTCTACAGCTTCATGGTGCCGATCTTCGGTGGGCGGCTCTGGACCACGCTGAGTACATTGTCGCTGGTCATCCCGGCCTTTGGCATTGGATATGCCGTACAGAACCCGGATACGCCCTATTTCATCTTCTTGTTCCTGGCGCTGCTGTCCGGTTTCGGCGGCGGTAACTTCGCCTCGTCCATGGCCAATATCAGCTTCTTCTTCCCGAAACGGCAGAAGGGCAATGCGCTCGCGCTGAACGCTGGGCTTGGCAATGCCGGGGTTTCCGTGATGCAGTTTGTCGTGCCGATTGTAATCACGATGAGTGTGTTCGGCGCGATAGGCGGCGATCCGCAGCCGGTGGCCGGTGGCGAGCCGTTATGGATCCAGAATGCCGGGTTTATCTGGATACCCTTCATTCTGGCGAGTGCCGCTCTGGCATGGTTCGGAATGAACGACATCGCATCGGCCAAGGCGAGCTTCTCGGAACAGGCCGTTATTTTCCAGCGCAAGCACAACTGGATCATGTGCTTCCTCTACACCGGCACATTCGGTTCGTTCATCGGTTATTCGGCAGGATTTCCGCTGCTCGCGAACATTGCCTTTCCCGACGTGAATTCGCTCAAATATGTCTTTCTGGGACCGTTGGTGGGGGCCGTCTCCCGCGCCGCGACCGGTTGGGTTTCTGACAGATGGGGCGGCGCCCGGGTTACCTTCTGGGTGTTCCTTGTAATGATCATTGCGGTTGCCGGGGTCCTCTATTTCCTCGGCAACAAGGACCAGCCAGGCGCATTCTGGGGCTTCTTCGCGATGTTCATGCTGCTCTTCTTCGCGACCGGTGTGGGCAATGCGTCGACCTTCCAGATGATCCCGATCATCATGCGCAAAGAGGTAGGCAGGTTGATGCCAGAGCTTCCGGAAGCCGAACGCCTGCGCCATGCCGAAAAGGAATCGGCAGCAATCATCGGCTTCACCTCCGCGATTGCCGCTTATGGAGCCTTCTTCATTCCGAAATCCTACGGCACGTCGATTGCGATGACCGGCACGCCTGATTCCGCGCTTTGGGGTTTCCTGATCTTCTACGCCGCCTGCGCTGCTGTGACCTGGTTTGTCTACACGCGCCGCTCCGGATTGCTCCACGATATTGAGCGCGGTCGCGAAGCCCCGCTTCAGCCTCAGTTCGCTCAATAAGGAATAGATGCTATGAGTCATCTCCTGGATCGCCTGAATTTCTTCAGCTCCAAACAGTCTTTTTCGAACGGACATGGCGTCTCGACCAAAGAAGATCGCCGCTGGGAAGACGGGTATCGAAAGCGCTGGCAGCATGACAAGATCGTACGCTCCACGCACGGTGTGAACTGTACCGGCTCCTGTTCGTGGAAAGTCTATGTCAAAGGTGGGATCGTTACCTGGGAAACCCAGCAGACCGATTATCCGCGCACCCGGCCCGATCTGCCCAACCATGAACCACGCGGCTGTTCGCGAGGAGCGAGCTATAGCTGGTACATCTATTCCGCCAACCGGGTAAAATATCCGCTTGTACGGTCCCGGCTAGTGAAACTGTGGCGCGAAGCGCGCAAGACGATGGAGCCCGTCGCGGCTTGGTCGTCGATCGTCAAGGATAAGGCGAAGCGCGATTCCTACACCAAGATTCGCGGGCATGGCGGCTTTGTTCGCGCCGACTGGGACGAAGTGACGGAGATCATCGCAGCCGCCAATGCCTACACCGCCAAGGAACATGGGCCAGACAGGGTTATCGGATTTTCGCCCATCCCCGCAATGTCGATGGTCTCCTATGCGGCCGGTTCGCGCTATCTGTCGCTTCTCGGCGGCACCTGTATGTCGTTCTATGACTGGTATTGCGATCTGCCGCCTGCCTCCCCCCAGACCTGGGGCGAACAGACCGATGTTCCCGAAAGCGCCGACTGGTACAATTCGGGCTTTCTGATGCTCTGGGGTTCGAACGTCCCGCAGACGCGGACGCCGGATGCCCATTTCTATACCGAGGCACGCTACAAGGGCACAAAGTCAGTCGTCGTGTCACCCGATTATTCGGAAGCCGCGAAATTCTCCGATATGTGGCTTCACCCCAAACAGGGCACCGATGCGGCGCTCGCCATGGCGATGGGCCATGTCATTTTGCGCGAATATCATCTTGACCGTCAGGCGGCCTATTTCGAGGACTATGCCCGCCGCTACACCGATATGCCGATGCTGGTTCGGCTGGTGGAGAAAGACGGCACCTATGTTCCTGAACGGCTGCTCCGAGCGAGCGAGTTCGATGGCGGACTGAACGAGGCGGACAATGGGGAGTGGAAGACGGTCGCAATCGACGCAAAGACCGGAGAAGTGGTTGCGCCCAATGGGTCGGTAGGGTTTCGCTGGGGCGACAAGGGCAAATGGAATCTTGAAGAAAAAGAAAGCGGCGGAACGGAGACCAAGCTGCGCCTCACAAACATTCTGGACGGCGACTATGACGATGCACTCGACATTGCCTTCCCCTATTTCGGCAATCGCGAGCATGACTATTTCAAGGGAACCGACCATCCCGATACGCTGATGCGGCGGGTACCGGTGAAGAAGATCGTGCTGGCTGATGGCGAGGCCTATGCTGCCACCGTCTATGACCTGTTCATGGCCAATTACGGTCTCGACCGGGGTCTTGGCGGTGAGAATCTCGCCAAGAGCTACGATGAGAATGAACCCTACACACCCGCCTGGGCTGAACAGATTACCGGTGTTCCCGCCGATCATATCATCACCGTAGCCCGCGAATTCGCGACCAACGCCGAAAAGACCAAAGGCAAATCAATGGTGATCCTCGGCGCGGGGCTCAACCATTGGTACCATATGGACATGAATTATCGGGGGATCATCAATCTCCTGATCATGTGTGGATGTGTAGGGCAGTCGGGTGGCGGCTGGTCCCACTATGTGGGGCAGGAAAAGCTGCGCCCGCAAACCGGCTGGCTCCCCCTGGCATTCGGGCTCGACTGGAACCGCCCGCCGCGGCAGATGAACTCGACGAGCTTCTTCTACGCTCATTCCGATCAGTGGCGCTACGAGACACTGGACGTCGATGAAATCCTCTCGCCAACGGCACCGGCTGGCGATTGGAGTGGTTCGCTGATCGATTACAATGTCCGCGCCGAGCGCATGGGCTGGCTGCCTTCCGCGCCGCAGCTCAAGACCAATCCCCTGGACCTTGCCAAGGCGGCGCGCGCGGCTGGGCAAGAACCCAAAGACTATGTCGTTGAGTCACTCAAATCGGGCAATCTCGAACTGTCCTGCCACGACCCCGATGATCCCGCCAACTGGCCGCGCAACATGTTCGTCTGGCGCTCCAACCTTCTCGGCTCGTCGGGCAAGGGCCATGAATATCTGCTCAAGCACCTTCTTGGCACCAGTCATGGTGTGCAAGGCAAGGATCTGGGTGCAACGGGCCATGCCAAGTCCCTAGATGTTGTCTGGCATGATGAGGCGCCAGAGGGAAAACTGGATCTGCTCGTAACGCTGGATTTCCGCATGTCGACGACCTGCGTCTATTCGGACATCGTTTTGCCGACAGCCACATGGTACGAGAAGAACGACCTAAACACGTCGGACATGCACCCCTTCATCCATCCGCTCTCGGCAGCGGTCGATCCGGTTTGGGAGTCGAAGTCGGACTGGGAAATCTACAAGGCAATCGCGAAGAAATTCTCCGAAATCGCACCCGAAGTGCTGGGTGAGGAAGAGGATGTCGTACTTACGCCAATCCTGCATGACACGCCGGGCGAAATGGCCCAACCGATCGAGGTCGCGGACTGGGCCAAGGGTGAGGTGGACGCCATCCCGGGCCAGACCATGCCGCAAATCGCTGTCGTAAAACGGGATTATCCCAACCTTTACAAGCAATTCACGGCTCTCGGCCCGCTGATGGACAAGCTCGGCAATGGCGGCAAGGGCATAGGCTGGAATACCGGGCATGAGGTGGACCATCTCAAAGCGCTGAACGGTATCGTGACCGAGGACGGCCTGACCAAGGGCATGGCGAAAATCGAAAGCGATATCGACGCCGCCGAAGTGATCCTGATGCTTGCGCCGGAAACCAACGGCGAAGTTGCGGTCAAGGCCTGGGAGGCTCTGGAGAAATTCACTGGGCGTGAGCATGCGCATCTCGCGCGGCCCAAAGAGGATGAGAAAATCCGCTTTCGCGACGTCGTCGCACAGCCGCGCAAGATTATCTCGTCACCAACCTGGTCGGGGATCGAGAGCGAAACCGTCTGCTACAATGCCGGCTATACCAATGTGCATGAGCTGATCCCGTGGCGAACGCTGACGGGGAGGCAACAGCTCTATCAGGATCACAAATGGATGCGGGCTTTTGGCGAGGGCTTTTGCGTCTATCGACCGCCGATCGACACCAAGGCGGTCAAGCCAATGCTCGACCGCGCCGAGGGGCAGGATCATGTCATCCTTAACTTCATCACCCCGCACCAGAAATGGGGCATCCATTCGACCTATACGGACAATCTGCTGATGCTGACGCTTTCGCGTGGCGGTCCGATTGTGTGGATGTCGGAAACCGATGCGGCCAAGGCCGGGATCGTCGACAATGACTGGGTGGAAGCCTTCAATACCAACGGCGCGCTCGTCGCCCGTGCGGTGGTCTCGCAGCGCATGAAGGAAGGAACGCTCTTCATGTATCATGCGCAGGAAAAGATCGTGAATGTGCCGGGATCCGAGATCACTGGCCAGCGCGGCGGCATCCACAACAGCGTGACACGGGCCGTGCTGAAGCCAACGCACATGATCGGCGGCTATGCACAGCAAAGCTATGGCTTCAACTATTATGGCACCGTCGGATCGAACCGTGACGAGTTCGTCATTGTCCGCAAGATGGCGGATGTCGATTGGCTCGATGGACCTGAAAACAGGCTGTCCCCGGACATGGAGGCAGCGGAATGAAAGTACGCGCACAAATAGGCAAGGTGCTGAATCTCGACAAATGTATCGGGTGTCACACGTGTTCGGTGACCTGCAAGAACGTCTGGACCAGCCGCGAGGGCATGGAATATGCCTGGTTCAACAACGTAGAAACCAAGCCCGGCATTGGCTATCCGAAAGACTGGGAAAACCAGAACCGCTGGAACGGCGGCTGGGAACGCGTACGCAATGGCCGGATCCGCCCGCGAATGGGCGGTAAATGGCGGGTGCTGGCCAAGATTTTCGCCAATCCCGACCTTCCCGAGATTGACGATTATTATGAGCCCTTCACCTTCGATTACGAGCATCTGCAAAACGCGCCGGAGATGAATGCCATGCCGACGGCGCGGCCACGTTCGCTGATTTCCGGCGAGCGGATGGAGAAGATCGAATGGGGACCAAACTGGGAAGAAATTCTCGGCGGCGAATTTTCCAAACGCTCCAACGATAGTAATTTCGAAGGCATACAGAAAGAAATGTACGGCGAGTTTGAAAATACATTCATGATGTATTTGCCTCGCCTGTGCGAGCATTGCCTGAACCCGACCTGCGTCGCGGCCTGTCCGTCCGGGTCAATCTACAAGCGCGAGGAAGACGGCATTGTCCTGATCGACCAGGAAAAATGCCGGGGCTGGCGCATGTGCGTCTCCGGCTGCCCGTACAAGAAGATCTATTATAACTGGAACAGTGGCAAATCGGAAAAATGCACCTTCTGCTACCCGCGTATCGAGGCGGGCCAGCCGACCGTCTGTTCCGAAACCTGTGTTGGCCGCATCCGCTATCTCGGCGTGATGCTCTACGATGCCGACCGTATTGACGAAGCAGCCTCGGTTGAGGATGAGCAGGATCTGTATCAGGCACAGCTCGATATTTTCCTCGATCCTAATGATCCGGAAGTTATCGAACAGGCGCGCAAAGACGGCGTGCCTGAAGCCTGGCTGGAATCGGCGCGCAAATCGCCGGTCTATAAAATGGCGATGGAATGGAAGGTCGCCTTTCCGCTGCATCCCGAATATCGCACCCTGCCGATGGTCTGGTATGTACCGCCCCTGTCGCCGATCAACGCGGCAGCCAGTGCCGGTCAGCTCGATATTATTGACGGCATGCCCGATGTCCGCAGCCTGCGTATCCCGCTGCGGTACCTCGCCAACCTGCTCACCGCAGGAAAGGAGGAACCGGTCGCGCTGTGCCTCGAGCGGATGATGGCGATGCGCAGCTATATGCGTGCCAAGACGATTGATGGCGTGATCGCCACAGATGTAGCCGAACGGATTGGTCTGAAACCCGCACAAATCGACGAAATGTATCATGTGATGGCGATTGCCAATTACGAGGATCGCTTCGTCATCCCCACCAGCCATCGTGAAGAAGCGGAAGATGCTTTTGACGAACGCGGCAGCTGCGGCTTCTCTTTCGGCAATGGATGTTCGGGCGGGTCATCCGAACCTAATCTGTTCGGCACCCCCAAGAAGAAGCGTATCCAGACCCCGACGGAGATGTTCTGATGACCGCAAAAAGTTTTCAAATCCTTTCCCTGCTGCTGGCCTATCCAACCGTCGAAATTCAGGCAGTGTCCTGCGAGTTTGGAGAGATCCTGTCGGGTGAGGGCCTGGTTCCAACAGAGCATCTGCCGGCGCTCCACCGGCTGGTTGAGGAATATCGAACGCACGATCTGCTCGACTTGCAGGAACGCTATGTGACGCTGTTCGACCGCACCCGCTCGCTGTCCCTGCACCTGTTCGAACATGTCCATGGCGAAAGCCGCGATCGCGGCCAGGCGATGGTCGACCTGAAGGCCATGTATGAGGACCGCGGGCTCGAGATCGACAGCAAGGAACTCCCGGACTTCATCCCGCTGTTCCTCGAATTTCTTTCAACGCTGCCCCAAGGGGATGCTGTCGACCTGCTCGGCCAAGCGGCTCATGTAATCGCCGCGCTTGGCGAAAGACTGGCCAAGCGCGAAAGCAGTTACGCTGCTGTGATGCAGGCGCTTGCCGAGATGGCTGAAGTCGATTCCGAAGCGATCAAGGCGCTGCTCGACGAACCCGATGACGATCCGGATGATCTAGAGGCGCTTGATGCTGCCTGGGAAGCCGAACAGGTGGCCTTCGGCCCTGGCTCTCCCGATGAAGGCTGCCCCAAGGTCGATGGAATGCTGGACCGGCTGGCTGCCGAGATCACGTCCCCATCCAAACCGGCAGGGACCGCCCAAAATGGGAGCGCACACAATGGCTGAATTTCTGAACAATCTGGTCTTCGGCGTCTATCCCTATATCGCGCTGTCCGTGCTCGCGATTGGATCTATCGTCCGATATGACCGGGAACCCTATAGCTGGCGGGCGGGTTCGAGCCAGCTCCTGCGCCGTCGCCAGTTGATGGTCGGCTCCCTACTCTTCCATCTTGGCGTACTGCTCATCTTTGCCGGGCATTTCGTCGGTCTTTTGACCCCGATAGCCCTGTTCGACGCGCTGGGCGTAAGCCATGGCGCAAAGCAGTTTCTCGCGATCATTGCCGGAGGTGTGGCGGGGGCATTCGCCTTTGTCGGCGCCTCGATGCTCCTCCACCGGCGTCTGTTCGACCCGCGCATCCGCCGTAATTCGAGTTTCAGCGATATCGCGATCCTGCTCATGCTCTGGCTGCAGCTCGTCCTCGGCCTGGCAACGATATTCGTCTCGCTCGACCATCTTGATGGCCATGAAATGGTGAAATTCATGTCCTGGGCTCAGGGGATTTTCACCTTCGAGGCGGACGCTTCAGCCTATGTTCTGGACGTCCATCCGATCTTTAAGGCGCATCTTTTTCTTGGCCTGACAATCCTGCTGGTCTTCCCCTTCACGCGGCTGGTTCACATGCTGTCCGCGCCGGTCCGCTATATCTGGCGGCCTGGCTACCAGATCGTGCGCAGCAAAAAGGCCCTGTCATGAATAGCGCCATGAACGATCAGCGAACCAGCGTGGCTGTCAGCGTAAACGGCGTGGAAATCGAAGCGGCGGCCATTGCGGCCGAAGCGCAAAACCATCCGTCCAACGATCCCGAAACGGCCTGGACCGCCGCCGCTGAGGCGCTCGCCGTCAAGGCGTTGCTTCTCGCAGAGGCCGAACGGCTGGGTGTCCAGGCTGAGGCAATAAAGGACGCCAAGGGGCGGGTGCTCGCGCCGGACGACGCGCGGATCGAAGCACTGCTCGAACAGGAAGTGAAAACGCCGAAAGCCGATGAGGAAACGTGTCGCCGTTATTACGAAACGCACAGATCCCGTTTCACGAGCCCCGACCTGGCGGAAGCATCGCACATCTTGTTTGCGGCTCCGCAAGATGATGAGTCCGCCTATGCAAAGGCTCTGGCAGATGCCGAAGCCGTCATTGCAGAGCTAAAGGATCATCCCGGCCGCTTTGCCGAATTGGCCAAACTGCATTCGGCCTGCCCTTCGGCTGGCCAAGGCGGTAATCTCGGACAACTCGGCCCGGGCCAGACGGTCGATGAATTCGATACGTTCCTGTTCAATCTCGAAGAAGGCGAGCTTTGCCCGGTTCCTGTCAAGACACGCTTTGGTGCGCATGTCCTGCAAGTCGGGCGCAAGATTACAGGAGAAGAGCTGCCCTTTGAGGCTGTGCGTACAAAGATAGCGGACTATCTCGAAGAGGCGAGCTGGCGCCGCGCCATCGCCCAATATATCAGTATTCTTGCCGGGCGGGCGGAGCTGCGGGGCGTTGATCTGAATGGGAATAGTAGCCCGTTGGTACAGTGATGAACGCGCGCGAATTCATCCACTCTATGCCAGACCTGAAAATATGTGGAGCGGTACTGGCAGGCGGTCAGGCCCGGCGATTCGGGTCGGATAAAGCTGCGGGGCATTGTCAGAGCAAATGCGCCTGATTGACCGGTGAGAGGATTGGGCTAGGGCCGGCGGATGCCCAGACCCAAGAAGCCAGCCAGTCCCTTCCGCTATTTGAACTCGTCGCCGGAGGTCATCCGCCTTGTCGTGATGATGTATGTCCGCTTTCCGCTGTCGCTGCGGAATGTCGAGGATCTCTTGGCTGAGCGCGGCATCGATATCTGCCACGAGACGGTGCGCCACTGGTGGAACAGGTTCGGCCCGATATTTGCAGCCGACATCAAACGCCAGCGGATCAGCCGTATGCGCAGCTTCAGGCAATGGCGCTGGCATCTCGACGAGATGTACGTGAAGCTAATCGGCGAGATGGTCTATCTCTGGCGCGCCGTCGACCAGGAGGGAGAGGTGCTGGAAAGCTTCGTCTCGAAGAAGAGAGACAAGAAGGCAGCACTGACGTTCATGAAGAAAGCGCTGCGCTGCAATGGGCGGCCCGAGACGATTATGACCGATGGACCGCTTCTACAGGGCAGCGATGAAAGAACTGGGCAATGGCAAGAAACAGGAGATCGGCCGTTGGGCGAACAACAGGGCGGAGAACTCGCACCTGCCGTTTCGACGAAGAGAGCGAGCCATGCTCAGATTCCGGCAAATGAAGAGCTTGCAGAAGTTCGCCTCGGTTCACGCCAATGTCCACAACCACTTCAACTCAGAACATCACCTCATCGACACACATACCTACAAGACCCGCCGCTCGGCCGCGCTGGCCGAATGGCAAAGCCTCATGGCCTGAACCCTGCCGTACGCGAGCACAGATGCGCCAATCGGAGACAAGTTGCAGTTAGACTGACAGCACCGCCAGCAAGCTGTTCGCAAGCTTTCGTAGAAGTGCATTAAAACTCCTATATTTCAACGAAAATTTGCAGGATTACGGTGACAGTTTGCTAAACCCCTAAAACGCCTCCCATTCCAAGCAACCCCTATTCCCTGTCCTACACACGCCTGCCCATGCTAAAATAACGTCTGCGCCGCTTTAGCGCCGCAGGCCTTTGTCCGGCTCTTTGACCCCGTCGATCCCCACCTGACAGGCTGCGTCCTATTGGACACAGCTGCCCGCTCTCCTGTGTCCAATAGGACGCAGCCGAGTCCGGTATTTGCGATCTTCCTGCCGTAACTTTTTCTCTCACACCGGATATCGCGTGAACCGCTGTGAATTTGTTCAGGGTAAGTCCCCTTCTCCTGAACAAGACCTCCGCCGACCCCCGCCCTGTGTCAACCAGTGTCAACCGGATTGGAGGACATGCCTTCGGCCCGCTCAATGAAGCGATGGCCGTCAGCAATGGATCGATGTCAACGAAGGCTCCCCGCCCGATAGGCAGGAAAATAGGATTGGGTTTCGCGATCAATGCCGGCATCGCGGCACAGCCGATCATAGTCCCGCGCATTGGCGATGAACCCGCATATCTGATTGGCGCGCTGATCGTTGGCAAACCCCCGTTTGAACCGTTCCAAACCCGTCATGCTGCCGGTGTGATCGGGGATGCCTCCCAGATCCAATAACATGGCATCGGTGAATTGCGCGATGGCGTGGTCATAGAGCGCGTAAGAAGCACCGCATCGATAGCCTTTGTCGCTGGAGGCGGCGAGATGACTATAGGCCCGATCACCATCGATGACCCAGATATGGGCGGACACCAGCTCGCCCTCATTGAAGGCCCCAATGGTTCTCACACCGGGTACGCGGCTGAGCTGATCAAAATAGGCAGCCGGGAAGCGATGGTGATCGGCGAGGCTGCGGCGTTCGCCAAGATCGCCGTACAGGGCACACCAGGCGTCGAGATTGTCGGCAAGGGCGATGACTTCGGTCTGGCAGCTTTGAACGGCGCGGCGGATTTCGCGGCGGTGATGTTTGGAAATTTTAAGCTCGGCTTGCCGATCCACGAATTATGGGTCTTGTAAGGTTTTACGGTGTGAAAACTCTGTTCGATCCATGGTTCTGGCTGAGAGAGCGCATCGGTGACCATGACAAGGGACACCAATCCGGCTTCAGAAAGCAGATCGCCAAGCGATTCTCGCGAGAGGGGGATTTCCAAAGGCGAAAAGGGGTAGAGGCCGATCCCGTCAATATGTTCCGTCCCGGGAACCGGGCGGACGACAAGCCAGTTTCCAAGACCCGGCATCGGACGGACATCACCCATGGTCGCACACGCCCTCGCATAATGATCGCTCGCATAGGGGTGGGTCACGAAAAAAACTCAAGAACAGCCGTGGCGGCGCGTTCCATATCCTGCTCATCATAGCGTTGGTCGCATGGTATGGTCAGTTGCATATGAGCCAGCCGGTGTTTGCCGGGGAAATCGGCACGGGGGGAGGGGAGTTCCGCCCAATGGCGTGGAGCGTATATTTTGCGGTCTGCGAGAAACGCGCCGAGAGCGGCACTGTCCTTAGCTATTATCGGAAAGCCGACGGGTGCCCAGCGATCCGGTATTTCTGCGATGAGGGCATGATCGGCGAGCCGTTCGACAAGCGCGCGATAATTGCGGATGCGTTTTTCGGCAATCGGCTGGATGGCGGCGCTTTTCACGATGCGCAGTGCGGTGTCCGACATGGCTTTGGGCCCTACTTCCATAGACGCCTCGGCTTGGCGGAAGGCGCGGAACCAGCGGGCATTGTCTTCGTCGTTCCGATCCGCTGCGCGGAGCGCATAAGGCCTGACGAATTTTTCATCCGTACAGGGTGTGAGATTGGGAGGTGGCAACACGCCTTCACCATCGACCAATATCCCGCCATCGGGGGCACCGAGTAATTTCCGGGGGCTGTAAATTCTGATCGGAGCGAAGTGGGCATCGCCGATATCAAGCGCCTGTGCGCAATCCTCGATCCAGAGCAGCTCAGGCCATTCGCTAGCCAAACCCCGCCATTCGGCAGGCAATGGCTTGCCGAACAGGTGGGCTCCGAGAATGGCGTCGTCCGAACGCAGCTCCTCACGCAAAAGCCGGACGTCAGGTGCCAGGGCCTCGTCCAGCCCATAATAACGGATCTCGATGCTCGCAGGGATTGCCGACACGACCTCCGGGCACAGATAGGCGGGCAGCCAGATCCGGGTTGGAGCGTGAGAAACAAGAACATGATGCAGGGCGCTGCGCGCATTGTGAAAGCAGTGAACGGCGCCTGCATCCTCGGTCCATCGCGCGAAAACAGAGCGTCCCGTAGCCGGGTCGGTTTCGGAGCCGAGTGAGAAAACACCGCCGATCGCAATATCCCTTGCCGAGTCCGAGCACGAGGCCATTACGGCGCAACGCCTAGCGATGCTTCGCTTTGATCGACAGCAACCACCGAACCGATAGGGCGGGCGATTTTCCGTGTGAACAGGCCGTTGCCGCAGCACAGGTCTGGCACTCTATGCTCAGCTTGCAGGTCGGGCATGTCGCAAATCTGGGCACATAACTGGCGAAAATGACCTTCCGGGACTGGCGTGCCATGAACCGTAGGCAGGGCCAGCGAGAGATAGTTGGTACGCCCCACGGTTTCGGGTCGATCTGCGTAGAAAAGTTCCCAGTCCCGCCTCATGCCAGACGGTTCATTCTAGCGGTGATTTCGTTCGCATTGGCGGCCAGGAAAGCAAGAAGCCACCCGATCTTCGTAATGTCTTCCTGCGGTATCGAAGCCCCGCCAGGGAACTGTATGATGCGATCGGCCAAGTTCTCCGTGACAGGGAGATGAGCGTCGGCGTTGGATTCCGCATATGGCGCGCAACGATGTGTTCCGGGATAAAAATACCGTCGCGCGAGAATATTTTCGGCGTGGAGGATCTGTAGCAGATTGTCCCGCGACAGTCCGAAAGTATCGTGATCAACTTCAGCGACGACGTAGTGATGGTTCGAAGCGACATGCTCTGGCGGGGTTCGCAAGGTCAGGCCTGTAAAAGTGGCAAGGATCTTTGCATAGTGATCGTGAGACTGCGCATTGGCGATCAGTGTATCGTCGAACACCGCCAAATTGGTCAGACCCATTGCAGCATGAATTTCGGAGAGTTTTGCATTGGTGCCGATTGTGTCGATATGGTCGAAATCGCTGAATCCGAAATTGCGCATTTTCCGGAGGCGAGCCGCCAGCTGCTCATCGTTGGTCGTTGCCGCACCGCCCTCGAACGTGTGAAATGTCTTGGTGGCGTGAAAGCTGAAGATTTCCGCTACCCCAAAACCACCCACGGGTTTTCCGTGATGCGTGCAACCAAAGGCATGAGCGCTGTCAAAAAGGAGCGGAATATTCTCACTGCGGCATAGTGCTTCCAATGCCTCTATGTCGGCGGTGTCGCCAAATAGATGGGTTGCGATGATGGCGGACGTTTCAGGCGTTATCAACGCGCGGCAATGATCGACGTCGAGACTCCATGTCGTGGCATCAATGTCCGCAAAAACCGGCTTGATCCCGATCATCTGCAAGGCATGGGCCGTTGAAACAAAAGTGAAGGACGGCAGTATTACCTCGCCCTTGAGGCCCAGCGCCTGGATAACGAGCGACATGGCCGACGTGCCGTTGGAAGTGAGGACGCAATGGTCAACCTGGAGCTCGCGCTCCAATTGCGATTCCAGTTCACGGACCAGGGGACCGTCATTGGTGAACCAAAGTCGGTCCCAGGCAGCATTTACATGGTCGAGGAAGATATCTTTGGAGCCAACTGTCGGGCGTGTCACATGCAAGGGGTCGGGAAACAATTTGCCGCCGCCGAAAAGAGCCAGGTCGCCAATGTCTTGTTTCAAAATCTGCGGCCTTTCAATCGGTCCTTGTTATTAGCAATGGCCAGTCGCGTTCGCTAGAGCATGCGCGGCACAGCGGTCGACATAAATAGGTTTTGTTCGCGAATGACATTTGATCGAAAGTTGGATTTTCTATTGTGCGGGAGCGCCGATTCCAGCCATTCTCGCAAATGGCCTTTTTTAAAATATGTCTCAATGCACTCGGTGGGCAATAATGCGCCGCGCGGCTCGTCTGTACCTTTGGCGATCACGATGTTGCAGAGCAACCATCGGGTTGGAAGCGCGATTTCGATGGAATCGAAGTGGAATGGGCGCATGCCCCGGGTGCCTTTAACCCCAATCATAGCGTGCAGCATGATCGCAGGTTCGAGGTGGTCAGGTCCGACTGCGATATTGCGTAATTTTGTACAGCAAACAACTGGCGGGAGTTATCCCTTCAGCATCTAGCTGCTTTCTCATCCCGTGATCGCTTCGGCGATTTTACCCTGTCGCGAGACCCTCCGCCCGCAGTTCAGCGACGATGGCGTCGCGCTCGTCGTCAGTATATCGCCGCCCTCCCAGATCGGAAACTGCCTCCTCCAGATAGCGACTGGAAAAAGTGCGGTTACTTTCGGCAAATTTGTGGCGAAAAAGTCGCGCTTCGCTGCTGTTCATGAAAAGGGCGGGCAAATCCTTTTCGGCGAATTTTGCAGCGATGTTCTGGTAACGACGTTGTCGGTCCGACAATTCGACTTCGTTGAGCTGGCGCATTGCAGCCAGCGCTTTCGATCCAACGGACGGATTGGACTGATCCGTGTGCGTACTGGCCAAAGGTACCAGCTCTTCCGATAGGCAATTCAGGAAGCCTGTGATCGCGCCCTTGCTTCGGGCATTGTGAATTCGACACAGAATATTCTCATGGCCGAATTGACGTTCCCAGGGAGCGAGCTCCGTGTCGTAATGGCATCCGCTCAGGATGTTATCGGCATATTCCGAGAAGGACTCAGTAACGTTTTTCAGTTTTACCATTTGATTATATTCGGATTCCGCCAGTTCGTCCTGAGATCGGGCGAAGAAGATGATTTTCACCCGAAACGGCTCCGGTAGGTCGCGAAAGAAGGCTGCAACCGATGCTGCGTCGGCCAATGGAAAATTCTCCGAACTAATGATGATATTCTCTGCTTCGCTTCGGCTGATTCCATCGTGTACCGATCGTTGCGCCGCCTCGGGGTCTTTTGCGGGAAGCATGTAAACGGGCGGCTTCGTGATGAAACTCTTGGCAAATTGCTGATGGCCGCTCCCTTTTCCGTTATCGCCTGCTAGCAGATAATCAAAACCATGGGCCAATACCGCGTCCCGATTGGCCGCAAGCCACCGTTGAATAGCGGTTGTGCCCGTTTTTCCGCGGCCGATATGGAGGTGAATCGTTTTCATCGGTACATGTCAGATAATTGATTTCTAAAGTTGAGGTAACCGCGATTCTCTTCAGGGGTTTTGGGAAATGCTAAAAATACCGGCTGAGCTCAATCGCAATGCGAAGAGCGTTCAGGACATGGGGGAGCCCGCCGACACGGGAGCAATGCTCATCGACTATATGTGCGCGCGTATCGGCATCGATGATCTTGCCGGGCTTGATGTACTGGATCTGGGATGTGGAGTCCGGTTCAGTGAGTCCATCCTAAATCGCGATACACCTATCGGCACCTATACCGGGATCGAGGTCAAAAAGAAGATCGTGGATTTCCTGATTGAGCACGTTCGGGATCCACGGCTCTCTTACTTCCATGCTGATCTCAAGAATCTGTGTTACAATCCCCGCGGGACGGCAGATTACGCAGATCTGTCGGAGGTTTTGAATCATAAGCGATATGACATCGCCTGTATGTTTTCCGTTATAACCCACCAGCAGCCCGACGAAGCATCGGCCACCTTCCAGTTTCTCAACCGGCATATCAAACCTGACGGGCATATGTTCTTTTCGGCCTTCCTTCATCAGGATGGCCCGGAACACAAAGAGCTCAATCCGGCAAAACCCGGTATCAAGAGCAGCTTTTCTTCCGGTTATATAGAAAAAATGCTCGCAGGATCTGGCTGGTCGATCGTTTCGCGTGCGGACCCGGTGCCGAACGATGTTCCGATCATGTGGTCCTATCTTTGTCGGCCAGAGACATAGCAGGAGGCGGGAACAGGGAATGAGGGAAATCCACGATTTGATGTCATAGCCCGAGCCTGAAAATCTACTTCAGTGCCGGCGTTACCCCGGGATCATCTGCCCCGCTTTGGCTTCGCGTCCGGTCAGCCATGCAAAAAACCTCGGGATCGGCGCATTGCGCTCCATCCAGTCGAAATAGTCGCGATAGGCAGGGTCTGCCATCAGATGGCGTTCTTCGGTCTTGGCGCGCCAGTAATAGACGCCGGAGACCAGCCCCAGGATCACCGTGTTGCGGATCATGTCGACCGGGTTTCCGCTTGTCGCGATGAAGGGCAAGGTTGTGAGCCACCAGAAGATATTCTTTGCGATATAGGCAGGGTGGCGCGTCCAGCGATAGGGGCCGTGGGTCAGGATACCGCGATGCGTGAGGTTGGAAAAACGGATGCCGAAGGCGACCGTGGCCCAGCTGTAGATGCCCGTCAGGATGACGAGGACAGCGCCATACAGTCCCAGCGCCACCGCTGGCCAGCCTTCCAGCCACCAGGTCCAGTCAGCCGTATTCTGGCCGTAATCGAGCGGACCGCCGGGGCCCATCAGGATGAAGGGCGGATAGCAGATCAGTGCCGCGACCCAGCCCTGCGCATAGGGATTGGCCGAACGGATATGCGCGTCGAGCGGGCGCAGGGTCAACACATAGCCGACCGTGGCAAAGGCGACGTCAACCAGGAACAACAGTCCGATCAGGAAGCGACTCATTGCGACCGGATCGGAGGTGATCTGCGCATTGCTCCAGCTCAGCACCTCGAACCAGTTTCCCGGCACGATGGAAATCATGAAGGCGGTAAAAAAGCCTTTCACGGCCCAGCTGCGAAAATGTTCGACCAGCTTTTCCGGATCGATATCGGCGCGTTCCCCGGTCAGCCAGGCGCCGAACATATAGGCCCCGTCCTTCGGCTCTTTCAGTCGCCGGTCGATCCAGAAGATATAGGGGATCGAAACCACGAACAGCACGGGTGCGGACCAGGCCAGCATCCGCATTGCGAACAGATACTGGCCGTCCCAGTAATAACGCGCGATGCAGTATATGGCGGCGATGATGGCCCAGGTCGCCCATAGGCCGGCAAGCTTGGCAATGCTGATATCGCGGGTCTCGTCATGCGGCGTGAGCGGCCGGCCCCAGTCCAGCCCTGTCGTTTCATTCTTCCAGGCCTTGTCGACGAACACCGTCCACAGCACCATCGGCAGGCCGCAGGCGACCACCGCGAGCATCGAGGACACCGGGCCATTGGCCCCCGTCATCCGCCCGACGGCTATCGCGGCGAAAAGCCCAAAAAGCCCGGCAAAGCCGACACCGCTGGAGACCGCCGAGGGCGGACGCGGATCGGCATTCGCGGCCTTGGCGGAAGGCGTGATGTCGCGGTGCACGTTCATAGGGTGCAAATCTAAGGAATAATGGTAATTTAAAGATGAAGATTTGTGATTGGGCAATACGGGCAAAGCAGCGCTTCAAACCCCGGTTTTCAAGCGGTCAGACGGGATTATCGGCCCAGAATGCTTTGATACGGGCCGCGATGCTGTCTGCACGCTCGGCGATCGCCCAATGCCCCGCACCGCGTTCAAGATGGAGCGGCACCGACCAGCGTTCGGAAAACGCTTCCGCAAAATGCAGTTCCACATAGGGATCATTCTCGCCCCAGACGACAAGCCCATGCTTGGGCATGTCCGCCAGCCGTTCCAGCCAGTCGCCGGTAAAACGCAGGCCATCGGCACTGCGATAGAGTTTGAGGATTGCCCGGCGTTTCGCGCGTGTCCATGTCTCGGCATCATGCGCGGCGATGTCTTCCGGCATTCCGGCCTCGGCCAGTCCCTTGGCAAGCGCCTGCGGCCGGGCAAGCGCCATGACGAGTTCGCCGACCAGCGGCGTATTCCATTTGCGAGCTATTGGATGGCCACGATAGTCAGGATCGATCATCGCATCGCTTACGATCCAGGAGCGAACCAGTTCCGGCACCAGACTGGCCGCGCGCAGCACGAATATCGCACCCCAGTCATGCCCGACCAGATCGACCGGGCCGGTCACGGCATGCGCGGCCCGGATCTGCTCGATAAGCCAGTCCGTATAGGCTTCTTTCGTTGCCGGAAATCCTTCGGGAGCAGCGTCAACAAAGCCGGGCAGTGCGGGGCAGTGCACCCGGCCGTCCAGTTCTCCCAACGCTGCGATGAGCGGCCCCCAGATCGCCGGTGTGTCCGGAACGCCGTGCACAAATATCTTGGTCGTACCCATGGCGCACTGGATAGCGCAGTATTGTATCGGGGTCGAACGCAGCAGAGAATTCGTTCAGGCTAGAGAATTCCGCTGCCCTTTTTTTGGCGTCTCATGCTGGTGTCCGCAGCCAGTCTGTCGCGTGTTCCGCATGAACAGTCAGCCGGTGAGCGCGCCGAATGGCTCGCTACGCGAATGCGTGCAGGTGGTGGATTGGACTGGGAAACCACGATGGGCTTGTGATCATGTTTCATGGATTTCTGCTCGAATTTGATCCTCGTGGAAGTTCGCATCCTGTGGTCAGGCAGGAGCGATCAATCTAAACTCTGTCGCAATAACAAATATGAGGTTTTCTCTCATGGCAGCGGCTTCAGCGGAAGCGGCGCGGCAACTGATTGTGACGAACGAACGGTTCTTGACGCGAATTTGCAGAGGTTTGGGACGAGCTATAGGGTGGGTTGCCGGGCAACGCGGACGCGATTTCCGATTTCGCCGTCAGGCTGGGGCATGACCTGTCCGGAGCATGTCTCTAAGCTGCTCCTGATTGCCGGCGCTGACCGGGAGTTGTCGCCCGCCATGCAGATGGATGTCCTTGATACGACCGTCCGCCCTTGTGACGGATGCGATGGAATCCACGCGTACCAGATGCGATCGGTGCACCTGGACAAAGCCGTGACGACCCAGCTGCTTCTTCATTTCTGCTAATGTTGCGCGGTGCAGGAATTCCGATTGCCGCGTGATCAGCGCGACATAGTTGCCCTGCGCACTCGCGGCTATCACATCGTCGATGTCGACAATGTCTACCCGGGATGCCGAACGTGCCATGATCTTGCCGTCGCGTAAGCCCAGGTCAGCCGGTGGTGCATTTCTCCGGCTCATTCCGAAGCTCTGGCCAGCCAATAGCGCAACGATGAAAAACAGGATGTCCCATATCCAGTCGCGAAATTCAGTTGCCCCCATGATGACGTCGATCGTGGTGCCCCAGAAGGGCGCCATCACAAAGGTCATGCTGAGGAGCATGAGAGCAAAGACTCCAGAGGCGAGAACGACAATTTCTGCAGTCCGCTTTACCCAGCTAAGGCGAAGCATGGTTTGTCGAAATCCGACCAACACCACCGTGGGCGCGGCGAGCAGCCAAGGCAGGAAACCCACTGCAGAAATCGTTACCCTCTGCAACCAGGTGATATCGGGAACGTCACCATCGAGATAGGCTGCCGTCCCGAAGAAAAGGACGAACGAGACTGTGAGCGGTGTCGTGTAAAGAGCGAAGCGCAATAAAAGCGTTGCCGCAGATATAGAAAATAGAGGAAAATCACGCGAACTTAACCGTTCGGTTTTGGTCATTTTAGTCATCTATAGGCACCAGTAATAACCGCCATGCTCCGGCGCTCAGGGGCGGTATTGGAAGATGCTGGTGTAATAAACATTAGAATGATGCGTCCGTTCGGCACTAGCCACACCATGCGATCAGTATGCCATATGCTCACTATGGCGAATTCCCAATTTTAATGCAACTAGTTGTATAAATATAGGATAGGCATGCTAGATATAAAAGGATGGCATGTGGAGAAGTATATCTATGGTGGTAGAAATAGAGAGTCGGATGACCGATTTTGCGGATGAGCTCGGTCCGGCCTATCTGAACCTGGTTATACGGCGTCTTGCGCGGCGGCTCGCATCCGATGGAGACAGGTATTTTGACCGTGCGGATCTTACGATTCCCGCGGGTGCCACGGCGATCATGGCCTTTGTCGTATGCCGGAATGACGTGTCTGTGGCGTCGATTGCGGACGCGTTGGGATATTCGCATCAGGCCGTTACCAAAACTGTCGACAAGCTTGAGCGCGCGGGTCTGGTAAAAAGCGGGGTTACCGAGGCCGACTTGCGGGTGCGCGGAGTGTCGGCAACGGAAAAAGGCAGCGCTGAATTTGCGAAGCTGGAGGCTATTACCGAGCGAATCCGCTCGGTATTCTCGACCATCTTTGATGAATCCGGAGTCGATTTGTTCCGGGCCATTCGCCAGTTCGAAAAGGCGCTGGACAAAGCATCGCTTTTTGATCGGCTTATCGCCGAGGAGGGTGGGGCGGATAGCTCCCGATTAGGTTAGGCCGCTGCTGGTGCCCGCCGGCTGCGGTCACCTTCGCCGAATCCGTCAAAAGTGCAGGTTGCCGAGAAGATATTCTTCGCGGTCGATGCGACGGTGTTTTCGAAATGGCTGGTCACGAAAGCGTCGCGCCTGAGCAGTTTGGGTAGAGCGAGCGTAGCTTCCAGCTTGGTGAGATAGCTGTCCCGCTCGCCGTTAAGTACGCACAGGTCCATTCCTGTTCGTGCGCCTGCCCGGGTGACGGTATCCTCAAGGCCCTGGCGAAGTGGCTCCGCAATTCGCTGGTCGTAGATCGCTTTTACGAAGGGGTCAGTGTGCTGGTCGCGAAGGCAGAGGAATAACAGTTTTCGATATTCGTCGGTGCTGACGATGCCTGCAGCATATCTGACATAGTCCTGGATCGACTGGCTCACCGAGAGATTTGCTGCTGGTTCGAAGCCGTCCATATCGGCGATTGTATGGACAAGGCGGTTAACGGCCGCACGGTAGATGTCTTCCTGTCCGTCGAAGGCATAATAGACCTGCCAATAGCTGATGCCGAGGCGCTCGGCGATGTCGTCGATGCTCACATTCGGCCAGGGCTTTTCAAGATAGAGATCGAGAACATCCGTAGCGATTGTTTGTCGCCGCATCTGCCAATCGACGGATGACCCGGTCGGTCGTTTTCCCATCTCCTGCCTCTCCATTAATAATACGTCACGCATTAAAAATACACATATCTAATGCGCGGTCAACTCGTGCGCATTCGCCTTAAGTCCTCAAAAAAAGGATAGAAAAGAGGGAAATGAAGTGTGCTCTCTCTGTCACAGCGTAATAATTAATGCGGGACGCAGTAAAAAATCGTTGAGGGAAACAGATAGCATCGTCATAAGCGCGCTACCAAGACACGTGGCTGCCGACCCAAGGCTGTTCGCATGTCGAAATGGTTTGAAACTGGCGCAAGCCCGGAAACTTCGGTTCGATCGATCCGTGGGCGCCGTAACAAGGGGTTAGATTTCGATGATTGACAAGACTTCCAGCACAGGCCTGCGCACGCGCAAACATGCGGTTCGCAGCCTATTGATGGGATCGGCTGCTACGGCGCTGATCGCCACGCCGGCTTTCGCACAGGACAATGACGAACTGGCGGCCGCCACGGCGAACCAACCGTCGATCGTCGTTACCGGTACGCGTATTGCGAACCCGAACCTCGAACAGTCGAGCCCGATCCAGGTGGTTGGCCAGGACGAAATCGATTATCGTCAGGCGACCAATGCTGAAGAGCTGATCGGTGAACTGCCGGGTATCGCGCCGGGCACCAACAGCTCGGTGAACAACGGTTCGAACGGTACGTCGACCCTGAACCTTCGCAACATCGGTTCGACGCGCAGCCTTGTCCTCCTGGACGGTACGCGCCTCGTACCTTCGACGATCCTGTCGCAGACCGATCTGAACATCATTCCGGTTGCCCTGGTCGAGCGCGTTGAAGTCATCACGGGCGGCGCATCGTCGGTTTACGGTGCTGATGCCATCTCGGGTGTTGCCAACTTCGTTCTGCGCCGGGACTTTGAAGGCCTTGAAGCGGCCTTTACCTTCGGCATCAACGAGCGTGGCGATGGCGAGCGTATCCGCGGTG
>CAMYKP010000011.1 GCA_947259005.1 uncultured Parasphingopyxis sp. | reverse complement strand
CGGTAACACCGCCGCGTCCGCCGCCGCGTCCACCGCCTACGGGATCGGCATAGCGGCCAGTATCACTGTCGGTGGTCTGGAATGCTCGCGGATGAACGCATCCAGCCACTAGCCCCAATGAGCCTACGCCTGCAGCCGCGCCTACGCGTCTCAAAAACGATCGGCGATCAAGTTTTTTACTCATGAAACCCTCCCCACAATAAAGTTACGCGCGCCCTATCCAATAGCGTAATCATCGTTCGTGAGTGTGTCAAAAACAGTACCTTATTGATAATGACTCGCTTTTCCGCGCCTTCCCTATGTCTTCGCTACTCTGAATTGTCTCTAAGGTGCCCCATTACTGGGACTAATTGAATTCAATCTCGGAGAACAAGTCATGGTTGAGATCGTGCGGCACGATGACGTTTTTTTATGGGGAAGCGGAACGTCAGCTTTGGGTCGTTAGCAGACATTCGGCTATTGGCGCAGCCGGCAGAGGCACTCAATGAAGAGAGCATGCGTCGGGATTGACGGTAGTGTCTTGGGAAATCGCCGAATTTCCTGTCCTACACGCCGCCTATCCTGCTATTTTCCACGGTGGCTCTTTCTCAGTGGTGCAGAGCAGCAACTCGTCCCGAACCAGTAGAGCGAAAGCAACGACGCGCGGCTTGTTTCAAGCGAATGTGATCATCCGCGAATACCCCCGCCCTGTGTCAACCAGTGTCAACCTCGTGTGAACTTCCGGACGGCTTACCGAAATTCCACGCCCTCAAATTCTCCGCTCTTCAGCCAGCCATCGATATACGCAAAATAGGCCTGCGCGCCGTGCGGATAGCCGACATAATATTTGGCGAACTCGGTCGGCTGGCCTTCATTATTGTAATAGCCGGGCGTGCAGTCGGGAGTGCCGATCAGCATGCCGGGGCCGCTGAGGAGGAGCTCGACCCATGCGTCCTGCGACTCTTTCGTCACCTCCACCTCTTTCGCGCCCGTCTCCAGCGCATGGCCGATCATGATCGCGATGGCACGGGCGCATTCAACCAGATTATGCGGATAGTTGGAGATCAGGTTTGCGCCCTGCGTCGCCTGAACGAGGAACAGGTTCGGGAAGCCATGGACATGGATACCGTGCTTGGTACGCATCCCCTCATCCCATGCCTCTGACAGGGTCAGGCCGCCCGTTCCTTCCGGATCGAAACCCATTCGCCGTTCCAGCGTCGTGCCGACTTCGAAGCCCGAGGCATAGATGATGCAATCGACCTCATATTCCCTGCCCGCGACGACAAAGCCTTTCTCGGTGATTGCTTGCGCGCCTTTGCCGTCCGTATCGACGAGATGCGTGTTCGGGTTGTTGAACGACTGCAGATATTCGTCATGGAAACAGGGCCGCTTGCATAGCTGGCGATACCAGGCCTTGAGGTCCGCAGCCGTGTCCTCGTCCGCGATCAGCGCATCGACCCGCGCACGGATTTCCTCCATCTTCTGGATATCGCTGTCCTCCCACACGGCGAGCATATTCTCGATGCTGCGCTCTTCCGGCGGGAGTTGATTGATCTTGGATCGGATACGGCGGGTCAGGTCGGTCCAGCCATCCTGGACGAGATCTTCATCGGCATGGCCAATACCCTGGTTGGCGGTGAAATTGTCGAGCCAGCGCTTCTGCCAGCCTTCTGTCGCAATCTCGCCGAACCAGTCGGGATCGATCGGCTCATTGTTGCGGATATCGACGGACGATGGCGTGCGCTGGACGACAAACACCTCCTTCGCCGCCCGGGCAAGATGCGGGACAACCTGCACCGATGTCGCACCCGTACCGATAATGGCAACGCTTTTGTCGGCGAGTTTGTCGAGCAACGCCCCATCCGGATCCCCGCCAGTATAGTCGTAATCCCAGCGGCTCGTGTGGAAGCTATGACCCTTGAAGCTCTCTATGCCGGGGATACCGGGGAGCTTGGGAATATGCAGCGGCCCGGTTCCCAACCCGACAAAATTCGCCGTGAAACTGTCGCCGCGATCGGTCGTGATCCGCCAGCGTGAATGGCCGGCCTCCCATTTCAGGGATTCCACTTTGGTATGAAAAAACGCCTTGTCGTATAGGTCGTAATGTTTGCCGATGCGCTGGCAATGCTCGAGAATTTCGGGCGCATGGACATATTTTTCGCTCGGCATATGCCCGGTCTCTTCGAGCAGCGGCATATAGATCATCGAAGCGGTGTCGCATTGCGCGCCCGGATAGCGGTTCCAGTACCAGGTGCCGCCGAAATCGCCGCCCTTCTCCAGAATGCGGATATCCTCGATCCCCGCTTCCTTCAGCCGCGCGCCGGAAGCCAGGCCCGAAAAACCACCGCCGATAAAGGCATAGGTTACATGATCGGACAGCGGTTCGCGTTCGCTGCGTTCGACATAGGGGTCTTCGGCATAATGGGCGAGCTGGCCCTTGAGCTCCAGATATTGCTCATTGCCGTCTTCCCGCAGCCGCTTGTCGCGCTCCTCCCGATATTTCGCCAGGATGGCATCCTTCTTTGCGGGATCGATCACTGCGCTGCTGGCCATGGCTTCCTCTGACGTAAACGTTAATTGTTTTCGTCCTTTGTTGCGCAGTTGGGAGTGCAGCGTCAACTTGGGCCAGTTGGCCGGCATTGCCGCTACAGGCGCTGCAGGGCCTCACAGGCGCAATACTACCCTCCCCTCGACACGCGGCAAAAAACGCCTAGCCTCTACCGCAAACCTTGGGAGAGGTATCATGTACGACGTCACATTGACGCAATCGCTGTTCGAAGCGCAGGCGGACACGGTGTTCAAGCCGACCACTTTCGCCGCCGTGCTGCGCGAACAGGCTCAGGCACGCGGCGATATGCCGGCCCTGCGCGAACTTCTGGAAAATGGCGAGATAGGCCGGGAATGGAGCTATGCCGAGCTCCTCTCCGATAGCGAAAAACTGGGCCGGGCCTTGGCATCTCGGCATGAACGCGGCGCTCGCATCGCGATCATGGCCCATAATCTGCCGGAATGGATATTGATGGAGATGGCAAGCGCGCTGGCCGGCCTGACGCTGGTCACCGTCAATCCTGCCTTCAATGCCCGCGAGCTGCACTATGTGCTCGAACAATCCCATGCGGAGGCGATATATTTCGTTCCCATCGTGCGCGGTCATGCGCTTGGGCCGATTGTCGATGAGGCGTGCGCGGACCTGCCCCGGATTCAGTACCGGATAATGCTGACCGATCACGACGCGCTGTTCGATGGGCATGAAGTGGGCAACCTGCGCGATACGGTGCCGGAAGACATTGTCCAGATTCAATATACATCCGGCACGACGGGCTTTCCCAAGGGGGCGCTCCTCCACCAAAAAGGACTTTTGCAGAACGGCTCCGACATTTTTCATCGCTGGAATGCAGAAGCCGGGGAAAGCGTTATCCTGGTCGTTCCGCTCTTCCATACGGCAGGCTGTGCAATCGTGGTGTGCGGCGCCCTGACAACCGGCGTAACCATCATATTGGCGCCAGGTTATGACCCGCAACTGATCGTCCGTGCAATCGAACGGGAACGGCCACAGCTTGCCGGCGGCGTCCCGACAATGCTGTTCGGTATGATCGAGGAAGCGGAACGGTCCGGCTGCGATGTCACTTCGGTAAAAGCGCTGCTCTGCGGAGGCTCGATGGTAGCGCCCGAACTGGCGCGCAAGGCGCACGAGGTATTCGGTGCGCCGATCCAGATCATTTACGGGCAAACGGAAACATCCCCCGGCATCACCTATGGCTGGGCCGATGACAGCGAGGCAGATCAGACGGAAACGATCGGGCAGCCGCTGCCGCACATGGATATTGCAATCCTGTCGCCTGATGACGGATCGGTGTGCCCGATCGGCGCACAGGGCGAAATCTGCGTTCGCGGCTATAATGTCATGGCCGGGTATAACGACAATCCCGAGGCCACCGCCGAAACGATCGACGGCGAGGGCTGGCTCCATACCGGCGATCTGGGCACCATGGATGCACGTGGATATCTGAAGATCACGGGCCGGGTGAAAGAAATGATCATTCGCGGCGGCGAAAACCTGTTCCCCGCCGAAATCGAGAATATGATGCTCGAGCATCCGGCCATCGCCGAGACCGCGGTTGTGGGCGTAGCCGATGAAAAATGGGGCGAGCTCGTCGCCTGTTTCATGCGCCTCGGCGAGGGCGAGAAACCGTCTCCGGAAGAACTCAAAGCCTTTGCGCGCGAGCGACTGGCTCCGCACAAGACGCCGACATTCTGGATCTGGGTCGAAGAATGGTCGCTCACCGGATCGGGCAAGATCCAAAAATTCGCCATGGCAGAAGCCTTTGAGCGCGGCGAATATCGGGCGCTGACGGCATAGCCCTTATATCTTGCGGACCCGCTAGACCGCTTCGGGCATCACCGCTTCTTCGCGCGCTATTTCGCTCGCAATATGACGGAAGGCCTTTTCGAAGATCGCCGGCGGCTGGCCGCCATTGATCACATATTCGCCGTTGACGATGATCGTCGGAACGGACTGGACGCCCCGCCCGCGCTGATGGGACTGGGACTGGCGGACATGGCCCGCATATTCGTCGCCCGCGAGGATTTCGCGCGCCCTGGCTCCATCCAGCCCTACCGATTCCGCGATTGCCGCAAGGCTCTCATGATCGCCCATATTCTTGCCATCGGTGAAATAGGCCTCGAACATCGCATGCTTCAGGGCGCGCTGCTTTCCCTCTTCCATCGCCCATTCAAGCAGGCGGTGGGCATCGAACGTATTGTAGATTCTAAAGCCTTCGCCCGTGTTCATCGTGAATCCAGCCTCTTCAGCGCGCGCCCTGATCTCGCCGCCACGGCTCTTCGCCTCATCGGCCGAAATCCCGTATTTGGTCGCGAAATAGGTCGCCCTGTCCATGCCTTCCTTCGGCATATCCGGATTGAGCTCGAACGGTTCGAAGCGGACATAGGCTTCCAACTCATCGCCGATATTGGCGAGCGCGGCTTCCATATTGCGCAGGCCCACTACGCACCAGGGGCAGGAAATATCGGATATGAAATCGATCTTGAGTTGCGTGGACATGATGCGTTCCTCTCAATTGCCTGCGATGCGGGGGCCGGTCTGGAGAATCACCGGAGTAGCCCATCATAGCATATTCGCCGCGATGAGTTGACCTCGCCCTGCCCCGCCCCTAAATCAGCCGCCCGCAAGCAACGCTTGCCAAGGCCCCTTCGTCTAGCGGTTAGGACGCGGCCCTCTCACGGCTGAAACACGGGTTCGATTCCCGTAGGGGTCACCAGCCAGACATTGCGGCTTTCCATTAAGCCTGCCGGGTACAGACCATCGATCAGTCTCGCAATTTGTCTGCTGGTGCAGTCCACTGCGGACATTGAGTGATACCGAACGATTGAAGCGACCAGTCTTCGACAATCGGCTAGCGATTTCGATATCCGGGAAAGAATCCATTCGCCGACGCACGGGTCTTTCCGTTCAACATTGCGTATCGATCCTCGTCGAGAATCATGCCGCAAAGCCAGGTTTCAGCCTGATGATTTGCCCAGCGACGTTTGAACCGGAACAACCCGTCATCGGGGTCATCTTTGGTTCCCGCCGCCGACCCGAAATTGAACGTTCGGCATTGCCTCTGCTCGGCGGCATCAAGACAGCCATGATAAAGTGCATAGCTGGTTCCCATTTTTTCGGCTCGATCCGAAAGAAATGCCAGATGGCCATTGCTCGAACAGTCGTGATCGAAGCAAAGAATGGCCCCGGTTATACCCTGATCGTCGCTTGAAATGACCAGTGTTGCGCCGGGCACTTCAAGCTGAGCGGCGATTGATGCTGCGGACATGCGCTGGATACCCATGAGGCCAAAGCGCTCGACTGTCCGTCGGTAGATTTGCCACAAAAGGTCGGCATATTCGGTCGGATCACAGGCTACCTCAACGCACTGTTGCGCAAATGCGCGCCGGATCAAATATCGATGACCCTTCTTGCGTTCGTTCCTCCAGTCACGACGGAGGTCGACCATCTGGTGCGTCTTGAATTTTCTGCACACGTCCCATCCCGCCAGAGTCGACCAGTCCCGGTGCTCCGCAGCAAAAGGGTCGGTGACCAGAACCAGCGACACAGCATCTCCTTCGCGCAACGACTCTAGATCCAAGGCAAGAGCGGACCAGTCGGACGCCATCGAATAGGGATAGAGCCCGCAAAGATCGTGATGCACCCCATCGATATCGCGCTTCAGTAAATGGATGCCACTGTGCGCCAGGGTGATCACTTCACCGAATTCTGCCAGCGAACGAGCATATTCGAGTGACAGATAACCCGTGAGCATGGTGCCCTGAATCCCTAGACTCGCTTACGAAATACCGCATCGAAACGATAGTCTCTGGCCCTGGTACCCTCGGCGATCGGATGGAAACTGCAAGTCAGCCCATGAGAGGCACCCGCCCTTTCGAAATCGGTGCGGTTCCACCAGCTTCCCATTACATCCTTGCCGACGAGCTTTCGCGACAGGTAGGTCAGTCGCCGCGGCCAGCTGTCATAAAAGGCAAAGCGCCTGCTTCGCTCCGGCACGAAACCGATCAGGATGACCGGATCATCGGTGGTAAGAGCGAGGATATCACCCAGCAGGGGAGCGAGGGAATCGTTCGGAAAATGCTGGAGTGCGGCATACATCATCACTTTTGGAAATTTACCGTCACCGTCCGGCGTCAGCCGAGGCAGTCGGCGAACGTCTGCAACCTCGAAGCGCGTGTTCGGCGCACTCGATTGTGATCGCGCCACGTCGATCAGTCCCGCAGAAAAATCAACGCCGAAAGCCGATCTTGCTCGCGATGCAAGGCGCGCCGTGAACACACCGTTGCCACAGCACAGGTCAAGCAGATCATCCCCCGGCGAGAGGTCTAGACGCAAGGCGATGTCCTCCACAAGCCGGTCGAACATGTCGATACTGATCGCTTCGCCTGACTCAGTATGACCCACTTGCTTGAGAAGGTCTGTCGGCGCCCTCGCGGTTCGATCATCATAATAGCAGGCGAGATAGTCGGCGTTCACCAGTCTTTCATTCCGGAAAAATCCTTTGACGGCAATAACCATGATCGACATTTCTAATAGACATCGCCTCTCCAAACGCCAAAAAGAGCCCATGGTCCTTGGGTTCACCACATTTCGCTCGTGAAGCTGGATTTTCTTATATCGGCCAGTCCGACTGACGGATTTTTCGGTCAGATCGCTTTTTTCAGGCTCGCGCTCGACGCCCTTGGCGGCGTCTATCGCGACGCGCGGCTCGTGGCGGTGTTTGGCGATCACGAGAGCGAGCAAATTCCAGAACGCTGGCGGGGGCATTTCGACCGAATCGATATCGTCTGGGCGCATGCCGTGGGTGCCGACAATCCCGCGCACCGCGCCCAGCACGACTGCCGTTTCGAAGCTATCCGCGACGATGCCGATCTCGCATTTCTGTGCGATGCCGACGTAGCTCCGCTGCGGCCATTTCCCGAGCTGCTCGCACAACTCACGCAAACGCCCGCGCTAGCCGGGGTCATAGCGCATCTCCATTTTCCGCGCGGCGAGCTACCGCGCGAACCCGATCGGGACTGGCCGGAGATCGCACAGGCCGTGCTCGGCGCCCCGATCGACCGGCCGTATCGCTATACCCTGATCGCTCCCGAAGAGGCGCCGGCGGCGCCGTTCTACATCAATTATGGCGTGTTTGCCGGGCCGCCGGACATGTTGCGGAAATTCTATCGCCGCGATCTCGAAATCAGGGACAGGGTAGCCGATATCGTCGGTCACTGGTGGGCACCGCAGGTTTCCGTCGCACTGACCTGTGCCGATCTCGACCTGCCGACTACGGCGCTACCCATGCGTTACAATTTCCCCAATGATCCGGTTGCAGAACGGATGTATCCCGGCGAAGCGAACAATATCGTCTTTCTCCACTATCTCAGGAAACGATTCTTCGATCGCAGCGAGATTTTCGCCGAGCCGGAGGCGTTCGACCGTTTCATGGAGATGGATCTCGAGGGATCCAATGCGGTTTTCCAGCGATCCGTTGCTACGCTGACCGGGGGCGAATACCCATTCGAGTAGGCCAAAAGCTCGAAATCTCGCTCAATAGCCCAGAGCCTGGCCGTCCTTGCGCATCTCGGTCGCCCCGGAATAGACGCCGGTTTCAGGATCGCGAACAATCGCCTGATAGCCGCCGAACATCACGCCATCCTCGACGATTTCGACATTATGGCCCATCGCGCGCAATCGCTCGATCGTCTCGGCGGAAATGCCCGGTTCGACATGCAGCGTGCCGAGCATGTCGGCGCCTGTGCCTTCAAGGTCCTGGGTCGGCTGGCGGCCGCCGTCATGGTTGAGTCGCGCCGCATCGCCGGCTTCCTGCACATTCATGCCGTAATCGACCATGTTGATCAGCACCTGGACATGGCCCTGGGGCTGCATACCGCCGCCCATCAGGCCGAAGCTCATATGCGGCGCGCCGTTGCGCATCACAAAGGCCGGAATGATCGTGTGGAATGGCCGCTTGCCCGGCGCATAGACATTGGGATGATCGGGATCGAGCGAGAAGAGCTCACCGCGGTCCTGGAACATGAAGCCCAGCCCGTCCGCCACAAGGCCCGATCCCATGCCGCGATAGTTGGACTGGATCAGCGAGACCATCATCCCGTTTGAATCGGCGACCGTCAGATAGGTCGTATCGCCCTCTCCTTCGAGCCGGGGATCGCCGGGCTGGAACGCCGGATTGGCTCGCGCAGGATCGATCTCGGCAAAACGGCGTCGTCCATATTCCTCCGACAACAGCCCTTCGACCGGCACATCGACAAAGGCGGGATCGGCATAGAAGCGCGCCAGATCCTCGAACGCCAGGCGCTTCGCCTCGGTGATGTAATGCAGCACTTCGGCCGATCCGCGCGGCCACTGGGTCAGGTCTACGTTGCGCAGGATGTTGACCATCTGCAGCGCGGCGAACCCCTGCCCGTTCGGCGGCAGTTCACACAATTCGTAGCCATCGCGATATTCGACACAGCCCGGCTCAACCCATTCGCTGCGATGCGCGGTGAAATCCTCAAGCCGCAGATCGCCGCCGATGCGCCGCATATAGGCGTCGATCGTCCGGGCTATCTCGCCCTCGTAAAAGGCGTCGCGCCCGCCCTCGGCAATCATGCGCAGCGTATTGGCGAGATCGGGATTGCGGAACATCTCTCCGGCCTCGGGCGCACCATCGGCAAAATAGGTGGCGCGCGCATTGTCGAACTCGCCGATCATGTCGAGCCGCTCCTCGAACCGGGCGAGATTGCGGTCCAGATAATAGGCGATCACCGGGGCGACGGGATGGCCGTTCTCCGCATAGTCGATTGTCGGTGCGAGGATGTCCGCCATCGGAAGCCTTCCGAACCGGCCATGAAGCTCGAACCAGCCATCGACGGTTCCCGGCACGCTGACCGGTAGGTGGCCGAAGGGCGGAATCGTGTCCGCATCGCCCAGCGCCTCGCGAAGATCGTCATAGCTGCGGCCCATGGGGCTCCGCCCCGAAGCATTCAGGCCGTAGAGCTGGCCACTCTCGGGGTCCCAGACGATGGCAAACATGTCGCCGCCGATCCCGTTCCCGGTAGGCTCCATCAGGCCGAGCGCGGCATTGGCCGCAATAGCTGCATCAACCGCGCTGCCACCCTGCTGGAGAATGTCGATCGCAATCTGGCTGGCCAGCGGATGTGCAGTCGCGGCCATGCCATGCTCGGCATAGACCGGGCTGCGCGACCATGGTTGGCCGATAGGCCGGCCTCCGGCACCTATTTCGAGCGAGGGCGCCTGTTCCGCCTCCTGTGCCGGGGACGGCGTCATGCCCAGCGACAGCATCGCTGCAAGCGCCGCAAGACGGGTGGAAATCGAAGCAATCATTCTCACTCTCCTACCTCTAATATACCCGCCGCGATGCCGTGCCTGTTCAGCCCGGAACGTCGACCACGATTTTCCCGAAATGCTTTTGCGCAGCCTGATGCCTGAAGGCGTCGGCAAGGCCGTCGAGCGGAAAGTGGCTGTCGATCACGGGCTTGATTTCGTTTGCATCGATCGCGGCAATCATGTCCCGCTGATCGGCCTGGCTACCGACCGTGATCCCCGTCATCACGAGATTTTTCTGGAAGAACAGGGCGGTGGGTATCTCACCCGAAAGCCCCGTCAGCACTCCGATCAATCCGATATGACCACCCGTGCGGCACGCATAAATGGATTGCGTGAGAGTTCCCGGCCCGCCAATCTCAACTACCGAATCCACACCGCGGCCGCCCGTCAGGGCAAGCGCCGCCTTCCCCCATTCCGGCTCTTCCTTGTAATTGATCAGATGATCCGCTCCGAGATCGCGGAGCTTATCGAGCTTTTCACCGGATGAGGATGTCGCGATAACCGTCGCGCCTGCCGCCTTTGCAAACTGCAAGGCGAAAATGGAAACTCCGCCAGAACCCTGCACCAGCACGATGTCTCCGGGTTTGGTGTGGGCGGCAACCATGAGGGACCGCCATGCCGTTACCGCGGCACAGGGCAAGGTCGCCGATTCCGCGAAACTGTAACCCTTGGGCGCTTTGGTGAAGGCATGGGCGGGTGCCGCGACATATTCGGCAGCAAATCCGTCTGCATGATCGCCGGGCACACCAAGCCGTTTTTCGTTTTCACCCGTGCCATCGGCCCATCCGGGGAAGAAGACGGACAGGGCATGGTCACCGGTTTTCCAACCCGACACTCCCTCGCCAACCGCCACGACTTCTCCTGCGCCATCGGACATCAGGATCCGGCCGTCGGCGGCCGGAATGCCGCCCAGCGCGACAACATAGTCATGATAGTTGAGCGAATTCGCGCTGACTTTGACCAAAATCTGTCCCGGACCAGCTTCGGGCTGCTCCCGGTCCGCGATAACGATATTGTCGAGCCCGCCGGGCTTTTTGAGCGTTGCAGCTTTCATCTATGCAGCATCCGTAAAATTGCCGGGGCGTTTGGCCATGCCGGACATGACCGCCTCGATCTGGTTGGGTTTTCCGATCACGCCGGCCTGTTCGCGCGATTCCTCGAGCAGGATTTCCGGTGCATGCTGATCGCGAGACATGTTCAACAGCCGCTTATTGGCCCGCACCGCATCCGGACTTTTCGCCGCAATATCATGCGCCAACTCCATCGCATCGGCATGGGGGTCGTCCGAAAGTCGCGTCGCAAAGCCATATTCAAGGGCTTCGGTGCCGCTGAAGATGCGCGCCGTATAGCAAAGCTCCCGCACAACATCGTCGCGCGCAAGGTTTCGGACGATGGGAATACCCGCCATATCGGGCACCAGACCCCATTTCATTTCCATGATCGCGTGGCGCGTATCAGGTGCGGTGATCCGGATATCGGCACCGCAGGCGATCTGAAAACCGCCGCCAAAGGCCACGCCATGCACGGCGGCGATCACGGGAACGGGAAGCACGTGCCATCCCCAGGCGACCTGCTGGAAACGGTTCGCATCGCCATGGGTCCGCGTTTCGAGATTGTTCGATTTCGGCGCTTCCTCGTCTGCCTTCGCACTTTTCTCGACCATGCCGGCAAAGCTGCCCATGTCGAGCCCAGCACAGAATGCCCGGCCCTCGCCGGACAGGACGACGGCGCGCAAACCCTTTTCGCTACCAAGCCGGTCAATCGCGCCCATAATCCCTTCGAACATTGCGGGATCGAGAGCGTTCATCTTGTCGGGCCGGTTCAGCCGCACATCGGCGACGCCCTTGTCATCGATGGCAATGGTCACGCGGTCGGTCATCAGGTTCTCCTTTACGTCAACTCTGGCACAGCAACGCGCAGCCACGCAACAGGCGCTTGCGCTTTCGTCGTGCAGCAGCGCAAAGAGGCGGAATGACAGGCGAGATGGACCGATTGATCGCGCGGCAGCGCGAATGGCAGCAAGCCCGCCTTGCCGTAGCGACCGTTATTGCCACCTGGAATTCCGCACCGCGCCCTGTCGGCAGTCACATGCTGATTCACGAGGACGGACGTTTCGAAGGATCGGTTTCCGGCGGCTGTGTCGAAGGGGCAATATTGCAGGCCGCAGAGGAGGTGATCGCCGAAAATCGATTCCAGCTGCTCGACTTTGGTGTCGAGGATGCATCAGCCTGGGAGGTTGGCCTGCCCTGCGGAGGCGAGATCCGGATTCTGATACAACCCGTCGGCGTGGGCGGGTTTCCCGAAACGCTGTTCGACCGGATTGGAGAAGCGCGCGCGGCAGGCGTTGCGATTTCGACAGCGACCGATCTGGAGACCGGGATTACGCGGCTGGCCGAGGCTGAGGACGACGCCCTCTGGATCAACCGTTACGCACCGCGCCGCCGGTTGCTCATCGTCGGCGCAGTCCAGATCGCACAGTCACTGGCGCGGATCGCCCGCGAGCTCGACATCGAACCGGTCATCATCGACCCACGAGAGCGTTTCTTGACCCCAGAGCGATTTCCGGATTTTGTCCGCGATGATCGCTGGCCTGACGCGGCAATAACGGCCCATCTCCCAGACAGCCGGACCGCGATAGTTGTGCTCAGCCATGATCCCAAGATCGATGATCCCGCACTTGTCGCAGCGCTGGAGAGTCCTGCCGCTTATATCGCGGCGCTTGGCTCACGGAAAAGTCATGCGGCGCGGCTGGAACGGTTGCGGGCACAAGGGTTGAGCGATGAACAGCTGGCGCGGATCGATGGCCCGGCCGGGCTAGATATCGGCAGCATCGGGCCGGCAGAAATCGCCCTGTCCATTGCGGCCGGCATGATCGCCGCCTTTGCTCAGAGTTCGCCCTGAACCGTCAGCGCATAGCCGTTGGGGCCGGACGCAAAACCGGCCATTGCCAGTCGCTCGCGTGCAGCATCATCGACTGCCATTACCCGGAATTCCGCCGTATAGGCGCCGGTTGCATCGATCCTGATTTCCAGCTGCTCCATGCCGGACTGGCTGATCAACGGCAGTAGCAACGCGCCCTCATCGCATTGCGCATTGCCCATCACAGTGTCTGGTAGTGCGGCACCGCCAAGGTTGCCGCCCAGCCTTGCGCGCACCAGCCCTTCGGCTGTGCTGCATAGACCATTGTCGAAATGCACGGTCACGTCTTCCAGCTCGAGCGCCGTCATCGGCAACGGGGCGAACAGCATCGCGACCGGCAGCGACGCCTGCATGTCGTCCAGCCCGAACTCGCTGCCCGATACGCTCATCGCGCCGCGAAAATCGCCAAGGGCTCCGGCTTCGCTGCCGCTGCGCGCCATCGATACCCTTGCGCGACCAACCAGCAGCGGGAAGAAACCAAGCCCCGTATCGACATCGCCGACCGCCGCATCACCGAACTGCGCTTCGACAAGATGCCCGTTCCAGATGCTGCCTTTGGCCTCGCGCCCCGCGATGCCGCGTTCGTCCATCCCCAGCCAGCCGAGGCCGAGCTGCATCGGAATGAGCACCAGCATTGCGAGCAGGAAGATGCAGACGAACAGGACGACACGGCCCATTGGCAAGGCGATCCGCATCAGCCTTGCCCCCGGCGGAAGGTCACATCGACCGTCAATGTTTCATCGGCATTGGGCCGGGCCGTCAGCGCATCGACATCAAGGCCCAGCCTGCCTTCGAGATCGGCAACCCATGCGAAAAAGGTCTGCGGACGAGCGGCGGCGATAATCACGCGCACTCCGTTGGTTCCGGCGGGTTCGGTCTGCGCGGTGTTGAAACCCACCCGCACGGCTTCGGCCATCACGATATCGCTAACCCGCCCCTCGGCAGCCATGGGCGGGCGGGCGGTGAAAGTCTCGATTTCCGCCAGTCGGGCTTCGACGCGTCCGAGCGCGATCACCGCGCTGTCATGCCGGGCTTTGGCAGACTCGCGCAGCAGATCGATCGGCCGCACGATCAGGAGCCATGCCAGCACCAGCGCGGCAAGCCCGCCCGCGATACCGAACAGCCAGCGCTCGCGCGCCGCGCGGGTTTCCCACCATCTGTTGAAACGATCGATCATGGCGCGCTCACCGTAAATTCGCCGATCTGCAATCCGCCTGCATCGCGAACGGTACCCGGCATAACAATCAGGCCCGCCGCCATCATGCGCTGCTGCAAAGCATCAAGCTCGGCCTGTCCCGGCGCGGCAGCGGTCAGCTGGAGGCTGTTATTCGCATCATAGCTCATGGCCTGCAGCTCGACCCCGGCAGTATCGCGGATCGCTGTAAAAACGGCACCGGCCTGTTCTCCATAGCCGGGCCCGCCGCCAAGCTCGGCGAGCCGCGCCCGCAGTTGCGCCTCGGGGTTTGCAATCTCGACCGCACCGGGGATCGCATCGCGCGCGCGATCGACCGCTTCACGCTCCAGCGCATCGGCGGCAAAGCTGTAGCGCGCGATCATTGTCAGCTGGATCAGCAGGGTCACGAGCAGGATCGCCGCCGCAAGCAGCGCGACCCGGCGGATATATGTCTTGTCGAGTTTCCACTGGCGGCGCTTGGCATAATCGCCCTGCCGCAGATTGAGCGGCGCATCTGCCAGCACAGACCCGATATCGCGCTCGAAATCTTCTACGCTCAGCGCCTCGTTCGCTTCGTCTCCAAGGAGAAGCGCGGCAATCTCCGGCTCGGCGGCAAAGGCCCGGTTCCGTCCGCGCACATTATCGAGGCCTGCGCGGCGGAAGACGCGCACGCCGGTTTCCGGCGGTACCAGCAGCAACGGCTCGGGAATGATCCCGTCCGGATCGATTCCCAGCGCAGCCGCCTCAGCGAGCCACGCATTCATCTTTGCCCGCGCAACGATACCAAGACAGCGCTGACCGTTTTCATCGGCTCGCCCGATGGCGATATGGGATGCCTCAGGAAGCCCGGCGCTAACCTCACTCGCCATGATCCGGGCTGCCGCCATAGCCTGAACCGGGGCCAGCCCCGCAGGTATTTCCGCCCAGTGCAGCGCGACATCGCTACCAGGCACGACAAGGATCACCGTTTCCGGTTCATCCGCTTCGGGATCGAAAGCCAGCACATCGAAACCGGATTTGCGCGCGACGCTGCGCCCATCGACGACCCGCATCCAGCCCGGCTCCTCGCCGAGAAAAAGCAGAAGGAATTTTCCCGCGCTCATTCGTCACGCCCCCAGCGGCGAGAGACGACACGCGCTGGTGCGACACTGGCATCGATCAGCGCCGATTGCTGCATCGCGACTTCGCCAAGCCGCACATCGAGCTCCAGCCGGAAATAGCGTGTGCGGATTTGCGGCTGGCCGATCACTTCGCTCATCGGTTCCTGATTGGCGAGCACCGGCTGGCTCCAGAAATCGGCAATCGAGTTCCACCCCGTTTCGGGACGCGCGGCAATCGCCTGGCTAGCGCCATTGGCATCGAGACGGTTGGGCAAGAGCATGGCGATAAGCGGGGCCTGTTCCGGGAGCAATGTGTTGACGTTGATCGGCGACAATTCGGTGGTCGGCAGCGCGCAGAGCCAGGGACGCATCCGCTCATAATAGGCAGGAGTGACACCCGCAACTGCGCGCAGTTCACTCACTTCGGCAAGCATCGTGTTTCCGGTGCGATAGGGTGTGTCGGACTGGCTGTAGCTTCGGTCTTCATTCCCCTGTCGCGCGGGCACGGAATCCGCATCGATCCAATCCGCCAGCGACCAGGCGATACGCTCTGCATCGCCGCGCGGAATCCGAAGCGCGGTCATCAATCCCGTGAACTGGATGACGCCGACCTGATCGGTGGTGAGCGCGGCAGGGTCCTCGCCGCGCGCCACGCTGTTGAGATTGAAGCAGTTACTGCCATCCCAGAGCCGCGCCAGCGCCACTCCCCCATCCGGCAGGGGAAGTGCGGTTTCCTGACCAAGCCAGTCGCCCGCCAATGTCGTCTTGCCTCTGTCTCGCTCGAGCAGATCGTTGACCCGGAGCACCGCCAGCGACTCCGCGCCGGTTGCAAATGCGCGCGATTGATCGAGCGCAGCGATATTTCCGGCAAGTCGGGTGGCCAGTTGCAAGCGTTCAAGCGAAGCAGCGGCGAGCGCCGCCATGATGGCAACCAGCAGTAACACGGCAAGCAGCGCCGCACCCTCTTCTGACGGTTTGCCGGGCCTCACGCTGTCGCCCCTGTCTGGAAAAGCTGGCGCACGGGCCCAAGCCCTTCAATCTCGACGATCAGTTCGACCGCATCAGGCAGTTCGCTTGCCAGTGTCGGGTCCCAGCGATCCCGCCATTCCCCATCGCTGCGATACCGCAGGGCGATATTCTCGACGCCCGATACAAGGCGCGCCGCAGGCAGAGGTTCCGCACCATCGACATAGGGATAGGCACGCCGTTCGATCACGCCATCGACGAGCCGGTAATCGACCTTCTGGAGCGAAGAGCGCGCTTCTCCGTCATAATTGGACCAGCCGCGCCGGACGAAACTGATCAGAAGGTCGCCATCGGCCCCACCCCCGCCGAAAAAAGCATTTTGTCTTGCGCCTGCTTCATCGCGAGCCGGGCGCGGGGCAATCTGACCGAGGTCATTGGTCAACGAGGCGTTCATGCGCCGGATGGAGCTCATATCGGCCAGCGCTTCGCGCGATGCCGTCTGCGAATCCACACTGAAGCTCAGCAGTGCAACACCCGCAGCAGACAGGATACCGAAGATAAACAGCGCCACCATCAATTCGACGAGCGTGAAGCCCGCCCGGGAGTTGCCGGAACGCGTCACAGCGCTGCAAACCTGAAGATGGTGAGATCGGCGGCATGATCGCCAAACTCGTCGACCACGGCAATGTCGATCTGAAGGATCCGGGCCTCGGGCGACGGACCGGTAACCCGGGTCCATTGCCAGTTGCGGCCGCCATTCAATTCCTCACCCGTTGCGGTCCCAAGCGAAGGCGGCGCGGGATCGGTCAGCGTCTCGACTGCAATATTGTGCGCAACAATCTGGCCGAATGTGCGGTCTGCAATACGATTGGTGTTGGTGACCGTCACCGTCTCAAGATTGAGAAGCGCCAGGGCGGCGATGCTGAACACGGCCAGCGCGACCAGCATTTCGAGCAGGGTGAAGCCCGCTTCATCGGAAGGGCGGCTAGCCATCGACATTGATCGTTCCGTCGGCACCGATGGCTACACTTACGCTGTTGGCTCCGCGTGCCAGGGTGACGTCAAGCGGACCGTTCAGGCCCGTTGCATCGAAAACTATCCGCGTCCGCTCCCCATCCCGCTGAGCGATGGAAACAGCAGTATCGTCCGGCCATTGCTGATCCTGAAAGGGCGGGATTACCATCGGTACCCAGCTTTCCCCGTCATAGCGTTCAAATCCATAACCGGCGGGCGAAACCCAGAGCGCAGTATCCTGCATCTCGACGATCGCCGCCTCCTGCGCGGCATGGGCACGCGCCGCAAATGCCTCGCCTTCGTCTATCAGGTTTCCCCTTGGATCGGGCATGACGAACACAATGGCTGCGGACAGGACACCCAGGATCACGAGCACGACCATCAGCTCGGTCAGCGTGAAGCCCTGCTCCCGTAACCGGGTCGATGGTCTCGAGGTGTTACCAGTTGCCGATATCTGCATTTTCGCCTTCGCCTCCGGGCTGGCCGTCGGCACCATAGGTAAAGATATCATAGGGCCCGCCGCTCTGTGTTCCGGGCATCGTGTACTGATAGGGATTGCCCCAGGGATCATCGGGCAGGCGACGGATATAGCCACCCTGGCGATAGCGTTGCGGCTGGGCGAGATCGGAAGGCGGCGTGGTCAGCGCTGCAAGCCCCTGCTCGCTGCGCGGATAGGACATGTTATCGAGCCGATACTGATCGAGCGCCGAACCCAATGTATCGATATCGGCCGCCACCTTGGTCGAATTCGCCTGACCGAGAAGCGGCATGACGTTGAGAATGACGACGGTCGACAACAGGCCCAGAATGACGAGCACAACCATGAGTTCGGTCAGCGTAAAGCCGTCTTCCTGCCCGGAATCTCTCTTTTGGGCATCCTCGACAAGCTGGCGGCGGAGAAGTGAGATAAGTGACATATTGAAACCCTATACGACGGCTAATGTATTGAGCTGGAGAATGGGCAGCAGGATGGCGAGCACGATCAGCGTTACGACCACGCCCATGACGATGATGATCGCCGGTTCGAGCAGCGAAAGCATGGCCGAGGTGAACGTATCGAACTCGCGCTCGAGATAATCGGCGGCGCGCTCCAGCATGATATCGAGCTGGCCCGAGGCCTCGCCGCTCGATGCCATATAGACGAGCAAGGGCGGAAAAATATCGGCCTTGCGAAGCGCGCCGGAGAGACTGCCGCCCTGCCGAACCGCTTCGGCCACTTCTTCCGATGCCTGGCGCTGCGCGGCATTGCGAACCGTTTTCGCCGTCAGGGTTAGCCCTTCGAGTACCGGCAGCCGGCTGCCGATCATCGTCGAAAGCGTCCGCGCCATGCGCGCGGCATGAAGGTCACGGGCAAGCCGGCCGACAACCGGCAGCTTCAAAATGCGCCGATCGAAGCGTAACCTAAAATCCGGATTCTGCAGTGCGCGCCACAGGCCGAAACCGGCAAGCCCGATTCCCAGCAGCAGCGCCCACCACCAGTTGGAAAGAAAGCTGGAAAGCCCGATGACTATGCGGGTCAGCAGCGGCAGCTCCTGCCCGACGCTGTCAAACTGCTCGACAACTTGCGGCACAACGAAAATCATCAGCGCGAACACCACGGCAATCGCGACGACTGTCAGCATGATCGGATAGGCAAGTGCGGTCAGCACCTTTCCGCGAACCTCAGCCTGGCGTTCCTGCAGATCGGCGAGCCGGGCAAGGATATTGGGCAGCGCGCCCGACCCCTCACCGGCCGAAATCATCGCGCGGTAAAGCGGTGGGAAGCTTTTCTTTTCGCGTTCCATTGCGCGGGCAAGCCGCTGGCCCTCGACAACCCCCGCATGCACATTTTCCAGAACGCTGCGCACTTTCGGCTTTTCCGCCTGCAGCGCGATGGTCCGCAGCGCTTCTTCGAGCGGGCTGACATCGACAAGTGTCGAAAGCTGGCGGGTGAAGAGCGTCAGCTCTTTCGCAGTCAGGTTGGGATTGAGGTTGATCGAACGGCTGAGCAGCGGCCCCGTATCGTTCGCCGCCGCCTTTGTCGGCCCGCCCGTACCGGGCGCGATCTGCACGACGAAAAGCCGCCGCGCATCGAGCCGGGCCCGTGCCGCTTCCAGCGTCTCGCCATCGACCGATCCGCGCTTTTCGCGGCCCGCCGTGTCGAGCGCAAGATAGTCGAAACTAGGCATTGACGGGCTCGGGTTCCTCGAGGCGGGAAATGCGCACGGCCTCTTCGGCTGTCGTTACACCGTCACGCACCAGAGCGCGCGCCGCCGATCCCAGATTGGGCGCATGCAGATAGGCATGGCGGGCGATCTGCGATTCATCGCCGCCCGCATTTATCATCCGCCGGATGTCGTCATCGATCCGGATAATCTCGAACACGCCGGTCCGGCCCTTATAGCCGGTGTGATTGCATTCTTCACAGCCGCGTGCTTCGAAGATCGGCGTCCCCGCATCGAAGCCGAGCAGGGCCGCGACGGCGTTGGAAGACTGCACCTGCTCACGGCAGTTCGCGCACAGCTTGCGGACAAGACGCTGGGCAACAACCGCGCGCAGCGTCGATGCCAGCAGGAACGGCTCGATCCGCATATCGCGCATCCGGGTGATCGCGCCCACCGCGTCATTTGTGTGAACCGTCGAAAGGACGAGATGGCCGGTCAGCGATGCCTGGACGGCGATCTCGGCCGTTTCCCGGTCGCGAATTTCACCGACCATCACGACATCGGGATCCTGGCGCAGGATAGCGCGCAGCCCGGTCGCGAAATCGAGGCCCACCTTCGGATTGACCTGGGTCTGCCCGACGCCTTCGATCGCATATTCAACGGGGTCTTCCACGGTCAGGATATTGCGCGATCCATCATTGAGGAGGCGCAGTCCGCCATAGAGCGAAGTCGTCTTGCCCGATCCTGTCGGCCCGGTGACAAGGATGATGCCATTAGGCTCGGCTAGCGCCTGGCGGAACACGGCGTCGACGCGCTCGGGCATGCCCAGTTGCTCAAGATCGATCCCGGCATTGTCCTTGTCGAGGATACGCAGCACGACGCGCTCCCCTGCCCGGCTCGGCAGGGTCGAGACGCGGACATCCAGCAGCTTCCCGCCCAGGGTCAGCGCAATGCGGCCGTCCTGCGGTATGCGGCGTTCGGCGATATCGAGACGCGCCATCACCTTGATCCGGCTAACGATGGTCGAGGCGGCATGGGGCGGCATGCGAAGCGTTTCGCGCAGCACCCCGTCCATCCGCATCCGGATGACAAGGCCGGTGTCATAGGGTTCGATATGGATATCCGAAACGCCCTGCCGCGCGGCATCGGCGATGATACCGTTGATCAGCCGGATCGCGGGCGCATCGTCTGCGCTGTCGAGCAGGTCCTCGGCCGTCGGGATGTCGCTGGCGAGCATGTCGAGATCGCCGATCCCGCTCGCCGCATCCGCCGCCGCCTGCCCGTCCACCGCATAGCGTTCGGAAAGGATCGTATCGAACCGTTCGGGCGGCACCAGCTCGACATCGAAGGGCCGGCTGAGAAAACGGCGCACCTCGAGCAGGGCCTGTGGATCGTCTCCTTCGCGCAGCGCCACCTTGAACCGCGGGTCCTCCGGTTCCTGGTCGAGCAGGACAACGCCGAACTTGCGCGCAAAGCCATAGGGGATATTCGCAGCCAGTTCCTGCAGCGGTGCGGAGTCATGAGCGCCGTCCAGCGTCACGGCCGGCGCACTGGTCATGTCGTCGGGTTGGACTTCATCGCCGCGCCGAATGCTGACCATTATTGCGGCTCCTCGGCCGGCGGAACCTGCACGGGCCTGATGGTGGAGCTGCTCGTGCTGACCTCCGGCACGATGACGCTCGGATCGACGGGGGGCGGATTGGCGGGTGGACGGCCCGGAGGCGCAACGCCGAGATACTGGCGCACCAGCGTGTCGATCCCCGGCTCACGATCGGGATTGGCAAGGAACTGCCGTGCCCGGATATAGCCGTAGCGCCGCTCCATCACCTCGCGGCGGTCTTCCGCGCTGCTCAGGATTGTCGGCCGGATGAAAACCATCAAGTTGGTCTTGGTGCGGGAGCGGGCCCGCGAGCGGAACAATTCCCCGATGATCGGGATATCACCGAGGATGGGAATGCGCTGGATCGTCCGGCGCTCATTGTCGTCAAGCAGCCCGCCCAGCGCGATGATCTCGCCATCATTGACGGTTACCGTCGTCGAGATTTCGCGCTTGTTGATGATCAGCTCGTTGAAATCGTCCGACACCGGCCCGGCAATCGAGCTCACTTCCTGCCGGATATCGAGGCGGATCGCACCGCCCGCATTGATCTGCGGCCTGACTTCGAGCTCAATGCCGACATTTTCCCGCTGAATCGTGCGGAAAGCGTTGTCGAAATTGTTCGAAAGCGCCTCGCCCGTAGAGATCGGGATTTCCTGTCCGACAAGGATACTCGCCTCCTGGTTGTCGAGCGTCGTTATCGAGGGCGTGGAGAGAATGTTGGAATCGGTATCTTCCTGAACCGCGTTCAGAATCGCACCGAAAATGAAATCGGAACCCAGCTGCGATGCAAAGCCGAGAAAACCGCCGCGCGCGCCGAGGATGGACCGCGCCGCATTTTCGCGCAGCAGATCGCCGACGGACGAATTATTGCTGGTCGTAACCACATCGCCGTTGATGATGGTTGTCGTCTGGTCGAGATCATCGGCCAGCACGCCGCCAGCGATATCCAGGATGCGCGGCGATACGTTGGAATAGTTGGTGACACCGAAGGGCGCATCCTCGCCGCCGAACAGGAACTGCACGCCAAGCTCGCGCGCCGCGGCATCCGAAATCTCGACGATGATCGCCTCGACCAACACTTGGTCCCGGCGGGTATCGAGCTGGCGAACCAGTTCGCCAAGGGTGCGCTGCATTTCCGGCGGGGCGGAGATGATGATGGCGTTGGCGCCCTCATACCCCGTTACGATGACACGCTGGCCGGGGCGTCCGCCTGCGGCCTCGGTGTTTCCGGCCCCGTTTGTCCCGGCTTCTCCGCCACTGGCACCACCGGCAGCGCTGGAACTGGACGACGAGACGGAGCCGGCCTGGCCCGTCACGCGTTCGAGCACCGGAAGGATTTGCCCGGCATCGGCAAATTCGAGGAATATCACGCGGATTTCGGTGCCGCTCGCGGCGCGCGCATCCAGTTCACGCGCAAGAGCCGCTATCCTCGCCACCGTCGCCGGTTCGCCGCGAATGACCAGCGAGTTGGAGCTGTCGACCGGTACGACCGCAGCCGGAGCCGGGCCTTCGCCATTTGTAACGAGCCCCTGAAGCGAAGCCGCAATCTCACGCGCCCCCGCATTGTTGAGAGCGATAATTTCACTGGCACTGGCATCCACATCCACGCGCGCGATCAGGGCGCGCATGCGGCGGACATTGTCCGCGAAGTCGGCGATCACCAGTGAATTGCCCGCCGTGTTTGCCGTGATCGACCCTTCGGGGCTGACCAGCGGCCGCAATGTTTCGATGGCGGAGGCCGCCGGAATATTGCTGAGCCGGAAAATTTCGGTGACGAAGGCATTATTGCCAGCCCGCGCCGTTCCGACATTTCCGGGTTGGGAGGCAGCACTTGCTGTCGACTGGATGCGAAGTGCGCCGCCTGCCGTCGGAATTGCCACCAGGCCGTTGGCGCGCAGGGTGGAAAGGAACACCTCGAAATATTCGGATTGGGACAAGGGCCGGTCGGTCACGACCGTCACCGTGCCGCTCACCGACGGATCGATTACAAAGGTCCGCCCGGTCACGCGTGATGCATCCTGGATAAAGGCCCGGACATCGGCGTTGCGCAGGTTAAGTACATGCTGGGCGCCGAGCGGCGCCATCGGCGTAATCAGCATCGCCAACATGGCAAGAAAGGATGTTATCTTTTTCATTCGCCTACCCTTGCGCGAAACGAAACCGTTTCGCCATTGCGTTCAACTTGTACGAATCCGTCGCCCGTGCCCAGATTGCTGGCAAAACTCACCGCCTGCCCCATTTCCTGTATCCGCTCGCCATTGATTGAGATGATAACGTCGCCGGGCTCGAAACCGGCGGCCCGCAGGGCTGTGTCATCCGCACCACTCGGCTGCAGCACGATCCCGGTCAGGCGATTGCCTTCGCGGCGCGGTGAAATCTGTGTGCCGGAGGCGAGCTGGCTCGGGGTGATCCGCTGAACCGCTGTATTGCCGGGTGCCGATGGCTGAGGACGTGCAACGGGAGCCTGCCGCGCGCTTGCCTGCGGTGGCGGCGATGTTGTGGGTGAACTCGACTGGTCGAGGAATATCTGCTCGCTGGACCCGTTGCGCGAAATCGTGACGAAATCGAAATCGACGGACTCGAGCGTAACGCCCGGCATGATCTCGTCGCCAACCGAGAAACTGTCCTGCTCGCCATTTGGCAACGCAATGATCGCCGATCCGCGTCCGCTCGCCTGATCCTGCCGAATGCCGAACAATCGGACATCGAGATCGGTCACCACGACGCGGCCATTTCCCTCGAGCCGGAAAAAGGGATCGAATGTCTCGAACAGCGCCAAGTCGGGCGCGGCTAGCACCGGCACGCCTGCATCGCTGCGCCAGTCGCCAACCGGGCCCACCGGTGTGGCGACAGCCCAGACAAGCCGCGCGCATTGCACGGCAAGCAAGGAAATCAATATGATTTCCAGCACGGAAAACCAGGTTGTTCGCGGTAGCCGTCTCAACAGTCGCTGAGCACGGGCATCGAGCGATAAGCGCATGAATACATCCCCGAAACACGCCGCTAGGCGCTGAGTGTTACACCGCGATGACGGGTTTTATGGCATTTCCGTGACAGGCGCGACTCACAATGCGTACAAAAATGCCTGCAGCGCATCGCGGCCCAGCCAGAGCGGCCAGGCTGCAACCGCCAGAAAAGCGCCGAAAGGCAGGCGATCCGTCGCCTTGGTCTTGCGCCCTTGCAGGGCAGCGAACAACACCGCCAAAAGCCCTGTCGCACTGGCCAGCAAAAGTATGAAAGGCAGCATTTGCCAGCCGAGCCATGCGCCAATCGCTGCGAGCATCTTCGAGTCGCCACCGCCCAGTCCATCGCGCCCGCGTAAAGCCCGATAGCCGATGTTGATCGCAAGCAGCAGCAGGAAACCCGCCAGCGCACCGATCAGGGAATCGCGCAGCAAAGGCATGCCGAACAGCCAGGCCGCGCCAATGCCGATGGCTACAAGCGGCAGGGTCAGCCGGTCGGGCAGCCAGAAATCGCGGATGTCGAAAATAGCCAGCAGCAGCAAGGTCCAGCCGAATATCGCGCCCGCCAATCCTTCCAGTCCGGGGTGGAGCGCAAGGGATAGAGCGCCGATCAGTGCGGCGGCCAGTTCGGTGATCGGATGGACGGGATCGATCCGCGCGCCGCAGCTTCCACAGCGACCGCGCCGCGCAAAATAACTCAGCAGCGGGATTAGCTCGGGCCAGCCCAGCATCCTGCCACAGCCATCGCATCGCGAGCGCCCTTGCGATGCGGCCTCTCCCGATGGCCAGCGCAGGGCCAGTGTCGCCAGATAGCTGCCAATGATGAGCCCGAGTATCGCCCCGAATCCGGCGCGCCATTCGGGTGGCAAATTTTCAAAACTCGCGAAGAGTCCGGTCACCTAGCGACAGGGCCTAATCGACACGCTCATCTTCCTCGACGCCAAACAGATGGGAGGTCTGGACGAATCCGCTGCGCCCGCGAACATCGATTTCGCACCAGCCGCGCCGGCAACTGCGTACCCGCCCGACAACGCCCGGCTCAGCCTGATAGCGGATTCGTGCATTGACCTGCGGCGCTTCGCGCATCGGCCGGATATCGCCGACGATCATGGCCGTGCGATCGGAACTCAGGAGATTGACGAGCATCCAGCCCTGGGTGCCGTCCGGATCTTCGATCTTGCGCCAATTCTCATACACTTCCACGACCCGCACCGGCAGTCCCGCCCGCTGATACAGCCAGCTGATCGGAAAATTGCGCCCCGGCCCCGTGCGCATCCGGGCCTGCCCGGCAGAAACGGAAGCCCAATAGGGCGTTTCCCGCGCCTGGGCCGTTGCGTCGTCCGGCAAGGACAGGAAAACCGCGCACATCAACAGAATCGTTACTCGCAACACATTGTGCATTTTCTGCACCATCCCCTTTTTCTTCGCCCGTTCCTGTCTCTAGGCCAAGCGTCGGCCCGGCTTCAACCCGCGATCCGCTTGACGCATCGCCAAACAGGCTGCAATTCACTGCGCGATGCCTCAGATCGAACGCCCCAAGACCATTGTCACGCGCAAGCTCCCTGCCCAGGTGGAAGCGCGCATGGCGGAATTGTTCGACGCCGAGTTCAATGCCGACGACACGCCAATGACTGCAGAGGCGCTGAAAGATGCCGTGTCACGGGCCGATGTCCTGGTGCCGACTCTTACCGACGATATTACCGAAGACGTGCTGGCGAGCGCCGGGCCCCAACTCAAGCTGATCGCCAATTTCGGGGTTGGCGTCGACCATATTGATCTTGCCGCCGCGCGAGCGCGAGAGATTCCCGTAACCAACACGCCGGGCGTTCTGACCGAGGATACCGCCGACATGGTGATGGGGCTGATTATCTCCGTGCCGCGTCGGCTGGCCGAGGGCGAGAAGTTCGTCCGGGCAGGAAAGTGGAAAGGCTGGGCCCCGACGGGCATGCTCGGCCACCGGGTCAACGGCAAAAAACTCGGCATTATCGGCATGGGCCGGATCGGACAGGCCGTTGCCCGCCGCGCGAGCGGGTTCGGAATAGCCATCGATTACCACAACCGGCACAGGCTGCCGGAAGCCGTCGAGCAGACTTTGGGCGCCACCTGGCGCGATGATCTGGACGACATGCTTACCGATATCGATATTCTTTCGATCAACTGCCCCTATACGGCAGAAACGCATCACCTGCTCGACGAAAAACGTCTCGGGCTGCTCGGCAAGGATGTCTATGTCATCAACGCCGCGCGCGGCGAGATTATCGATGAAGAGGCGCTGACCAGCGCTCTGGAAAAAGGCGCGATCGCCGGTGCCGGGCTCGATGTCTACGAGAATGAGCCGGATATCGGCGAGCGGCTCCTTGCGCTCGATAATGTCGTTCTGCTGCCGCATCTTGGCTCGGCGACCTTTGAAGGGCGTGAGGCCATGGGCGACAAGGTCATCGCGAATATCCGCATCTGGGCGGACGGCCACCGGCCACCGGATCAGGTGCTTGAGGGCTGGGCATAACCGACCGAAGAAAAATTCGGCGTTACTAACGTTACAATGAGGGGAACGATAATGAGCAGGCTATTGAAGGGGCTGGCAACCGCCGCAACGGCAGCGATGGCCACCGGACCACTGGCCGCCCAGCCCGGCTTCCCGCCCGCCCCCGTGGTCGTCAATTCGGGCGACACCGCCTGGATATTGACCGCCAGCGCACTCGTCCTCCTGATGACGCTTCCCGGGCTCGTCCTGTTCTATGGCGGGCTGGTCCGCACCAAGAATTTCCTGTCGGTCGGCATGCAGGTTTTCGGAATTTGCTGCCTCACATCGCTGATCTGGGTGGCGATCGGATACAGCCTCGTTTTCAGCGAAGGCGGCAATTTCATCGGCGGCACCGGCCTCGCAATGCTTGCCGGGCTGGGTGAAGTCTTCCCAGGCACGACCATTCCCGAATCCAGTTTCGTCCTGTTCCAGATGACCTTCGCGATCATCACCCCGGCGCTCATGGTTGGTGCCTGGGTGGAGCGCGCACGGTTCGGCTGGGTCATGGTTTTCTCCGCTCTCTGGTTGCTGCTCGTATACATTCCGGTGGCCCACTGGATGTGGGGCGGCGGCTGGCTGGCGCAGCGCGGCGCACTCGATTTTGCCGGCGGCATAGTCGTGCACACCACCGCCGGCGTGTCGGCGCTGGTGATTGCGGTCTTGCTGGGCCGGCGCGAAGGCTTTCCGAAGAAGATGATCCCGCCGCACGGCGCAGCCCTCACGATGACCGGCGCTGCCCTGCTCTGGGTCGGCTGGTTCGGCTTTAACGGCGGATCGGGCCTCACCGCCAATTTTGGGGCCGGATCGGCCATTCTCAACACCCATCTCGCCGCCAGCGCCGCCGCGCTCACATGGGCGGCGATCGAAAAGATCCGCTTCGGCAAATCCACCGGCATCGGAATCGCCACCGGCGTTATCGCCGGCCTTGCGACGATCACCCCCGCCGCAAATGTTGTCGGCGCTGGCAGCGCCATGCTGCTGGGCCTGATGGCCGGCATCGTCTGTTTTGCTGCTGTCGGCCTCATCAAACGGAAGTTTGCGATTGATGATTCGCTTGATGTGTTCGCGGTCCATGGCGTGGGCGGGATGCTGGGCGCGACAATGCTCGCTTTCCTGATGGCTCCGAGCCTCGGCGGGACAGGCTTCGCACCCGGCTTCACCATGACGAGCCAATTGGTCGCACAGCTGACTGCCATCGGCGTGGTCGCACTCTGGTCGCTGGTCGCGACGGCAGGGCTCGCCTGGATTGTCGGTATCGTCTTCCCGATGCGCGCGACGAAGGAGCAGGAACAGGAAGGTCTCGACCTGTCGCAACATGGCGAAAAGGCGTGGGACTGGGAGTAAGCAAGCTCCGTCAGGCGCTTAAAAAAGCCCTCCACGCCGCAAAGGCCAGGAATGGCAGCCCGATGAGATCGACAAGGGCGATTGTTCGCAGCGACGCCGGTTGCCCTGCTGACCAGTAGATTGCCAGAAAGCCGAGCATCGACAGCGCCGTAGCGACCACGGCCAACTGGCGTACGCCCGGATCAATCGCCGCCCATAGGCAGATCAGCAAAATTACCGCGAACAAGGCAGCGCGATGGTGAAGCAATGGAAACAGGGGCTCGCCTGCGGCAACGCCGTAGAGGCGCGAAATCATTGACGGTACGATAAAGGCAATGGCTGGCATCAAATGCACCAGCGCCAACGCGATCCACGCAACCCGTTCAGCCATACGAACCTTCCCGATCCCAGTCGGACCGGTGGCGCATTCAGATGCTCGCGGCAATTACTTCACAGGTAAGGACTTTGCCTCAGTCCCCGGTCGCGATCCGGTCTACCAACTGCTTTACCGTCGGCACGAATCCGTTCGAGTAAAAGGGGTCGGTCTTGAAGTTGAAGGCGTTATGACCGGCAAACATAAGGTTGTGATCCATCGGTCCGCCATGAACAATATCCTGCAGCGTTTTCTGGATGCAGAATGAGCGCGGATCGGCGAGCCTGCCGGTCGTGTAATTGTCCTTGTCTTTCCATGACGAGAATTGGCACTGGCTCAGACAACCCATGCAATCGGCCTGGTCCTTGCGAATTAACGCGGCTTCCTCTGCGGTGACGAACACCAGCGTGTTGTCCGGTGTTTTCAACGCCATCGCAAAGCCCAGCGCATCCCATTCGCGCGCGCGCAGCAAATCACCGCGCGTGACCCAGAAATTCTTGCCCTTCACGCCGACATCGAGCTGATATTGGTGATCACCGGCCGCTTCGAGCGAAAAGGCGATCTGCCGTTCAGACCGGCTCTCAAGATTCTTCAGGAAATCATTGCGAACAGCGGAGGAATAAAAACCCGTCGGCGAAAATTTGTGGAGCAGGATATCCCCCTCGTCGAGGGTCGTCAGCCGGTCTTTCCAGGCCTGCGGGATCGGGCTTTCCTGCGTCAGAAGCGGCCGTGTGCCGTACTGGAAGGTGATCTGGCCGAGTTCTGGATTGTTGATCCAATGATCCCAGTCGCGCAGATACCAGACACCGCCGGCCATCACGATCGGGACATCGTCCGAAATGCCCTCTGCACGCATGACATCCCGCAATTCCTTGACGCGCGGATAGGGATCTTCGGGTTTGAGCGGATCTTCGGCATTGGACAGACCGTTATGGCCACCCGCTTTCCATGGATCTTCATAAACCACCGCGCCAAGCCATTCAGCGGCCTTTGAATAGGCGCGTTTCCAGAGGGCGCGAAACGCCCGTGCCGAGCTTATGATCGGCAGGTAATGAACCTGATAGGAAGCGGCTATCTCGGAGAGCTTGTAGGGCATGCCTGCGCCGCAGGTCACGCCCGCGACAAGGCCCTTGGTCTTTTCGAGTACGCCATGAAGAACTTCCTGAGCACCGCCCATTTCCCAAAGCACATTGATGTTGATCGCGCCCCTGCCGCTGGCGATTTCAAAGGCGCGGCGAACCTGCTCAATGGCACCGTCGATCGCATACTGGATCAGCTCTTCATGTCGGTCGACGCGCCGCTTGCCATGATAGATTTGCGGGATAACCCGGCCCTCGGCATCGTAGCTGTCGGCATTGACCGCCGAAACGGTGCCAATGCCACCAGCCGCGGCCCATGCACCCGAACTCATACCATTGGTGGCTGCTACGCCCTTGCCACCTTCGATCAGGGGCAGAACTTCGCGTCCGCCATAGCTGATCGTATCTAAACCCTTGAACATATTCACTCCGACCCGGTTCAAGCCGCCATATAGGGGCTTTTGCAGAGGGATGCGACCATTTTACTCAGGCTGTGAATAAGCCCGGGCGGCCAAGCGCTCCCTCGTAAAGCGCAGCATATGCGCCGATCATCCCGCTTTCATCATAGTCGGATTGCGCTTTTGCGCGGTTGGCTGCGCCGATCTTGGAGCGCAAAGCCGCATCCGCAACCAGCTTGCCCAGAGCACCGGCCAAGTCTGTCTCGCTCAGCGCGATCAGCGGCTGATTCTCCGCGCTCACCATTGTTTCCACATCGCCAACCTTTGGTGATGCCACCGGAATTCCTGCCGCCATCGCCTCGACAACGGAAATCGGGAACTGCTCGCTGCGGGAAGAAAGCGCGAATATGTCGAAATGGCCTGTATAGCGCCACGGCCGGTCGAGAAAGCCTGCCAGCATAACCCGGTCGACAATGCCGCATCGCAGCGCTTCTGCCTCGATCGCACCTCGCTCCGGCCCCTGGCCCACAATCACGAGCCGCACATGGGGAGGCAATGCCGCAACCGCACTGACAAGGCGCGGCAGGTCCTTCACCTCCCGCAAGCCCGCAATTGTACCGATAACCACATCGCCGGGCTGGCGCTCAAAGCCGGGAATTGCGCCGGGATCGGGGGCCTCGGCATAGCGCGCTACCGGAATGCCGTTCGCAATCTGCCGTATCCGGCGTTCGGGCTGCTTCCAGATTGAATGCGCAATCGCATGGAGCCGGTCCGATGGGACGACAAGCGCATGCAGGGTCGGAAAGGCCAGGCGGCGATAGATATTGCGCTTGGCCTTCAGCCGATCCGCTTCATCGGCGTTGAACCCGTCTTCATGGTGGATGATCGCCGGCAATCCGGACCCGAACAATCGGTGCGTCATCACCCCGTCCATCGATCCCCAATTATAGCTGAGGACGAGATCGAACTGCCGCATATAGCGGGCCAGCGCGCGGTATCGCCGCAATCCGGGCTTACCGACCAGCGACGGGGCGTCGTGCGGAAAATCGGCTGCGATATCGGGGTCGATCGCATCGCGCGCACCAAGCGCCTCCGGCATGGCGCTGAGAATCGTGTGCCGCGCGCGGTCTCCAAAGGCGTTCATCAACCTGACCGCCCGCGCCTCCTTCCCGCCCAGCGAGAATGTCGAGTGGAGATGCAGGATTTTCGCGGGTTCGCTCACGCCTCAATCTGCTCCAATAGCTGGTCGATGGCGGCTTCGGCCTCCGGTTCGTTGAGAACCGGGGCATGACCGACATCGGGTACCGTCGCAATTTCCAGATCGGTTTTGCGCCGTTTCATCTCATCGGCCGTTGCTTCTGAAAGAATTTCCGAATGGCCGCCGCGCACCAGCAGCGTCGGCACATTTTTCAGGCCGGCATAGGCCGTCCACATATCAAACCCGGATTCGCCGCCCGGCACCCGGAACGGTTCGGCGATCCGCATGTCATAATCATAGCCGATCCGGCCCGAAGGCTGGAGCTTGCAAAGCCGCTTGGCCATTGCCAGCCAGTCGGCCAGCTCCCATTTCGGATAGATATCGCCAAAGCCGGTTTGCAGCGCTCGTGCCGCGTGGAGCCATGTCGGATAGTTGCCGCCCTTGCCGACATAACCGCGGATCCTCTCCACACCCTCTTCCTCGATCACCGGACCAACATCGTTGAGCATCACCCCGGCCAGCCGCTCGGGTCGGGTTGCCGCCTGCAGCATGGTGATGATTCCGCCGAGCGAGGTCCCGAATGCGATATAGCGATCGATATTCCGGTCTTTCAGGAATGCCTCGACATCCTGGACGTACGTCAGCGGGACATAGGTCATCGGATCGGACGCATAGGCGCTCTCGCCGCGCCCCCGCATTTCCAGCACATAGAGCTGCCAATCGCCCGCCAGTCGATCGGCGACAGGTTCCCAGTCCCGCGCGTTGCGGGTCAGGCCGTGCAGGCAGAGGATCGGTGGCTTGCCGGACGGACCGGCATAGCTGCGATAATGCAGCCGCAATCCGTCATTCGACCACCAGACCCCGTCACTATAGTCCGCCACGCTTGCGCTCTCCCGTTGCTTCCCCCCATATCGGGCCATGACGATTTTGCCGCAAGCTTCAACTTACAGCCCCGAAACCGCGATCCATGAACTGGGTGGGGATTTCTACGACCCGGTCGAGGCAGCGAATTTTCCGCAAACCCTGCTCCGCTTCCGCAATGACCGCTGGGCGGAGACCGTCGGACTTGCGGATTTGAACGACGAGGAGTGGACCGCCCATTTCGGACGGTTCGCGCCGCTGCAGGGTTCGCTCCCCTCTCCGCTGGCCCTGCGCTATCATGGACACCAGTTTCGCAGCTACAATCCCGAAATCGGGGATGGACGCGGCTTTCTGTTCGCCCAGATGCGCGACGGACTGGGTCGGCTGATGGACCTTGGCACCAAAGGCTCCGGCCCCACACCCTATAGCCGGTTCGGCGACGGACGGCTGACCCTGAAAGGCGGGGTGCGGGAAATTCTCGCAACCGAGATGCTGGAAGCGCTGGGCGTCGAAACCTCTAAAACCTTCTCACTCATCGAAACCGGCGAAGCGCTGGAGCGCAATGACGAGCCTTCGCCGACCCGGTCTGCCGTCATGGTGCGGCTCAGCCATGGGCATATCCGGATCGGCACATTCCAGCGACTGGCGACTCTTCGCGAACCGGAAAACATGCACAAACTGGTCGCCTATTGCCTCAAACATTATTTCGGCGAGGAAGCAGGAGAAGACGCGCCCGAAAGGCTGCTTGCCCATGTGGTGGCAGGCGGAGCGAAACTCGCGGCCTCATATATGGCTGCCGGTTTCGTCCACGGCGTCCTCAACAGCGACAATATCGCGATCACGACCGAAAGCTTCGACTATGGCCCGTGGCGCTTCACCCCCAAATGGGAACCGGGCTTCACCGCCGCCTATTTCGACCAGAACGGCCTGTACGCCTTTGCCCGCCAGGCCGAGGCAATCCACTGGGATATTGCCCAGCTCGCCGTATCGCTGCGCCTGATTGAAGAGGCAGAACCACTGATCCCGATCATCGAGGGATTCGGGCCGCTTTATCAGGATGCATTTCGCGAACAGATGCTGGCCCGGCTCGGCGTTCCCTCACGCGGAATGAAAGACGATATCGCGCTGCTGACGTTGGTCGAGCAGGCGCTGCGCAACAGCGACATCACCATCGACCGGTTTTTCTTTGACTGGCGCGGCGGACAGCGGCGCGCACCCTCCCCGGCCGACCCGATCTACGGCAATGAGCATTTTTCGGCGCTGGAACCGGCCATCGCAGCCTATGCCGCGGATCGGCCAAGCCATGCCTATTGGTCAGACGGTGAACCCTGTTCGATGCATATCGAGGAAGTGGAAGCGATCTGGGCGCGGATTGATGAAGCAGACGATTGGCAACCGCTCAATGACAAGGTTGCTGCGATACGCCGCATGGGCGAGGCTCACCGAGAATAGGTAAAGGCTAACCCGCCTCCACATTCTGGAGCGTCAACGGTTGCAGGCCAATCGACAGGACTTTCCAGCGGCCGCCTTGCCACTGGTAATGAATGTCGAACTGGATCGCGATCGGCCGCAATCCGAACACGCCCTGTACCCGCAAAATATCCGGCGCGACCATCAGGGGCGGCTGGGTGAATTCCGGCGCCAGAAGCAGGGTCGTCGAAAGATCGATCTGCTGCTCGCGCAGATAGCGGAAGGTTTCGGCCAGTTGTGCGGCGCTGTTCTGTACCTGGAAATTGGTCGCCCCGGTATCGCGCAGAACCGAATAATTGCCGGAAATATTGGCATCGTCGATCGACACCATCGTACCCCATAACAGGCGCGAAAGCGCCAGCCTGTCGGGCGTCGGAAGCGATGCATTGGGCGTAGTGCGCGGGTCCTGCGCCTGAGCAGGGATGGCAAGCAGCCCCAGGCAAAGGACGATCAAAAAACGCTTCAACATTTCGCAGGTCCCCATGGTGTACGCGGCACAGTCGCAAGCATAGCGCCCCTGCCCCATGATTCCAGTCAATTGCGAATTACCAACCGATCTGGAAGCCCGTCCGCGCGCCGACCTCGCCGGAGTCGAGCCCCACGCCAACACCGGCAGAGAAGGATGCATTGTCACTGATCCGCGCCGACAGCGACGAGGATGCCGCAAAGCGGTTGGCGAAATAGCCGATGCCGCTGGACAGGGCGAAGTTCATATCCGGGAGCAGCACCGGCGATTCCATGGAAAGCGCCATGGCGATGCCTTCATTGGCCCGCTGGATATCGACCCGGTTCTGCGTGGTCAGTTCGAACAGGGTAGTCGTCTGCCCCTGCAGCGCCGCAATCGCCGTCGAGTTGGATGCAATCGCAGTCGTGTTGGTCGCGATATCTGCGGTATTGGCCGCAATCGCGGACGTATTCGCTGTAACCGCAGCAGAGCTGGCCGCAAGCGGCTGCGATGATACAAAGGCCATGTTGGTATTCGCGGCCATTGTCGCCGTCTGCACCGTCGACGTACTCGGAGCCGTGCTCGTCGCCATGGCATAGCTGTTGCCGGCGGTCGTCATCATCGCGGTTTCGGCATTGGGAAGCGCTGCCGCTGCCGTCTGCGCCACGCTGCCATTATCGCCCGGGGTCGATGCCAGCGGCACAAGTCCCCCGCGCGTCGCGGCCGAACCTGGCGCTGCGTTGGTCGTCATCATCCCTGCGGAAGCCGTCGTCATCATCGCCGGTGTCGGCGCATTGACCGGCGCCGTTCCCGTAACCACCGCGCTGCTCGACGATGGCGCAGCATTGGCCACCGAAAGCATGCCCGACGAATTGACCGTCACCGTTGCCGTCTGCCCGGCAGGCACCAGCGCGCCAAGGCCCGCCAATGTGTATGTCGCGTTGGCATTGCCGATAGCGATGTTGTTCGCGCCGGACGATGCCGCACCGAAGCCGATTGCCATCGAGTTGGTGAACGCCGCTACCGACTGATAACCGAGGGCCGTAGAGCGGGCTCCCGAGGCCACCGTCTGGTCGCCGATTGCCATGGAGCGGTTGCCCGTCGCGCTGGCCTGGCTGCCGAGCGCGGTTGCGCCGACACCGCTGGCCGTGGCGCGGTTGCCAATGGCCGTGCTGTTGCCGCCGCTCGCTCGGGCGATCCGCCCTATCGCCAGAGACTGCGTGCCCGATGCCACTGAATCGGTTCCAAGCGCCGTCGATTCCTCGCCGGTCGCCTGCGCGCCCAGATCGTCGCCGTCCGAACCATCGGCGCCGATCGCCGTCGCGTTCGAACCGCTCGCCAGCACATCCGCGCCCAGTGCGATCGCACCGATGCCGGTTGCCTGTGCGCCAGTGGACCCGGCATCCGCGCCGTCTCCGCCGATGGCAATCGCCCCAGTTTGCGTCGCATCGGTGAATTCACCAATGGAAATTGAACTGTCGCCCGTCGCAGTGGCATCCACGCCGATGCTGATCGCAGCATTTTGAGTCGCTTCTGCCTGATTGCCGATAACCACCGTGTTGGTGCCAGCGGCACTGGTGATCCGACCGATGGCAATCGTATTACCCTGAGCCGCAGACGATCCATTGCCGATGGCAATTGCGCTGGTCCCGACCGCCGAGGCATCCGCACCGAGCGCCACCGAAGCAAGCCCGGTCGCCTGCGCGCCATCGGAATTCCCGTCGCCGCCGTCGCCGCCAATGGCAATCGCACCGTCATTTGTAGCATCCGATTTGGCGCCGATCGTAATCGCCTCGAGTCCTGTGACACTGCTGCGCTCGCCAATTGCGATCGAACTGATTCCGGTCGCGGTGGCGCCGGTAAAGGATGTAAGATCAGCACCGATCGCGATCGATCCTGCGCCCTGGGCGTTGCTGAAAGAGCCAAGCGATGTTGCGCCGCGCCCGATCGCGTCGGCGTTTGAGCCTACTGCAGTGGATATCTCGCCCTGTGCAATGCTGTCTTCGCCGAGCGCGGCTGAAGCGACACCCGTAGCCCGGGCATTTTCACCAAAGGCGCTCGATTCATTGGCCGTCGCCATGGCGATGCGACCCACTGCGG
>CAMYKP010000010.1 GCA_947259005.1 uncultured Parasphingopyxis sp. | reverse complement strand
CGCACCCCCACCCGGCCTCCCACTCAGTATATTCTATGGGAGGCCGGGTGGGGGTGCGGGCCGGTGCGGCGCTCGACCGACAGGTCGAGTCTGACCAAAGAGTCCCCAACCCTAACCCACGCTCCGCGCAAATTCCTCGATATCGTCCAGCGACGCGGCGGAGCTCCGGGTCCAGCGCGAGAGCGCCGTCATGATCCGGATATGGCCGATCCCTTCATAAACGATATGCCGCACTCGCACCCCGGCCGCATTGAGCCGGGCTTCGAGCCGCTCGCTCTGCCGCGGTTTGACTGTATCGTCGAGGCTGCCATGGAGCAGCAGCGCGGGTGGATCGCCTTCGTCGACAAAGTTGATCGGCTGGGTGGCGGCGGGGTCGGGCGCATCGCCGAACGCGCCGATCGTGCTCGGGGTATCGAAGGGCAGGAAATCATAGGGCCCGGCCATGCCGACCCAACCCGCGATTGCCGCCCGGTCCGCGCCGAGCCAGTGTTCGTCCATCGCGAGCAGGGCTGCGATATGCGCACCCGCGCTGTGGCCGACCAATATGATGCGTTCGGGATCGCCGCCGCGCGCGGCGATATTGGCGCGCACCCAGCGCAGCGCTTCCGCGCCGTCTTCGACAAAGGCCGGGAAGCGGGCTGCTGGCGAAAGCCGGTAATTTGGGACGACCGTCACGAAACCGCGCGCTGAAAAAGCGCGTCCGGCGAATTCATATCCCGCCTTGTCGCCCGCGCGCCACCCGCCGCCATGGATGAAGACGATCACCGGCAGCGCGGCGTCGGCGTCCAGCCCCGTCGGCGCATAGACATCCAGCCGCTGGCGATAGGCATCGCCGAACGCAATATCCTGCGCGATGCGTTCGGAGCCCGCATCCTTGGGCACGAGCCGGTTGAACAGGATCAGCTTGTCGGCGGTGTAGACATAAATGCCGGCCCCGACGACCAGCAGGACAAGGGCGATAAGGATATAGCGGATCATGCTGCGGGGTTACGGGCGGCGGGCCGAAAAGTCGATATTGGCCGCGGCGTCTCAGTCTTGCCCCTCTTCAAGCAGCTGCTTGAGCGCCGCCAGCCCCTGCGCCGAACCCCGGCGGATTCGCGAACCCGCGATTGCCTTGAAGAGAAGGCGGCGAACGGGCGAGCGGTTTCGGCACGAGAAGGTCTGGCGGATCTGCGTTGCCGCCGCGCCGCTTTCGCCACCGGCTTCTTCGAGCGCGATATCCATGCGGGTTTCGAAAGCACCTATCGCGCTTTCCGTGGCAAAGCCGTGCGGCGGGCTGGCCTCGACAACCTCGATCACCATCTCGCGCGTGCCCCGGCCCGGAACGGAGACCGGCTCATGGTATCGCTTGCCGACCGCCCCATGCGGCAGGGCATCTGCGGACTGCGGCGCGCCTACGCCGGGAAACCAGCGGGCATAATTTTCATGGTTGGCCACAAAGGCAAAAACCTCGTCCAGCGGACGGCGAATCGTGATCGTTTCATTGGCAAGAATCATATTGTCCCCATTTCTGTAATTAACGATATTTACAAAAAACGATAAAAATGTAAAGTATGGGCGATGCAGGACGCAGAGGACAAGGCGCGCGGCGCGATATTGGACGGGGCGCTCGACGAGTTTCTGGCGGGCGGTTTTGCGCGCAGCTCGATGACCGGCATCGCAAGCGCGGCGGGCGTGTCCCGGCCGACGCTCTACAAATATTTCCCCGAAAAAGAGGCCGTGTTCAAAGCGCTGAGCGAACGGATCAACCGGGACGTCTATCGCGACGTGATCGAGGCCGCAGCGCGTAGAGGATCACTCGAAGAGCGGCTGGTGGCGATCATCGATGCCCGGATCGGCTGGGTCTACCGGCTCATGCATGGCTCGATCCATGGCGCGGAACTGATCAGCGAGAAGAACCGTATCTGCGGCGGCAAGGTGATCGCGGCCAATGATCGCTTCGCCGCTTTCCTCGCCTCGGTCCTCGAACCGCATCTGGAGGGTGCGCGCGGCTATGACGCGGAAGCGGCCTCCCGCCTGCTGATCGCAGCAGTCAACGGGATGATCGAGACCGGCGAGACCGAAGCCGAAATTCGCGGCAATGTGCATCAGCTGATCGGGATTTTCGTGCGCGGGCTTTGAGGGGCGGCAGGATTAGTTTGTCAGAATTTCCTTTACGGGAAATCGCGGCACCGGCCCAAACAAACTTAATCCAACCGCGTCACGGTTACCGTCTGTTCCCGCAGATCGGCCCGGCCGAAGATCGTCATGAAGGCGATATCGGTGGCGTCGCGGCCCGCTACGATCGGCACCAGCCCTTCCACGGGCGCCAGCCGCGTCGCATCGATCATGTGCCAGCCGCCATCGAGCCAGACTTCGGTCACGGCATGGAAATCCTGTGGTTCCAGAGCCCAGGCATAGGCCGAAACCATCCGCGCCGGGATGCCGGCGGCCCGGGCGAAACTGATCAGCAGATGCGCATAGTCCCGGCAGATGCCCTTGCGGGAAATGAAGGTGTCGGCCGCGCTCGTGCTCGCATCGCTCGATCCCGGCACATAGGCGAGCTGGCTGTTGATCCAGTCGGCCATGGCGAGGATTTTTGCTCCGCCTTCGAACGCGCCGAATGTCTCGGCGACAAAACGCGCAAACTGGTCCGACTGGCAATAGCGGCTCGGCCAAAGAAAAGGCACGGCCTCGCCCGGCAGTGCATAATGCGGCGTAGCGCCGAGCCGTGAAATGTCGGTTGCCGGGCGCTCGACGTCCACGGTGGCGTGATACTCGACCCGGAACGGGCCGGACCCGCGCGCCCAGGTACGCCGACCGATCCCGGCCTCGACGGGTATCGGGCGAAGCTCGGACGTGGTGGATGCGGTCATGGTGCCGTCGATGATCCGCTGTGCCGCTTCGTCCTCCGCCGCCTCGATCTGCAGCAAGATATCGGCTTCGTCATCGATGAGATAATCGAGCAGGGCGTGGATCGAAAGGCGCATGAACGGGAACAGACTCGGCGGGAGGGACGAAATGTGGCGCGGCGCATGACGCACCGTGCCACGGTGCGCAATAGGTGGTGGCGCAATAGCCCATCTGCAAGCCGTTTGCGACTGCGGGCTTTACTCCGCTCGCAGACCTTCCATCGTTATGGTCGGCGGCCTGTCGCCGCTTCTATGACTTGGGTTGGCCCTTGGCGCTTTCCTTGCGGGCCTGTTCCAGCTCCGCGCCCTCCTCGCCGTCCAGCGCATTGGCGGCCTGCCGCGCCTTGGCCGCGACTGTGTCTTTGTCCTTGGCGAATTCATGCTCGGCCTTCTGAAAGTCCTTCGCCGCTTTGTAATCGCCTTTGCCTTTGTCTTTCTCGTCCATGTCGGTTTTCTCCTTTCAAATTTGGCCAGAAAAAGTTGGCCGGACAGGACATCAACGGACGGACTGGACTTTGGTTGCAGGGGACCTCGGGGATGCGGGCAGGATTGGCGCCCGCGCGCGACGGGCCGTGCGCCGCGCATGGCGAGCCGGGCAAAGCGAATTGAACTTCCTGCCCAAGTGAGTTATCGATATAATACAGTGAGTCGGAGAAGCGTTGGGGCGAGGCAATGCGCAATATTGAAACAGGACTGCGTAACAAGAGGGCCTTTCCCTGCTGTTTGTCTGTTCCAATACAATATTCGCAGAACGACGGATGTCGTTTGTCTAATAGATCGTCTCTACCGATGCGGAAGCAGATATGAAAATCGGCAACGCATGATCACGATGCGGAAACAGGGAGTGTGATCGAGTGGCGTTTCTTGAAATAGCGCAAACTGGCACGATCAAGGCTTGGAAAACCAGCAACAGCTATGCTGAGGCCGAGCGCGCTATTGGCCGCTATCTCGCCGCCCTTGCCCTGTCAGACAAATCCGTCCTCGAAGAGCTTCGCGATCCCGTATGGAGCCGGCGCAAGCTTAACGGCGGCGGCGATACGCTTCACCTTGCCGACAGGGCCTTTCCCGCCGAAAGCGCAAAAGAGCCTATAGACTGGGCAGATGGCGTCTGGCTGACGAGCCTGCAGATTTTCCGTGACAGCGTGGCCGTCGCCCGGCTCGACGATTGGGACAATGACAAGGCGGCGATCATGCTGCTCTTCATCGTCGAGGGCAAATGGCGGATCGCCAGCGAGTTCTGCGTGACCGCAGCACGCGGCACCAACGCTGCGACGATGCAGGTCGATACGACGGAACAGAAAATCCTCTCCACGCTCGCCAGTTTTTTCGATGCGGTCGAGCAGGGCGCGACGTCGATCCTGCACGATCTTTCGGACGAGAATTGGTGTGCCAAGCAGCATAGCCCGATGCACCGGGTGATGACCGAAGACATGAACAGTTTCGTCGCTCGCATCGCCAAGGTTTCGCATCGCCTGCGCCGCGACAATTGCAAGGTTGCCGACGTCCAGATCCTCTACAATCGGCTTGCCTGTGTCCGGGTCGATACCCCGCACCTGGCCGAGACCGCGATATTCCTGCTGTGCCGCCGAGGGCAGGACTGGGTTATCGCCGAGAAAGCGTCGTCAGGCGAAATCGCCGACCATCAGGGCCATCACCGCCTGGCGATGTAATCGCCTGCCGCGCGGCATGAGCGACGCGCCCTAAGCCCTAGCCGGCCATTCGCTGCTCTTGCCGCCTGTCGCCCTTTACCAGATACATGCGCTTGTCGGCCCGTGCGATCGCCGAATCCATATCTTCGTCCAGCCGCCAGTGGGACAGGCCGAAGGAAGCGGAGACCTTGATACCCTCGATCCCCAGTCGCGGGCTGACGGTCTTGATGCCGGTCATCAGCCTTTGCATGATCTGGTCTGCGGCTTCCCTGTCGGGGGCCGGCAGCGCAATCAGAAACTCTTCGCCGCCCCAGCGCGCACATATCGCCTCCTTGCCGCTGGTCTGCATGATCACTTCGGAGGTCAGTTCGAGCACGACATCGCCGATCGCATGGCCGAAATTATCGTTGATCGCCTTGAACCGATCGAGATCGGCCAGCAGCAGATAGACGTTCCGGTCCCTGCCGGTTTTAAGCAACAGGTTGCCTGCATGCTTTTCGAATGCGCGGCGGTTCAGCAGGCCGGTCAGGCTGTCTTCCTCAGCCAGCCGTTCGGCGGTCGAAAGCGCTTCGGTGAGCCGGGCATTGGTCTCTCCCAGCGTTTCGGCCAGCTGCTGGTTTTCTATCCTCACGCGCAGCCAGCTGCGTACATTTCCGCCGTGCCGGCCGCCATAGATGGCGATGGCTATTGCGAAACCGGCCCCGCCGACCAGCGGCAAAAGGCCCTGAGTCTGAATCGACAAAATCATGGGTGCCAGCGAGGTTACGGCAAAGGCACCGATCGCACAGAACATGCTGCGCCGTTCAATGGCGATAGCCACAACCAGCAGCGACATGGACATAAGCGTCGTCAGGGTGATGATCAGCGCAGGCATGCCGATGAAAAACTCGCCGCCGATCGGCCACAGGACGATACCCCAACTCAAACCGTTGATGATCATGGCCCGCTCAAACCGCTTCAGTTCCTTCGCGACGGGCTGGCCGGCGTCGAGCAAAGCCAGAAGGTTCAGGCAGACCGTGTAAGTAAAGGCCATGCACAGGAGCCTGAGGGCAAGTACCGGCGCCAGCCATATGCCATGATCGAGAAAAAGGGCGGCAAGCGCTATGGCGACAACCCCGAAAAGCCCGGCGACCAACGCCGATTTTTCCTGATCCGCCATGTTCCGGACAGAGGCAACGCGCAATGCCTCGTCAAGGGTCGACCGGGTCGAGATACCAGTCGCCACAAGGCGCTCGATGGCGTTGTTTTCTGTCTTCATCTTGCGATCGGCCTGTTCTGGTCGCCGCCCCGGGCAAACGATAGCCGCCGAGGGTTAACAGCAAGCTAAAGCGGCTGAGAGAGTGGGCAGGATTTTCGGCGGGTCATTGCGTGATGTGCGCGGCAGGCAATTTTTGGTTCGCCCGATCCTTGGGCAATGGCCCGGGCATCGCTATGTCGGAGAGCATGTGAGAGTGATTCTTGCTCTTGAAGAACAAATATGGAACATACGCCTCCATGAGCCTGACAAAAATTGCAAAGCATCGGTTTTCCGAATGCTGACAAAAATAAGCGTCCGCGGGGCGCGCGAGCATAATCTCAAGGGCGTGGATATCGATCTGCCGCGCGACAAGCTGATCGTGATCACGGGCCTGTCGGGCAGCGGCAAGTCGTCGCTCGCCTTCGACACCATCTATGCCGAGGGCCAGCGGCGCTATGTGGAGTCGCTCTCCGCCTATGCGCGGCAGTTCCTCGAGATGATGCAGAAGCCCGATGTCGAGCATATCGACGGGCTCTCCCCGGCCATCTCGATCGAGCAGAAGACAACCTCGCGCAACCCGCGCTCCACCGTCGCGACAGTGACCGAGATCTACGATTATATGCGATTGCTCTGGGCGCGGGCGGGCATTCCCTATTCGCCCGCGACCGGCGAACCGATTGCCGCGCAAACCGTCAGCCAGATGGTCGACCGGGTGATGCAGCTGCCCGAAGGCACGCGCTTCTACCTGCTCGCCCCTGTCGTGCGCGGCCGCAAGGGCGAATATCGCAAGGAGCTGGCCGAGTGGCAGAAGGCGGGCTTCACCCGGGTGCGCATCGATGGCGAGTTCTACGATATCGAGGACGCGCCCGCGCTCGACAAGAAATACAAGCATGACATTGAAGTGGTCGTCGACCGGCTCGTTATACGTGCGGACATGGAAACGCGGCTCGCCGACAGTTTCGAAACCGCGATCCGGCTGGCCGACGGGCTTGCCTATGTCGACCTTGCCGACGGTGTCGTGCCGGGGCGCGAGGCGGACGAGGATGGCGGCGGCAAGCTGAAAGGCGCTGGCCTGCCCGACAACCGCATCGTGTTCAGCGAGAAATTCGCCTGCCCCGTCTCCGGCTTCACGATCGAGGAAATCGCGCCGCGGCTCTTCTCGTTCAACGCGCCGCAGGGGGCCTGCCCGGCCTGTGACGGGCTTGGCGAGAAGCTGGAATTCGATCTCGAGCTGGTCGTGCCCAATGGCGAGCTTTCCCTGAAGAAAGGCGCGGTCGTGCCCTGGGCCAAGTCCAACCCGCCTTCGCCCTATTATATGCAGGTGCTGGCCAGCGTCGCGAAGCACTTTGAGTTCGATCTCGATACGCCCTGGAACGAGCTTTCCGAGCATCACCGCGATGTGGTCCTCAACGGCACGCAGGGCCTGCCGATAACGCTCAGCTTCAAGGATGGCCGCAAGAGTTACGACGTGAAAAAGCCGTTCGAGGGCGTGATCGGCAACCTGAACCGCCGGATGATGCAGACCGAGAGCGCCTGGATGCGCGAGGAGCTGGGCAAGTTCCAGACCGCCGCGCCCTGCGAAGTCTGCGGCGGCGCGCGGCTCAAGCCCGAAGCGCTGGCGGTGAAGATCGGCGGCGAGGATATCTCAATGTCCGCCCGCCGCCCCGTGGGGCAGGCATTGGCTTGGTTCGAGGAGCTGCCCGCAAGGCTCAACGACCAGCAGAGCCAGATCGCCACGCCGATCCTCAAGGAAATCGTCGAGCGGCTGGGCTTCCTCAACAATGTCGGCCTCGATTACCTCAATCTCGACCGCTCCTCCGGCACGCTCTCGGGCGGGGAGAGCCAGCGCATCCGGCTCGCCAGCCAGATCGGCTCAGGTCTCTCCGGCGTGCTCTACGTCCTCGACGAGCCCAGCATCGGCCTGCACCAGCGCGATAATGACCGTCTTCTCGCGACCCTCAAGCGCCTTCGCGATCTCGGCAACACCGTGATCGTGGTCGAGCATGACGAGGATGCGATCCGCCACGCCGATCATGTGGTGGACATGGGCCCCGGCGCGGGCGTCCATGGCGGGGAGGTCGTGGCGCAGGGCACGCTCAAGCAGATCCTGCGCGCCAAAGGATCGCTGACCGCAGACTATCTGAACGGCAAGCGCGAAATCGCCGTCCCCGAGAAACGCCGCAAGGGCACGGGCAAGAAGCTGACGGTGAAGGGCGCGACCGCCAACAATTTGCAATCGATCAGCGCCTCCATCCCCCTCGGCACCTTCACCTGCGTCACGGGTCTCAGCGGCTCCGGCAAGTCCACCTTCACCATCGACACGCTTTATGCGGCCGCCGCCCGCACGCTCAACGGTGCGCGCATGGTCGCGGGCAAGCATGAGAAGGTCGAGGGCCTGCAATATCTCGACAAGGTCATCGATATCGACCAGTCGCCCATCGGCCGCACGCCCCGCTCCAACCCCGCGACATATACCGGCGCGTTTACAGCCATACGCGACTGGTTCGCCGGCCTGCCCGAGGCGCAGGCGCGCGGCTACAAGCCCGGCCGCTTCTCGTTCAACGTCAAGGGCGGCCGCTGCGAGGCGTGCCAGGGAGACGGCGTGCTCAAGATAGAAATGCACTTCCTCCCCGATGTCTATGTCACCTGCGATGTCTGCAAGGGCGCGCGCTACAACCGCGAAACCCTGGAGGTGAAGTTCAAGGGCAAGAGCATCGCCGATGTCCTCGCCATGACGGTCGAGGATGCGCATGTCTTCTTCAAGGCCGTCCCGCCGATCCGGGACCGGATGGCGATGCTGGAGCGTGTCGGCCTAGGCTATGTCCAGGTCGGCCAGCAGGCGACGACGCTGTCGGGCGGCGAGGCGCAGCGGGTCAAGCTAAGCAAGGAACTCTCCAAACGCGCGACCGGGAACACCCTGTATATCCTCGACGAGCCGACCACGGGCCTGCATTTCGAGGACGTCCGCAAGCTGCTGGAGGTGCTCCACGCGCTGGTCGAGCAAGGCAATACGGTCGTTGTCATCGAGCATAACCTCGATGTCATCAAGACGGCGGACTGGATCCTGGACCTCGGCCCCGAAGGCGGCGACAAGGGCGGCGAGATCGTCGCGCAGGGCACGCCCGAGGAAGTCGCGAAAACGAAGGGCAGTTTTACCGGCGGCTATTTGAAGGATATGTTAGGGGATCAGGAGACAACCAAATAAAGTTTTCTCTCAAGGTTCCTATTTTACGTGGGTTGCCTTGGAAGTAACGCGGACAGGCCTTAAACTTCGTTGTGAAACCCATGGAGGGCAATAGTGAATTTGGGACATTGGCAATTTCTCACAGGATTTTTCAAATTTTCCTTTGTGAAATTGTTTATTAGTTGGTTTGCGATAGTGCCTGTTGTCGTTTATCTCCTTCGGGAGTTGCCCGATGTAGTTGTGGTTTCCACCGCTCCAGATGTAAGTATAAGCTTACAAGTCGGATTGCCCTTTAGTTGGATAATACTATGGGCAGCATCTCTGCTGTTTGCCTTGTCTGCTACTCTTTTTGCTATATTTTGTCCATCATTTATAAAGCGGCATGACACGTATGAAAAATACAAGGTGCTAGGGCATTCACCTCGTTGGGTGGTTTGGGAGGTGCACTATGCGTTAACCTCGGACAAAAAATCTTGGTTTTGGAAATACGAAAATACAAAATCGATGCGCAAACGTTTCGTGGACAAAGGTTTAGCTGAAGAAGCAGATCCATCCGATGACAAACTATCTCAAAATCAGAACTCTGCAGTTTTTCCGGAAGGCGATAGATCTATTGTATACTTTCGTCATGAGGGAAAGGTATATCGAATGTACTCGAAACAAGCGCCCCCCGATGGCGATGAAAGAGAGAACGATATTTTTTGGGAACTTTTCGGATACCTAGCAAAAACACATCCAATTATCAGGGGGGCAATCAAATGGTTGATAATTTTTTCTTTTTTTCTCGTCGCGATCGTTGTTATCGAAAATATATGGTTTGCTGTTGAATACATAACGCAATGGGAAACAGACGCTATGAACATTACGCAGGCATAACAAGCCAGATACACTTTTGCGCCTCGCCCATTCGTTTGGATACCCAAAGCGAGTGCCAAATGGGATGCACATATTGTTTCGCTAAAGCACGTGGTGGATTTCGGGGTGATCAACGGGTTCAATTCGCAAGTTCGCAAGCGCTCAAGAAGAGGCTAAAGAGAGCGTCACAGGGAGGTGCTCGCGGCGCTTTTGAAGAGTTTCTGCAACGTCGCGTTCCGCTGCAACTTGGAGGGATGACTGATCCTTTTTCCACCTCTTCAGTCACGAATAGAACGATTTTTGAAATTTTAGAAACCCTCAACGAGTTCGATTACCCAACCATAATTAGCACGAAAGGTCGATTGAGCGACATTCGGGCGGCAATGCCGTTACTTTCTGCGGGAAATTATTATGTACGGCTGTCAATCGCCGCTTCATGTTTCGAGAAGAGACTTGTGGAGCCCGGGACGCCATCGCAGACCGAGATTTTCGACACGATATCGATGTTGGAAGAAAGCGATGTTGCGACCTGCCTTAGGATACAGCCCATTTTTCCCGATGCTGATGACGAAGCAATTGCTCTTGGATTGGACGCTAGAAATGCTGGCGCGCGTGCGGTTTCGCTCGAGTATCTCAAGGTTCCGCAGGATAGAAAATCTTTGCAGTTTCGGGCTTTGAACGATTTATATGGAGGAGACATCAGAGCGATTTTCGAGAAACAGGGCATTTCCACTGATGGGCGAGAATTTTCTCTGAGTTTGGCTTCTCGGATCAACGGTATGAAAAGAATAAAAGGTGAACTCAATATCTCGGGAATAAGGGTCGGAATCGCTGAAAACGAGCTTCTACACTATGGTGATCTACCAGGGTGCTGCAATGGAGGGTCAGAATATCTGCGCAACTCAGAAGATTTCGATTATAACATGACTGGTATTCTTAAAAACAACACTTCCGGCTTAATAACATACAGCTTGCTGGAGAATCTTTGGAGACCATCATCACCTGTAGGGAGGCATTTTAATTCACACAGCCGCTTCGGTTTGCGAGGTGAAGCGGCAACATGGGAAAATTTCTTTAAGCTTCGTTGGAACGACGCGCGATCTCGCTTTAATCCTACCTATTTTCATGGAGTGAGCTTTACACAAGAAACTGATAATCAAGGAAACGCTATTTACTTTTTTCAACCTGACAACGATTGGGCGTAATAGACGTCATTGATCTCAAACTCATATTCTCGATGTCCGGCACGATCTGAACGTCGCTCGATCGAAAAAGGATAATATGAAGTCCGACGGCATCGCGAGCTCAGATAGGTTCGTTAGAATGCAGCCAGCGGTATAATGTGCCCCTTGAAATGTAGGAGTTCATCTGACTCATCTTGTTCGATGACCCACTCGGAAAACGCGCGCCATCCCGAAACCACCGCGCGATCCGCTTTAACTCCCAACCCGAAATTTAGTGCGCCAATAGCGTCTATTCGTCTTCTTCGTCTTCATCCTCGGTCCGCGCCATAAGGCAGACATCTTGATTCTCAATCGGTTGATCGCATCGGATTTCAGCTCGAACCGGCGTCACTTCGGTTTCCGTTACCTCGGCGAGGAAATTCCGGGCGCGTTCCTCGTCCCAGGTAATGATGGCGGAATAATCATGGCGGCGCGGCATGACCAAGCCGAGGGTGAAGAAGGCGGTAAGGAAATCCCCTGCGACTTCGGCAGCGTTGGGGGGCTCATAGTCTCCCATGAAAAAACTGTAGTCCCCGAGATAAATCGCCTCCCCGGCGCGCACTTCGAATGACAAGGGGCGATTGTAGATCGTCGTAATGCCGCCGCTGTTGGGATTATGGGCTTGCATGATCAAATAGTTACCCGGCTCAACCTCGACGACCCAGCCCTGCCATTCCTGTCGACCGGCATTGGATAAAAAGCCAGCGCCGCGGCCAACGAGAAATCGGTGGCCCGGCACAGGGCCGCTTAGCAGTTCGACTTCGCCGGTCTCCGGATCGTAAGGCATGAAGCCCACCTTGGGTTCGGGAACCCGCGGACCGGGCGCGACACGCGTAAATAGGACGACAAGCCCGTTTTCAGAACTCGCGTCAAAGCTGTCGGGCGGCGCAGGCCTTACCCTAGCTTCCGATACGCCCGGCAGCGCTGTGGCCAGAAAAATTGAAATCAGAATGATGCGATGGATGATCCCGGACATGATTGCTCCCCATTTTCTTCGCCCTGCGATAGAAACTCGCGGCCGAAAATTCAAACCGGCCCAATTGTCGCAAAAATCCTATTTCCTTGAAAAATAGGAGATCATCTGGCTTATCCTGTTAGATGACCCATTCAGAAAACTCGTACCATCCCGAAACCACCGTGCGCGTGGCTTACTCTCCGTCTCTTCCTTGCCATTCCCGCGCAGGCGCGAATGACGGGGTGCATGAGGACGGCGCTGGCGTCTCCCTCCCCGCCCGCACTGCCGCCGCGTACCAGCACTGGACGCCGCCCCGGATACGCTATTTCCTCTCCCGCCTCGCCGATACCGGCAATGTGATGGGCGTGTGCCGGGAGATGGATCTGTCGCGGCAGTCTGTCTATGCATTGCGCGCGCGCGACGAGGCCTTTGCGCGGGCGTGGCAGGGGGCGATGCTGCGGCACCGGGATGCGCTGGTCGATCTGTGCCTGGAGCGGGCGACGGTCGGCGTGACCGAGGAGATTGTCGTCGACGGCCGGCTTGCCGAGCGGACCAGGCCCGACGGCGCGATGCTGCGCCATATGCTGAACCGGGCGGACCGGCTGTGCGACGATGGCTGGCCCAGCGCCCGGCCCGCCAAACAGTCCGAGCGGCATTTCGAGGCCCTGCTCGACTGCCTCGACCCACCGGCTGACAGGAACGGGGAAGATTGTGCGGACGCGCCGCCCGATCGCGAAGCGCTGCTCGCCGATATCGCGGCCAGCGCGCAGTGGGACTGGAAGGAGGACTGGCGCGCCAACACCGATCCCGCGCCGGAGCTTGGCCCCGGCGTCCGCGTCGGGCGGGTGGAAGGGCCGTGCGGCTATGCCAGTGACGAGGAAGCGGCGGACGCGCTGATCGCCTATAAGCGCATCATGGCGACGCCGCCGGAAGAGGTGGACATCTCCGATCTCGATCCGGCCGGGGCGGATGACTGGACCGACGAACAATGGCTGCGCGCCGACCGCAGCGGGCTGACCGATACGATGTTTGCGGATGAGGGCGCGAGCCGGGCGGAGGGTGAGGAAGAAGGCGGCGAGGAGGGCGGCGATCCCGAAAGCCGGCCCGAAAGAGAGGATGCGGCGGGGGAGGAAGACCCCTGACCTGTGTCAACGAGTGTCAACTTGATGGGAGGTTTTAGTTTGTCAGACTCGACCTTGCGGTCGAGCGCCGCACCAGCCCTCTCCCCCTCCCGACCTCCCACGAGTGTACCCTGATTGGGAGGTCGGGAGGGGGAGAGGGCTGGTGCGGCGAACTTCCGTGAGGAAGTTTCTGACAATCAACTACCCGGCGTTTCTTCGGGTTCTTCCTTGCGCAGCCAGTCGATGATCGCATCGGTCAGGCGGATGCGTTTCCAGTTGCTGGGCCACAGGCCTTGCGGATGGTCTCGGGTGGGGAGGCCCTGATAATAGCCGGTCGCCCAGATGGCCGGGTTCAGGACCAGGAAGAAGAGCAGGCCCGTGCCGCTCGTCATGTCCGCCGCGATATCGGCCATCGGCACGCCGGCGACAAAGGATTCGATGCTGAAATAGGGCAGCGCCACGATCAGCTGCCAGACGGCCAGGTCCAGCAGCGGGTGGACGGACCGGGTGCGCGGCGTGCGGCCTCGCGGTTCGGGCGGGTTTTCGGTTGCCATGGCGGCGGCGTAGCAGGGCGTGGTAAACAGCGGGTAAGCGCGGCGCGGCGGTTTCGATTGCACTTATCCACAAGCGCGCCTATATGGGTGCCACTGCCGATGTCGCACGTGGCGACGGACTAAGGCGTCCAGCGCCCTCTTTTCCCTCAATACCTCAGCATTCAGAAGCAGGCCGTGCCCGGTTTTCGGGTTCGGCTCACATACCCGGTAACGGGCCCCAAATAAGGGAATAAGAATATGCCTATTGGCAAAGTAAAATTTTTCAACGAGCAAAAAGGCTACGGCTTCATTGAGCCGGAAGAAGGCGGCGGGGACGCATTTGTCCACATGACCGCTGTCCAGGCTGCCGGCATGTCCACGCTGAAAGAAAACCAGCGCGTGTCCTATGAGCTCGAAGAGAGCCGTAACGGCAAGATGGCTGCAACTAACCTCGAAGAAGCCTAGGCTTCTCTCGAAACCAGTTAGAAAGGGCGGTGGAGCTTCGGTTCCGCCGCCCTTTTTTTGTTCAGACTCTCACATTCGTTCGAGCGCCGCACCGGCCCGCTCCCCCTCCCGACCTCCCACTAGGGTATACTGCATGGGAGGTCGGGAGGGGGAGCGG
>CAMYKP010000009.1 GCA_947259005.1 uncultured Parasphingopyxis sp. | reverse complement strand
GGGGCGTTCTCTGTCGCCACAAAACTATCCGCTGGTCCACCTATCACAATTGGCAAAAGGGATTCCGAGTTATTGGGTCGCATTTTCGGTGTTCATGATGCGGTAGAAAAAGACCAAAAATTGGATGCACCGACGAAAGCCCGATGGGTCCGAAATGGGGACCACGCAACGAATGGGAATGGAAATTGATTTCGCAGCGATTGCGGCGCTAGCTATGCGCGGGCGCATGGAGGATACTAAAAATTCGAATGTCCGCATAGGGTGGTTCGCCGCCAGCGGCTCGATGCAGCTCGAATGTCCGTTTTGGGCCAGAAGTGGACTTTGCCAGTCGCTAGCATGAGTGGTTCGACCGTAGGGCTTTCCATCCAGGTGGCCCTGTGCCACCCCTTAATGGCCGCAATAAGGGAGTCCTTACAATCACCAGTAAGGCATTTCGTGAACGGATAGAGAGCGCATGGCAAACGGCCGTGCCCGTTTTCTTGCTTGTCTCCGCCATAGCGTCTGGAAGCAAGGTGCAAGCCGAGGAAAATCATTTTGACAGGGCTATAGAACTTTACCAATCCGGCCAATATGCGGAAGCGGAACCGCTATTCCGGCATCTGCTCGAGGAGCGGGAGCGAACCCTGGGCCGAGAGCATCCCGACACACTTGGTTCGGTCAATAACATGGCTGATCTATACCACTCTCAAGGCCGCTACGCTCAGGCGGAACCGCTCTATCAGCGGGCATTGGAGGCTCGCGAGCGCTCTTTGGGTGCCGAGCATCCCGACACTCTTACTTCGGTCAACGATCTGGCGGCTCTATACAGGAACCAGGGCCGGTTCGCCGAAGCGGAACCGCTCGTCCAGCGGGCATTCGAGGCGCGCGAACGCACCTTGGGCGCTGATCATCCCGATACGCTATCCTCGGTAGATAATCTTGCCGGACTCTACCTTGTGCAAAGCCGCTACGATCAGGCGGAACCGCTCTATCAGCGGGCATTGGAGGCCCGCGAACGCTCTTTGGGTGCCGAGCATCCCGACACTCTTACATCGGTCAATGATCTGGCGGCTCTATACAGGAACCAGGGCCGGTTCGCCGAAGCGGAACCGCTCGTCCAGCGGGCACTCGAGGCACGCGAACGCACATTGGGTGCCGAGCATCCTGACACGCTACATACCATCAACAACCTTGCGGAACTCTACAGACTGGGGGGACGATTCGAAGAAGCCGAACCTCTATACAGGCAAATTCTGGAGACCAATGAGCGAAACAGAGGACCGGAACATCCCGATACACTTACTTCACTAAACAATCTTGCTGTGCTTCTCGACAATCAGGGCCGCTACGATGACGCGGAATTGCTCCATCTGCGCGCACTAGAGACACGCGAACGTACCTTGGGAGCAGACCATCCCCACACAACCTATTCACTAAACAATCTTGCCGCACTCTATGCAAGAAACGGCCGTTATTCTGAAGCTGAACCACTTCAACTTCGCGCACTGGAAATTCGTGAAAGGACATTAGGGGGGGATCACATTAATACGCTGCGCTCGGTCAAAGATTTAGCCATACTGTTTATGCGGCAAGGCAGATACCTGGAAGCAGAGCCGCTCCATCAACGTGCTCTGACCAGTCTTGAGCGCACAATGGGACGAGATCATCCACAAACTCTGATTTCGGTTAATGGTTTGGCGGAACTTTTCACCAACCTCGGCCGATATGATGAAGCTGAACGGTTACATCAACGTGCACTGGAAACACGAGAGCGCACGCTTGGATCGGAGCACCCCCGAACATTGGTCTCGGTCAATAATCTCGCGGTCTTGTACACTAGCCGAGGCCGGTATGATGAAGCAGAGCGTTTTTTTCTACGCGCGCTGGAAGCGCGTGAACGCACCTTGGGGCCTGATCACCCTGATACCCTGGCGTCATTCAATGGCCTGGCCATCCTATACCGTATTCAAGGCCGGTATGATGAAGCAGAAGCGCTTTTTCTGCGCGCGCTCGAGGCAAGAGAACGCGTGCTAGGTCAAGAGCACCCGGATACGCTCGTAACTATCAATAATCTGGCGCTGTTATATCAATCGCAGAACCGTTCAAACGAAGCCGAACCGCTCTATCGACAGGCGTTTGAAGCGAGCGGTCGAGTGATTGGGCCCAACCATCCACTCACGCTGACTTTGATCAACAATCTTGCGAGTTTGATGATCTCGCAAGGGCGTCACGCCGAAGCTCAACAACTTATGGAAAGTTCCCGGACAGTTGCAGAAGACCAGATGGGGCCGGACGCCCCCGAAACTCTGACAACTGCCAACAATCTCGCTATTTCTTTGCAGGAGCAGGGCCGGTACGCTGAAGCGGAAGTGCTGTTTCGCTTGGTGCTGGAAAGTCGCGAGCGGGCTCACGGCTCAGAGCACGATGATGCGGTTGCTGCCCGTGTAAACTTGGCAACCGTGCAGCGATTAGCACGCGGCGAAGCAGAAGGTACTACTGAGGAAGCGGCTGGACGGAGCTGTCTCATTGTCACGGATATTGTGATCATCGATGGCCAGGAAACGGCCATGCCCAGGCGTATGTGCAGAACGCCTCCATCCATGCGCTGGCTTCCTGCCTGAACCAAGACAGACATCTAGTTAGCGGGAAAATCCGAAAGGCAAAATCATCATATCCGCTTTTGGGGCGCAAAGCAGACGTCTGCAATTGGCCGAATGCGGAAGTTACCGATAGCAACACCGAACGATCGCTAACGACGCAGAGCAGTCGCTTAACTGACGGCGATATTGTTGGATAAGGCAAGCCTCACGATCAAAAATTGTCTATCGATTCATGCCAAATGAAGTTTATCCCAACAAAGTTCACTAAAAGGGCACTGTCGATAAGCGACGATGTATTACTCGTAATATTCCATTCTAATGCGTTCATGATCTAGCAGTTCGGCAATGTCTACATGGCCGGCATCGCGCGCCACGTCACTGGCCGTCTGGCCTTGACGATCTTTAACTTCAATCAATGCACGCCGCTGCGGACCCACACCCGTGCCAGTGAGAGAGAAAATAATCTCTTTCACTCCTTCCATGTCTCCCCGCGCAGCCTTTGCGAACAGAGCGGTCCGGCCTTCCTCATCTTTGGCAAAATGGTCCTCGAACAAATCCCCGTCCAGTCGCTCCCACCATGGTTTGTTCGAGTTCATTTGCTTCGTCCTCCATCGATCATCTTAGCAAATTGCCGGTATGAGCAGAAATTCGAGCTTGCCCCGTTGTGCGTCCGCAATGGGTCATTAGCAGACATGCAGCTTGCAAACTTGCAACTGTCTCACGCAAAGCTGCGCCCTTAATAGGCTTTCATCGCCGCAACAGCCTTCGCGAAACGCCCCTCTTTACCCGGCACCAGTCTCGCAAAGATAACGACCAGCGTTTCATAATACCAAATCGTGCCATCACGCTTACCAGTGAATCGCGTCCATACTTCATCGCCCGATCGCTCCAGATCGGCAACGATCGCTTCCGCGTTATGTGTCTTGTCCGCCAGCGATACCAATAACGATGCAATTGGCTTGCCATCAAGGCTCTCGACATATTGCTCTTTGCGTTCACGCCAAGGTGGCTTCGGGATAACATGGCTGTCCGTGCAGTCGGCCACGATGCCCGCCACGCGGTCGCCAAACTGGCTGCGAATATCCTCCAGCCGTTCAAGGCCGCCCTGATCCTCAACGGCATCATGCAGGAGCGCAGCAATAGCCTGATCTTCGTCTGCACCATATTCCAGCGCGATCGACGCAACGCCAAGCAAATGCGCAATATAGGGAACACCGCTTCCCTTGCGAAACTGATCACGGTGCGCTTCGCTGGCATATGCCAAGGCTATATCAAATCGTTCGGTTAACATGGTCTAACTGGTCTCACGCTCCAGCAATTTCAACACACCCATCATCTGGTACGCGCATTCCGCATCCAGTTCCCAATAGCGTCGCTCGAAACGTTCATAGGTGCGTCGCCACATACCTTTGGGGCGTCGTATGGGCTGTTCCCAACCCTGTTCGCACCCCAGCCGCCTCTGGAGGCTGAACAGCCTTTCAAAGCACTGGTCGCGCGGCCCCTTGCGCTGGGACGTATAGCCAACCTTCCATGCCCTGCGGCTGGCGAAGACATCGCCGCCCGCCGGGAGATACAGCTTGGCGACGCGATCGCCGTTGATCGGGCAATGCATCCACCACCTCTTCCCGCCATAATTCGGTTCGGAGTAGGACAGCTGCACATGCTGTTTGTAGCTCTTGCTCGTTCCGTCCCAGCGGTTTTTCGCCGTAAAGCTAAGGTCCATGCCGCCATATTCAGGATCGGTCATGTCGCACACATAGCTGATATTGCTGCACGGCTCACCGCCCCGGGTCCAGTAAAGCCCGCCAGATATTCGCTGTCCCGGCACCGCCCGCCGCGTCCGCATCATCCACGCCCAGTCAATTTTCAGCGCTTCATCTGCAACCGGCCTGCCACCCGTTCGTCCTGATCCCCAGCCGCCCATTCAAAGTCCCCCCAGCAATGGAGCGTCAAAAGCGTCTGCATCGGCGAGGGTTGGATAGAAACGTGGTGGCGGATCGCGTTCTAGCTTGTTGGGTACGGAAAGGTCGTCTCGAATCCGCCGATCGAGAGGAAGCTGCGTTGGACCTTTCCTTCTGCTTTGAAAAACGGCCTCCCGCCAACATGGCACAAGCAGTTCGCGCCAGAAATGCCCTGCGAGCCGTTCATAACAGAATATAAACTGGGGTTCCTGGCCCAGCCTCTTCCACTTCACATCTACCTTCGCCATCGCCAACAATATTCCAAACGCCTCTCGCCGCATTCGTTGACCTTCAGTTCCGTATCGGTTCGCCGAACGCAAAAGACCCGCATCTTGATAGGCGATCGCTCTTTCTTCCGCTTCCCGATCTGATTGCTTAAACGGCCATGGCGGATTTTCTGGTTCATGGAGGCCACCGATAGCATTGGGCCAAGGGGGTAAATGCGAAAGCGAATGCGCGATAAATCGGCGATCCGCGTGATCAAATGAGGCGTAGATTTCGATTTCGCGCGTAGCATCAACCGTCAAACGCTCCAGTGTAGGATTGTCGAACATTCGCTCCTCCACGAAATCATCAGGCTGAAACAGAAGCAGCTTTCAATATTCTGCCTGATCTTCGGCATAGGCAATGCAGCCTTCTTCAAAACTCCAGCTATTGCCACCGCAGTCACCGGGGTCTTCAATCCCATTTTCTTCTGCCCATGCGTAGCCTGCCTCGTGACCGCCGCAATCTTCCGTGCAACCATACCCTCTAAAAGAGCCGCGACTACCTTCGTAGCTATCGCGGCGCTCATCGAACTCTTCATAACTTTCCCCGGCGAATTCCTCGCCTTCGTAGTCAGAAAGGTCTTCGTAATCGCCAGCGCTTCCGCAAGCCAAGAGCGTGAACATCCCAGCAAATATTAACGCTTGCCGCATTCTCGTTACCCCTCGATTTCTGCATCCGGTTTCCCGGCTACTAGCGCGTTGATCCATGCGAGGCACAGGTCGCGGCTCCGGTAGCTACCCCAGCGTTTCACCTCCTCTCGCTCCACGATGGGGAAGGTGGAATAGATATAGTGGATATCGTCGCGCGCCTGTGCCGCGTCATGGCCGGGCAGTTCGGGATCGAACACACCGTAGAGAATGAAATAAAGCGCATCGAGTTTGGCCCGTAAACGCAGCCGCCGGTCTTCGTCCCATGCGAAGGGGGGCAGGACTTCCCCAGCTTCGTCCAAATGGCCCATGTCGCGCGCGAAGGCAGCCATATCGTGCGCGGTATAGGTGAGTTCTAACACCGCTTCTCGCACTATTTCGGCGGCGCTTTTGGGTCCGAATTCGCGTGTGTAGGCGGCTGGCGGGATAACCGGAAGCTGTTCGACAATATACTTGTTTAGATTCCGACTTTGAAGTTTTTGACGAAGAACATAGTCCAACAAAATGGAACCGAAGTTTGCCTGAAGGTATGCTTCTGAATGCTGCAATTTTGAAATTATCAGCGGTAGCGAATTTCCAAAACCACGTAGAGGAACAATCGCCGAAATTAGTGTCCGTTCGTTATTTGAGTTGCAAATACCGTTGAATGCAAAATAATATTCGCCTTCAAGTTCGATCTGATTTTCATTTATCCAATACCTAGGCTTGGTCGAAAATTTGCTATCTTTAAGCTGATTGGCGTTGCTTCGTACACTGATTCCTTGACCACTCGTACCGCTATCGGAAAACCTGATTCCTGCGTACCTGTGATTGTCAATTTGAATGCTTTTTCCTTCAAGCAATGGAAGCCACTTGCCTGTAGCTGAATCCCACTTCTCACTCCCGATGGGCCAAGCTCCCTCGACCTCCGAAAGCTCCTCTTCAATTCTGAATTTTTTGCTATCGTTTGTAATGTGGAACATCGTATAATATTTCGCGAGCCAAGCGCTTTTGGCTTGTTCACCTGAACGATCCACGAGAACCGGTATATGTGAATAGATTGCCGTGATGATCGGGAGATCGGCGGCATTCCTCAACATCGGCGCGGTCCCTGTATTCGGATTCACGCTTCTCAATAACTCCCAATTTAGCGACTGAACAACGCCAGTTGAACTATTGGGTATTTCGTGAAGTTTTACCGCATACTTGAAACTATCGAAGGTTCGTCCACCACCGGAAAAAATAGAAACTGTCGGCTGGTCTTCAGCATGGACATCAGCAAACAGCCAATGCCTTTTGTTCTCGAATGCCAGAAACGTCTTCAGACGCTTGGATGAAGTAATGTAGGAGAAAAAATCTGCCGCATATCGGTCTGCACCAACCCCAACTGGCGTCAACAAGCCAACCATGCCCTTCGGTTTAACGAGATTCAAGGATCGCTCCACAAAAAGCTTGTAGATGTCGATATCACCTTGATTAAGAAGCCTATAGTGCCCTCCGAGACGAGCAACTCGCATTGCATCCGCCGCGCGACGGTCTGCCCTTAAATAGTCGTCATACAAAGGATCTTCATCATCCCTGAGCGCAGCGATCAACTTCTTGCGATCAGAAGCCCGCTGCACCTTCGCGATTTCCGGTTTACGCGCCGCAAACCACTCCAATTGTTGCAACTTGATCCGGTCCCATGGCGGGTTGCCCACGACGGCATCAAAGCCGCCTTCCAGCTCCGCACTTGCCCAGTTTGCCCATACGCCAGGGAAATGAATTTGCCAGTTCAGGAACCGCTCTTCTTCGATCAGCTCGTGCGCAGACTCAAGAATATCAATCAGGCAATCAAGCAGTTCTGCATTTTTGAATTTCTGAGATTTGAGGCGGTCAGTGCTACCTGATTTTTCAAATCCAGATTGACGCACAACAGGCCTTTCCTTGCCGCGAATAATCGGGATTGGGTCTCCAAACTGACTTGTCAGCAAGGCTTGTATCGCTGCCTTTTCAACAGGAGACTTCAAGTTTAACCAGTCGAGCGCATGGACAAAGCTTACAAAGCCGTCCAACTCGCCAGTCTGCGCCTCCACTCCTTCCCACATTTCCGCGCTGCGGTGTGCCTCGCCAATCTCGGCATCGGTCAGTGCTTCGATCGTCTCCATTACACGCGCCTGAGTCTGTGCGCGTTGCAGCGGTTCGTGCAGGAACAACTCGCCGCCCTTACCCGCCTTGTCGATCGCATCGCGCACCCACAAGCCGAACAGACTGTCCCCAACTGCAAGATGATGATCGATAAAACTAAGCGGCGCTCCGACGGTAAAGGTGTGCAGCCATAGCGAGACCTTGGCCAGTTCTACCGCCATCGGATTCTTGTCCGCGCCATATACGCAACGCTTCAGAATCATGCGTTTGACCAGTTGGGGATCGTCCAACTGCTCCTCGCTCAAAGCCCAACCTTCGTCTTGCGCATTCCCTCGTATCGTGGTGCGAACCCTGCGCACTTCTTCCGAAACCGGACTTTCATATTCCAGTTCCAGCTCCCGCATCGCCAGTGCCGCAGCCTCAGCCACTGCATTAAGTGCGTGATTAGTCAGCCGGTCCACCAGTGACACAAGAAAATGCCCCGAACCCATCGCCGGATCACATATGCGCAACCGGGTTATCGCAGTTGCCGGGTCCACTTTTTGTAGTTCGGAAAACTTGAAATCCTCGCTATCGCCCCGTTTCAGGCTAGCCAGCCGATCATTAAACGCCTTGTGTGCATCGGCAATCAAAGGCTCCAGCGTTTCGTCCAGAATCAACAGCACCAGCTCATCCGGCGTGTAGTAGCTGCCACTATTCTTGCGGGCGAAAATATTGGGGCGAATTTCCAGCTCGTCTCCGTCTTCACGGACCAGCTCGAATTCCAAAAGTCGTTCGTAAATCGAACCCAGTTGCTGCACCGAAAGATCGCGATAATTGATATAGCGCCGCCGTCCGTCATGCTCTTCCCAAGACAGGATATCGAGCGCTTCGGCCATAACATCATCGCCCAGCCGGATATCGTTCAAAAGCGGCTGGGAAGCACTGAACAGTCCGCCATTATATGGAGGAAGGCCTACGGATGGATCGCCCTTGTCGATCATCTCGGACAGGCTGGAGAAGCGCGCCCAGATATGGCGAGCTACGCTGGAGAAGGAATCGCCTTCGTCCATGCGCCTACCCACGTCCAGCCGTGCACCACGTAGCGCGTAATCGTCAAAGCGCGGGTCCTTCACCGGCAACAAGCCGCGATCCTCTGCATAAAGGATGAAGAGCAAGCGATAGAGCAGGATCAGCGTTGCCTGCCTTATATCGTCCAGCGCAGCATCGGCTGGCGCGGCTTTCGCTACTGCCTTGCCCAGTGTCGGATAAAGCCGGTCGAACACAAGTTCCGAAAGGCTTTTGGCCACGCGTTCTTCGTAGAAAGCGGCATCCTTGCGGGCGCGTTCCAAAAAGCTAGGGGCATCGGGCGTAGCGCGTTCAAATGCGGAACGATTGAAAAGAGCGACAAAGACCTGCAGCCAATGATCGCGATCTTCATCCGTTATTCCGGTATCGAGCAGGTCGCCATTCAGCCCCATGATCCGGGCAAGGTCAAGCTCCAGATATTCATCGATCGTGGAACGAGCGCCAGCATAGTAGAGCCGCCAGCGTGCGCCATTGGTCAGAATTCCCCAACGCGAAGCCCCGCGCGTATAATCATCGATACGCCTCAGGTAGCGCAGCAACTGGGTTGAAGGCGTATCGCGATCGCCGCCCTTGCGCCCCTCTGCCCGGTCCAGCGCCCGGCCCCAGCGCTTGCTTTCCACTACAGCCGCGCCGAATTGGTAGCGCTTCCATTCTTCCGGATGTTCGTTAGCCGTCGCCTTGGATTCGGCATCGATAAACAGCAGCCCGTCCGGCACGTCCACACGCCCTTTGTCGGACAGGTTTTGCTGGGTGAGAAAGTCCTTCCAGCCCAGCGCTTCCAGCACCGGCCAGACAAGGTCATTTTCGGTTGTCGCTTCGTTCGGATTGCTGGCGTGGGGGAAGCCAGAAAAAATTTCTCCCAGCTGATTCCTGATAGCCGCCGCATCGACGCCTTGATATTGACGCGACCCAATTATGCCCTCGCCCAGATAGTCCTGAGTGAATAGTGCACCGCCACTGAAAAGCGTTGGGTCGAACATGGTAAAGCTCTAGCCAGCCCCGGGTGCGCCGCCAATGGATTTTCCTAAATCATTAGTGGATTTCCGCATTTTACACTTGGAGACACAATCGGGGACTAAGTCATTTCCTATCCTGCCAGCGCCCGGCGCGTTTTCCAAAGACAGCGCCGGACTGCCCCCAACCTTTACTCCAGGGCGACCGCCGCCTGATCATATCTAGATCGCATTCTAAGGCGGCTGGTGCGCATTTGAGCATATAGTGCAACTTGGCCATCAACTCAGCCTCATAGGCGTCTGCATTGCCCTCTGGATCAGCCCATGGCGCGACGCGCTGCGTTTCGACCGTTTTGGCAACATAGGCACCGGGAAGGCATAGCTTCGCCCAGTGCATCGGCTTGCGGGCAAATAATGGGTCCAGAAGCGGCGGAACGTGCAACAGTATATGCACATGGGCTCCGTTCACGCTCCCGGATTCCTGCACCCAGCAGTGGACAAGCTTGCAATCAAATGAGCGCAGCCAGCCGCCTGCATGTTTCAGAAATCGCCGCGTCGCTTTTGCATTGTCGCGCGGATCGACTCCGCCTTTCTCCCAAAGCAAGGTGATGAACCGATTGAACGGCTGGCCGCGCTGCCAAGCCTGATAGGCAGCATCGATGAGCGAGAGACAATCCCGCTCTGTCAGTTGCTGCGAAACCTTCAATGCATCACCAGTTCGCCGATCGCCGCCATGGGGCAGCATCCGCCGCTTCAGCATGCGCGTTGTCATAGCTTGGCCGCCCTATAATAGGCGTGGCGCTTCAATCATCGCTAAGTCATTGTTCAATATTGAGAACAATGAAAAGCGGCTGGTACGTCCTGAAATATCCGGCGACGCAATCGCGCCAGTTTCAAAGAGACGACAGGGAACGCCACGGCACAAGCCAAAAAAAGGGCGGGAAACAATGCCCCCGCCCCAATCTTGGCTAAGTGATCGAAAGGCCCGCTGGGCGCATTCTGGAAATGCTTGCCGAATCCGATATTCGGAAGCTATACAAAGACCATCCTGACGCCTCGCAGCCAACGGATATTGCGTCGATGGGCATTGCCGTGCTCATCGGCGCTTTTTCTTTGCGGCGCGTCACGCTGCATCGTCCAGTTCGTTTGCATATCCGGGCAGCGACTGCGCCCAGCGTTCGGCATCGGCCAGCTTTATGCGGCTGGCACGTCCGATCTTGACCAGTTGAATGGCCTTGCTTTCAATTAATCGATAAACGGTCGACCGTGACACGGCGTATCGTTCACCAAATTCCTCGATAGTAATGAGGCTTGGGGACTTCATTTAGTCGTTCCTTCCATTGTCCGGGTATTTCCAATTGCCTCCCGAAACTTCAGGCAACCTCACTATGCAAAGAACCGACGCCACGGCAAGCCCGTAAGCTTGTGGATTATGACTCGTTTCAACGTGCGTAAAATTCGCTTCACCGCAGGCCAAAATCAGCCAATGTTCGCGAATCGTTCCAAACCCTAGATTTTTGCGCCCGCAAGTGAACAAATCATGCACATGTTTATATTCTCAATTATGCGATATTTCTTGTGGACAGGCACTGGATTGTTGCCTTGAGCCCAAATTCACAACTTCCGCGCCCTCCCTCCGCTGATCCAGAAAGTCGCTCCACCACTGGGCCATGCGCACCCGCTCTTCCCAATGCTGCCCTCGATGATAGGCCCCGCGCACTGCGTTACTGAAACCATGTGCCAGCGCCCGCTCGATCGCATCTGGATTCCACAATCCGCTTTCATTGAGCAGCGTTGAAGCAGTCGAACGCAGGCCATGGGCTGTCACTTCGTCTTTATCGAATCCCATGCGCCGGAAAGCAGCGTTCACGGTGTTTTCGCTCATCGGGCGGCGCGTTGTATGGAGAGCCGGGAAGACGAACCCCTTCGGCCCGGTGAGCGCCCGCAAATCTCGGAACAGTGCAATCACTTGGCGTGAAAGCGGCACTGAATGCTCTCGCCGGGCTTTCATCTTGCCAGCCGGGATACGCCAAACTGCCTCACCCAGGTCTATTTCGTTCCACTCGGCATGCCGTAATTCACCCGGACGAACAAAGACATGCGGAGCTAACTGGAGCGCAAATCTCGTGATCGGACTGCCTGAAAAATCATCGATTGCCCGCAACAACTCACCCAGTTTGGCCGGATCCAATATCGCGGCATAGTGACGTGCCTTGGGGGAGATTAGCGCGCCTTTCAGCAATGCCGCCGGATCAGCCTTCGCGCGCCCGGTTGCCACGGCATAGCAAAAGACCCGGCTGGCAAAGCTGCGCGTCTTTTTGGCAGTCTCGTAATTACCCTTGGCCTCAAGTTTCTTGAGCGCAGCCAACAACAGTTGGGGATCGACTTCGCTCACCGGCATCGTTCCGATCGCAGGTTGGAGCAAATCTGCAAACCAGCGCGCCTTTCTCAAGGTGGCTTCCGCCCTGCCCTCTTTCGCCATCTTCTCGATATATTCGCGGGCGATCGGATCGAAACTATCATGCGCACTCACCATGGCCGCAGCCTTTGCGCGCTTTCGTGCTATCGAAGGGTCGATGCCTTCATCTATCTGGCGTCTGGCCGAATCGCGACGCTTGCGGGCTTCCGCTAGGGTGATTTCCGGATATGCCCCCAGTGCCAGCCGCTTCTCTTTACCCGCCATGCGGTATTTGAGCCGCCAAAGCTTGGAACCGTTAGGGAATACTTCGACATAGAGGCCTTTGCCATCTGCCTTTCGCACTGGCCTATCGATTGCCTGCAAGGCGCGAATTTCTGCGTCTTTGAGCGCCATTTGGGGGCATGACCTTTCGCCAAAACGCCGCCAAATGCCGTATATGCCCCCAACGATGCCCCCAGAAAGGGCGGATTGTGGGGGCATGAAGAAAATCACCCAGCGACTTCTAGGGATAGTGTATGCCAGCTTTTCTGCGGCTTGTCGAGATTTTAGGGGATGTTGAGGAACACTCTAATGGTGCCCAGAAGAGGACTCGAACCTCCACGTCCACAAGGGACACCAGCACCTGAAGCTGGCGCGTCTACCAATTCCGCCATCTGGGCCCACGGTTCGGGCGATATGCTCGCCAAAACGCAGGATGGGCGCTATGATGGCCGACGGCGCGCTTGTCAATCCGCTGGTTAAACGCCATTGGGGCGGCATCATCTCTAGGGAGCAGATTTTCGATGCAGGACAGGCTGGTTACATTGGTTGGTGGCGGCGGCTTTCTGGGCCGCTATGTCGCGCAGGATTTGCTGGAAGCCGGCTTCCGCATCCGCATTGCAGAGCGCAATCCCAAGAGCGCCTATTTCATCAAGCCGATGGGCGGGCTCGGCCAGACCCATTTCGTCGCGGCGGATATCACCAAGCCTGAAACATTGGCCCGCGCTGTGGAAGGCGCGGACGCGGTCATCAACTTTGTCGGCATCCTCAAAGGCGACTTCCGGAAATTCCATGTCGAGGGTGCGCGCAACCTGGCCGAGGCCGCCAAGGCAGCCGGGGTGCAGGATTTCATCCAGATCTCGTCGATCGGAGCTTCGGCAGACGCGGCATCGCACTATGCACGCTCCAAGGCCGCTGGCGAGGAAGCCGTCCGCGAGGCACTGCCGCAGGCGATCATCATGCGACCCTCTGTGATATTCGGCCCGGAAGACGATTTCATCAACCGCTTCGCTGCAATCGTGCGCATGGCGCCTTTCATGGTGCCGGTGATGAAACCGGATACGAAATTCCAGCCCGTCTATGTCGCCGATGTGGCAGAGGCCGTGGCAAGGGCGATCGGCAATCCACCCGCTTATCGCGGCAAGACGTTCGAGCTGGGCGGCCCCGAGATAATGTCCATGCGCGACATCAACCGTTTCATTCTCGACTCCATCGGCAAGCCTGACAAACAGATCCTGGAAGTGCCGGACATGATGGGAAGCGCTATCGCGCGCCTGGGATTCCTGCCCGGCGCACCGATCAGCCGGGACCAGTGGCTTTCGCTGCAAAGCGACAATGTGGTGAGCGAAGGGGCGGACGGTTTTGCAGAGCTTGGCCTTGCCCCGCGCCCCCTGGCCGCCGTCGCCGATCGCTGGCTTGTCCAGTATCGCAATCATGGGCGTTTCGCGAACAAGGCGGCGAGCGCAACCTGAGAGCAAAAGCGACACGATTCAGGGCAATGGAGATAGAAGGTGAGCGAGAGCCAAAGCGACAATGCAGGGCAACCGACCGCCTTTATCAGCCATCACAGTTCGCAAGTTGAAACCGCCCGGCGGCTGAAGGTCATTCTGGGGCATCACGGCATAACGGGCTGGATGGCGCCGGACGATATCGATCCCGGACAGCCGTTCGACAAGGCGATTGTCGACCAGGTCCGCCAGTCCGACCTGATCATCCTGCTCTTTTGCGGCCAGTCGGATCAGTCCCGCCATGTGAAGCGCGAGCTGATGATGGCGGAAAATTCGGACAAGCTGATCTATCCGGTGCGGCTGGAAGAGAAGCCGGCGGACGGGCTGGCCTATTGGCTGAATGACTATCAGTGGATCGACTGGTTCGACGGTGATGACGACACGATCACGCGCATGACCGATACGATCAAACGGCAAGCGAAAAGCGCGAAACCCGATCCGGCGCCGCCGCCAGCCCCACCGCCCGTTGCGACCGAAACTGCGCAGCCCGCGGCCGCAGCACCGCCCCCACCTCCAGCTGAACCCGCCTCGCCTCCGCCAGCACCGGCAAATTCCGACCCGGTCAACCAGTGGAAAATTCCGATCGTCACGGCCTTGCTGGTTGCCGCCGTCATGCTTGCCGGTTTCTATTTCATGACCCACGATGATGGAGAGGAGGCTGTCGCTGCAGATATGGCCTCTGGCCCGGAAATGGCCAATGCGGACGCGGACAATGTTCCACCCGTCGAGGAAGAGCCCGAAACCGCCACGCCCTCACCACAGCAGCCTGCACAGCAACCCGTTCAGCAAGCACCCGAGCCTGCTCCACTCCCGGCACCAGCGACAGCATCGGGCGGCGCTTATTATGTCGTGGTCGGCAGTTTCCAGCCGGGCGACCGGACGGTATTGCGGCGCGCGCGCCGGTTTCAGGCCTGCGCAGGGATCCGGCCTATCGTTGCGCGGTCCGACAATTATCCGGGCCTTGCGCCCGGCCTGACGGTCGTGATGATCGGCAGCTATCCCGATGCCGCTGCGGCCAATCAGGCGCTTGGCACGGCGCAGGCCTGTGTCGCTGATGCCTATGTCCGCTCTATCGGCGGATAATTCCGCAGGGCGCTAAAAGATCGCCAGCAGCAAGATGCCCATCGCGATGCGGTAGACGACGAACACCATCATCGACGCCTTGCGCAGGAAGCGCATGAGGAAATGCATCGTGGCCAGCGCGGCGACAAAAGTCATCGCGCCGGTGATCAGCGCTTCGGCCATGAGTTCACCGCCCACTTCCATGATCTGCGGGATGACAAGCACCCCTGCCCCGGCAACCGCGGGTATCGAGAGCAGGAACGAAAAACGTGCGGCCTCGACGCGCTGATAGCCAAGAAAACGCGCCGCCGTCATCGTGACGCCGGACCGGCTCGTGCCGGGAATGAGCGCAAGCGCCTGGGCAGTTCCGACGATGATTGCATCGCGCAGCGTCATGTCCTCATAGGCTTTTTCCTGCCGCCCGAAGCGATCGGCAACCCCGAGCAGGATACCATAGCCGATGAGGTTGGCAGCCACGAGATCGGTCAGCCTCAAATGCTGCATGATATCGTAACTGTAGAGAAACGCGCCAAAGGCAAACACCGGAACGGTACCGATCGCCACCCACCAGAACAGGCGCTTCTGTTCCGGCGCCGCGCCGATCCCGACCGTGGCAAGCCCGCCGCGCGCCAGCCCCATGGCGTCCCTGAAGAAATAGACAAGGATTGCGAGCAGGGTGCCAACATGCAGAGCGGCGTCGATCAGCGGCCCCTGATCCTCCTCGCCCATGAACAGCGGCGTCAGGATCAGATGCCCCGAAGACGAGATTGGCAGGAACTCCGTAACGCCCTGCACGATTGCGGTGATCAGCATTTGAAGAAATGACATGACGCGCCCCTATCACAGCCGATTCCGGTCTGTCTTGCGCTAAATATAGGGCCGATGTGGACTTACTTAAATCCCGAAAATCGGGCTCAGTGAGCGCTGGCGAAGAAATATTCCTTCTATAAGACAGTAGGTCTGTCCTATATGTCCGTTTTCCGCGTGACTTGGCGATTTTTTCTGCTATGGACACGCGCTTACGGAGATGATGATGGCTGAAAATCCAATGCTCAAATTTGTGGGCGTTGAGCAGGACTATCCTGCCAAACGCGAACCCGGGCAACGCCGAGAAGATTTCGAGGAAATTGCGCGCGCCTATGCCGTGGAGAAAGCGGAAGAACAGTCGGCGCGCTGCTCGCAGTGCGGCGTCCCCTATTGCTCGGTCCATTGCCCGCTGCACAACCATATTCCCGACTGGCTGAGGCTCACCGCCGAAGGCCGGCTGCGCGAAGCGTTCGAGCTTTCCAACTCCACCTCGACCATGCCCGAAATTTGCGGCCGCATCTGTCCGCAGGACAGATTGTGCGAAGGCAATTGCGTAATCGAGTTTACCGGCCATGGCGCAGTGACGATCGGTTCGGTCGAAAAATACATCACCGATACCGCCTGGAAAGAAGGCTGGGTGGAACCGATCACCCCGGTGCGGGATCGCTCGGCGCAATCGGTGGGCGTTATCGGCGCCGGGCCGGCCGGCCTCGCGACCGCGGAATATATGCGCGGCCATGGCTATGAAGTGCATGTCTATGACCGGCATGACCGGGCGGGCGGATTGCTCACCTATGGCATCCCCGGTTTCAAGCTCGAAAAAGAGATCGTCATGCGCCGCGTCAAGCGGCTCAAGGACAGCGGCATCATCTTCCATGAGAGCTTCGAAGTCGGCCGCGACGCGACCCTCGCCGAGCTGCGCGAAAAGCATGATGCGCTGCTCATCGCGACAGGCGTGTACAAGGCGCGCCAGCTGAAAGCACCGGGCGTCGGCACCAACGGCGTGGTCGAGGCGCTCGATTTCCTGATCGCGTCTAACCGCAAGAGCTTTGGCGAGAAGGTCGCCGCGTTCGACAATGGCAATCTCAATGCGGCGGGCAAGAATGTCGTCGTGATCGGCGGCGGCGATACGGCGATGGACTGTGTCCGCACCGCCGTCCGCCAGGGCGCGAAATCGGTGAAGTGCCTGTATCGCCGCGACCGGGACAATATGCCCGGCTCGCAAAACGAAGTCCGCAATGCCGAGGAAGAAGGCGTGGAGTTTGTCTGGCTTTCGGGTCCGCAGGCGTTCGAAGGGACAGAAGGCGTCACCGGCGTAAAGGCCCATAAGATGCGGCTCGGTGCGCCCGATGCATCTGGCCGCCGGTCGCCCCAGATCGATCCGGGCAGCGATTTCCATCTCGATGCCGATCTTGCGATCAAGGCACTGGGCTTCGATGCCGAAGACCTTCCCGGCATGTTCGGCTCGCCCGACCTCTCCGTCACCCGCTGGGGCACGCTGCGCGTCGATCACAAGACAATGCAGACGAGTTTGGACGGCGTGTTCGCAGCCGGCGATATCGTCCGCGGCGCGAGCCTTGTCGTCTGGGCGATCCGCGATGGCCGCGATGTGGCCGCGCATATGCATGCCTATCTGAAGGCGAAGGCTCCGGCGGCTGCGAAGCAAACGGCGCGGGTAGAGGCTGTCGTATGATGAAAGCCATGACCGCCCTGCTGGCAGGGCTTTTCCTGTTCGCGACACCCGCTGCCTCGCAAACGCAATCGGGCGTCCCCGCGCCCGAACCGGAGCGCGTCGAAGCTGCCCGCGAGCTACTCAACATCCTGATGCCGCCCGCGCAGCGCGAAGCCATGATGCTGGCGATGATCGAACCGATGATCGCCAATCTGGAAGCGGGGATGATGCAGGCGCCGGAACTGCAAGCCGCGCTCTCCGACAATCCCGATGTCCGCGCCCTCTTTTTGGATTTCGTGGCGGTCCAGCGTTCCCGTGCACTTGAATCGGCTTCGGCCAACCTTCCGAGCATGATAGAGGCCATGTCCCGCGCCTATGCCCGCCGCTTCACGCGTCGTGAGATGCGGGAGATCGGCGAATTTTTCGAAACCACGGCGGGCCGGGCCTATCTGCAGCAGTCCAACTCTATCATGGCCGATCCGGATATCGCGGCCTGGCAGCGCGAGACGATGGCGCGGTCAATGCAGCATCTCCAGACTGATATCCAAGATTTTATGACGCGCCTTTCCGCGCTCCAGGGCAGTGAAAGCGCTGCTCCACCAAGCAGCGTAACCAACAGCAATCTCGACGCGATGCGCGGCGGGACGGAAGCATCTGAACCAGAGACCGAAGAATGACCCATTACCCCACCCCCGAACATGAACGCATCGAACGCGAGGGCATGTACCGTCCCGATATGGAATCCGATGCCTGCGGCGTCGGGCTGATCGCGGCGATTGATGGCAAGCCGTCGCGCCGCGTCGTGGAGGCCGGGATCGAAGCGTTGCGCGCGGTCTGGCATCGCGGGGCCGTCGATGCGGACGGCAAGACCGGGGACGGCGCCGGAATCCTGGTCGACCTGCCGGAACGCTTTTTCGACGATGCCATTGCCCATAGCGGCCACCGGCCGATGCCGAACCGGCTCGCCGTTGGCATGGTATTCCTGCCACGTACCGACCTGAACGCGCAGGAAACCTGCCGCACGATTGTCGAGAGCGAGATTATCGAGTTCGGCTATTCGATCTATGGCTGGCGGCAGGTGCCGGTGGACGTGTCCGTGATCGGCCAGAAGGCGCAGGCCACGCGGCCCGAGATCGAACAGATCATGATCGCCGGCCCCATGGGCGACGAAGTGGACGTAACCGAGTTCGAGAAAGACCTGTTCCTGATCCGCAAGCGTATCGAGAAGCGGATCATCGCCGCCCAGGTGCGCGATTTCTATATCTGCAGCCTCTCCTGCCGGTCGATCGTTTACAAGGGCCTGTTCCTCGCGGAATCGCTGGCGACCTTCTATCCCGATCTTACCGACGAGCGCTTCGAAAGCCGCATGGCGATCTTCCACCAGCGCTATTCGACCAATACTTTCCCGCAATGGTGGCTGGCCCAGCCGTTTCGCGGCCTTGCCCATAATGGCGAGATCAACACCATTCGCGGCAACAAGAACTGGATGCAGAGCCACGAGATCAAGATGGCCTCCCTCGCGTTCGGCGAGCATGGCGACGAGATCAAACCGCTGATCCCTGCCGGATCGTCGGACACTGCCGCGCTCGATGCGACCTTCGAGACGATCTGCCGCTCGGGCCGCGATGCGCCGACGGCCAAGCTGATGCTCGTGCCGGAAGCCTGGCAGCATGATGGCGATATCCCCAAGGCGCATGAGGACATGTACGCCTATCTCGCGAGCATGATGGAGCCATGGGACGGCCCGGCCGCCCTCGCCATGACCGATGGACGCTGGATCGTCGCCGGGATGGACCGCAACGCGCTGCGCCCCCTGCGCACCACGCAGACTTCCGACGGGCTGCTCATCGTCGGCTCGGAAACCGGCATGGTCGTCGTCCCCGAAAGCCAGATCGTGAAGAAGGGCCAACTCGGCCCGGGCCAGATGATTGCCGTCGATCTCGACGAGGGCATGTTGTTCGACGACCGCGCAATCAAGGACAAGATTTCAGGCGAGCGCCCCTATGGCGAATGGGTCAAAGGTTTCAAGACGACCGCCGACCTGCCCAAGCCCAAAAAGCGCTATGCACCGGACTGGGATCGCGCAGAGCTGCTCCGCCGCCAGGTCGCGGCCGGGCAGACGATGGAAGACATGGAGCTTATCCTCGCGCCGATGGTCGAAACGGCCAAGGAAGCAATCGGATCGATGGGTGACGATACGCCGCTCGCCGTGATTTCCGGCAAGCCGCGCCTGATCAGCCAGTTCTTCCGGCAGAATTTCAGCCAGGTGACGAACCCGCCGATCGACAGCCTGCGCGAACGCCATGTGATGAGCCTCAAGACGCGCTTCGCGAACTTCGCCAACATACTCGACAATGAAGCGGAGCAGGACAGCGTACTCGTGCTCGATTCTCCCGTTCTCACATCCGACCAATGGGGCGGATTGAAGGAAGGCTTTGGCGATGTCGCCGCCGAGATCGATTGCACCTATGATGTCGGCACCACGCTGCGCGAAGCCATCGCGACCGTCCGCAAACAGGCAGAACAGGTGGTCCGTGAAGGCCATATCGAACTGTTCCTGACCGACGAACATACCGGGCCGGACCGGGCCGCGATCCCGATGGTCCTCGCCGCGGCTGCCGTCCATACGCATCTGAAGGCCAAGGGCCTGCGCAGCTATGCGTCGGTCAATGTCCGCTCTGCCGAATGTCTCGACACCCATTATTTCGCCGTTCTGATCGGCGTCGGCGCGACCACCGTGAACGCCTATCTGACCGAAGGCGCCATTGCCGACCGGCATGCGCGCGGCCTGTTTGGTGACCTGACGCTCGAAGAGTGTATCGCCCGTTATCAGGAGGCCATCGACGAGGGCCTTCGCAAGATCATGTCGAAGATGGGGATCGCCGTGATCTCCAGCTATCGCGGCGGCTATAATTTCGAAGCGGTCGGGCTCTCCCGCTCGCTGGTCAACGAATTCTTCCCGGGCATGCCGGCCAAGATTTCTGGCGAAGGCTATGCGTCGCTGCAACTGAATGCGGAGCTGCGCCACACAGCGGCATGGGATCCGGCGGTCATAACCTTGCCCATTGGCGGCTTTTACCGGCAGCGCGCAGGCGAAGAAAGCCATGCCTATTCCGCGCAGCTCATGCACCTGTTGCAGACCGCCGTCAGCACGGACAGCTATTCCAGCTATCTCCAATTCTCGCGCGGCGTACGCGATATGGACCCTGTCTATCTGCGCGACCTGATGGAATTCAACTATGCGCCGGAAGCCGTGCCGATCGATGAAGTCGAGGCCATCACGGAGATCCGCAAACGCTTCGTGACGCCGGGCATGAGCCTGGGCGCCCTCTCACCGGAAGCGCATGAAACGCTGGCCATCGCGATGAACCGGATCGGGGCGAAAGCCGTGTCCGGCGAAGGCGGCGAGGACAAGAGCCGCTACGAACCCAAAGCCAATGGCGACAATGCCAACAGCGTCATCAAGCAGATCGCCTCCGGCCGGTTCGGCGTTACGGCGGAATATCTGAACGCGTGCGACGAGATCGAGATCAAGGTTGCCCAGGGCGCAAAGCCCGGTGAAGGCGGCCAATTGCCCGGCTTCAAGGTTACCGAGTTCATTGCCAAGCTTCGCCATGCTACGCCGGGCGTGACGCTGATCTCTCCGCCGCCCCATCATGACATCTATTCAATCGAGGATCTCGCCCAGCTGATCTACGACCTGAAACAGATCAACCCCAATGCACGGGTCTGCGTGAAACTGGTGAGCTCGGCCGGTATCGGAACCGTCGCTGCGGGCGTCGCGAAAGCCCATGCCGATGTGATCCTGATCGCCGGCAACACCGGCGGCACAGGCGCGTCTCCGCAAACCTCCATCAAATATGCAGGCACGCCGTGGGAAATGGGCCTGTCCGAGGTCAACCAGGTGCTGACGCTCAACGGATTGCGCCATCGCATTCGCCTGCGCACCGATGGTGGCCTCAAAACGGGCCGCGACATCGTGATCGCCGCGATCCTCGGGGCCGAGGAATATGGCATCGGCACGCTCAGCCTTGTGGCGATGGGCTGCATCATGGTCCGGCAATGCCATTCCAACACCTGCCCGGTCGGCATCTGCACGCAGGACGATCGGCTGCGCGACAAGTTCACAGGCACGCCCGAAAAGGTGATCAACCTGATGACCTTTATCGCCGAGGAAGTGCGCGAGATTCTGGCCCGACTCGGCTATCGCAGCCTTGACGAGATTGTCGGGCGGACGGAATTGCTCCGCCAGGTCAGCCGCGGCGCCGAGCATCTCGACGATCTCGATCTCAACCCGATCCTCGCCAAGGTCGATGCGGCCGATCACGAACGGCGGTTCAGCCTCGATACCTGGCGCAATGAGGTTCCCGACAGCCTCGATGCGCAGATGATCGAGGATACCAAAGCGGTGTTCGAACGCGGCGAGAAGATGCAGCTCACCTATACGGTGCGCAATACGCACCGTGCGGTCGGCACGCGGCTGTCGTCAGAAGTGACCCGGCGGTTCGGCATGTCCGAACTGGCCGACGATCATCTGCATGTCCGCCTGCGCGGTTCGGCTGGCCAGTCTCTGGGCGCGTTCCTCTGCAAAGGCATCACGATCGAAATTTTCGGCGATTCGAACGACTATGTCGGCAAGGGCCTTTCCGGCGGCCATATCGTCGTCCGGCCAACCGTCTCCTCGCCTCTCGAAAGCAAGGACAATACGATCATCGGCAACACCGTGCTTTACGGCGCTACCTCGGGCAAGCTGTTCGCGGCAGGCCGGGCGGGCGAACGCTTCGCCGTGCGCAATTCGGGCGCCGATGTCGTGATCGAAGGCTGCGGCGCCAATGGCTGTGAATATATGACCGGCGGCACGGCTGTCATTCTCGGCCGGGTCGGCAAGAATTTCGGCGCGGGCATGACCGGCGGCATGGCGTTCATCCTGGATGAAACCGGCGAATTCGAACGTCACGCCAATCCCGAAAGCATCCTCTGGCAGCGCCTTGCGTCCAGCCACTGGGAAGAACGCCTGCTCGAATTGATCGCCAGCCACGCCAAGGCAACCGAAAGCGCCTGGGCTCATTCGATCATCGACGACTGGGACAGGTGGCGCGAACAATTCTGGCAGGTCTGCCCGAAGGAAATGATCGGCCGGCTTGATCATCCGCTCAGCGACGAGGAAGAGGTCGTGGCGGCGGAATAGCTCCCGCCGTCACATTGACTCGTCAATCCCCTTAGGGCTAGAACATATATGGAACATTGAGGGAATTCGCCATGCATACACCCAATTATCTGGAATTCAGCACGAACGACATGGACGCCAGCAAAGCCTTCTACACAAAGGCTTTCGGCTTCGCTTTCACGGACTATGACCCGGAATATGCAGCCGTACATGGTGGCGATCTGGAGATCGGAATCATCGTCAGTGAAAAGGCGGAACCGCCCCTGCCCGGCTTCCAGACGGACGATATTGCAGCAGCGGAAAAAGCCGTGCGCGACGGCGGTGGAACGATCACCCGGGAAACCTACCCCTTTCCCGGCGGCCGGCGGTTTCATTTCCACGATCCGGCCGGCAACGAACTGATGGTGTATCAGGCGGACGAATAGGGTCCGGCAGGGCGTTCAGCCTTTGCTCATTTTGTTTTTCCGATAAACGGGGCATATTGACGCCGCTGTTTCAGGAGACCCAATCATGCGCGCCTGGCCCTTTCTTATCCCACTGGCGATAATGCTCGCCCCGCCCGCGCTCGCGCAATCCGCGGATGACGATATCTGGGACGACGATCCCTATGCCGCACAGGATGAAACCGTGCTCGCCGTGGACAGGTTTTTAGGCACGTTGCTCGACCTGCCGGTTGGGCGGCTCGCTCAGTCCATGCCCGATGTCGAAATCGACGGGGATGTTCGCGAAAGCGATACGTTGCGCGATGTAATGGTCCGCGGAAACCCCGCTGCCGAAGAGGAATTGCGCGGCCGGGCTCGGATGGCCACGGCGCTGATGGGCACGATGCTGAGCGAAGTAGAAACGATGCTCCCCGCGCTCGAAAGCTGGGCCGAGAGCCTCAGCCGCTCACTGTCCGACTAGGCCGGACCGGGCAACACCCGCCGAATAACCGCTGGACGGATTCGGCCATTGCGCTACAACCGCATCCATGTGGGAACTCTTCCAATTTCCTCTTTGTCCGTTCAGCCGCAAGGTCCGCCTCCTGCTTGGGGAAAAGGGCATCGGCTATGATCTGGTGCGGGAATCGCCCTGGGAACGGCGCGACGAATTTCTCGATATAAACCCGGCCGGCAAGACGCCCGTCATGGTGGACAAGGAAAAGGGCGGCACGCTGATCGACAGCCGTGCGATCTGCGAATATTTCGAAGAGACGGTCGACACGGCGCGGATGATCACCGGCCCGGCTCCGAACCGCGCGGAGATCCGGCGGCTGGTCGCCTGGTTCGACGAAAATTTCTATGCCGATGTCGTCGCACCGCTCATGCACGAGCGCATGTTCAAACGTCTGGTCCACCGCGAAGCGCCGGATGGAACGGCCCTGCGCGAAGCCATGAAAGCGGCGGATTCCCATCTCGACTATATCGATTATCTGCTCGATCATCGCCGCTGGATCGGCGGTGCGACGCTCAGCCTCGCCGACCTTGCAGCCGCCGCGCAGATTTCGGTGGCCGACTATCTGGGCGGTTTCAACTGGTCGAGCCATAGCCAGGCCAAGGCATGGTATGCCGGCCTCAAATCGCGTCCCAGCTTCCGGCCTCTCCTCAATGAACGCATGGAAGTGATCTCGCCCCCGGCGCATTACGACAAGGTCGATTTCTAATCCCTTCTCCCAGGGTGAGAAGGACATCAAGTCTTGGCGAGGTACGAGCCTAGACGCGATTGGATGAGGGGTTGAGGTCTATCCGATAGAGCGATCCCCTCACCCACCGGGAGAGGGTTTAGCCGTCAGCAGATAATTGAGCGCCGTCCGCTCCGAAATTTCGAACCCGCGTGCGGGCGAAAAACTCAGGCCCGAAATGTCGGTCACGGTCAGCCCGGCCTTTTCGAGCAACCCGGTCAGCTCTTCCGGCGTTAGGAATTTGTCCCAATCATGCGTGCCTTTGGGGATGAGGCCAGCCCCCTCGCCCACCGTAATCATCGCAAGCTTTGACAGGCCCGTGCGGTTGGGGGTCGACATGATGAGCAGCCCGTCCAGCTTCAGGGCATCGGCCAACCCGCGCAAAAATTGCTCCGGGTCCGTCACATGCTCGACCACTTCCATGCAGGTGACGAGATCGAACGTCCCCGCTGCCGCTTCGATGCCGCCTGCGCGATAATCGATGGCAAGGCCGGACTGTTCGGCATGTGAACGCGCCGCCGCGATATTCTCCTCCGCTGCGTCGATGCCGGTAACGGAAGCGCCCAGCCGGGCCAGCGGTTCGGCGAGCAACCCGGCACCGCACCCGATATCGAGCGCGCTTTTGCCCGTTAGCGGACGCCGGTCAGTCTCATCCAGCCCCCAATGCCGGTTGATAGCCTCGCGAATATAGCCGAGGCGCGGCGGATTGAGCCGGTGGAGCATCGCGGACGAACCCTTCGGGTTCCACCATTCAGCCGCGAGCTTGCCGAAATGTTCGGCCTCTTTCGGATCGACCGAATGGGCACGGGAATCCGTCGCGGTGGAAGGCGTTGCTGCACTTGCGTTCATAACCTCTCCTGCCTAACAGGATCGCCCGCCCCGTTCCATGGGGCAAAGCGCATTTTTTCGGGGGTTTGCCAGAAATCAATGGCCCGCATTGTGATGAAATTCGGCGGCACGTCCATGGGCGGGATCGATCGTATCCGCGCCGTGGCCGAGCGCGTGAAAGGCGAAGTCGACAAGGGCAATGATGTCGCCGTGATCGTCTCCGCCATGGCTGGCGAAACGGACCGGCTCGTTCAGTTCTGCCGCGAGGCTTCTTCGCTTTACGATCCGCGCGAGTATGACGTGGTCGTGGCGTCGGGCGAACAGGTTTCGTCCGGGCTGCTGGCGATCATGCTGCAGTCCATGGGCGTAAAGGCGCGCAGCTGGATGGGCTGGCAGCTGCCGATCCGCACATCCGAAGCCCATGCCTCGGCCCGTATCGACGATATCGACGCGGACATATTGGCGAAGGCTATCGAGGGCGGTCAGGTCGCCGTCATTCCCGGCTTCCAGGGGATGACGGAAGAGGGCCGCGTTGCGACGCTGGGCCGTGGTGGATCCGATACATCAGCGGTCGCGATTGCCGCAGCCATGAAGGCCGATCGCTGCGACATCTATACCGATGTGGACGGCGTCTACACGACTGATCCGCGCATCGTGCCGCGCGCGCGCAAGCTCGCCAAGGTGACCTATGAAGAGATGCTCGAACTGGCGAGCGTCGGCGCGAAAGTGCTCCAGACCCGTTCCGTCGGGCTGGCAATGAAATGTAAGGTACCGCTCCAGGTCCTGTCCTCCTTCGAGGACAAGCCCGGCACGATGATCGTCGACGAACAGGATATTGAGGACAGCGAGATGGAAAAGCAGCTGATAACCGGCATCGCCTATGCCAAGAATGAGGCAAAGGTCACGCTCACCTCCGTGGCCGACAAGCCCGGCTCCGTGGCCGCGATTTTCACCCCGCTTGCCGAGGCGAACGTCAATGTCGACATGATCGTGCAGAACTTTGCGCGCGAAACCGGCAACACCGACGTTACCTTTACCGTCCCGTCCGACGATCTCGCCAAATCGCTCGACGTGTTGGCAAAGGCGAAAGACGAAATCGGCTATCGCGAAATTTCGCACGACACGAATGTCTGCAAGGTTTCGGTCGTAGGGGTCGGCATGCGCAGCCATGCGGGCGTTGCCGCCACCATGTTCCAGACACTGGCCGATCGCGGCATCAACATCATGGCGATCACCACCAGCGAGATCAAAGTCAGCGTGCTGATCGAAGAGGATTATACCGAGCTTGCCGTGCGGGTGCTTCACACAGCCTATGGGCTGGACGCTGAGGACGATGCCGCGTGATCGGAGTTTTTTCGTCAGAATTTCGCTCCCGCGAAATCACCGCACCGGCCCGCTCCCCCACCCGACCCCCCAATCAGGGTACTCTCGTGGGAGGCTGGGTGGGGGAGCGGGCCGGTGCCGCGCTCAACCGTCAGGTTGAGTCTGACAAAGGACCAAACGCATGACTACCGAGAATGACATCAAGCGCATGATGCGGCGCGGCTGCGAATTTCTGGGCACAGAATATGCCATTCTCGGCGGCGCAATGAGTTGGATCTCGGAGCGCAATCTGGTCTCCGCCATCTCGAACGCCGGCGGCTTTGGCGTGATCGCCTGCGGCGCGATGGAACCGCATATGCTCGACGAGGAAATCGCCGAGACGGCCAAGCGCACCGACAAGCCTTTCGGCGTCAATCTCATCACCATGCACCCGCAGCTTGAAGAGCTGATCGCGGTCTGCGCGAAACATGAGGTCAGCCATGTCGTGCTTGCGGGCGGCCTGCCGCCCGGCTGGGCGATCCCGAAGATCAAGGAATTCGGCGCGAAGCTCATCTGCTTTGCCCCGGCCTTCGCGCTGGCGAAGAAACTGCACCGGTCCGGCGTCGACGCGCTGGTGATCGAGGGCATGGAAGCTGGCGGCCATATCGGGCCAGTCAGCACCAGCGTCCTTGCGCAGGAAATCCTGCCGGAGCTGCGCGACGAGCTGCCCATCTTTATTGCAGGCGGCATAGGCCGCGGTCATGCAATTGCGGCCTGGCTGGAGGTCGGCGCGGTCGGCGTTCAGCTCGGCACGCGGTTCGTCTGCGCCACCGAATGCATCGCGCATGAGAATTTCAAAAAGGCCTTTATTCGCGCGCCTGCCCGCGACGCCATCGTCTCCACCCAGATCGACGACCGCCTCCCCGTGATCCCGGTCCGCGCGCTCAAGAACAAGGGCACGCAGGAGTTCAACAAGAAGCAGATCGAAGTCGCGAAACTTCTGGACGCAGGCGAGATAGAAATGGGTGAGGCCCAGCTCCAGATCGAACATTTCTGGGCCGGTGCACTGCGCCGCGCGGTGATCGACGGCGATGTCGAGAATGGCTCGCTGATGGCCGGGCAGAGCGTGGGTATGGTCAAAGCCGAAGCGCCCGTCGCCGAAATCATCGCGACGCTGATGGAAGAAGCGGTGAACGCGCTGGAGAAGAACCGGGGCTGATACCCACTACCTGTCCTGCTCACTGGACCTCACCCGGTGGCCAACGTTATAATCGCGCAGTTCCCGGACAGGCGAAGGAGGCCTTCTCGAATGAAATATCAGACGGATCGCCGGACGTTTCTTAGCCGGGCCGGTGCGGCAACGTCGCTGGGCACCCTTGCCCTGATCACCGGAGGCGCGGTGCGAGCGCAAAGTGTGGACAGCGACACCCAAGAAATTGAAAACGATGAAACGGCCAGTGAATCCGGCGTCCGCGACAATGACACCGGACCCAATGGAGACCCGGCCAGCTGTTGCCGCAGATCGGGAGCCACGGATACCGATACCGGCAGCTCCGCTGATCCCGCCGGGAACGGACGTGGGCGCAACGCGCGGCGTTCAGGGGTTGCCGACAGCGATAGCGGTGCGATGGCCGATCCGGTCGGCAATGGTCGCGGGCCGAATTCGCATTTTCGCCCGGACAATAGTCGCAGCGATACCGACACGGGTGCCAATGCGGATCCGGCCAGAGTCGGCGCGGTAAAGCCGGACGGCTATTAGCGTTCCACGAAAATCTGCCCGCTTAAAACGGGTTCAGCGTAAACCCGTCCTGCTGGAGCAGCGCATGCGCCGTCATCGCGGATAGCGCCATATCCACGCCGGGCAGCAGATCCTCGGTACCGATCTCGTAATAGGCCGCCGACTGGCCGCACAGGATGATCCGAACATTGTTGGCGGTCAGCGCTTCAATAGCCGCCGCATTGGCGTTTTCCGCGCCCTCATACCGCCCGGCATAGCTTGCGGCGTTGGTCAGATCGAACCCGGCGCTGCCATGGACGACGACGGCTACACGGATATTTTCCAGCGGCACGCCCGCCTCGACATGCATATTGATGAACCGCGCCGCGCTGTTCAGCGTGCGGTTGATCTCGCCCGGCTCGGCAGCGGTCGATGTATCGAAAGCCACGGCAAACTCCGCGTTCGCCGGAATTTCGAAAGTCGTTTCGACGCTCGCCACATTGCCAAATTCGGTAAAGACCGGGCCGGGATGGAAGGCGTCGGACTGGGCGAAAAGCGGCGCGGCGGGAAGGCTGAGGATCGCGAGAGCTGTGACATGTTTGAACATTGGGATTGTCCTTTCAAGAAGCGGCGGTGTTGCATCTCCCCTATCGTCAGCGTTCTCCATAAGCCAGACGGATGCCATATACCCCTTTCGGCATGACGGGATTGTGTGATCGCTCCTATTTCCTGTCCTACAGACTCCTGCCCATGCTATCATGATGCCAGCGGCCCGGCCGCCGGCTGTTTGATACTGTCGACCTCATCTTCTGGACCTCCCGCAGGACGACTCCCGCCTCCACTGTACCGGGTGCTGCGTGCCCACTTTGTCAACTTTGGGCGATAAAGGCCCGTTCAGCCTCTTCCTGTGTCAACCAGTGTCAACCTGACTCCGCCCAAACCGATCTTTTGTGACGCATAGCGTTTCCGCATTGGCGGAAGCCACATGCCTCTGCTAATCATTCGCATATGAGTTTTTCCGAAGCGACTGCCTCCTCCCGCGAGATATTGACCGGCCTGCACGATGTGATGGCCTCGCGCACCCATGCGCAGGCCAAACTGAACCGTGTCGTCGAGATTATCGGCGAGGCGCTGTCGAGCGAAGTCTGCTCGATCTACCTGCTGCGCGAGGGCGTGCTGGAGCTGTATGCGACACTCGGCCTGAACCAGGATGCCGTGCATGTCACCAAGCTCGCGCTGGGCGAGGGGCTGGTTGGCGTCATCGCGAAAACCGGCCGTATCCTCAACCTCGACGAGGCAACAGCGCATCCCGACTTCGCCTATAAACCGGAAACCGGTGAAGAAACCTATCACAGCTTTGCCGGCATCCCGATCATCCATCGCGAACGCACGGTGGGCGTACTTTCGGTCCAGCATGCCGATCCGCGCCCTTATGGCGATGTCGAGATCGAGGCGCTACAAACGGTTGCGATGGTGCTGGCCGAACTGATCTCCAGCGCCGAGCTGATCGACGACAGCGCCACCGATGACGAGATTGCCCGCCAGACCGAGGCCATGCATCTGACGGGCCAGAAACTGGTTGTCGGCATGGCGTCCGGCGTCGCTGTTTTCCACCAGCCACGCGTCAATATCGAACATACGGTCGCCGACGATACCGAGGCCGAACGGGCGCGTGTCTATGCGGCATTCGGCAAGATGCGCGAACAGATAGACACGCTCGCGAACCAGGCCGAGTTTGGCGCGGGCGGCGAACACAAGGACGTGCTCGAAACGTATAAAATGTTCGCCTATGACGAAGGCTGGAGCCGCCGGATCAACTCGGCAATCGATTCAGGCCTGACCGCGGAAGCGGCGATCGAGCGGGTCCAGCAGCGCACCCGGGCGCGGATGCATGAGATCGACGATCCCCTGCTCGCCGAACGCATGCACGATCTGGAAGATCTCGCCAACCGGCTGATCCGCATAGTCTCGGGCCAATTGGGCACGGCCGCGCAGCTGGGCCTGCGCAACGATTCCATCCTGATTGCCCGCAATCTCGGACCGGCGGAACTGCTCGAATATGATCGGCGGCGTCTGAAGGGCGTGGTGCTCGAAGAAGGTTCGCTGACGGCGCATGTTACCATCGTTGCGCGCGCGATGGGCGTTCCCGTGCTGGGCCGGGTCGCCAATATCCGGCGCCTGATTCACGAGAATGACGCGCTGTTGCTCGATGTCGAGGATGGCTCCGTCTATGTCCGGCCTTCCGGCACCATGATCGAGGTGTTCGAAGCCAAACAGGCGCGGATGAAAGAAAAGCGCGCCGAGTTTGAGGCTCTGCGCGATGCGGCTCCCGAAACGAAATGCGGCAAGCGACTGAAGGTCATGATCAATGCGGGCCTTCGCGACGATGTTGCCGCCGTCAATATGGCCGGCGCAGACGGCATCGGCCTGTTCCGCACCGAATTCCAGTTCCTCGTCTCGGCCACCCTGCCCCGGCGCGATGCCCAGCAGAAACTCTACAAAGATGTGCTCGATGCATCCGGCGACAAACCGGTCGTGTTCCGCACGCTCGATATCGGCGGCGACAAGGCCGTGCCCTATCTGCGCACCGAAATGAGCAAGGAGGAGAATCCGGCCATGGGCTGGCGGGCCTTGCGCCTGTCGCTCGATCGCGAGGGCCTGATGAAGGTTCAGGCGCGTGCGCTGATCGAAGCGGCCGCCGGCAAGACATTGAACGTGATGTTTCCCATGGTGTCCGAACCCTGGGAATTCGACGAGGCACGGGCTTTGTTCGAAGCGCAGCGGGTCTGGCTTGAGGACCGTCACCACATGCTGCCGCACGATATCCGCTATGGCTGCATGCTCGAAGTTCCCGCGCTTGCCGAAATTCTCGACCAGCTTCTGCCCCGGCTAGACTTTATTTCGATCGGTACGAACGACCTGACCCAGTTTCTGTTCGCCGCCGATCGCGCCGATCCGCGCATCGCCGATCGCTATGACTGGCTCAGCCCGGCAATCCTGCGCTTTATCCGCAGGGTTGTGCGTGAGACGCAGGCGGCCGGTGTACCGACCACGATCTGCGGGGAGATGGGTGGCAGGCCGATCGAGGCCATGGCGCTTATCGGGCTGGGGGTGGAGCAGCTATCGATCACTCCGGCGGCCGTCGGGTCCATCAAGGCGATGATACGCTCCCTCGATGCCGAACAGCTGCGCGGCCGGATGGACGAATGGCTGGCTGAGCCACCCCATGATATGCGCCAGACTCTCCTCGACTGGGCGGAGCAACGGTCGGTCGCAATCGCCTGATTTTCCGCAGGCTCCGCAGCGGAAGTCCTTGACAGAAATGGCGGCAGCTTGCGAAAGCCGTTGGTGACGCAGCCCGCCAATGGACGGCGTCGTCAGGGAGCGCAGATGTCAGAAGAAAGTGGCGAAGACGTCGCATTGTTCGAATCTCTTGTCGGGAGCAAGCTTCGTGACGCCCGTGAGAGTCAGAGCATATCGCTGGAAGATATTGCCAAATCGACACGCATCCCCCTGCGCCAGCTGCAGAATATCGAAAATAGCGACTATGAAAAACTGCCCGCTCCAACCTACAGCATCGGCTTCGTAAAAGCCTATGCGCTCGCCGTTGGGCTGAATGCGCCGGAGACGGCAGCTGCCTTTCGCGAAGAGATCAATTTCCGGTCCTCAGGCCAGGCGGCAGGCGACTATTTCGAACCGACAGACCCGGCCCGCGTGCCTCCACGCAGCCTCGCCTGGATCGCAGCCGGCATCGCGCTTGTGCTGATCATCGGCTACGCGCTGTGGCGGAGCGGCATGTTCGGCCTCGATGGCGATGACCGGGCGCGCATGGCGGCGGGAACAGATGCCCCGGCCGCCAGTGAAAACGCCGATATCGGCACGGACCCGGCTGCTGCAGCGCCTGCACCGCCGCCGACCGAAGGCACCGTCATGATCGAAGCGACCGATACGGTCTGGCTGCGTATCTATGAGCTCGAAAGCGGCGACCGGATTTATGAAGCCGAATTGCAGGCTGGCGAAACATATGAAATCCCGTCCGATGCCGTTCGCCCCGCAATTCGCACCGGCCGCGCCGATGCGCTGCGCGTGACCGTCGCCGGCCGGGAGGTCGATCCGATCGGCCCACCACTAACGGTGATCAGTGATGTCAGCCTGTTGCCGGCGGACCTTGCCCGGCGGCCCCGTCCCGCCACAGTGGAAACCCCGCCAGCCAACTAGCAGTCACAGCCAACTAACAATCTTGGCCCGCTTCATGTTGGCGACAGGAGCTGTGAGCGATATACGTCCCGATACGGGTCAAGGGAGGGAAATCGCCATGCGTCCTATGCTTATCGCCGCGCTGCTTGTCACAACCGCAGCCACGCCCGTGCTGTCACAGGGTGCCGAGATGGATCGCCGGATCGACCGTGTCGAGCGCGAAATTCGCGCACTCCAGCGCCAGGTTTTTCCCGGCGGTAATGCCGAATTCTTCGAACCGGAAATTCAGTCGGGAACGTCCAGTACGCAAGCGGGCAACCCCGCCTCCGCCCCGCTCACCGATCTGACCGACCGGGTGAATTCACTCGAACGTCAACTCGCAACGCTAACCGGTCAGGTCGAGGAAAACAGCTTCGAGCTGCGCCAGCTCCGCTCGATGGTCGAAGCCTTGCAAGGGCCGGGTGCTGTCGGTCCGCAATCATCATCGACACCCGGATCACCGACCGTCGACGCAGGGCAGGACGAACCTTCGGAAGACACCGGAGAAGCAGAGGCTCCAGCCGAAACTGCGGCCCCGGTACAGAGCGGCGAAGCGCCCCTCCCTGACGATGCCGGTGAAGCCGCCTATGTCCGCGGCTACCGCCTGTGGCGCGACGGCGATTTTGCCGCCGCCCGGACGCAGCTGCAGCAAACGGTCGAAACCTATCCGGGGCACCGGTTCGAAAGCTATGCGCGCAACCTTCTGGGCCGTGCCTATCTCGACGATGACAAGCCGGCCAATGCCACCGAGATATTCGTGCGCAACTATCAGGAACTGCCCAATGGCGAACGGGCTGCCGACAGCCTGTTCTTCCTTGGCGTCGCGCTGACCGAACTCAACTATAATGATCGCGCCTGCCTGGCATTTGACGAGCTTGAAGAAGTCTATGGCGAAAACCTGCGTAGTACGATCCGCGAACAGGTTCCCGGTGCGCGGGATGCAGCGAACTGCAGCTAAACGTTTCGCTTTTGGCATAGGAGCGGCTACGATCGAGCCATGCCAGAACAATCTTTGCTGGACCGATTTCGTGTCGCTGTCGAGCGGCTGACCGCCGGGCCACCGACATCTGATGCCCGGCTTGGGCTGGCGGTATCAGGCGGCCCGGACAGCCTGGCGCTGCTGGCATTGGCCGCAGAGGCTTATCCTGGAGCTGTTGCCGCGATCACCGTCGATCACGGCCTGCGCCCCGAAGCTGCCGATGAAGCGGCCCATGTTGCAGATATCTGCTCGCGGCTGGGCGTTCCGCACACTATCCGGACTCCCGCACGGCCCATCACCGGCAATCTCCAGTCAGCCGCCCGGGAAGCACGATATGCGTTGCTCGAAGAATGGTCCGAGCGCGAGAAACTGCCCTGGATCGCTACGGCGCACCACGCCGATGACCAACTCGAAACCGTATTGATGCGATTGTTGCGTGGCAGTGGAATCGACGGTTTATCGGCAATCCGCCCGATAAACGGCAAAATTATTCGCCCCCTTCTCGGGGTTCGCAAGGCGGAACTGGTCAGCCATGTCGAAAGCTGCGGGCTGAAAGCCGTTGCCGATCCCAGCAATGAAGACAATGCCTTTGACCGAGTACGACTGCGCAAAGCGCTGACCCACTTTCCCGGTTTCGATCCCGATCGCTTGGCACGCAGCCTTACGGCGACGCAGGAGGCGAGTCAGGCGCTCGGCTGGATTGTTGAGCGTGAAGCGCGCAAGCATGTCAAAGACGGGAACGGCAGCGTAACTTTAGGAAATATCGACTATCCACCGGAATTGTTGCGCCGCCTCGCACTGCGCTGCCTCACCCGGCTTGATCCGGGAATACAGCCACGCGGCGATGCATTGCAGAGAATGGTCGCTGAGCTCAGCCGCGGGAAGAAAGCCCGTATTGGATCGCTTCAGTGCGAAGTTGTGATGCAAGGCGGAAACCCGTGCTGGCAATTTTCGCCTGCCCCGCCTCGCAGGAACAGCAACTGATGACCACCGGACCAGATTTTATAATTATCGGCGCCATGAAGAGCGGAACTTCGTCTCTGTTCAGCTATATCTGTAAACACCCGTCCGTCCTGCGGCCGACCCGGAAAGAGCTGCATTATTACGACCGGAGACGCTATGAAGGCTGGGGTCTGGGCGATTATCTGGCATGCTTCCCAGCCCGCCCGCCCGGCTTTATCTCCGGCGAGGCAACGCCCTACTATATTCGTCAGGACGAAGCTCCAGAAAGCGTTGCCAAGGACTTTCCCGACGTAAAATTAATCGCCGTGCTTCGAGATCCAGTTGGCCGTGCCTATTCCCACTATTGGCAAAGGTTCATCAAGGGAAAGGAAACCCGCACATTTCGAGAATGTATAATGGCCGAGTATGAAGCCGAGCAACGCGATCTGGCAGATCCCGGAAAGACCCCAGCGGACACCGGACCGCCCGACAGGGAGGAATCTTACCTGTCGAGGGGAAGATATGCCGAACAGCTATCCAATTGGCTAAACAGCTTTCCCGCCGAACAGCTTCACATTCTGTTTTCAGCGGACCTCATCCAATCGGCGAATTATGAGATGGCGAAGATTTTCAGCTTTCTTCAGATCGCAGATGTGCCGGTCGACACCAGCAAGCTCATCAAAAAGCGCAGCTATCCAAATATGCCATCGGAAGACCGGCAATGGCTGGAAGACTATTTCAGGAAGCATGATGACGCGCTAGCGAACCTGCTGGGAAGAAACCTGCCGTGGCGCGATGGCGCCCTGGTGCCAACCATGGTTGAGGCTTGAGGGAAGGATATGGCAGACGCATTCGCCAAGCTTGATTCCAATATCGCCTCATGCTGCCGCCTGCCGTTGCGCTTCGATCAGTTGAACGCCGAAACGCGGATCGCAAGCCTGCCAGCGCCCGGGGGAACCGGCTATAAGAGGGGCGCAAAACGCGAAAAATGGGTGTTGTGGGATCCGCATATCGGAGACACCGGGCTCCTCGAAACATGGCCAGAGATAGCCGCCATGATTGCCGAATTCCCCGGAACGCCAGAAAAAGTCCATGTCGGTTTGCTAACGGTCGGTGAGAAGCTTCCCATTCACCGGGATGGGTTGGGCCGGAAAAACCAGAAACGAACATTGTTTGAGATGTTCAATCGCACCCTTCGGTTTCATATCCCGTTGCGCACCAGCGATCAGGTTTTCATGTACGCAGACAAGAAAATTTACCGGATGCGGGCTGGTGAATGCTGGATGCTCAACAATATGAAATACCACTCAGCGGTAAACGCCCATCCAAAGATTGACCGTTATCACTTGATTCTGGACATGACCCCCACCGACGAAACATTCGCGTTGCTCGCAGCAGCCGAAACAGATCTTGGAATCGATGATAAGGCGCTATTTGATCGATATTGGCCCGGATTTGAAATGCTCTGAACGGCGATATCACCGCGAGCGACACATTTATTTTTTAGTGCCGACCCGGCAGCGCATCCCGTTTGAGCGGTGCCAGAAGCGCGTTTCCGTGTCCGAACGCTTGATTGAAAACAGATCCAAATAGAACTTAATATATTGATATTAAATTATTATTTTTGACGCGAGATGTACTGACAGCGCTTCTCGGCAAAATTCGGGACAAGTCCCCTCACTCGAGCCTCTTTCAGCGATCAGTTATCAACGCGCCTCCAATATGGTCTGTAGATTGTCTTTTGGCCGCAAAATCCTATTTTGGTCAGAACAGAAGGGCCTACACGCGATGAATGACGACAAAGAACCCCAAGAAGGCGGACCCAACCCGTGGATGAAGAGCCTCTTCATCTGGGCGGGCATTTTGGTCGCGCTTATCCTTTTCGTCACAATGTTCGACAGCGGCGCCGAAGCAACGGACAACACGCTTGCCTATTCCGATTTCCTTGATCGCATCGAACAGAATGAGGTGCAGCAGGTCGAGATCAACGAAGGCTATATCAACGGTACGCTGACCGACCAGTCCACATTCCGGACCGATATGCCACCGCGCGTCGCCGTTCCGATTGAGGAAATGCGCGAAGCCGGTATCGCTATCAGCGGCCGCCCAGCCGAACAGGCCAGCATCTGGACCTATGTGCTGCTCAACCTCCTTCCCTTCATCCTGATCTTCGGCATTGCTTTCCTGATCATCCGTCAGATGCAGAAAAATGCCGGCGGCGGCGCGATGGGCTTTGGCAAGTCCAAGGCCAAATTGCTGACCGAGAAACAGGGCAAGGTAACATTCGAGGATGTCGCCGGGATCGACGAAGCCCGCGAGGAACTTCAGGAGATTGTCGAGTTCCTGAAGGATCCGGGCAAATTCTCGCGTCTCGGCGGACAGATTCCGAAGGGCGCACTGCTCGTTGGTTCGCCCGGTACCGGCAAGACCCTACTCGCCCGCGCGATCGCCGGCGAAGCGGAGGTTCCCTTCTTCACGATCTCCGGCTCCGACTTTGTCGAAATGTTCGTCGGTGTCGGTGCCAGCCGCGTCCGCGACATGTTTGAGCAGGCAAAGAAGAATGCGCCCTGCATCGTCTTTATCGATGAGATCGACGCCGTCGGTCGCCATCGCGGCGCGGGTCTTGGCAATGGCAATGACGAGCGCGAACAGACGCTCAACCAGCTGCTGGTAGAGATGGACGGTTTTGAAGCGAATGAAGGTATCATCATCATCGCCGCCACGAACCGGCCCGATGTGCTCGACCCTGCATTGCTGCGCCCCGGACGTTTCGACCGCCAGGTTGTCGTGCCGCGCCCCGATATCGACGGCCGCGAGAAGATTCTCGACGTGCACATGAAAAAGCTGCCGCTGGCGCCGGATGTGAACTCCCGCACGATTGCCCGCGGAACGCCCGGTTTTTCCGGTGCCGACCTCGCCAATCTGGTGAATGAGGCGGCGCTGCTCGCCGCGCGCAAGGGCAAGCGCCTTGTTGCGATGGCCGAGTTTGAGGAAGCCAAGGACAAGGTGATGATGGGTTCCGAGCGGAAATCCATGGTCATGACCGAAGATGAAAAGCGGATGACCGCCTATCATGAGGCCGGCCATGCGATCGTTTCCATTCACGAACCGGCATCGGACCCGATCCACAAAGCCACGATCATTCCCCGTGGCCGGGCGCTTGGCATGGTCATGCGGCTGCCCGAACGCGACAATTACAGCTATCACCGGGACAAGATGCACGCGAACCTTGCCGTCAGCATGGGCGGACGTGTCGCCGAGGAAATCATCTTCGGTTATGACAAGGTTTCGAGCGGTGCATCGGGCGACATACAGTTTGCCACGAAACTCGCTCGCGACATGGTCACCCAATGGGGTATGTCCGACGAAATGGGGCCGCTGCAATATGAAGAGCCGCAGGGCGAGACTTTCCTCGGCTATTCACAGTCTAAAAGCGTTCACATGTCGGACGAAACAGCCAAGAAAATCGACAGCGAGATTCGCCTGCTAATCGACAACAGCTATGCTCGTGCCCGGCAAGTGCTGACCGACCACGCGGATGAGCTTCACGCGCTGGCCAATGCACTACTGGAATATGAAACCCTGTCCGGCGACGAGATTGACGAGCTGATCGAGACGGGCAAGTTCGAGCGGCCTGACGGCGAAACGGTCAAACCGTCGACGGTGCCGGCCGGCGGTTCGAGCATCCCCAAGACCAAGCCGCGCAAACGGCCCTTTGGAGACGCTGCCCCCGAAGGCGCATAACCCGAACCATCATGACACGGAAAAGGCTCGCTTCGGCGGGCCTTTTCTTTGTCCGCCCTCAGCCAAGAGCGCCGATGGTAAGCAGCATGACAAAGAAGATAAACGCCGCAGTGAAACAGAAACCCGACAGTATCACCGTCCTCAAAAAGGCGCCTATCCGCCCGATTTGATAGGTTCCGCGCAATTGCTTGTACATATGGATAAAGGGGATGAAGATCGCCGCAAGCGGTATCCAGGGGTTCCCCATCCCCGCAAAACCCAGCACCGTCAGTATGATCGCAAAGAGCGACATGAACGCCAGCGAATAGGTGACGAACACGGTGTGATCGTACATCTTGAAGCGCCGCGTATAAAAGAACAACAGCCAGACAAATGGCACGGAAAGCGGGATCAGAAGCCAGGAAAATTTGTAGAAATTGGCCTGTAATTTGTAGAGCGCCAGCCCCGGATTTTCGTTGATCTTCCGGATGCCGTAATCGAGCCTGCTCCAGCCCGTTGTAAAATAGTTGCCGCTATTTTGGGCCGCATCGGTCGGCCCGCCAATCAAGTCCAGAGAGTTCCGGCCGATCTCCATGTCCGAGATTTGCTCGTCGAGGGCAGCCGCCTCCTGCTCCAGCTCCGCGAGTCTCGCTTCCTGTCCAGGCTGGCTTCCGACTATCGCAATCCTGCGATCGACAGCATCCCTCTCCGCCTGCGCTTCTGCCATTCGGGTGTCGATGTGCGTGCGGGCCGCGTCCACGTTCACTACGGCCGGGCGCTCTCCAAGGTCGATATTGGAGAGCGATGCTCCATAGATCGTCAGAATCCCGAACATCAGGAACACGCCGAACAAAAACATGCCGAGCGGCGAGACGAACTTGGCCCGTTCGCCATGGATATAGCGGCGGGTGAGCTGGCCTGGTTTCAGGATCAGAAGCGGCAATGTCCGCCAGAATTTGCCGTCCAGATGCAACACGCCGTGCATCAGATCATGGGCGATCGCCGAGATGCTGCGGTGAACATGCGCTTTTTGCCCGCAATAGTGACAATGCGTTCCGATAAGTTCGGTCGAACAGTTCAGGCAGTGGGTTTCGCTATGCTCCGACGTACCCTCGCCATGGTCTGGTTCGACCGCCCGGGCCGCCAGTCCGCCGGTGATCGCGTCGCCGATTCCTTCGATGCCATTGTCCATCACTTGCTCCCCCGACCGCACATAGCCGCGCCAATACCGCTTCGTCGATAGTCGTTCACCCTTGGCTCTGGGCATGATATGGCCCGCCGCCATGAACGAACATCGCACCATCCCCGCACCCGCCGCCCTTATCGCCGATATGGGCGCCCGTGCCCGCGCAGCAGCCGCGATTGTCGCACAGGCGCCAACAACGGTTAAAAGCGCGGCGTTGCGGCATGCCGCGATCGCATTGCGGGAATCCAAAGATGCCATTCTCGCAGCCAATGCAGAGGATATGGCTCGCGGTAGCGCCAACGGCCTGAGCCCTGCATTGCTCGACCGGCTCAAGCTTGATGCGGAGCGGATCGAGGGAATTGCTGGCGCACTGGAATCCGTCGCGTCGCTCCCCGACCCGATCGGCGAAATCATCGACAGCAGCACACCGCCAAACGGGCTGGAGCTGAGCCGCGTGCGGATACCGCTCGGCGTGATCGGCATCATCTACGAAAGCCGGCCCAATGTGACCGCCGACGCCGGAGCGCTGTGCCTCATGTCCGGCAATGCGGCGATACTGCGCGGCGGGTCCGAAGCGATTGAGTCCAACCGGGCCATTCATCGCTGCCTTGTCACCGGACTCCAGAAGGCAGGTCTTCCTGGCGACGCGGTCCAGCTCGTGCCGACCACCGATCGCGAAGCCGTGGGCGCAATGCTCAGGGCGAATGGCCTGATCGACATTATCGTCCCCCGCGGCGGTAAAGGGCTGGTCGCCCGGGTGCAGGATGAAGCGCGCGTTCCCGTGCTGGCCCATCTCGACGGCATCTGCCACACTTATGTGCATGCTGCCGCGGAGCCCGAAATGGCCCGCAATATCGTCGTCAATGCCAAGATGCGGCGCACGGGCATTTGCGGGGCGATGGAAACCTTGCTGGTTGACGCGAATTTCCCGGATCCCGCCAGTCTCGTCACCGCCCTGATCGATGCCGGATGCGAAATTCGTGGGGATGCTGCCGTTCAAAAGCTCGACGACCGGGTGATTGCCGCCCAGCCCGCTGACTGGGATACCGAATATCTCGAACCGATAGCATCGGTCGCCATTGTCGCGGGGATGGAGGAAGCACTCGCCCATATCGCCCGGCACTCATCCGGACATACCGATGTGATCGTGACCGATGACCCGGAAGCAGCCGACCGCTTCCTCGCCTCGGTCGACAGCGCCATCGTCATGCACAATGCCTCGAGCCAGTTTGCCGATGGCGGAGAATTCGGGCTGGGCGCTGAGATCGGCATTTCAACTGGCCGGCTGCATGCGCGCGGCCCGGTCGCGCTGGAAGGTCTCACAACCTACAAGTGGATCGCACGGGGCAAGGGTACGGTGCGCGGTTGAAAGCCGCTCATTGACGACTATTCAGCGAGTCCTCGATCCGCAAGCATTTCGCGGAATCGCTCCGCCCATTGTGCGTTGATCTCGTCTCTCAGTTTGATAACATCAACCTTGGCGTGCAGCCCGGTGTCGGCTGGCAATCCAAGCACCTGGTTGATCGACTGAAGGAAGGCGGCAGGGTTCTCCGAAAAGTCCTCGTACCAAAATCGTTGAATTGGCCTGTCGAACGCCTCGCCCAAAGTCATTAATTGCTTGGCAATCGTCTGATAGCGCGTGAAATATCGATAAATCTCGTCGAAATCGAAGTCATCCGGTACAACAGTTGATTGAAGGGGTTGATCGCTGTGGAATTTTCCACTGACGCGCGCCTTGTGGAAAGAAACAGCCTGAGCCACCTTGTCATGCCTTTCAATCACAAAAAAGGTGATATTATCGCGAAACTGATCGAGAATTCCGAGATGCACGGCCTCGAGCAGCCCGGTGCGACTGCACTTGCTCGCGAACGCGGGTGGCGTTTCGGTATCGAAAATGCGCTGCATAACTTGATTGTGCGTTTCCAATTTCCAGTTTTCTCTGAGTATTTCCAATCTGCGCGGCAAAAACCACTCGGTCACGTGACCAAAGCCGGGATGTTTCGAAAGCAAATTCGAGGCAAAGGTGCTGCCGGAACGGGCCGTAAACGGCAGAATCAAAACCGTATCGGCCCCGATCTCATATTGGGGCGGAACGGCATCAAGCTTCAAATGTTTGCGAGCATTAGTGACAATTTTTTCACCGAAGATATCGCACATGATGGAAACGGCGGGAGACAAAGAATGTTCGACATCTGCCATAGGCGACTAATAGCAGTTGGAACGCCCAACGCCATACTGGACCGGCCGGGGCCTTGAACCTCTCCACCGGACTTCTCGGCGGCTCGTTCAACCCGGCGCATGGCGGGCATCGCGGGATCAGCCTGTTCGCGCTCGATGCCTTGGGCCTCGACGAGGTCTGGTGGCTCGTTTCGCCCGGAAACCCGCTGAAAGAAGGCGCTTCGGATATGGCGCCGTTGAAGGCGCGGCTGGGATCGGCCCGGAAAATGGCGCGGCGCGCCCGGATCCGGCCGACCGCTATCGAACGCGAACTCGGCACGCGCTATACGGTGGAAACGCTTGAAAAACTCATTCGCCGCTATCCCAGACGGAAGTTCGTCTGGATCATGGGATCAGACAATCTTGCGCAATTCCACCGCTGGAAAAACTGGCGGAAAATTGCCCGTCATATTGTGATTGCCGTAATCGCGCGTCCGGGGTATGAGGATGAGGCCTTGTCCGCTCCGGCCATGGCTTGGCTGCGGCGCTTCGTCCGGCCCGCAAGCCAGTCGCGTAATTGGACCGATTGGAGACCGCCAGCGCTCGTGTATTTGCGCTTTCGACCCGATCCCCGTTCCGCCACACGCTTGCGGCGTGACAACCCGCAATGGCATCTTGCATTCTCAACCACAGCTTCGCGTGATCCGGTTACGCGACGGCGCATCCCATAGGAAAACCCTTTGCCCGCTTCATCAGTTGCGACGCTACCGAATAGTGAGGCCTATACGGCCGAAGACCTTCACCAGCACATTTTACAGGCCCTTGAGGACGATCAGGCACAGGAAGTGACCTCGATCCCGCTCGCCGGGAAATCGTCTATTGGCGATTATATGGTTATCGCCAGCGGCCGGTCGACGCGCCATGTTGCCGCGATTGCCGAGAAGCTGGCTGAGTCCATGAAAGCTGCATTCGGCATCCCGACGCGGATCGAAGGCCTGCCAACGGCCGACTGGGTGCTGCTCGATGCCGGCGATGTGATCGTCCACCTGTTTCGCCCCGAAGTCCGCAGCTTTTACAATCTGGAGCGCATGTGGGGGTTTGGCGAGCAGGAAGACGGCGAAAACAGCCCCGCAGAGGACGATAGCTGAGCCTTTCGCTCCACATTATCGCCCGCGGGAAAATCGGCCGCGGACCAGAGGCCGAGCTCGTCGAACGTTATGTCCAGCGCATCGGCTGGCCCGTACGCCTGACCGAGCTTCCCGACACAGGCGGCAAGATGCCGTCCCTTCCAGCGGCAACCAAAATCGTAACTCTGGACGAATCCGGCAAACAGCTTGGCTCGGTCCAGCTCGCCCGGCAGATCGGAGACTGGCAGGACCAAGGCATCCGCGAAATCCGATTCCTGATTGGCGCTGCCGACGGCCTGACAACAGAGGAACGGGCCAGCGCGGACCTCTCCATCGCCTTCGGCAAGGCCACCTGGCCACATCTGATGGCCCGGGCAATGCTCGCGGAACAGCTTTGGCGGGCCAGTTCGATCCTTGCCAATCACCCCTATCATCGCGAAGGATAGCCGGATGATAATGCGCCTCCTCGCCATGATCACGCTGTTCTCGGCAATCCTCGCGCCATTCGCGCTTGCCCAGCCGAGCGGCGGCGCGAGCGAAGCCGAAGCACTGGAAGAAGCCCTGCGCCAACGCACCATTGCCCAGCAGCGGGCCACGCAGTTTGAGCAGCAGGCCGAAAACGCTCAAAGCCGCGCCGAGCGCGCCGCCGCCGACGAGGCCGCTGCGGCAGCGCAGGTTCAGGCGGCTGAGGCCGACCTCACCGCCGCACAAAGCCGTATCCGCCTCATCGAGCAATTGCGCGCGGAGCAACGGGCAAGACTGGCCGAACGGCAGGGAACGATCATCGGGCTGACCGCGGCCTTGCAAACCATGGCGCGCCGGCCACCTGCACTGGCGCTCGTTCATCAGGGGAGCATCAGCGATCTCGTTCATATCCGTTCCCTCTTTTCGACTACCCTGCCCATCGTTCGCGAACGCACAGCGAGTTTGCGGGCTGAGGTTGTGCGCGGATCCAACCTGCGTCTCCAGGCCGACCGGGCTGTTGCCCTGCTCACTCAACGACAGGAAGATCTTGAAACCCGCCGCGTCCAGCTCGCCGCGCTCGAACGGGGATCGCGCCAGCGGGCCGAACAGCTGGAACGTTCGGCAATGCTCGAAACCGACCGGGTCATGGCGCTGGGCGAAGACGCGCGCGATATTCGCACACTCATGGCTGAACTCGACCGTCAGGCCGGAGTTCGACAGGATCTTATCACCCTGCCCGGCCCCCGGCTGCGCCCCGCACAACCAGGAGAGGCCAGCGCACCGACGCAGAGACGGACTGGCAATGACAGCAACCGGCGCCCGCCCTATCGCCTGCCCGTAATGGGCGAAGTTGTGGCAGGCCTAGGCGAAGTATCGGAAGCAGGCGTGCGTTCACGCGGCCTGACAATCGCCACTCAACCGAGCGCACAGGTGATTGCGCCGACTGCCGGAAGGGTCAGCTATGCCGGCGATTTTCGGGGCTTTGGCCAGATCGTGATTATCGATCATAGCGGCGGATGGACAACCCTGATCACCGATCTTGCCTCGGTCAGCGTTCAGGTCGGCCAGGTGGTGCAACAGGGGGCGCCGATCGGCAGAACCGGCGATGACCAGCCGACAGTCACCGTCGAACTGCGCCGCAGCGGCGAACCGGTTGATATTTCCTCCCTCGTAAGCCGCGGTTAAGGCGAAACAGCATATGCTTTGCCGAACGCCGGAAAACCGCTATCATGCGGGCATCAGTTTAGAGAGTTAAAGTCATGGCAAGACCTATTATCAGTGCGATTGGCGCGGTCAGTACGCTGGCGCTTATTCCGGCCTTCACCGCCTCCCTCGCGGCCGTCGATGTCGACACTTATCGCGAGCTTGACCAGTTCATGGATGTTTTCGAGCGGGTCCGTGCCGAATATGTCGATGAAATCAGCGACGAAGACCTGATGCGCGGAGCAATCGGCGGCATGCTCTCGAGCCTCGACCCGCACAGTTCCTTCCTCGACGAAACGGGTTTCGAGCGACTGACGACGCAGAGCCAGGGCGAATATGGCGGTCTCGGGCTCACCGTGACGATGGAAGACGGAGCGGTTAAGGTCATCGCACCGTTCGAAGATACGCCGGCCGACCGCGCCGGCATTCAGGCCGGCGACTATATCACCCATCTCGATGGAGAATTGATCTTCGGCGGAACGCTGGACGAAGCGGTCGAAGAAATGCGCGGCGCGCCGGGCACATCGATCGAGCTGACCATCGTGCGCCCGGGCGCTGACGAACCGCTCGAATTCACCCTGACACGCGAAGTCATCGAACTACGCGCCGTTGAATGGGAAGTGCAGGACCGGGTCGGCATCATCAACATCAACACATTCAACCGCAACACGGGCGAAGAAGTGCAGGCGGCAATCGTGGCGATCAACCAGTCGCTCGGCGGCCCGCCCACCGGCTATGTGATTGACCTCAGGTCCAATCCGGGCGGCCTGCTGGATCAGGCGATCGCGGTTTCCGACGTGTTCCTCGAACGCGGAGAGATCGTCTCCCAGCGGGGACGCCGGCCCGACGATATCGACCGCTACTATGCCCGTGCAGGAGACGATACGAACGGCCTGCCGATCGTCGTTCTCGTAGACGCCGGTACCGCTTCGGCTTCCGAAATCGTTGCGGGCGCGCTGCAGGATCATCGCCGCGGACTGATCATCGGCGAACGGACTTTCGGCAAGGGGTCGGTCCAGACGATCCTCCCGCTTTCCGAAAGCACCGCTCTGCGCCTCACAACCGCGCGCTATTATACGCCCGCCGGCCATTCGGTGCAGGAAGGCGGTATCGAGCCGGATCTCGACGTGCCGCAGCTGACCAACCCGAACTGGCGCGACGCACCGCGCTTCCGCGAAGCCGATCTGAGGCGACACCTGGTCAATGAGACGGCAGTGCAAGATGACGTCATCGAGGAAGATGTTCGGGACGATCCGCGTTTCTCGGCAACCACGGAAGAACTGGCGGAACAGGGCATCACGGATTTCCAGATGCATTATGCGGTCGAAACGATTTCGCGCCTTGCAAGGGAGCGGCGCCCGGTAGCAACCGCTGCGGCAGGCAATCGCACACGCAGTCGTTAATACAGGGTAGCTGGCAATGGGTTCGATCGGTCTTGCGCGCACTCTTGCACTCGCCGTGCCGGCCCTGTTGCTCGCGGGCGCACTCGGTTCTCAATATCTGGGCGGGCTCTATCCGTGCGAGATGTGCCATTGGCAGCGCTGGCCGCATTATGCCGCCATCCCGCTCGCCCTCCTGGCCATCATCCTTCGCGACAAAAGTGTCGGAACGCTCTTCCTCTGGCTCGCAGTGGCGGCGATTTTCGCGAGCGGCGCAATCGGTGTATTCCATGCCGGTGTCGAATATGGCTGGTGGGAAGGCCTGACCCGTTGCTCCAGCGCGCCGGGCGGCGGCGGTGATTTCCTCACCGATATCATGGCGACGCCGATCATCTCGTGCGAACAGCCCCAATGGACGTTATTCGGCATTTCATTGGCCGGATTTAACGCGATAATCTCAATCGGCGCTGCTATGGTAATCGCATGGCTGACACGCAAGACGACGCGCTGACCCTCCCCGGCGATACCCGGGCCGATGTCGATTCGATGATTCGGGTCGATCAGGCCGGTGAATATGGGGCTACACGAATCTATGCCGGCCAGCTCGCCATTTTGGGCGATCGCAATCCCGTGGCGCGCTCAATCTCCCGGATGGCGGAGCAGGAACACCGCCATTGCGAGCGATTCGATGCGCTGGCCGTTGAACGCGGCGTCCGCCCTACCCTGCTCCAGCCATTATGGGATCGTGCCGGCTTCGCCCTTGGCGCGGCCACCGCACTGCTTGGGCCCGAAGCTGCCATGGCTTGCACAGCCGCGATCGAAACCGAGATCGACCTCCACTATAGCGAACAGCTTGAAGAACTGGGCGATTCCGACCCCGAGCTCAGCGCCATGATCGCCGAATTTCAGGCCGAAGAGGTCGAACATCGTGAAACCGCATTAGCGGAGGGCGCGGAACAGGCGCCCGGCTATCCGTTCCTGTCTGGCGCAATCCGGCTCGGTTGCCGCTTAGCCATTGCCGCCGCCAAGCGGATATGATGGTTTTAACCAGTTCAGCATCGGGCAATATTGATTAAGCCATCTTGCGGAGACCCGGCCAAAGGCTGTAGCGTTGAGGCTGCAATAGGAGAAGATAATGACGCGTTTGCTTGCCGCCACGGCACTTGTTGGGGCCTTGGCCGTTATTCCCTCCGCGCCCGCTGCCGCGCAGAATAATGTCCGGATGCAAATCGTCTATGGCGATGAAGAATGCACGACCAGCAATGGCGAAATCATTGTCGTTTGCGTGCGCCGCGATGAAAGCGAACGCTATCGCATTCCTCCCGAGTTGCGCGATACACGCGACCTGGCCGCCAATGAAAGCTGGTTGTCTCGCTCACAAAGCGTCGAATATGTCGGCCGAGGCGGCACGATGAGCTGTTCACCTGTCGGCCCCGGAGGCTTTACCGGCTGCACGCAAGAACTGCTCCGGTCGGCTCGTGCGGAACGCGGGGCCCTGCTCGAGTTTTAGCGCAAGACTTCTGGTCGCGGGCGCTTAGCCTTCCACCCCTGCCAATTGCGATGCGATCCAGCGATCGATCTGCGCTTCGAGCACGTCGAGCGGAACCGAACCCTGTCCGATAACGGCGTCGTGGAAATGCCGCACATCGAAACTCTCTCCAAGCGCCGCCTCCGCCCGGGCCCGCAAGGCGCGTATCCTGAGTTCGCCCATTTTATAGCCGAGCGCCTGACCCGGCCAGGAGATGTAGCGGTTTACCTCCGCTTCGATATTCGCGTCGGTCAGTGCCGTGTTCTCGCTCATAAAGGCGATCGCCTGCTCCTTGGACCATCCCAGTGCATGGATACCGGTGTCGACGACCAGTCGGCAGGCACGCCACATCTCGTAGCTTAGCCGGCCCATATTCTCGGCGGGCGTATCATAGATGCCTATCTCGATCCCGATGCGCTCGGAATAGAGCCCCCAACCTTCGGTAAAGGCGGTGAAAAAGGCCAGATTCTGGCGCAGCGGATGCATCTCTATTTCCTGCTGCAGGGCGATCTGGTTATGATGCCCCGGCACGCCTTCATGCGCGGAAAGCGCCGGAATTTCCCATAAAGGCCGCTGGTCGAGCAGGGATGTATTCACATAATAGGTGCCCGCAATGCCGCTCTCGGGCGAGCCGGGGCTGTAATAGGCCGTCGTCGTACCTTCGGCGATTTCGGCAGGAATCGCCCGGATGCCATAGGGCAACCTCGGCAAGGTCGCGAACATCGTCGGCATCAGCCCGTCAATCTCCTTGGCCTGCAGGGCAACGGCAGCCATCAGCTCTTCAGGCGTTTCGGCATAATATTGCGGATCGGTGCGCAGATGCTCGATATAGGCTTCTCGCGTTTCAAATCCGGCTTCGGCGGTTACCGCTTCCATCTCGGCACGGATCCGGGCGACTTCGGACAGGCCGATATCGTGAATTTCCTGTGCCGTAAGATCGGTGGTCGTCATCTGCCGAACGCGGAAAGCATAAAAGTCCGCCCCGCCCTCCTGCGCCGATATGCCGACCTCTTCGCGGCAGGCGGGCTGATAGACGTTCAGATACCATTCCAGATGCTCGGCATATTCCGGAGCCAATATGGTGGTGATGATTTCCCGCGCTCTTGCGGCATAGCCGGCAAACGCTTCTTCGCTCACGCCGGTCGGACGCGGCCTGGTGAAAGGCTCGTAAAAACGAGACGCCAGCGGATCGTCACCGATCACGCCAGAGATAGAGCGCTCATATCCATCGAGAACGGCGCAAGGCAGAGTATATCCCTGTTCTACCGCCTGTGTGCTGATCGCAATCGCCTCGTCATTGATCGTCGGATACAGGCTGAGGCGGGTGAGGTAGCTTTCGAAATCGGCTGGGGTCTGGAAAGACAGAGCGCTGGCCAGACCTGCAAAACTCTGATGCCAGCCACTATAGGTTGTGAACAGCATCACGCGCTGGCCAAAGCCGTTGGCCTCGATCGTTTCTCCAAGCAGGCGATCGAGAATACCGTAATTGGTCTGGCCATCGGCCGAAAGCTGGTCCCGCGGAATGGCGCGCAACCGATCGCGATAGGCCTGCGCCTCGGCCGCGCGGCGGTCTTCGGCAGCAAGGCTGAGATCGAAGACGCGGTCGTCATAGTCATGCACACCGACCCGGGTGGCCATTACCGGATTTTCGCGCAGCGCCGAGTTCCAGACTTCGTCCATCAATGTCCCGAGATCGTCGTCCGGCGCGGCCCAAGCGGGTGCGGCCGTTCCAAGAGCCAGAGCCAATATCAATGCACGCATGTCGCCGTCTCCCCTGTCTGTTGTCCAAGGAACTAAGCGGCGCGGCGCGACTTGACCAGCATCGGCTCGACGAAACGGTCAGCACGGTCTGCCAGCTTCCTTATGCCCGTCCCGCCGGACGATGAATCTTGTGACGCGGTGCAACCAAAAGCGATTTCATGCTTTGATAGGATAACAGGAAAGGAAAATCATGAGCGACAACATCTACAAGGTCACCGAGGTCGTCGGCACATCGACGACCAGCATCGAAGATGCAATCAGCGGCGCAATCGATCGGACGGCAGAGACGGTCCGCGATATCGGATGGTTCGAAGTCACCGAAACGCGCGGCCATGTCGTCGACGGAAAAGTGGCGCATTATCAGGTGACGCTCCGGATTGGCTTCCAGCTCAACGACTGAAGCTTCCTAATCGAGAAGCATCTGTTCCCCGAGCAGGCGCCGGGCGGTACCTTCTTCCAGATCCAGGATCCTCAACGGCGATGCGAGTGAGGTGCCGGCCGTGCCGATCGCCAGGGTTGCCAGACCAAAGCCCTGCTGTGTCAGGCCGCGCACCAGCGTAGCCGATTGCGCTTTGGCAAGAGGAAGGATTGTCACCCGCGGTCGCCAGAAACCTCGCCGAACAAACAGGATATCTTGCCCGAAACAATAGCCGTGCGCACGATATTGCAGCACGGGCGCGATGAGCAGGAAGGGCGCGGCCAGGAGCAGCAAGGGCCAGCCGTTCCAGAAAAATGACGAAATCAGGACTGCCATGCCCAGTGCAAGCCCGTCCTGGGTCCAGCTCCGCCAGATCAGTTTCGGCGATACGCGGACAAAGTCCCGGGCAGGCGGCGGCAATGGCAGGCTCAGCTCGTCCAGAACGGGAGTTAGCTCCTCGGCTTTCGCCAGAGGCGCGACCTCATGATGGGTCCCCGCGGAGCCGTCACTGCCCAGACTCTGGACGGCCAGCGCGCGCCAGCCGAACAGGCGCTTTATGATTCCGGTCGAGACGATCCCGGCCTGCACACGACGCAGCGGAATGACGACATCGGTGCGCGTGAACAGGCCCCGCTGCCTGCGTAGACCGGTTTCTGTCCGGCTAAGCCTGAATCCGAAATCCCGGGCAATGGTCCGCATCAACCCCGTCACGACGCCAACCAGCAGCAAAAGCATGGCAAATGACACCACAGACATGACGGACATGAGGCCGACCGCCTGTTTGCGATAGTCGCCTATGAAGCGGTCGGGGTCGAGATATTCGGCAGGAAGATAGCTCCCCAGATATTGCCAGACACCGCCCAGAATCGCGAGAAAGACCAACGAGAAATTGAACAGACCGGCAATGATCAGCCGGTCGAAATGCATGGTGTAGAGCGGTGGTGACTCTTGTGCCTCCGGCACGGCGGCACTCGTCGTCGGCTCTGCACTGCCCGCACGATAGGCGCGAATGCGGTCGCGAAGATGATCCGCCTCCGCCCGGCTGACGCAGTCCAGTTCTCCCTCATCGCCGCCAGAGCTGCCGGTCTCGATCCGCACAATGGAAACGCCAAAGATGCGCGCGAGCAGTTTCTGCTCAAGGCTGATGTCCTGAATCCGGTCGAACGGGATGGTACGCCGGTTGCGGTTCACTATTCCGCTCTCGATTACCAGCTGCTCCGGGCCGACCCAATATGTGAAGCGCCGCCAATAGACAAAGGCGTACAGCATCGAAGCCGCCAGCCCGACAACCGCCAGAAGCAGGGCGATGCCTATCCCGGTATCGCCAATGAAATAGGCTGCAGCGGGCAGGCCCAGGACCAGTTCGGGCAGCCGCTCAAGCGCCCGGATCGCCAGCGTCGCGGGATGCAGGCGCGACCAGTTTTCAGGCTCTTCGTTCACGCCAGATCCTGGCTGATATGCGCTCGGATATCGTCGCGCATCCGATTGGCATCGTCGATCGCCAGTCCCGGAAGATCGACAGTGCTGTTATAGCTCCCCGCCGTGTGAAGCGTCAGCGTTGCAACACCGAAAGCGCGCTCGATGGGTCCGCGCGAAACATCTATATGCTGGACCCTGTCATAGGGCACGACCGTTTCCCTTCTGACCAGCAGGCCGGACGCGATGCGGATTGCGCGCTTACCCGTGTGATATCCCCAGCGGCGATAGCGCCTGCCCGGCAAAACAATCACGGCGAACAGGTACAGCGCCGCACCCAGTCCGATGCCCCAGCCGAAGGGAAAGCCCAATTCCCGATTGAGAACGACATCCGCAACGGAAAGCATCGCCACTGGCACAAGCCCTGCAAGCATTGCCCGAATGCGCAGCACCGCCTTTTGCCGAGGTTCGAGAGCGGTCATCCGGATCTCTTCGACACGCTCAATTTTCCGATCTTCCGTCATGGCAATCCTTCGTCATCCGCACGCCGACACGTTCCAATTAATAACTATTCTCAACTGAAACAATCGCGTCTGTCATCCGTTGATAAAGCAAAGCAACCAAGGAGACAGTCATAATGGCAGACCAGACAATTTTCGCCCGGCTCAAGGAAGATCATGACAAGCATCGCACCATGCTCGACCTGATCGACAAGACCCATGGCGACAGCGATGGGCGCGAGGAGCTGTTTACCCGCTTCAAGACCGAGGTGACCGCCCATGCCGCCGCCGAGGAAGAAACGCTCTACGCGACGATGCTGGCCGATCCGGACCTGCGCGACAAATCGCAGCATTCCGTGGCTGAGCACAAGGAAATCGAGGACTGTCTCGAGGAACTGGAGGAGATGGATTTTTCCTCGACCGGCTGGCTCGCCCGCTACCGCACGATGAAGGACCGCTACCTCCATCATATCGAAGAAGAGGAAGACGAAATGTTTGTCGCCGCAGCCAAGGGTTTGACCAGGGAGACGGAAAAGCAGCTGGCAAAGACCTTCGAAAAACGGAAACCCGCCGAACTCGAAATGGCTGCAGAGTGAAATAATCGACTAATCGCTTGCCGCCCGCCCCCGCCGCTCTAGTCTGCGCAAAATATTGCGGGGGAGGTCGCACAATGAGCGTGGGCGAAGCGAATGAAGCTGTAGCGGCGATGGAAGAGCCGGTCGGAGACCGGTCCTTCCTTGGCCATCCCAAGGGCCTTGGCTATCTGGCCTTCACCGAAGCCTGGGAGCGCTTCTCCTTTTACGGGATGCAGGCGCTCCTTGTTCTCTACATGGTCAATGAGCTGCTGCTTCCCGGCCATGTTGAAAATATCGCCCTTTTCGAGCAATTCAGCGCGCTATACGGCGGGCTTCAGGGTCAGGCGCTCGCTTCGGCGATCTTCGGCACCTATGCCGCATCAGTCTATCTGACTCCGATTCTTGGCGGATATCTCGCCGACCGCATACTGGGCAAACGCCGCACGGTGCTGCTCGGTGCGATCACAATGGCGCTCGGCCATTTTCTCATGGCATTCGAAGCAAGTTTCCTGTTCGCGTTACTCTGCCTCATCCTCGGTTCGGGCATGTTCAAAGGCAATATCGCGAGCCAAGTCGGCGCACTCTACAAACCAGACGACCTGCGCCGCGCAGATGCCTTCCAGATATTCTATCTCGGGATCAATGCGGGCGTTATCGCATCGCCGCTGATCGTCGGTACGCTGGGCGAAACAGTCGGCTGGCATTGGGGCTTTGGTGCTGCCGGTGTCGGCATGCTGATCGGTCTCGCCATTTATGTCGCCGGTCAAAAATATCTGCCCAAGGAACATTTCGAGCCGCAAGGCACCGGTGCATCGGTCGAAAAGCCGCCCAAACTGACCCGGCAGGACTGGCCGGCACTGATTGCCTTGCTGCTGCTGATCCCGGTTCTGGCAATCGCGATCGTTCCGAACAACCAGATATTCAATGCCTATCTCGTCTGGGGCGACCAGCAATTCGATCTCAACTTCTTCGGTACTCAGCTCCCGACTACATGGCTGGTTACCCTTGATGCCATCGTCAGCGTCAGCTTCCTCGCCCTCGTCGCCATATTCTATCGCTGGTACGGCAAGCATTGGCAGGAGCCCGACGAGATTACCAAGATTATCATCGGCTCGCTTTTTTCCATCGGCGGGATGCTGTGCCTGTTCATGGCCGCCTCGACCCAGGGCGAGGGCGAGAAGATCGGCCTGTTCTGGCCCGTCACCTTCCATATCGTGAACTCGATCGGCTTTGCGCACATGCTGCCTGTCAGCCTGGCGCTGTTTGCGAAACTCGCGCCCAAGGCTGTGAATGCGACGGTGATCGGCCTCTATTATATGGCCTTTTTCGTCGGCAACTCGATGGTCGGCTGGATCGGGGGTTGGTATGAAACAATGCCGACCACGACATTCTGGCTGATGCATGCCGGGTTCGCCGTAGTTTCCGGCGTCTGCTTCATCCTGTTCAAACTTGTTGCCGGCCGCATTCTGGCCAGCAATGGAAGCGATGCAGAAGCAGCCAAGGTTGGGGCATAAGAGCATTCAGTGATGAAGGAAAAAAGCGATGCGTCAGATTGCATTGATTCTCCTGGCTCTTTTCGTCACGGCATGCTCGACCATGCCGGCTGAGCAGGGCGCAATCGAACCGGCATCGCCGCTCGTCATTGCCCACCGCGGTGCATCCAGCGAACGCCCAGAGCATACGCTCGCAGCCTATCAGCTCGCGATCGACCAAGGCGCCGACTATATCGAGCCCGATCTGGTGATGACCCGCGACGGCATATTCGTCGCCCGTCATGAGAATGAGATTTCAGCCACAACCGATGTCGCCGATCATCCCGAATTCGCAGACCGGCGCACGACGAAAACCATCGATGGCGAAAGCCTTACTGGCTGGTTCACGGAGGATTTCACCCTTGCCGAGCTCCGGACCCTGCGCGCCCGCGAAAGGCTGCCCCGGCTTCGCCCCGGTAACACCGATTATGACGGGCAATTCTCCGTACCGACGCTGGCGGAAATTCTCGAACTGGTCGCGCGACAAAATCGCCCGGTCGGGATCATTCCCGAGATCAAGCATCCGGGCTATTTCCGCGCTGCTGGCCTGCCGATGGAAGAGGCGCTGGTCGAACAGCTGGCGGCCGCCGGATTTGACGGCCCCGAAGACCTGGTCATGATCCAGTGCTTCGAGATTGCTCCGCTCGCCCGGCTCGACATTCTCTCGGATATCCGGCTGGTTCAGCTAATCGCGGGTTCGGGTTCGCCCGCCGATGCGCCGAACACAAGCTATGCGCAGATGACCACGCCCGAGGGGCTGGCCGCCATTGCCGCCTATGCCGACGCAATCGGGCCCGACAAGAATTTGCTGATCCCGCGCGATGAGGCAGACAATCTCGGCGACCCGACCAGTCTCATTTCCAACGCCCATGCGGCCGGCCTGTTGGTCATTCCCTATACTTTCCGGCCGGAAAACCACTTCTTGCCGACCAGCCTGCAATCGGGCGCGGACCCTCGTGCGGATGGCCGGCTCGAAGCCGAACTGAGCCGTTTCCTGCAACTCGGAATCGACGGCTTCTTCACCGACGATCCCGAGGAAGGCGTGTATGCGCGCTACCTGCTGGAACGCCCGGCCCTGATGCGCGAGCTTGCCCGTGAAGCCGAAGCGAATGGCGAGAACTAAACCCTAGAAGCGTAATTCCACGCCGCCGAGAATCGTCTGCGGTTTGCCGGGGCGCAGACCAGCTGGCCGCCGCGCCACGGCATATTCCTCATCGAACAAATTATCGACCCGTGCGAACAGGCCGATCTGGTCGCTAACCGCGAACCGCGCGGCCAGATCGAAAACCCAGCGGCTGGGCACGCGTTCGAGCATCGGAATTGTCCCCTGCCCGGCTTCTGTCCGCACGGAGCTGACATAATTACCGCCGAAGGTCAGCGCCATCCGTTCGCTCTCGATACCCGCCGACAAATAGAGCTGATGCTCCGGTATATAGGGCAGCGCATCACCTACTGCGACATTGCCGAAAAAGTCCGAATCGAACGTCTGTTGGAATTCCGCTTGGGTGTATGTGTAGACAGCCCGAACCGGGATGCTGAAAGTATCATTGATCGGGAAAGCCCCGCCCACAACCGCTTCCAGTCCCAATACATCGACTTCACCGCCATTGAACTGGTCGCCGATATCGCCTGCAGTGCAACCAGTTGCATTGGTGCAGTCGCCGAGCAGGTTCGAATAGTCGCTGTAGAAGCCGATCGCCGAGGCTTCCCAGTTCCCGCGCGCGAAACGGATACCCGCTTCATAATTCCAGCTCTTCTCCGGATCGGCGGCTGACCCAGGGCCGGGCGGAGAAAAGCCGCGGCTGAAGCTGGCGAGCAACAGCAGACCTTCGTCGAGCTCATAAGTCGCGCCAAGCGCCGGGAGGACGGCCTCGACAAAATTCCGGCGGACCTGAGTAGGGCCGGCCGAGCGCGACGGATTGGCAGTGGAATAGTCGATACGCGTCAGCTGCACACCTTCGTAGCGCAGGCCGGGCGTCACCGTAAGCGGCCCCGCCTGGATGACGTTCTGGATGTAGAAGGCAAAGGCGTTGGCCTGTGCCTGCCGATTGGCGTTGCTGCCCAGCGGATCGATCGATGTGCGAACGAGCTGGCCGTTCAAAATCTGGAAACGCTCGTAATTCTGGAGCCGGTCTTCCTCATCCTCGTGATAGCGCGCGGACACGGTCAGTATGTTTTCAACCGAACCTATCTCCCAGGGCAGCGTCATCGCGGTCTGGGCACCGAAACTGTAATATTCGCGGCTGTTGTTGCGCAGCCGCAATGCGTCTGGCGCAGTATCGACTTCACCGCGCAGAACGGCTAGGCCGAGATCGCTCGACACCGTGCCGGGATTGCTGAAAAAACTGTTCGGGCTGACGAATCCGTTGCCGTCCCCGATGTCGAGATTCTCGAGCTTGAACCAGTTACGGGCGAACTCGTTATAATAGATCACGGTTTCGAACTGGGCGCGGCCTGCCTCGATCCTGTGGGTCAGCTGATACTGATAGTGGTCGGAAGCGAAATTGTCCGCTGCACTCGCGGCATAGCGGCGGAACGGATCGGTCGCGAAATCCGCATCCGAAAGCCCGAGATATGTCTCATCGGCTTCGCGGTTCGTATGGCCGAACTTGAATTCCAGGCTCATCGGTGTGGCGGCACCCTCCGGCGTTTGCCACCGCAAGCGCGCGAGATAGTCTTCCACCTCGAAACCGGTATCGCCGCCGCCATCGAGCTGCTTGAATCCATCGCTTCCCGATTGATAGGTTTCGACGAGCGCGGAGAACTGGCCGGCCGTGCCGCCTGCCCAGCCATGCACGACATAGTTGCCGTCTTCACCGATCTGGCCGGAGAGATAGCCGGCATAGGGCGCTTCGGGGATCTGGGTGGAGCGAAGGTTGATCGCGCCGCTGATCGTGCGCGGGCCATAGCGGACGGCCTGAGCTCCCTTCACCACTTCGATGGACTGCATCCGTCCAATCTGCGGAAAATAATAGGCAGCGGGCGCGGCATAGGGAGCGGGCGCAATCAGCACGCCATCTTCCATCAACGTGATGTTCGAGGAGCGCTCAACCGAGCTGCCGCGCAGGCCGATATTGGGGAACAGGCCCGCGCCGTCTTCTTCCTGCAGGTTAACGCCGGGAACCTGGCGCAGAATCCGGTTGGCATCGCCGTAGCGGAAGGTTGCGAGGGCATCCTGGTCGAGCACGGTTACCGAACCCGGCACGGCAAAGGGATCAAAGCGATTGCCGATAACGAGGATGGACTGGATAGCCGACGGATCGGCATCGGCCGCCATTGCGGCGGCGGCCATGGTCGTTGCCGCCCCTGAACTGTCTTGTGAAACTTCGGCATACACCGGCGTTGCGAGCATAGCCGCAACTGCCAAAAACGAAGTCGATACCGTGATACGCACACTTATTCCCCTGCAAACACTTCAATGCAGGAGGCCGTTATACGTATTGCGAATGACTTTCAATTACAAAACTGTTGCGAGCGCATGTCATTATAAGATTGTGGTGCACCGTGACCCCGATGCAACCCGATGATTCTCCGATGCTGGTGGGATATTGCCCTATTCGGCGGCGAGCAGCGTTTCCGCACCGCCGAGATCGACCGAAACAAGCCGGCTTACGCCCCGCTCAACCATCGTCACACCATAAAGCCGGTGCATCCGCGACATCGTCACCGCATTATGGGTGACGATCAGATAGCGTGTATCGGTTTCGGCCGCCATCTGGTCCAGAAGCTCGCAGAATCGTTCGATATTCGCATCATCGAGCGGCGCATCGACTTCATCCAGCACACAGATCGGCGCAGGATTGGTCAGGAACAGGGCGAAGATCAGCGCGACAGCCGTCAGCGCCTGCTCCCCGCCCGAAAGAAGCGTCAGCGTTGCCAGCTTCTTGCCCGGCGGCTGCGCCATGATTTCGAGCCCGGCTTCCAGCGGATCGTCGGAATCGATCAGCGCCAGATGCGCCTGTCCGCCCTGGAACAGGGTGCCGAACAGCCGGCGGAAATGGATGTCGACTTCCTCGAACGCCGCAAGCAACCGGGCGCGGCCTTCGCGATTGAGATTGCCAATGGATCCGCGCAGCCGGTTGATCGCCTGGCCCAGCTCCTCGCGTTCGGCAACGGAACTGTCCCGTTCGGTTTCCAGCTCTTCCAGCTCGCTCTCGGCAACGAGGTTGACCGGCCCTATCCGTTCGCGGTCCGCTTTCAACTTGTCGAGCTGTGCCGATTCGCGTTCGGCCTCTTCCACGGCCTCTGCGTCAAATTCCAGCTTGGCAGCCAGCGCGCCCGGGGCCGACTGGAACCTTTCGCTCGAGATACGCTCGAATTCGCGCCGCCGCGTTTCGGCATTCTCAAAGCGCGCCTGCCCACCAGCGCGATTCTCTCGCGCCATCGACAAGGCCTCGATCGCCTCGGCGGCCAGTCGCTCAGTTTCGGCAACGCGTTCTTCGCCCGCCCGTTCTTCTGCCCGTGCACTTTCGGCCAGTCCCTCCGCCTCGGCAACGCGGGTCAGCAATGCGGCGATATTCGCCTCAATCGCCTCGGGCGCATCGACCAGGGCCTTGGCTTCCGCTTCGGCCTCGGCCGCGCGCTTCGCCATTTCCTGCACGCGCCGCGCCGCCTCGCCGGCCCGGCTTTTCCAGCTGCTTGCTTCGGCACGAGCCGCATCCAGCCGCGCCTTGTCGGCATCGATCGCCTGCCCGATGGTCGCTGCCTCGGCCCGCGCTTCGGCAAGGATGATCCGCGCCGCTTCACTGGCCGCCTTCAGGCGCTCGACCGTGGCGTCGGAATCCCCGCTATCCGGAAGCTCCGCAATTCCGGTTTCCGCTGCCTTCAGCCCTACTTCGGCTTCGGTAAGCTCCGCCCGCGCCCGGTCCCGCCGCTCGGCAAGCCCGGCCTGCTGATCGGCAAGCCGTTCAATGGCCGCACGCGCGGCATCTTGTTCGCGAATGGCTGCGCGTGCCTTGTTCTCGGCCTCGCCCATCGCTTCACGCGAATCTTCCAGCACCGTCCGTGCCGCGGTAACAGCTGCCACGGCAGACGTTGCCCGCGCAGCCGCTGCCTCGACCCTGGCGCGCGCCTCGGGCATCGCGGCTTCGATGGTTTCCAGCCGGTTGGCGCGAACCAGCCGTTCCGCCGCCGCGGCGCCTTCGCCGCTCGCGACATAGCCGTCCCAGCGACGGAGCCCGCCATCATGGGTCACGAGCCGTTGCCCGACGGCGAGCGCGATCGATCCATCATCGGAATCGACAACGCCGATCTGGGCGAGCCGGCGCAGCAACTGGTCAGGCGCAGTTACATGATCGGCCAGGCGCTCTGTGCCCGGCGGAAGCGCGGGATCACCGTCACGGGAAACCGATCCGGACCAACGGCGCGCACCAGTTTCACCCAGTCCCGCCTCCAGGTCGTCGCCCAGAGCCGCAGCAAGCGCCTTCTCATACCCCTTGGCCGCGCGAACATGGCCAAGCGCCTTGTCCTCGACTGCATCGTCCATGCCGCGCGCAAGGGCCTGTGCTTCCGATTCAAGCGCGGCGAGCGCCGCCCGGGCAGCCGCTGTTTCGCTTTCGGCTTGGTCTCGTGCAGACGCGGCCGCTTCGCGCTGTTCGTCGGCCTGTTCAATGGCGGCCCGCAACTCGGCCACCCGCGCTTCGGCCGCGTTGCGCGCAGCTTCGGCTTCGCGATAGGCAGCTTCCAGCGGATCGACATCGCCAAGCTCGGCAAATTCCGCAGCGATCCGGTCGGCCTCGGCCTTGGCGCGGGACAGGCGCTGTTGCGCGCTTTCAAGATTGGCCTCAGCCACGCGAACATCGGCCTGTTGCGAGGCCTGGGCAGCGAGCGCGCGCGCCATCGCCAGTTCGGCATCCCGCGAAACGGTTTCGGCTTCCTGTAACTTGCGTTCGCTATCGGCGCGGCGTTCATCTGTTCCCTCGAGCCGGGCCGATATCTCCTGCTCCTCCGCCTCAAGCCGTTCGAGCGCGGCTGCGGCATCGCTTGCCAGCGCGTCTTCCCTGCCCCGGTCGCGCGACAGGTTTTCCTGCTGGCTGGCAAGCTCCCCGATCCGCCGCTCGAGCGCGCTGCGTTCGTTTTTCAGTGCCGCCAATTCATGGCCAAGTGTCGCCGCTACGGCCCGCGCTTCTTCGGCGGCGCTGCGGTGCTCAGCCAGTTTGCGGGCGGCATCGGCCTGGTGCACGGCGGCCCCGCGCTGACGCTCGGCTGCCTCTGAAACCTGCGCTTCGGCCTGTTCGGCTTCGGCTTTCGCCGCTTCGGCAGCAGCAGCAGCATCGCGCCACCGCGCAAATACCAGCCGCGCCTCGCCCAGCTCAATCTGATCGCTCAGCTTGCGATAGCGGCGTGCCTGATTGGCCTGGCGCTTCAACGCGCGAATCCGGCCATCCATATCGGCCAGCAAATCATCGAGCCGCGACAGGTTGGTTTCGGTGGCGCGCAGCTTCTGTTCGGCATCCTTGCGCCGCACATGCAACCCGGCAATGCCAGCCGCCTCTTCAAGCATCTGCCGCCGCTCGGCCGGTTTCGCCGAAACCACGGCCCCGATCTTGCCCTGGCTGACCAGTGCCGGGGAATGGGCGCCAGTCGCCGCATCGGCGAAGAGCAACGCGACATCCTTGGCGCGGACGTCGCGGCCATTCACCCGGTAGGCAGAACCCGCGCCGCGCTCAATTCGACGAACAACCTCGACTTCGCTTTCCAGCGCCACGGTATCGTTATCGGGGCGATCGCCTTCGTCGCGCTCCGCAAGGATGGAGACTTCGGCGAAATCGCGAGCAGGCCGGGCATCGGTACCGGCGAAGATCACATCTTCCATACCGCCGCCGCGCATGGACTTGGGCGAGCTTTCACCCATCGTCCAGCGCAACGCCTCAAGCAGGTTGGACTTGCCGCAGCCATTGGGGCCGACCACCCCTGTCAGGCCGGGCTCGATTCTCAGCTCCGTCGGATCGACAAAGCTTTTGAAGCCCGCAAGTTTCAGGCGCTTTATCCGCATCGGCCAGGCCTGTCCTGCATTCGGCTGTTGAGTACCCCCAATATGTTCAAACTACTGGACCAGCTCCTGAAGCCGCGCTTCAAGCTGAGCCCAGTTCGACACGCCGGCCGCCAGCTGACCATTGATAAGGAAAGCCGGGGTCCCGGTGATATTGTGGTCGTTCAAGGCTGTGTTCCGCATTTCCTCAAGCTCCGTCACGGCTGCAGTGTCGGCAAGGCACGTGCGCGCCTGCTGTTCGGAGATGCCGAGCCCGCCAACCACGTCGATCAGGCCTGCGGCTTCCGCAAAGCCGACAAATGTCCGGCCGCTCTGCAGCGCTTCCGGCGTTGCGAGAGCCTGAAGTGATGCCTGGTCGGCGCCCTGGATCGTTTCGAACATTGCGCCCTGATTGGCGAACAGCCGTTCATTGAGCTGGAAAAAGGGTCCCTCGCCGTTGCAGCGAGACAGCAATGCAGCGCTGAGATCCAGCGGATCGCGAACGAAGTTGCGGACCTCGAAATTGACGGTGCCCTGCGAGATATAATTCTCGGTCAGCGGTGTGAAACTTTCTTCCGCGAAGGAAGCGCAATGGCTGCAGGTCAGCGATGCATATTCGACAATCGTGATCGGAGCATCGGGATTCCCCATCAGGAAACCGCCATCTTCGGTCTTGGTAACCATCTCGACCCAGTTTTGCGACGTATCAGCCTCAACCATGCCGACTTCGGTGCCATTGGCCGATGTTTCGCCACCGCATGCCGCCAAAGTGGCCGCCAATGCGATTGCGGATACTTTCAGAAAGTTCGTCATTACTCGCTCACTCCATTTGATGTGTCCCGGCCAATATCGCCGAGACGCTTAACCTGCAATTGCCGGGGCGGCATCCGATCATCGACGAGCGGCGCGCCTTCCGTTGCGATCACCGAAGCCGCCAGCCCTTCCAGGCAGGCGCGCAATTCGGGATCCGCAATCTCGCGCAGCGATGCGCCAAGGGCCTCGGGAACGGGCCTTAGCGAAGGCGGCGCAGGTCGGCGCTCAGCCGGTTTTTCGGTTTTGCCCTGCTGAATTGAGATCCGCGCAATCGCCGGATAGCCGAAAAACCGGTTTACCCGCTCGATGATCGTCGGCTCGATATGCTGCATCATCGTCGCATGCGCGCCGGATACGTTGAGCCTGAGCATCCCGTCAGACCGCTTGCCAAAGGGAAAGCGAATCGATTCGGGAGTCGAAACTTCCGCATAGCGCTCGCCGACGATTTCCGGCCAGCGCGACACGATTGAACTCTGGACGAAACCGAAGCGCCGGAAGGACGCTTTTCCGATATGCGGCAGCATATCGCCGACCGCGCGCGGGCGGCGACTTCGAGCTGCGCCCCTGTCGGACGGATCGGACTTGCCACGTCCGGAAATATTGCCGGTTTTCGCCATCCCACTGCTCATGCCATAGGCCCCCAATGGCTGCCATAAAAACTTGCAGGGCCGTGTGGATAATCCGCATGCCCGGAAAATCGCCCTGAATGGCTGATATGCTGCTCAGTGACGCGCTTTTGCGATGGTATCGCAGCCATGCACGTGCGCTGCCGTGGCGGGCACAGCCTGGGGAAGCGCCGCCAGACGCCTATCGCGTCTGGCTATCGGAGATCATGTTGCAGCAGACGACGGTCGCAGCAGTTAAACCCTATTTCTCGGCCTTCACCGAACGCTGGCCAACCGTTGAAGCACTTGCCGCTGCAGCCAATGCAGAGATCATGGCGGCCTGGGCGGGGCTTGGATATTATGCCCGGGCCCGCAATCTTCATGCCTGCGCACGGGCAATTGTTTCCGACCATGACGGAAAATTCCCGGAAACCGAGGCTGAGCTTCGAACGCTCCCCGGCATCGGCGCCTATACGGGGGCGGCCATTGCCGCCATCGCTTTTGGCAAATCAGCCACTGTCGTCGACGCGAATGTCGAACGGGTAATCGCCCGGCTTCACGCGATCGAAACGCCGCTTCCGAAAGCCCGGCCCGCGATCCGCGCCATTGCCGAATCGCTGACTCCGGAAATCCATGCCGGTGATTTTGCGCAGGCGATGATGGATCTTGGCGCGACTATTTGTACTGCCCGCAACCCGGACTGCCAGCGCTGCCCATTGCAGGGCGCCTGTTTGGCTTTTCGCACCGACGACCCCGGCAGATTTCCGATCAAAGCGCCAAAGAAAGCAAAACCCGTCCGCCGCGGCACCGCATATTGGATAGAGCGCAATGAGACAGTGCTGCTGGTGCGCCATCCCGAACGCGGCATGCTCGGCGGGATGCGCGCGCTACCCAGCACTGGCTGGCGGGAGGCCTCTCCCGGGCCTGCGGACGCTCCGGCAGGGATCGACTGGACCCGCTATGGCACTGTCAGTCATGTTTTCACCCATTTCGCGCTGGAGCTCGAAGTTGTGGGCGGGCGCGCCTTGACGGATGAGGACCATCAAGGCGAATGGTGGCCCATCGCCACGATCGAAGAGGCCGGCCTGCCGACTTTGTTCGCCAAAGCCGTGGCCCTTGTCGGGGCGCAAAGGGAGAATGATCAGTGAATACGCCTTTTCGACCCGGCCTTACAGGCACGCGCCTTGATCGCGCGGACCAGATTCGGGTCAAAGAAGATTTGCTCGCCGAAGTACGCAGCAGTTTGCGTGCCCGGCTGTTAAAGCTGAACGATCTCGACCCTGAAATTAATCCGGACGGCACCCTGGTCTGGGGTTCTATGGCCGACCGCCCCGACAATGCCGAACTGCTCTTTCTGGGTATCGAAGATGGCAAACCCTGTTTTGCACCGCTTGTGGAAGACCGGCCTCCGGTCGGCCAGCGCGCATATGCGGTTTGGCGTCATCTCGACATCATGCCGCCCGAAGAAGCCTCGACATATGCTGCCGCACGCTCGCTGATCGAATGGCATCGCGGCCATCTTTTCTGCAGCCGCTGCGGTGTACGCTCGGTCGTTTCCAAGGGAGGCTGGGGCCGCAAGTGCCCGGCATGCTCCGCCGAACATTTCCCCCGCGTCGACCCGGTTGTGATCATGCTCGCCACATTTGAGGACAAGGCGCTGGTCGGTCGCCAGCCGCAATTCCCGCCGGATCGCTATTCGGCACTGGCGGGCTTTGTCGAGCCCGGCGAATCGCTGGAAGGCGCGGTGACGAGGGAATTGTTCGAAGAGGCAGGCGTGCGGGCCACGTCCGTCCGCTATCTGACCAGCCAGCCCTGGCCTTTTCCCAACACCATGATGATGGCCTGCATCGCTCCGGTTGAAGACGACACGCTCACGCTCGACACCGAGGAGCTGGAAGCCGCCAAATGGGTGACCCGCGCCGAAGTTAGGGACGCGTATGAAGGCGCTGTGGATGCTGCCTTTATAGCGCCGCCCCATTTCGCAATCGCCCATACTTTGTTGCGCGCATGGGTTGACGGGAAATGATTGCCCGCTTGCGATAATGCCATCCGCTCTTTAAAGCACCGCGCAAGCAATCCTGACAGACGGGAATCAAATATAATGAGTCAGTTCAACACCATTGCAGGCTGGTCTTTGGCGGGCGGAATCGTAGCGCTCGGCACATCAATCGTTGTCGGAGAGGTCTTCCATGCGGAACGGCCTGAAACGATGGGTTATGTCGTTGAAGGCGTGGTCGAGCATGGCGGCGAAGAAGAAGCCGAAATGACGATGGCTGAAGCATTCCCGCAAGTGACGGTCGAACAGGGCGAGGCGGTATTCCGCCGCTGTGCGAGCTGCCACACGGTCAATGAGGGAGGTGCCAACGGCATCGGCCCCAATCTTTATGGGGTTGTCGGTGCCCAGCATGCGCATCGCGCAGACTTCAACTATTCATCTGCGTTGAGCGGCATGTCCGGTCCATGGACGTTTGACGACCTGAGCGCATGGCTCGCGCGGCCTTCGGCCTATGCCCAAGGCACGACGATGAGCTTTGCAGGCTTGTCCGATCCGCTCGATCGCGCTGCGGTCATCCTGTATCTGAACGCTCAAGGCTCCAATTTGCCGCTGCCTGAACCGCCCGCAGCGGACGAACCAGCAGCAGAGGATGAAGCGACAGAAGGCGAAGAAGCTGCCGATCCTGAAGCTGAAGCGGATATCGAAGGCGGCGCTGCCGCCGAGGCGGAACCGGAAGCCTGATTTTAAGGTCTATTCCAGGCTGAAATCGCTCGGTTCACTCTTCCATCCGACGGGTTTCTGATAGAATTCCGTAATCATCTGCCATGCTTCATCGGCAGTTTCGACGAAACGCATGATCTTCAGGTTTTCCGGCGAAATCGTGCCTTCTTCGGCCAGTGCCTCGAAGTTGATCACGCGCGTCCAGAACTCCTTGCCGAACAGCAGGATGGGCAGCGCCTTCATCTTTCCCGTCTGAACCAGGCAAAGCAGCTCAAACATCTCGTCGAACGTCCCGAAACCACCGGGAAACACTGCTACGGCCCGCGCACGGATGAGAAAATGCATCTTGCGCAGCGCGAAATAATGAAACTGAAAACTGAGCGAAGGCGTCACATACTCGTTGGGAGCCTGTTCATGCGGCAGCACGATGTTGAGCCCGATCGATTCGGCGCCCACTTCCGCCGCACCGCGATTGGCCGCCTCCATGATGGAAGGGCCGCCACCTGAACAGACGACGAACTGGCGCTTGCCTTCTTCGTCGCATTCGCACTGGCTTGCGAGCTGCGCGAGACTGCGCGCTTCCTCATAATATTTGGCTTTGGCGCGCAATCGCTCGGCAACCCGCTTCTGTGGTCCCTCCGGCGCAGCATCGACCACGGCATCCGCCTTGGAAGGTTCCGGGATGCGCGCGGAACCGTACATCACCAATGTCGAGCCGATCTTGGCCTCATCGAGCAGCAGCTTCGGCTTCAGCAGTTCAAGCTGAAACCGGATGGGCCGCAAATCTTCTCGCAGCAGGAAGTCCGTGTCCTGAAAGGCCAGCCGATAGGCAGGATCCTCGGTTTGCGGTGTCGATACGACCTGGCGCGCATAGGCTGCGTCTTCGCCGGACGAATAGAAAATTTCTTCGGGAATATTAGGATCGTTCATAACCGCTCTCTTTAGCGGCAATATGGCCCGCGGCTACCCATATCGAAGTGAAAATGGTTCCGATGGTCGGCATTGGCGTCCGGACCGAGCACGATTTCAAACCGCTCACAGGCACCGCGATGAAGATCCCGCAGGAACCGTTGTTCACGGTTGTCGCTGTTGTTCCAGCCATCGAGCACCGTGATCCGCCGGCCACCCGTCAGATTGAAGGCGGAGATGTCGATCGCATTGGCCTTGCCGTGTTCCGAGAGCCGCCCGGTCCCGGCGATATTGCGGCAGCCATAGGTTCCGAACGTTTCGACCAGCGACACCTGTTCGCCGAAATGCCGCCGCGCGGCGGGCTGCAACACTTCCCGCGTCCAGCGGGCATAGCGTTCTGCGAGCGGACAGGTCATCGCTCCGAGATTGCGGGTCGGCGTGCCGACCTGGACCAGCTGCACGGCGCCGATTGCCCGGCAGCCATTGGAAAAATTGCGATCCGGAAGGCGGCGATATGCGACACCCCGATTGGAAAGATCGGCCAGACACTGCCGGGTTTCACCGCTAGGTGCTGGGAGCCGTTCGGTAGTGCGTGACGGCTGGGGGCCGTCTGTATTGCCATCGATCATTCCGCAGGCTGAGAGCAGCAGGATAACAGGCAGGAGAATGTGTAGCTGGCGCATGGCCATATTTTTATCGTCTTATGGTTATCGAAGGGTTAACGCCCAAACGCTTCGCCGCGGGAAACCGTCGACCAATCCCGGGCTTCGCCATCTTCGATATTGACATGGTGCGCTGCAATACGCATTGCGGCGCCGGGCCACGCTGCCCCAACGCAGCGCTAACTCTCTGTGAGGAGAGAATATATGACTAACGAACCTACGGTCCGTCCGGGCCGCCCGTTTTTTTCTTCCGGACCCACCTCCAAATTTCCCGGCTGGTCGCTCGACAAATTGAGCACCGAATCGCTCGGCCGTTCGCATCGTTCGGCGCTCGGCAAGGGTCGCCTCAAATATGCGATCGACCTGAGCCGCGAGATTCTCGGTATTCCCGACGATTATCTGATCGGCATTGTGCCGGGCTCCGATACCGGTGCTGTAGAGCTTGCCATGTGGAACATGCTGGGCGCACGCCCGGTCACCGTCGCCGCTTGGGAAAGCTTCGGCAATGTCTGGATTCAGGACGCTGCCAAGCAGCTCAAGCCAAAAAACCTGACCGTTCTCGAAGCCGATTATGGCGAAATCCCCGATCTCGCCTCGATCGACAAGGGCGACGATATCGTCTTCACCTGGAACGGCACGACCTCAGGCGCGAAAATCCCGAATACCGACTGGATCGCCGATGATCGCGAAGGCGTGACGATCAACGACGCGACCTCCGCCATTTTCGCGCAGGAAATGGATTGGTCGAAGCTCGATGCGACCACTTATTCGTGGCAGAAGGTCATGGGATCGGAGGCCGCTCATGGCATGCTGATCCTCAGCCCGCGCGCAGTCGAACGGATCGAAAGCTATAATCCGGAATGGCCGCTGCCGAAAATCTTCCGTGTGAAAAAGGGCGACAAGCTCAACCGTGCGATCTTCGAAGGCGCGACGATCAACACGCCGTCCATGCTGGCCACCGAAGACTATATCGCGGCGCTTGAATGGGCACAGTCGATCGGCGGCCTTGCCGAATTGCAGGCGCGTGCCGATCGCAACGCAGCGGTTGTCCAGGAATGGATCGATGCCACGCCATGGATGCGCAACATGGTCTCCGATCCTGCCAAGCGCACCAACACCGGTGTCTGCATGGTGTTCCAGGGCGAATGGTATGAAAGCCTTTCTGCCGAGGATCAGGCCGGTGTGCCCAAGAAGATCGTATCGATGCTCGAAGAGCGTCACGTCGGATACGATTTCAACGGCTATCGCGATGCTCCGCCATCCTTGCGCATCTGGTGCGGATCGACGGTCGAAACCGAAGACGTCGCCGCGCTCCTGCCCTGGATCGAATGGGCCTATGCCGAAGTAAAAGCCTCACACTCCTAATTCTGTCATCCCGGCACGGACCGGGAATTCGGGATAGGGCGGCAACGCCACAGCTCCCGAATTCCCGGTCCGTGCCGGGATGATGCAAACCCAGAAAGGGTTTAGTCATGCCTAAAGTTCTTATTTCCGATAAAATGGATCCCAAAGCCACCGAGATTTTCCGTGCACGCGGCATCGAAGTCGATGAAATCACCGGCCTTTCCAAGGAAGAGCTGGCCGAGATCATCGGCAAATATGATGGCCTTGCCGTCCGTTCCGCAACCAAGCTCACACCGAAGATCCTCGAATCGGCCACCAACCTGAAAGTGGTCGGACGTGCCGGGATCGGCGTCGACAATATCGATATTCCCGCCGCGTCGGCGAAGGGCGTTGTCGTCATGAACACGCCGTTCGGCAACTCGATCACGACTGCTGAACATGCGATCGCAATGATGTTTGCACTTGCCCGGCAGCTGCCCGAGGCCGATGCTTCGACCCAGGCCGGCAAATGGGAAAAGTCCAAATTCATGGGCGTCGAGCTGACCCACAAGACGCTCGGCCTGATCGGTGCCGGCAATATCGGCTCGATCGTTGCAGACCGTGCGCATGGCCTGAAGATGAAGGTCATCGCCTATGACCCGTTCCTGACCGAAGATCGTGCGATTGAGCTCGGGATCGAAAAGGTCACGCTCGACGAACTGTTCGAACGGGCGGACTTCATCACGCTGCACACGCCGCTTACCGATCAGACGCGCGGCATCGTTTCGCGCGAAGCACTCGCCAAGACCAAGAAGGGCGTGCGCATCATCAACTGCGCGCGCGGCGGGCTGATCGACGAAGTGGCGCTGAAGGAAGCGCTTGAATCCGGACAGGTAGCGGGCGCGGCGCTCGATGTGTTCGCTGAAGAGCCGGCCACGAACAACCCGCTATTCGGCACGCCGGGGCTGATCTCGACACCGCATCTCGGCGCGTCGACCAGCGAGGCGCAGGTCAATGTCGCGATCCAGGTTGCCGAACAGATGGCCGACTTCCTGCTCGATGGCGGCGTTACCAATGCGCTCAACATGCCTTCGCTGACCGCCGAAGAAGCACCGAAACTCAAACCCTATATGGCGCTTGCCAAGAAACTCGGCTCGCTTGTCGGTCAGCTGGCGCATGACGCTGTCAAAGGCATTTCGATCGAGGTCGAAGGCGCTGCCGCCGAACTGAACCAGAAGCCGATCACGGGCGCTGTGCTCGCCGGGTTCATGGGCGCCTATTCGGATTCAGTGAATATGGTCAACGCACCGTATCTGGCCAAGGAACGCGGTCTAGACGTCCGCGAAATCCGCCATGAACGCGAAGGCGTTTATCACACGCTGATCTGCGTTGCGGTTATGACCGATGAGGGCGAGAAGTCGGTAGCCGGGACCTTGTTTGGCGAAGATGCTCCCCGCCTGGTCGAGATATTCGGGATCAAGATCGAAGCCGATCTCGACGGCGACATGCTCTATGTCGTCAACGAGGATGCTCCCGGCTTTATCGGCCGGATCGGCACGACATTGGGCGAAGCGGGCGTCAATATCGGCAACTTCCATCTCGGTCGCCGCGATGGCGGCGGCGATGCCGTGCTCCTCCTGTCCGTCGACCAGCAGGTTGATGAGCCCATGCTGTGGAAGGTCTGCAACCTCGAGGGCGTCAAGACCGTCAAAACGCTAAGCTTCTAGACTGGCAAGAAAGGGGCTACGATCCGGCCATGAGCAAAATACCGCCCGGCCTCCTTCCCGAAGGATTGCGCGACCGGCTTCCGCCCGAGGCGGAGGCCGCCGCGCGCCTGTTGCACTCCATAATGGATAGCGTCGCATCCTATGGTTATGAACGGGTATCCCCGCCCCTCGCGGAGTTCGAGGAAGGGCTCATCGGCCAGCTAAAATCCGATGGCGCGCAGGATTTGCTGCGGATCATCGATCCCGTCTCGCGCCGGACACTGGCCCTGCGCCCTGACATTACCGCGCAGGTCGGACGGATTGCCGCGACCCGGATGGCAGGTCGGGCGCGGCCCCTTCGGCTCGCTTATGGCGGCGACGTGCTGAAACTCCGCGCCACCCAGTTGCGACCCGAACGGCAGTTGCTTCAGGCTGGAGCAGAGTTGATAGGCAGCGACAGCGTTGCTGCGGCAAGCGAACTCCTTTCCATGGCTGTCGATGCGCTGGGCGATGCCGGGGTGACCGACATCACCGTCGACCTGACCTTGCCCGATCTTGTACCGACACTGGCTGCGGGCCCCTTCCCGCTCGATGCCGATCTGGTCGAAACTGTACGGGCCGAGCTAGATGAAAAGGATGCCGGCGCCATCACGGCTTTGGGAGCCGACTCCTACCTCCCCCTGATCCATGCCGCCGGCCCTTTGGATATGGCGATGGAACGGATGCGGGCCATTGATGCAGGCGGCGCACTGCAATCGCGTCTCGACGGAATTGCGGAAATAGCCGGGAAGTTGAACGGCCGCGCCACGATCACGCTGGACCCGACGGAACGCCACGGCTTTGAATATCAGAGCTGGCTCGGTTTTTCGCTCTTTGGCTCCGGAATTTCCGGAGAACTGGGCCGCGGTGGCAGCTATACGATCTGCCACAGTGACGGCACGGAAGAAGCAGCCATGGGCTTTTCGCTCTATCTCGACCCGCTGGTCGATGCCGGGCTTGGCGTGAAGGAAAGGAAACGCCTGTTCGTACCGCTGGGAACGGATATCGACCTTTCCAGCCGGTTGCGATCCGAAGGTTGGCGTACGGTTGCAGCCCTTTCGAACGACGATACAGCCGAGGCGCTGGACTGCACCCATCAGATCACAAATGGCGCACCGGAGCCACTGTAAATCCGGCCCTGTCCTACGCCCGGTGGATAGGGGCGTGGACGTGCCTGCCCGAGACAATTAGGAGCAGGGCGTAACCAGCAAGCGAAAGCAAATCCGCATGGCCAATGTAACCGTTATCGGCGCCCAATGGGGCGATGAGGGAAAAGGGAAGATTGTCGACTGGCTGTCATCCCGAGCCGATGTCGTCGTCCGCTATCAGGGCGGCCACAATGCAGGCCATACGCTCGTCGTCGGCAATGAAGTTTATAAGCTGTCCCTGCTGCCCTCGGGCATTGTGCGCGGCACCCTGTCGATCATCGGCAACGGTGTGGTTCTGGACCCGTGGCATCTCCGTGAAGAACTGGCGAAGCTGCGCGGCCAAGGACTGACGATCACGCCGGACAATCTGCACATTGCCGAAACCTGCCCGCTGATCCTGCCTTTTCACCGCGATCTTGACGGGCTGCGCGAAGATGCCAGCGATTTCAAAATCGGCACGACCCGGCGCGGTATCGGGCCAGCGTACGAAGATAAGGTCGGCCGCCGCGCAATCCGCGTTTGCGATCTCGCGCACCTTGATGCGATCGATCCGCAGATCGACCGGCTATGTGCGCACCATGACGCAGTTCGGGCCGGGTTTGGGGAATCGCCGATCGACCGCGATCGCCTGAAGCGCGATCTGGAAGATATCGCCTCCACAATCCTGCCCTTCGCAAAGCCGGTATGGCGCGAGCTCAACGAAATCCGCCAGCGTGGCGACCGTATCCTGTTCGAGGGCGCACAGGGCATGTTGCTCGATGTCGACCATGGCACCTATCCGTTCGTCACATCGTCCAACACGATCGCAGGCACGGCCGCCGGCGGATCCGGGGTTGGACCGCAAACCACCGGCTTCATCCTCGGCATTGTCAAAGCCTATACGACCCGTGTCGGCGCTGGTCCCTTCCCGACCGAACTCGATGACGAGAACGGGCAGAAGCTGGGCGAACGCGGCCATGAATTCGGCACCGTGACCGGCAGGCAGCGCCGCTGCGGCTGGTTTGATGCGGTTCTGGTGCGCCAGTCGATCGCCGTTTCCGGCGTAACCGGCATCGCACTAACCAAGCTCGATGTGCTTGACGGGTTCGAGGAGCTGAAAATCTGCACCGGCTATCGACTGAACGGCGAAACCTATGATTATCTGCCGCCCCATCCCGCCGACCAGGCCGCAGTGGAACCGATCTATGAGAGCATAGACGGCTGGAGCGAGTCGACCGCCGGCGCGCGGACCTGGAACGACCTGCCCGCCCAGGCCATCAAATATGTGCGCCGCGTGGAAGAATTGATCGGCTGCCCGGTCGCGCTCGTGTCGACGAGCCCGGAACGCGAAGACACGATATTGGTGCGCGATCCCTTCGCCGATTGATCGCTGACAGCGATGTTAGTAGACTGATCCCAAAAAGAGAGAGGATCGGACCTATGAAATCCATCGCCGCCATGGCCGCACTGCTGCTCGCATCGACAAGCGCCTTTGCCGCCGTCCACACCGTCGAGGCCGGGCCGAACGCCCAGGAACGGCTGCAAGGGGCGCTTATCGAGGCTGAACCGGGCGATACAATCGAAATCGGCGCGGGACGGTTCGAGCTGACCGACGGCCTTTCTCTGGATGTCGACAATGTCACGGTGCGCGGTGCGGGAGCCGGCGAATCGATCCTCGATTTCACCAATCAGGTCGGTGCAGGCGAAGGACTGATGGTAACTTCGGACGATGTTGTATTGCGCGATTTCGCCGTCGAGAACAGCCGCGGCGACGGGATCAAGTCGAAAGAGGCCGACCGGATCGTCTATCACGGCATTCGCGTCGAATGGACGAACGGGCCAGACGCCAATAACGGCGCCTATGGAATCTACCCCGTCGAATCGACCCATGTTCTTGTCCAGCGGTCACAGGTGATCGGCGCTTCTGACGCCGGCATCTATGTCGGCCAGTCACAGCAGATCATCGTCCGCGAAAACATGGTGAGCCAGAATGTCGCCGGCATCGAGATCGAGAACAGTTTCAACGCCGATGTGTTCGAAAATATGGTGACACAGAATACCGGAGGCATCCTCGTCTTCGATCTGCCCAACCTACCGCAGATGGGCGGCCATAGCGTCCGCGTGTTCAACAATATGATCCAGGACAACAACACGGCCAATTTTGCGCCTGAAGGCAATATCGTTGCGGGCGTTCCCGCCGGAACCGGTGTGATGGTGATGGCCAATCGCAACGTCCATGTGTTCGAGAATGTGATTCAGGATCATGGAACGAGCAATGTCATGCTGGTCGCCTATACCGAGTCGTTCGACGATCCGAATTACGAACCGACCATTCGCGACGTTGTCGTCCATAGCAATGTGCAGGGCCGGGCCGGCTATGCACCGGATTTCGAGGGCGGCGAGCAACTGGCTGCGGCCGTCGGCGGAACGCTGCCCCCGGTTCTGTGGGACGGGATTGGCACGGGAATCGTCGTCAATGACGAGGTACCGGTTCTGACGCTCGGCCTCACCACGCCCGGGCAACCGCTCACCCAAGCCCAACCTTCCATGGCCGAACTTGCCAGCGAAACACCTGCCGCGAGCCCGGAAGCCGTCGTCCTTCCAGAAAGCATGCTGGCCGCCATCCAGTGACCCGGGCCCTGCTCGCGCTTTTCGGCTGGCTGGCACTCGTCAGTGCCAGCGCGCCCGTGCCCGCTCCGGCACCTGTGGCGACTGACGTCATCATGGGAGACACATTGCCGCGATCACTGTCCGAATTCCGGTTCTTCACGGACGGGATCGGCCAGACGCCCAATGCCCGGGTCATCGGCTATGACCTGAATACGCCGCTCTTTTCCGATTATGCGGTGAAGAACCGGTTCGTCTATGTGCCCGAGGGACAGACCGCGCGATACGCAGAAAGCGGTGTTCTGGAGTTTCCTGTCGGATCGGCGCTCATCAAGAGTTTTGGCTATCCGGCCGATTTCCGGGATCCGGACAGCCCGGTCCGCTGGATCGAAACGCGCGTTCTTTTGCGCCGGGAAAGCGGCTGGGTCGCGCTACCCTATATCTGGAACGAGGACGGCACGGACGCTGTACTCGCCCGCGCAGGGCGCCGTCTGCCTGCCAGCTGGATCGACATGGACGGCGAGACGCAGGAGATCAGCTACCGCGTCCCCAACCAGAATCAGTGCAAGACCTGCCATGCGCGCGATGGAGAAATTGCCCTGATCGGACCGAGCGCGCGCAATCTCAACAATGGCCAGCGGCTGGCCCAATGGGTCGACTGGGGCATCCTCGACCGTGCGCCCGATAACGCACCGCGCGTGCCGCGCTGGGACGATGAAAGCGACGGCACCCTGGATGAGCGTGCCCGGGCCTATCTCGATGTCAATTGCGCCCATTGTCACAATGGTTCCGGCAGTGCGAGCAATTCGGGCCTGTTCCTCGCCTATGAGGAGAGCAATCCGGTTGCGCGCGGCATATTGAAGAGGCCGGTTGCGGCAGGGCGCGGGAGCGGCGGATTCGCATTCGATATCGAGCCCGGCCATCCCCAACGCTCGATCCTGCTCTTTCGGATGGAGGCCCGCGATCCCGGCATCGCCATGCCCGAACTGGGCCGGGAACTGTTGCATGAGGAAGGTATCGCGCTTATCCGCCGCTATATCGCCACCATGGAAAATCAGGGGTAGGCCGACTGCATGACATCGCGAGAATCGACCCAGTTGCTGCCCCGCGCCCATGCGGACGAAGCACATTTCGAACGCGAATGGCAGGATTGGGCGGCTCTTCTGGGCATAGGCGCGATCCAGTGGCCCTGGCTTCTCAGATCGCTTCGCGGCGGTACCAGGGCCGAGAAAAAGCGGCTGCTCGACAGGCTCGGCCTGCCACAGGATGCGCTCCCCAATCTCGGCAGCTGGAAAGCCGATACCAGCCTGTTGCACAAGATTGCCGATCGAATATTGGAGACCAAACCGCAGCTCGTCGTCGAGTTCGGCGCAGGCGCATCGACCCTGATTGCGGCCCGTGCTTTGCAGATAAACGGCTCCGGGCGGTTGATCAGTTTCGACCAGCATGAAGATTTTGTCATTGCGACCCGTCAATGGCTGGGCGAACATGGGCTTTCGTCGGATATGCGTGCTGTGTCCCTTGTCGCATCGCCGGATAACTGGCGCGGCCTTTGGTATGATCATGGCCCGCTACCGGACGGAATAGACCTGATGCTGATCGATGGCCCATGCTGGACCATTCACCCCCTTGGCCGGGGTGCTGCGGCCAGCCTGTTTGGCAAAATCTCTATCGGCGGCATGGTGATGCTCGATGACGGTGCCCGACCCGGCGAGCGCATCGTCCGCCGCCGCTGGGCGAGAATGTTCCCGAATTTCGATTTCGAGCTTGTCAGCGACGGCACCAAAGGCACCGTTATCGGCATCCGCCGCGCATAAAAAAGGCGGCAAACCGGAGCCCGGTCTGCCGCCCATATCAATTTAAGGCCGGATTATTCTGATTCTTCGGCCGGTTTGGCATCCTCATCCGCAGCTTCCAGACTGGCTTTTGCTGCATCATTCGCTGCGGCTTCTTCTTCCGTCAGCATTTCAGGCTCAGCATCGGCTGCCTCGGATTTTTCCGCGTCCAGAACGGCCTGTTCTTCAGCCGTCAGTTCTGTTTCTTCGACAGCGCCATCGCTTTGAGCAATCGCGGGCGGGCTGCCCACCAATGCTACCAGCATGGCATAGACTAGCTTCTTCATTTTGCGACACTCCATATGTTAGGCGCTCGTCTCTAGCCTTTGGCCAGAGCGCGATACGCGAGCAGCGAAATGGGAGCGAATTCAGCAATTGTCCATAGTAAATGCGACAAGTAGTTGCGCTTAGACGTCGTCCGCTGAAATCAGTTCCTCGCGGTCCAGTTCGCCGGTCATTGCCGCCACCGTCGTCGCCACTGCCGCATCACCCGATACATTGGTCGTCGTGCGCATCATGTCCATGATCCGGTCGACACCGGCGACAAAGGCAATGGTTTCCAGCGGCACTCCGACGGCGCCGAAAACCAGCGCCATCATGATGAGGCCGGCACCCGGAATTCCTGCCGCGCCGATCGCGCCAAGCGTCGCGAGAATGGTGATCAGGAAATATTGGCCCCAGCTCAGGTCGACACCGAAAATCTGCGCACCGAACAGGGTTGCCAGCCCAAGATACATCGCCGTGCCATTCATGTTGATCGTCGCACCTAGCGAAACGACAAAGCTCGACACAGGTTGTGAAACGCCAAGATTGCGCTGGGTACAGCGCAGCGTGACAGGCAGGGTCGCGTTGGAAGAAGCCGTCGAATAGCTAACTGCCATGGCATCGATGATCCCTCGGAAAAAGTCTCTCACGGGCACTTTCGCGAGGAACTTTACCATCGCCGAATACATGACGAATATGATCAGCAGGCAGCCCGCATAGTTGAGCGCCACCAGTTTCGCGAGCGAAACCAGCGCATCCATGCCGAGTGTACCGGCGACCCAGGCCATCAGCGCGAAGACCCCGAACGGCGTCAGTTCCATCACGATCATCGTCACTTTCTGCATGACGATCGCCCCGGAATCGAAGATTCTCTGGGCAGGCTCACCGTCTTTCTTGGCCATCAGGATGCCGATACCGATCAGCATCGAAAATACGATAAGCGGCAGGACATTGACGTCTGCCATCGCCTGTACCGGGCTGTCGGGCACGACCGAAAGGATCATCTCCTGAAAACCGGTCGGATTGGGTTCGGGAATCGGCCCCATCTCGATTGTGCTGGTGTCGACGCCTACCCCCGGCTGAACCATGGTGCCGAGCAACAGACCGAGCCATGCGGCGATCTGACCGGTGACGATAAACAGCAACAGGGCCCGCCCTCCGACGGCGCCGAGCTTGCGCAAATCGCCAATCGCGGCAACGCCCGAAACGAGAGAGAAGAAAATCAATGGAACGACAAGCATCTTGATCGCGCGAATGAAGAGATCGCCGATCCATTTGATGCTTTCGGCATCGGGCCCCCAAAGGAAGCCCGTTACGACGCCAAGGATCAGCGCGCCCACAACCCGCTGCCAAAGCGGAATTCCAAACCAGAATTTCATGTGGCGCTCCCCCAGAATCGGTATCTTGGCATGACGCTAGAGCGCAGCCGGACTTACGGCAACACCCTCACGCGAACAGAAAGGCGATGGTGCAACAGGTGGTGAAGCCAACCGCCGCTGTCAGCGGCAAACCCGCCTTGATGAAATCGACGAAGCGGTAATTGCCCGCTGCATAGACAAGCGTGTTCGTTTGATAGCCGATGGGTGTCGCAAAGCTGGCTGAGGCGGCAAACATCACGGCGATGACGAGCGGCCGGGGATCAATGCCGAGCTGCGCCGCCAGACCGATTACGATCGGTGTAACGACAACCGCAACCGCATTGTTCGTAACAATCTCGGTCAAAATCACCGAAAGCGCATAAACAATGAAAATGAGAGACCAGGTCGGCACGACTTCTAGCGCGGGTACCGATGCCGCAACGATCAGGGTGACACTGCCCGCCTGCTCCAGCCCCACGCCAACCGCCAACATGGCGAAGATGAGGATAAGCACGTTGCCGTCGATCGAGCCCCAGGCTTCCTCGGCATCGATGCAGCGCGCTGCGAGAATCGCGCCCATCGCAAGGATTGCGGCCACTGCGAGGGATACGATGTTGAGGGCGGCAAGCAGCACGACGGCAGCCAGGGCCAGAATCGCAATGGGCGCGCGGTCCCTGCGAAATTCCCGGGTCCGGGTTTGGCCCACACCAAGCAGGTTGGGGTTTTCATACATGCGCCGAATGGCGTCTTCGGATCCGGTTACCAGCAAATGATCGGCCGCCCGCATGCGCGCATTGGGCATATCGGGGCCGGGTAGCTGGCGATGGCGGGTAATCCCGATGATCCGCACCCGCAACCGGTTGAGGAACGGGATATCGCTGAGGCGCCGGCCCAGACTGGGATGGGTTGGCGCGATCGTTGCCTCGACCAGCGCCTCGCTGTTCGCGCTCGGGCCATTCTTGCCGGCAATCCCCATCTCGAACTGGCGCGTCCTGCGCAACGAAAGCAGTTCGGTCATGTCGGTCCGGATGATGATGTGATCGCCGGCCATCGCGACTTCTTCGGCAATATCCTGCCGGATGAACTGGTCGTCCCGTTTGATCGCCAGCACCTTGAGCCTGCTCGGCCGCAGCGCGGACAGTTCCCCGTAATTTTTCCCGATCACATCGCTGTCGTCGAGCACGATCAGCTCGGTCAGAAAGTCCGTATCCTCGGTACTGCGATAGAGCGATGTCGGATCGCCCTTGGGCAGCAGGATGGGGCCGAAAATGGCCAGAGTAACCGCGCCGGCGAGTGCGGCCATCAGACCGTAAGGCGTGATCTCGAATATGCCGAAGGGCTCCAGCCCTTCCTGACGGGCGACAGCATCGACGATAAGGTTCGTGGACGTGCCGATCAGCGTCATCGTGCCGCCAAGTATGCAGATATAGGACAATGGGATCAGCAAGCGCTTGACCGACATCCCTGTCGCCTCGGCAAGCCGCGCCATGATCGGCGTAAGCACCAGAACAACAGGCGTGTTGTTCATGAAGGCCGAGGCGGTAAAGGCGCCAGCCAGAAGCTCCACCAGCGCGAGTTTCGGGCGCTTGGCCGCTCGCGCTACGATGCCGGATGCCAATGCGTCGATCGTGCCTGTTCTCAGGAGCGCGCCGGACAGCACGAACATTGCGCCGATGGTTATCGGCGCGGGATTGGAGAATACCGACAGCAGCCCTTCGGAATCGAGGATGCCAAGGAACAGAAAGGTGCAGGCCCCAAACAGCGCGACTACCGCTGCAGGAAATCGTTCGAACAGGAAGGCGACGAACATCACGCCAAGAATGACCAGACCGATAACCGCCTGATTGGCCTCGATAAAGAACCGAACTGTTTCCAAAATTTACCCCTCTGCCAACCCGCTTATCAGCCGCATTGCGCGCGGTGAAGCAACATTTGATCGGCAAGGACCAGCGCCATCATCGCTTCGACGACTGGTACGCCGCGAATTCCGACACAGGGATCATGCCTGCCCTTGGTTGAAATCTCGGCTGCCTCGCCATCGCGCGTCACCGTTTTGAGCGGAGTCAGGATCGAGCTGGTGGGTTTGAAGGCAGTTCGGCAGATGATAGCATCGCCATTGGATATGCCGCCAAGCACGCCGCCTGCATTGTTGGAAAGAAAGCGCGGACCATTGTTGCCCGGTTCCATCTCATCGGCATTATCGCGCCCGGTGATCCGGGCTGCCTCAAACCCGTTTCCGATTTCCACGCCCTTGGTCGCATGGATCGACATCATCGCGGCGGCAAGCTCGGCATCCAGCTTTGCATAGACCGGTGCTCCCCAGCCGGCAGGAACGCCCGTCGCGGTGCATTCCGCCACCGCGCCCAGCGAATTGCCATCCTTGCGCGCAGCATCGACAGCGGCTTCCCATTCGCCTGCGGCGACTGGATCGGGGCAGAAAAAATCATTCGCATCGATCGCTGCATCGGCGAACCGGCTGTGATCGATGGAGATGCCGCCAAGCTCGGTCAGATAGGCACGGATCGAGATTCCTTCGCCCAATACCTTGCGCGCAACCGCACCCGCCGCCACGCGGGCTGCTGTCTCTCGCGCCGAGGATCGCCCGCCGCCGCGATAGTCGCGAAAGCCATATTTGGTGTCATAGGTATAATCCGCATGGCCGGGACGGTACTTCGCCGCGATCTCCGAATAGTCCTTGGAGCGCTGGTCGACATTCTCGATCATCAGATGGATCGGCGTGCCGGTCGTCCTGCCCTCGAACACGCCGGACATGATCCGAACCGTGTCCGGTTCACGCCGCTGCGTGGTGTGCCGAGACTGACCCGGACGGCGCTTGTCCATCCAGGGCTGGATATCGCTTTCGTCGAGCGCAATGCCTGGCGGGCAGCCATCCACGACTGCGCCCAGCGCCGGGCCGTGGCTTTCGCCCCAAGTGGTATAGCGGAACACATGTCCAAAACTGTTATAGCTCATCGGGTTCCGTCAGTCCTCAAACGCCGCAAAAGCCGGAGCATAGTCGGCCCTGCCCGATTTTGGCACCACAAAAGTGTCATCCAGCATCAGCGCCTGAAAATAGGGGCCCGCATAGGGCGAGGCAAAAGGGGCTGCCGCCTCAGCTGAAAAGCCGAAGCGGCCATAATAGTCCGGACTGCCGAGCAGGAAGATCGCTGCGAACCCCTCGCCCCGCGCCCATTCGATGCAGGCCCGCATGAGCGCGCTTCCGATGCCTTCCCCTTGCCGGTCGGGACGGACACCGATCGGACCGATAGCTGCGGCTTTGAGAGGTTCGCCTTCGGCCTGGGCGTGCATGAGCGACAGGATCAGGTTGCCGACCGGCTCATCACCATCAAGCGCCATCAGCGAAAGCAGCACATCTCCGTCGGCACGCAGCCTGTCAGCGAGGCGAGCCTCCAGATCGGTTTCGAATGCCGCCGCATGGATCGCAAAAACCCCGTCCTGCTCACCCGGCCGCTCGGGCCGAACTGCGATCATTTCTCCAGCGCGATATCCGGGGCGTCCTCGGCCTTCATGCCGATGACATTATAGCCGGCATCGACATGATGGGTCTCACCGGTGACGCCCGAAGAGAGATCGCTAAGCAGGTAAACGCCGGCGCCGCCGACATCGTCGATCGTGACATTGCGGCGCAAAGGAGAGTTCAGCTCGTTCCATTTGAGGATGTACCGGAAGTCGCCAATACCGCTGGCGGCAAGCGTCTTGATCGGCCCGGCCGAGATCGCATTGACGCGGATATTGTCGGGGCCAAGATCCATCGCCAGATACTGGACGCTGGTCTCCAGCGCCGATTTTGCCGGGCCCATGACGTTGTAATGCGGCACGACCTTTTCCGCGCCATAATAGCTGAGCGTCAGGATAGAGCCTCCGTTCGGCATCATCTCGCTGGCCCGCTTGGTAACGGCGACCATCGAATAGACCGAAATGTTCATCGTCATCAGGAAATTGTCGAGACTGGTATCGACATATTTGCCGCGCAGCTCATTCTTGTCGGAAAAGCCGATGGCATGAACGACAAAGTCGATGGTTTCCCATCTCTGCTTGAGCGTCGCGAATGCGCTGTCCAGCGCCTCCATGTCGGACACGTCACATTCGATCAGGAAATCCGAACCCACGCTCTCGGCAAGCGGCCGCACACGACGTTCAAGCGCCTCGCCCTGATAGCTGAACGCCATTTCGGCGCCCTGTTCGTGCAATTGTTTGGCTATTCCCCACGCCAGAGATCGGTCATTGGCGAGCCCCATGATCAGCCCGCGTTTTCCTTCCATCAGTCCCGTCATTAAGGTTCCTCGACTTCAGTTTCTGCTGCAGTTTCTTCTATGCGCTTCCTTAGCTCGCTTTCAGGCACTTCCGCCAGTGCCGCGTTAAGATATGCGGCAACAACGACCCCGAACCCGATGACGAAGAAGAACATCATCGAAAGCATGAAGCCTGCCAGGCTGCCATAGGTCAGATCGTAACTGATCAGATTTTCAAGAATGACGGGCATCAGGGCTGTCGTGCCAAGCCACCAGGCCGTGACGAGAAGCGCGCCCGGCCATTTGGGATACAGCCGCGCGCGATACTGGCGCGGCGTCAGCGACCAGAACACAAGATAGAAGCCGAGGAAGATCACGACAGCGGGCACCAGCCGGGAGAGCGAAACGAAAATCCGATAGTCCTCGAAAAACGGCACGAGGCGATAGATGAACTGCTCCACGCCGGTCATCACGAACTGCAGCGCAAAGGCGAGCAACGCCAGGGCAACGGAGATGATGATCAGCCCGATCGAGAACAGCCGATATTCATAAAAGGGCCGTCCATAGGGCGTGCCATAGGCGCGGCGCAGGATTTCCCGTACCGTTTCGATAAAGCTGGCGGTTGTCCAAAGCCCGATTGCAGCGCCGATCCACAACAGATTTCCGGTGCGCGCGGAAAGGACGCTCGCAATCGGATCTTCCAGTGCAGACGCCACGCTGGGCGGTACATTTTGCAGGAATATTGCGACCGCCTGCAATCCGTCCTCCGTCCGGCCAAGGCTCTGCGCGATGGCGGCTAATACGATGAAGAAGGGAAACAGGGCGAGCAGCGCCATGAAAGCAAGATTGCCCGCATGGATAAAGCCTTCCGCGTAAACACCATCGGCTACGCGTTTCAGCGTCGTCCAGCCCCAGGTGCGCGGTTCGGGGCGATCAACAGGCCGACCTTCCCGAATACGGACCTCGGCAAGCCTGCGGCGCGCCTCAGGCGATTGCGAGGCTTCATGGGTCAATTGTCAGACACCAAATTCCGAGCGCGGATTTTGCGGCTTGCCGGGCGTCCAGCCTTTGACGAACTCCGCCAGCTCCGCATCGTCTTCCGGCAGATCGATTTCAAGCTTCACCAGCTGGTCGCCGCGGCCACCGCCTTTTTTGTGGAAGCCCTTGCCTTTCAGGCGAAGCGTTTTTCCCGATGCCGCGTTTTTGGGCACGGTCAGCATCACCGGTCCGTCGACCGTCGGCACTTTGATTTTCGCGCCCAGCACCGCCTCGTCGAGACCGATCGGAACGTCGAGACGGATATTGTCGCCATCCCGCTCATAGAATTTGTGATCCTGGACGAAGATCGTTACGATCGCATCGCCGGCCCCGCCCGGGCCTTTCTGCCCCTGGCCCGACAGCCGCATCTGCGTACCGCTCTCCACGCCGGGTTTCAGCTTCAGGTCGATCGTCTTGCCGCTCGACAGGGTTATCCGCTGGTCGTCAAGCCGCGCTGCGGCCTCGAACGGCACCGCAAGGCGATAGGCCATATCCGCACCCTTGGGCGGCGGAGCCTGACGCCGGCCGAAACCACCGCCAAAGGGCCCCCGCGAAGAGCCTGCCGAACGACTGCCTCCGCCGAACAAACCTTCGAATATGTCGCCAATGTCGCCGCCTTCGGAAAATTCGAAAGATGAGCCGCCCTGGGGGCCGCCAAAGCCACCCCCGCCGAACGGATTGGTCGGATTGCCCTCGGCATCGATCTCGCCGCGATCGAACTGGGCGCGCTTGTCCTTGTCGCTGAGCAGATCATAGGCTTCCGTCGCCGCTGAGAATTTTTCGGTAGCCTTCGGATTATCCTTGTTGCGGTCCGGATGCAGCTCCTTGGCGAGCTTGCGATAGGCCTTCTTGATTTCGTCCTCGCTTGCGCCGCGCGAGAGTCCGAGAGTTGCGTAAGGATCTGCTGCCATGGTGTCCGTGTCGTATATCATGTGCCGTTAGCCAACTGTTGCAGTATTACAACAGCCGAAATGGGGAGAAGTTCCCTTTGTTTCAAGCGGCTTTGCGCGCTTCATGGATCCACCGGACGATCAGGTAAATGAACAATCCGAACGGTCCGAAAATAAAGGTCGCCAGCAGGATGGGTACCTGCACGAAGCGGGAGAGCGATATTTCATCGGCATTTCGTGCAATCCAGAGACCTACAAACAGGTCGAACGCCAGATAGTGAACCCAGCCAAGTGTGAGCCCGGCATCGGCCGCGAATGCCGCGCGAACGCCTTCGATCGTCGTGAAATCGGGGCCTTCGCCACCCGCCGACGGGGCGATGAACAGCAGATAGATCAACAGGGCAGCGTAGAAGAGGCTGAAAAGGCCGACGACGCCGTTGAACAACAATGTATATACTGCCTCGCGCCGCGGTCCGAAAATCAGCGCCACCCATGCGAGCATCGCAAACAGGTTCGCGAACTTGAATATCGTCGGCCAATCCATCGTCATGTCCCCCGAATTCCTTTTGTCTGCGTCATTGATAGACCATGGCCGCCTGCCCTAGAAGCCCCCTCATGACAAACGATCCTCACGCACTGTTCACGGCATGGGCGGCCGAAGCCCGGGCCAGCGAGATCAACGACTCCAACGCGATGGCGCTGGCGACGACAACCCCGGACAACCAGCCTTCGGTCCGCATGGTGCTGCTAAAGGGTCATGATGAGCGCGGTTTCGTCTGGTACACGAATCTGGAAAGTCGCAAGGCAGGCGAATTGCTCACCACCCAAAAGGCGGCCCTGCTCTTCCACTGGAAATCGCTGCGCCGCCAGGTGAGGATCGAAGGGCCGGTCAGCCGCGTTTCCGACGAAGAAGGCAATGCCTATTTCGCCACACGCAGCCGCGATTCGCAGCTCGGCGCCTGGGCATCGGACCAGTCCCGCCCGCTCGACTCCCGCGAAACATTCGAAGCGCGGTATGAAGAAGCACGGGCCCGGTTCGAAGGCAAGGATGTCACGCGCCCGCCGCACTGGTCGGGCTTTCGCCTCGACCCGCAACGCATCGAATTCTGGGAAGACGGCGCGCACCGTCTTCATCATCGCAGACTGTTCACGCGCACGGAGTCCGGCTGGGACGAAGGGCTGCTTTACCCCTGATCAGATAATCGCGCTTCGTCGAGCACTGCTCCGGCGATAAAGCCGTCCGAAGCGAAGGAGCATGTCATGCCGAAACTGCCCTACTATCATGTCGACGCTTTTGCCGAACGGCCGTTCACCGGAAACCAGGCCGCCGTCATGCCACTGGAAAGCTGGCCGGACGACGAGCTTCTACGCGCAATCGGCGAAGAGAATAATTTTGCCGAAACCGCCTTTTTCGTGCCCGATCAAAGCGGCGAGGCCGATTATGAACTGCGCTGGTTCACACCGACCGACGAGATCCGGCTTTGCGGCCATGCGACTTTAGCCAGCGGTCATATCCTGCTGACGGAGAATCCTGATCTTGAGCGGGTGCGCTTCCAGACGCGCAAGGCGGGCATATTGGAAGTCTGGCGCGAAGGCAGCCAATATGCGGTGGCGCTGCCGGCAATCGTGGCCGAGCTTGCAAACTTGCCCGAAGCCGAAGCGGCGCTCGGCAAGAAACCGGTCGCCACCTATCGCCATCCCGACCATTATAATGTGTTTCTCTATGAAACCGCCGACGACGTGCTCAATCTCGATCCTGATATCCGCGCGCTAGGCGCGCTCGGAGACGATAGCTTCACCGTTACCGCACCCGGCACGGACACCGATATCATCAGCCGGGTGTTCGTGCCCGGTGCCGGTGTGGACGAGGATAGCGTGACTGGTTCGGCCCATTCAGTCCTGACCCCTTTCTGGGCCAAGCGATTGGGGCGCGACAGCTTCACCGCCTATCAGGCAAGCAAGCGCGGCGGTTATCTAAGCTGCAGGCTCGACGGTGATCGTGCAATCCTGACCGGCGATTGCGTTACCGTCGTCCAAGGCAGCTTCACTATCCCCTAGACCGGGCGTACCGCTCCTTAGTCCCCGCCTCTCACCACGCCGAACTGTTCGGGCAAGGTGACGAGGATATCGTCGACCTCGACACTGCCGCGCTGGACAACCAGTTCCTGATGGTTGCGCTGGGCGTCGCCGGTTTCGGCTTCGATGCAGTTGCGTCCGTCGCACTGTTCGCGGAAGCGGTAGCGGAGATAGGAAACCAGTTCGCCGGCCGTGATGTTGCCATCGGCATTGTCATCGGCCTGACCACCCACGCCATCCGAGAAGAAACGCGAGAGATAGCCGCCTGCGTTGAATTCCGACGCGACAAGGCTGGTCAGATCCTCTTCCGAGCTGAACAGCCCCATCATGTTGGGCCGGGTAATCAGATCGCGCTCGAACCCGCCCGAGAAACAGGCATCGAGCACAATCATTGTCGTTCCGGCGCGGACATCGGCAAACATGGTCGCGAGATCGTCGTCGGTCAGTTCCTCGCCATCGGCAAAGACAAGCGTTTCGTCGCGCCCGTCCAGCTCGCCGCGATCATTCGGGTCGTCAATCTGGCTGCCATGGCCCGAATAGAAGAAGAGGAAGATATCGTCCGGACCGGCCTGGGCTGCAACCCGCTGGAATGCCCGGCGGAATTCGGGCAGTGTTGCTTCCTGGTTGGTGAGCAGGATGCTCTCTTGCCGCAACATGCCGAGCTCTTCGAACTTCTGATAGAGTTTCGCCGCATCGGTATCGGTATAGGTGAGGTCGGAAGTATTTCCGCCATAATCGGCAATCCCGACCGAAATCGCGAACACCTGCCGCTGCTGGGCATTGGCCGGAATTCGCGTCGTGCCCTCGCTCAACGCGAGCTGGAAGCTGCCGGTTGCAGCCGGGGCATAGGAGGTCGCGACGATTGTATAGATACCGTCTTCTTCCAGCACCCGCTCGAAGCGGCTGTTAAGGGATTCGCCTGTGTCGTCGATGTCGATCTGTTCGCCCGATGGAGTCCGCAATATCAGATATGTGTCGAAATCGTCCGAACTCAGATCGACAGTGACCGGCTGGCCGCGACGGCCGGTAAAGCTGTAGCGCTCCAGATATTCGCCGGTACCAAGCGTGTCGTCATCCTTGCCGAGTTCGCTCGTCAGCGTCCGGCCAAAGGCCAGAGGAGTCGCGTCGGCACCGATGAATTCGGTGTCTGCGATCTGGGTCCGGTTCAAACCCGTCACCAGCGCATAGTCTCCAGTATCGCCGCGGCCATAGCTGGTGACGGCAATCACATAGCGGCCATCGGCTGGCAGGGTCGCAAGTATGCGGCTGTCCAGCGTCGGCTCACCGGCGGTCGTGTCGTCGTCATTGCGAACCGAATAATTACCCGGCCCCGACAATGTCAGCATCGTGTCAAAATCACCCGATACGTTCAGATCGATGCGCTGGCCGCGCGTGCCGCTGAATTCGTAGCGATCCGTATAGCGGCCCGCGACCTGGCTATCCCCATCCGAAGACAGCGCACCTTCGCGCGACTGCCCGATCGTGATCATTTGCGGAGGCGTTGAAGTTACTGCGGCGGCCTGAAGCGTTTCGGTCGGGACGAGACGTATCGTATAGGCGCCCGTCTGGGCTTCGCGGAACGCCTGAGCGCGGACGGAAATGGAACCGCTGGCCGGGACGATGACATCTATCCGGCTGTTTGTGGTTTCCGGCACCCAGTGGTTATCGTCGTTGACGAGCGTCGTGCCATCAGGGAGGCGGGCCTGGAGCTGGGTGTCAAACGCATCAGATTCCATGATGATGGACACATGATCGCCAGCCGAGCCGCGAATGCTCCAATCGTCATAAAATTGCTGCTTGCCGCCCGAAACCTGGTCGCCGGACGATAGCTCGCCCTCAAAGGTTCGGCCAACCGACAGGGCGCCGTTCTGAGACTGGCCCTGCACAGGCTGCGAAACAGCGAGTGCCGCCAAAGCGACACCCAGACCGGCGAGCATCTTCGATTTCATAGTCATCATCTTCCCCAATTCGCCGACCCGCCTAACAGCTAGCGGGCCTGCGGTGAAGCGGGGCTGAACAACGACAAAGCGATTTCGACCCGCGATATGAGGCTGTGATGCCATGATCGCCAGGCCGCAATTATGATCTGGAGCACAGGGTCAGCCGGATTCCGACCCAAAGGCTTCGAATATCCGGGCGAGCCGCATAACAACCGCTTCGCGCAATTCACCATCGGGCGTGTTGCCCAGCCGGACGACGGTCAGCCCCTGTTCGGGCGACACCATCACATATTGGCCAAGATGGCCGTTAAAGGCGAACAGCGTGTTGGGCGCCCGGTCCGGAAACAGGACCGGGGTGTCATAAACGCCGCCCGGCCGGTTCAGCCATGTCTGTCCGCCATATTCGCCGTTGCGCGGCGATGGCGTCAGCATGAATTCGCGCCATTCGGGGGAGATGATCTGCGTTCCGTCCGGCCCCTGCCCCGTGCGCATGACTTCGCCAAGCGCTGCCCAGTCCCGCGCCGTCGCATGGATCAGGCTGCCGCCGATTTGCGTTCCGCGCGCATCGAATTCGAAAAAGACACTCGATATCTGCGCAGGGCCAAGCAGCCGCTGTTCGGCGAAGCGGCGATAGGCCGCGGCCCGTTCGCCCGGGTCATCCGAATCCGTCAGCCGGTCGGCGATGATCCGCGCAAGGATAACGGTGGTTGCGCTGCTATACTCATATTTATCGCCCGGATTGGCTTCGAGCGGCCGGGAAACGGCATAGGCCGCCATATCGTCGGTTTCGGTCGAGAACAGCATCCGGTTGGTGTCGGAATCCCAGATCGGATCATTGACCTCGGTATGATCGAGGCCGGACGCCATATGGAGGAGGTGGCGCAGGGTAATATTGCGCCGGGCATCATTCTCGCCCTGCCATTCGGGCACCGGTGCCGGCGCATCGAGTTGCAGGACGCCATCATCGACGAGAAAGCCGACCAGCATCGCGGTCACCGTCTTCGCCATCGACCAGGAGATGTAGCGCATGTCCGCCGAATAGCCGGGCGCATAGCGCTCCGCGATCACTTCGCCATTGTGCAGAATGAGGACGACGCGGGTTTCGCCTACGCCCTCTTCCGTGAACAGCGCATCGACAAGCGGTGCGAGATCGGCGCGGGCGATGGCCGGTGCATCTGCTGCGATGGCGTCACCCTCCGCCCCATCCAGGTCAAGGACCGGTGCTGCAGCGCTGGCGAACAACGCCAGGGCCGGAGCGAGCGGGATAATCCATCTTTGCTTCATCATCGCATCAGGCTACGTCTGGACGTCATGAAAGTGAAGCGCCCTTTTCTCACCGGCACGATTATCCTGCTGCTCATCCTGCTGGTTGCTGCCGTGGTCTATGCGATGCGCATGAAGCCGACCGTCGAACTCGGCGTGGGTTACGGTGCGCATGTCATCTGTTCCTGCCGCTATATTGGCGGGCGCGACATGCAGAGCTGCTACAATGATTACGAACCCGGTATGGAGATGATCTCGATGTCGGAGGATGAAGAGAATAAGCGGATCACCGCCAGCGTCCCCCTGCTCGCCAGCCGCTCGGCGCAATTCCGCGAGGGGCTGGGCTGCATACTCGAGCCATTGCCGGGCGACGACGGCTAGAAGGGCAGAATTTTGCCCGCCACCAGATTCAAACGACGCCGCGAACATATCGTAAGCCAGCATTCATCGACTAACCGCCACCTGCCCCGATAGCGACCCATCATTATTGACCCTAGCTGCGCTTGCAGATGACGCGCAGCGCTGGAGCCTTTTCTTGCAGTCGACCCCCGCCCCATCCAGCCTCCTGTCTGAACGGATTCGCGAAACGCTTGGCCGGCGGGCGGGCGCGGCGCTGTTTGTGGTCCTCATAGAGGCGCTGTTGCTGATCCTGCTGCTCACCCTCAATCAGTCGAACGCGGAGGAGGAGCGAGAGGTCGTTCCGATGTCTACCTTTACCCTCGCCCCCGCCGGAGAGCAGACGCCGGTACCTGCAGAGGCCGGCGCACAAGACCCCGAACAGGCCAGCCCGCCCGAGCCAGTAGCCGAGCCGGAAACCACAAGACCGGATGACACACCGGCTGCCCGCGTTCCCCCGCCGTTGCTCCCGTTCACGCGCCAGCAAGCGGCCCCGCCGGATATCGCCGACATGCCCACCCGCCCGGCACCGCCGGCACCGGCGAATGGAGAGGTGATGGGCCCGCCAGCACCACGCGCACGGCGTGGGAGCGGAGACTCACAACGGGTCGAAGGCTCCGGCCCGAACGGCGAGCCGCTTTATGCCGCGTCCTGGTATTACGAACCTCGCCCCGATGAACTGGATGGCTATCTGGATACGGCCCAGGGGCCGGGCTGGGCCCTGATCATCTGTCAGACAATGCCAGAATATCGAGTCGATAATTGCCAGCTAATCACCGAATATCCCCGTGGATCGAACATCGGACGATCGCTGCTTGCCGCAACATGGCAATTTCGTGTGCGCCCGCCCCGGATTGGCGGAACACCCCAAGTCGGCGCCTGGGTCAGAATCCGTTTCGATTACGACGTTCGCCGCCGTTAGGATTTACGCAGCCAGTGCTTCTTCCGCCGCTTCCGTCTCGGCGATCCAGCCTCCGCCCATGACGCGGTCGCCTGCATAGAGAACTGCGGCCTGGCCCGGAGCCACGCCGAATTCGGGCGTATCGAAAACCACTGTCTCACCGTCGAAACGCGCCGGTGCAGGCTTGGACAGCGAGCGGACCTTGGCCGTCATCCCGCCCTCGAAACTCTCGCCAAGCCAGTTCAGATCCTCGATCCGCGCTGCGCTGATCGCCAGTGCAGATTTCGGCCCCACCACGACACGCCGCGTTTCGGGCTCCAGCCTGACAACATAAAGCGGCTCGGGCTGGCCACCAATCTCGAGCCCCCGGCGCTGGCCGACCGTATAGTGGATCAGGCCCTTATGCTCACCGAGCACCTCACCGGACCGGGTCACGATCTCGCCGCCCTCCCCGGCCTCGGGGCGGACCTTCTTCACGATCTTGGCATAATCGCCATCGGGCACGAAACAGATGTCCTGGCTGTCGGGCTTTAGCGCCACACCAAGGCCTAGCTCTTTGGCAATCTCGCGAACCTCGGCCTTGGGCATCCCGCCCAGCGGAAAGCGCAGATAATCGAGCTGGTCCTTCGTCGTCGCGAAAAGAAAATAGCTCTGGTCGCGTGCCGGATCGAGCGCGCGGTGCAGCTCGGCTCCGCCCTCACCCATCACGCGGCGCACATAATGGCCGGTCGCGAGGCAATCGGCGCCCAAGTCGCGGGCCATGTCCAGCAGGTCCTTGAACTTCACGCTCTGGTTGCAGCGGATGCACGGGATGGGCGTCCGGCCCGCCATATATTCGTCGGCAAAATCGTCGATCACCGATTCCCGGAACCGGCTTTCATAGTCGAATACATAATGGGCGATGCCGAGTTTTTCGGCGACGGCCCGTGCATCGCGGATATCCTGACCGGCGCAGCAGCTGCCGGTACGGCCGGTAGCCTCACCATGATCATAGAGCTGCAACGTGATGCCGATCACCTCGGCACCGGTCTTCGCAGCGAGCGCGGCGACAACCGATGAATCGACGCCGCCGGACATGGCGACAACGATACGGCATTCACCCGCCGGACGATCAAGATCGAATTCTGCGTTCATCATAGAGGGCCATTTAGTGTTTCGTAGCGCCGGGCGCAAAGGGCAATCCGCCGCGCATTACCGCTTGAGTAACCATGAGCCCGAATATCGCGCCGCAAATCGTGACCAAAGCGTTGCCAACGCCTTTACCACGTTTTCAACCTTCGTCCCTATTACCCTGCTTCATGGACATGACGTTTACTTCCTTTGGCAACCGAATGGATGCGGCCGGCAACATCAAGCCGCACTTTCACGCACTCATCGCCTTTTTGGCCGCAGCGCAGGCTGCGCAGCCAACGGGCAGGCTTGCAACGCGCCTTGCAATGGGGGGCGCTAGCCAGATGGTTGCAACGGAGGCTTTGATCTCGGTGTTCGCACCGCGACCAGGCACCGAAGGTATGAACGTCTTGGGGCAGGGGCAGGCACTAAAGGGTTGTTTCAATCCCGCAGTGCCAATTTCGCACATCCCGGTAACCAGTAAGAAAGGTTGGTAAAGTGCCTGTTTACCTTGGCATTTCAGCCTTTTTTCAACGAGTTTTGCTTACAAGGTGTTCATCGTAATGCTGACGACCAAGCAAGGATCGCATGATCCCATTGAGGAAATAATGATCGAGAACCAAAAGATACGTCCGGCACAAGTCATCGGCCCCTTGGGAGAGCCGCTCACGCTTGACTCCCTTCCGCCGCCTTCGACCCGCCGCTGGGTCGTGCGCCGCAAGGCCGAGGTCGTGGCTGCCGTTAATGGCGGGCTGCTGACAGTCGATGAAGCGTGCGAACGCTATGACCTGACGGTTGAGGAGTTTGCCAGCTGGCAACGCGCCATCGATCGGTCGGGCATGCCCGGACTGCGCGTTACGCGGATCCAGCATTACAAGTCGCTCTACGAGCGCCAGCAGAAATACTAGATCTGAACTAATCGGATTTGTCGCACGGCCGATCAGCGGCCGCCAGCGAGCAACGGATTCCCCGGTCGCCACCTCCGTCGGCGACCGGGGAATTTGTTTTTGAGGCCGATGCGACTAGGCTCTCTCCATTGCACGGTCGATTCGTGACGCCATCCAGATAATGGTGCGGCCGCGCGGGTAGCAATACAGGGAGAGACACTATGTGGGGTTGGATTATTGCACTGGCCGTGGGCGGCGTAATTGGTTGGCTGGCAAGCCTTGTCATGAACCGCGATGCCTCAATGGGCATTTTCTGGAATATCGTGGTCGGCTGTGTCGGCTCCATCCTCGGCCGGTTTGCCTATGGGCTGGTGGCAGGCGGCGCATCGGAGCGGCTGCGCGACAATGCGTTCAACATCGAAACATTGCTGGTCGCCTTTGGCGGCGCAATTATCCTTCTGGCAATCATGAACCTGATTCAGCGCGGGCGCGTCCGGTAGCCACCGAAACAGACGGATATAATCGGGGCCGCGCGACAGGATCGCGCGGCCCTTTTTCATTGCCGTTCAACCCGTGTTACTGAAGTTCGAAAGTCACCGAAACATTTGCCGTCAGCCGTTGCTCGCCTGCGGCGATTTGCAGCGATGCTGACTGGTCAGCCTCCAACATTGCGCGCCCGGCCATCGCTATCGGCGGGCGATCTGCGCCGGCTTCGCTGATGGCCACAATCCGGACGACCCGCATGCCTGCCGCAACCGCATAGAGTTCGGCGCGCTGCCGCGCCTTGGCGATCGCATCACGCCGCGCCTCGTCCAACGCCGCTTCGGGCGCATCGATCTGCAGGCTTGGTCCGTTGATCTGGTTTACGCCCTGCGCGACCAGAGCATCGATGATCGCCCCTGCCCGTGCAATTTCGCGAAAGCGAACGGTCAGCTGGTTCGAGGCCGTATATCCCAGCAGCCGCGGTTCGCTCCGTTCCGAATAATCATAGCGCGCATTCAGGTTGATCGACGCGGTCTGGATATCGCGCTCCTCGATTCCGGCAGCATCCAGTGCCCGGAATACCGCCTGCATCCGGCGATTATTGTCGGCGAGTGCAGCTGAGGCCGAGGGCGCTTCGGTCACGACACCAGCGTTGATCACGGCGATATCGGGCACCTGGCGCGACTCACCGGTCGCAACGATATCGAGTCGGGTGCCTTCCAGTACGGGGACCGGAGTCGCAAGCTGGGCGCCAGCAGCAGAAGCGATCGACATCGTTGAACAGGCAACCGCCAATGCGAAGACCATATTTCTCATCATCATCTTACTCCCAAAATGCACATGCAGAGATTTCCTCTCCCAATCGGAGCAGATTGTTGGTTTCGCTTCGATGAACGGTCGAATCCCTACGGCAGTTTACCTTGATTTTGCACTGCAATAAAACGTAAACGAACCGCAGATTCACTTCCGGCTTGAGCCTTGTGTTATATTCATGTAATACAGTATAGCAGTGAGGCATAGCGGAGTAGGGCCAAGGTGGCAGATATGAATATTGAACAGAGTTTCGCGGACGGAGATTCCGAACCGATGAATGAATTCGAAATCGAAGAACGGCGGGCCGACAAGCGGCGCCGCTTCATCATCATCGGTACGGTAGTGTTGGCGCTCGTTATCCTCGCTGCCTATTTCATGTTCCAGGGCGGTGCCGGTGAAAATGCCGGCGGTGCCGGCGGCGAAGGCGGCCCGGAACGGGTGCTGCCGACGGTAACCGTAATCGTGCCCGGATCGGAATCCATATCCAATACGATCTCGGCTAGCGGCACCCTGGCTGCCCGGCGGGAAATGCCTGTCGGTGTTGCTGGCGAAGGCGGTCAGATCGCCCGCGTTCTGGTGGATGCAGGCGACTGGGTCGGTGCGGGCCAGGTGCTGGCCACCATCGAAAGCTCGGTCCAGTCTCAGCAGGTCAACTCCGCTGCGGCGCAGGTGGAAGTCGCTCGTTCCGACCTCGCCCTTGCCCAGGCAGAGCTGGACCGCGCCATGCAACTGGTCGCCCGCGGGTTTATCAGCCAGGCGGATATCGACCGGAAAACGGCGACCCGCGATGCGGCGCGCGCCCGCGTCAACGTTGCCGGGGCCCAGCTTAACGAACTGCGCGCTCGCGCCGGTCGCCTGGCGATCCGGGCTCCTTCCGCTGGCCTGGTGCTCGCCCGCAATGTCGAACCGGGACAGGTCGTGAGTGCCGGCAGCGGCGCGCTGTTCGTGCTCGCGCAAGGCGGCGAGATGGAAATGAATGCACAGGTATCGGAGTCCGATTTGTCGCGGCTCTCCGTCGGACAAAGCGCCACCATCACGCCGGTTGGAACCAGCGAAACCTATACCGGCCAGATCTGGCAGCTTTCGCCGACGATCGATCCGACGAGCCGTCAGGGCACGGCGAGTATCGCCCTTTCCTATCAGGAAGGCCTGCGTCCGGGCGGCTTTGCCAGCGCCGAAATCGTCAGCGGTTCGGTCGACGCGCCGATGCTGCCGGAATCTGCTGTGCAGAGCGACGATGAGGGCAATTACGTCTATATCGTCACCGAGGGCAATATCGTCGAACGCCGCAATATCACCATCGGTGCGGTCGGCAGCGCCGGGATAACGGTTCGCGAAGGCCTGCAAGGCAATGAGCGGGTTGTCCGCTCGGCTGGCGCATTCCTCAATGAGGGCGACGAAGTCATTCCGCAGCGTCAGTCTCAAGAAAGCGGCAACTAGGAGCCACCCATGAGTTTCCGTACAGTATCAACCTGGGCGATTAAAAACCCGACGCCGTCGCTCGTCCTGTTCCTGGGGCTGATGCTGGCCGGACTGATCAGCTTTGCGCGGCTTGACGTCAATGACAGCCCCGAGGTCGATTTCCCAGCGGTTCGCATCGTCGTTGCGCAGCCTGGTGCAGCACCGACCGAGATGGAAAATCAGGTCACCCAGCGGATCGAGGCTGCGGTCCGCAATATCAACGGCGTTAATACCATCCAGTCCTTCGTAAATGAGGGCAATTCCAGCACTTTCGTCGAATTTACGATCGGCACGCCGGTCGATCGCGCCGTCAACGATGTCCGCAATGCGGTGGCCCAGATCCGCGGCGATTTGCCGGATGGCATTCTGGAGCCCCAGGTGCTGCGCGTCGAGATCAACGGTGGCGGGACGATCGCTTATTTTGCGGTCGAAAATGTTGACATGACGCTGGAGGAACTGAGCTGGTTCGTCGACAATACCGTGGCGCGTCAATTGCTGTCCGTAGAGGGCATGGCTGCGGTTGATCGCGGCGGCGGGGTGAGCCGCGAAATTCGCGTGATCCTTGATCCAGCAAGACTCCAGTCGCTGGGCATCACGGCAAGCCAGGTCAATGCGCAGTTGCGTGCGACCAATCTCAATGCGGCCGGCGGCCGGGCGGAAGTGGCCGGTTCCGAACAGTCCGTGCGCGTCCTCGGCAATGCGGAAACCGCCTATGAACTGGGCCAGACGGATATCGCGCTTGGCGGCGGCCGGACAGTCAAACTATCGGATATTGCCGAAGTCCGCGATCTTTATGGCGAACAGCGCTCGCTTTCGAAGATGAACAACCGTCAGGTTGTGAGCTTCGGCATCGAACGGGCCAAGGGCGCCTCCGACGTTACCGTCTACGACAATGCCGAAGCCGTACTCGAGCAGATCGAAGAGGCCAATCCGGGCGTAACCTTTACCCGGCTTTTCACATCGGTTGAGTATACGAGGGAGAATTACGAATCCGCGATGGCCGCCTTGGTCGAAGGGGCAATTCTGGCCGTTGTCGTGGTCTTCTTCTTCCTGCGGGACTGGCGCGCTACGCTGATTTCCGCGATCGCCATTCCGCTGTCAGCCATCCCCACTTTCTGGTTCATGGACCTGTTCGGCTTCTCGCTGAATTTCATCAGCCTGCTCGCACTCAGTCTGGTGGCCGGTGTCCTTGTCGATGACGCGATCGTCGAGATCGAGAATATCGTCCGGCATATGCGGATGGGCAAATCCTCCTATCAGGCGTCGATCGATGCTGCCGAGGAGATCAGCCTTGCCGTGCTGGCGACAACCATGGCGATTGTCGCCGTGTTCCTGCCGGTTGCGCTGATGCCCGGAATTTCCGGCCAGTTCTTCATCCAGTTCGGGATGACAACCGTCGTCGCTGTGCTGATGAGCCTCGCCGTCGCGCGCCTTATAACGCCCCTTGTCTCGGCCTATTTCCTGAAAGCCGAAGGCGTTCGCGAGCATGGCGAAGGCCCGATGATGGACCGCTATATGGCGCTCCTCCGCTGGTCCCTCGTCCATCGCTGGAAAACCGCATTGATTGGTGGCGGTGGCGCATTGGTCGCAACCATAGTGGCGTTCAGCCAGCTACCGATGACCTTCCAGCCGGAAACCGATGACGATTTCAGCCGCGTGACCATCGAAATGGTCCCGGGCACGACGCTGGCAGAGACCGAACAGGTATCCGACCGGGTTGCGGCCATATTGCGCCAGCAGCCCGAAGTGCTGACCGCATTCCAGCGGATCGACCCAGGTAGCGGCCGCATCTTCATGACATTGCGGGATGATCGGGAACGCAAGAGCACCGAGTTCGAGCGCGAAACAGCACCGTTGTTGCGCGCGATCCCGGATGCCCGCGTTACCTTCATGTCCCAGCAAGGCGGCTTTAGCGGTCGCGACATCTCCATGACGCTCGGCGGGGACGATCCCGTTGCACTGGAAGCGGCAGCCAATGAGCTGGTTGAACAGATGAGCACATTGGATTCGATCATCGCCCCGCGCATCGACGGCGATCTTCGCCGTCCGGAAATCGTGGTCACGCCCCGTCTCGACCTTGCGGCAGATCTCGGCGTGACGACCTCGGAATTGAGCCGCGCGATCCGCATCGCCACCCAGGGCGAAATCGATCAGAATGCCGCCCGCTTCTCGCTGAGCGATCGCCAGATTCCGATCCGCGTCGCGCTTGCCGAAGAAAGCCGGCGAGACCTATCGACGATCGAAAACCTGCCGGTTGCGACAGCAAATGGCGGCTCCGTGCCGCTGCGCCTGGTCGCGGAAATCGGTTTCGGCTCGGGTCCAACCGAAATCCGGCGCTACAATCAGCGCCGGCGGATCGTGATCGGCGCCGATCTCGCACCCGGGCTGGTGACGGGCGACGCGATGACGCAAATTAACGGTCTCGATTTCTGGGACAACCTGCCCCCGGGCGTCGACCGCGTGGTCGCTGGTCAGGAAGAATGGCAGGCCGAAATGCTGTTCAACTTCCTCGTCGCGGTGGTCTCCGGCGTGCTGCTCGTGTTCGCCGTTCTCGTCCTGCTGTATCGCAGGATCATGGCGCCGCTGGTCAATATGGGTTCGCTGCTTCTCGCGCCGCTTGGCAGTGCCATTGCGCTCCATCTGGTCGGGCAACCGTTATCAATGCCGGTGTTCATCGGAATGCTGATGTTGTTGGGTATCGTCGCCAAGAACTCGATCCTGCTCGTCGATTTCGCGATCGAGGAGATGGACAAAGGCGTCGACAAAGACACGGCCATTCTCGATGCCGGTCACAAGCGCGCCCAGCCGATCGTCATGACGACGGTCGCAATGACCGCCGGCATGGTGCCGACCGCTCTGGCGCTCACCGGCGATGGTGCCTGGCGCGCGCCGATGGGCTGGACCGTGATTGGCGGCCTGTTGCTGTCGACGGTGCTGACACTGGTGATTGTACCGGCCTGTTTCAGCCTCGCCGACAGTATCGAAAAACGAATGCGGCGCTTCTTCGGTCGGCTTGTCACCTACAAGCCGGAAGACGAGGATAAGGCGGCAATCCAGCCCGCCGAATGAGATCGTCTGACCGTTCCCGGCCCATGGGCCGGCCAGGCGCGGCAGAAGATCGCGGCAAGGCGATGCGCCGCACCGCGACGGCCATGCTGTTCCTGATGGCCGGGATATTCGTCCTCGCCCATAATATGGAAACCAGCCATGCGGCCTGGGGCTTTGTTCGCGCCTTTGCCGAAGCCGCGATGGTCGGCGGGCTTGCCGACTGGTTCGCCGTCACCGCCCTGTTCCGTCATCCCATGGGTATTCCAATCCCGCACACGGCAATCGTGCCCAACAACAAGGACCGGATCGGCGAACAGCTGGCATGGTTCCTGAAAGACAATTTCCTCACCCCCTCAATCGTTGCGCGGCGCATGAAACGGTTCGACGTTGCTGGCGCAATCGGCACCTTCCTTACCAATCCATCGGGCGGCGAAGGCCGGATGCGCCAGGGCGCATCCCGGCTCGTCGCCATGATCCTTGAATCGCTCGACGATGAACGGCTCGGCGGCACAACCAAGACGATGATCGCCAACCGGCTGCGCGAGCTCGATATCGCTCCCCTGCTCGGCCAGTCGCTCGAGGCGGCGATGCGCGAAAACCGGCATGTTCCGGTCATCGACGGAATCGTACGCTGGGCCGCCAATATCCTCGATTCCAACGAAGATATCGTTCGCGCGATGGTCCACGAACGCGCCAATAATTTCATGCGCTGGCTCGCCATTGACGACCGGCTGTCAGACTCGATCATCAACGGCCTGCGCCGCCTGCTCGTCCAGATGGAGGGCGATCCCCATCATCCGTTGCGCGATCAAGCCAATCAGGGCTTTGTCCGCCTCATCTTCGATCTCCAGCATGATCCGGACATGCAGGCGCGGGTCGAGGAGTTCAAATCCGAGTTGATCGACAATCCGGCTGTGGCCGACTGGCTGGACGGGCTATGGGAACAGGCGAGAGAAGCCCTGTTGCGGGCTGCCCGCAACCCCGACAGCGCGATGGATGGCAAGTTCGGCGATGCGCTCAGGGAACTGGGAGAAACACTGCAAAGCGATCCCGACCTCAAGCGGGCGATCAACCTTTTCGCCCGCCGCGCGACAGTGGGCGCGGTCGCCGATTATGGCGACAGTATCGTCAAGCTGGTTTCGGACACGGTGAAGGGCTGGGACGCGAAAACGATTACCGACCGGGTCGAGAATGCCGTCAGCCGCGATCTTCAATATATCCGGATGAACGGCACGATCGTTGGCGGATTGGTCGGCCTGACCATCCACACATTGATCACGATTTTCTAGGCTCAGCCTTCGCTGACGCGCTCGATATCGGCGCCGACAGCGCTCAGCTTGTCTTCCAGGCTCTCATAACCGCGGTCTAGGTGATAGACACGCAGCACCTTGGTTTCGCCCTTGGCCGCCAGCCCGGCAAGCACGAGGCTCATCGAAGCGCGCAGATCGGTTGCCATGACATTGGCGCCAACCAGTTCGTCCACGCCTTTCACCACGGCCGTGCGACCGCGCACCTCTATATCTGCGCCCATCCGTGCCAGCTCCGGCACATGCATGTACCGGTTCTCGAAGATCGTTTCCGTCAACATGCTCGTGCCGTCGGCAAGCGCCAGCATCGACATGAACTGGGCTTGCATATCGGTGGGGAAACCCGGGAAAGGTGCGGTCGAGATGGTCGCCGGTTTAAGGCGCCCCTCGGCGCTGACCTTCACGCCGCCGTCCATCTCCTCAACGTGCAGCCCGACATCGCGCAGGCCCGCCAGGATGGAGGCCATGTCGTGCGCATCGGCGCCTTTGAGCATCAGTTCTCCGCCGGTGATCGCGGCCGCGCAGGCATAGCTGCCTGCCTCGATCCGGTCCGGCATCACGCTGTACGTTGCACCGTGCAGCCGATCCTTGCCGTGAACGACAAGCCGGTCGCTGCCGATATCCTCGATCTCCGCACCCATCGCGACAAGGCAGTTGCACAGATCGACGATTTCCGGTTCGCGGGCGGCATTCTCGATCACCGTCTCGCCGCGCGCGAGCACCGCCGCCATCAGCGCATTTTCCGTGGCGCCGACTGATACCATCGGGAAGGAGATCGTTCCGCCCTTTAGGCCGCCATCCGGGGCGCTGGCTTTCACGTAGCCCGCCGCCAGTTCGATATCGGCGCCCAGAGCCTCAAGCGCTTTCAGATGAAGATCGATCGGTCGGTTTCCGATGGCACAGCCGCCGGGCATCGAAACGGTCGCCTCCCCTGCCCGCGCCACCAATGGCCCTAGCACGAGGATTGATGCCCGCATCTTGCGCACGAAATCATAGGGCGCGACGGTCGATGCGATCGAGGACGCCTTGACCGTCATCTTGCGGCCGCCGCCACTATGCCCGCCTTCGAGCATAGTCGACGCGCCATGCTGGTTGAGCAGGTGCATGAAATTGTCGACATCGGCGAGGCGAGGCAGATTCTCGAGGCACAGCGCTTCATCCGTCAGCAATGCGCAGGGCATGAGCGTGAGGACGGCGTTCTTCGCGCCGGATATCTGCAGGGTTCCTGAGAGGCGGTTACCGCCGCGAACTACTATACTATCCATGACAGGCTTCTACCGAAACTTGGCGGGCGCGCAATCCCGGCGCCAACGCATGCTGGTGGATCAGGCCTTTTCAAGCGTGCATTGCAGCGGGTGCTGATTCTCACGCGCAAAATCGATCACCTGGGTGACCTTGGTCTCGGCGACTTCATAGCTGAACACGCCGCATACGCCCACACCGCGCTGGTGAACCTGCAGCATGACCCGCGTCGCATCGTCCATGCTCATGCTGAAAAATCGCTGGAGAACGAGCACGACGAACTCCATCGGCGTGAAATCGTCATTCAACATCAGCACTTTGTATGGCGAAGGCTTTTTCGTGCGCGTGCGCGTTTGCGTCGCGACACCGAGGCCGGACCCGCCGGTTCCCTCATCGCCATCGTCATCGGTGCCGGAGGCAAGAATTTCGTAGCTTTGAAGCATGGTTCTCGGAATATCGTATTGCAGGGCCGCGAAGCAAGGGGTTGCTGTGGTGTAAAAAGCCTAATCAGGTGTAAAAACCGGATGGAGGCGCGTCGCGCCAACGAAAAAGGGCCGCCCCGCAGAAACGCGGAGCAGCCCCCTTTTTTCGTATTCAGGCGGGAAGCTTAGGCAGCAGCCTTCTTCACCTTGTCAGCCGCAACCGCGAAACGGTTGGAGATCGGCTCGGCAACTTCGCCGGCAAGCTTCAGCCATGCTTCGCTCAACTTGGAACCTTCCTGAACCATCGATTCGAATGCGCCTTTGGCGTAATCGTTCTGGAGCTGGAAGAATTCGGTCGGCGACTTCACGGAAGCAGCCTGCTTGATCGTGCCGGTCATCGTTTCAAAACGCTGGCGACCGAACTCGGCGGCTTCGCGAGCGATTTCGCCAGTGCCTTCAGCGGCGATACGGGCGGAAGCAACTACGGCTTCAACATTGCCCTTGCTGAATTCGCCGATTTCGCGAGCAACTTCGGTGCTCTTTTCCATGGCAGTCTTGGCGCGTTCGTTGATGTCGCCGAACATTTCCTTGGCACGCTCGGTAGCGGCTTCGGCAGTTTTCTTTACAGTTTCCTGTGCTTTTTCAGCTGCATTCGTCATGGTCGTTCCTTTCGAGGTGGCTGCGGTCGTGCCGGCAGCCTTTTTTGCTACTGGTTTCTTTGTCGCCGGTTTTGCGGCAGTCTTCTTGGCCGGGGTCGCTTTCTTTGCGGCAGCGGCGGTCTTGGTCGTGGTAGCCATTGGTAACTCCGTACTTCCATTTATCTCTATGTTGCACTGCACAATATAGAAGAGATTCGGAAATTGCAAGCTTTTTTTGTGCACTGCAACATAGCGCGCAAAGGGTGCGATTCACCGCAACGCCCGGCCACCATGCTTGTGCCTGTAATATGGGGGGGGGGTAAAGCCCGGCTAGCGGGTCTTTACATAGCTTCCCGGCGCGTCTTCCAGCGCCTTTAGCTTCCCTTTTCCGGGCTTGCGCGCTCCCTTGGCATCGACCTTGTCGCCCGCCCGTTTCTCCAGCCATCCCAGCCAGTCCGGCCACCAGCTTCCCGGCGTTTCCTTCGCGCCTGCGATAAACTCCTCGAGCGTGTCCGTGCGTTTCTTGTTCGTCCAATACTGGTATTTCTTCGCGTCAGGCGGATTCACGACCCCGGCAATATGCCCGGACCCTGCCAGCACAAAGCGTATCGGGCCCTTGAAATGCTCGGTAATCTTCCAGACGCTTTCGGGCGGCGCGATATGATCCTCGCGCCCGGCCTGCACATAGGCGGGCGTTTCCACGGTGCTAAGATCGATCGGCACATCGTCCACTGAGAGCGCGCCCGGCACCACCAGCTTATTGTCGCGGTAAAAATCGTTCAGGTAATTGCGGTGCCATTTTGCCGGCAGGTTTGTCGTATCGCCATTCCAGTGCAGCAGGTCGAACGCCGGATAATCCTCGCCCAGCAGGTAGTTGCTGACGACATAGTTCCAGATCAGGTCGCGGCCGCGCAGCATGTTGAACGTCGCCGCCATGTAACGGCCATCGAGATAGCCTTCGCCCTCCGTCAGCTGCTCGATCATCTTGGCCTGCGTCTCGTCGATGAAGAGATGGAGATCGCCGGCCAGGCTGAAATCGACCTGCGCGGTGAAGAAGGTCGCACTCTTCACCTTGTCCGCTTCCCCCCTGGCGACGAGATAGGCGAGCGTCATGGCCAGCGTTGTGCCGGCCACGCAATAGCCGATGGCATTGACCGAGGGCACATTGAGCAATTCGCACACGGTGTCGATCGCATCGACCTGGCCGCGCACGATATAATCGTCCTGCAATATGTCGGCCATGCTTGAATCGGCCGATTTCCAGGACACGACGAAAACCGTAATCCCCTGCGCCACGGCCCAGCGGATGAAGCTCTTCTTTTCGTTGAGGTCGAGAATATAGAAACGGTTGATCCAGGGCGGAAAGATAACCAGCGGCGTTTCGAACACTTTCTTGGTCGTCGGTTCATACTGGATCAGCTGGTAGAGCGGGGTTTCCTTGACGACCTTGCCGGGCGTCGTCGCGATATTCTCACCCAGCTTGAATGCGTCGGGATCGGTATGGGTGAGCTGCCCCCGCTCGAGATCGTCGAGCATATGCTCAAGACCCTTGAGGATGCTCTCGCCCTTCGTCTCGATCGCCTTTTCGAGCACCTGGGGGTTGGTCAGCGCAAAATTGCTGGGGCTCATCGCATCCACGAACTGCTGCGTCATGAAGCGTGCCTGCTCCTTCTGCTTCGGATCGATCCCGTCGATCGTGTCGACGCTGCGCAGCATATGATCGGAGATCATCAGATAGCTCTGGCGTATCATGTCGAAGATCGGATTGCTCTGCCATTGCGGGGCGGAGAAACGGCGATCCCGGGACTTGGGGGCCTCCTCCCCCTCCTGCTCGCCATCTCCCGGATTAAGAAAACGCGTCCATAATTTGACACTGTCTTCCCAGAAATCGGACTGCGCCTGAACAAGCCGTTCGGGATTCAGCGTCATGGATGACAGACCGGCGAACATGGCGGGGAGCTGTTCCGCACTGGGCATGGCGGTTTCAGAAAGCGCTTTTGGATTGTTCTCGGCGGCGCGCTGCATCTGTTTGGCCGAATGTTCGAGCATCATCTGCTGCGCGCGGCCAAGCACGGCTGTCCAGTGCTGCATATCCTCCAGACTGGGTAAGTCGGTACCGGCCATCGGGCCATCTTCGCTATCTGCCATGCAATCGATTCCTCCGCGTCGGCCCAGCCTATCCGATGCGCGTACGGGCGCAAGCCATGATCGGCTATAGTCCGCCCTCATAAACGATGATTGCGACACCATTAGGATCGGACAGGTAAAGATAATGCGATCCCCATGGCCGCTCGACCGGCCCACGCCGCTCCACATCCGGATCGAGGCTATCGACAAATGCGGTCAGGTCTCCGGTCTTGAACTGCAGGCTGAGACCGGAAAAGTCATGCGCCGCCTCGCCTTCGTAAATCTCAAGAAATGCCTCTTCCCGGCCGTCCCGGAACGCGAGGATCACCCCCCTGTCCTCCGGGCTATCCCATTCTTCGGCAACGACCATGTCGAAGACACGAACATAATAGTTCCGCGTTTCGTCCAGCCGTTGCGTCGTGATCTTGGTTTTGAGCGAAAATGCCATAACCACGCCTTTTCCTGTAATATTGCCCCACCAACATTGACGATGACATTGGCAATCCATTGCGTATAGGGGTGGGGCTATGAACACAGATTTTTACCGCATCCGCCGCCTGCCCCCCTATGTTTTCGCCGAAGTCAACGCGATGAAGGCGGAGGCGCGCGCGCGCGGCGAGGATATTATCGATCTCGGCATGGGCAATCCCGACAGCCCGCCCGCCCAGCATGTGATCGACAAATTATGCGAAGTCGCCAACGATCCGACGGCGCACCGCTATTCGGCATCCAAGGGTATTCCCGGTCTCCGCAAGGCGCAGGCCGCCTATTACAAGCGCCGCTTCGATGTCGATCTCGATCCCGATAGCGAAGTCGTCGTTACGCTCGGCTCCAAGGAAGGCCTCGCCAATCTCGCCCAGGCAATCACAGCGCCGGGCGATGTCGTGCTCGCGCCCAACCCGAGCTATCCGATCCACACCTTCGGTTTCATCATAGCGGGCGCCGCAATCCGCTCCATCCCGGCCCAGCCCGGGCCGCAATTTTTCGACCGGCTGAAATATTCGCTCGCCTATAGCGTGCCGAAACCCTCGGTGCTGGTTATCGGTTATCCGTCCAACCCGACGGCCTATGTGGCCGATCTCGATTTCTACACCAAGGTGGTCGAGTTTGCGCGCGAGCATGAAATCTGGGTGATCAGCGACCTTGCCTATGCCGAGCTCTATTATGGCGACACGCCAACGCCTTCGCTGTTGCAGGTGCCCGGCGCGAAAGAGGTCGCCGTCGAATTTACCAGCATGTCGAAAACATACAGCATGGCCGGGTGGCGCATGGGCTTTGCCGTGGGCAACGAGCATCTGATCAGCGCGCTGACGCGGGTCAAATCCTATCTCGACTATGGCGCCTTCACGCCGATCCAGGTCGCCGCCACCGCCGCGCTTAATGGCCCGCAGGACCATATCGACGAGGTCCGGGCGCTCTACAAGAAACGCCGGGACGTGATGGTCGAGAGCTTTGCGCGCGCGGGCTGGAACGTCCCCTCGCCCGAAGCCAGCATGTTCGCCTGGGCCCCGATCCCCGAACAATGCGCGCACATGACCGCCATGGAATTTTCCAAGGAACTGCTCCAGCACGCGCAGGTCGCGGTCAGCCCCGGTGTTGGTTTCGGCGAAGAAGGCGAAGGCTTTGTCCGCATCGCGCTTGTGGAGAATGAGCAGCGGATCCGGCAGGCGGGGCGCGGGATCAAGAAATATCTGGACGGCTTCCGGTCGAACAGTGCGGGTTCCGACGCCGATTGATGTCGTCTCCCTTCACCCATCGTTTCCGCGTTCGCTATGCCGAGGTCGATCTGCAATCGGTCGTCTTCAATTCGCGCTATCTGGAATATGCGGACCTGATCCTCACCGAATTTTGGCGCGTGCTCGGCCTGCACTATACGGACGATGACGCAATGGAATTCCATGTCGCCAAGGCGGTCGTCGAATTCAAACAGCCGATCCGCGCTGACGAAGAGATAGACGGCACAGCGGCAACCACGCGCATCGGCTCCAGCAGCGTAACGACGGAAATCCGATTTTACGGGATGGGCGGGGCGGACGACCTGCGGTCGGTTGTCGAGCTGGTTCATGTCCATGTCGATCTTGAAAGCGGCAAGCCGATTCCCATCCCCGAAGATGCAAAAGCACGATTGCTTGCAAAATAGGAAATGGACTGAGACACTCGCTGGCGAGGTCGATGCCAACCCAACCTGCAAATGCACGCCGACCCGCCGGAGATAGAATGGTGCCGTTCTCGCGAAAGGTCACAGTCGAAACTGCCCGTCTGTTGTTTTTCAAACCGTTAGCCGGGCCGTTTACCCCCGACCTGTGTCAACCAGTGTCAACTTGAAGGCCGGATAAGCGCATGATCGATCACGCGGAAAAGGACTGAACGCATGGCAAAAGTGGAATTCTTCTTCGATCTGTCCAGCCCCTGGACCTATATGGCCTTTCACAACATCCAGCCCATTCTCGCGGAAACCGGCGCTGATGTGGTGTGGCGCCCGTTCCTGGTGGGGGGTGTGTTCAACGCCGTAAACAAGGCGGTTTATGCCGCACGCGAGGACAGCACGGGCCCCAAGGCCCGGCACTATGCCAAAAGCCTGAAGGACTGGGCCGCATGGTCGGGACTGCCGATGAACTTTCCGTCCGAATGGCATCCGGTGCGCAGCGTGCATGCGATGCGGCTGTGCTGCGCTCTGGAAGACGATCAGGCGGCGCTGGCCCGCTTCGCCGAGGCCGCTTTTGCCGCCTATTTCGGCGAGCAGCGGAACCTGGATGACCCAGACATCCTCCGGGATATTGCCGACAGTATCGGGATGGACGGCGCGGTCCTGCTGGAACAATCGCAGACGGATCCGGTGAAACTGAAACTGCGCGCCAACACCGATGAGGTGATCGCGCGCGGCGGGTTCGGATCGCCCTCGATCTTCGTCAATGGCGAGGATATGTATTTCGGCAACGACCAGCTGCCGCTGGTGAAAAAGGCGATTGAGTCGGTGGATTAAACAAAAGGTGTGTTAGTTGACAAATACACCTTTAGTTCGCTGCCACTCTGCTGTATGACGCGCCCAGACAGACAAGGATAATGCCGTGAATTCCGAACATTCCTCAGAACCCGATCCGCGAAAGAAACGGGCGCTCATTATCGGCGGCGTCATCGCGGTGGGCGCGATTCTGTGGAATGTCGAAGACTGGACCGACAATGATCCCCCCGTTCACATCACCGTCCGTGGCGACGACGATGGCGGCCATGCTACGCGGGATGCGATCAGGGAAGGCATCCGCGAGGAGATTCGCGCGACGATCCGGGGCGATGACGAACCGCAGACCGAAAATGCCGTCGAGGAAGAGGCTGAAGCTGCGGAGCCAGACGAGGCTCCGGCCGCCGAAACGGCGACCAGCGAAAGGCGGGTGGTCGAAACCGCATCGGGCGAGAACCAGCGCACTTTCCGCATCGAAGGCGATGACGGCCGGGGTGTAACGATCAGCGTGGACGGCGATTCGACCAACTAGGCGCAAAGCCGGGCCAACAAATTGTCACCGCCGCCGCGTGCACCTATATCAGCGATATGCGCTACCAACCGGCCTATTTGATTGGGCTCTTTTCCGCCCTTGCCATTGTCGCGGGCTTTTATGCCGGCGGTTTCTGGCTGGTCGCGCTTGTCCTGCTTCTCTATTTCGCGCTGCCCGTGGCCGAACATCTGGCAGGAGAATCCCGCTGGCCCTCCGAAACGCGGATCGCCGCGCTCTCCCGCTCGGCGATCGGCCGGTATGACCTGATCGTATCTGTGACAGCCCTCTCCTTCATCCTGCTCGTCGGCTGGGCGCTATGGGCGGTGTCCGTCACAACGCTGACATGGTGGGAATTTGCCGCCTTTGCGGTGCTGATGGGCGAATATGGCGGCTTTGTCGGCATCGTCACCGCGCATGAGCTCATGCATCGCAACCGTACGGGCAAGCGCCAGCTCGCCTTCCTCCTGCTTTCGCTCGTCAGCTATTCCCATTTCTGCATCGAGCATGTGCGCGGTCATCATGTGCGCGTCGCAACGCCTGAAGATCCGGCTACGGCACGCCGCGGCGAAACGCTCTACGCCTTTCTCCCGCGCACGATCATCGGCGGCTTCCGCAGCGCCTGGAGCCTCGAAAAGGAAAGACTGGCACGCAAGGGCGTTTCGGCCTGGTCGATCCAGAACAACATTCTCAGATGGCATGGCTTCACCATCATGCTGATGACGGGCATCGGCTTTCTGCTCGGGCCAATCAGCCTGTTGCTGTTCGTCATCCAGAGCATGATCGCGATCATCGCGCTCGAGGCGATCAACTATACCGAGCATTATGGCATGGCGCGGGAACGCTTGCCCGATGGCAACTATGCGCGCGTCAAACCCGAACATAGCTGGAATTCGAGCCATATCCTGTCGAACATCAACATGTTCAATCTGGGACGCCATTCGGACCATCACTACCAGTCGAACCGGCCCTATTATAAGCTGCGCCACTATGACGATGTCCCGCAATTCCCCTATGGGCTTGCCGGGATGGTCATGCTGTCCTTCGTACCGCCGCTCTGGTTCCGTGTGATGGACCGGGAGCTGGAACGGTTTCAGGCGTCAGCCGCGAGAAGCTCTTCGGTCACCCGGTAAGTCCGCTCATTGTCGACATCGATGGCAAGCCGCCCGTCATCGAATACATGGGCAACCACGCGCACGCCGAAGCGTTTCGACATCCGGTCCATCGCTCCATAAAGCGTGTCCATACGGAAGCGAAACCGGATCAGGTTCCAAAGGCCAAAGGCCTTGCGGATTGCTCCGGGCGTCTTGATGAATTGCCCACCGCCGCGAAATGCCTCGGCAGCCTGCAGTGATTTCTCGTTGCGCAGCCAGTAGATGTTGCAATTGGCGATCGCGATATCCTTGAACTCGTAAAATTTGCGCTGTCCATCGGGATGAGCAGCCTGAATATCTTCGCGCCGCGCCAGGCCTAGAACGGCATCTGCATTGCGGTCGCGGCCCGCCGCATTAACTGCCCGGAGTGCCTCGACTGTCGTCAGCACATTGTCGCCCGTGGTTATCAGCAGCGGAAAGCCGCCCTGGGCCGCCCCAGCCTCTACGCTTTCGACGATGCCATGCTGGGCGACAGCCATTTCGAGCCGCCCCGCAGCTTTTAACCGTTTCACTTCTTCGACATCATCGAGAACGGAAGGGTCATGGATCGAAATCAGGATCTTCGCATCATCCCATGCCGCTTCCAGTGTCCTGAGGACATGGCCGATCAGCGGCTTGCCCGCGATGGGCACGACGGCTTTGTGGCTGACGCCTGCACGCTCGGCGAGTGGATCGAGCTTGCCGTCCCGTTTGCCGGCGAGCACGAGGATGGTAGGCGTGGGATGGTCGGTCATCATATTTGTCCGGTAGCAATTGAACCGGGACACAATTAAGGCCTCTCGAACATTAGTTAAAGGGCAGTTGGAATGAGCGAAGCATTGCGTGTGGCGCTTGCAGGATTGGGAACCGTCGGTGCGGGCGTTATCAAACTGCTCGACGAGAACCGGGAACTGATCGAACGGCGCGCCGGGCGACCGATCGAAATCACAGCCGTGTCGGCGCGCGATCGCAGCCGCGATCGCGGTATTGATCTTTCACCCTTTGCCTGGGAAGACGACACTGCTGCACTGGCAACGCGCGACGATGTCGATGTGGTTGCCGAGCTGATCGGCGGATCGGATGGCCCGGCGCTCAATCTGGCGCGTGATACCCTGGCGGCCGGGAAATCCTTCGTCACTGCGAACAAGGCGATGATCGCGCATCATGGTCTCGAACTTGCCGAAATGGCGGAAAAAGCAAAAGTCGCCCTCAAATATGAAGCGGCGGTTGCGGGCGGCATTCCTGTCATCAAGGGGCTGCGAGAAGGCGCGGCGGCCAACGCCATTACATCGGTTTACGGCATCCTCAACGGCACCTGCAATTATATCCTGACCGAGATGGAAAGCGCAGGCGGTGATTTCGCCGATGTGGTCGCCGAGGCGCAGGCGCTTGGCTATGCCGAGGCCGATCCGACCTTCGATATCGACGGCATCGACGCAGCGCATAAACTCGCGATTCTTGCGAGCATTTCCTTCGGCACGGCGCTCGATTTCGATGCGGTTGCGACCAGCGGCATCCGGCAGGTCATTGCTGCGGACATCGCCGAAGCGCGCGCATTAGGCTTCAAGGTGCGGCTGGTGGGGACGGCCGAGGCAAATGGCGACAAGCTGTTCCAGCGCGTCCATTGCTGCCTTGTCCCTCGCAACCATCCCCTCGCCCATGTCACCGGATCGCTGAACGCCATTGTGGCGCAGGGCAATTTCGTGGGCCGGCTATTCTTCGAAGGCGCGGGTGCAGGCGAAGGGCCCACCGCAAGTGCTGTCGTAGCCGATCTGATCGATGTCGCGCGCGGTGAGTATGGCCCGGCCTTTGCCATGCCTTTTGCGCGCCTCACGAAATCCGGCCCCGTGGATGCCGGAGACCGGCGCGGACGAGCGTATCTGCGCTTTGCCGTGCATGACCGGCCCGGCGTGCTTGCCGAAATTACAGCCGCCATGCGCGATGCCAATGTCTCGATCGAAAGCATGATCCAGCGTGGCGGTGCCGATCCGAGCGAGGACAGCAATGACGTTGTCCATCTGATCATCGTAACGCATCAGGGGCCGGAACATTGCGTTACCGATGCGCTTGAGCGACTGCGCGGGTCGCAGAGTCTGGCGGGTGATCCGATGCTCATGCACATATTGGATCTCTAACGCGGCAACCTACTGGCCGGCGCGGCGCCTGCCACCGAGAACCGGTCGGCTATCGCCGCCAAACCCGATACCAATGCCAATCCCGACACTGCCGCAGTCGACCTGAAAATAGCTGCTGCTCTGGCAGGTGCCGGGATCGGCCTGAAGCCGCACGCGCTCTGCCCATACGCCTTCATTATCCGGATCGCCGGGAATGACCGTTTGAAACGGCAGTCTGTATCGGTCATTCTCATTCTGCTGCGCGCATACGACAATTTCGCGTCCTGCACTCTGACATTCGGTATCGGTCACGGCGTATCGCTCATCGGCCAGCGCGATCAACTCTTCGGCTGTTACCTCGGCATTCCCCAAACCTGCCTGCCCGGCAAGAACAACAGAAATCACGAGCGATATTCTCGACAATGTCATGGTGCTGGCTTATCGCGCCCGAAACATGACTGAAGGATGACCTGACTATGACGCAGCCCAGTGAAGTTCTGGACAGAGTACTTGTTCTCGAAATGGTGCGCGTCACCGAAGCCGCAGCAATCGCCGCATCCTATCTGATCGGTCGTGGGAACGAGAAGGCGGCCGATGCCGCCGCTGTCGAAGCCATGCGCACTGCGTTCAACGGGCTCGATTTCGACGGTACGGTCGTGATCGGCGAAGGGGAACGCGACGAGGCGCCGATGCTCTATATCGGCGAGAAGGTTGGTCAGGCGACGAAAGGCAGCCCCAAGGTCGATATCGCGCTCGATCCGCTGGAAGGCACCACGATCACGGCCAAGGCCGGCCCCAATGCTCTGGCCGTTCTTGCGATTGCCGAACAGGGCTGCCTGCTGAACGCACCCGACACTTATATGGACAAGATCGCGATTGGCCCGGGCTATCCGGACGGCACCATCGACCTCTCCAAATCGGTCACTGAAAATATCGAATCGATTGCAAAGGCCAAGGGCGTGAAGCCGAACGAGCTGATCGCCTGTGTCCTCGATCGCCCGCGTCATGAGGCGCTGATCGCCGAACTGCGCGGGATTGGTTGCGGCGTTCAGCTGATCCCCGATGGCGATGTGGCTGGTGTCATTGCGACAACCGACGAAGACACAACGATTGATGTCTATATGGGTCAGGGCGGCGCGCCCGAGGGCGTGCTGGCAGCAGCAGCCCTGCGCTGCGTCGGCGGCCAGTTCCAGGGCCGTCTCGTCTTCCGCAATGACGACGAAAAAGCCCGAGCCCGCAAATGGGGTATTCCCGACGAGGATTTCGACCGCATCTACACGCTGAAGGAACTGGCCAAAGGCGACGTGATTTTCGCCGCAACCGGCGTGACGGACGGCTCGATGCTGGATGGTGTGAAAAGACTGCGCAAAGGCTGCATGACCACCGAAAGCGTCGTCATGCGCGCCTCGTCCGGCACGGTACGCTGGGTTAAGGGTGAACATTACAAGAGTTAGGGAAACGGCATGGCGAAACTGATTGCTTCCCTGGTGCTGATATTGGCAGCGCTGGCTACGCCCGCATATGCCGAGCCAGCCGAGGGCCCGGTCGAAGAAGCAACCACAGCCTTTGCCGAAATGCGCGCGGACTGGAATCGCGGCGACATCGAAGGATCGCTCGGTGCTTACTGGGATTCACCGGATATTACTTGGATCAGCCGGGCCGGTGTAACGCGCGGTTTTGCCGATTTCGCCACCGAAATGCGTACAAGCTATACCGACGCGCCGGAAACGATGGGCGTCTACACTGCAGAAATCCTGGATGGACGCGCCCTGTCGGAAAATTCTGTATTGCTCGTCACGCGCTGGGATATAAGTCTGGATGGCGAACGACTGTACGGCGGTATTTCAACCATGCTCTGGCGCCGCATCGATGGGGAATGGAAAATCGTCCTCGAACATGCGAGTTGAAGCGGATTAGAAAACGCCCATCTCCAGCCCGACCGACAGCATTGCACCTATTTCACGGCACTGCGCAAGATCAGTCTCGCCAATCATTTTTTCCGCCAGAATCTCTTCAGGCGTTTGCGCATGGGTGCAGATGATTGGCGTGTCCGCGACTTTCCTGAGCCGCCAGCCGGTAGCGATCCGCTCCAGCTGTTTGCGGGCATTGTCGCCGTCGGATCCTGCGCAGATCAGCGCCGCATAGGGCCGACCTTCGATCTTGCCCAGCACCGGATAATAGCAGTGATCGAAAAAAGCCTTCATCACCCCGGCGATTGCAGCAAGGTTTTCCGGTGTCGCAAACAGAAAGCCATCGGCGGCGAGCAGGTCATCCGGCCCGGTCTCCGGCGCAACTTTGACGATCACTTCCGCTCCATCGGCTTCGCGCGCGGCCTCCGCAGCAGCCTCGGCCATCTGACGGGTGCCGCCCGTCATACTGTGATAAACGATGAGCAGCCGCGCCATTTCTATTCCTTTAACCGGTAGCCCGTCCGGAAAATCCAGATGACCACCGCGAGGCAGGCGATGAGGAAGACTGCGGTGATGCCGAGACTGAGGCCGATACTGACATCACCCTCGCCATAGAAACTCCAGCGGAAGCCGCTGACCAGATAGACTACCGGGTTGAACAGGCTCACATTCCGCCAGAATTCGGGCAGCATGTTGATCGAGTAAAAGGCCCCGCCCAAAAAGGTGAGCGGCGTAACGATCAGCATCGGGATGAAAGAGAGTTGCTCGAACCCGTCAGCCCATATCCCGATAATGAAACCGAACAGGCTGAACGTGAGCGCCGTCAGCACGAGGAACAGGATCATCACCAGCGGATATTCGATGCGGACATCAACGAAGAGATTGGCCGTCGCGAGGATGATCATGCCGAGCATGATCGATTTAGTCGCCGCCGCGCCGACATAGCCCATGACCAGCTCGAAGGGAGACATGGGCGCTGACAGCATTTCATAGACCGTGCCGCTGAATTTCGGGAAATAGATGCCGAAGGACGCGTTGGAGATGCTTTGTGTGAGCAGGGACAGCATCATCAGGCCGGGTACGATGAAGGCACCATAGTCAACGCCGCCAATATCCTCCATCCGCGAACCGATAGCGCTGCCGAACACGACGAAATAGAGCACAGTCGTTATCACCGGCGTCACGATGCTTTGCCATAGCGTCCGCCAGGTACGCTGCATCTCGAAGCTGTAAAGCGCCCATACGCCGCGCAGATTCATCGTGCCTCCTCCTGTTCCGCGTTGACAAGGCCGACGAAAATATCCTCCAGCGAGCTTTTCGACGTGTCGAGATCCGCAAATCCGATGCCAAGATCACTCATCCTGCGCAGCAGAGATGGTATACCGGTGCTCTCGTCATTCGCATCAAAGGAATAAACGAGCTGATGGCCTTCATCGGCCAGTTCCAGGTGCCAGTCGGAAAGCCCTTCCGGCACCGCCTCCATCGTTTCGGTCAAAGTAAGGGTGAGCTGCCGCTTGCCGAGCTTACGCATGATCGCTGCGGTTTCTTCGACCACGATGATTTCGCCGCCCCGGATCACTCCGACCCGGTCGGCCATTTCTTCGGCCTCTTCAATATAATGGGTCGTCAGGATGATCGTGACGCCGCGCTCACGCAGGCCATTGACCAGATTCCACATGCTGCGCCTCAGTTCGACGTCGACCCCCGCTGTCGGCTCGTCGAGAAACAGGATTTCCGGTTCATGGCTCAGCGCCTTGGCGATCATCACCCGGCGTTTCATTCCGCCAGACAATTCCATGATCTTCGCGTCTTTCTTGTCCCACAGGGAAAGATCGCGAAGCAGTTGCTCGATATAAGCGCGGTCCTTCCTCTTCCCGAAAAGACCGCGACTGAAATTAACCGTCGCCCAAACGGTTTCAAACGCATCGGTACTGATTTCCTGGGGTACCAGCCCGATCATCGCCCGCGCTTTCTTGTATTCGCGAATAATATCGTACCCACCGGCCAGCACCGTCCCCGAAGTTGGCATAACGATACCGCACACGGCGCTTATCAAGGTCGTCTTGCCCGCGCCATTCGGGCCGAGCAGCGCGAAAATCTCGCCCTTTTGGATATCGAGGCTCACGGAATTCAGAGCCCTGACACCGCCATCATAGACCTTGCTGAGATTTGCGATGGAGATAATTGGCTGCATGACGGCTCTCTGCACTCCCGTTCGCGCGTGTTCAAGCGGCTGTACGATGCGGTCTGATTTGCATTTCGTTCGTCACGCGGCATTGTCGGCACCTCCATGCAGGCCAGAGGAGATGGGAGAGCCATGGAAGCGGAACATATGATCGCGGCATTGGCGCTACTCTTTGTCGGCTATGGTATTTTTTCCAAACCTCTGGGCGCAACGATTGCCCCTGCCCCGCTCGTATTTGCGCTGGCAGGACTGGCGCTGAGCGCAACCGGGCTTGTTCTTTTCACCGTCGATCCACGATCCGAAACGTTGCTGCTTTTCGCCGAAGGCACGCTTGCACTTGTACTGTTTGGGGACGCTTCACGGTTGTCGCTCCGCAAGGTGATCGGCATGAACCTGATCGCCCAGCGGATGCTGCTGATCGGCCTGCCCCTGGCGATCCTGTTTGGCACGTTGGCCGCGATTGGCCTTATTCCCGGATTATACTGGATGGAGGCGGCGCTGCTGGCCGCCATGCTTTCGCCTACCGATGCCGCTCTTGGCGCCGCGGTAGTCGAGAATGAGGATGTTCCTCTGCGTATCCGCCGCGCCATTATCACCGAGTCGGGGCTTAATGACGGGCTGGCCGTGCCGCCTGTCCTGCTGTTTGCGGCGCTGGCCGGCTATGTCGAGATGGGCGCGCAAGGCGATCTGGGATTCTGGGTCGACTTTGCCGCACGCCAGATAGGCTTCGGGTTGCTCACCGGCGTAGTGGTCGGGCTTGCGGGAGGGTCTGCTATTGTTCGGGCAACACGCGCCAACTGGCTTGATCCGCGCTTCGAAACGCTTGCCTGTGTCGGCATAGCTGCCGGTGCGTTTCTCGCCGCAAACGCGATCGGCGGGAATGCCTTCGTCGCCGCTTTTGGCGCCGGGCTCAGCTTTGCCGCCATTTGCGAAGAGCGGACGGGCATGGTTGCCAAATTTGTCGAAGAAGAGGGCAAGTTTTTCAGCCTGTCGCTGTTCTTCCTTTTCGGCCTTGCACTGGCGCCGGTCGCAATCGCCGAATTCCAGTGGATATACCTCATCTATGCACTCCTCAGCCTGACCGTGATCCGGATGGGCGCTGTGGCGATTTCGCTGATCGGCACGGGCGTACGCTTACCGACAATCCTCTATGTTGGCTGGTTCGGCCCGCGCGGGCTCGCAACCATCGTATTCGTGCTGCTGGTGTTCGGTGAAGGCGTGATCAGCGAACCGATACGCGCCACTGCCTATCTGACTGTTCTGCTCAGCATCATACTGCACGGCATCAGCTCAGCGCCGCTGGCCGCCTTCTATGCCCACAGCGAGGCGGCAAAGGCCGATGGCAAGGAATAACCCAGCCCGCTAAGGCAACAGCCATGAAACCCGCATTAGACATCACCCAATCCATCTCCGGCCAGCCCTGGCACTGGCGCGGGGGTGCAATTGACGGGCTGAGCGGCAACTTCCAGCCCGACGACCTGGTGACCGGGCTGCTCCTGTCGCGCGGCTGCCCGCGGGAAAATCTGGACATTTATCGCACACCCACGATCCGCGGTTTCATGCCCGACCCGTCGATCTTTCGCGATATGGAGCAGGCGGCGACGCGCATCGTGCAAGCGATAGAGGCGCAGGAACAGGTCACGATATTCGGCGACTATGATGTCGACGGTGCGACGTCCGCCGCGCTCCTGATCCGCCTGCTCCACGATCTCGGGCTGGATGCCGGCTATTATATCCCCGACCGACTGATGGAGGGTTATGGACCGTCAGGTGAAGCGCTGGTGAAGCTCGCCGAACAGGGCTCATCGCTGATCGTCACAGTCGATTGCGGTGCGCAGGCATTCGAGGCGTTGCAACAGGCAAAGGAAGCCGGTGTCGACGTGATCGTCGTCGACCATCACAAATGCGCTGCTGAGCTCCCCGTCGCACACAGCCTCGTCAACCCGAACCGACTCGATGAGGAAGAAGGGGCAGCGCATGGCCATCTCGCGGCCGTTGGCGTCGCATTTCTGCTCGGTGCGGCCATCGTCCGGCAATTACGCGATAAGGGGTATTTCAAATCCCGGCCCGAGCCCAAGCTGATCGAACTGCTGGATATCGTGGCCCTCGGTACCGTTGCCGATGTCGCCGCGCTGCATGGCCTGAACCGCGCCTTTGTGGCGCAAGGTCTCAAGGTCATGGCGGCACAGCGCAATATCGGGATCAACGCCCTGCTCGAGGTATCCAGACTCGATCGCGCGCCTATCGCCTCCGATCTCGGATTTCGGCTTGGCCCGCGGATCAACGCGGGCGGCCGGGTCGGCAAGTCCGATCTCGGCGTGAGGATTTTGACTACCCAGGACCCGGAAGAGGCCCGCGCCATTGCCGCCGAGCTCGAACATTTCAATGAGGAGCGCCGGGCCATCGAAGCCGTCGTAACCGAACAGGCGCTGGAAGCGGGCAAGGGGCAGGACAATCGCGCTGTCGCGCTGGTTGCGGGCAAGGGCTGGCATCCCGGCGTGATCGGCATCGTCGCCAGTCGGCTGAAGGAAAAGCTCGGTCGCCCGGCTATTGTAGTCGCGCTCGACGATAGCGGGATCGGCAAGGGTTCGGGCCGTTCGGTTGGCGGTGCAGATTTGGGTGCGGCGGTTCTTGCCGCCAAGGATATGGGCCTGCTGATTGCGGGCGGCGGTCATCCGATGGCGGCGGGCATTACCATCGCCGAAGACAAGATCGACGCCTTCGCAAACTATTTGGACGAACGCATGGCTGACGATGTGACCAGAGCACGCGGCGAACGTGCACTGCAACTGGACGCAGTCGTCGCGCCCGGCGGCGTGACGCCCGCTTTTGTCGAAGCGCTAGAGGCTGGAGGCCCTTATGGCATGGGCTGGCCAGCGCCCCGCATTGCCACCGGACCTGTAAGAATTATCAAGGCCGATATTGTCGGCACGGATCATGTGCGCGCCATCGTGGCCGGCGAGGATGGCCGCAGCCTCAAGACCATCGCCTTTCGCGCCGCCGATATGCCGCTCGGTCAGGCCGTGCTCGGCGCAGGCAACACCCGCAAGCTCTGGATTGCGGGCCGCGCCAAGATTGACGATTGGGGCCCTCGCCCCGCCGCCGAGCTCCATCTGGAAGACGCTGCCTGGGCGGACTAGACTGATCCCGTACAGGGAGACTCGCGATGTTTAGCCATATCACGCTCGGCACCAATGACTGGGAGAAGGCAAAGCCCTTCTGGCTCGCTGTCATGGCAACACTCGAACATCCGATCCTGTTCGAGCATGAGGGCGGTATCGCGTTCGGGTCTGCTACCGGACCCAAGACCTTTATCGGTCCGGCCTTCAATGGCGAAGCCGCACGGCCCGGCAATGGCGTTCATATCGCCTATATCGTTTCCAACCGGGCAACCGTGGATGCGTTTCACGCGGCGGCGCTCGCCAATGGCGGAACAGACGAAGGCCCGCCCGGCCCGCGGCCGCATTATCATCCCAACTATTACGGTGCCTATGTCCGTGACCCCGATGGAAACAAGCTGCAGGCGGTCTGCCACAGCGCAAAAGGATGACGCACCGCAACATCGTGGCTTGACCCACACTGCCGCCTCGCCTATTGGCGCACCCGCTGGGACGGCCCCTTCGTCTAGCGGTTAGGACGCGGCCCTTTCACGGCTGAAACACGGGTTCGATTCCCGTAGGGGTCACCAGCTTGAAAACAAAGGGTTTTTCTAAAAACCACCCTCCAAATTCAGCTTTAAGGTGGGATACCAACCGGGATACCAGTGCATGATATTGCTTTGAACTCGGTGGTTCAGGATGCATCTGCGATCAATCTGCAAACCAGATACTCCAATCAACTCATTGTTTTACAACGTTTATTACAACCTCACGATGGAAATTGAATGAAAACCCATCTGGCCGAAAGTGGCCAACCCGTGTTTTCAAGTTCAAAGGGCCGCGCAAGTGTTACCAAACACATGCACTGACTACTCATAGAGACTCTATAACGTCAGTATTTCTGGGGTTTTCAATGCACGACAGCTGATCAACGAAATCGTCAAGTATTTTGCGGTCCCATAAATTGCGTCGGCCTATTTTGTGAGGTGCTGGCAACTCACCGGAGCGCCATCGATCTTCAAATCCACGCGTGCTTAAACCGAGATACGTTGCTGCGAGTCTGTTGCCGAGCAACCGAGGTACGGGTGGCGTATAAGGGATCGGATATTGGTTTCGGTTTGCCATCATGTTCTGATAACTTCATTAAATCGAATTTCGGGTACGTTCGAGCAGATTATGGTCCGAACTCACCGTTCCCGAGCACTAAAAGAAGCCGCAACCTTATGTTGAATCTAAAGGCGGGTCAGTTTGTCAAAACTAGGGTCTACTGCCGCAATCCAACTATATAACAACCGCTAGCGACCCATGTCAGTTATTGAGCACTAAGAGATCGATCGTCTACTTTGCGCCCTGACTCCAGTTATTCGGGGAGTTTTGAAGTCTTTCCAGAAGCGGACTGGCAGCTTTCCTTGCTCCTCGAATAGCCCGATGTCGGCGTTGGGTGGAAAGCGGACATCGCTACGGGATATCTCAACCTCAGCCAATCAGCATGAACGGTGCTTCCATAGAGCATTGCTTTGGTTCGTCTCATGCAGCAGCGCACTATTCAGATTTTCGTCGCTCAGATTCGATTCGCTCAGAATCGCGCCGGTTGGGTTCCTGTTCCATATGCGAACACCTGTAATTGTGGTCACACTATCAAAGTATTTAAATCCTTAGTATCTTTTTACGCAAGTGCGCCATTCCATCCTTCGGTAACGGCATTAGTCCAGCGAAGTACTTACCAAGAGTCCGAGCGAGCACCTTTTCTCAGTGGTTCAGTTAACCCTTTAAATTAGGATAGTCTCAAAGAGATTCTGCGATGTGTTCGTCATCATGTTGCACGAGACCGCTATCATACCGGCAGATGAAGAGCGCCGGAAGGCCGACCGGCTTCCGATGATGATACATGTCCAATTGTCGCAAGGTCTTCGCGTGCTCACTTTGTCGCTAACTAGTGATTTATCAACTACGGGGTTATCGGGAACCAGTGATATTATATTGCAGGCCAATCAAGAAATTCGAGTCGGCATAAATGGATTGGGAACCGTACCGGGAACCATCGCCTGGGTGCGAGGGGCCAAATTTGGTGCGCGCTTCAAAGACCCCATCGACATTGGATCGGTTGAGGTTTCTGGAATAATTCAACCGCATGTTCCATTGCCGGATTGGTTCCCTGTGCAATCAGCAAGTCACGGGCATTTCGGAGAGCCCGATTTGACGGGCCACCAAATGTGGGACGCTGTGAAACCAGGCGGCGAGGAATTGCAGAGGGAAAAGCCACGCGATCCTCGAAGTAAGATTGCCGCCCGTGTTCAAATGCGTAAATCGGGATTCAACAAGAGTAATACCGATATTCTAGATATTTCACGCACGGGACTTCTGCTCGATTGCTCATTACATCTGAACGAAGGCGAGCGTTTCCTTGTGATTCTTCCGGGATTGCAGCCACTCACGGCAATAGCTGTATGGCGCAACGACTTCAGAACCGGGTGCAAGTTCGAGAATCCTATCAGCGAATATGTCTACAGCGGCTTGCTGGGCAGATTGACCGGATGAGTTTAGCTTTAGGGGCTGGGCGATTGTCTGGTATTCCCGGTGTCCATCGACGGAATCCAATGATGGGGGCAAGGAGTGTCGACGAACACCGAGAGAAACATAGTATCAACTGACATTTAAATATCGGTGAATAGTCGAGGCGCTTAAAAGCACAATTACTGATCTACCGAAGCCCTTGTCTGATTGTGCACGACGCCGGCCATGCATCTTTCGCGGCCGGAACTAGCCTGTGCGGTTAAAACCGGGGCGCTTGTAGTCATTGACGGGCTGGAATCGAGTAGGCACCGTATAGCCCGTGGGTTTAGCGGCTAATTCGCGATGATTGTTGGTCAGTTTTTCAGGATCGATGGCTTCGTCGAATACCATGCCGAATTTCTTGCCGTCCACCCAAGCCAAATGCCCTGACACTTCACCTATCCCATCGAGGGTAACCGACAAATCTTCACCAGATTCCATAGGTATGTCGCTGATACCGCCTAAGCCAGTTTCAGAGAGGTTACGCAGCCGTGCCGCGCTGCGCTGGCCATCGGATCGATGCAGGTCGGTTTTCCGAAGCATCGCGGTCCGTTTCGCGCGCTTTGTTTTTTCGCACTCCTGGTCCAAATCCATCATAACCCCCAAAAGTCGATGGTTCATTCATCGATGGTGCCAAAGATCCTATCCCCAGATGGTTTAGAAAGCTTAAACGCGCACTGATCCTCCAATTGAGTCTGCGTCATGCGAAGTGCAACGGTGCGCTCATCCGAGCGTCTCCCGATGCCCTCCTATGCGCAATTGTCGCAGCATCATCGCCCGGTCGGAAGTTGTGCAAAGCCTTGGCTATTCGAATGTTGACTGTGGTTCGGCAGCCGAACGGCGGCTTTCTGCGTCGCGCCTACCAATAGCCGCCAGTCCAGTAGCGGCCCAGAAACAGACGCCGATGGACCTTCAACAAAATTGCTATCAGCCCTCTAGCTGCGTCACAGCTGAAAATCATTTGCTTGTGAATAGTGATCATCACACACGCACAACGTCAATCGAAGGGTGCGAAAGTACGATCTTGGTATCCCACCAACCGATCGATAGCGAGCTTCTGCGATCTCTAGGAGCGATCAAAAGGGATACCAAAACGTCAATAACCCGCAGAATACCGCGAAACAATGTTTTGCACGGCTGAAACACGGGTTCGATTCCCGTAGGGGTCACCAGCAGTATTCCGTTGCAGCGGGTTCAGCACTCGACAACGTTGACGGCGAGACCACCTTGGCTCGTTTCCTTGTATTTTGACGACATGTCGAGCCCGGTCTGGCGCATGGTTTCAATCACCTGATCGAGGCTCACCTGGGTCTGCTCGTCACGATGCAGAGCAAGACGCGCTGCGTTCACCGCCTTGACCGCGCCGATCGCGTTGCGCTCAATGCAGGGTATCTGCACCAGCCCGCCGACCGGATCGCAGGTGAGACCCAGATTATGCTCCATGCCGATCTCAGCCGCACAGGCCACCTGTAGCGGTGTGCCGCCCCACACAGCCGCCAGCCCGCCCGCCGCCATCGAACAGGCCACGCCAACTTCACCCTGACAGCCCATTTCGGCCCCCGATATCGAAGCGCGTTGCTTGTAGAGCATCCCAATGCCGCCAGCCGTCAGCAGGAATTTGCGGATCGTGGCGGCGTCGGCCTCGTCGCGCTTGCAATAGTGCCGGATGACGGCCGGAAGAATTCCCGCTGCGCCATTGGTGGGCGCGGTCACGACTTGTCCGCCGGCTGCGTTTTCTTCGTTCACCGCCATCGCATAGACGTTCAGCCAATCGAACAATTGTTCCTGCTCGTTGGATTGGGGGTTGGCACTGAGCTTGGCCCAGAGCGCAGGAGCCCGTCGCTTGACCTTTAGTGCGCCGGGCAGGATCCCGTCCTGCTCCAACCCCCTGTCGATGCAGGCCATCATCACCGCAGCGATTTTATCCAGCGCCTGATCGGTGGAAACGCGCGGACGCCTGACATCCTCATTGGCGTATATCAGATCGTGGATCGCCATATTCTCCGCTTTGCAGGTATCCAGAACGTCCTGCGCGGAGCCGAAGGGATAGGGAACCGGTTTGCCTACGCGAATCATGTCATTCTTGACGGGCCGTTCGAGCTGGCGGCGCGAGGCGATAAAACCACCCCCGGTCGAATAATAGGTTCGCTCTGTCAGTCGATCGCCATTGGCATCATAGGCTTTCATTCGCATTCCGTTGGGATGCAGGTCCGGGATTTCATCATAGGCGAAGATGATATCCGTTTCCGGGTCGAAGGCGATCTCGACACCATCACACATGGCCAGCCGCTTTTGTGTGTAAACGGCGGCGACGGCGGCATCGGCAGTTTCGGGATTGAGGGTTTCGGGCTTCAGGCCCAGCAGCCCAAGGACCACCGCCTTTGGTGTGGCATGGCCAGCCCCGGTTAACGCTAAGGACCCTTGCAGTTCAACCTGAATATGGGCCGTGCGTTCGAGACATCCCTGCCTCTTCAGGCTGCTCAAAAACCGTCGGCCAATACGCATCGGCCCCACTGTGTGGGAACTGGATGGCCCGATACCGATGCGAAAGAGATCAAGGACTGAAAGCATAGTAGGTCAATTCCCAGGGAGAGTTATCCCATAGCGGTTTGTCGATCAGCCCGCCATCGCCATGCACATCCGACCGACCTGAGCCAATCTTCCCTTTGTCCAATGCACACAGAGTCGGTAAGGCCTTCGCATGCCAATGCCCCGCCTAGTTCTGTTCACGCGTTATCCGGAAGCAGGCAAAGCGAAGACCCGGCTTGTCCCGGCTTTGGGAGAAGCAGGCGCTGCAGCGATACACAAGCAACTGACCGAACGAACGGTCCGCGTGATGCGAGAGAGCGGCCTACCGATCGAGATCCGCTTTACCGGAGCGCCCCTGGTTCAGTTTGAGACATGGCTGGGTGAAGGCATTTCCTATGTAGAGCAGGGCGGCGGCGATCTTGGTGATCGCTTGCGCGATGCAAGTCAGGATGCGCCGGTGATATTCGTTGGTGCGGATTGCCCGGACCTGAAAGCGACTCATCTCAAACAGGCCGCTGCAGCATTGCGCGATGGTGACGTAGTGATCGGTCCGGCCGAGGATGGCGGTTACTGGCTGATCGGCCTTAGCTCGCCGCACGACTGGCTCTTTACCGATATGGCCTGGGGCACGGATGCGGTGTTACCCGAGACATTGCGGCGGCTTGACGCGAAAGGGTTAGCTCCAGACTTGCTTGAAACTCTCGCCGATTGCGACAGGCCGGAAGATCTTGAACGCTGGCCATGGCTAACCGCATGACCGCCCGGACGCGCAGCGAAGTCGCGATTGTAATTCCGATAGTCAATGAAGAAACGGCGCTGCCGGGGGTCATTGCCAATATCGCCGCACTCGACCCTGCACCGGCAGAGGTGATTGTCGTTGATGGCGGAAGCACGGACAAATCCGTGGAAATTGCGCGCACCGCCAGTTTCCAGGTGGTCGAGCATGATCGCAAGGGCCGCGCAGTCCAGATCAATCGCGGCATTGAAGAGGTCAGTGCCCCGCTTGTTTGCGTGCTTCATGCCGACACCGAACTGCCGACCGATGCGCTCGCCATTGTCGAACACACATTGGCCAAGCCGGGACGTGTGCTGGGCGGCTTTACACCGCTACTCACCGGTACAAAGACACGTTGGGGCACGAGCTTCCATAATTGGGCCAAGACTTATTACGGGCCGATCCTGCTCCGCCCTCATCTGTTTGTGCGCGGCTTAAGACTGTTGTTCGGCGATCACGCGATGTTCTTTCGCCGTGCCGATTTCCTGCGCGTCGATGGCTGCGATCCTGATATGAACATCATGGAGGATGTCGATCTGTGCCTCAGGCTGTGCCGGATCGGCAGCGTGAAGCTGGTCCCCCGCATCGTCCGCACCTCTGACCGGCGCATTGCCGAATGGGGGCCGCTGAAAGCGAACTGGATCTACCTGAAATGCGGAATGAGCTGGGCTTTCGGACGCAAAAAGGGTCTGGATAAATGGTATCCGGATGTGCGCTAGTCCGGTGGTACTTTTTTGGATTCAACCTCGCTGTTGAACGCCTCAAGTCCGACAGGAAATTTTACGGAACTACGCCAGCTCTACCGGCGTAACGCCATAACCTTCCTTCTGCAGCGCCTCGATAAGTCGCTGGAGATGCGCCGCTCCGCGAGTTTCGCATTCGATATCGGTGATCAATCCCTTGGCGGGCAGCGAGGTGAAAATCCGCTGGTGATAGATTTCAATGATGTTGACCTGCTGCTCGTCGAACACCTTGGCAACGTGGTAAAGCGCGCCCGGCCGATCCTTGAGCCGGATTCTGAGGCGTGCGAGCCGACCGTCCCGCGCCAGGTCGCGAAGCAATACATTGGCGAGCAATCGCGTATCGATGTTCCCGCCGCACAGGATCAACCCGACCTTGCGGCCCTTGAAGCGTTCAGGATGGCCGAGCATCGCGGCAAGGCCCGCCGCGCCCGCGCCCTCGACTACCGTCTTTTCGATCTGCAGCAGCAGCGAAACCGCTCGTTCCAGATCGCGTTCGGAAACGAGCACGATATCGTCGACGACCTTGCGAATCACTTCGAGCGTGAACTTGCCCGGTTCCTTCACGGCGATACCTTCAGCGAGAGTATCGCCTTCGCAGGGCAGGTTCAGGCCTTTCAGTTTCGAATAAGTGGACGGATACAGCTCCGCCTCGACGCCGACCACTTCGATATCGGGATTCAGGCCCTTCGCCGCGACAGCCATGCCCGAAATAAGCCCGCCGCCACCGATCGGCACGACCAATGTATCAATCTCGGGAACATCCTCCAGCATTTCAAGCGCAGCCGTGCCCTGACCTGCAGCAATATCGGGATCATCGAACGGATGGACGAAAGTCAGGTCGCGTTCGTCAGCCAGTTCATAGGCATAGGCCTGGGCATCATCGAACCGTTCGCCGTGCAACACTACCGTGGCCCCATGCCCCTCGGTCTGCTGCACTTTCACGGTCGGGGTATGGAGGGGCATCACGATGGTGACCGGAATGCCGAGCCGCGCACCATGATAGGCCACGCCCTGGGAATGGTTGCCCGCAGAGGCCGCGATCACGCCGCGTTTTCGAGCATTGTCGCCCAACATCAGCATCGCGTTCAGCGCGCCGCGTTCCTTGAACGATGCTGTGAACTGCAAATTGTCAAATTTCAGCCAGACATCCGCGCCCGTCATTTCCGAAAGGGTAATGCTCTTCAGCGTCGGCGTACGCACGATCGCATCGGCAATTCGCTCATGCGCAGCGCGAACGCTTTCCAGCGTCAGGGTCGAATCGGGTGCAGGTTGTACTGATGTGGCCATAATCCGCCAGCCCTAGCCTATCTGGCGTCTTCGGCAAACACATCCTATGGGTCGCGCTCGGCAGAAATTTCAGGCGTCTCCCAATGGCAAAAATCGCATTTATCGGACTTGGCGTGATGGGCGCTCCTATGGCCGGACATCTTCTGCAGGCCGGTCACGACGTTACCGTTTTCAACCGCACGGCATCCAAGGCAGACGATTGGGTCCGGGAGCATGGCGGACAAAGCGCAGACACACCCGCCGAGGCTGCCGAAGGAGTAGATGCCGTCATCGCCTGTGTCGGTGCGGATGCCGATGTCGAAGCGGTCACGCTGGGCCCGGACGGCAGCTTTGCCGCAATGCATGCAGGCACGCTCTTCATCGATCACACCACCGTTTCCGCCATGCTCGCACGCAAGCTCTCCGAAGAAGGCGAATCGCTCGGTATTCATTGCGTCGACGCGCCGGTATCCGGTGGGCAGGCAGGAGCGGAAAAGGGCGCACTTTCAATCATGTGCGGCGGGACCAAGCGGGCCATGACGCTCGCCGAGCCGATCATGCAGGCCTATGCGGCGCGGATCGTCCATTGCGGCGAAGCCGGGGCGGGCCAGCAGACCAAGATGTGCAACCAACTCGCCATTGCCGGGGTTCTCCAGGGGCTTTCCGAGGCGCTGCATCTGGCAAAGCGATCGGGGCTTGATCTCGACAAGGTGTTCGAGGCGATTTCCGGTGGCGCGGCGCAAAGCTGGCAAATGGAAAATCGCTGGAAAACGATGGCCGCAGGTAAATTTGATTTCGGATTCGCGGTTGACTGGATGCGCAAGGATTTAGGGCTCGCGCTTGAAGAAGGCGAAGCCAACGGCGCTACGCTGGAGCTCGCGAAGCTGGTCGATGGCTATTATGCCGAAGTACAGGCCATGGGCGGCAACCGGCAGGATACGAGTTCACTGGTGAGGAGACTGGAAGAGTGAAGCATTTCATCCATCGTGTCGGACGGCTGGCCGCGCTTGCACTCGCGGCGGGATTCCTCTCGGTACCGGCACAGGCTGATGTGCTGATCGACAATGCCAATGGTTATACGCTGGACGAAGCTGGCAACCTCATCCGGTTTACGGGCCTTGTATTCGATAGCGATACGGGACGCGTAACGGACGTGCTTCGCCGCGGGGACAATTATCCCGAAGGCCTGGATACGCGGTATGACATGCAGGGGCGCACAGTCATTCCCGGGCTTATCGACGCACATGGCCATCTGATGGGGCTTGGCTATAACGCCATCCAGCTCGACCTTTCCGACACGACGAGTCTCGACGACGCGATGGCCCGGCTCGCCCAATATAGCGCCGATAATCCAACCTTGCGCTGGGTCATTGGCCGGGGCTGGAATCAGGAACGCTGGGGCCTTGACCGTTTCCCAACAGCAGCCGACCTGGATGCCGCCGTTCCGAACCGACCCGTTTGGCTCGTACGCGTTGATGGCCATGCGGGCGTCGCGAACAGCAACGCCATGACTGCAGCAGGCATCACCCCTGCGTCACAGGCGCCTTCTGGTGGCAGGATCGGGCGCGACGGCAACCAGCCCAATGGCGTCTTCGTTGATGCTGCCATGGCGCTTGTCGCAAACGCCATTCCTACGCCGGAACCGCCGGTTCGCGATATGGCGCTTCGCGAAGCTCAATCGCTGCTGCTCAGCTATGGCGTCACGACCATGCACGATATGGGAACGACTGCGGATGACTGGAGTGTCGTCCGCCGCGCTGGCGACCGGGGCCTGCTCAACGTCCGCGTCATATCCTATGCCGGGTCGCTCGAAACGCTGCTCGATATCGCCGGGGACGGGATGACCCCCTGGCTCTATGACGGGCATCTGCGAATGGTGGGCCTGAAAATTTACGGCGATGGCGCGCTGGGATCGCGTGGGGCGCTTTTGAATGCCCCCTATTCCGATGCACCCGGCGAAACGGGACTGGCGCTGATCGACAGTATCGGATTGCGCAACCGGCTGAGCCGATTGTCGCTCGACAGATTTCAGGCGGCTATTCATGCCATCGGCGATCGCGCCAACCGCGATGCGCTTGGTGCAATTGAGGAGCTGGCCACTCGATATACCGATGATCGGCGCTGGCGGATCGAACATGCGCAGATTGTCGACCCCGCAGATTTGGAACGCTTTGGTCGGCATGGCATCATTGCCTCGATGCAGCCCGTGCACCAGACCTCCGACCGGCTGATGGCCGAAGCCCGGCTCGGTCCGGATCGACTGATCGGTGCCTATGCCTGGAATACGATGCTGCGCAACGGCTCGACCCTGGCCTTTGGCAGCGATTTCCCGGTCGAAAACCCGAATCCCTTCCCGGGGCTTGCGGTCGCGATCAGCAGGCAGGACGCCAATGGCGAACCTTCGGGTGGCTGGCAGGCGCATGAACGCATTTCACTACAACAGGCCTTTGCCGCTTTCACAACCAGCGGTGCCTTTGCGGGTTTTGCCGAAGGTCAGGTCGGCAGACTTGGTGAGGGTCTTTATGCCGATTTCATCATCCTCGATCGCGACATATTCGATGCGACGCCGCAACAGATCCGCGATACCCAAGTTGCCGAAACATGGGTCGGCGGTCAGCGTGTCTGGGTCCGCGGTGCGACAGACGCGCCGCCTATGGATGCACCCGTCGGGCCGATGATCAATTATGACGAGGATGTGGGGCGGTAGTGCTAGGGCAAGAATTCCCTTTACAGGGTCATTTCGCACGCAAAGTTTTCACGAACTAACCGCCTAATTCTGTAAGTGTTCCCACTGTCAAAATCTGTGGCAGGATTTCTGCCTCACTCCCTGGCGCATAATAGAGATACAGTGGCACACCCGATCGACCATGGCTTTCCAGGAACCGGCCAATCGCCGGTTCGCCATTCGTCCAGTCGCCAACCAGAACAGCGATATTCTGGCTTTGGAAATGGTCGGCCACGGCCTCGCGGTTCAGCGCGCCAGCCTCATTCGCCTTGCAGGTGATGCACCAGTCTGCGGTAAAATAGACGAAGACCGGCTGTCCCTCTGCCCGCAATTCTTCAAGCCGCGCTTCGCTGAACATTTCTGCGTTGAGTGCACCGCGCTCTGACTGCCCGGATTGCGCAGGCGATGATGTCGGCACGATCGCAAGCGCAGCGATCGTCACGAGCATGGCAGGAATAATCGGTAACCATGCGCGCTTGCCCACCACCTGCCGGTTGCCGGCCCACCATAACATGAGCGCAACGCCCAGCGCGGCGGCAATGCCTAATGTCAGACCATCGACACCGGTTTGTCGGCCGAGCACCCAGCCGAGCGCCAGCGCGGTGAGAAACATCGGCACCGCCATCAGATGCCGAAACCCGTTCATCCACGGCCCCGGCTTGGGCAGCTTGGCCCGAAACGCCGGTACATAGGCGAGGACGAGGAACGGCAGCGCCAATCCGAAGCCCAATCCTGCAAAAATTGCCAGCGCCACGATGGTCGGCACGATCAGCGCCGCCCCCAGCGCCGCACCCATGAAAGGTCCGGTACAAGGCGTAGCGACAAAGGCGGCAAGCGCGCCAGTGAAGAAGGATCCTGTCGGTCCGTCCCGATCAGCAAAACGACCGCCGCCGGAAACGCTCGGCAATTCGAACAGGCCTGCAAGATTCAACGCGATAGCCGTCACCAGCAGCAGCAGGAACAGGATCATGCGCGGGTCCTGCAACTGGAACGCCCAGCCGATGGACGCGCCGCCTGTGCGCAAGGCCAGCAACGCCGCTCCCAGGCCAAGGCAGACGATCACAACGCCTGCCGTATAGGCCAGAGCATCGCGCCGCACGGCACGTTCCTCGCCTCCCGCCTTGGCCAAACTCAGCGCCTTGAGGCTGAGGATGGGGAAGACGCAAGGCATGATATTAAGGAGTATTCCGCCCAGGATCGCACTGCCCAGCGCGAAGAGGATGGTCCGGATGTCAGCGCCTATTGCTGAACTGTTGATTGCCGCTTCCGAAATCGGAGTCCCCGCAGCAGGAACTTCGCCAGGAAGCGCTACCAGCTGCAGCCCGTCATGTTCACCGATTTTGAGCAACCCTTCGATCCGCGCTGCCGCGTCCGCTTCGTTACCAGCCGGCACTTCGACGATCAGCATGTCACCGCTGCGCGAGATGGTCTGCTCGGCTCCATAGTCGAGCACGCGCTCGCTCTGCGCGAAGAAATAGGGTGCGGCAACAGGGGCGTTTGCGGGATAGGGAATGCCGATCCGCAGCGTATCCCCGATCAGTTCGAACATGGCTTCGGTGCTCAATGGGCGCGGCAGCCGGACCCGATATTCGTCAAAGTTCCGATTGCTGGATAGCTCGCCCGATCCCGCGACGAGATCGATCCCCAACGAGCCGCCTTCGGGCACGCATTGTTCATCCGTGCAGGCCAGCCATTGTCCCTCGGCGCGCAGCGGCAGAGCCGTACCCCGCGCGATGCTGTCATCCAGTGTCACCTCTGCCAGCAGCGCATATTCGCCATGGTAGATGTAATTCATGATCCCGCTGATCCAGAACCGCTCGGGCACCGGATATCGAAGTTCTCCGATCGTCACACCCTCAGGCAACGTCCAATCAAAGCGGTCGGGCCTTCCAGCGTCGCCCGGGTTCAACCAATAGCCATGCCACCCTTCGTCGGGCCTCATGCGGATCGCGATAGTGAAGCTCTGGCCGGGAGCGGGTGTCTGCGTTTCGGCAAGCAGGGCCGTCTTGATTGCATTCTCGCGCGGCACCTGAGCGGCGCCGAACACTGGCATCAAACAGAAAAATGCGGCAATCAAACCGAAGACGGTCTTCATAAGGGAAAATCGCACCTGTTTGCTCCTTCGCGAGCGCGCTATAGCAGCGGCATTCGCGCCGTGCACTATCAAGAGGATATCCGATGAAGTTCGTTCGCATCGCTACCCTGGTTACAGCTTTAACCCTGCCTTTCGCGGCATTTGCACAAAATGGGGAGAGCACGGCAGCAACCGAATCGTCGTCGCCACGACTCGTAGTTGCCATTTCGATCGACCAGCTCAGCGCGGATCTCTTCGCCCAGCACCGCCAGAATTTCTCCGGCGGTTTCGCGCGGTTGCTGGAGGGCGCAGTATTCCCGTCCGGCTATCAGGCGCATTCCGCCACTGAAACCTGCCCCGGCCATTCAACAATCCTGACCGGCTCCCATCCCGCGCGCACAGGCATAATCGCCAATCGGTGGTTCGATATGAGCGTCGAGCGTGATGATGTGAGGGTCTATTGTTCGGAAGATTCAAGCGTCGAGGGCTCATCCTCCAGCGACTACACAGTTTCCACCGGCAACCTGCTCGTGCCGACCCTTGGCGATCTGATGCAGCGCGTCGACGAGGCCAGCCGCGTCGTTTCGGTAGCCGGTAAGGACAGGTCCGCCGTCATGCTTGGCGGCGCACAGGCCGATCATGTATTCTGGCCCGGCGACGCCGGATTTACTACGTTTGAGGGGCGGGAAACCCCCGAAGCGCTGACGCGTATCAACGAGGCAGCGATGCAGGCGGCCGTATCGAATCGCGTACCGCTTCCTGTCCCGCAGCAATGTACCGCCTATAATCGCGCCATTCCGGTCGGCGAGGAAGCGACTGTGGGCACCCATGTCTTTTCCCGGGGACCGACAACCAGCGGCCGGGACATTCTGACATCCCCCGAAGGCGATTTGCTGACCCTCGTCCTCGCGGCCAATCTCGTCTCCGAACTTGAACTGGGCCAACAGGACACGACCGACCTTCTGGCGATCGGCCTCGCCTCGACCGACTATATTGGCCACGCCTATGGCACAGAAGGCGTCGAAATGTGCGTTCAGCTCATGGCGCTTGATGCCATGCTCGGCGATTTTTTCGCGCGACTCGATGCCCGGAATATCAACTATGTCGTGATGCTGACGGCCGATCATGGCGGCCTCGACCTGCCGGAACGCCAAGTGGAACAGGCGGCGCCGCGTGCCGCTCGATTGCTGCCGGGGTTTGAGACACTGGATGCGCGCCTTGCTGCGGAAACCGGGCTGGAAGCCCCCATCCTGCGGGCAGACGGGCCTTTCGGTGATTTCTATGTCGATCGTTCCGTGCCCGAAGACCGGCGCGCCGAAGTGATCGACCGCGCGATCGCGATGATCTCCGCGCATCCACAGGTCTACCGGGTTTATGGGCGGTCTGAAATTCTCGCCCAGCCCATCACGACCGCGCCGCCCGAACACTGGACGGTGCTTGACCGGGTCCGCGCCAATTTCAATGCCGAGCGATCTGGCGATTTCATCGTCGTCCTGCAACCGCGCGTGACGCCCATCCCCGAAGCCATCCCCGGAGCTTATGTCGCGACGCATGGCAGTGTCTGGGACTATGACCGGCGCGTGCCGATCCTCTTCTGGTGGCCGGGCGCGGAGCATGTCGAACAACCGCTCGGCGTAATGACGGTCGATATCCTGCCGACCCTCGCTTCGCTGATCGATCTCGATATCAGCGACGTGACGATTGACGGACGCTGTCTGGATGTGATGCCGGGTGTCGGCGAGAGCAATTGCCCCTAGATCACGATATCCGCTTCCGGCGACGCCGATAGATCAGCCACGCGACCGGCGCGACAATGATCCCGCCGAGCAACGCCAATATCCACCAGTAGCGGCGTAAGATCGGTCCGCGGCTGTGCTGTTGCAGCGTCTTTACCGGGTCATAGCCCTCCGGCATTTCCAGCACGCCATTCTCCTCCGCCCAGGCATCATATCCCGCCCGCATTGCGGCAAAAAGTTCGGGATTGGCGGCTGACAGGTCGTTGGTTTCGCCGGGATCAGTTTCAAGATCGTACATCCGCCAGATATTGTCGCCTAGCGGAAGACCATTGCGGACGATCTTGTAGCGGCCCCGGTAGAAAGCGCGCCGCCCCGCTGTTTCGATGCCGAAACTGTCATCCGGCCCGTAAATATCGGTTTCATCGCCCGTCAGCGCGGGCATCAGGCTGCGACCCGTCATCCCCTCGCCATCGGCACCGGTGAGCGCGGCTATCGTCGCGGGTATATCGCTTATCAGTCCCAGTTGGCGCGCCATGCCGCCTTCATCGATGCCCGGCCCGGAAACAATCAGCGGAACGCGTGTTCCGCCTTCATTGGCGTAGAATTTGAAAAGGCTGCTCGGCGAGGCGTTCGCGCTTGCCCATTCCGGCCCGATATAGCCCCAGCTGCCGCGCTCGCCCATGGTTTCGATATCGGTCGAATAGCCGACCATCCAAAACCAGGCCTGCATGATCCGGCTGCCCGCAGGCGAATTGCCTTCCGGGCCATTGTCCGATGTGACGATAAAGACCGTGTTGTAATATTCGCCCGTCATGCGCAGATGCGCGATCAGCCGGCCCAGATGATGGTCCATCGCTTCCAGCATCCCGGCATTCACTTCCATCGCGCGGGCATGCCAGGCCTGTTCCTCGGCCGTCAGGTCATCCCATTGGCGCAGATCGGAATGGATGGCACCCAGCGGAGCACCTGCGGGAATCAGGCCCGCTTCGATGGCCGCAGCGTGACGCCGTTCGCGGTGAACCTGCCAACCGCGATTATAGACGTCACGATAGCCCATCGTATATTCACGCGGCGCTTGCACCGGGATGTGAATGGCCTGGAACGCGACATAGGCGAAAAAGGGATCATCGCCCGGCCCGCCGATAAAGTCGATCATCCGGTCGACCAGAAATTCGGACGAATAGAAATCATCGGGCAGTTCATTGACCGCCTCGCCATCGGCAAACCATTCGGCCCGGTCGTAATAGGGCAGATAGGGCCGGTGCTCCCAATTGTCCGCGCCCGTCGCGTCGACAATGAACGTCCGGTCGAACCCGCGTGCGCTGGGCAGCGTGCCCGGTGTGTGCCCGAGATGCCATTTGCCGGTCATATAGGTCCGATAGCCAATGCCCTGCAGGCGGCTGGCGATGGTCGGCAGGCCGTCCGCCAATAGCCCCCGATACGCCGGGGAGCCCTGATGCTCGGTCGGTGTGGTTTCGGGTAGGTTGCCGATCCCGGCCCGGTGACTGTCAACGCCCGTCATCAACATGGCGCGCGAAGGGGCGCACATCGGCGTTGCATGAAAATTGGAAAACATCGTCCCGCGCCGCGCCAGCGCATCGATATTGGGCGTGCGGATCTCGCTGCCATAAGCGCCCAGATCGGTGAAGGCGACGTCGTCCGCGACGATCAGGACGATATTGGGGCGGGCAGATTCCTGCGCGATGGCGGTAGCGGGAATAAATGCCAATATCGCGCCGATGAAGCTGAGAAGTTTCTTTTTCATCGCCAGACTGTCCGCAAGCACGGCCTGGAAGTCAATTCTTTGTCGGCAGTCTAGCCCTGCTCCGTCCGCACGCCCCGAACAAGCAACCAGAGCGCGACAGACAGTTCCGCGACAAGGCATGGCAGCAATATCCACGGTGATACGGGAAGATCGAGACCGCTGATATTCACCACGCTGTTTATCAGATAGCAAAATCCGGCCAGCATCATCAGCGCACCTATCGCCCGTGGCAGGACAGGCATTTGCCAGATGAGTTTGCCGAGTATCACACAGAAAAAGCCAAAAAAGACCAAGGCTACAGACATACCCATCGAGAATTGCCGCAGTCCGGAATAGGCCAGGGCTTCGCGTTGTTCCGCGTTCAGCCCGCCAAGCGCGTCCGGATTACCCAATAATCCGAACGATCCTGTCATATTGAGCAAATTGACGGCTTCGACCGTCGCGCACAGCCCGATAAACATCAGCATCATCAGGGACAGGGCCGGAGCTGCTCGCCGAAACAGCAGATAGAAGAATGCGCCGACCGGAATGTTAAGGGCAAGGTAGAGCAGGTTGACGGTTGCTCCCATTCGCCAGAAATCCTCATTCTCGATAATCGCGCGCGCCGTGTCTCCGGCATCGCCGGCAACGATAATACTGCCGCGGACATAGGCCTCGCTGAACAGTCCGCCGATGATGATGAACAGGTAGCACAGGCCAGCCAGACGGCCCCAGTTCGGCAGAGATGCAGATTCAGATTGTTGGGTCATGAAGCCCTCGTGACAATTCAGCGGCTATGCGTATTGCATATGCAATACAGCAAAGCAAGCCGAGCACGGCTCTCCATGCCCTAACGGCTGTCGAAAACCGCGATCCGTTCGCCAAGACTGTTCTCGCCGATGCTGAGCCTATCGCCGCTCCAGTCGGCCACGAACCAGGTGTTCCGGCGTACTCCGGGTGCGAGCGAAGCCTCATTGTCAGCGATGACCAAACCCGCGCTGCTGTTGCCGCCACCCTCGGCGGATACCGCAATAAAGGCGCTCCAGTTTTCCTTGTTCTCGCCCTGCACAAAGATGTTGTTGGCTATCGTGCCAACCGCACCCGAAGGCAGATCGATCATATAGTTGGTGGCACTGCCTGCCGTGTCGTCAAAGCTTGAATCGGTGATACGTATCTGCGGTGTATGGCTCTTCACATAGTGCCCCCCTGTTCCGCGCTCGAAACGCGACCGGGTGACTTCCAGCGCACCATAGCGGCCGATATAGATGCTGTGCGCGCAGGAATAACCGCGATCGCAGCGCCCAAGGCCGGAAAAGGTCGAACGGTCGATGCTGATCGTCGCGCCGCGATCTTCAGCAGAGAGAATGCCCTGCTCGCTATCGCGAAACATGGAATTTTGAACCTGGAGATTGCCCCGTTCGATCCGGATACCTGCGCCATTGGCATCGGGCACAGAGATATTCTGGAATATCAGCCCATCCACAAGCGCCGCCCGTCCGCGCAGGACCAGTGCAGCCTTTTGTTCGCAGGCTACGCCATCGAAGATCGCCGTACCCGGTTCTGCCGCGCGATAGGTGATCATGCCAGCTTCCTGCACCGCGCATTGGCGATAGGTGCCGGGCGCAATAATGATCGTTCCCTGCCGGCCGCCAATGGCATCCACAGCTTGATCGAGACGGGAAAAGCCCTGCCCTGTTTCCTCGACGACAAAGGGTGCGCTGGGCCGCTGGGCGGCAAGCGGCACGCCAAGAGCAAGAAGTACGGCCAGGATGACAACAGGTGAAATGCGCATGACACTCTCCCAAGAGAATGCCTCGCGATGCGCGTTCAACGGTTAAGAAAGTCCGAAATTATACAGTTAACATCGTCTTTTCAGCGCGTTAATGCTCTTTTCAGGCCAATTTACCGGTCGAGATTGGGCCGGAGCCAGCGTGTCGCGGTATCTAGATCGACGCCGCGGCGCCCTGCATAATCCTCAAGCTGGTCCTGTGCGACCTTCGCCACGCCAAAATATTGCGATTGCGGATGGCCAAAATAGAAACCCGAAACGGCCGCGGTCGGCCACATGGCGAAACTTTCCGTCAGTTCAATCCCTGCCGGGCCATTATGGCCCGAACCGCCGCCGAGCAGCTCGAAAAGGATTGGTTTGAGGCTGTGGTCCGGGCATGCAGGATAGCCTGGAGCGGGGCGAATGCCCTGATATTTTTCGCGGATCAGGTCTGCGTTAGAGAGGCTTTCCTCGGACGCATAACCCCATAGTTCCGTACGGACATGGGCGTGCATACGCTCGGCAAAGGCCTCGGCGAGCCGATCAGCCAGCGCCTTCAGCAAGATATCTGAATAATCGTCAGTCTCGGCCTTGAAGCGTGCGATATGCTCGTCGATCCCATGGCCGGCACAAACTGCAAATCCACCGATCCAGTCACCCGCCGGATCGATGAAATCGGCAAGGCACATGTTGGCGCGGCCAGAACGCTTGGCTACCTGCTGACGCAGCATCGGTACGCGATGCTCATTGCCACCATCCAGGACAATGATATCGTCACCATCCCGGCGGCATTCCCATAGCCCGGCAACTGCGCGCGGTTTCAGCCACTCTTCCTCGACAATCCTGTCGAGCATGGCCTGACCGTCCTTGAAGAGATCGCGCGCGCTTTCGCCCACCACATCGTCTTCGAGTATCGCGGGATAATTGCCGGCCAGCTCCCAGGCACGGAAGAAGGGCGTCCAGTCGATATAATCGCGCAGATCGTCGAGCGGCCAGTCATCGAACACATGCAAACCGGGTTTGTCTGGTGCGGGCGGCTTCAGAGCCATATCTACGGCAAAACCATTAGCCCGGGCTTCATCGAGGGAAACGAGCTTGCTTGCTCCCCGCCCCTCACGTGCCGTGCGGATCTCGTCATACTCGTTGGCAGTCTGTTCGACGAACGGCGCACGCTGCGTTTGAGAGACGAGAGTCGCGGCAACGCCCACAGCACGGCTTGCATCCAGCACATGGATCGTCGGCCCGGCATAGGCTGGTTCTATCCTGAGCGCCGTATGCACTTTGCTAGTTGTGGCGCCGCCGATCAGCAGCGGAATCTGTAGCTCGGCGCGGTCCATTTCCTCTGCCACGGTGACCATCTCGTCGAGCGAGGGCGTGATCAGGCCGGAAAGCCCGATGATATCCGCATCGTTTTCATTGGCCGCCGTCAGGATATCGCTCCAGGGTACCATCACGCCCAGATCGATAACGTCAAATCCATTGCACTGAAGAACGACGCCGACAATATTCTTACCAATATCATGCACATCGCCTTTGACGGTCGCCATGATGATCGTGCCCTTACCTTTGGCTTTCTCGTCTTTTTCCTGCTCAATGAAGGGAAGCAGATGAGCGACAGCCTTCTTCATCACCCGAGCTGATTTGACGACTTGCGGCAGGAACATCTTGCCCGATCCGAACAGATCGCCAACGACATTCATCCCGTCCATCAACGGGCCTTCAATCACTTCGATCGGCTTGCCGCCGCGATCAGCAATCCCCTGCCGTGCTTCCTCGGTATCATCGACAACATGGGCATCGATACCTTTGACGAGTGCATATTCGAGCCGCTTGATCACATCCCAACCGCGCCATTCTTCCGCTTCTTTCTCTGCTTTCTTGTCGGTGCCGCGATATTTTTCGGCCAGTGCGATTAGGTTTTCAGTCGCATCTCCTCCATCTTCGGGAGTGCGATCGAAGATCACATCTTCGCAGGCCTCGCGCAGTTCCGGATCGATCTGGTCATACACGTCAAGCTGCCCGGCATTGACGATGCCCATATCCATACCGGCCGGAATCGCATGATAGAGGAACACGCTGTGCATGGCCCGGCGTACCGGTTCATTGCCGCGGAAACTGAAGGACAGATTGGAGAGGCCGCCCGAAATATGGACTCCCGGACAGCGCGCACGAATTTCGCGCACTGCCTCGATAAAATCGATCGCATAGCGGCGATGCTCGTCGATACCGGTCGCAATCGCGAAGACATTGGGGTCGAAAATGATGTCTTCAGGCGGAAAGCCGTTCTCCGTAAGGAGCTTGTAGGCCCGCTCGCAAATCTCGACCTTGCGCTCCTTGGTATCGGCCTGGCCGGTTTCGTCGAATGCCATGACCACAACCGCCGCTCCATAGGCCCGGCATTTGGCGGCATAGGCGAGAAACTCTTCCTCGCCTTCCTTCATGCTGATCGAATTAACGATGGGCTTGCCGGACACGCATTTGAGGCCTGCTTCGATTACTGACCATTTCGAACTGTCGATCATGAAGGGCACACGAGCAATATCGGGCTCGGCGGCGATCAGCTTCAGAAAGGTCGTCATCGCCTTTTCAGCGTCGAGCAGCCCTTCGTCCATGTTGATATCAATAATTTGCGCGCCATTTTCGACCTGCTGACGTGCGACTTCTACCGCAGCCTCATAATCGTCATTGAGAATGAGCTTCTTGAAGCGGGCAGAGCCCGTCACATTGGTTCGTTCGCCAATATTGACGAAGGTTGCGCTTTTATCGGTCATCGAAACTTTCAGGCGGCAAGCGTCATCGGCTCAAGGCCGGTGAGGAAGGTGCGTGTAATCGGATCTGGGATTTTACGGGGCGGCTTTCCGTCGACGAGTTCGGCGATCGCCCGGATATGCTCGGGCGTGGTCCCGCAACAACCCCCGACGATATTGACCAGCCCCATGTCGATCCACTGACTGACCTTGTCGCGTGTATGTTCGGCGTCCTCGTCATATTCGCCAAGATCATTCGGTAGCCCGGCATTGGGATAGCCGATCACCAGGGTGTCGGCGATTTCCGATATGGCCTGCATATGCGGACGCAGCTTGTTCGCTCCGAACGAACAGTTGAGTCCAACCGCGAGCGGCGCGGAATGGCGCACCGCAGCCCAGAAGGACTCAATCGAATGACCGGACAGGTTGCGTCCGGACATATCGGTGATCGTCATCGACAGAATAAGCGGCAGCGACTTGCCGTGCCGATCCCCCGATTCATGCGCGGCCATGATCGCAGCCTTGGCGTTCAAGGTGTCGAAGATCGTTTCGACGAGCAGCATGTCGACACCGCCTTCGATCAGCCCATCGATCTGTTCCCCATATACCTGTTTCATCTCGTCGAAATCGACCTCGCGAAAGCCGGGATCGTTGACGTCCGGCGACAGAGACAGGGTCTTGTTGGTCGGGCCGATCGAACCGGCTACAAAGCGCGGCTTTTCAGGGGTCGAGGCAGCATCCGCCGCATTGCGGGCGATCCGGGCAGCCGCAACATTCAGCTCATGGACCAAAGCCTCGTCGCCATAATCGGCCTGGCTGATTGTCGTTCCGCTGAATGTGTTCGTCGAGACGATATCGGCCCCGGCATCGAGGTAGGCGTCGGTAATCTCTTCGACGATGTGCGGCTGGGTCAGACAGAGCAGATCGTTATTACCCTTTTGATCGAGCCGGAATTCGCGGGCTCCACGATAGCCGGCTTCATCCAGAGAGTAATTCTGGATTGCCGTACCCCAGGCGCCGTCGAACACAAGGATGCGTTCTGCCGCTAATGCGCGGATTTGCTCTGCAATATCGGTCATGATGTTTGATCCTGCGTGCGCGGCCTCATGCCGAGCAGATGGCAGATAGCGTAGGAAAGCTCCGCACGGTTGAGCGTATAGAAATGGAACTCGCGGACGCCACCCGCATACAGTTTGCGACACATCTCGGCCGCGACAGTCGCCGCGATCAGCTGGCGTGCAGAAGGCAACTCGTCCAGGCCTTCGAATAACCGGTTCATCCATGGCGGGATCGTCGCGCCGCACATGCTGGCGATACGCTGAGTGGTAGCAACATTCGAAACCGGCAATATGCCGGGCACGATCTCAGCATTGATCCCAGCTGCGGCTACTTCGTCCCGAAAGCGGAAGAAATTTTCGGCAGAGAAAAAGAACTGGGTGATGGCGCGGGTCGCCCCGGCATCAAGCTTGCGCTTGAGATTGTCGAGATCGGCCTGCGGGCAATCGGCTTCCGGATGCACTTCGGGATAGGCAGCCACCGATACTTCGAACGGCTTGAACGCCTTGATACCGGCGACCAGTTCGGCGGCACTTGCATAACCCTCGGGATGCGGCTGGAAGGGTTCGAAAGCATTGCCCTTGCGCGGCGGATCTCCCCTGAGCGCCACGATATGCCGGACTCCGGCATCCCAATAATCGCCAATAACCTCTTCGATTTCCGCCTTGCTGGCATCGACACAAGTCAGGTGCGCCGCAGCCTGGATCGGCGTTTCCTCGACTATCCTCCGGACCGTCGCATGCGTGCGTTCGCGGGTAGACCCACCAGCACCATAAGTAACCGACACGAAGCGCGGATTGAGCGGCTCCAGCGTCTTGATCGAATCCCAGAGCGTCGCTTCCATCTTTTCATTTTTCGGCGGGAAGAATTCGAACGATATCTTCGAATCGCCGGCGAGATCCGCAAAAAGCGGGTCATCGGTCGCGCGGCGCGCCTCATGCAGCTGATCGACGGTCAAATTCATGCGGCTACTACCTTCAAACGCGGATCGGCCAAACGGCGACCGGACCATAATTTTACTGTAAGTTCGCCGCCTCCAAGCTCATCGACAAGCCCGCCTTCGATCCGGGCGGCAGCGAACCATTTCGCAATCTGTTCTTCGGAAAATCCGAGCCGGGCATGGGCGTTCTGACTGCGCAAATCCTCCCGCTCATGCGCAGCAAAATCGACGATCAGCAAGCGACCGCCAGTATCGAGCAGCCGAGCCGCTTCGGCGATCGCCGCTGCAGGCTGCTGCGCATAATGAAGCACCTGATGCAGAACCACGGTATCCGCGCTACCGCTCGGCAGCTCCAGCGCATACATGTCGCCTTGCCTCACCTCGGCCTTTTCGAGGCCGACCTGTGCGAGTTTCGCTCGCGCCAGACGGAGCATTTCCGGGCTGCGGTCTATGCCAATCGCATTGCCAGCCTGTGCACCGAACAACTCAAGAATCCGGCCAGTTCCCGTTCCGATATCGACCAGCCTGCCAATCGCATCCTTCTCAAGGGCGCGCGCCATCGCCGCTTCGACTTCGCTCTCCGCCACATGCAGGGAGCGGATTGCGTCCCATTGTTCTGCATGGGCGGCAAAATAGGCTTCGGCCGCCACTTGGCGGTCTGCGCGAACCGCAGCTAACCGTGCAATATCGGCGCGGGTCCAATGATCTTCACCGGGTTCGGACCAGCCATCGATCGCATTGAGCAAGGGGCGTACCCGTATCGTATTGCCCAGCCCAAGAAAAACCCAGCTGCCTTCCTTGCGGCGCTCGGCGAGTCCGGCGTCGACAAGGATTTTGACATGGCGGGATACGCGCGGCTGGCTTTGTCCCAACACCTGGGCCAATTCACCGACGGACAGCTCCATCGCGCGCAAAAGCGCCACGATCCTGAGCCGGGTTGGATCAGCCAGTGCTCTGAAGATTTCGAGTTCAGCTCTCATTTATAAAGACATAAAGATATCTTTATATGTGGTCAACCACCCATGATTCAGCCAGTTTTAGACTGCTTTACAGGGCTTTCGCGCCGCATTCTCCACTAGGGAACGCCAAGACATTAATCTTCAAATGACTCGACAGGAGCAACCGTCCAAGGCATTTCATGCGCTGAAATTCCCTGTATTTCGGAGACTGTTTCGTTGCGTAAGCTTTTGACATCATTGTTGCTGATGCTGTTCTTGAGCGCCTGCGCGACGACCATGGCCGGACCAAACGGTATGGCCGACCGCGATCGTCATGAAGAATTCAACCGTGACATGTGGGCGGTCAATCAGGCGATTGACGATGTCCTGATCAGTCCGACCGCCGATGTGTATCGCACGATCACGCCGCAGCCTGCACGCCGCGGCATTGCCAATGTCTTTCGTAACCTCAGCGAGCCCTGGTCGATGATCAACAACCTGTTGCAGGGCAGGCCTGACCGGGCATTACGCAATCTGGGACGGTTCATCGTCAATTCGACAATCGGCGTGGGTGGTCTGGCCGATCATGCCACCGAAATGGGGATCGAACCCGCGCCCGAGGATTTCGGACAAACCCTCGCCGTATGGGGCGTCGGCGATGGCGGCTATGTCATGAATCCGTTGCTCGGACCTTCCACCCAGCGCGACACATTCGGCGCGGTTGTCGATTTCATTGCCAATCCCGTTTCGATATTCTTCAGTCGCGGACTGAACCTCACGACCCAGGAACAATGGGGAATAAGAGCCGCCAGCATCATTAGCACCCGGGCCGAACTTTCAGAAAGCGGGGTGGATGCCTTTCTCGAAAGCAGCGCCGACCCTTATGCAGCCGCCCGATCTGCATTTTTCCAAAGCCGCGAAGCCGCAATACTCAACTATGATACGGCGAGCCTGACGGGCGACGGTGAGGGTCTGAGTGAGGCCGACGACGCAGCCTTCGAAGCGGCGCTGGATGATCTCGAAGACTTCGAAGAGGCTGCGCCTGAAGCCATCCCGCCGGCAGAGGCCGAACTAGAAGAGACTGCCCCCATCGAACCCGAATAAGCGGCGATTCAGCTAAATATTGCTTTACCGGCCAAGGCGCTGTAAAAAATGCGTGACTGGTTTCGGGGGATACTCCCTTGAGAGCCAAAGTCGTTACACTGAATATTCCAACCACTGGGAGAACGACCCATGACTAAGACTTTTGCATTGCCTTTGGCTCTCGCCGCTTCGCTCGGCCTCGCTGCATGCTCGGAAGTTGAGCAGGATGCGGCTGCTGATGACGCATCCGAAGCTGTTGCCGATGTTGAGGCTGCTGCTGACGAAGCCGCTGCTGACATGGAAGCTGCTGCCGACGACGCAATGGCTGAAATGGACGAGATGGCTGGCGACGCTGAAGCTGCTGTCGACGAAGCCATGGGCGAAGAAGCTCCGACTGAATAAGGCACGCCCTTATTGCAAACGAACAGGAAAGGCCGCGCCCGGCATCTGGGCGCGGCCTTTTTCTTTGCTGACAAAAGACCTCTAAGTGCCGGTTCGACTGGCCATATCGGGGGAGGTAATTGCATGACGAACACCCGCATTGTCGTTCCACTGGCAACAGCCATTCTTCTCGCCGCGTGCGGTAGCCAGGAAAGCCAGGAGGGCATCACCAGCGCCGAAGAGAACCAGCTCGACGAAGCCGCGGCAGCGCTTGACCAAGCTCAGGCTGAATATGAGGCGGCGGTCCAGACGCCCGACCCGGAGCCCGCTGCAGATCCGGACGCCGGACAGTAAGAGAAATATCCCTCAGTCGCGTTCAATCGCGTCGCTGTCCGAGGGCAGGCTGAACCACATCCCGTCGCGCGCCAGTACGGTCGAGCCTCGATAGGCTTCACCGGTCCCACGCAGGAAATAGGCTTCGATCAGCCCGTTTGGCACCGCCGGAACGATATGCGTCAGCACCAGCATCCGGGCATTTCCGAGTTCCGCGATTTCTTCAGCTTCGACCGGGCTGGTATGATAGTTTTTGATGTCTTCCAGGATCTGGGCGAGCCGTGCATTGCCGGATGCTTCCACCCGGTGCCGCGCCACCTCAACCATATCGCTGTTCAGCGCCTCATGAACCAGAATGTCGCATCCGTCGCAAGCCCTGGCCACCATCTCGCTACGCACCGTGTCCCCGCTGATAACGACCGATCTATTGCCATAGTCGAAGCGATATCCCACGGTCGGGCGCACCGGCCCATGATCGACGGCGAAGACCTGCACCCGCACCCCATCTTCGTTATATATGGTTTGCAGAGCATTCTCTGCAGGCACTGGGAAAGTCCGGGCCACTGCGCCCTGTCCACTCGGCGGAACCACTTGTTCGCCATGATGGTCGACACGGTATCCTGTATCCGGGGTATAGGCCTGAGCCAGTCCTTCGAGAATGGCGTCGAGCCTGGTCGGCCCGAATATCGGCAATGGCCTACTGTATCCACCGCCCGTCCAGCGTAGCAGCATCAGTTCTCCCAGGCCGTCGATATGATCGGAATGGTAATGGGTCAGGAATACCGCATCCACATCAGCTACCGGCAGGCCGATCGGTCCGAAATTGCGCACAGCTGCGCCCCCTACATCGACGATGAAAATCCGGTCTCCGGCAATTACCGCCGTACAGGGACCCGCGCGACTGGGATCGGGGATCGGGGAGCCAGTGCCACACATCGCAACATGAAGGCCGTCGGGAAGTGCTGCGATATCGTCGCGGTTCATGGCCGCTGCAATGCCCTGCGCAAAAAGCCGTTCACCGATCTCGGCCTGGAAATACCAGCCCAGCGCAAGGCCAGCGCCCGCAAGGGCCACCAATCCGATCAATACCCGGCGCATATGGACATCCTCCCCGTAGACGAATGACTAGCAGGTCAGGGCCAATAAAAAAGGGCCGGAGGATTGCTCCTCCAGCCCTTCCTTGTTTGGCTGACGCCGGACGGGTTTAGAAACCCATGCCGCCGCCCATGCCGCCCATGCCGCCCATATCAGGCATGGCAGGAGCGCCAGAGCTGTCGTCAGGAAGCTCAGCAACGGTGGCTTCCGTGGTGATCAGCAGCGAAGCAACCGAAGCTGCATCCTGCAGTGCCGTGCGAACAACCTTTGTCGGGTCGATCACACCGGCCTTCACCAGATCTTCGTAAACGTCCGTCTGCGCATTGAAGCCGGTTTTCGGATCCTTGCCTTCGAGAAGCTTGCCCGAAACCACTGCACCGTCATGGCCGGCATTTTCGGCAATCTGACGGATAGGAGCGTAAAGCGCCTTGCGGACGATATCGATACCGCGGGTCTGGTCGTCATTCTCGCCAACCAGACCTTCAAGAGCCTTGGTTGCATAGAGAAGCGCGGTTCCGCCGCCCGGGACGATGCCTTCTTCGACAGCCGCGCGTGTAGCGTGGAGCGCATCATCGACGCGATCCTTCTTCTCTTTCACTTCGACCTCGGTAGCACCGCCAACCTTGATCACGGCAACGCCGCCAGCGAGCTTGGCGAGACGCTCTTGCAGCTTCTCTTTGTCGTAATCGCTGGACGTGCTTTCGATCTGCTGACGGATTGCTTCGACGCGGCCGGCAATGGCTTTCTTCTGGCCAGCGCCATCAACAATGACGGTATTGTCCTTGTCGATCGTGACGCGCTTGGCTTCGCCAAGCATGCCGAGCGTAACCGAATCCAGCTTGATACCGAGATCTTCAGAGATCATTTCGCCCTTGGTCAGGATCGCAATGTCTTCGAGCATCGCCTTGCGACGATCGCCAAAGCCAGGTGCCTTGACCGCAGCGACCTTGAGGCCGCCGCGCAGCTTGTTGACGACGAGGGTCGCGAGCGCTTCGCCTTCAATGTCTTCCGCGATGATCAGGAGCGGGCGACCGCTCTGAACGACAGCTTCGAGGATCGGCAGCATGTCCTGCAGGCTCGAGAGCTTCTTCTCGTGGATCAGAATGTACGGGTTTTCGAGCTCAACATTCATCTTTTCCGGATTGGTGACGAAGTAAGGCGACAGATAGCCGCGGTCGAACTGCATGCCTTCGACGACATCGAGTTCGAATTCGAGACCCTTGGCCTCTTCCACGGTGATCACGCCTTCCTTGCCGACGCGCTCCATGGCTTCAGCGATTTTCTCGCCGACTTCACGGTCGCCATTGGCCGAAATCACACCAACCTGGGCAACTTCGTCGGAACCTTTAACGTTCTTCGAACGCTTCTGTATGTCTGCAACGACATTGGTGACCGCAAGGTCGATGCCGCGCTTGAGGTCCATCGGGTTCATACCGGCAGCGACAGACTTCATGCCTTCGCGAACAATGGCCTGTGCCAGAACAGTGGCCGTCGTCGTGCCGTCACCGGCGATGTCATTGGTTTTGGAAGCAACTTCCTTGACCATCTGCGCGCCCATATTTTCGAACTTGTCTTTCAGTTCGATGTCCTTGGCGACGGTTACGCCGTCCTTGGTGATGCGCGGTGCGCCGAAGCTCTTGTCGAGTACGACATTGCGGCCCTTGGGACCGAGTGTGACCTTTACGGCGTCGGCGAGAATGTCGACACCCTTCATGATGCGCTCACGCGCGTCGCGGCCGAATTTTACGTCTTTAGCTGCCATGATAGCTTACCTTTTTGTTGTGATGGTCTTGAAAGAAAAAAGCGCGCGGTCCTCAGCCAACGATGCCGAGAATGTCGCTTTCCTTCATGATGATCAGATCTTCGCCATTGAGTTTGACTTCGGTGCCGGACCATTTGCCGAACAGGATCTTGTCACCCTTTTTGACGTCGAGCGGCGTTACCTTGCCATCGTCGGACTTAAGGCCCGAACCGGCGGCTACGACTTCGCCTTCTTGCGGCTTTTCCTGAGCGCTATCCGGAATGATGATGCCTCCGGCAGTCTTAGAGTCAGCCTCTACGCGGCGAACCAGCACACGGTCGTGCAGTGGACGAAATCCCATTGTAATTCCTTTCTTCTACTACCAAATCAAAGGCGAGAGCCGAGACGTTTCCACCTGGAGCGCCCAGCCCATCGCCAGATTCTGCAAAAAACACGTTTTAGCACTCTAAAAGAACGAGTGCTAACACAAGCGCATTTAAGCCTCTGCCCCGGGCATTCAAGGGAAATTCCGAAATTTTTCGATTTTACGGGCCGGAATTGTAACCGGTAGAACCTCCCTTTCGAACCAGAAGGGGAACAGACGGGCCTGCCCCACGAAATCACGCGCACCAAACACCGAATGAACAGTTTAGTTTTTCCTCGATCAACACACTTCCGAACGGCTTGCGCGCTGCCCCCGCGCAAGCGCCCCGGAACCGAGCGCGCGACAAATGCCTCCCCGCGCAATCGGCCGATCGAGGACCGGGGAACCGTCCGGTGGCCGCTCAAGATGGGTCGCACCATTCAGGGCGGTTCCCCACCCCTTTCGACCAAGGCCATATTCGGGCTGCACAATGCGACGGTGCATGCTAGCCTTGAATCATGCTTGCCGACGACAAGACATTGGCGCGCCTCATGGCGCTCGCCCAGCAAGGCGACAAGGCGGCCTATCGCTCTTTGCTCGGCGAATGCGAAATCTGGCTCAAACGGTATTATGCACGCAAGATCGCGCCCCATATGCTGGAAGATCTCGTGCAGGAAACCTTGATCTCCCTCCATCGCAAACGCGCATCCTATGACCCAAAAAGGGCGTTCCTGCCCTGGCTGGCGGCGATCGCCCGCTATCGCTGGATCGACCATTTACGCAAAGTCTATCGCACGAAAGAGGTGGAGCTGAATGAAGAGCTGGCGGCCGACCCCTCCGATCCCGCAGTAGCCGCGAAGATCGGTCTCGAGCGGTTGATGGAGCTTATCCCCGAAAAACAGGCTCTTGCGATCAAGCTGGTCAAGATACAGGGGCTAACCATTGCGGAAGCATCGGAACAAACAGGTCAGTCCGAATCGCTGGTCAAAGTGAATATCCACCGCGGCATGAAACGCATGGCAGCTGTGATCGAGGAAGAATGATGCCAACGGGTTTTGATCTTGATAGCCTGGCCGAAGAGCTCACACCGGTAAAAAGGCTCAATGCCAACCGCGTTATGCTCGGCCTCGCCGTATTGACGGCGCTCGGCAGCGGTATCGTTATCGCGAAGCTGGGCTTCCACAACCGCTTTTTCGATCCAGCGGGCACCAACCCAATGTACCTGATCCGTGGTGGGCTGCTGTTGATACTGGGTGCGGCAAGCCTCAGCGCAGTGACCGGCATGGCCCAACCCGCTGTCGGCAGCAATCGCAACGGCTGGCGCTGGGCCGTTGCTGCCGCGCTTATCGTCCCGATAGCGGCGGCGGTGGCTGCGTTGGCCAGCCGTACGCCGCTTGCCGATCGGTTGTATCCGATCCACGGCGTCGAATGCCTGACCTATTCGATCGGGATCGGCCTAGTCCTAGGCGCGGTCATCACCTGGTGGTTGCGGCGCGGCGCGGCGACTTCGCCAGAGCGGGCTGGCACCCTGACCGGCCTTGCCGCCGGCAGCCTGGGCACGCTCGCCTATTCGATGCACTGCCCGCATAGCGATATCGTCTATATCGGTCTGTGGTACACGTTGACAATCGCAGTCGCGATGCTGGCGGGCCGGTTGATCGTCCCGCGCATGATCCGCTGGTAGAAACGCCACGTCTTTCCGCCGAATGCGATTTGTTTATGATCGCGCGCATCCCTAAATAGCGTCTGTCGGTAGATAAGGATTGTAGAATGCGGCTGTTAAGCGGTGCCTGGAAAATTTTGGTCGGTATAAAGGATGGGCTCGTCCTGCTTCTCCTGCTGCTCTTTTTCGGACTGCTTTACGCCGTTCTGACATCGAGCCCCAATCCGGTCGTTCCGGGAACGGGCGCGCTCCACCTCAATCTCGAAGGCGTTATTGTCGAGCAACCCGAACAGGTTAACCCGTTCGATGCGCTCACCGGCGGCGAACCCGTAACCCAGCACCGGCTGCGCGATATCGTTCAGGCACTTGAAAGTGCGGCGACCGACGACCGGGTTACCTCGGTCGCCCTCGATCTCGACGGCTTTCTCGGCGGCGGACAGACTGCCATCGCCCGGGTCGGCGATGCGCTGCAAACGGTCCGTGATGCGGGCAAACCCGTAATCGCCTACGCGACCGGCTATGGCGATGACGGCTATGCACTGGCGGCCCATGCCAGCGAGGTTTGGGTTCATCCGATGGGCGGCGCGCTGATCCTCGGCCCTGGTGGCAACCGCCTTTACTATGGCGATATGCTGACGCGCTTCGGCGTTAACGTGAACATTTTCCGTGTCGGGACATTCAAATCCGCAGTCGAACCCTTCAGCCGTTCGAACCAATCGCCAGAATCGCGCGAAGCTAACCAAGCACTGGCCGACACCCTGTTCGAAGCCTGGCGAGAGGATGTCGCACAGGCCCGGCCGGATGCCAATCTCGACGCAATCATCGCAACGCCTGCCGATATGGTGGAAGCGGCCAATGGCAATCTCGCCACCGCAGCGCGCGAGGCTGGAATGGTTGATCATATCGGCACGCGGCTCGAATGGGAGGCGCGCCTTGCCGAAGTTTCGGGCGAAGATGACGACACCGGTTTCCAGTCGATCCGCCTTGCCAACTGGATCGCCGCAAACCCGCGATCGGGTGGCGGCACCAATATCGGCGTGATCACCGTGGCCGGTACAATTGTCGACGGAGAGGCGCCTCCGGGCACGGCTGGGGGGGAGACCATCGCCAATTTGTTGCGTGAGGCCTCCCAAAATCATGATTTCTCCGCGCTGGTCGTGCGCGTGGATTCGCCGGGCGGTTCAGCGCTCGCGTCCGAGCGTATCCGCCGGGCCATTCTCGCGGCGGCGGAAGCCGAGGGCGACATTCCGGTTGTCGTCTCGATGGGCAATCTGGCCGCATCGGGCGGCTATTGGGTCGCAACGGCCGGCGATTATCTCTTTGCCGAGCCCGGCACGATCACCGGTTCGATCGGCGTATTCAGCATCGTCCCAACCTTCGAGGGCACGCTCGACCAGCTCGATATCGGGTCTGATGGCGTGCAGACGACACCGTTATCGGGAGAGCCGGACATATTCGGCGGTCTTGCCCCTGAAACACAGCGTCTTTTCCAGGCCGGAACCGAAGATATCTATCGCCGCTTCCTGACTCTGGTTGCCGAGAACCGCGACATGCCGCGTGAACGGATCGCCGAGCTTGCCGAAGGCCGGGTCTGGGCCGGGGCGACTGCGCGCCAGCTCGGGCTGGTCGACCAGTTCGGCAATCTCGACGATGCGATTGCCGAAGCCGCCAGCCGCGCAGAAGTGGCCAGCGACGATGTCCGCATCCTCTGGATAGAACAGCCGCCCAACCCCTTCTCCGAGTTCATCCGCAACTGGACCAGAGAAGACGATACCGAACAGACGGCAGCCCCGCGCGATATCTGGGCCATGCTCGCGCCCGATCCACGCGCGCTGCTCGCAACTGTAACGGCCGAGATGCAGCTCCTGATGAATGGTCCAGCGATGCAGCTGAGGTGCATGGAATGCCCGATTGAGATTATGCCGGGACGAGGCAGCAATGCGGATGAAGCACGGACGGTTCAGGCGATAATGCTGAGGTGGCTCTGGAGTTAGGTTAGCTAACCACCCCGATACACCGGCAACGCCAACCCTTTCCATATCGCCAGCGCCCTGAGCGCAAAGCCTGCCAGTGCGGATGCGCCCGCCGCCACTGGCAGCATCACTCCCGCTGCGCTCAATCCCACAAACAACGCCGCGGCCAGTGCCGCCGCCGTCACATACAGCTCAGGCTTGAGGATAATCGAGGGCTCACCGGCCAGCACATCGCGGATGATACCGCCAAGACAGGCGGTGAAGATGCCCATCATCACGGCGGCGACGGGCGGGACACCGAAGCTCAAAGCCTTGGCCGCGCCGAACACGGCATAAGCGGCCATGCCGAACGCATCCAGCCAGTCCAGCGTCTTTCCGCGCCAGAATTTCGCGGGCGTTATCCAGACGAGTAGCGCAATGACGAGACAGGCGGTGAGTGGGCGGGTGTCTTCGATCCAGAAGACCGGCGCGCCGATCAGAAGGTCGCGCACCGTGCCGCCGCCCACACCTGTCGCCAGCGCGAAAAAGGCGAAAGTGACCAGCGTCTGCTTCGCCCGCGCCGCCGCAACTGCGCCCGTTGCCGCGAACAAACCGATTCCGGCTATATCGAGTGTCGAAAGCACCGGGCCGATGGGGAAATCTATGGGCGTCATGGGAATCGGCTTTGGAGGAAGGACGAGGCTTCGACAAGCTCAGTCGTCCGAACTGCCTAGGAAGCGTTACGCTTGTTCCGCTGTTTTTTCAAATAGCGCCACGGCAGAATGATCGCTCCAAACAGCGTCATCAGCAGGGCGAGCACAGCCGAGCCAATCAGGATCGGGTGGCTGGTATCCTCGCGCCCGCCAAGGTCCATGATATGCAACCCCCACATGAAATCGAAGGCGCGCCAGAGCCGGGTGCGGATCGCCAGTACGTCGCCGGTTTCCGCGTCGACATAGACATGATGGGTATCGCCGAAACGAGCTTGCCATGCGGGGCGCCCGCGGCGCAGGTCCATCGGGTTGGCGTCAGCCTCGAAGCGTTGCATCCGGGCCAGCGGTTCGTCCCCGGCATAGGCGGCCTCCGCAATTCGAGCGGCTTCTTCGCTGGTAATCTGGGGCGCGAGATAGGCGCCGGTCTCAATCGACGCACGCCGACCGCCGCCATCGCTGTAGCGGATGATCCATTGGGCACCGCCGGGCCGCTGGGCGAGTTCGACGGTCTGGACGGCACGGATATTACTGTCGATCTGCGGAAAGACGGGCGGGTTTTCGGGCGTTGCGACCGGGGGTGCCTCGGCTCGCAGATGCGTTCCGCGCACCGTTTCTATCGGCTGCGCGACCATGAACAGACCGGAGATCGTCCAGAGCAGCAGTGGCACGCCCGCAAGCCAGCCGAGCCAGATATGCCATTTCATGAGTCTTAGGCGCATGGGAGTTCCCTTCCGGGATCCGCTTTCGCCCTATCAAGTGGAATGGTCAAATATGAATGGGTTTGCCCTGCACCGCCATCGCCGCTTCCTTCAGCGCTTCGGCATGTGTGGGATGGGCGTGGCAGGTATAGGCGATGTCCTCGCTCGTCGCGCCGAATTCCATGGCCTGAGCGGCCTGGGCGATCATCGTGCCGGCAAGCGACGCGATGATGTGGACACCAAGAACCCGGTCGCTTTCCGCGTCGGCGACGACTTTGACGAAACCGTCGGTGTCGCGGTTGGTCTTGGCGCGGCTGTTGGCCATCATCGGGAATTTCCCAGCCTTGACCGTGTGACCCTTTGCCTTCGCCTCTTCCTCGGTCAGGCCGACGCTGGCGATTTCGGGCATCGTATAGACAACCGAGGGGATCACATCATGGTTGATGATGCCGACCTGGCCGGCAATCCATTCGGCAACGGCGATACCCTCGTCCTCGGCCTTGTGGGCGAGCATCGGCCCAGGTACCACATCGCCGATCGCGCGGACGCCGTCGACGGATGTGCGGAATTCGCCGTCGATCTCGATCTGGCCGCGCGCATTGGTTTCAAGCCCGATAGCCTCGAGACCCAGACCTTCGGTATTGGGCTTGCGGCCGATGGATACGAGCACGCAATCCGCCTCGATGGTTTCCGCGTCGCCGCCTTTGGCGGGCTCGACGGTGAGCGTCGCCTTGGTCTTGGTCGCCTTGGCACCGGTGACCTTGGTGCCGGTGCGGATGTCGAAGCCCTGTTTCTTGAACAGCTTGGCCGCTTCCTTGCGCACATCGCCGTCCATGCCGGGCAGGATCTGGTCGAGAAATTCGATCACGGTCACTTGCGCACCGAGCCGCCGCCAGACCGAACCGAGTTCGAGCCCGATCACGCCCCCGCCGATGACGACGAGATGCTTGGGAACCTTGGGCAGCGCCAGCGCGCCGGTGGAATCGACGATCACGCCGCCGTCATTGTCGATCTCGACACCGGGAAGCGGCGTTACCGAGGAGCCTGTCGCGATGACGATTTCCTTCGCGCTGTAGCTTTTGCCGTCAATCTTCACGCTGTGCGCGTCCTCGAAAGTCGCATGGCCCTTCAGCCAGTCGACCTTGTTCTTCTTGAACAGATATTCGATGCCGCCAGTCAGCTCGCTCACCGCTTTCTCTTTTTCGGAAAGCATCTGCGGGAGATCGAGCTTCGTGCCCGTTACCTTCACGCCGAATTTCTCAAGCGCGCCGGAATGGGCTTCTTCGTAAAGTTCGGAAGCGTGGAGCATTGCCTTGGAAGGAATACAGCCGACATTGAGGCAAGTGCCGCCCAACGTCTCCCGGCTCTCCACACAGGCGGTTTTGAGCCCGAGCTGCGCAGCACGGATCGCCGCGACGTAACCGCCCGGTCCGGCACCGATGATCAGGACGTCGTAGTCGTAAGTCGTGTCAGCCATCATTTTTCCTCAAGCGCCTGGCGCAAATTTCTAGAGATCGATCAGAAGCCGCATCGGATCTTCGAGCGCTTCTTTCATCCGGACCAATGCGGTCACGGCCTCACGGCCGTCGACGAGGCGGTGGTCGTACGACATTGCCAGATACATCATCGGCCGCGCCGCGATTGACCCGTCGGGCATGACGACCGGCCGCTGCTCGATCCGGTGCATGCCGAGAACCGCAGACTGCGGCGGATTGATGATCGGTGTGGAGAGCAGCGAGCCGAACACGCCGCCGTTCGAGATAGTGAAGGTGCCGCCGCGCATCTCGTCCATCGACAGCGTGCCGTCCTTGGCGCGCTGGCCGAAATCGGCGATGGTATTTTCGATCTCGGCAAAGGTCATGCTTTCGGCGTTACGGATCACGGGCACGACGAGTCCGTTTGGCGCAGACACGGCAACCGATACATCAACATAGTCATGATAGACGATCTCATCGCCATCGATGCGCGCGTTCACCGAAGGGACATCGCGCAGCGCAAGGCAGGCAGCCTTTACGAAAAAGCCCATGAATCCAAGGCGGATGCCATGCTTCTTCTCGAACAGATCCTTATACTGTTTCCGCGCGTCCATGACCGCAGTCATGTCGACATCGTTGAAGGTAGTGAGCAACGCGGCGGTGTTCTGCGCGTCCTTCAGGCGCTTGGCGATCGTCTGGCGCAGGCGCGTCATCCGCACCCGTTCCTCGCGGCGCTCCCCGGTTGCAGCGGGTGCAGCGGCTGCTGCCTCGACCCGTGCCATGCTCGGTTCGCGTGCTTCAGCCTTGTCGGCTTTTGCCGCTGCGAGCACATCGTCCTTGGTCAGCCGGCCATCCTTGCCCGTTCCATGAATTTTCGAGGGGTCGACGCCATGTTCGAGAACCAGACGGCGAACAGCCGGTGACAGAGTCAATGGCTGGCTATCGGAATCGGCAGAGTCCGCCTTTGCCGGGGCTGGTGCCGGTGCAGATTTGGCTGGCGCTGTCTTGGCGGCTTCCGCCTTGGCTGGTGTAGCGCCTTTGCTGTCACCGATCCGCGCGATAACCGCGCCGACTTCGATCGTATCACCGACAGCAACCACATGCTCTTCCAGAACACCAGCGACGGGCGACGGTACTTCTACCGCCACCTTGTCGGTTTCCAGGCTGGCGATGGGCTCGTCACGACCGACGACATCACCCGGCTGCTTAAGCCATTCCCCAAGTGTTGCCTCGGTGATAGATTCTCCCAGTGTCGGGACCTGAACATCGGTTGCCATCTTATTTCTTTCCCTGACTGTGGCCCAAGGCAGCGGCGACGAGCGCCTCCTGCTGTTCCTTGTGGCGTTTGGCGAGGCCGGTTGCCGGCGAAGCACTTGGCTCGCGCCCTGCATATTCGGCCCGTTCGGTGCCGACACCCGCTTCCTCGAGACTTTCCTCGATATAGTGGCGGGCGAACATCCATGCACCCTGGTTCTTCGGTTCTTCCTGAGCCCAGACGACCGTTTCGAGATTGGTCATGCGTTTCAGGCGGACAACGAGCGGTTCTCCCGGGAAGGGATAGAGCTGTTCTAGCCGGATGATGGCCGTATTTTCATCCTGCGCAGCATCACGCGCTTCGAAGAGGTCATAAGCCACCTTGCCCGAACACAGGACAAGGCGCTTGATGTCCTTGTCGGCTGGCGCACTCGGATCAGACAGAATCCGCATGAAATGGCTGTCGCCGAGGAATTCCTCGATATTAGAAACTGCAGCCTTGTGCCGCAGAAGCGATTTCGGCGTCATGATAATGAGCGGCTTGCGGAATGGACGCAGCATCTGCCGCCGGAGCACATGGAAATAATTTGCCGGCGTCGTGATGTTGGCGACCTGCATATTGTCCCCCGCGCAAAGCTGCAGGAAGCGTTCCAGCCGGGCCGAGCTGTGTTCAGGCCCCTGGCCTTCATAACCATGGGGGAGCAGCATGACGAGGCCGTTGGCGCGCAGCCATTTCGCCTCGCCGCTCGCAATGAACTGATCGATCATGATCTGCGCACCGTTCGCGAAGTCGCCAAACTGCGCTTCCCAGAGCACAAGCGTCTTGGGATCGGCCAGAGCATAGCCATATTCGAAACCGAGCACGCCATATTCGGAGAGCGGGCTGTTCAACACCTCAAATTGGCCGCCGGGCACATGCTCGAGCGGCGTATAGCGCTCGGCCGTATCCTGATCGACCCATTCTGCATGGCGCTGACTGAATGTCCCGCGTCCGGAGTCCTGCCCCGAAAGGCGAACATGATAGTCCTCGTGCACGAGCGTTCCATATGCGAGCGCTTCCGCCGTCGCCCAGTCAAAACCCTCACCGCTCTCGAACATTGCGCGCTTGGCTTCGAGAATGCGCCCAAGCGTTTTGTGGATGTTCACATCATCGGGAACCGTCGTCAGGATGTCGCCGATCGACCGCAATGTGCGTTCCTCGACCCCGGAAATGATACCACGCCGCGCCGTTTCCGGATCAGCCGGTGCGCCAAGTCCTCCCCAGCGTCCACCGAACCAATCTGCCTTGTTCGGCAGATAGTTGCTCCCGGCCTCGAACTCGTCCTCGAGCAGAGCGTTAAACTCGCCAATGGTGCCATCGATCCATGCTTCATCGATCACGCCTTCGGTTACCAATCGCTCGCCGTAGATTTTCGAAACCTTGGGATGCGAGCGGATGGCCTTGTACATGACCGGCTGGGTGAAACTCGGCTCATCGCCTTCATTGTGGCCGAAGCGACGATAGCACCACATGTCGATAACCACATCGCGGCCGAATGTCTGGCGAAACTCGATCGCAAGCTTGCAGGCAAAGGTCACCGCTTCGGGGTCGTCGCCATTTACATGCAGGATTGGCGCCTGGACCATCTTGGCGATGTCAGACGGATAGGGTGACGAACGGGCAAATTGCGGGCTTGTCGTGAATCCGATCTGGTTGTTGATGACGAAATGAATGCAGCCACCGGTATTATATCCCCGGATTCCGGAGAATCCGAAACATTCCGCAACAATCCCCTGCCCGGCAAAGGCGGCATCGCCATGAAGCAGGATCGGCAGCACTTCCTTATGCTCTTCCAGATCGTCCCGCATGACCTGCGTCGCGCGCACCTTGCCCAGCACGACCGGATCAACCGCTTCGAGATGCGAAGGGTTCGGGACAAGCGACATATGGACAGATATCCCGTCAAACTCGCGATCGGTCGACGTGCCCAGGTGATATTTCACATCGCCCGATCCGCCGACATCTTCGGGATTAGCGGCACCACCGGCAAATTCATGGAATATTACGCGGTAAGGTTTGGCCATCACATTGGCCAGAACGTTCAGGCGCCCGCGATGCGCCATGCCGAAGACCATCTCTTTGACGCCGTCAGCACCGCCATATTTGATGATCGCTTCAAGCGCCGGAATCATCGATTCGCCGCCATCGAGACCAAAGCGCTTCGTGCCGACATATTTTTTGCCGAGAAACGATTCCCACTGCTCGGCCTCGATCACCTTGCGCAGGATCGCCTGTTTGCCTTCCGGCGTGAATTGAATAGCTGCTTCCTGGCCTTCCATCCGTTCCTGCAGGAAACGGCGCTCCTCCAGGTCATTGATGTGCATATATTCCAGGCCGACCGGACCGCAGTAATTCTCTCGCAGGATCGCGACGATCTCCTTGACCGTCGCACTTTCGAGCCCAAGCGCACCGCCCAGATAGACTGGCTTGTCGAGATCGCTCTCGGCAAAACCATGGAATTCGGGCGTGAGATCGGCCGGCTGGATGCGCTCATGCAGCTTCAGCGGATCAAGGTTGGCCGCGAGATGGCCGCGCACGCGATAGGTGCGGATCAGCATCATCGCCCGGATCGCATTTCCGGCTGCGCGCTCCACCTCATCCGAAGACAGCGGTTTGCGTGAATAGGACGGTGCCGCTGGCGGATGGTTTGTATCCGCTATCGTCATCTGCGTCGGATCGAGACCGGCGGTCAGCGCATCGGTATGCGTGACTGGCCAGTTGGGCCGCTGCCAGCTGGGTCCGCTGGTGGTTTCCTCCAGCCCTTCGAAAAAGGTTCGCCAGCTTTGATCGACGGAATTGGGATCGCCAAGATACCGCCGATACAGTGCTTCGACAAAGGAGGGACTGACGCCTTCCAGCTCTGAGAAGTCCATGCCCTCATAGCCCATGAAATGTGATCCTTAGCTGTCCCACACCGTTAAACTGGCGTTGGGAGCCATCTCTATCAACCTTTGAGCAATGCTGCGAGCGTTGTTCCGAGTTCGGACGGGCTTGGCGAGACGGAGATACCGGCCGCCTCCATCGCAGCGATCTTGTCGTCAGCACCGCCCTGCCCGCCGGAAACAATTGCGCCGGCATGGCCCATGCGTCGACCCGGAGGCGCCGTGCGACCGGCAATAAAGCCAACGGTCGGCTTGGAGCGGCCTGCCTTGGCTTCATCGGCCAGGAACTGGGCTGCTTCTTCTTCCGCGCTGCCGCCGATTTCGCCGATCATGACAATGGATTCGGTTTCATCGTCTGCAAGAAACATCTCGAGCACATCGATAAAGTTGGTGCCGTTGACCGGATCACCGCCAATGCCGACCGCCGTCGACTGGCCAAGGCCAACCGCCGTTGTCTGGTGCACGGCCTCATAGGTCAGCGTGCCGGAACGGCTGACGACGCCCACCGAGCCCTTGGAAAAGATGCTGCCGGGCATGATCCCGATCTTACATTCGTTCGGCGTGAGAACGCCCGGGCAGTTCGGCCCGATCAGCCGCGAACTGGATTTTTCGAGCTTGGCCTTCACCGTCACCATATCGAGCACCGGAATGCCCTCGGTAATCGCAACGATCAGAGGGATTTCGGCCTCAATGGCTTCGATAATCGAGGCCGCAGCGAATTTCGGGGGAACATAGACCACGCTGGCATCCGCGCCCGTCGCATCGCGGGCTTCGGCAACGGTGTTGAACACGGGCAAGCCGATATGCTCGGTTCCGCCTTTGCCCGGCGTAACGCCGGCAACCATTTTAGTACCGTAATCCAGGCCCTGCTGGGTGTGGAAGGTTCCGGTATCGCCGGTCATGCCCTGTGTGATGACCTTGGTATTCTTATCGACGAGGATGCTCATCCTGCTGGCTGTCCTGTTTTTCTGGAAGAATTAGGCGAGTGAACCGTCAAGGCCCTTACAGACCTCAAGCAATTCCTTCACGGCGTCGACCGAGACGTTGAAATTCGTGCGGGCTTCGTCACCGAGTTCGATCTCGATAACCCGCTCCACACCGTCAGCGCCGATAATCACCGGAACGCCGACATAAAGATCATCAACGCCATATTGGCCGGTCAGATGGGCCGCAGCAGGGAGAACCCGCTTTTTATCCTTGAGATAGCTCTCGGCCATCATGATGGCGCTGGTAGCGGGAGCGTAATAGGCGCTGCCATTGCCCAGCAGGCCGACAATCTCGCCGCCGCCCTTGCGCGTGCGATCGACGATCGCGTCGATCTTTTCCTGAGTCGACCAACCCATCTTGATCAGATCGGGTATCGGGATACCGCCGACTGTGGAATAGGCAGGGACCGGAACCATAGTATCGCCATGACCGCCGAGAACGAAGGCGGTGACATCTTCAACCGATACACCGAACTCGTCGGCGAGGAAGTGACGGAAACGTGCGCTGTCCAGCACGCCTGCCATTCCGCACACCTTGTTGTGCGGGAGCCCCGAAAATTCGCGCAGCGCCCAGACCATCGCATCGAGCGGGTTGGTGATGCAGATGACGAAAGCGTCGGGGGCGTGCGTCTTGATGCCCTCGCCTACCGATTTCATCACGCTGAGGTTGATGTTGAGCAGGTCGTCACGGCTCATGCCAGGCTTGCGGGCGACACCGGCGGTGACGATGCAGACATCGGCACCCGCAATATCGGCATAATCCTGCGTGCCTTTCAGCGTACTGTCAAAGCCTTCCACCGGCCCGGCCTGGGACAGATCGAGCGCTTTGCCCTGAGGCATTCCCTCGGCAATATCGAACAGGACGACATCGCCCATTTCCTTCATTGCGGCGAGATGGGCGAGCGTACCGCCAATCATACCTGCACCAATAAGCGCTATCTTTTTGCGGGCCATGATTATCCTCTTTTCTGCGGGCTGACGTCCCTGAAACGCGCCGGGCTTAGACGGTGAGACATGAGTCGGCAACCGTTCGCAAGTGCAAAAATGCGATCAATCGCATCGGGGCAGGAAAGCTAGTCGGCAAGGGTGCGGATAAGGTCCGTCCAATGGTCGATATTATCGTACAGGCTCTGGACCGGCAGCCGCTCATCGCGGCCATGGGCGCGCTCGTCTTCAGGGCTGACGATCCATGCGCCGTTCACGCCATAAGTCGGAATTCCCGCCGCCCGGAAAAACAGCCCGTCGGTCGCCCCCGTGCTCATGTTCGGCACGATGGCAGCACCCGGATGCCGAGCATGGACCGCTTCGGTAAAGGCGGAAATGACATCGTCGCGCAGCGGAGATGCATCGGTCGGTCGTGCTGCCTCGACGGGCTCCACAGTGACATTGCTCGGCGCGGCGATCTCCTGCAGAGTCGCCAGCACGCTGGCCGGGTCGACGCCCGGGAACATACGGCAATTGACCGTCGCCTGCGCCATTTGGGGCAGCGCATTATCGGCATGGCCGCCCTGCAGACGGGTCGCGACACAGCGCGTCCGCGTCGTGCCGACCAGTGTCGGCGATGCTTCCACGATGTCTGCAGCCTCGCCATCTTCGGGATCGGCCAGCCAGCGCTCGATCGCCTCCCGGACTTCCAGTTCAGCCGTCGCCGCGCGCGCCGTGAAATAGGCCCGCGTGGTTTCATTCTGCATCGGCTCGAACCGATAGGTCTCGAGACGGTCCAGCGTATGGGCGAGATCATAAATCGCATTGTCCGGCCTCGGCCGCGAACTGTGCCCGCCCGGATTCGTCGCGGTGAAGGTAAAGGTCTGGTAGATTTTTTCGGCCGTCTGGATACCGAAACCCAATAATGTGCCATCGGCGAGATAGGCCCCGCCACCGGCATCGGCGTTCAGCGCCATTTCGACCCCAGACAGGTCGATCCATTCGGATGCGGCCAGTTCGGCACCCCGCTGCGTGGTTTCTTCGTCACCCGTGAACAGCACAATGATATCACGGGTCGGCGCGAAGCCTTCCGCACGAAGCCGCAACAATGCGGTCGTCAGTGCAACCACGCCTTGTTTGTCATCCGCCGTTCCGCGCCCGTAAAAATAGCCATCTTCCTCGATGAAGGTGAAAGGGTCGCGCGACCAGTCTTCCGGCAGCGCTTCGACGACATCCATATGTGCGAGCAACAGGATCGCCTTCTCACCCGATGAATTGGCGGCGGGCCAGCGGACGACCATCGACTGCGTGTCCGCGTAATCATGCACGGTTACATCAGTTATTCCGGCCGCCTCGAATTGCGCCTGGAGGTAGCTGACCATCTCATCCATCTGCCCCCGCCCGGCGACGGTCGGAATTTCTATCGCCGTCCGGTATATTTCGCGGCCACGCTCATGCCAGGGGTCTACCTGTGCAGTCGCCGAGGTGCTGGCAAGCAGTGCGGCGGTGAATATGGCAAGGCGCATGGACAATCTCCGATGGTGATCTAACGGAACCTTTGTCAGTTTCAGCCAGCGGGTCAATATGCAGAGGGAGCTCTCGCGTTTCAGCCGGCGCCCGGCAGCTGCTCATAGAACATCAGCGCATTGCCATCAGGGTCGTAAAAGGTGAGCAGCCGGACGAGATTGGGGATGTCCTGGATCGGCCCATCCTGCCTTATCCCTTTGATATCCAGCTCTGCCTTTGCCGCCTCGATATCGGTCGTTCCAAACGTAGGCGTTACGCCGCCGCCAGCGCCGACATCTTCCACTTGCGACAATCCGAGATTGACCTTGGCGACAGAAGTCGAGAGCTCGGCCCAGCCGATGTCATCAACCCGATAAAGCAAGACGAAACCCAATGTCTCGCTATACCAGTCAATAGCCTTGCCAAGATCGCTAACGCCAAGTGTGCAGGTCAATCCTCCGTCAAACTCTATCGCCATCACTCACCTCCCGATTTGATAGTCTTGTTTTTATACTATATATAGATTGAGTCAAATGAGGACAGAATACCGTTATGTTGCCAATGCAGGACATTCGAACTTTAGGGGAGCGGCGCTGGTCAGTGCCGGTACTCGCCGCGCTGGCAGAAGAGGGCGGAGGCGCCCGCTTCGTCCTTCTGCTCAACCGGGTTGGATGTGCGCGGTCGGCTCTCGCGAGCACGCTGGATCATCTGAAAGCAAGCGGATGGGTTGAGCGCAATCCGGGCCATGGCCATCCCCTTCGGCCCGAATATCTTCTCACCGCAAAAGGAGCGGCAATCGCCAGCCAGGCAACGAAGATCGAAGCCGTGTCGACGGAACTCAATCTCAAACCCATGGCGTTCCAACGCTGGACGCTGCCGCTGACCTTTGAACTGCGTACCTCACCGCGCCGCTTCACCCAGCTCAAGAGCGAACTCGTACCGGCAACGCCGCGCGCGCTTTCGCTGACCCTGAAACAGATGATGGGGCATGATCTGGTATCGCGCGCGGTCGTCGACAATTTTCCGCCAGCGCCGCTCTACGATCTGACATTACGCGGACGCGAACTGGCGGAGGCTATCTAGTACCAGAAGCCAGGGTCAGAACCCGTGGCCCGCAGCCAGATAGTCGTGTGACTGCATCTCGATCAGCCGCGACGCCGTGCGCTCAAACTCGAACGCACCATCGCCCGCGCCGTAGAGATCTTGCGGTTCGGCATCGGCGGCCGCCAGCAATTTGACTTTATGCTCATACAGCGCATCGATCAGCGTTTTGAACCGGCTGGCTTCGTTGCGTTTATCCGGCTCCATCACCGGTATTCCGACGATAAGGACCGTGTGAAACTTTCGCGCAATCGCCAGATAATCCGCCGCACCGCGCGCTTCTGCGCATAAGCGTTTGAACGAGAATACCGCGACGCCTTTCAAAGACTTCGGGACATGAAGCGTCCGCCCCCCCGGCACCGCGATGTCTTCGCTAGGAACATGCGCTGCATCGTCGGGAGAATAGTCGGTCAGGCGGAAAAAGGCTTCACGCAGTTCCGCCGTCGCCTCCTCGCCATTGGGCACATACCATGTCGGCATTCCGCCCAGCCGCTCCAGCCGGTAATCGGTCGGACCATTGAGCGATACGACTTCCAGCCGTTCTTCGATCAGGTCGATAAAGGGGAGGAACAGCTCACGATTGAGGCCATCCTTGTAGAGATCGCCTGGTGGCCGGTTGGATGTGGTTACAATCGTCACCCCCTTTTCCAGGAGCGCGGTAAACAGTCGTGAAAGTATGGCGGCATCGGCAGTGTTGTTGACCACCATCTCGTCAAGCGCGAGCAACCGCGCCTCGTCGCGGATCGCCTCGGCCACTGGCAGAACGGGATCACCCTTTTCCTTAGCGCGCTCCACACGCAGCCGATCATGGATGTCCAGCATGAATTCGTGGAAATGCACGCGCCGCTTGGACTTCATGTCGAGGCAAGCATAGAAAAGATCCATAAGCATGGATTTGCCGCGCCCTACCCCGCCCCATAGATAAACGCCGCGCACCGGTGCCGGCTTCTTTCCCAATGTCCGCCAGAGCACGCTACCGCGACGCGGTGCCTCTTCGAGCTGCTCGGTCAGCCGGACAAGATGGTCGATTGCGCGCCTCTGATCGTCATCGGGTCGCAGCTCGCCGGCTTCGACCAATGCCTGATAACGCGCATTGAGCGCGGTCATTTGGGCGGACTTGCCTTGCGGATAGTTGCCGAGAATGCAGCAATCTTCACCGCATCCTGCACGACAAGACCGCGCAGGAAAACCAGACGCCCCGTTTCGCGTAGAATCTCGACCTCTGCATCAAGCGATTTTTCCAGAACAGCCGGCACCATGAACTGGCACGTCATGTCGAGGGTCACGGAACGCCCCGCATGCAGGATGCCAAGCATCCGCGAACCGGCGAAAAGGGAGATATCGATGAAACTCATCACGACGCCGCCGTGAACCACATCGGAGAGATTGCTGTGGATGGGTTGCGGCCAGATACGGCAACGAGCCGTTGTCTCGCTTTCCTTGCGGACGCGGAACGGCCCCAATACACGATTGAAACGCTCTTCTTCTGTAATCTCCCAGATCATCCAGCCGGGATTATCGGGATCAGGCTCGTGGCGGAATTTGGAGTCGGACAAGATTCAGCGGGTCACTCAAACGGTGCGTTCGAGCAGCATCTTCTTGGTCTCGGCGATCGCCTTGGCCGGTGACAACCCTTTCGGGCAGACATTGGCGCAGTTCATAATCGTGTGGCAGCGATAGAGCCGGAACGGGTCTTCAAGTTCATCCAGTCGTTCACCGGTATGCTCGTCGCGGCTGTCGGCGAGCCAGCGATAGGCCTGCAACAATATGGCCGGACCCAAGAACTTGTCACTGTTCCACCAATAGCTGGGGCAGCTCGTCGAGCAGCAGGCGCACAGGATGCACTCATAAAGCCCGTCTAGTTTCTCGCGATCTTCGGGCGATTGCAGACGCTCCCGTCCGGAGGGTTCGGGCGTTTCTGTTTTCAGCCAGGGCTGGATCGATGCATATTGCGCGTAGAAATGGGTGAAGTCAGGAACAAGGTCCTTGATCACATCCATCGCTGGCAGCGGCGTGATCGTGACTTCCTTGCTTTTGCAGTCCTCAATCGAGGTCGTGCAGGCCAAGCCATTCTGCCCGTCGATATTCATCGAACAGGATCCGCAAATGCCCTCGCGGCACGACCGGCGGAATGTAAGCGAGCTATCCTGTTCGCTCTTCATCTTGATCAGCGCATCGAGCACCATCGGGCCGCACTCGTCGAGATCAATCTCAAACTTGTCATAATGCGGATTCTCGCCAGTGTCGGGATCGTAGCGATAGACTTTGAACGTCTTGGTTCGCGCGCCTTCCGATTTGTGCACCTTGCCCTTCTTGGAAATTCTGCTGTTCTTCGGAAGCACAAATTGAGCCATGGTTCGTTCATTTCCCTCGCGGTTTGAAAGCGGGATAGCGCCTCATTCCGCCATGCGGAAGGGGGTAGTGCGGTACATTTTTTGCCGGCCCGCGAAAAAACCTGCCTCGGATATGCGTTTATTCTGCGCAAACGGGATCAAAGGCCAATAAGGCCGTTGCGCCGAAGGCTGTCAGCCAAGATCGTTTCGATCAGTTCGGCTTGGGTCAACCCGGCGATTTTTGCGGCACGACCGAACACTTTCTCCGACCACAAGTTACAGTTGAGATTGACCTCGAGAAACTGCACATCGCCGGTTTCACGATCCAGACGGAATTCGAACCGGCCATAGTCGAACGGCCTGAACTCGCGGAAAAGCTTTGTCGTCAAATCCGCGATCTTGGGAACCCATTCCGCATCGTCGAACGCATCGAGCGAATATTTCTGGGCACGATCCACCAGATCGCGCTTCTCATAATAGGTTCTGAGATGCGTGGGATCGGCTTGCTGGAATATCAGCATCGGCAGGATTTTGGGATCTCCGGTCGTGATTACCGGCACCTCGACATCGCTGCCGTTGAGAAACGGTTCGACGATCGCATCGTGTCCCTGATTATGAATATCGGCAATGGCGTGCGCAACGCCGTCCCAGCTGGTCGCATCCTGGACGCCCCATGAGGCCGAAGATGCGTTGGGCTTGATGACCAGCCGCTCGCCTTTCGGGCAATCGGCTTCGTCCACCGGCGCACCGCGACGATAAATCGCCCAGGGAGAGGTCGGCACGCCCGCGCGCACGGCGACGAGTTTCGAGAGATGCTTGTCATCGGAAAGACCGCGAATGATCGGGCTCGCACCGAGATAGGGTATGCGGTGCATGTTGCAGAGCAATGGGCCGAGCATTTCGGAATTCACGAAGCCCGCCCGGTTCAGCAGCGGAAAGACGAAATCGACGTCGGGCCGCGTCATGAGCGCGTCAAAACTGTTGGCGAGTGTCAGATTCAGCCCCAGTTCTTCGAGGATAGTTCGCGTTTCATGATGATAGAGCGCGTGATTTCCATCGTCCGGATGGAGCCCGCCGTTCCACAGTGCATGTTTGGCGATGAACATGATTCGCAACCGCTCTTTTGCTTCCTGCGGAATCACAAGCGGTTCTATGGTTTCGTACACGTAGTTATCCTGAATATTGCGGCCCCTGCAGACGCTTGTAGCCGCGACCGAGGCCCTTCGCCAATAGCTGACTGTGCATGATTGAGCGGTTGGGTTAGAGTGTGCTGCTATGCGATTGAATGATTGTCACAATAGTGAAGATTTCCGGCGACTGGCGAAGCAACGCCTGCCCGGCCCCGTGTTCCATTATATCGATGGCGGCGCTGATGACGAAGTGACCCTCCGCCGCAACAGCGATGCGTTCAACGAATGCGATCTTGTTCCCAGCGTCCTTGCCGGGGTCCAGGATATCGACATGTCGACGACGGTCATGGGCCGGAAGATCGACATGCCGCTGTTCCTTTCGCCAACCGCGCTTCAACGGCTGTTCCACTGGCAGGGAGAACGCGCCGTGGCCCGAGCGGCGGAAAAGTTCGGTACCTATTTTGGCATTTCCTCGCTGGCCACCGTCAGCATCGAGGAGATGGGCGCGGACTATGCCTGCCCCAAGATGTTCCAGCTCTACATCCACAAGGATAAGGGGCTGAACCAGGCCATGGTCGAGCAGTGCAAGGCCGCCAGGTTCGATGCCCTGACGCTGACGGTCGATACGATTGTCGGCGGCAATCGCGAACGCTGCCTGCGCACAGGCTTTACTTCCCCTCCCAAGATCACGCCGCGCTCTTTTCTCAGTTATGCTACCAAACCGGCCTGGGGCCTCAACTATCTGCTGCGCGAAAAGTTCGAGCTGCCCAATCTCAGCGGCCATATCGCCGAAGGCAGCAATGTCGCGCTTTCGGTCGGCGATTATTTCTCGACAATGCTCGACCAGTCTCTCGACTGGAAAACCGCCGAGCAGATCCGGGCCGACTGGGGCGGCGAGTTCTGCCTGAAAGGAATCATGTCGGTCGCAGATGCCCGTCGCGCCGCCGATATCGGCGCGACGGCCATCATGGTCTCCAACCATGGCGGCCGGCAGCTCGATGGCAGCCGGGCACCGTTCGACCAGCTGGCCGAAATCGTCGATGCGGTCGGCGACAGGCTCGATGTGATTTGCGACGGCGGCATCCGGCGCGGAAGCCATGTGCTCAAAGCGCTGAGCGTCGGGGCAAAGGCCTGTTCGGGCGGGCGGCTCTATCTCTACGCCCTCGCCGCCGCCGGACAGGATGGAGTCGAGCGGGCGCTGGGCAATCTGCGTGCCGAAATCGAGCGCGACATGAAACTGATGGGCGTGACTTCGGTCGGCCAGCTCAATCGCGATAATCTGCGCTGGCGCTAGCGCTAAATGCCACGGTTATGCGCGTGCGGTGACCAACCAGACCGCACCCTCCATGGTCAGCGCCCCTTTCGCATCAGCATAAGGCGACAGCGCCTCGCGAATAGAGGCATAGGCCTTCTTCCGGCCAGATTCATCGAGCTCGGTCATAGCCCTTGAGCCTGGGCCAATCTGACAGGCAAAATCGGTGGCGTCATCAAGCCCGGTATTGCTCAATACTATCGGGATATCATACCCCTCAATACTGACATCACGAAATCCCGCCGTGCCGAGAATATCCGTGACACGGTCCGGATCGGCAAAGGCGAACGGACCGGGCGCATGCGGGTCGGGCGGTGCCGGGTTATCCAGCAGGGGCATGACAGCTTTTGCAGGGATCATGGCCCATGGATTTCGGTCTGGTGCCTGCCAGCAGACGAAGACGAGCTTCCCATCTGAATCCAGATTTGCGTGGATATTGGCCAAGGCTGCATGGGGGTCATCGAAGAACATGACACCGAAGCGGGATACAGCAACGGCGAAGGATGTATCACTGCGAAAACTAGCCGCATCCGCAGTCTGGAAAGCCAGATTCTGTTGTGCCCGAAACTGCGCGCCGGCGATCATCGTTTCGGCGAGATCGATTCCCGTAACAGCAGCACCCTGCTCCGCGAGTTGCTGTGAAACCGCCCCGGTTCCGCATCCGATATCGAGGATCCTCTCACCGGATTGAGGCGCGACGGCAGCGACCAGGATCGAACTTGCAGGGGCAAGCATGGAATCGAGACGCGCCTGATGTTCCACCCATTTCGGACCGCCCTGCTCGTTCCAATATTCACGCTGGTCGTCGTTCGGCATGATCGGGATTCCTTCGATTAGTCGGGGGAGACAATTTCAAGCCGCAATTCACCATCTGGCCCATCGATTGGTCCGGGCGAAACAGGAGGCGCGACTTGTTGCCAACTACCTCTCTTCGGCTGCGAGGCGTGAGATGAGAATGGCTGCGCGCTTCGCCTGGCGCGGGATGACACTGAGATCGATGCTCTCTTCCGGACCGTGACTGCCATCCCCGGCAGCACCAAGGCCGGCAAGGGCATCGGTATATTCAGCAACAAATGCGATGTCGGCGGCGCCCCTGAGAGCAGGATCGAGCAGCCCCATTTCAGGCAGTCCGAGATCCGAATTGACGCTGTTCAGCCGGTCGAACAGCGCCCGGTTGCCATCGGTCGGCGCCATTGGCGGATAGCCTTCATCGAACACGATCTCTGCGCCCGTCCCCGGCGAATGATCGGCGACGATCTCCTGCATGCGGGCCCGGACCCGATCGGTTTGCTCCTGCGACAATGTGCGGAAATCGCCTCGTGCGATCGCGATAGGCGGGATGATGTTGGTCTTGCCGGTCGCCTGGGCGCGCAGGGCCTGCTCGTCCAATTCAGCTGTCGTGCCGCCAGCAATCAGGCCGACATTGAAGGTGAGATTGGGCTCGGGAAGCTCGGTACGGAAACGCGAAATGATCCGTGCCATTTCGTAGATCGCTCCATCGCCCGCCCATTCGCTGAAGATTGTCGAACTGTGCCCCTGATTGCCGCTTGTGGTGAGTGTCCAGGCGTTGGAGGACCGCCGGGCAATCGTGCCCATATCCTGACCATCGCGGATAGCCAGCCCTTCAAAACCAAGCGCGATATCGGCCCACTGCCCGGCCTCTACCAGGTCGCCCCGAGAAATTTCCGCAGGCTCGCCGAAATCTTCCTCGTCGCCGGTCAGCGCGACGACGATATTGGCACCCTCCAGAGTCCCCGCATCGTGCATCGCCCTCAGGGCCGCAATGATCACCACCACGCCGCCCTTGTCGTCCACGATGCCCGGCCCGGTTGCATGGTCACCATCGCGCGTGAAAGTCTGGAAAGCGGAATCCGGTTCGAATACCGTATCGGTGTGACCGATAAGCAGGATCCGCCTTGTCGCCGGATCGCCTTCGTGGCGGGCAAAAAGATGGCCAGCCCGGTCGACTTCGGCCTGATCGATAATTTCGACGGTGAAGCCCAACGCCTCGAATTCGGGCTGGAGCATCGCCATGACGGCCCGGTTTCCCTCGATATTGCGCGTCCCGCTATTCTGGTTGACCATCTGTTCAAGCAGAGAGACTGTACGCTCCATTTCAGCATCGACAGTTCCGATCATCCGCTGCTCGGACTGCGTGAGTTCGGCCTGTACCGGTGCAGCCAATGCGAGAGCCGCAAGCGCAAACAATCCAGAAAATTTCGACGATTTCATATATGTCTCTCCGACAAATTGTAGCGGATCGCACTCAGCGCAAAATAGCCATCACGACTGCCAATGCGAAAAACTGGCCAATGGCGACAAGGATGATGGTGCCTCGCAAGCGCCGGGCGCGCGCCTCGCTCTGTGCATCGAGTTCGGCGATGGCTTCTGCCAGTTCCTGTTTTGTGGGCAGGCTTTCCATTGCCTGGCGCAGCAGTTCCGCATCCGAAGCTTCGTCAAGCGGCGGCAGGATTTCATTTTCCGTACCGGATTTCCGCTTGGCCAGCCGATCGGCCAGCATCGTGCCCGCCTTGGTGGCCGCTTCGATGCCCGCGCGCCGAACCTGAGGATGAGCCAGCGCGGAGATGATCCATGCTGGCCAAGCCATTAGTAAACGCGCGCCTTGGGTTTGATATAATCGATCTCTTCAGTCAGCGTGTAATCATGGACCGGACGATAATCGAGGGAAACGTCACCGCCCTTGCCGCCCCAGCCGCTGAACCATGAAAGCGTGTGCTTCATCCACTCGCCATCGTCGCGGTCTTCATAATCATTACGGGCATGGGCACCGCGGCTTTCCTTGCGGACAACGGCACCCTTGATCGTACAATGTGCCTGCGAAATCAGGTTATCGAGCTCGAGTGTTTCTATGAGATCGGTATTCCAGATCAGCGAGTGATCGCTGACGTCGATATCCTCCATCTGCTTGTAGATGCCGTCCATCTTCTCAACACCTTCGGCCATGATTTCCTCGGTGCGGAAAACGGCGCAATGCGCCTGCATGGTCTTCTGCATATCGAGGCGGATTGCCGCTGTCGGCGAACCGCCCTTGGCATTGCGGAAATGATCGAGCCGTTCGAGCGCCATATCGGCAGCATCCTCACGCAACGGACGATGGGCCGTGCCGGCCTTGGTGATCTCGTTGACGCGCAGGCCCGTTGCCCGGCCAAAAACCACGAGATCGATCAGCGAATTGGAACCCAGCCGGTTCGCGCCATGGACCGAAACGCAAGCCGCTTCGCCGATCGCAAAGAGGCCGGGTACGACATGATCGGGATTGCCGTCTTTCAGGGTAACGACTTCGCCGTGATAATTGGTCGGAATGCCGCCCATATTATAATGAACGGTCGGCACGACGGGCAGAGGCTGGCGGGTCAGGTCGACCCCGGCGAAAATCTTGCCGGATTCAGTGATGCCGGGCAGCCTTTCCGCCAAAATTTTCGGATCGATATGATCGAGATGAAGGTGGATATGATCCCCCTCCTTGCCGACGCCGCGCCCTTCGCGAATTTCTACCGCCATCGAGCGTGACACGACATCGCGCGAGGCCAGATCCTTTGCTGACGGCGCATAGCGTTCCATGAAACGCTCGCCTTCGGAATTGGTAAGATAACCGCCTTCGCCGCGCGCGCCTTCGGTGATAAGCACGCCCGCACCGTAAATACCGGTCGGGTGGAACTGAACGAACTCCATGTCCTGCAAAGGCAGCCCCGCACGCAGCACCATGCCGCCGCCGTCGCCGGTGCAGGTATGAGCCGAGGTGCAGGAGAAATAGGCGCGGCCATAGCCGCCCGTCGCCAACACTACATTGTGCGAACGGAACCGGTGAATGCTGCCGTCTTCCATGCACATGGCGATCACACCCCGGCATTCCCCATCTTCCATAATCAGATCGAGCGCGAAATATTCGATGAAGAAGTCGGCATCGTACTTCAGGCTCTGCTGATAGAGTGCATGAAGCATGGCATGGCCGGTGCGATCCGCCGCCGCGCAGGTGCGCTGGGCGGGCGGGCCCTCGCCCATATTCTGCATCATGCCGCCAAAGGGGCGCTGGTAGATTTTGCCCTCCTCGGTTCGGCTGAACGGAACGCCGGCATGTTCGAGTTCGTAAACGGCGGCCGGCGCCTCGCGCACCAGATATTCAATCGCATCCTGGTCGCCCAGCCAGTCCGACCCCTTTACGGTGTCGTACATATGCCAGGTCCAGTGATCGGGGCCCATATTGCCGAGGCTGGCCGCGATCCCGCCCTGCGCGGCAACGGTATGCGAACGCGTCGGAAAAACCTTGGTGATGCAGGCGGTGCGGAGACCGCCGGCGGCAGATCCCATGGTCGCGCGCAAGCCGGAGCCCCCGGCGCCGACAACGACGGTGTCATAAGTGTGATCGATAATCTTGTAAGCGTCGGCCATTATGCGGCGCTCCCGAATGCTATTTTGGCGATGGAAAAGATGGCGACAGCCGCCGCACCGATCGCGTAGAAATTGAGAAGGACGAGCAGCCCCAGTTTCGAGGCTTCGTTGTGAACATAGTCTTCAAGAACAACCTGCAAGCCAAGCCGCAAATGCCAGAAAACATTGGCCACGAGGATAATCGCGGCAATGGCGACCAGGGGCGATGAGAGCCAGTCGGTGACCACCGCGTGACTGAGGTTGGGAAGCCTGACCAGAGAAATGACGAACCAGCTGACCAGCAGCAGATTTCCCGCCGCCGTCAGTCTTTGCATCCACCAGTGATGCGCGCCCTTCTTGGCAGAGCCGAGGCCGCGTACCCGGCCCAATCCGGTGCCCGTGCCCATTAGCCTTCTCCTCCGACCAGTCCCATTATCGCCGGCCAGAGCAGCCAGCCCCAAAGGACGAGAGTTGCGATGATGCCTCCCGCCACGACGGCGATTGCCCAGTGGCGGTTGGTCTGCAATTCGTAACCCGCGCCCGCATCCATCACGAAATGCCGTAAACCGTTAAAAAGATGCGTGAAAAATGCCCATGTGAGGCCAATACCGAGTATTGCGCCCACAATATTGATCGCACCGCTTTCTACCGTCAGCAATCCGAGAAAACAGGCATAGCTCTCTTCGCCGCTTGCCGCCGCGAAAAACCATCCGGCGAACAGAAGCCCGCCAACCGTTGCGAGGCCCACGCCCGTCATCCGGTGAAGGATCGAGACCAGCATATTCGCGCCCCATTTCCAGTGGCTCAGATGTGGCGATAAGGGGCGAGAATGATTGCGTGACATAAGGCTTCTCAATGGCTTTCCTGTTACGCCTTCCTCTTAGACGAACCGCATCCTCATGCAACCGGCGCGTTGCATCGGCAATATTGATCCTAACGGGCCGTTAACCAATCTGATTTATGGCAGTTACCCATGACATCGTTGGGGCGAGATCGGAAGACCATGAGCACGCAGGACCATATTGCCGTTTTTGATCACGACGGCACGTTGGAAGCCAAAATCAAGCAGATTGGCGCGCTTGTTCAGGGCCATGAACGCGCTTTTGCCGAGGAATTCTGGGACCGGTTCATCACGCTTCATCCTTCGCTGGGTTCAATGACTCCGGAGCAACTTGAAAAAGCGATTGTCTATTCGACCGAATACAGCGTGGAAAAATTCAACCGGCCCTTTGACGAGCGCTGGATCTATATCGCCGGAGCACACGCCAAACGCATTCTCGTGGCGGGAATATCTCCCAAAGAGTTGTTCGCATCGCTGGCCCTGGTCAATCAAACGGTATTGAAGCTTGTCCAGGAAGCAACGGAGGGAGATACCGATCTCTTCCTCGAACTTTCCCAAGCCTTGCTGGTATTTACCGCGCTTGAATTCGATATCACGTCGTCCTTTATCAGCGACATACTCCTCAAGCAGGAAGACGAGAAACGCCAGGAAAGCACCCAGCTGTTCCGCGAATTGATCGAACAGACAGTCAAGGATGCGACCGAGGACAGCATGTCCGTGATCGCCAATACGAATGATGCTTCGAAATCGGTTCAGGGCATGCTGGGTAAGGCATCGGAAGTGGCCGCCGCTGCCGAGCAATCGGCTATTGCGATGCGTGAAGCGGCGCAGACAGCGGCGGGCCTTATCCGGGCAATCGAGGAAGCCCGCAGCGAAGTGGAAACATCCGCAGATGTCGCAACGCGTGCCTCCGAACAGGCGCAGGAAGCCGTGCGCGTAAACGAGGCCTTGTCCGAACATACGGTTTCGATCGAATCCATTCTCGGGCTGATCCGCGACGTTGCCGGTCAAACCAACCTGCTTGCGCTTAACGCGACCATCGAAGCGGCCCGTGCCGGCGATGCCGGTCGCGGCTTCGCCGTGGTTGCGCAGGAAGTGAAGTCGCTGGCCAATCAGACTGCGCAGGCTACCGACGATATCGCGAACAAGATCGCCGCAATCCAGTCGGCGACCGCACAAACAGTCGAAACGAACGAATCGATCCGCGCCACGGTTACCGAGGTGCAGGAATCCGCAACGCGCATTCGTCATGCAATGGAACTGCAGGCTCAGACGGTAACTACAATCACCGCCGCCGTTGACGAAACCGCACTTGCGGCAGATTCCATGTCGGGAACCATCGCCGGTATCCGGCAGGACAGCGAAAGCGTGTCATCGGACATCAGCCGCGTTTCGGATGGTTTCCGTGAAGTGGACGGCCATCTGCAGAAACTGACAGGCGCGACAGGCGAATTCGTGCGCCGCATGGCAGACGGCTAAGAGCTTTCGCTCGCCCCGCAGTCCGCCTATCGAGGGCGGATGAGCGATACGAGACCCAAACATGTCCTGATCACCGGCGCTCGCCGCGGGATTGGCAAGGCGGCCGCCACCAAGCTGCTGGAATCCGGAACCCGCCTCGCCTGCCATGCAACGCAACGCGATGAAGGCATTGCCATCGCCAGCGATTTCGACACGCCGGGAGCCGCCACTGCAACATGGAAACAGGCGCTGGATCTGCTCGACGGCCGGATCGATATTCTCGTCAATAATGCCGGTATATTCGAAGCCTCGCCGATCGAGCGGGATGACGAAGCCTGGCGTTCCGATTTCGAGCGAACCTTGCGTATCAACCTGACAGCAACCGCCGAGCTTTGCCGACTCGCCGTCCGTCATTTTCGCGACCATGGCGGCGGCCGGATCGTCAACGTCGCCAGCCGCGCCGCCTATCGCGGCGACAGCCCCGATCACTGGCATTATGCAGCGTCCAAGGGCGGTATGGTGGCAATGACCAAAACGATCGCGCGGGGTTATGCGGCGGAGAATATCCTCGGCTTCACAATCTGCCCCGGTTTCACGATGACCGGAATGGCCGAAGACTATCTGGAAAGCCGCGGCGGCGAACAACTGCTCCGCGATATTCCACTGGGCCGTGTCGCTACGCCGGAAGAGGTCGCTGAAACCATCCGCTTCTGCGCACTCGATGCCCCGCCCTCGATGACGGGCGCAGTTCTGGATGTGAACGGCGCCAGTTTTGTCCGCTGACACCGAAAGCTGGAAGCTGACCCTCCCCTGCTCGCGGGCTGAGGCCGAAATCCTCAAAGAGGATATCATGCCCTTCGCGATGCTCGACACCGTTCCCGTCCTGATGACGAGCGAAGTCGATGCAAGTCGCCCCAATGACTGGCGGCTGGACATCTACTTCGAGGAAAAACCCTCGAAACAGACCATCGCGATAGCCAAACGGCTTGCGCCGAGCGCCAAAGGGGCCGAGGCCGTCATCACCAAGCTGGAAGCCGAGGACTGGGTTACCATCAGCCAGGCAGGGCTGGAACCGATCTGCGAAGGCCGCTTCTTCGTCCACACGCCGATTCACCGGGACGAGATTCCGGAGGGCGTGCTCTCGTTCGAAGTCGATGCCGGTCAGGCGTTCGGGACGGGTCATCATGAAACGACCGCAGGATGCCTTGCCATTCTGGACACGCTCAAATCGCAGGGGCGGCGCTATCGCAACGTCGCCGACATCGGCACCGGGACCGGAATACTCGCTTTTGCCGCGCTGGCCCTCTGGCCAAACGTGCGGTCCATCGCCTCGGACATTGATCCACTGGCCATTGAAGTGGCCGGGCAGAATGCTGCGATCAATGCGGTGCGCATGGGAAACGGACCCGGCCAACTGGAACTTGTGACGGCTGCTGGCATGGTGCATCGCCGGTTGCGGGCCCGCAGTCCCTTTGACCTGCTGATTGCCAACATATTGGCCGGGCCGCTGATCGATCTTGCTCCTGCCTTCGCAAATGCCACTGCGCCGGGCGGCACGCTTGTTTTAGCCGGACTGCTCGAGAAACAGGCAGAGGCCGTCGCATCGGCCTATCGGCGGCAGCGTTTCCGCATGAGCGAGCATCTCGTTCGTGGGGACTGGTCGATCCTCAGGCTGGAGAAGCGGCCTGTTCGCGGGCATAGGCCTGCGTCCCGCGCGTAAATATCCGGTCGCCCTCGACAATATCGTCGGGCGCAAAATCGCTGGCACTTTCCAGTTCCCGATAAAGCGGTGCAAAATCCGTCTCTACGGTCTGCCGCAACAGTTCCTCGAAACTCGGAATCACGAAATAGACCTGCTGGAAATCGTCGATCCGGTAATTGGTCCGCATAACCCGCTTCATGTCGAAGCCGATCCGGTTCGGACTTGGGTCGTCGAGCGAGAACAGGCTTTCGCCATGGCTGGAAACAATGCCGGAGCCATAGATGCGCAGGCCGCCCGCTTCCTCTACCAGCCCGAATTCGACCGTGTACCAGTAGAGCCGGGCGAGATGGTCGAGGCTGTCATATTCAAGCGCCCTTAGGCCGCCCCGGCCATAAGCCTCCATATAATCGGCGAAAACCGGATTCGCGAGCATCGGCACATGGCCGAATACATCGTGAAAGACATCCGGCTCCTGCAGATAATCGAGCTGTTCCCTGCGCCGGATGAAGTTCCCGGCCACGAAACGGCGATTGGCCAGATGATCGAAAAACACATCGTCAGGCACCAGCCCGGGCACGGCAATGACCTGCCAGCCCGTTTCGCGCATCAGATTTTCCGACAATTCCTCGAAATCCGGAATCCCCGGTTTGGAGAGCTTCAATACGTCGATACCATCAAGAAAGGCCTGGCTCGCCCGGCCCGGCAACTGGGCGAGCTGCCGTTTGAACAGGATATCCCAGGTCTCATGGTCCTCGGGCGTATATGCGTTCCAGTCCTGCGGGATCGTCCAGTCCGCGCCGGCGCCTTCCGGCGGCTTTTCCAAAACATGTGTGTCTTCTGTCATGCGCATCAATATAACAGCAAAGAATGAAAAGGACGAATGACCGGGATCAAAGTTCGCATGGAACGACGATGAAGAAGGTCCTGCGCGGCATTGGTCGGATGATATCGGCATTGTGTCTTGTCCTGCTCGGCTATGTCCTGGCCGGGATCGGCGGATCGATCATCCCCAGCAATGCCGGTTGGCAGGAGCCCGATTCCGGGATCACGCTCTATGTGCATGACAATGGCGTCCATACAGGGCTCGTCCTCCCCCGCCGCAACCAGATTGCCGACTGGAGCGATCTCGTGCGGCCCGAACATCTGACTGATCCGCGCTATGCCAGCGACCACTTATTGTTCGGCTGGGGCGACCGGACCTTTTATCTCGAAACACCGACATGGGGAGACCTGCGCCCCTCAACCGCCTTCGCCGCACTGTTCGGCAGCGAGGCAAGCCTTGTCCATGTCGACCATATCGCCGCTCCGCAGGCAGCCGATGACCTGCGCGCGATCCGGGTCACGCCCGATCAGTATCGGTTGATCGCGGCGGCCATTCGCGGCCAGTTTGCGCTGGACGATGCCGGACAGTCCCAGCCGGTAACGGGCTATGGCCGCGCGGATGTCTTTTACGAAGCGCGTGGGCGGTACAATGCGTTCAGGACCTGCAACGAATGGACGGGGTCCGTGTTGCGCGGTGCCGGTGTGCGCGTTGGTGCCTGGACGCCGTTCAATTTCAGCGTGATGCGCTGGTTCGATTCTCCTCAAGTTGACACTCGTTGACACAGGTCGGGGGTAAAAAGGGAGGCCCTCACCCATCCAAAAAATTCTGCATGTGCGAGGAACTGGATCATGGGCCGATAATATCAGAGGCAGGATCAAATAGGACAGGGTTTTCTTGGGCGGGGATGACGGAAGAAGAATAGCGTGTCTCACCCGGCGTTCGCGACTATCTCCGCCCAGCCCGCTTCATCGATCACCTCGATGCCCAGCTCCGCCGCCTTTTTGAGTTTTGATCCCGCGCCCGGCCCGGCCACGATCAAGTCGGTCTTCGCACTCACCGATCCCGCCGCTTTCGCCCCCAGCCGTTCGGCCTGCGCCTTGGCCTCGTCGCGGCTCATCGTTTCAAGTTTGCCGGTGAAGACCACGGTCTTGCCCGAAACGGCGCTCTCCGTGACCTCGACGATATAAGGCGGCGGCGATATTTCGGAGAGCATGTCGCGCCAGGCATCGCGATTATGCTGTTCGTGGAAAAAGTCGGTCAGGGCTTCCGTGACAATCGGGCCGATGCCATCGATACCGGCAATTTCCTCACGCGCCTCATCTTCGTCATGGGCGCGAATGGCAATGGCTTCCAGCGCCTCGACCGTGCCGAATGCCTTCATCAGGTCGCGGGCGGTGACGGCTCCGATATGGCGGATGCCGAGGCCGAAAAGGAAGCGGGCGGCGTCCGGCTCACGCTTCGCCTCGATCGCGGCGAGCAGGTTATCGACCGATTTTTCCTGCCAGCCTTCGCGCGCAAGCAGTTCGTCGCGGTGCTGGTGCAGCCGGAAAATATCCGCCGGACTTTCGAGCCAGCCAAGATCGTAAAATTCGCGGATGCTCTTTTCGCCCAGCCCATCGATATCCATCGCGACCCGGCTGACGAAATGGATGAGGCGCTGAACGCGTTGCGCCGGGCAGATCAATCCGCCTGTGCAGCGGACATCGACTTCGCCCTCTTCCGCCACAGCTTCCGAGCCGCAGCGCGGGCATTCTTCGGGAAAGGCGAAAGCATCACGGGCCTCATCTCGGGTGAGATTTTCGACGACCTGCGGAATGACATCTCCCGCCCGCTGGACCACGATCCGGTCACCCGGACGCACCCCAAGCCGTTCGATCTCGTCGCGATTGTGGAGCGTGACATTCGACACGACGACGCCGCCGACTGTAACCGGTTTCAACCGCCCGACCGGCGTCAGCTTGCCCGTCCGGCCGACCTGGATGTCGATGGCTTCAAGCACCGTTTCCGCGCGTTCTGCGGGAAATTTATGGGCCAGCGCCCAGCGCGGGGCCTTGGCGACAAAACCCAGCCGCGCCTGCCAGTCGAGCCGGTCCACCTTGTAGACGACGCCGTCGATATCATAGGGCAGGTCCGCGCGAAGCCGTTCGATCTCCCGATACTGGCCGAGCATCGCGTCCAGCGTATCCAGCCGTTTGAGATGCTCGGACACCGGGATGCCCCAGTCCCGAAGCGTCTCCATAACCTCCATCTGCGTCTCGCCCGGTACCGCGCTCGCCACGCCCCAGCCATGGGCGAGGAAATTCAGCTTGCGGCTTTCCGTGATCGCCGGATCGATCTGACGCAATGACCCGGCAGCAGCATTGCGCGGATTGGCATAGATCTTTTCGTCCGCCTCTTCCTGCCGCGCATTCAGGTCCGCAAAGGCCTGTTTCGACATATAGACTTCGCCGCGAATTTCGAAAATATCGGGTGCGTCGGGCGGCAATTCTTCGGGAATATCATCGATGGTGCGGGCGTTGGCGGTAACATCCTCGCCCACCTGCCCGTCACCGCGCGTCGCCGCCTGAACCAGCTTGCGATCCTCATAGCGGATGGAGAGCGAGAGACCGTCAATCTTGTCCTCTGCCGTCATCGCGACAGGCGCGTCCTCCGCCAAATTCAGATAGCGGCGGATGCGGGTCAGGAACTCGGCAATGTCCTCGTCCGAGAACCCGTTATCGAGCGAATAGAGCCGCTGCTCATGCGTAACCTTGGAGAGCGGTGAATGCGCGATGGCCGCACCGATCTGTTTCGACGGGCTGTCATCGCGGATCAGATGCGGGAACTGCGCTTCGAGTTCGGCATTGCGGCGGATAAGCGCGTCATAGTCCGCATCCGAAATTTCGGGCGAATCCTCGGCGTGATAGAGCCGGTTATGCTTGGCGATTGCCTTCGCCAGCCGCATCAGCTCATTGGCGGCATCGGCTTCGCCAAGATCTTCCGGTGCCGTCACGTCAGGCGGCATTGTCGCTCTTCCACAACGAAACGCATCGTCTCACTATAGCCGAAATCCATGTGAGGAATGGCGCACTCCACAACCGTGCCGTCGGCATACACGAGTTCGATCCGTCCCGGTCCATCGGCACCGACGGTGGCTCCCGTCCGGCACTGACCCGTCTCGCATGTCATATCGGTTTTATCCGCTCCGATATATGTCGCAGCAGTGTCGGGAAGATCATCCCCGACATCGACCTCGAACGTCGCGAAATCCATCGGGCAGGCCGTAAGGAACGGAGCAGCCAGCGCTAAGAGAATCCAGCGTTTCATAAGCTCTCCGGCAATCGATCAGCCTGCGCGCGAGCCTCTTCGACGATCTTGGCGCCTTGTATCTCCAGCCGCATCGGTTCGTTGGCGGCGTCAGATTCGGAAAATTCAGTCATACAGCCGGGGGATATCCCGCCACCGGCGTCGTTTCGAAGCGATGACCAAAGCCCGCGATCAACGGGCGGCCTTGCGCGATCGCTGCTTGCACGGAAGGAAGTTCCAGCGAGGCGGCATGGCTCTCCTCGCTGTCCCACAGCTCGGTAATCCAGATCGCATTCTCGTCGCCGCGATCCTCGGCGATCACATAAGCGAGGCAGCCGGGCATCCCCGCCGTCCCCTCGGCAAGGATGGCGATCAGCTCAGCACGCCGGCCGGGCTGGGCCATCATCTGCCCGATCAATCCGTAGAGCGTCATTTCTTCCATGGCATTGGCCTCCGAACCGAGCATTGCGGCCAGCGCCACTGCTCCTGCGCCTTTCATTATCGTGCGGCGGGCATACATCACACCCCCTCCAGCAACCGATCCGCCTGCGCCCGCGCCTCATCGGTGATTTCTGCACCCGACAACATCCGGGCAATTTCCTCGCGCCGTTCACCGTCATCGAGCCGCTGGACGCCCGTCCGTGTCACAAGCCCGTCGGAGCTTTTCGCGATCTGCCATTGATGGCCGGCGCGCGCGGCGACTTGCGGGCTGTGTGTGACAACCAGCAATTGCGCGCCTTCGGCCAGCCGCGACAGTCGTTCGCCGATGGCGCTCGCCACCGCGCCACCGACGCCCCGGTCGATCTCGTCGAAGATCATCGTCGCCGCGCCGCCCTGTTCGGCCAGCGCAACCTTCAGCGCGAGGATGAAGCGGGAGAGTTCACCGCCCGAGGCGATCTTGGCGAGCGGGCCGAAAGGCGCGCCGGGATTGGTCGAAATCTCGAACGCGACCCGGTCCTGCCCGTTAGCCGTCCATTGGGTTTCGTCGAGCGTTTCTACCGCCGTGCGGAATTTCGCGGCGTCCAGCTTCAGTGGCGCCAATTCTCCGGCGACCGCTGTGTCGAGCGCCTTGGCGGCCGCAGTGCGCTTCTTGCTCACCGCTTCCGCCTTGGCGACATAGGCCGCGCGCTTGGCCGCGACATCGGCCTCCAGCGCCGCCAGATGCGCGCCGCCTGCTTCAATCCGCTCGAGCTTCGCCGCCATCTCTTCAGTGAGGGCCGGGAGCGCATCAGGCTCGACCCGGTGTTTGCGGGCCAGAGCGCGAATATCGAACAATCTCGTTTCGGCCTCATCGAGCCGGGCAGGATCGAAAGCGAGGATATGGGAAGCTTCGGCGAGTTTTTCCTCGGCCAGGTCCGCTTCGATCAGCGCGCGGTCCAGCGCGGCCAGCGCCTCGCCAAGCACTTCATGTTCACCGGCGATCCGGTCGGCGCGGCGTGCGGCCTGACGCAATTTGGCAAGCCCGCCATCCGACCCGTCGAGCAATTCGGCAATCTCGTTGAGATCGTCCGCGATCCGGTCGCCCTTCTGCATCGTCGCCCGGGCTTCCGCGAGCGCAGCCTCTTCGCCGGCTTCCGGAGCAAGCGACTGCAATTCCTTCACGGCATGATCGAGAAATTCCCGGTCCCGTTCGGCTTCCTCAACTTCGGCCCGCGCCTCGGCGAGCTGATCTTCGGCAGTCCGCCATGCATCCCAGGCCTGGGCCAGGCCGTGCAGATCGATATTGCCGAAACTGTCAAGCAAAGCGCGATGCCCCTTGGCGTTCAGCAGCCCGCGATCATCATGCTGGCCGTGAATCTCGACAAGATGCCCGCCAATTTCACGCAGTAACGCGGCCGATACGGGCTGGTCGTTTACGCTGGCCCGGCTGCCGCCATCGGCCTTGACGATCCTGCGCACGATAAGCGGCTCGCCCGGTTCGGCATCAAGGCCGCTCTCCGTAAGGAGCAGCCCGACCGGATGGCTGGGCGGAAGATCGAAAGTCGCGCTGACGACGGCGCGCTCGGCGCCCTGACGCACCAGCCCGCTATCGGCGCGCACACCCAACGCGAGGCCCAGTGCATCGAGAAGGATGGATTTGCCCGCACCCGTTTCGCCGGTCAGCGCGCCAAGCCCGTCCGAAAAGGAGAGGTCGAGCGCCTCAATCAGCACGACATCGCGAATGGAAAGGCCGGTCAGCATGGCCCTGCTTTTAACGCAATTAATCGCTTAGGCCAGCGCCCTTAATCGGTTCCGGTTGCCTGTGCGCCGCCATGGCGCTGCATCAGGTCATAGGCGCGCGTGTACCAGCGCGATTCGGGATAGTTGGTCCCGAGAACCGCCGCCGAACGCCGCGCTTCCTCGACAATGCCGAGCGCCAGATAGCTTTCGGTCAACCGCATCAGCGCCTCGGGCGCATGGGTCGTCGTGTCAAAGGTGTCGACAACATTGCGGAACCGAACGGTGGCGGCCAGCCATTGGCGGCGACGCTGATAGAAGCGACCGATTTCCATTTCCTTGCCGGCCAGATGGTCATTGACCAGATCGAGCTTGAGCCGGGCATCGGCCGCATAAACGCTTTCCGGATAGCGGCGAACAACCTCGTTCAGGGCAACCTGCGCCTGGCGCGTGACCGACTGGTCCCGCGTCACATCCGACATCTGCTCATAATAGCTGATCGCGATGAGATAATAGGCATAGGGCGCATCGCGGTTGCCCGGATGGATCGAAATGAAGCGCCGCGCGGAGGAAATGGCCTCCGGATATTCGCGCGCCAGATAGAAGCTGAAAGCGCCCATAAGCTGCGCCCGCCGCGCCCAGGGCGAATAGGGATGCTGGCGCTCGACTTCAGAGAAGATCGCCGCGGCCAGGCCATACTGGTTCCTGTCCAGCCTGTCCTTCGCCAGATTGTACAAGGTGTTGACGTCACGCGCGACATATTGAGTGTCGGCACGGGTTTGGGCACTCGGACCGGCGCACGAAGCGAGCGGAACGAAAGCGGCAGCGGCTAACAACAGTGCTGCGGGGCGGGACTGGATACGCATGCCACAGCCTCTAGCGCAGCCAATCGCCGCCGCCAAGAGAGCAGATTCTTCATTTGCGGAAAGGGTTCCGAACGGCCGATGTTCAGCTATAGCCATGCCATGCTGCGCGTGCTGACCCTTGCGACCCTGTTTCCCGATGCATCGCGGCCGACTTTCGGCGGTTTTGTCGAACGGCAGACACTGGGGCTGGCAGCGCGGGCCGATGTCCAGCTTGAAGTGGTGGCGCCGATCGGCATGCCCCCCTGGCCCCTGAGCCGGCATTCCCGGTATCGGCGCTTCGCAGAGATACCCGAAACGGAAGTGTGGAAAGACGTGATCGTCCACCGTCCAAAATTCCGTCTCATCCCGCAAATAGGCGGCCCGATGGCACCGGGAGCGATAACAAAGGCCGTGCTCCCGCTACTCCACAAGATTCGCGAGCGTTTCGCATTCGACATCATCGATGCGGAATTTTTCTATCCGGACGGCCCTGCCGCCATGCGTCTTGCCGAAGCACTGGACCTGCCCTTCTCCATCAAGGCCCGGGGAGCCGACATCCACTATTGGGGGAAAAAGGCAGGCTGCGCGTTACAGGTCCTCAAGGCGGGCCAGCGGGCCGGAGGATTGCTGGCCGTCAGCGAAGCGATCAAGCGTGACATGACCGCCCTCGGCATGACGGCGGACAAGATCACCGTCCATTATACCGGTATCGACAAGGATCGTTTCCGCCCCGTCGACCGGGCGGTAGAAAAGGCGGCGCTGGGAGTTTCGGGACCGCTGATCGTGACAATTGGCGCCTTGATCCCCCGCAAGGGCCAGGCGCTGGTTATCGAAGCGCTGAAACAGATTCCCGAAGCAAATCTCTGGTGCATCGGCGAAGGGGCGGATCGCGCTTCGCTTGAGAAGCTGGCGCGGGATCTCGGCCTGTCGGATCGCGTGCACCTGCCCGGCAATTTACCGCATGACGAGGTAGCCGAAATGGTCGCGGCGGCCGATGTGATGGCGCTGCCCTCTGCATCGGAGGGGCTGGCCAATGCCTGGGTCGAAGCGCTGGCTTGTGGCACGCCCATCGTGATCAGCGACGTGGGCGGCGCTGCCGAACTTCTGGACCGGCCCGAAGCGGGTGCGATCGTCGCGCGCGAACCCGATGCGATTGCCGCCGCGATCCGCACTATCCTGAGCGATCCGCCGGACCAGCAGGCCGTCCGCAGCACGGTCGACAGATTTTCATGGGAACGGAACAGCGATGCGCTGTTCCAGCATTTGTCAGGTCTCGTCGAGCGGCATTAAAGCAGCGGCGATCCAGCGCCCCTCGTTCCGCAACAATCCCCAACTGCGCGCCGCGGCACGGCTATCCATGGCTTCCACCCCTATATCGCGCGCCTCGACAGCCGCGATAAAGGCTGGTGAGGGACGGCGCAGGTGTGCGCCGGTGCCAAGCAACAGGAATTCGGGGAACGGATCGATCGTCAGCAACGGTTCCAGCGCGTCCGGAGCCAGCGCATCCCATGAAGGGGCTTCCCAGCCGCGGGCCCATTCAGGCGTAAGCCAGAGCCCGCCCTCATATATTTCGTCATCGACGCGAAACCCCTGACCGGCAAAACCGGTCAGCAGCGGCCCGGAAGCAGGGGTTTCGCGCTGAAGCGCAACCATTAGCGGCCGTACCCCTCCTTGTGGATTTTCTGACCCGAGGGGTTGGTCTCTTCCGGCACAAAGGTGTCCGGTCCGACCTTGAGCCAGATCAGGATCGGCGAAGCCATATAGATCGAACTGTATGTGCCCACGAAAACACCGAGCAGCATTGCGACGGTAAATCCGAACAGCACGTCCGGACCAACAAAGATCAGGACAACAAGCGCGATGGCCATGGTCAAGCTGGTCATCACCGTACGGGCAAGCGTTTCGTTGACCGAAAGATCGAGCAGCGGAACAATCTCCATCTTGCGATATTTGCGCAGATTCTCGCGGATCCGGTCATACACAACGATCGTATCGTTGAGCGAATAGCCGATGATCGTCAGCAGGGCCGCGACGATGTTGAGGTTGAACTCGAGCTGGGTGAGCGCAAAGAAACCGAAGGTCAGTGCGACATCGTGAAACAGTGCAAACAGCGCGCCGACCCCGAACTGCCATTCGAAGCGCAGCCAGATATAGAGCGAAATCGCCAGCATCGCGAGACCAAGGGCCAATGCGCCTGCCTGAAACAGTTCGCCCGAAACCTTGCCCGAGACCGAATCCACCGAATCGATCCGTGCTCCGGCATGCTCTCTTTCGATCATCTGGGTCACACGTGTCGAAACGGCGCTGGCCAGTTCCGGATCATCGCCCGCCCCTTCGGTAACCCGCATCCTGATCGATATCTGGTTCGGATCTCCGAAACGCTGGATCGACGCGCCTTCCACACCGAGAGCGTCGATATCTTCGCGAAGCTCGGCAATAGGTGCGACCTCATCCTCGGTGAAGGTCATCTGGATCATCTGACCGCCGGCGAAATCGACGCCGAAATTCAGCCCGCGCGTAACCGTTAATGCAATCGAGGCGACCGTCAGGATGATCGACAAAATGATCGCAACGTTCCGCCATTTGAGGAACCCGATGTTCGTGTTGTCCGGAACAAGCTTGAGAAGACGCATCATATGTTCAGCTCCGAAGGGCGCTTGTTCTTTATCCAGACCGAAACCATCATGCGCGTTACGGTTACGGCGGTGAATACAGAGGTGATGATGCCAAGCACCAGCACAACCGCAAAGCCGCGGACCGGACCGGAGCCGAAGGAGAACATCAGAACCCCGCCGATAAAGTTGGTGATGTTCGCATCGAAAATCGCCCGGCTGGCTTCCTTGTAACCCGTCTGGACAGCGTCGATCACCTTGCGGCCGCGTCTCTGTTCCTCGCGTATGCGTTCGTTGATGAGCACATTGGCATCCACGGCCGCACCAACTGTCAACACAAAGCCGGCAATACCGGGCAGCGTCAGCGTCGCATCAAGCAGCGCCATGATCGCCAGGATCAGGAACAGGTTCAGGCCGAGCGCGACATTCGCGTACACACCGAACCGCCCATAGGTAACGATCATGAACGCCATCACCGCGATGGTCGCGATCATGCCCGCAAGCCCGCCCCAGCGGATCGAGTCCCCGCCAAGTTCCGGGCCAACGGTGCGATTTTCGATCACGGCAAGTTCGATCGGCAAGCGGCCGGAACGCAGGGCAATGGCGAGCTCGTTGGCGGATTGCACGGAGAAGCTGCCGCTGATCTGCGCATTGCCGCCCAGGATCGGTTCGTTGATATTGGGCGCGGAAAGCACCTCACCGTCAAGAAGGATTGCGAAGGGCCGGCCGACATTTTCCTGCGTCACCCGCCCGAACTCGCGCCCGCCAACACCGTCAAATGTAAGGTTGACCGTTACCTGTCCGGTACGCTGGTCAAAACCCTGCTGCGCATTGGCAAGCTGATCGCCTGAAACCATCACCCGTCGCTGGACGATGACACAGCCCGTGCCATCTGCCGGGTCGGCATAGGGCATGGCTTCGGACCCGATCGGCGCCTGGCATGCCAATGCCATATTCGGATCGGCTTCATAATTGACCAGTCGGAACTCCAGCGATGCCGTCCGCCCCAGCAGCGCCATCAGCGATTCCGGACTGTCGAGACCGGGCACCTGAACGACTATGCGATCGTCACCCTGCCGGATGATCGTCGGTTCGCGGGTACCCAGTTCATCAATCCGGGTCCGCACGACTTCGGTCGCGGTATTCACGGCGATATCCACGGCCTCGGCATTGCCAGCCTCGGTGGGCGTAACGACGATTTGCAGCGAATCTTCATTCTCGACACTGAAATCGCGCTGCCCGGTAAAGCCAACCGGCTGGGTCAAGGCGCGCACACGCTCCATCGCGTCGTCAAGCTGCGCCTCGTCGCGCACCGTGAACCGTACAGCGCCGGTGCTGCGGGACAGGCTGCCTATTTCAATGGTCGGCCCGTCATCCTCCATCGCATCTTCAATGCGATTGGACAGGGTCTGGAGCCGTTGCTCCTGAAACTCTTCGGTTTGCGCTTCAAGCAGAATATGCACGCCGCCCGACAGATCCAGACCCAGATTGATCGATGGCTGTGGCAGGAAATCGGGAATATAGGCGCGCTGCTCTTCAGTCAGCAGGCTTGGAATCGATAGCAGGACGCCAATGACGAGCATCGCCGTGAGCATCCAGACCTTCCATGGCGGAAAATCATTCATGATGTGCTGTCTGTCCTAGTCGTTCGCTGCGGGGGCATGGGGATTGCGGACATCCGAGAGCGTTCCCTTGAGCGCGGTCACTTTCTGCCCGCCGCCAAGATCAATCTCGATCTCCTCGTCATTCACCTTGGTCACCTTGCCAAGCAGGCCGCCGCCGGTAACCACGCGGTCACCCTTTTTCACGGCGGCGATCATCTCGCGATGCTCTTTCATCCGTTTTTGTTGTGGACGGATCAGCAGGAACCAGAAGATCACGAAAATCAGGATCAGCGGAACAAGCTGGACAATGAAGGAGCCTGCGCCTCCGGAAGGAGCGGCTGCAGCGAGAACGGGAGTGGCGGACATGGATGGGACCTGTATGCTGGTTGGCGGGGCCTGTACAATAAATACCCCTGATCAGAGGCGCGCCTCTATCACCTAAGGTGCGTTTCGCGCAACTTCCATCCGCACGCAGCATATTTATTTGCATGCCGGCCCCGGGCCGCTAGCATGGATGTAAAGTTTAACGGGAAAGGGAATATCATGATCATCGTCATCGGCTGGGTTCGCCTGGCAGCGGGAGAGATGGACAGGCTGCACGATGCGGCGGTCACCATGCTTGAAGAAACACGCAAGGAAGATGGCTGTATCAGCTATACCTATGGGCGCGCAGTTGAAGAGCCGGACGTTATGCAGATTACCGAAATCTGGGAGAGTCAGGAAGCTCTGACGGAACATTCGAACAGCGCCCATATGGCGGCGTTCAATCAGGCGATGGGTAGCGCCAAAATTCTGGGCATCAGCGTCAAGAGCTACCCTGCCGAAGCTGGCAAAACGCTGCTGGGCGCAGACTAGCAACAGCACCTACCCATCAACCGGGGCGAATAAGACTGTCGACCGAGCTTGCATTGCCGAGCCATCGGTTTTACATCGCGCCCCCTCGGTCGGGGCGTAGCGCAGCCTGGTAGCGCATCATACTGGGGGTGTGGAGGTCGCTGGTTCGAATCCAGTCGCCCCGACCAGCCACTCCCACCCACAATTAACACGCTTTTCGGCAAAGATTACAGCGCTGAGTCGCGCATCTGTGGCAGCCTCGCCGCCCGTGCAGATATTTTGCTGTCCTACAGATAACCATATAGGTTATTAATTACGGCATAATTTTACCATGGAGACGCACATGTCTGTTCTAACCGGCCTTATTGGACCACTTTCAACCGTCATCGATCGGATCCTGCCCGATCGCGAAGCGCGGGATCGCGCAAAACTCGAACTGCTGAAACTGGAAGGCACCCAGGAAGCCGAGGGCATCCGCGCTCAACTGTCGGCGATCATTGCAGAGGCGCAATCCTCCGACCCATGGACCAGCCGTGCCCGGCCAAGCTTCCTGTACGTGATGTATATCATGCTGCTCTGGGCGCTGCCCATGGGGCTGCTGGCAGCCTTCCGCCCCGAAGCGGCGCACAATATCGCAGCCGGAATGAACGCCTATCTTCAGGGCATTCCCGAACCGCTCTATGCGCTCTTCGGAACCGGTTATCTTGGCTATACGGCTGCTCGCCAATGGGGAAAGATCAAGGGCGTGGAATAAGACTTAACCTCTTCCCAGAGAGTTTCGGTGATGATGGCGGATACAATACACGGGATACTCCAGGTGCTGTAACCGGCTTCACAATTCGGACGAACCAGCTTAGCCTCGAAACCCATGGGAGAGAATAATGTCTGAAAAGACCGAAAAGCGAAGCCTGGCTTCAATGCTGGCCGTTGCCGGCGGCCTCGCGCTGGCCGCGCCGGCTCTGCAAGCTTGTAGCTGTGCAGCCAGTTGCTGCGCAGCCGCTGAAGATGCCAGTGGCGGCTGTTGCGCTGCCGCCAGCGAAGCTCATGAGGGCGGATGCTGTGCAGCTATGGCTGCGGGCTGTTGCGCCGCAACCGAAGAAGTGGCCGCTGACGGCTGCTGTGCTGCGACCGAAGGCTGTTGCGCAGCATATTGACCGACGATCCCGAAACGACGCTATTTGCTCTTACGAAGCAAATGACGTCGCAGGGCGTCTCCCTTGTGCCGCGCGTCGTTCCTCCGGAAGCCGAATTTCGGCAATGGACTCACTACCCTCAAAAGGATGCGATCAGTCCGTCCACCGGCGCGCGATGGTTCTATCATGCGCATCCGCCCGAACAGCGAGAAGCCGGAGAACATGGCCATTTCCACATGTTCCTTCCGCTGAATGCCTTTGAAGGCGAACCGCCTCGCGCCAAGCCCGAACCGAAAAACACCAAAGGCAAAACCCCGGCCAACGCCGTCCATTTCATCGCATTGTCCTGCAATCTGCAAGGCGTACCCACACACTGGTTCACAACAAATCGCTGGGTCACCAACGAATATTTCATGGATGCCGAAGCGATAGTGGAACGACTTGACCGGTTTGATGTTCGTGATGCCAATGCCGATCCCTTGGTCAATGGGTGGCTCACAGCTGCTGTGGCCGTCTTTCGCCAACAAATTACGGAATTGATCCATCGGCGCGATGCGGCACTCGCCGATCAATCACTGGAAGACCGAACCCTGGAGATACTGTCGAGCGGGCCGCTCGAAATATGATCGCCCCGGTTGCTCAAGCGGCCTTTGCGAATGCCTCCATGGTTTCGACCAATTTGTTCGAAAGCGTGTTCCGCTTATAGGGCTTCGGCAGGATCGGGAATTCGCTTCCTTCACCCCGGGCCGCAGCTTCGCTGTATCCGGTTGCAAGCAGGATCGGCAGCAGCGGTTTCTGACGGCGGACCTTGGCTGCCAGATCCAAACCGCTCAAACCAGGCATGACGATATCGGAAAAGATGATGTCAAAACCATTGGGTTCGTTATCCAGCGCATCAAGCGCTTCTTCGCCGCAGCTTGCATGGACGACATCGCAACCCATTTCTTCGAGCAGCGATTGCGCAAAGACGGCAACGGTCCGGCTGTCTTCCACTAGCAGGACACGCGTGCCCGGCGGCACGTCCCGTCCGGCATTGTCGTTCCGATACTGGCGATCTTCATCAGCTTTGGCTTCAGCGCGCGGCAGATAGAGGCTCAGCGTCGTTCCGCGGCCGACTTCGCTGCTGATTTCCAGTCGTCCGCCGGATTGCGCGGCAAAGCCATAGGCCTGGGACAAGCCCAAACCAGTGCCTTCGCCTGGGCCCTTGGTTGAGAAAAAAGGCTCGAACACATGGTCCAGTATCTCGGGCGCTATTCCAGCCCCGGTGTCTGAAATCGACAGACAGACTTCATCGCCGGCAGGGCCGGCAACATTTTGCGTTGCCAGAGTCAGCGTCCCGGCCCCGTCCATTGCGAAACGTGCGTTGATCGCCGCGTTGAGAATGAGGTTTTCGAGCTGCGTCGGATCGGCGCGCACCGCCCAGAGATCCGGGCCAGGCGTCTTGAGGATACTGATCCCGCCGCCCAGCGTGCGTTTCAACAGTTCGGTCATATCGAGTATCACCGAGTTCAGTTCCACATGTTTGGGCTGAAGCGGCTGGCGCCGGGCAAAGGACAAGAGCTGCCCGGTCAGTTCGGACGCACGGTCCGCAGTCTCGACAATTGCATCAATATGGCGAGCCCTGCTTTCATCGGTGAGGGACTCATTTTTGAGGAGCTCGGCCGATCCCCGGACAACGGTCAGCAGGTTATTGAAGTCATGCGCAATCCCGCCAGTGAGTTCACCCAATGAGCGAAGCTTCTCTGACTGGTAGAGCGCCTCCTTGGCCGTAACCAGATTCTGTCTGGCCTCATATTGCTCGGTAATATCGCGCGTAATCTTGCCGAAGCCGACAATCTCGCCATTCTCGTCGCGGATTGCCTGGATGTGAATCTCGGCACGAAACCGTTTGCCATCGCGGCGCACGCGCCAGCCTTCCTCGATATATCGTCCGGCGATGCGGGCCTGTTCGAGAATCTGGGTGGGGACACCGCGCTCCCGCTCGACTTCGGAATAGAAGACGGACATGTGCTGACCGATGGCTTCTTCTGAAGAATAACCGATTATCCGTTCTGCGCCGGCGTTCCAGTTTGTTACATAGCCGTCGGGGCTCAGCATGAAGATTGCATGATCGTGCAATCCCTGGACGAGAGTCTGGAACGCCTCTTCGCTGACATGGAGCGCACGGGCAGCGTCATATTGAAACGTCTCGTCATAAACGATGCCGACAAAACCGACATGCTCGCCAGCGGAACCCAGTTTTTTGACAATGCTGATCCGCGTCCACGCCTCGGAACCGTCCCAGCGTTTTCGCATGCCTACCGTGTCCAACCGCCCCTCATTAACGGCGGTTTTGAGGTTCTCCCAATAGAGCCCCGACTCTCGATCCTCATCAGTATAGAATTTCTCGAGCGGGAAACCGATCACTTCGCTTATCGGCGCCACTTTGTAACTGCTGGATATCGGGGTCCAGTCTGTGCAGATTCCATCGACATCAAGAGCAAAAATGGCAAAATCGCTGATCTCGCCCAGCAGCTCGCTCACCTGCGGATCGTCAATCAAGGCCATAGCCGATGCTTGTGTCTGGCTCATGAGAATTGCGTAACGATGAATGGTTACCAGTGTCTTAAGACGTCGTGAACTTGCGAGATGCCAAAGGCACCATATATTCCGGCTTATGGAAGAAAATCGAAGCAGCGCGCCGTGGCACGGCACCACCATTCTCGCGGTCCGCGATGACAACAAAGTCGTTATTGCCGGAGACGGTCAGGTCTCGATGGGACAGACCGTGATGAAACCCAACGCAAAAAAGGTCCGCCGCCTCGGCGACGGCAAGGTGATTGGAGGGTTTGCGGGAGCGACAGCTGACGCCTTCACTCTGTTCGAACGGCTGGAAAGCAAGCTGGAACGGCATCATGGCCAGCTGATGCGCGCGGCTGTCGAACTCGCCAAGGATTGGCGTACAGACAAATATCTTCGCAATCTCGAGGCGATGATGATCGTCGCAGACAAGGAAATTACCCTTATCCTGACCGGCAATGGCGACGTGCTCGAACCCGCCGACGGATTTGCCGCAATCGGGTCGGGCGGAAATTTCGCCCTGGCCGGCGCGCGCGCGCTCAAGGATTATGAAAAGGATGCCGACAAGATCGCGCGCCGGGCGATGGCCATCGCCGCCGAGCTTTGCGTCTACACGAACGATCAGCTGACGATCGAGACGATCGAGAGCGACTGATTTCCCGCAAATACACTGCCAGACTAAACCGAAAGTACGCACCTGCATGAATGACGCCCTCACCCCGAAAGCCATCGTGGCTGCGCTTGACGAGCATATCATCGGCCAGAAAGACGCCAAGCGCGCCGTCGCCGTTGCGCTCCGCAACCGGTGGCGCCGCCAGCGACTTTCCGAGGAGTTGCGCAACGAAGTCACGCCGAAGAACATTCTCATGATCGGCCCTACCGGCTGCGGCAAAACCGAAATCAGCAGGCGTCTTGCGAAGCTGGCGGATGCACCCTTCGTCAAGATCGAAGCGACCAAATTTACCGAGGTCGGTTATGTCGGTCGCGATGTCGAGCAGATCGCCCGGGATCTTGTCGAAGATGCCGTGCGGCTTGAAAAAGACCGGCGACGGGAAGCTGTCCGCGAAGATGCGAGCAAGGCGGCAATGGAACGGCTGCTGGACGCGCTCACCGGCAAGGGCGCGAGCGACGCCACCCGGGAAAGCTTCCGCCAGCGGATCATGGATAACCACATGAACGACACCCAGGTCGAGATCGAGGTCGAGGACACGCCCAACATGCCGATGGATATCCCCGGCATGGGCGGCCAGGTCGGAATGATCAATTTGTCGGACATGATGGGCAAGGCGTTCGGACAACAAGCAAAGAAGCGGCGCAAGATGCGTGTGGCCGATGCATGGGACAAGCTGGTCGAAGAGGAATCGGAGAAACGTCTCGATCAGGACGATGTGGCCAGGGCCGCGCTCGCCAATGCGGAGGCAAATGGCATCGTCTTTCTCGACGAGATCGACAAGATCGCCGTATCGGATGTTCGCGGCGGCTCCGTCAGCCGGGAAGGCGTGCAGCGTGATCTGCTACCGCTCATCGAGGGCACAACTGTCGCGACAAAATATGGCCCGATGAAAACCGACCATATCCTGTTTATCGCATCGGGCGCATTCCACGTAGCCAAGCCGAGCGATATGCTGCCAGAGCTTCAGGGCCGACTTCCGATCCGTGTCGAGCTACGCGCTCTGACCGAAGAAGATTTCGTCCGCATCCTCACCGAGACCAAGGCCAATCTGCCCGACCAGTATCAGGCCCTGATCGGGACCGAGGGCGTCGAGATCGAATTCACCGAAGACGCTATCGCGCAGGTCGCGAAGATAGCGGCGGAAGTGAATGGTCAGGTGGAGAATATCGGCGCACGGCGCTTGCAGACCGTGATGGAGAAACTTGTCGAAGAGATCAGCTTCGCAGCCGGGTCGGAAGAACCCGAAGAAGGAGCAGGGACGCTGGTGATCGACGCCGCCTATGTCGACAAACAGCTCGCCGCCGTCGCGCGGGACACGGATCTCAGCAAATATGTCCTCTAGCGGCCACTGGAGCGGAAGCCGCTAGCAGCCGGTGATCGGCGTACTGAACAGATAGCGGTCATCGGGGCCATAATAGACATATTCAAACTCCCCGCCGAGATCGATCAGCGTACGCGTTTCCGAATTCTGGCAGATGCTCTGCTGATTCTGCGTCGAGGCATATTGGCGGAACGATGAAATTTGCGCAGCGCTGAGATCGCGTGAAATTTCGTAGCGATACTGAATCCGCCGCCCTTGCAAGCGGGCCGCTGTCACTGTCGTCAGCTCGTCGATCGTAATCGGGACCTGCGTGTTAATCTGGCGGACACCCTCGGCGAGCCCCGCTTCCAGCGCGGGGTTCAGGGGGCGAGAATTGGCTGCAGGCGCCGCTGGCTCGTCCTTATCATCCGCTGGCGGGAAATCCGCTGCCTCCGCCGAGCCAGTCTCTTCGGAAGACTCTGATGATGCGACGCGCGCTGGCTCCTCTTCGGCATCCCGGTCCAGCAACCGCGGGATCAGCAATACCGCAAGAAACACGACGATCGCCGCTCCCGCAATGATGAGAATATTCCTGTTCATCGTATAAATCCCCCTAGCGTCACATATTTCATACCGGGCCCTTGGCAGGCAAGCCCGATTGCCGGGAATCCATAGATTTACTTCGCTATCGCCAAAAACTGTGATCTGGATCGTAACTTTCGGGCCGATTATCGCGAATACCGAGCCAGACACAGCCTTGGGAGCAAATCATGCGCGCCTTTACTATCGTTCTTGTTTCTGCAGCGGCAACGCTCGGCATTGCGGCCTGCACAGAGGACGCGGAGCCCATCGCCGATCCGGTCGAGCAGGCCGCCAATGAGCCGATGGAGCATGCCGGGCCTTCGGTTGGTGAGGCTATCCCGGCGAATTTCCTGACGCGGGATATGACAGGGGCAGAACGCCGCCTGGACGACCTTGTTGGCGAAAATGGTCTGGTGCTGGTGTTCAATCGATCAGCCGACTGGTGCAGCTATTGCCAGGGGCAGATGGTCGAATTGCGGAGCATACAGGGCGATCTCGAGCAGCGCGGCTATACGCTGGCGACGATCAGCTATGATGCCCCCGCGATACTCGCCGATTTCGCCGCTCGCGAAGACATCGGCTATACGATGCTGTCGGACGAAGGCGCGGCGATGATCGAAGCGTTCGACCTGCGCGATCCGCAATATGCCGAAGGGAGCTTCGCCTATGGAGTGCCCCGGCCTACGATCATGGTGATTGGAACGGACGGTATCGTGCAGGCCAAGATGGTCGAAACCGACTATCGCATCCGCCCGGAGCCTGCCGATATCGTTGCCGCCGTGGATGCGCTGTAATTCCTATTCTGCGCTATCCGGCTTACGGAAGCGATAGACGACCCGGTCGGTGTTCCCGCGAATTTCAGGGTTGAACACATTCATCTGGTGATCATCCCCGGGATTGCGGAGGAAATCGGCTTCGCCGTCCAGCACAAAGCCGGCCTCGGTCATCATCGAGCGGATCACGGCGGGATCAATGCGGTGCGCACGCGCGGTTTCTTCTGCCGGATCGGCCCCTTCAATCCCGACATGATCGACGATGCCGACAACGCCGCCGGGTTTCATCGCCGCGTAGAGATTAGCAACGAAGCCCTCCGGATCGCTGGAAAGCGGCGCGGCGCCTTCTGCCGCGACGAACCAGAGATCATGGAACACCATATTGAACAGGGCAAAATCGACGCTGTTCGCCTCGAGGGGAAGCGCGTCGGACTCATGCTCATAGGAAATGCTGTTGGGAATGCGCGTCCCATAGCCGCGCGCGTCCAGCCCTTCGCGCATGTCGAACTGCGTAATCAGGCCCGGCGTATTGTGCGCCATTACAAAGCCTTCAGGGCCTACCGCCCGCGCCATCAGCTCCGAATAATACCCGCCCGCAGCGACAAAATCGAAAACCCGGTCACCCTGCTCCAGACCGAGAAAGGTAAGCAGACGTATCGGTTGCCTGGCTTCGTCCTGCCCCTGATCGGCTTCGCTACGATCGGGGTTCGCCAGCGCCGCTTCAATATCGGCAGGCGCAGCCGGGGACATCGCCGGTATCGCCAGAAGAACTGCAGCCCATATCGTCACCAGAATTTTTCGCATTGCCCTATCCCCGTTTTCAGTTTCTGCCATATCCACGCTTTGCACGCGCGGTGATTAGGGCGAAACCATGGCACGCCCAGTCGCAATGTTCTCAAATTTTCGACCTATGGCAGTCTCGGGTCGTCGAATGCATGTTTCCAGCGGAGCGCATAATGGCCGAAACTTACGAACCACCCAGGCCGTGGATTATCAATATCGGCAAGAGACTGCGCCCCATGGTGGACTCGGTTGTCGCCAGGAATTCGAGCGTGTCCAACGATCCGGTTCTCGACCCGGCCGACTTCCCTTATACCCGCGAGCTGGAAAAACATTGGGAAACCATTCGCGACGAGGCGCTGGCCATATCGGCGCAGCCTGACCGCGTTCCCGCGCTGGACGAGATTTCTCCCGATCACCAGGGCATTGCGCCAGCCGGCATGTGGCGATCGTTTTTCCTCTATGGCTATGGCTATCCGGCTGAGGAGAATATCGCCCGCTGCCCGAAAACGGCGGAGATAGTCAGCCGCATCCCGGGCCTCAACAGCGCGTTCTTCTCCATCCTGAAAGCCGGCACGCATATTCCCGATCATCGGGGCGTGACGAAAGGGCTGATCACCTGCCACCTTGGCCTGTCGGTTCCCGAGGAAGGGGATTGCCGGATGCGCGTGCACGACCAAGTGGTTCGCTGGGAAAATGGCAAGACGCTGGTGTTCGACGATACCTATCGGCACGAAGTGTGGAATGAGACCGAGAGCACGCGCGTAATCCTGCTGGTCCAGACGAAACGGCCAACACGGTTTCCCGGCAATATGATTGGCGGCCTGTTCCTATGGGCGGTCAAGCGCACGCCCTTTGTGAAGGAAGCGCGCGCCAATATCGCCAAATGGGATGAAAGTCTCAGCGATCTCGAAGCGGCGCGCAACGCGGATTAATCCGGCTGCGCGCCTACTCCTGATCGGTACTTATAAGGCTTTGCGTTAGCCCTGACGCTGAACAGCACCGCGATGGGCACCGACACCATTTCTGTTGCGGTTCCGGCGGCGTTTCTGGCCCTGCCCGGAATTCTGCTCACCGCCACGCTGGTTCCGTCCGCCATGGGCGGGGCCGCGGCGATTGCCGCCCTGCGATTTGCCGGACTTGCGCGGCGCTGCCTTGGGCAATTTAGCCGCTTCAGCCATGAAATTCTCTGGCAGCGGCTGGGGTGACAGTTTGACGCCGGTCAGCCGCTCGATCTGTTTCAGATATGCGCGTTCGTCATCATTGTTCACATAGCTGATGGCGATGCCGCTGGCACCGGCGCGCGCCGTGCGGCCGATACGGTGAACATATTGTTCCGGCACATTGGGCATGTCGAAATTGATGACATGGCTCACGGCCGGAATATCAATGCCGCGCGCGGCGATATCGGTCGCGACAAGATATTTGATGTCGCCATTGCGGAAGGAGCGCAGGGCTGCCTCGCGCTGGGGCTGGCTCTTGTTGCCATGGATGGCCGCCGCCGCAATATTTGCACCGGCAAGAAAACGAACGATCCGGTCCGCGCCATGCTTGGTGCGGCTGAAGATCAGTGCGCGCTCAATCTCCTGGTCGCGCAGGGTCAGCGTCAGCAGTCCCTGCTTTTCCGACTGGTTGACGAAGGTCACACGCTGCTCGACCCGTTCTGCTGTCGTCGCCTGCGGTGCAACCGAGACTTTAACGGGATCGCGCAGGAAACCCTTGGCCAGCTGCTCGATATTTTTCGGCATGGTGGCCGAGAAGAACAGGCTCTGCCGGCGATGCGGCAACAGCTTTGCGAGACGCTTCAGATCATGGATAAATCCGAGATCAAGCATCTGGTCGGCCTCGTCGAGAACGAAAATCTCGACCTGGTCGAGCTTCAATGCGCGCTGATCGATAAGATCGAGCAGGCGGCCCGGCGTGGCGACGAGAATGTCGACGCCCTGCTCAAGCTTGCGTTTCTGTTTGCCGACGGGAACGCCGCCAAACACCGTCTCGACGGAAAGCCGCATGAACTTGGCATAGCCGCGGATATTTTCCGCGATCTGGCTGGCCAGTTCGCGGGTCGGCGAAAGGATAAGCATTCGGCAGGCCTTGTGCGGGCTCTGCATCGGATTTTCGGAAAGATAGTGGAGCGAGGGCAGCGAAAAGGCTGCCGTCTTGCCGGTACCGGTCTGCGCGATGCCGCACAGGTCGCGGCCTTCCAGAAGCGGCGGAATGGCCTGAATCTGAATCGGCGTCGGCGTATTGTAATCCTTGGCGGCAAGTGCACGCTGGATAGGTTCGGCCAGGCCGAGTTGGTTGAATTGTGTCAAAATATATACTCATATTGAGCGAATCCGGGCGCACACGATCATTCGGGCGCGCAACCGCATATCGCGGGTTGCGAAACGACCCGCGTGAAAAGGGAAGCCTCAGGAAAATCTAGCGCTGGGTTATCGGCCGGTCTCGCTACTGTGCGGACGCTCACGCTGCCGATTGTTAGGAGAAGCAGGATATCCGCTTCATGCTGCGCTGCAACGTATATGGGCGCAATTGCGCAAATACGCAAGGTAATTACACAAATGGCTAAAAAGCAACCCCTATGGAGTCAGAAACGAACCGCATGAGAGGCGCCGCTTTGTTGAACTGCGCCTCCACCTGCGTTTCAAATGTTTTCGACCGTGCAAGCGCCTCATCTCCTTCGCGCATCGCGAAAAAGCTCTTCCGTTTCAGATCCTCGATCAGCGGATGTTCCGGATCAAAGCCCTTGGGTCCACGTTTCAACTGATCGCCGAGCACCTCGATGCCATCGACGGCCTCGCGCCAGCGCTCGGGCTTGTCGACGATCCTCTGGCGAATGGCGCGGAGCGGTTCGGATGGCGGGTGCCACACGCCCCCGCCGAAAAAGCATTTGCCCGGCTCAAAATGCACATAGAAACCCGGTGCATGGGCATCCTTGCCGGCAGAATGACGAAACTGGCAGCCGATATGCGTCTTGTACGGCGTCTTGTCTTTCGAGAAGCGCGTATCGCGATAGATGCGGAACATGGATCCGCCATTGGGCCGCGGATCGACCGTTATATGCTCGCTGATTGCATGAACGCGCGGGGCCATCGCCTCGATAAAGGAAGAGATCGGCGCGACGACCTCCTCCCTGTATCGCTCCTTGTTGGCGTTGAACCAGTTGCGGTCATTATTGTCCGCAAGCTCGCGCAAAAAATCGAAAATGCTTTTCGGGATCATGGCTGGCAGACCGTTCAGTCCGCTCCACCGCGGCGAGCATCGACACTCAGCAACCCCGCGCCATGCGCATAGAGCACCAGGAAACCGCCGGCGAGCGCGAGATTTTTCATGATCGCTCCCGTATCGCCCGGATGATAGAAAACCCCGGTCGCAACGCAAAACAGCGCCAGCGCAATGGCCGCATAGCGCGTATAGAAACCGACGATGATCAACAGTCCGGCGACGATCTCAAAAATCGCGGCCGGCCAGGCCATGAAGCCGGGCACCGGCCCGGTTTCCAGAAACGCCGTGAAGCCTTCGATACCGGTCACCTTGCCATAGCCGGCCGCTATAAATAGCGCCCCAAGCAGAATTCTTCCCACCAATACGATCATTGCGACTCTCCCCCCTTTTGTTTTCGGTCCGAACCTGCGCCGCGACCATGTTGCGAGTCAAATAGCCAGGCCATCACCCGGCCAAGCAAAGATCGCCGCTCGCCCCTTGATCGCAGGCGCGCAGAAGGCCATGTCCGTTGCATGCTTATAGAAACCGAAACCACGCCCAACCCCGCGACACTCAAATTCCTTCCCGGACAACAGGTCATGCCGTCCGGGACGCGCGACTTTGCGGCACCGGAAGAAGCGGAAACGTCTCCGCTCGCTGAAGGGCTGTTCAATCTAGGCGATGTTACAGGCGTGTTTTACGGTTCCGATTTCGTCTCGGTAACCGCTGCGCCAGGCGTCGATTGGGCGGGACTGAAACCCGATGTTCTCGGCGTCCTGCTCGATCATTTTGCCAGCGGTGCTCCTTTGTTCAAGGCAGGCAGCGCGGCAGAAATCGCCGTTCCCACTGAAGATTTCGATGACGATCCCGAAGACGCCGAAATCGTCGCGCAAATTCGCGACCTGATTGACACGCGCGTGCGGCCCGCCGTTGCGCGCGATGGCGGCGACATCGTCTATCGCGGATTCCAGCAGGGCAAGGTTTTCCTGCAGATGCAGGGAGCCTGTTCGGGCTGTCCGTCATCGACCGCCACGCTGAAACAGGGCATCGAACAGCTGCTCAAACATTATGTGCCGGAAGTGACCGAAGTCCGCGCCATCTAGATACTTCAAGAACCAAGGGGACTAAAATGGGTACGCCGCTTTCCGACGAAGCGCTGGATACAATCTTTCGCACTGCGCGAACCTATAACGGCTATTCTGACAAGCCGGTCGGCGAGGAAGAGATCAAGCAGATCTATGACCTTCTCAAAATGGGCCCGACTTCCGCGAACCAGCAGCCGGGCCGTTTTGTCTGGTGCCTGAGTCAGGATGCGAAGGACAAGCTCGCCGATTGCGCAGGCGGCGCCAACCCGCCGAAGATCAAGGAGGCCCCGGCCGCAGTCGTCATCGGCATGGACCCGGATTTCCATAACGAGCTGCCCTGGCTGTTCCCGCACGCCGACGCCAAGAGCTGGTTCGAAGGCAGCGAGGAAATGCGCGAGGAACACGCCTTTCGCAACGGCTCGCTCCAGGGCGCCTATTTCATCATCGCCGCCCGCGCAATCGGCCTCGATACCGGCCCGATGTCAGGCTTCGATGCGGATCGGGTGAACGCCGAATTCTTCGCCGGCACCAAGCATCGCGTGAATTTCATCTCGACGCTCGGCTATGGCGATCCGGCATCGATCTTCGATCGCCTGCCGCGGCCCGAATTCGAGACATTTAATAGCGTTCTCTAGCGCATCCCATCCATGATCCTCGCCATCGACACTGCTACGGAGGCCTGTTCGGTCGCGCTGTTCGATGGCGAGACGCTCATCGCCGAACGCCATGAAATCGTCGGCCGGGGCCATGCCGAACGGCTGGTCCCGATGATCGCCGAACTGCCGGGCAAAGGCAAAGCCGATACGATATTGGTCGATTGCGGCCCGGGGAGCTTTACCGGCCTGCGAGTCGGATTGGCGACGGCCCGCGCATTGGGGCTCGGCTGGCAGGCGGACGTGCATGGTTACTCATCCCTTGCGCTGATGGCGGCAATGGCCTTTTCCGATGCGAACGCACCCGATAGACTGGCCGTCACGATAGCCGGAGGCCATGGCGAGATGTTCGTTCAGCGCTTTACCAAGACACCCTTTGCCGAAATCGCACCGCTGGCGTCGCTAACGCCCGACGCAGCGATTGCCGCAATCGAGGAGCCATTGCTGATCGGCAATGCCGCAGCCGGACTTGTGGTTTCGGGCGCTCATGGAGAAACGGCAGATATCAGCCCGCGTGCGGCCGATACGATGCTTCTACCACTGGCCTTCAGGGCATTGGCTCCGAGCCCCATCTATGGGCGGGAGCCCGATGCAAAGCCGCCGCAATGACGACCATTGTTCCACCAGGATCTTCCTGCAGCAGCGGCAGCGAACTCGACGACATTATGACCATAATGGAGGATTCGTTCGAGCCGCGCTTTGGCGAAGGCTGGTCGAGATCCCAGTGCAGTGGCATGCTGGGCGACAGGAACAGCTGGGTTATTCTTGCCCGACAAGACGATCAGCCGACGGGCTTCGCGCTCTCGCGCATGATAATCGACGAAGCGGAGTTGCTGCTGATTGCGGTGCGACCCGCCTATCGCGGCAAAGGCATCGGGACGGAGCTTCTGCAGCAGGTTTGCGGCACGGCGGCGCGCAAAGGCGCAAAACGCCTCCACCTGGAAGTGCGGGAGGGTAATGGGGCTGCAAATCTCTATCAATCGACCGGATTTGAAATAATCGGCCGAAGAAAAAATTATTATAGCGGCGGCAGCGGAGAGCGGTTCGACGCAATTACATTGGCCCTTGAACTAGATCGCCCGATCGAATAGCGACGCGCGCGCATCGCAGTTGATTTCTCCATTATGAACCCACATCTATGGTGTGAGTGTTCATGACAAGACCACCAAAAATTCAGGAAAATGGGATCGCACCACATGACGGATACAGTCGATATGACCGAAACCTTGATAACCTTGACCGCTGATATTGTCTCAGCTCATGTCAGCAACAACAGCGTCGCAGTATCCGATCTGCCGCTGCTCATTCAGAACGTTCATGGCGCCTTACACGCACTCGATGAAGCGAATGCGCCTGAAGAAAAACCCGAACCCGCCGTATCAATTCGGTCATCGATCAAGCCGGACTATATTGTCTGTCTTGAGGACGGGAAGAAATTGAAGATGCTCAAGCGCCATCTGATGACGCATTATGGCATGACGCCCGATGAGTATCGCCAGAAATGGGGTCTCGCCGCAGATTATCCGATGGTATCGCCCAATTATGCCGAGCAACGCCGCAAGCTGGCGAAGAAAATCGGCCTGGGCCGCAAGCCGGGTTCCCGCAACAAGGCGAAATAATTTTGGGGCGGCGGAGACAATCCGCCGCCTCTCTCTTTTCAGCCGCACGGTTATTCTCTAGACCTTGGCCATGAACCGAAAAATCGACATCGAAGCGCTATGCGCAGAAAAAGGCCTGCGTATCACCGAGCAGCGCCGTGTAATCGCGCGCGTGTTGTCGGAAGCCGACGATCACCCGGATGTCGAGGCGCTTCACGAGCGCGCTTCTGCGGTCGATAGCGGGATTTCGATTGCCACCGTCTACCGAACGGTTCGGCTGTTCGAAGAGGCCGGAATTCTGGAACGCCATGATTTCGGCGACGGACGGTCCCGCTATGAGGCAGCGGCCGATGATCATCACGACCATCTGATCGACGTCGAAACCGGCAAGGTAATCGAATTTGTCGACGAAGAACTGGAAGAATTACAGCGGCGCATCGCGGAGAAGCTCGGCTATAGACTCGTTGATCATCGCATGGAGCTATACGGCGTGTCTCGCGAGCGCGACAAATAGGCCAGCCCGTTGGCGCGCTTCCTGTTTCGCCTGGCATGGCTGGTAGGCCTGATCCTGCTTTGCGTGCCGCTACACCTGCTATGGCGGCTTTTCCGACTGAACTCCCCCTGGCCGCAGCGCTTTCTCGGCTGGTGCGCACGCGCATGCGGTATGCGCGCCACAATTGTCGGGGAGCGGGCCAAGGGCACGATCCTGTTCGCATCCAATCATCAGAGCTGGATGGATATCCTCCTGATCGGCGGAGCAACCGGCGCGTCCTTCGTATCAAAGGAAACGGTCCGCAACTGGCCGATAGCCGGATGGCTCGCGACAATGGTCGGCACAATCTATATTGCGAACAGCGATCGCCGCGCCGCCGGTGCGCAGGCCGATCGGATTCGGGAGGCGCTAAACGAAGGGACATCGGTCGCCTTCTTTCCGGAAGGCAAACTCGACAATGGAATATTGCGTCCCTTTCGACCGGCCCTGTTCGGCGCCGTCATTCCGCCTGTCGACCATATTTCCGTGCAGCCGGTAGCGCTCGATTATGGCGAACATAGCAAAGACCTGATCTGGCCGAGCGGTTCGCATGCAGCGACCAATGCCCGGCAGATTTTCGCGCGGCGCACGGTCGAGAATGTCACGATCCACCTTCTGGACCCCATAGCAATCGACGAAAATTCGCATCGCAAGGATGTTGCCGAGCAATGCGAAGCCGCCATTGCCAGCGCGCTCGGGCAGGTGATCGACCGCGAGCTGGCGTGAGCAGGGAAGAACCGGAAAGCTACCCGCCGATAGGCTTTTTCGGGCCTGTTCGGTTCCTCTTCCGTTTTCTGGCCATGCTTGGCCTGTTGCTGCTTTGCCTTCCGCCTCACTATCTGACCAAGATGCTCGGCTATCCTTCCCATTGGCCGTCCCGCTTCCTTTTCGGCATCGCCTGGATCTGCAATGTCCGTATCGCGATTGAGGGCGTCCGGCTGAAAGAGGATGTCTTCTATGTGTCCAACCATCTGAGCTGGCTGGACATCCCGATAGTCGGCGGCGTTACCCGTGCCGCTTTTGTCGCGCAGGACGGAATCGCCAAATGGCCGGTTATTGGCTGGCTTGCCGGTATCAACAATACCGTTTTCGTCTCACGCACAAATAAGCTCAGCGTAGCCGGTCAGGTCGAGACGCTCCGGGAAGCGCTGAAGGATCACCAGCCGGTCACGATTTTCCCCGAAGGCACGACAACAGACGGAACCAGCCTGTTGCCCTTCAAACCACCGCTCTTCGCCGTTCTGTCGCCGCCTCCACGCGGTATTCGCATACAGCCGCTATTGCTCGACTATTATGGCCTTGGACCGGAAACGGCATGGGTTGGTGACGAGAGCGCGCCGCACAATGCATGGCGGATTATGTGTCGGCGGGACGTGATCCCGGTACGCCTCGTATTTCTAAAACCCTTCGATCCGACGCAATGCAATGATCGCAAGGAGATTGCGGCAACCGCACGCGAGCAAATTCGCCATGCTCTCTCCGCTTCTCTTGGCGGCAAGCCTGTCCTATAGGCGCGGCCATGAGTCGAACGAACAGTCGGACCGATCCGAAAAGCTATTTCGTCAAAAGCTTTGGCTGCCAGATGAACGTCTATGATGGCGAACGCATGGCCGAGCTTCTGGACGCCGAAGGCCTTGCGCCCGTGGACGATGCGGATGCAGCCGATCTCGTCGTGCTCAATACCTGCCATATTCGCGAAAAAGCCGCCGAAAAGGTCTATTCCGATATTGGCCGTTTGCGCCGGGACGACGGATCAAAGCCGATGATCGCGGTCGCGGGCTGCGTTGCGCAGGCCGAAGGGGCCGAGATTCCGCGCCGCGCCCGCGAAGTCGATATCGTTGTCGGTCCGCAGGCCTATCACAATCTCCCGGCGCTGGTCGCCAAAGCCGCACGCGGGGAGGACGCGCTCGATACCGGCATGCCGGTCGCCTCCAAATTCGGCGCGCTGCCGAAACGCGCGAAACAGGCACCCAGCGCGTTTCTGACGGTTCAGGAAGGGTGCGACAAATTCTGCACCTATTGCGTCGTACCCTATACGCGCGGCGCGGAAGTATCGCGGCCATGGGACGCGGTGATCGACGAGGCCAAGGCGCTGGTCGATGCCGGTGCGAAAGAGATCACGCTGCTTGGGCAGAATGTGAACGCTTGGGAAGCGGACGACAATGCAGGCAACCGGCAGGGGCTGGACGGCCTCATTCGCGCGCTTGACCGGATCGAAGGGCTGGAGCGGATCCGCTACACGACCAGCCATCCCAACGACATGACCGAAGGGCTGATCCGCGCGCATGGCGATGTCGAAGCGCTGATGCCCTATCTTCACCTTCCCGTTCAGTCCGGCAGCGACCCGATCCTCAAAGCGATGAATCGCAGCCACAGCGCGGCAAGCTATCTCGCCATAATCGAGCAGGTGCGCGAAGCCCGGCCCGATATCGCGATCTCGGGCGATTTCATCGTCGGCTTCCCCGGTGAGAGTGATGATGATTTCGAGGCAACGCTCGATATCGTGCGCGCGACCAATTATGCGCAGGCCTTCTCGTTCAAATACAGCGCAAGGCCCGGCACCCCTGCTGCTGGAATGACCGAAACCTTCATTGCGCCGGAACTGGCTGATGAGCGTCTCCAGCGCCTTCAGACCCTGCTGAATGAACAGCAGATTGCATTTAACCAGCAGTCGATAGGCAAGCGGACGCGGGTCCTTCTGGAACGCGATGGCCGTAAGCCCGGACAGCGAATCGGCAGATCGCCCTGGCTGCAATCGGTTCATCTGGAAACGGACGAACCGATCGGCACAATGATCGACGTCGATATCCTTTCCGCCGGACCACGGAGTCTCGCCGGAGCGCTGCCCGCAGAGGAAGCCGCCTGATGCCGAAAAAAGCTGCACAGAAACCGCGTGAAGACCGCACCAGGCTGGATCTGGAATTCGAAAAACAGGATCTTCTGGGCGGCTTGTTCGGAGAATATGACCAGAATCTCGTCGCCATCGAAAACCGGCTTGGCGTCTATATCGCCGCGCGCGGCAACAAGCTGACGATCGAGGGTGAAGAGGCCAATGCCCAGCGCGCACGCGAGGTTTTGACCGGCCTGTATAATCGCCTCGCCGAGGGGCAGGAAATCGATGCGGGCGCCGTAGAAGCCGTGATCGCCATGTCCGCCGAGCCCACACTTGATGGCGTGGTGCGCAAGGATGTGTCCGAACCGCCCAAGGTGATGATCCGGACGCGCAAGAAAACCATCGTCCCGCGCTCGCTCGCCCAGACCCGTTATATGGAGGCCCTGGCCCGCGAAGATGTGATTTTTTCGCTCGGACCAGCAGGAACCGGCAAGACCTATCTTGCCGTCGCCCAGGCCGTGCACCAGCTTATCACCGGTTCCGTCGACCGGTTGATCCTGTCGCGCCCGGCCGTGGAGGCTGGCGAGCGGCTCGGCTTCCTGCCCGGTGACATGCGGGAAAAAGTCGATCCCTATCTGCGGCCGCTCTATGATGCGCTTTACGACATGTTGCCGAGCGATCAGGTCGAGCGGCGGATCACCAGCGGCGAGATCGAGATCGCGCCGATCGCTTTCATGCGCGGGCGCACGCTGGCCGATGCCTTTGTGATTCTCGATGAGGCGCAAAATACGACTCCGGCGCAGATGAAAATGTTCCTTACGCGTTTCGGCGAAAACAGCCGGATGGTCGTATGCGGCGATCCGAAGCAGGTCGATCTGCCCGGCGAAGGCGTTTCCGGTCTCGCCGATGCAGTTTCGCGGCTCGAAGGGATTGAAGGTATTGCAACGGTCCGGTTCGGCGTCGGCGATGTTGTCCGCCACCCGGTCGTCGGACGGATTGTCGAAGCCTATGAGGGTTCCGGATGATCGCAGTCGCGGTTCAACGGGAAGATCAATGGCCGGACACGGCCGATTGGGACGATCTGGCGCTCAAAGCCGTCTCCCAGGCAATCCGCCAGACTCCCTTTGGGGACCTGGCGAATGAGGCCGTGACACTCGAGATTTCCATCAAGTTGACGGACAATGAAGAGGTGCAGAGTCTGAACGCGACCTATCGCGAGAAGGACAAGCCAACCAACGTGCTTTCCTTTCCGATGGTCCAGCCGGACATGCTTGGCGCGCTCGCCAACAGCGATGACGGCGAAGTGCTGCTCGGCGATATCGTGCTCGCCCGGGGCGTCTGCCAGGCCGAAGCGGACGAGAAGAATATTGCCGTCGAAGATCATGCGACCCATCTTATTGTCCATGGCATGTTGCATTTGCTAGGCTATGACCATGAAACGGGTGAAGCCGAGGCCGAGGCAATGGAAGCGATGGAGCGATCCGCGCTCGCAGCACTGGGCCTCGCCGATCCCTACAAACCCGCTGCGACAGTGAACGAGGTATAGCAATTCAACTTTATGTCAGACGACTCGCGTAGCACCGCGTCCACCGAACAAAGCGGCGGGCGCATCTGGAAAGGCCTTCGCAGCCTCATCTTCGGAGAAAATGGCGAACCGACCCTGCGGGACGAGCTGGAAGCCGCGATCGACGAACATGACGCGGAACCCATCGACAATGGCGATCTTTCCACCGTCGAACGGCAGATGCTCAAGCGGCTGCTGCATTTCGGCGAAACGACAGCCGACGATGTTTGCGTGCCCCGGGCCGATATTATCGCGGTCGAGGAAAAAGAGAGTTTTGACGCGGTCGTGAAAGTCTTTTCGGAAGCCGGTCACAGCCGCCTTCCCGTCTATCGCGAAACGCTCGATGAAGTGATCGGCATGATCCATATCCGCGACATTTTTGCCGTTCTTGTCTCGGACGAACCGCGCCCGGAAACCATTGAAAGTTTCATTCGGGAACCGCGCTATGTTCCAGAATCCATGGGCGTGCTCGACCTGCTGGCCGAGATGCAGCTTACCCGGACCCATATGGCCATCGTGCTTGATGAATATTCAGGTACCGAGGGCATCGTGACCATCGAAGACATCGTCGAGGAAATTGTCGGTGAGATCGAAGACGAGCATGACGAGGAAGCAAGCGAGTTGCTGGTCGAAATGCCGCAAGGCCATTGGGAAGCGGAAGCCCGGGCGGAGCTGGATGATGTCGCGGAAATTGTCGATGAGCGACTGGGCGAAATCGACGAAGATGTGGATACGCTCGGCGGGCTGGCCTTTGTCCTTGCCGGCCGCGTGCCGACGGAAGGCGATATGCTCGAGCATCCCAGCGGCTGGCAGCTAGAAGTGACCGAGGGGGACAGCAAACGGGTGACCCGCTTGAAATTGCATCCGCCCGGCGATGACGATGAAACAGGAAGAGGCAGGAAATGACCCGCAGAAGACTGATCATAATCCTGTTCGCGCTGATCGTGCTCGGGGTCGTTATTTGGCTGATGATTCGCCCGCATGAAGCCCGTCTCAGCGTTGAGGCAGTGAGCGGCACGACACCGCAAATCACGGCGCCGCGCGAAGAAACGCTCCCGACGATCAATGTCGCCGAGGCAGTCGGTTGGAATGAAGGCGAAATGCCGACGCCCGCAGACGGGCTGGCAGTCAATCTGTTCGCCGACGATCTCGATCATCCACGCTGGATGCTGACGCTCGAAAACGGCGATGTGCTGGTTGCCGAATCCCGGCAGCCGCCGAAGGAATATAGCGGCATAACCGGCTGGTTCGAACGCCGGCTGATGACCCGCGCCGGGGCGCTCGGGCCCTCGGCGAACCGCATCACATTGCTGCGCGATGTGGATGGAAACGGAACGGTCGATCAGCGATCCGCGCTGCTGGGTCCCGATAACGGCCTGAACTCGCCTTTCGGGATGACGGTCACCGATGGCTATCTCTATGTCGCGAACACCGATGCGCTGCTCCGCTTTTCCTTCGAACCCGGCCAGACCGAAATCGAAGGCGAAGGCGAGTTGATCGTCGAGCTGCCTGCCAATGCGCCCAACAGCCATTGGACCAGGAATGTCGTGGCCCATCCCGACAATCCCAATCTTCTCTATGTCGCCGTCGGATCGACGAGCAATATCGGCGAGAATGGCATGGCCGCCGAAGAAAACCGGGCCGCCGTACTGGAAGTGAATGTCGAGGACCGCGCGTTCCGCGTTTTCGCGGCAGGCCTGCGCAATCCGGTCGGGCTGGACTGGGAGCCCAATCGCAATCGTCTCTACACGGTGGTCAATGAGCGCGACATGCTCGGCGGCGATCTCGTTCCCGACTATCTGACCGAAGTCGTATTCGGCGCGCATTTTGGCTGGCCGGGCGTTTACTGGGGCCGTTATCTCGATGAGCGTGTCGTTCCGATGACGCCGCGCATGCTCGAATATGCGCGGGTACCCGATTACGCGCTGGGGCCGCATACGGCATCGCTGGGTCTCGAATTTGCGGACCGGGCAAGGCTCGGCACCCGGTTCAGCAACGGCGCCTTTATCGGCCAGCACGGTTCATGGAACCGCAGACCGCGTTCCGGCTATAAGGTCGTGTTCGTGCCCTTCGTAAATGGCCGTCCGGAAGGAGCGATGGTCGATGTGCTGACCGGCTTTCTCAACGAGGATGGCGAGGCACGGGGCAGACCCGTCGGCGTGATGACCGATGCAACGGGCGCGCTTCTGGTGGCAGACGATGTCGGCAACCGGATCTGGCGGGTCAGCAATCCTTCGGCGAGGCCCCAAGCGAGCGACGACGAAAGCTAGTTTTTGGCAAAAAGCCGATCGGGGTTGCGAAAAGCCTTGAACTCCAGCGCATTGTTGCTCGGATCGAGAATGAACATCGTCGCCTGTTCCCCGGGCAATCCTTCGAACCGCAAATAGGGCTCGATCACCCAGTCGATTCCCGCCTCCTCCAGCCGCGCGCGCAGCGCTGCAAAACTGTCCCAGTCCAGCACTGCGCCGAAATGGGGCACGGGCACGTCATGGCCATCGACGGGATTGCTGGTCCGCTCCCCGCCGCACCCCTCGTCGAGATGCGCCACGATCTGGTGGCCGAAAAAATCGAAATCGATCCAGCGCTCGGAAGACCGCCCCTCCCCGCAGCCCAGAATGTCACCATAGAATGCGCGCGCCGCGGCAAGGTCGTGAACGGCAAAAGCCAGATGGAAAGGCGGAAGATCAGTCATCGCGCAATCATAGGACAAAGCGGCGCATTCAGGAACGGACTTTCCGTTAGCAATTGAAATCAGGCCCGTCCCGCGCAATAGCCATGCCATGCGCGCCTTGCTCCTCGCTTTTGCCGCCGGTGCAGTGTCGGCCACGGGCTTTGCGCCGCTCGGCCTCTGGCCGTTCACATTGGTGGGTCTTGCCCTGCTGATCGCGCTAACACTGAATGTCGAACGAATGCGTAGCGCCTTCGCAACCGGTTACGCTTTCGGCCTTGGCCATTTCGCCATCGGGCTGAACTGGATCGCGACATCTTTCACCTATCAGGCCGCCATGCCCCCCTGGCTTGGCTGGCTCGCCGTCGTGATCGCCGCGCTCTACCTTTCGCTATTTCCCGGTCTTGCGACGGCACTGGCCTGGCGGATCGGCAAGGGCATGCCGGTGACTTTCGTCCTGCTCTTCGCCGCCGCCTGGATCGTCACCGAATATCTGCGCGCGACCATCCTGTTCAGCTTCGCCTGGAACCCGCTGGCAGCGATCACCGTGAGCGATATGAACATGAGCGCCTGGGCGGCCGGCTCAACCTCCTGGCTTGGCACATATGGCCTGTCGGGTCTGATCGTAGTGATGGCGGGCGGGGTTTTCCTCGCTTTCCGATCGCAATGGAAGGGTGCGGCCGCCGCTCTGCTCTTGCCCGTCCTGGTCGTCGGAATTGGCACGCTGAATACCATTCCGATTGAGGGTACGCCGGTTGCAAATCAGGTGCCCCAGCCCCTGATCCGCGTGATCCAGCCCAATATCGACCAGTCCGAAAAGTGGGAAACGGAATTTGCCGCGCGCAATTTCCAGCGGCTTGCAGATACCACCGGCGAAACCGGTAGTGCGCCGCGCCTGATCTTCTGGCCCGAAGCGGCCGTTCCCGACTTTATCGAGGATGAGCCGCTGGCGCGGTTCCGCATCGCCAGCCTTCTCGGCCCCGATGACATCCTGCTGCTCGGCGCGACCAAATTGATCATCGAGACCGATCCCGGCGGCAACCGGCGCGTCGTGGGAGCCCGGAACAGCCTGTATGCGATGAATGCCGAGGCCGAGATGATCGGACGCTATGACAAGGCAAACCTTGTGCATTTCGGTGAATATTTACCGTTGAGGGGCTTTTTCGAAGCAGTCGGCATGTCGCGGCTTGCACCGGGCGATCTCGATTTCTGGCCGGGACCGGGGCCGCGAACAATTTCCCTGCCCGGCTTTGGCCTGGTCGGCGGGCAGATATGCTATGAAATCAACTTTTCGGGCCGCGTTGCGGACCCGGCCAACCGCCCCGACTTCATCTTCAATCCTTCCAACGATGCCTGGTTCGGCACTTGGGGACCGCCCCAGCATCTTGCCCAGGCGCGGCTGCGGGCAATCGAAGAGGGGCTGCCGGTGATCCGTTCGACGCCGACGGGCATATCGGCCGTGATCGATGCCAGCGGGCGGATCACCGACCATATTCCCTATCGCGAAGCCGGGACCATCGACACCCGGCTTCCCCGAGCCCATCCGCCGACCTTCTTCGCGCGCCATGGCAACATGATCCCGCTCATTTTCGCCCTGCTGCTGGCCGGATTGGCATTTGCACTCATGCGCCGCGCCCGTTAAGGGACATAAGGAATTCTTTATATGCGGACCGGACGTGCCGAGATGGCCTTGCCGGTCCTTCTTTATTTGACCGAGGAAAAGCATGCGCAGCAATTATCTCTTCACGTCCGAAAGCGTTTCTGAAGGCCATCCCGACAAGGTTTCCGACCAGGTATCGGATGCGATTGTCGATCTGATGCTGTCGAAAGATCCTGAGGCGCGAATCGCCTGCGAGACGATGACGACGACACAGCGCGTCGTGCTGGCCGGGGAAATTCGCTGCAAGCCGATGTACGATCAGCAGACATGGCCCGAAAATGGCGGCTGGGCGCCCGGTGCCCGCGACGAGATCGAACAGGCGGTGCGCCACACGATCCGTGAAATCGGCTATGAGCAAGAGGGCTTTCACTGGGAATCGCTGGAGTTTGAAAACCATCTCCACGGCCAGTCGACGGAAATTGCACAAGGCGTGGATGCCGGCGACGAAGGCAGCAACAAGGATGAAGGCGCGGGCGACCAGGGCATCATGTTCGGTTTTGCCTGTGACGAAACGCCGGACCTCATGCCGGCAACGCTCGACTATTCGCACAAGATCCTCGAACGCATGGCCGCCGACCGCAAAAGCGGCATCGCGCCTTTCCTCGAGCCTGACAGCAAGAGCCAGGTTACGCTGCGGTTTGAAAACGGCAAACCGGTTGCCTGCACGGCGATCGTCGTATCGACCCAGCACGCCAAGGGCTATCATACCGGCGAGAAGGAGGCCGAGCTCAAGGCCTATGTTAAAAGCGCGGTTGCGGATATCATCCCTGCCGAACTGCTTTCCGACGACACCGTCTATCACATCAACCCGACCGGCGCTTTCGAGATTGGCGGACCGGACGGCGATGCAGGGCTGACCGGTCGCAAGATCATTGTCGACACCTATGGCGGCGCAGCCCCGCATGGCGGCGGCGCGTTCAGCGGCAAGGATCCCACAAAGGTCGATCGCTCTGCTGCCTATATCACCCGCTATCTGGCGAAAAACATCGTCGCAGCCGGCCTTGCCAAACGCTGCACAATCCAGCTTGCCTATGCGATCGGCGTGTCCGAGCCGCTGTCGCTCTATGTCGATACCCATGGAACCGGCACAGTCGACGAAGAGGCCATCGAAGAGGCGATCATGGCTATCCCGTCTTTGCGCGGGCTGACCCCGCGCGGCATCCGCGAGCATCTGGGCCTCAACAAGCCGATCTACAAACAGACTGCTGCTTATGGGCATTTCGGACGCAAGGCCGAAGGCGACAGCTTCCCATGGGAAAAGACCGATCTGGTCGACGCGCTGAAGGCGGCGGTCTAAACCACAAGGCATGACCGCCAATATCTACGCACTCTTCGCAGAGGAAGCAGCAAAGGCAGGGGCAAAACCCCTGATCGTCGAACGCGGCAGAACGCGGCTGACCTATGCCCATCTCGACACGATAGTCGGCCAATGGGCGCAGGCGCTTGTCGGCCTTGGCGGCAAGCCCGGCGACCGCATAGTCGTGCAAGTCGAAAAATCGGTCGAGAATGTTCTTCTTTACCTGGCAAGCCTGAGGGCGGGTCTGGTCTATGTTCCGCTCAACACCGCCTACACGCCAGCGGAACTCGAATATTTCATCGACGATGCCGAACCGGCGATTGTCGTTTGCGATCCGGCCAGGCAGGAGGCGATTGCGCCGCTGTCGGGTGATGCGAAACTCGTAACGCTCGATGCCGAGGGCCATGGCAGCCTTGCCGAGCATGAAGCAATGGCTTCGACCGTGCCGTTCGAAACGGTTGAACGGGCGCCGGATGACCTCGCCGCGATCCTCTACACCTCCGGCACAACGGGCCTTTCGAAAGGCGCGATGCTGAGCCACGACAATCTCGCCTCCAATGCACTCGTGCTGAAAGACTATTGGCATTGGCAGACGGATGATGTGCTGATCCACGCACTGCCGATATACCATGTCCACGGGCTTTTCGTGGCGCTGCATCTGGCGCTGCTCGGCGGATCGACCATCCGCTTTCACAGCGGTTTCGACGCAGACGCCATATTGGCCGATATGCCGGACGCGACGGTGCTGATGGGCGTGCCCACCTTTTACGTGCGACTGGCCGATCATGACGGCCTGACCCGGGAAGTCAGCGCCAATATGCGGCTCTTCATCAGCGGCTCGGCGCCCTTGCTCGAAAGCACTTTTGCCGATTTCGAAACCAAGACAGGGCACCGCATCCTCGAGCGCTACGGGATGACTGAGGCGGGGATGATCACGTCCAACCCCTATGATGGGGAGCGCATCCCCGGCACGGTCGGCTTCCCCCTGCCCGGCGTAGCGGCGCGCGTGGCGGATGAGAGCGGCGCAGAAGTCGAACGCGGCACGCCCGGCGTTCTTGAAATCAAGGGCCCCAATCTCTTCCAGGGCTATTGGAAAAAGCCGGACAAGACGGCCGAAGAAATGCGCGCCGACGGCTATTTTATCACCGGCGACATAGCGACCATGGATGCCGAAGGACGGGTTGCGATTGTCGGCCGCGCCAAGGACTTGATCATCGCGGGCGGACTCAACATTTATCCCAAGGAAATCGAGCTTGTGCTCGACGCTGTGCCGGGCGTGACCGAAAGCGCCGTGATCGGCGTCGCTCATCCCGATCTTGGCGAAGCGGTGGTGGCCATAGTGGTACGCGAGGACGATGCGCTTGAAGAGAACGCAATCCTCTCGGCAATTTCCGACCAGCTCGCCCGGTTCAAACAACCGCGACGGATCCTCTTTGCCGGTTCCTTGCCCCGCAATGCGATGGGCAAGGTGCAGAAGGCCAAGCTGCGCGATCAGCATAGCGGGTTGTTTGCAGCCTGATGGCCGTCGATCCCGCCTCCATCCGCCGTCTCTATGGCCGCTCCAAAGGGCACAAGCTGCGTGCTGGCCAACAGGAGATGCTCGAGACGATGCTGCCCGGGATCGCCGTGCCCGAAGAAGGGCCGCTCGATGCGCAAACCCTGTTCGGCGACACGCGGCCGCTTGAGTTCGAGATCGGCTTCGGATCGGGCGAACACCTCGCCGCACAGGCAGAAGCCCGGCCCGGGACCGGGTTCATCGGCTGCGAGCATTTCGTGAACGGCGTAGTCGGCGCGCTCGGCCATATCCGCGACCGCAACCTTGCCAACATCCGCATCCATATGGGCGACGCGCTCGATGCACTCGAGCGCCTGCCCGACGGCTCGCTCGACCGCTTATACCTGCTCCACCCCGACCCATGGCGCAAAGCGCGCCATGCGAAACGCCGGATGATCAATCACGGGCCGCTCGACATGATCGCCGCCAAGCTGAAACCCGGCGGCGAATTCCGGCTGGGAACAGACCATCCCGTCTATTGCCGCTGGGCGATGATGATCATGCGGCAGCGCAAGGATTTCGCATGGCAGGCGCGAACACCCGCCGATTTCCTTGTCCGCCCGGCAGACTGGCCGGAAACCCGCTTCGAGCGCAAAGCCCGGAAAAAAGGGCATGAAGTCTGGTATTTCCGGTACCTGAAAGCATGAGCGCCAAACCCATCACCGGCCAGTGCCATTGCGGAAATGTACGCGTTACGGTCGCCCGCACGCCTGACTATGTGAATGAATGCAATTGCAGCCTGTGCCGCAGCCTTGGCGGGCTCTGGGCTTATTACGCTTCACATGAGGTCAAGATTTCAGGAGAGACGACAGGCTATGTTCGGGCCGATTTGTCTCCGGCCTCACTCGCCACCCATCATTGCCCGACTTGCGGCACAACGACCCATTGGGTTCCGCTGGAGGATGACCCCCATCCGCGCATGGGCGTCAATTCCCGCCTGTTTGCAGAGGATTTTCTGGACGGGGTCGAAACCCGCTATCCGGACGGCAAAAGCTGGTAGCTTTATACGGCCCAGCTACAGGCTGCGCCGCTGATGCATTTCCCGCTGGCAATATCGAAGCGGTAGCCATGCCAGGGGCAGGTGATCGTGCCATCGCCGTCCGGCTCCGCATCGAGCGGCAGGCCAAGGTGCGGACAATAAAGCGGTACGGACGCTTCGCTGCCATCCGCGAGCTTAACCGTGCGCCGCTCGGCCAGCGCCGCCGGGCCGCGTTCGACAGCATCGGCGCGCGAGATCATCATCGCTTCGTCTTCGTCGTAGAGCATGGCGTAAAGCGCCGGATAATATGCGGCGAAGCCTTCGCGCTGGGCCGGATCGGCGTCCGGCAATTGAAACGCGATATCGACGCGGCAGCCGTCCGTTCCGTTCGCCGTCGCATCGGTCACAATCCGGCCGATCAGCGCTTCGCCTGCAAAGCTGTCGGTCGTCCATCGCCCGATATCGCGCTCAAGTTCCAGATCGATCAGCAGTTCGCCGCCGCCCACCATGCCGACCGTCGCACGCCAGCCGCTGGCCCGTTCCTCGACGATAGAGATGCTGTCGAATGTCCGCGCATGGACATGGGGCAGATGCTCCCAGTCCAGCGCATTTTCGAACATCCGCTCAAGGCTCGCGCCAAGATCGCGATGATATTCGGCAACCTGAACCAGGTCGGGCATCAACCGCCCGCCGTGAGACGGATCATCCGGCCCTCTTCGCCATCTTCAAGGATCCAGATCGTGCCGTCCGGCCCCTGTTCGATTTCACGGATCCGGTTGTCGAAGGTAAAGCGCCCCGCTTCGCGCGCGGTATCGCCGTCAATCTCGACATGGACGATGGCGTTGCTGGAAAGCCCGGCAATCAGGACATCGCCGGCCAGATCAGGAAACATGTCGCCCGTGTAGAAAATCATGCCGCCCGGCGCGATGACCGGGGTCCACCAGATTGCCGGAGCGCGATAGCTCGAATCCGTGTCATGATCGGGAATGGCGGTCCCGTCATAATGTTCGCCATTGGAAACCAGTGGCCAGCCATAATTGACGCCCGGCTCGACCAGATTCAGTTCGTCGCCGCCCGCCGGGCCATGCTCCATATCCCAGAGCGCGCCATCGGGCGCGAAGGCCAGGCCAAGTATATTGCGATGGCCATAGGACCAAATCTGCGCCGTAACGCCACCGCGATCTGCAAAGGGATTGTCCTCGGGAACGCTCCCGTCATCATTGAGGCGAATAACCGTGCCGAGCGTGTTGGCAAGATCCTGCGCAGGCTCCATCTTCTGCCTGTCTCCGCTCGCGATGAACAGATATTGGCCATCGGGCGAGAAGGTTATCCGGTGGCTGTAATGGCCGCGCCCGGTGACCTTTGGCGTCTGTCGCCAGACTACCTCCACATCATTGAGGCTCGCGCTGTCGTCGCCGGCCACGACCAATATGCCCCGCGCAACAGCTGCGCCGCGCGTATCGTCTTCACCGGCTTCGACATAGCTGAAATAGACCAATCCGTTCTCGGCAAAATCCGGATGGAGGACAACATCGCCAAGACCGCCCTGCCCGCCATAATCGACCGCCGGAATTCCGCTCACCTCCGCTAGCGGCTGGTCAGGGCTCCACAAACGCATCGTGCCGCTCTTTTCGGTCACCAGTGCCCGGCCATCGGGCAGAAAAGTCATCGCCCATGGCTCGTTGAACGTTGCCACTTCTTCGACCGAGAATATCTCGGTTGCCGCCGCGATTACCGGTTCGCCGGTTTGCGCGGACACATTATCCGCAGTGCTGCAGGCAATGAGCGCAAGGACAGAAAGGCTGGTCAGCAAAGTTCGCATTATCGGTCTCCACAAGAAGGGGCAGGCTTTATCCCGTACGTTTGAACCATCCTTATGGTTTCACTTGCTCCCTGCACAAGCCCTGCCTATATAGCTCCTGCCTATCTCTACATCGGTAACGTTGCAGAGGCTGGTCCGAAGGTTCGGGCCGGCAGGGCCGAGACGTATTATTTCACGGAGACCGCATGGCGGATATTGCCGCATTGACGCAGATGATCGAACCCGAAGTCGAAAAGCTCGGCTTTGCGCTCGTGCGCGTCAAGATGATGAGCGGCGAAGACGGCCCCGTGTTGCAGGTGATGGCCGAGCGCGAAGATACGCGCCAGCTCGTGATTGAGGATTGCGCCGCGATTTCCCGTGCGCTTTCCGAAATGCTCGACGAAAAGGATCCGATCGAAGACGCGTACCGGCTCGAAGTATCGTCGCCGGGCATCGATCGCCCCCTGACCCGCCTTACCGATTTCGACGACTGGGCCGGGCATGAGGCGCGGATCAACCTGATCGAACCCGTACTCGGCAAGAAACAGCTCAAGGGCGTGATCACGGGCCGGGAAGGCGAAGCGATCCACGCCGCCGTCGCCGGCAAGGACGATCATGTTTTCGATTTCAAGAATATTCATTCGGCCAAGCTGGTCTTGACCGACAAACTCATTGCAGAAACCGCCCCGCTTTCGACTGAAGGCGCGGAAACGATCAAGGAAGAAGGATAACCGATATGGCCTCTGCCATTTCCGCCAACAAAGCTGAACTGCTTGCCATTGCCGATGCCGTGGCGCGCGAGAAGATCATCGACAAGGCGATCGTCATCGAGGCGATGGAAGACGCGATCCAGCGCGCCGCCCGCGCCCGCTACGGTGCCGAGAATGATATCCGCGCGAAGATCGACACCGAAACCGGCGACCTGCGCCTGTGGCGCGTTGTCGAGGTGGTCGAAGAGGTTGAGGATTATTTCAAGCAGGTCGACCTGAAAGGCGCACAGAAGCTGGATCCCAAGGCCGTAATTGGCGATTTTATCGTCGATCCGCTGCCGCCCATCGAATTTGGCCGCATCGCCGCACAGGCATCGAAGCAGGTGATCTTCCAGAAGGTCCGCGAAGCCGAGCGCGAGCGCCAGTATGAGGAATTCAAGGACCGCGCCGGCGAGATCATCACCGGCGTCGTCAAGCGGGTCGAGTTCGGACATGTTGTCGTCGATCTGGGCCGCGCCGAAGGCGTTATCCGCCGCGATGCGCAGATCCCGCGCGAGATCGTCCGCGTCGGCGATCGCATCCGCTCGCTGATCCTCAAGGTCGTGCGCGAAAATCGCGGGCCGCAGATTTTCCTCAGCCGCGCGCATCCCGATTTCATGCGCAAATTGTTCGCGCAGGAAGTGCCGGAAATCTATGACGGCATTATCGAGATCAAGGCCGCTGCCCGTGATCCGGGGAGCCGGGCCAAGATCGGTGTCATCAGCCATGATGGCTCGATCGATCCGGTCGGCGCCTGTGTCGGCATGAAAGGCAGCCGCGTTCAGGCCGTCGTTCAGGAAATGCATGGCGAGAAGATCGACATCATTCCCTGGTCCGACGACCTCGCTACCTTCGTCGTCAACGCATTGCAGCCGGCATCGGTTAGCCGCGTGGTGCTCGATGAGGAAGAAGAGCGGATCGAAGTCGTCGTTCCCGACGACCAGCTTTCGCTCGCCATCGGTCGCCGCGGCCAGAATGTCCGTCTCGCGTCGCAGCTGACCGGTTCGGCCATCGACATTATGACCGAGGACGAATCGAACGAGAAACGCCAGGCCGAATTCGTCCAGCGCTCCGATCTGTTCCAGGCCGAACTCGATGTCGATGAAACGCTCTCGCAACTGCTGGTCGCCGAAGGCTTTAGCGAGCTTGAAGAGGTCGCCTATGTCGATCCGGCGGAAATCGCCGCCATCGAAGGCCTTGACGAGGAAATCGCATCGGAACTGCAGGCGCGTGCCGTCGAAGGTCTCGAAAAACGCGAAGAAGCTGCCCGCAATCGCCGCAAGGAACTGGGCGTTGAAGACGATCTGGCCGAGATGCCCTATCTGACCGAAGCGATGCTGGTCACGCTGGGCGAAGCCGGGATCAAGACGCTCGACGATCTTGCCGATCTTGCAACCGACGAACTGATCGAGAAGAAGCGCGCCGAACCGCGTCGCCGCGATCAGGCGGCCCCTGCCCGTCCGCAGCCCAAGGGCGGCGTTCTCGGCATGTATGGCTTTACCGAGGAACAGGGCAACGAGATCATCATGGCCGCGCGTGCACACTGGTTCGAAGATGAAGACGAACCAGCCGCACCTGCAGAGACATCCGGGGAGGACGCAGCTGCGGATGGCGAGCAATGAGACCCCGGACGGCCTGAAGCCGCACAAGCGCCCCGAAAAGAAAGGTGCGCCGGACCCTGAAAGGAAATGCATCCTTTCGGGCGAGGTACGCCCGCGCGCTGCACTGATCCGTCTGGCACTGTCGCCCGATGGGGATATCCGGCCCGATGTACGGGCCAAGGCGCCCGGACGCGGTGCCTGGATATCGCCCGATGGCGCGCTTTTTGCTGCGTCGCTGGCGAACGGAAAACTGAAGGGCGGCCTGGCCCGCGCCTTCAAGACCGGTGATTTCCGGATACCGGACGACCTTGGAGACAGGATCGCCGATGCCCTTGAACGCAATGCGCTTGATCGCCTCGGCCTGGAAGCACGGGGCGGCAAGCTGATCACGGGGTCGGAAAAACTGCGCGATGCGGCGCGGGCCGGCAAGGTGCATCTGCTGCTTCATGCCGCCGATGCGGCGGAAGATGGCTGCCGGAAACTGGATCAGGCATGGCGCGTTGGCATGGAAGCCGAAGGCAGCGATATGAGGGGGTTGGTTATTCCGGCTAACCGCACCATATTGGCCGAGGCGCTGGGGCGAGATAATGTCGTGCATATCGCGATTGTGGACGAACGGGCCGCAATGCGTGTATCAGGCGCAATCTCGCGCTGGATGGAATTTTCTGGATCGAATGATACGACCGGTCCCGGCGGGAATAACTCGCCGGAATTGAACCGTAACGAGTTGAAAAACAAAGGCTTAGAATGAGCGACGATAGTAAAAAGACACTTGGCACCCGTACACTCGGCGTGAAGCGCACCGTCGAGGGGAAAGTGCAGCAGCAGTTCAGCCATGGCCGCAAGAACACGGTCGTGGTCGAGCGCAAGAAACGTCGCGTGCTTACCAAGCCCGGTGAAACCCCCGCGCCTGCGCCCGTCGAGGAAGCCCAGGAAGCGCCGGCTCCGGCAGCTCCTGCGCCTGCCGCACCGCCTCCTCCGCCTCCTCCGCCGGCGGCCAGGAAGAAGAGCGAAGCCGACGAGACGCTGAGCCGCAAGGAAAGGCAGGAAAAGCTGCTGCGCGAGGCCGAAGAAGCCCGTCTGGCACAGCTTGAGGACCAGAGCCGCCGCGAGGAAGAAGCCAAGAAGCAGGCAACTCAGGACGAAGCGAAACGCGCCAAGAGCAATCGCGAAGCCGAAGCTGCTCCCGAAGTGGTGGAAGAAGAGAGCGTCGAAGCCGTCGAAACCGAAGAGGCTGCACCTGCAGCCGAATCGGAAGTTGGCGGACCGAAGCTCGATCCTGCAAAACCCGCTCCGCGTACTTTCACGCCGGTCGCCAAACCAAAACGGCCGGAAAAGAAGAAGGAAGATACGCGCAAGCCCAAACGGGGCGACCGCAAGGAGCGCTCAAAGCTTACCGTCAACCGCGCACTGCGCGACGGCGATGGCAGCCCGCGTTCGCGGTCCCTCGCCGCGCTGAAACGCGCGCGCGAAAAGGACAAGGAAAAACGCGCGCATCAGGATGACGGCCCACAGGTCAAGCGCGTCCGGGATGTAGTCGTACCGGAAGCCATCACGGTGAGCGAGCTTGCCAAGCGGATGGAAGAACGGGGCGCCGATCTCGTCAAATCGCTGTTCAAAATGGGCATGCCGGTAACCGTCAATCAGACGATCGACCAGGACACGGCAGAGCTGCTCGTCACCGAATTCGGGCACAATATCCAGCGCGTTTCGGAATCCGATGTCGAACTCGGCATGGAAGGCGAAGAAGACAAGCCCGAGGACATGAAACCCCGGCCTCCCGTGGTTACCGTCATGGGTCATGTCGATCATGGCAAAACCAGCGTGCTCGATGCGTTGCGGGGAAGCACGGTCGTATCCGGAGAGGCCGGCGGTATCACCCAGCATATCGGCGCCTATCAGGTCGAGACCAAGGGTGGCCAGAAGATCACCTTCCTCGATACGCCGGGCCACGCTGCATTTTCGCAAATGCGGGCTCGCGGAGCGAATGTTACCGACATCGTCATTCTGGTCGTTGCGGCCGATGACGGCATCATGCCGCAGACGATCGAGGCCATCAATCACACCAAGGCAGCCGGCGTGCCGATGATCGTCGCCATCAACAAGATGGATGTCGAGGGCGCCAATCCGCAAAAAGTGCGGGAACGGCTGCTCGAGCATGAAGTGATCGTCGAAGAGATGTCCGGCGATGTGCAGGATGTGGAAGTATCGGCGCTCAAGGGCGATGGTCTTGAAGAGCTGACCGAGAAAATCCTGCTTCAGGCAGAGCTCCTCGAACTGAAAGCCAATCCGGATCGCCAGGCGGAAGCCACGGTGGTCGAGGCGAAGCTCGACAAGGGCCGCGGCCCTGTAGCAACCGTGCTTGTGAATCGCGGCACGCTGAAGACCGGCGATATTTTCGTTGTCGGTGCCGAAAGCGGCAAGGTTCGCGCCATGGTTGATGACAAGGGCAAGCAGGTCAAGGAAGCCGGGCCGTCTGTTCCGGTCGAAGTGCTTGGCCTGTCGGGTGTTCCGCGTGCCGGCGATCCGCTTACCGTGGTGCCGGACGAAGCCCGTGCCCGCGAAGTTGCCAAATATCGTCAGGACGTGATCGATCGCGCCCGGACGACACAGACTCCAACCAGCGTCGAGAATCTGTTCTCGGCCATGGGCGAAGCGCAGGCGATCGAATTCCCGCTTGTCATCAAGGGCGATGTGCAGGGCTCGGTCGAGGCGATCATCAGCTCGCTGGAAGAAATATCGACAGACGATATCAAGGTCCGTGTGCTCCATTCCGGCGTTGGCGGGATTACCGAAAGCGATGTTACGCTGGCGGCCGCTTCCAAGGCACCGATTATCGGCTTCAACGTTCGCGGCAACGCCAAGGCGCGCGAATTCGCAAAGCGCGATGGCGTCGAAATGCGCTATTATGACATCATCTATAACCTGCTCGACGAGATCAGGGCCGAAATGGCCGGCGAACTCGGCCCCGAGCGGATCGAGAATGTCGTTGGGCGCGCCGAGGTCAAGGAAGTCTTCCCTGCCGGCAAGAAGGACAAGGCAGCAGGCCTGCTCGTCACCGAGGGCCTTATTCGCAAGGGACTGCACACGCGGCTCATGCGCGACGATGTCATCGTCAGCGCCACGACCATCGCGTCGCTCCGGCGTTTCAAGGACGATGTCGAGGAAGTTCGCTCGGGTCTCGAATGCGGCGTCGTTCTGGAAAACACCAACGATGTGAAGGCAGGCGACACGCTGGAAGTCTTCGAGATCGAGGAACGCGAACGCACATTGTAGCAGCCGTGAAAAACGCCTAGTCTTCACTCTCCAACAAAAGGAGAGTGAAGATGGGTGACAAGAAAGATCCTGGCAAAGGCGGCGACAAAGGCAAAGGCGGCGACAAGGGCGGAGACAAGGGCGGAGACAAGGGCGGCACCAAGAAATAGGCCGCGCCTGACGCTGATATCGGCGGTCTCGGCGCGGCCTTGACCATCAAGTCGCGGCGAGACCACCGAAACGATATTGGCAATGAAAACCGAAGAAACTCAATCCGTTAGACTTTTGCGTGTCGGCGAACGCGTCCGCCATGTCCTGTCTGAAATCCTCGCGCGCGGCGACGTGCATGACGAGGTACTGGCTTCGCATATGGTCAGCGTGACCGAAGTGCGCATGTCCCCCGATCTCAAACACGCCACCGTCTTCGTGAAGCCGCTGCTCGGCGGCGACGAGGATGAGGTGCTGGCTGCGCTCAAGAAGAATGTCCGCTATCTGCGCGGCGAAGTTTCCAAGCGCGTGAACACCAAATATGCCGCCGCGTTGAAATTCATCCTCGACGAAAGTTTCGACGAAGGCGGCAAGATCGATACCCTGCTGCGCGATCCCAAAGTGGCGCAGGATCTGGGTGAAGAGGGATAGGTCCTTTATTTTTACCCGGGTATATTGACTCTTATTTTACCCGGACATAAACAGCCCTCCGTTCAGGAGGAAGACCATGAAGAGCTATACCGCATTTGTGACCGACAGCTGGCTCGCAACTGGCCCGCGCAACCACATCGTGGAGACACTGCGCGAAATGCCGCAGGTAGAGCGGGCTTCTGACATATTGGTATTCGATGACGAGACCGGTCGGCAGATCGATTTCGACCTGCGCGAACTGGAGGAAGAACCAGCTCCGCCGAAACGCGGACGCCCTAAACTCGGCGTTACCTCCAAAGAAGTCACACTCCTCCCCCGCCACTGGGAATGGCTCGCAAAGCAGCCCGGCGGAGCCTCAGCGGCTTTGCGCAAGCTTGTCGAACATGCGCGCAAGGCGGGCTTGCCCGACCGGGCCAAGCGGGACGCTGCCTATCATTTCCTGAGCGCGATGGCGGGCGACTATCCGCAATATGAAGAGTCGATCCGCGCGCTCTATGCCAATGACCAGAATCGTTTCGACACCTTGACGGCGCAATGGCCGGTGGCCGTTCGCGATCATGCGAAGGGACTCGCTTGGGGGCAATAGGTTTGGCAGCCATCGGGATTCGGCGCTAAGCCCGCCCGATGGCCAAGCTCTATTTCTACTATGCCTCGATGAATGCGGGCAAATCGACGACGCTATTGCAGGCGGATTTCAACTATCGCGAGCGCGGCATGCGCACGATGCTTTGGACGGCGGCGATCGACGGACGCTATGAAGCCGGCAAGGTCGCATCGCGCATCGGCCTGGCCGCCGACGCGCATCTGTTCGACAGCCGGACGGACCTGTTTGCAGACATCGCCGCCGCGCATGAAGCAGCCCCGATCGATTGCGTGCTCGTCGACGAAGCCCAGTTTCTGGAACGCGCGCAGGTGCTCGCCCTCGCCAAAGTCTGCGACATATTGGGCATTCCGGTCCTCGCCTATGGCCTGCGCACGGATTTCCAGGCCGAACTTTTCCCCGGCAGCGCCCATCTCCTCGCGCTTGCCGATTCGCTCGTCGAGCTCAAGGCCGTGTGCGAATGCGGGAAGAAGGCGACGATGAACCTGCGTATCGACGAAACAGGCAATGCCGTTCGCGCGGGTGAACAGACCGAAATCGGCGGAAACGAGCGCTATATCGCGCTCTGCCGCAAGCATTTCATGGAGAAGATGGCGGGTTAGAGCCGCCCCCTAGCAATAAAATTCGTACCAGACGGCTTTCTCTTCGCGGTGCGCTTTATGCCTATACAGGGCCCGCGCGGCCTTGTTGTCCTTTTCGGTGACCAGCCAATATTCGGCGATGCCGCGTTTCTTCCCTTCCGCGCCGACCGCGTCCATCAATGCGCTCGCCACGCCCTGCCGCCGCCATTTTTTCGCAACGTCGATTTCCTCGATATAGATCTCGCTCGGTTTGTCGGGAAAATGGAAAATGTAAGAGAGCGCCTTGCCGATCACCCGGCCTTCCGCTTCGGCAACGATCAGGAATTGTTGCTGACTGGCGAGGCAGGTCGCGAGGAAGTCCGCGCGAACCGGCGCATCGAACACACCTTTTTCGAGCGAGTCGAGCATTCCGGCATTGTCCGGCGAAACAAGGTGGCAGCGATATTCGGCCATGGCGGTTCCTCCCTGAGCTGCAGCTTACTAGCATGAACAGCTGCCGGACTCAGCTTCTATTCAGGCTGGGCGTGCTACACTCCGCGGCATGAAACAGATGCTCGCTCCCCTCGCCCTTTCCTTGGCACTGGCCGCACCGGCCGCCGCATATGACCATCATGGCGAACAGACTGAAGCTGCGGAGCCCGAACAGGCGCGCATTTCCTTTGCCGACAGGACAATCCGCAACTGGCGCGCACCCGAGCGTGACATATTGCTAATCGAAGCGAGCCATGGCCACTGGTACCGCGCCGAATTCCTAGACCCATGTCCGGGCCTGCGCTTTACGGAAACGATCGGCTTCGACACCAATTCCGATGGCAGTTTCGATCGCTTCAGCAGTGTCATCACGCGCGACGGGCGCTGCCAGGTCCACAGTCTCGTCCGTATTCCCGATCCCGATGCGGATGCCGACGAGGACGAGACTGACGAAAACGACGCGGAATAATCCCCGCTTCGCCGCTGTACCGCCTCGCACGAGCCATAATTCCGGGGCATTTGGGAGATCATGCCCACTGATCTCGCCACCCTCGCCCAGCCGCTTTCAGACGGCAATGTCCGCCTGGAATTGCGGACGGAAGACCATCGTGAAGGCCTGCAGGCCGCCTGCGCTGCCGATACCGATATCTGGGAAATCTATCCGATGTCGATGCTCGATGAGCATTTCGACACTGCCTTCGACGCGATGGAAACATTCCATGCGACGAAGAACTGGATCAACTATGCCGTGCTGAACGGCGATTCAGTCGTCGGCATGACAAACTATATCGGCGCCGATCCGGCCAATGGCGTGGTCGAAATTGGCGGCACCTATATCGTTCCCCAAGTGCGCGGCGGACCGTTTAACCTGACCATGAAAACCCTGATGATCGATCACGCCATCGCTTGCGGCTATACCCGGATCGAGTTTCGCGTCGACACGCGCAACGCGCGCTCCATGGCCGCAGTGCGCAAGCTGGGCGCGGTCCATGAGGGCACGCTCAGGAAAAACCGCATCACCTGGACCGGATATGTTCGCGACACGGCGGTTTTCGGTCTATTGGCGGACGAATGGTCGAACCGGACGTAAAACCTGCCCTTCATGGCTGGATCATTCTCGACAAACCGCTGGGAACGGGCTCAACGCCCTGCGTATCGCGCGTAAAGCGCGCCTTGCGTGAGGGCGGCTATGCCAAGGTGAAAGTCGGTCATGGCGGGACGCTGGATCCCCTGGCGACCGGGGTGCTCCCCATTGCGGTCGGCGAAGCGACGAAGCTCGCCGGGCGGATGCTGGACAGCGACAAGATTTACGCATTCACCATCGGCTTTGGCGCGGAAACCGATACGCTGGACGGCGAAGGCGAGGTAACGGAGAGCTCGGACCATCGCCCTGCCCTGGCCGATGTCGAAGCGATCCTCCCGCGCTTCACCGGCCCTATCGAACAGATCCCGCCCAAATATTCCGCGCTGAAGATTGATGGAAAACCTGCCTATGCGCGGGCGCGGGCCGGCGAAGATGTGGAGATGAAACTGCGCAGCGTGACGATTCACAGACTCACCACAACCCCGCCTGTCGACACGGAAAGCCTCTCTGAAATCACCCTCACCGCCCATGTTTCGAAGGGCACCTATATCCGCTCTTTGGCCCGCGATATTGCCCGGGCGTTGAATACGGTCGGTCACGTCACCATGTTAAGGCGGATCAAGGCTGGCCCTTTCACGCTGGAAGGCGCGATTTCACTGGACAAACTGGACGAACTCGCTAAGGAGCAGCGCCTTGAACAGGCACTCTTGCCATTGGCGGCAGGGCTGGACGACATCCCGGCTCTTTCCGTCGCTCCCGATCAGGCAAGGCGGCTCCAAATGGGGCAGCGGGTGATCGGGGTTTCCGCCACTGCCGGGCTTTATCTCGCAACCGACCAGTCTGTTCCGGTTGCTCTCGTCGAATGTGACGGGGTCGAGCTGAAAGTAGTGCGGGGTTTTAACCTCCAATGAGCCGTTCGGATTGGCCGAACGCTCGTGGAACAACTCCCGAGCTGCCCCTTTAGGGGATTGCTCGCTCAAGAATTGAAAGGAATTATGCGATGTCGATTACTGCCGAACGCAAGCAGGAAGTCATCAAGGACCATGCCCGTGAAGAGGGCGACACCGGTTCCCCTGAAGTACAGGTTGCGATCCTCACCGAACGGATCACCAACCTGACCGACCATTTCAAAGGTCACCATAAAGACCATCATTCGCGCCGCGGGCTGCTGATGCTGGTCAATAAACGCCGCAACTTGCTCAGCTATCTGCGCAATGTGGATGAGACCCGGTATCAGGATCTCATCAAGAAGCTCGGCCTTCGTAAGTAATTTTGGGAAGCGGCCTCAGCGATGGGGCCGTTTTCATTTTTGGACCGGGTGCAATTCGGCGTCCGGCCAAGCCAATGGGGGCGCGAAAGCTCCCAAACCGCGCAGGGCCGGTACTGCTCCTGTATATAAACGGCAATCACATAGGGTGGGCGCCGTGAAGAAAGTGAAGAAGAAAAGATGTTTGACGTAAAGAAAGTCGAAACACAGTGGGGCGGCGAAACGCTTACCCTCGAAACGGGCCGAGTGGCCCGCCAGGCCGACGGCGCGGTTCTCGCGCAGCTCGGCGATACGGTGGTGCTGTGCGCAGTAACGGCCGCCAAATCGGTGCGCGAAGGGCAGGATTTCTTCCCGCTGACCGTGCATTATCAGGAAAAATATTCGGCCGCCGGACGCATTCCGGGCGGCTTTTTCAAGCGCGAAGGCCGCGCGACGGAAAAAGAAACGCTGACCTGCCGTCTTATCGACCGCCCGGTCCGCCCGCTTTTCCCCGAAGGCTTTTACAACGAGATCAACGTAATCGCGCAGGTGCTGTCCTATGATGGCGTCAACGAGCCGGACATCCTTGCGATGGTTGCGGCCTCCGCGGCACTGACGATCTCCGGCCTGCCGTTCATGGGTCCGATCGCCGCAGCGCGCGTCGGCTACAAGGACGGCGAATATCAGCTCAACCCGAGCATGGACGAAGTTGCCGAAGGTGAACTCGATCTCGTGGTTGCCGGCACCAGCAACGCCGTTCTGATGGTGGAATCGGAAGCCAAGGAGCTTCCTGAAGACGTCATGCTCGGCGCCGTCATGTTCGCGCATGAAGAATCGAAGCCGGTGATCGACGCGATCATCAAGCTTGCCGAACAGGCTGCCAAAGAGCCCTGGGAAATTGCGCAACAAGACGACCATGAAGGCATGAAGAAAACGCTTCGTGACCTGGTCGGCGACGATATCGCCGCAGCCTACAAGCTGACCGACAAGTCGCAGCGCTCGGACGCGCTGAACGCTGCCCGCGCCAAGGCGAAAGAAGCCTTTGCCGAAGAAGACGGCCAGACGCAAATGACGGCCGGCAAGGTTGTCAAAAAGCTGGAAGCCGAAATCGTTCGCGGCGCCATCATCAAGGACGGAAGCCGTATCGACGGACGCAAGCTCGATCAGGTCCGCCCGATCGAAGCCATGGTCCACTTCCTCCCGCGTACGCATGGCTCGGCCTTGTTCACGCGCGGCGAAACACAGGCCATCGTCACCACGACGCTCGGTACGAAAGACGCCGAGCAGATGATCGACGGCCTGACCGGCCTCTCCTACTCGCCGTTCATGCTGCACTATAACTTCCCGCCTTATTCGGTCGGCGAAGTCGGTCGCTTCGGCTTTACCAGCCGCCGCGAAACCGGCCATGGCAAGCTCGCATGGCGCGCGCTCCATCCGGTTCTGCCGACGGCGGAAGAGTTCCCGTACACGATCCGTGTTCTGTCCGACATCACCGAGTCCAACGGCTCGTCTTCGATGGCGACGGTCTGTGGCGGCAGCCTCGCGATGATGGATGCCGGTGTGCCTCTGAAGCGCCCGGTTTCCGGTATTGCGATGGGCCTGATCCTCGAAGGCGATGATTTCGCCGTGCTCTCCGACATTCTCGGTGACGAGGATCATCTCGGCGACATGGACTTCAAGGTCGCCGGTACCGAAAAGGGTATCACGAGCCTGCAGATGGACATCAAGATCGCCGGTATCACCGAAGAGATCATGAAAGTCGCTCTGGAACAGGCCAATGGCGGCCGTGCCCATATCCTGGGCGAGATGGCGAAAGCCCTCGACACGACCCGGACAGAGCTTTCCGACTTCGCACCGCGGATCGAAACGATGCAGATCGACAAAGAGAAGATCCGCGACGTTATCGGCACGGGCGGCAAGGTGATCCGCGAGATCGTTGCCGAAACCGGCGCCAAGGTCGATATCGATGACGAAGGCGTCATCAAGCTCTCCTCCTCCGACGTCAATGAAATCGCTGCCGCACGCAAGTGGATCGAAGGCATTGTCGAGGAAGCGGAAGTCGGCAAGATTTATGACGGCAAGGTCGTCAACATCGTCGATTTCGGCGCATTCGTGAATTTCATGGGACAGAAGGACGGTCTCGTCCATGTTTCCGAAATCAAGAATGAGCGCGTCGAAAAAGTCGCGGACGAGCTGTCCGAAGGCCAGGAAGTCAAGGTCAAGGTTCTCGAGATCGACCAGCGCGGCAAGGTTCGCCTGTCGATGCGGGTCGTTGACCAGGAAACCGGTGAAGAGCTTGAAGACACCCGTCCCCCGCGCGAGCCGCGCAGCGGTGGCGGTGGTCGTGGCGGCGATCGCGGCGGACGTGGCGGCGGAGGCGGCCGTAGCCGTGGC
>CAMYKP010000008.1 GCA_947259005.1 uncultured Parasphingopyxis sp. | reverse complement strand
TTGTTACGGGTACGCGTATTACGAACCCGAACCTCGAACAGTCGAGCCCGATCCAGGTGGTTGGCCAGGACGAAATCGATTATCGCCAGGCAACCAACGCTGAAGAGCTGATCGGTGAACTGCCGGGTATTGCTTCAGGCGGCAGTAATGGTTCCATCAACAATGGCAGCACCGGTACAGCGACGCTGAACCTTCGCAACCTTGCCTCGACGCGCAGCCTTGTCCTCCTGGACGGTACGCGCCTCGTGCCCTCGACTATTTTCAGCCAGACCGATCTGAACATCATTCCTGTTGCCCTGGTCGAGCGGGTCGAGATCATCACGGGCGGTGCATCGTCGGTTTACGGTGCTGATGCCATCTCGGGTGTTGCCAACTTCGTTCTGCGTCGGGACTTTGAAGGCCTTGAAGCGGCAATGACCTACGGTATCACCGAGCGTGGCGATGGCGAGCGTGTCCGCGGCGACCTTACCTTGGGAGCCAATTTCGATGATGGCCGCGGTAACGCAACTCTCAGCATCGGCTACCAGGAAGTCGACGATGTCCTGCAGTCAAATCGATCGATTTCGCAGCAGGCACTGTTCCTTGGCGGTCAGCCGGTCGGTTCGGGTACGACCGTTCCGACGCGGTTTAACGGATTGCAAATCGATCCTGCAGGCCAGACGCTCGTGCCGCAATACAACACGTTCAACTATGCGCCGTTCAACTATTTCCAGACGCCGCTCGAACGCTACAACATCTTCGGTTCGGCAAGCTACGAAGTCACGCCGGGCATCGAAGTCTACACGCGCGCCATGTTCACGAACAGCACGGTCAGCCTGCAGCTTGCACCGTCCGGCCTGTTTGGCGATCCGTTCGCACTGCCGCTGAACAACCCGTTCCTGACCGACACCCAGGTCCAGCAGATCTGTGCCAGCTTCGCTGTGCCGATCGATCCGGTAACCTGTACGGCTGCACGGAATGCGGTGGATCCGAACGATCCCAACTATCTGGCGCCCGATGTCATCATCAACCGCCGTCTGGTTGAGCAGGGCCCGCGTCAGACTGACCTGGTGACCAACCAGTTCCAGATCTGGGCCGGTGTACGCGGCGATCTCAGCCCGACGATCAGCTATGATGTCTATGGCACCTATGGCGAATCGCAGCGGACAACGACCCGCCGCAACTGGGGTTTGAAGTCGCGCATCGAGCAAGCGCTTGTTGCAACCAGCACGACGACCTGTTTCGATGCATCGAACGGCTGTTTCCCGATCAACCTGCAAGGTGGCGGACCGGGCGGCACCAATATCGATCCGCAGTCGGTTGCCTTTTTCAACCAGCCTTCCGGCTTCACGGACTCGACCTCGCTTTCAGTGGTCAACGCTTCGCTCAACGGTACGTTCGGCGAAACCGGCTTCTTCACCGAGACCCCGATCGGCTTCGCTGTCGGTGTCGAGTATCGCGAATATACGGCTAGCCGCGTTGCTGACGTTTCCGCCGGTACGCAGGACGAAGTTCTCGGTACCGGTGCTCCGGCTCCGACCTTTAACGGTCAGTATGACGTCATTGAGGGCTTTGCCGAGCTGATCGTTCCGATCCTCGAAGACGTTCCGGGCTTCTACAGCCTCCAGGCTGAAGGCGGCATCCGTGTGTCGGATTATTCCAACACTGGCACGAGCGTCACCTGGAAAGCGGGTGGTAGCTGGGAACCGTTCGAAGGCTTCCGCTTCCGCGGTATCTACTCGCACTCCGTGCGTTCGCCGAACATCGGTGAGCTGTTTGCACCTGTTACCACGGGCCTGACGCCGCTGGCGGTTGATCCCTGTGCCGGCGCAAATCCTGTTGGCAATGCCACGCTGACCGCGATCTGTATTGCCCAGGGCGCTCCGGCGGCCACGATCGGCCTGATTCCGGTTCCGTCCGCAGCGCAGATCAACGCAACGGCTGGCGGCAACGCCAATCTGGATGTTGAGGAAGCGGACTCTGTAACTCTGGGTCTCGTGGCAACGCCGCCGCAGATTCCGGGGCTGGTTGTCTCGGTCGACTATTTCGACATCAAAGTGACAGGAGCCATCACGAACCCGACGCCGGGCGACGTTCTGGTACCTTGCTTCGGCCCGAATAATGACGGCAACGGCACGAATCCGGCACAGTGCGCCAACATACAGCGTAATCCGATCAACGGTTCGCTGAACGGTGGCGGCGAGACGCCGGGTCTGATTCTTCAGCTCTCGAACCTGGGTACGCTCGAAACCAGCGGTGTCGACTTCCGAGTTGCCTATACGCTGCCGGTCAGCTTCGGTTCGATCAACTGGGACCTCAACGGCACCTGGACGGACACATTGCTTTTCCAGGCATCGCCAAGCGCGATCAATCGTGAATGTAATGGTTTCTTCGGCCAGAACTGCGAACCGATCACGCCGGAATGGGCGTTCAACCTGCGAACCACGGTCCGCATCGACGATCTCGTCGATGTCTCGCTGCTGTGGCGCTGGATCGACGGTGTCGGCCTCGAACCGCTTGATGGCTCGTTTGGCAACACGCTGCCCGAATATGCCTCGATCGACGACGCATCTTATTTCGACCTGACGGTTCGTTCCAATGTCAGCGAGAATTTCGACATAACGCTCGGCATCACAAACCTGCTGGACCGCGATCCGCCGAACGTCAGTTCGTTTATCGGTTCGAGCACGTTCAACTCGGGCAACACCTATCCGACGACCTACGATACGCTTGGCCGTCGTTACTCGGTTACCGGCAGGCTCCGGTTCTAGTTAGAACGTTTGGTCACGTTCTAGTCGATGGCGGGGGTGGTTTTGGAAGTCCTACCCCCGCCATTTTTTCAATGGACTAGCTGTTCGCGGCTGAGCTTTTAACAAGATCGAACAATACCCGGTCGAGCCAGTCCATCCGTGCGCGCAGAATGCTCACCGCATTGTCATGCGCGAAGGATTGAAACGGTTCGTCGGATTTCCGGTGATAGGCGTCAAGTTCGGCCTGTTTCTTTTCAAGTTCCGCCTTCGCTTCCAGGACCCAATCCAGCCGTTCCTGATGTGTGAGCAGGCCGAACGACAGGACCTTGGTACCCAGCGTATCGTGCGGGATGAGCTGTAGCGGCTTGAATTCCAGCAGCCACGCCTTCAGTGCAATTTCACCCTTTTCGGTAGTGCTCCAGACTTCGGTGCCCCGCGCATCGTCTTCAACCTGGTGCCCCTCGATGAGGCCATCCTTCGAAAACCTGCTTATCATGGGGTAGACTTGGCCCATGCTCTTGTTGACGCTGGCGACGGGCGAATCCTGGTAGAATTTCGCGACTTTATAGGCCGTAATCGGCTGGAGCCGATGGACGAGGGACAGAAGAGAGCCTTCGTGATCGGTAAGTGTCTGCGGCGTCTCTTGTGCAGTCATCTCTGTTTATATTCGTTCCTTGGCTGATTCGTTGGCACCGCCAGATAGGGGCGTTGTCACATCACGCAATTTTGCACAAGTTACGGGAAACATTCGAATAGTAATATTCGCGCCTGTTTTGCACTAAAAGTATCTGAAAATATGAATGATTCTTTACTGCCCCCAACTCAATAGTGGACGAGGAAATTGAACCGTAACCGGTTCAGCCAGTCGGTCGGGTCGTTCGCTCCGGCATCAATCACGTTGCGCGGGCGGTAGTGATAGAAGGTCGCATTGAGTATGATATGCTCGATCGGGACGAAGTCGACGGTCAGTCCGTGAAGCCGGTAATTGGTCGAGATGCCCAGATTGTCGTGCGAGAATGCCGCCATCACCGCATCGGTTCCGACTGATGCATAGGTATAACCGAACTGCCAGTCTCCCGGGGTGCTCGCCCGGCCCAGATTGGCATAGAGGGCATAGCCGCTGTCGGCATCGGTCGCCGCGCCGCTATTATGGACAAAGTCGCCGGCAAGCCGCAGCGGCCAAGCATCGCCGAGTCCGGTCCAGGTGACCGAGCCCAATATATTGATGAGATCGAAATCGGAGAGATAGCGTCCGCTCGGTGTCAGGAGATTTCCGCGGAAATCGCCGGTATCGGCGCCTGTCAGGCTGCGCAGGCTATAATCGAAATAGCCACCCGCGAGATTGATCGCGAAGTCGGACGCAGGCGTGAGATTCAGGACGAGCTGGCCGCCTACCATATCGCTGTCCGGCCCTGCACTGGCTTCGTCGATCAGGAAATAGAGCGCGCGTGCTTCAATGCTCGCCATGTCGGAAATCGGCAGATGGTAGCGCGCCGAAACCCCCTGCGGGCTGACATCGCCGTCCCAGACCAGGTCGGTTCTTTGGAAAACTTGCGGAATCTTGCCGCCATCGATGGTCAGCCCTCCGAAATTGAGGCGGATATAGGCCTGGTCGAGCGCGACGGTCAGATCGTCATCGAAATTGGAAAGGCTGAGATCGGCGCTGTTCGGGTCGTCCGGATCGCCGGTGACGAGGCGTGCGCCTACGGTCAGGAAATCGAGCACATCATAAGTTGCGCCAAGCCGCGCACGGAATACGCCGCGTCCGCGATTGCGTCCGTCGCGGTCCGACCCGTTATATTCGTAACGCAGCCGCGCATCGGCGGAAATCTGGAGCGGCGAGCCTTCGCCGCCAAGGGGCGGCTGGGTATCCGCTACTTCTTGCGGGTCGATCGTGTCGAAGTCAGGCATTTGCGTGCCAGTCGGAACACTGGCGGCCGTGTTGGCGCTGCCTTGGGCTTCCGGATTGTCCTGATCGTTCCCGCCGAGCCGGTCGCGGATCAGCGCTTCGAGTTCGCGAATGCGGGCGTCCTGCTCGCCGACAATGCGTTCGAGCTGTTCAATTCGTTCATCTGCTGTTTGCGCCATCGCTGGCGTGGAAAAGCTCAACGCCAGTATGGCCAGCGCTGCAGCGCGTCCGGCCATCTTAATCCCTTTGCAGTGAGTTTTAGGTCGCGCTCCAATAGATATCGACCGGGATCTCGAGTTCCGCCAGAACCCGGCCGATCGGCACATTGGAGAGCGGTCCATCTTTGATCGCCTTCTCCAGCATGTCGCGCTTTTGCTGCCCCGATAGCGTCACGATCAGCGTATGGGCGCTGAGCAGCGCACTGCGGGTCAGCGTTACGCGGTCGAACGGAGCGCTTTGCGGCATCGGATCGGGCGACACGCCAACGGCGCGCCGACTTTTGGGTGCATGGATGGCATCGTCCATCTGCCCCGGAAATATCGAAGCCGTGGAACCGTCTTCGCCCATACCAAGCCAGACCAGGTCGACGGGCCAGCTGAATCCGGCAAGCCGCGCGTCGGCACTCTGGCCTGCTTCCTTCGTGCTCCAGTTTTGCGCATGGTCGATCAGCGGCTCGACAGTTGCGCCTACCGATCCGAGAATCCGCTGCAGCATCCCGTAATTGCTGTGTTCGCTGCCTTCCGGGACGATCCGTTCATTGGTCGGGAACACCCGAACCTTGGACCAGTCGAAATCACGCTTCGCCAGTGTTTCGAGGATCGGAACCGGTGTCCGTCCGCCTGGCAGCGCGAGCTCGGCTTTGCCGTTGGTTTCAATCGCCCTTTCGATGATGAACCCGATATCGCCGGCCACTTCGCTGGCCAGGGTTTCATTGTTCTCGAATTCCCACCATTCCGCTTCAATCATCTGTCCGGAGCTCCGCTCTTTTCGTCTCTGTCGGGTCTCTAATAGAGGTTGCAACGGCGAAGGCCAGTGCCGTGCGAGATTTGCAACGGGGGAAAAGATATTCGATAAACCCGGAGCATCGGAACTGTAATTTTTGAGTCGCTGAAACGGGTTTTGGCGCATCTCCGACATTGAAATGGAGCTGATCATGAAACGACATTCCATCATAAACTTTGCTGCAGTTGGGATATCCGCAGTTTTGCTTGTCGCATGTGGTGGCGGGACGGCCGAGGAACCTGCCGAAGAGCCTGTCGAAGAAGCCGAACCGCTCGCCGATGCCTGCCCGGACCGGGTTCAGGATATGCGGGGTTCTGCGGAATCTTTTACCTGTTCCTGTTCTACCGAAACGGCGCAGGCCGGAACGGTATGGGGCGCTGGCCCTTATTCTGATGATTCGACCGTCTGCCGGGCGGCCATGCATGCTGGCCTCGTTGGTGACGAACCGGCCAATGTCACGATCAATTTCCTGGACGGGCGCGATTCCTACACCGCATCCGAAGCCAATGGTGTGGAAACCCGCAACTGGGGAGTCTGGGGTGGCAGCTTGGCCTTTGAAGGCGCTCCGCTCGGGGAGCCGGAAGACGAAGCGGCCACGGAGGCATGTCCGGACAATGCCCGCGAGTTGCGAGGGAGCGAAGAGCTGGTGAAATGCAGCTGCACGGCAGAAGCCACCGAAGGCGGTACGGTCTGGGGCAGCGGCATCTATACCGATGACTCGGGCATTTGCAGGGCTGCCGTCCATGCCGGTGTCATCTCGGCAGATGGCGGCGACGTTGTTTTCAATATCGTCGATGGACAGGAAAGCTATTCGGGATCCGAAGCCAATGGCGTCGAGAGCCGCGACTATGGCAGCTGGTCGGGAAGCTTTGAGTTTGAATCCGAGGATTGAGGCTGGGGGCCTCTTACGGACGGCGGTTTAGAAGAACCGCCGTCCGTCTTTGATGATCGCGGTTGCGGCGTTGCGCCCCGGCCTGCCCGTTACGCCTCCTCCCGGATGGGCACCCGAGCCGCACAGGTAAAGGCCCTCCACCGGCATCCGGTGATCGGCGATACCCAGCATTGGGCGCATCGCCCAAAGCTGGTCCAGCGACATGCGGCCATGGAAGATATCGCCGCCGATCAGGCCGAAGCGACGCTCCAGGTCGAGCGGGGACAGGGCCATCTGGCCCACGATGCTGGCGCGAAACCCCGGCGCATGGCTTTCCACTGTATCGAGGATGGTCTGGACGGCTGCATCCTTGTGCACATCCCAATCGAGCTCAGGATCGAACTGCTGGCAGAAGAGGCTCGCGACATGCGCGCCTTCAGGCGCGAGGCTGTCGTCCATCGTCGACGGAATGAGCATTTCCACTATGGGCTCTTTGGACCAGCCATGGGCGCGGGCGTCGTGAAAGGCGCGGTCCATATAGTCGAGGCTCGGCGCCATGATGATACCACTGGAAAGATGCGGACCGGTTTCGGGCAGGCAGGCGAAGCGCGGCAGCTGTGAGAGCGCGACGTTCATCCGGAATGTCCCGGATCCCGAAACATACTGTTCCATCCGTGCACGGAACGCAGGATCCAGCGCGCCGGGGTCGAGCATATCCAGCAGTAGCCGCTTGGGATGGACATTGCCGATCACGATATCGGCTGCGATCCGATCACCATCTTCGGTTTCGACGCCATCCGCTTTTCCGTTGGAGGTCAGGATATTGGCGACGGGCGTTTCCGTGAGGATCGTCACGCCTTCTTCCCGGCATGCCTTGGCCATCGCCTGGGTGATCGCGCCCATGCCGCCAATCGCATGGCCCCATGTTCCCGGCTTGCCGTTCACTTCGTTGAACACATGGTGGAGCAGCACATAGGCCGATCCGGGCGTATCGGGGCTGTGATAGGCGCCGACGACGCTGTCAAAACCGAACACCGCTTTCACCGGATCGCTTTCAAAAAAACCATCCAGAAATTCACGCGCCGAGCGGGTGAACAGATCAACTGCATCGCGCTGCGCCTCGAGCGGCAATTTGAGTGCCGTTCGCGCCTGGCCGATAGCGCGGAAGAGATCGTCGAGACCGCCCCCGGCATTGGGCGGGATGGTTTTCGTCAGATAGCGCAGCAGGCCTGCGGCAGCGTTGAGCCGCCGCTCATATTCCGGCAGCATCGCCGCATCGGCTGGCGAAAATTTGGCGACCTGTTCCGCACTCTGCCCGCCGCCCATAAGCAGATAGTTCGCGTCATCCAGCGGCAGGAAATTGGCGAGCGGCCGGTCAACGATGCTGAGGCCATGGTCGGCGAGCCGCATTTCAGCCGCGATGCCGGGGTCTAGCAGGCCTACGGTGTAGCTGGCGGTTGAATTGCGAAAGCCGGGATGGAATTCCTCGGTGACCGCCGCCCCGCCGACGATTTCGCGCGCTTCGAGTATCTCGACGCGGTAGCCGGATCGCGCCAGATACCAGGCGCAGACCAGCCCGTTATGTCCCGCGCCGATAATGAGTGCCGTTTTTCGTGCCATGATTGTCCGCATAGGTCGTATCGTGCCGGGTGTCAGCATTTGCCAATTTGGGCTGAGTGCGCGACACTGAAGTCGACGGGTCGCGCCGACTTTACTGCCTGTCTCTGGAAGACGGCTTTGATGGGGGAAAGCAGATGTTCCGAACGATCGCTATGACATTTATTCTGTGTATGGGCTTCTTGCTGATTCCCTTCGACAGCCCGAGTTCGGCAATGCAGATCGGGCTGGGCGATTGCCCGAACAATGCAACGTCGCTGCGCAGTACGGCCCAAGCCTATACCTGCCGCTGCTCGGCAATGGCGACCGCTTCGGGATCGGTGTGGGGAACGGATGAATATTCGGACGATTCGCGCATTTGCCGCGCCGCCCTTCACGCCGGCGTGACCACGCGCAATGGGGGCACGGTTACCTTCGAGATCACGCCGGGCCGAGACGGGTATGAACCGACTTATCGCAACGGCGTCCAGAGCGCACGCTGGGGACGGTGGAGTGGCAGCTATCGGTTTCTCGGTGGCCGTTACTCCCGGGATCCATCTGCCCGTGCAGAACAATGTCCGGGCAATGCGACGGGGTTACGGGGCGGGCGCGACGCCTATAGCTGCTATTGCCTGGCGGCCAACACGCGGACCGGCAATGTCTGGGGCACGATGGTCTACACGGATGATTCGCGCATATGTCGCGCTGCACTCCATGCCGGCGTTATCGGCCCCGATGGCGGTACGGTTACGATCCGCCCCAGTGCGGGGCGGCGCTCCTATGATGGCTCACGGCGCAATGGTGTCACCACAAGTGATTATGGCCGCTGGCAGGGCAGCTTCCGCTTCGAATATTAGAGATGCAAAGTCTTGTGCCGCGCCGGGTTTTTCCGCGCGGGAGATATGGAGAGGGCAATCGGATGTCCCGTATCGCACTGCTTTTCGCGATCGTTGCTTTCGGTCTCGTGACATTGGCGCTGACAGAGCCCGGCGCGGCGATGCAGGACACTATTCCACCTTGCCTACAGGATGGGACTTCCGCTCGCGGTCAGACCGGATGGCTGCAATGCACCTGCTCCGCAGAGGCAACACAGTCCGGCGAGGTATGGGGTTTTCAGAACTATGCCGAAGAGTCGAGCCTGTGCCGGGCTGCGTTGCACGCCGGTGAAATCGGCCCTTCGGGAGGATTGATAATTTTCGAGCCTAGGACAGGGCGCGCCGTTTATGACGGAACCATCCGCAATGGCGTCACCAGCAGGAGCAGGGCGGGGAGCGCCCGCAGCTTCGGTTTCAGTTCCCGGCGTATCCAGGCGCGAGTGAACCAGGGGCGACAGACCCGTCAGGCGCAACGTCAGCCATCGCCTGCCGTTTGTCCCTCGGATGGACGCGCATTTCTGATCGGGCACGACGCTATCTGCCAGTGCAGCCCGGCCCAGATCGGGCGCGGCGCGGTTTACGGTGTAACGCACTATTCCGGCGATTCCAGCATCTGCCGCGCTGCCTTTCATTACGGGGCGGTTTCGCGCGATGGCGGCATCATCCATTTCGAAACTGTCCGCGGCCGCGAAAGTTATCCTGCAGTTCTTTCCAACGGCGTCGGAAGCGAGGTTGCCGATGGCGATAGCGTTGCAATTGTATTCGCTTCCCGCCGATGCCCGGATACCGGCGAAGGTCTGGCCAGGCCCCTGCTCTGTTCCTGCAACGGCGCGGCCGTTCGTCGGGGCGAAGCGCGCGGATCGGGTGCCTATCGCTCCGGTTCGAGCATTTGCCGGGCCGCGCTTTTCGAGAGAAAGGTCGATCAAGGCGGCGGCGTTGTCGCCGTCGTCCCTTATTCCGGCACGACGACCTATAACATTTCGCGGACGGTGAACGGCGAAATCGTCAGCGATAGCGGCACATTTCAGGGCGGCTTCGAGTTCCGCGACCTTGACGATCTCGATTGAGCCGGCTGCCTAGGGGCCGTCGGCGAGGAAGGGTTCGGCGACCGTCATGGGAACCCTGAGCGGTCGCCCGGTTTTCCGGTCGATCATCGCCCAGGTTGTCTTGGCGCGGACAAGGGTTTTCCCGTCTTCGCCGGTAAATTCCATATAGCGGTCGAAGCGCGCGCCCCTGGGCGGCTCCTCCACCCAGGTCTTGCCCGTCACGATATCGCCTTCGAGCGCCGGACGCAGATAGTCGATCTCGTGACGGATCACGACCCAGATATAGGCCTCCACATATTCAGGCGAAGCCACCGCTTCCCAATGCGCAACGGCGAGATCCTGAATCCATTGCACCCAGACCGCATTGTTCACATGGCCGAGGATATCGATATGCTCGGGGCCAGCGGTGATCTGGTGAGAGAATGGCATGATCGATCCCGCCTTATTCCTCCACGCCGAGCTGTGTCAGCATGAAGGCCATGGCCTGCGCTTCTTCGCGCAGCGCCTCGAAGCGGCCTGACTGGCCCTGATGACCCGCACCCATATTGGTGCGCAGCACGGTCAGATTGTCATCGGTGCGTGTCGCGCGCAGCCGTGCCGTCCATTTGGCGGGTTCCCAATAGGTAACGCGCGGATCGTTGAGGCCCGCTGTCACCATGATCGGGGGATAATCCTGCGCTGTCACATTGTCATAGGGCGAATAGGACTGGATCAGGCGAAAGGCGTCCGGATCGGTGATCGGATTGCCCCATTCGGGCCATTCGCCCGGCGTCAGGGGAAGCGATTCGTCGAGCATCGTGTTGAGAACATCGACGAACGGCACTTCGGCGACGATTGCGCCGAACAGCTCCGGTGCCTGATTGGCGATGACGCCCATCAGTTCGCCGCCCGCCGATCCGCCTGAGGCCGCTATCCGGCCTGCGCTCGTATAGCCGCGGTCGATCAGGCCCTGTGCGACATCGATGAAGTCGTTAAATGTGTTGGTGCGCCGTTCGAGCTTGCCGTCGAGATACCATTGATAGCCCAGATCGTCGCCGCCCCGGACATGCGCGATGGCAAAGATGAAGCCGCGATTGGTAAGGCTCAACTGCCGCGTGGAGAAGACCGGCGGGACTGCATAGCCATATGCGCCATAGGCATAGAGATGAACGGGCGTGTCGGGGCCGATTTCGGCATCGGCACGGTGCACGAGGCTAACCGGGACCATGGTTCCGTCGCGCGCTTCGATTTCCAGCCGCTCGGTGACATATTCGGCGGCATCATAGCCGGAAGGGACCTGCTGGATCTTGAGGGGCGTCAGCGCGCCGCTTTCGACATTATAGGCGTAATCGGTGTCCGGCGTGACCATCGATTCATAGTCGATACGTATTGTATCGGTCTCGAATTCGGCGACCGGACCAAGGCTGGCCGCATAGCTGGCTTCAGGAAATGCGACCGAAACGGGCGGTGCAAAGCTGTACTGCCAGACCTGGACCTGGTCGAGGCCGCGTTCACGGCCTTCCAAGACAAAGTAATCGGCAAAGGCGGTCAGGCCGGTGATGTAGAAATCATCGGATCCGGCAATCGCTTCATTCCATGTTCCGGGATCATCGAGAGACGCCGTCATCACGCTGAAGTTCACATGATCCTGGTTGGTGTTGATATAGAGCGTGTCGCCGCGTTCTTCGACATTATAGAGCCGGTTGGTGATCCTTGGTGCAACAAGCACGGGTTCCGCCGAAAGATCGGCGAGCGGGACCAAGCGGATTTCATTCGACACATTGTCGCCTGCCCAGATCGTCAGGAAACGGCGGGACTGTGTCTGATCGATGCCGATCTCCATGCCTTCTTCGGTTTCCCGATAAAGCTCGGTATCCGCGCCTGCTTCGGTGCCGAGGCGATGGAGCATCGCGACCTTGCTGCGCCAGTTATCGTCGACGGGCGTGTAGACGACCGCGCTGGAATCCGCCGCCCAGACAACATCGCCAAGCGTGCCGGGAATCTCGTCCGCCAGGACCGTTCCCGTTTGCAGGTCGAGGAAACGAAGGACATAGCGTTCCGAACCGTCGGTATCGGTGGAATAGGCAAGCAACTGTCCGTTGGGGCTGACCTGAATCGTTCCCAGGCTGAAATTGTCATGGCCTGCCGCGAGCGCGTTTTCGTCAAGCAGCAACTGGTCCGCATTCGTGCTGCCGATCGGACGGCGATACCATTTGCGATATTCCTGCCCCTCGTCATAGGCATACCAATATTCCATGCCGCCATCGGGGATGGGGGCGCTGGCATCATTTTCTGGCATCCGGCCGCGCATTTCGGCGTAGAGCGTATCGATGAGCGGTTGGTGCGGGGCCATAACCGCTTCAAAATAGGCGTTTTCTTCATTCAGATACGCAAGCACATCGACATCGTCGATTTCCGGATAGCCCTGATCCTTCATCCAGAAATAGGGATCTTCAACGGTGATGCCGTGCATGGTGAAGCTGTGCGGGCGCTGGTCGGCGACGGGCGGAGCGGGCAGGGCAGGCATAGGTGTTTGGGCATCGGTTTCTGGCACGGACGGGCTTTCTTCTTGGGCAAGGGCGGGTGCGGTATTGGCTAGGGCGATCAGGCTGGCGGCGGCGATCAGACGGGCATGAGGCATGACGTTTAACCTTTCGGGCAGTAGCGCGCCGCATGATGCGGGACTATGTAGGCCGCTAGTAACGATCAAAAAGGCCAATTGCCATGTCCACGTATGAAGACCGTCTCAAAGCCCTGCGCGAAGAACTCGCTGCACGAAAACTCGCCGGGTTCGTTGTCCCTCTGACGGACGAACATATGAGCGAATATGTCGGGGAATATGCGCAGCGGCTCGCCTGGCTGACCGGTTTTCAGGGCTCGGCAGGCGCGGCGGCTGTGCTGTCCGAAGAAGCCGCTATCTTCACCGATGGTCGCTACACAATTCAGGTGCGCGAACAGGTCGATGGCAAGCATTGGGAATATGTCGGCGTTCCGGCGACAAGCATTGCCGAGTGGCTGGCCAAGCACACCGACAATGGCGCGCGGATCGGCTATGACCCCTGGCTCCACACCCGCCAATGGGTGGAATCGGCGTCGAAGGCGCTGGCGGAGAAGGGTGCGGAGCTTGTCGCCGTCGATACCAATCCGATCGATGCAATCTGGCCGGACAAGCCGCTGCCGTCCGATGCCAAGCTGGTCGTCCATGACGACAGCTATGCGGGCAAGACCTCTGCTCAGAAGCGCCAGGACATGGCCGATGACATGACCGAAAAGAATGTGGACGCGGCCGTGCTGGCAGCGCTGGATTCGATTGCCTGGACGCTGAATGTGCGTGGGACCGACGTCACCCACACGCCCGTCGCGCTGGCCTATGCCATCGTCCACAAGGATGCGACGGCCGACCTCTATGTCGATCCGGACAAGGTGGATGACGATGTACTGCGCCATTTGGGCAATGGCGTGCGGGTGCATGAGCGCAGCGCGTTCAAGGGCGCACTTGGCAAGCTCAAGGGCAAGAAGGTCATCGCCGATCCCGAACGTGCCGTGTCCGCGATTTTTCAGGCGCTGGACGACGCCGGTGCGACGATCGTGTCGCAAACCGAACCGGCGGTGCTTCCCAAGGCGATCAAGAATGAAGTCGAACTGCAGGGCTCCCGCGATTCGCATATTCGCGACGGCGCGGCGCTGGTCCGCTTTCTCCACTGGCTTTCGCTCGAAGCGCCTAAAGGCGGCGTGACCGAGATGTCGGCGGCAAAACGGCTGCAAGAGTTTCGAGAGGAAAATCCGCTGCTCCGCGATCTCTCTTTCGATTCCATATCTGGCGCCGGTCCGCATGCAGCGCTGCCGCACTATCGGGTGACCGAAGAATCGAGCCTGCCGCTCGAGATGGACCAGATCTACCTTGTCGATTCCGGTGGGCAATATCCCGACGGCACGACCGATGTGACACGCACCGTGATTGTCGGCACGCCTACCGACGAGATGCGCGATCGATTCACCCGCGTGCTGAAAGGGCATATCACGCTCGCCACGGCGATTTTCCCGCAAGGCACGCGCGGCAGCCAGCTCGACAGCTTTGCGCGCATGCATCTGTGGCAGGCCGGCCTCGATTACGGTCATGGCACGGGCCATGGCGTCGGTGCCTATCTGGGCGTGCATGAAGGGCCGCAGCGGATCAGCGCAGCCAATTATCCGGGCAGCGGCTGGGACGAACCACTCCATGCGGGCATGATTCTCTCCAACGAGCCCGGTTATTACAAAACCGGCGAATATGGTATCCGCATAGAGAATCTGGTTGCCGTCGGGGAACGGGAAATAGAAGGCGGCGAGGCAACCATGCTCGGCTTCGAAACGCTGACTTTCGCTCCGATCGACCACAAGCTGATCGACACGAGCCTGTTAACGCAGGCCGAGCGCGACTGGGTCGACGGCTATCATGCCGATGTGATCGCCAAGATCGGCCCGCATCTCGATGATGCGACCGCAGCGTGGCTGGGCGAGGTCTGCGCGCCGCTCGATTGAGGCGAGAGGGGATTGAGGGTTATGACCCGGCGCGGACTGAACAGGGCAATATTCTGGCCTGCCATGATCGTCTCGGTCATCCTGTTGACCGGGATAGTGTGGACACAGACCGCCCAGTAACCGGCAATTGGCAACGCTATTTTTTTGTCGGTTCGCCGCCCGATTCCTGCCCGCGCGCCTGCCCCTTGCGGCGCCGCAAATTCTTGCGAAGTTCTTCCGCCAGCCTTTTCGCGCGTTCATCCTTGTCCGTCATGTCCGGCACGCTGCCCAAATCCGCGCGAAAAGCCAAGCGTTGTTCTTGACATATCGGGTCTTCCCCGCGCATAGGCACGCCCGCATTCCGGCAAATGGCACGCTGCTGTAGCTCAGTGGTAGAGCGCACCCTTGGTAAGGGTGAGGTCGAGAGTTCAATTCTCTCTAGCAGCACCATTTGTATTGCCGATTCTCGGTCAGTGAAATTTCATCAAGCTAATGTACCGAAGTTCCTGTGCCGGATGACATGGTCGACGCGCTTCTGTTAGGGAATTTTATGCCCTTGAGAAAAGCCGCCATAGTAAGGACTTACAAAACGCTGTTGAACAGGCGGCCGGCTGGCGACGGTGAAATTGAGCAATGGCTTGAAAAATTCGATAATGTTTGGGATTTTCTCGACGAATTCTCACGTTTGCCTGAATATGTCTGGAAACGGTCGGAGGGGATTCATCATGAAGCCGCGCTGACATATGAGGATTTTCAGTTCTGCCTCGACAACCGCGTTCCGGCGGAAGCGGAACCGGGCTTCATCACGAGCGCCTTCGGTATTCGCACTCGTACCGCTTATGCCGTCAAATGGGCGAACCAGGACGGCAGCGTTGCAGATTTCAGGCCCAACGGTTGTTTCGAATTCGATGCGCTCGAATGGTTTGGCATGCTGAAAAGCGTCGAACGGGCCGAAGATCGTTTCGTCGTCGTTGAACTGGGTGCAGGCTGGGGGCCGTGGATGACGGCCGGGAGCGTATTTGCGCGCCGCCGCGGGATACAGGACATCCTAGCTATAGGCGTCGAAGGCGATGATGTGCGCCGCGGTTTTATATCTGAGCATCGCGAGGATAATGCTGTCCTCAATATCCCGCACAAGGTCTATGCTGGCGTTATCGCTCCGCGCAGCGGCGAGGCGCTCTTTCCAAAGCTGGCGAAAAGCACTGCCGATATGGGTATCGCGGCGATCTTCGATGATGACACGGAAGGTGTCCGTATGGATTATCGGGGCGTCGATCAGGATCATGCCCGATTGCGCGCATATTCCGTGGAAGAGGTGATAGGCGAACTCGGCATCGTCGATGTGATGCATATCGATATTCAGGGCAGCGAATATGAAGTCATCGAGTCCGCCATCGGCCTGATCAACCGGTCCTGTCGGCACCTGATCGTGGCGACCCACTCGCGTGAGATCGAGTGGCAAGTCGCCGGAATTCTGATGAAAAGCGGATGGGTATTGGAGAAGGAACGTCCGTGCGGAATGCATAGCGGCGATTTCTGGGCCCGTTCCGGACGGGACTATCCCCTCGTCAACAGGGACGGGACTCAGTTCTGGCGCAACCCGGTGCTTGTGACGCTCTGATCAAGGCTGTTCGTCGTCACCCGTTTTGCGTGCCATGTGCACGCGCAGATCGGTGAGAATGGATTCCACCGCCTCGTAGAAACGCTGTTTCGAACAATCGGTTCGCAGCTGCCGTTCGGCATTGTCCCGGATTTGCGTCCAGAGCGTGGGCTCCGAATGCAGCGCAATCACATGCTGGGCAAATCGATGCGGGTCGTCATCGGCCAGCAGCTCGACACCCGAAGCCCAGCCAAGCTGACGCGTCAGCAGGCCGGTGGTGACGACAGGAATACCGTAGGAAACAGCATGATGAACCTTGAGCGGAATGCCGGCCGCAAAACGGGTCGGGGCGACGAAGACCCTCGCAGCATCGAAGATCGGGGTCGGATCGTCGATCGGGCCGAGAAGATCGAGATCTTTTCCGTCCAACGCTTCGAGCGATGGAATTTTGTTTTTCCCGATGACCTGAAGCCGGATATCCTGACCGAGGGATTGACGGATGTGAGGCAACACATCGCGGCAGAACCAATGCAGGGAGTCCGCATTCGGCGTGCCTTCGGCGTGCAGCGCACCCATAAAAACGATGCCGCGTCGCTGATCGAAACCGGGCTTGCTTTCCCTTGGCTTCAGGAAGTGTCCGAGGGTTGATACTTTGGCATTTCCCTGTCCGCTGAGCGTCTCGCGATCGGCATCGGAGACAGCGAGGATATGTTTGGCCTTTCCGATGAGCGAAAGCTCATCCTCTATCATTGTTTTCGCTTCTTCCTTCGGAACGGGGGATCCCTGCAGGCGGCGCTTGACGATCTCGCGCTCCGAATAGAGGGCCTCGGCGTCATAGATGATAAAGGGCCGTACTCCGTCCCGGTCTTCCGGCGGCAGGTTGTTGAGAAGCTTGCGCATATTGTGCGGGCGGCTGACCCAGATGGCGTCATATCTTTCCGCATGATCGGCCAGCGTGCGTTTCAGGCTGCCATTGCCGGGATGCATGACCGCGATGGTGTCTGGCACAACCGCCCGAATGCTGCGCCAGCTTTCAGACGGATCGCGCATCGGCCGAAATGTTACCTCGACATCGCATTCCGAAAGGCATTCAAGCAGCTGGCGCGCGCGCGGGAAGCCCGATCCCATGAGGTCGTGCGGAACGATGTCATCCATCAGCAGGATATGCGGTTTGCCGGTGTCGCGTGACCGGGCCTTTCCTGCCGCGGCCTGGCTGGTTGCGAACTCCTTGTGTGCTTCAAGCGCGCGCGAGCGCTCTTCGGCGTAAACTGGGTCGTGCGCAGACCGGTCGACAATTACGATAGAAGGACAGTAGATGTGGCGTTGGCCATTCGTCGTCAGGCGCTGGCAATAATCCGCTGTCGCCGTTTCCAGTGAGGGCAAGCTTTCGTCGAAACCCTCATGGTGAAGATAGGTCTCCCGATCAGTGATGAGGAATTGGCTGGTGCTGAAATCCGTATCGCACTGAAACATGTAAGCCGGATCATTAGCCCGTTCTCCCGCACCTCGGGGCGAAGGCCGGTCATCGCTCCAGATCGTACCTCCAGCCGAAACCAGCGTGCCATCGCTCAAGACAATGCGGCCTGTCAAAGTGGCTGTGCCGGGCGAACGCGACCATAGGGAGAGGGCCGTTTCGATCGCCCCGGATAACGGTATTGGCGCGCCATCCATTATCAGAAGCCATGCACCGCGTGCGCGATTGGCGGCCTCGTTAACGCCTTTCGCGGCAGGATCTCCGGGCGAGAGAATGCGCTCTTCCACCCTGCCGGCCATGCGTTGCGCCAATCGATTGGCGCCGGGCTGTTCAGCCAGGATGAAGACTTCGGCTTCGCACTGCGCCTTTGCGAGCGATCTACCCAGCGCGTGCAGACAAGCGGCAATCTGGTCTTCTGGTCCTTCTCCTCGGACAATGACAGATAGCCGCGGTGCGACTGAGTGCCTGGGGTCTGGCCGCTCTAGAATGTCGTCAGCTTTATCGTCGAGTTCGGCCTCGATACTCTCCAATAGATGACACGGATAATATTGGACCGTTTTGCTCACAAATCCCGGCCCTCCGAACAACGATCGAGCCCGATTTTTTCGATCGGGAAGTCCACAATCGCCCGGCGCTGCTCCAGGGTATTTTTCCACCTGTTCGGAGGCGTGTAACTCTCATCGCTGTCATAACCGCGATAGACATTTTCCAGCCCTGCGACGAGCGTATCGATTTTCCAGCCATAACGAAAATAGTAGAAGCTTTTGAGATTTTCGGAGAGCAGCGCGAGTGACTCGGCGAAGGTTGTAAAACCCGCGATCAGATATTCCGCGGCCAACAACCGGCGGATGTCGCGTTCAACCGTCCGTTCATTGTCGATGACCACGTCCATACCTTGTTCGCGCGCCCAGTATTCGAGTGCGTCGACTGCCGGATTTGAACGGTCCTCCGAAACGATATCGAGGCGATTGCGCCCCGTTTCCGCCAAGGCATGTTCTACCGCCTTGATGTAGAATGAAACCGGCGGGGAGACGTAATGATTAGGCGGGTTTTTCTGTAGCTTCATTATGTCGCCGCCGCGGATATTGACCGTGATCATATCCTTTGCGGGCGGAACCGGCAGCCATGGCGCATAGCCGCGGAGATGATCGCGCAAAATCTGCGCATATTGACCCGGCGTAAGGTCCCGTATCGCCGGATATTGCTTCTTGTAGAAAAAGGCAGTGCGGAAACCGGCTTCGCGGGTGAGCAGGCTGGGTCGACCTCGCAAATAGGCCGGGCTCGGCTGCTCCTCGCCCAATCGGCTTGTTGGCGGCATCCATTCGAAGTCATGATAGATTTTCGGGATGCCATGCGCTTTGGCAAATGCAGTGGCATAGACAAGCTGGATGATGTGATTGCCGATGCGGCCATGGATCGGTAGCCAGATAAAGTCGATCTTGCCGGACTTTGCTCGCTTCAGATTGCCACAGGCATGATAGCGACGATCAAGGTAGAAATATGGGTTTTTCGGCGTGTCTTCGCGCGGAATATTCTCCACGCCAGCGACAGCGCACAAAGCCTCGGCAGCCTCCTCTTCCAATCGTCTGTTGCCAGATAGCGAGAGACGGGGATTGAGGTTGTCGCCCGACAATCCAGTCAATTCCTCACTCGGTGCCAGAACAGGGATATCAGAAGGAGATCGGCGGAAAAAACGCATCCGCTTCTCTTGCAAAATATCGGGCACGGCCACAACACCAAAGCCCGTCGGACGGGCTTGGATGGAAAACGGGAGTGAAGTTTGAGGATCGTTGTCGTGAACGCCTATGAGCCTTTTGCCGAAGGCGGAGCCGAATATCTGGCTGACGGACTACTGACAGCTTTGCGGGATGAGGGGCATCATGCAGATCTTTTGCAAATTCCATTTTCCGATCCCGGCAAGGGGCGGTTGCTGGACCGGATGAAAGCATGCAGTCTGTTGAGCCTGCACAACCCGTCTCAGACCCATGTCGATCTTGTTATCGGGCTGAAATTTCCAGCCTATCTGATCCAGCATCCGAACAAGATCTTGTGGATTATCCATCAATATCGACAGGCTTATGAACTTTGGGATCGCAAAATTGGTCATTTGGCGAATGAAGACAATGGCAGCGAGATGCGGAAGGCCGTTATCGCATCGGACAATGCCGTCCTGAACGATGCGACAGCCGTTCACGCGCTCTCGAAAAATGTAGCGGGCCGCCTGCGGAAATATAATGAGTTCACGGCATCGCATCTCTATTGCCCGCCGCCGCTTGCTGATCGCTTCAGCTGCGCACCGGCAAAAGACTATATCCTTTGCCTGAGCCGTCCCGATCCACTCAAACGCCAGATACTGGTGCTTGAAGCGCTGGTCCATACACAGGCGGATGTCCGCGTAATTTTTGCAGGCGGCTTCAAGAATGACCGGTATTTCCGCTTTCTCCAGAAGCAGGCAGCAGAGTTGGGCGTCGACGACAGGGTGGTTTGGGCGGCAAATATTTCGGAGCAGGAAAAACTGGACCTCTATGCCGGGGCGTTGGGTGTCGTGTTTGCGCCAATTGATGAGGATTATGGCTTTGTGACGCTGGAAGCGATGTTGTCGGGCAAACCGGTCCTGACAAGTAGCGATTCAGGCGGGGTGCTGGAGTTTGTCGCGCCTGACGAGACGGGATTGGTCGTGGCGCCGACAGCGCAGGGTATAGCCGATGGCCTGGACAGACTTTGGGGCGACCGGGAAAGCGCAAGGCAAATGGGCAAGGCCGGCAGGGATTTGTATCACCAGCTGGATATTAGCTGGTCTAATGTGGTTCAGCGCCTCACGGCTACAAGCTGACCGTACAGAAGCGTTAATCGCAACGCTAAACTGATTGGCCGATGGTCAGCTATTTGAGCCTGCCACGATATTGAAGATGCGATGGGATGCGTCGTCCATACGCCTGGCGAACAATGTTTTGGCCTTGCTGAAAAGAATAGTGTCGGCAGCAATCGAAGGATGATCCATCAACAAGGCATCGCGGCCAGAATGCCGGAGTGCCTTGGAGCGGTTCGTTCGGCTTTCGGCAAAATCCTTCGCCGCGATGGGGATGTCCAGAAGGAGCGGGAGCTGGAGCATGGAGAGGTGATATTGCTCTTGTAATCCGAAGAATAACGCATCGTTTTCCAGTTTCTCGAAAGCAAGCTCCGCGAAATCTTGATCGGATAAATCGCCCTGTTTCCGGCCTGCAAATCGCCGGCAGGCAAGATTTCTTACCTGATCGATGATCTTCGGGTTTGAGGACGACAAGAAGGCCTCGCAATCGACGCTATTTGCCAACGAATATGCGTCGCGTTCGATCTCCGTTCCCGCTGTCCAGTAAGGCGTTTCATCGTGAATCTGCTGGGCCCAGAAATTCATCAATGAAAGGATACGTCGAACCGGGTCGCGCAGAATTGTGAACCAGCGAAATTCGTCCGATTCAATCTCTATCGACGCCAATCCCACATGACCGACAATCACTGGATAACGCGGCACGAAATCGGCAAAATCGCGCTCATCGCAATGAGGTGAAACAGCCTTGCCGCCAAACAAACCGCTCAGGAATCGCCGCGTGCTCATTCCCGCTGTCTTTTCGAGATGCAGAAAAATGAGCTTCTCAAATGACTGCGTTTCGGCGGCGAGCTTCGCTCCCTCATATTTAAGAAGCTGCCGGTGTCTATTGGCTCCGGTCATTGTGCGCTTTCAGGTTCGTGTGCCCGGTATGGAAGCATCAATGGCCAACGCTTCGGCCATTGTCCAATCGAATTCGAATAGCATGTTGCCTTGGCAGTATAGGCTTTCTAGGCAATTGGCGGGGAGAAACACGGCATGGGAAAATGTGCTTTCGTTACGGGGATTACGGGCCAGGATGGAGCTCTCCTGGCGCAATTCCTGCTCGAGAAAGGCTACGACGTTCATGGCGGATTGAGAAGGATCGGTGTCATCGGGACGGGGCGTCTCGACGAGCTGGGCATTCTCGATCAGATCACTCTCCACGATTTTGAACTGCTGGAGATGACAAATATCCAGCGTGTGATCGATACCATCAAACCCGATGAGATATATAATCTGGCAGCCCAGAGTTTCGTAGGGGCCTCGTTTGAGCTACCAATCTATACAGCCGATGTCGACGGTATCGGGGCGATGAGACTGTTGGAGGTCGTGCGGTCTTCAGCAAGCGATTGCAGATTCTATCAGGCGTCAACATCGGAGATGTACGGCAAGGCGCAGGCCACGCCACAATCGGAAACAACGCCCTTCTATCCGCGCAGCCCATACGGCGTGGCAAAGTTGTTCGCGCATTGGTCCACGGTGAATTATCGCGAGAGTTATGGGCTGCGCGCAAGCTCGGGCATTCTCTTCAACCATGAATCCCATTTGAGAGGACGGGAGTTCGTGACCCGCAAGATCACCCTGGCCTTCGCGCAAATTGCGGCAGGCAAGCAGGAATGCCTTGAGCTGGGCAATCTCGATGCGCAGCGCGATTGGGGCTATGCCGGGGACTATGTGAAAGGCATGTGGCAGATGCTTCAGCAGCCTCAGGCCGATGATTTCGTGTTGGCGACCGGCATCACCCATTCCATCCGCGATTTCGTCAAGGCGGCAGCCACCTTCCATGGCTGGGACATTCAATGGTCGGGCGAGGGCATAGAAGAGATTGGTATAGACAGGAAAACGGACCGTGTTCTCATCCGGATAAATCCCGGTTTCTACCGCCCCGCGGAAGTCGATATATTGTGCGGGGATCCCTCGAAGGCCGAACGGGAACTCGGCTGGACCAGGGATGTTGAATTTCAGGGCCTTGTCGAATTGATGTGCGAGTCAGATTGCCGCCGTGTCGGCCGCAAGACATCGAGTTTCTGATTGTGTCGGAAAATGTTCGGAAAAGCAGGCATGCACTTTTCGACGAAATGCCAGCCAATCAAGACTTTGAGCATGAGATTGATGTTGGCATTTTCGTGCTCAACAGCTCCGACAGGGTCATTTCACGCCATATCTATATTTGTAATGAGGCGTTTGAATTCGATAAGTTTATCAAAGCGCTGGACTTGGTCGGGCGGCATCGAGATCTCGGCGAAATTGCAACACTGATCGATGTCGGCGCAAATCTGGGTTCGATATGTATCCCGGCGGCGCGGCTCGGTGTCTTCAAGAGGATAGTCGCCTTTGAGCCCGATCCTGGAAATTTTGGTCGGCTTGAGTCAGCGATAGCGCTGAATAGATTGAATGATATCATTGAAGCCCATCCAACGGCCCTGGGCGAAGAGACCGGCGAGACGGTTGCGCTGGAGCTCTCGGAAAGCAATTTCGGAGATCACCGCATTTGCCTGTCAGATGAAGCCGGGCATTTTTGCGAACCGGCGCGCAGAAAGGTCGACGTCCGGCAAGAAAAGTTGGATGACTATCTGGAATTGGCAGACGGTGCCGGAAGTCTGATCTGGATGGATACGCAGGGCTATGAGGGATATATACTCGCTGGCGCTTCGCGTTTCCTGTCAGAGCGGCCGCCTATGGTTTTGGAATTCTGGCCCTATGGCATGAAGCGATCCGGCTCGTATGAAAAATTTTGCACTGCGCTTTTGGAGGCGCCGCATGAAGTTTTTCTCGATCTGGATGCGCCTTCGCCCGGGCTTGTGCCGCTGACACGATCCGCATTGGATTCGCTGTTCGAGAAATTCAGCTCGGGAATTCGCTTCACCGATATTCTGGTCCTCTAGCCGGTTCAGCAACGCCCAACTGGTACCAGACCTCAAACCGGAACAGCGCCAACAGGAAACGCAAATCAATCAGAAAAACATTGAAATGGAATCGCCGACACTCGCCATCCTGGCCCATCACAAATGCGCCACCCGATTTACCAGAATCTATCTGGAACGGTTTTGTGAACTCAACGGCCTGACGCTTTTCAGTTCTCATCATGGCGAAGCCGTTCCCTCTGCACATCAGCATATCTCGCATCTCACCAATGCGGACTATGGATCGCTCAAGGGCTCATGCAGTGGCGGATCGCTGCATATAATCCGCAATCCTCTCAGTATTGTCGTTTCGGCATATTACTCGCATCGAAATTCTCATCCTCTCGATGGCTGGCCCGAACTTGCGGAACAAAGATCGTTGCTCTTGGCATGCAGCAAGGACGAAGGACTTTGGGCCACTCTGCATTTCCTGGAAAGCGCGGGCTTCTATGGAAATACAGCCGGTCCGCTTAGATCGGTGGGCGATTGGGATTTCGACGACGGGACGTTTCAAACGCTCAGGATGGAAGATTTGGTGAATGACGTTAACAGCCAGCTGGGGATTCACCTTGCTCGCATTGCCGGGCCCGATACGCAGATGCCCGCACGATCCGAATTCCAGTTTTCGGCTTTTGCCGGGAGGCGCCATACCGGCGACCAGGATGATTTTTCGCACTTCCGGTCCGGCGACCCCGACAACTGGCGCACCGAATTGCCGACGGATCTGATTTGCCGCGTTCGTGCGAACTATGCCCACCTCTTGGAGCGATATTACCCGGAAGCGTTATAAGAACAGCGGGCCAATTAAACCGCCTCTTCGGACTTCGGATTGGGAGACGTTGTAATAACAAAGATGTTTTTGTCAGCGATAGTCAGACAGAACAGGGCAGGACTTTGGTGTTGATCGCATCGACCGCAAGGAACCAAAAATCGGAACAAAACGCTCAGGAACTACTGCGGGCCGGTGGTAAAGGACATCCCTTGCGCGACGCCCAAACAATATGGTGCGGGAGAAACGAACAGGCTCGTACTGGAAAATGACCGATATTGTCGACCGGGTGAGCGGCGACAGTTTCGCTTCCACGATGATCTACGGTCAACGCCTATGATGATCGCCGGCAAGGGCTGGAGTTTGCGATTGCAACTGCGCTTAGAAATTGCGGTCGGCAAAGCGGATACAAACCATGTGTAAAATCCTACTGGCGTTGCATATCACCAGCTCTTGCCGGCTTGTAAGGCGTCCATGATCATCCACCAGATCATCGAGCTGATAGGCGCGATGCACTGGAATGGCGTCACCACATCACGCACCATTTTCCTGCCTTTTCCAAAGGTGCATACGGTTAACAATCCGTTTACCTTTGCGGGCTAGAAATGAACTCGGTAAAGTGAAGGGTTCATAGGAAATGCGACCCATCATAAGTGAGTTATAACAGCCGGTACGGCTAGGTGGGTTGAATGTTTCATTACTCGGAGGACATGCTGAGCAACGTCCAACTTGTTGACGCTACATTTGAAAATGCCGCTATCGGCATTGCGCATGTAGGCTTGGACGGTTCCTGGCTCCGCGTGAATGAGCGATTGCTCGAAACTCTGGGTTATGCCCATGAAGAGTTGCTGCAGATTACCTTTCAGGACATTACGCATCCCGACGATCTGGAGACGGATCTGGATTTGCTGCGCGCGCTGATTGCGGGCGAAATACCCCATTATCAGATGGAGAAGCGCTATTTCCGCAAGGATGGCGAACTGATCTGGGCCAATCTCACGGTGGGTCTGCAACGGTCCCCGGACGGCGAACCCGATTTCTGCATTTCGCTGGTCGAAGACATCAGCAAGCGCAAGGCAGATGAAGAGCATCTCAAAACGCTGATCGATGAACTGAATCACCGGGTCAAGAACACGCTCGCCACTGTGCAGGCAGTTGCCCATATGTCATTCCGCAAGGACGAGCCGATCGCCGATGCGCGCTTGAATTTCACGGGTCGGTTACAGGCATTGTCGAGCGCGCATGACATCCTGACCGATGAAAAATGGAGGGGCGCCAATTTCCGTGAGGTCGTCAAACGCGCTTTGCAGCCCTTCGATCTTGAGCGTGCACATCGGGTGAGGCTCAAAGGACCGCGTGTTCGGCTTGGCGCCAGGCAGGCGCAAACCCTCGCCATGGCGATCAACGAATTGGCGACCAATGCGATTAAATATGGTGCGCTCTCGAATGACGAAGGTATGGTGTCACTTCGCTGGACCAAAATCACGCGGAATGGCGAGACGTTTCTCGAGTTTGAATGGGTTGAGCAGGGCGGACCAGCATGTATGGCTCTTGATCGTACGGGTTTCGGGTCGACCCTGCTGACGCGGATTTTGCCTGGCGATTTCCGTGGAGAAGCGAAACTGGATTATCAGGAAGCAGGAATGCACTATACGCTTCTGGCTCCAATGGAGGGCGCCAGTGGCCAATAAATCGACCGGGGGGGCGATGAACGCGAAAATGCCTGAGAAGATTCTCATTGTGGAGGACGAGCATATGCTCGCCTTCATGCTCGAAGATATGCTCCAGTCGCTGTGCAGCTGCGATGTAAGCCATGCGTCGACGCTCGCCGATGCCCGGGGGCTGGTGGAATCGCAGGCCTTCGATTTTGCCTTCCTCGACATCAATCTCGGCAAGGAAGACTCGCTGCCGCTGGCGAAGGAATTGCACGAGCGAAATATTCGGTTCGTCTTTGCTTCGGGCTATGATTCAAAATATGATTCCAAGAGCATCACGGCGCCATTGTTGCGCAAACCACTTGGCATAGATGAAATTCGTAGCGCCCTTTCGCAAGACCGGCCCGATGACGCGGCCGAGCGGATTGGCCGGATCGGTTGACGTTTTAGCATCCACATACCATGCGGATGCCATGCGTTTCTTCTCCGACAATGCGGCCTCTGTCTGTCAGCCCGTGCTCGATGCGCTGGCTACGGCGAACAGAGTCGATACGGCTTATGACGATGATGCGCTGAGCCAGCGGCTCGATGGCGCCTTTTCCGAAATTTTTGAAACGGACGTATCGGCGCTGTGGGTGTCGACCGGCACGGCGGCGAATGCACTGGCGCTCGCAGCACTCTGTCCGCCGCATGGCGCAATCATCTGCCACGAAGAAGCGCACATCCAGAATGACGAGTGCGGTGCTCCGGAATTTTACACGCATGGCGCGAAGCTGCTGCTCGGGTCAGGGGAGGGAGCAAAGCTCGCGCCTGCCGAGGTCGAGCGGCTGGCGGCATCGATCCGGGACGATGTGCACCAGATGCAGGTCGGCGCGCTCTCCATCACCCAGGCCAGCGAATATGGCATGGTCTATTCGGCCGAAGAGGTGAGAGCGCTTGGCGATCTTTGCCGTGCGCGCGGGTGGAGTCTGCATATGGATGGCGCACGCTTTGCCAATGCGGTCGCTCGTCTCGATTGCGCACCCGCCGACATCACATGGCGGGCCGGGGTCGATATTTTGAGTTTCGGCTGCGTGAAAAATGGCGGGATGTCTGCCGAGGCACTGATCCTTTTCGGGGACGCGCGCAAAAAGGCGGCAGAAGTTGGTTATCGTCGGAAACGCGGCGGGCATCTGCTCTCCAAGGGCCGTTATCTTGCCGCACAGATTCTGGCGATGCTGAGGGACGATCTCTGGCTGAAAAATGCGCGCGCGGCCAACGCCGGCGCACGCCTGATTGCAGAGGCAGCGCGAGGCAGGCTCGTCTTTCCGGTCGAGGCCAATGAGGTGTTTATCAAGCTCACCCCTGAAGAGGCCGCTTCACTGCGCGCCGCCGGTTTTGATTTTTACGATTGGGGTATCGGTGAGGCGCGGTTCGTGACGAGTTGGGATCAGGGCGCGGAGGAAGCGCGGCCGCTGGCCGAGGCGATTGCGGCGCTATGAACCAGCCCGCAGCGGCGGACGCGGACACCAGTTTCTGGACGCCGCGGATCCTGCTTTCCTTCCTGTTGATTTCGCTGATCTGGGGCTCGACCTGGATCGTCATCAAGGATCAGCTTACCGCCGTCCCGCCCGTCTGGTCGGTCAGCTACCGATTTCTCGCGGCGAGCATCGCGATGTTTCTCGTGATCCTCGTTCGGCGACAGCCGCTGATACTCAACCGGCGCGGCCAGTTCTGGGCCATTTTGCTCGGGTGCAGCCAGTTCGCGTTCAATTTCAACTTCGTCTATGGAGCCGAACTCTATATTACGTCGGGGCTGGTCGCGGTGATGTTCGCGCTGCTGATGGTGCCCAATGCGATCCTTGGCCGCATTTTCCTGGACCAGCGCATAACCTCCGGGTTCGTGATCGGATCGGCCATAGCGACAGTCGGGATTGCGCTGCTCTTTGTTCGGGAATATCGGCTCGCGCCCGTTGGCGGTAGCGCTGTTTTCATCGGTATCGGCCTGACCGTGGCGGCAATCATGTGCGCCTCAACCGCCAATATCCTGCAAGCGAGCAAAGGGGCGAAGGCGCATCCAATTCTCACCCTTATCGCCTGGGCGATGCTTTGGGGAACGCTCTTCAACGCGGTCTTTGCGCTGATGACTGTCGGTCCGCCGGTTGTCGAAATGCGTGCCGCCTATCTTGCCGGGATACTCTATCTCGGTGTGATTGGATCGGCCGTGACCTTCCCGATCTATTTCGCGCTTATTCGGGAGATCGGCGCGGCTCAAGCCGCCTATTCAAGCGTTATTGTGCCGATTGTCGCAATGATCCTGTCGACGCTGTTTGAAGGCTATAGCTGGTCGCTGCTGGCTGCCAGTGGTGCGGCATTGGCAATCATCGGGCTGCTCTATGCGATGCGGTCGCGGCGCGCCAAACGGCCCCGGCTCCCCATCTAAGCGGCCGCAATCGCTCTCAGCCCGGCCCGATAGTCCGCATAGGTCGGGGACCAGCCCAGCAGGCGTTTCGCTTTGCCATTCGCCACCCGGCGGTTCTCGGCATAAAAGCCGCGCGCCATGGCGCTGAGGCCCGCTTCGTCCATCGTCTGGAGCGGCGGCGGTGCGATGCCGAGCAACTGGCATCCATAGGTCACAACGTCATTATGCGGCGCTGGCAGGTCGTCGGCGAGATTGTAAACGCCAGCCGGTCCGTCAAAGCCAGCAACGACCCCGGCAACGATATCGTCGACATGGATACGGCTGAATATCTGGCCGGGCAGATCGATCCTGTGCGCCTTGCCGGACCGGATGCGGTCCAGAACGGAGCGACCCGGCCCGTAAATTCCGGGCAGGCGGAAGGTACGGACATTGTCTCGAAAGCCCTGCCACCGGGCATCGGCTTCGGCCCGCGCCTTGCGCCGCCCGCTGCCGATGGGCGCGCTTTCGTCGACCCAGGCCCCGCCGGTATCGCCATATACGCCCGTCGAGGAGAGATAACCGATCCAGCTGGCCGGAGCGCTCGCGAGCGCTGTTCCATAGCGATCAAGCACCGGGTCGGTGCCATCTACAGGCGGCACGGATGACAGGACATGGCTCGCGCTGCCGATCGCTGTGTTCACCGCAGCCATATCGTCGAAAGCGATTGCGTCCGGCCCGGCCTCGCGCCGGGTAGCGGAGACTGTCCAGCCTTCGCTGCGCAACCGCTCGGCGAGCCGCCCGGCAGTATAGCCCAGGCCGAAGATCAGCATATGCGGCATCGCTCAGGCTTCCGGTTCAGGCTCCATTGGGGCGGGCACGACCATCTCGGGATTTTCGACATTGGCCGCCTTCCAGTCCATCGCCATGCGCACACGCGTGCGGCCCGAGGGATGATCGAAGAAGAAGAATTCCTCCAGCGCGCCGGGTTCGATCTTGCGATATTGCGACAGCTTCATCGCGACCGAGGCAAAACCGTCCGGCTGGCGCGCGGCATCCAGACCAAAGGCGTCTGCCTGGCTCTCGACGACCCGGATCAGCGTGTTCTGTGCCGGTGTCATTATCATCAGATATACGGTCAGGATGGCCACAAGCAGCGGAAAGGCAGCCGGATCGCCAATATCGCGCACGCCCCATTTTTCGCCATGGCGCGCCAATATCCGGGGGGCGAGTTTCGCCGTAACGAACAGGCCCAGGCCCATAATCAGCGACAGGACGACAACCAGCAGCGCCACATGGTTGAGCACATAATGACCAAGCTCATGCCCCATCACGGCTTCAACCTCTTCGGGCGTACTGCGCTCCAGCAGATTGTCATTGAGCGAGATGCGCATTGTTCCGAAAAGCCCTGAAACATTGGCCGATATCCGGTCATGCTGGCGTGACTGATCGAACACATAGACATTGTCCGCAGGCACATTGTGAGCCTCTGCCATGGCGAGGATGCGGTCGCGTAGCGGCCCCTCTTCCATCGGCGTGTAATCGTTGAACAGCGGGCTGACAAAGACCGGCATGATCGCGATCCCGATGGTGAAAAAGGCGGCGATTATGCCCGTGCCCCATAGCCACCAGCGTTTCGGCGAGCGCCGGATAACCGCGAAAAGCGCCATCAGGAACAGCGCCATCCCGATGATGCCAAGGCCGAGGCCGATGGCCTGCTCGCCCAGCCACGCACCAAAGCTCAGATTCATCAGTTCATATTGCCCCTCGCGAACAAAGCCGGTGTATATCGTCCAGGGCAGGATTATCAGCGTCGACACGATAACATAGGGAATGGCGTAGAGCGCGGGAACGAGCCAGCGGCGTTTGGTAATCCGCTCGCCGAAATTCCTGAACCGGGCCGACAGCCCCGTTCGCAGCACGATCCATTCGGCAAGCACCGCAACAAACGTGCCCCAGAGGATCAACCAGTAACCGCCTTCGAAATAGGCGTCCGACCGGTCGCGCGCTGCACCCTGCAATGTGTCGGTATAGGCCCGAGTCGCCGCCTCGGGATCGAAACCAGCTGCCGTGGCCCAAAGTGCGGTGGGCAAGACCGCCAATACGGCAACCATGGCGATCGCCAGATATCTCAGAATCATAATCCGCTCCCCGATTTCCTTGGTCAGCGTGATTGTGCCGCCGGTCCGGGAGGATTAGACGGCAATCATGTCCAATATGCAATCTGCTACCGCCATCCCGTCCGCCATCAGCCGCGAAGACTATCGGCCGCCCGATTGGCTCGTGCCGGAGATCGCTCTCGATTTCAGGCTCGACCCCGGGCGGACGCTGGTCCGTGCGCGAATGACGGTGGTTCGGCATGAGGCGCATGATAAGCCCCTGCGCCTCGATGGCGAGGGGCTGAAACTGCTCGAAGTCTGGCGCAATGGCGAGCGGCTGGAAGACGGCGACTGGACGCTGGATGACGAGCTTCTCACCATACCACTGTTGGGCGGCGAAGCGGTTGTCGAGACTTTGGTCGAGATTGCGCCGGAGAAGAACAGCCAGCTTATGGGGCTCTATGCCTCGGGCGGCATATTGTGCACCCAGTGCGAGGCGGAGGGTTTTCGGCGGATAACCTTTTTCCCGGACCGCCCGGATGTGCTGACGCGTTACAGCGTTCGCATGGAGGCGGACAAGAGTCGCTACCCCGTCCTGCTTTCTAATGGCGATTGCGTTGAAAGCGGCGCGAATGAAGACGGCACCCATTGGGCGCGCTGGGAGGATCCCTGGCCCAAGCCATGCTATCTGTTTGCGCTTGTTGCCGGTGATCTGTCGGCCAATCGCGAAACATTCGTTACCCGCTCGGGCAAGGAAGTGTCACTGGCCATCTGGGTGCGCGAGGCGGACCTGCCAAAGACCAGCCATGCGATGCAGGCGCTCAGGGACTCCATGGCCTGGGACGAGCATGTCTATGGCCGCGAATATGACCTGTCGCAGTTCAACATCGTGGCGGTTGCCGATTTCAATTTCGGGGCGATGGAGAACAAGTCGCTCAACATCTTCAACTCGCGCTACATTCTTGCCGATGCGGAAACCGCGACCGATAATGATTTCGACGCCATCGCCGGGGTCGTCGCGCACGAATATTTCCACAACTGGTCCGGCAACCGCGTTACCTGCCGGGACTGGTTCCAGCTGTCGCTGAAGGAAGGCTTCACCGTCTTTCGCGACCAGCAATTTTCGGCTGATCAGGGGTCGGCAGCCGTCGCCCGGATCGGCGATGTGCGGATGCTGCGTGCGGCGCAGTTTCCGGAGGATGCCGGCCCGCTCGCGCACCCGGTGCGCCCCGAAAGCTATATCGAAATATCGAATTTCTACACCGCCACCGTCTATAACAAGGGCGCAGAGCTTATCCGGATGATGCACACCATTTTGGGGTCGCACGATTTCCGGAAGGGCTCGGATCTCTATTTCGAGCGGCATGACGGTACGGCGGCGACCTGCGAGGATTTCGTCACCGCGATGGAAGATGCCAGCGGTGCCGATCTCAGCCAGTTCCGGCTCTGGTACAGCCAGTCCGGCACGCCCAAGGTCACGGCAAAGCTCGACTATGAGGCGGAAGGCGCGCGGGCAGTGCTGTCCCTGGCACAGCATGTTCCGGCCACGCCCGGCCAGCCTGAAAAGCAGCCCATGGCGATACCGCTGAAAACGGCATTGCTCGGGGAGCGGAGCGGCGGGCCGATCGTTGCGGAACATCTGGTGATGCTCACGGACGAGGAACAGGAAATCGTCTTCGAAGGGCTTCGGGAACCGCCCGTGCTCTCGATCAATCGCAATTTCACCGCGCCGATCTCCATGGACAGCGAGAAAGACCCGGCGACGCTCGCCTTCCTTTCCGCCCATGATGACGACCCCTTCGCGCGCTATGAAGCGATGCAGCAGTTGATGGTCGAGACGATTATCGATGGTGTTTCGGGCCGGGCCGCCGATCATGCCCCGGTTATCGACGCCGTTCGCAAAACCCTGACCGATCCCGATCTCGACAAGGCCTTTATTGCCGAAGCGGTCTTGCTGCCGAGCGAGAGTTTCGTTGGCGATCAGATGCTGATCGTGGAACCGGAAGAGATTCATAGGGCCCGCGAGGCGCTTCGCGTTGATCTCGGCGAGACGCTCGTCGAGGACTGGCGAGCAGCCTATGCCGCATCGAGCGGCAATGCCTATGCCTATAATCCTGCAGCCACGGGGCTGCGGCGTTTGCGTGCGGTGGCGCTCGGCTATGTCGCTGCAAGCGGCCTTGACGATGCGCCGCGTTTTGCGACCGACCAGTTCGATAGCGCCGATAATATGACTGATCGGCAGGCCGCGCTTGCCGTGCTCGCCAGTAACGATTGGCCCGAACGGATTGCTGCGCTGGAAAATTTCTACGAGCGCTATCGGGACGATGCATTGGTTCTCGACAAGTGGTTCATGGTGCAGGCCCTTTCGACCCGCGACGATACGCTGGCAGTGGTCGAGGCGCTGTCGCGCCATCCCGATTTCACGATCGACAACCCCAATCGGCTGCGGTCGCTCGTCGGGGCCTTTGGCGGCAACCAGCGGGCCTTTCACGCAGCATCGGGCAAAGGCTATCGCTTCCTGGCGGATTTCATCCTGAAAGCCGATGCTATCAACCCGCAAACCGCGGCGCGGCTGCTCCCGCCGCTCGGCAAATGGCGGCGGTTCGACGAAGAGCGGGGTGCGATGATGCGCGCCGAGCTTGAGCGGATTCTGGCGGCGCCCAATCTGTCAAAGGATGTGTTCGAACAGGCGTCGAAGAGCCTTGGCTAGAGTGCGCCCCTAGCCCGCTACTATCCAGTCTGAAAACTCGATCGCCATCCGGTTTGCAGCGCGGTTGAGCGCCTGTGCGACGGTCTGTGCATCCTGAGCGAATACCGGTTCCCGTTGCTCGAACCGACGGGTGCGCACACCGCTATCGTTCGTGATTGTCGTATCATAGACGATCACCACCTGATTGGTCCGTGCATCAAGGCCGAACTCGTGCAGGTGCCCGCGGATGATGGTTCCCGGATCGCCGGAATAGGTGGCAGGATCGAGCACGACACGCCCGGTCCGTGCGGCGACCACTTCGCTCAGCAGCGCACGGAGCAGCTCGTTCGGCGTATCGACCCAAAGCGCATTGGTCAGATAGGCAATCGTCGTTTCGCCTGTCTGCACGGGCAGGCGGTTGGTGATCAGCTTCTGCGGGACTTCGGGGCGCTGGATTGTGATGGCCTGGCCCATGGAGGCCGTGCGACTCGATCCGCTTTCTATCTGCTGGTCGGGGCTCAACGCCATCAGGAACGGCGGCGGCGAAGACCCGAAGCTGACACAGCCGGCAAGCGCAGCCAGAGCGATCAATGGGATTAGGCGTTTCATCATCGGCTCCTATTGCGGCTCGTAATCGGGCAGGCGGGTCGTTCCAACCAGGGACCCGGCGCCTTCACGGTTGATACGCTGCGAAATCGCCGTCATCGCTTCCGACATTTCCCCCAGATCGCGGACCAGCTGGCCGATCTCCGGAATGGTTTGCTGCGAAAAGGCGTTCAGGCCCGGCTCTGCTGCGGTGATCGTGCGATCGAGCGATTGCATGCTCGATTCCGCGGAGGCCACGGCGGAGCGCAGATCGCGCATCAGCGCCTCGCCCTCGGTGCCGAGGAGGTTATCCGTAGTATCCGCGAGTTCGCCAATCTGTTCGAGGGCTATGCCGGCCTGTCGGATGGCGATCCGGCTTTCCGTCAAAGTTGCCGTGATCTCCGGTCCCTGTGCGGAGAGTTCCGAGGTCAGGCGTTGGGTGTTTTCAAGAATTGCGGCGATCGAATTCTGGTTGCGGTCGCCGAGCAGCTCGGTCAGCCGTTCGGTCAATGTCGTCAACCGTTCCAGCAGGCGCGGCGCGCTGTTGAGCAGTTCGCCAAAGGCCCCCGGCCGTGTCGGGATGACCGGTACGCCGCCGGGTCCGAGTTCGTCGATCGGATCGGCACCCTGAATGCCGCCATTGAGGGAGATTTGGGATACACCGGTAAAGCCGACCCCCTCGATCGTCGCGCTGGTGCCCTCCAATACGGGAACATCGTCGCTGATCCGGATGCGGACGCGGACGAATTCGGGATTGTCGGGGACGAGCGATATCTCTTCGATCTGCCCGACAGGGACGCCGGAATAGGTGACACTCGACCCGCTGGCGAGGCCGTCCACCGATTGCGAAAAGTAGATATCGTATGATTTGGCGCTGCCGTCACCGATACGGGCCAGCCACACGGTAAAGAGAATCAGCCCTGCAAGCAGCAGCAGGACGACGCTGCCCACCAATATCTGGTTCGATCGGTTTTCCATCCGTTCCTCCCGGCGCTAGCCCTTCGCCGCCAATGCAGCGCGGCCACGCGGCCCGTTGAAATATTCCTGTATCCAAGGATGATCGAGAGCAAGCAATTCTTCGATCGATCCGTTGGCGATGACCTTCCTGTCGGCAAGCACGGCAACCCGGTCGCAAATCGTGTGCAGCGTATCGAGATCGTGCGTGATGAGGAAGATCGTCAGTCCCAGCGCCTCTTTCAGTTCTAGGATGAGATTGTCGAAGGCGGCCGCCCCGATCGGGTCGAGTCCGGCCGTCGGCTCATCGAGAAAAAGCAGCACCGGATCGAGCGCCAGGGACCGCGCGAGCGCCGCCCGCTTGCGCATGCCACCGGACAGCTCGGACGGATATTTGGGTGCATCTTCCGCCTTGAGACCACTCATGACGATCTTGAAGGTTGCGATTTCGCAGAGCAGTTTCTCGTCGATATTCTTGTAGAATTCGCGGATCGGGACCTGCACATTCTCGGCCACGGTCAAGGTCGAGAAAAGCGCGCCATTCTGAAAAAGGACGCCCCAGCGCCTTCGCAGGTCGAGATTTTCTTCCGCCGTCGCGCAGTCCATCCGTTCGCCGAAGATGCTGATCTCCCCTTCTGACGGTTCCTGCAGCCCGATTATCGAACGCAGCAGCACCGACTTTCCGGTACCCGATCCACCCACCACGCCCAGAATCTCGCCCTCCCGAACGTCGATGTCGAGATTGTCATGAACCACATGCTCGCCAAAACAGTTGCGCAGGCCGCGGACAGAGATGATGGGATCGTCGCTCATCGCCGGACTAGTCCCAACCTACCGAGGAGAAAAAGACGGCGAAAAAGGCATCCAGCACGATGACGAGGAAAATGGCTTGCACAACGGCGGCGGTCGTGCGCTGGCCGACTTCCTCGTTATTCCCGCGTACCTGCATCCCCTGATAACAGCCGGCGAGGCCGATAATCATCCCGAACACCGGCGCTTTCAGCAACCCGACCCACAAATCGGTCATCGGCACCACTTCTCGCAGGCGCAGGACAAAGGTTTCGGGCGGAATTCCAAGCCCCACCCAGCACAAGAGCCCGCCGCCGATAATCATCAGGACCGTGGAATAGAAGCCGAGCAGCGGCATCAACAATGTCGTTGCCAGCACACGCGGCAGGATCAGCGCTTCCATCGGCGGCACGCCGATCGTCCGCATCGCATCCACTTCCTCGGCCAGTTTCATCGAACCGATCTGCGCGGCGAACGCGCTGCCCGAACGGCCCGCGACCATGATGGCGGTCATCAATACGCCCAGTTCGCGGGTCGTGATCCGGCCGACAAGGTTGATCGTGAATACCTCGGCACCGAATTGCCTGAGCTGCACCGCGCCCTGCTGGGCAATCACGATGCCGATCAGGAAGCTCATGAGCCCGACAATGCCCAGGGCCGATACCCCCACGGTTTCGAAGCGCTGGACCACTGCGTTGAGGCGTAACCGGTTCGGATGGCGCATGATGGTCCCGGCCGCGATCAGCAGCCCGCCGAAAAAGGCGAGCAGCCCCTTCAGGCTCGACAGAGCTTCGATCGTCGCTTCGCCTACATTCTGGAGAATGCGGCGGAGATGGCTTTCATCGTCATGATGGGTTTTGGCCGGATCATCGGCAATGGTAACCTGCCGGATCAGGCGCTGGGCATAGTCGCTCGCTCCCACGATTTCCGCGCCATAATCGCGCGTCAGCTTGTGGAGGATCCATGCACCCACCGTGTCGACGCGATCGACCGCCGAGACATCGGCCCGGGTTGGCTGAGGGTCCAGCGCATCGAGCCGCTGCGGAACATCGCCAAGCCGGGCGATTGTCAGCCGGCCGGAAAAGCGCACGACGCGCTCGCCCCCTTCGTCCAATTCGGTAAAATCCGCCTCTAGACTCATCCCCGGTCTTGTGCGGATAAAATCGACGCTCGGCAAGACGGCGCATCATGCTATGTAGCTGCGTGATGACGAAAATTGCGCTTTACGATCTCGACAAGACGATCACCAAAAAACCGACCTATATGTCCTTCCTGCTCCACGCGGCATGGCGGCATGAACGCTGGCGGCTGGTCCTGCTGCCTGGCCTGCTGCCGCTCTTCGCCGGATATCTTGTGCGCGTAATCGATCGCGGGCGGCTCAAGGAACTGATGCAGGCCCTGCTGCTCGGCCCGGCGGTGGACGGTGGCAAAATGGACGAAATCACCCGGAGCTTCGCCAACGAAACTCTGGAGGGCAATGTATATGTGCAGGCGCAGGCGCGTATCGCCAAGGAAAAGGCCGAGGGATGCCGGCTGGTGCTGGCGACCGCTTCCTATGCCTTTTACGCGGCGCCGCTGGCCAAGCAGCTGGGTTTCGACGATGTGATCGGAACACTGGCCCAGCGTGACGAGGATGGTGCGATCCTCGCCAAAATCGATGGCGAGAACTGCTATGGCGCCGCCAAGCTCCGAATGGTGGAGGCCTGGGCCGACGAACAGGGCCTGAACCGCGAGGATTTACACATCCGCTTCTATTCGGACAGCCCTACGGACCTGCCGGTCTTCGACTGGTCCGACGAACCCGTCGCCACCAATCCGACCAGCAAATTGCGGGCGATTGCCGAGAAACGCGGCTGGCGGATCATTGCCTGGGGGTAGGGAGTAGCTGGGCAGACCCGGCCTTTCGGCCGAGCCTGCCCAATACCCTTTAAACCTGCGCTAGCGCCTGGGTGAAATCGGCGATCAGATCATCGGCATCTTCGACACCGATTGAAATGCGCACCAGATTGTCGGTGATGCCCAGCGCGGCCTTGCGTTCATCGGGAACCGAAAGATGCGTCATCGCGGCCGGATGGCTGGCCAGCGTCTCGGTGCCGCCAAGACTCACTGCGAGCTTGGCGATGCGCAACGCATCGAGGAAGCGGAAGCTCTCCTCTTCGCCGCCCTTGATGAAGACGGAGAAGGTCGATCCCGCACCTGAGCAGTGCCGGTCATAAATGTCGCGCTGGCTCGTGCCTTCTTCGAGAAAGCCGAGATAACCGAGCCCTTCGACCTTGGGATGATCGCGCAGAAACGCACAGACCTTTTCGGCATTCTCGCCGGCGCGCGTCATGCGGAGTTCCACGGTTTCGAGGCTGCGGAGCAGCATCCATGCAGTGTTGGGATCGGTGATCGTCCCGATGGTGTTGCGCATTGCCCGGATCGGATCGAGATGCGCCTTGGAACCCATGACGCCGCCGGCCACCAGATCGCTGTGCCCGCCGACATATTTGGTCAGGCTGTAGATCGAGATATCTGCGCCATGCTTAAGCGGCTGCTGCCAGAGCGGGCCGAGGAACGTGTTGTCCATGGCGATGGGCGGCCCGTCTTCGCCGAACGCCGCGTCGCGGGCCTCTTTCACCATTTCGATATCGACCAGCGCGTTGGTCGGATTGGCCGGGCTTTCGAGATAGATGATGGCAACCTTGCCCGATCCCGTTGCCATGGTCTTGGCTTTTTCGAGCAGCGCATCGACTTCCTCGCGGCTCGCACCGGCAGGGAAGTCGAGGAAGGTCACGCCGAACCGACCGAGCACCCGGTTGATCAGCGTTTCCGTTGCCGCATAGAGAGGCCCGGAATGGACGACGACATCGCCCTGATTGACATTGGCGAGCAAGACGGTCGCAATGGCAGACATGCCGCTGGAGAAAACGAGCGCTTCCTCCGCCTCTTCCCAGACCGAAAGCCGGTCCTCGCAGATTTCCTGGTTCGGTCCGTTGAAGCGCGAATAGACAAGGCCTTCCGCACCGCCCGGGCGCTTGCCCGTGATGCCTTCGAAATGGCGTTTGCCGGCGGCCGCGTTTTCGAACGCGAAGGTGGAAGTCAGGAAAATCGGCGGCTTGAGCGAACCTTCGGAAAGGACCGGGTCATAGCCATGGCCCATCATCAATGTCGCGGGCTTGAGCTTGCGATTGCCGATTTTTTCGATTTCGGGTTTTGGCTTGCGGCGCGGAGTCGTGCCGGGGATCAGGGATTCGTCGTGATTTTCGGGCGTGTCCGTCATGGGAGTGGCCTTCCTGTTTACGCTCCTAGGAAGGCAGGAGCTTAAAAGGCGGAGAGGGCCAGGGCTCCTACCTCCAAGGAGCGCATCTCCCTCAACCGGCCAGGGTCGAGACGCCCCATGTTAGCAGGACGATCATCGGAATGCCGCAAATATCTAACAGAAATCCGGATTTCAACATCTGGGGAAGGGCGATGTGGTTCGATGCCCATGCGATAGCGTTGGGTCCGGTACCGGAAGGCAGCATGAAACCCCAGCTGGCGGCCATTGCCGCGGGCATGGCCAGCAGCATCGGGTCCACGCCCGTAGCAACGATAAGCGCAGCGACAACCGGCATTACACCACTCGCGGTCGCCACATTGGAGGCAAATTCGGTGATCAGGACCACGAGCCCCGTCACGGCAAGCGCGATCAGGATCACCGGAACGGTCTGCAACGGCTCAAGCGCCTCGCCCAGCCAGGTGCCAAGGCCGGATGCAATGATGCCGGATGCAAGAGCCAGTCCGCCGCCGAACAGCATGATCACGCCCCATGGCGCGCGATTGGCTTCGGCCCAGTTGAGCATCGGTCGTCCGCTGCCATCGGGGAGCACGAACAGCAAAAGCCCGCCCAGGATAGCTATCGTGCCGTCATGGATGGCCCCATCCGGCAGAAAACCCTTGATGAAGGGAAGCACGACCCATCCGGCAACGACAAGCATGATAACCGGCACAAGGCGTTTCTCGGCCCCGGACCATGCGCCGGGATCGCCAATCGCGGTTTTGGCGGCGGCAATATCGAAAGCCATGCGGGTAACCCGCTGCGTCCGGATCAGAATGAACAGGCAGAGCGGAATGCCGAAGGCCACGACCGGCAGGCCGAACATGGCCCAGGTCAGGAAATCGATATCGGTGCCGGTGGTACGGTTGATCAGTCCGGCGGCTATGGCGTTGGTCGGCGATCCGACAAGCGTCCCGATGCCGCCGATCGAGGCGGCAAAGGCGATGCCCATGAGAAGCGCGCCAGCGAATCCCTTTGTCTCGCCTTCTGCGATGCCGCCTGCGGCCAGCACGGCAATGGCAATCGGCACCATGATCAGCGTCGTCGATGTGTTCGAGACGATCATCGACAGGATCGCCGTCGCCGCCATGAAAGCGAAGAGCAGGCCCCAGGCGGTTTTCCCGGCCCGGCCGATGATCGCGAGCGCAAGGCGGCGGTGCAGCCCCGTCCGCTCGATGGCGAGCGCCAGAAACGCGCCGCCAAGAATGAGGAACAGGATCGGTGAATAATAGGTGGCCGCCACCTCGTTGGTGGTCATCACACCCATGAAGGGCAGCGCGACAAAGGGGAGCAGGGCCGTAGCGGTGAGCGGCAGCGCCTCGGTCATCCACCAGCTCGCCATCAGCGCGACGAGCGCGGCGACGCGCCAGGCTTCGATCGGCATGCCTTCAGGCGCAGGGAGGAACAGCAGGATGAGAAACAGGGCCAGACCGCCTAAAAACCCATATTGTCTGCTTGTCATGGTTCCGCTCCCCCGTGGCTCGCCTAACATCATTTACCGGTCTCGCGAAGGCGGCAATGCGCCCCGGTGTTAAACCCGGCGCTAAAGCGCAATTATCGAAATATGGCGGCCATAGTCGGGCTCTTCCCGATGGGTCGCACGGCGATAGCTGAAGAAGCGGTCTTCATTGGCATAGGTGTCGATGCCCAGCGCCTCGACGGTGCCGACACCGGCAAAGGCCAGCCATGCGGCGACATAGGCCTCAAGATCGAAATAGTGGTGGCCGGGCGCACCATCGCGGAAATATTGCGCATTTTCTGGTTCTATGGCCTCGAAGCGCTTCCGGAAATCGCTGTCGACCTCATAGGATCCGCGCCCGATACAGGGGCCGATGGCGGCGACGATCCGGCTGCGCTCGGCGCCCAGTTCCTCCATCGCATCGACCACCGATTTGGCGACCCCGGTCATCGCGCCTTTCCATCCGGCATGCGCTGCGCCGATGACGCCGGCCGCCTTGTCGGCCAGCAATATCGGTGCGCAATCAGCGGTGAGAATGCCCAGCGCAAGGCCCGGGCGGTCCGTCACCATCGCATCGGCTTGCGGGCGGTCGTCTTCGGGAAAGGCGTGGGTTACGCGAACCGCGTCAGCCGAGTGAACCTGATGCAGCGTGACGAGTGCGGCATCCTTCGAAACCGCCTCTACCGCACGCCGCCGATTGATATCGACACTGGATTTTATATCGTCCGAACCCAGCCCGACATTGAGGCTTTCGAATATGCCCGTCGATACCCCGCCGGCCCGGCCCAGAAAGCCGTGCGCGACGCCTTTCAGTGCGTCGGCCTGTATCGGTTCAATTCTCGCGGCCATATATCTCCTGCCCGCTCATTATCGGGCCGGTCTTCTTAGCGGTGTTTCGGGCCGTTGCAACGCGCGGCGTTCAGAATGCGGCGGGTGCCGGCCAATCGGGCGCCACCAACGCCATCGCCTTGAACAGGGCGCCCATCTCTTCTGATTTGGTCAGCCTGTCGCGGGCGGAGATCAGTTCTTCCTGTCGGTGCGGTGCGGCTTTGATGAGCGCGGCCGTGCGCGCGCCGATGCCGATCGATTCGAGCCAACGGCCCTGGCTTACCGGGCCATGGACTGTCAGCCCGGCGGCCCACCCGATGCGCTCCAATGTCGTGAAATTGACATGGGCGGTGAGGTCGCGCTCGCCCGGTTCGGCAAAAATATCTGCATGTTCGTGCCGGGAAACGGCTTGCAGCGTGTCGCCCGTCATCACGCCTTCATAGCCATAGTCCACGATCAGCGCAGCGCCGCCCTGTTTGGCGATACGGTCCGCGAGCGCGCGCGCGATGCTTTCCGAGGCAGGCGATGTTTCGATGACACTGCCAAGCGGTGCATCGCGAAGCGCTTCGGGGATATGATCGTCGAGGGGAGGTCCGGAGGTTATCGGCGTAAAACTGCCATCCCGATGATCGACCATCACCTCATGCCAGCCACTGGCCCCGCGCTGGATCTGCCGGATCGGCAACGCGTCGAAAAATTCGTTGGCGATCACCAGCAGCGGCCCCGTTTCCGGCAGGTCATCCAAATCGTCATGCCAGCGGGCGGTGGGTAGCCGGGTCGCCTGATTGTGACGCAGCACAGGGCTGGTTTCCACCAGATGGATGGGCGGTTCGAAACGCGCCGCGCGCATGGCTCGCAATGCGTCTTCCGCCAAAGTGCCGCGGCCCGGGCCAAGCTCGACATAATGGGCATCGGTGGGGGAACCCGCACGCGACCAGAGATCGGCAAGCCACAGCCCGGCAAGTTCGCCGAACATCTGGCTGATCTCGGGCGCGGTAATGAAATCGCCCTCCAAGCCTAACGGATCGCGCGTCGCGTAATAATGGGCATTCGCCTCGGCCATGAACTGGGCGAGGGAGATCGGCCCGGCGGCCGCGATTACCCCTGCCAGTCTCTCGCCGAGCGGCTTTTCACCATCCGGTTTTTCGTCAGGCAGCGGCATCCGGCTCTGCGGGCACGGGCTTGACCCCGTCGGCCCGTCCCTTTGCGGTTGCGATCAGCCAGGCACCGCCGATCAGCATCGGCACGGTCAGCGTTTGTCCCATCGACAGGCCCCATGCGAGATGCTCCAGCCCTGCATCGGGCTGGCGGAAAAATTCGACTGCAAAGCGCGACAGGCCATAGCCGACCAGGAAAATGCCGACGAGCTTGCCGGGCTGGTGGCGGGCCTTGGTCTTCCAGAACATGAGCCAGAGCAATGCAAAAAGCAGGATGCCTTCTAGCCCGGCCTCGTAGAGTTGGCTTGGGTGGCGGGGCGGACCAAGATACCTACTGTTAATCGGGCCTTCGAGGAAGCGAATAGCCCAGAAAACAGTAGTTTCCCGACCCCATAGCTCGCCATTCACGAAATTTGCAATCCGACCGAAGAACAGGCCGAACGGGATCGTGCAGGCAACATAGTCGTGGATGCGGAGCCAGCTCAGCTTGTTCTTCCAGGCCATGTACAGGATCGCCGTACTGACGCCGATCACCCCGCCATGGAAAGACATGCCACCGTCCCAGACCCGGATGATGCTGCCGGGATCCGCGAAATATTCGGCTGGTCGGTAAAACAACACATAGCCGAGCCGGCCGCCGATCAGGATGCCGAGCGTGGCGTAAAACACCAGATCGTCCGCATGGCGCCGGGCCATGGGCGCACCGGGCTGGGCAATGAGCTTGAGCAGATACCACCAGCCGATAACGATCCCGGCGATATAGGCGAGGCTGTACCAGCGTAGTTCGAAGAAGCCGAGATCGAGAGCGATCGCAGAAAGACCGAGATCCTCGAACCGCAGATATTCGCCACCGGCAGTCGAAACTGCCGCCATTGTCGTTGCCAGAAAGTCCAAGGCTTTCCCCTTTGCTTTTTTGCCTTCATACTGGTGGCAATCGAAAACGGAAAGCGTCGCGATAAGCAAAGGCGCAGGAGAGATGGAAATGGCTACCCAGGCACCCGAAGCAGAAGCCCCGAATAAAGGCTTTACGCGCATGCAGGACGGCAAGCCCGAAGACTGGGCAATTATCGGCAAAGAGCATCAGGAGCATTACAAGACGTCTGCGCCGATGCGGATCATGCAGCATCTGCGCGATCTTGGCGAACTGACGCTCGGTTTCAGCTGCGATCAGCTCCAGCATTCGCTGATGACGGCAACGCTGGCCCGCCGCGCCGGTGCGAGCGATGAGGAAGTGGTTGCGGCGCTGTGCCATGATATCGGCAAGACCATGTCGGTGCCCAATCACGGGGCGATCGCGGCGGAAATCCTGAAACCCTATGTCAATGACGACCTGTATCATGTCATCAAATATCATCAGGATTTCCAGGGCGCCTATTACTACAATTATATGGGCCGCTCGACGACGCTGCGCGAGGATCACAAGGATAAGAGCTGGTACGATCTCGCCTGCAAGCTGGTCGATGAATGGGACGCACCCGCCTTCGATCCGGACTTCGAGGTCGACAGCCTGGAGAGCTTTGAGCCGGAGATCATGCGGGTCTTTGGCGCACCCAAAATGATGTAGCCCAAGCGGGACCGACTTCCTCCGCCATATGCCGAAGGGACTTGTTATAGCTTCCACCGCACCGCCCTCAGGGCCTATAGCTGCCGTTCCCGGTCTTGGTGTCGGCGGCGCATTGGGAAAGACTGGATTCGCCTGGGCAATCTTCGAATGGGCGCGCAACCCCTATTACATTCTCATCGTCATCTATATTTTCGCGCCCTATTTCGCGCGCGATATCATGGGCGCAGATATACTGGCGAGCGGCACGCTTGAAGGGCTCGATCCGGAAACGGCCACGCGGACGGCCAATGCCCAGGGTCAGGCTGCCATAGCATCGGTCACCAAATGGGCAGGGCTTATCGCTGCCCTCACGGCTCCGTTCCTTGGCGCGGCGCTCGATCGCGGGGGACGGCGCAAACCCCTGCTTGCTTTTCTGCTCGGCGTGATCGCGGCAATGTCCTGGCTGCTCTGGTATGCCATTCCCGGCGAAGAGGGCCTGCCGACCGGTGTCGTGATGGCGGTGCTGGTGATCGCCTATGTCTGTTTCACCTATTCGGAGGTGATGCATAATTCGATGCTCACAGCGGCGGGCGAACCGCGATCCTTGCCGATGATCTCGGGACTGGGGCTGGGATTGGGAAATCTCGCCGCAACGATCATGTTTATTGGATTGGTAGGATTGTTCGTGTTGCCCGCCGCGATCGGGTGGCCATTTTCCGAACCCCAGTTCGGGTTCGACCTGGAGCGGTTTGAGCATATACGTATCGTCGGGCCATTATGTGCCGTTTGGCTTGCGCTTTTTGCCATACCCTTTTTCCTGAATGCCAAGGATCCCGGGGTGAAGGGCGCAAACTGGACAGTGGCCGCGATCGATGGCGCGAAGGCTGTCGTTCGCACGGTCCGCGAGGCGGCAAAGTATCGCGAACTGTTCAAGTTCCTGATCGCGCGCATGTTCTATGCGGATGCGATGGCGGCGCTGCTGGCGCTGGCGGCAGTCTATGTCGCGCTGTTCCTCGAATGGGGTTTCCTCGAGATGATCAGCTACGCAATTTTTGCCTCGGCCTGGGCTTTTGGCGGGGGGTTGTTCGGCGGCTGGCTCGACACCAAGGTCGGCGTGAAGGCGGCACTGATCATCGAGATTTTCGGCATGGTTCTCGCGTTCGCGATCCAGCTCTCGGTCACGCAGGAAACACTGCTTTTCGGCCTTATCGCCAATTATCAAATTTGGGATGGATTGGTGTTTCAGACGTTGTCCGATCTCGTTTATCTTGGTTTGGTGAGCGTCGTCGCCGTCACCGCAACGGCCAGCATATCGTCGAGCCGCGCAATGTTGGTCCAGCTTGCCCCGCCTGGTCGTAGTGGCGAATTCTTCGGGCTTTACGCCATCGCGGGCACGATCACCGTCTGGATGGGGCCGCTGCTCGTAGAGATGTTCACAAGCGCGTTTAACGACCAGCGGATCGGCATGGCGTCGATCGCCATCCTGTTTGCCATCGGTCTCGTCCTTCTGACGTCGGTCAGCATGAAAAATGCTGAAAGCGCCAACTGATATCCGCTCAACTCCGGCTAGCATCGGCAGCTAGAGGACTATACAGAGCCTTGCATGTCTAAACCGCCCCGCTTCGGAATCACGCGCCGCCACGTATTGATTGGCGGAGGTGTCGGTGCCGGTCTGGCGATCGCCTGGGGCGTCTGGCCGCGTCACTATGTGCACAATCTTGTCGCCGGTGAGGGTGAGACGGTTTTCAACGCCTTTCTTAAGATCGGCGAAGACGGGCATGTCAGTGTAATCGTGCCGCAGGCGGAAATGGGGCAGGGCGTCTGGACGGCACTGCCGCAGGCGCTGGCCGATGAGCTGGGTGCCGACTGGCGGACTATCGGTGTCGAAACCGCGCCCATAAACCCGCTTTATGCCAATGATTTTCTCGTTGCGGGGGAATCGGATGGTGCGCTGCCTTCCTTCCTCGGTTCGATAGGACAATGGGCAACGCGCGAATATGCGGTGCGCAATGCGTTGATGATCACGGGCGGTTCTTCTTCCATTCGCGGCTTCGAGCAGCGCTTTCGCGAGGCCGGCGCAGCTGCGCGTGCTGTCTTGTGCAAAGCGGCCGCTGCGCGCTGGGATACCGATTGGCAGGCGTGCGACACGGCCGACGGCTTTGTCGTACTTGGCGAACAGAGACTGCGTTTTGGCGAACTGGCCGCCGACGCCGCCCAATATTCGCCGCCCGATACGCTCACATTGCGCAACCCCGAGGGGCGTCCGATCACCGGCCAATCCATGCCGCGGATCGATCTGCCGTCCAAGGTCGATGGGTCGGCGCGTTATGCTGGCGATGTCCGCCTGCCCGAAATGGTTTTCGCGTCGGCGCGGCAGGCCCCTTCGAGCCGCCACAGGCTCGCCGCCGTCAATCGCGATGCGGCGAACAATGTGTTCGGCGTAACCGCGATATTCGAGAATCCCCGTTTTGCAGCCTGTGTCGCGACAAACTGGTGGGCGGCCAATCGCGGCGTTGAGGAACTGGCGCCCCAATGGGAAAGCGACGATGAAGGGGCTGTCGACGATGCCAGTATAGAGGCAGCGCTTGAAGGCGCGCTGGACGGAGACGGTGGCACGCGGTTCGTCAGCGAGGGCGATCTGGCGGCGGCCTTTGGCACGTCGGGCGCGCACCGGGCTACCTATAGTGTCGGGCTGGCCCCGCATGCCGCGATTGAACCGCTGACGGCAACCGCGCGTGTCGACGGTGACCGGCTGGAAGTCTGGGCGCCAACCCAGGCGCCGAGCCTGATGCGGTCCGCCGTTGCCGATGCGATCGGCTATAGCGAAAGCCAGGTGACGATCTATCCGATGCTGCTGGGCGGGGCCTTTGGCCGCAAGATCGAGCATGACGCAGCCGTGCAGGTCGCGATCATCGCACGCCGGATGAACCGTCCCGTGCAGCTTACATGGTCGCGCGAGGAAGAAACCCGCAGCGACTATTATCGCCCCGCGGCCCTGGGCAGGCTGACGGCGAAGCTCGGCGCCGCCGGAGCCATTTCTGCCTGGCATGCCCGAATTGCCGTTCCCTCGACGGGCAACCAGCTGTTTCAGCGGGTCATGCCAAGCATGTTTTTCGGCGGCGTCAACGATCCCAGTCCGGGGGCCGTGGAAGGCGCGCGGCCGGCCTATGCGATCCCCAATCTGGCGATTGAGCATATGCCGGTCGATATCGGGGTAGAAACCGGTATCTGGCGGTCCGTTGCGCATAGCTACACGGCCTTCTTTACCGAATGCTTCATGGACGAGCTGGCGGCGCAGGCCGGAATCGAGCCGCTATCTTTCCGTATCGGTATGATGGGCGAGGCCTCGCGGCTTGCCCGCTGCCTGACCACGGCTGCAACCCTGGGCGGCTGGGATGGCGGCGAGCAGGGCGGCGGCATGGGGCTGGCCGCGCATAGCTGTTTCGGTAGCCATGTGGCGATGGTCGTCCGGCTCCATATCGGCGACGACCAGCGTCCGATCATTGAAAAAATTGCGGCGGCTGTCGATTGCGGGCGGATGATCAACCCGGAAATCGTCCGCCAGCAGATCGAGGGCGGTATCGTATTCGGCATGTCCCAGGCACTGGGCAATGCCGTGCGCTATGCGTATGACGAGCCGCTCGTATCCAATTTCCATGAACTTGGCCTGCCGATCCTCTCCGACATTCCGGAAATCGAGATTGAGCTGATCGACAGCAGCGAAGAGCCGGGCGGGGTGGGGGAAATCGCCGTGCCGCCGGTTGCGCCCGCGATCGGCAACGCCATTTTTGCGGCAACGGGCCAGAGGCTTCGGTCGATTCCCTTCCGGGTAGGCGGTGTCGCATGACGGACAAACCGGATTTTCACCCGGACATTCCCGCCCCCAAAATCGGTGTGCTGCTCGTCAATCTGGGAACGCCTGACGCCCCGACGCCGCAGGCAGTACGGCGCTATCTGGCGGAATTCCTGTCCGACAAGCGCGTGGTCGAGCTCCCGGCGCTGCTTTGGAAACCTCTGCTCCACGGCGTGATCCTCAATACCCGGCCGCGCAAATCGGCCCGGGCCTATGCAAAAGTCTGGATGGAAGAAGGGTCTCCGCTTGCCGTCCATACCAAGCAGCAGATGGCAGGATTGCAGCAGCGCTTCGGCGATGGTGTGCGGGTCAGCTATGCGATGCGCTACGGGCGGCCCGGCATCGGGTTCCGGCTGGAGGAGATGAAGGCACAAGGCTGTGAGCGGATATTGCTCGCGCCGCTCTATCCGCAATATTGCGGTGCGACGACGGCGACCGTTGTCGATGAGGCAGGGGCGGAGCTTGCCGATATGCGTTGGCAGCCGACGCTAAGGGTGCTGCCACCCTATCATGACGACCCTGCCTATATCGACGCCCTGGCGAGGTCGGTGCGTGAGGGTCTGACGGCACTGGATTTCGAACCCGAAGCGCTGATCGCGAGTTTTCATGGCATGCCGCGGCGTACGCTCGAGCTGGGCGATCCGTATCACTGCCAGTGCCAGAAAACGGCGCGACTGGTCAGCGAAGCGCTGGGCAGGCCGTTATTTACGACATTCCAGTCGCGGTTCGGCCGGGCGAAATGGCTTGAGCCGGCAACGGCCGATTTGCTTGCAGCCTTGCCCGAACGGAACCTGAAAAAGGTTGCGATCTTTGCTCCGGGCTTTTCGGTCGATTGTCTGGAAACGCTGGAAGAACTAGCGATGGAAGGAAGGGCGCAGTTTCTCGAGGCTGGCGGAAGCGATTTCGCCTATATTCCTTGTCTCAATGCGAGCGACCAAGGCATGGCCATGCTCGAAACCCTCGTCCGCCGCGAACTTGTTGGCTGGACGCCCTAGGCCGCCGAGGCGCGCCGTTTCGGCTTGGCGATCTTGCTGGGCGTTTCACTCAGGCGTTCCAGGTCGAAGTTGCGCGCAAATTCGATCCCGACCCGTTCCTTGTCGGACCAGCGCACGGTGCTTTTGAACATCTGGCCTTCAAGGATCTCGATGAGCAGGTCTGTGCCCTGTTCGATTTCCCCTAACCCTTCGAGCATCGCACCGGTCGCGGAAATATTCCGGATCAATGCATTTTGCGGAATGCCTTCGGCTTCGACCCTGGTTGATCGCAGGAGAGTTTTTCTGGGGCTTCGGCTGGCCCGATGGCCATTGGCACTGGCCGCGGCCGATCCGTCGCCCAGCTGTTTCAGCACCTCGGCATGCGGCATTGGCTTGCCGTAGATATAGCCCTGAATATGGGAACAGCCGAGTTCTTTGACGAGCTTGATCTCGTCTTTCATTTCGACGCCTTCGGCCGTCGTTTCCATATACAGTGTCTCAGCGAGAGAGACGATGGCCTTGATAATGGCGGCGTTGCGATTGCCGACAACCGCGGCACCCCGGATGAAGGACTGATCGATCTTGATCTTGTCGAAAGGCGCGGTTTTCAGATAGCCGAGCGCCGAATAGCCGGTGCCGAAATCGTCAAGCGCGAGACGGATGCCGATCCGCTTCAGCGTTTTGAACATCCGGTCGGTATCTTCTCCGCCGTCGATGAACACGGTTTCCGTAATTTCAAGCTCGAGCCGCTCAGCGGGCAATCCTGCTGCTGCCAAGGCGCTGGTTACGACCTTTGGAAAGTTCGGGTTTGCGAACTGGATCGCCGAGACGTTGACGGCAACGCGCGCATTGCCCGGCCACTGCGCGGCTTCCATGCACGCCTTGCGCAATACCCATTCGCCAATCTGTTCGATCAGCCGAATATCTTCGGCAACCGGAACGAAATCAGCCGGTGAAATCGCGCCCCGACTCGGATGGTTCCAGCGGATAAGCGCCTCATAACCGACAATTTTTTCGGAAGTCGTGCTGACCTGCGGCTGGTAGGCGACATGCAATTCATCGTTGGTCAGTGCATTTCTCAGATCGTCTTCCAGCCGTTTCCGGTGTTTCGCGCCGGCATGCATCTCGCGTTCGTAGAAGCGATGGACGCCGCGCCCGTCGGCCTTGGCTGCATAGAGCGCGAGATCGGCGTTACGGATCAATTCTTCGGCCGTCGATCCGTGTTGGGGGGCCACGGCGATACCGATCGAGCACCCGATCGTCAGCGTGATGCCGTCGATCATATAAGGGTGCGACAGTTGGGAAATAATGTCGTTCCCGAGTTCACCCAGTTTCTTGGTGTTGACGAAAGACGGGATCACGACCTTGAATTCGTCGCCGCCGAGACGGCCGACCATGCCATGGTCGCCAACGACGCGGAACAAGCGCTTGGACACCTGTTTGAGCAGCTCGTCGCCAACAGGATGTCCCATCGTGTCGTTCACCGCCTTGAATCGATCAAGATCGAGCAGCATGAGACCGACTTCAGGAGTCGTCGGGCTGATATCGTCAAGCGCCTTTTGGAGGGCCAGTTGCATTTCCTGCCGGTTCGCGAGGCCGGTCAGGGAATCATATCTGGCCAACCGATTGGCTTCTGATTGCGACCGGCGTTTCTCGGTGAGGTCCGTGCCGCTGCCGGCATAACCTCGAAACTGACCGATCTGGTCAATGATCGGTCGACCCGATAGGGCCCACCACAATTCTTCCTTGGTTGCCGCGCGGACCGTCACATCATTGAACGCACTTCGGGTGCTCAGGTGGAAACCGAGGGCACGCTCGCCGTCCTGCGCGCCGCCCTCCATCTGGATGATCGAGGTCAGCGGCTTGCCGATCACTTCGGATGTCGGGCGATTAAGAGCCTCGATGAGCTTGGGAGATACATAAACGATACTGCCGCTGCGATCGGTCTCCCAGAACCAGCCATTGCCGTTGGCTTCGAATTCTTCGAGCAGGCGGTTTGCGCGGCTCGCCTTGGAGTAATTTTTCTCTCGCATGCGGCTTTGCGCGGAATCGAGGCGCAGGTTTACCAATGTGGCGATCCAGAATCCCGTGAATACGACGATGCCGACAATTGCGACCTGATACTGGCCGGACAGGATGGTGCCGGCAATGATCGCCGTGGCGACGAAAGTGAGGGCTGCGGCCTGAACCGGCATGAATGTTGCGAGGATGATCAGGAACGTAACGGCCAACGATACCAGGCATAATGTTCCGACCGGCAATTCGCCCAGCCCGATAATCTCCCATCCAAGCAGTGCGACACCGATGCCGAACATTCCGGCAATCGGCAGCATAGCCCGGATCGTACGGTGGGGAGGTTGGCGCTTGATCAGGTTTGTGCGGGAAAGCAGCCACGTGATTGAGCTGAACCCGATCATCGTCACTGCAACGATGGCTGCTTCCAATGCGAAGCTTTGGGTTCGTAGACTCAAGAATGTGGTCGCGATGAGGGTCAGCGTTAGCCCTTGGGCGAAAATGGTCATTGGCCACATCGCAGCGACGCGCTGGATCTTGCCGATCTGGTCTTCAGTCTGAAACGTGGTCGTGGCTTCAGCCAGGCCCAGACCGGCTATCCAGCCGGGGCTTTTCTCTTGCTCCGTTTCAGTCAGTCGAGATCGCAAATCCATTGGGCCGGCATAAACCAAACTGGTGAGAAGCGGCTTTAGGGACGTGGTTAATTTTTATTTTACGCTCACGCTCTGATGCCGGTTCCCGCGCCGGATAGTTCTTGCGCGGCCGCAAGTCTCTACCCTAAACATGGGGAGATAAAGGTGTTGGGCAGAGGATAAATTGATGACCAGAATAGCGATTGTTACCGGTGGAACGCGCGGTATTGGCGAAGCGATCAGCATCGCATTGAAAGATCTCGGCATGACTGTCGTCGCCAATTATGGCGGCAATGACGAAAAGGCTCAGGCCTTTACCGACCGGACCGGTATCGCTGCCCGGAAATGGGACGTCGGTGATTTCGATGCCTGTCAGGAGGGCTGCGCCAAGGTTGCCGAAGAATTCGGCCCGGTCGATGTGCTGGTCAACAATGCCGGTATTACGCGCGACGGCACGCTGGCCCGGATGAGTTTTGACGACTGGAACGAGGTGATGCGTGTCAATCTCGGTGGGTGTTTCAACATGGCCAAGGCCTGTTTCCCCGGCATGAGGGAAAGGGGCTGGGGCCGGATCGTCAATATCGGTTCGATCAACGGGCAGGGCGGCCAGTATGGCCAGGTCAATTATGCCGCAGCAAAGTCCGGCATCCATGGGTTCACCAAGGCATTGGCCCAGGAAGGCGCGAAAGCCGGCGTGACCGTCAACGCATTGGCGCCGGGCTATATTGATACCGATATGGTCGCCGCCGTGCCCGAACCCGTGCTCGAAAAGATCGTCGCCAAAATCCCGGTTGGTCGTCTCGGACAGGCTGAGGAAATTGCGCGCGGTGTCGCCTTTCTCTGTGCGGAAGATGCAGGATTCGTCACCGGATCGACCATGTCGATCAATGGTGGCCAACATATGTATTGATGGCAATTCGCGGCGGCAGTGAGAACAAGCTCTATCGGCCGCCGGTCAAGCGCAGCGTCACCATTGCCGGGCACCAGACCTCAATTACGCTGGAGCCTGTTTTCTGGCGCGGGCTTGAGAGTGAGGCGGCGAAAGCGGCGCTCCCCATCAATGCACTCGTTGCGCGGATCGACGCAGACCGTCTCGAAGCGGATGATCCGCCCAACCTCGCCAGTGCGATCCGCAGTTGGCTATACACGCAATCCGTGACCGACTTATCCTAGGTTTCGTCGCCCAGAAGGATCCGCGCATGAGCGCCGATCTGGGCAAGCATCGCCGCGCTCGGCATGGGCGCCAGACGCGCCCGTGTGATCAGATCGGTGAATTGCTTGATCCGCCTTTCATCCTGGCGCAGCCATTTCTCGACATCGGCCTGGGGGTTGCCGGTGCTGGCACGGGCCAGGAATTTGAGGCGAAGCTGCTCGAATTCACGGCTTAGTCCCGCCGCCATCAGCCGTTCCCAGGGGTCGTGCGAACCGAAGCGCAGCGCTACGCCATTTGCCCAGTCAAGGCCCAGCGCCTCGCCCAGCCGGGTGTAGGCGCGGGCGAGTTCAAGCTCCCCGACGCCAAGATCGGCGGCGAGATCGGAAGTCGTGACCGCTCCCTTGAGTTCGGCAAGCCGGATGATCCGATCGACCAGAGCAGTATCCACATCGATATCTGCCACCTGCTGGTGCATTGTTGCTGAGAGGGTGCGCGATGCATCTTTCAGCAGTTCGTCGAGCGCGGTGTTGAGCCGGTCGACGCCCGGTTTCAGCCGAGCCGCAAGATCGCTCGGCCGTGCATTCTCGCCGCTTACGCGGAGCAGGTCCGACATCGGCAGGCGCAAATTGGCCTGTGCCATGTTGAACAGGCGCAGCCGGTCCATCTCGCCGATCTCCGCCTGCTCGATATCCGTCCATAACGTTTCGAGATCGAACAAGGCGTCGGCGGTGAAATAGGTCAGCGCGACATGGGCCAGCCCCGTGCTCTCTTCCTCGGACAGTTCGAAGGGCATGACGAAGCCGACCCGGTTTACCACCCGGTTGGCGATCTTGGTCGAGATGATCTCGTCCCGCAGCCGGTGATTGGTAATTGCGTCGGGAAATTTCTCGCGCATCGCGGCGGGAAAGGCTTCGCGAAGCACCGGATCGAACATCGGGTCCTTGGGAAGGTCGGTGGCTTCGACCGCAGCCTGGAGCGCCAGTTTGCTGTGAGCGAGCAGCACCGAAAGCTCCGGCCGGGTCAGCCCGCGATTGTCATTGCTGCGGCGGAGCAGGTCCTCATTCGTGCCAAGTCCCTCGACCCCGCGATCGATCCGGCCGCTCGCTTCGAGAATCTCGATCAGCCGGACCTGGCTTGGCAGCGTTTCCGATCCGTCGGTTTCGGCAAGCGACAGGGCCAGTGTCTGGAGGCGGTTATCCTCCAGCACCAGCGCGCCGACCTCGTCGGTCATCGAAACGAGCAGTTCGTTACGGTCGGCAAACTCCAGCCGGCCCTCATTCATTTCCCGGTTGAGCGGGATCTTGATATTGACCTCATTGTCCGAACAATCGACGCCTGCGCTATTGTCGATGAAGTCGGTATTGAGCCGACCGCCATGCGCGGCAAATTCGATACGCCCGGCCTGGGTCAGCCCCAGATTTGCGCCCTCGCCGACGGCTTTGGCGCGAACATCGCGGCCATTGACCCGAAGCTTGTCATTGGCCGGATCGCCAACTTCGATATGCGCTTCTGACGCTGCTTTGATATATGTGCCGATGCCGCCGAACCACAGCAGATCGATTTCGGCTTTCAGGATTGCAGAAATAAGTTCGGACGGGCGCATGGTCTCGGCCTCGGTACCGAGCATTTCGCGCACCTCGGGAGAAAGCGGGATTTCCTTCTGGCTGCGCGGAAACACGCCGCCGCCTTTGGAGATTAGCGCAGGTTCATAATCCTCCCAGGTCGAACGCGGCAGGTCGAACATTCGCTTGCGTTCGGCCCAGCTTGTAGCGGGATCGGGATCGGGATCGAGAAAGATGTGCCGGTGGTCGAAAGCTGCAACCAGCTTGATCGCTTTCGACAGCAGCATTCCATTGCCGAAAACATCGCCCGACATGTCGCCGCATCCGGCGACCCGGATCGGGTCGGTCTGCACATCGACGCCCATTTCTAGGAAATGGCGCTGTACCGAAATCCACGCGCCCTTGGCCGTGATTCCCATCGCCTTGTGGTCGTAACCATGGCCACCGCCACTCGCAAAGGCGTCGCCGAGCCAGAACTTCCGCTCAAGCGCGATGCCATTGGCAACATCGGAGAAACTCGCCGTACCCTTGTCCGCCGCCACGACGAAATAGGGATCGTCATTATCCCGGATAACGACGCTGTCGGGATGGACGACCGCATCTTCGACAAGATTGTCGGTTACCGAGAGCAGGGTGCGAATGAATATCCGGTAGCTTTCGGTACCCTCTGCGATCCATGCATCGCGATCCTCGGCCGGGTTGGGCAGCGCTTTGGGGTAAAAGCCACCCTTGGCGCCGGTCGGCACGATCACGGCGTTCTTGACCAGCTGGGCCTTCATCAGCCCCAGAATTTCCGTGCGGAAATCATCGCGGCGGTCCGACCATCTGAGCCCGCCACGCGCGATGGGGCCGCCGCGCAGGTGAATGCCCTCCACGCGCGGGCTGTAGACCCAGATTTCGCGCCACGGCACGGGTGCTGGCAAACCGGGTATCGACGAACTGTCGAGTTTGAACGCCAGCGCTTCATTGGCCGCCGGCGCGAACGCGTTGGTGCGCAGACAGGAGGTGACCACAGAGCGGATCGCCCGCAGGATTGCATCGTCATCTATGGCCGCAACCCTGGTAAGCGCAGCGTCGATCCGTTGGTTGATTGTGAGCAACTGGGCGTCCCGATCTCCCTCGAAAGCCGGATTGTGCAGCGTGTCGAACAGCTCGATGATGGAGCGGGTTATATCGGGCTCTTCGCGCAATGTTTCGACGACTGTCGCCAAACCATAGCTAAGGCCCGTCTGGCGCAGATAGCGGAACCACGCGCGCAGCAGCGTAACATCGCGCGGGTTCAGGCCGACCGAGATTATCAGCTGGTTGAACTCGTCATTTTCCGCGCGGCCCTCAAGCACTGCCGAAAGTGCGCCTTCCTTTATACCCGCCCGGTCGATGAGCGAGCCGAGATCTGACAAGCCGTCGATCTCAAGCAGGAAATCGTGGATATAGCCAAGTCGCCCGCCGTTGAGCGGTGTCGGGATTTCCTCGAGTACGCGAAATCCGAAATTTTCAAGCACCGGCACTGTGTCCGAAAGCGGGATCGAGGCGCCAAGGCGATAGAGCTTGAGACGCAACTGGGAGCCATCATCGCCCTTGAGCCGATAAAGGCGGACGCCGCGTTGATGCTCGCTCAGGCCGCGCAGCCGCAATATGTCCTTTGCCGCTTCCTTCGCGCCGTATTCGCCGCGATATCCGCCCGGAAAGGCGTTGGCATAGACCAGCGTCAGTCTGGCCGCTCGGGCAGAGGGCAGCCGTTCTCCCAATTCCGCCTCCACGGCCGGGGTCCAGCCGCGAACCATCTGTTCGATTTCGGTGTCCAGTGCTTCGGCATCGGGCTCCTGCGGATGTTCGCCGATATCCAGCGTGTAGCGGATAAAGGCGAGGTCCCCGTCCCCCAATTCGATTGCCCAGCTAGAGATCATCGATCCGGTCGCTTCTTCAAGGCGACTGCCGATCGTGGTGCGCCGGTCCGTCGACAGTTCGTCGCGGGGCAGCCAGACAAAGGCGAACAGATGCCGCTTCATCGGGCCCTGGATGAGAAGCAGTTTGGGCCGGGGCCGATCGGCGAGAGACATCGCCGTCAATGCCGCCCGTTTCATCGATTCCGCATCGAAGGAAATCAACAGATCGTGCGGCAGGCGCGACAATGCATGTTCGAGCGCCTTGCCCGCATGGCTTTCCCGGTCGAAACCCAGATCTGCTTCTAGCGCAGACAGGCGCTGGCGCAGAACAGGCACTTGCTGCGCAGGGGCATTAAGCGCAACGCTGGTCCACAGACCTGCATGGATTGACAGGCTGGTCAGCTCGCCATTCTCGTATATCGGCGTGATTGCGAGATCGAGCGGCACGCGACGATGAACCGTCGCGAGCCTGTCCGCCTTGGAAAGCAGGGGTGCGGTTCCACCATTTTCAAAATAGCTGAAGGCGGCATCGCGGGTGCGTATGTTCCAGCAGGAGGGGCCAAGTGCGCGAAATATGCCGAGTCCGGCCTCGCGTTCCCCGAGACGGTTTTCTATATAATGGCCGACTTGGGTGAAATGATGGTCGGCAAACCAGATGAGCAGTGCCCGTCCTTCCGGATCGTCTATCGCTTCGGCATCGGCGCGCATTCTTTCCTGAAGTGCCGGCCAGTCACGAACGGCGGCACGAACGTCGAGCAAAACCTTGTGAACGTCGGACAGGAGTTCCATCCGGGTGCGTGCATCGGCCCGGTCGACCTCCAGATAGACGAAGGATTCGCGTTTTGCGTCTTCGCGGTTGGATGCGCATTCGACGATCCGGTGTTCATCATCGCGCACAACCGACATGATGGGATGCAACAGCCGCAGGACCGTCAGGCCATGAGCGCCGACTGCGCCGGTGATCGAATCCACGATGAAGGACATGTCATCATTGACGATGGCCATGCGCATGAAGCGTCGGCCCATGTCATCGGTTATCGATTCCAGCTTGACCTGTGCCATGCCCGGCAATCGTTCGGCCGCAGTGGCGGCGACGAAACGCGCAGCCTCCAGGGCTTCGGCTTGGCTAAAATTGTCGGTTTCCCCGGGCAGCGCGTCGCGAACAAGCGCGTCGGCAATGGCTGCGATATGGGCTTCGGTTTGCTCGCTCGGCGAGTCTTGCGGAACCTGTGTCATGGGGCGCAGCTATGCTCCCCAAAACAGGGCTACTCAACCCTTGTCTGATATTAGCATCTTGATGGTTTCGCTGCCCCGGAGAGCGGGTGGCAGGTTAACCGGAGACCTTACGGATTGCGCGCTCGGTCAGTGCCTTGTCATGCGGCACTGCATCGATCACCGCGATCCGTCCGCCAGGCAGGCGGCGGGCAATCAGCAATGCAAACTCTTCGCCGCTATCGTCGTCCTGGTCCAGCGTAACATAGTCCTGAACGGGCGCATGGCGCAGCTTCTCGCAAGCATCGGCAAGCTTGTCCGGGCGCGATGCCGGGCGCCGTGCTGCGCGTTCGGCCGCAACGACAGCCTTGAGGCCGCCCTTTTGCGATTTGAGATAGTCGGCAAAGGTGCCGGCGGCGATATGCTCGCGCTTGGCATAAGAGAGTGCGGCCGCGAATTCGGTCAGCCGCGTCTTGTCATAATCGGCACCAAAAACCAGTTTGGTGACAGGCGTCATCGGTGCCCGATCCTGGCCGGTGATACCGGCATCTTCGAGGATCTCGGCATATGTTCCCGGATCGGCCTCCGCGCCAAGGGCAAAATCATAGGCCCGGCCCAGTGCTTCATAGAGCGCTGCGCGGCTGCGCTGATCGGCGGATTTGGCCTGTTCGGCGCTTTCCCGTGCGGCAACCAGAAAATCGACCAAGCTTTCCGGTTCGCAGATGCTTTCGTCCAGTGCTACGAAGGCACCATCTTCCGATACGCCAGCGTCTTCCGAAGAAAAGGCCGGTTCCACTGCGTCAGGAGATTGAAATTCCGTACTCGGGCCGTCTGCCCAGACCGGGGCTGCATCTTCGACCGGTTCAAGCTGGGCGCTGAGCGCCTGATCGACCGCCTGTTGGAGGTCCGCCTGAATCTCTGCAGCTGCAACTTCTTTCCAGTTGATCACGCCATAGATGAAATCGATGGAATCATCGTCCGATGAAAAGGGCATGAGGATGCCGCGATAGAGCATGTTCGCGCCGCGATGATTTTCGAATTCCGCCTCGAAGCCGACCGGCGCCTGATTGGCGATGATCTGCAAATAATGGTCTGTCAGGCGCGACAGCAGAGAACGTGGTGGCACATCCGCAATATTTTCGATATTCTCTTCAATGTCGCATTCGGAGCGCAATGCGCCGCCAAGCCATGCGATGGCCGGGTTGTTCAAACCGGCGGTAAAATCGAGCAACACGCTATGAGGCCCGAAATCGCCGATGGTTGCCGGGTCCAGATCCTCGATCGAAGGATAGGCGCGGTCGCGCAGCAAGGAAGCCCAGTGATTATAGGCGCGGACATGCATCCGCCGTTCATCGGTGCCGATCTGGGGCGGCGCGTCGATCGCCGCATCACCATCTGCATCCGCAATGCCGCTCTCATCGGCTTCGAATGGCTGGGGATTGTCCATAACTGTGATGCCCTCGCGAAGATGGTTTACAAGGGCCTTATGGACCGGGATGGTTTACGAAAGGTAAATTCGCCGTCGCAGGCGCCGGGCGTGCAGAGCAAATATCCGGCTTGTTTCGCCGTTCGGCACTTGGTAAGGGCCACGGCCCATAGAGGGAGCGTGCCGCTTTAGCTCAGCTGGTAGAGCATCGCATTCGTAATGCGGGGGTCAGGTGTTCGAGTCACCTAAGCGGCACCACACAGTCCTCTTTTTTAGCCGTGGGACCGTTCTCGGCAGCGTTAGCCGAATTTATCTGCCTAATAACAGTGGTATAGCGTGACGATGGCAGGGCCATTGTTTGCCAGAGACTGTCTTGGCACGGCGTATTCGGTCTAATACAGGCGGTTTTCTCTACCCCCCGAAAAGCGTGCCACCAGTTGCAGATGCAGATTTGCGGAAGCTCAGGAAAATCCGAGATATTGGCGCTGCTCTGCCCAGTCCAGAGGTAGCGCTGCCGCCCGCAGCAGACGGCGTCCTGTAAGGTTTGGCGGCTGGTTGCCATCAACAATGGCAGAGACGATATCTGGCGCGAGCCAGCTGATCCGCAGCAACTGCCAAAGATGGCGCTTGCCGTAGTGCGCCACACTAGACTCTTCCGTGCCGTTCAGAACCATGCGTTGTGCAGCGCGGGCCTGAGCAAGCAGCTTCAGAAGGACCGGATTGGGTTCGGCTACACTTTTACCGTCCGGCGACAAGGTAAGTTTCCTCTCATGGCCTTGCTTGACCAGCCGGGCAGGGAGCGAGACGCATTGTGTTTGATCGTTGGCTGCGCCGGCAACGGAAATTGCCTCATCAGAGAGCGCGAAACGGAGATCTCGGTCGATCAGGATCTTGCGCTGTTCCGTGATTGTCATATCCGGGTATTCCGAGGCCAAGGCTTGATGCGCCTCAACATCGGCACCCTGCATATCGCCATCCGGCAGTCGCAGCCATTGGCCTACGAGCCGAACAGCTGCTCGGTCCAGTTCGCCAGCTGCTACACGCCATTGATCACCATCGCTATCGCCTGCGTTGGTTCGCGTCACATAGTAGCGATACTGTTTGCTTCCCTTGCTCGTATGGACCGGCGTCATTGGTCTGCCATCCGGATCGGTCAGTCGCCCCGTAAGGAGGCTGGGGTTATTGGCCTTCTTGCCAAGCTTCCGATCTTGGCCATTGGCCTTGAAGATTGCCTGCACCTCATCCCAAAGCGCTTGTTCGATGATGGCTTCGTGCTGACCATCATAGAGTTTGTCCTTGTGCCGAACCTTGCCGGTATAAATCGGGTTCTTGAGCAGGTTGGCGAGCGGTCCCTTGGTGAACGCTATTCCTCCAACCGTCTTGCCGGATTTGTGGGATCGCAGTTTCGTGCGGACACCCCTCTCTGCAAGTTCATCAACTAGCTGCCCGATCGATCGCAGGGAGCGATACCGTTCGAATATCATTCGCACGATGGCAGCCTCTTCTGGTTCGACGAGAAGTTGTCGGTCCTGAAGGCGATAACCGATCGGCACCGGTCCGCCCATCCACATGCCCTTCTTCTTCGAGGCTGCAATCTTGTCCCGGATACGCTCGCCGGTGACCTCGCGTTCGAACTGGGCGAACGAGAGGAGGACATTGAGGGTCAATCGGCCCATGCTGTTGGTTGTATTGAACGCCTGTGTAACGCTGACGAACGAAGCCTCCCTTGCATCAAGGATGTCGACGATCTTGGCGAAGTCGGCGAGGCTGCGGGTGAGCCTGTCGACCTTGTAAACGACGACGATGTCGACCTTGCCCGCTTCGATATCGGCGAGCAGCTGCGTCAATGCTGGCCTCTCTATTCTTCCACCCGACCAGCCACCATCGTCATAATGCTCGTCGACCTGTTCCCAGCCTTCAGCAGCCTGACTCAATATATAGGCGGCACAAGCCTCCCGCTGGGCATCGAGACTGTTGAAGTCCTGTTCCAGACCTTCCTCAGTCGACTTGCGCGTATAGATTGCACAGCGCTTCTTCTCAGCCATCGGACGTGCCTCGCTTGAACGGAGCCTTCTGCTTCTTCAGGCCAAAGAAGCGAGGTCCTGACCAGTGCGCGCCAGTTATAGCTCCCGCAATTTGGCTGAGACTGCGATAGCGCCTGCCTGCATGTTCGAAGCCATCGTCGAGAACGAGTACATGGTGCGTCTTGCCTTGCCATTCTCGAACGAGGCGCGTGCCGGGTTTGAGCGCGATATCGCGAGACGATACGACCTCACCGGTTTTCTCCAGTCGCCGCAATGCCGCATCCAATGCCTTCCGGGTAGCTATCGGAATGCTGCCATGGACACGTTCCTGCAGTCGCCAGGCAATGCCACGGCGTAAGAGATCGGGACCAATGCGAGGGGCGGCTTTGCGATACTTGTCGCGCCATGCGGCTCGCAGTTCAGCGGGTGACATGGCTGGCAGGTCGACGATGCTCAGGCCGGGCATTGTTCTGCTTCGACCGTGATACGATAGGCTGTTTTGCCGTCTGTACGCTCTTCCTTGGTGAGCGTCGCGCCGGTCTTGCGGATACCGCTCAGAAAGGCGCGGCAGCTATGCGGCTTCCAGCCGGTCGACTTTTCGATCTCGGCAAGTGTTGCGCCCTTTTCCCTACGCAGCAGTCGGTTGACTGTCGTTGATTTGGTTTTGCGGGTGGATTTGGTCGAGGTTGTCATGATGGGTCTCCTGTGCAGGCTGGTCTATCCCGCCTTGCACTGACCCAAGCCGCCGACCCCTCGGGCCCAGGCGGCCAGCATGTGTTCCACAGCAATGCTCAGCTTGTGCAGCAAGTCCAGTCCGAATGTCCGCATTGCGCCCTAACTGCAGTCCTTCAAGTTTGAGCGTTGAAATCCTGAAAGCTGACATTTGATCCCAGCAGGGTTGCTCGACTTCAGCTTATGCTCCAACAAAAAATCGCTAGGTTGGGGTTTGGTTACACGAATTTGGCTGCGCGTGTAATTTGAACAGCGTTGTACTTTAGTTGAACCTAAATCACCAAAGTTGAAGACTGCGAACGGAGGAGAAATGTTAAATCGTGGTTCGGAATGGCGCCGATGGGACCCGCATATCCATGCGCCTGGTACGCTTCTAAACAACCAATTCGGTGGTGACTGGGAGGCGTATTTGACTGCACTAGAAAGTCGCAGTCCCACCATCGAAGCCATCGCGATTACGGACTATTACGTCACCGAGACCTATGAGGAAGTCCTAAAGCACAAAGCTGTAGGCCGACTCCCGAACGTCAAGCTCCTCTTCCCCAATATCGAGTTACGCCTGGACGTCGCCGCCAAATCCGGGTTCGTGAACGTTCACCTCCTCGTCAGCCCCGAAGACCCAAATCACGTTTCCGAGATTCAACGCATCCTCAAGCGGCTCGATTTTCACGCATTCGAGCAGCGGTTTGATTGTTCGCGCGACGAATTGATCCGACTTGGCCGCCAAGCCAACCCATCGTTGACCGATGATCGTGCGGCGCTTGAATTTGGCGCGACGCAGATGAAGGTCAGCTTCGAAACGCTCCGCAAAGTCTTTAAGGAAAATGATTGGGCGAAGCAGAACGTTCTGATTGCTGTGGCTGGCGGGACGGGTGACGGAACGGGCGGCGTACGGCAGGCAGCAGATGCGACTCTCCGCCGAGAAATCGAAAAGTTCGTCCACATCATCTTCGCCAGCAGCCCAGCGCAGCGGGAGTTCTGGCTCGGGCAAAGGTCCGACAGCGTTGAACAATTGCGGGAGCGCTATGGCGGCTGCAAACCCTGTATGCACGGCAGCGATGCCCATGAAATCGCGCACGTAGGGATGCCCGACGATGATCGCTTCTGTTGGATCAAGGGTGCGCTGTCGTTCGATGCATTGAGGCAAGCCTGTATCGATCCTGAAGGACGCGCTCATGTCGGTTCCGAGCCGCCAAAATCGGCTATGCCTTCTCAAGTCATTACACAGATTTCGGTCCGTGACGCCGAATGGGCCGTTACACCGATTGTGCCGCTTAATCCCGGCCTGGTAGCGGTTATCGGCGCTCGGGGCTCGGGCAAAACGGCACTCGCCGACATGATCGCTGCCGGCTGCGATGCGATCCCGAACGCCGCGTGGGAAATTGACGAAAATGTAAGCCCATCGTTTCTGGTGAGGGCCCGATCGCTGATCGGCGCTGCCTCTGTGACGCTCAATTGGGCGGGCGGTGGTGAGAACACCGCGCGCCTCGACGGCCCAAATGCAGACAATCCCTTCTCATTTCCCCGGGCGCGATATTTGTCCCAGCAGTTCGTCGAGGATCTGTGTTCAGCGAAAGGTGCGTCCGAGGGATTGATCAAAGAGATCGAACGGGTGATCTTCGAGGCTCATCCAATCAACGAACGGAATGACGCGCTTAATTTCGCAGAGCTACGTGAAAACAAGCTCATGCAGCACCAACAAGCGCGCCGGTTGGGGGCGGAAACGATTTCAGCCATCTCAGAGCGCATTGGCGAGGAACTTGAAAAGGAGAACAGCGTCGCGGGCCTTGAGCTGCAAGTCTTGCAGAAGCGTAAACTCGTTGAAAGCTACATTAATGACCGCTCGAAATTGGTGGTGACGGGCACCGAAGCGCAGGTCAAACGCCATGCCGAGCTGAGCGACGTGGCGCGCATCCGGCAATCCGAGGTTAACGCCTTCGCAAACCGGAAACGTACGTTCGAAGCAATGCAGGCTGAGGTCGCGAATCTTCGGTCAAGCAAGGCGCCGGAGATGCTGCGCGAATCTCAGGCCCGACACGCTGCTGGTTTGAACCAGAAGCAATGGCAGAGCTTTCTGTTGGACTATAATGGACCAGTCGATACTGACTTGGCTTCGTATATCGCTTGGGCAGATCAGAAGACCGACGAACTGAAGGGTATCCCGCCTACGCCCGGTGATCCGAAGACCCCCCTCATCCCGGACGGGGCCGACCTAACAAAGGTGGCACTCAGCGTGCTCAATGCAGAAATAGCGCGCCTCACTGCACTCTTTAGCGCGGACAAGTTGGTGCGCGATCAATATACAGCACTTTCGAACCGGATTACCGAAGAACAGTCGGCGCTTCAAAATCTCGAAACTCGGCTTGCCGATGCCAAGGGCGCCACCGCGAGGCGAACGCAGCTGCAAGCTGAAAGAACCGACGCGTATCGATCGGTTATAGAGGCCCTCATTGCGGAGCAGCATGCAATGGAAGAGCTGTACAAGCCGCTGATGGAAAGACTCGCCAAAACGTCAGGGACGTTGAGCAAGCTGAGTTTCGCGGTAGCCCGCAAGGCGGATGTGTACACTTGGGGAAATAGTGCCGAAGATGAGCTGATCGATTGTCGGCGGTCGGGTCCATTCTACGGCCGCGGCAAACTAATCGAAGCGGCTACAAACAGCTTTAAAGCAGCATGGGAAACCGGCAGCGCTGTCGATGTTGAAAAAGCGATGGGCGAGTTCCAAGCGACCAACTGGGACTCGATCCTTGCGCACGCGATGCCGCGCAAAGATCAGCCACTGGAGTTTAGGAAATGGCTCAAGGCTTTTGCGCATTGGCTGTTCGCTACCGATCATATTTCGGTCGAGTACGAGATGCAGTACGATGGCACCGACATTCGTATGTTGTCGCCGGGGACGCGCGGGATTGTACTACTGCTGCTGTATCTCGCTCTAGACGATGCCGACGATCGGCCGCTCATCATTGACCAGCCGGAAGAAAATCTCGACCCGAAGTCGGTTTTCGACGAACTGGTTTGTCTCTTCATTCAGGCAAAGGCTCGTAGGCAGGTCATCATCGTGACCCACAATGCCAATCTGGTTGTCAATACAGACGCTGACCAGATCATTGTGGCCGAGGCAGGCTCTCACCGGGCCGGCGGTCTCCCGGAAATCACATACACGGCGGGTGGCCTCGAGGATACGACGGTGCGAAAGGCCGTATGCGATATCCTCGAAGGTGGCGAAGGCGCATTCAAGGAACGAGCACGTCGGATGCGCGTTCGGCTTGATCGATAGCGGCCTCGCTGTACTCGCTTAGGCGCCAGTCAAACCCTCACGACGGAGCCCAACTACAGACTTGTTCCGTGCAAACGATCACCTAGCCCGAACTACGGCATCGGCATCCCGATGCCTAAACTCGGTCTGTTCGGAAAGGGCCCAGAAATTCTTAGCTCGCCGCGTGTGCACTGTCCCTGATGCCGGTCACGTCAACCCAGACCTCTTTGCCTGATTCTGCCCACAAACGCATACCCTCCTCCGGTTCGTCCCTCACAATCGTCGCCGGGCCTACGCCCGGGAACCGCACAAAGCCATCCTCCGGTGCGCCTGTGGTACGTCGACCAATTTCTTGGGCCTTGTCGTCGAGGAAAACCTCATGAACCGCCACCACCTCACCATCGTCGTTCGTGATTGCGAAGAGCGTCGAGTTGTTTTCAGCAAGATACCTGACGCAGTCGGGATAGCGCGTATTCTCCGGCATAGGCTAGTTCCACTCATCCGTAGGTTAGGGCTAGCGCGTCGCCACAGTTCGAAGTTGGCGACGGCAACTAATCATTCCCCCTTCTTTACCACCGCAATCAATATATAGCACGTACTGGCCCCGTGTGAGCTGGGCATACGCTGCGTCCGCTTATGCGACGCTCCCGTTTAAGACCGGTCAATCCGCTTCCGGCCCCAAGAGCGGACATTTAAACAGCCTCCAAGCTGCGTACGCTTCCGACCCAAAACGGACGTACGCCGGTTTTTTGGCCGATGGCAGATGTATCCTATTAGCGGATATCTCTCCTAACCGATCATCGTAAGTTTATGTCTTGCCAGGCGGCTCACGAGAGAACTGAGTCATGTTTAGAAGAACCTACGGACTTGTTCCTTATATGTTCGAAACTCGTCACCATACATTTGTTCCAGCCATGGTTCCTCGAAAATGGGAGCGAACAGGTAGAGCCAAGCCCAAAATCCCAACAATATCGAGACCAAAATTGAATTGGCTATGAGACCCCAACCGACAAGTCCCACCCAAGTCGCCACATAAACGGGATTGCGACTTTTTGAGAAATAACCGTCTGTCACCAGCCCGTGTTTTTCTCCAAATGCATTGCGCCATCCCATGTGAAGGGTAATTCGGACAGCAAAGCCAAATCCCACGCAGAATAATATCGTACCGAGCACAATTGCAGCATAACGACTTGCTGTACCGCTGATGTCAAACTCCAGAACTGACAGAAGGACCAATGGATACAAAAAGCATCTGAACAAGATCAGGAAGCTCGTATGTTGCCAGCTTTCTTTGGACGGTGGCGGCCAGAATTGAAAACTGTCAATCCGGTCTGCAACAAGCGAAAGGAGCAAGATGATACCAACCGAAAAGAGAGATATTCCGAAGAGGGTATTAGGCAAAATGTCCAAGTTCATTTCGGAATTCCAATCCAGCGAGGCACTTGGTTGCAAAACTGTTCGTAGGCCGCGCCAAAACTTTTGCTAAGATGCGCTTCTTCAATCCGGACTTGCGCAAGACAGGCTAACGCAAACGCAAGCAATGCAACCCAGCCCCACCAAATGCCGGCACTCACAGCAATGCCGAAGCCGAGCAATAGCATTCCTGCGAATATCGGGTTGCGGCTGAACCGGAATAGTCCGTGCCGAACAAAAAGCGGCGCGTCTCCATCACGAACGCCGATGCGCCAAGCACGGCCCATCTGTATTTGGGCAACGATTACCACCAAGCCGCCAGCAACGGCTAGAAGAGCTCCGAACCATGCATAGTTGGTTGCAGGCTGCAGAGCTGCCAGGACGCTTGTAACTGTCAGCATGGCTGTACTGATCGAATATGCCAGTCCGGTTAGACGCTGTTTGCCTTTTGCCGAATTGAATGCCCATGCGCTGATACCTGATGATCGGGCCACTGAACGACCACGCCAGAGCGAAGCAAAGAGGATGACAATCAGTACGATGATTGGAACCGCTTGAATCATCCAACTTCTCCCACAGAGATTTCGCGGTTTTTCACGGATGTCAGTTCACTTCGAGCCTGCAAGATAATTTGGATACCACCAGTAATGGCCAAACCCGCCATTATTCCCGCAACTCCAAGGTCGGGCGATGCGCTGCCAGTCCCCGCGACGCCAAGTGCAGCGGCAATCACAGCAACATTGCTGATCGCGTCATTGCGTGAGCATATCCAAACCGACCGCATATTCGCATCACCTGTGCGGTAGCGAAAAAGCATGAGGGCAACACCCACATTCACAAGCAATGCCAACGTTCCGACAATGCCCATCGTTTCGGCAACCGGTGATGTGCCGTTGAAAAATGCCCAAATTGCAGAGCCCATCACCCATAGACCGAATAGCAATATGGTTGCGCCCTTGAACAATGCTGCACGTGAACGCCACGCAAGCGCCATTCCAGCTACACCGAGGCTGATTGCATAGTTCGCAGCATCACCGAAAAAGTCGAGCGCATCGGCCTGAAGCGCACGTGAATCCGCCTGAATGCCAGCGCCCATTTCGATGAAAAACATTGCCGCATTGAGAACAAGCGCGATCCACAAGATACGCCGCCAGCGTTTGTCGTTCAACGCATCTCCAGTCCCACAGGCATCGGCACAGCAATTATCAGACATGGTTTTTCCTAGACAAAATTCGATTCGCCGATACTATGCACCCTGTAGTAACTATAGGGTCAAGCGATGAAGATTGGAGCACTGGCAAAGGCAACGGGCACAAAGGTTGAAACCGTCCGCTACTATGAGAAAATCGGCCTGTTGCCGCCTCCAGCACGAACCACTTCAAACTACCGAGATTACGGAAGCGACCATCTCTCCAGGCTTTCATTCATCCGCCGTGCCCGTAATCTTGGCTTTACCCTAAAGGCGCTGCGCGAATTGCTGACATTATCGGACAATAAAGATCAATCGTGTGAAGCGGTGGATGATATTGCGAGCAGACACCTTGCTGAAATTGATCAGAAAATTGACGACCTAACAACTCTACGATCTGAGCTAGGTCGTGTGGTTGGTGCATGTCAGCATGGAACAGTAGCTGAATGTAGGATCATTGAAACGTTGGCGCCGAGAGTTTGAGAACAGCAAGAGCGCTGTGGTGGAATGCGATTTCGTAAAGCAAGTGGCGGTATCAAAAGATATTTCCGGGTCCACTTCCGGCCATTTGGTGCCGGCCAACTTTTTCGCTTGATAGCAATCATTCCTGGATATCTTTTCGGTTGGGTTCCAATCGGGGATACCGGCGGTGCTGATGTCTCGGCCATTCGATCGATGCCAATTCCAGAGGACCTGACTTCGCGATTGGAGCATTTTGATATCTGGAGCGCTGTTGCTCAGTGGTTGAGAGCCTAAATACTTATTGGGTTGCTGCTTGTTTTGACACTATCATACTAACTCGACCAAGGGTCTAGTTTTCGCGATTTTCTGATCATTCTAACCATCTGATACCATGAACTTTTTGGTGTATGAACCGCCGTTCTAATCACAACGAATTGGACTCGACAAGTAAACATTATATTGCTCAACTGAACGATTGTTTTGGCGTGTTTTCCAGCATGCATCAATGCCTAGGGTCGGTTCGATGCCCTCTTCTGCGAAAGGGCGCCAATGATTGAGTGTCCCGCCCCCTCAGGGTGGACCATCGGAAAAGATTGAGTGCCGGCAGTTAAGGTCGCCCGGCCGGGCAGTTCGGAGCCTAGCGTAGGGCAGGTCAGCAGAATCACCACTTGAACGAGCACAGTGAGATTCATCCCTCAATTATGCGTCCGATGTTCGGGAATGATGTCAGGGTCGCAGTCTTCCTCGAGGCATGCCTCAAAGGTAGCATGGATGATTTCATGGTCTTGTGAGAGCATTCTTCGAGCCGCCGCTTTCACCGTTTCGAACACCTCCAAGGATATTTCTTGCAGGACAATGTGCGCTTCAAGCGCGCGGCTATGCTCGTTGATACTCCAGATGTGGACATGATGGATATCCTTCACGCCATCGACTTTGCGGATTGCTGCAACAATTCGGTCGATTTCGACATCGTCGGGCACTGCTCCCATCAACAGCCTTACGGTCCGGGGCATTATTGAGAAACCTTGAAAGATTACATAGGCCGCGATCATTAAGGTCATGATCAGATCAGCGACATAGAGATTGTATAGAATGATGAGGGTGCCCGCGACGATGACGCCGACGGAAGCGAGCGCGTCAGAGACATTGTGCAAGAACGCGGCCTTGATATTGAGGCTGCTCTTCGAACCCGAATAGACCATCAATGCGGTGATGACGTCCACGACCAAGGCGACGCTGGCAACAATCACTACGGTCCAACCCTCGATCGGCTGCGGATGAATAAACCGGTTTAACGCTTCAATTATGAGATAGAAGCCGACGATGATGAGCGTGGTGAGATTGATGAGAGCGGCAATGAGTTCCGCTCGCGCGTAACCAAAGGTCATCAACTTGTCAGCAGGCCGTCGCCCGATCCGGCGGGCGAAAAGAGCGATACCGAGCGCTGCGGCGTCGCTGAAATTATGAAGTGCATCGGCAATGAGCGAAAGCGAACCGGAGACTATGCCACCCAAGATCTGGACGACCGTTAACCCGACATTGACAATCACCGCCCAGACAAGGCGGGCATCGCTCATATTCTCGCTACTGTGATCGTGTTCCGCGCTCATTTCTATACGTCCTTGCCGTTGGAGGTCCCCAGCTCGACGTGCATGTCCCTATGCGCATCCCGCAGGATTTCGATGCCACCGTAAATTGCGATACCGGCGACAGCGATGCCAACGATCAGGTCTGGCCAGTTTGCACTTGTCACCATCACTACGATACCGGCGATAATGATACCGCCATTGGCGACGAAATCGTTAAGGCTGAAAGTCGTCGCGGCGCGTAGATTGACGTCCTTGTTGCGTAGTCGTTTCAGCAGATAGAGCGATAGAAGGTTTATGACGGCAGCAATCGCCGCCATCGCCATCATCAAGACCCCGGCCGGTTCCGAGCCCTCGATGAAGCGCCTGCCCGCGTCCAGAATAACGCCCGCCGCGAATATCAGTAGCATTATTCCGGAAAGGCGCGCCGCACCGCGTTTCCACGTTTGCGACCGCGTCATCGCCAGCAGACTCAGCGCGTAGATAATCGCATCGGACGAATTGTCGAGACCGTTGGCGAGCAAGGCGCTGGAATCGGCAATCAAGCCGGTGCCAAAAAATCCGATCGCGATAACAACGTTGAGTACAAGCACGATCCGGAGTGTTCTGCGCTTTTCTGCGGAGTCCTGGTCAAGATCGGCAGTGTTCATGATTCTTGATCATCGTTTCTCTGACGCACTCATTTTTTGAATTTTTCGCACAGTTTGCGCGGACAAAATCGCACTTCGGCACGAAAGAACGGGTCTAACAGATTTGTTGCCCAATCCTCCAATTTCTCATCACCGACAATTGTGATCCGACCGAGCTGATCCTTGTGTCGAACATCGAATTTCAAGCCTAAACACAAACCGGAGATTTCCCAGCCGGCAAAATTCGGTCTCAATTTGACCAGCATAGGAACCGTTCCAGCCATGCGTTTCGCCACTCTTTCGAACCGCGGCACAAGCGCATCATGATGTTGTTCGGACAGACTGTCGTTCGCTTCAAGATGAAACAGACCGTCGATTTCCTCGGCTTTCAACATGGCGACGTGTTCTCAGTAGATTCGGGGAAATATTTTAGTTTGGCAAGACTACCAAAGCGTCGGCGCATATCGATACGATCACTGACCGCGCTCCATCGTGACGATTTCGACTTTTTCCAGCGTCACCAAGCCGATCCCGCGCAGATCTTCGAGCTGGTTCAGAAAGGCCCGAAGATTTTCTTCGGCATCGACCAGTTCGATCACCATCGGCGGATTATCGCCGACGCCGAAGGAATGGTGTTCGTGGACGACTGACCCCGAAGCGAAGCCAATCCGGCCGCGAAGCACAGTTGCACCGGCAAGGCCTATTTTTCTGGCACGTCCGACGATCACGTCGACCACTTCGTCATCGGCATGCATCGCGGCATCATCGGTATAGATGCGTAGCAGCATGGCATCGCGGGATATCGTCATGGTTTCGCTCCTTTTTCTAGTAGCGTCGGGCCCTATTCCTCATGTCTGACGCCGCGGCTTCCATCGGGTGAAGGGCATTTCTGGCAAAGCCGGCATTCTGCGCCTCAGCCGCGCGGTCCAATCCCCTCCCTCGAAGCCTAAGATTAGACGCGTTACGGCAGGAAGCACGAACAGTGTCAGCGCGGTTGCCGTCATCAAACCGCCAATGACGACGATCGCCAACGGCTTTTGCACCTCGGCTCCGGTCCCAGTCGCGAGCGCCATCGGCACGAAGCCGAGCGACGGAACAATCGCAGTCATCAGGACCGAGCGGAATCTTTCGACCGCACCCCCGAAGATCGCTTCATCCAGCGGCATGTCTGCGTGCAATCGTCCCTGAATGCTCATCATCATGACCAGGCCGTTGAGAACCGCGACGCCGGCTAGAACAATGAAACCAACTGCGACCGAGATCGAGAAGGGCAGGCCGGTCAATGCAAGCGAGAAGATGCCGCCCGCGATTCCGAGCGGAACCGTAGTGAACACGGCAATCGCCATGCGGACATTGCCAAGCGCCATGACGAGCAGACCAAAGACCAGCAGTGCAATAATCGGTACGACTACGCCGATACGCGCCTGAGCGGCTTGGAGGTTTTCGAATTGTCCGCCCCATTCGAGAAAGACTCCTGGCGGCAAATCGACCTGGTCGGCTATCGCTGCACGGGCTTCGGCGACCAGCGAGCCAACGTCACGGCCCCGCACGTTAAGCTGAACAACGACCCGGCGCTGCCCGTTTTCCCGGCTGATCTGATTGAGGCCCTCGATTTCCGACAAGGTTGCGAGTGAGCGCAGCGGCACCGAAGATCGTCTTCCGGCACTGTTTTCCGGCAGAACCACAGGAAGAGCGCCAATCGCGTCAATATCGTCGCGCACTCCACCCGGCAAACGAACGACGATGTCAAATCGCCTATCGCCTTGGAAAACGATACCACTTTCCGCGCCGCCAAGCGCTGCGCTGACTGTCGCCGCAACTTCGTCAACTGTCAGACCGTGAGCGGCGATCGCCGAGCGATCAAATTGAACGTCGAGGGTAGGAAATCCCTCAGTCTGCTCGACTCGTACATCAGCGCTACCTTCGATGTTCGAAAACACTTGGGCAATCTGATTTGCGGTAGCGGTAAGCTGTTCCAGATCGTCGCCGAAGACTTTGACCGCGACATCGCCGCGTACGCCGGCAATCAGTTCGTTGAAACGCATCTCGATCGGTTGGCTGAACTCGAAATTATTGCCGATCAGCCCCGACAGCGCCTCTTCCATCTGTTCGACCAGTTCCGCCTTCGGAAGCGATGGGTCGGGCCAATCGTCGCGTGGACGCAAAATGATAAAGGCGTCGGATATATTCTGCGGCATAGGATCGCTTGCAACTTCAGCCGTGCCGGTCTTCGAATACATGTACCGGACCTGCGGAAAACGCGAGACTGTCCGTTCGATCTGTCGCTGCATCTCGACCGACTGGTCGAGCGAGGTCGACGGAATCCGGATCGCTTGGACCGACAGATCCTGCTCATCGAGTTGAGGCATGAACTCGCTGCCGACAAAATTGAATACGCCCAGCGAGAAGGCGAAGATGGCAAAGCCAATGATCGCCGTGCGTTTCGGGAAAGCGAGCGCCTTTCGCAGCGCTGGCTCATATTTGCTTTTCGCCCAACTCACAGGCCGAACTTCCTTCTCTGCAACGCGTCCGCGAATAAGCAGCGCGAGAAGCGCCGGCACGAGCGTTAGCGAAAGAATGAAGGCTGAAGCCAAAGCGAGCATTACAGTGATCGCCATCGGCGAGAAGGTTTTACCCTCGATCCCCTGAAAGGTGAGCAGCGGCACAAAGACGAGCAGAATGATCGCCTGACCGAAGAGAGAGGGTCTGATCATCTCGCGCGTCGAGGCAATGACTTCCTCCAGCCTTTCGCCGAGCGAGAGCAGCCGCCCCTCTTCATGTTGCCGCCCTGCCATCCGGCGGAGGAAATTCTCGACGATGATGACGCTGCCATCGACGATCAGTCCGAAATCGAGCGCGCCGAGGCTCATCAAATTGCCTGAAACCCCGACCCGGTTCATGCCAATGGCCATCATCAGGAATGAAAGTGGAATCACGAGTGCGGTGATGATCGCTGCCCGGAAATTACCGAGGAGGAGAAACAGCGCGACGATGACGAGTAGAGCGCCTTCGGTGAGATTCTTTTCGACCGTACTGATCGTAGCGTTGACCAGCTTCGAGCGATCGAGCACGACTTGGACTTCAATATCAGGTGGCATCGATTCAGCGATCTGTGCCAAACGTTCACCGGATGCCGCCGCCACCGCGCGGCTGTTCTCACCGAGCAGCATCAAAGTGGTTCCAACGACAACTTCTTCGCCATTTTCCGTTGCCGCGCCAGTGCGCAGGTCCCCGCCATTTTGAACTGTAGCGACATCACGGACACGGACGGGAATGCCTTCGCGGCGGGCGATGATGGCATTCTCGATTTCGTCGATCGTACGAATGCGGGCATCGGCGCGGACTAGGAACGCCTCGCCTCCCCTTTGCACGAAATTGGCTCCTACGGAGAGATTTGTGCTTTCTAGCGCCTCCGATAGATCATCAAAGCCAATGCCGTAGGACGCCAATCCTGCGGGAGATGGCGTCACCACGAACTGCCGCGCATAGCCCCCGATCGAATCAACACCAGCGACGCCCGGAACGTTACGCATCTGCGGGCCGATGACCCAATCCTGCAAGGTTCTGAGATAGGCGGCACGCGATACTTCGTCGGTAAGCCTCTCGCCTTCCGGGGTCAGATAAGAGCCGTCAGGCTGCAAGCCTGGCCCGGCATTTGCTCCGCCCTCCTCTCGTTCTGCATAGCTGACGGTCCACATGAGGACCTCGCCGAGACCCGTTGATACCGGCCCCATAGCCGGTTCGGCGCTGTCGGGAAGGTTCTCACGAACGGTCGTCAATCGCTCGGCCACCTGCTGGCGCGCAAAATAGATATCGACGTCGTCATCAAATATCGCGCTGACCTGCGAAAAGCCGTTACGCGAGATTGAACGGGTCGTTTGCAAGCCCGGAATACCAGCGAGCGATGTCTCGACCGGAAATGTCACCAAGCGCTCGATATCGAGCGGTGCCAGAGAAGGATCGACCGTATTGATCTGCACCTGATTGTTGGTGATGTCCGGCACCGCGTCGATCGGAAGCCTGACCAGATTATAGATCCCCAGTGCCGCAACGGCGGCAATGAGGAACACGACGATGTAGCGGTTTCGAACCGAGAGTTCGACGAGACGCGCGATCATGATTGCGGCTCCGGGTTAGGTTTATAGATCAATGTTCCGTTTCCCCGCGTCCGAGTTCGGCCTTGAGGAGGAAGGCATTTCGGCCCGCAATTTCGGTTCCGGCAGCGACGCCCTCGACAATTTCGATCCGATCACCGCTGCGCGCGCCGGTCCGGACCGGCTGCGCGCGGAATCCCGTCGGCGTTCGCACGAACACGACGTCCCGGCCTTCAACGGACTGGATCGCTTCGGCGGGCACCACCAATCCCGACGACCCGGTTCCACCGGCTCGCGCCCTGATGCGCGCCCGGACATATTCGCCGGGCACTAGGCCGGCATTCGCGCCCGGCGAAAGCACGACGATTGCAGACCTGTTTTCGAGGTCCGCAGCCGGGGTAACAGCAAGCACTCTTGCAGCAATCTCGCCTTCGGGAGTCTCGACCCGCGCCGTATCGCCAGACGCTATCCTGCGGGCATCTTCGGCAGGTACTGCGGCTTCGATCTGGATTTCGTTCGGATTGGAAATCCGGAAAAGCTCATCTTGCGGCGTGACGTAGGAGCCAAGAACAGCGGGCGCGGCTGTAACCCTACCGTTGATAGGTGACCTCACCGCGATAAACCGTCCGGATACACTCGATGCCGCGGCAGATTGGCGGGCGCGATTGGCTTCGGCTGTCGCCTGCTGGAGTTCTGCTCGCGCTGTATCGAGGTCCGCTCTCGCGGTCACTCGCTCTTCATACAGGCGGCGCTCTCTCTCAAAGCGCGTTCGAGCCAGTTCGGCGCGCGATGCTGCGCCAGCTACGTCCGAGCTGATCGCGGCAGCCTCCCGGCTTTCAATCGTTGCGACCGTATCGCCACTTCGCACGGCATCGCCCAGCCGCTTGTTGATCCGCGTTACGCGGCCTTCGGCACCAGCGCTGAGAACGGCCTGCCCTTGGGGAGACGGTGCGACGCTGCCTTGTGCGATAATCTCGGCATCCAGAGAACCGACTTCCAGCGTGATGATGTCAATCTCGGATGTCCGGATTTGCTCGTCAGTGAGACGTACCACGCCTTCTTCTTCCGTATGTCCTTCTTCGCTTTCGCCAGCATGTTCCGCGGGCTGCGCGATCTCACTGCCGGGTCTGAAAATGACGAAAGCGATGACCGCAAGAAGGGCTACGATCAGTGCCGCCCCGATAATTTTTGTCCTGTTCATGGGTTCGAAGTCCTTCATTGTGCGGTCGCGCGAAGGAGGGTTGCTGCGGCTATATCCCGAGCCTCCCGCGCATCGATGAGTGCATTGAGCGCGGCATCGCGCGCTTCGGTAGCGTCGAGCAGTTCGATCAGGCTGAAACGCCCGGCGCGATAACCGATATCGGCCAGCCGAAGCGCCTCTTCAGCTTGTGGAACGGTCCTGTTTTCGAGCGTATCGACGCGATCTTCAGCCGCCCTCAATGTCGCCCGCGCGCTTGCGATGGCCCGCACCGATTCGACCATAAGCAATGACCGCTGCGCCTGCGCCGATCTGGCGGCGGCTTGAGCAGCTGCGATGGCCCCCTGGTTGCGATTACCGAATGGCAGTTCAAACGAGGCGCCCGCAACGAAACCTTGCGCATCGGCTTCTTCATTGCGGCGAACACCTGCCGATAGCGTCACGTCTGGAGTCCGAAGAGATCGTTCGCGGCCAATGACAGCCTCCGCCGCATCGAGCTCGGCATCGGCCAGCCGGATCTCCAGCACGGAGAGCGGTTCGAGCGGTGCGCTGATGGTACTCAGCGAGAGCGATGCTTCATCGACAGAGGAAGGCGGATTTGCTTCGCCCCACAGCGCCGCCAGTAAACGACGCGCGTTTTCGTCCTCGACGCGTCTTTGGGTCACTTCCGCTTCGGTTTCACCGAGATTGGATTGCGCGCGCAGCGCTCTAAGTGGTGGATCGCGGCCCACCTCAACCAAGACGTTAGCGATGCGGGCCAGCTCTCGTGAACGCTCGAGCGCCTGTTCGGCGAGCCGAAGCCGCTGCCTGGCTGCAACGGCGTCAATGAATCTTTCGCGCACGGAAAGAGTCAAATCTGCCCTGGCGATTTCCGCCCTGATCTCCGCGACATCTGTCTCGGCCCGCGCCGCGTTTACGCGCGCTCGCCTCTTGCCGCCAAGCTCCAACCGCTGACCGACCGCAAGTGTCGTTTCGGTGGATTGGAAACCCTGGAACACCCCGGTCCCGGCGATATTCTCGACCTCAATGGAAACTTCCGGATTTGGTCGCAGTCCAGCCTGTTGCTGGTTACCGCGGGCAATATCCACCTGTGCTTCAGCCACATCTACCGAGGGTGATGCCCCCGCCAGCTCCAGGGCCTCGGCCAACGATAGCGATTCATCCTGAGCGGACGCGGCTGATGCCACGGCCATTGCGAACAACACACCAAACAAGGTGCGCCGACACGCGCATAATACTGACATGTAGAAAGCTCCTGACCAACAAAGAAACACACTGCTTCAGCAGCGCGAACATCATTGATCAGACGCGTGGAGGGCGTTTCAGGAGATTGGGCTCCGTGTCGGTTCGAACGTCATCTCTGGAGAGCAAGACAAGCATCGAACCAGCTAACGTTTGCGCTGCATTCGTCGGAATGGTTAAGGCCTGTTGTCCATGATGACAGTGCCCGTGGGCGCAAACTGCGTGTTGATCGCCCGACTGATTTTCATCTTCCGCTGGGGCTTGATCTTGGAAGAACGCGATCGACACCGATGCATCGACTTCCGGACTGCACGCGACGGCTTCCACCGCGCCGCCGAATGCGATAGCGATCAGCACAAGCAATCCAACGACTGCTTGGCTCAAAGAATATATGCGATGAGAGGATCGATCATTCGGCACGGCGCGCTGTATATGAGAAAAAAATCGTCTTGTCATCCCTCAATCTAAATCATTGAATTAAATGTAATAACATCTCGTTTATTGGATTGTGGTCGACGCGGTCATGATAGAACTTCCTGTGCATGCTGAACTGGCTTTCCTAGGTCCCCGAACTCTTGCGGTCTGGCAGCGGTGATGTGCGACACAACGATGCATTGCGTGCGCAGCTAGTCCAATCAGAATGCAAATCTGACATCCCGGTCCTACGCATTGGGCAAATAAAACAGATTTCAACCTACCTCTAACGGGCTCACTTCTACCGTGATGTGCGAAAGTCCAGCGACTTTAGCTAGTCTGTCACGGTAGGCCGCAGGGCTTTGAGCATTCTCTGTTACGACGGCAACAATAGCGGCATGATGACCTGGGCCCAACTGCCAGACATGCAGATCGGTGATCCGGTCTCCTGTCTCGAAGACTACCGAACGGATTTTTGCCTCGATCGGATCATTAGACTGTCGATAATCCAATATGATCGCGCCGGTGTCGCGCATCAGACCCCAGGACCATCGTGCAATCACGAGCGCACCCACAATACCCATCAACGGGTCCAGCCAAATCCATCCATACATGCTGCCCGCCACAAGGGCGATAATTGCAAGAACCGATGTCAGTGCATCAGCCAGTACATGAAGATAGGCCGCACGCAGATTCTGGTCTCGGCCATGATGTTCGTGCTGGTGATCGTGTTCATGATGGCCATGACCGTGATGATGATCGTGGTCTTCCCGTAACAGCCAGGCGCTGACAAGATTCACGATGAGGCCGATAACGGCAACAAAAATGGCCTGCGGAAAACTGATTGAAATCGGGTTTGCCAGTCTGACGAGGCTTTCCCAACCTATCAGCAGAGCCACCAGTGCCAGGATGATCGCACTTGCGAAGGCGGCAAGATCGCCTACCTTGCCGGTTCCGAACGTAAAGCGCGGATTTCTCGCGTTTCGGCGTGCAAAGATATAGGCTAATGCAGCAATGAGCATTGCGGCGGCATGGGTGGACATATGCCATCCATCGGCCACCAACGCCATTGATCCGAAGATGGTCCCAGCGGTGATCTCCACAACCATCATTATCGATGTCAGCGCAATGACGAACCACGTCCGGCGTTCGTTGCGTTCGTGATTATCGCCCAAGAATATATGATCATGCTCGTGATTGCTTTGCATCACTCTGTTGGGAGCGATCATTTGAGATATGTCCTGACAACTTGGATAAGATCAGCAGCGCCCTGGGCGCGCTCTATGTCGCTGTCCGTTTCAGGGTTTGAGACATGCTCGCGTATATGATCCTCGATCAGTTCTGCCGTCAGACCATTTACGGCTCCGCGAACTGACGCCACGAGATTGAGTATCTCGCCACACGGCGCCTTGTTTTCCAAGCCTCGCTCGACGGCTTCGAGTTGCCCCTTGAGGCGCTTCACTCGCGCCAACAGCTTTTTCTCATCAGAGCCAGTATGGGACATAGGATAGGGGGTTACCCTATTATTTCATTTTGTGAAAGCCAAAAGAATGGAGTGTCATCAGATTCGTAATCCATTCCGGAGAAAACAATCTGAATCCAGACACCTGGAAAACGGGTGGGAATACAGCCGAGAAACCCGTGTTCGCGGCGCAGTGCCAATGTTGACAGTTGCAGTGAACTGCCGCAGTTTGAAATACATGGCTCGACTCATCCTATTAACTTTGCTGGCATTGTCGATAGTAGGCCTCGGCGGCCAATCGGTTGCCGCGGCATCGGTCGCCTGCTCAATGCCCGAAGTCATGATGACGATGGACGGCGATAGCGGCGATCACGACGCCATGGGGTGCTGTACGCCTGAGTGTGCACTTACCGTTTCGCCTGTTGCATTTCTGCTCGAAGATTCAGCCGAACCACATTCGATCGCACGAGCCGAGATTACAGCGGCTGATGCCATCGGGACGCCCAATTCGATCGACCCGCTCGCGCTCGATCCGCCTCCGCGACATCTTCATCTCTAGCTAGGAACTCTGCCGCCTAGGCGGCATGAGCCTATTCGACTCCACAAGACTATTTTCAGGCCGGAACGCATTTGGCGTGCCCGCTTGAGAGGTTGCACACCCTTCGGTTTTATCGATTGGTTCGGCCCGTCGATTAGAGGTAAAATGATGAAGAATATTGATTTAGTATACGCGCTGGCGCTTATGACAGCGCTTGGAGCCTGCGCTCAGAGCGGAACGTCCGCTGACAATGAAAGCGATCCGCTAGCAACAACCGAAACCGCCGCCCATACCGAGCAGGTCTATCTGGCTACAGGCGAGGTTACCGCGATTGCTGGTGACCGGATCACGATTGCACACGGCCCCGTGGCCGAGATTGAATGGCCGCCTATGACGATGGGGTTCGGTGCGTCGGAAGACATGATATCGAGCGTCAATGTTGGTGATAGCGTCAGCTTTTCTTTTCAAGATAATGGTGGCGATTACGCGCTAACGTCGATCACCAGGCTGCCGTAATGAGACCGCATCTTCGCGCCCTTTTTACGCTGGTTGGGCTCGCTGCGTTCACTGGACCCCTTGGTGCCCAGAGTTCTGCCATACTCGATATAGACGAAGCGCTGCGCCTGTCGGTTGATAGCCAGCCAGGTTTAAGGGCGTTTGAGCGCACAGCGCAGGCCTATGAGGAGGCCGCCATCGCAGCCGGAGAGCTTCCCGATTTCCGCCTCTTTGGTGGCATCCGAAATTTGCCCGTGACCGGAGGCGATGCGTTCAGTCTCGATGCCGAACGGAGCACAGCACGTTTCATCGGACTTGGACGCAGGCAGACACCCGGAGCGCGGCGCCGCGCCGACAGCGCACGGCTGCGCGCCGAAGCCTCGGCAACCGATGCCGAGCGTGAATTGTTCGCGCGGCGGATCGAACGCGAGGTGCTGATTGCCTGGACAGCGGTTATCGAGGCGCAAGAGCAGCAAACCGTTCTCCAGAATCTCATCGAACAGCGTCAGTCGCGCTATTCGGGTGCCGAAGCCAATATCCCGACCGGCCGGGCGAACTCGGCCGATGCCATCGCTGCACGCGCGGAGATCGCCGCGACGCGTGCCGAGATCGAGCAAGCGAGCGGCGATGAGGCGATGGGTCGCGCGGCGCTGTCGCGTTGGATTGGCGAGGCTGCCCAGCGACCACTATCCGGCTATATGCCGATCTGCCGGGTCTCCAATGTCGGACTGGCGCGCAATTCGATCGACGAGCATCCACAACTCGAGCTTGCACGGCGCCGAAACTGGGTTGCTGATCGTGCAGTCGATGTCGCGCGCGCCGACCGCCAACCTGAATGGGGATGGTCGGTGAATTACGGCAATCGTGCCGGCGGGCGATCCGATCTGCTCGGCGTCGAACTGTCGATCGATTTGCCCTTCAATCGCGAGCGTCTCCAGGATCGCCGCGTAGCCGAAGCGAGTGAAAGCGCCGCCGCCGCGCGTAATCGGCTCGAGGACCGACGGCGCGAGCTCCTTGCAGAGCTTGATCAAGCTATCGCCCGTATGAACGCTGCCGAGGCACGGCTTCGCACCATCGCAGAGCAGACTTATCCCGCTCTGCGAGCCGCAGAACAAGCGCAGGAAGCGCGCTTCGAGGGCGGCGGTGGCTCGCTCGAAAGCGTGCTGATCGCAAGTGATCGGACAACCCGCATTGCGCTCGATCTGGTCGAGCAGCGTGCCGATGTCGCGCGGGCGAGCGCCGATCTCTATTACTATACAGACGAGTGCGAGACATGAACCGAAACCAAATTATGACGAGAATCCGCTCGATCAATCGCCGCAGGGCAATATCCCTTGCCCTGATCACTCTCATCATAGCAGCGCTCGCTTACTGGTATTTCGAGGGCCGCGACGCGGAGAGTGCTGACAGTTCGGACTGTCCCGGCAGCGAGGTTCTCTATTGGTACGACCCGATGGTGCCTGACCAGCGTTTCGATCAGCCCGGCCAATCGCCGTTCATGGACATGGCGCTGGTCGCAAAATGTTCGGGGGAGGCGGCTGGCGGCGTGCGTGTGTCGCCAGCGATGATGCAAAATCTCGGGGTTCGCGTTGTAGCTGCCGAGATTCGCGACATCGCGCCGACAGTGCCTGCTATTGGCCGCGTCGAGATCGACGAGCGGCTGATTTCGGAGGTGCAGACGCTAACCTCCGGTTTTGTCGAATATCTCGGCGTTCGCGCCGAGGGCGAGCCGGTCCGGCGCGGCAGTCGGATCGCCAGCGTTTATTCGCCTGAGCTGCTGACGGCCCAATATGAATATCGCGCGGTACTTGAAATGCCGCAAGAGGTCGCTCCGCAGAGTCTCCGGTCTGCCGCGCGTAGCAGGCTGAGTCTGCTTGGACTGCCCGACGCCCAGATCCGGCAACTCGAACGGGGCGGCGCGCCGCAGCGCACTTATCCGGTTTACGCGCCAGCATCGGGTGTCGTGACCCGGATCGGTGCGCGCCCTGGCGCACAAGTCCAACTCGGCCAATCGATCGTGACAATCGCCGGCCTGTCGCGCGTTTGGGTGGTCGCCGAAGTCCCCGAAGCGGCAATCGGTGACATACGTATTGGCTTGCCGGTCGAGATCCGCTTTCCCGCCTATCCAGGTGATGTTCGTGAGGGCGCGATCGACTATCTTTATCCGTCGCTTGACCAAGAGGCGCGAACAGCCCGGGTTCGCATCACGATCGCCAATCCAGGCGGACGGCTGCTCGAGGGAATGTTCGCCAATATTACGATCCAGGGCACCGGCGGTATGGCGCTTGTAATCCCGAGCGAAGCGCTCATCGACACTGGTCGCCGCACTGTTGTGATCGTCAAACGCGAAAGCGGCTTTGTCCCAGTCGAAGTGCGTGTTGGCCGAGAGGCAGGCGAGTGGACGCAAATCCTCGAAGGCATAGAGTCGGGTGACGAGGTCGTATCATCGGGACAGTTCCTGATCGATTCTGAAGCCTCGCTTTCGGGAATCATCGAACGACTTTCGGCGACTTCGGCTGCCACTGCACCCAATCCCGAAAAGGCGTCCGCCACTGGACGGGTCCGGGCGATCAACACGCCGCAGAACACCGTATCGATCCAGCACGGCCCTGTTCCGGCAATGAACTGGCCGCCGATGACGATGACCTTTGGTATCCGCGAGCCAGGACAACTACGGGGGTTGAGTGCCGGTGACCGGGTGCAGTTCCGCTTCCGGAGAAGACAGGAAGGCGATCAGTACATCATCGAGCAGATCGACCGGGCGACAACGCAATGATCGAGGGGATCATCCGCTGGTCCGCAGCCAATCGGTTGTTGGTATTGTTCGGCGCAGCTTTCCTGGCGATCGCCGGCACCTATGCGGTAATGCGAACGCCGCTCGACGCAATTCCTGACCTTTCCGATGTGCAAGTCATCATCCGGACGCCCTATGCGGGTCAGGCACCCGACATCGTCGAGGCACAAGTGACCTATCCGCTCGCCACAACGATGCTGTCGGCGCCTCAGGTCAAGGACGTGCGGGGGTTTTCCTTTTTCGGCGACAGCTATGTCACGGTCATCTTCGAGGATGGCACGGATCTCTATTGGGCGCGGTCACGAACGCTCGAATATCTGAGCCAGGCGACCGATCAACTTCCTGCCGGGGTGACTCCATCGCTCGGCCCCGACGCGACGGGCGTTGGCTGGGCATACCAATACGCGCTCGTCGATCGCACAGGACAGCATGATCTCGGGCAATTACGGGAGCTGCAAGACTGGTATCTGCGGTTTCAGCTGCAAGAGGTGGAGGGCGTCGCCGAAGTAGCAAGTGTTGGCGGGATGGTGCGCTCCTACCAGGTTCAGGTCGATCCTGAGCGGCTTCAACTCTACCGCATTTCAGTCGGACAGGTGATCGATGCGATCGACGAGGCCAATCAAGAAAGTGGCGGTTCGGTCATCGAACAGGCCGGTGCGGAGTTCATGGTCCGTGTTGGCGGCTATCTAGAAACGCTTGATCATTTTCGCAACATCCCATTGACCGTGAGCGGCGGCGGTACGCCGGTGACGGTTGGCGATGTGGCGCGCGTCCAGCTCGCCCCCGATTTCCGGCGCGGAATTGCCGAGTTGAATGGTGAAGGAGAAGTCGTCGGCGGGATCATTGTCGTCCGGCAAAGCGCGGATACTTTGTCAGTGATTGAGGATGTCAAAGAGCGGCTCGAGGAATTGCGCGACGGCTTGCCGCCCGGGGTTGAGGTCGTGACGGTCTATGACCGATCGGCACTAATTGAGCGTGCAGTTGAAAATCTCTGGGAAAAACTGGCCGAGGAATTTATTGTCGTCGCGCTCGTCGTCGGACTTTTTCTTCTGCATTTCCGGTCTTCTCTGGTGGCGATCCTGATGCTGCCCATCGGCGTGCTCACCGCATTCATCGTCATGTATCTGCAGGGTGTGAATGCCAACATTATGTCGCTTGGCGGTATAGCGATCGCAATCGGCGCAATGGTCGACGCGGCCATCGTGATGATAGAAAACGCCCATAAGAAGCTTGAGCATGCGCGCAGTGACGAAGGCACTATTAGCGAGGAGCGGCGGCGCCAGATTCTCACCGAGGCTGCGGTCGAGGTCGGACCGGCATTATTCTTTTCGCTGATGATCATCACGCTATCTTTCCTTCCCGTCTTCACGCTCGAAGCACAGGAAGGGCGGTTATTCCGCCCTCTTGCGTTGACCAAGACCTATGCGATGGCCGCGGCAGCCGGTCTGTCGATAACACTCGTCCCGGTGCTGATGATCTTGCTCATTAAGGGACGGATCAGGTCTGAACAGCAAAATCCGGTAAACCGTTATCTGATTGCCGTTTATCGGCCCGGCCTCAAATGGGTTTTGCGCTGGCCCAAGCTGACGCTCCTAATCGCTACGGTCGCGCTTGCTGTTACGATCATTCCCGCGACCCGGCTTGGCGGCGAGTTCATGCCGCCAATGGAAGAGGGAGATTTGCTGTATATGCCGACCGCGCTGCCGGGACTCTCGGCTGCGCGAGCATCCGAACTGCTGCAGATTACCGATCGGCTGATCATGAGTGTGCCTGAAGTCGAAACGGTTTTCGGCAAGGCCGGCCGAGCGGACACGGCGACCGATCCCGCACCGCTCGAAATGTTCGAGACGACAATCCGGTTGCGTCCGCGTGAAGAATGGCGACCAGGCATGACAATCGACTCGATCATTGAGGAACTGGATTCCCGGCTTCAGATCCCGGGCCTTGCCAACGTCTGGGTCCAGCCGATCCGTAACCGGATAGATATGCTCGCGACTGGCATCAAAAGCCCGGTGGGTGTGAAAATATCAGGTCCGGATCTCGACACGCTGGACAGATTGGGCGGCGAGGTGGCTGAAGCAGTCCGATCCATTAACGGAACGACCTCGGCGGTATCAGACCGTATAGGCGGCGGTCGTTATGTCGATATCGATGTGGATCGCTTGGCTGCTGCCCGTTACGGACTTTCAGTTGCCGAGGTGCAGCGCACGGCGGCAACCGCAGTCGGCGGAACTCCGGTCGGTGAACAGATCGACGGCCTTGCCCGTTTTCCTATCAATGTCCGGTTTCCGCGCGAGATGCGCAACAGCACGCAAGCGCTGGGCCGTCTGCCGATTGTCGCACCTAATGGCGCGATCGTTCCGCTTTCCGCAGTCGCCAGCATCAACATCGTTAGCGGACCGGCGATGATCAAAAGCGAAAATGCCCGGCCTTCTGTGTGGGTTTACGTCGATGTCCGTGACCGGGATGTCGTCGGTTATGTAAATGAGGCGCGTGATGGGGTTGCAAACGCAGTCGACCTCCCACCCGGCTATTCGATCTCTTGGTCAGGTCAGTTCGAATATGCGCAAAGAGCTGGCGAACGCCTCAAATGGGTCGTCCCGGCAACTATCGGAATTATCTTCCTGCTTCTCTTTCTCGCCTTTGGACGGGTGCGACAGCCGTTGATCATCTTGCTGACTTTGCCCTTTGCACTGATCGGCGGAATTTGGCTCATCTCTCTTCTAGGCCATGCCGTTTCCGTCGCCACCGTAGTCGGTTTCATTGCGCTCGCCGGCCTTGCCGCCGAATTCGGCGTTGTCATGCTCGTCTATCTTGATCGCGCGATCGAGGAACGCATCGAAGAGGGGCGTTTTTCAAAGAGCGAAGATCTGGACGAAGCGCTTGTGCTAGGCGCTGCGCTGCGCGTGCGGCCCAAAGCGATGACGGTGGCGGTCATTCTCGCCGGCCTTTTCCCGCTGCTCGTCAGCACCGGCACCGGCTCGGAAGTGATGCAGCGCCTCGCCGCACCGATGATTGGCGGCATGATAACCGCGCCGCTGCTCTCGCTGTTCGTGCTCCCCGCGATTTACAAATTGCTCGGCCCGCGACGGTTTGCGAGAAAAGAAGAAAGCGAAACTACGCAGCACAATAACAAGCTCGCCGGATCCGAAAGCGGTTAGTCGGTGTCCCCCTTTCCGCTCAGGAGCGGAAAGGGGGATTGAAGCACAAGTGTCGTACCGGCGGGAAAGGGACTATGATCGTACTACAGGAGGGATATGGATTATGACTATCAAGAAACTTATAGCCATTCCAACAGCGCTCGCCATTTCGGCATCGGCTGTGTGGGGCATCGCTTCGCAGGAAGAGACGGAACCAACAGCGGAAGTTGAGCTCGTTTTGCGCTCCTATAAGGATGCGCTTGAAGCGCTCGATGTCAGTGAAACGACCGCGCTGTTCACGGAAAACTCCAGAATTTTCGAAACCGGCAAATATGAGGGCAGTTATACAGATTATCTCGCCCATCATATCGGCCCCGAGCTCGGTCATTTCGTATCTTTCGCATTTTCCGATTACGAAGTTGATGTGCAGTTCGAGGGTTCCGTGGCGTTGGCCTCTGAGACCTATAACTACCGTATCGAAATCGAGGATCGCGATCCTGTTGAGCGACAGGGTGTGGCAACTAGCGCGCTAGTCGAAGTCGATGGCGAATGGCGGATTGCCATGATGCACAATTCGTCGCGACCGCTACGCCGAACAGAGGTCTTCGAATAATCCATCGGATGGACGACACGGCCGAGACAGTCGGAGAGACATCTTGACGGTAGATGAGATTATTCGAAAACTTCGTCCGAACCTGACTGAAGCGGCCTGTGCGCCAAGCCACACCGTGATCTGAAGCGGTCGATCCCATACCAGCCTAAGCCAATCGTTATAAACAGTTCCGTGAACTCGCTGGCGTTACCGACTTCCAGCATCCGCGCGCCATAGGTTAGGAATATTCCCTGCACGAGGACGATACCGGCGGCGAGAAAGAGAAATAGCGAAAATTCCCCACGATCATCTCTCTTTTTCGCTGCACCCGCATAAACCAGCATCGCGAAGAGCGCGCAGAACGTCGTCACCTGGATCGGAATAAGATTCCAGTGCCCATAATACACCATTGCCGCCGGCGCACTGATCGCTGCCACGCTGCGGCTTGGCGCAAAGGCGAGCAGGCGATCGAACCACTCCGGTCCGCGAAATACGGTCTCCCGCAGCAAGGGGAATACCAGGAGGAAAAAGCCCACACCCGTATAATAGAGAGTTTCGGACAAGTCGGTTTGCAGGTTGTGGAAATTGAATTCGCCCTGCCAGTTCATTTGTTCGATCTCTTCGGGCGTATCGAACTCGAACAGGCGTTGGGCCCAGGAAATCTCCTCCATTGCGATCAGGAACAACAAAAACGCCATGCCAACGGCAATTGCGAGTTCGAACTTGGCAATCCAGTCTCTACCCGGTCCACTTTGGATCCGACGGAGAGTTTCCGCGACGAAGCATCCGCTCCCCATGATAAGAAGCAGTGCCGAAGTCCATTCTATAAGCGTGTCTTCCTGCGTCATTTCCATGAGCATCTTCGGGCTGGCGAGAAGCAAGGCTGCACAACCGAGCCCGAGAACCATGGTCCAAACAGCGACCCTTCGCGCCATTGGATCAAGTTCGCCGGTCTTCAAGGATGAATACGGGGCCGCAAAGCGACCGAGCGGCCCGATCAGTGCGACCGAGACGATCAGCGCAAAAACAGATCTGGCGAGAAAATAAGGGTTGAATAGCGCCGGTTCTTCACGCACCGGGTAGAGATCGAGGACGATGAATTCGTAAAGCGTCAACAGCGCCCAAGCCGATCCCGTCAAGACCAGCGCTATAGCAAAACCGGCCAGCGGCGGACCGCCAATCGCTCTTTTGTTTTTCTCGTCCACAATCACGTCCCGATGGCTTCCAACGCCCCCAAACTAAACGGAAGACGTAAAATTTTGGTAACGATTGCGTTAACGGACGGCGATCAATTACTATCGGCTTCAGTCATCGCTCACCACTATTTCGATGACTAGATGTCGTCGGATTCAACTTCCCTAAAATGGATGATACATTACCAACATCAGCGCCAAAGAGCTTCCCGAACGAATCGCAGCCGAAAGCCTTTGCCGACGCGTGGTGGCTCTCTAAAACCGGCAAATGGCAGATTGTGGATGTGAACCGATACCAGGGGAAACCAAGGCTCAACAACGCGCGCTCTGGATCGCACTGATTCTGAACGCAGTCATGTTTGTGACGGAAGTAACGGCCGGCATCCTCGTAAATTCGGCGGGCCTTATCGCCGACGGACTGGACATGCTTTCCGATGCATCGGTTTATGCGATTGCGCTGGCGGCCATAGAGCGCGGCGGTCGGTTCAAGGCGAACGCGGCCACATGGAGCGGCCTGATGCTTCTTATCCTCGGCATTGGGCTGATCGCCGAGGTGATAAGACGGGTTTGCGATGGCAGCCCGCCTGACGGAGGCTGGATGATCGCCGTTTCGCTTGTTGCACTCGTCGTAAATATCGTTGTGCTGCGGTTGCTGTCGCGGCAGCGAAGCGCCGAGGTTAATCTGAGAGCGGCCTGGATATTCACGAGGGCTGACGTGGTTGCCAATGCCGCCGTAATTCTGTCCGGATTGGCGGTGCTGCTAACCAGCAACCGGTATTTTGACCTCGTTGTAGGTGCCGCGATCGGCGTTTACGTCGTCAGGGAGGCTTTCGAAATATTACGCGAAGCGCGGAAAGCGAGAGCAGCCGCCACCTAGCCGATGACAATGGCGAGCGTCATGGCCACCTCACCTGTACATCAATCGTGGCAGGATCAGGTATGGGTATCATGCGCGCCGTCCCCTTGTCGGTCGCGGATCGGCCCCAGATAGAGTTTCTCGAAACCGAAGATGAGCGCGATACCCCCGAGCGCAATCGCGATAATCAGCGGATCGCTTCCGGCCTTCATGACTAGAAACGCGCCGAGCACGATAAGGTCGAGCGCAATCGCGGTCAGCAGCACCCAGCCTCTGGCGCCGACATCGTCGCGCAGGTGACGGTAGACACCCCAATGGATGATGACGTCCATGATCAGGTAGAAAATCGCGCCGAGCGCGGCGATGCGGCTAAGATCGAAAAAGGCCGCGAGCAAGCCGGCGGCGACTACCGTATAAACGAGTGTGTGTTTCTGGATGCTCCCTGGCATGCCGAAATGGCTGTGCGGGATCAGCTTCATATCGGTGAGCATTGCGAGCATCCGCGAGACCGCGAAAATACTCGCCAGTACGCCCGATGCCGTGGCGATGATCGCGATGCCGACAGTGAACCACAAGCCATACTGCCCGATTACGGGCCTGGCGGCTTCGGCTAGTGAATAGTCCCGCGCCTCGACGATTTCGGGGACAGTGAGCGTCGAGCCCACAGCAAAGGCGACGAGCATATAGACGATTAGGCAAATGGCGAGCGAGATCATGATTGCCCGACCGACATTCTTTTTGGGGTCGACGACCTCGCCACCGCTGTTGGTGATCGTTGTGAACCCCTTATAGGCGAGGATACCGAGCGCGACCGCGGCCAAAAACCCGTCGGCGGACCCCGCCGACCCGGCTTCGCTCTGCGCGGGCTGGAAGCTGAATCCCGCCGCCCAGAGCGCGGCGAGCGCGAAGATCAATATGCCGCCGATCTTGATCACGGCGGTGATCTTGGAGACGCTGCCGATCACCTTATTACCGGCGATGTTGACTAGAAAGGCGACGATGATCAGCCCGACAGCGAGGACCGGCACGAGCGCCGAGTCCTGCCCGGTATCGAAGAGCTGGAGCGTGTAGGTGCCGAACGTGCGCGCCACCAGGCTCTCGTTGATGATCATCGAGAAGGCCATCAACAGCGCCGCCGCTCCGGTGACCGTCGTCTCGCCATAGGATTTTCTGAGAATCATCGCGATCCCGCCGGCCGACGGATATTTGTTCGACATTTTTATATAGGTGTAGGCGCTGAAACCGCTGATGATCGCGGCAAGCAGGAAGGCGAGCGGGAACAGCGCTCCAGCAAGTTCGGCGACTTGGCCGGTCAGCGCGAAAATGCCCGCGCCGATCATGACGCCCGTGCCCATCGCAATCGTTCCGAGCAGCGTCAAACTACCTTTTTGATATGACGTTTCCATTGCTTCCATTCTTCCTGATTTCGCCGGTCAACAGTCGAGCCGCCGAACTAAATGTCTTTTTGGAATTTCTCGGTTGGGGCCGCCCGGAAGAGCGAGATCGATCCGGTGGCGGTTTTGAAGGCCTGCGTTTCCTCCGCTTCCAATCCAGCCTCACGCATAAGACGCGACAATACCCCGTCGGCATTAGGCTGGGTATCGGTGACACCGTCAAGCAGCTGAACCGTTATACGAAACAAACCTCGCATTAGGGCATCCCTCTGCAAACCATAATCGGCGATGTGAATTTCACCGCCGATATCGAGCATTCGCCGCATCGTCGAAAGAATGTCGGTTTTGGCGGCCAGCGGCACCTGATGGAACATGAGGCTTGATACGATCTTGGTCGGTTTCCACCCCTCCGGGAGCCCGGTATCGCCCAAAAACCCTTGCACGAAGGTGATCGCTTGTCCTGCTGAAACCGCCTTATTCCTGGCGTTGGCCAGTGCGCGGGAATCGGGATCAAGACCAATTATGTCGGCTTCGGGTTCCAGCCGTTTGAGTGCCAGCGCCAGTGTCCCCGTGCCGCATCCGACATCGAGAATCCGGTCATAGGGCGAAGGGGCGGCCTGCCGAACCAAGGCGGATCGCCACACATGTTCGCGCGTCAGGCAACGGATTGCCATGTCGTACAGTGGCGTCAGCGCATCCTGGCCTAGCGGCGGCGTATAGGATTTGTCCGTCATCCGCGATCACAGTCTTGCGCGGCGTAATCGCAGCGCATTGCCGATCACCGAGACCGAAGAGAAGCTCATCGCCGCCGCCGCGATCATCGGCGAGAGCAGCAGCCCGAAAGCGGGATAAAGCACGCCTGCCGCGACCGGCACGCCGAGCGCGTTGTAGATAAAGGCGAAGAACAGGTTCTGGCGGATGTTGCGCATCGTCAGGCTGCTCAGCCGCCGAGCCTTGGCGATGCCCGAGAGATCGCCCTTGACGAGCGTGATGCCGGCGCTTTCCATCGCGACATCGGTGCCGGTGCCCATGGCGACGCCGATATCGGCGGCGGCGAGCGCCGGTGCATCGTTGATGCCGTCGCCAGCCATCGCGACGATGCGGCCCTCGGCGCGCAATTCCTTGACGATACGATTCTTGTCTTCGGGCGAGACATTGGCGCGAACATCATCGATCCCGACCTGGCTTGCAACGGCAAGGGCTGTGCCCTCGCTGTCGCCGGTCAGCATGACGACGCGAATGCCGCTTTCGTGGAGCTTCGCGATCGCCGAGGCGCTGGTTTCCTTGATCGGATCGGCAACGGCAACGATTCCCGCCGCCTTACCGTCAATCGCGACGAACATGACAGTCTGGCCCAATTCGCGTCCTTTGTTCGCACGCGCGGTCAGCGCGCTATCGAAGGTGCCGAGCGTTTCCATCATCTTTTCATTGCCGATCGCCACGGATTTGCCGGCGACTGTCGCTTGCACGCCCGCCCCGGTGACCGAGGAGAAATCGCCGGCGTCGGCAAGGTCTAGATCACGCGCTTTCGCTCCCTCGACGATGGCGCCAGCGAGCGGATGCTCACTCGACCGTTCGACCGAAGCCACGAGAAGCAACAGCTCATCATCCGCAATGTCGCGCACGGTTTCGACCGCCACCAGCTTCGGCTTACCTTGAGTGAGCGTTCCGGTCTTGTCGACGACAACGGTATCGACCTTTTCAAAGATCTCCAGTGCCTCAGCATTCTTAATAAGGATGCCGTTCTGCGCGCCCTTGCCGGTGCCGACCATGATCGACATGGGCGTGGCGAGACCAAGCGCGCAGGGACAGGCGATGATCAGCACAGCGATCGCATTGACCAGTGCATAGGCCATGGCCGGGCTGGGTCCCCAGATCGACCAGATGATGAAAGTGACGACCGCGATACCGACGACCGCCGGCACAAACCAGCCGGCGACGATATCCGCCAACCGCTGGATCGGCGCGCGGCTGCGTTGCGCCTCGGCAACCATCTGAACGATCTTGGCGAGCAGGGTGTCCTTGCCGACGCGCTGCGCCTCCATCACGAAAGCGCCGGTCTGGTTGACCGTGCCGCCGGTGACCTCGTCGCCTTCCTCTTTGCGGACCGGGATCGGCTCGCCGGTCACCATCGCCTCGTCGACCGTACTCGCGCCGGAGAGGACAACCCCGTCGACCGGGACTTTCTCGCCTGGGCGGACACGTATACGATCGCCAGCCTGTACCTCTTCCAGCGATATCTCCGCCTCTGTGCCGTCCTCAGCGATGCGGGTGGCGATCGGGGGGGCCAATTCGAGCAGGGCGCGCAACGCACTCGACGTCTGGCCGCGCGCTTTCAGCTCGAGCACCTGGCCGAGCAACACCAGGGTCGTGATAACCGCAGCCGCTTCAAAATAAACGCCGACGCGGCCGTCCATGTCGTGGAAGGCGGGTGGAAAGATATGCGGTGCGACGGTCGCAACAACGCTAAACGCATAGGCGACAAAGACGCCCAGGCCGATCAGCGTGAACATATTGAGGTTCATCGTCCGGATCGACTGAACACCGCGCACGAAAAACGGCCAGGCGCCCCAAAGGACGACCGGCGTCGCGATAATCAGCTGTAGCCATTGCGCCCAAGCCGGTTCGATCAGGTCCGCGAATGGCTGACCGGGAATGAGATCGCCCATCGCATAGATGAACAGCGGGATCGTAAATATCGTACTGACCCAGAAGCGGCGACGCATATCGATATATTCCGGGTCGGGAGCGCTATCGAGGGATACCTCCTCCGGCTCCAGCGCCATTCCGCAGATGGGACAGGAGCCCGGCCCGACCTGCCGGATCTCCGGGTGCATCGGGCAGGTGTAGATTGCGCCCTCAGCTATCAACTCTGCCGTTTCCGAGAGATACTGCTCCGGGTTGGCGACGAACTTGTCATGGCACCCTATCGAACAAAAATGAAACCGCTCACCTTCATGGCTGGCATGATGCGCGGTGTTGTCGGGGTCGACCGCCATCCCGCACACGGGATCGATTACTTTGACATCGGTACTGCTACAACAATCGCTCATCACGGTATCCTGAAAATCCTGGAATTCAATATACCCTAGCATGGTATACTAATTCAAAAATGAGAATTGGCTGGCGGGAGAGGCCGCCAGCCAAAGCATAGGGACTATGCGCTCACCGCGCTCCGGTTGAAGAACCGGTAGAGCGGAACAAAGACCAAAGCCGCATACCATCCATAGAGATATGCGCCAGCAAGGCCGATCAGGAACGATGGCAAGGAAATCCACGTAAATCCGGGCAATAGGTTTTGCCAAGCCTGATGCATATGCAGGTTTTCCGGCGCAACCAGTCCCCAGCCGACGCAGAGCACAAATGTGATTGCGAGGAATAGTGACAGAGTATTCCCAACTGCGGATATTTTCATGAATTCCTCCTGTTTATCAATCGAGCGCGTTGTGATGGCGCGACTCGACTCTTATAATACCCATAGGGGGTATATGCAAGAGGGGGTATAAATGTCATATCTCAGTCTATCGCGGCGACGTCCTCTTCCGGCAAAGCTGGCGCCGGCATCCGCGCCAGCCACACTGTCACGAGCGGAACGACTATCCACATCGCAATTGGAACTAGTCCCGTCCCGAAGAGAGGGTCGATCGGCATCCGGTCGCCATATCGCCAGCCAAAATCAACGCTGATGGCAACATGCTCGACCAAGACAGTGATCGTGAGTCCTATGACAAGGTACGCCAATATCGCGCGTCGAGACAGCGTCACGAGCCAATGTCGCGATCCGTCGACCAAAGCTGCACCACGATAAGCAAACACCATAATCCCGGCATCGCCCAACGATCCCAGCGAGCACCCCTTCACCATATCCATAAACGTCAAGCCGCTCTGGTCGTAAAAGGGCATTTGCCACATTTCCCAAACAAAGGCAGTGAAAAACCCGAACAGGGCTATGCGAAATTCGGGGGCTCTAAGGATCATCGATCTTCTTTCTTTGCCTGATAGAATATGAGGTTGGATGACAAGGCGATGGCACGGTGACGGAGACGCCCTTGCACTTCTATCGTCCGATTAAGCTTGATTACCATACCCGTCATGGGTATATCAACGATAGTGATTGGATCGACAGGAAGCGATGAGCGAAAAATTCTCCAAGGAAATTGCACGGATGCGCCGGATTGAAGGCCAGGCCCGTGGCATCGTCAAGATGTTGGAGGAGGAACGCTATTGTATCGATATCCTCAATCAGGTCACGGCGGTGGAAGCCGCTTTACGCTCAGCCAAGGCCAAGATTCTTGCAATTCATGCCGGACACTGCATCGAAGCCGCGGTGCAGAACGGCGACTCCGCCGATCAGCGTGAAAAATTCGACGAGCTCATCAACCTGTTCGGAAAAGTGGGCCGCTGATATGGGCCATCGCCAATCCGCTATCTCGCTCGGTCGGCTCTCTCATAGGCTCGGGCGTGCTGCTCGATTTCGGATCGCCGCCATTATCATGGCGATCGCCCTTATCATCTCGCCGTTCGGCATGATCGGCATGACGGAATCTCATGCAATGGTGATGAGCCATGAGCAAAGCCAAATGGCGTCGGCGGCACATTGTGCGTCACAGACTAACAACGACAGCCAGAATCCGATCGAAAGCGCTGCGGATTGCATTGCCGCTTGCACAGGTGTTGCTGTATGTTTGTCCCCACTCGTTCTCGATTTGACGCTGACGATTGAAACACCTGGCGAGAGTATCGTCGCGACGCCGCATGAAGATTCGCTCGATTTTGAGCTACCTCCTCCACGAATCTCCTGAGAATTTCGACACTTCATTCGAATCCCACAGGAGAATAATCATGAAATATCTGGCAAGCGTGATCGCATTGGCGATTGCAGTCCCCGCCGCCGCGTTCGACAATCATGAAGCGCACGGCGCAGGTCATGAACATATGATGTGCTGCGATGGCACAGCCGAAGAACGCGAAGCATGTCGCGAACGCCATCAGGCGATGGGCCATGAAATGGCCGATTGCGACGGCGATCATCAGATGAGCCACGGTGATGATGCGCATGAGGGCACTGATGAGGATCACAGCTCTCATTCGGATGCCCCCACAGGCGGCGAATAGGAAACGGTGAAGGCGGCCTAGCGCCGCCTCGCCTTTCACAAACGCACTAGAAATGGAGCGCCGGGGCGATGTCCCGAGCGAAGAAAGCAATAGCTATGCAACCCCTCGACCGAAGAACGATGCTCAAGTCAGGCGCCATGGGCGTCGCCGGGTTGGGCCTTTCCAGCCTGATGCCCGCCTGGGCACAGACCGGCACGACCGGTATCCGCCCCGGGATACCGATGCTCTCGGGCGACACTATCGCCCTCGAGATCGGCGAAACACCCTTCACAGTCGGCGGACGTACCGGTCATGCGATCACGATGAACGGAACGCTGCCGGCACCGCTGATCCGGCTGCGCGAAGGACAGAATGTCCGTATTGCTGTGACGAATGCACTCGATGAGGATAGTTCGGTCCACTGGCACGGACTGCTTCTGCCGTTTCAGATGGATGGCGTTCCCGGCATTAGCTTTCCGGGCATCCGTCCGCGCGAAACGTTCACCTATGAATTTCCCGTAATCCAGGCCGGCACCTATTGGTATCACAGCCATTCGGGTCTCCAAGAGGCCATGGGCCATTACGGACCGATCGTCATCGATCCGGCCGATCCCGATCCGGTCGCCTATGACCGTGAGCATGTTGTCGTGTTTTCGGACTGGAGCTTCATGCATCCGCACCTGATTATGGAGCGGCTCAAGCAGAGCCCCGATTATTTCAATCGTCAGCAGCAGACGCTCGCTGGACTGCTCGCCGGTGAAGGGCAAACGCTGGATCAGCGGCTGATGTGGGGAGGCATGCGAATGATGCCGTCTGACATCGCTGATGTGACGGGCGCAACATATACCTATCTCATCAACGGCCATGGTCCGGCAGAAAACTGGACCGGGCTGTTCCGCCCCGGCGAACGGGTTAGGCTGCGGATGATCAATGCGTCAGCCATGTCGATCATGAATGTGCGCATTCCCGGTCTGCCGATGACGGTGGTCAATGCCGATGGCGAGAATGTGCGCCCGATGACGGTCGACGAACTCCAGATTTCTGTTGCCGAAACCTATGATGTGATTGTTACGCCGACCGAGGACCGTGCTTATACGCTCGTCGGCGAAAGCGTTGATCGCTCCGGTATGGCGCGCGCAACGCTCGCCCCAAGGCTTGGCATGGAAGCCGCGGTCCCGCCTCTCCGTGAACGTCCGACGCTTTCCATGCGCGATATGGGCATGGCCGGTATGGCCGACAGCGGTGACGGTACAACGGACCATGCCGCCATGGACCATGATATGTCGGGCGACGGCGCAATGGAGCACAGCATGCGCGATGGCTCCCTCGCACCGGGGGTAGCCCTTACTCCCGGCGTAGAAATGATCGCGCCGATGCCGCAGGACAGAACCGGCGATCCGGGCCTTGGGCTCAACAATGTCGGCCATCGCGTGCTGACCTACACAGATCTCATCGCGCTCGATCCCAATCCCGATCCGCGCCCACCTTCGCGCGAGCTCGAAATCCATCTGACCGGCAATATGGAACGCTATATGTGGTCGTTTGACGGTCAGCGGTTTTCTGAGCAAGTCGAACCCTTCCGCTTTGCACGCGATGAACGGGTTCGCGTCAAGCTCGTCAACGACACGATGATGGCGCATCCGATCCATCTGCACGGCCATTTTTTCGAGGTCGTCAACGGCCATGCCGGTCGGCATCCGCGCAAGCACACGGTCAACGTGCTGCCGGGCGGTTTCGTGCGGTTCGATTTTACAGCAGACGCGCCCGGAGACTGGGCGTTTCACTGCCATTTGATGATGCACATGCACGCCGGGATGTTCAACATCGTCACCGTGCGTCCGCTCGAAGGAGGCGGCGCATGAAGACGCTGATCACACTCGCGACACTGCTCGCAGCAACGCCCGCCGTTGCCCAGCATCAGGGGCATGAACAAAGCGGCTCCGAAGCTACAGGCGAACACACGAACTCGGCCGCAAACGGTCATACCGATCATGAAACAATGGGCGCGCAAAATGACGGCCACGCCCAAGGAGACGGTAGAGGCGATGATCCGCATGCCGGTCATCGCATAGGCGGCGAAGAAGGCGGTAATGCCAACCATAGCGGCCGTGCAATGGATCAGTCCGGGCCGACCGATCAGGGGGAAGCCGATCCGCATGCTGGCCACCAGAGGGAAGACACGCGACCCGTCAATGCCCATCAGGGCCACGACATGGGCGCTATGGATCAGAACGCAGCGGCCCCGCAATCCGGCCCGCCTCCTGAAGCATTTTCAGGCCCCGCCCACGCCGCCGATACAGTCTTCCCGCCGGAAATCATGGCGGATGCGCGGGCGGCTCTTCTGCCGGAACTGGGCGGCGCCATGCATCATCTCATCAGCCTCGATCGCCTCGAAGCGCAGATCGCCGACGGCGAGGACGGCTATGTCTGGGAACTCAACGCCTGGTATGGCGGTGATATCGACAAGCTCTGGATCAAGAGCGAGGGTGAAGGTGAATTCGGCGGTTCTCTCGAGGAAGCCGAAATCCAGGCACTGTGGAGCCACGCCATCGGGCCCTATTTCGACGTTCAGGCCGGTGTCCGCTACGATATCCGCCCTGAACCCGATCGTGCTCATGCGGTGTTCGGTATCCAGGGACTGGCCCCCTATTTCTTCGAGATCGACGTTGCGGGCTTCCTTTCCGACGAGGGCGATCTCACCGGACGGATCGAAGCCGAATATGATCAGCGCATCACGCAACGCCTAATTTTGCAGCCACGCGTCGAGCTGAATCTGGCAGCGCAGGACATTTCTGAGATTGGCATTGGGGCGGGTTTGAGCGCGTTCGAAGCAGGTCTGCGACTGCGCTACGAATTCGTCCCGGAATTTGCGCCCTATATCGGCGTCGAATGGCAACAGCAGATGGGCGGCACCGCAGACTTTGCCCGGGCGGCCGGAGAAGATCCCAGCCGCGTCGTTTTTCTGACAGGAGTAAGGATATGGTTCTAAATCGCATCATCATCGCGCTTCTGGCCGCATTGGCCTTTTCAACCGCAGCATTTTCTCCCGCAGTGGCGCACCGCGATCACGACGCTCGCGCAGCGGAAGCCGTGCAGTCGGAAACGATACCGGAAGCCGATCATTCGGCGGGCGAAGCCGACGGTGGACACCATGCCATGCCGGGAATGGATGAATCGGCCGAAGCGCCAAAAGGATTTTTCACCAAGCTGATCGACTGGTTGGGCCGCACCCACCCGATGATCGTGCATTTCACGCTGGCACTGTTTCCAACGGCGTTACTTGCAATGGTCGCCGCGCGGCGACGCACCGAGTGGAACGGCACTGCACGTTTCCTTGTTCTGGTTGCCGGGATCGCCGCCGTCCCCGCCGCCTTGCTCGGGTGGTTCGCGGGTGGCTTTGCGCTGGCCGGTGACGACAGTCTGCTTGTCGTCCATCGTTGGCTTGGCACTGGGATCGCGATCGTCGGAACCGGCCTTGCTCTTTCGGTCTGGCAGGGCTGGACGGCGGCGTCGAGCCGGTTCGCTTTCGCATCGGTAATCATCATCACAACGGCGCTCGCCGTGCAGGGCTGGTATGGCGGCGCGCTCGTCCACGGCGCCGATCATCTCGCCTGGTAGGAGAAGCAAAAATGAATAATTTCAATCGCCGTACGTTTCTAGCGGCTGTCCCCTTCGCACTTGCCGCCTGTTCGGCTGGCGCCCAGGAATCGACGGCCAACCAGACGCGCGAACCCGCGGCTCCTGCGGGCCTCCCCGAACTCATCGTCCACAAGACGCCAACCTGCGGCTGCTGCGGCGCCTGGATCGATCATGTGCGCGCCAACGGGTTCACCGTGAGGGTCGTCGAAGTCACCGATACCAGCCCGGTTGCCCGCCGCCTCGGCGTTCCCGATCCACTGCGGTCCTGTCATACCGCTGAGATCGATGGCTATGCGATCGAGGGTCATGTTCCGGCAAGCGACATCCGCCGCCTGCTCGTCGAGCGTGCTGATGCAGCTGGCCTAGCCGTGCCCGGCATGCCGCTTGGCTCTCCGGGCATGGAGATGGGTGATCGGCGAGAAAATTACGATGTGATCCTGTTTGATAACGCGGGCCGCACGCGGATTTTCGCCAGTTATTAAGTCACACAGCCCGGTCTGGGACACGACGCGTGACGACGATCAGTACGATTTGGCGCAACAACAAGAACAAAAAGCGCCAGCAAAGAGAGCGAGCATAGTATGGCACGATCGATAGCATCCCGGGTCCGAAGATCATTGGCGCGCAACGGCGTCTGGGGAACGATCAAGCTATTCCTCTACAATTTGGCGATCCTTGCGACCGGGCGCACACAAGAGCATCGCTATGTGTACGATCAAAGTTTTGATCTCCAATATGGAGTCCATACGGGCGGGGTTGTCGAGCTCGATGAGATGGAAAACCCGGCGGGCCCCCTCGAAAATGCCGGTCGCTATGAAGCCATCGATCCGGCCTGGTTTGACGATCTGATCTCGAAAACAGGTATCGAAAATGTCGAGGAATTTCAGCTCCTCGACATTGGTTCCGGCAAGGGTCGCGTACTAATGCTCGGCGCATTGGCGGGCTTCAGGTCCATCATCGGCGTGGAAATCGACGAAGGGCTGCATATTTCGGCATCGCGCAACATGGAAATATTCAACCGCCACGCTCCTCTTGCCAATTTTGCCTTGCACAATGTCGACATACGCGACTTCGACATCCCGCTCGGTCCTATGCTGTGTTTTGCCAACAATCCGGTTAGCCAGCCGCTCTTTCAGCAGTTCGTGACAAAGATCGAAGAGTCGCTTTCAGCTCACCCAAGAGCATTTGTTTTCGTCTATCTACATGCCAATCATACGGAGGCTTTTTCACGAAGAAGTTGGGCCGAAATCGATTCCGGTCTTTTGGACAATTCAAACAGGCATCCCTATTCTATCTACAGCTGGACACCCTAAGTCGCTTCAAAGCAGCTTATTTGGCCGCGCGGCGACGCTTTCTCCGTCGTCGCCAAGCATAATACCCTAGCCGGCTGGGAAACATGACAAATCCGGTGAGGATGATCACAATCCCGAGAAAGGTGGCACCTATCAAGAGCGGCGTGTTGAAATTCTCATGATTCTGGAAGTCCATGATATGAAGCGACCACAAGAAATCGAATGTACGCCAAAGCGTTGATCGCCTAGCCGTCACCTGACCCGTGTCGGCAGCCACATATACTGCCCGGCTCGCCTGCTCGAACTCGACGCGCCACGCCGGAAGCGCGCCCCGATATTCGGTAGATTCTACCTCGACGAATGTTATGCCGATTGCTTCGTCGTTTCCCGTGAGATGCGATTCCGCAATGGTCTGAGCAAACTCACCCGTAATGGGCGAAAGCCTCTGTCCGTTGCGTAGGTCATATAGTGATCGAACATCATCGACCGAAGTCAAAACAACAACCGGACGATCCAAGAGCCTTCGGACTTCGAGCGTCAATGGCTGGTAACCTTCGGGAAGATTCAAAGCCGCGAACTGGGCGCTTATCTCATCGATAGCGAGGGGCTCTACCTCTTGGCTCGCAATTCGATGCTCGCTGCGAACCGTCTCGATGGGTGCAATGGCGAAAAACAGACCACTTACGAACCAGAACAGAATTTGAATGGCCATCAACAATGCGAGCCATTTGTGTATCCAGCTTGCCCATTTCGCCATTGCGTTTACTTCCCCGGAAATTGGTACCTAAATCAGGACCGGATAAGGTAAGAGCTGAGCGCTTGCGGCGCCCCTTCTTGAACCGATAAGAGAAGCATGCCGGGCAGTGAAACATCAAGCAACCGATTTGCTATCTGAGAGCTGCTAACTGTCTATCCGGCATTCCCTATTCGCGTCTAGGCTCCCCATGGATCTCCTTCGTACACATCTCCGGTCCGGCCCTCACCGTCGCCGGTAACCAGCTCAGGCCCTGCATTGGGCAGCGTTCGATACATGTCCTTCTCCTGTACCCATAGGAGCAGCTGAGAGAGTGCATCGACCTGATCATCGTGCCGTGATGCCGGGAACCCGAGTATCTCGCCGGTAAAGTCACCGAGCCAGTGCGCCCGCAATGGAAGAAACAATCGTCCTGCCTGGATCATGGCACTCGCGCTCATGGCCCGCGCGATCTTGTCGCCCTCAGGGCGCCGACGGATCGGAACAGGAACGCCCCGTTCATCCTCGGCTCGCAACGAATCAATGAGAGCTGTTCCCGATGACGCATCCTCGATCAGCAGTACCGCCGCGCCGTGAGCCCTTGCGAGTTCAATGGTCTTGGCCTTGAGTTTGTGGAACCGAAGCCGCGCACGGAACACATCGATTATGTAAATCGATTTGCCAAGGATGAGTGCGGTGACGCAGACTGAGTAGTCGTTGAACGGGTTCTCCTTGGAAGCCGTATCCATCGACATCACAATCTGCCCCTGTGAGAGATTGAAGGTCGATGGATCATATTCCTGAAGCCATGCCCTCTCGATGATGTTGCCGATGGCAGGGACCGGCGCCTGTTGAAACTGACTGGCGAACACCATCGGGTTGTCCGCCTGCCGCCTCAGGAGCAAGTCCAGCGGCTGGCGGGCAGGATGGAGCGCGCAGCCTGCCCGGCGATGCCAGACCCGGCCGCGGGTGAGCGGTACATCCTCATCCAGCTCAGCAATCGCAGGCAGACACAGTTCATGCCAACCAGCGCGCTCCTTCAACACGCCCGCCAGATCGCCCTCGTGCAGGCGCTGCATGACCAGAATGATGGAACCGTTCACCTGGTCATTGAGGCGCTGGTTCAGCGTGTCATCAAACCAGCGGGTAACCTTCTCCCGGGCGGGCTGCGACATTGTGTCCTGCGTTTTCATGGGATCATCAATCACGATCACATCGGCGCCGAACCCGGTGGTCTTGCCATCGATCGAGGTCGCCATGCGTCTGCCTCCTGCGCTGGTCCGTATGTCAGCCACTGCGCGGCGCGTGAGTACGAGGCTCGGAAACACCCGGCGGTACCAGCTACTTTGCATCAATTTGAGGCAATCGCTGGCATGGTCTTCGGCGAGTTCCTGACCATAGCTGATGCACAGGAATGAGAGAGATGGATGATGACCCATCATCCAGGCGATCCAGGCAACAGACACAGTTCGTGACTTGAGGTGGCGCGGCGGCATGGTGACGATCAGATGCCGGTTGTCGCCATCCCTGATCCTGTCCAGCTGGTGGATAATCGCATCGATGTGCCAGTTGTGTTTATAGGCACTTTGTCCCCCCAGTTCGCGGAAGGCGAACCGGAGGAAGAGAGCGAAGTCGAGACGCATTGCAGCGCCAATTGCGTCATCGGTGTTGACGTCAGTCATCACGCTCTCCCCCGTCTGCGTCTTCTTCTCTGTCTCCTTCTCCGTCTTCAATGGCGTCCGCCTCTTCAACCGCGTCCGGTTCCGGATCCCCAAACAGGTCCGGATCGATCTGGAGTTCTTCTTCACGGTCCCGGATCCAGGTCTTGAGAATCTCGCGGTCGCTCAGCGTGTGATAACGCCTGTTTTCGCGCTCGGCCTCGGCGATTCGGCGGCGGCGGATATCGACCATCTCGATCGCCCGGTTGTCACCCTTGCGCACGGCATTGTCGATCAGCCTGACATCGACCGCTCGGCTCTTGCTCATATTGCGCTTCTTCCCGTTCTCGAGGACGGGCATCTTGCGCGCGAGTTCCTTCTGAAACTCAGTGTCGGCATTGCGCACGCCTTTGGGACGCCGGCCGCGCTTGCGGCCGTCGCCCTTGGCAAAACGGTGCTCGGCCGGGGGGCGGTTGCGCCCCACCGCATAGCTTCCGTCATCCCGTTCATTGCCTTCGGCATAGGGACGCCCGTCCTTGCGCCGACCGGAGGGTAGGTGCTCGCCGCCGTCATCATTCCCGCTCATGATGCGTCTCCCAGGCGTGCCTTGGCGACCTCGTGAAACGGCACCGTGCCACCTAGAAGAGGCTCGCAGCCCGTGGCCTCGGCTGTGCGTCGAAGGATGACATCGGCATAGACGGGATCGAGTTCGATTGCCCGGCCGCGCCTCCCGGTCATCTCGCAAGCGGACAAAATGGTTCCCGATCCGGCAAACGGATCGAGGACAATGCCGCCGCGTTTGGAACAGTCGAGTATCGCATCGGCTATCATCTGTTTGGGCTTGATTGTTGGATGATCAGCCAGGTCTTCCATGCGGCCCTTGCGAAACACATTTGCCGATGGATATCGCCAGACATTGCTGCGGTTGCGGCGGCCGAGCGCAATATTGCTGATATGCGTTCCCGGACTGACCTTGAACGCATAGCAAAGCTCATGGGCCGAGCGATAGAACGCGCCCATCCCGGGATTTTTGACCCACACGATCATATTCTTCAGTTCATGAAATACGCCTTGAGCCGCATCGAGCATGTGCGGTGCGCCCCGCCAGTCCATGAAGACAAAGGCGATCGCACCGGGTTCGCTGTGAGCGGCCATCGCTTTGAACGCCGGACGCAGCAGCGTCATCGCAAACTCTGGCAAGGAAACCTCGCCCGCACCCATCACGAAATCAGAATGTTTCACTTTGCCGTTACCCGACACATTGTTGGCAATGCCGCATCCGTAAGGAGGATCTGTCACGATAAGCTGCGCGCGCTCGCCGTCCAGCAGACGCTCATGGACAGCGAGATCGCGTGCATCGCCGACAATCATCCGGTGTTTGCCGATGGTCCACATATCATCGTTGCGAGAGACCGGAACAGCATTTTCAGGCGGCAGCTCAACATTATCATCCACCGCCGTCTCGTCGTCGCCGAACGACAATATGCCATCGATCTCGAACGTGCCGAACCCGGTAAGCTCAACCTCGTATCCAAGCTCAATCAAACCGGAGAGTTCAGAACGAAGCAGCTTTTTCGACCACTCGCCCTCTTCGGCTAGCTTGTTATCCGCGATAATGTAGGCGATCCGGTCAGCCTCGGTCATATCGCCAATGTCGATCACCGGCACCATGGTCTCGCCATTGCGCTCAGCCGCCTCAAGCCGGCCGTGGCCGCAGAGGAGGTTATTGTGCGAATCGATGATCAGCGGATTGATCCAGCCAAACTTCTTCAGGCTGCGCTGGAGTTTTCTGATCTGAGCGCGCGAATGCTTCCTCGGGTTGTTCGCATACGGAATGAGCTCGTCGATCGACCGGTATTCGACCGCGAGTTTATGGCTGGTAATTGGGGATTTTTTATCTACATAATTCATAACAATTCCACTTCTAGAAAACGGTAGAAACCAGATTTCCGTGGTGGAAATGCCTGCATTGCAGAACACCATCCTAGTCTCACATCTCGGCTATTGTTTCAACCCGCTTCGCACGTCACGTGGGCGGAGAAACAGTTCCGTCCCAGACCGGCAGCGTTCTTTCCCAGCAAGGTGAGATATGGGAAACTGCGGTGAAAGCTGGCGGTTTGGCTGCGGTCTAGAGGTCGGAAACTGATAGGGAAGGGCCATTTTGGGGTCGATTCCCACTACTTTCCCATATCAATGGGAAAACCGGAGCAGAGACTAGTTTGCTCCGGACTGTGTCGCGCACCACAGTTTTTCGTCTTTGTTATCAATAACTTAACTCAATAATAGAGCCGGAAAACCTGCCTGTTTCCCGGGACTTGCGAGCGTTGGCTTCTTGGAAGCGGTACGAGAGACGCTTTTGGGGCCATTGGACCTCGCACAAATAGCCCCAAGTCTCTGGGCGGCTATGTTTTGTATTCAAACTGGAATGTCCGCTGATGGGCCGTAAGCGGACGTTTTGCCATTACTTGATGTCGGCCCGCATTAAGCCGGTTGCGAAAGCATTTTATGGTGAGTGCAGCTATTCCGCCCCCAAAAAGGGCTTCCAACGCTCCAAATAAACTTGCAGCAATTCGATCAACGAACCGTCAGGGTCCCTGCACACGGCCATATCGGCCAACCCCATATGTCCCGCTTTTGGCTCTGAGATAAACTCAACGCCTTCAGCTTTGAGTCTATCGACTTCGCTATGTAGATGCTCAGTAACTAAGCATATTCGTACCAGGCCGAGATCCGAATTCCTCAATGGTTCATTCTGGTTCAGACCGGTAAATTCAGTGAGGTCAATCTTTGGGAAACCCTCGTCTAGCTGCATGATGCACGCCCGACCTCGAATGCCCTCCTCTATTCCAAGCGCTTCGGCGGCATTCTTCGGCAACGGTTGAGCTTCAGCGCCGTTGCTCAATGCCACGTATGGAACTCCCGGAATAACAATCTCGAAACCAAGTCTGCGATAAAACTCTACCGACCTATCCAAATCTCGCACATTAATATTGATGTGCCCCCAGCTAAACCGCGGGTTTTCATCGCTCATTTTGCCCTCCCAACCAGTTCGATTCCATTCTGTGTCAGAGGTGATGTTCCTAAGCAACGGCTGCTTCTGGGCCGTTTGCAGACTGTCGGCTTTCAGGCCAGAGGCGCAAGATAGCTGCCATTCGTGCACGTAATGACAGAAGGGCTGCTTAAGGCCCAAAAGCGGATATTACTCGCGGGTCAGAATAACGAGCGGTATTGCAACCGATGTGCTGTGGATGCGCAATGAAATTGAACATTGCTCAGTCAATCCAACCCCTGATCGGTCTAACTGTTTCTACCTAGGCTTCGTGGACAAAGCTTGACGGGGGACTCGGAGATTGATTCAAGGCTGCCTTTTGGAGGTAGCGTTGGGCGAGCGGATTGGAGTTTCGGACGAGGAATGGGCGCTGATCGGGCCGCTGTTAC
>CAMYKP010000007.1 GCA_947259005.1 uncultured Parasphingopyxis sp. | reverse complement strand
CTCGCCCTGTGCAATGCTGTCTTCGCCGAGCGCGGCTGAAGCGACACCCGTAGCCCGGGCATTTTCACCAAAGGCGCTCGATTCATTGGCCGTCGCCATGGCGATGCGACCCACTGCGGTTGTTCCCGAAGATCCCGATGCGATCGCGCCCGAGCCCACAGCGGTCGCAAAGGTGGCACCAGCCGTGTCCGACCCAGTGCCACATTCGAGTGAAGTGGTGCCACCGGCTCCATTAACGCAGCCCGCACCAGCACCCTGCGGCGTTTCGATCAGCTCATCCGCACTCAGTGCCGCATCCTGCACCAGACCCGGGGAGGTCGCAGATGCAGCCAAACGCACGGGGGCCTGAGCAATCGCCGCTTCGCTGGTATTTTCTTCATCACATTCCAGGGGCGCATCAGGGTCCAGGGGCAAATCCGCGATCCCATCCGCCTGCCCGTTCGCATCGCACTCCGGCGTTTCATCTGCCCAGGCAGGTTGCGCTATCGAGAGTGTGCCGGCGAAGACCGCCATGGTCAGAAATGTACGGAACAGATTTTTTGAAACAGCCATATTGGCAGCCCCCCCCCCGGTGCAGCAATGTTGGTGCCTGGCGACGCGACCCCTAGCGTCAAGCGACTCGGAGCTATCACAAAAAACTCAATTCTAATAGATGCCAGCCTGTATTATGTCGTTTCCGGGGCTCTGCTAAACATTTGTTACAACGCGATTATACTGACCTCGAAGCCGTTTCGAGGCGGCCTCCCATAATCCTTACAAAGCTTAGGAAACCGGGGTTTCATGCGTCCCCCGACCGGGATTTTCCGGGGTCTTGTGAGCGCAAGATGCTTGACCTTGATCATGCGCCGTGTTGGAGAATGATGCAGACAAAATGGCCATGACAGACACCATCATTTCAACCAATCCGGCAACCGGCGAAACGATCTGGGAAGCCCCGATCGGTGATGCCGATGCCGAGGTTACGGCCGCGCGCGGCGGATGGGCGGAATGGGCGGCGCGCTCCAGCACCTACCGGATCGAAACGCTGCGCCGCTTTGCCAATATCGTGCGCGGGAAGAAGGACGAATTTGCCGCCCTGATCTCCAGCGAGACCGGCAAACCGTTATGGGAAACGGCGACCGAGATCGACGCCGTCATGAACAAGGTCGATATTTCGGCCGAGGCCTATTTCGAGCGGACGCCGTCGCGCAATAAACAGGGCGCGATGAACGAGCAGAATGCCCTCCGGCACAAGCCCCATGGTGTGCTCGCGGTCCTTGGCCCGTTCAACTTTCCCGCGCATCTGCCCAACGGCCATATCGTCCCGGCGCTGATTGCGGGCAACGCAATCGTCTTCAAGCCGTCCGAAAAGACGCCGGCAACCGGCGAATTCCTGGTCCAGTGCTATCATGAAGCCGGGGTACCGGAAAATGTCGTGCGGCTGCTCATCGGCGGCCCCGAACAGGGCAAGGAACTGGCCGGGCATGACGGCATAGACGGCCTGCTGTTCACGGGATCGGTTCGGGGCGGCCTTGCGCTCCACAAGCAGTTCGGGCCGCGCCCCGACAAGATCCTTGCGCTGGAACTGGGCGGTAACAACCCGCTGATCGTCTGGGATTCACCGGACATCTACGCCTCGGCGACAATCGCGGTACAATCCGCCTATATGACGGCGGGCCAGCGCTGCACTGCGGCCCGGCGCCTGATCGTCGAGGATGGCAAGCATGAAGAGCTGATCGACACGATCCGCAAGATCATCGATCGCATCATCGTCGGAGCGCCGGACGCGAACCCCGCGCCCTTCATGGGCTGCGTGATCGACAATCAGTCCGCCGAAGCGGTGACGGACGGTTTCCTCGACCTGATGATGAAGGGCGGGAATCCAATCTCCCATCTCCGCCGGATAGACGAAGACAAGCCCTTTCTCACGCCGGGCCTGATCGATGTCACCGCCGTCGAGAACAGGCCGGACGAAGAGATTTTCGGGCCGCTGCTGCAGGTTATCCGCGTCCCCGATTTCGCCAGCGCCATTGCCGAGGCGAATAATACGCGATTTGGCCTGTCGGCCTCGCTGCTGAGCGGCTCGCCCGAACTCTATAACCGCTTCTGGGGCAATATCCGCGCCGGAATCGTCAACTGGAACAAGCCGACCAACGGGGCTTCCTCGGCCTCGCCTTTCGGCGGGATCGGCATGTCGGGCAATCACCGGCCCAGCGCCTATTATGCGGCCGATTATTGTGCCTATCCGGTGGCCTCCGCCGAAGCCCCGGCCGTACGCGGATCGATCGGCGTCGGCCTGAAGGACCCGAACGACTAACGTTTTCGCAAGTGCGAAAGCAGAACTAAACCCGAGACAAGCAACCATGCTTTGTTTGCAGCGGGCGATTTGACCATGTTGCAGCCATGGAAAGTTCGACCACAAAAACAGGACGCGTCTTGCTCGTCGGCGCAGGCCCCGGAGATCCGGACCTGCTGACCGTCCGCGCCGCAAAGGCCATCGCGACCGCCGATATCGTTGTGCATGACGGGCTCGTCGATGCCCGCATCCTCGCCATGATCCCCGCCGATACGCCGCGCATTTCCGTAGCCAAGAAGCGCAGCCATCACACCGTGCCACAACCCGGCATCAATGCGCTGCTGGTCGAGAAAGCATCGGAGGGTATGACCGTCCTTCGCCTGAAAGGCGGAGACCCGTTTATTTTCGGACGTGGCGGCGAAGAAGCCGAAACGCTCCGCAAAGCCGGAATCGAAGTAGAGATCGTGCCCGGTATTTCCGCCGCACTTGGCGCTGCCGCGGAGGCTGCGCTCCCCCTCACCCATCGCGAGGCGTCGAGTGCGGTTACTTTTGTCGCCGGACAGTGCAAGGGCCTGACCGACCAGAACTGGTCGGGCCTCGCTGGCAAAGGCCGAACACTCGTTATCTATATGGGTGTCGCTACCGCAGCAGACATTGCGGACAAGCTGATGGAAGATGGCGTATCCCCGGCAATGCCGGTTGCGATCGTCGAGCGCGCAACCCTGCCCGGTGCGCGGGCCATGCGCAGCCTGCTTGCCGATCTGGGTGATCTTGTTGCGCGCGAACATGTCGAAAGCCCGGCCATTATCATCGTCGGCGATGTGGTCGACCACTCGCTCGCCGAAGACCGGCTGATGGCCCTGGCCGATACTGCGGAGAAAGTGGCATGAAGATTCTCACCGGCAACGATTTGAAGAGCGGCGATGTCGTCTGGTGGACCGGATATAACTGGTCGCGCCATGTATCCGATGCAATCGAGGTCGGCGATACGGTGGACCAGATCATCGCCCGCGAAATCGCCGCCCGGACCGTCAACGACTGTTACACGGTCGATGCTGAACGCACCGACACCGGTATTCTTCCCGTCCATATCAAGGAAAAGGTCCGCGCAACCGGGCCTACCGTCCGCCCCGATCTCAAAATTGCACCGCCGGACCCCGCCGCCGGCAACTGGGTAATCTGACATGTACAAATATGACTCATACGACCAGCAAATGGTCGATACGCGCGTGGAAGAATTTCGCGACCAGGTGGAACGGCGGATTGCCGGGAAGCTGACCGAAGACCAGTTCAAGCCGCTCCGGCTGATGAACGGCCTCTATCTGCAGCTGCACGCCTATATGCTTCGCGTCGCCATTCCCTATGGGACGCTGAACGGCAAACAGATGCGGATGCTGGCCCATATCGCGCGCAAATATGATCGCGATTACGCGCATTTCACGACGCGTCAGAACATCCAGTATAACTGGATCAAGCTCGCGGAAACGCCGGACCTTTTGGCCGATCTCGCAAGCGTCGAGATGCACGCGATCCAGACCAGCGGCAATTGCATCCGCAATATTTCATCCGATCAATATGCCGGTGCCGCAGCGGACGAGGTTACCGATCCCCGCCCCTATGCCGAGCTGCTCCGGCAATGGTCGAGCTTCCACCCGGAATTCTCTTTCCTCCCCCGCAAGTTCAAGTTCGCCGTGATCGCATCCGATGAAGATCGCGCGGCGATGCGGCTGCATGATATCGGCATCCAGATCGTCCGGAACGGCGATGGCGAAATCGGTGCGCGCTTCTATGCAGGCGGCGGCATGGGCCGCACGCCGATGATCGCTCCGCTGATCCGCGATTTCGTGCCGATCGGCGAGCTCGTTAGCTATGCCGAGGCGATTCTGCGTGTCTATAACCGCTACGGGCGCCGCGACAACAAGTACAAGGCCAGGATCAAGATCCTTGTCCATGAAATGGGCGCGGAAGAGTTCATCAAGGAGGTCGAAGCCGAGTTCACCCATCTCCAGGGCCAGAATATCGACGCGCCGGCCGCCGAACTCGAACGCATTATCGCCCATTTCGAAGACCCGGCTTTCGAGACCGGCCTCAGCGACGAGATTGACCGCTCCGACCCCGATTTCGCCATATGGCTCGATCAGAATGTTCATGCGCACAAGCGGCCCGGCTATGCGATTGCGACAATCAGCCTGAAACCGGTCGGCGGCATTCCGGGCGATGCCAGTTCCGCGCAGATGGATCTCATGGCCGATCTCACCGAACAATATAGCTTCGACGAATGCCGGGTCACCCATTCGCAGAACATCGTGCTGCCGCATGTCCGCAAGGCCGATCTCTATTCGCTCTGGCAGAAACTGGACGAGGCCGGTCTGGCCTCGCCCAACCTCGATCTGATCAGCGATATCATCGCCTGCCCCGGCCTCGATTATTGCAGTCTTGCCAATGCCCGCTCGATCCCGGTCGCGCAGAAGATCGCCAAGCGCTTTGCCGATATCGACCGGCAAAAGGAGCTGGGCGAACTGAAGCTGAAAATATCCGGTTGTATCAATGCCTGCGGACATCACCATGCCGGCCATATCGGTATCCTCGGCGTCGACCGGAAAGGCACGGAGAATTACCAGCTGCTGCTCGGCGGGTCGGGCGCAGAGGATGTGAGCCTTGCCAAGATCACCGGACCCGGCTTCACCGAAGACGGAATCGTCGACGCAATCGAGACCGTAACCGATGTTTATGTTGCAGCGCGGGAGGATGGCGAACGCTTCGTCGACACTTATCGCCGGCTCGGCATGGATCCGTTCAAGGAGGCGCTTTATGGATAACATCCTGCGCTTTCGCGACGACGGAGCCTCCGAAGAACCCGCCGTCACTCTCGACAGTTTCTTCGACCAGTCCAATGCGACTGCCGTACGGCTCGAAGATGGCGAAGATGCGCGCCAGCTCATCCCTTATCTGGACCGGCTGGCGATGATCGAGATCGGCTTTTCCGCCTTTGGTGACGGCCGTGGCTATTCGGCCGCGCGTATCCTGCGAGAGCATGGATATACCGGCGAATTGCGTGCACAGGGCGATGTACTCGTCGATCAGCTCGCCTTCATGCGGCGCTGCGGGTTTGACAGTTTCGCCCCCGAAAAGCCGATAAATGCTGCAGATGCGAAAAAGGCACTTGCCCGCTGGGAGGAGGTCTACCAAAATGCCGCAGATGGACGGAAGCCAATCTGGAGCAAGCGACATGAGTAGCTCGGCCACCGCGAGAAAACTCGATACGATCGACAGCCGCCCCCGCTTCACCCAGGACGATGCCGACGCACTGAATGCCCGTTTCGAGGGTGTCGATGCGCAGACCATGCTGCGTGCACTGTTTGCGGAAGACGAACTGGGCGAAATCGCCGTGGTTTCCTCCTTCGGGACGGAAAGCGCCGTGCTGCTGCACCTGGTCGCCAAGGCCGATCCGGCGATCCCGGTCGTGTTTGTCGACACGCTGCGCATGTTTCCCGAAACACTCGCCTATCGTGAAACGCTGATTGAGACTTTCGGGATCAAGAATGCCTCCGTGGTGACACCCAATGTCGATGTGCTCGCGGAAAAGGATCCGAACGAACTACGCTGGTCGTTCGATCCTGATGGCTGCTGCGAGATCCGCAAGGTCGAACCGCTGGCCCGCGCCAAGAACGGACTGGATGCCTGGATTTCGGGGCGAAAGGCGTTCCAGTCCATCACCCGCGAGAATATAGCGCGCTTCGAGGTCGAGGATGGCCGGTTGAAACTCAACCCGCTTGGCAACTGGATCAAGGACGATCTCGACGCCTATTTCGAAGAGCATGACCTGCCCCGCCACCCGCTCGAGGCCGAAGGCTATCTCTCGGTCGGCTGCGCGCCGTGCACCAGCAAGGTCGCGCCCGGCGAAGATGCCCGCGCAGGGCGGTGGCGCGGCTGGGACAAAACGGAATGCGGCATCCATACGCCGATAGATGGTAGCGATGATGCGGACGATGCGAACAATCAGCCGGTATTCTGATAACCTGTTCGAGTCCCTGCACCGCCGGATTATAGCCCTTATTCTTCCGGGCCTTCCTGCACCTCGACCACCCAGTTTCCCGGGTTTTCAGACAGATATTGGGATAGCGGATCGTCGCCCTGGCTGACCAATAGCAAGGCGATGACGATCGCGGCCGAACCAAACAGCGTCGCAGCAACTATAAATGCGGTGGACCATCTCTTCTCGCCAGCCGCTGTCTCCCGAGGCTTGCCGCCGCCGATGTTCCAGTCAGGCGCAATAGCGAGCCTGTAACCGTCCAACCGCTGCGTCTGAATCAGATCGGGATCGCCGAGCGCGGTGCGTAATTTGCTAACGGCATTGTTGAGGGCTTGAGGGCTGAGATGCTCCACGCGCCAGGCAAGTCTGAGCAGCTCTTCGCGAGAGACATATCCGGGATGGCCTTCTGCCAGAGCGACCAGAACGCTCATCAAGCGCGGCTGCAGCCGGATCGTATCTTCAGCCGATTTCAGCGTGTTCGCGCGCGGATCCACCTGCCACCGGCCAAGACTGAAACAGGGAGGTGAGCTTTGGTGACTTTTGGTGACTCGCTCCGCCTCGCCCGAACCGTCATGGCCATCCTCATTTGTAGAAGCTGTTGGAGCCGATTTCATGTTTTCGTCCATGCGTATCTGGTCAATCTTCCTCTTGGCCTCACCGATTTTTACATCTGCTGCGCTTGCAGAGGATATCCCTCCCGAAACGCGCAGGGAAATCGTGGCGGAGATATCCGAGCGATTTGCCTCTGACTTCTATGAGCCAGCGGCGGCACTACCCTATTTGGACCGCCTTCGGCAATTGGAGGAGGAAGCTCTCACGGCAGAGGCAGATGCGAATACTTACGCATTGTGGTTGCACCGCGCGTTACAAGATGTCCGGACGGACGGCCATCTGGGAATTTACGGGCCGGAGCGGACGGCCTCCATCCTTGGCCAATCCTATTTTGAGGGAGAACATCTGGAGGAAGGCCATCACGGCAGTTACCTCTCGACTTGGTCACCGCAATCCGATGTCTTGGTCCTGCAGCTGGAGGAATTCGCGGCAGAGGAATCCGATCTCGAGGCCATGCTCGCCGCGCTTGCGGCAGCTCCGGCAGAAACCACCCTCATTTTCGATCTTCGGGGAAATCGCGGCGGCAATTCCAGGCTTTTCCGGCGGATCGCCGGCTGCCTGTTTGAATCTGTGGAACCGCTATTTGCCATCGCCTGGCGAGACGAGGATGGCTTGAGAATCGACGAGCATGAGGCTGCACCGAACCCGACCTGCGAACATCTCAGTACGGCCCCCATCTATGTTCTGGTCGACAATGAAACGGCTTCGACGGCCGAGCTGATGCCGTTCATTCTGCAAGCCCGCAACCGCGCCACCGTGGTCGGAGAAGCAACCTATGGAGCCAGCCATGCCGCCGAATTTTTCCGTCTGCCCGCAGATTTTGGCATGATGCTCCCCATTGGCCGCACCTACGACCTTGCAACCGGCCTAGATTGGGAGGGCACAGGCGTGATCCCCGACATTCCATCGGCTCCGGAATATGCCCTTGCCGTTGCGCTGGCACACAAGATGCACCGTCAGCGCCAATTGGAGCGTCGTGACGTTACCTAGCGACTATTTCCGCTAGCCCAGCGCCTTGCGCAGCAGCTCGTTGACGACCTTGGGGTTCGCTTTGCCCTGCATCGCCTTCATCGTCTGGCCAACGAAGAAACCGAACAGCTTGTCCTTGCCACCGCGATACTCTTCGACCTTGTCGCTGTTCGCTGCAAGGATGTCGGCGATCACCGCTTCGATTGCACCGGTGTCGGAGGTCTGTTTGAGCCCCTTTTCCTCGACGATCTTTTCCGGATCGTCGCCGGTCTCGAGCATGATTTCGAACACCTGCTTGGCGAGCGGTCCAGAGAGCGTGCCATCGGCAACCAGAGCCAGAAGTTCCGCCCCCTGGGCAGCGCTTATCGGCGAAGAGTCCAGATCGACGCCGAGCTTGTTAAGTCCGCCAAAAAGGTCGGAAATCAGCCAGTTGGCAGCGGCCTTGGCGACATCGGCTTCGGGCTTGCCCTGCTTCTTGGCGCTTTCGGCGGCCAGTCCTTCAAACCAGCGCGCAGTTTCCGCCTCGGCGGTCAGTACGGCGGCGTTATAGGCGCTCAGGCCAAGCTCATTCTCATAACGATGGCGTTTGGCATCGGGCAGTTCGGGCAGGCTCGCCTTTGCCTCGGCGACGAATTCCTCGCTCAGCTCGATCGGCAGCAGATCGGGGTCGGGGAAATAGCGATAATCATGCGCATCTTCCTTGGAGCGCATCGACCGCGTCTCGCCCTTGTCGGGATCGAATAGCCGGGTTTCCTGGACCACCGTGCCGCCATCCTCGATCAGGTCGACCTGGCGGCGGGCTTCGGTTTCGACAACCTGCTGGATGAAGCGGATGGAGTTGACGTTCTTGGTCTCGGTCCGCGTACCCAGTTCGTCACCCGGCTTGCGCACGGATACGTTCACATCGGCGCGCATCGAGCCCTGTTCCATATTGCCGTCGCACGAGCCAACGTACCGAAGTATCGAGCGCAGCTTGCGGACATAGGCGCCGGCCTCGGCAGGCGATGCCATATCCGGCCGCGAAACGATTTCCATCAGCGCGACGCCGCAGCGATTGAGATCGACATAGCTCATCGTCGGATGCTGATCATGCATCAGCTTGCCGGCATCCTGCTCGACATGGATGCGCTCGATGCCGATCGTCTTGACCGTGCCTTCGGGATCCTTTTCGTCGAGCGAAACCTCGATTTCACCCTCGCCGACAATCGGGTGGAAGAGCTGCGAAATCTGATAGCCCTGCGGCAGATCGGCGTAGAAATAATTCTTCCGGTCGAAGCGCGACCAGCGGTTGATCTGGGCGTTCAGCGCCAATCCCGTGCGCACCGCCTGACGCAGGCATTCGCCATTCACGACCGGCAGCATCCCCGGCATCGCCGCATCGACGAGAGACACGTTGCAGTTGGGTTCCTGCCCGAATTCGGTCGAAGCGCCGGAAAACAGCTTGGAGTGGGACGTGATCTGCGCATGGACCTCAAGGCCGATCACGACCTCCCATTCGCCTGTTGCGCCCTGGATGCGATAATTGCTCACCACCATTTCTCCGCACGCGCGGTAAAGCCGGCTCGATCTTCCATCGCCAGCCCCGCATTCATAACGCCCTGTTCGTCCAGTGCCTTGCCGATGATCTGCAGGCCGAGCGGAAGCCCCTGTTTGCTGAGGCCTCCCGGCACGGCGATGGCGGGCAATCCGGCCAGCGAACTCGGCACGGTGAAAACATCGTTCAGATACATGGCGATCGGATCGTCGCTGAGATCGCCAAGGCCGAAAGCCGCAGACGGTGCGGTGGGCGTGAGCAGATAATCGCAGCTATCCCATGCCTGATCGAAATCGCGCGCAATCAGGGTGCGGACCTTGGTCGCCTGCGTGAAATAAGCGTCGTAGAAACCGGCAGACAACACGTAGGTGCCGATCATGATCCGGCGCTTGACCTCGTCGCCGAAACCGGCGGCGCGGGTCGCAGCGTACATTTCCTGCAGGTTTGCGCCATCCGGCGTTTCACGAAGGCCGTAGCGTACGCCATCATAGCGCGCGAGATTGGCCGAGGCTTCGGCGGGCGCGATGATGTAATAGGCGGGCAGCGCATATTTGGTGTGCGGCAGCGAGACATCGACAATCTCCGCGCCCGCATCGCGCATCCACTCGACACCCTGTTTCCACAGCGCATCGATTTCCTCGGGCATGTCATCGACCCGGTATTCCTTCGGGATGCCGATTTTCTTGCCCTTGAGATCGCCGCTCAGGCCCGCTTCCCAATGAGGAACCGGTTCGTTGAGCGATGTCGAATCCTTCGCGTCATAACCTGCCATGGCTTCAAGCAGGATCGCGCAATCCTTTACGCTGCGCGCCATCGGCCCGGCCTGGTCCAGCGACGAGGCGAAGGCGACCATGCCATAGCGCGAGCAGCGGCCATAGGTCGGCTTCATCCCGCAAATGCCGGTAAAGGCGGCGGGCTGGCGGATCGAACCACCGGTATCGGTGCCGGTAGCCGCTGGCACTATATGCGCGGCGATGGCCGACGATGTGCCGCCCGAGCTGCCGCCCGGCGACATCGGCGTGTTGCCTCCATCGTTGCGGCGCCACGGCGAAACCACATTGCCGAAATAGCTCGTCTCGTTGGACGACCCCATCGCGAACTGATCCATGTTGAGCTTGCCGAGCATTCCGGCGCCCGCTTCCAGCAGGTTACCGGAAACGGTGGACTCATAGGGCGGAACAAAGCCTTCAAGGATATGGCTTGCGGCGGTCGACTGGACGCCCTTGGTGCAGAACAGGTCCTTGATACCCAGCGGCACGCCGGAAAGCGGCTTGGCTTCACCGGCTGCAAGCGCGCGATCGGCTTCGTCCGCCGCTTCGAGCGCTTTCTCAGGCGTTTTCACGATAAAGCAGTTGAGCGCGTCGGAGCCCGCAACCGCGTCGTTGAACGCTTCGGCCACTTCGCGCGCGGAAAAGGCGCCCCCGCGAAACCCGTCGCGGATTTCCGCAACGCCAAGATCGGTAATATCGGTCACTATTCGATCACCTTCGGCACGGCGAAAAAGCCGTGTTCAGCCACCGGCGCATTGGCGAGGATATCGTCGCGCTTGTCGCCATCGGTCACGACGTCGTCGCGCATCCGGGTATGGTTGGCGATCACGGCGGCCAGCGGTTCGACGCCGGACGTATCGACTTCGCCCAGTTGTTCGACCCAACCAAGGATATTGTTGAGTTCGGGCTTGAGGCGCTCGGCCTCTTCTTCGCTCATCGCAATACGCGCCAGGGACGCGATGCGGAGCACGGTTTGAGTATCGACGGACATGGCCGCGCGGCTAGCATCGCCCCGCCTTTGCTGCAAGCGCGTAAAATGCATGAATGGCCCATTGGCGTTGGCCTTTTACGCGCCTTGGACTATGGCGCCCGCCATACCGTATAAGAGTGACACCATGGCTGCCCGTATCTTCCTCTATCTGATTGCCACCGCGATCTTCCTCGTCCTGCTTGCCGGGGTCGCCTGGACGCTGTTTCAGGACGAACTTCTGGAGATGGCGCTGGTGCCCGGCGATACCATCGAGATGCTCGAAGAGGTGCCGGACCAGGCCTATGCCAATCGGGCGATGTGGCTGATTCGCCCCGATATCGCCAACCCGGCCAGCGACTGGCTGCCAGAAGGCTATGGCGAAGAGGAAGAGGTTGCGGAAGCGGAAGAAGAAGCAGGAGAAATGGCACCCGCACCTGTAATCGCCGATCAGGACCAACCCCGCATCCCGGTTTTCTATGTCCTGCCAACAACCTATCTGGACCGGGATCGCTGGAATGCGCCGCTCAACAGCGCCGCCGCCCGCCCGCGCCAGGAACTGTTTGCCGCGAGCCAGGCCAGCGTCTTCAACGAAATCGGGGAAGTCTGGGCACCGCTCTACCGGCAGGCCGTGATCGGTGCCTTCCTGACCGATCATCGCAATGCCGAAGTCGCGCTGCGCTTTGCCTATCAGGATGTCGAAGCGGCGTTCGACTATTTCCTCACGCAGATCGGCGAAGACCAGCCCTTTATCCTGGCCGGGCACAGCCAGGGCGGACTGCATCTTGCCACCCTGCTCCATGAGCGCATTGCGGGGACGCCCGCAGCCGAGCGCATTGTCGCGGCCTATGTGATCGGCTGGCCGATTTCGGTGGAGGCGGATCTGCCCGCCCTCCCCCTCGATGCCTGCGCGGAGCCGGAGTCCAGCAATTGCATCATCGCGTTCCAGAGTTTCGCCGAACCCGCCGATCCGCACCAGATCACTCGCATCTATGATGAAAGCACAGGATATACCGGGGCCTCACGGCGCGATACTGCGATGCTGTGCGTCAATCCGCTGACCGGAAGCCGGAACGGAGCGGCGGATGCGGAGGCCAATCTCGGCGCCGTCGTGCCCAATGAGGACATGAACAATGCCAGCCTGAGCCGCGGCCTGATCTCGGCCCGCTGCGACGATCAGGGCCTGCTGCTGGTCGGCCAGCCGCCCGAGGCGTTCGGGCGTTACGTCTTGCCCGGCAATAATTACCATGTGTTCGATTTCCTGCTCTTCTGGAGCAATCTGCGCAACGATGCGGCGCGGCGGGTCAGCGCCTATCGAGCGGTAGCGTCATGATCACCGAAACCCCTGCCGATTTTCGCGATACGCTGCCCCATGGCGGACGTCTTGCCGGACTCGATGTCGGCAGCAAGACGATCGGTGTGGCGCTATGCGATGCACAGTGGACCTTTGCGACCGCCGCCGAGACGGTGAAACGCACAAAATTCTCGAAAGATCTGGAGCGGCTCAAAACGATCTTCGCCGAGCAGCATGTTACCGGGCTGGTTATCGGCTTGCCGCTTAACCTCGACGGCACGGACAGCCCGCAAACCCAGTCCACCCGCGCCTTTGCGCGCAATGTGGATCAGGCGCTGGACCTGCCGATCCTGCTCCGCGACGAACGCTGGTCCACACAAGCCGTCGAACGCGCGATGATCGAGCAGGACGTCACCCGCAAAAAGCGCGCCGCCCGGGTCGATGCAGCAGCGGCGGCGTTTATCCTGCAGGGCGCAATCGATGCGCTGGTGGCGCTATAGCCTGAAGCAAAAAGGGCCGGGTAACGGCTAGCCGTCCCGACCCTTTTTTTGCACCATAGGCGGTGCCTGCCGCCCCGATCTAAAAAATGCTTAGGCTGCGGGATCCGCGTCAGCGGTTTCTTCCACACGGCTCACCGTTGCGCTGCGGCCGGCATCGCTGGTCGATACCCAGCTGCCATCTTCATTGGCCTCGCCATTCGTCCAGCATTCGGTGTCGTCACTGCCTTCGGCGGTGTAGCAGAACGCGCCGCCGTCACCCAGCGTGATCGCGCCCGTCACCGTCTCATCGCCATTGCTGCCGGTATAGGCGCCATCGGCGGCGATGCTCAGCGTGGCTTCCGTGCCATCGTCATATACGAGAGAATAGTCGCCGACCCATGCAGACATATCCACGCCTGCATCCTCAGTCGCTTCCACTTCGGTCGCGGATTCGGCTTCAGGTGCGCTTTCCGCGCACGCGCCAAGAGCCAACACACTTACAAGTACAACAACCTTTTTCATCATCGTTCCCCTCTTAGACAATCTAAGATCGGGAATTAGACGCCTAATGTCGCGGTAAAGCAAGTTTGACCGATTCTTCTCGATGGCACCCAGTAAACGCGCTGCGCATCAAGCCGTATTGCTCCCTTAACCTCTCGCGTCTAAGAGACCCCTTTAATGTCACAGGCGATTCCTATTTCTGCGGCCACACCCGAAGGCGCGCACCCGTTTCCGCACAGGCATTTGACCGGTATTTTCGGGCTCCAGCCATGGGAAATCACTTTTTTGCTCGATGAAGCCGAGCAATGGGTGGAGCTGAACCGGCAATCGTCCAAGCATGATGACCGGCTGGCCGGGCTTACACAGATCAACGCCTTTTTCGAAGCCTCGACGCGTACATTACTCTCGTTCGAGATCGCCGGAAAACGACTCGGGGCGGATGTCGTCAACATGCACGCCGCGCAATCCAGTGTGAAAAAAGGCGAAACGCTGATCGATACGGCCGTCACGCTGAATGCCATGCGCGCCGATGTCATCGTGATCCGGCACCAGGCCTCGGGTGCGGTGCAACTGATTGCCGACAAGGTGGATTGTCCGGTGCTCAATGCCGGCGATGGCTGGCACGAGCATCCGACACAAGCGTTGCTCGATGCGCTGACCATCCGCCGCCGCAAGGGCGCGCTGGAGAAACAGCGGGTCGCGATTTGCGGCGATATCCTGCACAGCCGGGTCGCCCGTTCCAATATCCTTGCGCTAACGGCGCTGGGTGCGGAGGTCCGCGTGATTGCGCCCCCTACCCTGATGCCGGCGGCGATAGACCGGCTGGGCGTCACCCCGTTCACCGATTTCGACGCCGGCCTGGACGGCGCGGACGTGGTCATGATGCTGCGTGTCCAGAATGAACGGATGCAGGGCGGCTTCATCCCCTCCTCTCGCGAATATTTCGCGCTGTACGGTCTCACGCGCGAACGGCTGGAACGGGCCGCGCCCGGCGCACTGGTCATGCATCCGGGGCCAATGAACCGAGGCGTTGAGATCGCCAGCGACATTGCCGACGATCTGGAGCGTTCGGCCATCACCGAGCAGGTCGAAATGGGCGTCGCCGTCCGCATGGCCTGTCTCGATGTCCTCACCCGCCAGCAACGCGGTGTGGAGGGTTGGGCATGAACCCGCTCACGATCACAGGCGGCACGCTGGTCGATCCTGTCGGCGGAAGCGTCTTGCCGGGCGATATCGCCTGTGCAGATGGCAAAATCGTCGACTCGGCTCCGGATTCCGCCAAATCCATAGACGCCGGCGGCCTTCATGTCGCACCGGGAATTGTCGATCTTGGCTGTTTCGCCATCGATATTCCGGCCTTTGCCGCAGGCGGAATCACGCGTGTCGCACTGATGCCCGACCAGTCTCCGGCGATTGATGAGCCAGCGATGGTCCAGCATGCAGCCGCGGCGGGGAAACCGACTGTCTGGGTTCACCCTTTGGCAGCGGCAACTCAGGCGTTGAACGGGGAAGAACTGACCGAGATCGGCCTGATGCAGCGCGCCGGAGCGGTTGCAGTGTCGACCGGGCGCCAACGCATTGCCGATTCCGGCCTGATGCACCGGCTGCTCTCCTACGCCGCTGCGCTCGACCTGATGGTCATCACCCATGCCGAGGATGAGGGCCTGTCCCGCCATGCCGTGGCGACCGACGGGGAAACGGCCACCCGGCTGGGTTTGCCGAGCGGTCCCGCGATTTCCGAAGCGATGGCGATAGCGCGCGACGTGATGCTCGCGGAAGATACCGGCGCCCATGTCCATTTCCGCACCGTGACCACCGCACGCGGCTTCGACCTGATCCGTGAAGCCAAGGCGCGCGGCGTCCATATCAGCTGCGGGATCACGCCCGGCCATCTGCTGCTCTGCGATGTCGATATCGGGGCCTATCGCACCTTCGCCAAACTCTCACCGCCGCTGCGCAGTGCGGAGGATCGCGATGCGGCGCTTGTCGCGCTGGCTGATGGAACGATCGACGTCATCTGTTCGGGGCATGATCCACAGGGGCCGGAAGCCAAGCGCCTCCCCTATGCCGATGCAGAACCGGGCATGTCGGGCGCGGAAACGCTGCTCACCCTGTCGCTGGGCTTGGTCCGCGATGGCCATATCGATATGGCGCGGCTGTTTGCCCTGCTATCCCGCAATCCGGCAACACTGCTCGGTGTGGATGGAGGCGCTATGAGCGCAGGATCAGCGGCCGATCTGGTAATTTTCGATGCGGACGCGCCGTGGCGTGTGGACACGATGAACATGGCCTCAAGCGCCGGCAACACGCCCTTCGACGAGCTGCCGGTACAGGGCAAGGTCGTCCATACGATAAAGGGCGGCCAATCCGTGGATCGACCGCCCTCTTGATAATCTGGATTGATATCGTTTAGCGCAGGGCCGCCACCCCTACACCGGCCCGAGCGGCCATCTGCAGCGGCGAATCGCCGGCGCGGGTCCGCACGAAACATTCCTGACCGCGCGAACGAAGCGTCCGGCACATGCGGGCTGCATCGCGGCTCGTTGCAAAACCACCGAAAGAAAGGCGGTACAGCGTCCGGCCACGGTCGAAAGTCGCATGCGACGGCGTATAGGCGGAAAGACCGGAATAGCGGCGAACCGCCCGATCCCAGGCAACGCGAACATTGGCTTCGGTGGAAAATGCACCAAGCTGGACCACATAGCCGCCATCGGTCGCCGGGGCAGCCGAAGCGGCTGGCGCAGCAGGCTGGGCAACTGGCGCGGCGGCCATGGCCGGGCGTTCCGGTGCTCGTGCAGCACGCAGAACGGCAAGCCAGCTCTCCTCGACAGGTGCCTGGGCCATTGCAACAACCGGTGCGGTCAGGGCGACCACGGGCCGCGAAGAAGGCTCTGCTGCCACCGCGATCGCATCGACCGCATCGGCTTCTTCAAAATTGTCTTCGTCCTCGACGATGAATGCATCGGCTGCAGGTGCGGAATAATCTTCCACATCCACGGCAGCAACGCGCATCGGCTCGGGTTCGGCTTCGATGACCGGCGGAACGTCAGCCACGGAACCGGCTTCGGCAGGTGCCGTGAAGGCAACGACCGGATTCTGTTCGGCATAATCGACCGTAGCTGGCGCTTCAGCCATCATCACCGTGTCGTCCTGCCGCACAAGGGCGAGCTGGACCGGCTGACCGGGATCGTTCCGGTCGGCTTCAACGCCAAGCAGGCTGGAAACCTGATCCCAGTCATGCTCCGGCGCGCTGAACTGGGTCCAGTCGCGCATCCGGGTATCGAGATCGGCAAGGCTGATATCCTGTGCAGCCGTGATGCGGGCCTCCGACCAGCGACCGGCCATCGCATAGGTCAGCGCCAGATTCTGCCGGGCACGCGGATCGCCGCCATTGGCGCGGGCCGCCTGCTGAAGAATTTCGATTGCGCGGTCATGATTCCCGGCAAGCGCCATGGCGAGGCCGAGATCGGACGCACCCAGGCGACCTTCAAGATTGTTCAGTTCGGCAAGCGCATCGGCGCGATCACCCTGGGCAATCTGGGTCAGCGCGAGATTGAAAGCCGTCCGGTTCAAGTCCGGGTTGAGCGTGAGCGCATCCTGGAAACTCGTTTCCGCCGAGGCGAAACGGCCTGCTGCCAGATAGGCTCGGCCAAGCAGGTGCCTGTACTCGGCACTGTTCGGCATATGGCTCACCGCCAGTTCGGCATGACGTATTGCGGCGGCGCTGTCATTTTCGGAGAGCGCACTGCGCGCCGAAGATGCGGCCTGGGCGGCCTGCTGGGCGACGCGGCTGTCCATATCCGACGCCCCGGTTGAAAAGGCGCTGTTTGCCAGCGGCGTAAATCCAACGATCGATGCGCCGACGGCTAGCGTCGATGCTGCGAGTTTGATGATGCTAGGCTTCATTATACCCCTCCTCAATCAGTGCTTGTTGGCTGCGGACATCGGTCCGGTCAGCGCTTGCACATCGGGATGCTGTTCCAGGAACATATCGAGCGCTTCCGTCACCAGACGCTGGGCGGACTGGTTTGTAACCGCCGATGCCAAGCGCAGTTTGAGATGGCGCTCCCTGTCGAGCCGCAATGTGAAGGCGACCTTCTGGCGCGCCGGCACATCCCGTTCCCTGGGCTCTTTCAGTTCGGTGGGCTGATGCTGTTCAACCGGTTCTTCCCGGTCGGCTTTCTTGACCGACAATGGCGACTGGCCATGGGCGAGAACGCCTTCATCAGCTTCGGCAACGGGCAGTGGTGCCGGTTCCGGTTCGATCTGTTCCTGTACATCTTCAACAGGTTCCGGCTCGACATCAGACGGCTCCATCGGGGTCAGGCCCCCATGGCCATTGGTCGTATAGGGTTCCAGATCCTGCGGCTCGTCTTCGAAAACCACATCCGGCTGCGCATCCACCTGGTTGAACGGAGCATAATCCGCACCGCCCAGACCTTCAGCGAGCTGTTCCTGCTGTTTGCGAACCTCGGGAAGCGGTGCTTCGCCGTGATATTCCTGATCGCCATTGACCGGATGCGGCGTTTCCAGCCCCATATCGTTCCAGCCAAGATCTTCGGTGACATCACCATCGGGATTGATAAAGCCCTGGCGTCGCATGGCGGGTTTTGCTGCACCTTTGCGCGCGAGCAAGCCCGAGGAAAGCGACGCGAATTTTTCTTCGCCCATCATGTCGCTCCTACTGACCTGTCACCCGGCGGCCAAAGCCACCTGCTGCCGGTCGATGTACCGCGCCCGGTTGGGCTGCGAACTTGGGTCCGCTGAATACGGTGCGGCGGAAATTCTTTTCGAGCCGATCGGAGATATAGCTCCACAGCTCATGCACTTCGGTCGCCGATTTACCGTTCGGATCGACTTCCATGACCGTGCGGCCATCGATCATCGAGGCCGCGAAATCGGTGCGATGATGGAGGGTGACCGGAGCAACCGTGCCGTGCTGAGAAAGTGCGACAGCGGCTTCATAGGTGATCTTCGCCTTGGGCGTTGCCGCGTTGACCACGAAGATCAGCGGCTTACCGGCGCGTTCGCACAAATCGACCGTCGCACCGACGGCGCGCAGATCGTGCGGGCTCGGGCGGGTCGGAATGACAATGAGTTCGGCAACCTGGATAACGCTCTGGATCGCCATCGTGATGGCGGGCGGCGTATCGAGCACGGCGAGTTTGAAACCCTGCTGCCGCAAAACCTCAAGATCCGATGCAAGCCGCGCGACGGTGGTCTGCGCAAAGGCAGGCATGTCGTCTTCGCGTTCATTCCACCAGTCGGCGAGCGATCCCTGGGGGTCGATATCGATCAACACCACCGGACCGGCGCCGCTGCGTTGCGCTTCTACTGCAAGGTGCCCGGAAAGCGTTGTTTTTCCAGAGCCGCCTTTTTGCGATGCTAATGCCAAGACCCGCATGATATCCCCTTTGGTGGCGGTATTTCATGACCGGCATTGCCACTCAGGTGACTAAAATCTGGTTAACGCTCGACGTTAAACTTTGATTGATGTCCCGGAAATGGACGGTTCAACTTTGCTAATCCGGCTTTAACCCTGCTAATATCCCCGATAAGTAAAGCGCGTAAAATTATGGAGAACTGCATATGGCGATGAGGCACAGAGCGGCGATCGGCGCCGCATTGGCCCTGATAGCGTTACCGTGGGGGGCCAGTGCAGGCGTCCAGGAAGGCGTCGAAGCCTGGCGCGGCGGCGATTATGCCCGCGCCATCGCCGAATGGCAGCCTTTGTCCGATGCCGGCGATCCCGATGCGCAGTTCAACCTGGGTCAGGCCTACAAGCTCGGTCGCGGTGTGCCGCAGGATATGGAGCGTGCGCGCGACCTGTTCGGCCGCGCTGCGCAGCAAGGCCATTTGCAGGCCGAAGCCAATTACGGGCTGATCCTGTTTCAGGACGGCAATCGCGAAGAGGCGATGCCCTATATCATTCGCGCCGCCAATCGCGGCGAACCGCGCGCCCAGTATATCTATGGCACGGCACTGTTTAACGGCGATCTTGCGCCGCGAGACTGGCCACGCGCCTATGCTCTGATGACCAATGCCAGCGCGGCCGGATTGCCGCAGGCATCGACCAGCCTCGAGCAGATGGACAGCTATATCCCGCTCGAACAGCGCCAGGAAGGCACGGCGATGGCCGCGCGGATGCAGCAGGAAAGCCAGACGACCGAGATCGCCAGCGCGCCGCCGCCGCCAAGTGCGCCGCCTTCTGCACCAACCCCGACCTTCACGCCGGTTCCGGTACCCGCGCCTGTCGCCCAACCGCCCGCTTCATCCCCGCCGCCCGCATCTCCGCCAATGGCATCTCCGCCTGCACAGACCCGCCCGCCGGTTGCCGTCACTCAGGCGCCGCCAGCAGCGCCTCCAGCCGCTCCTCCGGCCGTGCGAACAGGCGATTGGCGGATCCAGCTTGGGTCATTCCGTGAGCGTCCAAGGGCAGAAGCCCTGTGGCGCCAGGTGTCAGCCAGAGACTCTTCGCTCGCCGACCTGCAGCCATTTCTGGTACGCGCAGGGCCCTATACGCGGCTCCAGGCCGGGCCTTTCCAGACCCAGGCCCAGGCCCGTCAGGCCTGTGCCGCCGCCACCCGTGCCGGATCGGAGTGCATCACCGTTCGTCGCCGGTAAGCCGGTTTAACCGAATTTTCGTGGATGGTCGTTACTCGCTTCCTGAGCAGAGGAAGTGTGGATGTCGCGACAGTACAGAATACAGGGCGGATCAATGGCAACGCCATGGCGCAGACGGCGGATGTGCGTCATCCATGCCGATGCCCCTTCCCCGGCAGCGCTGGAAAGCGTTTCGGGCCGCGGTGCCACCATTCGCAGCAATGTAAATCCGGAATGCGGCGCGAAGGTCAGGCTGGTTCACCCGGCAGCGGGCGAGATAATCGCCGAGGTTCATGCCATTTCGGAAGCGGGTATCGAGCTCAGCTTCGCTGGCGATGAAGAGTCCGTAGCTTTTGCGCTCAGCGCGGTCGCCGCAGACATGACGCGGGCCAACTAGCTTTCGACCCATTCCCTGCGGGGATAGCCTTGCGCGTAGAGCAAGGCAGACAAATCTCCATGATCGATCCGGGCATCCGCCGCATCGCGCAATTTGGGCTTGCCGCGATAGGCGATCCCGAGACCGGATTGCTCGATCATCGCAAGATCATTGGCACCATCGCCAATCGCCAGCGTGTCTTCGCGCGCCAGCCCCAGCCTCTCGGTTTCTTCCAGCAAAACCCGGCGTTTCGTGGCGCTATCGACAATGGGCCGGATGACCCGGCCGGTCAGGCTGCCCGCCGATATTTCAAGCCGATTGGCAATGGCCCTGTCGAAACCGATTTCCGCCGCCACGCGATCGGCAAACAGTGTGAAACCGCCCGACACCAACACCGTATGCGTGCCATGCGCCCTCATTGTCCGGACTAGCGACACTGCGCCAGGCGACAGAGCGACCCGCTCGATATGGCAGCGTGTGACGATCTCTTCATCCATGCCCTCGAGCAGCGCGACGCGCTCGTCGAGCGCCGCGACAAAATCCAGCTCGCCGCGCATCGCCCGTTCGGTAATCGCCGAAACCTGCGGCTTGAACCCCGCATAATCGGCCAGTTCGTCGAGACATTCGACCGTTATCATCGTCGAATCCATATCGGCGATGAACAGCTTTTTGGCCCGTCCCGTTTCCGCCTGCACGATGACGTCGATACTTCCGCTCAGCGCACCGAGTGCATTTCGGGCACCGGCCAGATCGCCTGTAAAACGGATATCGACAGCTTTTTCCCTTTCTATCCAGTCTGTTCCGAGAATTTCTGCCCCCGCTTCCGCAAGCAAATCACGCGCCTGCGAAATATCGTCTGCGGAAAGCCGATCTGCTGCTATGAGCGTTGCAATGAACATGCGCGGGAACTCCAACGAAAACGCCTCCGGGAACATCGCGGGGGCCAGGGTCGCGCTTATTGCCGGGCCAACCGCCAGCGGCAAGTCGTCTCTTGCAATGCGAATTGCCGAGCGTACCGGCGGCGTGATCATCAACGCCGACAGTGCCCAGGTCTATCGCGACATGCGGATTGTCACTGCCCGGCCAAGTGAGGCCGAGGAAGCGGCGCTCCCTCATCGCCTGTTCGGCTATATCGGCGGCGAAGAAGCCTGCTCGGCGGCCCGCTGGGCCCATGACGCCAAGACGGAGATTGCGGCCGCGCATCGGAAAGGCAAACCCGTCATCCTTGTCGGGGGAACGGGATTGTATCACCGGACCCTGCTTGAAGGGCTGGCGCCCATCCCGGAAATCGATGCCGAAATCCGCGCAGAGATACGCGCCCTGCCGGTTGCCGATGCCTATGCGGCCCTTCAGCGCGAGGATCCCGCGTCCGCAACACGCCTCAACCCGGCCGATTCAAGCCGAATCGCCCGCGCGCTCGAGGTGGTTCGGTCGACCGGACGGCCCATAGAGCAGTGGCAGCGGGAGAAAAGCGGAGGCATTGCAGGCGATATCGGGCTTGCGCCGCTGCTCCTGCTGCCCGACCGCGACTGGCTGTATGAACGGTGCGACCGGCGCTTCGCCAACATGTTCGAAAGCGGTGCGGTGGAAGAGGTTAAAACGCTGCTCGCTCGCGGGCTCGCCCCTTCCCTGCCGATCATGCGCGCTATCGGAGTCCCTGAAATCGCGGCCTTTCTCAAGGGAGAAATGGAGCGTGACGCGGCGGTTGCGGCAGCCGCCCAGGCGACGCGCCGCTATGCCAAGCGGCAATATACCTGGTTCGCCAATCAGCCGCCCCCCGAGTGGTCACGCATATCCGAATCAGAATATAACGTTTATGAGAGTAAAATTGTAACTAAATTACTGTAAAATTCGTTGACAGACAATTTTTGCCTGTCTAGCAGCCCGGTCTCGACGCTGCTATCGCAGCGCAACATCAGGTAACGGACGAAGAACATGGCAGCCGAAAAAGCTGGAGCGGATATATTGGTGGAAGCGCTGCTGGATTGCGGTGTGGAAGTCATTTTCGGCTATCCGGGCGGCGCGGTTCTCCCGATCTATGACGCGCTGTTCGAGCAGAAGCGAATCCGCCACATCCTGTGCCGCCACGAACAGGGCGCGGCCCATGCCGCGGAAGGCTATGCCCGCGCGACTGGCAAGCCCGGCGTCGTTCTCGTCACGTCCGGCCCGGGCGCGACCAATGCGGTCACGGGCATCGCCGATGCGCTGATGGATTCGATCCCGATGGTGGTCATCACCGGTCAGGTTCCCACCACGTTGATCGGCACCGACGCCTTTCAGGAAGCCGACACGATCGGCATCACGCGCCACTGCACCAAGCATAATTATCTGGTCAAAGACCCGGACAAGCTGGGCAATGTTATCCAGGAAGCCTTTTTCATCGCCACTACTGGCCGGCCCGGGCCCGTGGTTGTCGACGTTCCCAAGGATGTGCAGGTCGCGACCGGCGTGTATCGCAAATCGGGGCCGATTGCGCACAAGGCCTATGTCCCGCGCGACAAGCCCGACCCCAAGCAGATAGAAGAAGCTGTCGAAATGATTGCGGCCGCCAAACGCCCGGTCTTCTATACCGGCGGCGGCATCATCAATGCCGGGCCCGGCGCCAGCCAGATGCTGTGCGAACTGGCGCGCATCACCGGAGCACCGGTTACTTCGACGCTGATGGGCCTTGGCGCCCTGCCCGCCTCGTCCGAACAATGGCTGGGCATGCTCGGCATGCACGGTACGTTCGAGGCCAATATGGCGATGAACAAGGCCGATCTGATTATCGCGATCGGCGCGCGCTTCGATGACCGCGTGACCGGGCGGCTCGATGCCTTTTCGCCGGACTCCAAAAAAATCCATATCGATATCGACCGCAGCTCGATCAACAAGATCGTGCCTGTAGACCTTGGCATAAACGCCGATGCCGGGCGCGCGATGGAAGATATCGTCAAGGTCTGGAAAGCGCGCCAGCATAAAAAGGCGGATCTGCAGGACTGGTGGGCGCGGATCGATGGCTGGCGTGCGACCAAATGCCTCGCTTTCCCGGAATCCAAAGACGAAATCATGCCCCAGGCCGCCATTCGGGCGCTTTGGGAAGCCACGCACAAGAAAAACCCGATCATTACCACCGAGGTCGGTCAGCATCAGATGTGGGCGGCCCAGCATTTCGATTTCGAAAAACCGAACAAATGGCTGACTTCGGGCGGTCTTGGCACGATGGGCTATGGCCTGCCTGCGGCTATCGGCGCACAGATCGGTAATCCGAACGCGCTCGTTGTCGATATTGCCGGCGAAGCCTCTATCCAGATGTGCATCCAGGAACTCGGAACGGCCAGCCAGTATCGGCTTCCGGTCAAGATTTTCGTCCTCAACAACGAATATATGGGCATGGTCCGCCAGTGGCAGGAATTGACATATTCCGGTCGTTATTCAGAAAGTTATAGCGATTCCCTTCCAGATTTTGTGAAGTTGGCCGAAGCCTATGGCTGGAAAGGCATCCGGATCGAAGGACAGCAGGAGCTGGAACCCGGCATCGCCGAAATGCTGGCCTATGACGGCCCGGTACTCGTCGATTGCTGCGTGTCCAAATTGGCAAACTGCTTCCCGATGATCCCTTCAGGCGCAGCCCATACCGAGATGATCCTCCAGTCCGATACCGTTTCGGGTGTCATGGAAGACGAAGCAAAGGCGCTGGTCTGATGAAAATCCAAACAGAAACTGCCGAGCGCCATACGCTTTCCATCCTGGTCGACAACGAGCCGGGCATCCTCGCGCGGATCGCCGGCATGTTTACCGCGCGCGGCTATAATATCGAAAGCCTGACGGTAACCGGGGTCAGCGAAGACGAGACGATCAGCCGGATCACCATCGTTACCGGCGGTTCGCCCCATGTGATCGAGCAGATTATCTCGCAGACCGAGCGGATGCCGCCCGTCTACAAGGTTACCGACCTCACCGAGATCGGCCCGCATGTCGAGCGTGACATGGCGCTGGTCAAGGTTGCCGGCACCGGCGACAACCGGATCGAGGCCCTGCGGCTCGCCGATGTTTACCGGGCACGGGTGGTCGATTCCACGACGCAGAGCTTCGTCTTCGAAGTCACCGGCAACAGCGACAAGGTAGACAGCTTCATCGAACTGATGCGCGAAGTCGGGCTGGTCGAGGTGGCGCGCACCGGCGTGGTGGCCATTGGCCGCGGCAAGGAAGCGAGCTAAATATCCTTTCCATGCGCGAAATCATCAGCATATCGGCGATTGTCATCGCCTTTTTCTACTTTCTGGCCTTTGGCTCGGCGGTGTTCCTTGCGCTCGAACATGAAATGCACTGGGTGCTTGCCCTGTTCGCCATGAGCTGGATCATCATTCTCAGGCTTTGGCCGTTGCTGCCAGTTCTGGCCGTGATCGGCGCCGTCAATATCTGGGGCTGGGACTGGTATCGCGGGATCGCGCTTGCCCTGCCCATCTCCATCTATGTCGTTTCTTATTACTGGACGCGGTTAACCGACTATCTCCGCCGTCCGACACAAAAACAGGGAGTTTGAATTCATGCGCGTCTATTATGATGCCGACGCCGATCTCGGCCTTATCACCGGCAAGAAAATTGCGATCATCGGCTATGGCAGCCAGGGCCATGCCCATGCGCAGAATCTGCGCGACAGTGGCGTAAGCGAAGTCGCCATCGCCCTGCGCGAAGGCTCGGCCACCCGCGCCAAGGCCGAAGGCGCGGGCTTCAAGGTCATGACCAATGCCGAAGCCGCAGCCTGGGCCGATATCGTGATGATGCTGGCCCCTGACGAGCATCAGGCGGCCATCTATGCCGAGGACTTGCACGACAATCTAAAGGAAGGCGCCGCCCTCGCCTTCGCGCACGGCCTCAACGTGCATTTCGGCCTGATCGAGCCGCGCGCCGATCTCGACGTCATCATGATCGCGCCGAAAGGCCCCGGCCACACGGTTCGCAGCGAATATGTGCGCGGCGGCGGCGTGCCCTGCCTGATCGCCGTCCATCAGGATTCGAGCGGCAACGCCCATGATGTCGGCCTTGCCTATGCCAGCGGCGTCGGTGGCGGACGCTCCGGCATCATCGAAACCAATTTCCGCGAGGAATGCGAAACCGACCTGTTCGGTGAGCAGGCCGTGCTCTGCGGCGGCCTCACCCACCTGATCCAGGCGGGCTTCGAAACGCTGACCGAAGCCGGTTACGCACCGGAAATGGCCTATTTCGAGTGCCTGCACGAGGTGAAGCTGATCGTCGACCTGATGTATGAAGGCGGCATCGCCAATATGCGCTACTCGATCTCGAACACCGCAGAATATGGCGACATCACCACCGGCCCCCGGATCATCACCGATGAGACCAAGGCCGAGATGAAGCGCGTGCTCGCCGACATCCAGGGCGGCCGTTTCGTCAAGGATTTCGTCCTCGACAACCGCGCCGGACAGCCCGAACTGAAAGCCGCCCGCAAACAGGCCGCCGCCCATCCGATCGAGAAGACGGGTGCAGAGCTGCGCGCCATGATGCCATGGATCGGCGCCAACCAGCTCGTCGACAAGGAAAAGAACTAGCACCCTCACCGGCACCCCGGGTTCCGCCCGGGGTGTCGGATTCAGGGTCTGGACTTGTTAACCATTTGCCTTCAATAGTGCGGTCATGACAGCGCATAACGCCCTGCTTATTCTTCGACTTACACGCCCTTAGGCGTGCCTTTGGTGCTGCATGCAGCACACACGGCCTAAGGGCTTCTTGCAAAACCACCGAAACCGAAGAAGAAACAGGCTATTCTCATGCCCATGCTCAATGACCCCTCCGTAAAATATCGCCCGTTCCCGCAGATCGACCTGCCGGACCGGCAATGGCCGTCCAAGACGATCACCGCGCCTCCCCGCTGGCTCTCGACCGATTTGCGCGACGGCAATCAGGCGCTGATCGATCCGATGGACGGCGAGAAAAAGCGCCGCTTCTTCGACCTGCTCGTCAAGATCGGCCTCAAGGAAATCGAGGTCGGATTTCCGGCATCGGGCGCGACAGATTTCGATTTCATCCGCGGGCTCGTCGAAAGCGGAGCGATCCCCGACGATGTCGTGATCCAGGGCCTGACCCAGTCTCGCCGCGATCTGATCGAGACGACATTTGCCAGCATGGCCGGTGCCCCGCGCGCCATCGTCCATCTCTACAATGCCGTCTCTCCCGCCTGGCGCAAGATCGTGTTCCAGATGGACCAGCAGGGCGTGATCGATATCGCCAAGCAGGGCGCGGATATCCTGATGGAACAGGCGGCGAAATATCCCGAGACCGACTGGCATTTCGAATATTCGCCCGAGACGTTCAGCACGGCCGAAATCGATTTCAGTGTTCAGGTTTGCGAGGAAGTGATCGCGATTGTTGGGCCAACGCCCGAAAAGCCGCTGATCCTCAATCTTCCCGCCACGGTCGAGGCGGCAACGCCCAATATCTATGCCGACCAGATCGAATATTTCTGCAAACATATCTCGTGTCGGGACAGCGTGGTTATCAGCCTGCATCCGCACAATGATCGCGGGTCCGGCATTGCTGCGGCAGAGCTTGGCATGATGGCGGGCGCGGACCGGGTCGAGGGCTGCCTGTTCGGCAATGGCGAACGCACCGGCAATGTCGATCTCGTGACGCTGGGCCTCAACATGTACACACAGGGCGTGCATCCCGGCCTCGATTTCTCGGACATTGAAGAGATCAAATCGACGGTTGAATATTGCAACGATATTCCTGTCCATCCGCGCCACCCCTATGCCGGGGAGCTGGTGTTCACGGCCTTTTCCGGTTCGCACCAGGACGCCATCAAAAAGGGCTTTGCCGCGCAGGATGCGCGCAACGACGAACTGTGGGAAGTGCCCTATCTCCCGCTCGACCCCAACGATATTGGCACCAGCTATGAGGCCGTGATCCGCGTGAACTCGCAGTCTGGCAAGGGCGGCGTCGCCTGGGTGTTGGAGCAGGATCAGGGGTTGAAACTGCCCAAGCGGTTGCAGGCCCATTTCAGCCTTGTCGTGCAGGAACTGGCCGACAAGACCAGCCGAGAACTTGATGCCGAGGATATCTGGCAGGCCTTCCGGAACCGCTACGGCCTGGCCGGCGAAAAATCCTTTGCCCTGGTCGATTATAATGAAAGCCGTGCGGGCAATGAACGCATCTTTACCGGCACGATCGTCCACAAGGGCGAGGAACGCTCGGTCAGCGGGCGCGGCAACGGCCTGATCTCATCCGTACTCGCCGCGCTGCGCGACGAATGGGGCATCCAGCTCGACGTCGTGAATTACAACGAACACGCCATCGGCCATGGCTCTGACGCTCAAGCCGCCGCCTATCTCGAATGCACGGATGGCGACGGCAACACGGTGTTCGGCGTCGGCATCAGCCGCGACGTGGCGACTGCGAGCGTCCGTGCCGTGCTCAGCGCGGCCAACGGGGCGGCGTGACGGAACGGCCCTGGCGCGCAGGCGGCCGGGGTTTGCTGGTCGCGGTCAAAGCCACCCCGCGGGCCAACAGGACAGAAGCGACGGGCGTCGAACTTGACGGTCATGGCCGCGCGGTATTGCGCATGCGAATAAAAGCGCCGCCGGTTGATGGGGCCGCCAACAAGGCTATCCTGCGCTGGTTTTCCGAGACCCTCGCCGTTTCGAAAGCGTCAGTGACAATCGCGTCAGGCGAAACCGCACGGATCAAACAGGTTGAACTGGCCGGGAATGCGAAGGAGTTGGCGGAAAAACTGGAAGTGGTGGTCGGAGAAACCGATTGATCCTGCCCCTCTCCCCTTGTGGGAGAGGGTTGCGCAGACTTGGCAGCGTGCTGCCTAGTCGGAGCTGGGTGAGGGGTATCGCCCTATCGATAGGTTTCAACCCCTCATCCAACTTCGCCTAGGCTCATTACATTCGCCAAGGCTTCTTATCCTTCTCCCACAAGGGGAGAAGGGTTTACACCGGCGCCAGTGCCCGCTGCTCGCCCTCAGGCAGATGCACAGTGATCGTATCCCCTGCCCGCACATCGCCGCCTTCCAGAACAACCGCCATCACGCCCGCCTTGCGGATAAGCGTGCCGTCCGTATCCTTGTCCAGCACCGCATTCATCAGCCCCGGAGCATGGCCGTTGAGCTGCTTGCACGGATTGCGCAGGCCCGTGATCCGCACCCGCGCCGCATCGCCCAGCGCCAGCTCCGTCCCCTCAGGCAAAGCCAACAGATCCACGCCCCGCGTCGTGATATTCTCCCCCATATCGCCGGGTGCAACTTGAAACCCCTGCCCCGCCAGTTCGTCCAACAGTTCGGCATGAATCAAATGCACCTGCCGCAAATTCGGCTGGTCCGGATTTTGGGCCACACGCGAGCGATGCTGCACGGTCTCGCCGTAATGCGCGTCGCCCTCGACGCCATGGCCCGCGATCAACCGGATAGCTTCGACATTGGGCTTGGCGATGCCGTGTGAGGAGTTGCAGGAGACGGCGATGACTTCAGCCATCACTTCCGCCCGAACAGTTTCTCGATATCGCCGTGACCGAGCTTCACCCAGGTCGGGCGTCCGTGATTGCACTGGCCCGAATGCGGGGTGACTTCCATTTCACGGAGCAGCGCGTTCATTTCGGCAACGTTGAGCACCCTGCCCGCTCGCACCGAGCCGTGACAGGCCATGGTCGCGGCAACATGATCGAGCTTCTCTTTCAAACTCAAATGCTGGTCATAGGCGGCGATTTCATCGGCCAGGTCGGTGACCAGCCCTTTGGTGTCGCCTGCGCCGAGCATCGCCGGGGTCGCGCGCACCAGCATCGCCTTGGGGCCAAAGCGTTCGAGTTCGAGGCCCATTTCGGCGAGTTCGCCGATCCGCTCCTCCAGCGCGTCGCAAGCGCTTTCATCGAGATCAACGACTTCGGGGACGAGCAGGCCTTGGCTTGCCACGCCGCCTTCGGCCATCGCCCTGTTCATCCGTTCCAGCACCAGCCGTTCATGGGCGGCGTGCTGGTCGACAATCACAAGCCCGTCCTCGGCCTCCGCCACGATATAGGTTTCGGATACCTGTCCGCGCGCAATGCCGAGCGGATGGGTGGTGACGTCTGGAACCGGCGCTTCGGCAGCTTCCGCCTTGCCTTCGGGTGCGGGCTGATAGCCGGGCGACTGTTCCCAGACGCTGCCCTGATCCGGCGCCGGAGGCGGAGTGAAAAAGGACGGGCGCTGTTGAAAACCCTGTTGCTGACCGGGAGGATAACCTTGTGGATAAGCTGTGGACGCTTGGCCCGGCTGCGCCCCGACGGGTTCCGCCTGCCAGTTGCCCAGTGCGGCGGCAGATGGTCGCTGCACGCTGCGAAACCCGGCCTCGTCGAGCGCATGGCGCAGTCCGCCAACGATGAGCCCGCGGATATTGGCCGGTTCGCGGAACCGCACTTCGGTTTTCGCCGGATGGACATTCACATCCACTTCGCCCGCCGGAACGGTGAGGAACAGCGCAAGCACCGGGTGCCGGTCCCGCGCCAGAAGATCCTGATAGGCGCCGCGCACGGCGCCGATCAGCAGCCGGTCTTTCACCGGACGGCCATTGACGAACAGATATTGGTGATCGGCGACACCGCGGTTGAAAGTCGGCAGGCTCGCCACGCCCTCCAGCCTGGCCGTGCCGCGATCATAATCGACCACGACGCTGTTCTCGATCAACTGCCGGTCGGTCAGCGCGGCGACGCGTTCCGGACGGGTTTCCCCCGGTTGCACCGAAATATTGCGCCGCCCGTCATGCTCAAGCGTGAATCCGATATCGGGCCGCGCCATGGCGAGGCGGCGGATGGCATCGGCGGCGGCGGCATATTCGGAGCGCGGCGTGCGCAGGAATTTGCGGCGCGCGGGAACCTTGGCGAAAAGATTTTCGACGACGACGCGCGTGCCTGGCGGCAGGGCCGCCGGCCCCTCTTCCAGCAAATCGCCATTGTCGACGATCCGCGACCAGCCTTCCGCGCCCCTTACCCTGCTCTCCAGCATCAATCGTGACACGCTGGCTATCGAAGGCAGCGCTTCGCCCCGAAAACCGAGCGTTTCAACGCCTTCGATATCGTCGCCGGGGAGCTTGGAAGTGGCATGACGCTCAAGCGCCAGCGCCATTTCCTCGGCGCTCATGCCGCAGCCATCGTCGATCACCTCAACCTTGTCGATTCCCCCGGACGAGAGCCGCACGACAATGCGCGTAGCCCCCGAATCCATGGAATTTTCGACCAATTCCTTCAGCGCGCTTGCCGGGCGTTCGACAACCTCGCCCGCTGCAATGCGGTTGATCAGATGTTCGGGAAGGCGGCGAATTGGCATAATAATCCTTTACCGCATGTCCCATGGTCGCACGAGCGGTTGATCCACAGCGATTCGCACAAAATGTTAGTGCAAATGCACGGATAACCGCTATGTGGGTGTCAAGGCCTTTTAAGCGCTGATTCCCGAAGCTTCATAACCCCCTGTACGAGACTATTCCAACCATGTGGTTCCAACGTTTTTTCAAGATCATGTCCCACGACATGGCTATCGATCTGGGTACGGCTAACACCGTCGTCTATGTCCGCGGTCGCGGCGTCGTCCTCAACGAGCCATCGGTGGTCGCTATCGAAACCATCAACGGCATTCAGCGCGTCAAGGCCGTTGGCGAAGATGCCAAGGTGATGATGGGCAAGACACCCGATGCCATCGAGGCCATCCGCCCGCTTCGCGATGGCGTTATCGCCGACATCGATGTCGCCGAGCAGATGATCAAGCATTTCATCCAGAAGGTTCACGGCCCCCGGCGTTTCCCGCGCTGGCCGGAAATCGTCATCTGTGTCCCTTCGGGATCGACCAAGGTGGAGCGCCGCGCCATTCGCGACGCCGCCTCCAATGCCGGCGCGAGCCAGGTTTTCCTGATCGAGGAACCGATGGCGGCCGCAATCGGCGCCGATATGCCGGTAACCGAACCGATCGGATCGATGGTTGTCGATATCGGCGGCGGCACGACCGAAGTCGCCGTGCTCTCGCTGCGCGGCCTCGCCTACACCACGTCGGTCCGCACCGGCGGCGACAAGATGGACGAGGCGATCAGCTCCTATGTCCGTCGCAATCACAACCTCCTGATCGGCGAGGCCACGGCCGAGCGGATCAAGAAGGAAGTCGGCGTCGCGCTGATGCCGGCAGACGGCAAGGGCCAGACGATCCACATCAAGGGTCGCGATCTCGTAAACGGCGTGCCCAAGGAAATCTCGATCAACCAGGGCCAGCTCGCCGAAGCTTTGAGTGAACCTGTGGGCACGATCGTCGAAGGCGTTCGTATCGCGCTTGAGAATACCGCACCGGAACTTGCCGCAGACATTGTCGACCAGGGTATCGTCCTCACCGGCGGCGGCGCTCTGCTCGAAGGGATTGACGAAGTGCTGCGGCGCGAGACCGGCCTGCCGGTAACCGTGGCTGAAGATCCATTGACCTGCGTCGCACTTGGCACGGGCCGTGCGCTCGAAGAGGAAGTGTTCCGCGGCGTTCTCAGCACCGGATAAGCCGGCCAGATAAGCCAAGGGAGAAGGCCAGATGGCCTCAGAAGGATCGAAGCGCCCCGGATTTTCCCGCCGCGCGCGCTTCGGCCTGTTCGCCGGATATGTGGTCGCGATTACGGGCGCGCTGATCGGTGCAGGTCTTGTCATCATCGCGATATTCGATCCGCAGGGCTTTGCCTCCATTCGGGGCGGAGTAAGCGATGTGACGGCCCCGATTTCCTCTACCGGGCGCGGCGCGGTGCAAAGCGGCGGGCGGATCGACGACTATATCGCGAACTGGTGGAATGCCGGGCAGCAGAATGCCGATCTGCGCGCAGAACTCGAAATCGCCCGGCGCCAGCTTATCGAAGCCCGGGCGACCGATTTGGAGAACCGCAGACTGCGCGAACTCGTCAACCTTATCGAGGGCGAGACCGAAACACTGGCCACGGCCCGGCTCGTCAATTCCAGCCTCACCAGCACGCGCCGCACCGCCACGCTGTTTGCCGGTCGCAACCAGGGCGTAATGTCCGGGCAGCCCGTCCGTGCCGCAGACGGGCTGGTCGGTCGCATCATCGACAGCGGGCGCACCGCATCGCGTGTGCTGCTTCTCACCGACCGGTCCAACATCGTGCCCGTCAAGCTCACCCGTGACGGCACGCCCGCTTTCACGACCGGACGCGGAGACGGCAGTGTCGAAGTCCGTTCGCTCGAAGCCGGGCGCAATTCCTTCGAAGAAGGCGATATCCTTGTCACCAGCGGCACAGGCGGCATCTATCCGCCCAATGTGCCGGTGGCCGTGATTACCCGGGTTTTCGGCGATACGGCACTGGCGATGCCGCTGGCCAACCCGGCCGCACTCGATTTCGCTATCGTCCAGCCTGCCTACGAGCCGCCCGTAGAAGAAACCGAAACGTCCGAAGACATCGAACCGGACGATAGCGATCTCGCCCCCGGCTTTTCGGAAACCCCATGACCCGGCTGCATGCGGCGGACGAAAACCTGGCGCTGGTCCGTGCGCAGCTCAGCCTCATTCCCTCGGCCAGTGTGGTGGCCGGATCGCTCGTCTGCCTCGTGCCCCTGGTTGCGCAGGCACCGATCCTCCCGCCGATCGCGCTGATGATCTTTCTCGCATGGCGTTTCCTTCGTCCCGAAATCTGGCCGATATGGGCCGGCCTGCCCTTCGGCCTGTTCGACGACCTGATTTCCGGAAGCCCGATCGGCAGCGGCATGCTGCTCTGGACGATCATCCTGCTCACGCTCGATTTCGCCGTGAACCGCGCAATGTGGCGCGATTACTGGATCGACTGGCTGGCCGCGACAGGCGCATTGATTTTCTATATCATGGCTGACATGGTGTTGACTGTGCTTACCGGCGGTGGATGGGTTTTCGTCCCGTTGCTGCCCCAAATTGCCGCTGCGATCTTGCTGTTCCCGCTCTGCCTGCGCCTGTGCGCGCGGCTTGACCGGCGGAGGCTTACCCTGTGAAGCGCAGGGCGCCGCTTTCGATCAACGACAATATGCGCAAGACTATGTTCTCGCGCCGGTCGATGCTGCTCGGCGGCGCGCAGCTTGGCGTGGCCGGATTGCTGGGTGCGCGCATGGCCTGGATTTCGATTGCCGAAAATGAGCGCTGGCAACTGCTTTCGGAAAGCAACCGCGTCCAGCTGAGCCTGATCCCTCCCCGCCGCGGCTGGATTGTCGACCGGGCCGGTCAGCCCATCGCGATGAACCGTTCGGACTTTCGCGTCGACCTGATCCCCGACAGGCTGCAAAATCCGAACCGCGTGATCGCGTCTCTGGTTGAGCTGCTCGACCTGCCGGAGGAGGAGGTCGCCCGGATTCGCGCCGATCTGGAGGATGCGGCCGGCTACCAGCCGGTGCAGGTCGCCGATGGACTGGAGTGGGAACAGTTCGCGGCCGTCAATGTCCGCCTGCCCGATCTGCCCGGCGTCGCGCCGCTACAGGGCTATTCGCGCTATTATCCGGCAGGCCCCGCTGTCGCCCATCTGGTTGGCTATGTTGGCGCACCGAGCCGCGAGGATTACGAAGAAACGCGCGATCCGATCCTGATGGTTCCCGGGTTCAAGATCGGCAAGGACATGCTCGAACAGACGATGGAAGATCGCCTGCGCGGTGAGCCCGGCGCCCGGCGCGCCGAAGTCACGGCACGGGGCGAACTGGTCCGCGAACTCGAGACCCGGCCCGATGTGAGCGGCGATGTGCTGCGGCTGACTGTCGATGCCGGCCTGCAGGAATATGCGGCGCGCAGGCTGGGCACGGAATCGGGATCGGTCGTGGTAATCGACACGCTGACCGGCGGTATTCTCTGCATGACCTCCATGCCGGCTTATGATCCCAACAGCTTTTCCGACGGCATCAGCCATCTTGAATGGAACATGCTGTCCGAAGACGATCATGTGCCGCTGCGCAACAAGACGCTCCAGGGCCTTTATCCCCCAGGCTCGACGGTGAAGCCGATGAACGCGCTTGCGCTGCTCGGTCAGGGCATCGATCCCGAAGAAACGGTGACCTGTTCGGGGCGGACGCGCATTGCCGGCGGCAATTTCCACTGCTGGCGGCGCGGCGGGCATGGCGCGGTCAACATGAACCGCGCAGTCGCCCAGAGCTGTGACATCTATTTCTACCAGATGGGGGTGCGTATCGGGATGGACCCGATCGCGCAGACGGCCCGGACGCTGGGCCTCGGGCAGCGGTTCGACGACCTGCCCGTCCCCTATCAATATTTCGGCACCGTGCCCGATCCGGCATGGAAACGGCGGCGGTTCAATGAAGAATGGCAGACCTATGACACGGTGAACGCCACGATCGGCCAGGGCTATATGCTGACCAACCCCCTGCAGCTCGCCGTCATGGCGGCGAGGCTTGGATCGGGCCGCAACCTGACGCCCCATCTCGTAGCCGCCAATGCCGGCCCTCGCGCCGCACCGCTCAATTTCAGTGCCGAGCATTTCGATATCGTTCGCCAGGGCATGAGCGATGTCGTCAACGGCGCAGGCACGGCCGGACGTGCCCGCCTGCCGATCGAGGGTGTCCAGCTTGCCGGCAAGACGGGGACTGCACAGGTGCGGCGGATCACGATGGCAGAACGGCGCGGCGGTGTGCGGTCCAATGCCAGCCTGCCATGGGAACTGCGCGATCACGGCCTGTTCGTCTGCTACGCACCGACGGACAACCCCCGCTATGCCGCTGCCGTAGTGATCGAGCATGGCGGCGGTTCCGGAGCGGCCTATCCCGTCGCCCGCGATGTTCTCACATATCTGTACGATCAGGATCTCGCGATGGAAGCGCTTGAACGCTACGAAGCGGGCTGGGGCGGAGACATCGCAACGCGCATGGCGCGGCAGGAAGCCGAATATCGCGCGCGTCAGGCCGCTGCCGAAGCGGGCACGATGCGCGACCCTCTGGCAAGCCGCGCATCCCGCGATCCGGAAACCGGCGAATGAGCACGCATCAGGACTCTCTCGTCCCCGAGCAGATCGCCCAGCTGCCGTGGCGGTTGATCCTGCTGGTTCTGGCGATTGCCGGATTCGGCCTGGCTATTCTCTATTCGGCGGCAGGCGGGCAGATACAGCCCTGGGCAGCCTCCCAAGCCGTCCGCTTCATGGTCTTTTTCGCCATGGCCATCATGCTGTCGCGGTTTCGCGAGGAGCATTGGAAATTTTTCGCCTACCCGGTCTATATCGTGACATTGCTGGCGCTGCTTGGTGTCGAGATCATCGGCCAGGTCGGCGGCGGCAGCCAGCGCTGGCTCAATCTCGGCTTCATGACCATCCAGCCTTCCGAAATCATGAAACCCGTGCTCGTGCTCGCCCTTGCCAAATATTATGACACGCTGCCTTCGGGCGAATTGCGGCGGCTCGTAGCGATCTGGCCGGCATTGCTGCTGATCGGCCTGCCCGCCGCGCTGGTCGTCATCCAGCCCGATCTCGGGACGACGGTTGTGCTCGTTGCCGCCGGCGTCACGATCATGTTCCTCGCCGGCCTGCCTCTGCGACTGTTTATCGGAGGAGCCGTGGCGTTGGCCGCCGCCATTCCCCTCGCCTTCATGTTCCTGCTCGAAGACTATCAGCGCAACCGGGTCCTCACTTTTCTAAACCCGGAAAATGATCCACTTGGCACCGGCTATCACATCACCCAGTCCAAGATCGCGATCGGATCTGGCGGCCTGTTCGGCAAGGGCTTCCTTAACGGCACCCAGAGCCACCTCTCCTATCTGCCCGAAGGCCATACCGATTTCGTTTTCGCGACCATGGCGGAAGAATTCGGCCTGTTTGGCGGACTCCTGCTGATTTTCGCATTCGCCATGCTGATCCGCTGGGGTATCCGGGTTGGCCAGAACGCCCAGAGCACTTTCTCAAAGCTCACGGCAGCCGGGCTTTCGACAACCATTTTCTTCTATTTCGCGATCAACCTGATGATGGTGATGGGCCTTGCGCCGGTCGTCGGCATCCCGTTGCCGCTGGTCTCCTATGGCGGCTCGGCGATGCTTACCGTGCTGATCTGCATCGGCATATTGATGTCCATCGACCGCGAAAACCGGATGCGGAGACGCTAGGCAATGACGACCGGCCCGGATCCTTTGGAATCAGGGCGTGCCGACACTGCGTCACTACCAAAGAAAACGATCCGCGCGCAGACGAGGATCGCCCGCGCACAGGCGGCTTCCGGCGATCACGAAGCGGCCGTCGAAACGGCGCTCCATATTCTCGACCGGGAGCCTGCGATTGACACGGCAGCGCTGATCGCGATGCGGCAGGCAAACCTGGCTTCACCCGGCCTTAAACCGCAGAATTGCGAGGCCGTGCTCAGTCTTGCCTGGCGCCTGTTGAACGATTCTGACAGCTCAACTCGCGTAGCCCGTGCTGCGATCGGTGCCATTCGCGTCATGGAGCAAAATCCGGTCGAAGCGCTGGGGCAAGCAATCTCCGTCCGTCTGAGCCGCAAACCGGATGTCTTTCTCGATATCGAGCAGCATCTGTTGAAGGAGGACAGGGATGCAGCAATAGTCGCAGCGCGGATGGGGCACCGCCAGGGCGGCATTCCCGCTAACGACCTTGCGCTCTGGCGGCTGGCTGCGCGAACCGTCCTTGTCCGCGGGGATATAGGCCGGAATGCAGCTCTCCTGCATGAAGCCCGCCAGATGCTTCCGGACGACGACAATATCGGCCTGCGTTTGAAATGGCTCGATGATGCGCTGCAGCAGGATGGCTCATCGTTGAGAACTCTTGCCGCTGCCGATCGGAACGAGGCGGAACCGCCACCGACAATGACCGAACTGACCGCACGGCTCATCGCGCGGCGACCGCCGGGTGACGATCATGCCGGCCGGAACGGCGCGGTTATACTGGGCGGCTCGCTTGCATGCGGCGGCGCTGAACGCATCATGGCGAATTGTTATCGAGAGTTGCGCGAACGCGGAGATATCGAGCCTCTAAACCTGTGGCTGATGAATTTCGGTCAGGGTAATGGGGCACGGGATTGCCGTTTCTACCTGCCGGAAACCGGTGCCTCGCCGGATGAGATTGTCGAGGTAGGAAGTGTCCGGATGCAAAATGTCGAACCAGCGTTGCGCAGTGCCATCGGGCATTATGCGATGCGCGGCTCTGCTCTGGTGGAAATGCTCAGGGAAAGACGGCCCGCCATATTGCATTGCTGGCTCGATCAGTGTTGCCTTCTGGGCGCCATGGCCGGGATCCTGGCCGGGGTCCCCCGGATCATTCTCCATACCCACGGCATGCATCCCAACCAATATACCCGTCCGGAGAAAACCGAAGGATGGGCCGAGGCTTATCGTGCGTTTCTCGCTAGACCCGAAATCCGTTTCCTGAACTGCTCCCAAACAGGGTTGGACGACTATCTCGACTGGATCGACGGAGGCCGGATGGATCGCGCCAACGTCATCCATAACGGCATAGACATGGCACCGTTCAACGCGCTGCCCGACAGGGCCAGTCTTGCCGAAGCACGCGAAGCGTTTGGCATCCCTGCCGGGACACTGATCATCGGCACAGCCTTTCGGTTTGCCGAGGTGAAACAACCGGAACTATGGCTGGAAACTGCCGCGCTGATCCATCGTCGACGGCCCGAAACCCATTTCATCCTGTTCGGCGATGGCGAATTGCATGGATCGTGCCGCGCCCTCGCGGATTCCCTCGGCTTTGGCGATCAGGTCCACATGCCTGGGAACGTATCGGATCTTCCGTCGAGACTTCCCCTGTTCGACCTGTTTCTCCTCAGTTCGGCATCCGAGGGATTGCCCAATGTCGTGATCGAGGCCCAGGCGGCCAGAGTGCCCGTCATCTCCTTCGATATCGGGGGCGTCAGAGAAGCGGTACTTCCCGGCAAATCGGCCCAGCTTGTCGAAGACCATAGTGCCGAAGCGCTGGCCGAGGCCGCATTGTCCTGGCTCGGCAAGAGATGGCGCAGGAAAAGGGCTGGTCGAACCGGCTCCCAATTTGTTCGCAAGACTTTCGGGTTGGACAGGATGGTCGATCAAATCACGGCGGAGTTTACCGGATAGACTCTATCGTCGCGAATCGCAGCGGCAATCACAACTGTTGCACCACGCGATGCCTCATGCTAACCGCCCCGCCTCTTTCGAGAGACAGTGGACGCATAGCTCAGTTGGTAGAGCAGCTGACTCTTAATCAGCGGGTCCCAGGTTCGAGCCCTGGTGCGTTCACCATTTTTTTCAATAGGTTATCTTAAAGTTGGGTTCAGATCACACAGCTCGTTTATTTATAGGGCAACAATCTGGGCAACATTTGAATAGTTCTAGGCGCGCTAACTCTATCCGACCGTAACTCTCCTCGCGCCTCAATTTAGTACTATGCGATCCCTATTCTTTTCGATGTGTATGGGAAAAGGGCGGCTGTCGCGGCAGAGCTCACCCACAGGAGCTTACTTCCCCCTCCAGTGACATGGACGCTCAAGTTCACAATCCGGTGTTTCCTCAGGTTCTTCTTGTGCAAGAGGTTGCGCCTCCCGCACACTGTTTCAATGTCATCCTTTCGGATGCTCAACATGGCCCAGACCTCTGGCATCGCCTCGTGGGTGGCCATACGAACGAATGCTTATCATTTCGGAAGTCGTGCCACTATTCCGGCATTCCTCGGGGTTCGGAACGGACGGCGAATTTATGCCCGAGCCACTACCTTGGACCGAGTCTGTATGCTATGCAGCGCTTGCAACGATGCGGGGACGTTCAACGTATCCGTGGCGCATCGTCTTGTAGCGAGTCTCACCCGCTGACGAACGCGAGAGTTCAACGGTAATGAGTTCGTCCTCGGGAAATGCCGGGCTCATTTCGAATGCGAGGTAGTCGAACAGTGCGCGATCGTGGACCGCGACCAGAATCTGCCTCCCTTTCTCTTTTGAGAGAGTGCGCAGGAGCGCCGCGAAGTGTGCGATGTGTACGTCATCCATCGACTGGACCGGATCATCGAGGATCAGCCACGGCAGCTTGGGTTGAACGGAAAGATGCAGGGCAAGGAAAAGCGTGAGTGCCGCCGTGTTGAGATTTCCGGAGCTCAGCATGACACCAGGCGAACCGCCTACTTCACCGGACCTGTGCAGCGTCTTGAGGACCGGACGAACCTGACCAGATTGCCCGATGGGAACGTCGAAGGAAGGAATGAACTCCTCGTCGGGAGCGAGACGCACGAACAGGTCGCGCCACAGCGAATTGAGCCGGTCATTGAAAACATCAGCGACGACCCGGGACCGAGCGTTGGCCGCAGCATCCGCGATCCTGACCACGCTCTTGCGGACGGCGCGAGCCGCCCGAAACGCGTCGTCTGCGCGTTTCTTAGCGACCATCTGTTCTCCTAGTCGGCGCTCGGCGTCGTTCAACTTGAGCGATGCGGCTGCCAGCTCCTGCCGTGCCACGTCGGCGGTCCGGGCTTGCTCCAGCTTTTCGATCAGTGCCTTGCGCCGAGCCTCGATATCGGTTGAGAGCGTCGATATGCGATCGTCCAGCCGTCCGGCCGTTGCATTCTGGACGCCCAGTTGGCGTTCAAGCGTCAGAAGATCATCGACCAGTATGCGCTCCTCCACATCTGACCGGGCCAAAAGTTCAGATGCGCGGGCGACCTCCGTATGATGCAGCAGGGTGGCACCGCCGGTTGCCGCCGGTTCCTCCAACTGCTTCGCCTCGGCGAGCAGACTCTGGAGCTTCGCTGCAGCCGCCTGGTCTTGCAAGCGCTCCTCCGCAGTTGCCGAGCGTGCCAACAGTAGCTCGCGCTCTCGGTTGAGTTCGGCGATTCTCCCGGTTAGCGTGGAGCGCTGGTTGGTTACCTCTGCTAGACGAGAGTGCGCCGAAGTAAGCGCGGAAACGCGCTCGCGGACCACATCCGCGAGCGGCTTTTCGGAATCCTCGGAAAAGTCACGGCCGCAGACAGGACAATCGTCGCCATGGATGTGTGGAAGCACGGTCGAAAGCATTGCCGCCAGATCAGGCGCAGCCCGGCCCAATACTTCGATATTGCGATCAAGGTCGGCGACGCTTGATTGCGAGGTAGCTAGATCGTAGTCGATTTCTTTAAGGCGAGCCTCGTTGGCCGCGGCGTTCAAAATTGCAGCTTCAGACGCGCGCGAAAGCCGTCCCAGCTCGTCTGCCAGGCGAGCGATGTCATGGCCGATTTCCACGGTAATTCCCGTCGGGACCTCGGGAAGATGTGCCGCTGAGGCAGCTAGCAACTGCTCGATTCGACTCGCAAACTTGCCACGCCACTCCATTACCTCGGCCTCGGCTGCATTCGTGAGCAGGGCGGATGTCTCACGACCGGTTCCGGTTCGCGCAGCCATAATGCGTTCAAGCGACCGCGCCAGCTCAGCAGTCATCCGGGCTTGATCGTCGAGGCTGACTAGTGACTGACGGAGAGATTCTTCGCCGTCCTCATCCGGAGACCCCGGCGCGGTTGCCGCTATTTCGGGATCGGAAGAGCGCCGACTTAAGCCCACCAACGCTGCTTTTAGAGATTCGATTTCGGCCTCGATGGAGGTCACGCTTTGCGCCAAGACGTCGCGACGGTCCTCAAGCGTTCGATAGGTCGGGACCAGTGGGCGGACGTTTCTCGCATCCCGAGCGGGATGGAGCCCGCGCTGGAGCGCGTCGAGACGGTCGAGACCGAGAAGTTCTGCGGCAAACTGGGAAAGGGGCGTGTCAATGCTGGTGTCGTCGCCGCTATAGATGGCAAGGAGTTGGCTCAGGGTCGTCTGCGCGAGGTAGCAGCGCTCACTGTAGAAATGCGCAGCGCGCTCGCTGAGGCCGCTTGGCGTCCGCCTCGTCGACCGCGAGAGTTCGATGTCCAAATCACGGAAATCTTCTCCCAGTCCGTCGACACGCAGACTGATCGAGCCGACACCTGTGTCGTAGTTCGCCAGTTCTCGTCGGTATCCCTTGTCGGCACGCGCAAGCGATGGAACGGAGCCGGTTAGTGCGAGTTCGAGCGCCGAAAGCAAGCTCGTCTTGCCTGCACCGTTGTTACCGTGGATGAGGACCATAGGTGCGTCGAGTTGCAGAGACACCGGCTGATTGATGCTGCGGAAGCCGTTGATTTGAATCGATGAGAGGCGGGGCGTCGTCATGCCGATGTAAGCCCCGGAGCGACGGCTGCCTCTATGGCGCGCGACAGAACTCGCCTGACCTCGTCTTCGCCGCGCAGCGAGGCGGCGATAAGTTGGTTGGCAAGTCTCCCATCCGGTGTGCCTCGGAGCTGCGCCTCCAGCTGGCCGAGCGGGTCGGCGGCGAGGACATCCTCGCCAAGCCGCGCATCTAGCGGGAGCAGGACACGTAAGCGGTCGTCAAGTAGCGGCGCAGTGTCGCGACCATCAAGTGTGGCTTGTGAAACGCTCAGCACTCGACACGTCCGAGTAATCTCCTCAACTGTCGCCGGCGGGAGTGGCGGGCCGACGAGGATCGCAGTCACAACGACGCGCCATTCCGCGACATCAAGCGCCATGGTTAGCGCGTCGAGTTTCTGGCGCGCGCGAACGCCCCGTTCGCCGATCGCATCGTTGTCGCTCGTGTCGATCACGACGACGAGGTCGGAGCCGCGCTCTGGCTTGCCCGTGAGCACTGCAGGGAAGTCGAAACTCACCGCGGCAACCTTGAATCGTCCGCTGATTGGCTCAAAGCCGGTCGCCACCAGACGTTCCGACACTGCGGCTATCGCATCGCTCGCGTTCATAGTGCTACCTCCTCGAGGAACCTCTGTTCGAGCGTTGCCAAGTCTAGCCCCTCGTTGATCAGCTGTCGAACGCTTACGTGTCGCGCCCTTGATTTGCTGCTTCCGCTGGGTGATCGTCTTGTGTCCAATGCTGCGCGAACATACTGATCACCGCTATGTAGGAATATCGCATCCTTGTCGCCTAGCGCGCCATCGGCCGCCAGCCGCAGAGCAGCATCCGAGCTCCCGACAAACGTGATGCGTTTCGTGGTGGCGTTGTTGTATGAGGCGGTGACCAAGAGCGAGCCGTTGGTTGCGGGACCATAAGCCACCTCAACGCTCGCTTGCCCCGAGCTCTCTAGGCGGCCGATCAAGGCAAGCGCTGTCGCCGCCTCGTCGAGCCCGGAATCCGCGACGTTTTGATCTCCCATCATTGCCGCCTTCCGGAGTGGACTGATTGCTCGATAAGACTGGGCGCCTGCGGCTGGAACCTCTCCCCTTCGGAAAAGAGTCATAGACCGGCTCCACGCTGCGATGGCATCGGTCAGGAAACCCGCCAGCATGAGCCGGTCGGCAGGTGAACCATCCGTTGCCAAGTCGCGCAGATGTTTGATTCCGTTGATGAGTTCCGTTAGCTCGCCCGGGTCGAGGCCGGAGGCGCAGCGCTCGACTAGAGCACACAGCTTGTCTGAAACGACGTAGAGTGCGAGGGCGGGAAGCGCGGTACGGGGCCTCGCGCGTAGCAGCGCGGCCGCGAGAATGTCGTTCTCGTTAGCATCGAAGTCGTCGCCATAGATCACCTCGAGAACGACGCGTTGCGGGGCGCCCAGTTCATCCTCGCAGAACACGTGTGGCTGTGCTTCGGGCGCGACCGGCCAGTGCCACGCATGCACATTCTTCGCCCGCGAGAACACGTCCTTCAGGTTCCCGTCCTGAAGCGAAAGGCCGACGACGATGGCGCGTAGGTTGGTCGCCACTCGGACTACCTCGCGGCGCAATGGATCATCGATATTGGGCCAATCGATGATGTCTCGCTCGGCACCTACCAAGAACGGTCGGAACGCATCGGGGTCGGCTACGCAAGCGACTGCGCAGCCATGGAACTTGAGCAGCGTCGCGGTGGCCGGCGGATCGCGAACGTCCTCAGGATTTACAACGGTGCGCAGCACTCCAGCTCGACCGGTGGGATTTAGCCGGTTCACGGCAACCTCAATCAATCCGTCCCAGTTCGCGGAAGCGATCTCACTGACGGCTCCCTCCAGAACGAGTAGAGCGATAGCGAGATGCTCAACATCGGGATCATCGAGGTTACCGTATTTGGCCCTCACATCGACGGCATCCCAAAGGAGATAGTCGCGGGGCTCGCCAGGAACTCGGAGATTTAGCATCGCCGAGTAGCGGCTCCGAAGCGTTTGGATGATGTCGGCGTTGTTCGGCCAAGCGGCGAACGGCACGTCAAGCGGTAGTAAGCCGACGGTATTCACGTCCATGCCGACCACCTCGCCCATGATCCTCTCGAGGGTGTTACGGTACGGATCGTTGGCGAGACCGGGATTTATTTTTAGACGCAGGTGCTCAATCAAGTCGCTTGCTAAAACGCCGAGGTCAGGCGCCTTTTCTCTCGAGATCCCTGAACCGACCCATAGTGCAAACTTGCCCGCCCCGACCGCATCAGCGAGCGCGGTGAAGTGCTCTTCGAGCATGGCCAGTGTGTCACGGAGATCGACGGTGTCGGCAGGAATTGTATTCAATGCTACGATCTTTTAGTGCCCCCAGTGAACGCCCCAACGCTGAGGCAGCAATAAGCCACATCAAGCCGCGACGCACAATAGCCCGGATCGCTTAGTGGCGCGTCTCGGCGCGCAGGGCATTAGAGGAAAGCTGGCCGCATACTCAGCGTACTTGTCGGGTTTTCAATCCGCAGCATATTTCTTTGTGATTGTTGTTCTTCAACGTAATCGGCAAATGTCCCATACTCACGTCAGATCTGCGACTAGGAGAGCCTTTTCAAACCTGGCTCGTAGATCAGGTCCGACCCGCCTGAACCCAAGTAATTGTGCTGCAGTCCGGACAAGATCATCATCCGTTCCGCCTGCATTGTCCTCACGTGCGACAGAAATTGCGGCTGTGATTTCCAGAAGCGAGATATTTTCCGCCTTTAGAACCGAGCCTTGCTCTATCGATCGATCGCGGACTGGCGGGTTCTTTTTTTGATCTAAGGTGAACCAAAATTCATCACTGTCTCGCAGAGTGTCGGAAACCTGCCGCGCCCCACGTAGGGCTCTCAGTGTCAGATTGGCAATTCGCGAACCCGCCCGCTCCTTCCCAAATGCCTCCGCGACCCTTCTTGCTACTTCTTGCTTATGGATTGGCCCCTCAACAGCCACGATCTTTTGGACCAGTTCTGTAATCACACTTATGCGTACTTCATGAGGTTCCTGCGAGCGCGTAGCTTGGATAACCGCACGCTCATAAGGCGGCATCTGTCGCTGTACGATTTCGGGTACCTGGATCTCCGTGGCTCCCATAATCTCACGAGGTGTCGGCGCAACGGTATTGGAGCCAGAAACCTTCACCCCTTCAGCACAAGCCTCAAGTGCCGCATCCAGGGCCGACTGCAATCGCTTCAGCTCCGCCGCGCGATTGTAAAACCAGTCCGTGCTCCAGATGCGATAGAATCGCCAGCCTAGATGCTCCAGAACGCCCTGCCGCAAACGATCCCGTTCTCGTGCCCAAAGTGCGGAATGATAAGTCGCTCCATCGCATTCGACCGCGAGAATGTATGTCCCCGGCCTTTCTGGATCGCGAATACCCAAGTCGATTTTGAACCCGGCAGAACCGACCTGATTATCTGCGATGAAACCAAAGGATTCGATCGCCGCTGCAACATCTTCTTCAAAAGGAGAGTCTGCGCCGTCGCCAGTAACCTCTGCGTTAGAAAACACTCCCGACTGAGCGAACTCAAGAAAGCGCTTAAGGACCTTTGGCCCTTCTCGGCTCGTTCGGCTGGTGTCCATCGCCGAGGGTTCGAAAGATGCGAATACCTCGCAACGCAGTCTCGCCCGAGTAAAAAGAACGTTGAGACGTCGTTCGCCGCCTTCGGCATTCACCGGCCCGAATGACATACTGGTAAGCGGTCCGCCGGGTACAACCGGTCCATAGCCCACACTGACCAAGATTACGTCGCGTTCGTCCCCCTGCACATTCTCAATGTTTTTAACAAAAAAGTCCTCGGCTTTGCCCTCCCTGAGAAATTCATCCAGGACCTTGTCTTGTCGTCGGGCTAGCTCAAGGAGCTCGGTCAGCAAGTTGCGCTGCGCCGAAGAAAACGTCACAACGCCGAGTGAAAGTTTCGGCGTCTCGCAAGCGTGCTCGCGAATCCGTTCGACGATCGCCTCGCCTTCAATGCGATTGTCGCGCTTGCCACCACGATCATAGGCACCGTTTACTCGGGTGAAACACAAACCGTAGTCGGGATTATCTTGTAGTGGCGACGGTGGAAGGATCAGGCCACTATTATAGAACTCTCGGTTGGAAACCATGATCAGCGAAGGGTCACGCGAACGATAATGCCATTCGAGCATGCGTGAGCCAAGGCCACGTGCTTCACAAAGTGTTAAAACGCTTTCGAGCTCGCCCAACTTGGCGGCTCCGCCTAGCAGGTCTTCCTGTTCGCTTTCGTGGTCGTCGTCTGTATCGCCGTCCCCATCCCCTAGCAGGCGGTCAAAGAAAGACGTCGGAGGCAACTGTTTCTGATCACCGACGACAACGATCTGGCGCGCCCTTGCGATGGCCCCGAGTGCGTCTTCAGGCCTAACCTGGCTCGCTTCGTCAATCACGAGCAGGTCGAAATCGTGTAAGCCTGGTTCGAGAAACTGTGCTACTGAGATCGGGCTCATCAACAGCACAGGCTTTATCCGCCGCAACGCTGTTGGTGCAGTCGAGAAGAGTTTTCGCAGCGCGATATGCGCCCGTCTCTTGCCGAGCTCGCCGCGAATGACCCGCATTTCTCCCTGCGCTCCCTGTGGGACCTGGGCGAGATGCTGCGCGCGGATCGTTGCGACATTAGCATCGAACTGCACCTTTTCGAGATCCTGATATTCGCTAACAAGCAGGTGCCTGTCGAAATCGCGCAGATCTAGCAGAGCAGGATCTTCCTCAATCGCCCGTGTCCACAAACGCTCAGCACGCGCGTAGCGCAATTCTGCAATCGCGCCTTCTCCAGTCAGCTCCTCTGAGCGAATCCTATCCGAAAGGTCTCCAAATCCGGAGTTATCAAGCTTATCGACCAGTCGGCAATAGAGAGCCCAGTCTTTGTAATTGGGCAGCGAGGCAATCATCGCTTCAAGTCGACTAGCAAGTTTCTCTGCGTAAAGTTTATCAAGTCCATACTCGCCGATTTCTTCGGTCGGCAAGTGAACGATGGCCAAGGCCTCAGTAATTTCTGAGTGCGCCGCACCGGTTGTTGCCTCAACTTTGTTACGAGGCTCCTCAAGCGAGCCCAGATCTGAAGCTGCTTCGAACGCCTTTTTTGTCGGCAGTTGTATCTCGGCGCAACCCATTCGTTCGGCCCACTCAGCCGACTGCCTCAACAAGCCAAAATCGGTGCGGGATCCACGCCATGCGTCTCCTAGTACGCCGGCGCAGTAGGCCTCGTCCTCGCTCCAACGCGAATGTCGGGCCTGCACATCGAGCAAGCCATCCAACAGCGCAAGCCGCTCGGTTGCCTTCCTCGGAAGCTTCTCCTTCAGAAGACCTGCTAATTCGCGCGACGCGGAACGGTAGGCCGAACCAAGCCGTGCGAAGAAAGAGCCCTCCCCCGCCGCAATCGGGCCGCGCAAATGCGTTGTCGATGACGGGAAGGCGCTTTCGACAAAGACTGGCTGCAATGCATCATACCGTTGGCGCCACTGCTCGCCTTCGATGAGCGTTTCCAGCAACCGTGCCCTATCTTCAGCCTCCAAAAGCGTTTCGATGATATGTGCAGAGACATCGGGCATCCCGTCCAGCCTCTCGACCACATCGAGTAATGGAGCCACCGCGGCAAAGCTGCACGGAGTGGTCAGGCCCAATCGGTCTATAACCCGATCAAATGCCTCTCGGAAATCCTGCACCTTGTTAATTGCGGCCGAAAGCTTTTGTCCGAAGCGCTCGAGTTCCACAGGTTGTAGATCGAGCTTCCGCACACCTCTGAGTGGGTGCGTGTCTGGCGCGCCCAAACGGGAAACCAGCTCACCAATTCGCTCAAGTGCCGAGATCATCTCGATCTCGTCTTCGCTTGTCATTGTCGCGAGAGGATCGGCCTGCAAAGTCGGCGGTTTGACGCCAAGGCCGATGTAGTGAGCTTGCCGCGCTAGCGCAGTGAAAGGTGTCTCCCCGGTATCACCAATCGTTTGGTGCAATGCATCGGCGAAGTGGTTCAGCCTGTCGCGCGCGCTCCTGAGCTTCTCGGGGGCGCCCGGCACATCCGGGATTGCAGTTGCTGCGCCCAAGGTGCGCCCCAATTCGGCCAGCACCGCCTTCTTGTTTGAAGCTTTGGAATGCAGTTCGAGGCAAATGTCCGATAGCCCGGTCTTCACTAACCTATCATGCACTACAGACAGCGCAGCCATCTTCTCCGCAACAAACAGCACCGTTTTTCCCTCGCGCGCGGCGGTGGCGATGATGTTGGTAATGGTCTGCGACTTACCGGTGCCCGGCGGGCCCTGCACTACCAGATTGCGGCCCTTGCGAACCTCCTCAATCACTTTTGTCTGCGAGCTATCCGCATCTACGACATGGAAGATTTCTTCAGGCGGCAAGACCTCGTCGAGCCGATCATCTTTGCCGAAAATTGGCTCTTCGCTGCTAAATCCTTCGTGTAGCAAGCCTTTGACAAGTGCATGCTTTTCAAGCCCTCCACCGTGCCAGCGTTCTGGATCGAGGTCGAGATACATCAGCAGTTTGGCGAAAGAGAAAAAACCGATCTGCATTCCGTCCCGGTCGATCGACCAACGTTCCCGCTTGGCGATGATCTCTTCGACGCGGTCGAAATAGTATGAGGGGAGCCACTCATCTTCTATTTCGACTTCAGGCAACTCCAGGCCAAAATCATCCTTTAAACGCCTCGCTAGGGGCAGATTTGTAACGATCTCGTCGCCGCGTGCTTGAACGTCGTAGGTCGATGTGCGCTCGTTCCGTTTGAGTTCCACAGGCAACAGAACAAGCGGCGCTTCGCGTTGTACGGCTGACGATTTGTCTTCAAACCACGTGAGGAAACCCATTGCCAGGTAGAGGATGTTGATCCCCTGCTCTTCCTCAGCAGTTTTTGCTTCCCTCGCGAGCTTGAGCAGCCGCTTCTGAAGGGCATCGGGGCCCAACTTCGCTTCAAGCTGATTGTCTCCGTAGCGGGCCTCTTCAAAGCCCCCTTCACCGGCATCGAAGAATTTTATCTGGTCGCTTTGATCGTCTTTATCCTTCCCAATCGCCAAGAACCGCATTTTCTTATCAGACGAGAGAAATGAGAAGACATCATCCGACCGCTCATTGACGATGTTCAATACATTTGCGCGGGAGTTAGCCCGATTGACATGGACGAGGCGATTGCGAGTGCCAGTTTCGACAAGCCGCTCTCGTGTACCATCGAATAGTTTGCGCAAAGCAGAGCTGGCAATGACCTGCGCGTCAAACGGTTGAGGTACAGCACCGCCCGGTTGAGCCGCCGGGTTCGGGTGAACCTCTTCATCCGTCCGGGCGTCAACAACGCGATCGGACGCACGCAGGCTGGCGAGGTGTTGTTCGACCGATGCGCGAAGATCGCGTGCCGCTTGGGTGCTTCGGTGCATCAATTCACTGCGCACCAGCTCCAGCTCTGCGACTGATTCCCAATTTCGCTCGACGCGCTGGCGCAAGTCAGAAATTGTCTCTTGCAGAAGCGGGCGCGTCATGGCAACGCCCTTTTCTGATTGAGCCTGAACAGGCGGGCGAGGATTTCGTCGTTGGTTAAAATGTAGCGGAAATCGTCACCCAAGCCAAAGGCATCGACGACAACTTCATTGACCGCGTAGTGGGTATGGCCGAGCCAAGCCGGGCGCGTATTGAAGAGGTTGGTGAACGTGGTCTTCTTCAGTTCCTTCGCGGCAGCGTCGTTCTTTCGCAGGATGCGGTCGAAATAGCCGTTACATATGTACCGAATTGACAAGTTATCGCCCCTCCAGACTTACTGCCACCGTCACCGCCAAAATCACCATGTAGAGAATGCCAGATTACTTTGACAGCCTTCCGTCGAAATCCATTCAGTTTCAATGACACGTGCCGTCGGCTGCGCGTTGGCAATCTCTGTTATAATTCGTTTGAGTTCACTAAGAATCTGGAAGGAAGGGCATCCCCCTCTTAACGAACATTTACTTTCCGGCATGGTTGCGGATTCTCCGAACGACTTTTGGACGCAAAACTGACGTCACCAATGACTTTCGCTAACTACGTTGCCCCATGTTGCCCACCATTGGATTTTGAACAAGAGGCTGGAACAAAGCTTCTAGTTTCGATGAATGATTTACTCAGGAAACTCTGATCAACGATCAAACGCTCACCGCAATGGACAAGCGGCAGGTCCTGGGCTGGTATCGGAATAATTGCTTTCAGGCGACCAAGCGAGATAGCTGCTGCTCACCTAGGTCGCAGTGTTGGCCGGATTGTCGGCAGTTGCGAGTGCCCACGGACGGGATTGGAGTCAACTCTCGCGATGGGGCGCGAGCAGGAGTTTCAGGTCGATGAAGTCCTTCAGGGTCAGCTGATATTGTACCTCTTCGGCGAAATCTGCTGCGTCCTTACTGAAATACGAAGTAGTCAGGGTCATGGCGGCGGTGACGCGCTCATGCTGAGCCACCCCGTACAACGCCCGGACGACACCGACGTCGACGGGATTATCTGGTGCCCAACGCTTGCATTCGACGATGTACAGGAACGATCCAAAGCCATCTGCCTTGGCTAGATAGAGGTCCTTGCCCCCATCGCGGGTCTGCGGCGTCATCTTCACCGTGTAGCCCTGCCGCCGGAACAGCTCTGCTGATAGTTCCTCAAACTCGCGTGGCGTCAGGGCATGAACAAGATCCGGATCCTTGCTCACCGTCTGAAACAGCTCGTCGCTGACGAAGCGAACGTGCGAAATGATCGTCTTCTCTTCGTGACTGCCGCGCGCCAGCGGACGTCCATAAGAATCGATCAGACCTGGAACAGCGAGCGGGTTGAATAGATCGGCGAGCGCGTCAAAGGTGCGTACGCCACCGGTACGCCAGCGTTCGGCGAGAATATGCGCCAGGCGCGGCACACCCTGCGATGCTACCCAAAGCTTGTTGAGTACATCGGGTGGCAACGCTTGTTCAAGCTGGCTTTCCAGCAGCGCCGCCATGTCGGTGTAGTTCAGCGGCATGATGTGAATGGCCCGACCAACATCGAGTGGCTCGGTCGTGCCAATAATGGTCGCAAATCGCCAGGGACCCGTACCGAGGCGATTGATGCCTTCAAGCAGATCGCTCTTGTTCATGCGCTCACCCTCATCGATGACGAGGAGGTTACGGCCACCAGAACGGCGGAAGCTTTCAGCGATCACATCGACGGCTTCGACGAGCGGAAAGCTAGGACTTCCAGCAAAATACTCGATGGTACCATCAAAGAGATCAGGCCGGTCATGTATGAGCGATTGAAGGAATGTGGTCTTGCCGGTGCCAGGAGCGCCGACCAGCTCGATTATCGGATCACCGTCACCGAGCGCAGCAAGCAGGTTCTGCAGGACGGGCTCATTGCGAACATATCCAGCCACCACCGGCTGGCTCATTAGTTCTTTCAGTGCGCGGCTCATAGACGTAGCATAGAACATCCACGCCGAAGGAAATCAATTACCTCTAGCCCCGCTCGGGCAGACAAGTCGACTACGGCCGGCGCGCTGGATAGAACTGGAGCCAAAGACAGAAAGTTGATCGGCGATGCCCACAGGACTGAAGGCGCAATTGCAGGATTTCGAGCGGCAGCTCGACACCGCACTCGATGCGCTGCCAAGCCGACGGTGGAATAGCACGAGCGCGCTCCACATTGCATCCGAACTATACGAAATCGGGGCGTTGAAGAATCGCCCCGATGCGGCCGAGTGGATCCAGTGCGGCTACTCGATCATGGCCAGCCATCTCGTTGCGGGCATGGATGGTTATCAGGCGGACATCTCTCGGGAGGCGGATCTCCGGCAGATGATGGACGATCTCGCGTTCGCGGCGCATTATTACATGATCCGCGAATATCTCTATTACTCGTACAACGCGCCGGGTTCGATGAGCTGGTCTTTCGAAGGTGAGCGAGTCGAGATTCGATTTGCGGATAAGTCGATCCCACGCCAGTTTTTCACCGTTCACAACGACCATGTACTCGGGTCGAGCCATCATTTCCGAGACTTCAATCATTCCGAAGAGATCATGCGGCTACTCAAAACCGAACCCGAGGGCATGGTCACACCCAATTTGGAAGCGGCCGCCCCGCTGATCCAGGCGGAAGTCGACCTAAAGCTTGCGGCCTATTTCTCGTTAATCTCGCCCGACAGCCAGATCGACCTCGGCGGCTACTCTTACCGCCAATTTCACGAGGTCTACGGGATATTGCTGAAGAAGGCGCTCTACCATCGCTATCTGGCTCGCGCACAAGAAGCGGTCGGTGCGATTTACATGCCGGAAGGCGATCTGCTTGAAGGCATATCGGAGGAGCTTGGCGTCGCGCCCGGCATTGCGCACCGGATCCTGAAAGATATTGCGTATGATCGCGACGCGACTGCCGGGAAGATCGACGCGAGCTATTTCTCGCTCATGCGCGAGGGCGAACCGGATGGACGCATAGCGATGCGGCCTCACCATTTAGCAATCGCGGAAGGCTTGGTTAACATGCTGCGCGTCATCGCGCAGCGTCGCCCAGAAATCTTCTTGGAGCAGGTGAGCAACGAAATTGGTAGCGCGTTCGTAAGGCGCGTCAAGGCGTTGTGGGAAGCTGAGGGCTTTATCTGTCACAGCGAGGTGTCGCTTCGCGACTACGACGCCGCCTTACCCGACGTAGACCTGCTGGTAATCTCCGTCGAGCCAACGCTTGGCTATATGATTTTCGTCTGTGAGCTCAAATGCCCAATTCCGCCACGCTGGGCAAAGGACCAACTCAAAGTGCTCAACAAAGACAGCGTATCCAAAGCCTTTCGTCAGGTCGAGGCGCTTCAGCGTTTCATCCGGACAGAGAACGGCGCCCGCTGGCTGTCGCGCATTTTGCCGAAAGAGGGCCATCCGAACTTCGAGGGCTTCGTGGTCGCACTCGATACTCTTGTCATCACGTCCGACAATGGCGGCATGTTCTTCGGTGCAGAGAACACAAAGGTGATTAACTTCCGGACGCTTGAGCGGCTGCTCCAAAGGTCGGACGGCGACATGGCGTTGATCCAGCATGTCTTACGCACCTATTCCGGGCACGCCGACAATGCGCTGGTTACGAAAATGGTTGAGTTCCAACTGGGGCCGTTAACGGTCGCCTATGAGGGAGTGACCGTCGGCCCGGTGTTGGAGTTTCCGGAGGGAAACTGGCGCAGCGATCTCGAGCGACAAGGGTTGATCGACTCGTTTATCGTCGATGGCCTGCACCCCTGCGACGTCTTTGAGCACCGGCCGCCGGATCTCGTTGTCATTGATCACACAAAGAAACAGGGCGGCAAACGTGGGAAGTCCGGCGCGTAGCCACTACCCTGCTCGCAATCAGGCGTGACGAATACTCACCACTGACCGTCCGTCGTGCAAGCAGAGCGACAGTTTTTTGGATCCGTTGGATGCAAATCTAGCGGCGGAAAATGAGGCGAAAAGCGTCCGGAACCAATGACCTACGCTATCTATGTTGCCTTCATGTTGTCCTTCATTGGCTATTGAACAAGAGGTTGGAACGAAGCTCTTAATTTCTTTGAATAATTTGTCCAGGAGGCTCTGATCAACGTTCAGAGAGTCCGAATTTCACGAATGAGCCGGGTCCTAGCTCGATTTCGAACGGACGGCCCTTGGACGGGAGATTCAACTAGCGAACGTTACTTCTGTTTCAGTTTGCCCCATCCTCTCCGTCCCGTTTTTGGAAAGTAAACTCGAGCGCCTCCGCCTTATCGACGCCCGTCAACGTCAGGTCACCGCGAACTCTCACGTCCAAAGTACTTAGCGGATCGAAGATGAAGCGGACACGCAACTGGCCGATACCATCCTCTAGTCCACTGACGATCGCGAGAAAAAAGTTTGGGTCGTTTCGCGCCGCCTCGACCTCGCTGGCGGTCAGCGTGACGTCGGCTGGTATCCCGGCACCCGAGTTCATCTTGATCTCATAGCATTGCCTCAACTCGTCGATCGCATCAACGCCGACACCCCGCGCAGCGCGCAGGTCGTTGAGCTGCAGCGATTCCAGTCGCAGCGCCCGGCGAACCGCGTCAAGCGCCATACTTTCGCGATCACTGCTCGGAGGCAAGACGGTGCGGACCGGAGGGCTGCCCGACTTCCTCTGAGTGCCACTACCAGATGTGAACGCGCGTTCCTTGGTCTTGTGGCGCTTGGCGAACACCATGTCGCCCGAAGGCCTTGCCCCTTCGTTCACGATCTAACTCCTGTCTCAACAGCGAGACGGCACCTGAAAAGGTTGGCCGTGGCGCCTCGCCTTCCGCTATGCCGTATGCCGGTGTCGGGGCGGCCTGGAAGTCGGAGAGGGTCAACCGCACCAAGCCAAGCGGATCGAGAAGCGGCTCCAGCACCGTGAAGGAGGTCAAGCCGGGCCGCCAGACCCTCATGTCAGCAGAGGCGCTCGCCAGAAGTGCCTCACCCTCGAGCGCGTAAACGGGGCGCTCCACCGTCCACTCCCGGCCAATCCAGAGCGGCAGCTGTCGCAGTGTAGCCCGAAACTGAGATGACATGTCGGCTACGGCATCCGCTACGATGGTGAGCGCACGGATCGCGACACCGAGATCGGCTGGTGATGGCGGACCCTCAACCATTTCCTTGAGAACCGCGATCGCTTCGACCTCTGTCGGTAGACCAACCCCAAGCGTCTTCCACATCGACTCAAGCCCGTCGACGTGCGGGGCGAAAGGTCTTCGCGAACCGAAGTTAGCTGGCCCCCGCAGAACCTGCTCCGGCGAGCACCACTGCTTGCCGACCAGCAGCAGACCGGGGCCGTCGGGTCCGGCGCGGAAAGCATTGCGCAACTGTGCCGCAGTCATCCGACCTTCGGGGATGCCCTCACTCCTATCACGCAGCGAAGCAGCTAGCAGCTGATAGGTTGCCGACGCTTCCTCCGCGACGGCAACCGACACGGGTTCACATATTGCGCCGGCATCAGCTTAACGTCGTGCCCAAGCGCACTCAGCTCACGGGCCCAGTAATGCGAGTTGTTGCAGGCTTCGATCCCGATCAAGCACGGCGGCAGCTTGGCAAAGAAGGGTAGCATCCTTGCGCGCTTCAACTGACGACGCACGACAGCTTCACCCGCGCTGTTCACCCCATGCACTTGAAACACCGACTTCGCGATATCCAGACCGATCGTAACTATTTCTTCCATCGTGACTCTCCTTCCGACTCATCCCGCGAAGATCATCGCTGGAGGGGTGGAGAGCCGTCCACAGCATCAGAAGCGGACGTTTCATTCCGCAGGCGTCACTCATTCGACCGAAAACGCATTCGGCCTGAAAGACTTTTCATCAGATAGCTCCTATGTAAATCATTGCATAGCGACTTTTGGGGGAGGTCTGCCATAGCTGGTAAATCACTTGATCGACGGGTGAAGTACATCTTGCGGTCGGCTTGGACAGTCACCCTGGCCGTCACCGCCCTGACGTTCGGGGTCCAAACGCAAGCCCAGCAGAGCCTTTCGGAAAGGGCAGTCGAATTGTACCGGGCAGGCCAATACGGCAATGCAGAACCGCTGTTCCGACAGGCGCTGGAAGAAGCTGAGCGTACCTTGGGCCGCGAGCATCCCGACACGCTCACGTCAGTCAGCGATATGTCCGAACTCTACTTTGCCCAGGGACGTTACGACGAGGCGGAATCACTCAATCAGCGGGTACTCGAAGCTCGAGAACGCACTCTAGGCCGCGAGCATCCCGACACGCTCACATCAGTCGCCAATCTGGCCGTGCTATACCGTGCTCAAGGACGTCATGACGAAGCCGAGCCGCTCTACCAGCGGGCGCTCGAAGCCCAAGAGCGCACCTTAGGCCGCGAGCATTCAGACACACTCACGTCACTCGCCAATCTGGCCGTGCTTTACCGTGCCCAGGGACGTTACGATGAAGCGGAGCGGCTCATGCAGCGGGCACTGGAAGCCCGGGAACGCACCTTGGGCCGCGAGCATCCCGACACGCTCACGTCAGTCAGCGATATGTCCGAACTCTACCTCGCCCAAGGACGTTACGAAGAGGCGGAGTCACTCTTTCAACAGGCACTCGAAGCTCGAGAACGCACTCTAGGCCGCGAGCATCCTGACACGCTCACATCAGTCGCCAATCTGGCCGTGTTATACCATTTCCTTGGCCGATATCACGAGGCTGAGTCGATGTACCAGCGGGCGCTCGAAGCCCAAGAGCGCACCTTGGGTCGCGAGCATCCCGACACGCTCACATCAGTCGCCAATTTGGCCGTGCTATACCATGCCCAAGGACGTCATGACGAAGCGGAGCCGCTCTATGAGCGGGCGCTCGAAGCCTTGGAGCGCACCTTGGGCCGCGAGCATCCCGACACGCTCACGTCAGTTAGCAATTTGGCCGTGCTATACCGTGCTCAAGGACGTTACGACGAGGCGGAGCCGCTCTACCAGCGGGCGCTCGAATCTCGGGAGCGCACCCTGGGCCGCGAACATCCCGACACGCTCACGTCAGTCGCCAATCTGGCCGTGCTATACCAAGCTCTGGGCCGCTATGACGAGGCGGAGCCGCTCTACCAGCGGGCGCTCGAATCTCGGGAGCGCACCCTGGGCCGCGAGCATCCCGACACGCTCACGTCAGTCGCAAATCTGGCCGTGCTATACCGTGCTCAAGGACGTTACGACGAGGCGGAGCCGCTCTACCAGCGGGCGCTCGAATCTCGGGAGCGCACCCTGGGCCGCGAGCATCCCGACACGCTCACGTCAGTCGCAAATCTGGCCGTGCTATACCAAGCTCTGGGCCGCTATGACGAAGCGGAGCCGCTCAACCAACGGGCGCTCGAAGGCCTGGAGCGCACCCTGGGCCGCGAGCATCCCGACACGCTTACTTCAGTCACCAATCTGGCCGTGCTATACCGTGCTCAAGGACGTCATGACGTAGCCGAGCCGCTCTACCAGCGGGTGCTCGAATCTCGGGAGCGCACCCTGGGCCGCGAGCATTCAGACACGCTCACCGCAATCAACAATTTGGCTGTGCTAAACCGTGCCCAGGGGCGGTACGCCGAGGCAGAGCGGCTCATGCAGCGGGCACTGGAATCTCGGGAACGCACCCTAGGCCGCGAGCATCCACTAACGCTCAGCTCGGTCAATAATCTGGCCGAAATGTACCTTGCTCTGGGCCGACATGCCGAGGCAGAGCGGTTCATGCAGCGGGCACTAGAAGCCCGAGAGCGCACACTGGGACGCGAGCATTCAGACACGCTCACCTCAGTCAACAATTTGGCAAAGATATACAGTGCCCAGGGCCGATACGCCGAGGCGGAGCAGCTCTACCAGCGGGCGCTCGAAGCTCGGGAGCGCACACTGGGACGCGAGCATCCATCCACGCTATTAACTCTGAACAATTTGGGTTTTCTGTATCAGGAGCAGGGCAGCTATGATGAGGCGGAGCAGCTCTATCAGCGGGCGCTCGAAGCAAGCATTCGTTTGCTCGGTTCCGAACATCCAAATTCGCTTAGTCTTAATAACAATCTAGCAAGCTTGTTCATCTCACAAGGGCGTCATTCGGAGGCCGAGCAACTTACGCGTCGTTCGCAGACAGTCGCCGAAGCCGAGCTAGGTCCGGACGCTCCCGAAACTTTGGCTGCCACCAATAATCTCGCTGTTTCACTGCAGGAACAGGGCCGGTACGCCGAGGCAGAAGCGCAGTTCCGTCGAGTGATAGAGGGAACTGAGCGAAATCAGGGCTCTGGGCATCCAGAAACGGTTGCCGCCCAAGCAAACCTGACTACACTTCAGAACCTAGAACGCAATCGCAGCGAGGCTGAGGCTGCAAATGGCAGCGATGCAACCGGTCAGTCCACCGATACTGGCGCCTCCGTGTTGAATGGTCAGACCTGCTTGATCGTCACCGATATTGTCATCAAAGAAGGAGAGGAAGTGAGAATGCCAACCCGCATGTGCAGGACACCTCCTTCGGTGCGCTGGATCTCTGCCTGACCGACTTATCAGCTGCAATCGGTGAGAAAGCACGAAAATCGGCGGTCGGGCTTTAGTGGAACATTTCGCCTTGAACGTCGGCTTTTGGGGCGCAAAGCTGACGTCACCAATGACTTTAACTATTCATGTTGCCCCTCATTGGCTTTTGAACAAGAGGTTGGAACGAAGCTTCTAATTTCTTTGAATGATTTACCCAGGAAACTCTGATCAACGATCAGCGCTTCTCTCTCGCCAGCAGCACAGCGGCCCAAATATCATAAACGATTTTCATGTTTGCCTCGCGCGCGCGCGCGCGTGACTGTTGCTCATAATTCATCTCCTTGCTGTTGAAGCCCGACCCCATCGGCCGAGCCTTGTAATATAATTACACAATAAAACTTCGTTTCACTCACTCTCACTGCCCTACTCTCTCGGGGGCACCCAAGCGCCCACAGACACCCAAAGCGGAAGCGTTACCAGGCATCGGTAAAGCCTAGTGGGAATGATGACGCGGTCGAAGTCTATTCCCGCGTCCCTCCATTTTTTGATGAAGCCGAAGCCTAGATCAATCGCGGTTTTATGTAGAGGCCTACGCTAAGCCTTCGTCGGGCTCTCGCCAGAACCAAAGTGTCATCTCGGGAAGCATCCTCGCGCGTCTGTTTCGAATGACAGTTTACCTCGCCCTCGGCGCTTAGTTGGTGACAGATCTACCACGCAGAAACTCTTCGGCAATATTGCCGATTTGGCGCGCTTCTGGAATCGTGTCGGAAATGGGATGGGGTGAGGATGTATTTGGCGATGTAGATGAAGATGAAGAGCAATCCGCAGGCACTTCATCCAGCACAACGGATGCAATGCACGATGCATTGCTTCCGGCATTGCTCTCAGCATCTTTGGTCTCATAGCCGGTCGACGCTTTCTTTGAGTTCCTTTCCTTCTCCCAGCGTGCATTGGCTGCGGTAGCGGCCCGTGCTGAAGCTTCTCTTCTATTACGAATCGCATCGGCCCTCGCCCTCTCAATCCGCTCTTGCCAGAGATGTTCATTCCTGACCTCAAAAAGGCTCAGTATTGCCTTTTCATTTCTTTTCCAGCCGCGTTGATCGAGCCGAGCGATTGATTGCAGAATCGCGCCGTCCAATGGCGGTGGACCATTCCGCCAGTAGTCCAAGATGATAAGTAAATATGCTCCGTGCTGCTCGGTAGTGAGTCGCTGAGTGTCTGCTAGATAATCGCCGATATAAAAAGGCATCCAGATTTCGACTGAGTTCTTCATTTGATCAAATCTTTAGATTGGCCATTCGTTTCCAGTTTGGGCCACGTCCGGCGCCCGCTGATAACTTCCAGAAGAGTGGCTCGTCGCCAACCTTTTCTGCCCGGGCTGATTTCTTCAAAGCGAGGCAGTTCGTTCCGCCGCTGCATTCGCGAAATCGTGGGAGCAGAAAGATTCAGGGCAATTAGACAATCAAATCTAGGTATGATGGGATCAATCCCAGCTGCGTCGAGGCGACGAAGACTCGACCTGATTGCCTGATCCTTATCTACCTGGCGTTGCAAGTAACGCCCTTTATCAGATTTCTTATTGTCGATCATTGATACCTCCCGGAAAACGATGAGGCGTGAAGAAAGCATGCCAACGGCCTCACTTCATGGTCTACAAACTATTTTGTACACCTTGACGCAGCGATAGTTTTCTAGGGTAACCACCTCTCCGTCCCATCTCCTCCGCCAACTCCGGCCAAGGGCCAAATTCCTCTACCTCCAAATAGCTGTTCGCTGACCGGAATGCTTCAGGACGTGACTTCGCCCATGCGCGTAAGGCGAAGAGAATTGGATAACCGATATGGAATAGTTCAGCCTCTCGCGGGCATGCTTCGTCCGATAGTTGCCAGCCGAGCCATAGATGCATGACAGGAGCAAAAAGCTTTAGTTGCTTGCGAATATGAGAGATTGAACCGGCTTCTTTCACTGAAGTGGCGTCACAGACCCTCTCAATCGCAATGGTCCAACTAGCATTTTCATCGCCGTCGCAAACCAACGCCCAAAGGACCTTGAGCGCATCTGCAGCGAGACTTGCCCCAGAAAGCCTTGCGTGCGTCTGCTGGAAATCTACATCTACTTCACCCACTGCGCTGGCAAATGCCGAAAAGCGGTCATCAAACGAATGCCCAGCATCCAAATAGGTCTGCAATGCGCCTCGAGAGAGATGCCTTGCATGCCAAGCTCGCGCCTTCGACAAATCATCGGGAAAAAGCATCACTGATATCGTCGAGCCAAATGTATCACCTAAGAAAATGGGAATCGGTTTGAAGAGTAGTGTCATTGGCCAGTTGAACGAAAGTTGACGACGTTTGAAATGTTGTCCGGTGATGCCACCTGAGAGTCGATCAGTGATGCCCAAGACCTCAACGCGTGTCGACGTGGCTCAAATAATTCCGACATGTTGTAGATGCGCATGATCTTGGATGTGGTGGCGCTTGCGACGTGGTTTAGAATGCGATCGGCCACAGCCGCGTCCACATTAAGTTCCTCACAAGCTAATGTCGTGAAAGTCGTTCGAAGGTCGTGAAACGTCCAATGGGGCATTGGCGTTGGCTGAACATTACTCTCAGCTGCCACTTTTTCGCGAGCCTCGGCGATAAACCGATCCAGCCTTCGCTTTGCCTTGGCGAAGCCTGAAATCGACGTATTTCCAGTCGTTGTAAATACGAACGGGCTATTTTCAGGACGACGCTCGTCCGTAATTGCTTCCATGATAATCGATCTTGCCAACGGCGATAAGGGCACTCTAAGCGCGTTGGCCCGCTTCGTTCGATCGGCTGGTAAGACCCAAATCCCTTCGTCCACATCGTCATCGTCTAAGTGCAGTTCGGCAATCGGCATTGCAGCCAACTCTCCTCGCCGCATCGGCAAGACCATGAGAAGACGGACCAGCGGACCAAAAGGATATTCAATACGATTGGCTGCCGCCCAAATTTCTCTCAACTCTTCGATAGAATGGTGTCGATCGCGAGCGATCTCCGGTGAGGGCTTAGGAATTGATCTCGCCGGGCTCTCAGGCAAAACTTCCTCGACCACGCACCAGTTAAAAAATGCTTTCGCATAAGCCAGCTGCCGGTTTGCGGAAATTGGCGAGATCAGGGCTCGCTTTCGCAAGGCAACTCTAATCTCGGAGCGCAAAATTGAAGACGGCTCTCGACTTCTAAATCCCGCGAGCAATCCACACTTACCATCGAGAGCTAGCCTAGTAGCTTTTCCTCGACGGAGGCCGACAAGCTTCTCCCGCTCATATTGATCGAGCACATCCGAAAGAACTCGGCGATTATTCAGCGCACGAGCTGCTTCAATTCTGATGCGCTCAGCTTCGTCGGCGGGATCGATACCTTTCCGAATGAGACTTTTCCAAACCACCGCCTTTTGCCTCGCATCGGCAAGCATCATCTCAGGAAAAGTTCCGAGTGTTCGGCGTGTAGGATTTGCTTTTGGTTTGAAGCGCGCGAGCAGAACGAAGCTAATTTGAGCCGCTTTCCCTTTCCTGCGGCGATTTCCGGACTCAACGGCAGCGTCGCCGACACGGACGCGGAGACCTTTGACGTGCGTGTCGGCAATCTCATACCGCTGCCCAGTGTCAGCAGGGCGCAACGCCTCGAGCCTCTTGGGCGTCAGTTCTTCTTTTGGTGTCGGCATCACGCGATCCTGATCTCAGGGCAACATGCGGGCAACATAGAAGGCGAGCTAGAATGTTGTCTGTTGAAACGCGATGATACGCCTATTTCGGTATAGAGCAAGGCAATCCGGCGATGAGCGTACACGCCTTGATGAAATGAAATTCAATGAAACACGCTGAAAGAAACAGGCCCTTGCCTCTTAATCAGCGGGTCCCAGGTTCGAGCCCTGGTGCGTTCACCATTTTTCCCGACATCTGCGGATTTACCGGCATATGCAGAATTGCGCGGCGCGCATTGGCTGATGATCGACGGGCAACGCGCCCATCCATTGGCCCCGCCCTTAATCCAATATTATCCTTCAATCAGCTATAGCCATTTCGAGATACCGGGGGGCCAATTGCCGGGATCGAATGACAATGTTGAAGACGAAGAAGGCGATAAAGAATCTCCTTGAAGACAGTTCAGGCGCATCGGCTATCGAATATGGCCTGATCGTCGCGTTGATTGGTGTGGGCATCCTGTCCGCTGCTTCCGATACTGGTGAATCTGTAAACTCAACCATGGCAACGATCGAGGAATGCCTGAGCGGCGCAAGCACGGATTGCAGCAATGCAAGCGGTTCAAGCGGTGGTTCCGGCGGCAGCGGAGGATCATCCTCATCTTCAAGCGGCAGTTCCGGCGGCAGCTCTACCGGAGGAAGCTCGACTTCTTCAGGCGGCAGCAGCTCAGGCAGCTCTGGCGGGAACAACGGCAGTTCCGGTGGCAACAATGGAAGCTCTGGTGGCAATAACGGCAGCTCAGGCGGTAACAACGCCAGCTCGGGCGGCAACAATGGCAGTTCAGGCGGTCGGAGTAGCAGCGGCGGCCGGAGCAGTAGCGGTGGTCGCGGCCGAAACTGGTAAGCGAGCGCTGGTGAAGCCATGCTTGACCGGAGGAGCGAATTCCGTCGCCGCGGGATACGCGCCGGGATAAATCTCTAAAATTGCCCTTCGCGCCCGATCGGTGCAGGATGCACGCCTTAGGGGAAAAGGGGCAACCACATGACAATGGGAAACATGGCACGAATTGCGCTGGCGGCGACGCTGCTGGCACTCGCATCCGCCGCACCGTCGCAAACTGCGGAATATGGTTATTGGACGGTCGAAAGCACCGACCAGAATAACCTCGTGCTGGCCAGTACGACCAATGATACCGGCTCCAGCTTCGGCGTGCTGTGTTCCGACGACTGCCTCGTCGTGGTCCAGTTCGATACCACGTGCGACAATGGCATGACCGTGCCGATGCTGGTCAATACCGGGAACAATGTCTTCGCGCCCGAATTCATCTGTATCGAAAATGACGGCGATCCGATCTGGGCAACCGAATATACCGAAACGATGGTTGAGATGTTCGAACAGGACAGCTTTGTCAGTTTCGCCAACGGGCTTACCGACGGCGAATATTATATCTCGCGCTTCCTGCTTGAGGGCAGCGCCGAGGCAGTCGCTGAGGCCATCAGATTGGCGGGCGCAGCGAAATAGTCGCTGGCGACATGAATTTCGCGCGCCGTCCGTCCCGTTTCGTCTCAGCCTCGTGCGGGGCGCAGCATCGGCGTGACTATGGGGGAACTGCCGTGCTGGATTTCGCCCAGCACCTCAAAGCCATGCCGCCGATAGAGCGAAATGTTGCGCGGATTGGATGACTCCAGATAGGCGGGAAGCCCGTCCTCATCGACGCGGCGCAGGGCATGTTTCATCAGAGCTCCGCCAAGCCCCTGCCCCAGCCATGCCGGATCGGCAGCAATCATCGGCAGGAACCAGCACGGTGCGTCATGAGGATGATAGGCGTCCATCTCCGCGAACATAGCCTTTGCGTCGTCCTGAATTTCCGCTGGCACATTTGCGCCCAATATTTCCCCGATCGCGCTGTCGTCGGATTCCAGCCCGGGCGGTATCCAGAGCGCCGCTGCTTTCCCTTCATCGGCGATATAGGCAGACCCCGCACCGATAGCGCTGCCGCCAAAGGCCTCCGTCATCTGCGGCGCGACCGCAAGATAGGTCGCCGCGCCAGGCAGCATCCAGCGGACGAACGGATCGCTGGCAAAGCCGAGCGTCACGGTGTCGATCACCCGTGCACGGTCGTCTTCAAGGGCAATACGAACTTGCGGGATGGCCATGCGCATATTTCCTTCGTTCTAAATATTTGCGTTGAAGACAAAAATATCGAGAAGGATCGAAAAAAAGATGATCGGAACAGCCAGTTTGTGAACCAAGCGATTTTTGATGAATGCCATCCCGAGGCACGCAAAAAACATGAACAGGGATGGGGCGTTGTCAGGGTCGATCAAAGGCATACCAAAACCGATCGGGCGGAAGAGCGTTGATGCCACCACAACGGCTGCGGCAATCAACCAGAAAGCCCTGGCGTTTTCGAAATAATGGTCTTCAAGATCGGTATCCTCAATCTCGTGCGGGAACAGCATGTGTGAGGCTATGTAAAGGCCAACAGGCCCACTCAGCATGAGGAGCATTGTGCCAAAGTTCCAGTGATCTATCGACTGCAACCCCCAAGTTTCCCACCATTGTTGAAGCAGCGCGACAAAGACGAACAGTACAAGGGTCGATTGCAGCCAGGAGAATGTTATGGTCGACCGGAGCTTTATCTGGCGCGAAATATTCGACAACAGATCGGTCACCCCTAGGCCAATAATGATCGACAGCAGCACCATGACGAATTGAAACTGAGTCATTCTGATCTCTCCATATGCTCGCGGCCGCTCCCTATCTGCGGCTCTGCACTACCGACGATGAGCCGATACTATCGAGTACAGGTTCCGGTGCGGCCCGTCGCCATCTGCCAGCGTAATCATCTGGCGATGGATATCGATCTGCAAATGGACGTTCCGCGACGCATCGAACATATAGACGGACCAGTCATCGCGCTGTGTCTCGCGAAATCTGTACGTATGGGCATCGTCCGTCACTTCGATCCATTCATCACCGCCCATCAACTGAAACAGGCCGCCATCATAATTGGCGCGGATCACGTTGAACCCGTTGATACCTTGTGCTGCCAATGGGTTGTTGTTCGCCGGGCTCGTATTGGACCCCGCCGCAGAACTGGTTATCTGATAGAGATCGGTGCGCTGGCCACTGCCCTGAGCATAGCTGATCCAATTGCGGAAAATGTCGATCTGGATTGAGATGTCGCGGGACACATCATGCAGATAGACCGACCAGTCATCGCGATTGCGTTCCTCGAAATAGAAATTCTGGCCGCTATTGCCGAATTCTGTCCATTGGCCCGGTGCGGTCTGTTGGAATACGCCCCCGTCAAAGGTAGCGCGAATAACGTTCCAGCCATTAACCCCCTGCGCATTCGCTTGCGCTTGTGCCGGTTGTGCAAATCCAGGAACAATCTGCCCGGAGGCCAGACAAAGGACGCCGATGCCGATTAGTGCGATGCGCGTAATGCGCGTCAGATAATGCATGATTTCCCCCTCATCAGCGCATCGCCTGTGTGCGACACGCTCCCCGCCTATGTTATGAGGCCAAACCAGCGCCACAGCAATCGCGCCGCTACATAAAGGATCAGCGCCGCCGTCAGCCGCTTGACGAGCAGTGGCGGAATCCGCGTGCTGCCCAGCCGCGATCCGATCTGCCCGGCAACCAGAACCGCCGGGAAAATCAGCCAATAGTCGCGCAGCAGGTCGACCGCGCTCGCCACGCCATAATCGGCCTCCAGCTTCATCAACTGGCCCGCCAGCCCGGCCAGCGAGTTGACGAGGATGAAGATGCTCGCCGTCCCGGCAATTTCACGCGGCCCGCCCCAGCGCAGCAGATAGAGAACCGGTGCGAGAAAAATCCCGCCGCCGATGCCGACCATGCCGGAAAGGAAACCGATCCCCCCGCCGACCGCATAGCTGACCGGTCGGGAGACATGCCGCGCCGTGCCTTCCGCGACGACCTGTTTGCGCTCAAGAGCGAGCTGCAAACCGGCGACCAGCAGCGAACCGCCCAGCACGCCGATAAAGACCATCTCCGAAACAACCAGCCGCCCGCCGAGCCATGCAGCGGGAACCGATAGCAAAATCCAAGGCAATATCCGGGCGAGCCGGAGATGCCCGGCCTGCCAGAAACGCCAGCTGCCACCCGCCACGACAATGATGTTGCAGATCAACGCAATCGCCGGGAGGATCCGGTAGTCCGTCCCGCTGAGCACCAGCAGCGCATTATAGGTCGAACCGCCGCCAAATCCGACCATGGCGTATAGCAGGGCGGTCAGCGCAAAGAGGGCGGCCAGTTGCGGCATGGGAGCGGCTATGCCGGAGAAAGCGGGAACGGGAAAGCCGCCCCTCACCGAAACTCAGTCGTTCAGGGCCGCAATCAATGCGCTGAGCTGCTCCTCGCCCCGGCCGGGAATGATGCGGTCGGGAACCAGCGGGGTACGACCAACCTCACCCGATGGACGCATCAATATGTAGAGGGGTGCCTGCACGACAAGTCCGGTTTCGGGGAGCGTGAAACGTTGAACCTGCCCGGTCTGGTTGGCAAATCCCTCGGTGGGCGTGCCAGCAATTTCGGCAATCCCGAAATCCTGGGCCGTCACACCGAAGACAATCGCTTGAGAATAGCTGGCCGGGCCGATCAGGATGATCGTCCGCCCCTCGAACCGGTTGGCAAGCTCCGCTGGCGGCTGGACCCATTGCGTAAACGGTGTCTCAATCACCTGTCCGATTTCCGACCCGGGAATAAGGGCCCGGTTTTCCGCGACAATACGAGCTTTGACGGCCGAGATCGGCGTGTAGCGCTCGCTGGTCAGATAGGCCATCAGCCGATCGGAGACTTGCCGCGCGCCGCCACCATTCTCCCGCACATCGATAATTAGCGTTTCGACATTGGCGCTAGCGATGCGGGCGAACGCTCCCGGCAGGAAAGCGGCAATCTCCTCTTCCCTCGACGCATCGAAACTGTCGACCCGCATGACGGCAACAGTGCCGCGAATATCGAGACCGTAAGCGCCTTCACCGGGCACCGCGATATCGCGCTCCGGGTCCAGAATTACTGTCCGGGGGCAGTCCTCCCCTGCGAGGGTGAGGACATGGGGCCCTCGTTGGCCCTGCACCGTCCACAGCGCGATGGGGAACCGCAGGGACAGAACCCGCTCGCGCAGGCTCCGGCTTTCTCCGCGCATACGCGGCACCAACTCGGCGATCAGGCTGCCGACAGCCTGGCCGTTTACGGTGAGGATTTCGTCACCCGGATTCAACGGGCTTGATGACTGGATCGTCGATTCAATGAAAAGCCGGTTCCCCGAAACACGGACGGGGACGGAAAAGGCGATAGCGCCGTCCGCGACTGCGGCGTCATACGCCGTGTCCGGCAGGCGCAGCCCGGTATGGGCATCGTTGAGCACAGGGTTCATCGTGGCGAGTTCGCGCCATGCCATGCGGATGTCATACTCGCCCTGGAACCGGCGGGTCATGGCATCGAATGCCGCGTCGACGACCGCCACATCGGCCGAGAAAGCACGATCCGGATGCACCGACTCCATCCAGTCCCGCCATGCCTCGACATCCGTTCGCAACTGGTGCTCGGTAATCTGCGCCGACGCCGCCTTGCCAAAAACCATCGAGGCGAGCACGATCAAAACCATAGATCGCAAACCGAAATTCATCATTGTACGCCACTCCAATATATGTAACCGATTACGTTAAATAACATGGACGAACAAAATTCACAATGACCGAAAACCAATCACCGGAAAAAAGGCCCCTACAGCCGCCGATACAGGCGTATGCCCCAGCCTTTCTCGCCCTGCTGGCTTCGAAGCTAAACGACCGAATTTCGAGTGAGGGCGCTCGCTTTACCGCGACTATGGGACTGGAAATCCCGGTCAACACCATGTCCACCATCATGGCGCTGAAGGATAGCCCGGCGAGTGTGACGGAGATCGCCGATGCCCTCAATGTCAGCCATGTCGCGGCCATCAAGACAACCCGCATCCTGATCGAAAAAGGCATATTGGTGCGTAGCGACGACCCGGCCGACGGCCGGCGCAAACCGCTTTCCCTGACCGCAAAGGGCAAGCGGGTGGCCAAGAATGTGAGCATCGTCATCGAAAAGGCCCAGATCGCCTATCGCCAATTGTTTGATGAGATCGGCGTGGATGTTCACGAAGCTTTGCTGAAAATGGACGCGGCGCTCGACCGGATCAGCTTTGACAAGCGCCTGGCCCAGGCCTGATGCCTGTCACGGCCAATATCGGACTGGAACAGCCGCGATACGAAAATTGACATTGCCGCCGTCTGGTAGGACGTTCCCACGCACCTAACAGGGGATGGGTGACAATGGCGAGTTACGGACAGTCAGCAGTGTTTCGGTATGCAGCCCTCGCTCTTGGGGCGCTGGCATTGTTCGCCCTGCCCGCCCACGCCTTCCAGGATCCCGCCGAAACCGAAACCGCCGCGCCGCTCATCGAGCAGGCGCGGCTGCTGGCGACCGAAGATCCCGACGAAGCCGAAGCGCTCTATCTTCACATCCTCGAGCTACGTGAAAGCAGCCTTGGCGCAGACGACCACTCGACCCTGATGGCCTTGCTGGAGCTTGCGCGATTCTACCGCGACAGCGGTTACCGATCAGATGCCGTGCCGCTATACCGCCGCGCGATATTCGGCCTGTCCGGCATTTTGGATGCCGATGACGAAGCGATGCGCGGCGCGGAGCGCGAACTGACCAACCTGACCATCGGGGCAGCGCCGGACCCTTCCTACGACCCCATCGTCATCCGCTCTGCCGGCCCCTCTGCAGAACACTATCCCCGCGGGACGCAAATCGACCGGGATTCAACGCTCACGCTGCGAGAGGGTGACAGCATCACTGTCCTTACCGCCAACGGAACACGCAGCTTCACGGGCCCCGGCAGCTTCAGTCTTGAAGAGCAGGAGCAGACGCGCACCTTTGCCATTCGGAACTTCGAATGGCCGGGCAACGAAGGATCGGACGATACGCCGCCGCCTTCCCCACCACCACCGCCCGCACCGTCACCGCCGCCACCCTTGATGGGATCGCTTACGCCCCCTTCCCCGGCCCGCTCAGGCATCCCCGTCTATCCGGTCTGGCCGCCGGAATCGCCGACCTGGCAGTTCAGCCTCGATCGCTATATCGGCTCGCGCGACGGGATGTCGCTCGGCACGGCAGGAAGCCGGCTACAGGCCGCGTTCGAAAGCGCCGGCTATCTGGAGCATAGCTATTATGCGGTGCCCGGCGGCTTTGCGATCGTCACCCGCATCGAACAGATGGACAGCGCCGGAAACCGCCTGCGCGGATCCGCGCGGTACGAGCTGCCCGGCCAGCGGGCCCGGGATTCGCTCACCAACATTCTCTACAGCCTCTTCGTCAACGCGCCGCCCGGCTATTATCGCTATATCGTCGTCGTCGTGTCCGTGCGGCCCTTTGCGACCCGCAACCGGCTGCTAGACGATGACGAGGCGCTCCGGCGGCTGCGCAGCGGCGCAAACCGGCTCTCCTCCGTCTATCGCCGCGTGCCCTTTACCGATGACTATAACGTCGATGCGCTGATCTATGAATTCCGCTGGGATGGCGGCGACAGCCCGGTGCGGATGCTGGAACCGGGCCGCGTATCGCCGCAGGACCATCTCACCCGGACCGGCCTTGCAAGAGCCGTGCGCAGCCGTTTCCGCTAGATGCGCATTTTCATCAGCTATCGCCGCGATGACAGCAAGCACAGCGCCGGGCGGCTCGCCGACGCACTGGGCGATGTGCCGCATATAAAATCGGCCTTTCTCGACATTGACGATATCGCGGCAGGCGATTCCTTCCCCGAGCGGCTGGAGGCGTCCCTCAGCCAGGCGGATGTCTGCCTTGTGCTGATGGGCGATAAATGGATCGGCCCGGTGGATGACGGCGAACCCCGGATCACCCGCCCCGGCGATTTCGTCCGCTTGGAAGTCGCCAAGGCGCTGGCCAGCGACATGCGGGTCATCCCGCTCATCCTCGACGATGCCCCCATGCCGGATAGGGAGATACTGCCCAAGGATGTCCAGCCATTATTGGAGCGCAACGCCCTCTTCCTGCGCCATCATTCCTTCAGCCAGGATGTCGATTTTCTGGTCGACGCCTTGCAGGGCCGCACCGGGCCAAGACGCCGACGCCGTCCGGTCCTTCGCGCGGTTCTACGCAGCCTTGGCGGCACCGCGCTGGGGCTCCTGCTATTTTTGGGCGTGGCAATCCTGAACCGGGCAATCAGCGGCCAGAATCTCGAAACATCTCTCGGCGGACTGCCGATGCTCGTCCTTGTCGGATTGCTATGTCTGGCAGCCGGGCTGGCCGTAAGCTTCGGCGCGATCCGTAGACTGCGCGGGGAGTAGAGGCGGAGCGCGGTAGCGAAAGCCGCACTTTTGGCGCTGCTCTTCGTGCCGCTACTGGTGAGCGGGCTTTTGCGGCGGGGCGAATAGCTGCCCTTGCCCGTAACCCCGGGCTTGATCGGGGGGATGCTTTGATAGCGCACATATAGCTATGAATTGGCCACCCAGATGCCATGCACGTTCATTATTGTCTGCAAAGGGTGGAAAGCGGACATTGCGACGCTAACGCGGAATGGTCGGAACTCGCCGAAACTGGAATGTCGGCTATCCAGCAATGAATATCGCATCCTTGTCAGCAATGTTAGACTGAGCGGTGAAACTCCGGTGCGTTTTTCGTTCAACGCCATCCAATGGTTAGTTGGTGTTGGCCAAACTCGTCTAATTGGGAATGGTCTGGTAGCTCTTGGCATCGTTTGAAACTCTTGCCTGCTGGGATCACGCCGTGAAGAAAATACTCATAATCGCTGCATTGCTCATCGTCGCGGGCATTGGTGCCGCATTGTGGTGGTCGGCTCCGGTGCCGGTCGAGAAATTTTCTGCGCCGATCCCGCCTGCCAGCATTGCGATTGCCGATCGGAATGATGCGCTCACCTTTGCGCGATCCGGAGACAGCACTATCGCGGTCACCCATTATTCGAGCGGCGTTGTTCAGGGCGTGCCGATCGGAGAAGCCGGCGAAGATGCGATCGACCTTATCAATCGATTGGGTTATGATGCCGTGCTGGCCCTGATCGATGGCATAACCGAAACGGTGGAGATTGATGCAACGTCGCTGTCGATGCCCGTCAATCTGGAGTCCCAGCATATCGCGGTGGGCACCAATTATCCCGCCCATGCGGTAGAGTCAGAGGTGCAAGACGGCCCCTTTCTTTTCCCCAAATATGTAACCCCAACCAGCGCTCATGCGCCGATTCCATTGGGCAGCGGATTGCTCGATTATGAAGTTGAGCTGTGTCTGGTCACGACCGGGCCGACACCGGTTTCGGATGGCTCGCAGGGCGGCCTGATCTTGTGCAATGACGTAACGGACCGGGCAATGTTGCTACGCAATCTGGACCCGGATGATCCGACATCAGGCGAAGGCTTTACCGATGGCAAGAGCGCGCCGGGCTTTCTCCCGGTTGGCGATCTCTATGTCGTGCCGAGGGATTTGGATGCCTTTGTGCAGGGGCTGACGCTGCAACTGTCGGTCAACGGCGTCGAGCGGCAACGCACGGCCGTCACTAATTGGCTATGGGGTCTGGATCAAATCTTGATCGAAACAGGGCAAGCCCGGGATCGCAGCTGGGCGTGGCGCGAGGGAGAGGCGCGGCTGCCAATCTCCGAAGACGGCATCATCCCCGCGCGCACGCTCATTCTGGCGGGCACGCCCGATGGAACGATTTTCGCAGGCATATACACCCGCGCCTACCCGATGGGCCTATGGCGATTTCTGGCCGGCGGCTGGCGCGAGTCCATCACGCGCAACGTGATCGAAGCGCAAATCACGCATGCCGAAGCGCGGAACGAATATCTAGAGCAAGGCGATCAGGTAACAATCCGCGTTGACGCTATGGGGGCGCTAAACAATCGTGTGGAGTGACGGGATGGGCTGTGCTCGGCCGCTCATTCTGGGGACGTTCTCCTATTGTCTATGAACGCAATAGCCTTTGCCCGGGGAGCTAGACTAGGGGGCATTGTCACACTGACTTGAGTGGAGGTCTAACAAACAGTGTTCTGATCCTCGCCCAATGTCCGCTATTGGGTCGTTAGCGGACATCGGATCATACCGCATTCAACGCTGCGATGATCTGCGACAGCTGTAGCGATGATCGTCAAGTTGCGTCTTCACGGAATTGGCGGAGCGTATATTTCCCTGTCCTACACACACCCCACTCCGGCATAATTGGCTCATGCCGCATTACCCCAGCCTCGATCCCAGCGATGAAACCGATTTCTTCCTGCCCGATTTCGCGCCCGTTCCGATGCAGCGCCGCCGGGCCAAAGGGTGGACGCCCGAGAACCAGCAGCTGTTTATTGCGATGCTGGCCGAGACGGGCAGCGTTACCGTCGCGGCCCGGTGCATCGGTCTGTCGGCGCGCTCGGCGTACAAGCTGCGGGAGAAGGAGGGCGCGGAGGGATTTGCGATGGTCTGGGAAGAGGCGCTGGAGGTCGGCGTCAGTCAGGCCCGCGATCTGATCCTTGAGCGGTGGCGCAATGGCAGGCTTGCGCCGCGCTGGTATCGCGGAAAGATTGTCGGCTATTCCGAAAAATTCAACGATCGGGCGCTTATCGCCGCGCTGCTATCCTATCGCCGCGAGGCGGCAGCGGGACCATCGCGGCAGGAGAGAATGCGACAGCGTACAATCAAGACGACCGAATATACCGGCCAATGGGCGTGTGATGCACCTCCTCCATCACCCACAAAAGCCGCCGAAAGCCTTGATAAGAATAAGGAAATTCGCGCGCCAAGGCTGCATTTCCTGTGACCCGGCTTCGGCGCCCGACGATAACTGTTTTGCCCTCCTACACGCAAACCCCGGTTTTCTGCGCCTTTGCGGGGAGAAGTCGCTCCAACCCTGCGAACTTTGCGAACTTAAGGTGGCTTTTCCCGCGCCTTTCCATCTTCCCAACTGGACACGGAAACAAGTTTCGCTAGGAAACCCAAATGACATTACCCAGCCCCCTTTTCGATCCGCTCCGCCTGCCCCTGGTCGGTGCGCCCCTGTTCATCATTTCCGGCCCAGAACTCGTCATTGCCCAGTGCAAGGCGGGGATTGTCGGCTCCTTCCCGGCGCTTAACGCCCGGCCGCAGACGATGCTCGACGAATGGCTGCACCAGATCACCGAGGAGCTGGCCAAGCATAACCGCGAGAACCCGGACCGCCCGGCCGCCCCCTTCGCCGTCAACCAGATCGTCCATAAATCGAACAACCGGCTCGAAGAGGATCTTGCGACCTGCGAGAAATGGCAGGTGCCGATCACCATTACCTCGCTGGGCGCGCGCACCGAGCTGAATGACGCGGTTCATGGTTGGGGCGGCATCACCCTGCATGACATCATCAATGATCGCTTTGCCCGCAAGGCAGTCGAAAAAGGCGCGGACGGGATCATCGCCGTTGCCGCCGGCGCCGGCGGCCATGCCGGGGTGACATCGCCCTTCGCGCTGGTCGGCGAAATCCGCGAATGGTGGGACGGACCGCTGCTGCTTTCCGGTTCAATCTCGACCGGCGCCGCCATTCTCGGCGCGCAGGCCATGGGTGCGGACCTCGCCTATATCGGTACCGCCTTTATCGCGACCGAAGAGGCCAATGCGGTCGAAGGCTATAAGCAGGGCATCGTCGAGGGCCAGGCCGCCGATATTGTCTATTCGGACCTGTTTACGGGCGTGAAAGGCAATTATCTGCGCGGCTCGATCGAGCGCGCGGGTCTCGACCCCGACAATCTGCCCGAGGGCGATTACAAGACGATGGATTTCGGCTCGGGCGGCAATCAGGACAAGAAAGCCTGGAAGGACATCTGGGGCGCCGGACAGGGTGTCGGCGCGGTCGGCACGGTCGAGAGCGTCGCAGACCGGGTGGACCGCTTGGAAGCCGAATACCGGGCGGCGAAGGAGAGTCTGCTCGCGCGGATGAAATAGGGGGAGCGGGCCGGTGCGGCGATTTCCTGCAAGGGAAATTCTGACTAACTAAAAAGCGCGCTCAAGCCTGCCCAACAGGCTCCGCGCGGGGCTTGCCGCCGGTTCTGCGGGCGGCGCAAGCAGTTCCCGCTCAAGGCGGCTGACGCGCTTGTAGAGATCCTCGCTCGCCGCGATCAGTTTGCGGGCGCCCTCCGGCAACTGCACGACGACAATCTCGTCGCTCCTGCCGGTCAGTCCCAGGCGGCGGTCGGGATGGCTGGCCATCTCGGCATCGATCTCGCCCCGGGCTTCGCCGCGCCAGGTCAACAGCCAGGCGATAACGTGCATCAGTCGCGTCGTTACCTTCAGCGATTCCACCGCATAGCCCACGCGCAGCGCGGGCGAGAGCGTGTCCCGCGCGGCAACGCCGTGATCCTCGAAATAGGCGCGGGCCTCGTCGGCCAGCACCATGGCCTCGACATAAAGCGAGTCCACAAGTTTGCGGGTAAGCTGGGTCTGGGCGATATCGTTCGACATGGGCTGCTCTCTTGCCACAGCCCGGGCGCGCACGCCAAGCGCAAACAGGGTGAGCAGGTCTGGTTAACCGGCATTGTCCCGCTTCGGGGCCATACCGACCTCTTGAAAATGATCGGTGAAAACCCATTTTATGGGTGTCGAAACCGTCGCCTATTTTGGGGCGGTCGAGACAGGCCGCACGGACGATCCGTGGGCTGGAATAGTCTTAAATCGCTTTGAAAGGATTTTTGAAAATGCGTAGTTTTGATTTTACCCCCCTCCTCCGTTCTTCGGTCGGATTCGAGAATTTGAACCGTCTTGTCGATGCGGCAAGCCGCGGCGAAGGCAATGCCTATCCGCCCTATAACATCGAAAAACTCGGCGATGACGCCTATCAGATATCGATGGCAGTCGCCGGTTTTGCCGAAGACGAGCTTGATGTAACCGTGCATGAGAATGTGCTGATCATCACCGGCCGGGTCGCCGAACGCGAAGAAGACGCCACGCGCGAATTCCTCCATCGCGGCATCGGCACGCGCGCTTTCGAGCGTCGTTTCGAACTCGCCGACACGATCAAGGTGACCGGCGCGGGATATGCCAACGGCCTGCTCAATATCGAGCTCACCCGCGAAATCCCCGAAGAGAAGAAACCGCGCAAGATTGCAATTGGCAGCAACTCCGCTCCCAAAGTAATCGATGCGCATAATGACGAGGATCGCGAAGCCGCATAAGCGGCCGGACGATTAGTCTGTCATTTTTACCTGAATGGAGGGTCGGTCCGGATTTCCGGGCCGGCCCCTTTTTGCTTGCGCATCCCGCTGGTCAGGCGATGATATCGGGCAGCAACCGGTCTTCGATTTCCGCAATTTCGTCCTTGAGACGCAGCTTGCGTTTCTTGAGGCGCGCGAGCTGAAGCTGGTCCTTTCCCGGTGCTTCAAGCAACATTTCGATCGCATCGTCGAGATCGCGATGCTCCGATTTCAAGGCTGCGAGTTTCACCCGTAGGATCGCGTCTTCCATGCCGAAAGGCGATGTCATCAACGCTCCGTGGTTGCAAGGCCACGTCCTGCCGCGCGCAACAAAAAAAGGGCAGACAAGGCCATGCAAAATGGGTTAGCTTCCATTCCCCAAGCATAAGGAGACAGTGATGGATAACGCTCATGAATCCGCCCTTGAAGCCAAGCATGCCGGCCTGGATGCCAAGATAGAGATGGAAATGCAGCGACCCTCACCCGATCAGATCAAGCTTGCAGAGCTAAAAAAGCAGAAATTGAGAATTAAGGAGCAGCTCGTCACGCATTAGACGGGCCCTGCGGCATGCTTGCCGGCTGATTGAGCCTATTCGTCGCGCGTCGTGCGTTCGTTGCGCTCGTGCCGTTCCTGGGCTTCGACGGTCATCGTTGCGATCGGTCGCGCGTCCAAGCGCGCCAAGGAAATCGGTTCACCGGTGACCACGCAATAACCATATTCGCCATTCTCCAGGCGGCGCAGCGCAGCATCGATCTTGGCGACGAGTTTGCGCTGCCGATCCCGGCGTCGCAATTCGATCGACCAGTCGGTTTCACTCGAGGCGCGATCGGTCGCATCGGGCTCACGGATAGGGCCTTCGCGCAATTGCTCTCGCGTGCCATCCACATCGCGAACGATCCCGGCTTTCCATTCGGTCAGCTTCTGGAAGAAATAGGCTTGATGCGACTTGCCCATAAACGGAGCGTCATAATCCAGAACGGCATCGGTTTTCGGCGGTTCGCTCAGGTCGCCAGCGGACTTCTTTTTGGTTGGTTGCACCGCAGTTGCCATATTTACGTTCCCTCACCGCTTAACCGGCATAAACAGATTGCGACGCGAAACGCTCTGAGACTCAAGGATGAATCGGCGTTCCCCTATGGCGCGGGCCTATACGCATCCCATGAGGGTCACACAAGCTGCGAATCGATGAAACTGCCTATCGTGGGAAATACGGGGCCGGATTATGGCTGGCGTCGAACTTAAGACAGTGGCGATCGAGACCGTGAAACTGCCCCTCAATGGGACATTAACTATCAATATTGAAAAGGATTACCTGCAAATCTCTGATTAACCATCGAAATCATGGTTAACGATATTGCGATTAATCTTCTCTTGCTGCCTTGTGCCAATGCCGAGCACCGGGTTTTGCGCACTGTCGCTGCAATAGTTCGATGCTCAGAACTATAGGAAGAGAAAACCCATGTCTGTCAGAATGGCTCTTGCAAAATTATGCGCCTGCGCTTGCGGCGGCGCCATCGTTGGCGGCGGCGCGGTCCATGTATCCGACGCACCGGCCGGCGGCCCCGCTGAAATTCGGGTTGCCCAGCCGCGCGTTGCCCAACACCGGGTTGCCGCGCGCAGCATCGGAAACCGTCCTCGGGCGCATCGGAAAATTCGCCGTGTCCGCACCGTGACGACGACGACCAGCTGTGCGCCTTCTCCAACCGTGGTCAGCGTAACCAATCAGGTCGCGGCTTCAGCACCGACTCCGGCCGTGTACGAAGTTCCCCCTCCCGCGCCCTATATCACCGAGATCCCCAGCTTCGGCGGCGGCGGTGAAGTCGGCATCATCGGCGGCGGCGGCGGCGGATATGTCGGCGGCGGCGGAGGCTTCTTCGGAGGCTTTGGCGGTGGCGGCGGATCATCCGGCGGCGGAGGCTTCTTCGTCCGCGAAGGTGATATCGTCATCAAGAATGAAAACAGCACGGGCGGAAGCTCGACCTCGACATCAACCGGTGGCAGCTCGACTTCCACAGGCGGCAGCTCGACATCGACATCGACGGGTGGCAGCTCAACGAGCACCAGTTCCGGCAATGTCAGTTCCACGAGCAGCAGCTCCGGCAATGTCAGCAGCTCTTCGTCGACCAGTTCGTCAACGAGCAGCTCGACATCTTCATCGACATCATCCAGCTCTTCGACCAGCAGTGGCGCGACCGGCGGGTCGAGCAGCTACGGTTCGAGCAGTCGGGGTTCCAGCAGCCGTGGTTCCAGCAGCCGTGGTTCGAGCAGCCATGGCTCCAGCAGCCATGGTTCTTCGGGTGGCACGGATGTTCCGGCTCCTCCGATGCTCTTGCTCTTCGGTGGCGGTGCCGCAGCACTGGTTGCCCGCCGGCGCTGGAAGAAGAAGAAACAGCCGGCTGCCTGACGCCAGCTTCGTCTGACAGACGAGAAAGGGCGCGATCTCGAACCCGGGATCGCGCCCTTTTTTTGTGTTTACGGCCAATATGGGTCCGCTACTCCTCCGCAGCGATGATCTTCTCGATATCGCTGACGGTATGGCGCGTTAGATCCTTGTCGATCTCTCCGATAAGGCGATCTTTGACAATCTGATGATAGTTCTTCCGCAGCTCGCCAAGCGATTGTGGCGGAGCGACGACGATCAGCTTTTCAAAATCATTCGCATGCGCACGTTTGTAAAGCAGGTCGGCCATCTCGGCGACGAAACGATCTTCCTCAAGCTGATGGAAGTCAGTTTCCTGCATCTTGCTGCGACGCGAATCGCTGCTGGAAAAGCTGCGCCCGGCATCGCCCGACTTGTGATCGCGAGTGGGTGGATTCTCCTGTTCCTGTTTCCGTTCCAGTTCCAGCTGTGGATGCTCAACACCACCCTGGTTTCTGAAAAACAGGACCTTCCGACCGTCGGCAACAACAACAAGCACATCCTTGGGCATTCGCATAACTGATTTCCTCCTGTTTTTCCCTCAAACGCATGGACAGGCATGAGGGTTGCACCAATCCCTTGTGCCCGTCATAGCGCGCTGCATGCATGATCTGAAACAAATACGGGAAAATCCTGCCGCATTTGACGCCGCGATGGCGAAACGCGGCGGAGATCCGGTCGCAAGCGACATACTTGCTCTGGACGAACGGAATCGCGCGCTCTTGACCGAAGTCCAGACGGGCCAGGCGCGCCGCAACGAAGCCTCCAAGATGATCGGCCAGGCCAAGGGTCAGGGCGACGAGGAAAAGGCTGCGGCACTGATGGCAGAAGTCGGAGAGCTCAAGAAGCGCCTGCCCCAGCTGGAAGACGAGCAGAAGGCGCTCGCAACCGAAATCGAATCGCGCCTTGCATCGCTCCCCAACCTGCCCGCCGATGACGTGCCCTTGGGCGAGAGCGAAGATGACAATGTCGAGCTGAAACGGGTCGGAACGCCACCCGAATTCGATTTCGACGTGAAGGATCATGCCGATCTGGGGCCGCCGCTCGGGCTGGATTTCGAAACCGGCGCGAAGATTTCCGGAGCACGCTTCACTCTCGTTCGCGGAGCGGTCGCCAAGCTCCACCGCGCGCTCGGGCAGTTCGGGCTGGATGTATTGACCGGCAACCACGGATTTGAAGAGGTGTATCCGCCGCTGCTCGTCAATGACGAGACGATGTACGGCGCGGATAAACTCCCGAAATTCGCCGACGATCTTTTCCGCACCACGGACGGGCGCTGGCTAATCCCCACCGCCGAAGTAAGCCTTGCCAATATCGTGCGCGATGAAATCCTTCCCGAACAAGCCCTGCCGCTACGCTTTGTAGCGCTGACTTCCTGTTTCCGTTCCGAAGCGGGTTCGGCGGGCCGCGATACACGGGGCTATATCCGCCAGCACCAGTTCGAAAAGGTCGAGATGGTCTCGATCACCACGCCGGACGCGTCCGAGGCCGAACATGAGCGGATGACGGCCTGCGCAGAAGACGTGTTGACCCAACTGGACCTGCCATTCCGGCGAATGAACCTGTCGACCGGCGATCTGGGTTTTGGTGCGGCCCGCACATTCGATCTCGAGGTCTGGCTGCCCGGACAGGATACGTATCGCGAGATATCGAGCTGCTCGACCTGCCGCGAGTTCCAGGCGCGACGCATGAATGCCCGCTATCGCCCCGAGGGCGAAACCAAAGGCACCCGCTTCGTCCATACGCTGAACGGCTCCGGCCTAGTCGTGGGCCGGATGCTTGTCGCAATCCTCGAAAATTATCAGCAGGCCGACGGGTCTGTCATCGTTCCGCACGCCTTGCGATCCTATATGGACGGTACCGAACTGTTGGAGCCGATACGCTGATGCGCATTCTCCTGACCAATGACGATGGCATCAATGCACCGGGTTTTGCCGTTCTCGAAGAGATTGCAGCGACACTCAGCGACGATATCTGGGTCGTCGCCCCGGCCGAAGAACAGTCCGGTGCGGGTCATTCGCTGACGCTGACGGTTCCGCTCCGGATGCGCCAGCTGGGCGAGCGCCGTTATGCGGTCAACGGCACGCCGACCGATGCGGTGATGATGGGCATCAACCGTGTGATGAAAGACAATCCCCCCGATCTCCTGCTGTCGGGTGTCAACCGGGGCGCCAACCTTGCCGAGGACGTTACGCATTCGGGAACGGTCTGTGCAGCGATGGAAGGCGCGCTGGCCGGCGTCCCCTCAATCGCGCTGAGCCAGACATATGGCGCCCACGGAATGGGCGACGATGTTCCGTTCTCGGTGGCACGCAGCCGGGGCGAACAGGTACTCAAAAAACTGCTCGATTATGAATTCCCGGCGAAAACGCTGCTCAACATCAATTTCCCGTCCTGTGCTCCCGAGGATGTGAAAGGCATTCGTACAGTCACCCAGGGTATGCGCGATTATGGCCGTCTGCAGATCATCGAGAACAAGGACCCGCGCGGCTATCCCTATTACTGGCTCGGTCTTGGTCCGATGGTTGGCACTCCGCAACATTCGACCGACCTGGAGGCAATCGAAGACGGCTATGTCTCGGTTTCACCACTGCACCTCGACATGACCCATCACCAGTCTCTGGCGGCTCTTGGCGCGATTTTCGAGTAATTCGGGATCGCCAGTTGTTCGATCCCAACTGGCTATCGGCGCTGGAAACCCGAGAATTTCATGGTATGACCGCAACATGCGAGCACGACGCCCATGGATGTTGCCCCTGGCTTCGGCGCTCATGTTGAGTGCATGCATCCCCGCGCCGTCCGGCCCTCGTACAGCTTCGCGCCCTCCCGACGCACGGCCAGTCCCTCCGCCTGCCCCGCTCACCAGCTGGCAACCAAGCACTGTTACGGCCAATGCGACTGAAATCGATGCAACCCGCTACACCGTGCGCTCCGGTGACACTCTGAGCGGCATCGCACGCAGTACGGGATCTAGTATCAGTGCCATTGCAGACGCCAATAATATCGCACCGCCCTATGTGATCCAGCCCGGACAGATTCTGGATATTCCGGCCGGACGTTACCATGAAGTCCGGCGCGGGGAGACGGGCATTGCCATCGCCCGGAGCTATGGCGTCGACTGGTCGGAAGTCGCGACGCTCAATCGACTCGAAGAACCGTTCATCCTGCGGGCCGGCCAGCGCATCTTGCTGCCGAGTACAAGCGCCGTCGCCTCCATGACCCGCGAACAGCGCGCCGCCGCCTTCGATCTCGATATCGACGACATCGTGACAGGCGGTGAACCCGCGCTGGACGAAAACGAACAAGCCACACCGCCGACCCGCACAGCGCAGCAAGTGCTACCTGCCGATGCCGCCGTGCGCTCACCGGCGAATTTTGCCGGCCAGTTCGGTTGGCCACTTACCGGACGAATACTCTCTCCATTCGGCCGCGGCGATGAGGGCCAGCGTAATAATGGCATCAACATCGGCGCAGTGCGCGGGACGCCCGTACTCGCATCGGCGGACGGCGTCGTTCTCTATGCCGGTGACGAGATCCAGGTGCATGGCGGGCTCGTTCTGCTGAATCATGGCGATGGCTGGATCACGGCCTATGCCAATATGGAAGACCTGCAGGTGGCCAGGGGCCAGCGGGTCGAGCGCGGCCAGATGATTGCCCGTGCCAGTGATTCCGGCCAGGCCCCTCAGCCGCAGCTGCATTTCGAGATTCGTCGCAACCGCCAGCCCGTCGATCCGGCACAGCACTTGCCGGACTTGTCCCGATGATGGGCCCAAGCCGACCGACGCCCGATCGCATTGGCGAACTCAGGCGCAAGAGCGGTCTTTCCCGCTGGAGCTCGCTCACCATGCGGGCGGCCTTCGTATTCTTCCTGGTCGGCATCGCCATCAGCGTCCACTGGTTCGATCGCGAAGGCTATGTCGATCACGCCGACGGCAACATCAATTTTTCCGACGTTCTGTACTTCACAATGGTCACGATCACGACCGTCGGCTATGGCGATATCGTGCCGGTTACCGACCGGGCCCGATTGTTCGAAGCCATACTCGTCACACCGATCCGCCTCTTTATCTGGCTGATCTTTTTGGGGACGGCCTATGATTTTCTCTTACAAAAAAGCTGGAGCCGCTGGCGCATGAGCATCATCCAGAAAAATCTTCACAATCATATCGTGGTCGCCGGTTTCGGGATCAGCGGGTCGGAAGCCGTGGACGAGTTGCTCGAACGCGGGATCGATCCTTCCGAAATCGTTGTTATCGATCAGGACCATGGCCGCCTCGAAGCCGCAGAGAAGCGCGGGTGCAACGTGATGGAAGGCGACGCCTCTCGGGACAAGACGCTCAACCAGGTCCGCGTGGGAAGGGCACGCTCGATGATCGTATCCGCAGGCCGCGACGACACGTCGATTCTGGTTGTGCTCACGGCGCGCGCGCTCGCCCCGAAACTGTCGATCAGCGTGCTCGTACGTGCTTCGGACAATGAACAGCTTGCCCGTCAGGCCGGTGCCTCGAACGTCATCAATCCGGTCAGCTTTGCCGGTCTGTTGCTCGCCGGATCCTGCCATGGCCCGCATATTTCGGACTATATGGCCGACCTCGCCTCGGCGACCGGCCGCGTCGCCCTGCGCGAACGCATGGCCACCCATATGGAGGAAGGCTTGCCATTAGGTGCGCTCCAGACAGGTCTGGGCGTCCGCATCTATCGCAACGGCAAGCCCTTCGGCTTCTGGGAAGAAGAAGCCAAGCAGATTCTCGAAGGCGACCTGATCGTCGAGATCGTCGGCCAACCCAACAACGACTAGCGCTAGGGAAGAACCCTTAGAGCAAGGCGTGCACGGCGCCCATCGCGGCATAGAATAGCAGCCAATAGGTCGCGTCGATCAGGAACAGTGTCCGGCTTTTCTGCGAAAACAGATAATTGGTGCCGATCGCCGGGATGATGAACCCGAGCGCTACGCCCATTGCCGTCATCAGGACCGTGCCAAACGACATGTCGGGAAAATAGGTCAGCAGATGGGCCAGGGTTGTCGATGCGACGAGACTGAGAATGAAGGTCGTGCCGTAAATCAGACCCATATTTCCTGACTTGATCTGCTCTTCGGTCAGGCCAACCGCACCCATCCACTTCTTGCCCATTACCGGGCCGTACCAGATGCCGCCGACGACAAATCCGGCAGCAGCAGCCGCGATAATTGCGAGCCAGTTTTCTGCGTAAAATTCCATTTTTCCCCTCCCTCAATCTTCTTATGGAGAGCAAGTATAGCGCAAAATCAGTCCAATTGCTGCGAAAACGGTGACATCGCACCGATTCAGGCCTATGTGGCACCGCATCATGGCAACCCAAATCCCTTCTCCGCCGAAAGTCGGCATGGTCTCGCTCGGCTGTCCCAAGGCTCTGGTCGACAGCGAACGCATCCTCACCAAGCTGCGCTCGGACGGTTACGGCCTGTCGCCCGATTTCGACGGTGCGGATGTGGTCCTCGTCAACACATGCGGCTTTCTGGACAGCGCCAAAGAGGAAAGCCTTGAAGCGATCGGTGAGGCAATCGCCGAAAACGGGCGCGTCATCGTGACCGGCTGCATGGGTAACGAGGCCGATCTCATCCGGGATCGTTTCCCCGATGTGCTCGCCATTTCCGGGCCACAGCAATATGAGGATGTCGTCAACGCGGTGCATGACGCCGCGCCCATGCCGCGCTCGCCCTATGTCAACCTTGTGCCCGAAACCGGTCTCAAGCTCACGCCGCGTCATTACAGCTATGTGAAGATTTCAGAGGGCTGCAATCATCGCTGTGCCTTCTGCATCATCCCTTCGATCCGCGGCGATCTTGTCAGCCGCCGGCCCGATGCCGTGCTCCGCGAAGCCGAAAAACTGGTCGCGGCGGGCACCAAGGAGCTGCTGATCATCAGCCAGGACACCTCTGCTTACGGCGTCGACCTGCGCCATGCGGAATGGCCATGGAAAGGCGAAAACGTCCGCGCCCATATGACCGACCTCGCCCGCGAGCTGGGGAAACTGGGTGCGTGGGTACGGCTCCACTATGTCTATCCCTATCCGCATGTCGATCAGGTCATCCCGCTCATGGCCGATGGCCTGATCACGCCCTATCTGGACATCCCCTTCCAGCACGCCTCCCCGCGCGTCCTTAAAGCCATGAAACGCCCCGCCAATGAAGCCAAAGTGCTGGAGCGGATTGCGAAATGGCGCGAGATTTGCCCGGACCTGACGATCCGATCGACCTTCATCACCGGCTTTCCGGGCGAGACCGAAGAAGATTTCCAGTATCTGCTGGACTGGCTCGACGAAGCGCAACTCGACCGGGTCGGCGCGTTCCGCTTCGAACCGGTTGAAGGCGCACGGGCGAATAGCCTGCCTGATCCGGTGGCCGAAGAGGTCAAGGAAGAGCGTTACGCCCGGCTCATGGACAAATGTGCCGCAATCTCCGCCGCAAAGCTAAAGGCCAAAATCGGATCGACCCAGCAGGTCATCATCGACCTTGTCGACGAGGATGGCGGCGCTACCGGCCGATCACAGGCTGACGCGCCGGAGATCGATGGCGAAGTCCATCTGCGTGACACATCAGAGCTTGAACCCGGCGATATCGTCTCTGTCAAAATCGAAGATGCAGATGCGCATGATCTGTTCGGTGTACCGGTTAACGCAACCTAGCTGATACCCGCCCGCTCCCGGTTCTTCCGATTGGCACGGCGCACAAGAAACACGATCAGTACGACAATTCCGGCGATGACCAGCAGGGCGACAATGCCCGCCCACATGAACACCTTGCCAAAGGTTTCCAGATTTTCCAGGCCCGCAGGCGGTTCGTTCGAACTTTCGACGTTCCAGCGAACGATACGCTGCGGCCCGCCGTCCTGCAGGGTCGCGATCGTTGTCGTCGTCCACCGCGTTTCATCGGTCGTGACGAGCGTGAATTCCTTTTCTGTCCGGGCATCGGCATCTAGGCTGCTCGTGTGCATGCTGTAGGAAATGATCTGCGTTTCGCTTTCGCCTTCCGGGAACATGGCGGCGGCTCCCTCAATCTGGCCGGCACTTTCTTTCCAGATATCCGGATCGACCATCGCTTCCAGTGCTGCGCTGTCACCCGCCTGAATATTGTCGACAAACTCCTGCACCATCTCCCGATCCTCTTCCGAGGTCATCGTTTCGATCATCCCCTGCATCGAACAGGCTGCAAGCATTCCTGCAAACAGCAGAATGATGGCGTTTCTCGCAATAGATAGGAACATGGTTTCTCCCCCCGAAAGCGCGGAAACGGACTTGGTATTTTTCGCCGCTTCTGTCTAAGGCTTCAACTATGACCGATTATGCACCCATGCTCCAGCCCGACAAGGGACAATCCGCCCATACGATCCACCTCGTCAACCCGGACGGGTTGAGCGACTGGCTCAAAGGCTTGCCGGACCGCGAACGGCAGTCGGTCACTGCGCAGGGCTTTGCGGGCAAGGAGGCAGAGCTTGCCATTATCACGGGCGAAGAAGCCGATGCATGGTCTGCCGTAATCGGAGTCGCAAACCCTGAAAAACTGTCGAGCTGGTGCCTCGCCAAGGCCGCCGAAACGCTGCCAGCGGGCGAATACAGGCTTGCCGACGGCGATCCGGGACAGGCGGCTTTTGGCTGGCTCTGCGCGCAGTACAAGTTTGAGCGTTACAAACAGGATCCGGAGGCGACTGGCCCCAAAACGCTTTTGACATCCAAACCGGCTGCAATCGACGAAATGCTGGCGCTCGCCGAGGCGACGGATCTCGTCCGCACGCTCGTCAACATTCCGGCGGGCGATCTGGGGCCTGCCGAGCTGCAGGAAGCAGCCGAAACGGTTGCGACGAGCCATGGCGCGGAAATGACGGTGATTTCCGGCACGGATTTGGTCGAAGGCTATCCGATGATTGATGCAGTGGGCCGTGCAGCATCCACCGATCGCGCACCGCGCCTGATCGAACTGCAATGGGGCAAGGCCGACAATCCGAGAATTGCGATAGTCGGCAAAGGCGTCTGTTTCGATTCCGGCGGCCTCAACATCAAGGGCGCAGCGGGCATGCGCTGGATGAAAAAGGATATGGGCGGTGCCGCGCACGCGCTGGCGCTGGCCGGGCTCATCATGGCCCGGAAGCTGCCTGTTCGGCTCCATCTCCTCATTCCGGCCGTTGAAAATGCCATTTCCGGCAATGCGTTCCGTCCGGGCGACATCATTCCAAGCCGCAAGGGACTGAGCGTCGAAATCGGCAATACCGATGCCGAAGGCCGGCTCATCCTCGGTGATGCGCTGACCAAGGCCTGCGAGGACAAGCCGGAGTTATTGATCGATTTCGCAACATTGACGGGCGCCGCGCGCGGTGCGCTGGGGCCGGACCTCCCCGCCCTGTTTACCGACGATGCGGATCTGGCGGCCGATATCATCGCGGCAGGCACGGCAGTCGACGATCCCGTCTGGCAGCTTCCGCTCTGGAATGGCTATGACGAATGGCTGACATCACCTACTGCCGATGTCAGCAGCACCTCCTCCGTTGCCATGGCCGGGGCTTCTACCGCAGCACTTTTTCTGCGAAAATTCGTCGAAAATGGCACATGCTGGTCCCATCTCGATACATTCGCCTGGCGCAATGCCGCCAAACCCGGCCGCCCGAAAGGCGGGGAAGCGCTTGGTGTCAGGGCGTGTTGGGGCATGCTGAAAAACCGATACCCTTCTGAATAATAATGATATTATCAATCGGCGAGTAAACGACCCTTACGCCACCGGCCTAGTGCTTGTGTGAATCGCTGTCCGAACGCACGGCACTTTGGTTTGCGCAACGCCATCAGCTTTCCAAAGCAGTTATGCCACGCGGCTTGAATACTCTCCGTCCACTCGTCTATCTGCGACGCAAACGTGATGAAAGCGATCGTCGCTTTATCCGCATCGCGATGACACCAAATGAGGCGCGTTTCCTTGAACGGTTCGAACAACTCATCGGCCAAGACCGGTCAACAGGCTGGAGAATCAGCCTCTAAGGGGCCGACCCGGCTTAGCTATGCGCTCAAACAGCGCACGGAAACGCTGGATCCGCGTATCCACGCCTATCGCAATGATATCGCTGACATCGCGCTGGCCGACCGGATTGCCCTGCACCATTATGTCGCGCCGTCCATGCGGCAGATCGGCCTGCCAATCGCCAATCTTCAAGCGGAACCGTCTGAAAGCAGCGAGCTCGGTTCCCAGCTCCTTTTTGGCGAAGGCTTCGCGCTTCTCGAAGCGGAAGATGGCTGGGCCTGGGGTTATGGTCTGCACGATCATTTCGTCGGGTTCGTGCGCAAAGAGGCGCTGGTTGCCCCGCGCGATGCGACGCACATTGTTTCGGCTGTCTCTACCCTGATCGACGGCTCCGTGCCGCTTTACATGGGCAGCCGGATCGCCGGCACAGTAGATGGCGACGCGTTCGTCATGGATAGCGGCTCCGTGCCCGTTCAAGATATACGCCCGGTCGATGAACGCGTTTCCGATCCCGTTGCCGGCGCCGAGGCGCTTGTCGGAGCGCCCTATCTGTTGGGTGGGAGAAGTGCCGCCGGGATCGATTGCTCGGGCCTGGTGCAACTGTCTCTCGCAATGGCCGGGCATCGGGTGCAGCGCGACAGCGACCTGCAACAGGCAACGATCGGCGAAATGCTGGCTGACAACGCCCCGCTCCAGCGCGGTGATCTTGTCTTCTTCCCCAAGCATGTCGGGCTGATGGTCGATGGGGAAACGCTGGTCCATGCCAGCGGGCATAATGGCAAAGTGTGTACCGAGGCGCTCGCGGATGTCGTCGCCCGGATCGGCAAGGATCATGAGCAGCCGGTGCTGGCCCGTCGGAGGGTCGCCGGATGACGCTTTCCGTATTTATCGATGGCGGCCACGGGACTACGGGGCTGGAGATTCGCGATAGGCTGTCGGAGCGGCCGGAGATCGCACTGGTCACGCTCGACGACGAACAGCGCAAGGATGCGAACGCGCGGCATGATGCCCTGAACGCAGCCGATATCGCGATCCTCTGCCTGCCCGATGACGCTGCGCGCGATGCGGTCGCGATGGTGGGCGATGGCCGCACGAAGATAATCGATGCGTCGACTGCGCACCGCATAAGCCCTGGCTGGACCTATGGCTTTCCGGAATGGGAAGCAGGCCACAAGGACGCGATCGCAGCGAGCCACCGGGTCGGCAATCCCGGCTGCTATGCGCAGACCTTCATCGCCCTCACCCATCCCCTGGTCTGGGCGGGCATCCTACCGGCCGACACCCTCGTCAGCGTCAACGCGACATCGGGCTATTCCGGCGGCGGCCGTGCCATGATCGAGGAATTCGAAAGCGGCGCAGCGCCTACGGCGTTTCGCAACTATGCCCTGCCCCTCCAGCATAAGCATCTGCCCGAAATGCGACAGCATAGTGGGCTGAACCACCCACCCCTGTTTTCGCCTTCCGTCGCCAATCTCTATCGGGGCATGCTGGTGGAGATTCCCCTGCATCTCAGCCAGATGCGGAGCGGAACAGCGGCAGGCGATATTCGTGCGGCCCTTACAGACCATTATGCCGACAGCCGGCTGATCTCCGTGCGCGATGAAAGCGACAGTGCGGTTCTCGAAGCCGTTACGATCGAGCGTTGCGCAGGCACGGATCGGATGGACGTCATGATTTTCGCCAACCCGGACTCCGGGCAGGTCAGGCTTTGTGCGGTGCTCGATAATCTGGGCAAGGGCGCGGCCGGAGCGGCGGTCCAGAACTTCAATCTGATGGGCGGTTTCGACGAATATACGGGCCTGAGATTTTAACCCGCAAACTTATCCCCCGCTTTATTCACATATTGGACCATATCGGCTAGAATGCTCCCATAAAAAATAACGGGGGTCGCCATGAACAAGGTTCTCGCCAGAAAACCGCCCGGCTCGTTTTGGGCAATATCGATACTCGCGCTGATCTGGAACGGCATCGGCTGCTTTCAGTATTTCGCGTTGACAACCGCAAGTGACGAGCAGCTGTCAGCGATGTTCTCGCCGGCCGAACAAGCCATCTTTCAGGCCACGCCCGCCTGGGCTACCAGCGCATTCGCCATAGCCGTGTTTGGCGGACTGTCGGGGGCGCTCGCCCTGCTCGCCAAAAAAACCTGGGCGCGAATTTTCTTTGTCATTTCGCTAATCGCCGTCATGGTCCAGCATAGTTGGACATTCCTTTTCAGCGGCTATCTCGACATCATGCCCGTCACTGCCGTTATCGCTCCGGCCATGGTCGTCATCGTCGGTATTTTCGAGATCTGGTATACCGGAAATGCCAGCAAGCGTGGTTGGCTGCGCTGATCGACTAGTCCATCTCGCCGCGCTGGCGGCGCAGATCATACCATCGCTCTACATTGCGCTGATGATCCGCATAGGTGTCGGCGAACACATGCCCGCCTGAACCGTCCGCCACGAAATATAGCGCGTCGGTCTCCGCCGGGTTGAGGACAGCGGCAATCGCTTCGCGTCCGACATTGGCGATCGGACCGCGTGGTAGGCCTGCCATGGCATAGGTATTGTAATCATTACGCTGATTGATCTCGGACCGCCGGATGCGGCGGCCGAGAGCACGCCCCTGCGTGATCGGATAGATGATTGTCGGATCGGCCTGGAGGCGCATCCCGATGCGCAAGCGGTTGGAATAAACGCCCGCAATGATCGGGCGTTCGGAGGGGTCCGCCGTTTCCTTCTCGACGATCGAGGCCAGCGTGATCGCTTCCTCAGGCGTCGAAACAGCTATATCATCGCTGCGCGCCGCCCACGAAGCGGCGAGCTCCTCGCTCAGCGCCAGCTGCATGCGAGCCAGCACATCCGCACGGCTTTCGCCTCGCTCATAGGAATAGCTGTCGGCAAGGACCGAGCCTTCCTCAGGCACAGGGATCTCGCCGGTCAGCAGCTCCGTCGCCATCAACCGTTCGTGGACAAGCACGGCCGGCATGCCTTCGGGAATCGTCACAAAGCGCTGGATGGCCGGGGATTCCTGCAAAATGCGCAAGGCACCGGACTGGCTGACCCGCGCCGGCATCTCATACTCGCCAGCCCGGATCGGGGCATCGCTACCCAGAAAACGCGCAAACAGCAGGAACCGGCTTTGCGAGCGGATAACGCCTGCTTCCTCCAGGGTTAGCGCCGCATCGGTCAGCGTCGCGCCCTCGGCTATGGTAACGGCGACGGGTTCCTCCAACGGGCCGGACCCGCCCCAGCTGCGCAGCGCAGCAAGAAGCCCGACCACCAGCAACCCTGCAACAATGAGCCCCAGACAGCCAAGCTTGCGCATATGGTTCTTCCCTAAACGGCCTTCATGACGAGGCTTGCATTGGTTCCGCCGAAACCGAAGCTGTTGTTGAGCACGGCCTTCACTTCACGCTGTTTGGCTTCAAGCGGAACAAGATCCATGCCTTCCGTTCCTTCCTCGGGATTGTCGAGGTTCAGCGTTGGCGGGACAATCTGGTCACGGAGCGCCAGAATGCAGAAGATGGACTCCACAGCTCCGGCACCGCCCAAGAGGTGCCCGATCGCCGATTTTGTCGAACTCATGGACAGCGAATGCGCGGCATCGCCGAACAGGCGTTTCACCGATTCCAGCTCAATCAGATCCGCCATCGTGGAAGTGCCATGTGCGTTTACATAGTCGATGTCGCTCGCATCCAGGCCAGCCTTGCGCAGCGCCATTTCCATGGAGCGATAGGCACCAATGCCTTCGGGATGCGGTGCGGTGACGTGATAGGCATCGCCGGAAAGGCCATAGCCGACAACTTCCGCATAGATATTCGCGCCGCGTGCCTTGGCCCGTTCATATTCTTCCAGAACCACCACACCGGCACCCTCGCCCATCACAAAACCGCTGCGGTCCTTGTCATAGGGTCGGCTCGCCTTTTCCGGTTCATCATTGCGATTGGTGCACAATGCCTTGGCCTGGGCAAAGCCGGCAATGCCGATCGGGCAGATCGCGCCCTCGGAACCACCAGCCAGCATGACGTCCGCATCATCAAGCGCGATCATCCGTGCAGCATCACCAATCGAATGCGCGCCGGTGGAACACGCTGTGACCACGGCATGGTTGGGCCCCATCAGGCCGTATTTGATCGAAACCTGGCCAGAAATCAGGTTGATGAGCCGGCCATGCACAAAGTGCGGGCTGACACGGCCCGGTCCGCGCTCGGCAAGGACGAGCGATTCACTCTCAATACCGGGAAGGCCCCCGATACCTGAACCGATCGAGCAACCGGCGCGGTATCTTTCCTCTTCGGTCATGTCCGTAAGGCCGGCATCTTCAAGCGCCTGGCTCGCCGCATCAATGCCATAGATGATGAAGGGATCGACCTGGCGCTGAACCTTGTGATCCACTCGCAATGAGGGATCGAAGCCGTATGGATGATCCACAGGCTTCACTTCACAGGCAATTGTGCATTTTTGATCGGAAGGATCGAACCGGGTGATCTGCCCGGCACCGGACATACCGGCAATCAGATTCTTCCACGATGTTTCAACATCTCCGCCCAGAGGCGTGACCAATCCCAGTCCGGTGACAACTACACGGCGCATTTTCATGCCTCCCTATTGCATGGCCCCTTCACAGGCCTTTTTATAACGGCAAAACGGCTCCCCGGGTTTTGGACCGGGGAGCCGCATTAATCCATTTGGCTCGGTCTGGCGACCGGGCTCCCTTGTCGCCGAAGCGATCAGGCGTTTTGTTTGTCGATATAGGTGATCGCGTCTTTTACAGTCGCGATGTCTTCGGCAGCATCGTCAGGGATTTCAACGCCGAATTCTTCTTCGAACGCCATCACCAGCTCAACGATATCGAGGCTGTCTGCGCCCAGATCATCGATGAAGGCTGCGTCTTCGGTAACCTTGTCGGCTTCAACGCCGAGATGCTCAGTGACGATCTTTTTGACCCGATCAGCAGTATCGCTCATGGAATATCCTTTACCTTAATGATTCCCGGTTTTCCTAAAGGGCAGCGCGATTTGGCGCAAGCCCCGTTCATTCTCCAGCAGACTATAACATCGCCATTCCGCCGTTCACATGCAAGGTTTCGCCAGTAATATAGGCGGCCTCATCCGATGCGAGATAGGCTACAGCGGCGGCAATATCGCCTCCCTCTCCCAGCTTTCCGGCCGGAATCCGTGTCATTAGCGCTTCTTTCTGCGCATCGGGCAATTCGTCTGTCATCGCCGAGCGAATAAAGCCGGGAGCAACGCAATTGACCGTAATCCCGCGACTGGCCACTTCCTGCGCCATGGCTTTGGACATGCCGATCAGGCCGGCCTTGGAGGCAGCATAATTGGCCTGCCCCGGATTTCCGGTAGCGCCGACCACGGACGTGATCGAGATAATCCGCCCGCCCCGCGCCTTCATCATCGGCCGCAGGGATGCGCGCGCCAGCCGGAAAGCAGCCTCAAGGTTGATGCGGATAACGTCATTCCATTCCTCGTCCTTCATCCGCATCGCGAGATTGTCGCGTGTTACACCGGCATTGTTAACGAGGATATCGAGCTGGCCAAGCGCCTCAATGGCAGAAGGAACAAGAGCATCGACTGCATCCGGATCGGAGAGATTGCACGGCAGGATTACCGGATCGCCGCCGATTTCGGCTGCCACCGCCTTCAACGCCTCTTCCCGCGTTCCAGAAAGCGCGACGCGCGCACCCTGCGCGGCCAACGCTTTCGCAATCGCGGAACCGATTCCGCCCGAAGCGCCGGTCACCAGCGCGGTTTTGCCTGAAAGATCGAACATGATTTTCCTCTACTACAATCCGTTAGTGCTGGCCGTGTCAAAGCACGGCTATCAGCGGAGAAATACCCTTCGACAAGCTCAGGGTTGAAGGCTTCTACAATTCCTTAGCGAGCGCTTCGATGTCATCCATCGACACGATACTCTTTTGCTCCACATCCGGTGCAATCCGCTTAACCATCGGAGCGACGACCTTCCCGCCAAATTCGATGAACTGGTTCACTCCCTGCCGGGCCATTTCCTCGATGCTTTCGCGCCAGCGCACCATTGCCGTCACCTGTTCGACAAGCAGTCCCCGGATCGCTTCATGCTCGCCAACCGGTGAAGCAGTGACATTGGCATAAAGCATCGCCGACAATGGGTGAATTTCCACGCCTGCCAGCGCTTCTTCCATCGCATCGGCCGCCGGCTTCATCAGCGGGCAGTGGAATGGAGCGGAGACTGCAAGAGGCATTGCGCGGCGCGCGCCCCTTTCCTTCGCGAGTTCGCAGGCCCGCTCGACGGCGGCTTTATGGCCGGAAATGACGATTTGGCCCGGCGCATTGTCATTGGCGATCACACAGACTTCGCCCTCAGCGGCGGCATCGGCCACTTCCTGTGCAGGATCAAAATCAAGGCCAAGAAACACGGCCATCGCCCCTTCGCCCACCGGTACGGCGGCCTGCATCGCCTGACCGCGGCGCCTGAGTAGCCTTGCGGTTGTCGCCAGGTCGAAGCCGCCCGCAGCGCACAAAGCCGCATATTCGCCAAGACTGTGCCCGGCGACGAAATCAGCCTTGTCGGCCAGTGTGACGCCGCCTTCCCTCTCCAGAACCCGCAACGTCGCCATTGCATTGGCCATGATGGCGGGCTGCGCGTTTTCGGTGAGAGTCAGTTCGTCTTCCGGCCCTTCCCGCATGAGCTTAGACAGGTTCTGCCCCAACGCTTCATCGACCTCCTGGAAGGTTTCCCGTGCAACCGCGCTCGCCTCTGCCAGAGCCGAACCCATTCCGACTGCCTGGCTTCCCTGACCGGGAAAGATAAATGCCCGCATAATAGACCCCTGTTGTTTCGCCTCCGACTAGGCAGCACGGGAAAGCGATGCAAGCATTGAACACCCGGTTGGTTGACGCTAACGTCACCCCATGCCCTCCGAGTCCTTAGAATTCGAACTAATAAATTTTTGCGCGCGCCTGTTCGGCGAACGCAATGAAATTGCCAATCTCAAACGGCTGACCGGCGGCGCCAATATGGAAAGCTGGGGCTTCGATTATGGCGATCGCGAACTTGTCCTGCGCCGCGCGCCGGGTAGCGGAGAGCGCAGCGAAGAGCTGTCGCGAATTTCCATGGAAAGCGAGGCGCAGCTGATCGCCCTTGTCTGCGAACACGATATCGCCGCACCACCGATGATGGGAATTCTCGAGCCGAGTGACGAGCTCGGTCAAGGTTACCTCATGGGCCGTATCGCTGGAGAAACGCTTCCCCAGAAGATTCTCGGCAATCCGGCTTTTGCGAAGGCGGAGCAGGTTCTGGCCGGGCAATGTGCCAGCGAGCTTGCCAAAATTCATGCCATCCCGCTCGACAGGCTACCGGACGACACGCCGCAAGACGATGCCGCATCTCTGGTCGACAGTCTCGGCGAGCGCTACCGGGAATTCGGAGCCCGGATACCCATTTTCGATTACACGCTGCGCTGGCTGGACGATCACCTCCCCACCGCTTCGGAACCCCGACTGCTGCACGGTGATTTCCGGATGGGCAATCTGATGATCGACGCAAACGGTATCGCGGCGATCCTCGATTGGGAACTCGCTCATATAGGAGACCCGGCGCAGGACCTCGCCTATCTCTGCACACCGAGCTGGCGGTTTACCCGGCATGATCGGCCCGTCGGCGGCTTTGCCGAAATCGATGAATTTCTTGACGCCTATCAGTCAGCCAGCGGCGCAGCAGTCGATCGCGCACGTTTCGATTTCTGGCTTGTCTATTCCACGCTCTGGTGGGGTGTTTGCTGCCTCGGCATGACCAACATCTGGCGCACGGGCCAGGACCGCACACTTGAGCGCGTTGTCATCGGTCGACGGGTCAGCGAAGTCGAAGTCGATCTTCTGTTGCTGTTCGATCCGATGCTCGGCGAGAGCGCTACGCGGAAGATCGAATGGGAAATGCCGAAATCATACCCCCATGACGGCGAAACCCATAGCGCGGAATTGCTGGAAGCCTTGATCGCTTGGGATAGCGACGATGTGATACCGGCGGCAAAGGGCCGCGATCTGTTCCAGGCACGCGTCGCCAAGAACGCCATGGGCATGCTCAATCGGGAAGCGGAACTGGGGCCTGTATTTGAAATTCGGCAGCAGGAGCGGCTTGCCGCTTTCGGTCTCACCACTGAAACGCTGCGTACCGGCCTGGCCGACGGCACACTCTCGCCGACCGACCCTGCCCTGCTCGCGCATCTCCGCCTGACTGCACTCGAACGCCTTTCTATCGACCAACCCAAATATCCCGGTCTTGCGGCCGCCCTCAAACAGTGGACCAGAATATGAGCTTTGAAATTCCCCAGGACATTGAAGACTATCTCGCCGAACTCGACGCATTCATTGAGGCAGAGATCAAACCCCTTGAGCAGCGCGACGACAATATTCGCTTCTTTGACCATCGGCGCGAACACGCGCGGACCGATTGGGACAATGAAGGTCTGCCTCGCAAGGAATGGGAAGAGCTGCTCAGTGAAATGCGCCGGATAGCCGATGCGGCAGGCCATTATCGCTATGCCCTGCCGGAAGAGTTTGGCGGCAAGAACGGCTCCAACCTGGCCATGGCGCGGATCCGCGAACATCTCGCGGCCAAGGGGCTGGGCCTGCACAATGACCTGCAAAATGAAAGCTCGATCGTCGGCAATCTGGTCCAGCCGCTCATGCTTCGCGATTTCGGGACCGAGCAGCAGAAGCGCGATTTCATTCCGGCGATGCTCGAGGGCAAGATGCGCTGGACCTTTGGCCTGACGGAAGAAGCCCATGGGTCAGACGCCACCCATATGGAAACGCGCGGCGTTCGCGAAACGCGAGACGGGGTGGACGGCTGGCTGATCAATGGCGAGAAGATGTGGACCACCGGCAGCCATCACGCCACTCATTGCATGGTGTTCGCCCGCACGAGCGGGCCGGATGGCGCCGCCAAGGGCATCACCTGCTTCATCGTACCGCAGGATACGCCCGGTTTCGAAGTCGGCGAATATCTGTGGACGTTCAACATGCCCACCGATCATCCCAAAGTGTCGTTGAAGGATGTCTGGATTCCCGGCGATGCGATCTTGGGCGATCCCGATTGGGGCCTCGCCTGCGCCCAGCACTTTGTTCATGAAAACCGCATCCGCCAGGCCGCATCCTCACTGGGCGCTGCTCAATTCTGCATCGATGAAGCCGTAAAATATGCGGGCGAGCGCAAACCCTTCGGAAAGCCCCTTTCCGCCAATCAGGCAATCCAGTTCCCGCTCGTCGAACTGCAAACCGATGCCGAGATGCTGCGCCTGCTGATCTACAAGACCGCCTGGCAGATGGACCAGATGCCCAAGACCGAAGTGGCCAAACAGCTCTCCGACAAGGTCAGCATGTGCAACTACCGCGCCAACCGATTGGTCTGCGAAGCAGCCGACCGCGCGATGCAGGTCCATGGCGGGATCGGCTATTCGCGGCACAAGCCGTTCGAACATATCTACCGCCACCATCGCCGTTACCGGATCACTGAAGGTGCGGAAGAAATCCAGATGCGCAAGATCGGCGGCGTATTGTTCGGCTATATCTAGGAGCCATCGAGACACCACCAGCTGTCGACGCGATGATGGCCAATCTCCTCTTCTTCCAGAAAGCGGGAATGAAGCCGTCCGTTGGTGCCTAGCGTTGCAACCCATCGCATGGGCTCGGAGGTCAGCGTGATATCCGGGTCTTCGCTTTGGGGGCGTTGGCGGTGGATGATTGGTGTCTGGGTGAAAACATGGCCGGCCAACACGGTCAGGAACTGTGCCTCGAACCAGTGAGTCAGAAAATAGCCGCTCGTTTCACCTTCCCCGAGACCAAAGCCGACGCGAATGGAGTGACCGGACTGGACGGAATCGGCAAGTGCAGCCCTGCTGCCAGCAACCACCGATCCGTCCGACGAAATCGCCACAAGCAGCCTCGCGCATTGTCCTGCTTCCACACCCTGGGAAACCGCTGGCTGCCCGAGGGTGAGACCCGTCACTATGATCGCTATCTTACCAAACTGCATGCTATTCGCTCCCCGATTTATCATCATTTGCAACATGGGGAGGAAGCTTACCGCTGTCGGAAAGCGTTGGGAACTCGGCGTCGGTTGCTGCGGATAAGCAACAGCAGGGGCACAGCTGCCAGGGTAACGAGCATCATGAAGTGGAAATTGTCGATATAGGCGATCATCAGCGACTGCCTGTTTATCTCCGCTTCCAGCATCTGCAGCGCCGAAGGACCGATCATTTGCCCTGAAGCGGCAAGGGATGGCGGGATGCCCGGAATGTCTGTCATGGTAACCTGCCCCGCCAGATCGGCATGACTGGTTCCGGCGTTACGGACCAGCAGCACGGATACCACCGAAATACCGATCGAGCCGCCGATACTACGCGTAAGATTGAGCAGGCTTGCCGCAGTTGTGCGATCTTTGCCCGCCAGGGTGCTGAAGGCGAGCGTCTGCAATGGGACAAATACGAAACCCAGTCCAAGACCCTGAATGAAACCGCTTACGATGATCGGTTGCCGGTCCATGTCCAGTGCGAAGCCGGCCATCTGCCATAGAGAAAGGGACAACAGGCCGAGCCCGGCCAGAATCAGCATTCGGGTATCCACCTTGCCGACAAGTTGCCCGGCCAGAAGCATCGAGACGAGTGTACCCACACCGCGCGGCGCTGTCAGAAACCCGGATTGCAGCACCGAATAGCCGTAGAGGTTTTGCAGCAGCGGCGGCAACAACGCCAAACCCGCCATAAGCAGCAAACCGGTCACCAGCATGAAAACCAGTCCGACGACGAAATTGCGATCCGCGAACAGATGAGGCTCAATCAAGGGTGCGCGCGTCTGGAGCATATGGACGACGAACATCCACGCGGCCGAGATGGCGATGAAACATTCTATCCAGATCTCCCAGCTGTCGAACCAGTCGAGTTGTTGGCCCCGGTCAAGCATGAGCTGGAAACTCGCCAGCGCAAGGGCCAGCAGGGCAAAGCCAAACAGGTCGAATTGCCGTTTCCGGATTTCGGCCGATGGCAGATAGCGCACCAGCATCACCGTCGCGATTGCGCCGATCGGCACGTTCACGAGAAACACCCAGCGCCAGTTGAAGCTTTCGGTCAGCCAGCCGCCCAGGACAGGTCCGAGAATGGGCGCAATCATGATACCGCCACCGAACAGCGCCATGGCTTTGGCGTGCTGCTCAGGCCGGTTAATGTCGAACAGGACCGATTGCGCGAGCGGCACCAGAAAGGCGCCCGCGACACCCTGGAGGGCGCGAAAGACGAGCATCTCGTCCAGCCCCTGTGCGCCAGCGCACAAGGCCGAACTTGCCGTAAACGCGACGGTGGAGATCACGAACAATCGTTTTCGGCCGATGCGGTCGGCAAGCCAGCCGGTAATCGGAATGGCTATCGCCGATGCAACGATATAGCTGGTCAGCACCCAGTTTATCGTTTCCCGATTGGCACCAAGGCTCGTCTGCATATGCGGCAACGCCACATTGGCAATGGTGGTATCCAAAACCTGCAGGAAAGTGCCGATCATCACCGCTATGGTGATCATCGTCCGTTCGAATTTTCCGATGTCCGGAAGCGTGGTCACCTTGGCGCTGCGGCGGGCGCATTTTCTGATCGGGCCGGACGCTCGCGCGTGTCGACGATGGCATTTACCGAAAGGCCCGCAATCAGCGGCCGGCCTGGATTGCTATCAATGGCAATCCGCACGGGAACACGTTGGGTGACCTTCACCCAGTTGCCCGATGCATTCTGCGCTGGCAGCAGCGAAAATTCGGAACCCGTTCCCACGCCGATGCTGGCGACATGACCGCGCACTTCAATATCGGGATAGGCATCGAACTCAATCTCCGCAGGTTGGCCGACAAACATGTTGGTAAGGTCGGTTTCCTTGAAATTGGCCTCGACCCAAAGCGCATCACTGCGAACAATTGTCACGACCGGAACACCGCCTACGATGATACTGCCGACCTGGGCCCGGTCTGCCTGGGTGACATAGCCATCGGCCGGCGCCCGCACCCGGGTATATTCGAGGTTGAGCAGTGCTGCTTCCCGAGCGGCCAGCGCAGCTTGCAGCGCCGGCTGCGCACTAATCCCACCTTGCGCCAAGGCCGCGCGCGCCGATTGAGCCTCTGCCCGCGCATTGGCGAGCCGCTCGCGCGCCTCGGCGACTTCATGGACCGCATCATCATACCGCACCCGGCTGAGAAAGCCTCGGTCCATCAGGCTTTGATATCGAGCCAAGTTCCTTTCAGCGAAAGTCAGATTGGCCTGCGCGCCGGTAATGTCGCCCTGGGTTCCCGATGAGCGCGCTTGCAACTCCGCAATCTGGACACGGGCCTCAGCGATCTGGGCATTGGCCTGTTGCAGAGCGACACGAAAAGGCCGGTCATCGAGTTCGAACAGCAGATCACCGCGCTGGACCTGCTGATTCTCGGTGACATGGACGGCTACAATAGTTCCGGAAACCGGGCTGGCTACCGATACCATATCGCGCTGCACATAGGCATTGTCGGTCGACACGTAGCGACCTGAGATAAGCCAGAAATACCCCCCGATTCCCAGCAGCAGAAGCGGAACGACGAGAAGCAAACCCATTCGCCGCCAGAGCGGCGCCTTGCGTTTTTCCGGTTCGGTGGCCGTGCCGGGAACAGAATCCGTTTCGGCGAGCGGCTCTATCGCTCCGCTTTCATCCGTTTCCCCTTCAACTGGATTGAAGCTTTCCGTCATGACCGTGCCCGTTCCGCGTCTTCCATCGCAGAGAGATTGCCGCAAACCCGGTCCAACGTCTTGGCCGTCACGGCTACCTCGTCCGCATCCAGCCCTGCCAGAATATCGCGAGAGAAATCCCGCGCCAGAATCTTGAGCTGCTCGATAACGGGCTGGGCCTTTTCCGTCAGATGGATACGCCATGCCCGGCGATCATTCTCGTCGCGCCGGCGCTCCACCAGTTGCAGCCTTTCGAGCCTGTCTATCATCCGGCACAGTGTGATCGGTTCAACCTCAAGCGTTTCCGCAAGATCGATCTGGCGGGGACCATCGCCATGACGGTTGAGTATCGCAAGCACGCGCCATTGTTCGCGAGTCGTCCCCAGCTCTGCCGCACGGCGGTTGAATTCCCGCCGTATCAGGCGCGCGGTTTCGACCACTTCGTACCCGAAATTTTCCATGCAGCACATATAATAAGCATTGTTATTAAGTGCAACGCATAGATATTTGTGCAAACGAACCGCGCCAGCATCGAAACACTCCTGACACAAGGCTGTCAGTAGGGATGTGCGAATAGGGTCTTGGTCCCAACACCATAAGGAACAAGCCAATGACCGAAGTCTATCCTAATCGAATCGTATGGGCGGAGATCCCTGTCACCGATCTCGACCGCGCTGCCGGATTTTATGAAAAAGTGATCGGCGAGCCGTTGAAGCGCGACGATACCGGCCCCAATCCGATGGCCATGCTGCCCTATCCGGGCGGCACAGGCGCGGCAGGCCATCTCTATCCCGGTACGCCTGCCGCCAAGGGTGAAGGCATTACCGCACATCTCGCAGTGGATTGCGAACTCGACGACGCAATGGCGCGGGTCGGAGAAGCGGGCGGTGAAATCGTCTCGGACGTCATCACCATCCCCGCCGGGTCATTCTTCTATGCCATCGACACCGAGGGTAATTCTCTCGGCATCTTCAAGATCTAACGGCTATAGTCCGCCCATGCGACGCGCCGACCGCCTCTTTCAGATCGTGCAATATCTGCGCGGCGGTCGGCTCGTTACAGCCGCAATGCTGGCCGAACGGCTCGAAGTTTCCGAACGCACAATCTATCGCGACATCGTCGACCTCCAGTCGACAGGCGTACCGATCGATGGCGAGGCGGGCGTCGGCTACGTCATGCGCAGCGGTTTTGAGCTTCCTCCCCTGATGTTCACGCATGACGAGATTGTGGCGCTGGTTGCCGGTGCCCGTATCGTGCGGTCATGGGGCGGCGTGACAATGGCGCGAGCAGCCGAGGAAGCGCTGGTCAAGATCGAGGCCGTGCTCCCCGACAAGGAACGCGCCCGCGTCGCCAACACCCAGATTTTTGCACCGCATATGGGCATCACCGAACAGACGCGCGAACTGATCGATCAGTGCGAAGCTGCCGTTGAGGCACGCGCCATATTGTCCTTCGACTATCGCGATGAGGCCGGAAGCGCGACCAACCGATCCGTTCATCCGCTCGGTCTCTGGTTCTGGGGCAAGGTATGGACGCTGGTTGCATGGTGCGAGCTGCGCGAAGATTTCCGCATGTTCCGTATCGACCGGATGGCGGATGTCAGCCCGACCGGAGAGACGTACAAAGCGACACAGGAACGCTCGCTAGCGGAATGCTTGCGGCAGATCGAAGCCAAATACGGGCCCCAACGCTAGCTGATCTTTGATCTATTCCTGTGCTTCGGCTGCCGCGGCCATGTCTTTCACGTACACCGAGTGCTCCGGCATCGCTTCAATCGCCCCGGTGAAGCTGTCCACCATCGCCTTCAGGATCGGCGGCAACCTTTTCATGTCCAGATAGGCGGCTGACGGGTCGTAGCGTTCCGGCGTGATCCCGAACCCGATCATCGTCTCGATCCAGCTTTGGCGCTCGAATAGCTCATGGTCGAATTCCACGAAACGCCCCCGGCTTTTGAATTGCTCCAGCCGGATCTGGAGCTGTTCGGGCGGCGCGGCACTCCGGATATCAGTCCATAGAGTCTCGTGGCGGCCATTGAGAATGAACGGCAAGGCGAGAAAATCGGTAATCTGGCGGGCCGAGCGAAGCTGGTTCCGGTTAAACTCGGTCGCCTCGATATCCATGGACAGCGCCGCAGGAATGGCGCGGACCAGATGCTGTGCCTGTTCCAGCAACAGCATCATGTCTGCCGACTGATAAGGACCCAATTGCGCAGCAGCAGACCCCAGTCGCGCAAGATTTCCGGTCCAGGGGTTTTCCGGGAACCCGGGCTCGAAGCTGAACGACGGCCCCTCTTGCTCCATGTCGGCCGAGGAAAAGAGCAACTCCGACGCAACGCCATCCTGCAGGGGCGTTTCGACGCGCAAACCGCCCGGTAAAGCGCGCGCGACTGTGTGGAGATGATCGGCCGATTCCCTGCCCGTATCGAAACGGCGCGCAATGCGGTCAAAGGGCAGAATATCGGCCAATGAATAGGTACGAAGCTCTTCGCCGCCTTGCGCAAGCCGAGAGAGAGTTCCCGACACATCCACGAACAGATCGGCCGCGATTTCCTGCCCATCGCCAAGCTGGACCGAGCGAATGTCATGTCCATCATCGCCCATCGTTACATGAGCGGGCTGACCCTCATGGCATTGCCCCCCGTCTTTCGGAAAACGCCCTTTGAGCAGCGCGCCCAATGCGACCCGATCGAACTGGACGGTGGGCCCCAGCATCCGGAGCGGCGAATTGGGGTCATCGGTGCGATCTGCAAACTTCCCGGCCAATGCAACCCGGGCCGCAAACCGAAAGGGCTGGAACAGATAGCCGAGCCGCTCCGGCGTGTTTTGCATCATTGCAGCCCGCAACATGATGTGATGCAGGGCGATATCGTTGATTGCCGGCAATGTTCCCGAAGGCGCGACGAAAAAGCTGCTGCCATCGCCCTGCCAGCCTTGGCAATCGGTACCCAGGCCGAGCATGGCATTGCCATCGCGGACAAGATCGCTGGCGTTCAATCCGACCTGTTCAAAGAAGGGATTGTCGCAGGCCAGTGTAGCTGCACCGGGCGGCATCTCTGCGCTTATATCCTCGACAAGGACAAGAGCGATCCGGTCCGGAAGCGCCTGCTCAAGCAAAGTTGCCACCGGCCATAAGGCGTCGCTGCGTCCAAAGACTGCAATGCTTGTCAAAGGCGACATATCGCCGGTCACGATGCGGCCGCCCCGTCAAACGAGGCGCCATGGCTTTTGATGAAATCGCTGTGCAGACTGGTCCCGGCCACGGCATCCGCGATGCTGGACCGGATCCGTTCCAGATTGGCTGTAAGCTCTTCACCGGACATCCTGTCCACCCGCGGATCATAGGCCTTCGGCACGATATTCTGTCCGATAAAGACGGACAGCCAGCTCGGCGGGAGGAACAGGCCGTGCGTATATTCAGGTACGATACCCCGACGGCGGAAGGCATCGATCTTGTATCTGAGGCTGTCCGGCCATTCCATATTGCGCATGTCGCGCCAGAGCGCAGCATCGTCCCGCTGCGTCGCGACATAGTGCAGCATCAGGAAATCCCGAACCCGCTCGAACTCAAGGTCCATCAGGCGGTTATATTCGTCCCGGTCGGCTTCCGCGCAGTCGCGTTCGGGGAACAGCGCGAGGAGGTTGACGATGCCGCTCTGGATGAGATCGATGCTGGTCGATTCCAGCGGTTCGAGGAATCCCCCTGAAAGCCCGATTGCGACGACATTTCGGTTCCAGAGTTTCCGCCGCTTGCCTGTCTTGAAAAATAGCTGTTTCGGATCGGCAAGCGGTTCGCCTTCCAGCGTCGACATCAGCTGGTCGACCGCCTCCTGATCGCTGATATAGCGGTCGCAATAGACATGCCCGTTGCCGATCCGGTGCTGGAGCGGGATGCGCCATTGCCAGCCGCCCTTGCGCGCGGTGGCCCGGGTATAGGGGCCGACTGTATCGGTAAAGGCGCACGGCACGGCATAGGCCCGGTTGCAGGGCAGATATTCGCTCCAGTCCTCATAGCCGGTTTCCAGTGCCTGCTCGATAAGCAGGCCGCGAAAACCCGAGCAATCGACGAACAGGTCGCCGGTGATCTGCTGTCCGGATTCCAGCGTGATTCCGGTGACAAAGCCCGTTTCGCCGTCCCGCTGGACAGAGACGACCTTCCCCTCGACCCGTTTTGCACCTTTTTTCTTTGCGAAATCGGACAGGAACACACCGTAAAGGCTCGCATCGAACTGGAAGGCATAGGAAAAGGCGACCAAGGGCGAGTCCGGGTCTTCGTCCGGCAAGGCAAAACGGTCATTCCACGCCGCAACGATCGGGTAACAATAGTCGCCGAAATCATGGGCTTCGCCCTGCGCATGCTGGCGCGCCCAATAGTGATGGAAATCGGCGGGTCCGACGGTTTCGCCATGCGCACCGAAGGGATGAATGTAGCGATCCCCGGCCTTGCCCCAGTCGCAAAATTCGATGCCGAGTTTGATGGTTGCGCTGGTCCGCGCCATCATTTCGCGTTCATCGATGCCGAGCGAGCGGTTGAAATAGCGGATCTGCGGCAAGGTTGCCTCGCCGACGCCGACGATTCCGATCTCCGCCGATTCAACCAGCGTAATCGATGTTCCGGTTCCTCCGAACCTGTGGGCCAGCGCAGCAGCCGCCATCCATCCCGCCGTCCCGCCGCCGATAATGACGATATTGCGGACCATCCGGTCCGTTGGATCATTCAAGCCGCAGCTCCCGGATCACGAAACCGCGAAAGCGCGATGAGGGAAAAGAGGAATGTCGGTTGCATTGCCATCGGCTGGGAAATCTAGTCGCTATCAACGCCAAAGCACAACGGTAATTGTATCGCGACGCGTAACCTTGCAGCCTGCACCATCGAACCACGATCATAGATATCGTCGAACAAGGGACATAATCAATGGAATTACGAACCCGCCGTGCCGGCGCATTGATAGCGGCCGCATTCTTCATCACGGTTGTCACGCAAATCGCCTATGTCGCGATGCTGGAAGGCGTCGGCATCGTCGAAGGCTGGCCGTTGCGCTCAACGCTCTGGACCATCGAGCTGTTTGCCTTCGCCGCCATTGCCGTTGCTTCGCTTGTGCTGATGGTCCGCGATGCCCCGCGCGCTTTCATCTGGGGCGCGCTGGCCGTTTCGGGATTGCTCAATATCGTGCAGGCCGGGATCGGCCTTTCGACATTCCTGCCCATGACGGAAGCGGGCGAGCAGTTCGCACCTGTCATGGGGGCCATCGTTGCCGGTGCCTTCCTTTTCTATTTTCTTGCCAAGGCGCTGGTTGGCCTTGCCGGGATCGGGTTGGGACTTGCCCTGTTTGCCAGGACAGGTACGCCGCTAAAGGCAGTTGGCGCCCTGAGCGTCGTTGCGGGCCTGATCGCCGCAGCAATGAACATGGTCGCAATTCCACAAGGCATGAGCTGGGTCTTCGAAGCCGGTGCGACGGGCACCATCGCCGCACTGACCACTGGCATTGCCATATGGTTGGTAACACAGCGGGCGGACTAGAATTGCGCCGCCACACTGGAAACCTGAATCACCGCCTCGCGTGATGGGGGAAATCGGGATAAAGGGGCATCGAACATCAGGTGAAAAGGGACGACATCCATGTCTGCCGGATTTTATGGCAAGGTCGATGACACATTGCGGGACATTGCGGACCAAGGGCTGACCAAGCCCGAGCGTATATTGTCCTCCCGCCAGAATACCGAAATCACCGTGCGTGACGGCGAGAAATCGCGTTCCGTCCTTAATTTTTGTGCGAACAATTATCTCGGCCTCGCCGATCACCCCGAGCTCATAGAAGCGGCCACACAGGCCATGGTCACCCATGGGTTCGGGATGGCATCCGTCCGCTTCATCTGCGGAACCCAGGATCTGCACCGCGAGCTGGAACAGCGGATCGCCCGCTTCTTCGGCTATGACGATGCGGTTACCTTTGCAGCCTGTTTCGACGCCAATGGGGCGGTGTTCGAGCCGCTTCTGGGTGAAGAGGATGCAATCATCTCCGACAGCCTGAACCATGCCTCGATCATCGATGGCGTGCGGTTGTGCAAGGCCAAACGCTACCGCTTTGCCAATAACGATATGGCGGATCTCAAGGCCCAGCTCGAACAGGCACGGTCTGACGGGGCACAGACAATCCTGATCGTCACCGACGGCGTGTTTTCGATGGACGGTACGATCGCGAACCTTCCGGGGCTCTGCGATCTGGCTGACGAATATGATGCGCTGACGATGGTCGACGATTGCCATGCCAGCGGATTTCTTGGCGCACATGGCCGTGGCACGGCGGAATATCGCAGCGTCGAAGGCCGGATCGATATATTGACCGGCACTCTGGGCAAGGCGCTGGGCGGCGGCATGGGCGGCTATATCTGCGCGCGGCAGAATGTGATCGACCTGCTCAAGCAGCGCGCACGGCCCTATCTCTTTTCCAACGCCCTCGCCCCGCCTCTGGTCGCCGCCTCGACCAAGGTGTTCGACCTGGTCGAACAGGGCGGCGGTCTGCGCGCCAGACTCAAGCATAATTCCCAGCGTTTCCGTGCCGGGATGGAAGCTGCCGGCTTCACCCTCTTGCCCGGCGAGCATCCGATCATTCCGGTCATGCTCGGCGATGCCCAGCTCGCCCAGGACATGGCCGCCAGGCTTCTGGACGAAGGCATCTATGTGATCGGCTTTTCCTTCCCCGTCGTCCCCAGGGGGCAGGCCCGCATCCGCACGCAAATGTCCGCCGCCCATAGCGACGCGCAGATCGACCATGCCATTGCAGCCTTCACCAAGGTTGGCGCGGCACTGGGCATCGTGGCGGGGGAAGCCTGATCATGAAATCGCTCGTCAAGGCGAAGTCGGAACCGGGGCTCTGGATGGAAGACAGCCCGATGCCGGTGGCCGGGCACAATGATGTCCTCATCCGGGTCAGGAAAACCGCCATCTGCGGCACCGACATGCATATCTATAACTGGGATGACTGGGCGCAGCGCACCATCCCCGTGCCGATGATCGTCGGCCATGAATTCATGGGCGAGATCGTCGAGCTGGGATCGGAAGTCAGCGGCTTTGCCATTGGCGATCGGGTTTCGGCCGAAGGGCATATCACCTGCGGCAGCTGCCGGAACTGCCGCGCGGGCAACCGGCATCTGTGCCGCAAAACCCAGGGCATTGGCGTCAACCGGACGGGCGCGTTTGCCGAATATATCTCCGTCCCCGCCTTCAACGTGTACAAATTCCCCGACGAAATCCCCGATGATATCGCGGCGCTATACGATCCCTTCGGCAATGCGGTTCACACGGCGCTGGCGCAGGATATGGTCGGCGAGGATGTGCTCATTACCGGCGCCGGACCGATTGGCGCGATGGCGGCGGCGATTGCCAAGCATGTCGGCGCGCAAAATGTTGTCGTCACCGACGTCAATGATTTCCGGCTCGACCTTGCAAAGACTCTCGGCACCACGCGCACCGTGAACGTCGCCCGGGAAGAATTGCGCGACGTGATGACGGAACTGAACATGACGGAAGGCTTCGATGTCGGGCTCGAAATGTCCGGTGCGCCCTCCGGCATCAGCCAGATGCTCGACGTGATGAACCATGGCGGCCGCATCGCGCTTTTGGGCTTGCTCCCCGATGGCACCGGCATCAACTGGGATCATGTTATCTTCAAAGGCCTTGAAATCCGCGGCATTTATGGCCGCCGCATGTTCGAGACCTGGTACAAAATGAGCGCGATGATCAAAAGCGGCCTCAACATCGATCCGATCATCACGCACAGGATGAGCGCGGAAGATTTCGTTACCGGGTTTGAAACGATCAATTCGGGACAATCTGGAAAAGTGATCCTCGACTGGAGCGGCGTGAGCTAGGGCGCCACACCGAGTGGGATGATGAAGTTGTCCCTGCCACATTGCGAACGGAGTGCAGAGATGAGCAGCTTCTACTGGGCATTAGTTGGCGCAGGTTTCATCGGAACAATCGTGTCGATTATCCACGGCATCGCCATGCACAAGCGGATGATCACACCGATTTTGGGCGCAGCCAAATTTCCGCAAAGCACGCGTCGCCTCGTTCCGCTTCTCCTCCACTTCACCACCCTATGCTGGTTCCTTGGTGGGGCGGCCCTGATGGCCACACCCTTTTTCCCGAACACCGCGTCGGTACTCACGACAGCGCTGTTCGTGGGCGGGTTTTATCTCTTCGGAGCCGTAGGGAATTTCTGGGGCACGCGGGGGCGTCATCCCGGCTGGATCCTGCTTGCCATAGCTGTCGCGCTTATCGCCTATGCATCCTTCGGGATCATGCGGTAGCGGTTTGCCCGATCGCGGCGACTTTCCCCGCACCGGCCAGATGCTAAGAGACCCCATGAACATCGACAATTTCAATGCCGATGCCTTCCTGCGGGATTACTGGCAGAAAAAGCCCCTGCTGATCAAAAACCCATGGGACTCCTGGACCAATCCCCTCGACCCGGACGAGCTCGCCGGCCTTGCCTGCGAGGACGATGTCGAATCCCGCCTGATCGAAAAGACCGATGCGAACTGGAGGGTAGAAAACGGCCCGGTCCCGGAAGCGCGATTTGGCGAGCTGGGCAACGGGAACTGGACGCTGCTCGTGCAGGCCGTCGACCATTATGTGCCGGAGGTCGCCGCGCTTATCGAACCATTCCGCTTCATCCCGAACTGGCGGATCGACGATGTGATGGTGAGCTGTGCTGCCGATCAAGGCGGCGTCGGTGCTCATTTCGATCAGTATGACGTGTTTCTGATTCAAGGCCTGGGCAAACGCCGCTGGCGGGTTGGCGGACGGTGCGACGAGACAAGCGCCCTGCTGCCACATGACGATCTGCGCCTGCTTGCGGACTTTCAGGCAACCGACGAATGGATAGTCGAGCCCGGCGATATTCTCTATGTGCCGCCGGGAATTGCCCATGAAGGTGTTGCGGTTGGCGATAATTGCATGACCTATTCGATCGGCTTTCGCGCCCCGTCACGCAGCGAATTGATCGGAGACTGGTGCGACGATCTTCTCGCCGGGATGGCCAGCGATGACCGGTACGGCGACCCCGACCTTCCGCTGCAAGACAATCCGGGCGAAATCGCCCCGGCTGCCATAGAGCGGCTCCACGCGATGGTCACCGAGGCCCTGCTCGATCGCGGCAGTTTCGCGCGCTGGTTCGGGCGCTACACCAGCACGCCCAAATATCCCGATATGGACTGGCGACCGGACGCGCCGATCGAATTGGAGGAACTGCGCGAGCGCTGCGCAGAGGGCATTCCCCTCAGCCGCAATCCGGCCAGCCGCTTTTCCTATATCCGGCAGGGCAATGAAGCCGTGTCGCTCTTCGTCGACGGCGAGTTCTTCGAATGTGCCGCCGAAACCGCCGCATTCGCGCGGCAGCTCTGCACGCAAACGCAGATCGCGCTTGAGGCAGAGTTTATAAAATCGGATGCGGTGATGGAGCTGGCGGCAACGCTGTTTAACCAAGGAAGCATCGCGTTCGCATAATGCCGCGAACACTAATCAACGGTCAGTCCATCATCAGCAGCAGCGCCCAAGCCAGGCCGGTGCCGACCAGGAAAAGCAGCCACGACCAGTAAAAATCATAACCTGCCAGGGTGACCTGATGGACGTTGAGAAACCCTCCCCGCGATCCACTGGACCCGATGAACAGGGATACAATCCACGTCAGTATCGCTCCGGGAATCAGGGCTTTGAAAAGCGAAATCATGAGCCGCGCCTCCTCGCCTCGACAATGAACACCAGATGTGAACAAATTACCACAGCAAATATCTTCGTAGCTTTGCCTTCAAAATCAAATTCTTACATTGAAAGGACAGCTGCTCTCTGCGCAATCGGCCTGGGAATAGGCCCCGATCAGCGCTTTCCGCTGCCCTTTTCCACCACCCGCCACTCGCCAGGCTGCAAAGCCGCTACGGTCCACTCCCCGATGCTCCAGCGCACCAGGCGCAAGGTCGGAAAGCCGGCGGCCGCAGTCATCCGGCGTACCTGCCGGTTTCGCCCTTCCCGGATTGTCAGCTTCAGCCAGCAATCGGGAATAGACTTGCGGACGCGGATCGGCGGATCGCGGGGCCAGAGGGCGGGATCGGCAATGCGTTCGACCTCGGCAGGCCGGGTCATCCCGTCTTTCAATTCAACCCCGCGCCTCAGCCAATCGAGGCTGGCCTCGTGGGGTTCGCCCTCCACCTGCACCAGATAGGTTTTCGGCAGTTTGAATTTGGGATCGGCGATCCGCGCCTGCAGCCTGCCATCATCGGTCAGCAGGAGCAGCCCTTCGCTGTCCCTGTCGAGCCGCCCGGCAGGATAGACGCCCGGCACGTCGATATATTTCGAGAGGGTCGGCCGCGCCGTCTGCGTTCCACCGTCGGTGAACTGGGAGAGTACGCCAAACGGCTTGTTGAACAGGATCAGCATGGCGGCGCCAGTTGCCGTCCGTCAGCCTTGCAGAACGTAACGGCTCTCGCCCGGCGCCCGGCACATTCTGCGCGTCGCACGTTCTTCCTCGCCGCCGATGATGATGACGTCCGTGATGTCGAGGCAGGTCGCGCCCGACGGTTCCGAGTTCCTTGCAACGACAGTGGAAGAACCTGACACGTCTTCACGCACAGGGCTGGTCCATTCGGCCGTGGCGCCGACCTCGTCCCGGGCAATAACCTGATCGCTGGCATCTGCCGCCGCCTGCCGTTCTTCCGGTTCCAGCATGCATGCGAAGCCGATCAACGCGCCAGTGAAGTTCGTGCCTGTGTCAATTTGCCGCGCCCGATTGACCAAAAGGCCGATCAGCCCCTCCAGATAGATCGTGTCCCCCGGCTCGCCGCATTGCTGCATACCGTCCGCCAGATCGCGTTCACCGCTGAGCGCGCTCGGCTCATAGTCTTCGCACTCGGCATAGCGGCAATGGCGCTCGGCCAGATAGTCGCGGTCTTCCCGATAGCGCGCTTCGACTGCCCGATAGGTGGCATCATCGCCCTCACGCGACTGCGCGTCTGACTCCAGCCCCAGGGCAAAGGGAGTCACGACATCGGTATAATAGCCATCGATCCGTTCAATGCATTGCGCGATTTCGTCCACACGGGACCGCGCCAGGTTCCGTTCGCGATAGTCGTAGCGGCAATCGGGATAGGCCTGACCTTCGATCACCGGCGTGGTCGGCAACTCCATCGGCTCAGGCCCCTGTGCCGCAGCGGCGGCCAGAAAACCGCAAGCCGCCAGCGCCGCTGCCCATCCATGCCATATCCGCGCCATCATTATTCCCCTCTCCATTGGCGACAATCCTATGTGAGACTGGCACCCTCAACGCAAGCCGGGCCTCTCGACGGATATGTGTCGTGCAGGTGCAGCAATCGAAGCCCGCTACGGCGCGTTCCAGTGTCTCGACGAGGCCATTTTCTGACAATCACAAACCGACAAAAAACCCAAAAAACGCAAGGACATGCAATTTGCTTGTACTGTCTGAAAATCCGGCTAGTGCAAATTGTTCTGGATTTCGAAGTGGAGTACCCAAATCATGCGCGTCACCCCTTTAAACAATGGCGTTCAAGTTCATGATATCGATCTGGAAGATGACGAACAGTGTCGGGAACTCGGTCGCCTCGTTGCCCATGAATGCGTCGTCTTTGTTGACGACAAGGTCTCCGAGCCGAGGCTCCACGAAATACAATCGCTATGGGGCCAGCCCTGCCGCGCGATCATCCACCGTTATGTCGGCGAGCGGCGATTGTCCGGCAAACACTGGCGAAGCCTGCTGCTCAACCTTGGCCATATTTCCAATGCAGTCGACGATTTCGCCAACAAGGGAGGAATGTCGCGCGTCAGCCCGATCCTGAACGAGAAGGGAAAGCCAACCGGCATCTTTACCAACGGCAAGCTCGACTGGCATTCGGACCAGCAAAGCTATCACGAAAGCCAACGCGTTGTCGGCCTGATGAGCCTGTGGGGATCCAAGGGCAGCCAGACTGTCTTCCTGTGCACAGCGCCCGCCTATGAAGCGCTCAACCACGAAGACCGGACTATGGTCGACGAGCTTTATTCTGTCTGGGAGTGGGATGGCGGCGAACTTGGCGGCGATCTCATCGATTCGCAAAAGGAGATAATTCGCTACAACACCGTGCCGCTGCCCGAGATGGAAAACCCGCTGCTCGACCAGACAGCGACGGGCCGCAAGGGCATCCGCTTCCCGAGCCATTGCTTCAGCCATTTCCGGGGCATGTCGAAAAAGGATAGCCTCGCCTATCGCGACCATCTCTGGTCGCTGCTCAACAAACCCGAATATATCTACACGCGTGACTGGGAAGACGGGCAGATCGTCTTCATGGACCAAAACATCACGCTTCATGCGCGGCCGACCGATATCCAGATGACCGATACGCGGACCATGAACCGGATGAATTCCTATATGGACCGGCTCTATCCCGATGCCGCGCCGCTCGATCATGTCCTCTACAAGGGAGAAAAGATCGACCATGACCGCTTCGCTGCGCTTGTCGACGAAGAGCGACGCAGGGTGTTCTACAACGAGCAGGGCGGCCATCACGCCAAGGCGGAAATTCCGATCACCGCCTGATCTCGCGCTTTCAATGGCGCAGCGATAATCTTATCGCGGCGGCAGCGACAGACCTTCGCTCAGGACCTCTCCCAGCGTCCGCCCGCGCACGGATTCGACCATGGCGTGGTGAGATGACGTTTGCTCCAGGGCTATTGCCCGCACATTTGGCCGGTCGGCAATTCTGTTCGCATGCCACGAATCTATGCGATTATCTGCGGCGTAATACAGAGTGATCGGCAGTTCGTGATCCGCGTCATCAAGCCAGGCGACCATATCCAGGGTTCGACTATCAAAATTCTTCTGCAGTTTGCGCGCGACGACCTGCGCTCGCGTATCGATGTGACTGTTGGCAGGACCACAATCTGTCGGTGAACCGAAAAGGATGGCGCCATCGGCCTTGAGCTCCAGCCCGTAGACGACCGCTGGGAAGCCGCCGGATGAGCCGCCCATCGTATAGATCCTGTGGATGCCAAGATCCGACACGATTGCACGGAGGATAGCTGCCGATTCCTGGATCGTGCCGGCTACGCCCGGAATACCGGCCAGACACAATAAATGTGTCGGATCCTTCACCGAGATCATCGACAGGCCGAGATCGGCGACATACCGCGCCAGAACGCTGCCGTTGCCCTTTCTGCCCTTCCTACCGAAACCATTGAAAACAATAACTACGCCCCTGTCACCATCGCTGTGTCCGACCAGGATTTCGGGCGCCACATCGGATGGTGCCATGCGCGATTCGCATGCCGGAATATTCTTCAGGATGTTTATGACGCCGTCATATTCAGTCGAGCCGGCATTGCCCTGGTAGCGGCGCGCAATTCTCTCGGCGCGTTCCGCTTCGCCGGCCCGGTATAGCCAGCGAATGGCTCGTAGACGGACCTGCACATCAATGTCGCCCGGCAGGTCCTCGAAATATTCGACGACCCGGTCATGTTCATGAGATTTCAAAACCACATGGTCGCTTGCCAAAATCAGCACAAGCGGATCCGCGAAAGCGGCTGGACGGGCGCGCATCGCCTGCCGGATCGCGCTGATTTTATCCAGTCGACCGAACAAGCAAACCTGCAGCCCAGCGATCACGGGATCGTCGGGTTTGATGTCCGCCGCCTGTGCCAGCAGGGTTTTGAGCCGATCGGTGTCGCTGCTATGCATCAACGCGTCCGCAAAACCGCGGATTTTCTGCACCGATAGCCCTAATGCGAAAAGCGACTCGGGCTTCAGGGCTGCAACGATTTCTTCGGCGCTACCATTCCCCGGTTTGATGAGGCCTCGCCGCAACTGGGTTTGAGCTACCCTTTTTACCGAATCGGGATGATCGGGCGACAAGGCGGCAACAAAGGCATGCCAGTCCCCTTCTGCCGCCAACGTCCGAAATTGCGCCGCCTGGACTCTTTCATCCAGTACAACAGATTGATTTTCCACCTCAGACTCCGGTCTAGTGTCTTCACACGAACATAGCGGCTTTGGACGCAAGGCCATACAATAAAGATTGATCAAAGGTCTTCAAAAGACAGCAATTTCTACTCTTCCTGAAGGGAAGATTACTGCCTGAAGAGGCGGTCACAATCCTGAATTGCCCTCAGGAAATCCCGCCGCGCAGCGGCACCGCCTTCCGCCTCGCCAAGGGGCAGGTGCTGCGCGTTATCGATCCGAAGGGAATGCAGGTCAGCGATATGCTCGCCTATGCTGCCGATGATAGCCGCGAAGTAATCTCCGCTGGGCGGACCTTCGACTATGAGGAGACGATCCGGCTGACGGCGGGCAACCGGCTCTGGTCGAACCGGTCCAACGTCATGCTCGATATTGTGGAGGATAGCGTGGGCCGGCACGATTTCCTGTTGACCCCATGCAGCGAAGCGACGTTCCGCCATTTCTACCCCGAATTGCCGGTCCATCGCGGTTGTTTCGGCAATCTCGCCGAAGCGCTGAGCGAATATGGGATCGAGGCAGACGATATCCCGGTCGCCTTCAACATCTTCATGAACGTGCCGGTGGACGGAGAAAGCGGAAAACTGCAAGTCTTGCCGCCGACCAGCAAGGCCGGAGATTTCATCCGGCTGCGCGCAGAGATGGACCTGATCATCGGCCTCACCGCCTGTTCGGCCCCCGCCTCCAACGGCGGCAGCTTCAAGCCCATCCACTACATTATCGAGAACTAGGCCCTTTTACTCGACCGTTTCGACAGGTTGGAATTCGCGAACAAACTGGTCGAGAAGGCGAACCGCAAACCCGGTGGAGCCGTCCGGTTTCCAGGCGTTCGCACCGGACCAGGCCATATTCGCTATGTCGAGATGCGCCCATGGAATGTCCCGGCTAAGAAACTCGCCGAGGAAATAGGCCGCCGTTCCCGCCCCGCCGCCGCTTCCCGAGCTGCTATTGCGGAGATCGGCGATTGTTGAGCGCATGTCCTCTGCGTAACTCTCATGAATGGGCAAGCGCCAAAGCGGCTCACCGGCGGTTTCGCCTGCTGCAACCAGTTGCCCCGCAAGCGCATCGTGCCGCGAAAACAGCCCGGCATAGTCATCCGACAGCGCGCCCCGTACGGAGCCGGTGAGCGTGGCGACATCGACCACCGCCGCCGGATCGAGATTGCGCTCGATCCATGAAAAGGCATCCGCCAGGACCAGCCGGCCCTCGGCGTCAGTGCTGATCACCTGAATGGTCGTGCCGTTCATGGCCTGCAGGACATCGCCGGGACGAATGGCCCGGCCGTCCGGCATGTTCTCCGCAAGTGCCGCGACCGCCACGACGTTGACCGGGGCCTGCGACCGGGCCAGCGCCAATACGGTGCCGACAACACTCGCCGCGCCGGACATGTCCATGCGCATATTTTCCATATTCTGTCTTGGCTTGATCGAAATGCCGCCGGTATCGAAGGTGATCCCCTTGCCGACGAGCACGACGGGCCTTTCGGCAGACGGCCCCACGCCATTATATCGAACGATCATCATGCGCGGAGGTCGCTCCGACCCCCGGCCCACGCCGAGAATCGCACCCATGCCAAGCTCACCCATATCGTTTTCGTCCAGCACTTCGACGCGAACGCCGCGCAGACCGGACAAGGCGGTGCGCGCCCGTTCTACAAAGCTTTCGGGATAAACGGCATTGCCCGGCTCGTTCGAGATGTCGCGCGTCCAGTTCATGGCCGCAATTATCGCTGAGCCGCGGTTCTCGTAGATGGAACGCGCGACCGGACCGGCATCGGAAACGATCGTGACACCGCCGCGTTGACCGACCTGTTCTTCGCGCGCCCTGTAGAGATCGGAGCGATAGTCACCGAGCCCCATCCCGGTTGCGAATGCAGCCGCCGCCTCGCCAGTCAGGCCGCTAGCCATGACGGTCACGGACTCCGCCTCGTCCAGCAGCGCGCGACCCGTTACGGCACCGACCATCTGATAGTCGGATTGCGCCGCATCATCGCCGAGACCGACAATCAAAATCTGATGCCATTCCCCGATACCGCGAAGAGACAATTGCTGCCGTTTCGCGAAAGTGAACTCCGACGTTTCCAGAGCGCGCGCAATCGCGCTTTGTTCGGAAGCCGTCAGGCCGGCGGTGCGGGACGGAAGTTCGTCCATGCTCGCCAGCGGCACAACCAGGACACCGCGCTCTGCAGGGATGGACGGTGAGAATTGGACCGGGCGAACATCCTGAGACGCCGATTGCGCCATCGCTGTTGGCTGGCTTGAAACGGGCGCGTGCAATCCTGCGACGGCGCAGGCGGACAGCAGGTACAGGCTGGGACGGGCTAGTGCGGATAGACGCATGGGTTTCTCTTTCTCAAAAAGTTGGGTTGAGCTGAGACCTGGTATCGGAAATCATGCGTTCTAACGCCGAATGCATGGCGGTGTCATCAATGGTATTGGAAGTTGCCGAACCGGCTATTTGGTGGGCATCCATTATGGGTGTCGAATCTCCAGTAACGACCCAAAACGGGCGCTGAGATTACGACTTCATGAAGGCTTCGAATTCATCCTTATAGTCAGGATGCCAGCGCGATAGTGCCCGACGATTTTTGATAATATCGTCAGCGTTCCATTGGATGCGTTTTTCATCAACGCTGCGCGGCGCTTCGTCATCGGGACAGAGAATATAAAAATCGCCGCGGTCCAAACAGGGAAGCATGAAATCAATCGTCTGCTCAGCTGTCCAGGCAAAGGGTGGCTTTTCAGGAATATGCTTTGAAATCATGGGCGTATAAACAAATCCCGGCACGAACAAATGCGCGGTTAGTTGACAATCGGCCATCGTCGCGAAGGCATTGGCTATGCTCTCGGTATATGCAAGCACACCGACCTTGGACAGATTATAGGCATAGTTGCCAGGTGGCCGCGTGATACCCTGTTTGGAACCGGTGTTGATCACCACTCCAGCCTGGCCGCCTTCGAGCATTTTCGGGATGAAGGCGTGGCAACCGTTGATGACACCGCCAAGGTTGACCGCCATGGTCTGCTTCAATTCTTTGAGACTTTCCCACGGCGCGCCAACGCGCGTACCCTTGCCAGCATTGTTCATCAGGCAGTGAACAGCACCATATTTGCTGAACGCTTCATCGCGCAATGCAGCCACTTGTTCTGCGTCGGAAACATCGCAAATATGGCTCATAATGCTGGCCGCCGTACCCGCAATTTCAATGAGCTCTGCGTTCGCGGTTTCCAGTGCGCTTTCATCCCGGTCTGCGATTACAACGTTCATTCCCGCTGCTGCAAAGCGCCGCGCTGCTTCAAGTCCCAACCCGCTCGCGCCGCCTGTGATGACAGCCGTTTGGCCAGTTTTGCGCCAGTTGCTCATAAATTTGCCTCTTTCAGTTTCAAAGCGCCCATCTCGGGGATTTTCCTCATAGCGTAGACATGAACCATGTCTGTTTCGCACAGATCGCAAAGGACATTGCTATCATATAGTGTGATCCACGGATGTTCTTTCGGCTTTACAACGCTCGCTTCCGGTCGGTCCATATTGGGCTTCCTGGCGATCTACCGCTTGCGGCCAATAGGCAGGCGTTTGGGAAACCTCACGTCAACGCCCGCTGCCACCCAAGTTAGCCGATCAGATCATGCCCGGCATTCGATACTATTTCCTGTCCTACATGCCCCCAATCGCACTATAATGCCGCTATGATTTCTATCACCGCACCTATCACGCCCGACCCTGTGTCCAATAGGACGCAGCCGCTGCCCTGATGGTTGCCGATAGGACACTGGTTTGCGCCGTTACCCCCGCCCTGTGTCAACGAGTGTCAACTTGGGGCGGAGTGAGTTCTGGCCCGGCTTATTTGCTTGCCAAACCAGCGCGAAACCCCTAATTGGCCCGCTTCCGGGGTGAAGCGCCTGCGCTTTGCCCCTGATTTTTGAAGAAAGCCGGAGGGGCGTTCGCATGGTGCGGCGTCAGCGATCGGCCAGAAAGGTAAAAGAAGCATGGCTCTTTACGAGCATGTCTTTCTCGCGCGTCAGGACCTGGCACAAGCCCAGGTCGATACGCTCGCCGAGGAAGCCACGAAGATCATCGAAGCCAATGACGGCAAGGTAACGCGCACGGAGACCTGGGGTCTCAAATCGCTCGCCTACCCGATCCAGAAAAATCGCAAGGCGCATTTCGTGATGCTCCATGTCGATGCACCGGGCAATGTCGTCGAGGAACTTGAGCGCCAGACGCGCATCAATGAAGACGTCATCCGCTATATGACGATCAAGGTCGACGAGCATGAAGAAGGCCCGTCCGTCATGATGCGCAAGAATGAGCGCGACACCAAGCGTCGCAGCCGCGACGAAGACCGCTAGACCGGCGAAGAAGGAGATATAAGATATGGCACGCCCATTTTTCCGCCGCCGCAAAAGCTGCCCCTTTTCGGGCAATGATGCGCCGGTCATCGATTACAAGGACGTCAAACTGCTTCAGGGTTTTCTCTCTGAGCGCGGCAAGATCGTACCTTCCCGTATCACCGCCGTTTCGGCGAAAAAGCAGCGCGAGCTGGCCCGTGCGATCAAGCGCGCCCGCCATATCGGCTTGCTGCCCTACATCGTGAAATAGGAGCGGATACCATGGATATCATTCTGCTCGAACGCGTTGGCAATCTCGGCACCATTGGTGACGTCGTAACCGTGAAAGACGGTTTCGCACGCAACTTCCTGTTGCCGAACAAAAAGGCCCTGCGCGCCAACAAGGCGAACAAGGCGCTTTTCGAAGCCAATCGCGAACAGCTTGAAAAAGAAAATGAAGAGCGCCGTGCGGCGGCCGAGACGGAAGGTGCCAAGATCGACGGCATGTCCATCGAGCTGATCCGCCAGGCATCGAACACCGGCCAGCTTTATGGTTCGGTTTCGGTACGCGACATCATCGTCGAGCTTGAAGCGAAGGGCGAAACCGTCACCAAGAAGCAGGTCGTTCTCGAACGGCCGATCAAGGCGGTCGGTGTGCATGAAGTGCGCGTTGCGCTTCACGCCGAAGTCGATGCGACGATCAAGGTCAATGTCGCCCGCTCGCCGGAAGAAGCTGAACTGCAGGCACAGGGCGTCGATGTTCTGGAGCAAATGTTCGAGAAAGACGAACAGGGCTTCACCGAAGAATTCGATCCCAATGCAGAGCCCGGTGAAATTGCCGCCGTTGGCGAAGAAGAAGATTTCGTTGAGCCGGTTCCGGCTCCCGAAGCTTCCGACGACGCGGCGACTGAAGAAGCCGATGCCGATGAGGCGGATGCTGATGCAGAAGCCCCGGCTGATGAGGATGGCGACGAGAAAACCGCCTAATTCCTTGCGCAACGCAAACAAGAGCGGGCGCGGCACCATGTCTTTCAGGACTGGCGCCGCGCCCGCTTCTTTTTTAGGGGTGGTCGGAGAATGACGCGCCCACCCTTCCAATCCCCACTGGCCCAGGCCTTCGCCCAGGGACCCGTCTGGTTCCCTCAGCAGATGGACGCGGCAACGGATCGCGTGCTGCTCGTGAGGATGGACGAAGCGGGCTATCGCGCCGCAAGTTTCCTCGACCAGCGAATGCTTACCCAGCAAAGCCAGCCGCAATGGGCCGAATGGACGGAGCTGGAAGCCAGCGACCAGGCCGGGCGGGCGGACGCAAACTTCATCTTCCATATCGGCCATGTCGGCTCGACGCTGATATCACGCCTGCTGGGCGAGCTGGATGGCGTCTTCGCGCTTCGCGAGCCGCAGATCCTGCGTAACTTCGCCGATCTCGCCGCGCTCAACGGGCAGCCGCATGCGCATTGGTCCCCTGAACAGTTCGATACGCGCCTCGAAACGGCCATCGGGTGGCTGTCGCGCACCTTCGCCGAGAGTGACCGCGCGCTCATCAAGGCGACCAGCTTTGTCAGCGAGATAGCCGCGCCAATTCTGGGTGCGACGCGCAAGGCGCTGTTCCTCAAACTTTCGCCGGAACGCTATATCGAAACGATCCTCGCGGGTGACAATTCACGGCAGGAACTGGCCCTGCTCGCCTCCCCTCGCCTGTGCCGGCTGCATAAAAGGCTGGGCACAGAGGATTGGCGGCTTTGGGAGCTGTCGGAACCGGTCCGCGCTGCGATGAGCTGGCTGAGCGAGATGATGGCGCTGAATGCGGCTGCGCAAGCTGCACCGACCGGCCATGTCCATTGGCTCGACTTTGATGCCTTCCTGCAGGAGCCGGTGGCCCGGCTTGGTGAAATCGCAAAATTTTTCGATATCGAGACTAACGCAGATACGCTTTCTGCGATCATATCTGGCCCTCTGATGAGTCAATATTCGAAAGCGCCCGAACAAGGGTACAGCCCTGATCTTCGGGAGAAGCTGCTTGCCGAGGCGCGGGCAACCCACCAAGAGGGCATCACCGAGGCTTTGACCTGGCTCAATGACGCGGCAGATCGGCATGAGGCAGTAGCGCGAATGATGACCGAGCATGGGAGGGCATAACGATGTTCAAGATGATTTACGGCCTGCTCAACGGACAGGATATCAAGGAACTGCGCGAGATCATCGACACCGCAACCTTTGTCGACGGCAAGATCAGCAACCCGCATTCACTGGTGAAGAACAACCTGCATCTCAATGATGAGACCGCCTATCAGCGATCTTCGACGATCATGTCCAACGCCCTGCGGCGCAACGCGGAATTCGCCGCCTTCGCCTTTCCGAAGAAGATCGCCCCGCCACTGATCACGCGCTACGAAACCGGCATGCATTACGGCCTTCATCCAGATATGGCATTCATGCGGTCGGTGGATGGCCCCATCCGTTCGGACATCAGCTGCACCATCTTCCTGGAGGACCCCAGCCGCTATGAGGGCGGCGCGCTCCGGGTGAAACAGGGCGATGCCACGATGCGGTTCAAGGGCGAGCTCGGCTCAGCCATCGTCTACCCGTCCACCACCCTGCACGAGGTGGAGAAGGTCGAAAAAGGCGAACGCATCGTCGGCATCACCTTTATCGAGAGCCAGGTAGCCGATCCGGCCAAGCGGGAACTGCTCCACGAACTAAACGAAGTCGCCGCGCTGGAAGGCGGGAACATGTCGGCGGAGAATTTCACGCGTATCCAGACCGTCCAGCAGAATCTGTTCCGGCGCTGGGGCGATTGTTAGGAGCGACGGTCAGCCGCCAACGCCCGGCTTACGACCCGCAATGCCACTCGGCGCGCATTTCCGTTTCGCCATCCTGCCCCTCTTCGCGGATCACGACCGTCGCGGGCTTCACGAGCACTTCTTCAATCTGCTCGCCCTCGCCCTGGCCGGGTGTGACCATGATTGAGAACACGCCGGCGGTGAACGTGCCGCCGTCCCACAGCGCATCCAGATCACCCTCGAATTCAAAGTGCCGCAACGTGCCGTTGGGCAAGGCGATCGCATCGCCTTCCACGGCCACGAGCAGCGCCTTGCCGTCATCTTCGATGCTGCAGCCGGCGCCGGCCTCAAGCTCGGCCTCGATATCCGCATAGGAAACCGGCGCCAGCGTGGGGGCGACCACTTCGGGCACGGTATCGACCGGGGTCAGCAGCTGAGGTGCGTCCGAAGCTTCACCCGTCATGCCATTGGTCGTCACTTCGGTTTCGCTGAGTTGGCCGTCGCCACATGCGCCGAGCGCCAATGCCCCCGCCACAATGAACCAGCTTCCCGCCGTGATACGCCTGCTCTTGCTCATAATGTCGATCTTAATCCTAATAGCCCATTAGAGACAGGACTTCCTTGCGGCTCCTGTCATCGTCGAGAAAACAGCCCAGCAGGCGCGAGGTCATCATCCGTACACCCGGTGTCCGCACGCCCCGCGCCGTCATGCAGCTATGGCTTGCGCAGATGACAACCGCAACGCCGCTCGGCTGGAGATGGTCCCAGATGCACTGGGCGATCTCCGCCGTCATCCGCTCCTGCACCTGCAGTCGACGGGCAAAACCGTTCATCACGCGTGCCAGTTTCGAAATGCCGACGACCTTTTCTTTGGGCATATAGGCGATCGAGGCCGTGCCGATGATTGGCGCCATATGATGCTCGCAGTGCGACTGGAACGGAATGTCTTTGAGCAGCACAAGCTCGTCATACCCGCCCACTTCCTCGAACGTGCGAGAGAGATGAACCGACGGATCCTCATCATAGCCCTGGCAATATTCCTTCCATGCCCGGCCGACGCGCTTGGGCGTATCGAGCAAGCCTTCCCGGCTGGGATCGTCTCCGGCCCAGCGGATCAGCGTCTTGATCGCCTCTTGAACCTCATCGGGAACCGCTATCTTGGTCGATTCTGTTTCCAGATCTCCATCTACGGCGTGATCATATTCGCTCATTATCGACCTTTTTGGATTAATCACGGGATAGTCCTTTAGCTAGGTACTCTTGACGGCTTCGTAAAGCTGGCGGATCATCGAATACGGAGAGAGGAACGCATGATGGCCCAGATCAGTATTACGGCATGCAATGGTCCGGGCGCAGAAATTGGCAATGTCGACCTTTCACACGGCCCCGACGACGATGACTTCGCGGCTATCCGACAGGCCTTTGCCGATCATGGCCTGATCTTCTTTCGCGGCCAGACCATCACGCCTGAACAGCATATCGCCTTTGCGCGGCGCTGGGGTGACATCAACATCAACCGCTTCTTCACCCCGGTCGACGGCTATCCGGAGATTGCCGAGGTTCGCAAGGAACCGGATCAGGCAACCAATATCGGTGGCGGCTGGCACACCGATCACAGCTATGACGCAGAACCGGCAATGGGATCGATCCTCGTTGCGCGGGAGCTGCCGTCCAAAGGCGGCGACACGATGTTCGCCGACATGGCGGCCGCCTATGACGCGCTGGACGATGACATGAAGGCCAGGCTGGAGGGCCTTGAAGCCGTGCATTCCAGCAAGCAGATATTCGGCGGCAAGGCCGCCTATCGCGTCGAAAGCGATGCCGGCGGCCGGCTGCACAACCCAGATGCCGCCGATGCGCTCGACGATGTGATCCACCCCGTCGTCATCACCCATCCGCTCAGCGGCAGGAAGATCCTTTACGTCAATGCCGCCTTCACGACCGGCATCAGGGGATGGTCGCGCGAAGAGAGCATGGCCTTGCTGATGCCGTTATACACCCATGCGCTGCAGGAGCGGTTCATTACACGGTTCAATTGGGAGCCCGGATCGATCGCCTTCTGGGACAACCGCGCGACCTGGCATTATGCGCTGAACGACTATCAGGGCGAACGCCGCGTGATGCACAGAATTACGCTGGAGGGATGCGCGCTGCACTAGCGCAGCGGATCGGCTTTCACGATTCGGCCGCCATCATAGCGCAGCGCCGGGGCGCTCCGGGCCATGACGATGCGGCGTCCCGCACCGCGGCGCGAGCGCACATAACGGGCAACGGGATGGCTTTTCGCTGCGATGCTCGGGCGGGCGCGTACAAGGCCCCTGGATGAAAAGCGGTAAAGACTCATGGCGTTTCTCCAACAAATGAACCCGGTGGTCCTAGCATATCTGAACAAAAAGCCGAAGATTCGGAAATAACTTCACACCGGTTCACACAGATCATGGCGCAGAAATCCCGGCTCCTGCGCTATCACCCTGCCCGGCCTCCTGTTCTGCCCCGAGCGCCTCGTCATCCTCATCGACAAACTCGATCTGGTCCAGCAGCCCGGATCGCTCCGCCCGCGCCCATTGCACCTGTGACCATTCATAATGCCTGGCCGGATCAAGGTCCGAAATATCGATATCGGCGGGGTCGGCCGCACTGATGCGCATCAGCTCCCGCGCCTCGTCGAACCGCGCAATCAGCGTCGCTTCGTCTTCGGGCTCCGCATAAGTCTTTTCGTCCGGCACATCGTCGACGATCGCCAGCAACGCTTCCCCTTCTTCGGCCCCGCTGCCCAGCGCATCGGCCAGTGCATCAAAGGCGGATGCCACGCGCCGCGCCGGGGCCGCACGCTCGTCGAAGCGCGATACCTCCCGGTCAAGCCGGCCCAGCGTCCATTGCAGATGACGATTGTCATGCCGCAACCGGTGCCCGGCCTCCTCGCCATGATAGATGATCGTCTCGGTCGTGCCGTTCATGGCCCGCTCCATCGCCTCATCGGCCAGTCTGTCCCGCGCTATCAGCCGCGCCGCGTCCCACAGCCGCGCAAACAGCCGCCCCTCCGGCTTGCGCCGCAGGTGATAGGCGGACTCGCGCGACAGGCCGACCTCCTCAGCCGCCGCCTTCACCGATCCTGAAAGCGAGAGCATGACGACAAAGGCCCGCTGCCGCTCCGGCGTCCAGCCATCCGTCCGCCATCTGAGCTTTGACTCATCCTCCGTCGAAACCCCGCCCGCACTGCGGATGCCATGGGTCACGCCATCCCAGAATGCATCGGTCTCGGCTTCGCTGGGATAATCGGCAAGCGGCGCCTCGTCCGGCTCGGGATCAGGGGCACTATCAAGCGGTTGCAGGGTGGACGGGGTTTGGACGGAGCGATCAGGTTTCTGGGTCATGCACCCAGTTTAACCTATATGGTTAGGTGTAGGAAAGCGGATTTCGGGGAGCCCTTCACCTTCCAGTCAGGGGGTCTCAATGCTCGGGCACCGCGCAAACACGGTTTCGCCAGAACACCGGCACTGCTAATCGGCCCCCACCCCCTTTGCTACGAAGCCTCCAACGATGAATAGCAAGCCGATGCCCAGCGCCGTACAATCCGTTGTTTTTGATGCGCTTGCCGAACTGACCGGTGTTTCCCGGTCTTGCCTGTCGCTGGACACGCGATTGCATCTGGGAGAATTGGGTCTCGATTCCATCATGATGCTGGAATTAATCCTCGCGCTTGAAACGCGGCTGGGAACAGACATTCATCCCGAACGGCTGGATCAGGACGTGATCGGCACCATTGGCAGCCTGGTCCGCTATCTGGATGCGATCGATGATTGATCTTTCTGAAGATGCATTTGGCAGCACGCCCCTTGCCGAGAAGCTTGCCAATCTCCGTGAAATTTCTGCCCGGGGTTCGCTGGACACGCGCCTGCAGCAATGGGCGGCGGACAGGCTGGATATCGACCGGGAACAGACAGCGATATGGTGCGCACGGGCCTTGTGGGGCGTCGCTGCAGGGGAATTGATAGGGGGATATCTGTCCGACGAGGCTTTGATCGACGAGGCGATGGACCTGCTCGATCCCCATGACTGGTCATCCGTCGACGGTACACTGGCGAGCGCTGGCGCCATTATAACCGGATCGCATCTGGGGCCGCCGAGTTTCCTGATGAATGTGGTCATGCGGCGGTACAAGGATGCGTTCATCCTCAACAACAAGAGAGACATGCCGAACTGGCTGACCGCGCATCACGGCAATATCCATGACCCTGGGGTGGCGGAAGACCGGTCGCTGATAATGCTGAAAGCCGCCGCCTATATCCGCAAGGGCGGGCTGCTCTTCGGAACCCCCGATGTGGGCCATAGCGACACGAGGATCACGATCGACGACCCGTTGGGGAAAAGGCGCATTTCCTTCGGTATCCCGGCCCTTGCACGCCTTTTGAAAGTAAGGAGCTTCCCGATGGAAGCCCTGTGGGAGGGCAACCGGATCGTGATAAAATCCGTAACGCTTGCAAGCCCGTCACCGGATCTGGACACGGACTCCTGGAATACGGAATGGGCCGCCGGCTATTGGCGGCATATCAAGACGGTAATCACGCAGTCCCCGGAAAATAACCGGCGCCTGAAACGGCTCTTTCGCAAGGAGCGATTTATCGCGTGAAGATTTGGTGCGCCCGACAGGATTCGAACCTGTGGCCCCCAGATTAGGAATCTGGTGCTCTATCCGACTGAGCTACGGGCGCTCCTGAAAGGCTCGTTAGGCGGGAGCCGCCAAAGGGTCAATTGTCGCTTTTCGGCGGACGGATCGGCAGGGGCAGCGGGGCCACGGGGATGCCGTCTTCCACCAGCGCCCTGGCGTCTTCCAGCGAGGTCTGGCCGTGGATCGGGCGCTCGTCGATCTCACCATCATGCATCGCCCGCGCTTCGCTGGCGAAACCATCGCCGACATAATCGGATTTCTCGAGCGCTTTCGCCTGTTCCCTGGCAAGCGTTTCCAGCATCGCCTTCATCTGTGCCGGATCGGGCGTGTCGTTGGAGACGGCCACTGCCTTCTGCCCGCCCTGCCCGCTCTGCCGGTTGCCCTTGGCGCCGACCGCCGGGGCCATCACGGCCTTGCTGACCTTTTCGGATCCGCACAGCGGGCAGGAAACAAGGCCCCGCTCCCGCTGCTCTTCATAATCCGCGCTTGAGCCGAACCAGGCTTCGAAAACATGGCCGCCATCCGCGCATTGAAGATCGAAGACAATCATCAGGGCAGTTCCGGCGGCATGAAGATACGGCGATGTTCGATCACCGGAATACGGCGGCGGACATCCTCGAGACGGGCCATATCGATCTCGGCAAAGCCGACCCCTACCCGGTCTTCCATATCGAGCAGGATCTCGCCCCAGGGATCGATCACCAGGCTGTGGCCATATGTTTCGCGGCCGTCCTCATGGCTCCCGACCTGTGCGGCAGCCACGACAAAAGCGGCGGACTCGATCGCCCGGGCCCGCATCAGCACATGCCAATGGGCCTTGCCCGTCGGGACTGTGAAGGCGGCCGGAATGGCGATCAGGGTAGCACCGGCATCGCTGAGCGCGCGGTAGAGATCGGCAAAGCGAAGGTCGTAACAGACCGACAGACCGAGCGTTCCGATGGGCGTAGCGGCAATCACGGCCGCATCGCCGGCATCATAGACGGCGGATTCGCGCCAGCTTTCGCCGGTATCGAGATTGACGTCGAACAGGTGGATCTTGTCGTAACGGGCGCGAATTACGCCGCTGTCATCGATCACGAACCCGCGATTGACGAGTCTGTCGGTATCGGTGCCCGACCTGAGCGCCAGCGAACCGATATGAACCCACAGGCCAAGCTCTTGAGCGGCCTCGCATACCGCAGCCAGAACACTATCCTCGCTTTCCGGCGAAAGATGGGCGGCGGCGCGTGTGCGATCGCGGTCCAGCAGTCCGCTCATTTCCGGCGTGAACAGCATCCCGGCCCCGCCAGCCTTGGCCTCGCGCATGGCATCGACAATGGCTGCTGCATTCTTCGCGGGATCGATTCCGCTGTTCATCTGGAAAAGGGCTATGCGCATCGGCGGCGATCAGGAGGCCAGCATGGCGTCCAGCTGATTGGACGCCTCCAGTGCGGCAAGGTCGTCCGATCCGCCAACATGCCGGCCGTTGATAAAGATCTGGGGCACGGTGAACTGGCCATTGCTGCGGCTGAGCATTTCCTCGCGCTTGACGGCGTCCATGGTGATGTCGATTTCCTCAACCTCCACGCCTTTCGCGGCGAGAAGGTTTTTCGCGCGGGTACAGAAGCCGCACAGGAACTTCGTATAGATTTCCACCTTTGCCATAATGCCAATGTGTGAAGCGCGGCGTTCCGCGTCAATAGATATCGTCATCGACCATAGAGACGCGCGCCCAGCAGCGCACATGGACCTGGGCCGCCCCGCCCCGCTTGAGAGCCTTGGCGCAGGTATTGGTCGTCGCTCCGCTGGTATAGACATCATCGACGAGTATGACGCGCCTGCCTTCGATAGCGGCGCGGTGCCCGTCGTCGACGGCAAAGGCGCCGCGCACGGTTTTCGCCCGGTCTTTCGCGCTCATCGCCCGCAGATAGGGCGTTGCGCGTGTCCGTATCAGTGTTTCAAGACCCAATCGTGCGCGATTCTCGCCCGCCAATGCCCGCGCGATCAGGGCGGCCTGGTTATAACCGCGCCGCCACAGCCTTCCACGATGCAGGGGCACGGGGACCAGCAACGCATCGTCAAACCCGGTCATATGGCGCTGCATTGCCGCCGCAATCGTCCGGGCAAGGCCCACCCGGCCCCCATATTTCAGCCGTAACGCGATCGTCCGTGCAACCTCCCCATAGCGCACAGCCGCCCGCATCGTGTCGAAAGCCGGCGGATCGGCAAGACAGGCCCCGCACAGCGATTCGCTATCCGCCAGCGCAATTCCCGGATCTCCGCATTGCATGCACCCCTGATCGAGATGGTCGAGCTGCTGCCAGCAGCCCAGGCAAAAGCGGTCATCGCCGTCGACAATCTCGCCGCAAGCCGGGCAGCGCGAAGGCAGGGCAAAGTCGATGACCGGTCTGGCAATGCGGGTCAGGATATTGGACGGGCGGGCCATGCCCGATCTTGTCCCGCAACGCGCAGCCGGGCACAAGCCCGCCCATGGAAACCGCATCCGATCCGCAGGACACGCCGTTCAACCGTAAGCTCAGACGGCTGCGGCGAGACCGCGCCTTGAGCGGCTGGGCCGAACATGGCTTCCTGCAGGAGCATATGGCCGCCGAGCTGGTCGAGCGGCTGCATGGCGTCAAACGGGAATTTTCCCGTGCGCTCATCCTCGGCTCTGCGGGTAAGGCCCTGCCTGCCGCGCTGGAAGCGATGCACATTGAAACGGTAACGGCGGATGCGGGATTTGCCCTCGCGCGAGCAGCTGGCGGCGTTCAGTGCGACGAAGATCGCCTGCCCTTTGCCGATGGCAGTTTCGATCTCGTGATCGCAGTGGGGACGCTCGATACCGTCAACGACCTGCCCGGCGCGCTTCGGTTGATTCGGCAATCCCTGAGGCCCGACGGCCTGTTTCTCGGTGCTTTTCTGGGTTCGGGCAGCCTGCAAGCGTTGCGCAACGCGATGTATAAGGCGGACCAGATGTCAGGTGCAGCCGCACCGCGCATCCACCCCCAGATCGATATTCGCGCCGCCGGTGATCTTCTCGGCCGGGCAGGCTTTGCATTGCAGGTGGCCGACGGCGAAACGCTGCAGGTGCGTTATCCCGGGCTTTCGCGGCTCATTGCCGATCTGCGCGGATCGGCAAATGGCAACCTCCTGAACGCCCCACCATTGTCCCGATTCGCACTGGCAGCGGCTCATGCCGCTTTCGATGCAGGGCAGAGCGACGGGAAAACGGCGGAAATCTTCGAAATCATATATCTGACCGGCTGGGCGCCCGCCCCCGATCAACCCAAGCCTGCAGCCCGTGGCAGTGGAACCACATCGCTCGCGGACGCGCTAAAGCCGCGAAGCGGTAAACCTCGCTAGATCATGGCATCCAGCAGGCCAATCAACGGTCGGTCTGCGGGGGGCATGTCCAGGGAATAGAGTTCCCGCGGATAAACCCATTTGAGTTCGGGCGCTACGAGCGGACGGATAACGCCCTCCCATTTGCGGCAGACATAGAGAAGCAGCAGCAAATGCCTGTCTCCCAGTGCTTCGCTGGCGAAGCAGGCGGGCGCCAGGCAGGATTCGTGTGTTTCGATATCCAGTTCTTCTTTCAGTTCGCGGATCAGGGCAGCTTCGGGTGTTTCCCCGTCTTCGCATTTCCCGCCCGGAAATTCCCATAATCCGGCCATTGATCGCCCCGCGGGCCGTTTTTGGACAAGAACCCGGCCATCGCGATCGACCAGTGCAACGGCAGAAACGCTTAGAAGTTTATGATTCATGGGCAAACTTATCACTTTCTTAAACCGGAAATGCGAGTGCTATCCGTGGGTATGGAAATATGGGGTATGCTGCCATGAAAAACTGGCTTGGAAAAATTGTGCGTGACGAACGCGGCGCAACGGCGATCGAATATGGATTGATCGTTTCGCTGATCGTTATTGCCATGGTCGGTGCGCTGGCGGTGCTCGGTAACACGACCGGCAATATGTGGAGCAATGTCTCGAACGAAGTTTCGGACAGCAGTTAAACCAGATCGCGACCGGTGAACGGGCCTGAATTGGTAAATTTCACCGCAAGCTTTGGTTTTAAGAGTTTAGCAAGACCTACCGTTTACAAGTTCAAATTGTCAGTTCGGAAACTTTTGGATTGGCGGGGTATTTGGAACCTTAAGGAGACCAGAAATGAAGAATTTCGTTAAAATGCTGAAAGACAGCAAAGGCGCCACCGCAATTGAGTATGGCCTTATCGCCGCTCTTATTGCTGTTGCAGCCATTACTGCAATGAGCACGCTGGGTAACACGCTCGGCAACACGTTCAACAACGTTTCGGATGAAATGGAATAAACTCCACTTCATACGTAAAAAGAACGGGCGGCGAAGCAATTCGCCGCCCGTTTTCTTTTGTCTCTAAGAGATCGCCTTAGCTGCCATATACGACCAGCTTGACGCGCTGCCCGGCGCGCAATGCATTGCTGGACCCCAGCGCATTCAGCACGCGAAATCGCTCTTCCCGATAGTCACTATAGGCCATGCGAGATGCCAGGCCGCTGATCGTATCGCCGGAACGCACCGTCACTACATCGATGACCCGCGGCCGGATTGCGGCAGCTTCTGCACTAGACAGCCGCGATACCGAATTCAGCATCGAATTGAACGGCCCGATGCCCTGCCCGGCACGGGTCACGGTCAAGAAGTGATATTTCCGGTTGCCGCCAAAATCATAGGCGGTGACGGTCACATCGACCTGATTCGATCCGCTCGCCACGCGCGCCGTAGCCTGGCCAACTGGCAGGCCGTTGATCTGCGCATTCCTGACCGACCCATAGTTGATCTGCTGATTATTGCCGGCAAGCGCACGAAACACGCCGTCGATATAGGTAGAAAGACTTCCGGAATGCGTCCCACCGCCAAATTGCGCCTGGCCATTGGAACCCGTCACCACAACCGCTGTCGAGCCATTCTGCATCGTATAGCCCTGCGGCACGGTGAATTGCAGGCGCAGATCGGGATGCCGGAATGTATTGCCGTCGACTACGCCCTGGCTCGGATCGTCGTCATAAAGCATGCCATCGATCGCATTCAGAAAAGCATCGCGATCGCGCGTTCCTGATCCCGGTACAGCGCCGCGCTCAGTCGCTTCCGCGCGGGCACGCGTAACGCGCTGGGCGGGGTCGGGATGCGTGCTCGCCCATTCCGGCAGAGATCGCGCATTGCGGCCCGATGCGCTGGCATCGAGGCTGGTTTGCGCGGCCAGAGAACTCAGCATATCGGCCGCCGCGAACGGATCATACCCCGCTCTGGTCAGGTAGGTTATGCCAAGCTCATCGGCCTGATATTCCTGCTGCCGCGAGTAGCGCAATGTATAGAGCTGTGCCGCCTGTCCGGCCAGATTGGCGATATCGCTGCTGCCGGTCAAAAGCCCGAGGCCCACCGCCAGTATCTGGCCGATCGTATTCCTGCTGCTGCGCTGCGAAGAATGGCGCGCGGCGACATGGCCGACCTCATGGCCCATGACCGAGGCAAGCTCGGCCTCGCTGTTCATCAGTCCGACGAGATTGCGAGTGATGTAGACATAACCGCCCGGCAGCGCGAAGGCGTTGTTTACCGGGGAATTCAAAAGGCTGATGGTGAAATCGTTCTGGGCATTGGAAAGCCCGGACTGGACGGAAATCCTCTGCCCGACCCGAACGACATAGTCCGACTGGCGACCGGAATAGACATCGCCGAACTGCTGGAGAAGCTGCGCATGGGCCTGGGCGCCTTGCTGGCGCTCCTGCTGCGAAATCGCCTCGCCAGGCGCTGGTCCGGAACCGGGCAGCGGCAAGCCGGCACAACTGCTCGTCACAGCCACGGTAGACAATAAAAACGCTAATCGAAGTTTCACCACTAATCCCTCCATCTGAACGGTTCCTGGGGAAACAACTACGGAGCCGGTTGGTTCGTTCCGTGCATATCCGGTCGCGCGCCGCTATTTTCCTATATCAAGAAATTTGGCGCGTCGTTTCAGCCGGATTTTTTCACCAGAAAGCCCGGCCAGTTTCCCCAGTTCATCATCAATCGCCTTGCCCAGCGATGCGATAGCAGCATCGGGCTGCCGATGCGCTCCACCGACCGGTTCCGCGACGACCCTGTCGATCACGCCGAGTTTTTTCAGCTCCGGCGCACTGATTCGCATCGCTTCGGCCGCATCGGCCGCCTTGTCCGCCGTTCGCCACAGGATCGACGCACAGCCTTCCGGCGAAATCACCGAATAAATGGCATGTTCGAACATCAGCACGGTATTCGCGCTGGAAAGCGCGATCGCACCGCCCGATCCGCCCTCACCGACAATCGCGGCGACAATCGGAACATTGAGCTGAAGGCAGGTTTGGGTGGACCGCGCGATGGCCTCCGCCTGCGCGCGTTCCTCGGCCTGAATACCGGGAAAAGCGCCCGGCGTATCCACCAGCGTTACGACAGGCAGGCCGAACCGGTCAGCCAGTTTCATCAGACGGATCGCCTTGCGATAGCCTTCGGGCTTGGCCATGCCGAAATTATGCCTGAGACGGCTTTCCGTATTGTCGCCCTTCTCATGCCCCATCACCATGACGCGGCGTCCGTGAATGCGGCCGAACCCGCCAATAATGGCGAGATCGTCCGAAAAACCGCGATCGCCGGCAAGCGGCATGAAATCCTCGACGAAACCGGCGACATAATCCTTGAAATGCGGGCGATCCGGATGGCGCGCGACCTGCGTTTTCTGCCACGGGGTCAACCGTTCATAGGTGTCGCGTAACATCTTTTCCGATTTGGCCTGCAGGCGTTTCACTTCGCCATCGATATTGAGCGAACCGGAATCGGCCGTGGTCCGCAGTTCTGCGACACGGGCCTGAAGATCGGCAATGGGTTTTTCGAAATCGAGATAATGCTGCATAGTCGCGCGGTTAAGCCCCCCGGTTGGCCGCGTCAACGAGGGGATGACGGGCATTGACCAGCGCAACGAGCCGCGCGCTGTCGACATGAGTGTATATTTGCGTCGTCGCGATATCGGCATGACCCAGCAGGGTCTGCAACGTCCTGAGATCGGCGCCGCCTTCAAGCAGATGCGTTGCGAACGCATGGCGCAGGATATGCGGACTGACCCGCTCAGGCGGAACGCCCGCCTTTGCCGCCAGTTCCTTGACGAGCTGATAGAGCCGGATACGGCTCAGATGCGATTTGCCGGACGGGAAGAGCCAGCGGGCATCGTCCGGGATATGCGCGCGCCACCTGTCGACGGCATCCTGGGCGCGGTCGGATATCGGGACGAGACGTTCGCGGCCGCCCTTTCCGGTCAGTATCAGAAAGGGCGAGCCGCACCGAACCGATGCCCTGGGCAGCGAAATCAGCTCGCTCGCCCGCATGCCGGAGCCATAAAGCAGCTCGACTAGTGCAGCCATCCGGAACGCCAGCGGCTTTTGCGTCGCCACCTCCCGGTCCAGCGTCTCGAACATCCGTTCGATATCGGCATGGCTCAGCGTTTTGGGGAGCGACCGCCCGCTTCCGGGGCGCGGCAGGGCGGCAGAGGGATCATCCTCGCGCAGGCCTTCATCGGCCAGGAAACCGAAAAAACGCCGCAGGGCCGCGGATTTGCGGGCAACGGTCGAACGCGCCAGCGATGCCCAGTCCGCGCCCACTTTTTCAAGGTCAGCGCGCTGCGCTGCGGCAAGCCCGCCCTCAAGCATGGCAGACGCACCCCGCAAATCCGTCTCATAGGCGCTCAGCGTATTGCGTGCGGCCCCGGCATCGGCGGCAAGCATCTCAAGGAACCGGACGATCAGGCGGGCATCTTCCCCGGATGGCTGGACGATGCGCTCCCTGGCCACCGGTTCAGGCGCGCGTGACCGCTTCGGCGGCAATCATCCGGGCCTCGGCTTCCCGTCCGGCCAGTCTATAGGCCCTCACGATATGGTAGAGATGGCGCGGCGGGATGCCCGACCAGCTGTCCGCCTGCATCCCGATTGCCGAAATCAGCGCGACAAGGCCGACGCGCCGCCCCCGGGCAACGCGCTCAAGCTGGCGAGACCAGATATCTTCTTCATCGATTCTCAAACCGAAAGCGCTGTCCGCATCGCTGATTTCGTCTGCATCGAGCCGCCCGAGGCCGGCCAGCGCGGCCGCCAGCAACCGCGAACGGTGGCGGCCTGCCGACCCTGCTTCGCTGGCATAGTCTTCAAGGCGGCCAAAACTGATATCGACGACCGGCTGCGGTGCACCCACGGCAAGCAGGGCCCATGCGTCATTGCTGTCCCCGTCATCGACCATCGGCGCCCAGCGTACGGCCTGAAGATCCAGCCCAACCGACATCATGGCGGAAATCAGCTCTCGTGCGGCATCGATATGGTCTTCCGCCGGCTGAATGCGGGCCGCCGCCCGCGCTGTCAAAATCAGGCCCGCATAGCGTCCGTCGCCTCCGGATTGCTCGGTCCAGAGGGTGCGCATGGCGGCAATGCGCTCGCCTTCGCTTGGTTCGACATAGGCCGTGCGGAGAATATCGGTGGTGGATCCGGGAATAGCGGCCGGATCAAGCTCGGCCAGCAAAGCGCTATACATGGAAACCAGCGCCTGGTTGGAAAGAACACCCAATACGGCTGCAGTGCGCGCGGGCGCAATACGGTCGGCGAGATCGATCGTCGGCGTCCGGGCGCGCCATGCGGCGACCTGCCGGCCTGCCGTCGCATAAACGGTTTCGGGGATATCGGCACCGGTGGCATTGGCGATGCCGAACCGCCAGGCATTGAGCTGCTCGACACCGGTCCAATCGATCGGGATTGCGCGCGAACTGCCACCGGCATTCACGGCACGGTCGCCGAGACGCACATCGAAACCGTTGGTGAGGTCGGCATTGCGGATGCTGGACATCTGCGCCGTGGCCCGCGCGCTTTCGCCGCCCAGGCCAGCGCAAATCGCGTCCGCCATGATCCATGCCGGTGATTCGGCATTGCGCCGCGCACCCGTCACGAGCGGGCAAAATCCGGAAATATCGACCGTCGCGAGGCTGGTCTGCATTGCCACGGCATAGAGTTTCGGTGTGTGACGATCGCTATCGACACGCTGCACAAGCATGCGCGCGCCATCGACCTCCCCCATCCTGAGCAGCAGCCAGGCGCGCTCGGCGATCCAGTCCGGCGCTGCGACCCCATTGGGTGTCGGTACCTGGCTCAGAACCGCTCGGCGCAGGCTGATATGCATCCAGCGCGAAGGCCCCGGCGCATCCAGTTCGCGCATCAGGCGGGAAATATAGCGGCCATCGGCACCGGCAAACGCCTCCTCGCCATATCCGCCATTGTCCGGTGTCAGCGGGCCTACCTGCGCGAGTGAACGCCGGGCTTGGGGGGGCAGTTCATATTCCGGCGGAATGTCTTCAAATTCCATGCTGCCGATATCGAATTCGTCGATGTCCCCATCGAGAGCGGCCTCCCGGTCGGTGGACGGCGCTGCTGGAGCAGAGGGCGTACCGTTTGCGGGCGCAGACGGCGTCGGAGACGCTGCTGGCGGCGGCGGAGGTGGCGCTGGAGCAGGCGCAACCGGATCATTAAACCCCTCCGGCAGGAGGGATTCAGGCGCGTCCTGGCCGAATGCCGGTACGATCAGCGCATAAGCACTGACACCGACACCCAAAGCTATCAGCGATTTAGTTTTCCAGAACTTCATCGGCCACCGGTTCTTCGATAAGCTGGGGTTCGACCTCGGTGTCGATTGTGGAGAGATAGTAGACGAAAATCACCAAACCCAGCAAAAATATGAGGAAAATCCAAAGCGAGCGCGACATATCCGTGAGTTACCTTATGATGACCAGCTCTTTTTGAGCTTTTGATGCAACCGAACAGACAGTTTATACCCCTATTTCCATGACGCCTAGCCCATCCCCGAATTCGTCGCATACAGCGATAAAGTCCCATATCGACAAGCCCATAGTGCTTGTCGGCCTGATGGGTGTCGGGAAATCGACGATCGGCCGACGGCTGGCGAGCCGTCTCGGCCTGCCATTCGTTGATTCGGACGATGAAATCGAAACGGCCGCGGGAATGAAGGTCGGCGAGCTGTTCGAGCATTATGGCGAAGATTATTTCCGCGATGGCGAACGACGGGTCATCGCCCGCCTGCTCGACGGATCGCCAAAGGTGATCGCGACCGGCGGCGGCGCCTTTGTGCAGGACGAAACCCGCGAGCTGGTCCTCAGGGTTGCGACGGCGGTGTGGCTCAATGCCGATATCGATGTGCTGGCGGAACGGGTGTCCCGGCGCGACACGCGCCCCCTTGTCCGCGATGCCGACCCGAAGGTTGTGCTCTCCGAACTCGCCGAAAAGCGCAATCCATCATATTCGCAGGCGCCAATCCATGTACGGAGCGGCGACGGCGCGCATGACGAAACAGTCGATCGCATATTGGAGGCTCTCGCCAAATGACCATCGTTCCCGTCGCGCTGGGCACGCGCAGCTATGACATCCAGATCGCAGACGGGTTGCTGGATCGCGCAATGGACGTCCTTGCGCCGTTCGTTGCGCGCGGGCGGATGGTTGTCGTCACCGACGAGTCCGTCGCCAAGCGCCAGCTACCGCGCCTGAAAGCCAGTACGGACAGCGCCGGAATAACCCTTCACCCCATCGTCCTTCCTGCCGGGGAGGCGACGAAAAGCTGGAGCCAGCTTGAAATGCTGACGGATCAGCTTTTGCAGCTGGGCATCGAACGGGGGGACCATGTCGTGGCGCTGGGCGGCGGCGTTATCGGCGATCTGACCGGCTTTGCCGCCGCCATCGTCAAGCGCGGCTGCGGCTTTGTGCAGGTTCCCACGACATTGCTCGCGCAGGTGGACAGTTCGGTCGGCGGCAAGACCGCGATCAACAGCCGGGCCGGCAAAAATCTGATCGGAGCCTTTCACCAGCCATCCTTTGTCCTGATCGACCCCTCGGTGCTCGATACATTGCCAGCGCGTGAATTGCGGGCGGGCTATGCGGAAACGGTCAAATACGGGCTGATCGACGATGCGGATTTTTTCGCGTGGTGCGAAGCCCATGGCGCGGAGCTGCTGGACGGAGATCGCGCTGCGCAGACCGAGGCGATCGAACATAGCGTTGCGGCCAAGGCGCGAATTGTCGGCGAAGACGAGACGGAACGCAGCGGACGGCGCGCCCTGCTCAATCTCGGCCACACTTTCGGCCATGCGCTTGAAGCCGAAACCGGCTTTTCCGATGCCCTGCTCCATGGAGAAGCAGTCGCGGCCGGGATCGCCCTCGCCTTCGGCTATTCCGCGCATAAAGGATTATGCAGCGCGGATGACGCAGAACGCGTGTCCGCACATTTCAAAGCTGCCGGACTGCCCCATGGGCTGACCAGCGCGGGCGTCCGCGCCGAAGGTGCGAAGCTCGTTTTCCATATGCTGCATGACAAGAAGATGGAGGGCGGCACCCTTCCCTTCCTGCTTGCTCGCGGGATCGGCGAAACATTCCTCGCCCGTGATGTCGATCTGGACGATGTCGCAGCGTTTCTGGACAGCGCCGACTAAGCCCTAATTCTCCGGCTTTTCCAGTCCATCGAAATCGAGCGAATCCGTAGCTCCGAAGCTCATTTCCGAACCGGCATGCAGGCTTCCCTCTGCGCTTTGCATGGCCAGGCGGGTGCAGTCGCGTTTCCGATATTCTTCCTCGACCCGGTTGATCAGGCTCTCGTCCAGATCGACCAGCTCCATCGCCTTTCGCGCCATGGAAATCGCGGATTCGAGAACCTCCCTGAACACGCCGTCCAGCTGACCCTCTTCAAGGTTGAGGAGATGGCGACGATCGAAAACCCGCGCTAGGATTTTGACCTTCGGAAAGGCCATCCGCACCGCGTCCAGCCTGTGGCTATCCAGTTCCGTGCCATCGTTGCAGAACAGGATTGCGCTGGCATGTTCGGCACCGGCTTCGCGCAACAGATCGACACGCAGTCCGTCCCCGAAATAGACTTTGCGGCCAAATTCGCCTGACAAGTCAATCTGATCGGGCTTGGAATCGATCAGGGTCACGGGGATATTGGCGCCTGTCAGCATCTGGGCCACGGTCTGGCCGAACCGTCCATGGCCGACAACGATCGCGCTGGGCGTTGGCGCAGCTTCGGGGCCTTCCATATCGTCGCGGGTCGACTCCCGAACTCCGCCGAAGCGTTTGGCAAGCATCATCAGAAAAGGCGTGGTCGCCATGGACAGCGTAACCACCGCACCGAACAGGCTGGACGCTGAATCCGTTACCAGCAGTGCGCGTTCGGCTTCGGTAAACAGGACAAAGGCGAATTCGCCGCCCTGGCTGAGCAGCAGGCCGAGAACGAACGCCGCCCGCGCCCTTACGCCGAACGCCATCGCCAGCCCGGAGATGATCGCAATCTTCGTCCCGACCAGGGCCGCAGCCATCCCGATCACAAATACCGGCTGCGCAAGAACGACATCGACATCCAGCATCATACCGACGGCGAGGAAGAATAGGCCGAGCAGGATCGATCGGAACGGATCGACATCGGCTTCCAGTTCGTGCCGGTAGGGCGAGTCCGCGAGCATGACCCCGGCGACGAAGGCACCAAGGGCCATGGACAGGCCAAGCGCGTCCATGAGCGCCGCCGCCGCAAAGACCGTGAACAAGCCCGTCACGATGAACAGCTCGCGTTCGGCGAACCGGCCGACCAACGCCAGCAACGGGTTCAATATGTAGCGGCCGGCAACAACCAGTCCGACAATCGCGGCGACCGCATAAATGGCGAGAAGCCAGCCGGGAGGCGCGCCGGGATCGGCTGGAGCGCGTGACAGCACGGCGACGACCGTCAATAGCGGGACGATCGACAGATCCTGGAAAAGCAGGATGGAAAAGGCGCGCTCGCCCAGCGGTGTGTTGAGGCGGCCTTCGGACTGGAGCAGCGGCAGGACCTGCGCGGTCGAGGAAAGGCCAAGCGGCAATCCGATAGCCAACGCGGCGGCCAGGGTGAAACTGGTGCCCACCAGGACCAGCCCGGTTACCGCCAGCCCGCACAGTATAACCTGCGACAGACCAAGCCCGAATATGTCGCGCCGCAAACGCCAGAGCCGGGCCGGGGCAAGCTCCAGCCCGACTAGGAACAGCAGGAGCACAATGCCGATCTCAGCCACCGCGAGTATCGACTCGCCGCCGCCGACCAGCGCCAGCCCGAACGGTCCGACCGCGATTCCGGCGATCAGATAACCGAGAACCGCGCCCAGTCCGAGGCGGCGGAACAGCAAGACAAAGGCAAGCGCCGCACCCAACAGGATGACACCGTCGAGCAGCAGTTCGCCGGTCAGGCCATGGCCACCGCCAAGCTTTTCGGTGGCGCTCTCAGCGGCCATCAGGCGGAAACCTGTGCCTTCGCCGCCGCTTCGGCAACAGCTTCGAACGAAAGGCGGATCGAGGCATGGCGCGCCTTGTGCGGGACGGCAGGCGCGAAAATCTCGAGCCCCGGCCAGTCACCCGGATCGGTGCGGCTGCCGACCAGGAAATCGGCCAGCGCGTCTCGAGCTTCGGAAAGAGCGGCGGGTGTCTGGCCGATCGCATGGCGCGCCATCAGCGAAGCCGATGCCTGACCGAGAGCGCAGGCGCGAACCTCCTGCCCGAGCGCAGCAATCCGTCCGTCCGGACCCATCTCCACGTCCACCGTCACACGGCTGCCGCAGACGGGCGAACGCTTCTCGACGCTGGCATGGGGCGATGAAAGTCGGGCCTGATGCGGAATCTCGGTCGCTAAGCGCAGGATCTCGGCGTTGTAGAGTGCGGCAGACATGGGGCCGATTTAATCGGTTCGGGAATAAATACCAGTGAACCGGGTGTATGGAGGCAGAATGAAAGCTCTACTCTTCTGCTGCCGGCTCGTCGGCCTCGCCCGCTGCACGCCGCATCTCGACGAAATCGATGATCGCACGGCCGCTGGCATTGAGCAGCGGGAAGGTGCGCGATTCCTGCATCCAGCCCGGCCGCTCGGCATCCCCGCCATAGGCGATATCGGTGGCGAGGTTGGCGAGCAGGAACAGCAGCGTAATGGCGATCAGACCTTTGACGGCCCCGAAGCCGAAACCCAAGACGCGGTCGAACGGCCCGATCAGCGATTCGCGCACCCCGATACCCAGTTTCCGGCCGATAAACCGGCTGGCGATGAACACGCCGCCGAAGAGCAATGCAAAGGCCAGGATCGGCGCTGCACCGCCCTCTCCCACCATATCCGCGAGAAATTCGGTCACCGGCGGATGGAAAAGGCGCAGCGCAATGACGCCGAATACCCAGGAGAGCAAAGTCAGCACCTCATAGGTGAAACCGCGCATCCCGCCGCGAATCGCGCCGCCGACAACCAGAATCAATACGATAGCATCAAGTGCAGTCATGCTTGCCCGCTAAGCGCGGCCCAGCAAATGGTCAACCAATGCGCGCAGGGCGGAGAAACCTTCCAGCCCCATACCGCTTTCACGGCTCTCCACAGAAGCTGGCAGCAACGCCTTGGAAAACCCCAGTTTTGAGGCTTCGCGTAGCCTGAGCCCGGCATGCGAAACCGTGCGCACTTCGCCGGACAGGGAGATTTCGCCGAAAGCCACTGTATCCGCAGCAATGGGCTGTTCGGACAGGGCCGAGATCAGGGCCGCAGCGACCGCAACATCGGCGGCCGGATCGACAACCCGGTATCCGCCCGCCACGTTGAGATAGACTTCCGATGTCGAAAAACTGAGGCCGCAGCGCGCTTCGAGCACGGCAAGGATCATCGCGAGACGCCCGGAATCCCAGCCGACAACGGCCCGGCGCGGCGTTGCACCGCTCGCCAGCCGGACCACGAGCGCCTGGATTTCGACCAGCACCGGCCGCGTCCCTTCCAGCGCCGGAAAGACCACCGCCCCGCTGACGTCATCCTTGCGACTCGTCAGGAAGAGCGAGGACGGGTTGGCAACCTCCTCCAGCCCCTGTTCGGCCATCGCGAACACGCCGATCTCGTCCGTACCGCCAAAACGGTTCTTGATCGCCCGCAATATCCGGTACTGGTGGCTGCGCTCGCCCTCGAAGCTCAGCACCGTATCGACCATATGTTCCAGCACGCGCGGCCCCGCTATCGCGCCATCCTTGGTGACATGGCCGACCAGCACCACCGCCGTGCCGCGTTCCTTAGCAAAGCGGATAAGCTCCTGTGCAGAGGCCCTCACCTGGCTCACCGTGCCCGGCGCGCCCTCGATCAGGTCGCTATGCATCGTCTGGATGGAATCGATGATCAGCAGCCCGGGCGGTGTATCGCCGCCCAGCGTGGTGAGGATATCGCGCACGGAGGTCGCTGCGGCGAGCTTCATCGGCGCATCGCCAAGCCCCAGCCGCCGGGCCCGCAGACGGATCTGGTCCGCCGCCTCCTCACCGGAAATATAAGTGACGTCATGACCCGCTTTCGCGACAATTGCACAGGCCTGCAGCAGCAAAGTCGATTTGCCGATCCCCGGATCGCCGCCAAGCAGCGTGGCAGAGCCTTCCACAAGCCCGCCGCCCAGAGCCCGGTCAAGCTCGGCGATGCCGGTCTTGATGCGGTCCGGGAGAGCAATGTCGGCATCGAGACCGACCAGCGTGACCGCTTTGCCGCCCGATTGCAGGTTATGCTTGGCCTGAAATGGCGTCACGACACCGCCTACATCCTCGACCAGCGTGTTCCAGTCCTTGCAGTCCGCGCATTGCCCCTGCCATTTGGACGCAACCGACCCGCAGGCCTGACAGGCATATCGTTTTTGCGGCTTTGCCATGCCCGCATCCTAACGAGAACAAAAGGGGAATACCAGAGCGAATTTAGGGACGTAATTTCTCCAGAATATCGGCCGCGAATGTCGAGAGCGTATCGTCGCGCGCGCCCATGATCAGGATACGGTCACCGGGCTGCGCGAGTTCGACGAGCCGCACCCCGCAGGCTTCGCGATCCGGGATATGTTCGGCCTGTTTGCCAGCGGCGACCACGCCGTCGACAATCATGTCGCTTCCCTTGCTTCGGTCCGTCGTTCCACCAAAATATAAAGGATCACAGAGGATTAAGCGATCATTCTTAGACAAGTTGTGAGAAAAACATTCGATCAGTTCCGGGCCCATCTTTCGCAGCGGCCCGAATCCATGGGGCTGGAAAAACACGAGAAGCCGGCCGGGAAATGCATGAAGCGTTTGCAGCGTGGCGGCGATCTTGTCCGGATTATGCCCGAAATCGTCGATAATGGTTGCACCGCCAGCGGTCCCGACAATCTCGAAACGGCGCCTGAGACCCTGGAAACGGCCAATAGAGGCCGCCGCCTTGGCCAGCGGGATATCGCAGGCTCTTGCGGCGGCGAGCGCGGCCAGCGCATTCGCTGCATTGTGCCGGCCCGGAACCGCGAGTGCGACCCGGCAGGTAGTCCCGTCTTCGGTGGCGTCAAAACTCACGGAAAGCGGCTCTTCCAGGACATTGCTGCCGAATATATCCGCCTCGGGGTCGCTGAATCCAAAGGTACAGAGCTTGTCCCGCGCTATTCCCCCGGCAAGCCGCGCGCTTTCCGCATCGTCGATATTGACGATGGCCCGGCCCGCACGCTGCAAGAAGCCGCCAAACAAGGCTCGCAGCTCGTCCATCGACATATGATCGAGCGAGACATTGTTGAGGATCGCGATATCGGGCTCGTAGAGCGCGATGGAGCCGTCGCTTTCATCGACCTCGCTGACAAAGGCATCGCCCTGCCCCACCAACGCGCTGGCGAACGGCGTTTCGTCGGAGATGAAATTCTTCATCACCGCGCCGTTCATCACCGTGGGATCAAGCCCGCAATCGAAGAGGATCCAGCCGATCATGCCCGTAACCGTGGATTTCCCACTGGTGCCGGCCACGCCGATGCTGCGCAGCGCTGCGTTGAACAGGCTCGCCAGCAACTCGGGCCGGGTCATTCTGTCCAGCCCCAGCCTTTGTGACGCCATGACGTCAGGCACCGTATCCTCCACCGCTGCGGAGGCCACAAGTATCTGGTTTTTATCGGTTAACCCGCTACCGTCCTGGGAGAATAGCGCGATACCCTGGGCGCGCAGCCATTCAAACTTGTCGGCCGTGCGGCCCTGATCGAGCGCCCGATCGGAACCGGCAACCGTGAAGCCGCGCCCGCGCAATATGCTGGCCAGTGGCAACATGCCGCTCCCGCCGATACCGCAAAAGAAATAGGATTTGTCGTTTGTCATCGGCCCTCGCTATGGGGAGCGGCGCAGTTTTTCAATTTCGGAAAGGCATCGGATGACAAAAAAAGCGATGCGGATCGGCATAGTCGCGGCAAGTTCACCCTTCGAACAGGGGACAGCAGACCGTGTTGTTGCGCTCGCCCATGCGCTTTTCCCGGACAATCCGCCCGAACTTTACGTACACCCGAACAGCTTCCTGAAACAGGGCCATTTTGCCGGCAGCGATACCGAACGCGCCGAAGCTTTTCTCACCATCGCCAATGATCCGTCGTTCGACGCGCTCTGGTTCGCGCGGGGCGGCTATGGCGCCTGCAGGATCGCCGGGACCGTTCTGCAGCGGCTGGAGCCCGCGGCGCGCAACAAACAGTATCTGGGCTATAGCGATGCTGGAGTGCTGCTCGCAGGGCTTTACAAGGCGGGATGCAGCGTTGCCCACGGGCCGATGTGCCAGGATATCGTGCGAAATGGAGGCGATACCGCGATCGAACGCGCGCTGCGCTGGCTGGTTGACCGCGATCCCGACAGCCTTGAGCCGACATTGGCAGACGGTCGCCCGGCGGCCGCCTTCAACATGATCACCTTAAGCCAGATCCTCGGAACGCCGCTTCAGCCAAACTTAACAGATTACATTATAATGCTGGAAGAAATATCTGAATATATGTATAAAATCGACCGGACCATGCATCATATCACGGCCAATCCCGGCATAAACAGGGTTGCCGGGATCAGGCTTGGGCGGTGCAGCGACATCACGGAAAACGACACCGATTTCGGAATGACCGCCGAAGAAGTGGTACGCCATTGGTGTTCGGTAACGAACATCCCCTTTCTCGGCCCTGCCGATATCGGGCATGATGCGGGAAACCGTGTCGTCCCGTTCGGAGAATCATAAGTTTCCGGGAAAAAGCGCGCTCCGTTTACCCATCGTTAACCGTATTCGGCGAGAACGCCTGCTGTAGCGCGAAACACTCGCGAAACTGGGGCAAGGATGCCGAACATGGTCGATATCAGTCACGAACAGTCGCTGGACGAGAGTCGGTATAAATCGATCCGCAAATCCCTTGCTGCAGCCCAGACGATAATCCTGTCTTTCACGGCGGATGGCCGATTTGAAGAACCCCAGCCCGACTGGTCAGCCGTCACGGGCCAGACTCTCGCCGACTATGAAGGCGAAGGCTGGAAGAAAATTGTACACCCTGACGATGTCGCGACGACTGAACGCGAGATGGGAACGGCCATCGCAAAATGCCAGCAGTTCATACGCGAGCACCGTTTGCGTGATCGCTCGGGCAATTGGAGGCGGATTAGCTGGAACGCTGTTCCCCAATTCAATTCGACGGGGGACCTCCAGTCGTGGACAGTTATCCACTCCGACATAACGGACCTACGGACAAAAAGCCTCCAAGAAAACATCCCCACAACCGAGAAGACGACGCCCCGTCTGGAATATTCATCGATACTGGATCAGCTTGGTGAGGCCATCGTCGTAATGGATGTTCAGGGAAAAATCATTTACAGCAACGACGCAGCCAGGAAACTTCATGGTGTTGAAAACCTCAAAGTCGGGCTGGAAAGCTATCCCAATTATTTCCAGTTATTCTCTGCTGATGGCACTCCCTACCCCCTGACCGACCGCCCCCTTCTGCGCGCTGTTCGTCGCGAAGAAACTGTTGAGGATTCCCGCTTCCGGATAAAGCGAGCGGATGGCACTGAAGTCCTCGTCATCGGAACGGCTCGGCCGCTCTACGACTCCGAAGGCAATCAGACTGGCGGTGTGTTCAACATGCATGACGACACCGCCCGTCACGCGGCGGAGGAACAGTTGGCATTACTCAATGAAACGCTCGAATCACGGATCGAGGAAGCGCTGGATGAGCGGGCCGCCGCCGAAGAAGCCCTGATGCAGGCTCAGAAGATGGAAGCAGTCGGTCAGCTGACCGGCGGCATCGCGCATGACTTCAACAATCTGCTCACGGTGGTTTCAGGAAGTGTCGAACTGCTTAACCTTCGTCTTTCCAAAATCGATGATCCCAAGGTGCACCGGAATCTGGCCAGCATCGGGACGGCAGCCAAGCGCGCCGCAGCTCTCACGCAACGTCTGCTCGCCTTTTCCCGGCGTCAGTCGCTGGCTCCAGCCCCGACCGATCTCAACCAGCTGATCGGCGATGTTGGCGACATGATCCAGCGCACAATCGGCGAGAATGTTGTTTTCGCATCCGATCTGTCGCCAAATATCCAGCATATCCGCATCGACAGCCACCAGCTCGAAAATGTCCTGCTGAACCTCGCGCTCAACGCTCGTGACGCCATGCCAGAGGGCGGGCCGCTGTGGTTCACAACCAAGGCCACCGAAATCGCAGAGGGCCATCCGGAGCTCATGCCCGGCGACTATGCGGTCATTTCCGTGATCGATACGGGCACCGGCATGAGCGAAGAAACCATCGCCCGGGCGTTCGAGCCATTCTACACGACCAAGGAAGTCGGCAAGGGTACCGGGCTTGGCCTTTCAATGATCTATGGGTTCGCGAAACAATCGGGTGGCCATGTCGACATCACTTCGGAGCTGGGGGTTGGCACAACGATCAAACTCTATCTTCCCGTCCATTGCCACGACCCAGAGCAACCGGAAGAATAAACGAAGCCTCAAACGCTCGACAATGCCACGCGCACCTGCCAGAATCCTTGCATGCGGGAAAAAGAGTTGCGCCTGGCCCTGGTTTGTTACGGCGGCATCAGTCTCGCAATCTACATGCACGGGATCACCAAGGAAATCTGGCGACTGACCCGGGCGAGCCGGGCATTCCATGATGACCTCGCTCCAACCGACACTTCGCAACGCGTATATCGTGAGTTGCTCGACACGATCGAGCAGCGCAGCGGGATCAAGCTGCGTGCGCTGGTCGATATCATCGCTGGCGCAAGCGCAGGCGGCATCAACGGCGTGTTTCTGGCCGAGGCCATTGCTTCGGGAAAATCGCTCGACCCCCTGACCGACCTCTGGCTGGACAAGGCAGATGTCGACATTCTGATCGCGCCGGACAAACGCCCGATATCGCGCTTTACAAAATTCTGGGCCGTGCCGATTGCCTGGGCCGTAGCGCGGCGCCGCGGCGGCACAATCGCAACCACGGTAGACCCCGAAGCGCAGGATGAGGTCAGCGCGAAGCTCTCCCGCTTTGTCCGCGCCAAATGGTTTCAGCCTCCCTTTGGCGGCAAAGGCTTTACCAACCTAATCCTGGATGCGTTCGAGGCGATGGATACGATGCCGGCCACAGAACCGCTATTACCCGACGGCCAGCCGCTCGACCTGTTCGTCACGGTTACCGATTTTCACGGGCATCCGCAGAAACTGCATCTGAACTCTCCGCCCGAAATCATCGAGACCGAACATCGGCTGACCCTGCCCTTCACCGATCATGGCATGACACCCCGGAATCTCGGCAGCATTCCCGAGCTTACCTTTGCCGCGCGCGCAACGGCCAGTTTTCCCGGCGCCTTTCCGCCCTTTACAGTCAAGGAACTCGACTCCGTCCTTGCGGATCGCGGGATCGACTGGCCGGGCCGCGGGGCGTTTCTCCAGCGGGTCCTGCCCCGCCACTATGCATCCGGGACTGCCGAAACGACGCCCCTGATCGATGGTTCGGTGCTCGCCAATGCTCCCTTCGGCCCGGCAATCGATGCGCTGCGGGATCGTCCCGCGCACCGGGAGGTCGATCGCCGTTTCGTCTATATCGACCCCAAGCCCGGCGTGCGCAGCATTGAAATGGGCGAAGGTGATGGCGGCAGCCCGGGCTTCTTCCGCGCGATATTCGGGGCGCTTTCCGATATCCCGCGCGAGCAGCCCATCCGCGATAACCTGGAAGCGATCGACGATCATTCACAGCGAATCCTGCGAATGCGGCGGATCGTGGAAGCGATACGGCCCGAGGTCGAAAACGCGATCGAGAATGATTTCGGACGGACGCTATTCCTCAACCGGCCAACCCCGCAGCGGCTGGCGACATGGCGCGCAAAAGCCCAGAATTTTGCCGCCAAGGAAGCTGGCTATGCCTATGTTTCCTATGGCCAGCTCAAACTGTCGGGCATAGTCGACGAGATCGTTGCCATACTTTCCAGCATTGCAGCAGACGGCAATGTCGGGGATCGGACCATCCATCACGCCATCTGGGATCAGGTCCATGCGATGGGACTGCACAGTTCCGATGCGCTCTCCAATGCCGGGGCCAATGAGGACGCGATTGCATTTTTCCGGCAGCATGACCTTCTGTTTCGAACACGACGATTGCGCTTCATGTTGCGCAGCGTGGCCCAGATCGAAGAGTGCGGGGAATGCGATCCTGACGCCCTGAACATCGCGCGCGACGCAATTTATGAGACATTGAGTCACTATCTCGAACGCGAACGGCCGGAATTTTACGGCAACGACATGGTCGAGGCAGCTCTCAATGCAGCCACGGCGCCCGAACATGCGCTCGAAATGCTGGCCAGGGCCAGGGATCTCAAAACTGCCGACACAAGGGGAGAAGAGCTGCTCGTCACCGCGCTGACAGCCCTTCCCAAACCCGAGCGGCGGACGATGCTGTTCGCCTATCTGGGGTTCCCCTTTTACGACATTGCCACCCTCCCCCTGTTGCAGGGCGAAGGGCTGGACGAGTTCGATCCGGTCAAGGTCGATCGCATCGCGCCCGAAGATGCCCAGTCGATCCGCGAAGGCGGTGCCGAGGCCACGCTCAGGGGCATCGAGTTCAACAGTTTCGGCGCATTTTTCAGCCGTGCCTATCGCGAGAATGACTTTCTCTGGGGCAGGCTGCACGGCGCGGACCGGCTGATCGATATCCTGTTGTCGACAGTGCCCGCAGGCAAGGGCCTTTCGGAAGAAGAGACCGTCGCGATAAAGAACCGGGCCTTCCGCGCTGTCCTCGAGGAAGAACGCGCTCGGCTGACGCATATTCCCGCCCTGTTTGGCGAGCTGGACGAAGAAATCGGTTAGGCTTTGGGTCCTAACGCGTCAGACGCCGCGCCCATTTCCCCAGGCCCAGCCCCTTGGCGAAGCCGACACATCGGTCGAAAGCCGCCAGGGCGCCCGCCAGAAGGTAATTGCCCGGCGTTTTGCGAAGCAGCAGCAGATCGACGCACGCAATTCCGTCGGTTGCAAACTGCCGCTTATGCTGTCCGTCTCCCTCGGTAAAATCGAACCGGCGAAAGCGGCCTTCCTCGATGATATGCTTCATCGCCTCGACCTGCAGCACGGTACCCGGCGAATGCCGGGACCATTCGGGATCATAACCTAGATAGGCGTAAATCAGCGTATCGCCGTCCGCCGGCGCATAGAGATAGCTGACGGGTTCGTTCCCGACGAACAACAGCCATGCACGGGCCTCGCCCCGGGCCGCCGCCCGCATCATTTCTGCCTTATACCCGGGATCGTCGGGCAAGCCCGCATCAAGCAGCTTCTCCTGATAAGTCTTGGCGGAGACACGGCGCGCGAGAGTCTGGAACTCGGCAATCTCTTCCGGGCTCTGGTAAGCACGGATATCAAGCGCACCGCCCGAAGTTTCCGCAAATTTGCGAACCTTGCGACGAAGCGTCGAGCGGCTCTTGCTCGAGAAAGTGGCGAGATAGGCATCGAAGCTTCCGGATAGATCCGCATAGCGCCGGGAATAGCGCTGGCGGACCAGCACCAACATATCAGGATGGTGCGCGGTAACTTCTGTCAGCCTGTCCTCGCGGAGCGAGGTGATCAGATAACCGTGATCGGCCCGGCCCAATGCAGGTAGCTCGGGCGTACCTCCCGCCATCGCCTCACCCAGCGACAGGCCGATACGCACAAGCCGGCGTTTGACGGAAAACATCGTGCGCGCTCCGACCTGAAAGCGCAAAGGCAGGGAAATAGCCGATGTCATGCGGCGCGCTTCTCGATGAAGTTGGCCCAAAGCTGGCCAACCATACGCCCTGCAACCAAAGTCGCCGATGCCTGGGCAGGCTTCAAATCGCCGCCGAGTGGCAGCTCGCCAAGATCGGAAAAGTGCATTGTCGGTGCGTCATCCGCCTTTTCCGCAAGCAATGCGCACAACCCGTCGAATCGTCTCTTGACTACCGGATTGGCGCGCAGCCCGTCTCGCGTCGCCAGTTCAAAACTATGGCCAACAGGCATGAAAGTCGGATGATCGTTGGTGATGGCATGGTCCAGCGCATGCGCCATTTCAGCCAGCGATACGGCGCAAATCTGCATATGGCGCAACCCGCCATTGCCGGTCTGCATCTGCGAAACGGGAATCTCGATCACGCCGTGATGCTCGACCGGAGCGGTCTGATCGAGAGGCAACGACAACGCGCTCGGCCACGGCCCTTCGCAGCCATTATGACTGGCATCATAACGGATACCCAGTTCGGTAAGGGCGCGCAGGCTGTCGTCATTCACAGCATAGCTGCCCGAACGAAAGGCTATCGGATCGGGCGCGCCTGCCCTGATGAGCAGATCCCGCGCCTCGGCGATCAATGCGCGCTGCTTCTCGAACGGGTAATCGATAAGTTCGAAAACGGTATTTTCCGCAACCGTCCCGTCTACCGAGGCTTGCTCCCACATGGGATGGAGATGCAACTGCACTTCCTGCCCTGCGCCCATGATCGTCTCGACCATGCGCCGAACAGGATCGATGCCAAACAGCACCGCCGGCATCGGATCCACGAAGAAACAGGCTTTGAGGCCATGATCGTTCAGCACGTCCAACTGATAACGCAGGCCAACGCCCGCAGGCTCTACGCTGCGCGCATAATTTTCTTCCCAGCCAGTTCCGGCGATATGATGGCGCCAGGTCAGCTCGGTATCGATGGTCAAAAGGGTCTGCGTTCCCATGCTCACGCCATAGCCGGAAGGCTGAAAATATTCGTAAACATTGGTAAAATTCCGGGATTCCCAAGCGGGATAAACGCGATCTTAAGCATGCAAGCCTAGTTTGCCGCCAAGTTTCACTGATAGGTGGGAGCGGCTCAGCCTGAATATCCACAAGGCCATTGATAGCGAATTGCCCACAATCGACGTGGCACCGTTCAGCGCATCCGATATCGATGCGGTGACGGCCGCAGCGCATCCTGCACAAGCCTTTCTCACCTCCGGCTGGTTCAATGCAACTGGCCAGTCTCCGGTCGTGATCGGAGCACGTCGCCCGGATGGCACGGCCATTGCCGCATTTCCGCTCACGGACCGTTCCATCGGGCCGTTCCGGGTCAAGGAGATATCGGGCAGCTATTGGCCATTTCGCAGCATTCCGCTTGCCGAAAATATCAGCGACGCCGAACTCGCGCTGCTGTTGCGCAACAAGGCCATGCACGCCGCCATGGGCCGCCTGTTCCGCTTCGGACCCGTCTATTCCGACGATCCGGCAGCCTCACGCCTGGTGCCCATTGCCAAGGCCAATGGCTGGACCGTTCTCCGCAAACCGCTCGCCACCTGTTATGAGCTCGATCTGGCTGACCTGCATGAAGCGGGGCCATGGCCCAAAGGGTCGACGCGCCGCAAAAACCGTGCCCGGGAGCGGAAGCTCGCCGCGGATGGAGATCTGAATTATCGCTTCCTGATTGGCACCCAGATCGACCACGCGAGCATGGATGCCATGGCGACCGTCGAAGCCAATAGCTGGCTGGCGAAACTCGATGGCGGCGGAGACACGAAATTCCGCGATCCCAAGAACCGGGCCATCTGGGGAAGGCTGGTCGCCGATCCGGCACTATCGCAATCGCTCTTTGCAAGCCTGATGACGATCGGCGAAACGCCCATCGCGTTCAGCTTCGGCCTCGAGATCGGGAACTGCCGTTATTATATTGCCAATAATTACGACGAAGGCTTTTCCAAGTTCGGCCCGGGCAAGTTGCTGCTTTACAAGGATTTCGAATTCGCCACCGACCGGGGCATCGGCAAAATCAGCTGGGGCGCGGGCGATGCAGGCTACAAGACTGAAATGGGTGCCCAACCGGGGCCCGCGATTGAAGATTTGCTGTTCGTACGCGGCAGTCTGCTCGGGGCTGTAGTCCGGCGGTTCTGGGAACTCGGTTGATGGCCGACGCACTGTCATCACGTTCCGCCATGCAAGGCGTGTGGTTGGCCGTCGGGCTGACCATTGTCGTTACGCTCGGCCTCATGACCTATGAAGAACTTGCATCAGGCTGGCATCCGGCACGGGAAGAGCCCCCTGTGTTCGATTCCTGGCACTGGATCCGCATCCTTACGAGCCTAAGCCTTGGTGGACTTCTGGTCAGCACATTGGTCACCGCCAAAGACAACACCGAACCACTCACACCGCTGAGCTCGGCCTGGCGGCTTGCCGCCTGGGCCATACTCGGCCTGACGGGCCTGTTCACGGCCATTCTCATCACCGATCCCGCATTGTTTCATGACTGGAGCATCGAAGATCGAGCGCTCGAATGGGTCTCCGTCTGGCTTCTTTTCGCAGCCTCGACGATGTTCGTCGGCAAGTTCTGGCGCGTCTCACGCAACCGTTTTGCTATATCTCGACCGCGATTGCAGCTGCTCGCCGCCGCCGGTTTCGCCGCGTTGTTCTTCCTGATGGCAATGGAGGAGGTCAGCTGGTTTCAGAGGCAAATCGGTTTCGAAACACCGGCAGGCATGGCCGAACATAACTGGCAGGGAGAATTCAACCTGCACAATTTCCAGACCGACATAACCGAGCTGGGTCTCTATGCCGGAACGGGCTTTTTCCTGCTGCTTTTGCCACTGGTGCGCGAAACCATATGTGGCAATTGGGTTGTAGCACCGTTTCGCGATCTTCTTCCCGACCGGACGGTTGCGGCAGTAAGCGCGCCGATGCTTGTCTTTACCTATAGTCACTGGAACCTGCTGCCTGTCCAGCTCGCTTTCTGGACCGGGCTGCTCGCCTGCATCTACTGGTCGCTGCGAGCCATGCGTCGCGGTTGGCGCGCCGAGGCCATATTGTTTGGCGCCCTCGCCGCCGGCGTGGCTTTCGGCCAGTTGCTTGTCCTGATGTTCGGGCATCGCATGATCGAAATTTTCGACGCCACCGAATTTCGGGAGTTCTTCCTGGCGCTCGGCCTCGCCGTTTACGCCTGGCGGCAATGGCATGGCACTTCACGCGCAAGCTGATCGGATGTCGGCTTGGCCTGTGCCGTAAATCGGGTTTCACCCACTCGCATGAAAATAATCGTAGATCGCCTGCGCCATCGCTTTTGAAACACCGGGCACGCGCATGATGTCTTCCAGACCTGCCGCCTTGACGGCCCGAGCCGTGCCGAAATGCAGGAGCAGCGCCCGTTTGCGCGCCGGGCCGATGCCGGGAACCTGGTCGAGCGGGCTCGTACCCATCGCCTTTGCCCGTTTCTGGCGGTGCGCTCCGATCGCAAAACGATGGGCTTCGTCGCGCAACCGCTGGAGATAGAACATCAGCGCACTGTTCGGCGGCAACAGTTCCTCTCTCCCGTCGGGAAAGTGGAAATGCTCGCGCCCGGCATTGCGATCCGGCCCTTTCGAGATGCCGATAAGCGCGACATCGCTGATCCCCATTTCCTCCAGCGTGCTGGCGGCCGCACTCACCTGCCCTTTGCCGCCATCGATCAGCACAAGATCCGGCCATTCGCCCTTGTTGCGTTCCGGATCTTCTTTTTCCGCCCGTGCGAAACGGCGTTCGAACACTTCGCGCATCATGGCGAAATCGTCACCCGGCGCCGTTTCGGGCCGCTTGATGTTGAACTTGCGGTAGTTGGATTTGCGGAAACCTTCCGGCCCGGCGACGACCATCGCGCCGACGGCATTGGTGCCGGAGACATGGCTGTTATCATATATCTCGATGCGATCGGGCAGATCGTCCAGTTCGAAAAGCTCCGCCAGTTCGCGCATCACCTTTGCCTGGCTCGATGATTCCGCGAGCCGTCGCTCCAACGCCTCGCTTGCGTTGCGCTTCGCCTGTTCGAGCAATTTTCTCTGGTCGCCGCGCTGCGGAATCTTGAGCGTAACCTTGCGGTCCGCGCGCTCGGCCAAGGCTTCAGCGAGCAGCGCCATATCCGGCAGGTCACGGTCGATCAGGACGAGTTTCGGCGGCGGCACTTCCTCGTAGAACTGCATGAGGAAAGCCTGAAGCGCCTCCTCTTCCGGCACGTCCTTGGTATGGGCGGGAAAGAAGCTGCGATGCCCCCAATTCTGGCCACCGCGAATGAAAAAGGCCTGGATGCCGACCGTTCCCGCCTTGCTGGCCAGTGCGAACACATCAGCGTCGGATACGCCCTGCGCGGTGATCGCCTGACTGCCCTGGATGAAGGTCAGCGCTTTCAGCCGGTCGCGATAAACAGCCGCCATCTCGAAATCGAGTTCGACCGAAGCCTTCTCCATCTGTGCGCCCAGCTTTTTCTGCACATCGGTGCTTTTGCCGGAGAGGAAGTTTTTCGCATCCTCGACCAGTTCGCCATAGTCCGCATCGCTGATCCGTCCGACACAGGGCGCCGAACAGCGGCGGATCTGGTAGAGCAGGCACGGACGGTCCCGGTTGCTGAAAAAGCTGTCCGTGCAGTTTCTGAGGAGGAACATCTTCTGCAGCGCGTTGATCGTCTGATTGACCGAACCTGCGCTGGCAAACGGCCCGAAATATTGCCCCTTGGCCCGTCTTGCTCCCCGATGTTTCATGATCCGGGGAAAGTCATGATCTTCGCGCAGCAGGATGAAGGGGAAGCTTTTGTCGTCGCGCAGCAGGACATTGTACGGCGGCCGATAGCGCTTGATCAGCTGCGCTTCGAGGAGCAGCGCCTCGGCCTCTGTCTCCGTCGTGACGATCGTCATCGCCCGGGTCTGCGCCACCATGCGCTGGAGCCGCCGGGGCAGCTGCTGGACCTGCATGTAATTGGGCACGCGTGACCTGAGGCTCGCCGCCTTGCCAACGTATAAAACATCGCCGCGCGCATCGAGCATCCGGTACACGCCGGGCCGAGCCGGCAGGGTCTTCACGACATCGCGGATCGCCGCCACGCCTGCGTCGAGATCGGGCATATCGCTACCCTTGACCGTATAGGTGGCCTTGTCTTCGTTGAACCGGTCGGGGGCGTTGGGTTGGTCGCTCACAGGGGGGATTTAGGGGTTTGATGGCCTGGCCGCAAATCGCAATCCGCATTCCCGCCAGTATAGGCCCTGCGGTAAACAGCGTTGTCCGCCACACCGCAAACCTATACCAGCAAGGGCCATTCCGGAGGAACGAACGTCATGCCTGCACACCCGAATGCGTTGCGCTTATCTCTTGCGCCCCTTGTCTTCCTTGCGTTCGGTGGTGCTTTTCCGCTTGCCGCGCAAAGCGCAGACGATCTGCCAACCGCTTTCGACGCGGGATGGCAAGGAGAGGAAGTGTGCGAGCTACTCTACGAGAATGACGAGATGCGCGTGGGCCGCTGCACATTTCCGCCCGGGATCGGCCATGAGCGCCATTTCCATCCCCCGCATTGGGGATATATTCTGGAAGGCAGCACCATGCGCATCACCAGCGCCAATGGCACGGCAGAGCGCATTCTGGAAAGCGGTGCATCCTGGTGGAGCGACGGGATCGACTGGCACGAAGCAGTCAATATCGGCACGGAAACCGGCGTCTATCTGATTGTCGAACCGAAACCCTGACGAGCGCAAAGCCATCCGGTCGCGGATGGCACTCGCTTGCAGTCGGCAAATGCGAAGCGGCCAGACAGCCTAGTTCAGGCGAACATCCATGCCGGAGATCGTGCTGTCGATCAGCGCCTTGTCCGCATCGGCATCATGCTTCTGTTGGATCAGCGCTGCCGCGGCAGCAGTCGCCGCGCTCGCTGCCTTGGCGCGCACTTCGGCGATCGCGCTACGCTCGGCTGCTGCGATCTTGTCTTCGGCCAGACGGCCGCGACGTTCGATCAATGCGTCGGCATCGGCATGCGCCTGGGCGACAATGCCATCGGCCTCTTCGCGAGCCCGGTCGAGCATCGCAGCGGCTTCCTTGTCGGCATTGGCAGTCTTGGCTTCATATTCGGCCTTGATCGCTTCGGCTTCGGAACGCAGCTTCGAGGCTTCGTCAATCTCGGCCCGGATGGCGTCGATGCGCTTGTCCATTGCGGCCCCGATGATCGACGGGACTTTCTTCCACAGCATGACGGCAATGACGAAGATCATCGCCATCGCAACCCAGCCATTGGCATCGAGGAACAGAGCCGTCGGCTCTGCATGTGCAGCCTCTTCGGTATGGGCCTCCGTACCGGGAAGCCCCATATCGTCATGAACTTCGTTCGAAAGTTCGTGCTCGAGCTCGGGGTTACCTTCAGCCATTGGCCATCACCTCTTTTACAGCCTTTTTGGCTTCAGCAGCGGCAACCGTGCCGCCGGAAACCTTGGCCACGATATCCTGTGTCGCCTCTACGGCGACATTCTCAATCTCGGCCAGCGCGGCAGTGCGCGCAGTTGCCAATGCGGCTTCTGCTTCGGCAAGCTTGGCATCAAGCTTTTCATCGGCTGCAGCGACGCGCTTGTCATTCTCGGCAGCAGCTTTCGCCTTTGCCTCGGTCGTCACGCCATTGGCGTCCGACCGCGCGTCGTTCATCTGGTTGCGATAGGTTTCTTCAATCTCGTCCGCCCGCTGATGTGCCGTTTCGGCGGCTGCAAGGTCGTCCGACACACGCTTGGCGCGTGCATCGATCGTATCCTGGACTTTGGGCAGCATCGCCTTGGCGATACCGAAATAGATGATGGCGAGCACGACGAGCAGCGACACAATCTGTGACGCATAGCTGATCATGACCTGATCTATTTGTGGCATGAGACCGGAATCCTATCGCTTGTCTTCAACTCTATACCGAACAGGCGCTGCCGGAAAGCAGCGCCCGGTTCGACTAGAATACGAAGAGGATCAGGATGGCTACGGTGAAGGCGATCAGACCGAGCAGCTCGGCAGCAGCGAAGCCGATGAACAGGCGGCCCTGTTCGGCGTCGGCAGCAGCCGGGTTGCGCAGTGCGCCTTCAAGGAACGATCCGAATACGTTGCCCACACCAGTGGCGGCAGCGCCAACACCGATTGCAGCAAGACCGGCACCGATCATTTTTGCAGCTTCAAGTTCCATGGAATTAACTCCTTCTGTCGTATCTAGGTAATGGTTGAAATAAGGATCAATGCAGGTTTTCTGCATCGTTGATGTAGAGAGTCGTCAGCAGTGCAAACACATAAGCCTGGATGGCGCAAACCAACAGCTCAAGCGCGCTGATGAACACGATAAGCAGGAAGCTCGGCAGGCTGACCAAGAGGCCATATTCGGCGCCCGCGTTCATGCCCTGCACGATGAAACTGCCAAACACCTTCAAAAGGATATGGCCGGCGGTCATCGCGATAAACAGTCGCAGAGCGAGGCTGAACGGGCGGACCATGAAGGAGATCAGCTCGATCATGAAGATCAGCGGAACCATCGGCAACGGCGTGCCATGCGGGATGAACAGGGTGAAAAATTTCAGGCCATGCTTCCAGAAGCCGACCGCAAGAACGATCGAGAAGCTCATGATCGCCATCGTGCCTGTAATCACGAAATGGCTTGTCACGGTGAAGGGATGGCCGCCCACAACGCCGATCGGCACCAGGCCGAGCATGTTGGCGAACAGGATGAACATGAAGATCGTAAACACGAAGGGAATATATTTCTTGCCCTTCGGTCCGATGCTGGTCGAAACCATATTGTTTATAAAGCCGGTCAGGCCTTCAACGGCGAGCTGCCAACGGCCGGGGACCAGTTCGCGCTTCATGCCGCCCCACATGAACAGCCAGATCGCGGCAAGCGCAATCAGCATCCACATCGTGGAATTGGTGAACACGATGCTTCCGCCAGCTGGATCCCAGGCGCCGACAAGCGGCTCTACCTGAAACTGGTGCATCGGATCGATTTCGCCGCCTTCAGCCACGCTCAAACATCCCGTTCATTCAGTCAAAAAGCGCCCAAGATCATAGTGACGATCATTCCGGGCGCTCTTTGGCAATTCGAAACACATTCCTGATGCCGACAGCGAATCCGAGGAACATCATCGCCAGCATCAGCCATGGGAAGGTGTCGAACCACAGGTCTAGCAACCAGCCGATCACACCCCCACCAACAGGACCCCCGATCATTTCGGCAAGCACGCGGTTCCCTTGGGAATAGCCCTTGGCGGGAACCTTGTTGCGCTTGCCTGACCGGATCTCTTCTGCGCGTTGAGCGGCCTGCAATCGCTCTTCAAGCGACTCAAGCCGCGAATCTTCCGCGACGAAGGGATCCTGTGCGGTTTCTTTCTCCGCCATGCTTGCTCCTATTGGCCAAATAACGCCGGACGCGCGCATGGAGGCGATCGACCCCGCCAAGGCACGGCCCGTTTAGTGAGCGACCCTTTTCAAGTCAACCGCATATGATGCAGTGCGGCATGGCATTTGGGGATTGTTTGGTTCGGAAAAACGGACGCCGGAATCGAACAGTTGGATTCTACGGAAAAACGGCCATTAACCGCCAAATATCGATGTTGTCCGGGATCGGAATGACTAAAATGTCGACATCGCCTGCAGCATTCAGACCGGTGCGCCGCCGCTACACCGCCCCGCGCTGAGGCTGATCCGGGCTAACAATAATCCGGTGTTGGAATCGGCGCAGCGCCGCGTGTCCGCCATACGCCATCACGCAGCTGGTATACTTCGCCCGGATCGATGCTCGACAGGCGGTTGCAGGCCGTTTCCTCGCCAACCTGCTGACGGGTCGTGCCCCGCTGCTGGGCGAGATCGGCAAAGGCCGAGCGGCGACCGAGATTGATGGCATCGACCTGGGCGCGCAATTCCGCCGACGGCGTTTGCGCAAAGCCGAGATAGCCCGATGCGGTTTCACCAACGATCCCTTGCGAAATCGCCTGACTGACCGCGCTGTTCTGGGCGGGAGCCATGGTTGCAATACCGCCGACAATGGCGGCAGTGGAAAAAATGGCGACGAGGCTTTTGTTACGCTTGGTCATTCTGGAAACAACTCCGGGTTATTTTCGATCAGATTCTCGACATCTTCCTGCAAATTCACGTCGACAGTCTGTTGCACGCTAATATTCAGTTCAATCACAATCGGTTCCACAGGGGCGGAAACCTGTACGCAGCCACTTGTCAGCACAGCAAGAAATGCTGCGGTCAAAAGGGTTGCCCGGCTCATCCATCCTTGGGTCGCATTGCTCTCCTTCAACGTCAATATGGCATTCTTCATGGCAGATCATCGCTTTCGGGGGCCTGAACATCACGTTCGGCTTGTATTCGGTTTATACGGGCGCGGATCGCCTGATTGACGAGAAAACCGGGATCGTCGAGCAGGCGGAAGGAATAGAGCATCTGATTGAACGGGGCGTTCATCGTGATGTCGAACCGGATCGGGATTTCGGCAAGCTCCCGCGTAAAGCCGCCGATGATGAAGCCCTGCCCTTCGCGCGCCAGGTTGGGCGAGACGCCGGTGAAATTGATATTGGTGACCATTTCGCCATCTATCGCACCGTCAAATTCGATCCTGAGCTCCGAATAGCGAATCAGTTCCAGTGCGTTAAACGCCAGCGATCCGAAGACGCCGAGATTCACATCGCTGATCTCTCCGGTGTAAGAGAATGTGCCGCCGCCGGTGCGTGAAACCAGGAACCCGTCCTCGATCCGGCCGCCATTGATATCGAAAACCATCGGAAGTTCGCCGTCGAACAGTCCTGTCGCGACGATATTCTCGAAATTGCGTTCCTCGAGGAACCGGAAACCGTCAACGCCTTCGACGCGGAAGACCAGTTCGCGCGCCTGATCCTCCCGGAAATCGAGAATAGTCTGTTCCAGGATCAGCTCGCCACCGGCAAAGGGCCATCGCGCACCCTCCACCTGCACCCGATTTGCCGCGAGAAGCTGATAGCGCACGCGCCCATCCTCGACGAGCACGCCGGGATTGATCTCGCGCACCGTCGCGATCTGGCCGGGTTCGGTGTTCATGCCCAGCAAATCGGTGAAACGCAGCCTCGTGGTCAATCCGCGTACCGGGCCAAGCGGTGCGGCAAGATCGACATCGGTCAGCTGGTATTCGCCGCCGCTGGTCACGCCCGCTGCATCCCAGCGGATATGTCCGGTGCCGCTGACCAACCCTTCCACTTCTGCAACTATGCCAAGGACAAGATTGGTCAGGTCGGTGGGCTGGAGCCTGTCGTCGAAAGCCAGATCGTCGGTTTGGAGAACGGCTTCGCCGCGCCCGGCGTCCAAGTCATGATTCAAGGCGACACTGGCAATGAGCATGTCCTGTTCGGGTGCGCGCAGGCCGCCCGTCATGGTGATCAGACTGCTTTCCATCCGCAACGCCATATTGCGCATGATGAGCGGCTCGAACAACACATCCGGGTCGGTATTCGTAACTTCGGCTGCGCCATTGAGTTCCAATATTCCCCCAACGAACCGCCAGTCGCCCGAGCCTCCCCCCAGCCGGATCGGCACATAGGCGAGCTCGCCCTCGGCACCGAAAAATTCGCCATCGACACCGCCTGTGACGAAACTCGCGGCCAATCGTTCGATATCCAGCTCCGACTGCACCCCTGCCGGGCCAAGCCGGACCGAAACATTGTTTGCGGCAAAGGCGGGCCGACTGAGAGGCAGGCGAAGATCCTGTGCGGTGATAGAGAGCGGAGACCCACCCAGCGTGCCACGCAGGCGCGGCCGGGCCAGCCTGCCTCCGCCGCTCAGGCCTGTACCCGGCGAATAGCGAACCAACGTTCGGCCTTCGACCGGGCAGACCGGCAACTGGGTTGGCCCGACGACCATCCCGGCCACGGACAGCCGGTCCCACCGCACCGGGACGCAACCCTCGCCAAAGGCCAGGCGACCGCCCTGCCCCAATGTTCCCGCCACTGGCATGCGCAACCGCTCGACCCGGCCGTCGGCAAGCGGGCCGGTCATCTCGATCTGCGTGACGATCCGCGTATTGCCGTTCGCCGCGGCCGTGAACCGGACCGGGGCCAGGCGCAGCACGGCATTTCCCGTGCGCATCGGCGCGATCTCGGCATAGCCTTCAAGCGGCGCACCTGCCGCAGACTGATCCAATGTCACATAGCTTTGCGGAAAGCCGCCGCCGGCCAGGCGCATCGCGCCATCGAACTCCACGCCGCGATCCGGCCAGCCATAGCGCAGCCCCTCTCCGCGTTCGAGCACAAGCTGCGCGCCGCTTTCGCTCGTTCCCCGCATTTCGGCAAAGCGCACCGCGCCGCCCCGTGCGCCATAGGCAGCAGTGAGCGCGAACCGCGCGTCGAAATTGCGTCCCGCCGCCTGCACGGCTTGGGCAAGCGTCATGCCGACCGATCCAAGCGGCGTTCCCTCCGCACCCCTCAAGGTGGCAACCAATCCTTCCAGCATCGGCGCACCGGCCCGCGCGCTGGTGAGGTCTACATCGCCGTCAAACCCGATAGACGCGCCGGCATCCCTGATCCGGTAATGGCCTTGCAACGAGGCTTGCTCCGCCTGAAAATCGAAGCCGGTGGCATTGGCGGCTCTGAGCTGCATCATCCCGGCGGTCTGACTGTCGATATCGCCATCGAACGACGTAGCGAAACGGGTTTCTCCCGCGCGGCCCTGCTCATGGCTGAGCGATGCGACGACAAGCTCCGCATCCCCTCCCCATCGCTGAAAACTCTCCGAGAAAATGGCATCCAGCGACAGTTCGGGCCGCTCCATGGCGAACCCGTTTTCGGCGCAGGAGATTCCCGCGGCCCGGGCCGGCCCCTCGATGGCAGGGCGGCGATCATTTACGGCCAGCGCCAAACTCATGCGCACGGCCGATATCTCGCAGCCCTGGGAGCTGAGGCCGGGGCTGGCTACCGCAAGAAAGCCGCGAAATCCGCCCGGCAACGCCCCGGACCCGGTGGCGGCCAGTGCCACCGGCCCATAGGGCGTCCGCAAGCGCATGACCGCGTCGTTCAGCCGAAGCTCCATATCGGGAAGGATGAAGGGCTCGCCGGTCGCTTCGGGCAGCAGATTATTGAGCTGACCGAAATCGAACGCGCCATCGACAAGCTGACCATTGACCCTGACGCCCCGGGCCACAACGCGCCGGACTTGCGGATACCCGAATCCGTAGCGCAGATAGATTTCGGCGGACTCAACTGTCAGATCCGGATTGTCGGGATCGCCGATGACAAGATTGTCGATCCGCTGCCGCCCGATACCGATCTCCCGGATCTCATAGCCTCCTTCGACTTCTGCCTGTGCCAGCAGACCATCGATATATCTGGCCGCAATATCCTCACGCTGTGTCCAGGTGATGCCGAGCGCGATAGCCACAACCAGACCGAAAGCGCCCAGCCAGTAGCGTCGCTTCAGGCGTCCATGCTTCTGAACAGGCTCGCTTTCCTCCATGATCTCGAACTAGCGCGATTGCTCGCGCCCCGCCATCCCGATAACACATGGCCATGGCAGGCACTCCGACAGATGGCACAGGTCACCGCGCAAGGCTGAGAAAACGCCTGATCGAGGGTGGGCATAATGCGCTGCTCGATCATGAACTGGTCGAATATCTGCTGGCTCTGGCGATCCCGCGCCGTGACACCAAACCGCTTGCGAAAAAGCTGATCGGTGATTTTGGCGGACTCGGCGCGCTGCTGTCCGCCGATCCCGAAGCCCTGGCCCGGATTGGCGGCCTCAGCGAAGGCGCCGTTGCCGCGCTGATGATTGCCAAGGCGTCTGCACTCAGGCTGTTGGCCGACGATATCCGCGAAAAACCGATCCTCTCCAACTGGCAGGCGCTGATCGATTATCTCCACGCCGACATGGCGCACGAACCCATTGAGCGCGTGCGCGTGCTCTATCTCGATAGCAAAAATGTCCTGATTCGCGATGAAGTGGTGACCGAAGGCTCGATCGATCAGGCCGCCGTCTATGTGCGCGAGATTATCCGCCGCGCCATCGATCTCCACACAAGCGGGATGATCCTGGTTCACAACCATCCGAGCGGCGATCCGGCGCCCAGCAAAGCCGATATCCAGCTGACCCGCGAAGTTGCCGAGGCGGCACGCCCGCTCGGTATTGCGCTTCACGACCATCTGATTATCGGCACGAGAGGCCAGACGAGCATGAGAAGCCAGGGACTGATATAAATGATATTTCCAGAAACGATGAAGGCGCTTCAAGTCGTCGATCTTGCGCCCGAATTCGCAGGATGCGGCATGGCAGACGTGCCGGTCCCGCTGCCCGGCCCGGGCCAGGCTTTGCTGCGCGTCAGGGCGGCGGCGCTCGGCTTTCCCGATTTGTTGATGACCGAAGGCAAATATCAGCACCGGCCTGACCTGCCTTTCATTCCCGGCAACGATATTGCCGGCGAAATTGTCGCGCTGGAGGGTGACGCTGGCGGCTTCGCGCCCGGCGATGCCGTTGTGGCAACGCTGGGAACCGGTGGCTTCGCGGACTATGCCGTCTGCCCGCTTGCCGCACTCCGACGCAAACCTGGGGCGATGACATTTGAGGCGGCGGCTGCCTTTGGCGTTGCCTATCTGACCGCCTATGTGGGGCTGGTCCGGTGCGGAGCGCTGCAACCGGAAGAATGGCTGTTGGTGCATGGCGCGGCCGGCGGCGTGGGCCTTGCCGCCGTCGATCTTGGCAAAGCGCTCGGGGCGCGGGTGATCGCCGCTTCGGCTTCGGACGAGAAACTCGCGATCATCGCGCGGGAGTATCAGCCCGACGCGACAATCAACGTCACAGACGGTTTTCGCGAAAGAGTGAAGGAACTGACAGGCGGTGGCGCGGACGTAATCTACGATCCGGTCGGCGGCGACATTTTCGATGAAAGCACGCGCTGCATCGCGTTCGGAGGCCGCCTTCTGGTGATCGGTTTTGCCTCGGGCCGGATCGCGACTGTCCCGACCAATATCCCGCTTATCAAGGGCTTTTCGGTCGTCGGCGTCCGGGCCGGGGAATATGGACGCCGCCATCCTGAACGCGGCGAGGAGAATTTCGATGCCATATGGGCACTGGCTGAAGCGGGCCGCCTCAAACCGCATGTCCATGCCGCGCTGCCGCTAACGCAATGGCGCGAGGCGTTCGAGATGATGCGATCACGCAAGGTCGTGGGACGGGTTGTGGTCAAACCGGGAAAATATACCCGCGATCATTTACCCATCCGTTTGTCCCGGGCGTCTGCCCCTGCTAAGCGGCGCGCTTAACTCAACAACCACCAACATCGAAGGACTCGCCCGCAATGATTCCGCGCTATTCTCGGCCCGAAATGGCCGCCATCTGGGAACCGGAATCGAAATTCCGGATCTGGTTCGAGATCGAGGCGCATGCAACTGACGCCCTGGCAAAATTGGGCGTCGTGCCGGAGTCCGCTGCAAAGGCGCTATGGGACTGGTGGGCGACAGAGCCCGTTATCGACGTGCCCGCCATCGACGCTATCGAGGCCGTGACCAAGCATGACGTAATCGCCTTCCTGACATGGGTTGCCGAAAATGTCGGTGACGAAGCGCGCTTCATGCATCAGGGGATGACGAGTTCCGACGTGCTCGACACCTGCCTCGCGGTGCAGCTGGCGCGCGCTTCGGATATACTGATTGCCAATCTGGATGCGTTGCTGGACGCCCTGAAGCGCCGCGCGATGGAACATAAGCTGACGCCGACAATCGGCCGGAGCCACGGCATTCAGGGTGAGCCGGTTACCTTCGGGCTTAAACTGGCCCAGGCCTATGCCGAGTTCGAACGCTGCAAGGCGCGCCTAGTGCTGGCCCGTGCGGAAATCGCCACCTGCGCAATTTCGGGTGCGATGGGGACATTCGCCAACATCGACCCGTCAGTCGAAGCTTATGTCGCCGAAAAAATGGGGCTGAGCATTGAGCCAGTTTCGACACAGGTCATACCGCGCGATCGCCATGCCATGTTCTTCGCGACGCTTGGCGTGATTGCTTCCTCTGTTGAACGGCTGGCTGTCGAAGTCCGCCATCTCCAGCGCACCGAAGTTCTCGAAGCCGAGGAATATTTCTCGCCCGGGCAAAAGGGTTCGTCGGCAATGCCGCACAAGCGCAACCCGATCCTGACAGAAAACCTTACCGGTCTGGCACGCATGGTTCGCGGTTATGCACTTCCCGCGATGGAAAATGTCGCGCTCTGGCATGAGCGGGACATCAGCCATTCCTCGGTCGAACGCTATATCGGCCCGGATGCAACGATCACCCTCGATTTCGGACTAGCGCGCCTGACGGGTGTGATCGACAAGCTGCTCGTCTATCCGGAGCGGATGCAGAAGAATTTGGACAAGATGGGCGGGCTCGTTCACTCCCAGCGCGTGTTGCTGGCCCTCACCCAGGCAGGTGTCAGCCGCGAGAACGCCTATCTCTACGTCCAGCGCAACGCGATGAAGGTCTGGGACTCCGATGGCGCACTATCGCTGCTTGAATTGCTCAAGGCCGACGAGGATGTAACCGCAGCTCTCAGCGAAGCGGAAATCGAGGAAAAATTCGATCTTGGCTATCATTTCAAACATGTAGACACGATTTTCGCTCGCGTTTTCGGCAGTTCCGACTAGATTGCGATTTCCGGATCTTGGGGGCAAATAGCATGAACTTCATCCAAAAATGGCGTTTGCGGCGCAGGATTCTCGAAGGATCCGCAGTCGTTGAGGAACGCATCAGGAAACGCCTCGAGAATCTCCAGCAGAAGCTGGAGCAGCGACGCGATGATCTGGAAGCGCAGGCGAAACGGCAGGACGAGAGAGCTCGTCAACTCGACGCCAAGGCCGAGAGCATTGAAAAGAAAATTTCAAATGCGAACGCAAAACTTGAGCAAAAGGAATTGTCGTTACAGGAAAAGCAGCTGAAGCTTGAAGAAAATATAGCAAAAGAAAAGGCCAAGCTGGATCAGAAAGCCGAACTCCAGGAAGAAAAAGCCAACAGGCTGGCTGCCCGCGAAAGCAATATCGAGACCCGAACTGCCAATCTCGACGAACGGCGAGACAGTCTCAATGCGCAAAGCGAGGAGCTCAGGACGGAAAAATCCGAACTGCTGGCCATCAAGAATCAGATCATCGATGAAATTGACAGGAATGGTGGGAGAATATCCCCCGAACTGGGTTCGGAGGTCATCAGCAAAATCAATATGGGCGGCTTCGATGAAAGCGGATATCTCGAGAAATTCGCTGCGCTCATGGACGATGAAGCCTTTGAAGACGCGCTCGACCATGTCGTAGACGAAATGCCATCCATGGCGCGAAGCAATCTCCACCGGAAGGAAAAGCTGAACCACATGCTGTTCAGCAACCGGCGCCTGCAGCATGCCGGCATCGCCAAACATGGTTGGGAGAAGCTCTTGCGAAAGGCGGGTACGGCAAATCGCGCATTCAGCGAAGCCCAGATCGACAAGAACTCAACATTTCTCGATTTGGGGTGCGGTACCCATGACCCGGTGGCCTTGTCGGCCTATTACTATCTCAACGGATTCAACCGGACAATTGCCTGCGATCTGCAGGAACCGCGCACTCCCGTCTATTCGGCGTTTTCGATGTATGACATCATCGCGCATATGAACCTTTTCCCCAAGGACTTCTGCCTGGAAGGCACTCATTCACTATCGTTCGAGGGGCGGCTCGACGAGCTACAGGCGAAAGCATTTGCCGACGGGCAGTGGGATCAGGCACTCGCTGCGCTCGACGGCAAGATCGAGCACAAGGCGATGAACGTTCTTGATCTGCCGGTTGCCGACAATGAACTCGGCTTTGCTGTCTCTTTTGCCGTTCTGGAACATGTCGAAGATATCAACGCGGTGATGGAGTGGCTTTATCGGAAATCCAAACCCGGCGCCGTCCAGTTCCATTTCATCGATTTGGCCGACCACCGAAGCTATACGCCAGGTTCAGGTGCCGATGCGTGGACGTTCCTGACCGAGAAAACTGCTCCGCAGGGTATGAACCGCCTCAGAAAATCGGAACATATCGCGGCGATCGAGAAAGCCGGTTTTCAGATTCTTTCGGCAAATGACTCGCAGGAAGAGCTGCCCACCGAAACGTCAGCCAAGCTGATCAAGCCTTGGAAATCAATGAGCGAAGACGATCTGGAAACAACCAAATTGACGGTGGTTATCCAGAAATAGCTGTGCACCCGAATGACCGGGCATCAATGCATATCATCGCCATCGTCATGATCGGGTCCGTGATCCGCGCCGCCATGTGAATGCGCCATGGCGTTCGGATCGGTCAGGCTGTCATGGACGAATCCGAGAAACTGTTCCCCTGAGATGAAGCCGCCTTCCAGATCGTAGTCGGCGGGGATATCCATCGCCTGTATTTCCTCAAGCGATCGGCCGGCATCGATCGCCGACTGAACCTGGCTCGTAATAGCAACAAGCATGTCGCGATAGGCAAGCAGATCGGCACGCGACGCTATCGGACCATGCCCGGGAATGATCCGGGTTTCGTCGTCAGCCATATCGAGAGCCCGGCTCGCAGCTTGAACCAGCCCCTGCACACTGCCGCCGGATTGCCTGTCTATGAAGGGAAATGTCCGACCATTGAAAAAGAGATCACCCATGTGGATGACATTGGCATTTTCCCAATGCACGATGGAATCGCCGTCGGTATGGCCATTGTGCATATGGAGGATTTGGACGGTATCACCGTTGAGATGCAACGTGATACCATCATGATAAGTAATGATCGGCAGCGCGGAATCCGGTGCCGGCTCGACCAACCGCCCCTCGCCCCTATCCATCCCTTCGATCAGGCGAATACGGACATTGTCATGCGCCATGATCAGCGCCCCGCTCTCGCCGAAATTCTCGTTTCCGCCGGTATGATCGCCATGCCAGTGCGTGTTGATAAGGAAGCGCACGGGATCGGCGCCGAGGTCAGTGATCGCCGTCTGGATACGGCCGGTCAGAGGCGCATACTGATCGTCGATCAGAACCGTGCCGTCCGCGCCATGGCTGACGCCGATATTGCCCCCGCGCCCGAATAATACTGCAATGCCCGGTGCAAGACGCTCGGTGCGGATTTCCACATCCGCCATGTCGTTCTGCTGCGCATATACGGGGCCAGCCAACAGCAGTGCCAAGGCCGTTAGCGGAATGAAGCGGTTCATGATCTGGACTCTCCCTGTTCAGTTAGTGGGTATTCTAACCGTTCGAAGAGGCGCTGTCGAAAGTTGCGGAGCCCGCCCCTATTCGCTGAACATCGTTTTCAGCTTGTCGAAGAAGCCTGCGCTTTCGGGACTTTCTTCTCCGGTTTCGGTCTCGCGGAATTCCTGGAGCAGTTCCTTTTGCCGTGCAGAAAGCTTGCTTGGCGTTTCGACGTCGAACTGGGCGACGAGATCGCCATGACCCCTGCCCTGCAATACCGGCATGCCTGCGCCGCGTTTGCGCAGCTGTTTGCCGGTTTGCATGCCGGCCGGAATTTGGAAACTGTGCACTTCGCCATCAAGGCCCGGCACTTCGATAGTTCCGCCAAGCGCAGCCGTTGTGAAGGAGATCGGGCAACGTGCGAACAGCGTCGTACCCTCCCTCTGGAACAGCTCGTGCCGGCTGAGATGGACAAAGATGTAGAGATCGCCGGCCGGGCCGCCTCGTGCACCGGCCTCGCCCTCACCCGACACGCGAATACGCGTGCCATCGTCCACACCGGGCGGGATTTTCACTTCGATCGACTTGGTCGTGTCGACGCGGCCCTCGCCCCGGCAATTCTCACACGGATCGGCAATCACCTGCCCAAGGCCATGACAGCTCGGACAGGTCCGCTCGACAAGGAACAGGCCTTGCTGGGCGCGCACCTTGCCATGGCCCTGACAGGTACCGCAGGTTTGTGCCGACGTACCGGGCTTGGCGCCCGAGCCTTCACAGGATTCGCATGATGCCGTCACATCGAGCGTCAATTCGGCATCTTTGCCGTGAAACGCGTCCTCCAGCGAAATTTCATAATCGTAGCGCAGATCGGCCCCGCGCCGGACATCGCGGTCCCGGCCACGACCGCCGCCGCCCATGAAATCTTCGCCGAAAATATTCTCGAAAATATCGGAGAAACCGCCAAAGCCCTGTTGCTGATGGCCGCCGCCTCCGCCGCCATTCTGGAACGCGGCATGGCCGAAGCGATCATAGGCCGCGCGTTTCTGCGGGTCCTTCAGGCACTCATAGGCTTCGTTGATGGATTTGAATTTCGCCTCGCACTCGGCATCCCCCGGATTGCGATCCGGATGATATTCCATGGCGAGTTTGCGATAAGCAGATTTCAGCGTTGCGCCGTCGGCGCCCCGGTCAACCTGCAAAAGTTCGTAAAAATCGACTTCAGTCATTGCTGCCCCAGCGCGACGAAGCCGGGGGAGGAGCGCATGGCCCCTCCCCCGATCATCTTAGGATTTCTGGTCTTCGTCGACCTCGGAGAATTCGGCATCAACGACATCTTCATCGTCGGCCGAACCGCCTTCGGCAGCGGCCTCGCCTTCAGCAGCGCCGCCTTCGGCCTGCTGGGCTTCATAGATTTTCTGGCCCATCTGCATCGCGGCTTGCGCCAGCTCTTCAGACTTCGTCTTCATGGCAGGACCGTCATCCGCCTCAATCGCCGATTTGGTTTCGGCAATCTTGGTTTCGATTTCCTGCTTCAGATCGTCGTCGATCTTGTCGCCATGCTCGCTAAGCTGCTGCTCGGTCGAGTGAACAAGGCTTTCGGCCTGGTTCTTGGACTCGGCGGCCTCGCGGCGGGCCTTGTCTTCCTCGGCGAACTGCTCGGCTTCCTGGACCATCTTTTCGATATCGGCATCTTCGAGACCACCAGACGCCTGAATCTTGATCTGCTGTTCCTTGCCGGTTCCCTTGTCCTTGGCGGACACGTTGACGATGCCGTTGGCGTCGATGTCGAACGTCACCTCGACCTGCGGAACGCCGCGCGGTGCGGGCGGGATACCGATCAGATCGAACTGGCCGAGCATCTTGTTGTCAGCAGCCATCTCGCGCTCACCCTGGAAAACCCGGATCGTCACCGCATTCTGATTGTCTTCGGCGGTCGAATAGGTCTGCGTCTTCTTCGTCGGGATCGTCGTGTTGCGATCGATCATCCGTGTGAACACGCCGCCCAGCGTTTCGATACCGAGCGACAGCGGGGTCACGTCGAGCAGGAGAACGTCTTTGACGTCGCCCTGCAGAACGCCCGCCTGAATGGCTGCGCCCATGGCCACGACTTCATCGGGGTTCACGCCAGTATGCGGTTCCTTGCCGAAAAAGTCCTGCACAACGCTGCGCACCTTGGGCATGCGGGTCATGCCGCCGACCAGGATAACCTCGTCGATATCGGCGGATTTGACACCTGCATCCTCGATCGCCTTTTTGCAGGGATCGAGCGTGCGCTTGATCAGGTCACCAACCAGCTGCTCCAGATCCGAACGCGTGATCGTCTTGACCAGGTGCTTGGGACCGTTCTGGTCGGCGGTGATGAATGGCAGGTTGACCTCGGTCGACTGCGCCGAGCTCAGCTCGATCTTCGCCTTTTCGGCCGCTTCCTTGAGCCGCTGCAGCGCCAGTTTGTCGCTGCGCAGATCGATGCCTTCGTCCTTCTTGAACCCTTCGGCGAGAAATTCGACGACCTTGCTGTCGAAATCTTCACCGCCGAGGAAGGTATCGCCGTTGGTGGATTTCACTTCGAACACGCCATCGCCGATTTCGAGAACCGAAATATCGAACGTACCACCGCCGAGATCGTAAACCGCAATGGTCTTGCCATCGTTCTTCTCAAGCCCGTAGGCGAGTGCGGCTGCCGTCGGTTCGTTGATGATACGAAGCACTTCAAGGCCGGCAATCTTGCCGGCGTCTTTCGTCGCCTGGCGCTGGGCATCGTTGAAGTAAGCCGGAACCGTGATCACCGCCTGGGTGACGGTTTCGCCAAGATAGCTCTCGGCCGTCTCTTTCATCTTTTGCAGGATGAATGCGGAAATCTGCGACGGGCTGTAATCCTCGCCGCCAGCCTTGACCCACGCATCGCCATTGCTGCCCTTGACGATATTGTACGGAACCAGTTCCATATCTTTCTTCGTCAGCGGATCATCGAAGCGGCGGCCAATCAGGCGCTTCACTGCGAATACCGTGCTGTCGGGATTGGTGACAGCCTGGCGTTTTGCCGGCTGGCCGATCAGGCGCTCACCGTCCTTGGTGAAAGCGACCATCGACGCCGTCGTGCGTTCGCCTTCGCTGTTTTCGATTACCTTGGGCTTGCCGCCTTCCATGACAGCAACGCACGAATTCGTCGTGCCCAGATCGATACCAATAACTTTTGCCATTTTATTCCTCTTAATTTCCCCAATAATCGGCGGAGCCGGTGGCTCCCCTCACGATGAAGCAAGAACCGCCGGCGCGGCAGTACAAGGGCGATATAGGTGGGCTTTTTCTTGCTGCAAGCATCTGGCAGCACTAAAGGAAACCATCTGTTCAGATATGGGATTTTTCATGCGCCTTCCAATTGCCGCCGCCATCGCCTCTATCGCCCTGTTTGCCTGCAGCGCTGCAGAACAACAGGCCCCGGCAGAAGCAGTCGAAAATGCCTGGGTAAGGCTGCCCGCCGTCGATGGCAGACCGGCAGCCGCCTATTTCACACTCAATGGTGGCGAGGTTGGAGACACATTGCTCGCAATAGACAGCGCGCGCGTTGCGACTGTCGAGCTTCACGAAACGACCATGGAAGGCGGCGCCATGCGGATGCGCCCGATCATGTCCGCTGACGTTCCGGCTGGCGAAACCGTGACATTCGAACCCGGAGGGCGTCATGCGATGCTGTTCGGCATCGATCCGGAAATCACACCCGGCATCTCACTCTCGCTCAACTTTCGCTTTGACAGCGGCCGCGATGTCAGCATCGATGCGGTGACAATCGCAGCCGGGGATGACGCACCTTTCGAAATCGCCCAACCTGAATAGACGCATTTTTGATTTCGATCATGCTGGGTTGATGTGCTATTCCCTATGATTGCAAAGGCGTGGTCAGGTTGCTGAGCCAGCCTTTTCAGTTCGCGCACAAAGTCGCCTGATGGCGGTAATTCAACGGGGGAATCAAATATGCTCATTAAAAATCTGGCCGCAGTCGCAACATTGTCGACGATCGCGCTTTCAGCAGCACCGGCAAGTGCGCAGAATTACAATCTCGATCCGAATTACGGGACGATCCAGCTCAATGCGGGCTTTGCCGACGATCCCCGTCTTGTCGAACTGTCTTCCGGTGGCAGGATCGATGCCTCGGCGATCGGCAGCGGATGCCGTGGCTATGTGAGCAACGCGCCCGATGTGCGGGTCGTCTATTCGAGTGGCAGCCTGCCTCTGATGTTCTCGGTCGCCTCCGATGCCGACACCACACTTGTCGTCAACGCACCGGATGGTCGCTGGTATTGCAACGATGACGGCGGCAGCGGTCTCAACCCGGCACTCCGCTTCGACCGTCCTCTATCGGGCCGCTACGAAATCTGGGTCGGTACCTATGGCAGCGCGAGCTTGGAAGCGGCCATACTCGGCATTTCGGAAATTTATAACGATATTTCGGATATTCCCTCCGGCAATACCGGTGGCGGCCCTGATTTCTCGCTCGACCCCAATTACGGATCGGTATCGCTCAACGCGGGCTTCACGCCCGATCCGCACCGGGTGCGTCTGCAATCGGGCGGCCCGGTCGACGCCTCGACGCTCGGCGGATCATGCCGCGGCTATATCTCCCGCGCTCCCGATTATCGTGTCCGCTATTCGAGCGGGCGGTTTCCGCTGATCATCTCGGCTGAATCCAGCTCGGATACGACGCTCGTCATCAACGGGCCGGATGGCAACTGGTATTGCGACGATGATGGCGGCATCGGCCTCAACCCTTCGATCCGCTTTGATACGCCGCGTTCGGGGCAATATGACATCTGGGTCGGCACCTATGGCAATGCCCGGCTCGAGTCTGCCATTCTCGACGTGTCCGAACTCTACAGCAACTGATCGTGATGCGGGAGCGGGGTTGCTTAAAGCCCCGCCCCCGAGCATCCGGTTTGGCTGTAATCCTGTGATCCCGCCCGCCCAGTCTGAACAGACGGTGTAGCACGGGATCATCGCCAGTTAATTTTCCGAACGTTAGCAGTGAGATCGGGTCGTGAGGCTGGTTAGCTCGCCTTGTTAAGCTTTCTCACAATGCCGCCTGATTGCGGTACGTTAACAGAGGACAATTCCACAATGCTCATGAAAAATCTCGCCGCCGCCACGGCCCTGTCGGTAGCTGTGACGGTGACAGCGCCTGTAGCTGCACAGAATGTCAACGCAGAGCCGAACTACGAAACGGTGCAGCTTCAATCCGGCTTCACCCCGGACCCCTATTATGTCCGCCTGCAATCGGGCGGTAGCGTCGATGCGCAGACGATCAGTAGCTCCTGTCGCGGGTTCATTTCGGACGCGCCCGACGTCCGGCTCCATTTCGAAGCAGGGCAGCTACCGTTGCTGATTTCGGCATTGTCGGACTCCGATACGACTCTGGTGATCAACGCGCCCAATGGCCGCTGGTATTGCGATGACGATAGCGGCGAAGGCCTGAACCCGTCCGTGCGGTTCGATCCCGCCATGAGCGGGCGTTACGAGATTTGGGTCGGCACCTATGGCGGTCGTTCGCTCGAAGCGACGCGCCTGTCGATATCCGAACTCTACAGCCAGTAAGCGTTCGGGGACGCGGCGGACGGTTAACCGCTGCGCCCCCAATTCGCTTGAATAGTTGGACGCGCTCGGCTCAAATGATGGGATGGCGCGAAAAAACCTGAGCCGGCCCCTGACGGATACCGAACGCACGCTTGCCGCCCGCATGTTCGGCAAGGCGATCGATTATGACGCGGTAAAGCTGCACCGGAAGAAATGGTATCCGTTCCAGCCGGTCAACACATTGATGGCACCGACCGGCGGCATCTGGTTTCACCCCAAAGGCCCCTATTGGCACGATGATTTCGGCAAGGCGCCGCTCAAGCTTCAGGCGCTTTTCCTGCACGAAATGACGCATGTGTGGCAGTATCAGTCAGGCATCTTCCTCCCGCTGCGCCGCCACCCCTTTTGCCGCTACCACTACAGCCTGAAACCCGGCTGGCCGCTGAAGCGCTATGGGATCGAGCAACAGGCCGAGATCGTACGGCACACATTCCTTCTGCGCGAAGGCCTGAGCGTGCCCGGCGCGGTCGCACTCGACAGCTATGAAGCCATATTGCCCTTTTCGCAGCAATAGTGCGCCCAAACACCATTCTTCATGCTGCTCCATTAACATTGCCCGCCTCGCCAGAGGGCGCTACTGATTTCCCATCACTTTGGGGGGTAGATATGTTGGGTAGCGTAAAACAATGCATTGTGGTCACAATTGCCTTGATGGCACTGATCGCAATTCCCTTTGCCTTATCGGCGCAACGGGCTGCGCCCCCGCCCCTTCCAGAGCTCCCCGCTCGCCCGGTGATGAGCCAGGCCGCCTATCCCGATTGCGTCTATGATTTTCGAGAAGAACGCGATGAATATGGGAGGGCGGATGCGACCACGGCCTGTATCGAAGAGCTGGATGCCTATCAGGCGATCGCACTTGCCGATTTTCCCCAGAGAATGGTCGATCATCAGCAGGCCGTTCGCGATATTTACGAAGCCCAAGTGATGAACAATTTCGATTATCCGCAGGATGAGGCCGACCGGTTCTTCGCGCGCACCACGCAGGAGATGGCCGATTCCAATCCCGATGGCCCGAACATGGCAACATATCGGGAAATGCTCGCGCGCTGGCAGGAAGACCGGGCCTATCTGCAGGAACGCTTCTGCCGCTATTCGGGCGTCTGTTCGGGCTATACGCAGACGGCAGAATCGCGGGCTCGCGACCTGGAAGATGGGGAGGCCCAGCCCGCCCGGGGCGAAGAGGATAACGAACGCAACAGTTGCAACACCGAACGCGCAGGCGGCGGCATATTGGGCGGCATCCTTGGCGGAGTAGTTGGCGAAGCGACCGGCCTTGGCGCTATTGGCGGCTTCATCGTCGGCCAGTTTGCCGGCGTGCTCGTTGCCGAAATCGCTTGTCAGCTCGAACCTGAAGAACAGGAAAAAATGGCCGAGGCGACGGAAATCGTCACCGAACAGGAAGAAGTCGGCGCGACCGCAGAGTGGGTCAGCCCTACCCGCGCCGATGTTTCCGGTTCATCGACGGTGACGGCGCTGACGTCTCAGCCCAACGGAGCGCGCTGCATGGATGTGACCGATGTCGTGATCGTCGGCGGCGAGGAAACGCGCATTTCGAAGCGGATGTGCCGCGGCCCTGGCGAATCGCGATACACTCTCGCAGCATAGGAGCCGCCTCGGGACCGCAAGGATAGTTGATGCTGATCCGCCCGTTCGAGCCACGAGACAGGGAGGCCTTTGCCGATCTCAATCTCGCTTGGATCGAAGAGGGATTTGTTGTCGAAGAGTCCGACCGCGAACAACTGAATGATCCCCAGGCCTCGATCCTGGCCAAGGGAGGGCGGATCATTGTCGCCGAAATCGCGGGGGAGATTTGCGGATGCGGCGCCGTCCTCGCCGCCCATATTCAGCCATTTCCCGGAAAATATTATGTCGAGATTGTAAAGATGGCGGCGAAGGCCGGGATGCGCGGTCACGGTATCGGCGGCGCGGTGATGGCCAGGCTCATCGAAGAAGCGCGCGCCATGAATGCCGACGGGATGTGGATAGAAACCGCCGAAAAACTTGTGGCCGCCAATCGCTTGTACCGCTCGTCGGGCTTTCGCGAACTCTCCAGCCTGGAATTCTGGCCGACACCTTATAGCCGCTGCAACACGCAGCTGTTGCTGGATTTTTAGCCGGGATTTCTATTCCGGCTTTTTGGCTACGCCGACCAGGGCCGGACGAAGCAGCCGGTCTTTGATCATATAACCGCGCTGCATCTGCTGGACGATCGTGCCCGGTTCCGCGTCTGCGCTCGGAATTTCAACCATGGCCTGATGCCGGTTCGGGTCCAGTTCCTCGCCGATAGCCTCAATCGGGGCGATGCCATGTTTGCCGAAAACGGTTTCCAGTTCGCGGCCCGTAGCTTCGAGCCCGGCCACCAGGCCCTTGAATTTCTCATCGTCCCGCAACTCTTGGGGGATCGCGTCGAGAGCCCGTTCCAGATTGTCCGCCACGGACAGGATGTCGCGGGAAAAACCGGTCGCAGCATAGGCGCTGGCATTCTGCTTTTCCTGCTCAAGCCGGCGGCGCGTATTCTGTTCCTCGGCTTTCGCATAAAGGACGTCCTGCTGGGCCGCAGCAAGCGCCTCTTCCAGTTCGATCACGCGATCCGCATCGGAAAGCTGTTCGGCTTCCTCATCGTCGCGCATGCTCTCCGGTACCCCTGCCAGTTCAGCCTCGGCTTCTTCGGACAGGTTTTCGTTATTCGAATTCTCGGTCTTGTCGCCGTACATTTGTTAATCAGCTCACTAATTTGGATAGGGTTTTTGCGGTGAAGTCCACCATGGGAACGACGCGCGCATAGTTCAAGCGTGTCGGCCCAATAACACCGACCACGCCAACCACCTGACCGTCCCCGTCATGATAGGGCGCGGCAATAACCGAAGAACCGGAAAGGGAGAACAGTTTATTCTCCGAACCGATGAAAATCTTGGTCGCGCGGGCATCGCGGGCATGATCCAGAAGCTGCGCAATCTCTTCCTTGCCCTCGAGTTCTCCGAGCAGCATCCGGACCCGGTCCAGATCGGCTGCGGCGGTTTCATCCAGCAGGTTTGCCTGACCGCGCACGATCAATACGGGGCGTGCTGCATTGTCGCGGGACCAAGTCGCCAGCCCGCGTGCGATAAGGTCCTGCGCGGCGGCATCGAGCGCTGCCTTCCCCTGCCCGATCTCTTCCTGCAACCGCAACGTCGCCTGTTCCAGAGTCAGCCCCGTGAGGCGCTGGCTGATATAATTGGCCGCCTCATTGAGGGTTGAAGCGGGTACCGGATGGGGGAGATCGACGATCCGGTTTTCCACGGTACCATCGCTGCCGACCAGAACGGCAAGGGCCCGCTGTTCTGAAAGCGAGACAAAGCCGAACTGACTGAGCACCGGTTCGCGCTTCGAGACATGGACGATGCCCGCACACGCCGAAAGGCCCGACAAAGCTGCGGTTGTGTTGGAAACAGCCTCTTCCACCGGTCCATCCGTCTTGCTCTGGGATTCGATAGCCTGCTGTTCGGCGGCCGTCAGTCGTCCGGCCTGCATCATCCCGTCCACGAACAGGCGCAGGCCGGTTTCGGTCGGCATACGCCCGGCGCTTGTATGCGGTGCAGCAAGCAGGCTGAGCTCTTCCAGATCCTGCATGACGTTGCGGATCGACGCCGGCGAAAGACTGAGCCCTGACATTTTGGATATCGTCCGCGACCCGACAGGCTCCCCGCTCTCAAGATAAGACTCGACGACCGTGCGAAACACATCGCGCGCACGTTCGGACAATTCGTTGACGTTCGGTCCAGCCATGAAGGGGATGTAGAAACTCCCGGGCTAAACTGCCAGTCCTACCGTCAACCTCGCCCGATCATGCCTTCCCATGTTGTTCGTCGTTGGCAGGATACCGTTGGTCGACATGGCGGTAACGACACTTGCCGTAAATGCCGAAAATCGGTATGGAGCGCGCGAAACAGACCAATGGCAGACAAGAGCACGCCCCCTCCCGCGCCGTCCGAGGCCGAAGCGGAAATTCTCCAGATCGTCTGGGAATGCCAGCCCGTGTCCGTGCGCACGGTCCACGAACATATCCGCCAAATTCGCGATGTCGGCTATACGACCGTCCTCAAGCAATTGCAGCGCATGCTCGACAAGGGGCTCGTCGATCGCATTCACGGCAAGGGCAAGTCGTTCGACTATATCGCAACGCAGCCCGCTTCCGAAACCCGAACGACGCTGCTGAACCGGCTTGTCCGGACGGTATTCGGCAATTCAACCAATGATCTGGTCATGCATGCGCTGGGCCGCGACGACGTGTCGGCCCGCGAAATAGAACAACTCAAGGCTTTCATCGCAGAACTGGAAGCCGAAAAGGGGGATGGAGAGGATGCCGATTGAAGCGGGTCTGGTCGTGGACAGCCTTGGCTGGGCGCTGTTGCACAGTCTCTGGCAGATCGCGCTTGTCGCGGCCCTGGTCTTTGTCGCACTGCGATTCATCCCGCGCCACAATGCCCAGCTGCGTTTCGTAACCGCCTATGGCGGGCTTGCTGCCAGCCTCCTTCTTTTCATCGTCACCTGGGGCATCTGTTACCGGACCCTCGCATTGATCGAACCGGTTGTCGGGGCCATCCCACCGCCTGCCGAGGGCTGGCAGGCCGTTATCCATACGCTTGGCCGGACAACCTGGCTGATCAGCCTTGTCTGGGGCGTGGGTTTCAGCTGGCTTGGAGTACGCTACGGCCAGGCATTGCGCGCGACAGCACGGCTCAAACAGGAAGGGACTGGCCCGGTTCCCGCCGATTGGGAATTGCGGTTTCGCCTCTGGATAGAACGCCTGGGCGCCGATCCGAGGGCGATGATCCTGCAATCTTCCCGAATAACGACACCGCTGACCATCGGCACGCTCAAGCCGATCGTGCTCGTCCCGACCGGGTTTTTCCTGCGGCTGCCAATCGATCAGGCGGAGGCCATTCTCGTCCATGAAATCGCGCATATCTGCCGTCAGGACTATTTGCTCGGCCTGATCCAGGCGCTGATCTGCAATGTCTTCTTCTTCCATCCGGCGATCGCCTTTCTGTCCCGCCAGATCGATATCGAACGGGAATATGCCTGTGACGCGCGGGTTATAGAGGAAACCGGCAACACCAATGCGCTGGCACAGGGCCTTGGCAAGGTGGCGCTGGAAAGCCGCGATATGCTGCCGGGGTTTGCCATGGCAGCCGATGGCAGGACGACGCCATTGATGGACCGGATAACCCGTCTGCGCGAGCGACCGTTCCGCCGGGAAAGCGCGACGGCGATGCCCTTCGCGGCACTGTCGCTGGTGCTGGTCGGCTGTCTGACCATCGCCGCAGCCGCAGATGCGTCATTTTCAACCGGCACCGCCAAGGACCAAGACAACCGGGTTGGAGATGCCGATGCTGCCGAAATGGCCGAAGCGGAGTCCCTTCCCGCTGCAGGATCGAACGCAGAACCTGAACCACGCGCTGCCCATACCAATGCCTCCCGCGATGCTCATCGCTCTCAGCATTCCGGGCAGAAGCGCCATGACTGGCGATCCGAAGATCGTTGGGAAACTGTCGACCAGCAGGGATGGAGCTTTTCGCCTGAACCCGGCTGGACCTTCTCCTTCCGCGGGGCCGGTAGCAGCGAGCGCAAAAGCGGTCGAGAATCATTCGAACCGATAAGGTTTGAAGCGGATAGTGGCAGCCTGAGCCGGAATGCGGCCCTGCAGACTGCGATTTTCGATCTCGACACAAATCTTGTTCCCCGCATCGAGGTTGAGTCCGAGGAATGCGACGACAAGGGCGAACGGATAGCTTTTCGGATCGAGCGAGCAGCAGAACGCCGCGAAGCGGAGCGCGAACGCCAGAGGGAACGAAACGAAGCCCGGGCAGAGCGGCAGGCAGAACAGGCCGAGGCGCGGATTGAACGCGAGATGGAACGCGAAGTTGCGCGTTTCGAGCGCGAGATGGAACGGGTCGAACAGCAGATGGAACGGCTGAGTGAAGTCCGTGGAGCGGATCTCGAACGCGAGCTTGCCCTTCTCGCCACACAGATGGTCGCATTGAGCGCCGATCTTGAAACGCGCGTGGAAGCCCAAATGGAGCGCGCCCGCGCATTGGCGGAAAATGCTCGCGCCCGGGCCGAACGTACCTCGCGCCGCGAGCGTTATCCATCGCCTGCGGCTATTCCTGAGCCTCCCGAACCGCCTCAGCCGGTTATCACGATCAGTTTCGATTTTGAGATCATTGACGCCATCGCGGCAGCGGCTTCGGCCGAGGCCGTCGCGCATGCGTCTGCAATAACCGCAGGCTAGCCCCTTCCCCGTTCGATTTTCCGCCATCAATGCGGCTGGACGTGCGATGCTGTGGGCGATAGGGGCTGACCAACACATCCAGAAGGAAACAAACCCATGCGCCCATCCGGCCGCGCGCCCGATCAAATGCGGGCTATCACGATCGAACCCGGTTTCACCAAACATGCCGAAGGCTCCTGCCTGATCAGCTTCGGCGAAACGCGCGTGCTGTGCACGGCAAGCATAGAAGACCGGGTTCCACCCTGGATGCGCGGCAAGGGCAAGGGCTGGGTGACCGGCGAATATGGTATGCTGCCCCGCGCCACCCATACCCGGGGAAATCGCGAAGCAGCGCGCGGCAAGCAATCGGGCCGCACCCAGGAAATCCAGCGCCTGATCGGCCGCTCCCTGCGCGCCGTAACCGATATGGACGTGCTTGGTGAGCGCCAGATCACCGTCGATTGCGACGTGATCCAAGCGGATGGCGGCACTCGCACAGCCTCAATCTCCGGTGGCTGGGTTGCTCTGAAACTGGCGATCAACTCGCTGACGGCTTCCGGCAAGCTCGAGCAGGATCCCATGACGCAGAAAATCGCAGCGATTTCCTGTGGCATCTATAACGGTGAGCCGGTGCTCGATCTCGATTATGCCGAAGACAGCAATGCAGGCGCCGATGCCAATTTCGTCCTGACGGGCGACGGCAATATCGCCGAAGCGCAGTGCACGGCCGAAGGCGAAACCTATGACGAGGAAGCGCTGCTACGCATGCTTCGCCTCGCCCGGATCGGCTGCACCGAGATCTTCGCGGCGCAGGACGCCGCCATCTCGTGAGCCGCAAGCTGGACCCGGGCAAGCTGGTCATCGCCAGCCACAATCCGGGAAAGGTGCGCGAAATCGGGGCATTGCTCGCCCCGCATGGCATGGATGTTATCAGCGCCGGGGAGCTTGGCCTCCCGGAACCCGAGGAAACCGGCACGACATTCGCCGAAAATGCCCTGATCAAAGCCCGCGCCGGCACCGAAGGGTCCGGCTTGGTCGCGCTTGCCGATGACAGCGGACTGTGCGTCAACACGCTCGGTGGCGCACCCGGCGTCTATACCGCCGATTGGGCAGAAGCGGATGCTTACGAAGGCGGGCCAGGGCGCGACTGGTACATGGCGATGGGCAAGGTCGAGGGCAAACTTGCCGAACTCGGCCCCGATGCTGACCGCAGCGCCTATTTCGCCTGCACATTGGCGCTGGCCTGGCCCGACGGGCACACCGAAGTCTTCGAAGGACGGGCCAATGGCGCGCTGACCTGGCCGCCCCGGGGCAAGCTGGGTTTCGGCTATGACCCCGTCTTCGTGCCCGCTGGCAGGAATTTGACCTTCGCCGAAGTCGACCCGGCCGAGAAACACGCGATCAGCCACCGCGCCGATGCGTTCGCCAAACTGATGAAAGCCGTATTCTGAGCCGATGACCGGCCTTGCGCTTTATATCCACTGGCCCTTTTGCGTCTCCAAATGTCCCTATTGCGATTTTAACAGTCATGTCCGGGATGGGGTCGATCAGGATGCGTGGCGCGCGGCCCTGCTCACTGACATGGCCCATGAGGCTGCGCTGACGACGGGCACGCCGCTTACCTCAATCTTCTTTGGCGGCGGCACGCCTTCGCTGATGCCGCCGGAAACCGTCGCCGCACTGATCGAAGGGGCAGAACGCCATTGGGGCTTTGCCGAGGGCATCGAAATTACCTTGGAAGCGAACCCGTCATCGGTAGAAGCCGCGCGTTTCGCCGATCTCGCCGCTGCCGGTATCAACCGGGTCTCTCTCGGCCTGCAATCGCTCGACGATAAGGCATTGAAATTTCTCGGGCGAGCGCATGATGTGCGTGAAGGATTGGCAGCGCTAGAGATTGCGCAAAAGGTATTCGCGCGCACCAGTTTCGACCTGATTTACGCGCTGCCGGGACAGAGCATCGACGCGTGGCAGGCCGAACTTGAACGCGCGCTCCGCTTCGGCACAGGCCATCTCTCGCTCTATCAGCTCACCATCGAGCCCGGGACACGCTTTGCGACGCTTGCCGCACGCGGCGAGCTTGGCGAGGCCGAACCCGACCATGGCGCGCAGCTCTATGAAGTTACGCAGGCGCTCACCGAGACTGCCGGCCTCCCCGCCTATGAAATATCGAACCATGCAAGGCCCGGTGAAGAAAGCCGTCACAATCTGAGTTATTGGCGATACGGCAACTATGCCGGCATCGGGCCCGGCGCCCATGGACGACGCGGCGGACTTGCGACAACCCGGCACAAGAAACCCGAAAACTGGCTGTCGGCCATCGGTCGCAATGGACATGGCCTGCAATCGGAAGACGCATTGTCCTCTTACGATCAGGGCGCAGAGATGCTGATGATGGGCCTCCGGCTAACCGAAGGCGTGTCGCGCGATCGCCTGCCTGCGGACCTGCTGGACGAGGCGGCAATAGTGCGACTGACGGCGCACAGCTTGCTCCAGGAGAATCCGGACCGCCTTGTCGCTACGCCGCAAGGCCTGCTCGTGCTGAACAGCCTGCTGGCCGAAATCCTTGCCGACGAAAAACCCGCTGCCTAGCCGCCGAAACCGCTGGGTGCGGGAGAAACCACGGTAAACCCGTTCGGCCGGATCTGCTGAACCTCCAGCGCCCGCTGGGCGACCCCATCGCTTCCGAAACGGAACGCGCCGTCAACGCCGGAAAAGCCGCCTTCGTCACGCAGCTCGTTCACCGGGAACGGGCGGTCTGTCGGCCATTCACGGGCAATCCGGACAACCAGCAGGGCCGCATCATATCCGAGGCTGGACAGGCGATAGGGGGCGCTGCTGAAGCGGGAACGGTAACGGTTGCTCAGCGTATTGAACATCCGGTCGGACACACTGGCGAATAAAGCGCCGTGCATGACCGGATCGCGGATCAGGTCCGGCTGGTTGTTCCACAATTCCGTACCCAGAATCTGCGCACGCGTAGCACCCCGATCGCGTACCATCTGCACAGCTTCCCGCGCCGTCGAGCCGCTATCGGCGATCAGGACGGCATCGAATTGCCCCTCACCGTTAAGCTGGGTAACCGCCAGCTGGAGCGACCGGCGCGAGCGCGAATAGGTGCGCGTGCCGACGAGGGTTCCACCGGCATCGCGAACGGCCTGCGCAAAGGCCGCCGAGGCCCGCTGGCCATACAGCCCTTCCGGGACGAGAGCGGCAAAGCGCCGAGCCCCCTGCCCCGCGGCATAGCTTGTGACACGCGCAATCGACTGGTCGGGCGTGAATCCCATCAGGTAAGTGCCGTTGCCTGCAACGCTGGTATCGTTCGAGAAAGCGATGACAGGCACGCCCGCATTGCGCGCGACGGGCGCAATTGAACGCACATTATCGGCAAGCAGCGGCCCTAGGATCAGGCGACTGCCATCGGTTAGCGCGCTGTTTGCAGCCCCGGTGGAGCCCCCGGCGCCGGCCGTGTCATAGGTCGTGATCCGGACGCCTTCACCACCGGCATCGAGAATCGCCATATTCGCTGCATTGGCGATGGACTGGCCTACGCCGGCATTGTTGCCCGATGTCGGAACCAGCAATGCAATACGCCGAAGACCGTCGTCGGGAATACCCGTCGTAATCTCAACCTGTTCGGGCGGCGGCGTTTCCGGCGGGCCGGAGCGCGGCAGGATCGCCTGACAGCCTGCCAGGGCCAACGCCATGCAGATAATGCCGAAACGTGAGAGAACCGAATGCCGTTGCCCCGAGAGGCGCAGTGATGCCATGACGTGAATCCTATGAACGATACGCTACCATCTGGTCTCTACATCGTCGCGACCCCCATCGGCAACTTGCAAGATGTGTCCCGGCGCGCAGAAAACACATTGCGTCAGGCCGATATCGTCGCAGCCGAAGACAGCCGGGTCACTGCGAAGTTGCTCAATCATCTCGGGATCAAGAAACAGATTGTCGCCTATCATGATCATGTCTCCGAAAAAACGCGCTCGGGACTGATCGAACAGATGGGAGAAAAGGTTATCGCGTTGGTGTCCGACGCCGGAACGCCGCTAATATCCGATCCCGGTTACAAGCTTGTGCGCGATGCACGCGCAGCCGGACATCTCGTAACCACCATTCCCGGGCCGTGCGCTGCCGTAGCGGCGCTGACGCTGGCCGGACTGCCTACCGACCGCTTCCTCTTTGCCGGTTTCCTGCCGTCCAAAAGCAAGGCGCGAACGGACGTGATCGAAGAACTGGGCGCGGTGCGGGCAACCCTGGTTTTCTATGAATCCGGCCCGAGGCTGGGCAAATCGCTCCTCGCGCTGGCGGAAGGCCTTGGCGACCGTGAAGCCGCGGTCGCGCGCGAGATCAGCAAGAAATTCGAGGAAACGGTCACCGGCACGCTGAGCGAACTGGCGGCCCGCTTTGCTGACGTGCCGCCCAAAGGCGAGATTGTGATCATCATCAGCCCGCCCGGAGACTCCGCCCCGGCGAGTGAAGTCGATATCGATGCTGCGCTTGTCGAATCCCTTCAACGGCTTCCACCCGGCAAAGCTGCTCGCGAAGTCGCCAAGGCACTTAACCTGCCCAGCGATGGCCTGTACGAACGCGCTATGGCGCTCAAATCGGAAACATGAATCGCGCCCGCGCCGAACGCAGCGGGCGGCGCGGAGAGACCCTGGCTGCATGGTATTTACGGCTGAAAGGCTATCGCATTCTCGCCCGCCGCCAGCGCACGCCGCGCGGCGAGGTCGATCTCGTCGCGAAACGGGGACGGACCATCGTTTTTGTGGAGGTCAAGACCCGCAAAACTCCAGCCGAGCTCGATCTTGCCATCGACGAGCGCCGGCTGGCCCGCGTTGCCGCCGCAGCCGAAATACTTGCCCCGCGCTATGCCCGAAATGGCGAAGATATCCGCATCGATGTTATACTGACCGCACCGGGGCGAAGGCCCCGCCATATCGAGAATGCTTGGATGGGGTAAAGCAGGACTGTGGTTGATTGCGCGCGATCCAGCGCTATTGCCTGAAGGCTGAACAGGAGACACGCATGTCGGTCAATGTAGCGGTCCAGATGGACCCCATGGAAAAGGTCAATATCGCCGGGGATTCGAGCTTCGCGATCATGATCGCCGGCCAGACGCGCGGCCACAGGCTTTGGCATTACGACGTCAAACATCTGAGCTATCAGGCCGATGGAGCGCTGAAGGCCCGGGCACGGCCGGTTACGGTCCAGCGGGTCGAAGGCGATCACTATGAATTCGGCGATTGGGAAACCATCGACCTGCGCAGCGACATCGACGTCGTTCTGATGCGGCAGGATCCGCCGTTCGATCTTTCCTATATCACCGCGACACACCTGCTCGAGCGGATCCAGCCCGACACATTGGTCGTCAACGATCCTGCTTCGGTCCGCAATGCGCCGGAAAAGATATTCGTGCTCGATTTTGCCGAGTTCATGCCGCCGACCATGATCACCCGAAGCCTTGACGATGTGCGCGCCTTCCAGCGCGAGCATGGCGAGATCGTCGTCAAACCGATTTATGGTAATGCAGGAACCGCCGTCTTCAAGATCGCGCCCGATGACGGCAACCTTCCCGCGCTGACCGAACTGTTCGGCCAGGTCTGGGTCGAACCGTTCATGGTGCAGGCCTTCCTCCCGGATGTCAGCCAGGGCGACAAGCGCATCATCCTTGTCGACGGCGAACCCACGGGTGGGGTCAACCGGCTCCCCAAAAAGGGTGAGATCCGGTCCAATTTCGCCGTCGGCGGATCGGGCGCAGCATCCGAACTGACGCCGCGAGAACTCGAAATCTGCGAAGCGCTCGGCCCGGAACTCAAGAAGCGCGGGCTGCTGTTCGTCGGCATCGATGTGATCGGAGGCTATCTGACCGAGATCAACGTCACCTCTCCCACGGGCATCGTCTCGATCGACGCCTTCAACGGCACGGATACCGGTGCGACGATCTGGGATGCGATTGAGAGTAAGCTCTAGGCGCGAGGATGCGCGTTGCGATAGACATCAAGCAGATGTGCAGCATCGACTGACGTATAGATCTGAGTCGAACTGAGGCTCGCATGGCCGAGCAGTTCCTGCAGGGAGCGCAGATCAGCGCCCCGCGCCAGCAAATGCGTTGCAAAACTGTGGCGCAGTGCATGGGGCGTCGTCTTGCCCGACAGGCCGAGCCGCACCCGCGCCCCTCGTACTGCCCGGCGCACGATGTCGCTGCCCAATGCTCCGCCGCGCGCGCCGCGAAACAGCGGTTCGCCATGCCCGATGGCATAGGGGCAGAGCCGCACATAATCCTCGATCGCTGCGCGTACCTTGTCGAGCAGCGGAACGATCCGGGTTTTGTCGCGCTTGCCGGTTACCGAAAGCGTTTCACCAAGTGGCATAACGGCCCCCGTCAGGCCCAGTGCCTCGCCTACCCGCAATCCCGCGCCATAAAGCAGCAACAGCACCGCCCAGTCGCGCGCTGCGATCCATGGCTCATCGGCCTGCGCGGCGACATCATCGGCCAGCGCCAGCGCTTCATCGGGCGACACCGGTCGGGGCACGCCCGGCTTCAGTTTGGGGCCTTTTACGCGGGGAATATTCGATTCTTCCCCCGCCCGGTCGGCCACAAAGGCCAGGAAACCGCGCAGGGACGAAAGCTCCCGCGCGGTGGACCGGTTGGCCAATCCCTCATTGCGCCGGAAAGCGAGAAAAGCGCGCAGATCAGCAGCATCAAGCGCGAGAAGGGTTTTGGAAGTCACCGCTTCGCCGCGATGTTTTCCAAGAAAGGCAATCAGCCGGTGCGCGGCCGCGACATAGGCGCGGATGGTATGGGGAGAGCGCCGCCGGTCGCGGCCGAGATGCGCCGCCCACTCTTCCGCGAGCGAGGCAGCGGGGTGAGAATCAAGGCTCAGGGGAGCAGCCACCGGCCAAGCAGGCGGGCAAGACTGTCACCCAGAAAACCCAGTAGCTCGGCGCCTTCATGGGCTTCCATATCCTGGCTTTCACGTTGACCGAGCGCCAACAGGCCGGAGGGCAGCGGCGTTTCATTTTCGAGCCGGACCAGAGCTTCGGCGCGGACAAAATCCGCAGCAGGGCCGAACAAGGGATGGCCACGCTCACAATCGCGCAGTACGACGCCAGCCACATCGGCGGCAGCCTTTTCGATCAGGCGTCGTTCGACAAACTGCATCCCGGAAATATCCGCGCGAACACCCTTGTCGCCAACATACAGCGCAAGACTTACCGCATCGACACCCAGAATATCGGGCCATTGCTGGGTTACGACATGGAGGAGATGGTCGAGCCCTTCGGCGGAAATGGCGGCGAGAACCGCGTCATGAATAGCCGCCGTCGCGCCCGAATGGCCGCGGGCAAAGGCCAGCAGGTCCCGATTATCCTCTTCGGCCTGCGCTACGCGGCGCTGCAGTTGCGCAACCGCGCCCGTTTCAAAGTCTATCACCGTGCCCATAGCTTCCGATTCTAACCCAAACATGGTTAAGAAGATATGAGTTTTTCGGCCTAGAAGATCGCAAACAGGCCCAACGCAACGACAAGGCCGACAAGCGGGACGAGAACGGTCAGCGCGCCAACCGGGCCATAGGCTTGCGCATGCGTCTCCCCGCAAATCGCACGGATAGTCGTTACGACATAGCCATTGTGCGGCAGGCTATCGAGCGCGCCCGAGGCAATAGCAACGGTGCGGTGCAGTTCGTCTGCACTGGCCCCGGCATCGATATAATGGGGCGCAATCAGCGGCAGCGCGATGCTCTGTCCGCCCGAGGCAGACCCGGTGAGCCCGGCAATCACGGTCACGGCAATCGCGGCACCAATCAGCGGATCGCCCGGCAAATTCTGCACCAGTATCAACGCCTCCTGAAAGGCGGGTGACAGCGACGCCACGGCTCCAAAGCCGACAACGGCGCAGGTATTGGTGATAGCCACAACCGCACCGGTCGCGCCCCTGGAAAAGGCTTCGGGCATCTTCGCCTTGCTGCTGAAGCCGACGAGGAGTGCAATCAGCGTTCCCGCGCCCAGCGCGGCAACCAGCGCCCATTTGTCGAGTGAATCCGCCGGCATGATCGCCGAGAGCGGGCCCAGTTGCTGCGGATACTGGAAAATCATGAAGATACCGAGCACGGCAACCAGCGGGAGCAGGCACAGGAACGGATTGGGCAGCACCCTGCCCTCGTCCACCGCATCATCGCTTTCGCGTCCCTCAAAGGTCTCGCCACGCGCCACAGCCCGCTTCACCATCCACTGCAGCCAGACGAAGCCCAGCACAGCCATCAGGATGGCCACCACAAGGCTCACCTCCCAAGCCGCATAGGCGGTCGTCCCGAGATGCTGCATCGGGATCAGGTTCTGGATTTCCGGAGAACCTGCGCTTGTCATCGTGAAAGTGACCGAGCCGAAGCAAAGCGCGGCGGGAATGAAACGGCGCGGCAGATTGGCCTCGCGAAACAGGCTGACCGCCAGCGAATAGACGGAAAAGGCCACGATAAAGACGCTGACCCCGCCATAAGTGAGCAGCGCGCAGGCCGAGACGACCGCAAGCACCGCATGTTTGATACCGATCTTTTCGATAATCCAATGGGCGACACTGGCCGCTGCCCCCGAAGCGCCCATAACCTCGCCAAAGATCGCGCCGAGCAGGAACATGAAGAACCAGTCGCTGAAAAATCCGGTAAAACCAGCCATATAGCTGGTCGCAAAATCGGGTGCATCGGCTGCAGCCAGTGGCGGCAGCCAGGCGATTCCGCTCGTCGCCGCAACAATGGCGGCGGCTACCGGCCCGGCGATCAGGATATTCACCCCGCGCACCGTCATCCAGATCAACAGCGCCAGCGCCCCTATCAGGCCGATCGTGCTTATCATCGCATCCCCTTCCCTCGCGCTTCGCCTCTAAGCCCCGGCAGACGATGGTCAATAGGCACTCCGCTCGTGCTTTTCCAAACAACATGATTTAGGAGCGCAGTTTCAGGGCAACCAGACCAGTGATGGAAACAAATTGATGGCCAGTTTCATGACCAAACATCTGCACGCTACCGGCGAATCCTATAGCGAGCATCTCATCACCGCTTCGGGCTTTGGCTTGCGAATGGCTGTCACCGGGATCGCCTGCATGATCCACGGCGTCTTTCCGTTTCTGTTCGAACGCACAGGGAGCGAAATGGTAAGGCGCCTGCACCGCGAAATGGTCACCAAACGGGCCGACACCCTGCACCAGGACTGGGTGATTTAGGAGAGAATTTTCATGCGCGAAGCCGCCATCATTTCCACCGCACGCACGCCGATCGGCAAGGCCTATCGCGGCGCATTCAACGCAACCGAAGCGCCGGCCCTCGGCGCCCATGTCGTCAATGCGGCCATTGAGAGAGCGGGAATAGACCCCGAACGGATCGATGATTTCTTTTTTGGTGCGGGCAACCAATGGGGCGCCCAGGGTGGCAATCTTGGCCGGATGACGCTTTTCGCGGCGGGCCTTCCCAACACCGTTCCCGCTTTCACGCTCGATCGCAAATGTGGCTCCGGCCTGACGGCTGTGGCCCTCGCCGCCCGCGCGATCATCTGTGACGAGATGGACGTGGCGATGGCTGGCGGCATGGAAAGCATCACCCATACCGTAACCAAGGACGCGCCCCGCACGATCAACAGGTCCGTCGTCGAGCGCGTTCCGCATGCCTATATGCCGATGATCGAAACCGCCGAAATCGTTGCCGAACGCTATGGCATCAGCCGCGAAGCGCAGGACGAATATGGCGCGATGAGCCAGCAACGCGCCGTTGCCGCCACCGAAGCCGGGCGGCTGGATGCAGAGATCGTGCCCATGACGGTCGAGAAACAGCTTTATGAGAAAGACGGCAGCAAGGCCGGAATGGAAACGGTGACGCTAAGCCTGGACGAAGGGCTTCGCGCGGGCACCACGGCAGAAGCCCTGGCAGGCCTCAAGACCGTCTGGTCCGATGGTGCGGTGATCAAGGAAGGCAAGAACATCACGGCGGGAAATGCCAGCCAGCTATCCGATGGTGCGTCAGCCCAGATCCTGATGGATCGGGCCACGGCAGAGGCCGAAGGCAAGGATATTCTTGGCCTCTATCGCGGTTTCCAGGCTGCCGGCTGCGAGCCGGACGAAATGGGCATCGGCCCGGTTTTCGCCATACCCAAGCTGTTGGAGCGCACCGGTGTTTCAATGGATGAAATCGGGCTTTTCGAGATCAACGAGGCCTTTGCCAGCCAGTGCCTTTACTGTCGCGATGAACTCGGCATCGATCCAGAAAAATTCAATGTCGATGGCGGCGCGATCGCGATCGGCCATCCCTTCGGAATGACCGGCAGCCGGCTGGTCGGACATGCGCTAATCGAAGGGCGGCGGCGCGGCGTGCGCTATGTCGTCGTTTCGATGTGCACGGCGGGCGGCATGGGTGCGGCCGGTCTTTTCGAGATTGTGTGACCTGCGTCACAAAGCGAATCATCGAAACCGCTCATAGCTGTCTGCGGCGGTAGCGACTCTCCAAAGCCAACATCGCCAAGGCCATCATGGTTCATCCGGTTTTATGCGACCCGACCGGACACCATGGTGGCCGTTTTTCTTTGACCCGAGAGACTAAGAACGGCTGAATTCAGCCGCTGTTGAACATCATTTAGGGGAAAATGGTGGGCACGGCTGGGATTGAACCAGCGACCCCTGCGATGTCAACACAGTGCTCTACCACTGAGCTACGCGCCCACGCGAACGGGCTATCTAGTGGAGCGGCTGCGACTGCGCAACCGCTGATTTCTCAAAGCCCGGATGCGTCGCCGACTTCGAACATCCGGTCGACCTCCAGCACGAGATCACGCAGGTGAAACGGCTTGGAAAGCACCTTGGCATTGGGCGGTGTCTTGTTGTTTTTCAGCGCCACGGCCGCAAATCCGGTGATGAACATGACCCGCATATCCGATGCGATCTTCGCGGCTTCCTGAGCCAGCTCGATGCCGTCCATGCCCGGCATGACGATATCGGTCAGCAACAGGTCATAGGTGTTTTTCTCCAGCAGCGGCATAGCCGAAATGCCGGAATCCGCCGTATCGACGGCATATCCCGTGCGTTCGAGCGCACGTTTCAGATATTCGCGCATCGACGTATCGTCCTCTGCCAAAAGGATACGGATCATTTTCGTCCCATCACCTGTCTGCACGCCGTCCCGGGCGCATCGTTCAGCCGACTATAGAACATAGCTCTTAAAATTTTCCAGCCTTGAACGAAGATTTTGCCGATACTGACCGAAGTTTTGGAATTCCTTGCCTTTGATTGACGGGAATAATACGCCCTGAACCATGGAATATAGCGGCTCTCCGCCAGAACATGTCATCCGACTGGGGCCGGATACGCCGCAATCTCCGGTTATCGTGTCGGTTCCCCATGCCGGTCGCTACTATCCCGAAAGCCTGCTGGAGAGTGCACGGCTCGATGAAACAAGCCTCCGATCGCTGGAAGACCGGCATGTCGACAGTCTCGTCGCACCGCTGGCAAACAAGGGCTACACAGTTGTCCTTGCCCAGGTCGCGCGCGCCTGGATCGACTTCAACAGATCGGAACGCGAGATCGACCCGGCCATGGTCTATCCCCCGCCCAAACAAGCCGGCTTCGAGCTGACGGCAAAGGTTCGCGGCGGACTGGGCCTCGTCCCGCGAAGACTGGCCAGACATGGCAATATCTATCGCCACGCCATCACCCAAAGCGACCTTTCCGACCGCATAAGATCGGCACACAGACCCTATCACGGGGAAATTTCCGATCTGCTCGACGCGGCACGGCAGCGCTTCGGAATTGCCGTGCTGCTAGACTGCCATTCCATGCCACCCTTGCGCGCACGGGACGGTCAGGCGCCGGCCGAAATTGTTATCGGGGACCGGCATGGAAAAAGCTCTGCGCCGACTTTTGCGGCGCGCGCCGTCGATATTTGCCGGGATCTGGGATTTCGAACGGCACTGAACACGCCCTATGCCGGTGGCCATATACTGAACCGCCATGCCCGGCCCGAGCGCGATATCCACGGATTGCAGCTCGAAATCTGCCGGTCGATCTATCTCGACCGAGCCCATGATCAACCCGGCCCGGCCCTTCAGCGCGTATCTGCCATGGTTGCAGCAATCGCCGACGGATTGGCCAGCGAAGCGCTTTCGCCGCCAGACGCGCTGGCCGCGGAATAAACGACCGCCGAATAACCCGCCGCTGAACAAAAAAACCGCCCCGCGCAGGGGAGCGCGAGGCGGCCAGGTTCAGGGAGGGGACATCATAGGATGCACCCACACATGGCCACGAAAGGGGGGCACGCGGCCACGTGCCCCCCAAAGATATTAACGAAGTGTCAGTGTTTCAAGCGGTGATCGAAAAACCCGCCAGAAACCCGCATTTTGGCTAGTTTTGTTCCATTCCCTGCGGGACATTGGCGTCCGGCTGCGGCGGAACCTTGCCCTGCTGGAGCTGCATCGCGAAAATATCGCGAACAAGCTGCAGCGACATCATGTGCGCATAAATGAGCGGCATTATGCCACTTTGCACGAATTTCCGCGCCTGATCGCCGCGAATTTCCTTGAGCTTTTCTTCGTTCACCATCTGGAAACCGCGATACACGAACGGCTTGTCAGAATTCGGCGTGTCGATCGAAACTTCGCCTTCCATCAGCAGCTCGGCCTTTTGCAGCTCTTCAACGAACTGGACCGTGCGATGACCGGAGGTTTCGACCTGTTCGCAGAACTGCAACAGGCTCTTGGTCGTGTCGGACGCTTGGCCGTCCGTGAACAGGTCTTCGCCTTCGTCATATTCGCCGACAATATCGGTCGTCGGATCGAAACAGAGGGACAGCTCCTCCGAATCCTGGCGCAGTTTCGCCAGCAGGAACGGATAACGACGCGCATAGGCGGGCATATAGGTTGGGTTGCCGGCAAGCTCGCCATTCTCATTGAGGAACACGTTGACGCCCTGATTGAGACCCATCAGCGCGAGCGGTACCGGGTTGTCGCCCGAGGAGAAGACGATCGGCATGTGACGCTGCACCATGACGAACTCATCGATCGTCACCGGAACGGCGTGCGTTTCCGCGAGGAACGGCATCTTCGGCCGGACCTGCAATTTGAAATTTGCATGCTCCTGGCTCGAAAGCGGAACGAGGTCCGAATATAACAGCGGAAAATTCTGCTGCGGGGCAGCGCTAGCCATGAAAAGTCTCCTGTGGCCGGAATAAAGGAAGGCTGCCGTTGAACGTGGCAGCCCGGATTGCCTTGCCCTCTATGGATTCTTGGGCAGATTCGCAAGCGGAACGAGCTTGCCGGGGTTCATTATCCCCTGTGGGTCGAGCGCGCGCTTGATGGCCTGCATCGCCTTCAGCCGCGCCGGATCGACCAGCCGTTCAAATTCAGCCAGCTTCAGCTGCCCGATACCGTGCTCGGCCGAGAGCGACCCGCCGGTGTTACGGGTCATGTCATGCACGAACCGGGTGACAGCGTTCGCTGTTTCGGCAAACCAGGCTTTATCGTCGGTTCCCGCCGGTGCGCGGACGTTGAAATGGACATTGCCGTCACCCAGATGGCCGAACGCAATCACGCGTGAGCCCACGAATTTCGCTTCCACTGCCGCGCTGGCCGATTCGATGAAGGCCGGCATTGCCGATACCGGAACGGAAACGTCGTGCTTCGCCGCCATACCGTCCGCCCGTTCGGCCACGGAAATCACTTCTCGCAACTTCCAGAAAGCTTCGGCCTGCCCCTCACTCTCGGCCAAGGCCGCGTCCGCGATCAGCTGTTCGTTCAGGGCGGCTGCGAGCGCATGCTCAGTCCGTGTCCGCAAATCCGCAGGGTCATGTGCCGTCCGCACCTCGACCAGCACATTCCAGCGATAGGTTTCTGCGAGTGGTGCCCGGGTATCGGGAATATGCTCGAGCACGAGCGCCAGCGCCGCATCGGGAATCAGCTCGAAGCTCTCGACCGCATCCCCCAATTCGCCCTCAAGCATGCGCAACATGCCGAGCGCCTTATCCGCCGACTCAAGACCCAGCCAGGCGACGATCCGGTGCGGTGCGGCGGGCACCAGTTTGAGGCTGGCCGCAGTTATCACTCCGAGGGTTCCTTCCGATCCGGCAAGAAGCTGCCTCAGATCATAGCCACGATTGTCCTTGCGGAGCGTCGACAGGCCCTCAAACAGGCTGCCATCGGGCAGTACTGCCTCGACCCCCAGTGTCAGCGCGCGCATCGATCCGAACCGCAAGACCTGGGTACCGCCCGCATTGGTCGCGATGAGTCCGCCCACGGTCGCGCTGTCCTTGGCCCCGAGCGAGAGCGGGAAACGGCGGCCATGCTCTTCGGCTGCACGGTGCACGGTGCTGAGGATGACGCCGGCTTCGACCGTCATGCTGTTGTCATCGGGGTCGATGGACCGGATCGCATTCATCTTGCGCAGGGAGAGCAGGATCGTCCGGCCTTCGGAGCCCGGAATGCCGCCCGCAACCATGCCCGTATTGCCGCCCTGCGGGACAAGAACCACCCCGGCTTCGCTCGCCAGAGTCACGATAGCCTGCACCTGCTCGGCGGTTTTCGGCGAGACCAGTGCAATCGCTTGCCCGGTTACCCGCCCCCGCCAGTCCGTAAGCCAGGGCGCGAGTTCATCGGCGTCTGTCGTCACGCCGCGAGGCCCGACTATTGCCGCCAGCCGTTCGAGAATTGCAGTATCCTCCATCCCGATGGTGATAGCCGCATTGCGTCGGCTGGCCAATTCATCTCCGGTTAAACGGGAAAGAGCGACACCGCGCGCAACGTTAGGATTGCCCGTGTCACTCGTCAGTGCCGCATTACTGTTCCTGGTCAGCTCGGCCGCACCTGCGACCGCGCCGGTCCAGCTCGCCATGCAGAGCGTGGAGCAGCGGATCATCATCCGTATCCCGACCCGCAGAACCTTGCGGCCCCGGCGCCGCGCGCCGACGGGAATAGTCTGGCGCGAAAGGCCCGCCGCCGCTTGCCAACCGGTGTCGTCCATTGCGCGTGCCCGCTTCACCCGGCCCGGCGTTGTCGACCTGCTGACGCATGACAATCGCCTGATTCGCGCACGGCTCGATTCCGAATGTGTGACGCTCGGTTACTATTCGGCATTTTACCTCGTTCCCGGAGAAGACGGCCAGATTTGCGCCGACCGCGACACAATCGTTTCACGGGCCGGAAGCGAATGCACGATATCGGACTTTCACATACTCGAACCGCGCTCCGGGGATTAACCGGCAAACCGACGGCCAGACACGGCCTTTCACTTGACTTTTCGGGCTCCAGCGCCCAATCGCCAGCCGCGAAAGCGCGATGCATAGAAACCGCGCACACTCAACGTTTTTCGGATATTTTATGAACTTTGCCGACCTCGGCCTTTCTGATGAATTACTGCGCGCTGTAGATGATTCCGGCTACACTGAACCGACGCCAATCCAGGCGGAGACCATCCCCCCTATCCTGATGATGAAGGACATTGTGGGGATCGCGCAGACCGGCACCGGCAAAACAGCCAGCTTCGTGCTGCCGATGATCGACATTCTGAGCCATGGTCGCAGCCGCGCGCTGATGCCCCGCTCGCTGATCCTCGAACCGACGCGCGAGCTAGCAGCGCAGGTTGCCGAGAATTTCGAGAAATACGGCAAATATCAGAAGCTCTCCATGGCGCTGCTCATTGGCGGGGTCAGCATGGGCGACCAGATGAAGGCGCTCGAAAAGGGCGTCGATGTCCTGATCGCCACACCGGGCCGATTGATGGACCTGTTCGATCGCGGAAAGATCCTGCTTTCGGGATGTGACATTCTCGTGATCGACGAGGCAGACCGGATGCTCGACATGGGCTTCATTCCCGATATCGAGACTATCTGCCAGAAGCTTCCCGCCAACCGCCAGACCCTGCTTTTTTCGGCAACGATGCCGCCTCCGATCAAGAAGCTGTCCGACAAGTTTCTCAGCAATCCGAAGCAGATCGAAGTGGCGCGTCCGGCAACGGCAGCGACCAATATCGCACAGCGGCTGGTGGAAACCAGTGCACGCAGCAAGAAGACAGCCCTCAAGAAACTGCTGCGCAGCGAGGATATCAGTACCGCGATCATATTCTCGAACCGCAAGACGACGGTTCGCGACCTCCAGAAATCGCTCCAGCAGGACGGTTTCAAGGCAGGCCAGATCCATGGCGATATGAGCCAGCCAGAACGGATGCGGGAGCTCGATCTCTTCAAGTCGGGCGAGATCAACATCCTCGTCGCATCCGACGTCGCCGCCCGCGGGCTCGACATCAAGGGCGTCAGCCATGTCTTCAACTATGACGCGCCCTGGCATCCCGATGACTATATTCACCGGATCGGCCGTACGGGCCGCGCAGGCGCCACCGGAACCGCGATCACGCTCGTAACGCCCGCTGACGAAGAGGCGATCGAGAATATCGAAAAGCTGACCGGGCAGACCATCGACCGAGGCGGCAAGAGCAGCGGCAAACCGGCACCAAAAGCCGATACGCCCAAGGAAGATGATTCCAAGGCGGATGCGCCAAAAGCGCAGGATGAAATGCCCGCCAAGAAATCGAAAAGCAAATCGAAACGGCGATCCAACACGGACTCAAGGGACACACAGCCTGCCCCAGCCAAACCGGAAAAGGCGGAGTCCAAAGCGACACCTCAAAAAACCCAAAGCGCTGAACCCAAAACTGCACCGGCAACGGAATCCGATGACGATGACTGGAACGGCCCGCTACCCGGTTTTCTCAATGTAAAACTGGGCGGCTGATTTGCAGGGCGCAAAAGCGCCCTTATGATTGATCGGGTCGATTGAGCGCGGAGGATATCATGCATATCACTACGACGACCCGAACATTGCAGACCAACACGAAAACGCGGGACGAGCTGCTGTCGTACATAGGCAGCGACAGTCACACGATATCGGTTACCGGCGACATCGCCTCTGAAACAGAGACCCTGTCCAATGATTATGTCGCCTTGTCCGACGACCAGACCCTGCATGTGCTGGATGAGAAATCCCAGGGATGGAACGATACGCAAAGGCGGCATTTCAACAATTCCCTGATTGGCTTTGCCGGCAAGAATCTTGGGCTTGTTAAGAAGTATTTTCCGGAAGCGACGGGCCCTGTCGACGGCGTCGAGCTTGTCTTTTCATCGCATGCGGCGATCAATGCCTTCACCGATCCTGACCGGAAATCCTATGTGAAGCCCATGATCAAATCGAGCCGCGCCCTCGTCGAACTGGTCGATGTCGTGAAGCTGGCCGTACCCGCGCTGCAGAATAATCCTTATGTGGAGGTCGCAGGCGTGATCGTGAAGGTCGGCGATAGCGTTTACAGCCTTTACGACGATATGCAGAAAATCCAGCAATTGGGCTGAGTGCCCGGCCAGCTTGCCGTTAACGTCAATCCGTTCTATATTGAAACTGATTGGCGCGAGAGGAAGCGAAGATGGCACGAGACGATGCACCCCAGCATTTTGATGTAATAGTCGTGGGAGCCGGCATTTCCGGTATCGGCGCGGGTGTCTATCTTCAGCAAAATTGCCCCGGCAAAAGCTATGCAATCCTTGAAAACCGGGAGAGTTTCGGCGGCACCTGGGACCTGTTCCGCTATCCCGGCATTCGTTCCGATTCCGACATGTTCACGCTTGGCTATGCGTTCAAGCCATGGACCGAACAGAAAGCCATCGCCGACGGCCCCTCGATCCTCAACTATCTGGATGAGACGGCGACGGAGTATGGCATCCATGAAAAAATCCGCTATCGGCACAATGTGAAATCGGCGAGCTGGTCTTCTGAGAATGCCTGCTGGACGGTTGATGTCGAAGCGGGCGAAAATGCCGAACCCCGCCAATATACCTGCAATTTCCTCTATATGTGCAGCGGCTATTACAATTATGAATCCGGCTACACGCCCGACTGGGAAGGGATTGAGAATTTCCAGGGCAGGATCGTCCATCCGCAGCATTGGCCGCAAGATCTGGACTATGCGGGCAAGGAGGTGCTGGTCATCGGCTCAGGCGCTACGGCCGTAACCTTGGTCCCAGCCATGCTCGACAGCGAGAATCCGGCCGGTCATGTTACTATGTTGCAGCGCTCCCCCACCTATATGGTTTCGCGCCCGGCCAGCGACAGGTTCGCCAATTTCCTGCGCAGGATCTTGCCGTCGAAATGGGCTTATTCGCTTATTCGGAAGAAGCATGTGACGCTCCAGCAGCTCATCTTCCGCCGCGCCCGGACCAAGCCGGAAAAGGTCAAGGAAGTCCTGCTCAAGCATGTCCGCGACGAATTGGGCGAGGACTATGATGTCGATACCCATTTCACGCCAAGCTACAATCCCTGGGAACAGCGCCTGTGCCTCGTGCCAGACAGCGATTTCTTCAATGCAGTGAAGGCCGACAAGGCGACCATCGTCACCGATCATATCGATCATTTCACCAAGACCGGCATCCGGCTGAAATCCGGTGAAGACCTTGCGGCCGATATCATCGTCACAGCGACGGGTCTCGATCTGCAAATGGCCGGCGGGATCGACGTGACGGTGGATGGCAAGCCGATCAATTTCCACGATACGATCACCTACAAGGCGATGATGTTCTCGGACGTTCCGAATTTCGCGATATCCTTCGGCTATACCAATGCCTCCTGGACGCTACGTGCGGACCTCACCAACGAATATGTGTGCCGCATGATCAACTATATGGACGAGACCGGCACCGAAATCGCGACCCCACGCTTGCCGACCGACGACGTAATCGAACGGCGGCCCTGGGTCGATTTCTCATCCGGCTATTTCAAGCGCGCCGAAGAAAAATTGCCTGCACAGGGCCATAAGGGCGTGTGGCAGAATCTGCAGAATTATCCGAAAGATATTCGCGCGCTCAAATATGGTGAGATCGACGACGGCGCGATCGAGTTCAGGGAACGCTCGGCAACAGCTCCCATTGCAACCGATACGGAAGAACCTGCTACAATCGCCGCTGAATAGGGAGCCGCTCCCTTAGTCCGCCTGCCCGCGTCCCCGCGCTTGCACGGCAAGGCGACGTTGCTCGATGTCATCTGCCGATATGCCTGAATTCATGGCGGCCCGTTCACGCTCCAGTTCCAGGCCCTCGCCAAAACTCGCGGCAAATCCGTCGTCGATAAGCTTCAGATAGCCAGTCAGCATATCCGGCTCGACCGAAAGCATGTCTTCGGCCAGGCTGCGCGCTACGGGCAGCAGATCCCCGGCCGCGACGACGCGATTGACCAGGCCCCAGCGTTCCGCCTGTTCCGCCGATATGAAATTGCCGGTCAGCGACATTTCCTTGGCCCGGGAAATACCGATGGCGCGGCTCAGTTTCTGGCTCAGCCCCCAGCCCGGCATGACACCAACCCGCGCATGGGTATCTGCGAACCGCGCATTCTCGCTGGCGATCAGCACATCACAGGCCAGCGCCACCTCAAACCCGCCCGTAATCGCTACACCGTTGATTGCCCCGATGATCGGACCGCTGAACCGCTCAAGTGCGGTGACGGGATCCTCCACATCGACGGCATCGCCGACGCTCGACGCGCCCGAGCCCAGTTCTTTCAGATCAAGCCCCGCGGTGAATGCCTTTTCCCCTGCCCCTGTAAGGATCAGGACGCGGATTTCCGCATCGGCTTCCATCGCGAAAACTGTCCGGGCGAGTTCGCTCCGCAACGCTGCTGACAGCGCATTCATCGCTTCGGGGCGGTTGAGCGTAAGCACCGCATAGCCGCCACAGCGTTCGATCTCGACAAGTGCCATTACTATTTCTCCTTGCGGTATCGTTGCCGAAAATCATCGGCGAACTGGGTGAAGGAGCCAGCGGCAATGGCTTCGCGCATCCCAGCCATCAGCGATTGATAGAAAAAAAGGTTGTGTTCGGTCATCAGCATTGCGCCGAGAATTTCGCCCGAGCGGATCAGGTGATGCAGATAGGCGCGGGACCATCTCCCGCACACCGGGCACCCGCATTCGGGATCCAGAGGCCCCGTATCTTCGCCAAAACGCGCATTCTTGATGTTGACGGGGCCGTCCGCAGTGAAAGCCTGGCCTGTCCGGCCCGAGCGCGTCGGGAGCACGCAATCGAACATGTCGATACCGCGCTCGACCGCACCGACCAGATCGTCTGGCTTGCCGACGCCCATCAGATAATGCGGGCTTTCATCCGGCAGCATGGGCACGGCAAAATCGAGGACCCGAAACATCTCGTCCTGTCCCTCGCCCACTGCCAGCCCGCCGATCGCATAGCCGTCAAAACCGATCTCGCGCAGGGCATCGGAAGATCTCTGGCGAAGCGATTTGTCCATCGATCCCTGCTGGATGCCGAACAGGGCCGCCCGGGCAGCATGCTCACCGCCTGCGTCGAACCCTTCGCGCGAGCGTTTCGCCCAGCGCATCGAGCGTTCCATCGATGCCTCAGCCTGCTCCCGCGTTGCCGGAAAGGGCGTGCATTCGTCGAACGCCATCACGATATCTGCGCCGAGCAGCCGCTGGATCTCCATCGAACGTTCGGGGGTCAGCATATGCTTCGAGCCGTCGAGATGGCTTTTGAAGGAAACCCCCTCCTCGCTCATCTTCGCAAGCTCGGATAGGCTCATCACCTGAAAGCCGCCGCTATCGGTGAGGATGGGCCTGTCCCAGCCCATAAAGTCATGCAGGCCGCCGAGCTTGGCGACGCGTTCCGCACCAGGACGAAGCATCAGATGATAGGTGTTGCCGAGAATGATATCCGCACCCGTTGCGCGGACATCGGCCGGCTTCATGGCCTTGACGGTCGCCGCCGTACCCACCGGCATGAAAGCCGGCGTGCGGATTTCTCCGCGCTGCATGGCAATCGTCCCGGTGCGCGCGGCACCATCGGTCGCCGAGATGGAAAAAGCAAAACGTTCGGTCATTCGCGCGCCTTAGGGCAGCAACAGGCTCGCGTCACCATAGCTGTAGAAACGATATTTCTCCGCAATGGCATGCTCATAGGCGTCCAGCATACGCTCCCGCCCCATCAGCGCGCTTACCAACATGAACAGGGTTGAGCGCGGCAGGTGGAAGTTGGTCATCAGTCCGTCGATCGCGCGGAAGCGATAGCCGGGGGTGATGAATATGGCGGTATCGCCTTCAAAGGGCTGCACCTGCCGATCCTCGCCCGTCGCGCTTTCCAGTAGGCGCAGGCTCGTCGTGCCGACTGCGATTATCCGGCCACCTGTCTCGCGCGCATCGTTAAGGTGCCTGGCCGTTGCCGCGTCGATACGCCCCCATTCGGAATGCATGACATGGTCATCACTGTCGTCCGCCTTCATCGGCAGGAAGGTACCTGCGCCGACATGCAGCGTGAGCGTCACATGGCCAATTCCTGCAGCATCCAGGCGCTCGAGAAGCCCGGGCGTGAAATGCAGCGCAGCGGTCGGCGCGGCGACGGCTCCCTTTTCACGCGCAAACATTGTCTGATAATCTTCTGCATCGCGGTCGTCGGTCGGACGCTTCCCGGCAATATAGGGTGGCAGCGGCATAGTGCCCGCGCGCTCCAATAGCAGTTCGACCGGTTCCTCGCCTTCGAACGAGAGGAGGAAACTGCCATCGGCACCGCGATCAGAGGCTATCGCCGCAACATCGTTGCCAAAGTCGATCCGGTCACCCTCGCGCACCCGCTTCGCATTGCGGATGAAAGCGCGCCATTGGCGCAACCCTTCGCGTTTGTGGAGCGTGGCACCGATCTTCGCTTCCCCGCGCCGCCCTTCAAGCTGCGCCGGGATGACCCGTGTATCGTTGAAGACCAGAATATCGCCCGAACGCAGGCATCCGGGCAGGTCGCTGACCAGCCGGTCATCCATCGCATCCCCGTCAAGAACCAGCATGCGCGCGCTGTCGCGCGGACTGGCCGGGCGAAGCGCTATGCGGTCTTCGGGAAGCGCGAAATCGAAAAGATCGACGCGCACGGATCGGTTATTGCGGGGTGTCGTCTGCCGCAGCAGCGCCCAGCGCGGCATCCAGCGCTGCCGCCTGGCTGTTTGAGGCGGCTGGCTGCGTCATCGCCGCAATCTCGGCGGCGGTAGGCGGCGGGACATTGTCTGCAGCGATCGACGCCCGAATGATCCGGGCCGGATTTGCCGGTGGCTCGCCTCGTGGAATGATATCGACATATTCCATGCCCGATACGACCCGGCCGAATGCAGTATAGTTATGATCAAGCCCGAGATTGGGCATGAACATTATGTAGAACTGGCTGTTCGCGCTGTTCGGATCGGTCGCACGCGCCATCGAAACAGTCCCGCGAACATGCGGCAATGTCGTGAATTCAGCCGCAAGATTGGGCAGTTCCGAACCGCCCTGCCCGGTGCCGGTCGGATCTCCGGTCTGCGCCATGAAACCGTCAATCACGCGATGAAAGATGATGCCATTGTAAAAACCCTGCCGCGCCAGCGTCTTGATGCGCTCCACATGGTTGGGAGCGGCATCAGGGCGCAGGCGGATCGTGACGCGTCCACCGGTCGACAGATCGAGCAGCAACGTGTTTTCCGAATCGGCAGCCGGTGTGGCACCTGAAGCATAAGTGATGTTGGACGACCCGGTAGCATCGGTAATGCCGTTATCGTCTTGCGCATGCGCCGTGCCGCTCAAGGTCAAAGCCATCAGGGAAAACAGGAATAATTTCAAACGCATACTATCCTCGTACCTTCGCTCTCGCCGCGCGCATCATGCGCCGGCGGATGGATTTCGATATTCCCTTAGCCCAACCAGCTTCCGGCTGAAAGGAGGCTGAACGATGAAACGTTAATCGCCTTTCTTTCCAAGCTTTTCCACCCGGGCTTTCATTTCACGCTCAACCGCCGGGGTCACGAATTTGTGGATGTCGCCGCCATACATGGCGATTTCCTTCACCAGCCGAGACGCAATCGGCTGCAGCGCCACATCGGCCATCAGGAACAGTGTTTCAATATTCTCGTTGAGCTGCTGGTTCATGCCCGCCATCTGGAATTCATATTCGAAATCCGCAACGGCGCGCAGGCCGCGCACGATAACGGTCGCGCCTTCCCGCTCGGCAAAGTCCATCAGCAGCGAATTGAAATGCACGACGCGGATATCGCCGTCGCAGGATGCAACTTCGCGCTTCACCGTTTCCAGCCGTTCCTCGTCGCTGAACATCGGCGATTTGCTGGGATTGGTGGTCACGCCGATAATCAGCGTGTCGACCAGCTTTGCGCCGCGCCGGATTATATCCATATGGCCAAGCGTAATCGGGTCGAACGTTCCGGGATACACTCCCACTCTGTTGGCGCTCATCAATGCGTCCTTTCAATCGAGAAGCGGGCAATGGCGCGCAGCATGTCTGCTTCCTCGCCAAAGTCCCGCAAATGGTCAATTGCCTGCTCAACGAGCATTTCGGCCTGCTGCCGTGCCCGCTCCAGGCCCAAAAGTGAAACAAAGGTTGCCTTACCGGCTTCTGCGTCCTTGCCGACCCGCTTGCCGGTGCTTTCCTCATCGCCGGTCACATCCAGCAAATCGTCGGCAATCTGGAATGCCAGTCCAAGATCGCGGGCATAGCCGCGCAGATGGGTCCGGCTCTCTGGCGGGATCCGCGCCATGATGCATGCCGCTTCGAGGCAGAAACCGATCAGTGCCCCGGTCTTGAGCTGTTGAAGGCGGGTTACGGCCGGAAGATCGAGTTCGCGATGCTCGGCTTCCAGATCCATCATCTGGCCGCCGCCCATGCCCGAAGGCCCACTGGCCAGCGCCAGGGCCGACATCAGCTCCGCGCGAACAAAGGGATCGCTGTGGGTCGCTTCATCACCGAGAATCTCGAACGCCAGCGCCAGCAGGCAATCCCCCGCCAGAACGGCGGTTGCCTCGTCAAATGCCTTGTGCACCGTGGGCTTGCCTCGGCGCATGTCGTCATCGTCCATGCAGGGCAGGTCATCATGGATCAGCGAATAGACATGGATGCATTCAACTGCGAATCCGGCGCGCATGGCACTGTCCCGATCGACATTGAACGCTTCACAGGCCGCGACAACGAGCATCGGCCGCAAACGTTTGCCGCCCCCGATCGCCGCATAGCGCATCGCCTCATAGAGCCTGACGCGAGAATCACCGGGTATCTTCAGCCAGGTATCGAACAGAATGTCGATATCCTTGCCCATACGCTCAAGCGCTGGCTTAAGGCCGATGGAAATAACGGGCATCGCCTAAGCCGGGTCGAGCGGCTCGACGCCGGTTGGTTTGCCATCGGGATCGAGCTGAAGCTTGTCGATCCGCGCCTCTGCGGCTTTCAGGCGGGCCTGACATTGCATTCTCAGCTTGTCCCCACGCGCATAGAGCTCGATCGATTCATCGAGCGGAGCCTCTCCCGCTTCCAGCTTGCGGACAATCGCCTCGAGCTCCTCAAGAGCAGACTCGAAACTGAGCGTGGTGATATCGTCGGCATTTTGATCAGTCATGCTGTCGCTATGGGCGAGCGACCAAGCTATGGTCAAGCAAGAGCCTCACGCTATATGAGATTCGCAGGGTCCAGTGCACCAACTGCCAAAATCGGGGGAAAGAAAATCATGCCTACGCAAGTCAATCCGGCCACTGGAGAAGAAGGCGAGACCTTCCCCGCATTGAATGACGACCAGATCGAAGCAAAGCTGGCCAAATCCGCCGAAACTTTTCGCCAATGGCGCAATACCGACTATCAGACGCGCACGGACCTCCTGACGAAAATTGCCGATCAGTTCGCGGCTCAGCGCGAGGCGCTCGCTACCATCGTCACCAAGGAAATGGGCAAGCCCGTCAAGCAAGCGCTCGCCGAAATGGACAAATGCGAAAAGGCCTTTCGCTTCTATGCGAAAAATGGCCCCGCCATGCTTGCTCCGGTCGAACAGAAACTGGTTAATGGTCGCTCCGTATCGCGCTGGCTTCCCTACGGACCGGTTCTCGCCGTCATGCCCTGGAACTATCCGTTCTGGCAGGTCGTGCGCTTCATGGCACCGACGATCATGGCCGGGAATGTCGGCCTGCTCAAACATGCCAGCTCCACTCCCGGATGTGCTGCTGCGCTGGAACAAATCGTGCTTGATGCTGGCGGACCGGAAGGCCTGTTCCAGAACCTCCATATCAGCTCGTCGAAAGTCGCCGGAATCATCGCCGACGACCGGATCGTCGCGGTAACGATCACCGGTAGCGAATATGCAGGCCAGAAGGTTGCGGAAGCCGCTGGCTTCAATCTTAAAAAGGTCGTGCTGGAACTGGGTGGTTCGGATCCGTTCATCGTGATGCCGAGCGCTGACATCAAAAAGGCTGCGACAACCGCCGTTACGGCTCGCCTCCAGAATGCCGGGCAAAGCTGCGTCTGCGGCAAGCGGATGATCGTCCATGAAGATGTGTATGATGAGTTCATGGAGATTTTCGTCGAGGGCGTGAAGACGATCAGGATCGGCGACCCGACGGATGAGACAACCGAGATGGGGCCATTGTCGAGCGAGGGTGCGCGCGACGAAATTGCCGAACAGCTTGAAAAGGCCGTGCAGCAAGGTGCCACCAAGCTTTATGGCGGAGATATTCCGGACAAGCCCGGAGCGTGGATGACGCCCGCCATACTCACCGACATTCCCGCAGGTGCGCCAATCGCACGCGAGGAGTTTTTCGGACCGGTAGCAATGGTGTTCAAGGTCAAGGATATCGACGAAGCTATCGAGGTCGCAAACGATATTCCCTTCGGCCTCGGTTCCAGCGCCTGGACCGGCCTGGAAAGCGAAAAAGAACGGTTCATCCGCGATATTGAAGCGGGCATGACGGCTATCAACCAGATGCTGGCATCCGATCCCTATGCGCCCTTTGGGGGTATCAAACGCTCAGGCCATGGCCGGGAACTTGGGTCGCACGGGCTGCACGAGTTCATGAACCTGAAGAATGTGATGCTGCCTGAATGAGCACCGCCGAGCTCAGCGCCCCCCTCACCCTTCCCTGCGGCGCGGTCCTGCCGAACCGCATAGCCAAGGCGGCCATGACAGAGGGATTGGCAACCCCCGACGGTGTACCGACCGACGAACTGGAGCGATTATACGGCATCTGGTCGGACGGCGGCGCGGGCATGCTGCTTTCCGGCAATATCCAGGTCGATCGCGATCATTTGGAACGGCCCGGCAATATTGTCATACAGGGCGAGCCCAATGCAGAGCTGGCGTCCCATCTTGAACGGCTGGCAAAAGCCGCGACGCGGAACGGAAACCATTTCTGGGCCCAGATCAGCCACGCCGGACGCCAGACCCAGGCAGCGGTCAACCCGCACCCCAAGGCGCCATCGGCGGTGAAACTCGGCCTGCCCGGCGGCCAGTTCGGCGAACCCGTAGCACTGACGATCGACGAAATTCACGATATTCGCGATCGGTTTGCAATCGCAGCCGGTGCTGTGAAGCAGGCCGGTTTCACCGGCGCGCAAATTCACGCAGCCCATGGCTATCTGCTGTCGTCATTTCTTTCGCCGCGCGCCAACCAGCGCGATGATATCTATGGCGGTCCGCTGGAGAACCGCGCACGATTTCTGCTCGAAACCGTGACAGCGGTACGCGATGCCGTGGGCGACGATTTCCCCCTGTCCGTGAAACTCAACAGTGCAGATTTCCAGCGCGGCGGCTTTCAGTTCGAAGACAGCCTTCAGGTCGCCCAGTGGCTCGGCGAAGCGGGTATCGACCTGCTGGAAATTTCCGGTGGCAATTACGAACAACCGAAACTGCTTGGAGTCGAAGGAATAGAGAGCGAAGAGACGCAGAATGTCGCTCCTTCAACCGCGCGGCGAGAAGCCTATTTCGTCGATTTCGCTCTGGCGATGCAGGAGAAAGTGTCCGTCCCGCTAATGGTTACCGGCGGTTTTCGCAGCCGCGCTGCCATGGACTATGCTCTTGAGAGCGGTGCGGCCGATGTAATCGGTATCGGGCGCCCCTTCTGCCATATGCCGGATGCCGCGAACCAGCTTTTCGCGGGACTGGAAAAATTGCCGGCACCGGAAGACGGGCTCGCCCTCATTCCTTCATGGCTCGGCTTTCTAAAACGTTTTCAGATGGTCAAGGCGATCGACAGTTTCGCCACGATTTACTGGTTCTACAGCCAGCTCTATGCGCTGGGACGCACAGGCAAGACTGTTCCCAAACGCTCCGTATTCGCGGCGTTCCGCGAAGTCGAAGCGACGCATAAACAGCTGATGAAGGAACGGAGCGAAGATTCAGCCTAGGCCGCTTCTTCTGCCCTGAGGGCCTTGCGATCGAGCTTGCCGATCATTGTTTTCGGAAGTTCGTCCCGGACGACAACCGCGTCCACCTGCTCATGCTTGCCAAGCTGCGGATTGAGCCAGTCGGCCAGCGCCTCTCCGGTAACATCCGAACCCATGTTCAGCGTCACAAATGCCTTGGGCTTTTCGCCCGTATAGGGATCAGGAACACCGATAACGAGTGCCTCTTTCACCGCCGGGCTTTTGTAGAGAATTTCCTCGAGCTGACTCGGGAAAACCTTGAATCCGGAAACCGCGATCATGTCCTTCAGCCGATCAACGATAAAGATATAGCCATCTTCGTCTATCGTGCCGACATCGCCGGTGCGCAGGAAACCGTCATACAGTATCTGGTCGTCGGCATCGGGCCGGTTCCAATAGCCATACATGATTTGCGGCCCGGCTATCACGATTTCGCCCGGTTCCCCCTCCGGGGCCATCTCGTTGGGATCTTCCTTGTCGACCAGCTTAACGATCGTCCCGGCGATAGGCTGGCCAATGGACCCGGTCTTGTTCTCGCCGTCATAAGGGTTGGTGGAGACAACGCCCGAGCTTTCGGTCAGGCCATAGCCCTCGACCAGCTTGGCGCCCGTCATCGTCTCGAACTTGGCCTTGATTTCGGCCGGCAGCGGCGCACCGCCCGAAATGCAGACCCGCAAGGAACTGAAATCGGTCTTCGCCGTCTGCGGATGATCGAGCAGGGCGGTATACATGGTCGGCACGCCGGGCAGCGCCGTCGCCTTGGTGCGTTCAATCGCCTTTAGTGCCTGCGCGGCGTTCCAGCGCGGCAGCATGATGATCTCTCCGCCGCGCAGCACGGTGCGGTTAAGAACCGTCGCATTGGCGAAAACATGGAAGAATGGCAGCACGCCCATGATCCGGTCTTCGGCTTCCGGCTCGGGATCGAGAGCATTTATCTGGCGCGCATTGGCGGTGATGTTCTGATGCGTGAGCATCGCGCCTTTGGGTACGCCCGTCGTGCCGCCCGTATATTGGATCAGCGCGATATCCTTGCGCGGATCGATCGGTACGCGGCCGCTATCGCCCTTGTTATCGACGAGCTCGCTGAACGGGATGACGTCCCGACGCTTGGGTATATCGACGGACTCACTTCCCTTGAACACGCGGAACATGAGGGACTTGGCAAGCGGCAGTGCCTCGACAACACTGCCGACGATCAGTTTTTCGAGCGAAGAATTATCGAGCACGTCGAGCGCCGTCGGCAGCAACGCTTTCGCCGACAGGGTGAAGAGAATCTTGGTGCCCGAGTCCTCGACCTGATGAGACAGCTCATCGACGGTATAGAGCGGCGAGAAATTGACGACCGTCGCGCCCATTTTCATCGCGCCATAATAGGCAGCGAGATAATGCGGCACATTGGGGAGAAAAATCCCCACCCGGTCGCCTTTTTTAACGCCCAGCTTCTGCAAGCCGCGTGCAACGCGGTTCACGCCAAGGCGAACATCGGCATAGCTGTATTTCCGGCCCATGAAATCGGCGAGATAGGCATCCGGATGCGCCGCCGCGCTGTTCGCAAACATTTGCGGCACGGTGAGTGGCGCAAAGCTCCGGTCCCACGGTTCGGGATGCTTGTAATTCTTGCGCCAGATGTCCCGAATTTCAACCATAACCGCCCTATAGCAAGGCTTTCCGACATATCAAGTTACTGACAGCTCTGTCAGTAAAATCGCCCCGATTTAGTCGTCCTTCTTCCTGAACAACTCTTCTGCGCCCTCGGGAAGTTGTTTGGCAGGCGCATCATCGGTGGGCATGTCGGGCCAACCGCCGGGTGTGGATTCGCCTTCCGTCTCAGCAGCCGGCTCAACCGTTTCGCCAGCGGCTTCAGCGGCTTCCGCAGCCAAGGCTGCTTCGGCTTCAGCGGCAGCGACGCGGCGTTCATTGCGGAGCTCTTCGATCAGGGCTTCGCGATCGCCTTCCATCGTTTCGTCTTTCGGTGCTTCGATGCCGGCTTTCTTCGCGGCCTTGGTCACCACGGCATCCAGCTCGCGCTGCGAACACAGGCCCAGCGTAACCGGGTCTTTGGGAACGATCTCAACGATATTCCAATGCGTACGATCCCGGATTGCATGGATGGTGTTCCGCGTCGTGCCAATCAGCTTGCCGATCTGGGCATCCGAAATTTCGGGATGGTTGCGGAGCAGCCAGGCAATGCCGTCCGGCTTGTCCTGACGCTTTGAAACCGGCGTGTAGCGCGGTCCCTTGGTCCGGCGAACCTGTTCCGGGCCTTTGAGCATTTCCATGCGATATTCGGGATCGGCCTGCGCCTTTTCGATTTCTTCCATCGTCACTTCATGGGCAGCAATCGGATCGCGGCCTGTGAGTTTGGTTGCAGCCGTGTCGTCGGCGATCGCCTGCACTTCGAGAATGTGCAAACCGCAAAAATCCGCGATCTGTTCAAAGGTAAGCGCGCTATTGTCGACCAGCCAGCTGGCGGTTGCGTGCGGCATCAGGGGATGGGACATGATAGGCTCCGGATAATAAAAGGGCCGCCCCTCACGGGACGGCCGAATATGGCATCTATTTAGGGGAGCGATGCGATAAGAGCAATAGCGGCGCTGCGCGTGCCCGGTACCGGCGATCCTCAGGCCGCTTTGTCGAATTGACGGGTGATCGGTACAAGCGCGCTGAGAAATTCGTGCGCGCTGCGTTCCCAGGTAAAACAGGCACCATAATTGGCACAGATGGCTCGATCACGGGTCAGTGCTCTGGCAATCGCGATATCGAGATCGGGATCGAGACAGGCAACCTCGCTGTTGACCACATCCAGGGGCCCGGCCACCGGATAGGCCGCCACCGGCGTTCCCGATGCGAGCGCCTCGATCATCACGAGCCCGAACGTGTCCGTCCTGCTGGGAAACACGAACACATCGGCGCCGGCATAGGCGCCCGCCAATGCAGGGCCGGACAACGCCCCCAAGAAAAGCACGTCCGGATAGCGCCGTTCAAGCGTCGTTCGCGCAGGCCCGTCGCCGACGATCACTTTCGAACCCGGATGGCTGCACGCAAGGAAAGCCTCGATATTCTTCTCGATCGCAATGCGCCCGACATAGAGCATGATCGGTCCTGTCAGGCTGGAATAGGCCGGGTGTGGAGGCGCATCCGGTGAGAAACTGTCGAGATCGACACCCCTGCCCCATGGCGCAACATGGGTGATGCCGTGCACCCGCAACTCACGGCGGATCGAGTCTGTCGCGGTCAGGACGGCGCTAGACGGTGCATGGAAACGGCGCATCAACGGCCAGATCCAGTCCGCGGGCAACCTTGTCCGCTTCGCCACATAGTCCGGGAATTTCGTATGATAGGCGGTCGTAAACGAAAATCCGTTGCGCCGGCACCAGCGCCGTGCGGCAAAGCCCAACGGACCTTCGGTGGCAATATGGATGGCATCGGGCGCCACCCGCATCAGAGCCGTTCCCAACTGCTCCGCCGTTACCAGCGCCAGCTTGATCTCCGAATAGGTCGGGCATGGGACCGAATAGAACTGATCGGGCGAGAAGACATGCGCCTCATGCCCCATCTTTTCGAGTTCGCGGCGGACGGACTGGAGCGTTCGGACCACGCCATTGACCTGAGGCGTCCAGGCATCGGTGACAATCGCTATCCGCATCTTCCCGTCCTTTCGATTGAACTATCTAAGCCGCCTTAGAAATCTGGGCGGACTCCGTTTCTCGTGCGGCGATCTCGTCGGCCCAATGGAGTATCTCCATCCGACCGTCGAAATGCTCGACAAGCGCCGTGCAACCTTCGACCCAGTCCCCGTCATTATAATATTCGATGCCCTCGATATCGCGGATTTCAGCCGTATGGATATGGCCGCACACGACCCCGTCCACACCCCGTTTTCCGGCTTCTTGGGCGACGATTTCCTCGAATTTCGAAATGAATTCGACCGCGTTCTTCACCTTGTGCTTGGCGTGTTTGGACAGCGACCAATAGGGCATGCCGAAACGCCTGCGCAGCGCGTTGACCCAGCGATTGAGCGCCATCAGTGTCGCATAGGCATAGTCACCGACATGGGCGAGCCAGCGATGCGAAAGCATGATCGCGTCAAATTCGTCACCATGCATGACCAGCAACCGGCGGCCATCCGCCGTTTCATGAATCGCCTTGCGCCGGATCTCGACCTTGCCGAAATCAAGGCCGGTGAACTGGCGGAACATCTCGTCATGATTGCCCGGGATATACACGATCCGCGTATCGCGCCGTGCCCGTTTCAGGACGCGCCAGATCACGTCATTATGTTCGGCGGGCCAGTAGAAGCGTTTTTTCATTCGCCAGCCGTCTATGATGTCGCCGACCAGATACATGGTCTCGCTGTCGGTATTGTCGAGAAAATCGATCAGCAGTTCGGTGTTGCAGCCCTTGGTCCCGAGATGGATATCGGACACCCAGATAGTGCGATAACGCTGGCGCTCCCGGTCAGGCTCGGGCCCGGAAACCCGTTTGTCCGACAGATTGAATATTGCTGCATCTTTCAGAAAATCGTGCGGCGCATCCATGACAAACCTCGTCGGTTGTTCCGCCTGGAAGCCTATGACGATTCATTGTTACAGCTAAACTACGTCGGCGCATTTTTTGCTGCTTTGCACAAAAAAATCGCGAACTGGGTACCCGGTCAAGATTCAATGGGAATATGGCCAAGCGCGTTCGCAACCCGCACTCGCCTTCAGATTTCCAGAATGATCTTTCCGATATGCGCGCCCGCTTCCATCCGCTTATGGGCGGCGGCGGCATCGGCGAGCGGAAAGCTCTGGTCCATCACCGGGCGCAACTCGCCTTTTTCGACGAACGGCCAGGCGTTGCGCTCGATCTCATCGGCCAACAGGCCCTTGAACTCGACCGAACGCGCGCGGAGTGTCGAACCGGTAAGAGTCAGCCGCCTGCTCATCACCTGCGCCATATTGATCGTTGCTTCGATCCCGCCCTGAACAGCGATGGTCACGTGTCGGCCGTCTTCCTTCAGGCATTGGAGATTGCGCGCGACATAGTCTCCCGCGACCATATCGATCACTATCTCGACGCCTTCGCCGTCCGTGATGCGCTTTACTTCCTCGACGAAATCCTGCGATTTATAGTTGATGGCATGGGCTGCGCCGATTTCCTTTGCAGCATCGCATTTTTCGTCGCTTCCGCAGGTCACGATAACGGTCAGGTCGAACAGCTTTCCCAGCATGATCGCCATCGATCCGATGCCGCTCGTCCCGCCATGGACAAGGACGGTCTCGCCCCGCCGGGCATAGGCGCGTTCGAACAGATTGTGCCAGACGGTGAAAAGCGTTTCGGGCAGTGCCGCCGCTTCCTGCATTGTCAGCGCTTCGGGAACACTCAGGCACTGAACGACAGGCGCCGTGCAATATTCGGCATAACCGCCACCGGAAACCAGTGCGCAGATATTCTGCCCCATCACGGCATCATCAACGCCCTCTCCCAGGCCAACGACCTCCCCGGAAATTTCCAGGCCGGGAATGGTCGGCGCGCCGGGCGGCGGCGGATAAAAGCCCTTGCGCTGCACAATATCGGGCCGGTTCACGCCGGCCGCCGCCACTTTCACGAGCACCTCGCCCGGTCCCGGTTGCGGTACAGGACGCGTTACGGGCTGCAGAACCTCTGGCCCGCCCGGATTCTCCATATCGATAGCGGTCATTTGATCCGGCACCACGGCCATATATATCCCCCATCCATGCGCCCGAAATCGCGCTGCCTTATTGACAGCCGGGGGTCGAGCGTCAACGTTAGAGTCATGGATTTGGACGAACTTTTCGCCAAAACGCCCGGGGATCCTCTCACGCTATTGTGCAAAGAGGATCTCGACCCATATTCCGTCGAGGAACTGGAGACGCGAATTGAGGCGCTTGAAGGCGAAATTTCCCGCGTAAAAGTGAAACTGGACGGCGCCGTCACCCACCGCAAAGCTGCCGACGAGTTGTTCAAACGATGAGGCGGTGGACGGAAACATCGCTCAGACCGGCGAATTTTCGGCCTTTCACCGCCAATAATATTCCTTTTGTTAACTTTTTCGTTAACCATTACCATATAGGATCTACCGGGTCTCAGCTGTGTAGAGACCGGCAAGGAGTTAACTAATGCCCTCTTTTGCTCGTGAACTGGAACAAACGCTGCATAATGCGCTCGCCGAAGCCGCGAACCGCAAACATGAATATGCAACGCTCGAACATCTGCTGCTCGCGCTGACCGATGACGATCACGCCGCGCAGGTGATGACGGCCTGCGGCGTCGAAATTTCGGAGCTGCAGGAAGCTGTCGGTGTCTATCTCGATAACGAGCTTGAAGCGCTGCGGATCGAGGGCACGACCGATCCTTCGCCAACCAGCGGATTCCAGCGCGTCGTCCAGCGGGCGATCCTGCATGTGCAATCGTCGGGCCGTGACGAAGTAACCGGCGCCAATGTGCTTGTTGCGCTGTTTTCCGAGCGCGAAAGCTATGCCGTCTATTTCCTCCAGCAGCAGGATATGAGCCGCCTCGATGCGGTAAGCTTCATCTCGCACGGTGTCGGCAAGGGTGAAACGGATAGCGAAAGCCGGGAAATCAGTGGCACCGATGACGATGACCAGCCGGAACAGAAAGCGGGCGGCAAGAAGAAGAATGAGAGCGCGCTCAAGCAGTTCTGCGTCAATCTTAACGAGAAGGCTGAGGCCGGAAAGATCGATCCGCTGATCGGCCGCACGGTCGAGGTCGACCGGACGGTGCAGATTCTCTGCCGCCGCTCGAAGAACAATCCCCTCTATGTGGGCGAGCCCGGCGTCGGCAAAACCGCCATCGCCGAAGGTCTGGCGCGGCGTATCGTGGAAGAGGATGTTCCCGAGGTGCTGCTCCCGGCCGTGATCTACGCGCTCGACATGGGCGCGTTGCTCGCCGGCACGCGCTATCGCGGCGATTTCGAGGAACGGCTGAAAGCGGTAGTCAACGAACTCGAAAAGCTGCCCGACGCGATCCTGTTCATCGACGAGATCCACACGGTAATCGGTGCGGGCGCGACGTCCGGCGGCGCAATGGACGCCTCGAACCTGCTCAAGCCGGCGCTTTCCAGCGGCGCGATCCGGTGCATCGGCTCCACGACCTACAAGGAATTCCGCAACCATTTCGAGAAGGACCGGGCCCTGCTCCGGCGCTTCCAGAAAATCGACGTCAACGAGCCCTCGATCGAGGATACGATCAAGATCCTTCAGGGGCTTCGTCCCCATTATGAAGAGCATCACAACGTCAAATATACGGCCGATGCGATCAAGGCTGCGGTGGAACTGTCCTCGCGCTACATCAATGACCGCAAACAACCGGACAAGGCCATCGACGTGATCGACGAAACGGGCGCCAGCCAGATGCTGGTAGCGCCGTCCAAGCGCCGGAAGATGATCACGCCGAACGAGATCGAACAGGTCATCTCGATGATGGCCCGGATCCCGCCGAAACAGGTATCGACCAACGACAAGCAGGCACTGGAGACGCTCGATACGGACCTGAAACGCGTCGTGTTCGGCCAGGACCTGGCAATCGAGACACTTTCGTCGGCAATCAAATTGTCCCGCGCCGGCCTGCGCGAACCGCACAAGCCAATCGGCAATTATCTGTTCACCGGCCCGACCGGCGTCGGCAAGACGGAAGCGGCCCGCCAGCTCGCCTCGATCATGGGCATTCCGCTCGAACGGTTCGACATGTCCGAATATATGGAGCGGCACAGCGTGTCGCGCCTGATCGGCGCGCCTCCGGGCTATGTCGGTTACGATCAGGGCGGCCTCCTCACCGATGCCGTCGACCAGCATCCCCATTGCGTGCTCCTGCTCGACGAGATCGAAAAGGCCCATCCGGACCTGTTCAACGTGCTGTTGCAGGTCATGGATAATGGCAAGCTCACCGATCATCACGGCAAGACCGTCGATTTCCGTAACGTCGTCCTCATCATGACGACCAATGCAGGCGCGGCCGACATGGCGAGTGAAGGCATCGGCTTTGGCGATATCTCCAAGGAAGATGCGAGCGAGGAAGCGGTGAAGAAGATGTTCACCCCCGAATTCCGCAACCGTCTCGATGCGATCGTGCCGTTCGGATATCTGCCGCCCGCCGTGGTTGCGCGCGTCGTCGACAAGTTCATCCTTGAGCTCGAACTGCAGCTCGCCGACCGCGAAGTGCATATCCGGCTCGATGACGAGGCAAAGGCATGGTTGACCGAGCGCGGATACGACAAGCTTTATGGCGCTCGCCCGATGGGCCGGTTGATCCAGGAAAAGGTGAAACAGCCGCTCGCCGAGGAATTGCTGTTCGGCAAGCTTGTCAATGGCGGCGAGGTGGATGTGACGGTGAAGGACGACGCGCTCGACTTCCTGCTCACCCCTGCTCCGCCCAAGCGCAAACCGCCGAAGAAGAAAAAGAAAAAGACGCCAGAAGCGGAGGCATAGTCGCTGAAGCGGTTGAATCTGGACCGGGCCGTTCAATCCGCCCGGTCCGCAGCCCTGTACAGCGCAGCTTCAGATTGTTGCTGTAGATATACGGCTGGGTCGCGATTTGAGGTGACACAGACTGGCGCAGCGCTATTTTGTGTAGTATATTTATAATACACCATGGCGGATGACGACCTTCCTTTCCCGCGCAAAAGCTATGACGATCGCCAATCGCGGTTGATCGGGCCCTATGCGGACGACCCCGCATTCGATCCCTATTATCGGCGCAACCCCGAGCAGCGCGCCGAAGAGAGCCCGTTTCAGGCGTTCGACCCGGACACGCCGGGCAGCACCGACCAGGGCTTTGTCTTTGATGAACCAGACAATGCCGGTTATCCGCCGGATTATGACGGGGAATACGGGCCTCCGCTTCCCCCGGCCCCGCGCCGGAAACGACGCTGGTTAATCCTGAAATGGGCGCTCAGGGGTTTCCTTGTTTTCATGTTCCTGCTGATCGCCTGGCTGGCGATCTTTGCGCCCGTTTCGCGCACCGCCCAGCCGCTTGTTCCGCCGCCCATGATCCTTCAGGCGTCGAACGGAACGCCGATCGCCCGGATGGGGCCGGTGATGGACAGGCCTGTCGTCATGGCCGACCTGCCACCGCATGTCAGAGAGGCCTTTCTGGCCATCGAGGATCGTCGGTTCGAAGACCATTGGGGTATCGATCCGCGAGGCATCGCACGGGCCCTGTGGACCAATCTCACCTCCAGCACGCGGCACGGCGGCAGCACGATCACCCAGCAGCTCGCCAAGCTCACCTATCTCAACTCGGACCAAACCCTGTTTCGCAAGGTGCAGGAAGTCCCCATCGCGCTATGGCTCGAAATCTGGCTGACCAAGGATGAAATCCTCGAACGCTATCTGTCGAACGCCTATTTCGGCGACAATGTCTATGGGCTGCGCGCCGCATCGCTCCATTATTTCTACCGCCATCCCGAAAATCTGACGCTTACCCAGGCGGCGATGCTGGCCGGGCTTGTCCGTGCACCGTCCCGGCTCGCTCCCACCAGCAACCTGGAAGGCGCGCAGGAACGGGAACAGGTCGTTCTCGCCGCGATGGTCGATGCCGGTTATCTGACGCAGGAAGAAGCCGATGCCGTCCCTCTGGCAACCGTAGACCATCGCCCTCCCCCCGCCATGCCGCGCGGAAGCCATTTCGCCGAATGGGTGCAGGAAGAAGCGCGCGCAGCCTATGGCACCGGCTATGAGAGCATCGAAGTACCCACGACGCTCGACTGGGATCTCCAGAGACTGGCCGAGCGCGTCACGCGCAGCAATGTTCCGGGCAATGCGCAGATGGCGCTCGTCGCCATGCGCACCAATGGCGAGGTCGTGGCGATGGTCGGCGGGCGCGACTATGCGACATCGCCTTTCAACCGCGCCACCCAGGCCACCCGCCAGCCGGGATCGACATTCAAGCTGTTCGTCTATCTGGCCGCCCTTCAAAGCGGGATGACGCCTGAAACGCTGGTCGATGACAGCCCGATTGAAAGCGGCGACTACAGGCCGGTGAACTCTGGCGGGCGTTATCGCGGCGAGATCACGCTGCGCGAAGCCTTTGCCCGGTCAAGCAATGTCGTAGCCGTGCGGCTGTATCAGCAGCTCGGCAGCGAAGCGATTGCCGAGGCGGCCCGCACATTGGGCGTGGAGCGCGAATTTCCTGCCAATGCCAGTGTTGCCCTAGGCAGCGGTGAGATGACGCTGCTTGAGCTGACAACGGCTTATGCGGCAGTCGCCAATGGCGATGTGCCCGTCGTGCCCCATGGTATCGCGCAGGGCCGCCGGGGCTTTTTCGAATGGCTGTTCGACAGGCGCCCGGTCATCGCCAGCCGGCACCGCGAACAACTGCTCGATATGCTCGGAGCGGTCATCGCAGACGGAACGGGCAGCGCGGCGCGGCTTTCGATCCCGGCCTTTGGCAAAACGGGTACGACGCAGGACAGCCGCGATGCGCTGTTCGTCGGCTTTGCCGGCGATCTCGTGGTCGGTGTCTGGATAGGCAATGACGATAACAGCCCGCTCGGCAGTGCGAGCGGAGGCGGTGCTCCGGCCCGCATCTGGCGCGCCTTCATGAGCGGCGCGATCGCCAATGCCGCCCCAAGAGCTGAGCCTCGGCCAGCCCCGCCACCCGAAGAGCCTGAATCCGACGATGTCGACGTCGCAATCAAGCCCGATGGCAGCATTGAAATCGACACGCCGATCGGCGGTGCGCGAATAACCATCGACGGCGACAATGTGGATGTTGCCCCCAATGAAGAAGCCCGCCGCCGCCTCGATGAGCTTGAGCGAGCGGGAGAACCGGCCAAACGCGATCCTGCGGAATAAATTCGGTCGGTCAATTCGCATTTCACGTGTTGACGCCTCTGGACCGCCGCTAATGTTCCATATATGTTCCGCTTGAGCTACGGGAGAATAGGAAAATGACAGGCCTGACTTTTTACACCAACCCGATGTCGCGCGGGCAGATCATTCGCTGGATGCTCGAAGAAGTCGGCGCGCCTTATGAGCAGGTGCTGCTCGATTATGACACGACGATGAAGGGTGAGGACTATCTGGCGATCAACCCGATGGGCAAAGTTCCCGCGATCAAACATGATGACTATGTGGTCACGGAATGCGCGGCGATATGCGCCTATCTCGCAGAGACATTTCCCGAGGCGGAGCTTGCCCCGAAGGATCATGAACGCGCCGATTATTATCGCTGGCTGTTTTTCGCCGCCGGTCCTCTCGAACAGGCGATCACCGACAAGAGTTTAGGCCTGACACCGAATGAAGAGCAGGAGCGCTCGGCGGGCTATGGCAATTATGAAAAGGCGGTCGCAGCGCTTGAAGGCGCTGTATCAGGCCGCGACTATATCTGCGGCGACCGGTTCACCGCTGCGGATGTCTATGTGGGATCGCAGATCGACTGGGGTCTGCAATTTGGAACGGTGCCGAGCCGGCCAGCGTTTGAAGCCTATGCCGGGCGACTGCGCGAGCGCGAAGCCTATAAACGGGCCAAGGAAATCGATTTGGCGCTGATGCCGGAGCAACCCGCCGCTAGCTGATCATCCGTCCCAAAGAAAAAAGCCCGGCAGGTTTCCCCGCCGGGCCTTTTCTTTTTGAGTTGCCAACCTGGCCCTATTCGCGGCCGCCCATGAAGTTGAGCAGGAACAGGAACATGTTGATGAAGTCGAGATAGAGGTTCAGCGCTCCCATGATGACCGTTTTGCCCATCATGTCGGTGCCTGCCACATAGGCATACATCGATTTGATCTTCTGCGTGTCATAGGCGGTGAGGCCGGCAAAGATCAGCACGCCGATGCCGCTGATTACAAAGCCCATCGCTTCCGACTGCAGGAAGATGTTGATCACCATCGCCACGATCAGGCCGACAAGACCCATGATCAGGAAGGTGCCCCAGCCGCTGAGATCTTTCTTCGTCGTGTAACCCCAAAGGCTGAGACTTACGAAAGCTGCGGATGTTGCGAAGAAAGTCTGCGCGATGGATGTGCCGGTATAGCGGAGGAAGATCGTCGAGAGCGACAGGCCCATAACGACCGAGAAACCCCAGAAACACGCCTGAAGCGCGCCCGTGGAGAGGCGATTTATGCCGAAGCTCATCACGAGGATGAAGGCCAGCGGGGCAAGCATGATGACCCAGCTGAGCAGACCGCCAGCCATGATAATCGTTGCCGCTGGCGATTCTATACCACCGCGAGCGAACAGCATCGCCACGACGCCGGTAAGCAGGATGCCCGACGCCATGTAGTTGTAAACCTTGAGCATATAAGACCGGAGCCCGGCGTCGAACGCGACGTCGCGTGCGCCAGTATCAAGCCTGCCCTGGGCTTGGCCCTGAAGGCCGGTATTCGGATCAGACCAGTTAGCCATGTGAATGCATCTCCTTGTCAGATCGGCATAAACTACCGATTTCCCGGCAATATCGGGTATTCGGGCCGCATTTTCAAGGTCAATCGCCCCTAACAATGGGCAAGAAAAAAGCTTACGCCAAAATTTGCCATGCACCGCCTGTTCGTAGCCATCCGCCCGCCACGCGCCATTCGCGCCCAGTTGCTCGACCTGATGCACGGCATCAACGGCGCGCGCTGGCAAGACGATGATCAACTGCATCTGACATTGCGGTTTATCGGCGATGTCGAACGACCAACGGCAGAGGATATCGCGGTCGCACTCGACCAGGTTCGCTCCCAACCCTTTGAAATCGCCCTCGATAGTGTCGGGTCGTTCGAAAAAGGCGGAAAACTGACCGCCCTGTGGGCAGGGATTCGGGCTCCTGCCGATCTCAAACGGCTCCGTGACAGGGTTGATAGTGTGCTTCGTCCGCTCGGTCTGGAACCCGAGCGCCGTGTCTTTCTGCCCCATATCACCCTCGCGCGGTTGAACAGCTCATCCGGACCGATAGAGAATTTCGTGCAGGAGAATGTCAGATTGGCGAGCGAACCCTTCGCCGTCGAGCATTTCGACCTGATCGAAAGTTTTCTCGGGCCGAGCGGCGCGCGCTATGAAAGCGTGAACCGCTACCCGCTGGGCTGACGCGCCTATCCGCGTTCCAGCTTGTCCAGCAAGGCGTTCGCACCGGCCATCACATCTGCCCAGGCAATCGCAAAGCCGTCCTCTTCGCCATAATAGGGATCGACAACATCCTGCCCTTCCCTGCCCGCCACATGATCGAGAAAAAGCGAGAGTGCGCCGCCCGCCGTTTCGGGCCTCAACCCATCCAGGTCTCCCAACACCGACCGGTCCATCGCGATAACCTGATCGAAGCGGTCGAAATCCCGCATCGAAATCTGGCGGGCCCGCTGCCCCGAAATATTCACCCCATTAGCCAGAGCGGCGGCTTGGGCGCGACCGTCAGGCGGGTTGCCAACATGCCAAGCCCCGGTACCGGCGGAATCGACGATGACCTCGATTTCCCGCTGTTCGCTAACCACGCGCATCGCGCCCTCGGCCATAGGCGACCGACAGATATTACCCAGGCATACGAACAGAATCGAATGTGGCATTGTCCGGAATTCCTCATAAAGTTTTTGCCAACGGGGCTGACGCTGTTACACCAAAAAGAAAAACCGATGGGTGAAATGCTTCATGACAGAAACGACTGACGGGCGCGATGGCGCAGAAGCAGGCGTGCAGCCTCCAGCGGATGCTCCAGCCGAGGAGTATAAGGCTACGGGTTACAGCTGGTATGTGCTGACGGTTCTTGTCGTCATCTACGTCCTGAACTTTGTCGATCGCAACATCCTCTCGATCCTCGCGGAAGATATCAAGGCCGATCTGGGCCTGTCGGACGATCAGCTCGGATTCCTGTACGGCACCGCCTTTGGCGTCTTTTACGCCCTGTTCGGCATCCCGCTCGGCAAGCTGGCGGACAGCTGGCACCGCGTCCGGCTGATGTCACTGGGCCTGGCCATCTGGTCGGCGATGACGGCATTTTCGGGTTTCGCCAAGAATTTCGCGACGCTCAGCTTCGCACGAATCGGTGTCGGGATTGGCGAGGCCACGGCAAGCCCTTCCGCTTATTCGTTGATTTCCGACTATTTCCCGAAAAAGATGCGTGCGACCGCGCTCGCCATCTATTCTTCGGGCCTGTATCTTGGCGGCGGCGTTTCGCTGCTGATCGGCGGCAAGATCGTCGAGTGGTGGAACGCGGCCTATCCCGTTGACGCGCCCTTCGGCCTCGCCGGCTGGCAGGCAGCCTTCATCATTGTTGGCCTGCCGGGTCTGTTGCTCGCGATGCTCGTCTTCACCCTGCGCGAACCGCTGCGCGGGCAAGCCGAAGGCCTACCGACACCGCCGCCCAAAGATCCGTTCCGCGGCTTTGTCCGCGAACTGTTTGCCGTCATTCCGCCTTTCACCATTATCGCCGCAGCGCGGGCCGGCATGAGGCATCTGCTGTTCAATCTGGGCGGCGGCGCGATTATCTCGGCAATTGCCTATGGGCTGATCGTCCTGACCGGCAATGTTCAGCAATGGGTCGCGATTGCCATTGGCTATTATGCAATCTTTTCCTGGGCAACGACGCTGAAAGACCGTGACCCGCCCGCTTTCAAGCTGATCTGGGGCAATATCGCCTTTCTCACGACAATTCTCGGCTATGGCATGGTCGCCTTCCTGTCCTATTCCGCTACCTTCTGGTCGGCGCCTTATGCGATCCGGATCATCGGGGAGCTTCCGGGCGATGCAGGCTGGTGGATCGGCGGACCGGGTGCTGTGGCTGGCTTTCTCGGCGTGATTATGGGCGGACGGGTTGCAGACTGGCTGCGTCAGCGCAATCCGGCAGGCCGCCTGCTCGTCGTCATGTTCGGCCTTGTCGTGCCGGCGCTGCCCTTCGCCATCGCCTTTACGACGCAAAATGCCATTCTCTTCTATGTGCTGAGTTTCTGCCTGACGCTGATCGCCAGTTCCGCACTCGGAGCCGCCGCCGCAACGTCGCAGGACCTCGTATTGCCGAGAATGCGCGGAACGGCCACGGCAACCTTTTTCCTGGCGACCACGCTGGTAGGCCTGGCTCTTGGACCTTATCTGGCCGGACAGGTTTCGGCAGCAACCGGAAGCCTCTCAACCGGCATGCTGAGCATATTGATCGCCGTGCCCATCGGCCTGGTCCTGCTTATCATTGCCTATCGGACGGTGCCCGAAGCCGAACGCACGCTGGTCGAGCGTGCCCGTGCAGCCGGAGAACCGATCTAGGGCCCGGGCCGGCCCGGAGCATCGGTTCCCTAGAGGATCGGTTCGATGACCCCGCAGGCGATACGCGGACCGGCTGCGCCGGCCGGGTCGCTGCGGTAGTCGTCAGGTCCTGCATGGATCATCAGTGCCGCGCCATCTTCATCGAGCAGAGGAAAGCGCCCGTCTTCGATCCGGGCGCCGCTGATGATGACTTCGAGCAGCCCCATCCCGTCTTGCCCGATAATCAGGTTCGGCATGTCGCCCATGTGCTGGCCCGCCGGATTGTCCCGCCCATGTTCGCGGCCAAGCGGATTCCAGTGACCGCCCGCACTGGTAAAACCGGGGCCGTCGCAACGCCCGGTCATGTGGATATGCGCGGCCTTGACGCCCGGCGCCATGCCTTCGGCACGGATGACAAGCCGGACCCCCTGATCCAGCTGGATGAGAACCGCGTCACCGCGCACGGCTCCGGAGGCGTCATGCAATATTGCTTCGGCGCGCTCGACGGGCGGCAACGGCGGAGGTGCAGGATCCGTCTCCATCGGGGCACAGGCCATGACAGCAAGGGAGGAAAGAATTCCCAGAGCAGAAAATGATGCGCGCATGATGTTTCCTCAGACAGTTGCGGTTTCGGGCGAGAGAAGGATCGACCGGACTCTGTTATGGCATTATCAGACGCCTCGGGGCTATAGGGACGCCCGGCACTTTTTCGCTGCACGACAAGGAAAACAGCAATGAACGCAGCGCCAGATACCCGCCCGGATACTTGCATCGCCGTGGTCGGGCTTGGCTATGTGGGCTTGCCGCTCGCGGTCGCCCTAGCTCGTCAATTCACGGTGATCGGGGTGGATGCCAACGCGGCACGCATAGAAGAGCTTCGCGCAGGTCATGATCGCACGGGCGAAGTCGATGCGGATGCGCTCAAAACCTCGACGCTTCGTCTCGCGGACGATCCAGCCGTCGCCGTTGGCGCGGACATCTTTGTAATCGCAGTGCCAACACCGGTCGATGCAGACAAAAAACCCGATCTGTCAGCCCTGCTCAGCGCCACCCGGACAGTTGCGCCGCTGCTCGATGCCAAGAAGCAGCCGGTGATTGTGTACGAATCCACCGTCTATCCGGGCGTTACAGAGGATATTTGCGGCCCGGCCCTCGAAGCGGCATCGGGCCTGAAGCGCGGTACCGATTTCTTCCTTGGTTATTCGCCCGAGCGAATCAATCCGGGTGACCGCGAGCATAGTATCGACAAGATCGTGAAGGTTGTTGCCGGCGAAAATGCTGCTGTGACAGACCGGTTGGCAGCGATTTACGGCACGATCACGGAGGCTGGCGCGTTCAAGGCGGCCTCGATCAAGGCTGCGGAAGCCGCAAAAGTGATCGAGAATGCCCAGCGCGACATCAACATCGCCTTTATGAACGAAATCGCCCGGGTCTTCGGGCCGCTCGGCCTCTCGACATGGGACGTGCTGGAGGCCGCACGCACGAAATGGAACTTCCTTCCCTTTCAGCCGGGGCTCGTCGGGGGGCACTGTATAGGCGTGGACCCATACTATCTGAGCCATTGCGCCGAACAGCTCGGCCATGATCCGCAGGTCATCCTTGCAGGGCGCAAGATCAACGATGCGATGGGAGGCTGGGTGGCCGATCAGCTGCATGAGCGGCGCGGCGGCAAGCCGGGAAGCGTCCTCGTCCTCGGCCTTACCTTCAAGGAAGATGTACCCGATCTGCGCAATTCGCGCGTAATCGATGTCATCGAAAGGCTCCAGTCGCTGGGCCATGACGTGCATGTCCACGATCCGCTCGCCGATAGGGAAGAAGCCCGGTCGGAATATGGCGTGGAACTGGAAACCGCCACTCCAACAGGCAGACACGATATCGTCTTTGCCGCCGTGCCGCACAAACTCTATCGCGACATGCCGGACGCAGCCATCGCATCGCTTGTCAACGAAGGCGGGCTGGTTGCCGATCTGAAAGGGATATGGCGGACCAGCGAACTGGGCGATCTGGCGCGCTGGACGCTTTAACCGGCGAAAAGTTTCTCGACGATGGCGACATCTTCGGGCGTATCGACGCCGGGGCCACTGGGTTTGGTTTCGAGCAACCTGATGGCGATGCCTGCCGAGAGATAACGTAGCTGCTCCAGCGCCTCTGCGCGTTCCTCAGCGGGGATGGGAAGCGTTGGGAAGGCGAGCAGCGCCGACCGCTTATACGCGTAAATACCGGCATGCTGGAAATGACGGACATGCTCGCCGTGCCGCGGATGGGGGACTTTGGCGCGACTGAAATAGAGAGCATCGCCCGCCGCGTTGCGCACGACTTTGACGCGATTTGGATTGTCCGCCTCTTCGGCAGAAATGGGGTGACAAAGGCTCGCCACCTGCACCGACGGATCATCGCGCATGAGAACCGCCAACCGATCGAGATCGGATGACCGGACGAGCGGTTCATCACCCTGGACATTGATGATCGCGTCCGCCTCTATCCGTGCGGCGACTTCTGCAATCCGGTCGCTGCCGCTTTCATGGTCGCTGCGGGTCAATTCAACACGTCCACCGAAATCCCTGACAACACCGGCGATCCGCTCGTCATCGGTCGCGACGATCACCTCGTCGATCCCGTCGGCCGCCTTCGCCTTTTCCCATACGCGTTCGATCATCGCCTTCCCGGCAATCGGGATGAGCACCTTGCCGGGGAAACGTGTCGATCCCCAACGGGCCGGGATGATCGTTACGATCTTCACCCGATCAGACTCATTTGCCGCGCGAAATCGCGGAAATCGCCTTCAGCTCGGCCAGCAGGTCCGGAAGCCATTCGAAAGGCAGCATGTTGGGGCCGTCACAGGGCGCATTATCCGGATCGGGATGGGTTTCCATGAACACTCCCGAAACCGCGCCCGTGGCGACGGCTGCGCGTGCCAGCGCCGGTGCATGTTTGCGCTCCCCGCCGCTGCTTTCGCCCTTCGCACCGGGCAGCTGCACCGAATGGGTGGCATCGAAAATCACCGGGCACCCGCTGGTTTCCCGCATGATAGTCAGCCCGCGCATGTCGACGACGAGATTGCCATAGCCAAAGGTCGACCCGCGCTCGCACACGAAAAACTCGGAGGATGCACCCGCTTCATCGGCCGCTATCCGCGCTTTTTCGATGACCTTGGCCATGTCCCAGGGCGCCAGAAACTGCCCCTTCTTGATATTGACCGGTTTTCCCGCAACCGCGACCGCCGCGATGAAATCGGATTGACGGCACAGAAAAGCTGGCGTCTGGAGCATGTCGACCACCTGGGCCGCCGGCGCGACCTGCGCTGCATCGTGCACATCGGTTATCACCGGTATGCCCAGCGTCTCTCGAATTTCGGCGAGGATCGACAGCCCGGCATCGAGACCGACACCGCGAAAACTCGCGGCAGAGGTCCGGTTCGCCTTGTCGAACGAGGATTTATAGACCAGCCCGACACCAGCCGCCGCGAAGATATCTCGCAATTCTTCGGCTGTTTCCAGTGCAAAACTGCGCGACTCAATCGCGCAGGGCCCGGCGAGAACGAATAGCTCCTCCCCCGCCCAGGGCGAAGGCAAGGCCTCAGTCATGAATCTGGATGACGCCGAGAACCTTCTTCGCCGGATCGGCCACCACAAGCGCAGTCACCCGCGCTTCGTGCATTTTCGTGTCGGCATCATACAGCGTGGCATCCGGCCCGATCGTCAGTGGATCGGGCGTCATGATTTCCCGTGCCTGAAGGTCACCCAACTCGCTCGCCTGTTCAAGCCCGCGCCGTAAATCGCCGTCAGTGACGATGCCGCTCAGTGCTTGTCCTGCCATCACCAGAACCAGGCCCAGTCGGCCTTCTGACATGATAGGAAGCATATCCTTGAGCGATGTCTCGGGCGCACAGATCGGCAAATCCGCCTTGTGCATCGCATCGCGAACCGGTGTCTTGAGCCTTTTGCCGAGTTTACCGCCGGGATGATATTGCGCGAAATCCGCCGCCTGAAAGCCGCTTGCTTCACAAAGTGCGATCGCCAGCGCATCCCCCATCGCCATGGCAACGATCGTCGACGTGGTTGGCGCCAAATTGTGCAGGCAGGCTTCACGCTCGATCGAACCGTCCAGAGCGATGTCCGATTGGCGGGCCAGCGTCGAACGCATATTGCCTGTGATCGAAATGATCGGAGCCTCAAGATTCCGCAGATAGGGAATAAGGCCCAGCACCTCATCCGTCTCACCGCTTGCCGAAATAAGCACGGCGGTATCCCCGCGCGTAATCATTCCCAGGTCGCCATGGCCGGCATCAGCGCTGTGAACGAAGATGCTCGGCGTTCCGAGCGAAGCGAGAGTTGCACTGATCTTTCGTGCAACAAGGCCCGATTTTCCCATGCCGGACACAACGACATGGCCTTTACGGCCAAGAATAAGGTTCACGGCATCGCCGAAACTGCCATCAATTCGACTCGCCAAGGCAGCCACAGCAGCGGCGTTTATCTGCAGCGCATGTGCAGCAGCCCTGATCGGACTTGATAACTCTTCTGGGGAATCAAGACGCGTACGCATCACGGAATCTGTCATTCGGGCCCCTTTGGCGACCAGTCTGCAGCATTTTCGCCACAACTCACCGGTCTATTTGACTTTTTACTTACTTTTCCTGCTTCTAGTGATGACTTTGCCGTTGCGCAACAATAGTACAGAGGACGGGCGGGCGCAAAGGGAGTTGACAGAATATGAACGGCCCCGTGCTTCCTGCCAGGCTCGTCTCGGAAAATCCGTCGGTAGCTGTCGATCAATCGACACATTCAGAAGCCCTTCCCACGATCCCCGATGACGCGCCTTACTGCTTTCGCGGTCGCAATATTCTGATGTTACAGGGCCCTGTCGGCCCCTTCTTCAACCGCCTTTCAAAAGACCTGCAATGGGCAGGCGCGAATGTGCACAAGATCAATTTCAACGGCGGTGACTGGTTCTACTATCCGTTGAACGCAACAAGTTTCACCGACAAGATCGAGAACTTTCCACCATTCCTGAATCGGGTTTGTGACGAGAAACGCATCGATACGATCATGCTGTTCGGCGATTGCCGTAAAATGCACGGTATTGCGAGCGAGATTGCCGCGGAACGCAATGTTGAAGTCTATGTGTTCGAGGAAGGTTATATCCGTCCCGATTATATCACGATGGAATGCCACGGCGTAAATGGCCGCAGCACGATGCCGCGGGCCGGGATATTCTATCTTAACGCACCAGCACCGGAACCGGCAGAAACGAGCTCCGTCGGACAAACGATTTGGTATGCCACGGGATGGGCGTTCACCTATTATTTCTGGGCAATCATTTTGTGGCCATTCTTCCCGCGTTACCGCCACCACCGGCCCTTGAGCTGGTTTGAGGGCCTCGCCTGGGTAAAGGGTACGGCGCGCAAATACTGGTATCGATGGAAGAACAAGCCCGATGTCGACCGGCTGACCGCCAAAGATCACCCACCCTTTTTCCTGGTTCCGTTGCAGGTTCACAATGATGCCCAGATCGGCGTCCATTCGGAATTCGATACGATCGAGCAGTTTATCCGGCACACCGTGAATTCCTTTGCCACGCACGCCCCAAAAGATGCCCTGCTGGTGCTGAAACACCATCCGATGGATCGCCCGTACACGGATTACACGCGGCTTGTGCGCAAATTGCGGGACGAAACGCAGCTCGGCGAGCGCCTGATTTATGTTCATGACCCCCATCTGCCGACGCTGATCAACAAGGCTGAAGGGCTCGTTACAATCAACAGCACGACCGGAATGTCGGCCATCCATCACGGAAAGCCGACGCTGGCGCTTGGCGATGCCATATACCGTATCGAGGGCCTGACGGCATCGGCTACTCTGGATGAGTTCTGGAACAAGGCGACCGAATATCCGGTCCATCAGGATCTTTACCGGAATTTCCGGCACCAGTTGATCTATCGCACACAGCTCAACGGCAATTTCTATCGCCGAATCAAGATACCCGGCACGCTCGCTGGTATCGACTGGACGCGCGGCAAATTGGCGGAAGACAAAGCCGAATAGGGTTTCCCGGCCCGCCCGGATGCTGTCGGCAATTCGACGGTCGCGGAGATACCGCTCCTACCGGAGTATCCCGATCAGAATATCCTGAAGATCGATGCGGCCGCCAGACCCGTCTGGCCGAGAATCTGCGTGATATCGCGGATAAGCTGCAACGTCTGTCCGGGCGCTTTGGGCGGAACGAGAATGCGATCCCCTGCCCGCACGGGTCCACCGCGTTGGACGCTGCCATCAGGATGGATCACCAGCGTATCTGAGCGGTTGGCGAGATTCGTGAACCCGCCTGCCTGGCGCACATAATCGCGTGCATCGTTACCCGGGGTCCAGAGCAGTGTCTGCGGCAGTTCGACTTCACCGGCGATCACTACCGTCTGGTTCACATAGGGGATGATGATCACATCGTCGGGTTCAAGGAGAACATGATTGAGATTTGCGTCTTCAGGCAAGGCGACGAGGCCGCGCGGCTCGACCAGCCGCGCACGCGCGATAAACGCACCCAGCGACGTCGCCTGAGCGGCACGGGCCTGAGCCGAGGCGGCAGACGATGAGGAAGCGGTGTAAATTGCACGTTCCAGACGCGCCAGATTTTCCTGAAGGAGGATTCTCTGGGTCTCCGCAACGCTCCGGCGCTCGAGATGGATCATCGGAGCATCCGCCAGCGGGTCCAGCGGAATACTGGCAATCAGCGGCCCCAGATAGTCACCGCGATTGACGACATAGGCCGAGGGGCCATCATGGGCTCCGACAACGCGCACCACGAAGGTGCCGGACGGGGCATCGGCCTCATAACGCACCCTGTCTCCGTCGGCGAGCGTCAGGGCGGCAAATTCATCCCGCGTCAGATAGGCATTATAAGGCGTACCATTGCGCGTACCCAAAACCGAAACATGCGTAATTTCAGGCCGCGGGCGCGAATAGCGGAGCAACTCGCTTCCGGTTCCTGCCAGATTGGCGAATTCAAACGTATAGGGCGCGCGCGCATCGCCGCTCACCGACACGACGGGACCCTGCTGGCCGACGACAATCACATCGCCGTTGCGCAGGTTAACGCCTGCCATATCGCCATTCAGCAAGAAATCGTACAGGTCGAACGAACCGAGCGTTTCCCCGTTTCTCCGGACGAGGATATGGCGATAACTGCCGCGATCGGCATCAATGCCTCCAGCAGCCTGCAGGAACCCGATCACCGAGGCCTGGCTGACACCCGAATGCCCCCCCGGTTGAAGCACCGGCCCGGTGACAAAGACCTGGATCTCACCGGCATCGGCCACGGTTGCATAGGTTTGGACCGTCGATTGATAGACCTGTGACGACGCGGCGGAGACGACATCGTTGACTTCCGCAGACCGCGTGCCCGCAATCGCAACCGGACCGACATTGGGCAGGGCAATATTGCCTTCGGCATCCACCACCAGTTGGGACGTCTGATTGACCAAGCCGTATGTGGTTACCGATACGACATCGCCCGGCTGCACCACATAATTGGGATCGGCGGCACCGGATGCGTCACTGGCTTCCGTTTCCCTGAAAAGTTCAGATCCGAAGGGCTGCGGACGCCTGCCGGAGAGCTGATCCTGCCGCAACGTAGTCCGCCGGACTTCCGAGCCTCGCTGATCGTCCTGAATAACGGCAGAAGGCGCCGATCCTGCTCCGACAGCGCTGGCACCGGAATCCTCGTCGATCTGCGCGACAGCTGGCGAGACGGTCATGACCAGCAACAACCCCGCAAAAAGGGCGAGAAGGCGAGCATGGAGATGCGAGAATATGGTCATTCCATATGGTCCTTGACGACGGAATAGCCGAGCGTCGCGATGGCCATCAACAGGGCCGCCGCAATCGCAAAGGCGAATATGTTGGCAAAGCGCGCCCAATAGTTTGAAACTTCGGGGAGCCGGGGCGGAACAAAGGGAACGAGATAACGGCGCTCATTCGCTCGCTGGGCAATAGCCTGGCGCTCCGCCTGAATAGCCGCATAATAGGCTTGTTGGGCAAACTCATAGTCCAGCAAAGCCGTTTGCGCGCTGACGTCGCGCGAAGCCTCAGACACACCGAAACCGTCGCGCGCTTCCTGCAACGCAATCGCTCTTTGCTCTTCCAGGGCGGCGATGCGTTCATCCATCGCGCGGATCTGCGGTGAATCAGGGCGGAATTGCGCGATAGCAGCCGCGCGCTCGACCCGCGCATTGGCAAGCTGCCCCTCGATCTGGCCAACAAGCCCGACTTGTTGTGCCGCCTCGCCTTCCAAAGTTGTCGCACGGTTCGCCCGCGAGGTGATGACGCGTCGCCGCGCTTCGTTGTAGGATTCGCGCCTCGAGGCAACTTCTTCCCCGGCTACCCGGACGGCTTCGTCTTGCACGCGGCCGTTGAGCGCGTTCACCACATTCTCTGTTTCGGTAAGGACGCCCTGCGCCAGTCGAAGGGAATCTTCAGGTGTATAGGCCCGCACATTGACGGTGATGATCCGCGATGTGGCATCGTAACTGGCGGCAACCTGCCCCCGCCAGAATTCCGTCTTCGATTCTATCGCCGATGTCGGGGCAATGCGCGCCCATGGGTCGAAGCTCCAACCCCCAAAAGCGACATCGAATCCGTAATTTTCCTGAAGCTGCCTGATCATCGCGCTCGACGAGATGAATTCCGTGACGACCATGCCGTCATTGGTCGATGTCGAGATCGCCGGCAAGCCGATGCCGCCGAGCAGATCGGGCTGCTGCTGCTCCAGCCCCTGAATTGTGAACATCATCTCAGTTTCATATTCGGGCCGGGCGAGCAGCGCATAGTAGATGAATACGAGAAATGTCGGGATCACGATCCCGGCCGCAATTATGCGAAAGCGCAAACGGCGGCGTGCATGGCGATCATTGGCCTCATCCGGCCGGATGCGAAACCAGTTTCGTGCGCTTTCCAGAAGTGCTGTCCGATCCATTATTGCGTAACCCGTTCATAATGTTCGGTGGCTTCTTCCACGCTATCGAACATTTCCAGGCGCCCCTTGTGAACCACTCCGGCACGGTCGCAATATTCTTTAATCGTGTTGGGCATGTGAGAGGTCAACAATATATCCGCCTCTTCCCTGCGCTTCGCAAACTCGGCTTTGCATTTTTCCTGGAATTTGAAATCGCCAACGGCAAGCGACTCATCGATCACATAGACCTGAAACCTGATAGCCATGCTGAGAGCGAATGCCAATCGCGACCGCATGCCCGACGAATAGTTTTTCACAGGTTCGTGGATGGCACTGCCGATCTCGGCGAAATCTTCAACAAAGTCAGAAACTTCTTCAATGTCTGCGTTATAGATTCGGCAGACGAACCGCAAATTCTCCATGCCCGTCAGAGAGCTGTTGAACGATGATGAAAAACCCAGTCGCCAGCTGACCGAGACATCCTTGCGAACCTCCCCCAATGTGGGGCGCTCGGCACCGCTCAAGATACGCAGCAACGTGGATTTCCCGGCCCCGTTTACACCCAATATCCCATAGCTGTGGCCGCGTTCGAATACCGCATTGATATCATGGAGCACGGTCTTCCGGCCGCTCCGTTGGGAACGGTATGTTTTAAAAACATTGCGTAATTCGATAGTCATGGCGTTTAACCTACAATCTCCTCATCGCCCGTCAGCAGCAGCATGCGATCGATAACCAAACCGATTATCAGGGCAATCGTTGCGAAAGCCATCGGATAGACAATCGAATATGCGCTGCTTTCGAACGTCGGGATCGTCGCGGAACGGAACCATTCCACGACATGGGCAACAGGATTATAGGCCATATAGGAACGCAAACCGTGCGGCAGCTGTTCGAGCGTGAAAAACAATCCTGAGAGAAGCCAGATCGGCCGACTCATATAGGACCAGATATTTTTCCAGATGGGCAGAACGCGGGCAAGACTGGAACTGAGAAACGAGCATCCGGCAGTGAAGTAAACAACGCCGAACGTCGCAAACAGAACCTGGGGTGGATCACCGAAAAACCAGCTCGGAGACACGCCCAACACTATGTAAAGACCGGTTATGAATAGCAGGAAAACAATGATAGTAGTCCCGGCTTCAAGCAAAAGCCGGGCGAGCACGATATCCGCCGGCATGACCTGTGGATAGCTCAACAAGCCCAGGCTCGCACTGACCGCGTTTGCCGCCTGGCTCACCGAACCTCTCCAGAAGAAGAGCGGAATAATGCCGGTCAGGAAAAACACGGTTATCGGAGACCCCACCGGCGATTGCCGTCCGAGCATCGCAAACACGGTTACGAAAACAGCAGTTGTCACCAGCGGATCGACGATTGCCCAAGCATAGCCGATTTTGGAATTGCCATAGCGCGTCCGCGATTCGCGAATAATCACGGCAAAAATGACGCGTCCCATCACAATCAGGCATTGCCGAAGATCGGCAAACCAATCCCTGCTGAACGGCAGGGCATCGCCTGTTCGGGTGGGAAGCTGCTTTGCCATGATGTCAGGCTGCCGCCCCCATTTGGCCGATGCCATGATAGGCGAGGCCCGCCAGTGCAGCCTCTTCAAGCGAATAGATGTTCCGCAGGTCGACCAATATCGGCTGGGCCAGTATCTCGGCAACGCGATCAAGATCGAGCGCCCGGAACTCGTCCCACTCCGTCACGATGACAAGCGCATCGGCACCGGTTGCCGCATCATAGGGATTGTCGCAAAATTCGACATTTTCGAGGACAGTGCGAGCCTGTTCGGTGCCTTCAGGATCGTATGCGCGGATCGTCGCGCCTTCATCCTGCAGCGCCTGGATGATCGAAATGGAGGGGGAATCGCGCATGTCGTCGGTGTTCGGCTTGAACGTCAGGCCCAATAGAGCGACCGTCTTGCCCCGCACATCGCCATTCATCGCCTTGGCTACCTTGCGCCCCATTGCGCGTTTGCGCGCATCGTTCACCTTGACCACGGACTCCACGATCCGCAGCGGCACCTGCTCGTCTTCGGCGGTCTTCAACAGCGCGAGCGTGTCTTTTGGAAAGCAGGAACCGCCATAACCCGGGCCTGCATGGAGGAACTTGGATCCGATACGATTATCGAGGCCAATACCGCGCGACACCATCTGCACATCGGCGCCAACCGCCTCGCACAGATCGGCAATCTCGTTGATGAATGTAATCTTCGTCGCCAGAAACGCATTGGCCGCATATTTGATGATCTCGGCCGTCCGGCGCGTCGTGAAGAGCAATGGCGCGCGGTTGAGATTGAGCGGGCGATAAATCGCTTCGAGAAGTTCGCGGGCACGGGCATCCTCCACCCCTGCAACAATCCTGTCCGGGTGCTTGAAGTCGGTAATCGCCGCGCCTTCCCGTAAAAACTCCGGGTTCGATGCAACCGATACTTCGGCATCGGGAGCCGTCTCCCGGATCAGTCGCTCGACTTCATCTCCGGTCCCGACGGGCACAGTCGATTTCGTAACCACGACGGCCGGCCCGGTCAGCGCCCCGGCGATCTCCTTGGCCGCCGCATATACATAGGTGAGGTCGGCATGGCCGTCCCCGCGCCGCGAGGGCGTGCCAACAGCAATGAAAACAGCATCGGCCCCGGCGACACCCTCGGCAAGGTCTGTCGTGAAAGACAATCTGCCGGCATCGACATTATGCGCAACCAGGGCTTCAAGCCCAGGTTCATAGATTGGCATGATGCCCTTTTCGAGCGCAGCGATCTTGTCCGCATCCTTGTCGACGCAGATGACCTGATGGCCGAAATCCGAAAAACAGGCGCCGGAAACAAGGCCCACATAGCCTGTCCCAATCATGGCAATACGCATTGCAATAGTCCCAAAAATCCTTGAGCGCTGTTACAATAGCCGACCGGCAAGCGCCACCCTGATACAATTAAAACTCGCCTATGAAGGCTGTGTGAACGCTTGATAGAGAGCGGCCAACGGGTCATCGACAAAAGTAGGCTGAAAAGTACCGGCGGGATGCCGGAGCGCCGCCCGCAACTGCTCAGCGAGATCGCCGTCCGCCGTTAACACGCTGCCCGGGTCGGCAACAAAGGCCGCTTGCGCATTCCAGGCGGTTTCGCTGGCAAGCAAGGGGCGCTTCCAGGCGAGCGCTTGGACGAACAGGATAGGAATCTCGGAGCCGAGTGCTTCATCCGCATTCCGCGGAAACACCGCCAGATCAAGCGCTGCAAGCAAGGCAGACCAGCGCTGCGGTGGCGGCATCCCGATGAACTGGACTTGCCCGGCAATGCCGAGCGTATCCGCCATTCCCGCCAAATGCGCAGCATGGCTTCCCTTGCCGAATATCAACAGCTGTGCGGCGTCGCCAGAGGCCGCAATAGCGGCAAATGCTTCGAGGCAGTTGGCTATGCCCGGATCGCCATCCAGCGCCGCAAAACAGCCGATCGAGCGCACACCCGATCTGGCGCCATATTCCGCCAAAGCAGTGGCTATTGCACCCTCGTCGATTTCGGCCGCCATATTGCGTGCATCACCGGTCACGAGATGATCGATATCCAGCGCATCCAAATGTCTTGCCAATGACCGGCTGCGAACGATTACCGTTTCGGCAAGGGCAGCAAGACCCTTCAGCCGGATAGTATCGACCGTCGCACGCTCGCTGCCCATCGGAGCCAGCATCGATGAGGGCGGATTGGCGATATCGAGTATGATACGGCACCCCGACGTGCGGGCTTCGCTGACGGATGCGCAGGCCATGGCGATCGAATCAGCAAAAATGTGGACGGAAGAAAATTCCGGGAAATTCACCGTGTCGGCCGGTGTCACGATAGACACGGACAAACCGGCGGCAGCTGCGTCTTGCTGTGCCTGCAGCACCCATGGAAGCGCCGTCCATCGAGGTGGGCAGACAATTGCCATGCTGGCGTCACCGCTATTGGCGGAACCGCACTCCAGCCCCTCTCCCCAACGCCCATGTTCAAGCAGTGCCGCATCTTCCGCCATCAGGTCGCAGAGGCGACTTTGGGGCTGCGAAAGCGGCTGATGCGTACAAATCGCATTGCACAAACGCGCCGGAGCAAGGATAAGCCCCTTTTCCCGCAATCGCACTGCCAGAGAGAACAACCGCTGTTCACCGGGAAAAATCCTGGCCGCATCTTCCCCGATACGTCCCGCCTTGGCAGGATCGCCATCAAGAGACCAGTGCGCCAGTTCGGCAAGCGCCCTCGCCTTTGCCACCGGCTCCGCCTTTTGGGTTTTGGCCCAGTCGACAGCGGCATCCATACCATCGGCTGCCGCCCGTTCGAACGCCGGATCGACGAGGCGCAATATGGCTGCAACGTCATCCGTAAAGCTGTTGGGGACACGCTCCCGGCGCTTGGCCCGCTGTTTCATGCTCAATCGCCTCACGCGTCCCGGCAAGGCCAGCAGGCCTTTCAGGCTGCGCGCCTCGATCAGCGCCCGGCCCAGGCCATGAGCCAGCGTGCGATGCGCATTTATGACGCGATATTCCAGCAGGCGCTTTTCGGTCGTCAGCGCTAACACCTGTCGTTCGGCCGCTTCACGCGCGGCTTTCTCTTCGCGTAACTGTGCGTCCAGCGCCGCTGCATCCGGATCGCGGGGAATGTCTTCGTTAATTGGTGGCGTCCTCGAATTGCATATGCCGCGTGTCTATGCCCTGCCCGGCTCATCTGGCAAGCGCGGTGCTTCGAGACCGGCATGACGGAACATCCATTCGGCGCGGTAGCGATGACGCTCAAGGCCCAGCAACCCGCCCTCCTTGTCCTGGCTCAACGAGCCGGAGCGCCAGCGCGCAACCAGCATTACTGCGGAGTCCCTGGCTACCGCCGCCTTGCCATGGAGCATTTCGAGCCGTGCGAACATTTCCGAATCCGCACCGGTCGTCTCCTCGTCGAATGGTCCGGCAGCAAGAAGCGCCTCACGCCGAAGCGCCATTGTGATCGGCACAGGCCGAACGAGAGGGAATATCCGCGGCGCCACGGGCCTGCCAGCCTCGTCCATGCGAATATGATTGGAAATGGTCACGGCCCTGGAAACTAGCGATTCCATCTGGCGCGCAAGCCTTTCCCCCGGCGACCAGTCGTCAGCGTCAAGGAAGGTGACATAGTCGCCCGTCGCAGCGGCAATCGCCGTATTGCGTGCGCCATAGACGCCAGGCTCCCGGCTGTTTTCCAGTGGAACCAGACGGTTATCGGCTTCCGCAAGGCGCTGGACAATCGCCCGACTCTCATCCTCAGAGCGATCATCGACCGCCAGTATCTCCACATTGCGCCAGCTTTGCATGGTCATGGAAGCGATGGCCGTTTCGATCGTCGCAGCAGCGTTATGGTAGGGAATGACCACCGAGACCTTGGGGCCATCGGCAACGGACGCAAGGTCGCTGGATAAATCGTCGATGGAGTAAGGCTCGAAACCGGGCCCGAGCGGCGCGCTGATGCCATCATGCGCAAACATAGCGTTGAGAGCCGACCTCGCTGCTTCGAAATTGCCAGCGCAAATCTCGATATGCGCACGAATTGCCGCCGCCTCTCGCGCATCCACGTGCGCCGCCTCAATATGCCGGCGGGCATCTTCCGGCCGGTCCAGCGCCAGGAGACAGGCTGCAATCGCCTGATGATCTTCGGGTGCGAGCAATTCCAGCGCCGCTTTGCGATCATGCAGGGATATCAATTTTGCAGCGAGTTTGCGCCGATTTCCTTGCAGCGAGGCAAGTATATCCATCGTCCCGCTATCGGCCTCGCCAAGCGCGGCAGCGGCCAGAGCATGCCCCACACGCCCCCGCGCATCCGATGCCTCATGCGCCATGGCAAACGGGTAAAGCCCCAGGCGGGCCAGAACATAAGGGTCGCGGGATCCACCCCGCAGGGCTACCCAATGCATCGCCCGTTCCGCAGCCATGCGCGCTGCCCGGAGTTGAATCGACTCTATCGGAAGTCGCGCCAGTTTTTCCAGCAGCCTGTCATTTGGAAATCGCGCCAGAACCCTAACTCCTCTTCGCATTTGCGGCGCACGCCGCCGCATTCTATGGCGAAGATTGTGACTGGCAGCTTACCCGCCCCCGTGCAACGCCCGGCGCTATCGCCCATGGCGGATCCGTTGACCGAAGCGCTCGATCGGGGCGTTCTGGATTCCGTGGCGGTGGTCCTGACCGAGGAAGAAGCGCTAGCCGAAGCGGCAGCGCTGGTCGAAGAAGCCGACCGGGGAGACTATACGCCCTGGCTGTTGTCGCGCGCGGTAGATATCGCGGTGCAATTTCCGGAAAATGAGCGGCTACAGTTTTTCGTCGGGAAGCTCCTGAACCTGTCGGGAGATGCAGAATTGGCGCGCCTGTGTTGGCGCGGTATGGTTGAGAGATTTCCCAATTCTTACAATATCTTCCCGGAATATCTTCGTACATTTTCGAAAGCCTACGGAGCATCGGCTGCGACACAGATGCTGGCCAGTCACACATCCACCTCTGACGCCGAAGACGACCCTGCCACCGCCCTGCTCATCGCCCGTTGCCTTGCTTTGCTGGACGATCGCGACGGAGCCTTTGCGCTTTTAGACAAGGCCGAACCTGCGGGAAATTTAGCCGCTGAAATCGCCATGGAAAAGGCACGATTGCTGCGAATGGCAGGCCGTTTTGATGAAGCGCTCGCACTTCTGGAGACGGGCGGGTCGGCAACCATAGACCCTGAGTTCGCCCGCGACATGCACCGAGCGGCACGATTGTTCAGCGGACCACATGCAGCCGGCCCGCCCAGCGTAGCGGCACTCGACACATTACTCGCAATCGCTCTTGAGCGGCGCACAAATTTCCCGCCCACCAGGCCTGAAAATTCCATCGGGGGAGTCGTCCTGATCGGTGGTTCACTGGGCGGCGGCGGCGCCGAGCGCCAACTTGCAAATACCGCTCTCGGGCTCTCGGCAAAGGCCGACAATGGAAGCCGCATCCACGGCCCGGTCAGCATTTTCTGCCGAAAGCTCGATCGTCGGCGGAGCAACGATTTCTATCTGGCACGGCTGGAAAAGGCCAATATCCGCGTTTCCGACTATCTTTCGGCCCAGCTCTGGGGTGGCAATCCCGATACATCGATGCTCGCCTCCTCGCGGCAGCTAATAGCATTGTTGCCACCAAGGATGCGCGAGGGCGTCATCCGGCTGACCGAGCTATTGCGCTATGAAGCTCCGGATGTCGTCCAGATATGGCAAGACGGAATGATATTCGCTGCGGGTCTTGCGGCATTGATGGCGAATGTCCCCCGCATCATCCTCAATGTCCGCACAATGCCGCCAAATACCCGGACAGACCGGCAAAAGCCCGAACAAAAAACCCTGTATCGCGGCCTTCTGTCCGCAAAGGGCGTAACCCTGACCGCCAATTCAAAGATTGCAGCGAGCGCCTATGAAGAGTGGCTAGGCTTGCGAAAAGGCAGCGTGGAAACGGTCGCCAATGGCGTAGTGCCCCTGCCCGTCGACGCGCCCGATGATGAAAGGTCTCGCTGGAAACGGTTCGATGCGCGGACCGGCGATTCCGGTTTCACCTTTGGCGGGGTCATGCGGTTCGACGACAATAAGCGCCCCTTGCTGTGGCTGGAAATCTGCGCCGCGCTGGCAAGCGAAGACCCGCAAGCGAGGTTTATCATCGCCGGTAACGGTCCATTGCGCAGTGCAGCCGAGGAATTTGCGCGCGGTGCAGGAATAGTGGAGCGGACCCTGTTCGTTGGCCGAACCACGCATGTCGGCTTTTGGCTGAGAAAAATGGATGCGCTCGGGTTGACGTCGCGCCATGAAGGCGTGCCCAATGCGCTGATCGAGGCGCAACTGGCCGGCTTACCGGTGATCACCACACCGGCCGGTGGCGCCCCTGAAGCGGTTGCTCCGCATCGGGCCAATCTTGTAATGACCGATGCCGAAGCGCCGGACCCGCAGGAAGCGGCCAATCATCTGCTTGCGCTATCGCGCTACGATGAAGAGCGGAAACACACTGCACGGGAAGACCTTCGCGCCTGGGCCAGCAATCATTTTGCGATGGAGCACATGACAGAGCGGACGCTCGATATATTCGCGACGATCTGACCGAATGCACAGCGCCAGATAACCGTCGCCTTTCACAACACATAAAAAAAGGGGCCGGTCGCAAGACCGGCCCCTCTTCTTATTGGCTTGCGCCGATCCTTACATGCCTGGGCCGTAAGTGATCTCAACGCGACGGTTCTGCTGTTCGCGAACCCCATCGGCGGTGTCGACCAGCGGACGACCTTCACCAAAGGCTTCACTCGACATCGAACCATCCGGAACACCGCGCGAAGCGAGGTATGCACGGACAGATGCGTTACGACGTTCGGACAGGCCGACGTTGTAAGTAGCCGAACCGGACCTGTCAGCGTGACCAGCAAGCATAACCGAGGTCGGGCAACGACCGGTCTGATACTGGGCAGCAACCGCATCAAGCACCGAAGCTGCGTCCGGGCGAATGTCCGACTGATCCCAGTCGAAGAACACCAGGAACGGACCAGGCTCACACGGAGGCGGCGGAGGCGGAGGCTCTACCGGCGGCGGAGGCGTTACGACCGGAGGAGGCGGAGGCGCTACAGGAGGCGGCGGAGGCGAACCAAAGTTGTAGGTCAGCGTAACCAGCGCACTGTGCGAGCGGACATCCGTTTCGTCCGACGTGCTGTAGAAGCTGTTCGTTCCGACATTGTCCTGGTTGAAGAAACGATACTTCACACCAATGTCGAAATTCCGGGAAAGCGGATAGCGAACGCCGGCAACAAGCTGCCAGGCGAAGCCCGAATCCGAATCGTCGGTGATTACCGGAGCAGCGTCCGTAACGCGGATACCGTCAAAGCTGGTGCGGGCGATGCCAACACCACCACCGATGTAACCCTGGAAACCGTCATCATCGCCAAAGTCCAGAAGACCATTGGCCATGAATGCGAGGATCCGCATGCTGCCCTGGGCGCCATTCCACTGGAACGGGTTGCCTGGAGGCGAACCGTTCGGACCACCCGGGTTGTAGTTGACACTCGTGCCGGTAACCGTGCCTGCGATCGGCAGGATCGAACCGAGATTCTGTTCAATCGTCGTGACTTCAGCGCGGCGATACGAAACGTCGGCTTCCAGACGGAACCAGCCGAAATCATAACCCAGAATGCCGCCAACGTCGAAGCCAGGCTCCGTGTTGATGCTATAGGCATTGTTGGTGAATACACCGGCTGAATTGGTGACATCGATATCAGCATTGCTGATGATCGTTCCACCGGCCTCTGCACCGATATACCAAGAATCGTCGCGAGCCAGCGCTGGCGTAGCCGCCAATGTGAGCGCGGTAGTAGCGAGCGCCGCTTGGATGGCGAACTTGCGCATAACTTTCCCCTTTCTTACAAATTCCTAGCGTAGGAATACGAAAACCAATATCGAAACCATACTGTCCACGCAAGCGGACAATTGGAGTATCTGTTGCCAAAATGCCGCATTAGAGTAATCAAATGACCAAGGAGGCCATCAACGACATACGGTAACAGAGCAACCAACGCGTCTATGCCGAGATGGTTGCATAGTGGCAAGGAATGTTGGTTATTTAATTGTGATTTATCGTAAGATCATGTCGCGATAAGCCCGTGGGCGCGTAAAGCTTCGAGAATCGAAATGATCGCAGATCGCGCTTCCCCGTCGATTACCGCGCCACCGGACACATCAGGCACCGCCGCCTGTTGCTCCCGAACAACAGTTTGCCCCGCAATTACAAGTGCATCGCAAACATGTTCACCGTCGCGCCATTCAGAACCGGTCCAGAAGGAAAAGACACCGGAATCGCGCAACCATATCTGCATGCCCTCCACCGATTCGACAAAACGCCAGCCCCCGCTGGTCCAGGTCGCAAGCTTTTCGCCCTGACCCGCCCAATCGCCGGTCGGCGCCTGGCCGACGATCCAGCTTTGTCCGATCGACGGACTTGTAGGCGGCACATTGTCACCCCGCGTCTCGGCCGCCGGATGCACTGCACCATCCAGCAGCGCGAGCGCCTCATTGTGGAAAAACTCTTTCTGGGCCTGTCCCGGCTGAATGAATGGCAGGCCAAAGCGTGCAGTTGCATCGGTCATGCACATGCTCCTCTGTTAGAGATGGAAAGTTTTCCGGGTGGCTGGATCGGATTCTGCAATCGCGCCGAGTTGGGCGACCGATAGCTCAAACGTGTCGACAGCCTCGGTACCGTCGGCCAGCTGATCGGCGACCGTATAGGTCAGCGCCGCCTCGCCCGTTTCCAGCGTGCGCGACTGGCCGGCAGATGGCTCGATCACGACCCGCCACTTTTCTTCTTCCTAGCCGAGCGGAACGTCCCCGCCTGACGTCCAGGCCCAGCCGATCCGGCTTCGCCTGACCCATGCGAAGCGGATATCCCCGCCTGCCTCGCGATATGCCGACAAATGCACGGGCGCGGGCGGACGAACCGACCGGCCATGGACGATATCGCTGACCGACACGGGATCCTCGGCATCGCCCAATCCTGTAGCCAGCAGTTCCACCGAGCCGCCAAGGGCCGAGACCGGTGTCTCGAAGGATTTCACTGTCGCCGGATCAAGCAGTACAAACCGCTCGCCTGTGGCATGTTCGCTCATCGCCCATTCGGTGCCCCGCCGTCCCCGCAAGAGGCGCGACAGGCGAAACCGGTTCTCGCCAAGCGCCTCCGCGACGCCAAACTGGATCAGTTCGTTCCCCAGCAAAGCGAGATTGGCCCCGGACACCAGCGCAGTATCTAACGCGCCCGCCAGCCACATATCCTCATGCAGCAACTCGACCTCGATCATGGACACGGTATCGAGCAGCGCGGCCTGCGCCGGTTCGAGGACCCCGAGCGCCGCGCCCATGACGGCCGGAGGCGCCGTACGGCCCAGCGACACAAAGCTCGCCCCGCCGTCGAAACTGGCTTCGACAATGGCCGACCGCCAGCCCGGCGATGATCCGGCGGCGGCAATCAGCAACAGGGGCGCCGCATCGAGACTGTCGTCTAGCGCGGGAAGGTCGAGCAACTCCAGGCGGGTCGGGCCGTGTTCAAGGTCGGGGTCGGACACTGCGCGACCGGGAGCCGCGACATCAGCCGTCGCAGCGACGGCTTCCGCAGCCTGCACGCAACCGAGAGAAACGGCCATCCGCTACAGCCCGAATCCGGCCACCCGCCACAAACCGGCCACTCCGGGAATCTCTATCGCATCACCGGGCCTGAACATCATCGCCGACCAGGGCAGCGTTACCGATGCACTCGCCTTTTCGGCCCACACCCGTTCAAGACGCGCTTCGGCAATGGCCTTGGCCCGCGGTGCGGACAGCGTCGCAGGAAGGTCGATCCGTTCGGCCGCGTGGCCTGCCCCATCCCGCCAGGCGCGTTGCACACCAGTCTGGTAATCGCGCTCCGGTTCATAATAGCGCAACACGGTTTCGGCGGGAGCTTTGTCCGCGCCCTGCCTTTCCATCTGGTAGCGGACTGCTCCCTGCTCTCCGGCCCTGGCACCAAGCGTAGCATCATCAAGCAGCACGGGCGCCGGGAGAGTATCTGAAAAATGCAGCGTATCGGCATCGTCGACCCGGTGATGGGGCAATGCAGCAACCAGCGCTTCGATGGCTGTGCGAATGCTGCTGCCCTGCCCGGCATAACCGCAGAGCGTCGCGCTGCTGACCGCAGCCACCTGCCCCGCGCTCAGCTCGGCCACGATATCGGCAACGGAAACGGCTTCTTCATCCGCCTCAACCTCGAATGTCAGCGAAGGAATGCGATTGCCGAAATCGGCGAGCTGGCAATTTTCGAATACTGCCAGCGCAAGGCCGCGATAGGCTGGCGTCCCGCTTGCGCCTTCCGCCGAAGCAATCAGGGGATCGACGGCTTGCTCCTCGCCGCCCGGATGAAGCCGGAAACCGGTCTCACTCTTGAAATCTCCGGCCGCGCCGCGCAGCAGCTTGATCGCTTCCGAGTTCGAAACCTGCCCACCCACGCGCTTCGTCGCGTAGAAATGGACGAACGGCTTGTTCGAGAAGGGATCGCGCAGGATGGCGGTTTCGGCGCGTTCGGCGATCAGATAGCCAGCCTTGAAATTCCCGAAGGCGATGGCGTCCGCATCGCTGGCAATATCCGGCATGTCATCCGCCTCGACGATCGGATAGCCGAGCAGGGTGTCGGGCTGCCCCGCCATCAGGCCCGGCTGCCAGAGGAACGCGCCGTCCGCCGTCTTGAACTTGCGGATGGCCGAGAGCGTGGCCGAGTTCATCACGAAATGTGCGCCCTGCCGATAAGGCGAGCGCAGTGACTGGACGAGATCGACCAGCGCATATTCCGGGTCACTCGCATCGAAGCCGCCATCCGTGCCGGTCGCGATATATTGCAGCGACCCGAAGGCGCGGACGCCATCGGCTTCGTCGGTGATCGTCGCCTGCAGGAAACCCTTGGGGCGATTGGCGCCAGAGCCATTGACGAAGGCCGCACCCTCGGCCTGCGCGAACTCGGATGCAATCTCGCTCGCCAGCCACGCCTCGACATCGAAAGCCGCATCGTCGAGCATCGCCTGGGAAGCCGCGGGGTTGGCATAAAGCTCGCCCATAGGTGGGGCGATTTCGGCAAAGTCCGGAGTGTCGGTTTCGGGCCGCTCGGCATCTTCGGCGACCCAGCCCGAGGGCGTTCCGCCCGTCGTCACGAGTTTCCGGTAACCGGCACTGCCCACCTTCACGACATTGGCGATAGCCCGGATCGGCGAAATGTCATTCAGCGTCCGGTCGATCACCGCATCGATTTCCTGCGGGATGGCATAGCCGCCCGCCGCGCCGGTCGTGCCGTCGAAGCTCTTGCGCTCAAGGCCGATCTCCAGCCCGCGCCGCAGATATTGCGCGGTGAAATCGCTCTGCCCGTGCGGCATGGATTTCGTGCCTTCGAGCGCCGGACGCGCGGACGCCACCGTATGCGCATCCATCCACCGCTTTACCGCCGCGATATGCTCGGCAACCTTGTCCACGGCCGATTGCTCTTCGGCCTGCTCCGCCGTCTCTTCGCCGGCCTCCGCCTCTTCATGCGGCGGATGCTCCATAGCCGCAAAGCTCGCAGCGAGGGGGTCCATCTTGGTTTCGATAGTCATCTTGGCTTTCTCCTGGGTTGAACTGAACTCTTGGATTGGGGACACAAAAAAGCCCCCGGGCAGGTCGGCACGGAGGCGGATGGGGCCCTTCTCCCAGGGGGAGAAGGATATGAAGTCTTGCGGGCTTGCCCCGCTAGACGCAGTTGGATGAGGGGTTAAAAGCTCTCAATCATGGACAATGTTCCAAACGCGAGACGGCTCCGCCACGATGCGACGGAAGCCGAGAAAAAACTGTGGGCACGGCTTCGCAACCGCCAGCTCAACGGCCATAAATTCACCCGTCAAAAGCCTGTCGGTCCCTATATTGTCGATTTTGCCTGTTTCGATGCCAGGCTGATCGTGGAACTGGACGGCGGGCAGCATGCGAAAAATGCCAGCGCAGATAAGGCGCGCACGGACTATCTCGAACAGGCTGGCTGGTTTGTGATCCGTTTCTGGAATCCCGAAATTTTCGACAATCCGGACGATGTGCTTGTTCGTATATCCGCGATGCTGGACATTGCACGCAATCGCTAACCCCTCACCGAGCTCCGGCTAAGCTCGTTTCCTCGCCAAGCCTCCACATCCAGTTCGGGGTGAACAACGCCCCGCGTTGTTCAGATCATGCCGGGGGCATGACCGACACCGAACTCCCTACAGGAGAGGGTTTCAGAAGGCCTTTTCTTCTCTTCACTGACGGACTAAATCGCAGCGCATGACAGACACAGCCAAAGACACCCCGCCCGATCGCCTTTCGACCATTCCGTCGAGCGACTATTACGAGCCCGCCCTCCTCGAACGCGGCATCGGCATCCGCTTCAAGGGGCGCGAACGGATCGATGTCGAGGAATATTGCATCTCCGAAGGCTGGATCCGCGTCCAGGCCGGCAAAACCCGCGACCGCCACGGCAACCCGCTGACGATCAAGCTCAATGGCGAGGTCGAAGCCTGGTTTGAGGATGCTGGCGAGGGTTAGAAATTATGGCGACTTATTCAGATATCCAGAGGCATGTCAAAGTCACCGGTGGTTTCGTCCCCAAAACCTGCTGGATCGCTGACGTAAAATCACAATACGGCTTAACATCGGGTACCGCCCCAAATCGGTTGAACACGACAACACGCAAATATCCGTGTCCTCCCGAAAAGAAAGCTGCAATCGAAGCCGCGCTTAAACACTTCAAGATGATCTAACCCTCCACAGCATGCACCCGCGCAAGCGGCTGCATAGGAATCGTCACCAGACTAACCTCCACCAGATCGAGGTCGATAAGTTCGCGCAAGTTCGCCCTGCCCGGCCGCCCCTCGCGAACCCGATAGCCGAAGCTCAGGCCGCCAAGCGTGCCGCTTTCTACACCCGCCGCCAGCTTCGCATCCTCCAGTTTCGCGATCACGCGTAACCCGCGCCCATCTTCCTCAAGGCTCTCGATCCGGCCGATCACCTTGCCGCGTTCATGCTGCCAGAGCAGAGGCACCTCGCCTTCTCGTTTCAAAGCATAACTGAACGCACCCGGGCGGATCACATCGCCACCCCGGTCCGCACGATCGAAAATCGCGGCATAGCCGGCAAAGCGCACGCTCATCGGCCCAGCCAGTCGATCAGCCCGAACCGCACGGCCATCCCGAACAGCATCAGCGCGACCATCGCCTTGGCCAGCCAACCCAGGGCGGAGCGTAGCGCCCCGCGCCGGGCAATCCGCCAGGCACCGAGCAGCTCGCGCAGCTCGTCCAGATCCTTGCGCGCATGGGCATCGGACAGGCCGAGCTTGTGCAGCGCATGGGACGCGCCCAGTTCGCTCGCTTCCTCGATCACCGCCCGTACCGTCACCAGATCGCTGCCCTGATCGGACAGTTGCGCGACCAGCCGGGCCAGCATTTCTTCATTTTCGGTCATGTCGGATATCCATTGTCGCTCGTCAATTCCTCCCACACAGGAACGACGAAGATTGGTTCGGGCAAGGTCACCCGATCGCAGCAATTCGGCCAAATCACCCTTATGGGCGATTGGAATACAGGCGGCGGAACGATAGCCAGGTCGCCTCAATCCATTGAAAGAGAAGGACAGGATCATGGAACTCGGTAATTTTTCCCTCAGCCTCGCGGTGAAGGACATCGCGGCCTCGAAAGCCTTTTACGAAAAGCTCGGCTTTGAGGAATTCGCCGGCCACGCCGAACACGGCTGGCTGATCCTGAAGTCCCCATCGTGCACGATCGGCCTGTTTCAGGGCATGTTCGAAAACAACATGCTGACCTTCAATCCGGGATGGGACGAAAACGGCAATGCACTTGCGAGCTTCACCGATGTGCGCGACATCCAGAAGGCACTGAAAGCCGAAGGCGTGCCATTCGTTTCCGAGGCCGACGAAACCACCACCGGCCCGGCGAGCTGCATGGTCACCGATCCGGACGGAAACCCGATCCTTTTGGACCAGCATGTGTAGCGGCCCATCGCCCTCACCCGATCCCCAACATCGCCCGCTTCTCTTCCGGCGAGAGGAAATCGGCGGCGCTGACCTGCGCCCATAATTTCTCGCGGTCTTCGGAAAGCGCGGGCACCTTGTCGAGATCGATGGAGAGCGCCGTGTCGGGCCACCAGGCACCCACCCCCTGCGCGATGCCGCCCAAAATCTTGCCGGTGAGTGGCAGCACGCCGAGCCGCCACAGCGCCCGGTTCGCCTCGCGGTAATTGGCGTAAGTGTTGTCGCCCGGCAGGCCGAGCAGCATCGGCGGCACGCCAAAGGCCAGCGCGATTTCCCGCGCCGCCGCCGCCTTCAGCCCGACAAAATCCATATCGGCGGGCGTCAGGCTCATCGCCTGCCATTTCAGCCCGCCTTCGAGCAGCATCGGTCGCCCGGCATTGGCCGCACCGGCAAAGCCCGCCTCCATCTCTTCCTTCAGCCGTTCGAACTGCTCGCCGGACAGCGCCGCGCCCGGATCGCCCGGATCGTAAACCAGCGCCCCGGAAGGCCGGGCCGCATTGTCGAGCAGCGCCTTGTTCCATTTCGTCGCCGCATTGTGGATCGCGATTGCGCCCGCCGCCGCGCCCAGCGCGCCGAGTCCGTAATGATCGTCGAGCGGATGCATGGCGCGGATATGGACGAGGCTGGGATGGCCCAGCCCGTCCTTTGCCTCCAGCCGCATCACCTTCTCGCCGACCCGGTACAGATAGGCGGCAGGCCATCCTTGCGCGTCCGGCTCGATCGTCACCCGTTCGGGGCGCAGCGCAAACAGCTCGGCTGGTGCGCCCTCCGCATCGCAGAGGATCTGGATAAAGGCATTGCCATGGAGCAGCAGATGCGCCGCCGCCGTCTCGATCAGTGACTGGCCGGCAGAGGCCGTATTGCACAGCGCCAGTTCCCGCGTCCCGCCTGCCAGCGGCGCTGCGCCCGCGCTCTCTGACACCAGCCGCATGGCGCGCTGCGCCACCGGATTGCCGACATAGCCCTCCCGCACCTGTGCCTCATAGCCGCGCGGCCATTCGCCGACGGTTAGCGCGCCCCAGGGCGCACGCAGCAGCGCCGGACGCGCCGAAGCGCTCCCGGATTTTCGTCCGAACAATTTCATTTCCGAAACCTTTCGCTTGATCGAAATCGGTCGGCCCGTCATAGCTGCCGACACAAATAATTGCGTGTCTAGAGGGGGATAGGATGCGCAACACCCGTATCGCCGACTATATTCTGTTCGCAGCTGCGCTTGCCACAGCGAGCCTGCCGGTCATCGCACATGCCCAGGCCAGCGATGCCGACGCGCTCGTCTGGACCAATTACGACACTGGCGAAACTTGCGGCGTTGAGAATAACGACACCGTCCCCTGGACCTTCTACATGCGCGCTTCGAGCGACGGCGAAAACCAGGTCGTGCTTCTTCCCGCCGACCCGTCCGCCATCGTCGGTGGCAGCGAGCAGCCCGCTCGTTTCAGTTATGGCGATAACGGCTTCGATGTGACGGCCCATGGCGTCGCGACCGACAGCTACTCGGCCTATGTTGTCCAGGCAGACCTCGCGACGATCGGCATGTTCGCAAGCACCCGCACCGACGGCACGCCCTTCGATATCGCGCTGACCGCCGCCGACGGCACCGCGCTTTACGCTGCGCGGCCGCACGATCACGGACAGGCCTTTCAGGACATGGCCGACTGTGTCGAGCGCGTCCGCGCCGATCTGGACGCGACCCATGCGCTTGCCAGCGCCGCCGCACAATTCCCGCTGCCCGAACCCGATGCGAACGGCGAACGCCCGCTCGTGCCGTTCGAGAATGGCTGGGTCTGGGGCGAAGCGGGCAACAATTGCATCGCCCGTTTCCAGCGCCCCGATGGCAGCTATGCGATGATGGCGCTCACCAAATGGAACGACCTTTCCGACGCGATTCTCTACTGGCGTCCCGGTCTTGAGCCCATGGCCGATCCCGAACCGGACGAAAGCGCATCGCAGGCCGAAATAGACGCCTGGGAAGAGCAGGCCTCCAGCGGCTGGGGCGTTGGTCTCGAGATCGATCAGGTGCCCTTTCACCTCGCAACCTTGATATCGGACAGCCGCGACGCCGGCGATCCCGACCGCCTGATCTGGCGGATCGGCGTGCTGCAACAGGAATTTCTGGACGCCCTCGCGACCGGCGAATCCCTGACCATCGCCCGCAACGGCGAAATCGTCGATCAATTCCCGGTCGCGAACAGCCGGGGCCTTGCCGCAATGCTGCGCCAATGCGTGGCGATGGATATCTCCTTATAAGCGCTCACAACCTTCGCACGCCCGGCTTTTTCGATCCGCCCAGCATCAATTCCGTCAGCGCATAAACGAGCGCATCGGCGCGGTCGGGGCTGCGGCCCGGCCCGGCATAGTCTCCGCCAATCGTCATCCCGGCCATCTCGTCCTCGAGCGCCGGGAAGCGGCCTGCATGGCTGACCCTTCCCGCTTCATAGAGCGCGGCGACCGGCTCGGCACGGGCCGCTTTACCGCGCGATGCGTGGATCAGGCGCAGCGGAAGCACATGCCCTGCCGCCTGCAGCACGCTGCGCACCATCGCCCCGCCCTGGTTGGCCTCGGCGATCACCCGGTCCGCATTCCAACTCTCCGCCGTATCCGAGACTTTCCGCGCCCAGCCTTCTGGCCTGAGCCCCTGCACGCTTGCATCGGCCAGCACATAGCCGCGGTCATCCGCACCCAGCCCGGCGACGATGATGCCGCAGGCATCGCTCCGGGCTCCCGCTCCCGCCGGAGGATCGACTGCGACAACAATCCGCTTCATTTGCGGGGCAGCACGTACCCGGCACGCCTCGATCAGCGCACGCGGCCATAAACTCCCTTCGACATCCTCGATCAGTTCGCCATCCAGCTCCTGCCGCCCGAGCCGCGTGCCGCCATAATTGTCCTCGATAGCCGCGATGAAAGCGGGGGCCAGATGTGCACGATTATCCCGCGTCCGGCCATGCGACACGGCCACATTTCGCTCCGCGAGCAACCGCTTCAGCAGCGGCACCGGCCGTGGCGTCGTAGTCGCAACAGCGCGAGGATAGTCGCCGAGCCGAAGCCCCAGCATGAGATTGTCCCACGCTGCCACCCCCGCCTTCCATTTTGCGATCTCGTCGGCCCAGGCCAGATGATGCGATGCACCGCGCAGCCCGTCCGGCTCTGCCCCCGAATACAGCGTCGCGATGGTGCCGTTGGGCCAGACTAGCCGGTCGAGCGAAGGCTCGAAACGCGGCCTTTCCGGTGCCTCGCATACTTCCAAAATCCCGCTTTCGCCTTCGACCATGATCGCCCGCGCTTCCGCCTGCGTAGCGCCCACCAGCGCGATCCGGCACAGCCCGTTCTTCCGCGCGAAATCGCGCACCCATTCCGCCCCGGCCCGTGTCTTGCCATAGCCGCGCCCCGCCATGATCAGCCAGACGCGCCACATACCGGCCGGCTGCTTCTGATTGCCGCGCGACCAGAATGGCCAGTGGCGCAAAAGCTGCCCGCGCTGTTCGGGAGGAATTCCCTCCAGCACCCAGCTCAGTTCATCCTCCTCAAGTTCCGCAAGCTGTTCGGCGTAAGACGGGTCATCCATCCGTATCGCCCGCCAGATCGCCGGGCCCCGTGGTCGTTTCCTTCCTTTCGCGGATCACGCCGAGCCGGCGCTTCAGTTCCTCGAACGCTTCGCCGGGATCAAGGCGTCCGCCTTCCCGTTCGCGCGCGCGCATCGCCGTTTCCCGGTGCGCCTGGAGCAACCGGATGCCGACACCGTCGCTATACTGTTTCATGGTGGCGACTTCCTCGCCGCCCCGCACAATGGGCTTTTCCGTTCCGTTGATCGCCCGTTCCAGCATCACCAGCTCCAGCCGCTCATAGGCAATCCCGATCGCTTCGTCCCAGGCCTCGGCAAATCCGGCATCGCGCTTTCGCAGGGCCCAGGCCGAAGAGGTCCCTTTCATCCCTGCCGCACGAATGGATGCGGTGACATTGCAGGTCACGGCCAGGGTTTCGAGAAAGGTTTCGCGCCTTTGCTCTGTCCATCCGTCGCTGCGCACGGCGCGGATTTGCGCCCGGCCCGGATTGTCCCCGGCATAGCTCCGCGCCGCACGCGTCTCACTGTCTTTATCCGCCATGAAGGAACCGCCAGCTGAAACCGCCACAAAAAAGGCCGGGAAACGCTCTCGCGCCCCGGCCGGATACATTTTTCGATCTTCGGTATCTCTAACCAAATAGCGTTACGATGTCAAGTCTTTTTTACCTATATGGTACTTTTTGTTCTGCGGATGAACCGCCGGCCCCTAAACATCCCAGTTCATGAACGTGGCGGTGAAGGCCAGCGTGTCGATGATGCCGTGCCACAGGATGACCGGCCAGAGATTGTGTTTGTAGAGCACAAACATCGTTCCGAGGACCAGTCCGATTGCGCCTGTTACGATCGCGCCGCTCAGCCCCTGGTAATAGAAATGGCCATAGCCGAAGAGCATGGCCGGCAGCAGAACTGCCAGCACAACGCCCCAGCGGATGCCGGAAAAGGCGGTTTCGAGCCGCGTAACCAGATAGCCGCGAAAGAACATCTCCTCCCCGAATGCCGCCGCCGTCCAGACGATGGCGAGCCAGAGCAGGAAGAGCGGGAGGTTGCCCTGCAGATCCCCCCAGCGTTCATCGACCGTGTCCGGCACCTGCCCGATAAAATCGAGGCCGATCGCCGGGCCGCCGATCAGGACGGTCGCGACCGCGCCGAAAAACACCGCGCCGACCAGCGCCGTCTGGGGAATCAGCAAGAGCTTCGCCTTTAGCCCCGGCAAGGCCCGCAAGCCCAGGTCCCGCCAGCCTATCCCCCGCCCGTGCAGGTAAAAGGTGAGGACCCCCAGCGTGAAAATCAGGGAGATCGGCCCGGCAAATCGCCAGAAGAACAGGCTCATCACATAGCGCGAGCCAAGCGCCAGCACGACGAAACCGAGCACCTCGGCAAGGATCAGCCAGCGGCCCAGGGCCGGGGATTGAAGGGGTGTGTCGGCGGCCAGCACCGCGGTTTCGGATGTATTCATGATTCGGGTTCCTTCTGTTCAGGGCTGGCCCTATTTCACAAATATTATCGTTTATCAATATGTGTATTTCCTTTTATCAATATTTCCTGTATTGAAATTCAATATTCTCGATAAGGACATGCCATGGCTTCGCCGCACAAGGATTCGCTGCTCACCTTCACCCTCTTCGTCACCCGCGGGATTACCGCGCTGCTGATATTTTTCGCGGTCGCGATCGTGATCGGCGGCTCGCTCGTCGCCTTCGACATGACCCAGGGTTCCCAGGCCCTGCGGAGCGAATATCCGGGTGTCGACCTCGCCGCCTTCAAGGCATATTTCGGTTTGCTGCTGCCAACGGCCCTGATCGGCATCGGACTGGGCATCGCCTTTTTCCGCCTGCTTACGCGGATCGTCCGGTCGGTCCGCGAGGGCGATCCCTTTTTGCCGATCAATGCACGGCGACTGCGCGACATGGGCTGGCTGGCGCTTGGCTTCCAGCTGATCGCCATTCCGGTAAACCTGGCCCAGACCCGCCTCGATGCCGTTACGGGCCAGCCCAGCGGTCTCGATCTCGATCTGGGCGGCTTCGTCCTCGCCCTCACCCTGTTCGTGCTCGCCCGCGTGTTTGCGCAGGGCGCGGCGATGCGGGACGATCTGGAGGGAACGGTCTGATGGCGATTTCCGTCAAGCTGGACGACCTGCTCCACGACAACCGCATGACACTGACCGAGCTTGCCGAGCGGGTCGGCATCACCCTCGCCAATCTCTCCATCCTCAAGACCGGCAAGGCCAAGGCGATCCGCTTCTCCACGCTCGAAGCGATCTGCCGGGAGCTGAACTGCCAACCGGGTGACCTGCTGGTGTTCGAGGAGGTAAGCAGCGGGTAAGTTCCCGGGACCGGCAGCGCGGGAGGAGACAACACCGCCTTCGCGGTGCGCCCGCCCCTTTATCTCGGCATTACAGGCAGGCGCGCTACCGCGACACTCCAAACAGGCATCAATTCCGGGAACAATGGCGGCCTGCGAACCGTTCTGCCAATAAGACGCACTCCCCGCCGGGGATTGACCATGATGCAGGAGATTTGATGTTTTTCGATAACGCCGCGACGCTGGACCTTCTTACCCGGGCGCTGATCCTCGACCCGCTGGCCGTGCTGTGGGCAACCTTCACCGTGCAGATTGTCGGGCTGCGCAGCTTTTCAAAAATGACGGCGTTCGATTTCATCATCACCATCGCTACCGGTTCGCTGCTGGCCAATGCTGCGGTTGCAACGGAATGGCCGGCCTTCCTGCAAAGCGCCGTGGCGATGAGCGCGCTGCTGGCGTTCCAGGCCCTGCTCGCCTGGTTTCGCCGCAAGAGCAGCGCGGTGCGCGATCTCCTGTCCAACGAGCCGGTGATCCTCTTCCGCAATGGAAAGTTCGAACGCGAAACCATGGCGCGCGTACGCATTGCCGAAGACGATATCTGGGCCAAGATGCGCGAGGCCAATGCGCTGGAACTCGCCAAGGTCCAGGCGGTGGTTCTCGAAACGACCGGCGACATTTCCGTATTGCATGGCGACGTGCTCGAAGACAGAATCCTGACCGGAGTTCGCGACCCTGATGCGGGCTAACTAGTCCGCAGCCGCAACCACATCCTTCATTTCCGCAAGTGGCTCATGCTCGGCAATCCGCTGCGCTGTATAGGTCCGCGCCGTCTCGCTGAGATCGCGGCCGAGATGCCAGTCGAGAATCTTCATGGTCTCGGGGATCGGCGGCAGGAGCAGCACGTCCGCCTGGCTCAGGCTTTCGCGCACGCCGCTGGCGCTCGATACCACCATCGAGCGGGACATGATGTCGACAATGCTCGGAAATTCGGACTTCGGCTTGCGGCGAAGAATGATGTCGCGCAGCAGCTTCCCGCGCGACCGGAGCGAACTGTATTTGGTGTCCAGCCGCCACTCTTCCCCGGCATCGCTGCGCAGCGAGACAACGACATTCGGCCCGGCCTTCGCTTCGCGCATGATCGTTACCGGAATATTGTCGAGCACCCCGCCATCAACAAGGATATCGCCCTCATCGGTGATGAAAGGCGGCAGGATCGTCGGTAGCGAACCCGACGCCCGCACCGCATGCCAGAGCGGACCCCGGCGATGGACATAGACGCTGTTCGTGGAAAGGTTGGTCGACACGCCAAAGAAATTATAGGGCAGATCGGCAATATCTTTATTGGAATAGCGCAGTTCCAGCTGCTCATCGAAAACCCGGGGATCAAGAATCGAGTGCACAGGCACCGTCATTCTCTTCATCGCCTTTTTGGTGATGAACATGTCCTGCATCTGGACGAGCGTCTGTTCCGGCGTCAGCCCCTGCGCCAGTGCGCCGCCCATCGCCGCCCCGGCGCTGGTGCCGCCGTAGAAATCGATCGGGATGTCGTTTTCAAGCAGCGCCTGCATTACGCCGACATGCGCGCATCCGAGTGCCCCGCCGCCGGCCAGAACGACGCCGTTGGCCCGGCCCGCAAGGAACCGGCCGACACGGGCAAAGGCCGCCTCGCTGTCCAGCGGCACATGGTGATGCAGCTTCACGTTGCGGCTGTCGAGCCAGCGCCCGCTACCGGTAATCTCCTGACGTTCTTGCTCGCGCCAGAGTATTAAAGTCCGGTTGGCCCTCAGGAATAGCGGGATGGAATAGTCTTCCAGTTCGGAGCGCTCACACTGTTCTTCGAACAGCGGAGCCACGATGATGAGGTCGTCGGCGTTACGCGCGATCGCCTTGTCCCATTCGGTATCGCCGCCCGCGACCAGAATAACCCGCTTCGCGCTGCGCTCGAGCTCGCCCAGCCAGCGGCCAAAACCTTCACTATCTGCGGTTACGCCCTGCGGCTTGTCCGCAACGGTGATCATGCGCGGGTCGTCATGACGGGCCAATGCCGCACATAAGCGCTCGGCAAAGCCTTCCGGCAGCTGCGATCCTGATGCGGGCATGAGTGCGACGACCTTGCCCGGCTTCGCCTCCATCGCGCTGGCTGAACGCGTGGCTACAGCCAGGCGCGACGATACCGTCGACAATATGCCGTCGGCAATTTCAGGATAGGCCGCGACAACCGCATCATAGGCCTGTCGGGTCAGCAGGTAGACGGTGCTGTCCCGGCTGGCTCGAACATCGGCCGTCCTGGTGCCGCCCGAAAAGAAAGCGAGTTCGCCAACCGGCTCGCCCGCGCCGATTTCGGCGACCACCCTGCCATTGGGAAGCTGCACATAAAATCGGCCCGTCGATACAAGGTAAAGCGCGTCGGCCTCTTCGCCAAAGCGGACAAGATAATCGCCGCCCTTTACCGCGACGGGCGTGGCCGCGTCCTGCAATGCCCCAAGCCCGGCTTCATCCAGCCCGGCAAATGCTTCGACCTGTGAAAAGTCGTTCGCCATTCCCACGCTCCCCTCTGCGTTTTCGGATGCGATCCCCTTTGTTCAATTGCAGCTATCTAGCGGAATATAGAGGACTTTGGAAAGAGGCAGCCTATCGAAGGATCGCAATCTCGCCGGGCAGCAGATACAGCATGGTGCCGATCACCGATGCCGCTATGATCGCGCCAACGCCAAGCCCGCCCCGCAATCGCAGCCAGGCCCATCGGTCGTTCGCAGATGTGGCCGCCGACGCGCTCCGGTTTCCATTGCGAGGAGCAAGACGGCGTACGAACACCATCGCCCCGGAAAAGGCGAGCAACGTCAGCAACGCGCCGAACAGGAACCAGAGCACCTTGCTCCAGTATCCGGCAAAAAATCCCATATGCAGGGGGTCAGCCGCCTCCGATATCCGCTGATGCATCGTCCCGTCTGCCGCCGAATGCCGGTCGATTATCGTCGCATCGAAGACATCGACAAGCACGCCATTGGCGCGCGGGCGAACCAGCACAGTCCCATCCTGCCCATAAAAGCCAAAACTTGCGCCGTTGGTGCCGGGCCACATGATGCTGCGGATATGTAGCTCGGGATAGGCCCGGCGGGCAGCGGAGAGCGAGGCCGATAGCAGCGCCGCTGCCTCGCTGTTCGAAACCTTCCCCCCCGGCCCGACGGCATCGGAAAAGCCGGGTGCCGGAACAGCGGTTTCCTCCGCCAGATACCAGATACCGGTGATCGCCATCAGCAACCCGAAGACCAGGCTCCAGGTTCCGGCAAACAGATGGATATCGCCCCAGAAGACGCGGCGACCACGGTTCAATCGGGGAATTCTGAAAAACCCGCGCCACCATTTCTTGTAGGCCAGCATGGCTGAGACGAGGCTCGTCAGCAGGAAAAGGCTCAGGACGGACACGATTGCCGTGCCAGGTGGATCCCGCATCAGCAGCCTCGAGTGGATCGCGCGCAACAGCGATTTCGCCGAGAACAGCACGCCCTCCCCCTGCACTGCACCGGTTTCCGTATCGAAATATACCGTCCTGATCCCGCCATCGGACCGGATCAGATAGGCGGTCGGTGCGAGAATGGGAGATTCGCTGGCCTCAATGGTCTCGATCTCTGCATCGGGCGCATAGTCCGCCAGCGCCGTGCCGATCGCTTCCCAGGGCAGATCATCCGCCGAAACCAAGGCCGAGGCCCGCATTTCAGGTTGCAGCATCCAATCGATCTCGTTGGCGAATACCGCCAATGTCCCCGTCAGGAAAACCAGCCCGAGAAACAGCGAGAGATTCAGGCCGATAAAACTGTGCAGCCGAAACCAGAGCCGGTTGCGCTTTATCCGCGCCCGGCTTTTTTCTTTGACCACATCATTTTCCGAATCCGATTGGGTGACCATGATGCGTCTGTAGCGCCGTCTAGTTGCGAGTCAATCGCAACTAGACGGCTATCACCTTTAAGCGCCCTTCCCACCCGGGAACCCCGGCCCTGTGCGCACTCCACATTTACATGCGCCCCAGTTGCGTTAAACCACAACGCCATATCACGCAGACACGGAGATGCGGCGACGCTTCGTTCGGGTATTGCCATCTTATCGGGGAGTAGAATTATGGCGGCAGGGGCACCGGTTTCCGGCATGGAGGCGTGGATCGCGCCGATAACCAATGTCAGCGATTTCGTCTGGGGCGGAACCTGGAACGGCATGGAAGTCATCCCCGTACCACCAATGGTGGTGATCCTGCTGGGCGCCGGGCTTTACATGATGATCGGCCTGCGCGGTTTTCCGATCCTCAAACTGTTCAGCTCCTTCACCGGTATCTTCAAGAAAACCGACGAGAAAGGCGAAGGCGAAATCTCGCCCTTTGCGGCGCTTTCAACGGCGCTGTCGGGACAGGTTGGCACGGGTAATCTCGCCGGTGTTGCCACTGCCATCACGCTGGGCGGGCCCGGCGCCATCTTCTGGATGTGGGTCACCGCACTGTTCGGCATGGCCCTGGCCTTTGCCGAGGGCTCGCTTGCTGTGCGCTATCGTGAGCGCACCGCTGCCGGCACTTATCGCGGCGGCCCGATGAGCTACATTACCTATGGCCTCGGTCCCAAATGGAAATGGCTGGCTATCCTCTTCTGCCTCGGCACGCTTTTCTCAGCACTGGTCACCGGCAATTCCATCCAGGCAAACAGCTTTGGCGACAGTGTCAACGAACTGACCGGGCTGGATGAATGGATTGGCGGGATGATTGCAGCCGTCGCTGTGTTCGTGGTCATCATCGGCGGCATCAAATCGATCGGCAAGGTTGCCGAAACAGTCGTGCCATGGATGGCCGGAGCCTATCTGCTGATGGCTGTTATCGCGCTGATCATTAACGCCCCCTATCTTGGCGAAACATTCGGTCGGATCTTCTCCGGTGCCTTCAACGCACAGTCGGCCACGGGCGGTTTTCTGGGCGCATCGATCATGCTGGCCATCCGCGCCGGTGTCGCACGCGGGCTCTTTTCGAACGAGGCCGGTCAGGGCTCGACCGCCATCGCCCATGCTGTCGCCCAAACCAACGACCCTGCTCTGCAGGGACGTTTTGCGATGATCGGCACCTTTATCGATACGGTGGTCATCTGCACGATGACGGCGCTTGTCATGCTGACAGTAACCGGCGACTTCACGGCAACGGTCGACGGGGCATCGGTCGCCGTCGAACATGCATGGCAGTCCGATCTCAACGGCTTTGCGATGACATCAGGCGCGTTTGCAGCAGCCTTCCCGTTCCAGCTGTTCGGCATTCCGGTCGGTACGCTTATCGCGTCGGTTGCGCTGCTGCTCTTCGTTTTCACGACCCTTCTGGCATGGAGCTATTATGGCGAACGGGCGATCACCTATCTTTACGACCAGGTCCCCGGCGCGAGCCTGGCAGGCGAGAAAGTCCTGCACACCATCTGGCGTGTGCTCTGGTGCGTGGTGATCTTCATCGGCGCCTTTGCCCCGCTCGAACTGGTCTGGCGCCTCGGCGATATCTCAAACGCAGCCATGGCGCTGCCGAACATCGTGGCCATTGTCGCGCTGTCGGGTGTCGTCTTTGCCATCGCCAAGGGCAACCGCGCGGCGGGCAAGGACCATGGCCGCGACACGCCGGGCGAGTTCGTAAAAGGGGCAACGATCGAACCGGGCGACAACGCATAGGTCGCCGAGCTGAACCCTCCCCTTCGGGGGGAGGGTTTGCGGTTAGTCCAGCCCCAGTGCCGCTCGGATACGTCGCCAGTCGATCAGCTTGAAATTCTGCGTGCCCGCAGGCGTCATCCCGTCTTGCACGACCATCAGGCCTTCGGGAAAGGCCGGGCCCAGATTGGCGAGGCTGATCGCGATCCCGTCCGTTTCGGTCGTGCCGTCGGTCGCGTCACCATCCGCGACATAGAAGCGTCCGGCATAGCTGTAATCAGAGAGGCGATAAACGGCATAGGCGCTGTCGCCCTGGCTTGAGACGACAAGATAGCCGCCCTCCTCCTCGCCCCGCGCAATGGCGATACCCTCGACATCGGGCACGATCTGCTCGCCATCGGCCCTAACGACGAGTTCGCCCTCGCCAGAGCCCATATCGAAACGCCAGATACCGGCAGCTTCCTCGCCAACATAGAGCGAGTCCGTCTGCGTATCGACGACACAGCCTTCGGGCTGGCTGGGTACGGTCATCGTCTGGACCAGCCGTCCTGTTAGCTCTCCCTCGAGCGTGATCTCCACATCGTAGATCGATCCCTGGGTCGTATTGACGAAGGCGTGGAGATTGCCGTCAGCCATGCGCGCCATGCAGAAGCCATAGCCTTCGCCCGGCCCCGCAGGCACGCGGCCTATCAGTTCCAGCGCAACAGGATCAGTGTTCAGGCGGTAAAGGGCAATATGGGCCGTAGCCATGTCGTTGCGATCGCTCGCCGCGACGATCACCGCTTCCTCACCGCCAAAGGATATGCCCGTCACCAGATCGACATTGTTGACGCGGCCCGCTTCGGCAAAGGCCTGCACCGCGCCATCCAGACCATAGACATAGAGCCCGGCCTGCTTGTCGGTGCCGATAATCAGGCTTTGCGCCGGATCGGCCGAATCGACCCAGATAGCCGGATCGTCGGCCGCATCGTCGCGGCTGGCGACAGGCGCGGTCTGTCCAGAGGCCATCACGGGAACGCCGCGCGCCGGATCGGGCTGCGGCATGGTGGCGCAACCAGCGAGCAACGCTGCCAGTGCGGTTGCGGTTACAAGATTTTTCATTCTACCAGCCCCTGTCAGAAGCGCATCCGCGCGCCGAACTTCATCGTCCAGCTATATTCCTCATACTGAAGAAGCCGGCGATTTCCGTTGTAATTCTGATAGGCGAAATAGGGCTCGTCCGTAATGTTGATCCATTCCCAGAAGAATTGGAGGTTTTCGGTCGCGTTGAACCGGGCGCTTGCGTCGAGCTGGAAATGCTCGTCGACATAGCGATCCTCTTCGGGAAGCCCGCCCAGCTCGTCGAGATAGCGGTCGCGATAGGTTCCTGCGAGGCGGAAGCTGAACGGCCCCTTTTCATAGCCGAGCACGACATTGAACGTGTTTTGCGATGACGAGGGCAGCGGAATGATCCGCGGGATATTGTCCTCGTCCAGCACCGTCCCTTCGGCGTCGGTATAGGTATAGTTGAAGTTGAAAAGCAGCCCGTCAAACGGGTCGGGCAGGAAGGTGAAAGCCTGGGCGAAGCTGAACTCGATACCGAAAATTTCGGCACTCTCGCCATTGATCGGGATCACCGCCTCGTCGAATATGATCCCGTTATAGGTGCCGCCATCGCCATCGTTGAAATCGACGATGAAGTTCGAAATATCCTTGTAGAAGATATTGGCAGAGATCGCGCCGTTCGAGCTGAAATAATATTCGGCCGATGCGTCGAAATTCCAGCTTTCATAGGGCACGAGATCGGGATTGCCGAATTCGCCTTCGCGCTCGTCATCGTCATTCTCCTCGACTGCGAAGCGCGGTGCGAGATCGGCAAGGTTCGGGCGCACGATGCTGCGATAGCCCGCAGCACGCAGCACGAGACTTTCCATCGGCTCGAAGCGCAGGTTCAGGCTCGGCAGCCAGTCGGTATAGCTGCGTGTGAAACGGTTGGGGCTGATAAACACCATGTCGTCGTCCAGCACTACGCCGTTGAATGTTGCTCCCTCCTCGACCAGTTCGGTCAGGTTCGCGCTGATATCGTTTTCAGTGTGCTCGACACGAACGCCGCCGATGACCCGGAGCGTGTCGCTGTCCCAGCGGCCCAGCAGATAGCCCGCATAGACATCTTCCTGGTTCACATAATCCTCGACTGCGGAATCGAAGATGCTGTCGATATCCTGGAATTCGAAATCGCCGAAATTATCGTTGAAATAGCGGGTTGGGCTACGGAAGCTCGCCACCGGACCGATATCGGCGAGGCGATAGGTTGGGGTGCCGGTCACATTTTCCAGCGTATAATTGCCCGTCATGTCTTCATAGAATTCAACGTTGAAATCATAGCGTTTTTCACGCCAGCGGGCCTGGGCGCCGGCCTGTACCGTGAAGTCCCCGCTGCCGGTGGCGAACAGATGGGCGACATTGAACCGCGCCATATATTCCTCGTCGACTGAATCGGAGAGCGTGGTCAGCTCCACATCGTCCAGCTCATATTCGCCCGGATCTCCAAACAGCGTTGCGCCGCTCAGCACCGAAAAACTCGGTATCATCGGATTGGAATAATCGAACTGGACGCCAAATCCTTCATCGTCGAAATCGCGGGCGAAGGTGGTTGGGTCTATCGAGCCACTCTCGCGTTCCGACGACCGCGACCAGCTTGCCGCATAATCGATCGTCCAGGGACCGGTTTCGGTTTCGCCGCCAATGGTGATCGAGGCGATACGCTGCCGTTCGAACCGATCCTTGATATCGCGCTCGATCGCAATTTCCTCATCTGCATCCGAGAAGGAAAGGATATTGCCGGAGCCGCCAGAAACCTGATCAAAATCACCGACATCGAATGTCAGCCGCCGACGGAATTCCTGATCGTCGAACTGGCTCCAGATACCGCGCGCATAGAGGGTGGTGCTGTCGCTGGGACGGAAATCGAAGGAGAGCGAAGCGCTGATCCGCTCGCGTTCCACATCATAGTCGCGAAACTGAATCTCTTCGGCGAAATCATTGCCGTTGTCACCGGTCGTCCAGTCATCCGCCTCGATATTGTCCGTTTCGAACCGCCGCAGATAATAGGACAAGCCACCCGATATGCCGAAACTGTCCGACAGGGCGGTCGAGAAATCGATGCTGGCTTTCGGCGTCAGTTCATCGCGCAGCTCGTTGAAGCTGCCCTCTACGCGCGCCGTGACGAAATCGCTGCGGCTGTCGAACGAACTCACCGTATTGATTTCAATCGATGCCCCGATCGTATCGCCGTCCATGTCCGGGGTCAGCGATTTGCGAACCTCGACGGATTCGATGAGATCGCTCGAAATCACATCGAGTGCGACGGCGCGGACATCGCTTTCGGGGGACGGGATGCGCGTCCCGTTGATCGAGGAAGAGTTGAGATTAGGATCGAGGCCGCGAACCGAAACGAAGCGCCCCTCGCCCTGGTCATTGAGAATGTTGATGCCCGGAAGGCGGCGCAGCGATTCCGCGACATTCTGATCGGGGAACTGGCCGATCGCATCGCGGGTCAGCACGGAGGACACACCATCGGCCTCACGCTGGCGGGAGAGCGCACTCGCCTGGTTGGCACGCTGGCCGACAACCAGGATATTGGCCTGCTGCGTTCCCATGACGATATCGGCGTTCGTGATTCCCGTTTCCGTCACGATCACCTCGGTCGTGACGGTTGGCGCGCCGACATAGCGTGTTTCGAGCGTGTAATTGCCAGCCGGCACATCCGCGAAACGGAAACTGCCGTCACGCCCCGCCTCCTCGGTCCTGTCGAGTTCGACGATACGGATCTGGGCGGACTGCAAAGCGCGCGTATTGGTAGCATCGACCACCGAGCCGACCAGCTCGCCAGCCATTGCAGGAGACGCGAGCGCCGTCGTCAGCGCCAATACGGAAAGGAAGCGCACAGAGCGCCGCGCGAGGAGAGAATCGGTCATAAAGCCACCCTTTTTTGTGTGCCCCGCGCCTAGGGGACCAAGGTTGCGCTTCGATGGTGGTTCGATGACTCCGGGATTACGATTTCATGAAAGTTTGTTGCAGTGCGGCAGCGACAACAGTTTCTGGCCGGCCCCGGGCCGCTTCAGAAAGGCGATTCCCTTTTGCGTCCAGCCTCTATAAGGCGCTTCCATGTTGAAACGCCTTTATGAATGGACGCTCGAAAAAGCCGGGCATCGCCATGCGGAACGCTGGCTGGGCGCAATTTCCTTCATGGAATCGAGTTTCTTCCCGATCCCGCCGGATATCATGTTGATCCCGATGTGCCTGGCAAAACCGGAACGGGCCTTTCGCTACGCCTTTGTGTGCACGATTGCTTCCGTTATCGGGGCGCTGCTCGGCTATGCGATCGGTTATTTCCTGTTCGAAACAGTCGGTCAGGCGATCCTCAACTTCTATGGCCTGGGCGAACGGTTCGAGAGCTTCGCTAGCCAGTTCAACGAACAGGGCTGGATCATCGTGCTGTTGGCGGGATTCACACCGCTACCTTTCAAGGTGATCACGATTGCGGCCGGCGCGACAACGATGCCGCTTTACATCCTGATCGTTGCCGCCGTCATTGCCCGCTCGGCCCGCTTCTTCCTCGTCGCTGCCTTGCTCTGGAAGTTCGGCGAACCGGTCAAGCGGATCATCGACAGGCATTTCGGCCTGCTCACAACCGTCGTCGGCATTGTCGGCGTCGGCGGCTTTGTGGCGATCAGGTATATTTTCTAGCCGGTAACCGCACCCACCAATGCAGCATCGGCAGCCAGCAACGGCGCAAAGCTCTCCCGCGCCAGAACCCGGTCCACGAAAGCCTTGAGGCTGGGATAAGCCGTCCAGTCGATATTCGCCTTGCCATATTCGAGATTCTTGAACGGCGAAGCGATGGCAATATCGGCCAGCGTAATGCTATCACCCACCAGCCACTCCCGGCCATCGGCCAGCTGGCTTTCCAGATAAGCGAGCACCGGCGGCAATGTTTCGGTCTCAGCTGTGACAGCTGCGGCTTCGTCGCCTTCCGTGCCCATAAGCTTGGACACCACGCGCGCCCAGAATATCGCCCCCATCGGTGGAACGAGCACCGTGTCGGCAACTTCTTCAAACCACAACGCCCGGCCCCGTTTTTCGGGATCGGTCGGGATCAGTCCGGAGCCCGGATGCTTGCTGTCGAGATAGTGAACGATGGCGCTGGAATCGCCTAGACGGAAATCGCCGTCGCGAAATCCCGGAATCTTGCCGAACGGCGAACATGCGCGAAATTCGGTATCGTCGGAGCCGGGCATGACGGGGTTGTGTTCGTAATCGAGACCCATTTCGGCGGCGAAAGCACCCGTCTTGCGAACGAATGGGGAGAGGGAAGATCCATAGATGATCATGCGAACGGGCTCCTGCAGAATCGGTTGGGGAGCCGATAATCTAGCAGGTCAGTTTTTAATTGCAACTGATAATGTGCGGGCGCCCGGCGCCGGTCGGGACGATCAGCGCTATTTGGACGTGTCTCCCGCACTTTGCGCGGCACGGATCTGGGTTTCATAGTCGCGGGCCACTTCCTCGCCCAGATTGACGACACCCCACCAGAGCAACAGCCATGCGAAGCAGATCAGAAGCGCAACAGCGCCGCTGATGATGCCCGTCCAGGCAAAACCGCCACCTGTTGGCTTGTTCTTGCCGATGATGCCGAAGACGATGGCAAGCGGAGCCAGAATCCAGGAAATGAATCCAACGATCGGGATCAGCGCGAGCAACACGGCAACCAGGCCGATAATCATCGCAGCCAAAGCCATCCCGTTGCTGTCGCCCGATTGAACCGGCTGGACCTGCGGACGCGGCTGTTGCCCCGGTTGTGGATTTTCCATGATTGAGCCCCCTCTTTCAGCAAAACCAGTCTTAGACCGGGCGTACCGGGAATGACAAGTTCAAGGCACAAGGCCGGGTCTCAGGCCGCGTCGTGGAAGATGATGCCGAGCGTGTGGCGTTCGCCCGAAAGAACCCGGCTCACCCCATGACGCATCATCATCCGAACCGGGCCGTGCGCGCCTTTCCCCGGGCGCTCTCTCACGGCGATTATCGCCGCATCGCCGCGCCGCAGCGGTACGATTTCCGCGCGTGCCTGCATCCGGGCGCGCTGCTCGGTGATGACCAGTTCGCCGCCGGTGAAATCGCGGCCGGGATCGGACAACAGGATGATCGCCTGCAGCGGGAACAGATGTTCGCCATACACATCCTGATGCAGCCGGTTGAAATCGCCTGCATCATATTTGAGGAGCAGCGGCGTTGGCCGCTTCTGCCCGGCGCGGTGGCAGGTATCGAGATAGGCGGCATGACCTCCGGGAAAACGCGGCGCCAAGCCGAGCGCCTCCTGCCAGCGATTGGCAATGCTCGCGAGCGACGGATACAGCCCGGTGCGCAACCCCGATACCTCCGGCGGCAACGGATAGTCGAAATATTGATATTCCCCGCTGCCATAGCCGTGTCGCCCCATGACAATGCGCTTTCTAAAGCGATCCTCATCGCCATAATAGCCGATCATCGCATCGCATTGCGCCGTGGAAAGCAGCCCCGGAATCACCGCGAAGCCCTGCCCGTCGAGCGCGCCCGTAATGGCCGTCCAGTCAATATCGGCCATCCGGTTGCTGAATTCAGAAGCGTCCGGATTTTCACCGTTTCGGCCCATATGCTTACTCCCTTTGCCTGTGCATCATAAGTAAGCCGAACCGCATCCGCACCCCGAAGATTGCGGTCAATCCGGGTATCAGCCCGGCAGCCGGTAATGATCGGCCAGCCGGTCCAGCGCGAGGGTGAGCACGAGCTTGCCCGAGCGCGCCGGCCAGCCCAGCTCGCCCTCCGCCGCCTTCAGCCCCTCGCCCGCACACAGCACCCGCCAGGCAATATCCTCCAGCCCCGGCCCGAGCGCCGCAATCGCCGCCGAGAACCGCTCTTTCGCCGCGATCTGCGCCTCGCCGGGGCTCAGCCCCTCCGGCGCCCCGCGGGCCGTTTTGCCCGCCGGCGGCGCATCCCATTGCAT
>CAMYKP010000006.1 GCA_947259005.1 uncultured Parasphingopyxis sp. | reverse complement strand
GTAACAGCGGCCCGATCAGCGCCCATTCCTCGTCCGAAACTCCAATCCGCTCGCCCAACGCTACCTCCAAAAGGCAGCCTTGAATCAATCTCCGAGTCCCCCGTCAAGCTTTGTCCACGAAGCCTAGTCTAGCAATCGTGTCGATGAACCTAGCGATGCTTGATGATCGCGACGGCGACCATTCTGCGATTTGGCAGGATTTTTCGGACATCGTCGACGATGCAGACGGTCTGGGCGAGTTCGTAGCCGATCGTCTTTGTCAAATCGTCGAAGTCGCGGGCAAAATAGCCGGCAATGATGCCGCATATGCTAACCTCATTGATCAAGTCGCCGCTTTTGTTGCCAAGCGAACTAGCGAGGCCGAAGGTGCGAAGGTATTGCTCAAACGAGCCGAGCAACTCAACTTCAACGACAACTTGGAAATGATCCGTTTGCTCGGACGAGCTACAATGATGCTTTCCAAGGAGGAGCATCGCAGCGAGCAAATTGAAGCTGTGCAATTGCTCATGCTGGCATATCGCAGTTCGGGGTTGTTGTGGGCTGCGCGCGCAATGTGCCTTTTTTTGGCGGGAACGCTCGTCATCGAAGCCGAGGAAGACAATCAACTGCCCGCTATTTTTGTGCCGGTAATGAAGTTTTGGGCTTGGATTTCATTGGAAATACGGCAAGTCCCCGATTTTCTGCGAGCAATGAATTTGCTGCGAGGGGCACTTGCGGATTTACCCTTGGACGAAGCTAGCAAGCGCAAAGTCCAGGAAGACGTTCAAGAGTTGGATTATGCTTTTGGAAGCCGACTTCTGAATGCGGACGATGCCGAGCTAAACCGGCTCGAACACCTTCCGGATATACTGGAAGCTATGGCGATGTTCGCTTCCCGCACGGCTCTCCTGTTCAATCTTGGATATGAGACTGTTCTGCGAGAAGACGGTTCGATTCCAGAAACAGAAAGTGACGACGATGTAAGACAATTTTTGTCTCTCCTCGCCAGTCAGCCAGTAGCGCAGCAATTGGTTGGCAACCTGTCCTTCAATGAAGGCGGCTCTCAGGTAACCGAAACCAAGATTTTCGGTGTGACGCTAAGGATTGAACATGAATGCACCAACAGTTCAATTTTGGCGGCGCAGGCAGTCGTTGGTGCTTTGGAGGCGTTTTTTGCCACTACACTCGACCAGAATATCATGCCGCATTGTGAGAGCATTGCGATTGAGCTGAACGGATGTTCCGAGAGCGAAAGGCCCGCCTTTGAACTAAATTCGATGACGATGACGGGCACAATAGATTGGCCAAGCGGGCTGCTGCCAGCGTTGCACCGCCATCAAAAGGTCGTTCAACCATTCCTGTTTGAAGTGGTCGGCAAAATTCTCGCGGCTGGTTTTTTCATCGACGATCCGAAAAGACTGTTGGAGAAACTGGCTGGAGACGAAGTGGTGATGGGACGCGTCGCACTGATCCTAGCGGCGGGGAATAGTTATGACAGGATGCTCGGATGCAGTCTTTCACGTCTTAGCGATTGGGATGATATTGTAGAAAAGCGCTACCCGCCAAAAGCCAACCGCCCAAAGGTGGATAAGATTGATTTAGGCACGTCGAGTGAGGACGAAGAAGCGTCCGAGTTTGATCCTGAGAAGCCAAGAGCTCTGCGAGACCATCGCGATTTGTCAGTGCTGTCTGTCATTGATTTGCATGCATGGAACCAAGCGGGTTGGCATGGCGTCGGCTATCTGCATTTCGACGAGAACTATCCTCCGCACGTTGCTCTGCTCTTCAAAAACAAAGAGGCCGCTCAATCCATTTTCCAGAGATGGCGGGATCGCTTCGGAGCTTATGACGAGGAGGATCGAATTCGCGTGGCGTTAATACGCGAGATAGATTCAGAACATCCCTGCCACTACGCGGCGCAAATTGCGCCAAACGTAGAAAGTTCGGTTCCCAACGATTCTCGAAACCCCATCCTAATGGCAACGAGGCAGGTCGTTATGGAACCGGACACCAACGAAAATATTGAGATGTTTTTGGGAATTTATGCCCGATATGGGGCGTATTACCTGATGCCCGCTATCGTAACGGATGGCGAACCTGAATGGCTCCCCGAACTGTCGATTTTGAAGCGAGAGCTCACAATAAAGAATGCTTGTGATGTCGGAGAACATGACATCGAGTCGATCACCTTACGGGTCATTTCAGAGCGACCAGATGAGGAAAATAACGAGGCGGGGTGAATAGGTGCTCTTCTCCTATCGCCTTGCTGAGCTATAGCTTCGTGTATGCATCTAGTGGGCTCTTTAGCAGTAGCTGCCAGACGTAGCGGAAAAACGCCGCGTGCGGGTCGACCATCTTTTCGTTGATGAGAATGATGCTGTTCGGGTACACGTCTGACGGATCGAACTGGCGCTGTTTCTCGCCTTCTTCGGTGAGTGTGCCCTCGGGTAGCATCTCAAAAAGATTGTATCGACCGACCTTTCGATCAGACAGATAGATTTGCAGGGCGCGCTCCCACTGCTTGGGATCGGCTACGGCCAGTTTCTCAACATAGCGAAAGTTGTGCGCGGCCACGATGCGATGGACAGTCTCGATCTCGTGCAGCTCCTTGTGAGCTTCTGGCGCACCGCGATGTTTCGGTCCCCATATAGCCTGAGCGGGGCGGTCCTTCGCATCGGCAATCTGGAAGTTGAACATACCATTGGTTTTCAGCTTCATCCGCATACGCATGTAGATATTGGCAATGGTCGGTTCGGAAAGTTTGATTCGCTTAGCAGCCTCTCGAACGCTCAAATTATGCGCAAAAAACCAGATCACTTTCTTGAGCTTATATTCGGAAATTTTTGCGTTTCGATAACGCCTATTTTTCTGTTTCATCCTAGGTATTTAACCGCCGTTCAAAATCTCTCTTCCTTACCCTCTTCTTAGGCTGATTGTTCGCGCTTCGGAAGCTCTGTGCATATTCAGTTGCGGTCTTTTTTTGAGAGGCCGAACATGCAGAAACTTAGAACAATCATCGTGCCAGAGCCTTCCGAAGTTCTGACGATCCCATATTATCATAATCTGGCACGGGGCGTTTCAGGCCTGCGCCATGGGGACGGCAAGCACGTCTCACGCCGCGAAATCCCTGACTGGATGGCCGATCAGCTCTTTGACGAGAAAGTGCGATTTATTCGCAAGGACGGAACTCCGTTCGAGATTAGTGACACAGCGATCGACGGGGCGTTCAACGATGACGGGACGTTCCGCTGGCTTTCCTATCTCGTCGCTTTTGCGGAAACGCCGCCGCGCCAGGCTCCGCAAGCGCGTCTTGCGCCGCGTCTGATTTTGCTCTCGCTGGCGTTTTGGATCGCATACCCCGACATCGCCAAGGGATTTGCCGAACAGACATGTTTGAACATGCCGCAATGCCGTCACTGGTCCTGGGCCTATTTCGAGCGCTGCGCCGATTGTCCGTATCATCGGCGGAGCGATTAGCCGTGCCAGTTTCTCCCACGCGCTGTGCCCAAATCTGGCTTCTGGTCTTCACGCGATGACACAGGAAAGCGAAACGCCATGAGCAACGAGAGCTATTCTGTCGATTATGAGGGCGGAGCGCCGAAGCAAAGCGGCGAGAGCGCGCAAATGCAACAGGCGGCAGCGCAACCCTTTCCGTTTCAGTTTGTGGCACCGCCGAAAAAGCGGTTCCTATCCGCAGGGGTCGGCATGGTGTGCGGTGTCATCCTGTGTGCTGCCGCTTTCTATGCGGCCGAGATGATCGCACCCGTAGATTATCGCCCCTCGACCTTCACCGGCACCTATAGCGGTCGCTACACGGCGGAAATCAGAGCGCATGAACTCGAAACCCAGGCTGAATTTGAAGATTGGGCTGCGGAAGTGCGAGTAAGCGCTGAGCAACAGCAAGAACAGTATCGCGCCATCGCGCAAAGCGTGCTGCAAAACTATCAGGCTACTTACGACCGCACGAAGATATTCGCCGATGCGACGGCGCGGCTCCAGCAAACTTATGTGCAACAGAGCATGGATGTCACGCGCTCGCAGCAGGGCATGGATGTGACGGTCGTTAATTTTGCACGGCTGTTCGGGCGGCTTGCAGGATTGGCTGATCCCGAACTCGGGCAATCGGCCATCGACTATGCTGATGCTATCGGCGGGCAGTTGCAAAGCGAACTCGACAGGACCGTCACCAATGGTGTCACGGTCGATGTCGAAGGCTGGGATATCGATTTGGCATCACCAGGCGAGGTGCAGCAGGTGTTGCAAGATATTCCGCCCGTCACCTTCCCCGATCCGCCGTCAATCAGCCGTGATGCAGCGGAAACGGAATAATCCGATATGCGGCTCGAATCCTTTGGCGTCCTTCTGCCGCGCTTGTTTCATACAGCACGGGAACTCAATCGCGCGCAGCTCGAAAAAGAGGCGCGCGAGCGTGCCGAATGGCAAAACTATTACATGAGCATCCTTGGACCGTCCGGCCAGCTCGGCGATGGTCGTCTCGCGGAACTGCCGGAACTCGATGGAGCTGAACTGCTCGATGCGGGCGGTCTATTCCTCGGAGCTTTCAAAGGCCGGATGCTCTTCTTTGCTGGCGATGGTCAACTCCTGACCTATGCCCGCACGGGTAGTGGCAAGGGGCGAGATCTGATCCTGCCCAATCTCGCCCATGTCAGGGACCGCAGCCTGATCGTCGTTGACGTGAAGGATGGCGAGAACTGTTACGCATCCATCAAGCATCGCGCGCATAATCTCGGCCAGAACTGCGTCACACTCAATCCCTTCAATCTGCTTGGTTTCGAAAATACCCGCATCAATCCGCTGCATGTGCTGGTCGATATCGTCCGTGATGGCGCAGAAATCGACACGCAGGCCGAAGAGATCGCGCAAATTCTGCTGCCGCCCAATCCGCGCGATGGAGAAAATGGCTGGGTGCGCAAAGGTGCAATGCGGCTGCTCGCCATGCGGATGGAATATCTCGCATATATGGAGCCGCAAAATTGTACGCTCGGCAATTTGTGGCGGTTCATAAACGCTTCGGATGATGATTTTGCACGCAACTTCCAGTTGATGGTGAGCTGCGGAATCGAAGGCATAGCGCGCCGCGCAGCTGCAATGGGCGCGACCTATGCCGATGCGCCCAAACAGTTCGAGGCTTACAAGTCGGATGCTATCGAAGCGCTCTCCGCTTTCGAGATCGGCAAGACACTCGACCGCACAACTTCGGCGCATGAATTCGACTTCGCGCGGCTCAAGCATGAACCTACAACCGTCTATCTGATGGCCCCAAGCGAGAAGCTCGGTGTTATTGCGCCGTGGATCAGCCTCATCATCAATTACGCCGTCGAAGCGATAGCCCGTGAACGCGGGCCGCTCCGCACCTGTTTCTTGCTCGATGAGTTTCCCCAGTTACCGCCTGCGCCTGCGATCATGAAGGCACTCAGGCTCTATCGCGGCAAGGGTATCCAGCTCTGGTTCTTCAGCCAGGGCCGCTATTCAATGGAAGGTCGTTGGTCGCGCGATGCCGTCAAGGAATTTGAGGACCAGGCTGCCATCTTCACCATGACGGGCGTGGAAGACCCTGCGCTCATGCGCGATGTGGAACGCTGGTCGGGCAATCGTACCCTCGTGACGCGCGGCCAGAATGTCGGCGGTGGAGCCATCGAAAGCGCAGGCACCAATCGGAGCGAAAGCCGTCGCCCTGTTTTGCAGGCCGAAGATATACGCGCCATCGGTAACGGAAAGCAGATTATCAAACTGGCTGGCCTTCCACAGCTCATCGTCTGCGATACGCTGCCGTTCTATGAAGTGAGCCCGTGGAAATCGCAGATTGGCGATGTGCGCGAAATGCATCAGAATCCTACGTGAGAACTTGGACTCCAGACTGGAAGCGGACGAGGTTAGGAAATGGAATTTCATTTTCGCAGTTTCAATGTCCGCTTTGCGCCGATAGTGTTGAAAAACTCGCTGATGCGGTGGCCGGGTGATTGTCGCCGGTTCCGGTTGAGCGGAGTCGGATCGCCTCATTCGGCGGTGGCTGGTGTCGGCATGGGGATGAGCTTGGCGAGTTTGCGGAGGTTTTGGGCTGTGGCGGCGAGGAGGAACTCGTCTTTTGCTCCATTTGGGCCTCGGAGGCGTAAACGGTCGAGTTTCAGGATGCGTTTGAGGTGCGCGAACAGCATCTCGACCTTCTTTCGCTCGCGCCGGGAGACAAGATAGGCATCAGTCCTGGCGATATCGCGCGCTATGTCGCGAGCGCCTTCGTGGATTGATCGCAGAACCTTGCGAGCCGGTGCGTTGGGGCAGCAGTTCGGCTTGAGCACGCAACCATCACAGTCGGTCTTGCGTGCGCGATAGCGATATAACCCGTCTGCCGGAGGCTTCGCCTTCGCTGCCCGCCCTTCCTGCCAATATTGCCGGAGCCGCTTATCTCCGGGACAAATATAGCTGTCGTCATCCCGGTTGTAGGTGAAGTCGAATCGCTCGAAACTACCATCCTTGCGGGCCGACTTGTCGAACACAGGGATGTGCGGCTCGATGCCCTTCTCCTCGACCAACCAGGCGAGGTTCGCGGCCGAGCCATAGGCCGTATCCGCCGCAAGCCGCTCGGGCCAGATACCAAACCGCTCATGCGTCCGGTCGACCATCCTGCGCTGCGCTGTCACCTCGGCCTGGCGTACTGATGTCGTGGCCTCGACGTCCATGATCACCGCATGATCCAGATCGATCAGATAGTTGGTGCTGTAGGCGAAAAAGGCGAGCCCGCCATTGGCACTGGTCCACCGCGAAGCAGGGTCCGCGACCGAGATGAACTTGGGTGTGACCGGTGTCGCGCTGCCGAAGGCGGCATCGTCGAGCACGGTCAGATACTCACGAACGGCGTGGCTGGCGGCTTCTGGCGGCAGACCTTCGCTGCCAGGCACGGATCGCTGCCGGTTGGCATCGGCACGGATCAGGCTGGCATCGACCGCAAAGCCTTCGCCGCCGACCAGGTCTTCCTCAATGCAGCGCCGGACACTTGCCTCGAACAGCTTGCGCAATAGATCACTGTCGCGGAACCGCCCATGCCGGTTCTTCGAGAAGGTCGAATGGTCCGGTACCGAACCGTCGAGCCCCAAACGGCAGAACCAGCGATAGGCCAGGTTGAGATGAACCTCCTCGCACAATCGACGCTCGGACCGGATGCCGAGGCAATAGCCGATGAGCAGCATCCGGATCATCAGTTCCGGATCGATCGAAGGCCGACCGGTCGAGCTGTAGAAAGGCTCCAGATGCTCGCGAATGTCCGACAGATCGACAAAGCGGTCGACCGATCTCAGCAAATGATCAGCCGGTACGTGATCCTCCAGACTGAACCCGTAAAACAGCGCTTCCTGCTGCACCGTCCGTTCACCCATCATCCGCCTTCTCCCGCTCTTGCGGAAACACTGAATCAGAGATGCGCAGCACTGGCAAGCACGAGTTTTTCAACACTATCCGCCCAAAGCGACATAAACCGCAGTCAGTTGAATTTCGATACTGACCTTTATGTCCAACGTCCGCTACGGGTGGTGAATCCACCACCCGTAGCGGACGTTGATGTTGCCTATCGAAGCAAACGCTAGAGCTGGTTCGAGCTTGACGGATTGATGTGCCTGAGCAACAGGTTGGGTCAAGTTAATGTGACAATGCCGCGATGACACATACCACGCGTTTGGAACGACGATTGCTTGTGCACTGCGTTAACGAGACAATGCAATCAAAGGCAAATAACGATCCCTTCGTCCTTGAGCATAATTGTCTGAAATTAGGCTATGCGATCATACCGCTTGGTGATTTCGCCCTCTAACCACGGCGAAGGTCACTCTTTCTCCAGAGTGCGTCCCTGGGGTGACACTATGTGTCGCCCCTTTTTTTGACCTGAGAATCCGTCAGATAGAACGAAGGGCGTCAGGCGAGAAAAGATGGCGATCGAATGAGATTTGCTGCATCGCTACCTAGAAACCAGCATCTGCCGCTCGGTTGTTCGCTGAAGCGAACATGCCTCGCTCCATGAGCGTAAATGCATATAATTGGGCTGTGTGATCATACCGTATGGTGATTTTGTCTTCTAGCTTCCCCCAAAATACGAGTTCGAAAACGGACTCTTCGGAGGGGACTGTAAACATGAAGACAATGTCAAAGAACGCCTTATTCGCGAGTGCATCGGTATTAGCGGTTGCCATGATAACGCCATCAGGAGCCATAGCTCAATCAAGCTCTGAAGGCGCAGCAGATTCAGAAACGGCCGATGATAACATCATCATTGTCAGCGCCACGCGGCGCGAACAAAGCATATTGGAAGTGCCGGCTGCAGTTACAGTGATATCGCGTGAAGCATTGGAGCAATCCGGTGTTACCGACATCACTTCTTTGGAACGTGTGTCGGCCAGCTACAATATCAATACTTCCGATACGACCACCGGCGGTGTTACTTTGAGGTTGAGAGGCATCGGCACAACCGGGAACAACGTCGGGCTTGAAAGTTCCGTGGGGATCTTTGTCGATGGCGTATATACGCCTAGACCCGGCGGTGGAGTCTCCGACCTAGGCGATATCGAGCGGGTTGAAGTTCTCCGTGGGCCCCAAGGCACTCTCTTTGGGCGCAATACATCTGCTGGGGCGCTGGTCATTAGAACCGAAAGACCGGACTTCGACCAATCTTACGTTTGGGGAAATCTGACTGCCGGAAATTACAGCCTTCGAAGCGGACAGTTGGGCGTAAATTTGCCGGTCGTTGATGATCGTCTGGCCTTGCGATTCGGTGGTTCGTTCCGAAATCGGAACGGATTGGTCACCGGGCAGAATAACGACCAAAGCGGGACGATAGATCGCTACGCATTCCGGGCGCAGGCCTTGTTGGATATGGGAGATGCTGGCGAATTGAGACTGATCGGCGCATACACAAACGGCAATGACCGTTGTTGCATGGCAGTTTGGTTGCAGCGCTCTCCTTTCATTGAGCAATTTTCCGCACCATTCTCCGCTTTCGCGCCAACAGCGGGTGCGCCCAATGTCGGCAGAAATGCTCAGAACAACTATCTCGCCAATGACGAGAACTTCACCAATCCCTATCATGGGTGGTCTGTTATCGCGCATTATGATGTTGATACACCGATAGGCCACATCGCTTATGTCGGTTCGTACGGTAGAAGTTTTGCGGACAGTTATCGAGGTGATTATACTGGGTTAGACATATACACAGTCGGGGACTCTCCGGAGGCCGCTGCTCTGGGATTGGGTCGAAATCTGGAACCTCTCAACGGAACGAGGATTAGGTCCACGTCCCATGAACTGCGATTGTCGAACACCGCATTTGACGACAATCTCGATTGGATGATTGGCGCCTATTATTCCAGGGAGACGATTGATCAGAAATATACGCTGACATTCCTGAACGATATGCAACGTGGAGTCAGTGTTGGGGCGTTTGGCCAACCTTTCTTTAATGAACTTAATTATATCTCGGGTGGTGTTGACGCCGTAGGAGATTTCGCTGCTCCGAATCCCTATCAAAGCGGAAATTCCTTCTCCGTCTTCACGCACAATATTGTTTCACTGACTGATAGTTTCGATCTAACCGTCGGCGCGCGATATGTTACAGAAAATAAGAGCGCGAACTTGCGAGAGCAGGTTCCCGGTCAACACAATGCCTGTTTCGGCACTTTTAATAATTTGGTTAACACCGTTCCCGTCTACGCTGGAGCAGAGGCCAGATTGTCGGCTGCGGTGCAAACTAACTGTTGGATATTCACAGCCCCGTTTTACGATCCGAACGATCCAACCAATTTCTTCGCTCCATTCGCTGCAAGTGCGAACCCTTTTATTCGGTCTTTGGTTGATACCATCCCGCAGCCATTTGATAGAGATTTCAGCGATGACGAACTCGTTTATACGATTAGCGGCAGTTACGAAATAGGTCCTGAGACGTTCATCTATGGTGGCTATACGCACGGTTTCAAATCGGGTGGATTCAATTTGGACGTTTCGGCTGCTGCTGGCGGACGGGACCCCCGTTTTCGGTCGGAAACCATAGATGCCTTTGAGCTTGGGTTCAAAACGATATTCTGGAACGGACGTGGTTGGACGAATATTGCGCTATTTCACTCTGAAATGTCCGATTTTCAGGTGTTGGAATTTGACGGCGTTCGCTTTCAAACATTCAACGCGCTACGAGCTTTGAGCAGCGGTGTCGAATTCGAAGGTGGTCTACAAATCTCGGAGAATTTCGGCACTAATCTCGCTGTTACATATACCGACGCGCGGTTTCCGAGCGATTGCGCAATTTTTGATCCGACCGATCCTGGATTTGTGCCAAGCCTGACAGCATTGTGCGGAAGTCGGCTTACAAATGCGCCGGAACTGGTCATAATCGGCGGGGCCAATGTCGAACTACCACTTGTACGGGATCGACTAAACTTCTTCGCCAGCACATCGGTCCGTTACGAATCAGATCGGCGTACGAGTACATTGCCCACTGAACGCCCGGCGACAGCAGGCGCTTTGACGGAAGCTGACGTCCGTGCCGCAGTCGCTGCTGCGCCGCCGCTTCCAGGAGATATCCAAGGGAGTAACGCAAAAGTTGATCTGCGCATCGGTTTGCGAACTGCGAACGAAAATTTTTCGATCGAGCTTTGGGGACTGAATGTCTTAGACAGGCGAACGAGTTTCCTGACCTTCAACATTCCGCTCCGTGGGTTTTCCGGCAACCGGGCCAGGGGACGATTTATGCAGGATCCCGCTACTTATGGCGTCACCGTCAGGGCAAGATTCTAACCTAGGCGGCGGTTGTTGGCGTTAATGGTTGGTGGTTAACAATAGCCTCGGAAGCAGTGCTGGACTAGGTGAATATTGTCCCATCAACTGCCGCCATCAGCCGGGAACGGAATTGCATAACAAACATGTTGAACAGGTGAGGCGATGAAAGAATTTCTTCAGTTCTATATCAACGGCGAGTGGGTTGATCCGGTTGTACCCAATACTGTGGGTGTTGAGAATCCGGCAACGGAACAAGAATTCGCCAAGATTTCCCGCGGTGGCCCAGCGGATGTTGACAGAGCCGTACAAGCCGCCCGTTCGGCTTTCCCTCAATTTTCGGCAACCAGCACCGAATATCGCGCCGAATTGCTGGTGCGAATAGCGCGCGGAATCGACGCCCGTATTGATGAGTTTGCCGAAGCTATTCACTTGGAAATGGGAGCGCCGATGTGGCTTGCCAAAGCCGCGCAGGTTCCTGCCGGAACGGCTCACTTCTCGACTGCAGCTGAAGTGTTGGAGAAATATGAGTTTGAGAGAGTTCAGGGATCAACTCTTGTCCGAAAGGAACCGATAGGCGTCTGCGGTTTTATCACTCCTTGGAACTGGCCACTTAACCAGATAGCGTGCAAAGTTGCCGCAGCGTTAGCCGTTGGCTGTACTATTGTGCTCAAACCATCCGAAATAGCGCCACTAGATGCAATATTGCTGGCTCAGGTAATCGACGCTGCTGGTGTACCTCCCGGAGTATTTAATCTTGTGAATGGAGCTGGGACATCGGTCGGAGATGCAATAGCCAGCCATGTCGACGTTGATATGGTTAGCTTTACCGGATCTACACGGGCAGGCGTTCTGGTGGCGAAATCCGCTGCTGATACGGTGAAGCGTATATCGCAGGAGCTTGGCGGGAAATCCGCAAATATCATTCTGCCAAGTGCAGATCTGAATGTAGCGGTTGCCCGGGGCGTTCATGGCCTAATGTCGAATTCCGGTCAGTCATGTAATGCGCCAGCGCGAATGCTGGTGCCCGCCAAAGATCAGTCAAGGGCAATAGAAATTGCAAAATCCACGGCTGAATCAATTGAATTGGCCGTAGATATGAATGCGCCGCCATACTCCATGGGGCCCATATCTTCGAGCGGTCAATATAACAGTATCCGCGACCTCATTCGTATAGGAATGGAGGAAGGCGCTACGCTCGTAACAGGCGGGGCAGACCGGCCGGATGACATAGAAAATGGGTATTTCCTACGCCCGACGATTTTCGCGAATGTGGGCATTCAAATGGATATAGCTAAAGAGGAAATTTTCGGACCGGTCCTTGTCATCATTCCTTATGACAGCGTCGAAGAGGCAATCGCGATAGCCAATGATTCCATTTATGGCTTGTCCGGCTGTGTTGAGGGTGAAACCAGCGAGGCGATCAAAGTGGCATCGCAAATCCGCACCGGGCAAGTCCACATAAATGGAGCCGGCCCAGATTTCTCGGCTCCTTTTGGCGGTTATAAACAATCAGGTAATGGGAGAGAATGGGGCGAACAGGGTTTCGATGAATTCCTAGAAACAAAGGCGATCTTGGGTGCCCGAGAAGTAGGAGCGGCCTAGCCCATCTATGCTTTCAGAAACCATTGCAAACAGCCCTTGCCCTTTTCGAATGAAGTCCCGTGACCATGACACCGAAACGCGCAGATCCATGTGCATGACTAACACCCAGTGGTGGGAAATATTGTGACTCAGTCAAAACGCCTGCCTCTGTTTACCAGCGTCGCATATGGTTTTGGTTCATTGGCTTTTGGTGTCAAGAATAATGGGTTCGACTATTATCTGCTGATCTTCTACAGTCAGGTCGTCGGAATGGATGCGCGGCTTGTCGGCTTGGCCTTGCTGATCGCACTGGTAATTGATGCCATTAGCGATCCTATCGTCGGTTATTGGTCAGATAATCTGCGATCTCGTTGGGGACGCCGGCACCCGTTCATGTTCGCAGCGGCGTTTCCCGTGACAATCAGTTATTTCCTCATCTGGGCTCCGCCGGAAAATGTTTCCGCCGCGACATCCTTCTGGTTTTTGCTAATTATGGCGATTGTCATTCGAACCAGCATTACATTTTTTGAAACGCCTAATGCCGCGTTGGCACCGGAGCTCACGACCGATTATGAAGAACGCAGCCAATTGATAAGTTTTCGCTACTTCTTTGCTTGGTCGGGCGGGAATTTGATGAATATTCTCATGTTCTTTTGGGTGTTTCCAGTTTTCGCATCAAACTCTCTGGCAGATGGTTCTATCCTGAGAAGGCCATATGAGATCTATGGAATAATCGCATCGCTGCTGATACTTTTGTCTATCCTCGTTTCGGCGGCCGCCACATATTCGCGCATTCCCTATCTCAAAGCACCGCCAAAGCGGAAATTGTCGGTGGGACAAGTGTTCAAGGAGATGTTTGAAACCGTTTCCAACAGATCATTCGTGGCGTTGTTTTTGGCGGCGATCCTGGGCGCGGTGGCAACGGGGTTGGGAGCAGCGTTGCACATCTATTTTGTTGCCTATTTTTGGGAATTTGAAGCACATGACATCGGCCTGTTGTCGATCGGCATATTTGCGTCGGCTTTTCTCGGTTTCAGACTCGCGCCCTGGCTCACCCGAAAGATGGGCAAAAAGAAAGGCGCCATGACAATGGGGCTAGTAGCCTTCATTGGCGCTCCCCTGCCGGTTGTCCTGCGCCTAATTGATGTTTTGCCGGCGAATGGGGATCCGTTCATATTCTGGTTCATTCTTGTGACCGGCATAACGGATCTCGGTCTGATGATCTGTTTTCAAATATTGGTCGCTTCGATGCTGGCAGATATTGTCGAGCAAAGTGAGTTGGCGACAGGTCGACGCTCCGAGGGAGTGTTTACTGCATCGATCACTTTCGCTCGAAAAAGCGTTCAGGGACTGGGTATCATGGCCGCTTCTATTGTTTTGACCATAGCGGCCTTCCCAGTAGGCGTGAGCATCGACCAGGTTCCGGAACAATCTATCTGGATGCTGGGTGCTACATATGTTCCGTTGGTTCTTACACTTTGGCTTCTGATGATGGCTGCTTTATCAACCTATACGGTCAGCCGAACCGTTCATGAAACCAACCTAAGAGAACTTGCGAAACGGGCCATGCAAGGCTCGGAGGGCGAGAAGGCGTAAGGCCTTGTTGACAAAGGGATTCCCGAACGGAATATGATTTTAGTTCAAGGCCGCTTTTGCTAGGATGCTGTTTTGATCTGTGATTGGATGAGTGACGAGGAGTGGGCTTGTCTGGAGCCATTTGTAATCGAACGAGGTACGCGAAGTGATCGTCATCCGCGGAACCACCGGCTTGTATTGGACGGGATTTTCTGGATCGCGCGGACGGGTGTTGCCTGGCGCGCTTTGCATGACATTTTAGTAAATGGTCATCGGTTTATCGCCAATACCAGTGCTGGACGCTATCCGGTTTGTGGGAGTTGTTGGCCGAAGCCTTTATTGACAATGGCGGCAGCAACCCAAATTTGCTGATGATCGACGGCACAATAATCTGGGCGCACCATTGTTCAGCTGGCGCTAAAGAGGGACTCCGATACAGCGTCTTGCCGGTCAAAAAGTGGTTTTACGACCAAGATCCATCTCCGCCTCAACGCAATGGGCCTCCCTGTCGCATTTGCACTGACGGGCGGCGAAGCCTCTGACTTCAAGGATAACATACCGCTTCTGAATGCCGATCGGTCGGAGGCCGCAGCGCTGCTGGCCGATAAAGGCTATGATGCTGATTGTATACGAGACGATATAGAAAACGTGGCGGGATGGCGATGATCCCGACCAAACGGAACCGCAAAATACAAATCCCCACCGATACCGCTTTCCATGCCTTGCGCAACATAGCAGAACGCTGCTTCAACAAGCAAAAAATGCCTGACGCCTTGCCGCACAATACGACAAAATAGCCGATAGCTACCCGGCTTCGCCCACATCGTATCAATCCGATTATGCGGGCACAATTTTGTCAATAGGTCCTAGTCTTCTCAATACATCAACGGCGAATTATTGCATTTCGTCATTTGCAATAGTTCACGATTCAATAGAATTGACCAGATCGAATTGAGTATTCAGTCCGGTTTCTTGTTGGAGAACATATTTTTCCATTCATCCGATCCGGGCTTTGCCTTCCACTTCATATTCTTGGACAAAACACTCAAACCTTCTGAAACGGCTGGGCGGACCTTGATGGCATCATACCAACGTTTAACATGCGGATAGTCTTCAAGCTGCTGGCCCTGCATCTTGCGAGGCCGCACCCAGGCAAACGCAGAAATATCTGCAATAGAATATTCGTCTGCGAGATATTCATGCGTCGAAAGACGCCTATCTAACACATTGTAAAGACGCGAGGCTTCTTCGGTATATCGATTGATAGCGTATTCTATAGGCTCGGGAGCGTAGGTTCTGAAATGATGTGCCTGGCCCAGCATTGGACCCATGCTGCTAACCTGAAAAAACAGCCATTTTAGTGCTTCAAGCCGGCCGATCTCATCCTTTGGTAATAGCTGTCCAGTTTTCTCGGCGAGATACAATAAAATCGCGCCGGTTTCGAAGATCGATACTTTTTCGCCCCCTGGGCCGTCATGATCAACAATGGCCGGAATTTTGTTATTTGGGCTGATCTCGAGAAATTCTGGATCGAACTGGGCTCCCGATAGGATATCGACAGGAATAACTTTCCCGAGCAATCCCAATTCGGCTAACGCAATGGTTGCCTTATATCCATTGGGCGTCGGCCAAAAATATAGGTCAATCATAGTGAAATTGCCCTTCAGATTAGGTGCTATCCGACCATTTTGAAATGAGGGGGGCGATCGATTATCATGCCAGGATTCATGATCCATTTGGGATCGACGACCTGTTTGGCACCAGCCATCATTTCACGCGCCAGCGGATCAACCTCTTTGTCATACCAGGGCCGGAAACTACGACCGACTGCATGGTGATGCGTAATCGTAGCGCCGAGTTCCGTTATGGCGTCTGATGCCACGTCAGAAAGCGCCTGATACTGCTCAAGGCTCTTATCATGGGTGGAAGGGGCAACGACTGAATAATAAGGCGCCGGGCCATCGGGATAGAGGAATGAGAACCGGCGACAAACAATGCCTCCGCCGGTAATTTCCTTTTGAGCTTCCTTTATACGACGAATAATCTCTGTGTCGACAGCCTCAAACTTGTCCCAGGTATAGGCGGTTTCAAAGGTGAAGCTAACCACTCCCATTGCAGCCCGAGTATGCATCAAGCGCGGAAGGTAACGGAACTGTTCGCGCCAGTTCCCCTGGGCACCGCTTCGACTTGTTTTCAGTGCATCTGCGTCAGAGCCAGCTTTCTGAGTAACCGTTCCGCCATGGTCACAACAGATTTCCAAAGCGCGTTCTAGCCACGCGTCGACCGGGTGGTCTGCAGACTCAAATCCCAGCAAGAGCATTGAATGTGTGCCGTCACCCGCGCCGTAAAAACTGGCATCTTGTTCGTCCAGATAGCGACAATTTGCCGGGAAAAGACCAGCCTGGGTAATCTGACGAACGGCGTTGGCCCCTTGGTAAAAAGTCTTGAATGCAATGCTGGCATTCGCTCGAAATTTCACGCGTCCCTGCAATTTCATCCAGGCTTCTGTGATTATCCCCATGGAGCCTTCCGAACCCATGAAAATTCGGTCTGGGTTTGGCCCTGCACCAGACCCAGGTAGGCGGCGATTCTCGAGCGCGCCCTTGGGCGTCACAACCCGAAGACTCTCAACCATGTCATCGATGTGGGTGAGATGGGTTGCATAATGCCCGGAAGAGCGGGTCGCGATCCATCCGCCCAACGACGAAAATTCCCAGGATTGCGGAATATGTCGAAGCGTCAGATCATGCGGTCTTAGCTGATCTTCGAGAGACGGCCCCAAAGTTCCGGCTTGAATCAATGCGCACCGCGACACTGTATCGACCTCGAGAACTTTGTTCAGATTTCCGAGATCTATGATTACTGATCCAGGATATTGATCGCCTTCGGGTCCGGTAAACCCATCGGTTACACTCGACCCGCCGCCGAATGGGATAGCTGCATACCCATTGTCGCCGCACCAATCCAGAATGGCCGCAATGTCGTTTTCATCTTTTGGATAGGCGACGATATCCGGCGGGTTGCCAAAATCACGTCGATAGATCTTGGTCAGATCTTTGAAACTTTTTCCGTAGGAGTGGAACACGCGGTCCCACTTCTCGGATGTGCAAAAGGACTCCAATGATCTGGGAATCGAGATCCGCGGATCCCGCAATTCAATATCATCGAGTGTGGGATCAGGCAGGATTTCCAGTTCGCCAACACCCAATCGCTCGGACATCCGGTTAGCCATTTTCTTAACAGCTTCGGCCGGAATTTCTTCGCCTTCATACCCCCAACTATACCATTTTCTGCGTTTACCATAAAATCCTGTGACGTCGCCCATAGTATTTTCCTCGAGATTTTCGTTTGTAGTTAGGTTCGATCATCTGTCGGGTGGTTGAGGGTGGAATCCTATGACTGCCGAACGCATTTTACAGACATTTTTGATCAATGAGCAGTGGCCTACGCCATGTCTGAAAAATTGGGCCTAACTCATCGAATTGATGAGTATTGGTTCGCAGGACAGGTTACTGTCTTCGGGTGTCGTTTTGGTTAGGCCTTGATGCCCAATTTCTTCAGATGTGATGCCCGTATCACCCGTTTATCTATCTTTCCCGATGCGATACGGGGAAGCGAATTTTCGGAAATCTCTAGATATCTGGGGATCTTGAAGTTCGCCAGTTGCGATTTTAGTTTGCTTTTCAACAATTCCGCATCGAATTGATGGCCAACATAGACGGTCGCACCAACTTCCTCGCCGAGCCGATCATCCGGAATTCCGTAAACAGAAGCCTCAATGATCTCGCTGTGATGCAATAGCGCTGATTCAACCTCGCTGCAGCCAATATTTTCCCCGCCTCGAATGATCAGCTGTTTCAGCCGATCGACGATGAACAGATAGCCTTCGTCATCCAGGTAGGCGATGTCTCCCGTGCGAAACCAATCCTCCCAAAAAGATTCGCCATTGGCATCAGGCCGATCCCAGTATCCACTAATTACTGATGTCCCACGGACCAATAATTCACCGCGCCGATTGGCGGGCAGAAAATTGCCGGATCCATCGATGATTGCCAGTTCCAGGACTGGATGACGCCGACCCGAACTTTCGGGCCGTTCCAAATACTCATCCCCATAAATGCTAGTCCCTATCGAATTCGTTTCGGTCATGCCCCATCCGGTGTTGGGAGCTGCATTTTTGAAGGTCTTCTTTATGCCGCTGACTTGGGAGGGAGCTCGGGCGGCACCGCCGCCACCGACAACAAGAAGGCTGCTGAGGTCGCGGTTGGTTCTTTTTCCTTCAGCGGTGAGATCGCCTGTCATGGCCGGAGTGCCGACAAAGGTTGCAATTTTTTCCTTTTCGATCAGTTCTGCACCAACGACGGGGTCCCATTTGAACATAGCGACCGTTTTTCGCTGACTCCGATAGCTTGACAACAAAACAGCGAGCAACCCGTTCACATGAAATAGCGGTATCGCCAGGAGTGTCGCTATTTGATAAGAGCGATCAGCCGATGGCTTCCTCTTGGTCACGCGCTGCATTGCGTTGCACATGATTTCCAGTTCCCACGACAAAAGCGATGAAATAATGTTGCGATGAGTCGATACAGACCCCTTCGGGCGGCCGGTTGACCCGGATGTAAACAGGATGACCGCGTTGTCGTCCGCCGCAATATCGACCTGGGGCATCGCCGCGTCGTCACAAGTGAGCGTGTCCATTTGAATGGCATTAGGCACAGGCTTTGATCGCACCGATATAATTGCAACATTGCCCAATTTTTCGCTGCGCATAAGCCGATCCAACCGTTCTTGGTCGGCAATAATCACTTTTGCCTTGGTGTGATTCAAGCCGTACTCAAGCTCGTCAACTTCCCACCAGGCGTTGACAGCGACGGCAATCGCCCCAATCGATATGATAGCGGTGAGGGCAATTGGCCATTCCGGATAATTGCGCATGGCGATACCAACACGGTCACCCGGCTTTATCCCAAAATCGGAAATTAGCCGTGACGCAAGACTTGAAGCTCGGCCATACACATCGTTAAAGCTATATCGTTCATCGCCATAGACATAGAAAGTCTGGTCGCTCAGATTTTCAGCGAAGAGTTGCGAAAGCGTTTGCGGCCCACTAACAAACCAGGGGCAGGTTTTCCCTTTTATATCAATATTTTGAAGCTCGTATATCTGCCCCGGAGCGGTTAGTTGTTGAATGGCTTCAGCGCGACTGATCACATTGTCTCCCCTCAGAATTTCCGCCCGATAAAAAAGCGAACAGAGCAATTCTGGTGATCGGATAACGCTTGGCCTATGACTTTTTGAAACGAATAATTGGCTTATTCAGTCATCGATATTGGTATGAAAATCCAAAAAAAATAAGCGAGTTGAACCAAACTAGGTGGGGGCTTGCGCCTGGGATGGTTGTGACAACGCAAAACCCGTTTCACCTGTCAGCGCTCGATTGACATAATCAGCAAAAAATTGTTTTGATTTCGTAACGGGAGTGGCAAAAATGAAATTGCTGAAATGGTAAATGATCATGACAAGAGAGATGCTGCGGCGCTCAGATTGATCGTGAGCTTGGCGACCGAACGGCAAATTCCGGAATCCGTGATCTTGTCCGGAACGGAGTTGACGCTCGGCAATATCAACCAACCCAATTCTGAAATCGAGGTTTGGCAGGAGATTACTGCCATCCGCAATTTTGTGACCCATGATGATGACCCGGCCTTGGGTGTCTTGATGGGGGAACGTCTACACATCACGTCATTTGGAACGCTCGGCTTTGCTATGTTGTCGAGCCGAAATCTCCGGCAGGCGTTGAAAATCGCGACAAAGTTCCATTCATTGTCGCTGTGGTTGAGTGATGTGGACTTGCTTCTCGATGAAGACGCAACGACGTTTGTGATCCACAATCACATGTTACCCGAAGAATGCCGTCATTTTGTCGCAACACGCGGTATGGCGGCACTCGTCGTTTGGATGAATGAAATGTTGGCGCGAAAAATTAGCCCGGTACAGTCAAAATTCAAACACGCTGAGCCAACGAACTCCGCGCCTTTTCAGCGATGCTTTGGCAGCCAGTTCGAGTTTGGTGCCGACTCATACTCAATCACATTCGATAGTGAATTATTCGATGAACGTCTCAAGTTCGCGGATCGATGGACACGACTTCGGTCCGAATGCGAGTTGGAAATGCTCATGGAGCGTCGGCGTTCTTCGGTCACGAATAGAGTGAAAGATATTGTATTCAGCGATCCTGGCGAAATTCGTACAGAGGAAGAAGTGTCGGACGCAATCGGAATCTCGGCCAGCACACTTAGGCGACGCTTACGAGAAGAAGATACAAGCTTTCGGGAAATAAAGAGTTCGTCCATTCACGAATTGGCTTGTCAGATGCTCGTCACTTCCACCATGACCATTGACCAGATCTCTTACGCATTGGGATACTCGGAGTCCGCGAGTTTTGGGCGAGCCTTCAAACGACGAGAAAACATTGCCCCTGGCGAATGGCGACGCCGCCAGAGATAGCCGAGATCGACGATCACAGTCCCGGCTTGGGCGACTTCAAGCTGAACGCTGCTTGAAAAAGACAAAAACTCGAATGAAATGGTCAGTGACGGTGTTCGCTCTCAAGCGCATGGTTGTGCAAGTTGGGAGATAGATATGCCTAAAGCCAATCGTTGCTCGCTCGACGAAACTTTTCGTCCAACCGAGTTAACGCATGAATCCTTGTCTAGTGCTGCACATTTGATTGTAACAAAAACAGATGCATTGCGGTGCGACGCGCAGAGTGGCTCTTAAATCATGCGGAGGTTTGATTACATCGTCGTCGGAGGCGGATCCGCAGGTTGTACAGTTGCCAACCGATTGAGCGAAAACGGCAAATATACCGTCGCCCTGTTGGAGGCTGGCGGAACCCATCGTCACCCGCTTATCTCGATCCCTTTCAATTTTGCGTACACCGTCCCCCGCAATGTCAAAAATTGGAGCTTTTCAACGGTTCCCCAAGTGGGACTCAACGGAAGGCAAGGGTATCAACCGCGCGGGAAAGCATTGGGCGGTTCGTCCTCGATCAATGCCATGGTCTATATTCGCGGCGTCAAAGAAGATTACGATTCTTGGGCCTCCTTGGGTAATGGCGGCTGGTCATATGAAGATGTCCTGCCCTTCTTCAAAAAAGCCGAAAACCGGAAGAAAGGTGCCGATGGCTTCCACGGGACGGGTGGCCCATTAAGTGTTTCGCCGCCGCGCAGCCCGAATCCTATGAACGATATTTTTATACAGGCAGGCCAGGAGGCTCAGCTGCCACTCAATGAAGATTTTAATGGCGCAACCCAGGAAGGGATCGGATATTACGAGTTGACGCAAAATCGTGGGCAGCGTTGTTCGGCAGCACACGCCTATCTTGATCCGGCGAAGAGCCGACGAAATTTGACAGTGTTAACAAACACTTTTGTCCACAGGGTGGTTTTGAGCAACAAGCGTGCGACCGGAGTTGTAGCAAATATTGATGGAAAAATTCAAAGGCTGACTGCCAACAAGGAGGTCGTTCTTTCCAGTGGCGCTTTTCAGAGCCCGCAATTGCTTTTGTTGTCTGGAATAGGGCCAGCGAACAAAATCAGGCCGCATAAGATCAAATTTGAACATGAACTACCTGGTGTTGGTGAAAACCTGCACGACCATGTTGATTATGGCCTCATTTATCAGTCGGATTCCAAACATGTTTTGGGTCGAAACGCGCGTTCCATTTTTCAGGTCGGGCTTAGTCAATTGCGGTACTGGATTGGACGACGCGGGATCCTTGCGACAAATTTCAACGAATCCGGTGCCTTTTATTATGCTGATCCGTCTGAGCCTTCACCCGATATACAGCTCCACTTCGCTTTTAGTATCGTTGATGATCATGGCCGAAACGTCCACGGTCGCGGTGGCTACACATGTCACGTTTGTCTGCTGAGACCGAAAAGCCGAGGGAATCTGGAGCTGAATGACGGCAATCCAGAAACACCGCCGCTGATTGACCCGGCATTTCTTGTCGATGATCGCGATGTAAAAAATTTGCTTCGCGGTGTGCGAAAAGCGCAGCAGATTATGCGGGCACCTGCTTTCGACGAAGTCCGCGGCGATCCGGTTTACGCCACGGGAAGCGATGATGATGAAGAATTGATCGCTGATATCCGTGCGCGAGCAGACACCATTTACCACCCCGTAGGTACGTGCAAAATGGGCCCGGATTCCGATCCTCTGGCGGTCGTAGACTCCAGATTACGTGTTAGAGGCTTGAAAAACCTGCGTGTTATCGATGCGTCTATCATGCCGGTCTTGGTGTCCGGTAATACCAATGCACCTTCGATTATGATCGGCGAAAAAGGAGCAAGTATGATACTGGAGGATGCGTGACCTTGGCATTGTCACATTGATTCGACCCAACAGCCAGGAAGCGGCTTGTCTGGTAAGATCAATTGGTTGCATTCGTACTAGCTAGACACTCTCTCACTGAACCACCACCAAAGGTAACGTGACAGTGCCCTTGGACCAATTCAAGTGACAGAACTGCGCGCCATTGGTTGAACGGGACAGGAGGTCCGAGAGGATCGCATTTGATCAGTCTTATGCGCGAGTCACTGGCCATCCTCGCTGTCATATTAGAATTGTCGAATAGGCCGGAACTTCAATTGGCCAGTGATCTGCACGCAGCGAAAACTGCACTATCGAAAGCGCTCGACTGTTTTGAACAGCTTCGTCGTGTAGGATAGCAAGCTGGTGGCAAAGACGTGCGCTAGTCCGCTTTTTCATCCATATCTTCAAACCACGCTTCATCGTCCCAGCTGAGTTTAATCGTCAACGGATTGCCATGCCGGTCATTCGATTTTCCAGCCTAGACCCGGATCCAACCTTCGGAAATACAGTGCTCTTCGACATTGGTTCGCTTGTTGTCCTTGATTCGAATGCCGATACCTCGCTGGAACACGGCAGGCTCATAAAAATCGCTGCGTGGATTGTTCGAAAGCCGGTTGGGAGGCGGGTCAGGGATGTCGGTTTGTTCTGTCACTATGCCGAACTAGTGAGAATTGGTCCTGTACGCTAATCACTATAGCAATACATTTGCTCATGCATTTGAAACATTGACTCTGACATATGACCCCTGCGCCTAATGTCCACCACCATTGCGGACATCAGCAGCGCTCCGGAGAATCCCGATAATGCGCTTTATGTTGAATGTCCGCTTTCCACGGTGAATCCACCGCCAAAAGCAGACGTTAGCCTGTCAATCAAAACGTCCCAGATGCGAGCTGTATGAATGCGCGCCAAGCTGACGGTTAGAACCGCAAATTTGAAATCAACACGCAGTCTATAGTAAACTGTAAGTTAGGTGCCGGAAAACAGAAGGTGTGGGGCTTTCATTGTTTTTCCCAGAGGCGGCGGCAAGCCGTCCTATCAGAAAACCCGTATCTTGAACGTGAGTGACTTGGTTTCGCTCGCGAAGCGAAAGGGTTTTGGGTGGCATTATTGGAGCAACATGATTTGGAGCGCTACCGGCAGTTCGTCGCCGATGTCGACATGCCCGATTCCGACAAGGACGAGCTGATCGGCATTGTCGTGAAAATCATGGCGCATTTCGTCGATGCCGCCTTCGGCGAAACCTCTGAGCAAATTATTCTCGACGCTCGTGCAGATAGCACTTCCCCGTCTCGCTCCGATTGTGGTAAACTTGGAAAAATAACAGAAAAACAGACTGTTGACTCCAAGCGGCAACGCATTGACGGCACAACAGAATCTCTGAGAGGGCGGACGCCATGAGCAAAACAACACAACAAAAAGCAGTCATCTATTGCCGTGTCAGCTCGGTAAAACAAACGACGCACGGAACCGGTCTAGAATCGCAAAAGACCCGTTGTGCGGAATTTGCGGGCTATCGCGGTTATGAGGTCGTCAAGAGTTTCAGCGACGACATGACGGGTTCCGTCACCGGACGCCCTGGTATGCAAGCCATGCTCAAATTCTTGCGCAGCAACCGCAAGGACGCGCTCGTCGTCATCATCGACGATATCAGCCGTCTTGCGCGCGGGTTGGAAGCACATTTGCGCTTACGCGGCGCGATTGCCTCGGCGGGAGCAACACTGGAATCTCCCTCCATTGAGTTCGGCGAGGACTCTGACAGTCAGCTCATCGAAAACCTGCTGGCCAGCGTCTCTCAGCATCAGCGCCAGAAGAATGGCGAGCAAACCAAGAACCGCATGCGGGCGCGCATGATGAATGGCTACTGGGTGTTTCAGGCACCTTGGGGCTATCGCTACGAACGGCAATCCGGCGGCGGCAAGATTTTGGTGCGCGATGAACCGCTCGCCTCCATCATAACGGAAGGGCTGGAAGGCTTCGCCAGCGGGCGTTTCGCCTCGCGAGCCGAAGTGAAGCGATTCTTTGAATCCAAGCCGCAATTCCCGACCTGTCGTCGCGGCGTGGTGCTTATCGAGCGGGTGACCCAGCTTCTGAACCAAATCCTCTTCGCCGGATATCTCGAACACCCGAAATGGGATGTGACGCTGCGCAAGGGGCAGCATGATGGCCTGATAAGCCTCGAAACCTTCGAACGCATCCAAGAGCGGTTGAACGAGACGGCCTATGCGCCCGCGCGCAAGAATATTAGTGAAGATTTCCCTATGCGCGGTTTCGTCTGCTGCGCCGATTGCGGCCATCCCATGACCTCGACATGGGCCAAGGGCCGAACCGACTATTACGCATACTATATGTGCCGCCAGAAAGGCTGTACGAGCGACAAGAAGTCTATCGCACGGGCAAAGATCGAAGATGCGCTGCATGACCTTGTGCAGTCGCTCACGCCATCGCCAGAACTGTTTGGATTGGCCGACCAGGTATTTCGCGACCTTTGGGACAAGCGGGCGGAGTCGGGCAAGCAACAGGCAACGCAGATGCGCACCGAGGCTGGAAAGGTGGATAAGCAGATTTCAAAGCTGCTGGATCGCCTTGTCGAGGCTGAGTCCACCGCCATCGTTCGCGCGTATGAGAATAAAGTCGAGACCCTCGAACGCCGCAAAGAAGTGCTCAAGGAGAAGGTTGCAAAATGCGGCCGTCCTGCACGGGACTATGACACGACATTCCAAACCGCCACCGACTTTCTCTCAAAGCCTTGGAATCTATGGGAAACAGGCCGTTTGGAAGATCGCCGTGCCATGATGAAACTGGTGTTTGGCGGGCATATTAAGTTCGACCGCGAGAGCGGTTTTCAAACCCCTGAAATATCCTTGCCGTTCAAGGCGCTAAAGGAGATTTCTGGCCACAAAAATGGAATGGCGCACCCGACAGGATTCGAACCTGTGGCCTCTGCCTTCGGAGGGCAGCGCTCTATCCAGCTGAGCTACGGGTGCGTGCGCAGAGCGCCTAGCAGGAAGTGTTTGGTGCCGCCAGCCCGTTTTTGCCTGTCGCCAGCCTGCCGCTGCTATTCGTCTTCGGGGAATTCGACCGGCTGGAATTGTCCAAGGCCGCAGCTCGGGCCGCTCACCCCTCCGCCACCTGTGCGGACCACCGTGATAATGTTTGTGGAGCAGAGCTGGCTCAGGGATGTTTCATAGCTGAAGGCCTCTTCGAACCCCAGGCCGCTGCAGCGATTGGGCAGGGTGTTCCGGTAGATCTGGCCGCCATTCATGTGAAAATCGATCGTCCGGTCATCATGGACGCGCGTGTTGCGAATCCGGCTGAGCGAGATGCAGTTGACCGGTTCGCCGACGGGGCGTGCCTCTTGCCAGGGCTCGGTACCCTGATCGGAGATGGCGGCATCGGTGGACGCGCAGGAGGTTAGGAACAGGGCTAAAGCGATGGTGGAAATCGAGACCGTGATTCTGGACATGATGCTCTCCTCTTTCGATTTTATTCTAACTCCAAAACAGGGTCCATGCTCTACGTATTTTCCCTATGGCGGACCGGAGCGGATGTTTTAGGCTTGAAGGCGCAAAATTCGGCGACCGAGCAGCGCCAGCATTCCGGCGTTCGCGCCTTGCAGATATAGCGGCCATGCAAGAGGATCCAGTGATGCGCATGGCGCTTGAAATCGGCGGGCGTCACTTTTTCCAGCTTCTGCTCGACGGCCAGGGGCGTTTTCCCGGGGGCCAGTCCGGTCCGGTTGGAGACGCGGAAGATATGCGTGTCGACGGCGATGGTATGCTCGCCAAAGGCTTCGTTCAGCACGACATTGGCGGTTTTGCGGCCGACACCGGGAAGGCTTTCCAGTGCCTCGCGATCACGCGGCACTTCGCCGCCATGTTCGGCAACCAGCATCTCGGCGGCCTTGATGACATTCTTCGCCTTGGTGTTGAACAGGCCAACCGTTTTGATGTGGCCCTTTAGGCCTTCTTCGCCCAGCGCGAGCATCTCTTCGGGCGTCGTCACCTGCTCGAATAGCGCTTTGGTCGCCTTGTTCACGCCGATATCCGTCGCCTGTGCCGACAAGGCAACCGCGACCAGCAGGGTATATGGATTGACGTAGTTGAGCTCGGTCTCGGGCTCGGGATTATTCTCCGAGAGCCGGTGAAAAAGTTCGTAGATATCGGCCTTTTTCATGATCCTGCTCCACGGCCGGTCTTGCTGTCGCGCTCGGGCGGTTCGACTTGCTGGAGCCGGATCACATGTTGCCCCCCGAAGAGCCGCGAATTGTCACGGACAAACTTGGCGATCGTTTGTGACAGCCAGTTGGTGCCGTGCCCCCTGAAATAGGCATAACCGGCAAGCGCTCCGATCGCCGCGCCCACGCAATTGACGATCAGGTCGTACATCGTGTCGATCAGCCCCGATTTCTGCATGTTCAGCCCGAAAATCTGGTCCATGGCAAATTCGAAAATTTCCCATAGCGCGCCGATGGCGACGCCGAACGTGAAGGCGAACAATGCCGTCAGGCCGGCCGAAGTCGTCAGCCGGTTTCCGCGCACCAGCATCAGCGTCATTACCGCGCCGATCATGCCGAAGCCGATTGCAGAGCCGGTGTGCAGGGCAATGTCCCACCACCAGAAGCGTTCGTAAAAGTCCCCGACTTCGCCGAGAAAGATGGTGGCGACGGTGAAAAAGATGATCGCTGCGGTGAATCCGCGCGGAATGCGAATCCCGGCCCAGCTCTGGAACAGCAGGGGCAGGAAGGTGATAAGCAGCGTCAGCGTGCTGACAAAGGCCAGGCTCCATCGCGCGGTCACCAGTGCGGCGATGCTGACGACGAGGAGCAGCGCCCATATCAGATAGGTGATGAAGCTCTGATCCCTCATGGACGGAGGGTTCCTTCCCGGCTGTTCGAACGGCTAAAGATCCAGCACATCGGCCATGGCATAGCGTCCGGCGGGCTTGTCCGCGAGCCAGCGCGCGGCCCTGATCGCGCCGCGGGCGAATATCTCGCGGCTTTCCGCGCGGTGGCCCAGTTCGATGCGTTCGCCGTCTGCCGCGAAGATCACCTGGTGATCCCCGGCGACCGATCCGCCGCGCAGGCTGGCAAAACCGATAGCGCCTTCGGTACGGGCGCAATCGAGACCCGCCCGGCCTTCTTCCGCAACTTCGCCGAGAGTCGTTTCGCGGCCCGCCGCCGCAGCTTCACCGAGCAGCAGGGCAGTTCCCGATGGCGCATCGACCTTGTACCGATGATGCATCTCGACAATCTCGATATCCCATTCGGTCCCGAGCCGGGCCGCCGCATCGCGCACCAGATGGGCAAGCAGATTTACCCCGAGGGAGGTGTTTGCCGCCTGCAGCACCGCAATATCCTGTGCTGCTTCATCGATCAGCGCGTGCTGCGCCTTGCCGAGTCCGGTGGTGCCGATAACGATCGGTGTGCCCGCTTCGCGCGCGGCGGCGAGGGTAGCCTCAAGCCCGCCGGGCGCGGAAAAATCGACGAGCACATCGCTTGCAGCCGCCAGCCCGGCAACATCGCCGCCTGCGTCCACACCGCCCGCATGGCCTGCGCCCCCGCCAAGCAAGGCGGCAATGGTCTGCCCCATCCGTCCCGCGCTGCCGATTATGCCGATACTGGTCATCGTCTCTCTTCTCAAAACCTCGTTGTCGTCACGTCTCTTAAGGCCGAACCTTTGTCGGCATCAACTTAGGAAGCGCAATGCGTTGCCCGAAAGTCATGACAGAAAGCGGCACGCCATGACAGACTCCCTTGCCCATTTTCGGAAGAGCCGTATCTAGGGACCGATGGAGGATATCCGCGATATCGTCGTCCTGACGGGCGCAGGCATTTCCGCCGAAAGCGGCGTGCCGACTTTTCGCGGGCCCGACGGCCTGTGGGAGGGGCAGCGGGTCGAGGATGTGGCAACGCCCGAAGCTTTCGCGCGCGATCCCGATCTCGTCCTTGATTTCTATGATCAGCGCCGCGCGAAGCTGGCGACGGTCGAGCCCAACCCGGCCCATATCGCGCTCGGGCGGCTGGATGCCGAATGGAAGGGCAGGCTGCTCATCGTCACGCAGAATGTCGATGACCTGCACGAGCGTGGCGGCGCGAAGCGGTTGTTGCACATGCATGGCGAACTGAAATCCGGCTGGTGCCTTGCCTGCGGCGATCGCCATGTTTTCGAGGGAGAGATGGCGGGGCACCCGCCGTGCCCGGCTTGCGGGGCGAGCGGCCATGTCCGCCCGGATATCGTCTGGTTCGGGGAGATGCCGTACCGGATGGACGAGATCGACGCCGCGATAGCCACATGCGATCTGTTCGTGTCGATCGGGACGTCGGGTGCCGTCTATCCGGCCGCCGGCTTGGTGCAGAGCGCACGCTACGCCGGTGCGCAGACCCTGGAACTCAATCTCGACCCGAGCGAGGGCAGTATCTTCTTCAACGAAAGCAGGATGGGACGGGCAGGAGAACTGGTGCCGGCCTGGGTCGACGAGGTGCTGGGCTAAGCGCGATGCTTAGCCTGGTCGGCCTTGCCCTGGCGCTTGCCATGGACGCGCTGGCGGTGTCGCTCGCCCAGGGCGCGGCCGGGCGGATGGGGGTTGCCGAAGCCTTGAAACTCGCGCTTGCTTTCGGCGCGGCGCAGGCACTGATGCCGCTGGTCGGCTGGGGCCTCGGCACGGCCTTTGCGGGCTGGATCGAGAGCGTCGACCATTGGGTTGCCTTCCTGCTGCTCTCGGCGCTCGGTCTCAACATGCTCCGCGCCTCGCGTGAGGATACCGAGGCCGATCCCGAGCTTTCCGGCTGGCACCTGTTCGCCGCTGCCATTGCGACGAGCATCGATGCGGCCGCAGCGGGTATCACCCTGCCGCTGCTCGCCGTTCCTGTCGGTTTGGCCTGCGCGATTATCGGTGCGGTGACGGCGCTGCTGTGCTTCGCAGGCGCGCTCGGTGCCCATCATGTCGGCAGGCGGTTCGAGGGCAGGGCGGAGATATTCGGCGGGCTTGTGCTGATCGCGCTCGGCGTGAAAATTCTCGTCGAGCATTTGAGTGCCTAGGCTATTCCACCCAATCCAGCCCGATATCGCGGTACAGCGTCTGATCCTCTTCCCAGTCGGGCTTCACTTTCACGTGCAGGAACAGATGAACCTTCTTGCCCAACAGCTCGGATAGCTCGGCGCGCGCCGCCGATCCGATTTCCTTGATGCGGGTGCCGCCCTTGCCGAGGACGATGGCTTTCTGCGTCGGGCGGGCGACGAGGATCTGCTGCCGGATTTCGACCGAGCCGTCCTTGCGCTCGGTATAGCTCTCGGTGTCCACGGCGCTGGCATAAGGAAGTTCGTTGCGCAGCTGATGGTACAGCTGTTCGCGCGTCACTTCGGCGGCAAGCAGGCGCTGGCTGGCGTCGCTGACCTGGTCTTCGGGGAAATGCCAGGCGCCTTCGGGCATGGCTTCCACCAGCGCGGCTTTCAGCTCAGCGACGCCGTCGCCGGTCGTGGCCGAGATGAAGAACGTGTCTTCGGGCTCGAGCAGGGCGTTCAGGCCGGCGGCAAGGCGGAGCAGCTCATCCTTCTTCGCGACATCGACCTTGTTGAGGATAAGCAGTTTGGGTTCGGGGCGTTTGCGCAGCGTTTCCACCATCGCCTCAATCCCGCCCTTCAGGCCTTTTTCCGCATCGATAATCAGCGCGATCAGGTCGGCGCCTTCCGCGCCGCCCCATGCTGCCGCGACCATCGCCCGGTCGAGCCGGCGGCGCGGCGCGAAGATGCCGGGCGTGTCGATCAGCACGATCTGGGTCTGGTCCACGATTGCGATGCCCATCAAGCGCGTACGCGTGGTCTGTTTTTTCGGACTGGTAATCGCGACCTTCTGGCCGACCAGCGCGTTGACCAGCGTCGACTTGCCCGCATTCGGCGCGCCGACAATGGCAACAAAGCCGCAATGCTGGGGGGGTGTGTCATTCATGAGAGTGTTCCGGATATGTCGGAGAGACGGATTGTTTTTGTCAGAATTTCCCTGGCGGGAAATCGCCGCACCGGCCCGCTCCCCCACCCGGCCTCCCAATCAGGGTATGCTCGTGGGAGGCCGGGTGGGGGAGCGGGCCGGTGCCGCGACGTTGCGTGAGCAACGTTCTGAAAAACCATACTCAACTCAGTTTCTCCAGCAGCGCCTTGGCGGCGGCTTTTTCGGCTTCCTGTTTCGATGAACCCTCGGCCTCGGCACTGTCCCGGTTGGGGATTTCGACACGCATCCTGAAATGCGGATTATGGGCGGGGCCGCTGCGGTCCACGATCGTATAGACGGGCGGCTTGCAGCGATTGGCGGCGGCCCATTCCTGGAGCGCGCTTTTAGGATGCTGCGGTGCGCGGTCCATTTCTTCGACCCGGCTTTCCCAGCGTCGGTAGACGAAGGATCGGGCGGTATCGAAGCTGCCATCGAGATACAGCGCACCGATCAGCGCTTCGACGACATCGCCAAGCACATTGTCGCTGTCCGCGCCGCCATCGTCGCGCGCCTGCTTGCCGAAGCGGATATGGGCGGCGACCCCGATCTCGCGGCCGATTTCGGCGCAGGTGGACCGCGACACGAGCGCGGCGAGGCGGCTGTTGAGCTGGCCCTCGGGATCGTCCAGATGGCGCTCATAGAGCCAGGTCGACACGATCAGGCCGAGCACCCTGTCGCCAAGGAATTCGAGCCTCTGGTAATCGGGCTCATCCATGCTCGGATGGGTAAGGGCGCGGGCGAAGATCGCCGGGTCGTGCGGCGTATGGCCGAGCGTATCGGCCAGCCATGCCGGGGTTTCTGGATTATCGTTCATCGCGGGGGTCTTTAGCGGGGGTAGGCGGGAAGCGCTATCAAAACCCGCTCCCGATGCGGTTCCAGCGGGTCGCGCTGAACCAGCTTATCGGGTTGATCCAGCTCGCCGATCCGTCCCTCGACCAGAAGATCACAAAGGCCTGGCCGACGATATTCTCTTCCGGAACAAAGCCTATCCCGCCGCCGGGCGCGGGCGGAAAGCGGCTGTCGGCGCTGCGGTCCCGGTCGTCGCCCATCAGGAAATAATGGCCTGCAGGGACGATGAATTCCCGGGTCGTGTCGGCGGTGCTGTCGCCCGCATCGAGCACCAGATAGCTGTGTCCGCCGGGCAGGGTTTCCCGATAGCGCGGGGTGTAACAGACGAGCGAACCGTCATCGGCGCTTTCCAGCCGGCTGTTGCTGCCGGGCTCGCTGGCGCAGCCGCTGGCATCGTCGACGGGTTCGGAGAAATCGGGCACGGCATCGCGCGCGACCGCTTCGCCGTTCAGCAATAGCTCGCCGGCGATCATCTGGACCCGGTCACCCGGCAATCCGATCACGCGTTTGATATAGCTGCTTGCCGGTTCCGCCGGGGAACGGAAAACGACAATATCGCCGCGATCCGGCCTGCCGTTTCCGATCCGGCCTTCGATAAAGTCGGGCGTGAAGGGGAAGCTGTACCGCGAATAGCCATAGGGCCATTTCGCGACGAACAGATAGTCTCCGACCAGCATGGTCGGCGTCATCGAGCGCGACGGAATGTTGAAGGGCGCGATGACGAGGCTGCGGACGAGCACGGCGAGGATTGCCAGCGAGACGATAAATCTCAGCCAGCCGAACGCCGTTCGCCGCCGGGGCTCGCCCGGCAAGGGCTGCGGCGATCCGTCGCCGGTCTTTTCTTCCAATTCCCTGAGCATCGCGGGCGATGTCGACGAGGCGCGGCCCCCGGTCAACCCCGGCAAAAGCCTGTTTTGCGACAATTTGCGACACTTTTCAGGCGATCCGACAAAGGTCTGCGACAATCATCGCCTATTCCTCATGGCGTGGTGGACGAACCGTCCGCCGGATTGGACCGATTACAGTAAGGAAAATCCCGATGAAAATAACGAAAAAGAAGATGGCCATTGGTGCAGGCGCAGCAGCGCTTCTCGTGGCCGGCGTGGCCGTTGCCCAACCGGGCCATATGCGCGCCGATGCCAATGGCGACGGCAATCTGACCCGCGCCGAACTCAATACGTCAATCGATGAGCGCTTTGCGCGCGCCGATGCGAATAGCGACGGTGCGATCGATGCCAGCGAGCAGACGGCGATGCGTGCCGAGCGTCGCGGCCATCGCGGTGAACGCCGCGGTCGGCATGGTGGCGAAGGTCGACGCGGCGGTCGTCACGGCCATGGCGACCGGATGGCGCGGCTCGACACAAATAGCGACGGCGTTCTGACGCGTGACGAAGCCCTTGCCCCGGCGATTGCCCGCTTCGACCGGGCCGACAGCAATAGCGACGGCCGGATCGACGAAGCCGAACGCACGGCTATGCGCGAGCAGCGTGAAGCCCGGCGTGCCGAACGCCGCGCCAATCGCGCCGAACGCAGGGCCAATCGCCCGAATCCGGATGCCAATGGCGATGGCCGGATTACGCGTGAAGAATTCGGCGTCCGCGCCGTCGAGCGTTTCAGTCGCGCCGATACGGACAATGACGGCACGGTAACGCGCGAAGAGCGCCAGGCCGCCCGCGCTGCCCATCGTGCGGAACGGCGCGGCGAATAAGCCACGCCATCACGCTCCTGCTGCGCGCTCCTTCCCCTCCTGAATCTGGGGAGCGCGCGGCGTCTGGCGGGTAACCGGTTCCTTCCCTGGCCGGTTGCCCGCCATATCGCTTCGGACACCAAGCCGCGCTATGCAGCTATCATGACCAGTCAACCGCACCTCCTGCTTGTCGAAGACGAGCGCAGCATCCGTGATCCGCTTGCCGCGTTTCTGGGCAAGAACGGCTATCGCGTTACCCAGGCTGCGGATGCCAAGGCTGCGCGGCAGCAGCTCGCCGGCTACGCTATCGACTGCGTGATCTGCGACATCATGATGCCGGGCGAAGACGGGCTCAGCCTGACGCGCCATATCCGCGAAACAAGCGAGATCCCGGTGATCCTCCTGACGGCAAAGTCGGAAGAAACCGAACGGATCATCGGGCTTGAAATGGGCGCGGACGATTATGTCGTAAAACCATTTTCGCCGCGCGAGCTGCTGGCCCGGATCAAGGTGATCCTCCGCCGCGCTGGCAATGGCGGTACGCACCAGCGCGCGCCCGACCAGCAAAGTTACAGCTTTGGCGACTGGGTCCTCAAGGCCGGGGAGCGTACGCTTGTCGATCATGCCGGCGTGTCCGTCGCCCTGTCGACGGGGGAGTATCAATTGCTGCTAGCGCTGGTTACCCATCCCCAGCAGGTCCTGTCGCGCGACCAGCTTCTCGATCTGACACAGGGCCGCGAGGCCGCCGCCCTTGACCGGGCAATCGACAATCAGATCAGTCGTTTGCGCCGCAAAATTGAGAGCGATCCTAAAACGCCGACCCTCATCAAAACTGTGTGGGGTGGCGGCTATACCCTGGCGTCGGACGTCAAAAAGCTATGAAGCGCTTCTGGCCCAAAAGCCTGTTCGGGCAGCTTATGCTGGTCGTGGCACTCGCCCTGTTCGTGGCGCAGGCGATCAATTTCGCGATGCTGGTTCGGGCCGGTGAACGCCTGCGTTTTGCGGAAGCTGCAGGGCCGCTGGTGGCGCGTGTCGTAACGGCTGCCGAACGGGTCGAGGCGGGCGAGCCATTGCGGGCACGTCGCGGCGGACGCCGCCGGGGTCGGCTACAGGTCGATATAGAGAGCGCGGTCGAAGCAGAAGGATTGCAGCGCCTCACCATGTTTGAAGAAAGGCTGGCAAGCAGCCTGGAATCCGAAGCATTTCCGGTACGAGAAATCCATGTGGCCCGGGCGGATATGTCCCGGCTGGAAAGAATACCCCATTTTCGTCAGCGCGATGATCGCCGCCGACCTCCCGAGATCTTACGCATTTCGATCCAGCTCGAGAACGACCAGTGGCTGAACGGCTGGATGCGTGTACGCCCGCCCGGTGCCGGAGCGCTGGTTTCGATAGTCGCGCAAACGGTGATTCTGTACGGCGTTCTGCTCCTCGTCCTGTTTCTGTTCGTCCGGCGGGTCTCGCGTCCACTGCGTTCGCTGACCGACGCAGTACATGATTTCAGCAATGCCGACAGGACGGAGCCGATCGCCGTGGAAGGACCGCGCGATGTCGCGGGCCTGATCGAAGCCTTCAATGCGATGCAGGTCCGGATCGCGGCGATGCTGGGCGAGAAGGATCACATGCTTGGCGCCATCGGCCATGACCTGCGCACACCGCTGGCTGCGTTGCGCATTCATACCGAGAATGTACCCGATCAGGCTGAGCGTGCCCGGATGGTCGAAACCATTACGGACATGACTGAAACGCTGGACGATATCCTGTCGCTGGCGCGGCTGGGAAAGCCGAATGCACAAAGCGAGAAGCTGGATCTGACGGCGCTGGTCGAGAGCGCTATCGAGGATTTTCGCGATGTCGGGGCGCCGGTTACCTTTGACGACGGCGAACGGCTGGTTGTGCGCGGGCGGTCCAACCTGCTCAAGCGCGCGATCCGCAACCTGATCGACAATGCGGTGCGCTATGGCGACGCAGCTTCGGTGCGCGTGCGGCAGGACGCAGATCAGGCGCTGATAGAGATAGACGACAAGGGGCCGGGTATCGACGCCGAGGCGCTCGAAACGGTGTTCGAACCCTTCACCCGTCTCGAAGAGTCGCGCAATCGGGAGCAGGGCGGCTCGGGCCTTGGTCTCGCACTGGCCCGTGCCATCGTCCGCGAACATGGCGGGGAACTGACGCTGGAAAACCTGGCGGACGGGGGGCTCAGGGCGCGGCTTTCGCTTCCCCTTCGCCATCCGTAAAGCAAGGCGCTTGCCGCCGCACTGTCTGCACGTCAGAAGGGCAGCATGTCTGATAGCGAAACTTCATGGCAGGCGATTGAAAGCGCCGCGCCGCAGCGCCTGACCGCGCTTTTCGACGCCGATCCCGACCGACTCGATACACTGACCGTCGAAGAGGCAGGCCTCTATTTCGATTTTTCCAAGACGCATCTCGATGCGGAGCTGATCGAGGTTTTTGAAAGCCTTGCCGATGCGCAGGATCTGGCGGGCAAGCGCGATGCGCTGTTCGCGGGCGAGCCGGTGAATGCCAGCGAGGGCCGGGCGGCCGAGCATATGGCGCAGCGTGGGCAGGGCGCACCGGACAGCGTGGCGCTTGCCAACACGCTGCATCTCAGGATGCGCGCGCTGATCGACGCGATCGAAGCAGGGGCGCTTGGCGAGATCCGCCATATCCTCCATCTGGGCATTGGCGGGTCGGCGCTTGGCCCGGATTTCGTTATCGACGCCCTGGGGCGGGAAGACCCGGCCTATGATGTCGCGGTGGTTTCCAATGTCGATGGCGCAGCGCTGGAAGGGCCGTTCACCCTGTTCGACCCGGAATATACGCTGGTCGTCATTGCGTCGAAGAGTTTCACCACGGCTGAAACCATGCTCAATGCGCAAAGCGCGCTGCAATGGATGCGCAATGCCGGGATCGTCGATCCGTTCGGCCAGATGGTAGCGCTGACCGCGCAGCCGGATGCGGCAGTCGATTTCGGGATCGACCAGACACGGGTGCTGCCTTTCCCCGATACGGTGGGCGGCCGCTATTCGCTCTGGTCGTCGATCGGCTTTCCCATCGCACTGGCCCTGGGCTGGGAAGCGTTTGAGCAGCTCCTCGAGGGCGCGGCGGCGATGGACCGGCATTTCCGTTTTACCGAGTGGCGAAAGAACGCGCCCGTGCTCGCCGCCTTTGCCGACCTTTATTATACGCAGGCGCGCAAGGCCGAGACGCGGGCAGTGTTCGCCTATGACGAGCGGTTGCGGCTGCTTCCGTCCTATCTCCAGCAGCTGGAGATGGAATCGAACGGCAAGGCCGCGACGGCAGATGGCAAGCCACTGAACCGTGCCTCTTCACCGATTGTCTGGGGCGGAGTGGGCACCGATGCGCAGCATGCGGTATTCCAGCTGCTGCATCAGGGAACGCATCTTGTTCCCGCCGAATTCATCGCCGTGGCCGAGGCGCATGATCACCGCGACCCCGCGCATCACGAGCAATTGCTGGTCAACTGCTTCGCGCAAGGATCGGCCCTGATGACGGGGCGCGCGTCCGACGATCCGGCCAGGCATTTTCCCGGAGACCGGCCGTCCAGCACGATCCTGCTCGAACGGCTCGATCCGGCAAGCCTGGGCGCGCTGCTCGCCTTTTACGAGCACCGCACCTTCGTCAATGCAGCGCTGCTTGGCATCAATCCGTTCGACCAGTTCGGGGTCGAGCTGGGCAAGGATATCGCCCGCGCCATTGCCGAGGATGAGGATGCGCTGGAGCTGGATCCCTCGACCAAAGCGCTGATCGAGCGGGCGCTGTGAGTATCGAACGAAAAGTCGATCACTATTATCGCCAAAACTCCGCTTGCGCGTAACCTCTTGCCGCCCCAGTTCGAACCCTTGGCAGACAATGATGACAGGAAATCCCGATGGCCGAATTTGACTATGATCTTTTTGTAATTGGCGCCGGTTCGGGCGGTGTTCGCGCCGCTCGCGTTTCGGCTGCATTTGGAGCGAAAGTGGCGATTGCCGAAGAGCATAAGGTGGGCGGAACCTGCGTCATTCGCGGCTGCGTGCCCAAAAAGCTCCTCGTCTATGGGTCCCATTTTGCCGAGGATATTCACGATGCCCGCCGTTTCGGCTGGAAAGTACCGGGCGATCCTGAGTTCGACTGGCCGACCCTGCGCGACAATGTCCTTGCCGAGGTCGAAAGGCTGAACGGCATCTATATCAACACGCTCGAGAGCAACAATGTCGAGATCATTCATGAGCGCGCAACGGTTGCCGGGCCGAATGAAGTGAAGCTTGCATCGGGCAAGACTGTCACCGCTGGGAAAATCCTCGTGGCCACCGGCGCCTGGCCGTTCAAGCCCGATTTTCTGGGCGTCGAGCACACGATCAGTTCAAATGAGGTTTTCCATCTGGAATCCCTGCCGAAACGGGTTCTGATCGCGGGTGCCGGCTATATTGCCAACGAGTTTGCCGGCATCTTCAACGAATTTTCCTGCGAAGTGACGCTTATCAACCGTTCGGACGCCATCCTGCGCCAATATGACCAGGCGATCCGGGATCGGTTGCTCGAAATATCCATGCGCAAAGGCATCGACTTCCGGTTCAACGCCCAGTTCGAAAAGATCGAGAAGAACGACGATGGATCACTCCATGTCGAGATGAGCAATCATTCGCCCCTCGACGTTGATATCGTGCTGATCGCGACGGGCCGCGTTCCCAAAACCGATGGCCTCGGGCTGGACAATGCCGGGGTCGAGCTGGACGAAAAGGGCGCGATCAAGGTCGACGAGTATAACAAGACCAATGTCGACAGCATCTATGCGGTCGGCGATGTCACCAACCGGGTGCAATTGACGCCGGTTGCGATCCGCGAGGGCCAGGCTTTTGCCGAGACGGTGTTCAACGATAACCCGCAAACGGTCGACTATCGCTATATCCCGTCTGCGGTGTTCAGCCATCCGCCATTAGCCGCTGTGGGCATGACCGAAGCCGAAGCGCGCAAGGCGCTTGGCAGCGTGAAATGCTATCTGTCGGATTTCAGGGCGATGAAAAATGTCCTCGCCGATCGCGATGAGCGGGCGCTCTACAAGATGGTTTGCGACGGAGACACGGGCAAAGTCGTCGGGCTCCACATGATTGGCCCGGATTCAGCGGAAATCCTGCAGGCGGCGGCGGTTGCCGTGAAAGCGGGGCTGACCAAGGCCGATTTCGACGACGTCGTCGCGCTCCATCCGACCATGGCCGAGGAACTGGTGCTGCTCAAATAGGTTAAGGATCGAAAGACAGGGTTACCGCGGCTTTTCCTCGTCATTTTATCCATTTCTTAACGATATTCCTTCAACTCTCGTCGGTGGAACACTGACGGAGGGTTTAATGGGTATTTCTGAACGACATATCGCGGCTTTTGCCGTGCTGACGATTTTCGGTGCGGCGCCGGCTTTTGCCTATCTCGATCCGGCCACGGGCAGCATCATCATTCAGGCCGTTATCGGCGCAGTCGCTGGCGGTTTGCTCTATGCGAAACTGTTCATGCACAAGGTTCGTTCGTTCTTCGGTCGCAAGACCGGCGACGTCGCATCCGACAACACCGAAAACTAAGCCATGATCAATCCGGACCCGGGTTCTTTCAGGGACCCCAGCGGCCGCGTCTTCATTCAGGACGACCGCGTGCTGCGCGCCATCTACGAGATGGGCCGCGACAATTTCGAGGCCGTGCAAAAGGCAGGCGTGCTTGACGCGCTTATCGCCAAAGGGCTGATGGTCGAAGCGGAAGCCGCAGAGCCCGGCCTTGCCGACACGCTTGAACCCAAACCGGCCCATCTGCTGTCGCACCCGCTGATCCCGTTCATCTCCTATCCGTATGAATGGACCTTTTCGCAGCTGAAAGCGGCTGCAATTCTCCATCTCGAACTGCATCTGGAAGCGTTGCGGTCGAATTTCACCCTCTGCGATGCCACAGCATATAATGTGCAGTTTCGCGGCACCGAGCCGGTGTTCATCGATCACCTGTCCGTCGTTCCCTATGAAGAGGGCGAAATCTGGGCCGGGCACCGGCAGTTCTGCATGCAGTTTCTCAATCCGCTGCTCCTCTGGGCGAAGCGCGGCGTGGTTCCCAACAGCTGGTATCGCGGATCGGTCGAGGGCATTGCGCCTGAAGACCTGGCGGCGGTTCTGGGCTGGCGCGACAAGCTTTCCTTCACGGTGCTTGCCCATGTCGTCACCCAGGCCAAGGCGCACAAACATGCGTTGAAGACCGAGACGAAGGAAAAGATCGTCAAGGCGCACAAGCTGCCCAAGCGGTCTCTTGTGGCGATGCTCGAAGGGCTGAAAAGCTATATCTCCGGCCTTGAATTGCCGGGCGGCCGTTCGGTCTGGTCGGACTATGCCGGCGACAACAGCTACAATGCGGAAAAGCGTGCCGAAAAGCATGATTTCGTCGCAGCGATGGCGGGGTCGGTACAACCGGACATGATGTTCGATATCGGTTGCAACAGTGGCGATTTCACACAGACGGCGCTTGAAGCCGGAGCCAAATCGGTCGTTGCCTTCGATTTCGACTATGGCGCACTGGAACGCTGCTATTCGCGTTTCTCCCAGTCGAAACTGTCGGTTCTGCCGCTCTGGCTCGATGCTGCCAATCCAAGCCCTGCACAGGGCTGGGCCAATTCCGAGCGCGCAAGCCTTGGCGATCGCGGCAAGATCGATGCGATGGTGGCGCTTGCCGTGATCCATCACATCGCGATTGGCCGCAACGTGCCGCTCGACATGGCTGTCGACTGGCTGATCGGCCTTGCGCCGCAGGGCGTGATCGAGTTCCCGAACAAGGATGACGTGATGGTCCGCAAATTGCTGGCCAGCCGCAAGGATATCTTCCCCGACTATACCGAGGAAGCCTTCCTTCAGCATGTCGGCGCGCGGGCTGAGATCGTCGAGCAGAAAAAGCTTGGCGAAGATGGCCGCCTTATCGTCCAATATCGTCGCAGCTAATGCTCGAAAAGCTGGCTCAAAGCTGGTTTGCACGGCTGCCGCTTGCCGGATTCGTCATTCCCGTCATCATCTTTTTCGGATTGTGGCGGAGCAATGCCGACCGGCTCGGCTATGAAGATGCCCTGCCGACGGGACTTGTACTGCTGGCGATCCTTATCGGCCTGCTGATCGGTTTACGGCTTCTCGCCAAATCATGGATCCGGGCAAGCATGATGCTGGGAGTGCTGGGGGGATATCTCTTCTATGCTCCGTCATTGACGCGGTTACTGGCTTCGCCGCTGATCGAGGCAGGCGCGCTTGTCCTTGTCGGCCTGATTGCGCTCGATCTGATGCGCCGCATTCCGCAGCATGACGCTAAGCTTGAGCGGACCAATGCAATGATCAATCTCGCCGCGCTGCCGCTGATCCTGATCTTCGCCGGGCAGGCAGGTGCCGACCAGTATCGGCTGGAAGCGGCCCGGCCGGATGTTTCTGCACCATTTCCGGCATTCGAAGCCAGCGCCGATGAAAACAGCCCCGATGTCTGGCATTTCGTGATGGACCGCTATGGGAATAGCGAAACGCTGGCCCGGGTTTACGGCTATGACAACCGGCCGTTTCTCAATGCCCTGCGCGAACGCGGTTTCGCCGTCGACGACAACGCCTTTTCGAATTTCCAGCGCACCGGCCATTCGCTCGCGTCAACGATGAACGCAGCCTATCTTGAGCCGCTTGCCGAAAGCGACGATCTGATGGGCGGCGACTGGGTGCCGATCTACCGGGCGATGCGCGACAACCGCGCCATCCAGTTTTTCAACGAGGCCGGATACACGACCGTTTTTGCCGGTACCTGGTGGAACCCGTCACGCCGCAATCCCGGCGCGGACGAGAATATCAACCTGCGCGACTTGCCGGAACTTGCCCGCCTGCTCGTCGAGCAATCTGTTCCGGGCCGAGCTCTGGAACTCGCCGATCTGCCCTATGGCGATGCGCGTCATGACCAGTGCCTGCGCGAAGAATATAAGTTCAATGCCTTGCAGGATCTTGCCGGACGGGATGAGCGCAAATATGTGTTTGCGCATTTCCTTGTCCCGCACCCTCCCTATGTGATCAACGCCGATGGCAGCTGCCGCTCGCTGGCCGATGCGGAGGCTGCAACCCGGCGCGACAATTATGTCGGCCAGCTCGAATATGCGAACAGCCGGCTTCTGGCGACGATCGACGCGATCCTTGCCGGTCCGCGCCCCGCAACGATCATCCTGCAGGCCGACGAAGGCCCATGGCCCGAACCGCATGTCGGCGATGAACGATTTATCGGACGCGATCCGGTCGCGGTTGACTGGGACGAACTTGAACGCCCTGCATTGCGTGAGAAATTCGGCATCCTGTTCGCCGTGCGCCATGCCGATGGTGCGCCCGGCAACATGCCGGCCAGCCCGATCAACATCTACCCGTCCATCCTCCGGCAGAGCTTCGGTTCTGCGATGCCAAACCTACCAGACCGGCACATGGTGTTCGTTTCCAACGGGGAATTATACACGTTCGCCGAGGTGGCAGGCAGCATGGACTAGGCGAACAGCCTTTCCGGCCTGAGCATTTCCGGCCGCACATCCATTGCAGTCAGAGCCTCCGGCCAGTCGAGGCCAAGAAGCATCGCCTCCGCCGCCATCGCCATGCCCGGCGACGTTTGCAGCCCGAATCCGCCCTGTCCGGCCAGCCAGAAAAAGCCGGGCGCGTCCGGCGCATATCCGGCCACCGGGCTTTTGTCCGGCGCGAAGGTCCTGAGGCCCGACCATTTATGGTCGATGCGCCGAATCGGCATAGTCGTAGCCTGTTCGACCTGCCATGCGGCTAGCGCGATGGTTTCCTCGTCGGGCTGCGCATCGCAGGGCGGTGACGTGTCTTCGTCCATCGGTGAGGCCAGCAATTGGCCCGATCCTTCGGGGAGCATGTAGAAGCCTTCGCCAACCGTCTTGGTGAAGGGCCAGCCGGATACGTCGATGCCCTCGGGCGGACGAAAGGCTATGATGGTGCGCTTGAGCGGCGTCAGTCCGAGCGGACGAACGCCGGCCAATTCCGCAATCGTATCGGCCCAGGCTCCAGCGGCGTTGACGACGTGCCGGGCCGCATAGCTCTCGCCCGGTGTATCGACGATCCAGTGTTCGCCTTCACGGCGGATTGCCTCGACCGGAGCATTCGTAACCATCGCTCCGCCGGCGGCGCGCAGCGCACGGATATTCGCCTGCAGCATGGCATCGCTGTCAAGCTTATAGGCATCGGGATCGTAAAGCCCGGCTGCGAAACCCTCATCCCCGGCTTTCAGGACCGGAACGATCTCGCGCAGCTCATCCTGTGCGATCTGACGCGCATCGGGCGAATGGGCGAGGGTGGTTTCGGTCAGCCGGTCCAGCTGCTCCCGCTCATCCGCTCGGGCAATGAAAAAAGCGGCCATTCGCCGCGCGAGAGGCGGGTGATCACCATCCGGTGGCGCAGCGAAAACGGCCTTGCTGATTGCCGTCAGTTTGTGGACCAGACCGTCGCCGATCCCGAAATGGCAGAATGTCGCGCTGCGTCCGGAGCTGTGATAGCCGGGCGCGCTCTCGCGTTCGAGGACGACCGTTTCGCCGCGCCGCGCAATCCGGGCGGCTGCGTAGAGCCCTGCAATGCCGCCGCCGATGATGATCGTGTCTAAGGTTCGCATGGACGGCCTTTATGGCGATTACTCGAGTTTGGAAATCCTATTGTATTATGTATCTAATACACTATAGCAGTGGCGACCTGTTTGGAGGATTGAAACATGAAAGCCGGCGCTCTTTGTCTTTTGGCGACGCTCGGAATGTCCACGGCCGTTTCGGCGCAGTCGGTGGACGTCACGATTCCCGACGTGATGGAATTTGGTGCCTCGGTGGACACGATGACCGAGCGGCTCGCTGGAATGTGCAACGAGGCGGAATTGCGCGCCATCGATCCGCCATTCCTGCCCGATGTGCAGGAGATCCAGCAGCAGATCGATTGCGAGGGGTTCGACTATATGGGCGAACCGCGCCTGGCCGAATTCGTCTTTCGCGATGATGCCCTGCAGATGGTCTGGATACTCGTCGATGCCGACGATCAGGATCGGATCATCGCCGCCATGCGCGAGGCTTATGACGAAGAAGGGTTGCCGGTCGCCGGGGTTATCGCCTTTCGCGAGCATCGCACGGCATGGCGTTTCGAGCCGCCCGAGGTGCTTTTCTATTCCGAGGAGCTTCGGCCGATGATGGAAGCGTTCCAGGACAGCCAGGCGGAATAGCCCGCCACAATGCTCCGGCGCTTTTCATTGCGCTGCAAAACCTTGAGGCATAGGATCGTCCGTACAGATAGGCGGGAGGATCACAATGTCAGGAACTGTACTCGTAACGGGGGGCAGCGGTTATATTGCGGGTTTCACGATCAGGCAGCTTGTGGCGGAAGGCTGGACGGTCCGGACGACGATCCGCTCGCTGGCCAAAGAGCAGCATGTTCGCGACATTCTGAGCGTCGACAATAGCAAGCTCAGCTTCTTCGCCGCCGATCTGATGGATGATGCGGGCTGGGCCGAGGCGATGGCAGGCTGCACCCATGTCGCGCATCTCGCATCGCCGCTTCCCTCGGCCTCGCCCAAGAATGAAGACGATCTTATCGGGCCGGCGCGCGACGGCGCGCTCCGGGCGCTGCGGTTTGCCAAGGAAGCCGGTGTCCAGCGCGTCGTGATGACATCGTCCATGGCCGCGATCGGCTACGGTGTGGATCGCGGCGAATATACTTTCGACGAAAGCCGCTGGACCGATCTCAGCCATCCGGATGTTTACCCCTATGTGAAATCGAAGACGATCTCCGAACGCGCGGCGCGGGACTGGATGGACGCCAATGGCGGCGATATGGAATATTGCTCCATTAATCCCAGCATGGTGCTGGGGCCGGTTCTCAGTTCCGATTTCTCGACCTCTCTGGAGGCGGTGAAAAAGCTTATGGACGGCAGTTTCCCCGGCTCTCCCGATCTCGGATTTTGCGTGGTCGATGTTCGCGATGTTGCCGATCTGCATGTGCGCGCATTGACTGCGCCTGACATGGACGGCGAACGCTTTTTCGCTGCCGGGAAATTCTTCAAGATGCACGACATCGCCATGCTGCTGAAGGAGCGGCTGGGAGATGAGGCGCGAAAAGTGCCGTCACGCAAACTGCCCGATTGGGTGATGAGGCTGGTTTCCATATGGGATCCGGTCGCGCGTCAGGTGAAGTCCGAACTTGGCAAGGTGCGTCATGCCGATGCGAGCCATGCCAGGGAGGTTCTTGGCTGGCAGACCCGCAATGAAGAGGAAACGATCATCGATACGGCGCGCAGCCTGATAGATAACGGCATTGTTTGAGGTCGAAATGCGGCTCACGCGGCGTGGAGGCATGAGGGGAGAAGAATCGTGAGCCGGATTTTCGGGAATGTCTGCCAGAATGGCTATGTCGTGAAGGACATCGAAGCTGCGATGAAGCACTGGATCGAGGTCATGGGCGTCGGGCCATGGTTCTATATCGAAGATGTGAAAACCGACTGGTTCAAATATCGCGGTGTCGATTCCGATGTGGAGATGAGCATCGCGCTCGCCAATTCCGGCGACCTGCAGATCGAGCTGATTCAGCAACGCAACGATGCGCCGTCCATGTACCGCGATTTTCTGGAAGCCGGCCATGAAGGGCTCCAGCATATGTCCTATTGGACGGAGGAGTATCAGCGCGTTTACGACAAGGCTTTGTCGCTTGGTTATACGGTCGGCCATGAAGGCTGTATCGGCGGAGAGAAGGGGCGTTTCGCCTATTTCGATACCGAGGCGCATCCCGGAACCATCGTTGAAATTTCCGATATCAGCGGGACCAAGGGGCGAACTTTCGCCCATATCCGCAAGGTCGCGCAAGGCTGGGACGGGTCCGATCCCATCCGCACTTTCGGTTGATTCTGAACCCGACCTGGAGATCGCAATGACCTATCCCGACCTTGAAACGCTGCCTGCCGAGTTGCGCGAAGCCGTGCTCAGCCGTGGCGGGGCCAATGTCTATCATATGCTCATGCATTCGCGCGGGATGGCGATGGGCTTTTGCGCTTTTGCCGATACGGTTTTCGATGGCTGTTCGCTGCCGCCGGACCTACGGGAGATTGCGATATTGCGGGTCGGTCATCGCTATGGATCGGCCTATGAGGTTCACCAGCATGAGGCCCTGTCGCGGCTGCTCAAGATTCCCGAAGCCGTCTTCGCCGCCTGCGCGCTGGACGCCGATGTGGCTGCACTCAGCGACGGTCAACAGGCGATAATAGGCTGGACGGATATGATCCTCCGCGATCACAGGCTGCATGGGGATGAGCTGGTCAGGGCGCATGCGCAGCTCGGGACTGAGCAGCTTGCCGATCTTGTGCTGGTGGTCGGATTTTACCAGCTTGTCTGCAATTTCCTCAATACCTTCCCGATCGAGATCGAGGACTATAATACCTTTGAAAAGGCGCGCGAATATCGCATCGCCGCTAAGGGTAATTAGGCAGCGGCTGGCTCTATTGCCGGCTCTTCCGCCTTGGCCGAATGGCCGGTCGAGATCAGCGGCCAGACCAGCATCTCACCGGTCGATGTTTCGGGCAGGTTCTCGACGCCATAGCTGTCGGGATAGCGCCGGGTGATCTTGGCCGTGCCGAAAAGCACGTCCCAGAAGAAGAGCAGATTCCCGAAATTGCCTTTGTAATTGGTCACGCCGTCGGCCTTGTGGCGGCCATGATGCGCGTGATGCGTGGAGGGCGTCGAAATGGTCCGCTCGACCACCCACATGACAGGCGAGAGCCAGGCGATCTTGTAGAGAGGCCGGTCCCAGGCGACGTCCGAATGCGCGCCGATGATCACCAGAAGCTTCACGACGATATAGCCGGCATAGACATAGCCCAGGCCGAGATAGATCAGCACGCCGGAAAGCCAGATGCCCGGCATCGTCAGATAGTAGAAAATGTTGTTCCGGTAGACGAGGCGCACGCTCATATAGCGGCCGTCATGATGGGGACGGTGGAGCTTGTAGAGCAGCGGGAATGTGTGGGCTGCGCGATGCCACCAATATTGCATCATGTCATCGAGAACGAGGAACAGCGCTATGGCGGCGATGATCGGAATGCCCGCCAGCGCGCCCGCATATTGCGGCAGGAACTGGCCTGCGAGCCAGGCGGAGCTGAACAGGACGAGCGGCTGGGTGACGAACAGCAGAACAACCGTACTCACCGCTTCGACAATCCCGTCGGCGCGCGTCTGTTCGGCCTTGTGGAACAGGCCGGTGCGCCAAAGCTCGATCAGCGCAAAACCGAAATAGATCGCCAGGATCAAGATCGTACTGGTTTTCATGACATCCTCCCCCACTCTTCAGGCTCTTGCCTTGTGGAGCGAGTCGTAGCAGGAACGGCTTGAACCAACTGCAAAGAAGTTAGCATTTGAGCGAGCCGCCCCTTTCTCCCGCCCTCGGCCGATTTATCGGCCAGATGCCGTTTGCCATGCGCGAAGCGGTCGAGGCGGCGGGAACGCTGATCCGCTATCGCAACGGTGCGACCATCCAGCAGCGCGGTGACCGCAAGCCCGGGCTATCGATCGTCGTCGAGGGTGCTGTCCGGATGAGCGCGATGGATTCCGAAGGCGAGCGCTCCACCTATATCCTGATGCGTCCGGGCGACTGTTTCGGCGAGATGACGCTGTTTCTCGATATTCCCCGCACACTGGATGCCGTGGCGGTCGGCGAAACGGCGATCCGGGAGGTTTCACGCGAGAGGTTCACACGGTTGCTGGATGCACAGCCTGCCTTGCGGGATCATTTGCTGGCCAGTCTGGCGCGGCAATTGTCACTTTCCCTCGAACAACTCGATGATCAAAGACGCCTCTCAGCCACCGTGCGGCTCGCCAAAACGCTAGTCGGTCTGGCTGAACCGGATGGCGAGGGGCATGTCGCCCGCGGAAGCCAGACCGAGCTCGCCGAAGCCATCGCCACCAGCCGGGTGACGGCTGGCAAGGCATTGTCGGAACTGGTTCAGGAGGGGCTGGTTGAAACGGCTTACCGGGCCGTGCGTATCCCGCATCTGGGCGCGCTGAAGAACTGGGTTGCCGCCCGGAGTTTCCTGACGCCAGTTATCAAACGCGACTAACCCACCCGGTTCGCGACCAACTCATCCACTACAGCCGGTTCCGCGAGCGTGCTCGTATCGCCGAGGCTTGACACATCGCCTTCCGCGATCTTGCGCAGGATGCGGCGCATGATCTTGCCGCTCCGGGTTTTCGGAAGCGACGGCGTGAACTGGATGGCGTCGGGTGAGGCGATGGGGCCGATTTCGGTGCGCACCCAGGCAACAAGCTCCTTGCGCAGCTCCTCGCTCGGCTCGGTATTCGCGTTCAGCGTCACATAGGCATAGATGCCCTGGCCCTTCACCTCATGCGGCATGCCGACAACGGCGGCTTCCGACACATCCTTGTGCAGCACCAGCGCGCTTTCGACTTCGGCGGTGCCCATCCGGTGGCCGGAGACATTGATGACATCGTCGACCCGTCCGGTGATCCAGTAATAGCCATCCTCGTCGCGGCGGCAGCCGTCGCCGGTGAAATATTTGCCGGGGAAGGTGGTGAAATAGGTGTCGAAGAAGCGTTTGTGATCGCCATAGACGGTGCGCATCTGGCCGGGCCATGAGCGCGCGATGCACAGATTGCCTTCGGTGGCCCCGTGCAGGATCTGGCCCTCGCCATCGACGATCTGGGGTTCCACGCCGAAGAATGGCTTGGTGGCGCTGCCGGGTTTGAGGTCGGTCGCACCGGGCAGAGGCGCGATCATCGCCGCGCCCGTTTCGGTCTGCCACCAGGTATCGACGATCGGGCAGCGCTCCTCACCAACGACATTATAGTACCAGCGCCATGCTTCCGGGTTGATCGGTTCGCCGACCGTGCCGAGCAGGCGGATGCTCGCCCGGCTGGTGCTGGTCACATAATCATCGCCTTCGCGCATCAGGGCGCGCAGCGCCGTCGGTGCGGTATAGAGAATCTCGACACTGTGCCGGTCGGCAACTTCCCAGATGCGGCTCGGTGTCGGCCAGTTGGGTACGCCCTCATACATCAGCGTCGTCGCGCCGTTCGCGAGCGGACCATAGATGATATAGCTGTGCCCGGTGACCCAGCCGATATCGGCGGCACACCAGTAAATCTCGCCCGGATTGTAATCGAAAACGTAACGATGGGTGAGCGAGGCCCAGAGCAGATAGCCGCCCGAGGTGTGCAGCACGCCCTTGGGCTTCCCGGTGGAGCCCGAAGTGTAGAGGATGAAGAGCGGGTCTTCAGCGCCCATAGGTTCGGGCGGGCAATCGGCTTCCACGGTTTCGGCCGCTTCATGATACCAGACATCGCGGCCTTCGGTCATGGCTACATCGCCGCCAGTGGCGCGGATCGTGATGACCTTCTTCAGCGAAGTCGTATGTTCGGCAGCCTTGTCGACATTGGCCTTGAGCGGCACCTTCTTGCCGCCGCGCCGGCCTTCATCGGCGGTGATGACATGGCTGCTGTCGCAGTCGGTGATCCGCCCGGCCAGCGCTTCGGGAGAGAAGCCGCCGAACACGACCGAATGGATCGCGCCGATCCGCGCGCAGGCGAGCAGCGCAAAGGCCGCTTCGGGAATCATGGGCATATAGATGGTCACCCGGTCGCCCCGGCGCACGCCTTCTGCCTTTAGCACATTGGCGAAACGGCACACTTCCCGGTGCAGCTGCTTATAGGTGAAGCTTTTCGAGTCCTCGCCGGGATCGTCGGGTTCCCAGATGATCGCCACGGCATCGCCGCGCGTCGCCAGATGGCGGTCTATGCAGTTTGCCGAGACGTTGATCTGTCCGTCGGTGAACCAGTTGATGTGAAAGTCGCTGGCATCGAAACTCCAGTCGCCGGAAATTTCCGGGCGCTTGATCCAGTCCAGCGTGCGCGCCTGTTCCAGCCAGAAGGTTCCGGGGTCGGCCAGAGACCGCCCATATTGCAATTCATATTCCGCCTTGTCGGCATGGGCCCGCTTCGCCCATTCCTCCGGTACAGGGAAAATATCTTGCTCGCTCACCAAATGCTCTCCTGATTTCCGTGCGCCGATAGTGAGCCGAGGGCGGACGAGATAGCAAGTCCGTTTTCCTCATCATCGCAATAGAGCATCGTGGTAGCCCCTCAGTTTGAATGTCCGTTTTCGATCCAAATACGGACAATCAGCCAGTGTCCACTTTGCGCCCCAAAAGCGGACATTGGGTGCAATCCGGGCGTCGCTATATATTTCCTTTTTAGTCGCGCACCGCGGCCAGGCCGTCAGCGGATTCACTGTGGCCCATCGATTCCTTTATCCGTTCGGTTGGAAACTTGACGATGAGCAGGATGACTGCGGCGAGGCACTGTGTCCCGATTAGGAATGCCAGCATCCCCTGTGGCTCGCCAAAGACCGCGATCGATCCAATGAGGATCCCGGCTAGGCTGATGCCCATATTGTGAAATGCCATGAAGACCGAATATTGCGAAGCTGCGGCCGAAGGTGGGCTGAGTCGCATTATGATTACGACCTCCCCGACACCCCCCAAGAAGAAGATTGCCGTCCATCCCAAAACAAACGCCGTGATGACCCCAGGGTCGGACCAGGATTCCGACGACATCCACATCCAGGTGACAAGCGCCATGAGTGCAAATGTAGCCAGCATGAGCGCGCGTTGCGCTCCGAGTTTCGTCGCAATGAGTGCGCCGATTGCAATGGTTGCGATCCCGGCAATCAACTGAGCCGTGCCATTCAGCGATCCGATGCGATCCTCTGTCCAACCACCATATTGGCTGGCGATAAGCGGTACCGCCACGACGCACACACCATAGGCCAGGCCGCGGGTTAGCAGAACCGGAATCCAGATAAGGCTGAGAGGGGACAGGGTATTGCTCAGCGCCGACTTTGCCAGAGGAAGCCAGCTTCGCGCCTGAGAAGAAAGATTGGCTTCATGAGCCTCCCCTTCGGACCATGGCAATCGGCGCTCGGTGATGCGCTCGCGCACCCAAATTACATGAACCGTGATAATGGCAACCAGCGCGGCGCAGGCCATATAGGCAGCGCTGGCGCCGAATGCATAGACCATCGCGCCGGTGAGCGCGGCTGAGGCGGCAATGCCCATGACCTGACCACCGGATGACAGGGCACCTGCCAGCGATCGCTCTTCTTCAGGCACAATGTCCACGGTTAGGCCGTCAACGGCGACATCTTGGAAAACGGTTGCGGTATTCACGGCGAGTGCCACCAACCCGAGGATGAGGACATCGCGCGGGCCCGGATCGATGATCGCAAAGAACAAAAGCAGCGCGATCATCATGGTTTGAGCGCCGAGTATCCATGCCCGACGGCGGCCCATCGCAAGCAGGGTATAACGGTCCATGACAAAGCCGGCGATGAATTTGAAACTCCATGGAATGCCAATCATTGCGACAACAAACCCAATGTCCTGGGCACTGGCGCCGTTGACCGCCATCCAAGCGGGTATTGCAAAATCGAAAAGGCCAATGGGAATACCTTGACCCGCGTATAGCAAAAAGACCGTGAAGGCCCTCGTAACACTGCTGGAATCGAGCGCAGGCCCGGTCTGAATGGTCGTTTCTGTCACGCGCCCCCCCCCAAATTTTATAATACATGCCCTGCGAGGAGGTTTGAATATTGCTTGAAGCCGCTCGCGCTCTAGTAGACCTAGCCTTGGCGGTACGGCACCCTATTGTCGACTAGTATGTTTGCTCTGGGCCAAGGCCAATGTCTGCTTTCGGCCCAAATGGAGACATTCGCACCGCCCTATTCTAGCGTCCAATTCTTAACGAAAATGCGGAAATTCAATCACGGACACCATCAGAATCTCTTATCGCTTGCCTTCTGTCATCACTTCGTCATGTCATGCCGATAGCAGATTGCAGTTTCGGGCTTTGGCCGAGGAGAATGCAGCATGGCCGATGGACGGGCCGGCCTTTTCCAGTTTGATCGCGATGCCGAAACATCGCCTCGCCGCTTGGCCATACTGATTGGTATCGGGCTGGCGGCGCTGTTGCTCCTGCTCTGGTTGTTCAGCCGCGACGATTCCTCCCCGCCTGAGGCCGTGCAGCCTGCACCTGCGCCTTCTGTCGCTCCACCTGCGGTATCGCCCCCTGCGGCTGTCGCATCGCCGACCGCTTCCGTCGCCGAGATTCGCCTGCACGGCGTTATGGGCACGGGAGAGGATGGCGCGGCCATAGTGTCGACCGGGGCCGGGGCGCAGCGGCTCGTGCGGTTTGGCCGCGATGTCGTACCGGGGGTTCCGCTGCTCGCCGTGGCTGCCGATCATATCCTTGTCCGGGAAAGCGGCCGTGAGGTGCGGCTGAGTTTTGCCGAGGACGGGCAGAGCGGCTCCACGGTGTCGGCTGCCGCGCCGGGAGCAGGCTCCCGGTCCGGGTCACGCGGCGATGAAGCCTCGCGCCGGGAATCACTGGAATACCAGGCCGCTCTTGCCCCCGTCCGGGTCGATGGCCGTCATGCGGGCTTTCAATTTCGCAGTGGCAGCATGCCGGAAATGTTCCGCGATGCCGGTTTGCAGGACGGCGATGTCGTTCTGCGAGTCGGGGGACTCGGGCTTGAAGATGCCGACGATGTCGCCGGAATTCCCCGCCGTATCCGTCAAAGAGGGCGCGTCGAGATCGAAATATTACGGGACGGCCAACCGCAAACAATAATGATGGATGATCGCTAACGCAGCATGAGCGCGAGCCGCGTAGTTTTATGACATTTTCGTTTCTGCAAATGTCATAAAAGCTCAAAGAGTCCGTCATCAAGGAATCACACAGCCCCCATAGAGGCGTCCCCGGAACCTGCCGGCCCCGTCGCTCGCGGTTCGTCACGCCACAATGGTTCAAAGGGGTTATTTCTTCATGTCACGTACTCGCATCATGCTCTTGATGAGCGCTGCCATTCCGCTCGCTGCCTGCGGCGCCGACGATGTCGCTTCTCCCGGCGAAGGCAATATCGTCGTTGTGACGCCGTCAACGCCGGCTCCTCCTCCCCCGCCTCCGCCGCCTCCCGGCCCGGCGCCGACGAGCGCGCGCTTTGATGCGATCACGCCCGCCGCCGATTGCCCGATGGGCACGACGAATGATGGCACGATTGACGGCGATGACGATGGCTCTGTCGATTTCCGCATCTGCCGCCTGGGCGGTACGATCACCGGTACGATGACGCTTCAGAAGCTGGACGGCGTTGTCTATTCGCTCAGCGGCCGCGTCGATGTCGGCGTCGATGTGGGCGGTGACGGCATGGCTGCCGGCGGCACGCAGGGCATTCTCAACATCGATCCCGGTGTGGTCGTGATCGGTGCAGGTACGGCCGACTTCCTGGTCGTCCAGCGCGGTTCGCAGCTCAACGCAATCGGCACGCAGACCCAGCCGATCACCTTCACGGCGCGCGCCAATTTCCAGAACGAGACTGACGGCACAGGAACGGTGAACGCGGATTCGATCGGCCTGTTCGGCGGCCTGGTCATACTGGGCCGCGCCCCGATCAACGATTGCGACGGTGCAGCGGTTGGCGGAGCGGCGGATTGCCAGACCGAAATCGAAGGCACGTCCGGCGCCTTTTACGGCGGCGATCAGCCAAATGATGACAGCGGCACCCTGCGTTACGTACAGGTTCGCTATCCCGGTTTCGAAGTCAGCACCGGCAACGAACTCAACGGCATCTCCCTTGGCGGTGTCGGTTCCGGGACCGATTTCAGTTATGTGCAGGTCCACAACAGTTCGGACGATGGCGTCGAATGGTTCGGCGGTACGGTCAATGGCGATCACATCGCGATCACGGGTGCCGACGATGACAGCTTCGATATCGACTCGGGCTTCGTCGGAACATTGCAGTTCCTCATCGCCCGGCAGCGTGCTGCAGGTGGCGATCACTATATCGAGGCGGACTCCAAGTTCGACGATCTGCCGCGTTCCGATCCGACATTGGCCAACTTCACCTTCTACGGCGGGGGCGGATCGAAAAACTTCGGTGTGCTGCTTCGTGAAGGTATCGGCGGTCAGCTGTGGAACGGCATCATCACCGACAAGTCGGAATGCCTGAACATCAGCGACGATGAAACGCGCGATAACGGCGTGCCCGATTTCCAGTCGGTCGTTATCGATTGCCCGACGGCATTTGGCAGCGAAGGCAGCATCACGGCGGCTGAAATCATGACCCTGTTCAATCTGGGCGCCAACAACAATGCCTCGTTCACAACCTCCCTGACCGACGGTTTCGTCAACGGGCCGAACGAAGATGGCGTGACGGCATTCACCGATCCGTCGATCGCCACGGTCGATTATATCGGAGCGGTCGATCAGGCTGCGGCAACACCCTGGACGCAGGACTGGACCTGCGGCCTGTTCGGATCGGACGATCAGGACACCGGTGCGGCCGCGCTCTCCTGCCTGGTCACGCCGTTCTACGGCTAACCAGCAAGCATGATCGGGCGGCGACCGGGATTTCGGTCGTCGCCCATTCTTGTCTTTTCCCGCTTTGAAGAGAGTAGCCATGACCAAGACATTCACACTCGCAAGCCTCCTGCTTGTATCGAGTGCGCTCACTGCACCGGCCTTCGCCCAGACCGCTGACGAAACGGCAGAGGAAAGCATTGCAGACGGCGCCGCCCAGTCCGGCGCACCTGATGAAGAGAGTGAAGCGGACGATAGCGTCGATATCTCGACCGGCGGTGGCAGCGGCACGCCGATCGTCGTTACCGGGCGCTACATTCCCGAGCCGGTCCGCGCGTCATCCGAAGTGCTGTCGGTGCTGTCGTCGGAAGATCTTGCCCGTACCGGCGAAGGCGATGCTGCGGGCGCATTGCAGCGTGTATCGGGCCTCAGCCTTGTCGGCGGCCGCTTCGTCTATGTGCGCGGTCTTGGCGAACGCTATTCCCTGGCGCTTCTCAACGGATCGCCGCTCCCGTCTCCGGAACCCCTGAAACGCACGGTTCCGCTCGATCTCTTCCCCACCAGCATCCTGGCAAGCTCGCTCGTCCAGAAAACCTATTCGGTGAACTATACCGGCGAATTCGGCGGCGGCGTGATCAACCTTACGACCCGTGCGGTGCCCGATGAGCCTTTCATTACCTTCAGCGGCAGCCTGAGCGGCAATTCCGAAACCACGCTTTCCACCGGCTACACCTATTATGGGAGCGACAGCGACTGGACCGGCTTTGACGATGGCACGCGCGATATCCCGGCGCTCGTCCGGACGGCGCTCGACAGCGGTGTACGCATCCGCTTCGACCAGCCCGAATTCTCCAATCCGGCGGCGCCGGGCTATGTTGCGGATATCGCGGATATCTCGCGCAGCTTCCAGAACGCCAATATCAATCTCGTGCAGCGCAATGACGAGATACCGTTCAACGGCAGCGTCAACATCACGGGCGGCACCTATGTCGATATCGGCAGCGATTTCCGCCTCGGTTTTGTCGCGACTGCCGGCTGGGGCAATGGTTGGGAAACCCGCGGCGGTATTCGCCAGCAGGGCGAGCTCACCAATGGCGACCAGACGATCACCGCCAATGTGTCCGACTATCGCTTCCTGTCGACCCAGAACCGCATCGTCGTGAACGGGCTGGTCGGGGTCGGTGCGGAATTTGGCGAGCACAGCATCCGCTTCACCAATCTCTATATTCGCGATACCGCCAAGGAAGCGCGGATCAGCACATCGGTGAGCCCGGTACGCAGCACGGGCACGATCCAGAACAACCAGAATACCGAATGGTTCGAGCGCCAGCTCATGAGCACGCAGCTGGTTGGCGAGTTCGATTTTGGCGACATCAATGTCGATGTACGCGGCAGTTATGCCAATGCGCAGCGCGAAGCCCCGTATGAGCGCGAGATCCAATATGCGTTCAACACGGTGGCGAACGATTTTGTCCATGATACGCGCTCGGGCGGCCAGACCGACCTGTTGAGTTTTTCCGAGCTCAATGACGATGTCTATGGCGCGCAGATCGATCTGACCTACAGCATTCCCACCGGGCGGCGGTTCGATATCAATGTCGGCTATGCCTATTATCTGAACCAGCGCGATTTCGAGCGCCGGGCTTTCCGTTTCGTCACCCAGCGTCAGGGCGGCTTGCCGTTCCCGGTCACGCAAATTCGCCCGGATTTCCTCTTCTCGAATGCGACGCTCGGCTTCTACGACATCTTCGTCGAAGAGCGGACCGACGCGCAGGGCGGTGATGCCTATACGGCCGAGCTTGAGGTCCATGCCGGTTATGGCCAGATCGATGTTGAACTGTTCGACGGATTCAGCATCGCGGCAGGCGTCCGCTACGAAGACGCCGTTCAAAGCGTAACGCCGATCCCGTTTTTCGGTTTCCAGGTGAACCCGCTGTTCGTCGCCCCGCCCATTGCCAATGATTACTGGCTGCCGGCAGCAACACTGACATGGAATTTCGCCGAAGACATGCAGCTTCGCCTGGGTGCGTCGCGCACGATCGGCCGGCCCCAGTTCCGCGAACTGGCCGCGCCTTCCTATACCGATCCGGATAATGACCGCACCTTCCGCGGCAATCCGGCCCTGATCGACAGCGAGCTCCTGAACATCGAAGGACGGTTCGAATGGTATTTCGATCGCGATGAGCTGTTCAGCATCGCAGCCTTTTACAAGGATATCGAGAACCCGATCGAACAGCTGGCGACGAGCGGCGATAATGACGTCAATGTCACCTTCCTCAATGCACCGGCGGCAACGCTTTACGGCGTCGAAACGGAACTGGTGAAATATTTCCCGCTCTATGACTGGGGAGGCATCTTCTCATCACGGCGGCTGCGGGCACAGCTCAACTATACCTATACCCAGTCGGAAATCTCGGTTGCGGCTGGAGACACGACCTTCGTTCCGGGCTTTACGGACCCCCAGCCGGCAACCAACTATTTCGTCGACGGCGTGGCCCTGACCGGACAGTCCGATCATATCGCCAACTTGCAAATCAGCCTTGAAGACGAAGACAGCCTCTCCCAGCAATCGCTGCTCATCACCTATACGAGTGACCGGATCACGAACCGCTCGCCGATTGGCGATGCGCCGGACATTGTGGAGGAGGGCCGTATCCAGCTCGACTTTATCTGGCGTCAAGCGCTCACCCTGTTCGGCCAGGAAGTGCAGGCGACGCTTGAACTTCGCAATATCCTCAACGAGGATTTCCGCGAATTCTATCAGGCGCCGGATGGCTCTTCGATTGACGCGCTCAGCTATGATCGGGGACGCAGTTTCTCCTTCGGACTCAGCACGACATTCTAGAGGCGGCTATTGGACCAGGTCACGGTCTTCAGCGAAGGGGCGGGGAAATATCTTCTCCGCCCTTTTTCGTCGATTTTCGGTGCTCGCCTCTAAAAATACCCGTGTTGCCGCCCTATATCAGTATCATGGTTTGCGCTTCGATGGGATAGCGCTAAAGTGAAACGGCAAGGGAGAGACTGTAATGGGCATTAGGGATTTTCTTTCAAAACAATTTATCGACGTTATCGAATGGGGTGAAGAACCCGGCGATCTGGCGGAACGGCTGGATTTTGCGGATAACGAGATCCAGAACGGTGCCCAGCTGACGGTCCGCGAAACACAGGCAGCCGTCGTGATCGATGAGGGCGTGCTTGCCGATATGTACGGCCCCGGCCTGCATACGCTCGACACGTCGAACATGCCGATCCTCACCAATCTCAAAAACTGGGACAAGGCGTTCAAATCGCCCTTCAAGACGGACGTTTATTTCTTCTCGCAAAAGGAACAGGTGAACCTGAAATGGGGCACGGCGCAGCCGGTCACCATCCGCGATCCGGAGCTTGGACCGATCCGCCTGCGCGCCTTCGGCACCTATTCATTCCGCGTGAAGGATATCGCGCCTTTCTATTCTGCCCTTGTCGGCACGCTGGACAAGGTGACGGTGAGCTCCATCGAGCCCCAGCTGCGCGCCGCCATTATTACGGCGCTGGCAACCGGCCTTGGCGGCGGCGATGTGCCGTTCATCGACCTCGCGGCCAATCAGCAGAAATTGTCCGACGCGCTGAAAGAGGCGGTTGGCCCGGCATTCGAGCAATATGGCCTCGAAGTACCGACGTTCTTCGTCGAAAGCGTCTCGCTGCCGGAAGCTGTTCAGGAGCATCTGGACAAGAAAAGCTCGATGCGGGTGCTTGGCGATCTCGATCAATATGCGAAGTTCCAGGCAGCCGAAGCCATCGAGCTTGCCGCACAGCAGGAAGGCGGCATGGCCGGCATCGGCGCAGGCGCAGGCGTGGGCATGGCAATCGGCCAGACCATGGCCGGTGCGCTGGCCCAGCCGGCTCCCGCAGCACCTGCCGCACCGGCGGCTCCCGCTGCACCAGCCGCGGAAGCAGCCGATCCGTTCGAGCAGATTGAGAAGCTGCACAAGCTTCAGGAAATGGGTGCGATCAGCAAGGAAGAATTCGACGCGAAAAAAGCGGATCTCCTGAGCCAGATCTAAGCGCCGATATAAGGTGCGGCCTAATCGAAACAGACAGAACGGGGGGACTGGCTAGGCAATGCAATCGGAAAACTGCCCGAACTGCGGGGCGGAAGTGATCTTCCGCTCACCGGCCCTGCCTGCGCGCATCTGCGATTATTGCCATGCGACCGTGAAACGGATTGCCGATGGCGTCGAGCTGGCCGGCGAAGTGGCCGTACTGCCCTTCGATGTCAGCCCGATCCAGATCGGAACGCGCGGCGAATATGGCGGCAAACCTTTCGATGTCATTGGCCGCATCCGGCTTGGCTATGACCAGGGCGCCTGGAATGACTGGCTCTGCCTCTTTTCGGACATGACCCATGGCTGGCTCAGCGAGTCGGACGGGCAATTCCAGATGGTCATCGAACGCCCGATTGCCGAATGCAATTCAGACCTGATCCAGCATCTGGCGCAGGGCGGGGAGACGACGGTCGGGGATCGCACCCAGATCGATGGCGCGGATTTTGTCGTGTCGGACATGCGCACGGCCAGATGTATTGCCGCCGAAGGTGAGTTGCCCTTTGCGCCGACGACGGGCTGGGAAGTGTTCAATATCGATATGCGGGACGAGCAGGGCTTCTCCGCAAATTTCGAACGGGAGGAAGGCGAAGACCCGGCCTTTTACGTGGGCCGCTATGTAACGCTTGCCGAACTCAAGCCGCAAAACCTGCGCGCGATTCATGGCTGGAAGATGCCCGACTATGCCGCCTGAGCCGCCACAAACACCTTCGGGCGACGATCGCCCCAATCCCTGGGGCAATGCTTCCGAAGAGCGGCCGCTAGGTCCGACGGCAACGCGCACGGTTGTGCCGTCCGAAAGTGACAGCGCCCCGGCGGCCGAGCAGTTCAACTGCCCCAATTGCGGGGGATCGATAGAGATCAAGGCGGCTGGCACGTCGGTCAGCATCGCCTGCCAATATTGCGGCTCGACGCTCGATATCACCAATCCCGATGTTAGCATTATCCAGCGCTATGAAGGCGAGGTGCGCAAGCTCGAACTGCCGCTTGGCAGCCGGGGCGTTTTGCGTGGCACCGAATGGGAGGTCATCGGCTATCAGCGGCGATCGGAAAACGGGCAATATCCGTGGGACGAATATCTGCTGTTCAATCCCTATGAGGGCTATCGCTTCCTCGACACCGACGGGCGCGGCTGGAGCTTCGGGCGGCAGCTGACGGCTTCGCCGCAAAAACTGTCTCTGGTCGGTTTCACCGTGGATGGTGAATTCTACGAACCCTTTTATGCGCAGACCCGGGCGCAGGTCGATTATGTGCTGGGCGAGTTTTACTGGCGCGTGGCGGTTGGCGAGGAAGTGCTGACGGCCGATTTCGTCCGGCCCGGCAAGATGCTGAGCTGGGAGCATAGCGGCAACGAGACGGTATGGTCTCTGAGCGAACTTCTCGAGCCCAATGAAATTACCGACGCCTTCGGGATACCTCCGGCAAAGGGCGGCGGCCTGCCGCTCCCGCACCAGCCTTCGCCCTATCGCAAAAAAGCGGGCGGGTTCATGAAACTGGCGCTGGCCGTGGGGCTTGCGCTGCTTGTGCTTACCTTCCTGTTCGGCGGGACCAGCGATCCCCAGACGGCCCGGGTCAATCTGTCCACCGACGGCGTGGAACAGAGCGCGAAAGTGGGGCCGATCGTGCTCGATCGTGCGCGCCAGGCGGTCACAGTCTCAGCCCAGGCCCCGCGCATCGAGAATAGCTGGATCGACCTCAATTATACCCTGACAAACCGGGATACCGGCGAGGTGTTCGAGGCCAACAATGTCGTCGAAGCCTATTCCGGCCGTGACAGCGAGGGAAACTGGTCCGAAGGCAGCCGTTATTCGGCGAGCAAATTCTCGATGATTCCAAGGGGAACCTATGAGCTCAATGTCTATGCGGCCGGAAACCGCTGGACGGAGGGCCAATATGGCAGCAGCCCCAATGCCCAGGTCGAGGTGACGATAGAGAAGGGCGCAACCTTCTATTCGAACCTGTTCCTCGCGCTGCTGCTCGTGTTTGTCCCGGCGATATGGCAATGGTGGAAACATCTGAGCTTTGAATCGCGGCGCAAGTCGGACAGCGATTTTGCAGGAGATGATGACGATGACTGAGGCAGCGGCATGAACCGGGGCGTTTTCATTTTCGGGATATGGTGCCTGCTCGTCACATCGGGTTTCGCCTATGCATCCTTCACCGGCTATTCGCCTTTCGCGGATGGCCAGCGGGCAAGCACGGCACGCGGACCGGGCGGCGTCTTTATCGGTCGCGGACCGCGTCACAAATGATTTCGAAGTTCACCAGGGAGAGCCAGTTATGAACCTATTCAGCCTCTATCTTGTCGGCGCGACCCTGCTTTATGCGGGCGTCGGCATTTTCGTCATGGTCGTCGCCTTTGTCATTCTCGATTTCCTGACCCCGGGAAGCCTGTGGGAAGAAATCGAGCAGAAGCAGAATGTCGCGGTCGCCATTTTTGCCGGCATGATTGCGCTCGGCCTTTCGATTATCGTGGCTGCGGCAATCGTTGGCTGACACAGCGGCGCCCCAGCCCCCGTTCGAGAAATCCGCAAGGCCGCTTGCCTATGCCCTGATCGCGTCGGTCTTTGTCGTCGCGATTTGCGGTCTTGTGTATCAGCTGCTCGCCAGCACGATTGCCAGCTATCTGCTCGGCGACAGCGTCACCCAGTTTTCGACCATTATCGGCGTCTATCTGTTCGCAATGGGAATCGGGAGCTGGTTCTCACGCTATGTGAAGAAGGATGAGCTAAGGCTCTTTATTCGCGCAGAAATTTTGATCGCACTTGTCGGTGGCTGGGCGGCGGCGATCCTGTTCATGATGTTCCCGGTCGTCGATGAATTTCGGGTCGTACTTTACGGCCTGGTCCTCGTCATCGGCTTTCTCGTGGGCCTGGAAATCCCGCTGCTGATGCAGATATTGCGCGACGATTTCGATTTCCGCGAAACCATCTCCACCGTATTGACGTTCGACTATGTCGGCGCGCTGGCGGCGTCTCTGCTCTTTCCGCTGGTGCTGATGCCGTTCATCGGCATGATCCGGACCGGCTTCCTGTTCGGGCTGCTGAATGTCGGCGTGGCGATCGCGCTGATCATGATCCAGCCCCGGGGCCGGCGCCTGCCGGTCGAGCTGCTGGCCGGCTTGCTCGTCACTGCAACTCTCGTGATCGGCTTTGTCGGTGCCGAGCGTTTCCAGCGACTGGCCGAAACGGCGAGTATCGATGAGCCGATCATCCATGCGACCTCGACACCGTACCAGCGCATCGTGCTCACGCGGCGCGGCGGGAATGTCTCGCTGTTCCTCAACGGCAATCTGCAATTCTCCTCGCTGGACGAATATCGCTATCACGAGGCGCTGGTGCTGCCGAACCTTGGCCGTGTGGAAAGCCCGCGCAACGTATTGATCCTCGGCGGCGGCGACGGCCTTGCCGCGCGCGAGGTGCTGCGCCACCCGGATGTCGAGACCGTGACGCTGGTTGATCTCGATCCGGCGATGACGGAGCTGTTCCGCGAAACCCCGCTTCTGGTGCAGCTCAACCAGGGCTCGCTCAGCGATCCGCGCATGACCGTCATCAATGCCGACGGTTTTCGCTGGGTCCGCGAAACCGAAGGCCTGTATGACGCGATTGTCATTGATTTTCCCGACCCGACCGATTTTTCGCTCGGCAAGCTCTACACCACGACCTTTTACCGCTCCCTGCTTCGGCGCCTCGCGCCCGGCGGCATGGTATCGGTGCAAAGCGGGTCGCCCTATGTCGCGCCCAATGCCTTCTGGACGATCGCGGCGACGCTCGAAGCGGCAGGTTTCGAGACGCGGCCCTATCATGCCTATGTGCCGAGCTTTGGCGAATGGGGCTTCATTCTCGCCTCGCCCATGGGCGTTCCCGAACAGTCCGACCTGCTGCCGGGAGGGCGTTTCGTGACGACGGCATCGGAACCTTTGCTCTTCCAATTTCCGCCGGACATGGCCCGGGTCGATGCCGAACCGAACCGGCTCGACAATCAGCGGCTGGTGCGGACCTTCGCCAATGAATGGCGGCGCTATGACGGCTAACTCTCCTCCACCCTATGACGGACGCCATGTGCTGGCGGACTTTCATGGCTGTTCGGCCAGGCTTGATGATGCCGGGCTTGTCGAGCAGGCGCTGCGCGATGCGGTGACTGCTGCGGGCGCGACGATCCTCGACCTGAACCTGCACCATTTCGGCGAAGGGCAGGGGGTGACAGGCGTCGCCCTGCTCGCGGAATCGCACATGTCGATCCATACATGGCCCGAACATGGCTATGCCGCGCTCGACCTGTTCCTGTGCGGCCATCGCCACGATATCGATGCGGCGCTCGGCGTTCTGGCGGGCGCGTTGCGCCCTGCCGACATCCGACAACGGACCATTGCGCGCGGCTATGGGGTGACGGCCCTCGTCGAATAGCGACGGGAACAGCCGAGGCCGGACCTATTCCGACTGGAGATAGGCAATTATATCGGCGCGGTCCTGCGGGTCTGAAAGGCCGCGAAAGGCCATACGCGTTCCCGGTGTGATACGGCGCGGATTTTCAAGATATTGGAACAGTTTTTCCGGCGTCCAGGTGATGCCGCTTTGCGAAATGGCATCGGAATAATTGAAGCCGCCAACGCTGCCGGCCACACTGCCGACGACATTGTGGAGCGAGGGCCCGGTGCGATTCACGCCTTCGTCAACGACATGACAGGCCCGGCACTGCGCAAACACGGCAGCGCCGGCAGATGCGTCGCCTGTAAAGTCGGCAAGCACCGTCCCGTCCAGCGTATCGATCGAATCTGCGGACGGTGTATCCGGGGCTGCGGCAGCTTCGCTGGACGTCTCCGTGCCGGATGCGGGTGCGGCGTCATCGCCACCCGAACAAGCGGAGGTAGCCGTAAGAGCCAGAGCGGCTGCACCGCCGAGAAGAAAATGCAATTTTGCCATGGTCGTTGCTTGCCTCCGAAAGCGTTCAGGAATCGGGCGATTCCAGCTCGAACTCCACGATCTCCCCCACGCGCTCCATAAAGTCCATACCGTTGAGGATCTGGGCATCGGTGAGCCTGTCCGAAATTTTCGCAATGAAATTTTCTGTCCGGGCGATCATCGCATTGATGGTCTCGGTTCCGGCCTCGGTCAGGCTGATGCTCTTTTCCCTGCCCGAATTCGCGCTTTCTTCGATCGCGATCAGTTCCAGCGGGGGCTGGGCCATTTTGCGCAACACTTTGGAAATCGCTGGGCTCCCCAGATCATACCATTCGCCGATCAGCTGTTCGATGACCTTGCGGGGCAGGGTGCGGCCGTCCTGGCCTTTTGATTTGATGATCCACAGGATGACCGTCTGGTGACGATTGAGCGTATCTCCGCTGAGCTGCTTCTCGACCGCCATGCCCACGGCATAGTGGAAGGGATAGAAGAGCTTCAGGAAATTCAGCGGTGCGTTGTCGCGGCTGATCGGCAGCTGCAGCCCGAACTGGGACTCATCCGACCGGGGCGTTGCGGCTTTGGTCTTCTTCACCATGGAATGCCGGGCTTTTCGATAGTCGTAGGGAAATCGGTTGTGTTCATGACTGTTCCTTACCGCGCCTTGCAGTGAATGTTCAACGCCGCCCGCCAGGGTGCCCCAGCAGTCCATCCGGCACTGCGGTTTTCGAGATGACTTGACGGGAATCATTCATCCATCTAATTATGTCCATATGCAATAGTTTCCAAATGCAATTAAAGGGGTGTTATGGACGTCGCCGGCCAATCGCAAGACGCTTTCACAGTGGATCGGCTGACTGACCCCGAGGTCATTCGCAATCCATATCCCTATTACGATCTGCTGCGCGCTCAATCTCCGCTGTTCGGCTATCGCGATTTCCCGCCCGGTACGATGCCGGGCGTCGATGAACCCAAGCCTTCCTGGGTTGTGCTCAATTTCGATGATGTGGCTGCCGTGGCATGGGATCATGAGAGCTTCTCCTCCCGCGATAGCCTGCAGGAAGAGTCCTCAGCGCCTTCTCTGATGCTCGTCAATCACGACAGGCCCGAACATACGCGGCTGCGAAAAATTGCATCGGCGGTGTTCCGTCCGTCTTCGATCCAGACGTTGGCCCCGGAGGTCGACCGGCTGGTTGCTGCGACGATGGACGAATATTTCGCGCTGGACGTCGAGGTCGATGTCATGGCCGATTATTGTGCGATGCTGCCAAGCCGCGTGATGGCCCATCTGTTCGGCATGCCGATCGAGATGGACCGCGATGTCCGAAACTGGGCGACGGCCTTCATGCTTTCGGCGGACATCGATCCGGAGGAGCGCCAGGCGTTCAATGTCGAGGCGATGGAATTCTTCCACAATCATGTGACGGAGCAGATCCGCCGGATCGAGCTGGGCGAAAAGCCCGACGGACCCTTGCTCAACGCCTTTATCGAAACGGTGGTCGAGGGTGATCGGCTGACTTTCGAGGAGATAGTCCGCTTTTGCATGACGGCGACGGTGGCCGGTGCCGAGACAACGTCATTCTATTTGGGCAATCTGATCGCCGTCTTTGCCGACCTGCCCGAAATCTGGGATGCCTATGTGGCGGATGCCGGGCTGTTCGACGCGATCTACAAGGAAACCCTGCGCTACCATGGCCCACCGCAACGATTGTTCCGGGTCGCCACGCGCGACATCACGCTCGGTTCTGCCGATATCAAGCGCGGCGACTGGGTCGCCTGTTTCTTCGGTGCCGCCAATTACGATCCGCTGGTTTTCGAGGACCCGTATTCGTTCAGGCTGAACCGCGAAAACGCGGCCCGGCACATGAGCTTCGGCTATGGCATCCATCGATGCCTGGGCGCGCCGCTTGCCCATCTGGAAGCAGAATCAACCGCGCGGATGCTGCGCGAGCGTTATGCGCGCATCGAACGCGTCGGCGCTGCGGAATGGCAGGGAGTGAGCCTGCTCAATCACGGCCTTGCGCGCAATCCCGTCATATTCAGGGCCCGGAAGTAGAGGGCAGGAGTTTTTACAAGCAACAACCGAGCAACGAAGAGTGCCGGAATTGGGGGAGAGAAGAGGATGAATTCGGGAAGGCAGACACGTCAGCTGCTGCTGGCTGCAACAATCTTGGGAACGGCAACAATGCCGTCGGCCGGTTGGGCGCAGGATGATGCCCAGGGTGCGAGTGCGGGCGGGAACGTCGGAAACGCCCCAATCATCGTGACCGCCAGCAGGCGGGAGGAATCGCTTCAGGATGCACCGATGGCCGTGACGGCCTATTCTGCGGACGATCTTGGTTCCCGGTCCATCACCTCCATCGAGCAGGTCGGCGCGATTTCGCCCGGCGTGCAGATATCGACCTATCAGGGCGACACGTCGATCTTCGTGCGCGGGATCGGCACGCCGACCATCATAGCCGGTACCGACAGTTCAACCGCCACCTATGTCGATGGTGTCTATATCAGCCGCCCGGCGGCCATCGGCCCGCTCTTTTTCGACATCGAACGCATAGAGGTTTTGCGGGGGCCGCAAGGCACGCTCTATGGTCGCAACGCCACGGCGGGCGCGGTCAGCATCGTCACCGCCCGGCCGACCGACGAGTTCGAAGGCAATGTCCAGCTGACGCTCGGCAATTATGATCGCTACCGGGCATCCGGGGCCATTAGCGGCCCGATTACCAATGGCTTGCGCGCGCGTGCGGCATTCCAGTTCGAGGATCGCGATGGCTATACGACGATTACCGGGCCGACGGGTGCGACCGATGATGTCGAGGATCGCAACGATCTCGCCTTCCGGCTGTCGCTCGAAGCCGATCTGGGTTCCACGGCGACGCTCTCCCTGACCGGCGACTATTATCGGGCCGACGATCAGGCCAATGCCTATCATTATGCCAGCGCCGGCTATGCGGACGAAATACCCGGCTGGTATGGAACGCGGGAAGGGTCGCAGACATTTCCCTATTTTGCGATCAAGAATGCCGGGCGGGTGTCGGCGGCTGCATCCCGCGATCTCTTTGCCGATGTGCCCTATTTCAACGAGGTCGAGAATTGGGGCCTCAACGCGACGCTCGACTGGGATATCGGCGACTATAATCTGCGCGTCATCGGCAGCTACCGCGATACCAACCCGGTTTCGCAGAATGAATTCGATCTGTCCGATACCTTCAACAATTATGTCGGGCGCGAGGAGGATCACTGGCAGTGGAGCGGCGAGTTCCAGCTCAGCTCTCCTGCGGACCGGCCCTTTTCCTGGATCCTCGGCGTTTATTATTTCGAAGAGAGCAATGTCATCGACAATGACATTTTCGGCAATTTCTGGGAGCCTATCCTGATCCAGGGCTTCATGGATCTGCAGGCTGCTGGCGTGCTGCCGCCATTCCCGGTCGTGTTTCCGTCGACCGACCTGTGCTGCGAACTCCATCTGAGCGGCCAGCAGGAAACCGAGGCATGGGCCGTATATCTCGATACCGAATGGGAAATATCCGACCAGTTCACCCTCAGGATCGGTGGTCGCTATAGCGAGGAGACGCGGGACGGCCGCCAGAATTTCGACCTGGTAATGCTGCCCGATATGCGGATTGCGCCGAACACGATCTTCTTTCCCAATGCCATCACTGAGGATCGGAATGCCGCCCAGCCCGATCCGTTCGGTTTCATCGTCGCGCCAGTCAACGGGCCGGAAACCTTCAGCGCCTTTACCCCGAAATTCGGGATCGACTGGACGCCGACGGACGATCTGCTTTTCTATGCAACCGTCCAGCGCGGCTTCAAGAGCGGCGGCTACAATATTGGCAGCAGCCAGCGCGACCCGTTCGAGCCGGAGCGGATATGGTCCTATGAAATTGGTGCGCGTACCGATCTGTTCGACAATTTCCTGCGGCTCAACACGGCGGCGTTCTGGTATGACTATACCAACCTCCAGGCGCAGGACAGCATCGGCAACCAGCCGATCATCCGCAACGTGGGCAAGGCGCGGGTCAGGGGTTTCGAGGTGGAAGCGATGCTCAGCCCGAGCGAGCATTTCCGGTTCGACACCGCGCTGACCTATGTCGATGCCGAATTTACCGAAGGCCAGCTGACCGAGCCGCTAAGGCCTGCGCCGCTTTCCCAGGAGCCGGGCAGCCTCATCCGCGATCTGGACGGGCTGCGCCTGCCGCGCGCACCGCGCTGGAAATTCAGCGTGGCGGGACAGTTCGATCATCCGATCGGGCGCTTCGGCGATATCAATGCCCGGCTCGAATATCACTGGCAGAGCCAGATCTACTTCACCGTGTTCAATATCGATGCCGCCTCACAGCAGGATTACGGCCTGGTTCGCGCGAGCATCGGCTTTACCAGCGCGGATGAGCGGTGGAGCGTCCGCCTGTTCGGGGACAATCTGACCAACGAAACCTATTTCACCAACCAGATCCTGACCGGCACCGTTTACGGCGCGGAATTTGTCGGCCCGCTTGGCCCGCCGCGCACCTATGGCGTCGATTTCAGGTTCAACTTCTGATGCGGGAGACGAGCCGATGATCGCGCCGGTCGATGTGACGAAACATGTGTTCGAGGCCTTTGGCAATCAGGATGTCGACGCCATTGCCGAATGGCTGCACCCGGACGTGACCATCGAATTTTACGGGCCCGAGGTCATTCCCTATGCGCGGACGTTCCGGGGGAGGGACGCGGCGCGCGGCTTTTTCGAAACCGTGCTTTCATCGGTCGATATCCACCAGTTCGATCCGGAGGAATTCATTTGCGAAGGGGACAAGGTTGTGGTGACCGGCCATCTGCGATTGACGGCTCGCTCGACCGGCCGGCCCATCGAATCCGATTTCGTCCATGTGATCACGGTTGCCGATGAAAAATGGCTCCGCTTCCGCGATTTCATGAACACATATGAGGCCGCTGTCGCCTTTGGCTAGCGACCGGAAAAACTGGTGAGGGGCGGCTCCGGAGTGCGGGGCCGCCCCCAGTCAGCGTTTATACCCGCTCGATAATCATCGCAGGCGCCATGCCGCCGGCGGCGCACATGGTGACGAGGCCGCGCTTCAGGTCGCGCCGTTCCAGCTCGTCGAGCAGCGTGCCGATCAGGATCGAGCCGGTCGCACCGATCGGATGGCCGAGCGCGATCGCGCCGCCATTCACGTTGACCTTGTCGCGGTCCAGATCGAGATCGCGGATGAACTTCTCGGCAACCACGGCAAAGGCTTCGTTGATTTCCCAAAGGTCGATATCGTCCTTGGTGAGCCCTGCCTTTTCGAGATCCTTCTTGGCAGCCGGTACCGGCGCGTTGAGCATCAGGGTCGGGTCGTCGCCCATATTGGCGGTTGCCACGATCCGGGCGCGCGGTTTCAGCCCATGGCTGTCTGCATAGTCTTTCGAAGCCAGCAGCACCGCCGCCGCGCCATCGACAACGCCGGACGAGTTACCCGCATGATGCACATGCTCAATCTCAAGATCGGGGTATTTCTGGTTGATAAGCTTACGGAAAGTCGTGCCCTTCTCATCCAGCGGAACATCGGCGATCTTGGTGAAGGATGGTTCCAGTGCAGCAAGGCCTTCAGCTGTGGTCTGCGGACGCGGGAATTCTTCTTCGCCCAGGATGACATTGCCTTCGTCATCGACAACCGGGACGATGCTCTTGTCGAACCGGCCTTCGGCGATTGCGACGGCTGCGCGCCTCTGGCTTTCAAGGCCCAGCGCATCGACGGCTTCGCGCGAAATGCCTTCCATGGATGCAATGGCATCGCCGCATACGCCCTGATGCGATTGCGGGTGAACGCGTTGCAGCCGTTCATTGCCCGAGCCCATCATCGCAGGGCGAATGCCGGCGGCCATTTCTTCCTTGGCCATCGCTGCAGTCAGCGACATCATTTCCGTGCCGCCTGCGACAACAAGATCTTCCATGCCGGACATGATCTGCGCCGCTGCAAAGCTGACACTGGTGATGCCGCCACCGCAGAAACGGTCAAGCGTCGTGCCGCTGGTGCGGATGTCATAGCCGGCATCGAGCGCGGCCATGCGGCCCAGGTCACCGCCCTGTTTGCCCTTCTGGGTGCTGGTGCTCCAGATGACATCGTCGATATCGGCGGTGTTCAGATTGTTGCGCTCGGCAATGGCCTTGAGGACCGTTGCCGCCAGGTGTTGGGGATGCTCTTCGGCAAGGGCCCCCTTGCCAACTTTGCCAATGCCGCGCGGCGTACGGCATGCGTCGATGATATAGGCTTCGGCCATGAAAATAGTCCTTCTTAGATTGTGGTTATGTCTTTGGCGGCGTGATGCCGCCTAAAGTTCGGAAAATGCTTTATCCTTGTCCACCCGCACATCCTGGGGCAGGCCCAGCACGCGCTCGGCGATGATGTTTTTCAGTATCTCGTCCGTGCCGCCGGCAATGCGCAGGCCGGGCGCCCACATCAGGCTCTCCTGAAAAATCGCATCGGCGGGCGCTTTGTCCTTGTCGATGATAAGCCCGTAATGATCCTGCATCTCGACCGCGCTGTTGCAGATGTCCTGCAGGTGATTGGCGGTGATGATCTTGCCGATCGAGTTTTCGGGCCCCGGCGTTTCGCCGCGCGACAGGGCGGTCTGGGTGCGGAACTTGGTGAGCTTGTAGCCCTGTGCCGCGACATACCAGTCGGCGAGTTTTTCGCGGAACGCCTGATTGCTCAATGTGCCTGCATCGCGGGCATAGTCCATGATCTCCTGCCAGTCCGGCCCCGGGGAACCGCCGACCGCAAGCCGCTCATTCATCAGGGTGACGAGCGCGACCTTCCAGCCCATACCCGGATCGCCGAGCCGGTCGCTGTCCGGAATGCGCACATCGGTGAAATAGACTTCGTTGAATTCGCGGCCGCCCGATGCCTGGTGGATCGGGCGAACCTCTACCCCCGGTGCCTTCATGTCGACGATGAACATGGTAAGGCCCTTATGCTTGGGCACATTGGGATCGGTACGCGTCAGGACGATGCCATAGTCTGAAAACTGCGCGCCGGTGGTCCAGACTTTCTGGCCGTTGATCACCCAGTCATCGCCATCCTTTACCGCCTTCGTCTTCAAACCCGCGACGTCGGAACCGGCGGACGGCTCGGAGAATAGCTGGCACCAGATTTCCTCGCCATGCAGGGCTGGCTGGACATAGCGCGCCTTATGCGCGTCGGAACCAAAGGCGATGACGGTGGGCACACACATGCCAAGGCCAATCGCAAAGGGACCTATTGGCGCGTTGAATTTCGCTTCTTCCTGATTCCAGATGACCTGCTGCATCGGTGTGCCGCCGCGTCCGCCGATTTCCTTGGGCCAGGTAATCTGCGCAAACTGGTTTTCAGCTTTCACCTTCTGCCATTTCTTGGCTTTGTCGAGGGTCAGAGCGCGCGGTTCCCGGCTGCGGGTCGCATTGCCCCGTTTCGGCTCCAGATGCTGTTCCAGAAAGGCGCGTGCCTCGGCCCGGAATGCTGCTTCTTCAGGGGTGTCGTTAAAATCCATCGGGGTTTCCTTTACGCAGCGTTGCGAGTTTCGAGGGCCCGCACAAGTTTCTCTTTCCAGACAGCAGGGGCGCCGGCCTGCACCGCAAGCAGTTTGGATCGCCGATAATAGAGGTGGCAGTCTACCTCCCAGGTAAAGCCCATACCGCCATGCGTCTGGATATTTTCCTTGGCTGCAAACCAATAGGCTTCGGACGCGGCAATGCGTGCGGCAGCTGCGGCCTCGGGCAGTTCCGCGGCGTCGGTCGATAATGCCCATGCCCCGTAATAGGCGTTGGAGCGGGCGACCTCGTTCTTCACATACATGTCGGCGAGCTTGTGTTTGATCGCCTGATTGCCGCCGATTGGCCGGCCGAAGGCGTGGCGCTCCTTGGCATAGTCCGTCGCCATTTCGAGGCAGACGGAAGCGCCGCCGGTTTGCTCGAACGCGAGCAATACCGCCGCCCGGTTCATGATTGCATTATACAGGGTTTCGCCATCGCCCTGCGCGCCCAGCCTTTCGGCCGCAGCACCGTCAAAGGTGATCTCGGCATGGCTGCGGGTCGGCTCGATCGTCTCGATGGATGTGCGGGTTACGCCCGGCTGGTCGAGCGCGACGAGTATGAGGCTGGTGCCCGAGCCATCCTTCGCCAGCACCACGGCATGAGTCGCGATGTCGCCATCGGTTACGGGGATCTTCGTACCGCTCAACGCGCCATTCTCGAATGCGGTGGTTAGCGAGCCAGCTTCGACGGGACCCGGGCCTTCGGAGGCGGCGAAGCAACCGATCACGGAGCCATCGGCGACCTTTGGCAGTATCGAAGCCTTTTGCGCATCCGATCCGGCCAGCTTCAGTGCTTCGGCAAAGAAATAGACCGTGGAGCCAAAGGGAACCGGCGCGAGAGCGCGGCCCAGTTCCTCTGCAATCACGCAGAGTTCAAGCATGCCCAGGCCAAGGCCGCCATGCTCTTCGGCGATCGCCGTACCCAGCCATCCCATCTCGACAATCTGTTTCCAGACGTCGGCATTGTGACTCATCGCTTCGTCATCGAGGACGGCGCGGACCTGTGCCGTCGTGCACTTGGCGGAGAGGAACTTCCGCGCCTCTTCGCGCAGGAACTTCTGGTCGTCCGAAAAATCGAAATTCATGAATCAGGCTTCCTCAATCTCTTTTCTCTTCGCGACAGTGATACGCCAATTGACGTAAACGTAAAGGGGCGGGTCTGCCAAGGCGTTTCTGTGGCACTGTAGGTCCGACTATTTCGCGTCTATGTTAGAATATGTCTGAGAGGAAAGAATCACGGATGCGGGATCACATCTATACTGACGCGACGCTGGCAACGCTGGCCGATCCGCAGGGCTGGGGCATGATTGCCGACGGCGTGATCGCGATTCAGGATGGCCGGATAGCCTATGCAGGCGCATCCGGTGCCATGCCCGCGCGATTTGCAGATTTCGGGAAAAGCTCGCTCGGTGGGCGGCTGGTCACCCCCGGCCTGATCGATTGCCATACGCACCTTGTTTATGCCGGTTCCCGCGCCCGCGAATTCGAACTGCGTCTCGAAGGTGCAAGTTACGAGGAGATTGCGCGGGCAGGGGGCGGTATCTTTTCCACGGTTGAAGCGACGCGGACGGCGTCTGACGAGGAATTGCTGGACGGCGCGCTTGCCCGGCTGGACCGATTGCTCGCGGAAGGAGTCTGCACGGTGGAGATCAAATCCGGTTACGGGCTCGACCGGGAAACGGAATTGCGGATGCTACGCGTCGCGTCGCGGCTGGCCGAATTGCGACCGGTGCGGATCAGCAAGACCTTTCTCGGCGCGCATGCCATTCCCAGGGGCATGGAGGCAAACGACTATCTCGACACGATCTGCCTGCCGACTTTGCGGGAAGCGGCCTCCGAAGGGCTGGTCGATATGGTGGATGGCTTTTGCGAGAATATCGCTTTCACCCCGGCGCAGATCCGGAGAGTCTTCGATGTGGCGGCGGAGCTTGGCTTGCCGGTCAAGCTGCATGCCGAGCAATTGTCGGATCAGGGCGGGGCCGCGCTGGCTGCGGAATATGGCGCGCTCTCGGCCGAGCATCTGGAATTTGTCGGCGCGGACGGGATCGCCGCAATGGCCAAGGCCGGGACGGTGGCCGTGATCCTGCCCGGGGCATTCTACTTTCTCGGCGAAACCCGAAAGCCGCCGATCCAGGCGTTTCGCGATGCCGGGGTTTCGATGGCGCTGGCGACGGACAGCAATCCCGGTTCGTCACCGATGACCTCGCTTCTGCTGGCGATGAATATGGGGGCTACGCTGTTCGGCCTGACGCCGGAAGAATGTTTGCGCGGGGCAACGGTGAATGCGGCGCGGGCGCTGGGGCTTTCGGATGTTGGGAGGCTCGCTGCAGGGCAGGTGGCCGACCTTGCGATCTGGGACGTTACCGACCCGGCGGAACTGACATACCGGATCGGCGATGCCCCGCTCCACAAACGGATTTTCGGAGGAGTAGAATGCTGACGTTGAGACCCGGCGAGGTATCTCTGCAAATGCTGGAAAAAATCTGGCGAGACGAATTGCCGGTTGAGCTGGATCCCAAGGCGAGAACGGCGATTGTCGCATCGGCCGAGCGCGTCGCGATCGCCGCGCAGGGCAGCGAGGCCGTGTACGGGGTGAATACGGGCTTCGGGAAACTGGCCTCGATCCGCATCGCGGCAGGCGACACGGCCAAGCTGCAACGCAATCTCGTACTCTCCCATTGCTGCGGGGTGGGCGAAGCGACGCCGCGTGCGATCGCCCGGCTGATGATGGTGCTCAAACTGATATCGCTGGGGCGCGGCGCATCCGGCGTGCGCGAGGACGTTATCGACCTGCTCGAAGCGATGCTGGCGCGGGGCGTGACGCCCGTCGTTCCTGCGCAAGGCTCGGTCGGGGCCTCCGGCGACCTGGCACCGCTCGCCCATATGGCGGCGGTGATGATCGGCGAGGGCGAGGCCATATACAATGGCGATACGCTGACCGGGGCCAAGGCGCTCAGCAAGGCCGGGCTGAAACCGATCACGCTCGGCCCGAAAGAGGGCTTGGCGCTGATCAACGGCACGCAATTCTCGACCGCCTATGCGCTGGCGGCATTGTTCGAGGCGCAGCATGCGGCCTGCACCGCGCTCATCTCCTCTTCGCTTTCGATGGATGCGGCCAAGGCGTCCACCGCGCCGCTGCTTGCCGAAATTCACGACCTGCGCGGCCATCCCGGACAGATCGCTGCGGCTGCCACCATGCGCGCCCTGCTCGACGACAGCGAAATCCGCAACTCGCACCGGGATGACGATCCGCGCGTGCAGGACCCCTATTGCATGCGCTGCCAGCCGCAGGTGACGGGCGCGGCGATGGATATGCTGTCGTTGGCGTCGATCACCCTGCGCCGCGAAGCCAATGCCGCGACGGACAATCCGCTGGTGCTGGCGGAAGAGGGCCGCATCGTCTCTGGCGGCAATTTCCATGCCGAGCCGGTGGCCTTTGCTGCCGACATGATCGCGCTCGCGCTGGCCGAGATTGGCGGCATATCGCAGCGCCGTATCGCGCTGCTTGTCGATCCCACGCTCAGCTACGACCTGCCGCCCTTCCTCGCCGCCGATCCCGGGCTCAATTCGGGCCTCATGATTGCCGAGGTGACGAGCGCCGCGCTGATGAGCGAGAACAAGCATCTGGCCAATCCCTGCTCGACCGATTCCACGCCGACCAGCGCCAACCAGGAAGACCATGTCAGCATGGCGGCGCATGGCGCGCGGCGGCTGCAACGCATGCTCGACAATCTCTTCCAGATTCTCGGTATCGAAATCTTCTGCGCGGTGGAGGGCATCCGCTTCCGCGCGCCCGAAAAGACCAGTGCGCCGCTGCGCGCGGTGATCGAAAAATTCGGCGAACAGATCGCTCCGCTCACCGAAGACCGCTTCCTCGCACCCAACCTGATCGCTGCTGCGGAGCTGGCGCGCGGCGATACGCTCGTCGATGCGACAGGACTGACCTTCCCCACGCTGGAGAATAATTCCCATGGCTGATCGCTTCCACAATTCCCGCGAAGTGCGCCCGCCCACCGGCACGACGCTAACCGCCAAGAGCTGGCTGACCGAAGCGCCGCTGCGGATGCTGATGAACAATCTCCATCCCGATGTGGCGGAAAATCCGGAAGAACTGGTCGTCTATGGCGGCATCGGACGGGCGGCGCGCAACTGGCAGGCCTTCGACCAGATCGTCGCCAGCCTCACCGATCTCGAGGCCGATGAAACCCTGCTCGTCCAGTCCGGCAAGCCGGTCGGCGTGTTCAGGACCCATGAAAACGCGCCTCGCGTCCTGATCGCCAACTCCAACCTCGTGCCGCACTGGGCGACTTGGGATCATTTCAACGAGCTCGATAAAAAAGGGCTCGCCATGTACGGCCAGATGACGGCCGGCTCGTGGATCTATATCGGCACGCAGGGGATCGTGCAGGGCACCTACGAGACCTTCGTCGAAGCCGGGCGTCAGCATTATGACGGTGATCTGACCGGCAAATGGATCCTGACCGCCGGGCTTGGCGGCATGGGCGGCGCGCAGCCGCTCGCCGCTGTCATGGCCGGGGCCTGCTGCCTCGCCATCGAATGCGACGAAACCCGGATCGATTTTCGCCTGCGCACCAAATATGTGGACGAGAAAGCACGGACAATTGACGAGGCCCTGGCGATGATCGCGGCATGGACAGAGGCCGGAGAGGCCAAATCCGTCGGGTTGCTCGGCAATGCTGCGGAGATTGTGCCCGAACTTTTCAAACGCGGCATCCGGCCCGACATGCTGACCGACCAGACCAGCGCGCATGACCCGATCAACGGCTATCTGCCCGCCGGCTGGACGATGGCCGAGTGGCGCGACCAGCGCGAACGCGATCCCAAGGCGGTCGAGAAAGCCGCGCGCGCCAGCATGAAGACCCATGTCGCCGCGATGGTCGATTACTGGAATTCCGGCGTGCCGACGCTCGATTATGGCAACAATATCCGCCAGGTTGCGAAGGAAGAGGGTCTGGAAAATGCCTTCGCCTTTCCCGGCTTCGTTCCCGCCTATATCCGCCCGCTCTTCTGCCGCGGCATCGGCCCGTTCCGCTGGTGCGCGCTCTCCGGCGATCCCGAAGATATCTACAAGACGGACGCCAAGGTGAAGGAGATCATCCCGGACGATCCCCATCTCCACAACTGGCTCGACATGGCGCGCGAGCGGATCAGCTTTCAGGGGCTGCCCGCGCGCATCTGCTGGGTCGGGCTGGGGCAGCGGCACCGGCTGGGCCTCGCCTTCAACGAGATGGTACGCAACGGCGAACTCAGCGCGCCGGTCGTCATCGGCCGCGACCATCTCGACAGCGGATCTGTCGCCTCGCCCAACCGCGAAACCGAAGCGATGAAGGACGGGTCCGATGCGGTGTCGGACTGGCCGCTCCTCAACGCGCTGCTCAATACAGCCAGCGGCGCGACATGGGTCAGCCTCCATCATGGCGGCGGCGTCGGCATGGGCTTCTCCCAACATTCCGGCATGGTCATCTGCTGCGACGGCACGGAAGAGGCGGATGCGCGGATCGCCAATGTTCTATGGAACGACCCGGCGACGGGCGTGATGCGCCATGCCGATGCCGGCTATGAGGACGCTATCGATTGCGCGCGCGAACACGGCCTGAACCTGCCCGGCATTTTGGGCGAATAGCGGCCATGCCCGTCACCCATATCCCGCCCCAGCCATGGACAGGCCGAGACGACAGCGAGGATGGCGAAAAGGCGAAGCGCCTCTGGCAGTTTGCAAGCGATAGCGGTAGCCGCGCCCTGCTCGGATTTGCCTCGGAGGCCGGAGTGGCCCGCAACAAGGGGCGGGTCGGCGCGCGGCAGGGGCCGCAGGCGCTCCGCAAGGCGCTGGCCGGTTTTGCCGCGCCTGCCAATGCGCAGCCCTTTGCCGATCTTGGCGATGTGGATGTCGAGGGCGACGATCTGGAGGCCGGGCAGGCGATGCTCGGCCAGCATGTTGCGCGCGCGCTGGCCGAACATGACCGCCTGATCGTTCTCGGCGGTGGGCATGAAACGGCCTTTGGCAGCTATCTCGGCCTGTGTGAGCATTTCCCGGACCAGCATATCGGCATCATTAATCTCGACGCGCATCTCGATCTGCGAACGCCCGGCGCGGCTGGCCCGTCATCGGGCACGCCGTTCAACCAGATGCGGCAAGCGGACCCGGACGGTTTCGACTATCTGTGTCTCGGGCTGGCGGAGGAATCCAACACGATGGCCCTGATCGAGCGAGCGGCGGACTGGGGCGCGCGCATCGTGATGGATCATGACCTTATTGCCGATAAGGGCGCGGCAGATGGCGAGATACAGGCCATCGCCCGGCGGTCCGACATTCTCTACCTCACCATCGATATCGATCTGCTGCCCCACTATCAGGCCCCCGGCGTCAGCGCCCCCGCCGCGCGCGGCGTGTCGCTGGCAGTTGTCGAGTATCTGGTGGAGACTGTGATCAGCGCTGCAGATTCGCATGGTTGCACTTTGCCACTCGCCGATATCGTCGAACTATCCCCTCCGCATGACCGGAATGGCATGACGGCGCGAAGTGCGGCGCTGTTGGTGCGGAGGATGTTGTTTGGGTGAGGGGAGATCGTTTTTCGCGCTTGCTAAATCGAAGTTGACCTCTCGCCATCTCACATAGATGTGTATTTATATACACATAAATGTTGACTTTTTAAATTCGTGTGTATAATAATACGTACGTAAAAGGCGGGAATGATGAACGACAGCGCGGCGATCATAAAGCGGCTTCGTAAAGAAGGCTGGGAGCAAGTGAGCCAGAAAGGCAGCCATATCAGCTTCAAACACGCCGCCAAAGCGAACATCATCACCGTCCCGCACCCGCGCAAGGATCTACCGAAAGGATTGAAGCGGGCAATTGAGAAAGCGGCGGGCTGGAGATAGCCCGCCTATGATGCCGCCCGGCATCGAAAGGAGATGCAGAATTCGGGTACTGAAACGAAAGGACACGCCATCATGAGCCATTATCTGACATTCGTTTTTGCCGACGAGACCGGGTTCGGTTTTACCGCGCCCGATATTCCGGGCTTTACCGCGCACACCGAAACCAGTGATTTCGATGAAGCCGCTTCAGAGGCGCGCACAATTCTGGCGACACATATTGCCGCGATGATCGACGCCGGGATCGCTCTTCCCAAGGCGCGGACGTTAACGGAGCTGCGCGCCGATGCCGATCTGGCCGAGGATTGGGCCGAAGCGGAAACCACGATGATGCTCCCCGCGCTGGTTCCTGCCGGCAGGACAAAGCGGATCAATGTCACGATGGACGAAAACACGCTCGACCTGCTCGATCGCGCCGCCAGAGAACGCAAGATCACCCGCTCCGCTGCGCTAGCAGAAGCCGCGCGTGAATTTATTGCGGGGTAGGGAGCGGTTTCGCGTTGGGAATTAAGTGCACTGTCACCGTAATCGAGGAGTGCGGCGTTGCTGGTGCGGAGGTTATTGTGTGGGTGAGGGGGTAACTGGATGGGTGTATTGAGCGCATTGTCAGCAGAATGTGAAATCAAATAGTCTATCCTTCCTGATCGTTTCTCTGCTTTTTTTGTTCTCTTAACGTGCCGATAAATTCCCACAGCTCCAAGTTTAGCTTGTGTAGCGATGCCGACATATTCTCGATGCGATTCTCCCACGCGCGGTCAATTGGCGTGCGTTTGACTGGATCTCCACCGTCATAGTCACTCATGTTGGCTGTTGAGCTGGATTCGATCAAAAATGTTGTAAAGCTAATATTATACTGCGCATGCGCCAGTTCATTTCGGAGCCGGGTCGGGGCCCTAAACCGCTTCAACAATGCGTGTAGCGTTTCGCGGTCTGCTTTGTTGAGATTTTCGTATGCAAGTGCATCAAGCAGGCGGGTTCTCCCCCGCGCACTTTGCACGGAATGAAACAGAATTGCCGCATTTTGGCGAGAGCAGCCCAGCATAATCTCTAATAAAAGTTGGAAGAGAGATTCGACCGTTGACCAGCCTGTCAAGAACTGGCCAATCTTATAATACACCGAAGCATGCTGTTCTTTTGCATCTTCAGGGATGCCTTTTTCGGCAATTTCAGCTTTTTCTTTGTATTGGTTATCGGACATAACGGGTATCGATAAAGACAAACCGCAAGATATTGAAGAGTGGAGGGAGGTTTCGCGCAAGCGGACGTACGCGCTTTCCCAAAACCCTATTTCCTGTCCTACACGCCGCCGACCATGATACTATCCGGCCCATGACCCCGTCGCGTCCCTCCACACCCCTGTGTCCAATAGGACGCACGGTTCCGCCGCGCGCAACGCTCCGTGCCACTCTTGTAAACTTTGGGAAATATTGTTGCACGCTTTACCCCCGGCCTGTGTCAACGAGTGTCAACTTGATGGGAGGGCAGGATAGCCTTCCGATCGGCTCCCGCAGCCTTTTGATCGACAAGCGAAACGCTTTCTCATAGAGGGCGAAAATCTGATTGGAGCTTTCGCCATGACCTCATCTTCTCCTCGTTTCGCGCTGGCCCTGCATGGCGGCGCCGGGCCGAGGGCCGGGGTCGATTATGGCGAGGTCGAGGCGCATCTGGCGGCGCTGGTGGCGCGCGGCGAGGGGTTGCTCCGGGGCGGCGCGGCAAGCGTCGATGTTGTCGAGGAAATGGTGCGGGACATGGAGGAGTCTGGCCTCTATGTGGCGGGCAGGGGCTCGGCCCCCAATCTCCACGGCATTATCGAGCTGGACGCCAGTATCATGGACGGGGCGACGCAGGATGCGGGCTCTGTCGCGGTTATCCAGGATGTGGTCAGTCCGATCGGGGTTGCGCGGAAAGTGATGGACCGCTCGCCCAGTGTCATGCTGGCCGGAGACGGGGCGATCCGCTTTGCCGCCGCGAATGACTGCGCGCCGGTCGGCGATCCGAACGCCTATTATGTACTGCCTGTCGGGGTGAGCGAGGCTGATCTGACAGTGACAGACATGTCGCATGGCACGGTGGGCGCGGTGGCGCTGGATGTGCACGGCAATCTGGCGGCGGCGACATCGACCGGCGGTGTGTTCGGGAAACCGCCGGGCCGGGTCGGAGACACGCCGCTGATCGGGGCGGGCACCTGGGCGGATCAGGAGGTCGCGATTTCCTGCACCGGTACGGGCGAGAAGTTCGTGCGCGCGGGCGGCGCGCTGACGGCGGCGCATCGGTTTGAGCTGGCCGGGGACACGCTGGAAGAGGCGATCTGGAACATGCTGGCCGATGTGAAGAAGCTGGGCGGAGATGGCGGCGCGATTGCGGTGTCGAAAACCGGCGAAATCGCGATGCTGTTCAATTCGGACGGCATGAAGCGGGCCGCGGTTTCGAACACACTTCCTGCGATGAGCATGACTTTCGGGGCTTGTCGCTAAAGGAAGGGGATTGCGCTAAGCTACTGCCGAACAAGGAAAATCCGCCGGTATTTCTACCGACGGATTACTTTCCTCCCCAGGAAAATTAGGGTGGGACAGGTGCCCCCCAAGGGGGGCAAAGGAGGGCACCTGAACCCTGGTGATCAGGGTGGGGTTATCCGAACTGGTTCATTGTGTTGTGAACGCCGCCGGCCTTGAGTGCGGCTTCACCGGCGAAATATTCCTTGTGATCGTCGCCAATGTCGCTGCCGGACATGTTCTGATGCTTCACACAGGCAATCCCTTCGCGGATTTCCTTGCGCTGGACGCCCAGAACATAGCCGAGCATGCCCGCATCGCCGAAATATTCCTTGGCGAGATTGTCGGTCGACAGGGCGGCCGTGTGATAGGTCGGCAGGGTGATCAGGTGATGGAAAATGCCGGCACGCTTCGATCCGTCGGCCTGGAAGGTGCGGATACGCTTGTCGGCGGCTTCGCCGAGTTCGGTATCGTCATATTTCGCATCCATCAGGTCATCGCGGTCATACTCCGAAACATCCAGCCCTTCGGAAACCATCGCATCATAGACCTGCTGGCGGAAGTTCAGCGTCCAGTTGAAGGATGGCGAGTTGTTGTAGACGAGCTTGGCATTCGGAACGACCTCGCGAATGCGGTCCATCATCCCGGCGATCTGCTCGACATGCGGCTTTTCGGTTTCGATCCACAGCAGGTCGGCTCCATTCTGAAGGCTGGTGATGCTGTCGAGAACGCAGCGGTCTTCACCGGTGCCAGCGCGGAACTGGAACAGGTTGGAGGGCAGGCGTTTCGGGCGCATCATCTTGCCGTCGCGGTTGATGATGACATCGCCGTTGCGGGCCGTGGTCGGGTCGATCTCTTCGCAATCGAGGAAGCTGTTATACTGGTCGCCGAGATCGCCGGGTTCCTTGGAAACGGCGATTTGCTTGGTCAGGCCGGCACCGAGCGAGTCGGTGCGGGTGACGATGATCCCGTCTTCGACACCAAGCTCGAGGAAAGCGTAGCGGCAGGCACGGATCTTCGCGAGGAAGTCCTCATGCGGAACGGTAACCTTGCCGTCCTGATGGCCGCACTGCTTTTCGTCCGAAACCTGGTTTTCGATCTGCAGCGCGCAGGCCCCGGCTTCGATCATCTTTTTGGCCAGCAGATAGGTGGCTTCCGCGTTGCCGAAGCCGGCATCGATATCGGCGATGATCGGGACGACATGGGTCTGGAAATTCTCGATCTTGTCCATGGCCGCTGCTTCTGCAGCCGCGTCACCGGCATCGCGGGCTGCATCAACGTCGCGGAACAGGCCGCCCAGCTCACGGGCATCGGCCTGGCGCAGGAAGGTGTAAAGCTCCTCGATCAGCGCAGGAACGGAGGTTTTTTCATGCATCGACTGATCGGGCAGGGGGCCGAATTCGCTGCGCAGGGCGGCGACCATCCAGCCCGAGAGGTAGAGGTAACGGCGCTTCGTATCGCCGAAATGCTTCTTGATGGAGATCATCTTCTGCTGCGCGATGAAGCCGTGCCAGCAGCCGAGCGACTGGGTGTATTTGGAGCTGTCGGCGTCATATGCAGCCATGTCCTCGCGCATGATCGCGGCGGTGTATTTGGCAATGTCGAGGCCCGTCTTGAAACGGTTCTGCAACCGCATGCGCGCAACCGACTCCGCGTCGATGCTGCTCCATGTGCCATTCTTGCTGTCGATCAGGGCATTGCTGGCCGTGATATGGTCTTGATAGGACATGTTTTTATACCTCTGGGAAGTTGAATTACTTTGCTGTCAATAAATTTACAGCGTGCGCCAGAGGATTTGCAGGAATTTCGGGCCTTGCGCTATATAATCTTGTAAAGATTTAAGTCGCGCTGTCGGTCATATGCCGTGTAGATTTGTTATTTTGTAATTATATTTACAATTTTGACTCAGCCGGGAGCCGGCGGATATGGGCGGCGCGCCTTTTGGTTGATTGGGCGCGCCGCTAACCGGACTGGAAAGAGTTTATTCCGCATTCCACTCCCGCTTGATCTTCTTGGCGAGGGACCATTTGTGAACCTCGGTGGGTCCGTCATAAATGCGGAAGGCGCGAATTTCGCGGAACACCTGTTCGACGATCGTATCGCCGGACACACCGGTTCCACCCATAGCCTGTACACAGCGGTCGGCGACCTGAAAGAGCGTCTCTGCGACATGCGTTTTGGCCATCGAGCTTTCGGCCGTGCCCAGTTCGCCGCTGTCCAGAACGCCTGCGCACCAGTCGATCATCAACTCGGTATGCTTGAGGTCGATCAGATTTTGCGCGAGCATGAAACCGACGCCCTCATGGTCGATCAGCGGCTTGCCAAAGGCCGTGCGCCGGCAGGCATAGTCGGTCGCGATCTCGTTAGCTCGCACACAGGCCCCGTGCCAGCGCATGCAATGGGTTAGGCGGGCAGGGGCAAGGCGGATCTGGGCATATTTGAACCCCTCACCGCTCTCGCCCAGCATCTGGTCTGCCGGTACGCGGAGATTGTCGATCGTAATGACGGCGTGGCCGCCGGGCATCGAGCTGTCGATGGTATCGAGCACGCGTTCGATGCGGATGGCGGGATCGGGCAGGTCAACAAGGAACATGCAGGCGCCGTCATCGGACTTCGCCATGACGATGCCGACCTTCGCACCTTCCGCCCCGGTGATGAACGTCTTGCGGCCGTTGATCACCCAGTGATTGCCATCCATTTTCGCGCTTGTCTGCATCATCGAAGGATCGGACCCCGCGCCATTCTCGCTGGCCGGTTCGGTCATGAAGAATGCCGACCGCGCACGGCCCTCGACCAGCGGTTTGAGGAAGCGTTCCCTGGCCTCCGGACTGCCGACCTTGCCGAGCAGATACATATTGCCTTCGTCCGGGGCGGCGGTGTTGCAGGCCACCGGACCGAGCGGAGAGAGGCCGGATTTCCTGAGCACCAACGCGGTTTCAGCATGGGTTAGGTGCCCCCCATCCTCCAGGATGTGCGGCGTCAGGACGCCCGCCGCGCGTGCCTTGTCTTTGAGTTCGTCGGCAAGCTCGTCGCTCGGTCCATGTGAACCCAGGCGGGAATCCTGCTCATAGGGAACTACCGTTTCACGGACGAAGCGCTCAACTTTATCGGCGATCGCGTGGGCGCGGTCGGAAATCGGGGATTGGGTCATAATGCTTGTCCGTCGTCTATGGTGATGGTTGCGCCGGTCACATACCGCGACCTGCTGGAACACAGATAGAGAATGAGATCGTCGAGCGCGTCGATATCCATCAAGCGGCGGCGATGCCAGCCTGCGATCTGCGCTTCGCCGCCTTCGGTGTCGAACCAGTCGCCGGACAATTCGGTCTGGATATAGCCGGGCTGGATGGTGTTCACGTTGATTCCCTGACGCACCCATTCGCGCGCAAATTGCTTTCCGAGATGCGCGACGCCCGCTTTTGTTGCCGCATAGGCTGCATCGCCCTGGCCCGTCATTTCGGCAGTGATCGAACCGATCAGGACGATCCGGCCATTCTCCTTTTCGCGACTGCCATCGGCAATCAGCCGCTTTGCACCCTCGCGTGCTGTTAGATAGACGCCGAGCAGATTGGTATCGATTACCGAACGCACCCGATCGGCATCGGTATCGGTCGAGCGCCCGCCGCCTGCCGTTCCCGCATTGGCGACAATCGCGTCGACAGTGCCGAATTCGGCCTCGGCGGCATCATAGGCCGCAATCACCGAGCTCTCGTCCGTCACATCCATTGGTACGGCAAGCGCCCTGTGATCTGCGTTGCGCAATTCGCCCGCCAGCGTCTCGGTCCGGTCGGTCCGCCGTGCTCCGAGCACGACATTGGCACCGGCGGCCGCGAACAGCTCGGCAAAATGTGCCCCGATACCCGAGGATGCGCCTGCGACAAGTACGGTTAGGCCAGCAAGCGAATGGGGAATGTCCATGGGGCAGAATCTCCTTTGTGATCGAGTCGGGTGCAGCGTTAACGGCTTTGGAACGAAAATGGGAGCGAGCGAAAATTTTCTCGCCAACTTCGGTTTCGGAGGTGATTTCCGTTCAGTTGCGGTTCCCCGGCATCAGATCGTTTCGGATACAGGGTCGTCCGAATCGTCAACGGATTGGCTCGATTTCCCGATCAGGAACACAATCCTGGATAGTGCGATAATTGCGATGATATTCGGGAAGGTCATTCCGGCCACTGCAATGTCGCCTAAACGCCAGACCATCTCGAGCGGAAGGAAGGATCCGACAAACACGACGATACACCAGAGCAGTCGCCAGCACAGATGCAGTCTCTTCTCTCCTGCAGGTGTTGGCGCGGCAAGTTTTCCGTAGAGAAAGGTGATGGCTCGCTCGCCGAAATAACTCGATGCGATCAAGGTTGTGAAAACAAAGAGTATCAGGACGAGCGATATTATCAGTAGCCCGATCGGGATGCCGGCCAGTTCTATGGGGAAGGCCGCGGCAAAGTCGCCGGCTGTCATCGAGAAACCACCGAGATCGGATTGCCAGGCATGGTCCACGGCTATCTGCGCGCCCGTAGCATCGGATACGGTAAAGTCTCCCGTCACCGTCAGGACGACCAGCGCGGTCATCGTGCAGATAACAATTGTATCGATAAAGGTGTCTGCGATCGCGAAACGGCCCCGGACTTCCGGGTCGTTTGTACTGGCGACGGCGTGGGCCATGGGCGTTGTGCCCTGACCGGCCTCATTGGAGAAAAGGCCCCGCGCCACACCGGCACGGATGGCCATCATAACGCCCGCACCGAGAAATCCGCCCGAAGCCGATTGGACGGAGAAGGCGCCATCGAAAATCAGGCCGAAGGTCCCGGGAATCTGGGGGGCGTGCAGGATCAGCGCGACGAGCGCCGGCAGGATGTAAAGGGCGGCCATGAGCGGGACGATCGTTTCGGCCACTCGTGCGATCGACCGGATGCCGCCGATAATGACGACGAACACGCCGATGGCGGCAATCGCGCCGCCCCAGCGTTCATCCCAGCCGCTCAGTGCATGGAAGGAGTCCCCAAACGTATTGGCCTGGATGCTGTTGCCGCCGATCAGGGCAGACGCCATCGCCCCGATGCTGAACAGGACAGCCAGCCATACCCAGCGCGGGCCCAGCCCCTGTTCGATATAGGTCATCGGCCCACCGCGCAATCCGCCGCCCGGCGCCGGTTCGCGAAAACGGATGGCCAGCGAACCTTCGGCAAAAGCCAGCGCCATTCCAAAGAAGGCCGTGACCCACATCCAGAAAATAGCACCGGGGCCGCCCAATGTGATCGCCGTCGCTACGCCGGCCAGATTGCCGGTGCCGACCTGGCCGGACAATGCCGTCGACAGGGCGGCAAATGACGATATCTGGTTGTCGCCGACGTCCTGCTTGCGGAAAAGCCCAGCCAGCGCGCTTCCCAATTTTCTCAGCGGATAGAAGCGCAGGCCCACCATCATGTACAAGCCTGCGCCGAGCAGGATCAGTGCCAGCGGTGGGATCGGCAGGACTTCCTCGCCATTCCACAGGCCGCCCCAGATGAAATCGCTGATATTGGTTATCCTGACCAAAGCAGCGTCCATCGCGCCCGTGGGATTTGCCATCAGGGTGATCCTTCAGAAAGTGGAAACGGGGCAGGGTGGCTCAATTGAGGATGAACCGGCTCGGAGGGACGCCGATCCCCGACACCTGAGAGTCGGGAAAGGCGGCGAGGGCAATCTGCGTTGCGGCCGCCATGCCGACAGACCCCTGGCTTTCAGAATAGGCGAGCGGCGTTTCGAGGGGTTGAACGCCAAGCAACTGCGCCGTGCCGGATTCTAATGCCAGTAGGGTCCCGACCGCGACCGAGAAGAGTGCCGGTATGGCTCCCCAGAAACCAATTGCGCGGTGCCATGCATAGCGTCGCGCTGCCTTTGGTCCGGTTCGTTGGGGCAATAACGCGCGGCGCCAGTTTCGCCGGCGAGGCCAGGCCTGCACGACCCCCAAACCCAGATTGGAGATCAGCAAAATTCCGCTCACGCCGACGATCCAGCCTCCAAGATCACCTGCCAGGAAATTGTGATGGACGCTGACGAGAGTGCCGATCCAGGCGCCATTGGCGATCCTTTCACCATCCGCCTGTTCGCGCAGTATCGTGCCTTCGCCGTCGATCCGGATGGTCGAGGAACCCTGCGGACCGTCAAGATAGATATCGAAGCGATCGGATCCGCTCGCCGATGTCCAGATAGACGAGATGCTGGTTTCCGAACCGGCAGGCGCCAGCCTTTCGGTTACGGCTTCGATGGAAGCCCAGTCTGGCGCATTGTGGGGCCCCGGCAACAACGCATCGTCGATCTCCCAGTGAAACACCAGAACCAGCCCGGTAATCGCCTGGCACAGCCAGAAAATGGTGGCGCCAATACCAAGCCATCGGTGCAGGCGGATAATTTTGCGCTTGATACGCATCGGATGCTCAGCCTTGTTGCGCTGGAGGTTTGGGAAATATCCACCGGGTTTACCGTTCAACTAACGGTATCGCTGCTCCATTCCGGGCTGCCATTGAGCAAAGGCCAGAATCTGGTGATGCGAGGCCGCATTCTGCAGGAAACCATGGTGTGAACGATTGTCGCCCCGGAATTTTTCCTTAGCTTAACCCCTTCAGACTGTACGAATGGATCGCTCGCCGGGCTCGGGTGGATCATTGGGAGGGCCGGCAAAGCATTGCGCAAAGCTCATCCACCGGTTGGCATTCGGCCCGGAAACCATAAGAGCGGTATCGGCAATATTGCGGGTCTGGGTCACCACCTGGCAGAATTGCTCCGCCAGCCCTTCGATCCGCTCGTCACTCGCTTCCTCGCCAAATGTCCAGACTGCACCCGACGGTGCCGTGAGGATGAGCTGGGGGCGCGGTTCCGGCACCGGAAGTGTGCGGTTGGCGAACGTCCAGCCATAGGTGTTGAACCCGAGCACCGCGATATTGCGGATATGATCGGCATTCTCCCGAACCACGCCCAGTTCGTCATAAATGGCCTGGGCATGGGCCCAGCTTTCCATCAGCCGGGCAGTGATGGATGATCGTGCGCTCATGCTCGGTCCGGCCCAGGCCACGCGTTTGGAGGGGTCCACGTCCGAGAAATGGTCGCTCAGGACGGGATAGAAGTCGCGCCAGGTGGCAAGCAGCGCGGTGCCGGATAGGCCTTCGAGCCAGGCTTCTTCGAAAGCCGGCATGCCCCCGCTGCTGATAGGTCCACTGGCATCCTTGAACCAAGTCTTGAAAGCGTCCTCATCGGTGAGAGACAGGTCTGCCGCATAGTTCCAGACGTGAAGGTGACGCAGGATCTGGTTGATCGTCCAACCCTTAAAGCCGGTAGCGCGCGCAAAGTCCGTCTCGGCGAGCGGAGCAAGCAAGCGGTTCAGCGCATCGCATTCCCGGCGAAAATCCTGTGCCTGGTCCATCGTCTCCCTCTCTTCCGGATTGATCCCGGCTGGCTCGGTCAGTCGGCAACCATATATATCTTCAGCGATTTGGACTGCGGAATTCCTGCCCAGAATTCGGGGTCATGGCCATAGAAAATCCGCGCGCCCTTCTGGCGGAGTACAGCAAGGGTCTCAAGCGAACCGCGACAGGCATCGAGGCTCCAGGCATGATCGGGAAGATGCATATCATCAAGCGAACGCCGCATGTTGCAGCAATCGCCAGCCAGAACTGCCTGGCCATCCGAAGTTGTCACGCGGACGGACTGGTGCCCCGGCGTGTGCCCGGCGGTGGGGAAAAGGACTACCGTGCCGTCGCCAAAAAGGTCATGTTCACCCGACACTTGCCTGAACGGCTGGCCAGTATCGAAATCGACGGTGTGATAGGCTCCGTCCTCGCCGCCCATGCCGAATTCATATTCGCCCTGTTGGACGAGGATCGTTGCGTTGGGGAGCAAGGCGTTACCGCCGGCATGATCGAGGTGGAGATGGGAATTGATGACCCATTCAATCCGCTCCGGGTCGACGCCCAGCTCGCGCAGGCGATCGGCAATATTGTGGCCGTCGGGCATGTCCACGATCTTTCCAAGGCCTTCCGTCATGCCGGTGAAGCGCGGAGAGAATCCTGTGTCGAAGATCGCGAGGCCTTTGGGGTGATCGATGAGATAGCAACAGGCCGGTACCTTCACCTTGCCCGGTTCTCCGGCAAGGAAAAAACCCATCGGCAGGGTGATATGGCCGCAGGTGAAAGCGAATAGCAGCACGCCATCTTCGGTGTTCTGCCGGCTCATTATGCCTTGCCCTTCCCGGTGAACGCGGCAATTCGCACCTGCATGTCCGGCCCTGCACCTTCATTTTCCTGCACTTCCCATTGCAAACCGGCATCCAGGGGATCGCTGTCTGTCGCTTCCAGCAATCGCTTGTTGGCTGCGTGGGAAAATGAGGAATTGGCCACGATCCTTTCCGCCAGTGACGCAATTTCTGCGTCGAAATTTTCTTGCGGCACGGCATATTCGGCAAGCCCGATCCGCACCGCTTCCTCGGCGTTGATCATGTCCGCCGAGAACATCAGTCGCTTCGCCGTCGCGCTCCCGACCCGGCGCGGCAGGCGCTGGCTCATGCCCCAAATCGGGGTCAGCGCCCATTTCGCATGCGTATCGCCGAAACGCGCACTCTCCGAGGCTATGATGAAATCGGCGGCGAGCGCCACTTCCAACGCGCCAGTATAACAATGGCCGTGCACGGCGGCGATGATGGGCTTGGGAAGCTTCTCCATCATCCTCAGGGTTTCGGAATGCCAGCCGCGCGATGGCACCGCTTCGCCTTCTGCGATGTCGGCAAGGTCGTGCCCGGCCGAAAAACATTTTCCTGCACCGCGCAGAACCACGCATCCGATATTTTCATCCTTTCGCAGTTCGGCAATGTGCTGCCTGAGTTCCCTGAACATCGAGACAGTAAGCGCATTCAGCTTGTCTGGACGGTTCAGCGTCAGCAGTGTCCAGCCATTATGGTCTTCGCGCAGAACCAGGTCAGTCACGTCTCTCTCCTTTGTCCGGGCTGCGCATCCAGGCGGCTGCTTCGGATTGTTCTTGTATTTTAGCCCGTGTTCCGATCCGAGCGGCGGGTGATTTCATCCCACAGGCCATCCGCGCCTAGGTCGACTACTGCAGCGCCCAGTTTTTCGGACCAATAGCGGTCATTGCCAAATTCCATACGCCATTGGTTCAGTCGGCGTGTGAAGGGATGAAGCGGATATTCCTGTGTGAAGCCGATCGCGCCATGGGCCTGATGGGCGATCGCCGTTCCGATCCCGATGGCCTGGTTGGTACGCATTTTTGCGGCCGCTATCTCGAATGCCGCATCTCCATGATCGAATGCCAGTGCTGCGCCGGCTCCAGCCGAATTCACTGCCGCAGCCTCAACGGCAAGAATCGCGAGCGACTGCTGGACTGCCTGAAACTTGGCCAACGGGCGTCCAAATTGTTCCCGCGTGTTCACATAGTCGATGGACATTTCGAGAATCCGGTCCAGCGCACCGGCGGCAAGGCTGACCTTTGCAAAGGCGCCCTGCTCCAGGCTGTCCCCGGGTACTGGATCGAGGATCAGCCCGGCAATATCGAGATCGAACCCCTCATAGCCGGCTATCCTTAATACCGCGAAGACATCGCCCCAGTCGCCGCCAAAGCCGCCATCAGCCTCGCCAACTAAAAGCGTTGCAAATCCTGCTTCCTCCAGCGCGTGGATGTCCGTGGCGTCGCGGAGCAGGGTTGTCGCCGTATCGCAAAGCAGGCTTCTGTTCTCGCTCATCTGAGGCCAAGCCCCCGTGCAATGATGCCGCGCAGAATTTCCCGCGTTCCGCCGCGAAGGGAAAAGCTGGGTGCGGTTTGCAGCAACAGGGTGAGGGTGCGCGCGAGATCGCTGCCGTCATGCATGTCAAAATCCGCATCCAGCACGGCCTGAATGGCCAGCGGAACCTGCTGCTCATAGCTGTTGCCAAGATCCTTGACGATGGCTGCTTCGCCGGCAGGGTCCTCGCCCTGAGCCAGCTTGGCAGCCGTCGACATCGACATTTGTCGCAGGGTCCACAGTTCGGCTGCCAGCTTGCCGATCAGCGGCTGGATCGCCTTATCGCTGCCCTGTTCCGCAATCAGATAACGGAGCAGGGCATAGCTTGAAAGATAGCGTTCCGGCCCTGAGCGTTCGAGCGCAAGTTCCGCAGTCACCTGCCGCCAGCCATTGCCTTCCTCACCGACAAGCGCATCGTGCGGTACCTCGACATCCTCGAAGAAAACCTCGTTGAAATCATGCTGTCCGGCGAGATTGATGATCGGGCGCACCATGACCCCGGGTGTGTCCATATCGAAAAGCAACTGGCTGAGCCCCGCCTGCCGCTCGGATTCCGGTTCAGTGCGAACCAGGGCCAATATGGCATGCGCGATATGCGCTCCAGTAGTCCAGACCTTCTGACCATTGATGATCCAGCCGGAGTCCGTTTTGCGGGCGGTGGTCTTTACTCCCGCCAGATCCGATCCCGCCCCCGGCTCGCTAAGGCCAATACAGGCATAGGCCCGGCCGGCGGCCATTCCGGGCAAATATTTTTCGCGCTGCTCCTCCGTTCCATAGCGCAGTAGCAGCGGGCCGGTCTGGCGATCGGCAATCCAGTGCGCACCCACCGGTGCCCCGGCTGCGAGCAATTCCTCAAGAACGATATTGCGTTCCAGCGGATCGCGTTCATGGCCGCCATACCGCTTTGGCCAGATCATCCCGACAAGACCTTCGTCGCCGAGGCGCGCGCTGAAAGCAGGATCAGCAACGGACCAGCTGTTCGCGCGGTCCGTCGCATCCCAGTCCGCTTCGCATTCCGAAACGATCCTGCGCACCTGTGCCCGCAGGTCTGCAGCCGTATCGGGCGTCTCGAAGGGGTGAATGGCAAAGCTTTGCATCGCGAATGGCTTAAGGGGAAAAGCATTTCGGGCAAAGCAGTTTTGCTACGCTCACCTAAACAAGCAGTGGGGTTTGGCGATGCTATGGCGAACTGGGGCACACCGGGTTATGGCCGCCCGGACGAGGAGAATGTGATGGGCGATTTTGTACAGGTCGAGAAATCGGGAAGGGTGGCCATATTGCGGCTCAACAGCCCGGATACGCTCAATGCCATCGGCACGCTGGAGCATTGTGCGGATGTGATCGCTGCACTCGAATCGCTGGAAGACGATCCTTCAATCAGCGTCGGCATCCTGACGGGAAACGGCCGTGCCTTCTGTGCCGGCGGGAACCTCAAGGGCATGAAAGAAAAAACCGGTATCGGCCGGATGCCCATCCCGGTTGATACGATGAACAATTATCGGCGCGGCGTGCAGAAAATCACCCGTGCCTTCATGGCGACCAATGTTCCCCTTGTCGCGGCCGTGAACGGCCACGCGATCGGACTGGGCCTCGACCTTGCCTGCCTGTGCGATGTCAGGGTTGCCGCCGAAAGCGCAAAATGCGCCGCCAGCTTCATCAAGGTCGGGATTGTTCCGGGGGATGGGGGTGCCTGGTCTCTGCAACAGATTCTCGGTTATTCCAAAGCTGCCGAACTGTTCCTGACAGGAGAGCGTTTCGATGCCGCCAAGGGTCTTGAAATGGGGTTGTTCTCGCAAGTCGTGGCGGACGATCAGTTGCTGGATGCGGCAAAGGGGATTGCAGAGAAAATCGCCGAAAATCCGCCCCGCGCAGTGCGGCTCACGAAGCGCCTGCTTCGGGAAGCGCAGGCCCAGCGCTATTCCGATGTACTGGAGCTGTCGGCGGCTTACCAAGCGGTTATCCATGAAACCCGCGATCATGAGGAAGCCGTCGATGCATTTCTCGAAAAGCGGCCACCAAAATTCACCGGCGAGTAAACCGGCTGCACCGGGCGATATCATTTCTTCCGGAGCACGCGCGAGCGTGGTCATGTTCAATCAGCTTGCGCCTTTCCAGCATTAATCGAAGATTTCCGGTGATTTGATGCTTGCTGACTTTGACGGGGCCTGCCAGATAATCGCGATATGAAAAGCCATGGTCCGACATCAAAAAACTTCGTTTCGCAGCGTTTGAAGCTACACTATGCCGATTGGGGTGATGCAGACGCACCGCCCCTGATCCTGCTCCATGGTGGCCGCGATCACTGCCGCAACTGGGACTGGGTTGCCGAGGAGCTAAGCAAGGATTGGCATATCATCGCGCCTGACTTGCGCGGCCATGGTGACAGCGCCTGGACCAATGACGGCAACTATTCGATGATGCCTTATGTCTATGATCTGGGGCAGCTTGTGCACCAGCTTGACCTGGCTCCCGTTTCAATCGTTGCGCATTCACTGGGTGGCAACATCGCGCTGCGCTATACCGGGTTCTATCCGGAGAATGTTCGCAAGCTCGTGGCGATCGAAGGGCTTGGCCCATCGCCGGCAATGCTGGCAGAGCGCAACAAGACCGATCAGGCCGGTCGATTGCGCCAGTGGATTGATGACAAGCGATCCGCCGCGGCCCGCATCCCCAAACGGTATCCAACATTTGATGATGCGCTTGCCAGAATGCAGGAAGAGAATGCCCATCTTAGTGAAGAGCAGGTCCGGCATCTTACGGTGCATGCCGTCAGCAGAAATGAAGATGGTAGCTATAGCTGGAAATTTGATCCGCACGTGCATGTCTGGACAGCCGTCGATATTGATCAGCAGGATCTGGAAACCTTGTGGGGGGCAATCACGTGCCCGACTTTGCTCTGCTATGGAGAAGACAGCTGGGCTTCCAACCCTGAAGCGGATGGGCGGATTGCCCATTTCAATTCTGCGCGTGTCAAAAGCTATCCCAATGCCGGGCATTGGTTGCATCACGACCAGTTCGACAGCTTTATCGCCGACGTGAAGGCGTTTCTCTAGAGCAACCATGCGAATCCTGCAGCGATTGCGCCGGGGCCGGAATTGGCCGCAACCATGTTCTCGTCAGATTGCTTGGCTTCCCTGTTGATCAGGATTGCGAAGTGGCCAGTCCCCGCCCGATAACCTGCGCCTGGATCTCAGCGGCACCTTCGAAGATGTTGAGAATGCGAGCATCGCACAGGACGCGGCTGATCTCATATTCCAGCGCATAACCGTTGCCGCCATGAATCTGGACAGCAAGGTCCGCATTCGCCCAGGCGACGCGTGCGGCGAGAAGTTTCGCCATCCCCGCCTCGATGTCGCAGCGCTCCCCTTTATCCTTGTGCCGTGCCGCCGAGTAAGTCAGTTCTCGCGCCATCACCGTTTCGGCCGCCATCAGGGCCAGCTTGTCTGAAACGCGCGGGAAAACGAGCAACGGCTTGTGGAACTGCTTGCGCTCAAGCGCGTAGCTCAACCCGAGATCGAAGGCGTTCCAGGCTACCCCTATGGCGCGTGCAGCTGTCTGGATCCGCGCGCCTTCGAACGTCCGCATCAGCTGTTTGAAGCCTTGCCCCTCTGCGCCGCCGAGAAGGCCATCCCGACTGACATGGAAGTCGTCGAAACCAAGCGTATATTCCTTCATCCCGCGATAGCCGAGAACTTCGATCTCATCACCGGCAATACCCGGATCGGGGAAGGGAGCTTCATCGCTGCCCCGGGTCTTTTCGACCAGCAGCATCGAGAGTCCGCCATAGCCCGGCGTATCGGGATCGGTGCGGCACAGGATCGTCATCAGGTCGGCGCGCGCCGCATGGGTTATCCATGTTTTCGCTCCGTTTATCCGCCAGCTGTTGTCATCGGCCTGCATGGCCCGCGTCCGCACGGAGGCAAGATCGGATCCTGTATCGGGCTCGGTGAAAACGGCGGTGGGCAAGATCGAGCCATCGGCAAGTCGGGGCAGGAATTTCCTTTTCTGCTCTTCGGTTCCATTTTTTCCGATCAGCTCTCCTGCAATCTCGGAACGCGTGCCGAGCGAACCGGCACAGATCCAGCCGCGCGACAATTCCTCGGATACGAGGCACATGGCGAGCTTCCCTAGCCCGAGGCCACCATATTCTTCGTCTATGCAGATACCGAAGACCCCGAGTTCCGCCATTTCCTGGACGATGTCGATCGGAATGAGCGCATCGGCCAGATGCCATTTGTGCGCGCTGGGAGCGATCCTGTCCGCCGTGAAGGCGCGGAACTGATCGCGGATCATGTCATGTGTTTCATCGCCCAGACCCTCATAGGGCCTTGCTCCGTTTCCCAGCAGCTCGGCAAGCTTTCGCCGGGTTTCCGCTGTGTTCCCTTCAGTCAGGACTTTGGCGATAGCCGGATCGGCAGCGAAACTATCGACTTCGGCGCGCAATCCGAACTCGGACAGCCGGACGAATTCGTTCTGGCTCATCGGGATGGAAGAGGCGAGCTGCGCGCAATATTCGCCCAGACCGACTTTCAGGACTAATTCTTCAATCTCGCCATAAGCATCCGCGCCCTTTGCCCGGCTGGCCCAGTCCGATGCGGCAGCAAGGGCTTCTGCGGTAGTTGCGAGCCAGGCGAAACCATGTACGAGGCGCTGTTCCTGCTCCACTCGTTTGTTGTCGGCGCGGCCATTGACCAGAATCGCGTCGGTGACCTTTGCGCGCATTTGTTCAACCAGAGTCTGCGCAGCGAATGCGGCTTGTCGGGAAAGGTCGATCCAGTCGGTCATTTGTAACTCACTTTTGCGGTCATGGCAGGAGTGCCGTCGCATCGAAAGGCGGTAACTTCATCCGTCGCGCTGCTGTGCAGGAAAACGGGCTGCCCAAGGAACAGGGGGGCCATTGCGCGGAACGAAAAGGTTTCAAGCGGGCCCCGGCGCATTGCCAACCCGGCCAGTTTCGCGGCCGTGAATGGGCCATGGATGACGAGCGCTGGATAGCCTTCTTCCGATGTCGCATAGGGCCGGTCATAATGGATCCTGTGCCCGTTGAAGGTCGCAGCGGAAAAGCGGAACAGATTGACCTCATTGGGTGTCCATTCCTCACCCTCGGGAGGCTCCGCAGCGGGAATGGGCATGGGAACGGGCGCGCCCTCTTCGCGGTACACGTAACTCTGACGTTCGGTTATACACGGGGCACCATCCTGTGAAATCGTCTTTTCCACTTCCACGAACAGCAGTTCGCCGGAACGCCCTGATTTATGGGTGACATCGGTAATCGTGGAGACCAACTCGGCCTCTGCACCGATCCGGAAGGGAGCTTCGAACCGAATGCTGCTTCCTGCAAACATCCGGCGGGGAAGGGTGATATCGGGCAGGAAACCGCCCCTGCGCGGATGGCCGTCCTGGCCGATCTCGTCATCGGCGGGACCGGGCAGGAAGAATGCCCAATGAGCGAGCGGAGCATGTGTGGCCTCGGCCCCAATCGCGAGGGCAAAGCGGCGCAGGCTTTCCGCTTCCAGCATCTCTGTCCGCCGTTCGGTTTTGCCGATCGCACTGCGCCATTCGTCGATCCGGGCCGGGTCCAGAATTGTCATTCCACCACTCCCCGGTCGTGCAGGCGTGCAATCTCGCCGCTGTCGAGTCTGAGGAATTCGGCAAGCACTTCGTCGGTGTGCTCGCCGATCCTTGGTGCGGGCTCGGGCTGGTGGCGCTCGTCCTGCGGGATGCGGGCCGCTGCACCGGGAGCCGGATAAGTTGCGCCGCCCGGATGAGCTATCGTGGAGAAGACCGGATTGTCCGCATAAAGCCTGGGCTCATCGGTCAGTGATTCGTGCAGCGAATGATATCTCGACCAGGTAACGCCCGCCTTTTCGAATCTCGTTTCCAGTTCAGCGGCTTCGAAACTACCAACTGCCTTTTCGATCAAAGGGTCCAGACGGTTCCGGTGCGTGTAGCGAGCGCCCTCATTCTTGCTCAGATCGATCGCGAGTTCGGCCTCGAGCGCGGCGATGTCTTCGGTAATCTCCAGTCCCGAGAGCATGCCCGACCACTGCCGGGGTGTGATCGCCACGATCATGAACCGCTCCCCGCCCTTGGCGACAAAGTCGCGACCAAACGCCCCGTACAGATTGTTGCCGCTGCGCGCTCGGTCCTTCTCGCCAAGCATGGTTTCGGCAAGAAAACCCATATTGGCGAGCGAGGCGGCAGCGATGTCGGAAAGCGCCAACCGAATTTCACGGCCGCGACCGCTTTCAGCACGGTCGCGATCCGCCGCGAGCAGGGCGAAAGCTCCATAGGCTCCGGTCAACAGGTCCCATGCCGGGAGTACATGATTGACCGGGCGATCATCATCGGCCGGACCGGTCATGTAGGGAATGCCCGTCGCCGCGTTCACAGTATAATCGACGGCCGGCGTGCCATCGGCCCACCCCATTACGCGCAAGGTTATCTGATCGGCGCGCAAGGCGCTGAGATTTTCGTGCGACAGGAAACCGTCGACCGGAAAGTTGGTCACGAAGAGGCCGTTTCCGCCCGTGGCAAGTTGCTGTGCCAGCTCCCGGCCTGCAGGATTTTTGAAATCGATCGCGATCGACTGCTTTCCCTTGTTGAGGCCTTCCCAATACAGGCTTTCATTTTCGGGCCCCAGAGGCCAGCGCCTTGCATCGGGCCCGCCGCCGATCTGATCGAAGCGGATAACCTTCGCACCCATCTGCGCAAAGTGCAGCGCGCAGGAAGGGCCGGCCACGAATGCCGATCCTTCCACCACCGTCATGCCTTTCAAGAATTCATACATGAGCCGCCCCCTTAGGCTGAAATGCCCAGTTGCGCCCTGCGCCGCAACCAGAGACTGGAGCGGAAGCGATACATCCGGTTATTGCCTGCAATTGTCGCACTGTGTCTTAAGGTTCCATCGATACCAAGTCACTCTGAAGTCTCAAATGGACCCGGGAAATGGTTTTGGGCAAATTTCGCGGCCAAGTCGATAGCCAGTGAGAAACTGGTACACTTGAGACAAACAGGAATGTTTTCGGGATCGAAGGATAGGGCCTTTTGTCAACTACAACGCAGTCAGGAAAATAGCGTAAACGTTTAGTATGTATACCAAAAACAGCGCGATGCTCGTCCAGCCAACCGTCTTGAACAGGCGGGTTTTCGGGCGATAGAGCAAGCCGGTAACTACGACACCGCACATAATGACCGCCGCCATCGCGGTTACCGCATGGGTGTTGGACACATCATCCAGCAACGTTCCCCTGGAATAGATGACATCCTCGATGGCGAGAATGAGAATGTTGAACAAATTGCTGCCCAACAGGTTGGCGATTGCCATATTGACCGATCCGAGCCTCAACGCAGCGAGCGATACTGAAAGTTCGGGGAGCGAGGTTGCCGCCGCGATGAAGATGGTGCCCATGATGCTGCGGTCGAGAAAAGTCTGATCCGCGATTCTCGCACCCACGACCGGAAGCCAAAGGCCGCCCAGAATGATTACCAGCGCCGCCACTGCGAACATCACCTGCGCTGTTTTGAGCGATCTGGTCGGTGCTTTTTTGACTGCTTCGCCCGCGCGTTCGCGGATTTTCGCTTCATAGTTGTGAATGGCCCGGGTTGCGACGACATAGACGAGGACTATTATGAGCGAGGTCGCACCGATATGGCCGAACGAAAGGGCCAGCCCAAGATCGCGAACCATCAGAGTGAGCCCCGCGATGCCGATCAGCATCGTTCCGAAACCGGCCGAGAGAATATGCGCCTGACGCGCCTGTCGATAGACCGACTCCCCGCGTACCGCGAAATCCAGAACAACCAGCATCGCTAGATTGAAGACACAGCTTCCGAATACGGCGCCCACTGCGATGTCGGGTGCATTCGCGGCACTCACCGACGATACCCCGGCGGCAAGCTCCGGCAAGGATGTAACCGAAGCCAGCAGTATCAATCCGATCCAGTTGTCGGAGATATTGCGCCGCGCTGCGATGATTTCAGCATTGCGGGTTAGCCGCGGCGCGGCAAACAAGATCAGCAAGGCAGCTGCAAGAAACTGCATCCAGAGGAACGCAAGGCTCACGGCGGTAGTCTCCCGATAGTCACGCGCTGCGGGTTGGCCCCGTGAAGCTAGTCGAACAGAAATGCACGGTGCTTGATATCCGTCAACGTGCCGACCGGTCGATCGCCCGATGCTGTCGCTGCGTTACCGAATGAGGCGTGCGGCAGCTTCGGCGATCACGCCTTCCTCGTCCGTCGCGATTGCGAACGGCGGCGGGATATTGAGCCAGGCAAGGCGGGCGGCGATTGCACCCCTGATTTCAGCAGCGTTTTCGCCGATACCGCCAGTAAAAACGAGCGCATCCAGACCGCCCAGAGATACCGCAAGGGAACCGACGGCGCGCGCACAACGATCGACGAAAAAATCTACTGCAAAGCCCGCTTCGGGCGCATCGCTCGCCAGCAGATCGCGCATGTCGCTGCTGATTCCGGATAGGCCAAGCAGACCCGATTGTTTGTAAAGCAGGCGAGAAACGGCTTCGGCATCCATGCCGCGCTCCGAGAGGAGATGCAGCACAAGGCCCGGATCGATACTTCCGGAGCGGGTTCCCATCGGCAAGCCGTCGAGCGCGGTGAAGCCCATCGTCGTCGCGACACTGCGACCGTCCAACAGCGCTGCCATACTGCAGCCATGGCCAAGATGCGCGACGACAACACGCCGGGCGCTCGACCCGAGCAGCGAAGGTAGGCGCGGCGCGATCGAGGCATAAGAGAGGCCGTGGAAGCCATAGGCGATTATACCCTGTTCGGCGTAGTGGATCGGCAGGGCATAACGCTCGGCTATCTCCGATTGCGTGCGGTGAAAGGCCGTATCGAAGGCGGCGACCTGTGGGACGGCCGGATAGGCGGTAGCGACCGCTTGGATGCCGGCCAGGTTGTGCGGCTGGTGCTGCGGCGCGAGCGATGTCAGCGCTTCCAGCTCCGCGATGATATCCTCGTTGAGCAGAACCGGGTCAGCGTACCGGGCGCCGCCATGGACGACCCGGTGCCCGGTGCCGACGATCCGAATGCCGTCGGGTGTCAGTCCATCTATCGCCTCGAGCAGTCGGCCAATGAGTGCGGCATGCCCGTCTTCGGGACGCCCGAAAGGCCGGGATCTATTGCCGATATGGAGCCTGGGATCGTCGCCGATCCGTTCGATCTGACCTGCGGAAAGTGCCGGATCTGCGGGCTTCGTGATCGTGTAGAGTGCGAATTTGACGCTCGAGGAACCGGCGTTGAGCACGAGAATCGCATCTGTCAAAGTTTTCCCCGCTCTGCAAATAATTTGGCAAAAGCCGCCGATATCTTCCGCTCTTCTGTCCCGTCTGCGCGGCTCGTGAGAATGATCGGCACTTGGGCGCCTAGCGCGATGCCGAATGCGTCGGCGCCGCCCAGATAGTCGAGCTGTTTTGCGAGCATGTTGCCGGCAACGAGATCGGGCACCACCAGAATATCGGCGGCACCTGCGACATCGGACTCCAGGTTTTTCGCTTCCACGGCTTCCGGAGACACCGCGATATCGAAAGCAAGAGGGCCATCCAGTATACCGCCAGTTATCTGCTCACGGTCCGCCATCTTGCAAAGTGCAGCCGCGTCGATCGTCGATGGCAGCCTGGGATTGACCTCCTCGGTTGCCGAGAGGATGGCGACTTTAGGCGCATTGATCCCCAGCGCCTGCGCCAGATCGATGGCATTCTGGACGATGTCGCGCTTGGCGAGGAGGTCGGGCATGACATTGATCGCGGCATCGGTAATCAGAAGCGGTTTGTTATAGGCGGGCGATCGCATGACAAACACGTGACTGACGCGACGTTCGGTCCGGATTCCGGTTTTTCCGGACACGACCTCGGCCAATAATTCATCCGTATGGAGCGCACCCTTCATCAAAGCCCCGACCCGGCCTTCATGCACAAGCTCCACCGCGCGCGCCGCCGCCGCATGGCTATGGGGTACGTCGACAATCTGGAACGCGCTTGTATCGAACGAGAGTGCGTCGATCTTTGCCCGGGGCCCGACCAGTATCGGCTCGATAAACCCCGCCTCGGCGGCGGCAATCGCGCCGCCCAGCGAACGGCTGTCCACGGGATGGACAATTGCTGTGGGCAGCGGTTCGCCTTGTGCGGCACGATTTATCAACTGGTCGAAGAAATTGGCCATCTCGCGTCCACATCTCCATTCTTGTTGGACCAGCTTTGTCTATCGCGGCTTACCGAGATTAAATCGCCAGCCAACAGGCCATGAAATGCTCCCGTCCCCGACTTGCCTAACCCCAGAACTCTAATGGCCGATGATCGTGATCGCGATATTGATATCGGTCAATTGCGAGGGGTTATCCGCCGCCCATCGGTGACGCTATTTCCCGGATTGACGATGACCTGATCGCCTTCCTCGAGGCCATCCACCACTTCGGCGTAGGTGTCGTTTATATGATTGATCTCGATCTGCCTCTCGATCGCGCGTCCGCCCGACACGAGATAGACATGCCAGTTGTCACTGCGGCGAAACAGTGCGCCGATCGGGACGCGCAAGACGTCCTCCGCCTGCCAGAGAATGATGGTTGCATCGACCTGATAGCCATGGCCGAGGCGCGAGAAGCCAGATCCTGGCTCGTCGAAATCGATAATCACGTTCACGCGCTGCTCTTCGATGCCCAATGCCGATATTTTCAGCTCTCCGAACGGTTCGATCATGCGCACGCGTCCGCCCAATACGGCCTCGCCACCCCAACGTGTAATCTCGACGCGCGCGCCGGGCTGAACCCGTACCGCTTCGCGCGACAACAGGTCGATAACGACCTCGACGTCGGCGGGGTCTCCGATTTCAACCAGCGGGGTTCCTTCAGCGACGACGCCTTCGCTCTCGTGCAATATCCTGAGGACCGTACCGCGAATTGGCGACCTCACTGCCACCGGACCATTGCCTGACGGGCGGGCCGAGGCGGGCTCGTTCAGTGCGGCGCGGACCCGGCCGACTTCGGAGCGGCTCTGCTCCACATAAGCCCTGGCCGCAGCAAGAGATGCTCGGCGCGCATTCACATCAGCCCGTGCGGCATCGAGACGCGATTGCGGAAGAAAACCGCGTTCTGCTAAGGTCTCGGCCCGCGCCAGCTCTCGCTGCGCCAGATCCAGTCCGGCGCTTTCGCTCTGGACTTGCGCACGTGCGCTTCGTTCGCCAGCCCGGGCGGCTGCCAGCGCATTCTGGAGTTCCCGGCGCGATCTCGCGTCAAGCGGCGTCGAAGGGCGGCCTGCCATTCTCGCGATGATCGTGTCGCCAGGGGCAACGGTATCGCCGGGTTCGATTTCGATACGCGTGACATAGCCGGTGACCGGAGCAGAGACGAGATAGACTTCATCGACCCGCGTTACGCCGTCGTCCGTGATGCCGACTGCCATTTCGCCGCGCGTCACCGCATCCGTGTCGACCGGCACGGCATCGGGCCAGAAACTGTAAATCAGTCCCGCGATGAGCAGGAAGGCGATCCCGATGGCCCAGCGCCAGCGTTTAAGGATATCCAGCATCAGTCGCGGGCCTTCAATACGCGGACCATGTCGAGACGCATGACACGCCTTGCGACGATCATGGCGGTCAAGGCCGATGCCGCGAGGATGACGAGAATCGAAAAGCCGTAGGTCGCTCGCGTCGGTGCGAACGGCAGGCGGAAAAGGTCGGAGCTGAACATGGCAGTCATGAGCTGAGCCAGCCAATAGCCCGCGAAACACCCGATGGGAACGGCAATGGCGATCAGCAAGGCGAGTTCGCCCAGAAGCACGAGGGCGACTTCGCTCTCATGATAACCGAGCACGCGCAGTGTCGCGAGTTCCCGGGCCCGTTCGGAAAACACGATTCTGGCGCTGTTATAGACGACGCCGATCGCGATTGCCGAAGCGAATGCCACATAGAAGCCGATCATCGTGATTATATTATCGTCGATCATCTCTTCGAATTTCACGAGGGCAGCATTGCGCTCGGTCACGCCGAGAACGATCGGCATCTCCTGCAATTCGGCAAGAATCGCGTCGCGCTGATTGGTGTCGATCCGCAGCAACGCGGAGCCAACCGGAGCCCGGTCTCGGGTCAATTGTGCCAGTGTTGCACTGCTTGCATAGGCACGCGATCCGACCAATTCGTCGATCGTCGCGGCGATCGGTACGACGGAAACCGAGCGCCGCCCCTCTAGCATGGACACCTCGATCCTGTCGCCGGTTCGTGCACCAAGCTTGTCGGCGAGCCGCCGGCTAAGCATCAGGCCCGCCGGGGGCAGGGGCACTTCCTGTTCGGCGCTGTCTATTCGCGCCCATAGCGTCCCTTCGTCGTCAGCACTTTCGATCGCTACGCGCTCGGAGAGCGGGCCATGCCGCAGGCGGGCGGACGCGGCGCGCGTCGCCTCGACCCGCAACACGCCGGGAATCCGGCCAAGATCGTACAACACATCTTCGTTGCGCGGCTCGATGAACGTCACCGAAACATCCTGTCGCTGCGCCCTGAAGAAATTTGTTTCAAGCATGGAGCTTGAAGAGTCGATGAACGACATGGTGCTGAACAGCAGGCCTAGCGACAGCGAGACGCCGACAACTGTCATCGACGATCGTCCCGGCCAGCGGCTTATATGGCGAACGATCATGTGGCCAATACTTGTGAACCCCGCAAGATTGCTGAGCCGTTCCACCGTTCCTGCGCGATAGACGGCTGGAGGTGGCGGCGCCATCGCTATGGCGGGTGTGAGTTCGATTGCTGTACGGACACCCCCGATCGCCCCGAGACCGGCGGAGGCGAGCGCGAGGGCCGCGGCGGAAGCAAAGGTTTCGGGCGAAAGCTGGTAGACCAGAAATGGGAATCGATAATATTCGGCGTAGAGCTCGGTCATGTTGCGCCCCATCCATATCCCGACAATGGCACCTAGAACGATGCCGAGTGCGGCTATGGCAAAGGCGAATTTGAGGTAATGCCAGGCAATGGCCCGGCTGGTATAGCCGAACGCCTTGAGCAGGCCGATCTGTTCGCGTTCGGTGCGGATCATCCGGCCGAGGACTATATAGACCAGAAAGGTTGATACGAGGAGGAATACCGGAGGAATGATCCGGGTCATCGCATCAAGCTGCATGAGCTCGTTATCCAGAAAGGCGTGGGAGAGATGATCTTCCCGGCCATAGGCACCGGTGCTGCCATAGGGCGCCAGTATGATATCGAGCTGGCGAATGACTTCAGCTTCCGAAGCACCATGATCTAGCGTCAGTGACAGGGAATTGATCGCTTCGGTCCGGTCGGTAGCCGCCTCCAACGCCCGCCTGCCCATCCAGAATATGCCGTAACGGCTTTCGTCCGGAATAAGGTCGCCAGGCGCGATTGCCCAGATATAGTCCGGTGACAGCCCGATGCCGACGATTTCGAGTGTCTGCCGGGTTCCGTAAATCAACGCGTCGATCTCGTCTCCGGGATGCAGGTCATTGGCTTCCGCAAAAGACCGGTCGACAACAACTTCTCCGGCCTCTTCCAGTCCCGGTCCGCGGCCCTCGGTCAGGATCATTTGATTGAGGTCAGAAGCACCCCCGTCTTCGACCGAATTGATTACGCCCCTGATCGGCTCGACCCGCCCTTCCATTTCGAGCGTAACGAACTGGATTATCCGCCCTTCCGCCTGGCGCACGCCCTCGATGTCCTCGACGCGTTCGACAACGGTGCGAGGCGCCCGTGTCATGCCGGCGAATACCTCGGCAAAATGATTGCGCTCATAGTAGATTTCGCGCGTCTCCGAGAGCGATTCATGAACGCCGACCGACAGTATGAATGTCGCTGCGGCCGCCGCGATGACCGCTGCGATGGCGAGCGCCTGGCCACGCATTCGCCACAGATCGCGCAGCAGCTTGAGATCAATCGCTTTCACCAGCTGATTTCCGATGGCGGACGGCGCTCGCTGTTGACGTCGATCGATGCGATCCGGCCGTCGAGGAAATTGAATACGCGGTCGGCCATCGCCGCGATCCCGGCATTATGGGTGATGATGATGAGCGTCGCCCCGAACTCTTCATTCGCCTTGGCCAGGGTTTCGAGCACTTTGATCCCGGTGCTGCTGTCGAGCGCGCCCGTTGGTTCGTCGCAAAATAGAACCCGGGGGCGCTTGGCGATAGCACGGGCAACGGCGACGCGCTGCTGCTCGCCTCCCGAAAGCTGGGCCGGGAAATGGCCGCGCCGATGACCAAGCCCGACCATCTCCAGCGCTTCCTCCGCAGGCAGTGGATCGTCCGCGATATCTGTTACCAATCGGACGTTTTCCTCGGCCGTCAGGCTCGGAATGAGATTGTAGAACTGAAAGATGAAGCCAACATGTGCGCGGCGAAACCGCGTAAGTGCACGATCGCTCAACCCGGTCAGCTCGGTATCCTCGTGCCAAAGCTGTCCGCTGGTGGGCCGGTCGAGGGCTCCGACAATATTAAGCAATGTTGATTTGCCGCTTCCCGAAGGGCCGAGCAGCACCAGGACTTCGCCTCTCCCGATTTCCAAGTCGACGCCGCGAAGCGCATGGACCTGTGTCTCTCCGACTTCGTATATCTTGCGCAGGTCGACCGCCCGGAACACCGGGAGCGTTTCGCCTCTGCCCTGGCCATCTGAGATGTCTGCTTCAGTGGTCACTCTGTACTCAATAAGCTGAAAGACTATTCTTGCCTAATGAGATGGGGCAATGGTGTTTTGATTTAGCGCAAGCCCCCATGCCTGATCCGAATATGTTGGTTCCACCGACTTCTTATGTTGCAGTTCAACCGGTTTGCGGGTTGTGGCCGGCAACCATGGCTCCATTGCTGGATAGTTGGATGCGCGCGCAGGACCTACGCGCAGCTATCCCGGAACCGCCAAGGAATGGTTACGGGGAACTCACAATTCTGGCGAGTTCTTCGAGTTGTCGCAACGCTACCAGATGACCGATATTGTCGACCGGGTGGGCGGCGGCGACAGTTTCGCTTCCGCGATGATCTACGGCCTCAACGCCTATGATGATCGCCAGCAGGGGCTGGAGTTTGCGGTTGCGGCAAGTTGCCTCAAACATTCGATACTGGGCGACTTCAATCGTGTTAGTGTGGGCGAAGTTGAAAAATTGTTGGACGGTGATGCGTCCGGCCGCGTCCAGCGGTAGAATGGTTGCCGAATTCGTCCCAGGAGGCGATGCCAGTGCCAGGTGTGAGAGGCCGCCGCACTGGTCAGGCCCGCCGGTATATTAAAATCTAGGAATCGATTGTGAACAAGCGTCCGTCAATCCAGCAGAATGAAGACATCCGCTATCTCGGGCAGTTACTGGGCAACGTCATTCGCGAACATGGCGGAGAGCGGCTGTTCGAGCGGACCGAACATATCCGATCGGCAAGTGTCGATCGTCATCGCAGCGGCGAACTCGTCGATCTCGAACTCGACAAGCTTAGCCTTGATGAAACGACGGCTTTTGTGCGCGGGTTCGGGCTGTTCTCGATGCTTGCCAATCTGGCCGAGGACCGTGATGGCATTATGGCGGAAGCCGATATGGATTTTGCTACCGCAGTTGGCGAACTGGGACGCGACGGGATCGCGCCGCAGGCGATTGCAGCGATGCTGGAGGGTGCGCTGATTGCGCCCGTACTGACTGCGCATCCTACCGAAGTCCGCCGCAAGAGCGTCATCGATCATCGTACCCGTATCGCCGAATTGATGGAAATGCGCGATGCGAAGCGCGAACTTACGCCCGAAGGCGACCATGTCGATGAGGTGATCGTCCGCCAGATTGCCTTGCTCTGGCGCACGCGGACATTGAGGCGAGACCGGCTCTATGTCACCGATGAGGTTGAAAATGCGCTGGCGTTCATGCGCGATGTCTTCCTGCCGGTCCTGCCCGCGCTTTATGACCGATGGGAAGATGCCCTGGGTGAGCGTCCGGCAAGCTTTCTCAAGCTTGGCAGCTGGATTGGCGGCGACCGTGATGGCAATCCATACGTCACGGCTGACTCGTTGCGCTATGCGCAAAGCCGGGCGGCAGAAACAGTCCTCGGCTATTATCTGGATGCGCTCCATCGGTTGGGTTCGGAACTTTCCATTTCGAGTGAACTGGCCGAGATAGATCCGGAAATCGAGGCACTGGCTGATGCAAGCGGTGACAATTCTCCGCATCGCCAGGATGAGCCGTATCGACGCATACTTATTCGCATGTACGGGCGGCTGGCTGCCACTTTCGAGACATTGACCGGCAAACTGCCGCCGCGCCCTGCGGTCGTCGACGCTCCGCCCTATGAACACCCGCACGAATTTCAGGATGAGCTGCGTCTGGTCGCACGGACGCTGGCAAAGCTCGGCGGTGAGACACTGGCCTCCAATGGCGCGCTCGGGCGATTGATCCGCGCGGTCCGCACGTTCGGATTCCATCTGGCAACGCTCGACCTGCGCCAGAATAGCGCCGTTCATGAGCGGGTCGTTGCTGAATTGCTCGCCAGAGCCGGTGTCGAACCCGATTATCTCGCGCTCGATGAAGATGCGCGGCTGGAGCTGTTGCGCAAGGAACTCGCAAGCCCACGTCCGTTGCGGCTCGTCTGGTCCGAATATAGCGATGAAACCGCCAAGGAACTGGCGATCATCGACGCCGCTGCCGAGGCGCACCGCAAATATGGTGCCGAAAGCATCGTGCAATATATCGTTTCGATGGCGGAAACGGTTTCGGACCTGCTGGAGGTTCACCTGCTCCTGCGCGAAGCTGGCCTCTACATTCCGGGTGAAGAACCGCAATGTGCGATTATGGCCGTCCCCCTGTTCGAGACAATCGGCGATCTCGAAAACGCTCCCGACGTAATGCGCGACTATTTCTCCCTGCCTGAAATTGCGAGCCTGTCGCGGGACCGTGGTCACCAGGAAGTGATGATCGGCTATTCCGATTCCAACAAGGATGGCGGCTATCTGACGTCCACCTGGAGCCTGGCCCGGGCCAGCGAAGCGCTGGCGCCGGTTTTTGCCGAGGCGGGCGTGACGATGCAGCTTTTCCACGGCCGTGGCGGATCGGTCGGGCGGGGAGGCGGATCTGCCTTCGAAGCTATCCGCAGCCAGCCCCCCGCCACCGTGAACGGGCGCATTCGCATCACCGAACAGGGCGAAGTCATCGCTGCCAAGTTCGGCACGCCGGAAACCGCAGCGGTCAATCTCGACGCGATGGCCACCGCAGCCATGCTGGCCACGCTTGAGCCCGAGCGAGTGCCATCGGACGATCATGTGCGGTTCGCTGCGGCCATGGAAGCGATCTCTTCCAGCGCGTTCGGCGCGTATCGGGCGCTGGTTTATGAAACTCCAGCCTTTGTCGATGTCTTTCGTCAGATGACTCCGATAGCGGAAATCGCGACGCTTAAAATCGGTTCGCGACCGGCCAGCCGGAAGTCGACGGACCGGATCGAGGATCTGCGCGCCATACCCTGGGTGTTTTCCTGGTCGCAGGCGCGGGTGATGCTTCCCGGCTGGTATGGTGTCGGTCATGCACTCGGGGATTTCGGGGATAAAGCCTTGCTGCGCGATATGGCGCAGCAATGGCCGTTCCTTCGGAACGCCCTGGCCAATCTGGAAATGGTCCTCGCCAAGTCCGATATGGAAATCGCCTCCCGATACGCGGAACTGGTTGAGGACCGCAGTTTGGGAGATGCTGTCTTTGCCCGTATCCGGGAAGGATGGCAGCGGACATATGACGCGCTGCTCGACGTGACCGGCCAATCCTATCTGCTGGAAAAATCGCCCAAACTCGATGCGTCTATCCGGTTGCGCCTGCCCTATATCGAACCGCTCAACCTTTTGCAGGTCGAACTGCTCAAGCGGCATCGCGCCGGAGAATCCGATGAACGGATTGCCGAGGGAATTCAGTTGTCGATCAATGCGATTGCGACCGCGCTTAGAAATAGCGGTTAGCAATTCTCTCAAGCCCTATTTTGCAAACTAAGTCTGCATCAGGTGCGATGCGGACGCTAATTGCTTTGTCTCTTCATGTCTGCGGTGGGTCGAAAGCGGCCACCGAACATACAGGCCATTATCGGGATTTTATGAAAACCGCTGCTGGTCAGTAATGTAAAAACATCTCGCCTTTCGAGCAAAGGTTAGATCCTAATTGTCGCTGTGGCTCGCTTCGACATCCGCACTAGAAAGACCGCGCTCCGCTATGCACTTGAAAATGGATATGTGGTCGATGCATCTGTCCTGAACAGTTCAATGGCGCATATGCCCACACGTCCCTTCACGCCGGACCTTCGTGAGAGATTAGCAGAGTATTTGCGCTTAACTCCGCTAAACCCGGCTCGGCGCAAGCAAGCTCATAGAGCCGCAGGTGTTCGGCTTGCTGTTGAAGTTCGCTCGCAGAAACATCTGAACGAAAATAGCGAGCTTCAAATCTATCTTTTGCGATTTCTCGACGGCGAACCACTTCAGGAAAAAGGGGCCCCCCAAAGGTTCTGTGAACAAGTTAATGGAGAACCATCAACTCAACATGTTCGCGTTGAGCTTTTTCCACACACTCAAAGAGCAGGCGGAGCAAGGAAAGCCACTGGGCGTTCCTCAGCTTGCCGATAGTGCGGTCACGATAGTTTCTATGGACTGTGTGGTGCCGGATGTCCGACTCGAACGGACGACCTACCGCTTACAAGGCGGTTGCTCTACCAGCTGAGCTAATCCGGCGCGCCGCGCCCCCATGCCCGCAATGAAAGCGCAGGTCCAGCCCCGTTTTCCGTCTAGTTGGGGCCGTGCCGATTTTCAGGCGACACCGAACGTCCAGCCTTCGGTTTGTGCCAGCGGTTCGCTGAGACCGGCGGGCTGCCACAGCGCAGGATCCTCGGCGGCGCGGCGCAGCCAGGCGCTGGCCAATAGCGCATCGGTGCTGTGATCGTCATAGTGGGGCAGGGGGCCGTGAGGGGCGCTGCCAAGGCTGGTGAGCGCTCGGTTCAGACTTTCGCCATCGCGCAGCTTTGTCGGCCCCGTAAGCCCTGCTGTGCGCGCGGCGATACCGGTATAGATTTCAACGAGCATGGGGCCCCGTTCCGGGACCGGATCGAAGGGCCAGACCGGGATGGCGCCGCCAAGCCGGTGCAGGACACGCATTCCGGTCAGGCTCGATTTGCCCACTTGTGCCGCGCCAACGAGATTGAAGCATGAGACCGCATTGCCGCGTTTTTGCCGGCGGCATTGATGTTCGGTGATGCGCAGGCGGCCGAGCGGTCCTTCAAACCGGGATCCCGTGATCGTCTCGCGCCCAGCCTGATAGCGGAAATGCCGGGCAAGGGAATCCTGCTCAAGCAATCCGGATGCGGAAAGATGCGGATCAGCCGCAGACAGCGCATCGATCCGCCGCCACAAGGCACGCGCGTTGCCGGGGCTGTCGGTCCAGCCGGGGAAATAGGCGCCATGATCGGCGAAGGGCAGGGCGAACGAAAAATCGAACCCGATCAGCATATCGGCGTTTTCGGCAGCGCGGTCTCGCAGCCACTGCAGGGCACCGTTGCGAGACCAGCCGGTGTCGGATGCAACAAGGGCGGGTGCTTTCGCTCCCGCCCCCGTTTCTGGCCCTGTTACTGCCAGGGCGATGCCTTTGGGCCTTGCCACCGCCTGCCCCGACCAGTCGAAACAGGCGAACTGGCTAAAGCGCCGCATTAATTTCCGGCCCTAGATTCCGGGAGGAGTCTTGTCTCCCGGATTGGTTTTGGTCGCGTCGCCGTCCGTCCAGCGCTCAAGCAGCTTGTGCGCGGTTGGCCGGCCGCCAAGCCCGAAGGCGATGGCTGCCGCCACGGCTGCCGAGCCGAGAATGGCGGCAAAGGCGATGACGACAATCTCGTCGGCAATCTGCATGAATTTGAGGCCCATGGCCGCAAACAATGCGATGATCAGCCATTTGAGGATTGTCTGGAGCATCCCGCCTTCGCCGGTGGAGCTTGCCATCAGGTTGCTGAGAACCCTTGCAAGCAGGATGCCGGCTGCGATGATGACCAGCCCGAAGATCACCCGGCTACCCAGCGCAACCACTTCGGTCACCATGGCCTGGACAGACTGGATTTCGAGCACTTCGACGGCGGCCACGGCGGAAACCAGCATGATGGCGGTCAGGGCGATCGTGCCGATGACCCTGCTGGCATGGACGCTTTCCGGAACCAGGCCCGAACCCGATGCCGCAGCATCAACGCCAAGAGCGCCCAAAATCTGCTGGATCCAGCCCTTGACCCAGCGACCGATGAAATAGGCCGTTCCGAGGATCAGGGCAGCTGCAATGGCGCGCGGAATGAAGAAGGCAACGTCCTGCAGGATCGACACGAGCGGGTCTGAAATCGAGCTCAGCTTGAGCGTCTGCAGAGCCGCAGTGGCGACGGGAATGATGATCAGGACGAAGACGATCACACCGATTGCCGTGCTGAGCGTCGTGCGCCCTTCACCCGCTGCGGAGGCTTCTTCTCCGCCTCCGGTGATCTCGTCCGCACCGGCCCTGGCCAGCCAGCCATCCGCATTGACCGCCATCAGTGTGGTTTCGACGATACGGCGAACGATTGTCGCGATGATTACGCCGAAGAACATGATGAGACCCGCACCGATGATATTGGGCAGATAGTTGAACACTTCGGTCGTTAGCGCGCGCACCGGATCGAGCACGTTGCTGAGTTCGAGCGGCTGGAGTGCGACGACGAGGCCGACGAGCCAGACGATCCAATAGGCGAGGGTGCCGATCTGGCTACCGACGGTTTCGCCGGGCTGGGCATTGCTGTGTTTTTGCAGCGCCGGGATCTTGTCGACCATCCGGGCGATGGCCCATTTCACACCCTTGGCGATAAAATGCGTAATCAGAAGGATTAGCAAGGCTGCGCCGATCTTGAGAGCGTATTCCCAGACCAACGGCCAATCTATGTCACGATTGAGATCGAATTCCATGAAACTTCCCCTGTTGCAACCATACTATTATCTGGCCCCAGCCTACGCTTTTTTGAATCCATACGCCAATCAATACTATCGATCTGCGCGCAATTTCTCCCAGAAAGCCAGGCGTTCCGCCACTTTTGTCTCGAAACCTCTTGGGGATGGTTTGTAGAAATCCTGCCTTTCCATCTCATCGGGCCAGTAATTGTCGCCGGAAAAGGCATCGTCGCTTTCATGGTCATAGGCATAGCCTTTACCATAGCCGACATCCTTCATCAGCTTGGTCGGGGCATTGAGAATGTTCTTGGGCGGCATCAGCGAACCGGTTTCCCTGGCCGATTTCCACGCTGCCTTCTGAGCCTTGTAGGTCGCGTTGGATTTCGGCGCGGTCGCGCAATAGAGGCAGGCCTGAACGATGGCGAGTTCGCCTTCCGGGCTGCCGAGAAATTCATAGGCATCCTTGGCGGCAAGGCACTGGACGAGCGCTTGTGGATCGGCGATCCCGATATCCTCGCTCGCAAAACGCGTTATCCGCCTGAGGACGTAAAGGGGTTCCTCGCCGGCCACGAGCATCCGGGCTAGATAGTAGAGCGAGGCCTGTGCGTCCGACCCGCGCATTGCTTTGTGCAAGGCCGAGATCAGATTGTAATGGCCCTCCCGATCCTTGTCGTAGACCGGCATGCGGCGGTGGAGCATGTCGGCAAGCCTCGCCGGGTCCAGCGGTTCGGACAGGTTGACGGAAAACAGCGTTTCGGCCTGATTCAACAGGAAACGGCCATCGCCATCGGCCGAGGCGATCAGGGCGTTCCGCGCGTCCGCAGTAAGGGGGAGGGGACGGCCTTCATGTGCTGCGGCGCGATCGAGCAAAGTGCCTAAAGCGTCAGCATCAAGGCGATTGAGGATCAAGACCTGCGCGCGGCTGAGCAGGGCCGAGTTCAGCTCGAAGGATGGATTTTCAGTTGTCGCACCGATCAGGGTGACTGTGCCATCCTCTACATAAGGCAGGAATCCGTCCTGCTGCGCCCGATTGAAGCGATGGATCTCGTCGACAAACAAAAGCGTACGCTTTCCGGTATTTGCCATCTGCCGTGCTTCGGCAAAGGCCTTTTTCAGGTCCGCAACACCGGAAAATACCGCCGATATTGCTGTGAAGCGCAGATCGACGGCATCGGCAAGCAGCCGGGCAATCGTTGTTTTCCCTGTGCCGGGAGGCCCCCAGAAGATGATCGAGGCGAGCCTGCCAGCGGTCACCATCCGGCCAATCGGTCCGTCCGGCCCGGTCAGATGTTCCTGTCCGACGACATCGGCCAGTGTGGCGGGGCGAAGCAGATCGGCAAGCGGCGCGTTCACTGTTTCCGCGTCATCGTGATCATCGCTTACAAACAGGTCTGCCATGGCGACACTCTAGCCGAATTCCTCAGGCTTGCCATCCGGGGGTTAATCACGGCCTCATTGACAAAATACTATCAAGATATATCATAGAGCTATCTTAAGAAGGAAGAATCTATGACCAGAAAACATTGGGGCGGCCATCGGGGCCGCAGAGGCAAGGGATTCCCCGAAGCGCTTTTCGCCATGCAGTTCGGTGGATGGCGGGGGAGTGATTTCGGAGGCCGTCAGGGCCGGAAACGGCGCAGGCGGGTTTTCGATTCGGGAGAATTGCGTCTCGTTCTCCTCAAGCTCATCGCGGACGAGTCCCGGCATGGCTATGACCTGATCCGCGCGATCGAGGAATTGACGGGCGGTGCCTACACCCCAAGCCCGGGGATCATCTATCCCACGCTCAGTCTGCTGGAAGACAGCGGCATGATCGAGCAGGTGGAGACGGAAGGTTCACGCAAGGCGTTTACAATCACCGATGCGGGAACTGCGGAACTCGAAGATAAGCAGGCCGAAGTAGTAGCACTGTTCACCCGGCTGTCGAGCATGGGCGAGCAGGAAAAACGGGCCGAAAGCGGATCGGTGCGCCGGGCTATGGGCAATCTTTTCGTGGTGCTCGGCCATCGCTTCTCCCGCGATGAAACGGACGAAGCGCTGGTCCGTCAGGTAACCGAAATTCTCGACGAGGCGGCTCAGCGGATCGAACGGCTTTAGGGCCGGGATACTAGGGCACGGGGCTGCGCGGCGGACCCGAAGTGCCGTCGATGCGCTGGCGAATGACACGCAGATAGCCGTCGACCAGCGCCTGGTTGACCTGGTCCCAGCCATAACGTTCGCTGGCGGCACAGCCCGCGATACCGGCCGACTTGCGGGCCTGTTCATCCTCGCAATAAAGCTGGAGCGCGTCGGCAAAGGCTTCGATTGCGCCGGGACGGACAAGCCGGCCGGTTACGCCGTCATCGACGAGACTCTGGCTTCCCGTTGCCCTGGCGGCCACGACCGGCAATCCTGCGGCCATGGCTTCCAGCGTAACATTGCCGAATGTCTCGGTGATACTGGGATTGAACAGCATATCCATGGAGGCGACCGCGCGGCCCAGGTCGGCGCCTTTCTGGAAGCCGACGAAAACGCCGTTGGGCAGGCGCCGTTCGAACCATTCCCCCGCCGGGCCTTCGCCGACGATCATGACGCGGTGCTTGACGCCCCGCTTTTCGAGCTGATCGATCGCATCGGAATAAACATCGAGGCCTTTCTCCATGACAAGGCGGCCGACGAAACCGATCACGACTTCGTCATCCGCGATGCCATGACTGCGCCGCCATTCCAGATCGCGATGGCGGGCATCGAAGATTTCGCGGTCGATCCCACGGGACCAGATGCCGACATCGTAGCTCATCCGCTGTTCGCGCAGGATCTGCGCCATGGATTCGGATGGCGCGAAAATCGCGTCGCAGCGGCGATAGAAGCGTCGCAGTATCGCGACGACGAGCGGCTCCAGAAAGGTCAGGCCGTAATAGCGCGGATAGGTTTCGAACCGCGTATGTACCGAAGCGACTGCAGGGATGTTCCAGCGCCGGGCGAGAGACAGTGCGCGGTGACCAAGAATCTCGGGGCTGGCGATATGAAAGATGTTCGGTGCAAATTCGGCAATATCTTTGCGCACACTACCGGGCAGGCGGACCGGTGCGCGATACTCGGCGCGGCCGGGCAGGGCGAGGGCGGGGACATGGACGAGATCGCCGGTTGCTTCGAAATCCGGGTTCTCGACGACCGGTGAATAGATGCGCACGGACGCACCCTGACTCAGCAGATAGCCGACCAGCCGGTTCAGCGCCTGGTTCGCGCCGTCCCGGACATAGTTATAATTGCCGCTGAACAGCGCAATGCGAAGATCGGTTACATCCATGGTCACGGAATAGGGGTTTGCGCTGCAAAGGCCAATGCCGGGCGTCGATGCGCTTATGGCGTGAAAAAGCCCCGCCGGTTCACACCGGCGGGGCTATTCTCATTGCAGGCGCTAACGAGCCCTAGCTTTCGCTGGACTCGGCTTCCACGGCAACCTCTTCAGCGGCCGGTTCGGCTTCTGCTTCCTGCGCCGCGAGCATGGCTTCCTGAAGCTTCTTCTGCTGCGCACGAAGCGCTGCATCGCGCGAAGAGGCCGTCACGCGAACGCGGTTCATGCCCGCGCCTGTGCCTGCCGGGATAAGCCGGCCGACGATGACATTCTCTTTCAGGCCCTGCAGCGTATCGATCTTGCCCTGAACGGCGGCCTCGGTGAGGACGCGCGTCGTTTCCTGGAAAGATGCGGCAGAGATGAAGCTGCGGGTCTGCAGCGACGCCTTGGTGATGCCGAGCAGCACCGGCTTGCCGACGGCAGGCTTCTGCTTCTTGGTCAGGCGCTCGTTGATCTCGTTCATCTCCTCTTCGTCGAGCTGTTCGCCGGCGAGCAGCGTGGTATCGCCGCCATCGGTGATTTCGACCTTCTGGAGCATCTGACGAACGATCGTCTCGATATGCTTGTCGTTGATCTTCACGCCTTGCAGACGATAGACTTCCTGGATTTCCGACACGAGATACTCGGCCAATGCCTTGACACCCAGAACCTCGAGGATGTCATGCGGATCGGGCGAGCCGGCGACGAGATCGTCGCCCTTCTTCACGAAGTCGCCTTCCTGCACATCGATGATCTTGGTCTTGGGGATCAGATATTCGACCGGATCGCCCTCTTCCGGGACAATCGCGATCTTGCGCTTGGCCTTATAGTCACGGACGAATTCAATGCGGCCGTCAATCTTGGCGATGACCGCATTGTCCTTCGGAATGCGGGCTTCGAAAAGCTCGGCAACCCGTGGCAGACCACCGGTGATATCACGCGTCTTGGCGGCTTCCCGCGGAAGTCGGGCAACGATGTCGCCAGCTTCCAGCGTCTGACCGTCACTGACCGAGATAACCGCGCCGGGGATCAGGCGATACACGCCAGCCTCGCCGCTGTCGTCGTCGAGCAGCGTGATACGCGGCTTGAGATCGTCCTTCTTGGTCTTGGCCTGGTCTTCGGTGATGACGTTCTGGGTAATACCCGTCGCCTCATCGGTTTCGTCCTTGACCGTACGGTTGTCGATGATGTCCTGGAACTTCGCCGTGCCACCCTTTTCGGTGATGACCGGCGCATAGCTCGGATCCCATTCGGCAATCCGGTCGCCCTTGGCAACCGTTTCGCCGTCCTTCTGGAGCAGACGAGCGCCATAAGGAACGCGGAACACGCCGACTTCCCGGCCTTCTGCGTCGATGATCGCCAGCTCGCCGGAGCGCGAGAGAGCGAGCGTCCGCTTCTTGCTGTCGACGATCTGGTTAAGCTCGCGATATTCGAGCTTGCCGTCAGCCGGAGATTCAAGGTTGGACTGTTCGTTGAGCTGTGCCGCGCCGCCGATGTGGAAGGTCCGCATCGTCAGCTGGGTACCAGGCTCACCGATCGACTGGGCGGCGATAACGCCAACCGCTTCGCCGATGTTCACCGGCGTCCCGCGGGCAAGGTCGCGACCGTAGCATTTGCCACAGACACCGACCTTGGATTCGCACATCAGTGGCGAACGGATCTGAACCGACTGGACACCGGACTCTTCGACGGCGAGTGCCATCGGTTCGTCCATCATCTCGCCAGCCTTGACGATGACTTCGTCGGTCTTGCTGTCGATGATGTCTTCGGCTGCCGTGCGGCCAAGGATACGCTCGGAGAGCGTAGCAATGGTCGAACCGCCCTGGATGATGGCTTTCATCTCCAGCGAACCGGTCGTTTTGCAGTCCAGTTCGACGATCGTGCAATCCTGCGACACATCCACGAGACGACGGGTCAGGTAACCCGAGTTTGCCGTCTTGAGAGCGGTATCGGCAAGGCCCTTACGTGCACCGTGAGTCGAGTTGAAATATTCGAGAACCGTCAAACCCTCTTTAAAGTTGGAGAGGATGGGGGTCTCAATAATTTCACCCGAAGGCTTGGCCATCAGGCCGCGCATACCGGCCAGCTGCTTCATCTGGGCGGGGCTGCCACGAGCGCCCGAGTGCGACATCATGTAGATCGAGTTGATCTGGGCTTCGCGTCCGTCTTCGTCCTTCGGCGTTGCCTTGATCTCTTCCATCATCGCATTGGCGACCTGGTCCGAACAGCGGCTCCAGGCGTCGATCACCTTGTTGTATTTTTCCTGCTGGGTGATCAGGCCGTCCTGATACTGCTGCTCATAATCGGCCACGAGCGAACGGGTTTCCTCGACCAGAGGTTCCTTCGCATCGGGAATGATCATGTCGTCCTTGCCGAACGAAATGCCGGCCTTGAAGGCATGTTTGAAGCCCAGCGCCATGATACCATCGGCGAACAGCACCGTGTCCTTCTGACCGGTGTGACGATAGACCTGATCGATAACGTCAGCGATTTCCTTCTTGGTGAGAAGGCGGTTGATCGTCTCGTAAGGCACCTTGTGCGACTGCGGCAGCTTTTCGCTGATCAGCATCCGGCCCGGTGTCGTTTCGACCCGCGCCATATAGGTTTTGCCGTCTTCATCGGTCTGCGGAACGCGGCTCGTAATCTTCGAGTGGAGCGTCACGGCACCGACTTCGAGAGCCTGATGCACTTCGGTGATATCGGCGAGGATTGATCCTTCGCCCGGCTCGCCTTCGCGGTCCATCGAAAGATAATAGATGCCGAGTACCATATCCTGCGACGGAACGATGATCGGTTTGCCATTGGCGGGCGAGAGGATGTTGTTTGTCGACATCATCAGAACGCGGGCTTCAAGCTGCGCTTCAAGGCTCAGCGGCACGTGAACGGCCATCTGGTCACCGTCAAAGTCGGCGTTGAACGCCGCGCAGACCAGCGGGTGAAGCTGGATGGCCTTACCTTCGATCAGGACCGGCTCGAACGCCTGGATACCAAGACGGTGAAGCGTCGGGGCACGGTTCAACATGACCGGATGTTCGCGGATAACCTCGTCGAGGATGTCCCAGACTTCCTTGCGCTCTTTCTCGACCCATTTCTTGGCCTGTTTGAGCGTCATGGAAAGGCCCTTGGCGTCGAGGCGGGCGTAGATGAACGGCTTGAACAGTTCGAGCGCCATCTTCTTCGGCAGGCCGCACTGATGCAGCTTCAGTTCCGGACCGGTCACGATGACCGAACGACCCGAATAGTCGACGCGCTTGCCGAGCAGGTTCTGGCGGAAGCGGCCCTGTTTGCCCTTGAGCATGTCGCTGAGCGATTTCAGCGGGCGTTTATTGGCGCCCGTGATCGTGCGGCCGCGGCGGCCATTGTCGAACAGGGCGTCGACCGATTCCTGAAGCATGCGCTTTTCGTTGCGGACGATGATGTCCGGCGCGCGCAGCTCCATGAGGCGCTTCAGGCGGTTGTTGCGGTTGATCACGCGGCGATAGAGATCGTTGAGATCGGACGTCGCGAAACGGCCGCCATCGAGCGGCACAAGCGGGCGCAATTCGGGCGGAATGACCGGAACGATGTCGAGGATCATCCATTCGGGGCGGTTGCCCGAGTCAATGAAGCTTTCGACAACCTTCAGGCGCTTGATGATCTTCTTCGGCTTCAGCGTCGATTTGGTCGTCGCCAGATCCTGAAGCAGGTCTTCACGTTCCTGTTCGAGGTCGAGATCGATCAGCATCTGCTTGACGGCTTCTGCACCGATACCGGCGGAGAAGGCGTCTTCGCCATACTCGTCCTGTGCTTCGAGGATTTCGTCCTCGGTCAGCAGCTGGAATTTTTCGAGCGGGGTCAGGCCCGGCTCGATGACGACATATTGCTCGAAATACAAAATGCGCTCGAGCTGCTTGAGCTGCATGTCGAGGAGCAGGCCGATGCGGCTTGGCAGCGATTTCAGGAACCAGATATGCGCGACCGGGGCGGCGAGGTCGATATGGCCCATCCGCTCACGGCGAACCTTCGACACGGTGACTTCCACACCGCATTTCTCGCAGACAATACCCTTGTATTTCATGCGCTTATACTTGCCGCACAGGCACTCATAATCCTTGATCGGGCCAAAGATACGGGCGCAGAACAGGCCGTCGCGTTCCGGTTTGAAGGTCCGGTAGTTGATGGTTTCCGGCTTCTTGATTTCACCGAAAGACCAGCTGCGGATCTTCTCGGGCGAGGCGAGGCCGATCTGGATCTGGTCAAACGTCTCCGGCTTGGCGACGGGGTTCTGGAAGTTGGTCAGTTCGTTCATGTCTGATCCTTGTCTGCCCCCGCCCGATCACGGGCAGGGGACTGAATAGTCGTAATTACTCGGCGGCTACGGAAAGCTCGTCCCCGTCTTCTCCGTCTTCGGAGATGGACTTGAGATCGACGCTGAGGCCCAGCGAGCGCATTTCCTTCACAAGCACGTTGAAGCTTTCGGGGATGCCGGCCTCGAACGTGTCGTCACCCTTGACGATCGCCTCATAGACCTTGGTCCGGCCGACGACATCGTCGGATTTGACCGTGAGCATTTCCTGCAGCGTGTATGCCGCGCCATAGGCCTGAAGCGCCCAGACCTCCATCTCACCGAAGCGCTGGCCACCGAACTGTGCCTTGCCGCCCAGCGGCTGCTGGGTAACGAGGCTGTATGGCCCGATAGACCGGGCGTGGATCTTGTCATCGACCAGATGGTGCAGCTTGAGCATGTAGATATAGCCCACCGTCACCTTGCGATCGAAACATTCGCCCGTACGGCCGTCATAGAGATCGACCTGGCCGCTGGCATCGAGTCCGGCAAGCTTGAGCATGTCCGTGACATCGCCCTCGCGTGCGCCGTCAAACACCGGCGTGCCCATGGGAACACCGCTGGTAAGCCGGCCCGCCATCTCGATGACCTTGTCGTCTTCGAGCGACGCAATGCTTTCATGATAGGGGTCGCCATAGGCGGTCTTCATGGCTTCGCGCACGGCTGCCGGTGGTTTGCCGGCGCTGGCATCCGGATTGGCATGACGCCAGTCCTCAAGGGCTTCCTTGATCTGCCCGCCAAGGCCGCGAGCGGCCATGCCGAGATGGGTCTCGAAAATCTGCCCGACATTCATGCGCGAAGGCACACCAAGCGGGTTCAGAACGATATCGACCGGCGTGCCATCCTCGAGGAACGGCATGTCTTCATGCGGCAGGATGCGGGAAATCACACCCTTGTTGCCATGGCGGCCAGCCATTTTGTCGCCCGGCTGCAGCTTGCGCTTCACCGCGACGAATACCTTGACCATCTTGAGAACGCCCGGCGGCAGCTCGTCGCCCCGCTCCAGCTTCTCGCGGCGATCCTGGAACTTGGCTTCGATCTTCTCGGCCGCTTCGTCATATTGCTGTTTGACGACTTCCAGTTCGCCCTGGCGCTTGTCGGCCTTGACCGCAAATTGCCACCAGTCATGCTTGTCGACATCCTCAAGCATCGCAGCGGTAAGCTTCGATCCCTTGGTCACGCCCTTGGGCGCAGCCGTTGCCGTCTGGCCAACGAGCATTTCCTTCAACCGGCCATAGGTGGCGCGGTTCAGAATGGCGCGTTCGTCGTCGGCATCCTTGCGGAGGCGTTCGATTTCCTCGCGTTCGATGGCCATGGCGCGTTCGTCTTTGTCGATGCCGTGGCGGTTGAACACGCGGACTTCGACAACCGTACCCGCCACACCCGGCGGCAGGCGGAGCGACGTATCACGAACGTCGGATGCCTTTTCACCGAAGATGGCGCGAAGGAGTTTTTCCTCCGGCGTCATCGGGCTTTCGCCCTTCGGCGTGATCTTGCCGGCGAGAATATCGCCCGGATGCACTTCGGCGCCGATATAGACGATGCCTGCTTCATCGAGGTTGCGCAGGGCTTCCTCGCCGACATTCGGAATGTCGCGGGTAATGTCTTCGGGCCCAAGCTTGGTGTCACGCGCCATGACTTCGAATTCCTCGATATGGATCGAGGTGAATTCGTCGTCCTTCACGATACGCTCGGAGATGAGGATGGAATCCTCATAATTGTAGCCATTCCACGGCATGAACGCGACGAGCGTGTTCTTGCCGAGCGCCAGCTCGCCATATTCGGTCGAAGGACCATCGGCGAGAACGTCACCGGCTTCGATGAGTTCACCGACTTTCACCAGCGGACGCTGGTTGATGCAGGTGTTCTGGTTCGAGCGCTGGAACTTCATCAGCGTGTAGATGTCGACGCCGCTCTCATTGGCATTAACCGCGCCCGATGCGCGGATAACGATACGGGTCGCATCGACCTGGTCGACCACACCGGCGCGGCGGGCGACGACGGCTGCGCCGGAGTCCCGGGCCACGGTCGCTTCCATGCCGGTTCCGACGAGCGGTGCTTCGGCTTTCACCAGAGGCACGGCCTGACGTTGCATGTTCGAGCCCATGAGTGCGCGGTTGGCGTCATCGTTTTCCAGGAACGGGATCAGCGAGGCGGCTACCGAAACCAGCTGTTTCGGCGAAACGTCCATCAGGGTGATCTGTTCACGCTGGGCCATCAGGAATTCACCGGCCTGGCGTGAAGAGACGATTTCCTCGACAAAGCTGCCATCCGCGTTGAGCTCGGCATTGGCCTGGGCCACCGTGTGCTTCTGCTCTTCCATCGCCGAGAGATAGACGACCTCGTCGGTTACCTTGCCGTCGATAACCTTGCGATATGGCGTTTCGATAAAGCCGTATTTGTTGACGCGGCTGAACGAGGCGAGCGAGTTGATCAGGCCGATATTCGGGCCTTCAGGCGTCTCGATCGGGCAGATACGGCCATAATGGGTCGGGTGAACGTCGCGGACTTCGAAGCCTGCGCGTTCACGCGTAAGACCGCCCGGCCCAAGCGCTGATACGCGGCGCTTATGGGTAACTTCGGAGAGCGGGTTGGTCTGATCCATGAACTGGGAGAGCTGAGACGAACCGAAGAATTCGCGAACCGCGGCAACGGCCGGCTTCGCGTTGATCAGGTCGTTCGGCATCACGGTCGACACATCGACCGAGCTCATGCGCTCCTTGACGGCGCGCTCCATGCGGAGAAGGCCGACACGGTACTGGTTTTCCAGCAGCTCACCGACCGAACGGACGCGGCGGTTGGCGAGGTTGTCGACATCATCGACTTCGCCCTTGCCGTCCTTCAGGTCGACGATTTCCTGAACAACCGCGAGGATGTCTTCCTTGCGCAGTGTCGTCAGGTCTTCCGGTGCATCCAGCTCGAGACGCATGTTGAGCTTCCAGCGGCCAACGCCGGAAAGGTCATAGCGTTCGGGATCGAAGAACAGGCCTTCGAACAGCGCATCGGCGGTTTCGCGCGTTGGCGGTTCGCCGGGGCGCATGACGCGGTAGATATCGGCCAGTGCCTGATCGGTATCTTCGGCCTTGTCAGCTTTCAGCGTGTTCCGGATCCATGGGCCGGTGTTGGTGTGGTCGATATCGAGCAGCACCAGTTCGTCGATCTTGGCGTTGTCGAGCTTTTCGAGATTCTCTTCGCTGACCTCGTCACCGGCTTCGATATAGATTTCGCCGGTTTTCTCATTGATGAGATCGAAGGCGCTGTAGCGGCCGAAAATTTCCTCGGTCGGGATGAGGAGGCTTTTCAGGCCGTCTTTTTCAGCCTTGGCAGCGGCGCGCGGCGTCACTTTGGTGCCCGCCGGGAAGATCACTTCGCCCGATTTGCCGTCGACCATGTCGAAGGTCGGCTTGATACCGCGCCACGCGTCGGCGACGAACGGGATTTCCCAGCCGTCCTTGGCGCGCTTGTACACAACGGTTTCGTAGAACTGGGCGAGAATTTCCTCGCTGGTCAGGCCGAGTGCATGGAGCAGGGCCGTAACCGGCAATTTGCGCTTGCGGTCGATGCGGACGTTGACGATGTCTTTCGCGTCGAACTCGAAATCGAGCCAGGAACCGCGATAGGGAATGACGCGCGCGGCAAAGAGGAATTTGCCGGATGCGTGCGTCTTGCCGCGATCATGATCGAACAGGACGCCAGGCGAACGGTGCATCTGCGAAACGATGACGCGCTCGGTGCCGTTGATCAGGAAGGTGCCGTTGTCGGTCATCAACGGCATGTCGCCCATATAGACGTCCTGCTCCTTGATATCGAGAACGGAGCGGGTTTCCGTGTCGGGATCGACCTCGAAAACGATCAGGCGCAGCGTAACGCGCATCGGGGCGGCATAGGTGATCCCGCGCTGGCGGCATTCTTCCGTGTCATATTTTGGCGGCTCGAGTTCGTAATGGACGAAATCAAGCTCGGCGGTGCCGGCAAAATCGCGGATCGGGAAAACCGAACGGAGCGTTTTCTCGAGACCCGAGATATAATCGATGCTGGGATCGGAACGCAGGAACTGTTCGTAACTGTCCCTCTGAACCTCGATGAGGTTCGGCATCTTGATCACTTCGTGAATGTCGCCGAAAATCTTGCGGATACGCTTGGTACGGCTCTGGTCTGCCGCTTTCGCCTTGGTCGCCATGGAGTATATGCCTCGGTTTCTGCTCAAATTTCATAACGCAAAGACGACAAAAAGCCGCAAGACCCCCTGTCCTCGAAACCGGGGAGTCTGCAGCTTTCAGCGTCTATGAAACCGAAACCGATCTATTCTTGTGACACGGCGCGCAAATTCGCATCATTTCTCGAACGGTAGCGGTGATGCAGGCGATATAGGATCGGGGAGGGAGGGTGTCAATTGATGCCCGGGAACGCGCCAAATTTTTGCACCCACTATAAAGCCAATCAACCGTACCAGCTTATTTCGTTCAGGAATATCCGGGTTAAACTGAATATTCTCCATTCGTCGAACTGCGACATCCGATCATCCCGGATTGGCACATTCCGGTGAACTTTTGAAAGGGCAGGGCCGTTCCTGACAGCACTATGACAAAACAAACCCACCCCATCCGCCCCACCATGGCAGCTGTTGCAGCTCTTATTGTGGCCACCTCAACCCCGCTCGCTGCGCAGGATAACGGAATATCGGAGCCGGTTCCTTTTGCGCCGACGCCCTCCGCACCTGCGCCGATGGACGAAAATTCGGTGCTGCCGCCGGCATCGATCCCGGCAACGCCAAGCCCGGCGACGAAACCGGTTCCGGCGAGCAGCTCCTCGCCGCGCCCGACAGCGCTGCCCAATCGTGCGCCGATCAGCGAGGCTCCCGTTGTTTCCAGGTCGGATGCGCCGACCGCGACCCCAAGCGATCCAGTTGCCGCCGCTCCGGCAGCAAACGCTACGCCGAACGCAATCGAGACTGCGGCTCCCACTGCCAATACCCGCCAATCCCGAGTCGAAAGTTCCACGGCTGCTACCCCATCGTCATCCGAGACAGCGGCCGTCCGCCGTGCGCAGTCTGAAAGGGCTCCTGCCGAAGAGGCTCCTGCAGACAATTTCACATCGGCATCGGATAGTAAGGCTGAAACACTCGCAGCTCTACCGCCGACAAGTACCACGCCGATCGAAAGTCGTACCGCGGCCCCCGCCGAGATATCCGAAGCCGCGGATAATAACGGCATGAGCGATGAGCTGTTGCTGGCCGGTCTTGCCGGGCTGGCAGGCTTGGGCCTTGCTGGCGGCGGTGTGATCCTGAGTCGCCGTCGCAAGCGTCGCTCCGGCAAGATTGCAAACCAGCCGGGCACGTCACTGACCAAACCGATGGGCGCGAGTGCGCCAGTCGTAGATCGCGCGCCGATGACAACGCCAGCCGTATCGGCCACGCCTGAGCCGCGACGCGACGTGATAGCGGGCCTGAAAGGCGATCAGATTTCGGGCACTGCACTGATCGATCAAATCGACTATGCGAAGCCGGTCGGATATTATGCCGCTAGCGTCGATCAGGGGCCAACCCGGATCAATCCGTTTCTTACGCGGAAATATCGTATGCGCAGAGCGCATTTCCTTGATCGCCAACTGGCTAAAAATGTCGAGAGCAAGACGTTCGGAACATTCTCTCCGACGCCCAAGGCTACTGAACGGGCCTTTGAGCCGGCCTAGTTTTGCGGCTCTCGGGCGGGAGGCTGTTGAACCAAAGAAAAAGGGGCGGTGCATCGCTGCACCGCCCCTTTAGCGTTCGGAAAATCCGAAAGGCTTTTACTTGAGTTCGACGGTACCGCCGGCCTCTTCGATCTTGCCTTTGATTTCTTCGGCTTCTGCCTTGGCGACACCTTCCTTGATGGCTTTCGGTGCACCTTCGACGAGCGCTTTGGCTTCGCCGAGGCCGAGGCCGGTGATGGCGCGGACTTCTTTGATCACCTGGATCTTCTTGCCGCCGTCGCCGGTGAGGATGACGTCGAATTCGTCCTGCTCTTCGGCAGCCGGGGCATCGCCACCAGCAGCCGGGCCAGCAACTGCAACAGCTGCAGCGGCCGAAACGCCCCATTTTTCTTCAAGTTTGGTAGCCAGTTCAGCGGCTTCCAGAACGGTCAGCTCGGAAAGGCTGTCCACGAGTTTATCAAGATCTGCCATTTTAAAAGTCTCCAATTGGGGCGCGTCGGCCCCGTCAGTTCAGTGTTGAGCTATTCGAAAATCAGGCGGCTTCCGACGCACCATAGGCGCCAAAAACACGAGCCAGCTTGGATGCCGGAGCATTGGCGAGCTGGGCGACCTTGGTTGCAGGTGCATTGAGCAGACCCACAATCTTACCGCGCAGTTCGTCAAGCGAAGGCAGCGCTGCCAATGCCTTCACACCATCGAGATCGAGGACGGTTTCGCCCATCGCCCCGCCGATGATCTCGAGCCGGTCATTCGCTTTCGCAAATTCAGCAACCACTTTGGGTGCTGCAACCGGATCGTCCGACCAGGCCAGTGCAGTCGGTCCGGTCAGCATATCGCTGAGCGGGTTATACTGCGTGTCCTTGATCGCAATCTTGGCAAGCTTGTTTTTCGATACTTTGAAGCTGGCACCGGCTTCACGCATCTTCGCCCTCAGATCACCGGATTCGGCAACGGTGAGGCCGAGGTTGCGCGTGACAACGATCACGCCCGCCTCGGTGAAGGTGCGGTTCAGTTCGGCAACCGCCTCGGTCTTTTGAGCTCGATCCATATATCGCACTCCTTGTTCGGCCTGCGGAACATCCGCAAACCATGAAGGGCCGCAGGGCAAAGCGCCCGTTGGTCCGTACAAATTGTCCGAGGGGTCTGTTGTCTGATCCAGCTGGTGCCGCAGCAGACCGGGGCTCTGACTGAACAGAAGCACCCGTCAAAAACTTTCCCCGTCTTGGCTGGAAATTAAGACAGCCAAATTGCTGTCACCAACTGTCTCGGACGGTGTGACCGAATGCGAAAAACGCCTTCGGTCGTATCCCGGCTCCGAAGAGCCGGGAAGCCCTTTACGCTCCGACGTCCGTCGGATCAACCTTTACGCCGGCGCCCATGGTCGAGCTGACGGCGATCTTCTTGATATACTTGCCTTTGGCGCCGGAAGGCTTGGCCTTCACGATGGCGCCGACAAATGCGTCATAGTTCTTTTTGAGAGCGGCTTCGGTGAAGCTCGCCTTGCCGATCGTCGAATGAACGATACCGGCTTTCTCGGCGCGGAACTCGACCTGGCCGCCCTTGGCATCCTTGACCGCTTTCGCGACATCGGGAGTAACCGTGCCCAGTTTCGGGTTCGGCATCAGGCCCTTGGGACCCAGCACCTTACCGAGACGGCCGACAACACCCATCATGTCCGGTGTCGCGATGACACGGTCATAATTGAGGTCGCCGCCCTGCATGGCTTCCATCAGGTCTTCGGCGCCAACCGTGTCGGCGCCAGCTTCCTTGGCTTCGTCTGCCTTCGCATCCTTGGCGAACACGGCGACGCGTACGTCCTTGCCCGTACCCGAGGGGAGCGAAACAACGCCGCGGACCATCTGGTCGGCGTGGCGTGGATCGACGGCGAGGTTCATCGCAATTTCGATGGTCTCGTCGAATTTCGAGGTCGCATTGGCTTTGACGATCTTCAGCGCATCATCAGAGGAATGCAGTGCATCGCGATCGGTGTTTTCCAAAAGCGCTTTACGCTTTTTGCTCAGCTTCGCCATGATTTAGCCCTCCACCACTTCGAGGCCCATCGACGTGGCAGAGCCTTCGATGATGCGGGTTGCGGCTTCAATGTCATTGGCATTCAGATCGGCCATCTTGGTTTCGGCGATCTCGGCAAGCTGCGAACGCTTGATCTGACCGACGATTTCGGTGCCGACCGTGCTCGCGCCTTTTTTGAGCTTGGCTGCTTTTTTCAGCAGATAGCTCGCCGGCGGCGTTTTCGTGACAAAGGTAAAGCTGCGATCGGCATAGACCGTGATCTTGGTCGGGATCGGAGCGCCTTTTTCAAGATCCTGCGTCTGTGCGTTGAACGCCTTGCAGAAATCCATGATGTTCACGCCGCGCTGGCCCAATGCGGGCCCAAGCGGCGGGGAGGGGTTGGCTGTGCCGGCAGGAACCTGCAGGCTGATATAGCCGTCTATTTTCTTCGCCATAACTGTCTTCTCACCTTTTCTCTTGGCTTAGTGGTACAAGCGGCAGTGGCACTGCCTTCCACATTTCCCGGATCATTCCGGAAACTCTTAAATTGCTATTTGACCAGTTCGACCTGCTCGAATTCCAGTTCGACCGGTGTCGCGCGGCCAAAGATCGACACCGACACCTTGACGCGGGCCCGATCGAAATCGAGTTCTTCGACCACGCCGTTGAAGCTGGCGAACGGGCCGTCGAGCACCTTGATCTGGTCGCCGATTTCGTAATCGACATTGATTTTCTGCTTCGGCGCTGCGGCGGCTTCCTCTTTCGTGTTGAGGATGCGCGCTGCCTCGGCTTCGCTGATCGGCTGCGGCTTGCCATTGGAACCGAGAAAGCCGGTCACCTTCGGCGTATTCTTGACGAGGTGATAGACATCGTCGTTCATGCTCAGCTTGGCGAGCACATAGCCGGGGAAGAATTTCCGCTCGGTCTGCACCTTCTTGCCGCGCTTGACCTCGGTTACTTCCTCGGTCGGCACTTCGACTTCCTCGACGAGCGGCTCAAGACCCATGCGCGTGGCTTCCGCCAGAATGGCGTCCCGCACTTTGTTCTCGAAGCCCGAATAGGCGTGAATGATGTACCAGCGTGACATTGAATACCCTTAGCTGAAAGCCTTTAACTCACCAGCCCGATCAGGAACCGGACAATCATGTTGAAGAAGGAATCGACGCCGAGGAAAAACACGGCGAGGACGGCAGTCATGATCATCACCATGATACCGGTCTGAATGGTCTCCTGGCGGGTCGGCCAGACGACTTTCGACGTCTCCGCGCGTACCTGCCGGATGAACTCGCCTGGATTGACCTTTGCCACGGTTCCCATTCACCTTATTCAAAACCAAAAACGCACACACGCCGCCATCGGCCTTGTCGGCCGACATTGGCATGAGTGTTAAACTCTATCTCGGACCCGCAAGCTGCCATTACAAGGCATGCCTGCCGGACCAATTGAAGACCGGATGGCAGGAGCGGAGGGGCTCGAACCCACGACCCTCGGTTTTGGAGACCGATGCTCTACCAACTGAGCTACACTCCTCCGAGTCCGAGATGCGCGCGTTTAACGGGGCGGGAAGGGGGATGCAAGGATATTGTCGCAAGCGGGATCACCCCGGGCACCATGATCAGGCGACGGCTTGTCCGTCGGTATTGCCGATCCGGGATTGAACGGAGTCGGCGTTCATCGGGCGATCGAGGAAATAACCCTGCACCTGCGAACAGCCCAAGCGTTCGGCGATTGCATATTGCGCATTGTTTTCGATGCCCTCGGCGATCGTTGCAACGCCGAGGCTGTCTGCCATGGCGATGACGGCACGGATGATGGCGATGCTCGATTTGGATCCGCTTTGCGCATCGCGAATAAAGCGCTTGTCGATCTTGATCGAGTTGAAATTCATGCGCCCGATGAAACCCAGCGTCGAATAACCGGTCCCGAAATCATCGAGCGCCATGGTTACGCCGAGACCGCGCAATTGTTCAAACGTCTTGACCGCCTGATCGCTGTCATTGTTCAAAATAGCCTCGGTGGTTTCCAGCTCGAGGCGGTTCGGCGAGATGCCCGATCGCGAAAGCGCAGAGATAACCGCCGTGCTCAATCGCGGATTGCGCAGCTGCCCGGATGAAAGGTTGATCGCCAGGCGATACTGTTCCGGCCAGGTCGCCGCCTCGTTGCAGGCTTCGCGAAACACCCATTCTCCAATCGGATCGATGAGCCGGGTTTCCTCGGCTATCGGGAGAAACTTGTCGGGAGGCACGTCGCCAAGTTCGGGATGGGTCCAGCGCAACAAGGCTTCGAATCCCGCGGTCTCACCCGTCGCCAGTGTGATGACCGGCTGGTAAACGAGATGCAGCTCTCCCTTTTCCAATGCTTCGCGTAGCGCAGTTTCGATCGCGCGGCGCTCTTCGGCTTTCTGGAGCAGGGCCGGTTCATAAGGATAATGGGTGCCACGGCCGCTGCCCTTGGCGCGGTAGAGCGCCAGATCGGCCTTGCGGAGCAGCGAGGAGACCGATCCGCCGTCTTTCGGATAGATGGCGGACCCGACGCTTGCCCCGATATGCAGTATCTGGCCATCGACGGTATAGGGAGCGGAAAGGCTCATGATGATTTCGCGGGCGCGTCGGTCGAGGCCTTCCGAAGACTGGCTGTCTGCGATGATCATCGCGAATTCGTCGCCTCCGAGCCGACCGCATTTGTCATCGGCTTGGCACAATGCATTCAGGCGCTCGGCAACCTGCGCCAGCAATTTGTCGCCGACCGGATGCCCGGACGTATCATTGACGGCCTTGAACCGGTCGAGATCGATCATGAGAAATGCGCAATAGCGATTTTCAGCCGAAGCCGTGGCGATACGCTTTCGGAGCAGTTCGTTCGAATAGGTGCGATTGGGCAGGCCCGTCAGCGCATCGAAATGCGCCATATGGTGGATACGACGCTCAATCGCCTCGCGATCGGTGACATCCGCGATAACACCGCGATAGCCCATGATGTGTCGGTTTGGGCTTAGCCTCGGAGCGCCCGAAATTTTCCACCAGCGCTCATTATCGCCCAGGGTAACAGGCACGAGAAAATCGCTGAACGTCCGGCCAGCCTGCATTTTTCTCAGCAGCTCGCAGATTTCTTCACCGAGCTTCTTTTCACGCCAGTTCGGTCCTGCAAGGATATCCAGCAACGGCATACCTTCCAGATCTGCAACATCGATAGATGTGGCGGCGGCGAAGCGCGGAGAAGGTTCGACGATGCATTTGCGGGCATCGATTTGCCACAGCCAGTCGCTTTCACCCGTATCTTCCTGCCGAAGCATCAGGTTCACAACTTCGCGCTGCTCGGCAAGTGCAATATCATTGCGTAACCTGGTGATTGCGGCCCGGCCGTTCACCAGCATCGTGAATGTCAGGCAGATTGCGTAGGAGAATGTCAGTCCGGAAAGCAGTGTCAGTCCGAACCGGTACAGCATGATGCTCAGGCTGATTCCGATCAGGCCATTGAGCATGATTCCGGCCAGCGGCACGACGTTGAGCATCAAGGCGGCCGCACCCATCAGTGCGAGGGTGAAGGCGGAGATCGTTATGATCTGCTCCATATTGCCATACTGCGCGAAGAAGAGAGGCGGTATCGACCAGAACAAGCCAATGATCGTACAGTTGGAGACAGCGCGCATCACGTCACGTTGTCGTGCACCGCCAGTGCGTCGCAGGTTGGCACTGCGTGCGGATGCAATGGAAACTATTGCAACCACCAGAATGGAAAGCCAGGCAATCATGATCGCTGCGGGCACCGTGCCCCAGAAAAGCGATGTCGAGGAAAGTGTCGCGAGGATCACGGCGACCACCGGGAGCAGCGAGTTCTTGCTCAACTCGCGAAGCTGCGCCGAGCGCACGCGTTCCCACTCGCCGCCTTGCGGTTTTCGCAATCCCAAGATTTCCAGCCAGCCCAGCTGGTTGGTGTCAATCGCTGTCATCGCCATCCCTCTGATCAAGGGATAGCGGCAAAAGCCTTTCCAAAACCCGGAGCGGCAAGGTTAATGCCGATTTTACCGCAGTTTTGCGAAGCAGTGCTTCAGGCAGCGATGTCGTAGGGCTGAATCTCGCCGGAAAGATAGAGATTGCGCGCTTTTGCGCGGCTGAGCTTGCCTGAGCTGGTAAGCGGCAGGGTTCGCGGCGGCACCAGTTCGATGACACAATTCATACCCGTGATCGCACGCACCTTGTCGCGGATCAGGCCGTGAAGTCTTGTGCGTTCGTTAACGTCCGACGTTCGGCACTGCACCAGGACCGCTGGCGTTTCCTCACCGCCCGGAGCGGTAATCGCAAATGCGGCAATGTCCCCGGACTTGAATCCGGGCAGCTGTTCCACTGCCCATTCAATATCTTGCGGCCAGTGGTTCTTGCCGTTGATTATGATCATGTCCTTGGCGCGGCCGACCACATAGAGATAACCGTCCGACAGATATCCCATATCGCCGGTGTCGAGCCACCCATCCTTAAGGCACGCATCGGTTGCTTCCTGATCGCGAAAATAGCCGTCCATGAGCGCCGGCCCCTGGATCCAGACCTGGCCGATCGCCTTGTCGGCCATCACCGTGCCGTCTTCCTCGCGGATTTCGATGGTCGTATCGCGCACGGCCTTGCCGCAATTGACGATGGCGCGATAGCGGACCGGCTCGTCATTATCGGCCCTCGGCACGCCAGAAAGCTCACTTTCCTCGACCAGGTCGACGACAATGCCTTCGCCCGCTGGCATCAGGGTTACCGCCAGCGTCGCCTCGGCGAGGCCATAGCTCGGCACGAAGCATTTCGGATCGAAGCCGGCATCGGCGAAGGCATCGGTGAAATGCTGCATCACATCGGGACGGATCATGTCCGCACCGTTACCGGCCAGCCGCCAGCGGGAGAGGTCGAACCGGTCGGCCACATGGGACTGGCTGCCGATCCGGCGCGCGCAGATATCATAGCCGAAAGTCGGCGAGTAGCTGCACGAGGTGCCGGGGTTGCGGCTGATCAGATCGAGCCAGGCAAGCGGGCGGCGGGCGAAATCTGCAGTTTTGAGATAGTCGGTCGATACCTGGTTTGCGACCATCGAGAGCATGCATCCGACCAGGCCCATATCGTGATAGAAGGGCAGCCAGGAAATGCAGCGATCCTCTTCCCCGATGAGCATGCCGTTGGCGTGCGAGCCGAGATTGTGGAGCAGCGCCTTGTGGCTGATGATCACGCCGTGCGGGAACCGGGTCGAACCGCTCGAATATTGGAGATAGGCGACATCGTCCTGACCGGCCTGCGGAAATTCGACATCCGGTGCGTCGCGTTCGGCAAAACTTTCCCAGTCTTGGCCGGGTACCGAACAGGCTTCGGCGGCGGCCTGGGAGATTTCCCCGATTTCGGAGGGATAGATCAGTAATTTTGGCTCGGAACTCCGCAGCTGAACAGCGAGCTGCTCAATATAGCCTTCCTTGCCGCCGAAGGATGTTGGCAGGGGCAGCGGCACGGGAAGCGCGCCGGCATAAACTGCGCCGAAGAAAAACGCGCAGAACTCAGGCGCGGTATCGGCGATTAGCGCAACCCGGTCGCCGGGCTTGATCCCGAATGCGATCAGCCGTTTGGCTGCGGCAACCGAATCCTCGCGCAATTCGGCATAGGGATATGGGCGGACAAGATTGCCACGGGCATCGTGGAAATTGAATCCGCGCTTGCCGGTAGCGGCGTAGTCCAGCGCTTCACCCAAGGTTCCGAAATCGGCGAAACGCCTGGGCAATTCGTCATGAATCGGTGTCGGTTCAAGAGAATCTGTCATGATTTCCTTCAATTGCTCCCGTTGTCGCGATCATATTTTTTGTTTTTTGCGACAATCGCCATGCCATAGGCGCGATAGATAATGTTCTGACTGAACGCATTGCCGATGAGCCGCGTTCAAAATTCGGCTCCACTATGGCACAAAGATGGCGCATGACTGGTCAAACCCGCAAAAAGCCCCGTCCACCGCTGGATGGAGAGAGCCTTGAGCAGCTCGCGCTCTTCTATGTCGGTCGCTACGCCACGACGCGGGCCAAGCTCCGCAGCTATCTGGCGCGCAAACTGCGGGAGCGGGGATGGGCAGAGGAGAGCGCGCCTCCGGTCGAGACGCTTGCCGAGAAATTTGCCGAGCTCGGCTATATAGATGACGCTGCCTTTGCCAGTTCACGCGCGGCTTCGCTCGGGCGGCGTGGTTATGGAGAAAGGCGCGTCGAGCAGGCCCTTTATGCGGCCGGTATCGAGGAAGCCGATGGCGCGGAGGCAAGGGAGATCGCTGCGGATCAGGCATGGAATGCGGCGCTAGCCTTCGTGCGGAAGCGCCGATTCGGCCCTTATGCATCCGAACCTCTGGACCCGGATCGCAAGCGCAAGGCGCTCGCTGCCATGATCCGTGCCGGCCATCCCTATGAGCTTGCGAGAAAATTCATCGATAGGGAGCCGGGCGACATTCCCGAGCAGGAAGACTAGCGCCTCCTTCCTTACACCCTTTCACGAACGCAGGATTTTGTGTTAGATAATTGCCCAAACAGGGGACGGTGCATGACATCGGAAGGGAACGCAGCGGCTTTGCAGGCTGCGCCAGAGGAGGCAGCGCTTGATGCAGCCGACGAGGAAGGCTCGTTGGGGGAAGCGCTGTCACGTGCCTCGGGAATCGTCAAATGGTTCGATGGCACGCGCGGCTATGGATTTCTCGTGTCCGATGACGGCGATGGCGACATCCTGATCCATTTCTCCATCCTGCGCGATCATGGCCGACGCACATTGCCGGAGGGAGCGCGCCTGGAGTGCGTCTTTGCCGAACGAGACCGCGGCCGGCAGGCAACCGAAATTCTGTCGATCGATCTCGAAGGCTGCGAAGAGTATTCGGACCAGAATTCCGGTGATTACAGGCATGAGCATGATGCGCTGGTAGAGGCCGCCGGAGATTTCGAGCCGGTGACAGTTAAGTGGTTCAACCGCCTGAAAGGTTATGGTTTTCTTGTCCGGGAGGGCGAGGGACGTGACGTATTCGTCCATATGGAAGTGGTGCGGCGTTCAGGGCTTGGCGAGATCGATACCGGTGACCAGCTGCAGGCGCGGATTGCCGATGGCGACAAAGGACCGCTTGCCGTGACGCTCCAGCATTGCGAATAGCAACGCATGACCAAAATATCCTCTTGCGCATTCCTATGTGCGTTACCCGTGCTGGCGCTTCTGGGATGCCGGGCCGAAACTCAGCTACCCGCCGATCCGCCTGCCACGGTGGAAGAAGCCGGGGCGGAACAGCAAGCGGATCAACAGTCGACTGCGGAAACCATATCCGTGACGGTGCGCACCGCAGCCGGAGACCGCCTTTTCGACGTCGAGACGGCGATCACGCCCGAAGAGCAGAGACGCGGACTGATGTTCCGCGAATCGCTTCCCGAAAATGGCGGGATGATCTTTCCCTTCGATTTTCCCCGGTTGGCGAGCTTCTGGATGCGCAACACGCTGATCCCGCTCGATATGATCTTTATCCGGTCCGACGGCGTGATCACCAATATCGCCGCAGAGACGGTGCCATATTCGCTGGATTCCTATTATTCGACCGAACCCGTTATTGCCGTGCTGGAGATTGATGGAGGGCGCAGTGCAGAGCTGGGGATTGCTGCGGGCGATCATGTGAGCTGGCCTGACGGCCCGGCCTTGCCGGAATAAGAGACCGCATTCGGCGCAAGAACAGTTGGCGTGCCGCAGAAGAGACGCTAAACGCCAATCGCTATGGGACTTTTTAAAAACATCTTCATCTGGTGGGACGGAGCGACAATCGGCACCGCGTGGCATTCGCTGCGCAAGGGCCGCTTCGTTGCCGAAGACGCCGCCGGCAATCGCTATTATGAAAGCAAGAAGGGCCCGCGCAGACGCTGGGTCATCTATGCGAGCGGCAAACCCAATGATGCGAGCAACGTGCCCGCCGAATGGCATGGCTGGCTTCATCAGACGGTTGAAGACGTGCCTGACCAGAGCCTGCCTCCGGCGCGTGCCTGGGAAGCACCCTATACGGCCAACCTGACCGGGACGGGCGCTGCCTATCATCCTGCCGGCGCGCTGGATTCGAATCGTGATCGGGCGCGAGCGAGCGGCGATTATGAGGCATGGAGCCCAAGTTGAGCGCCGTTCGTAACCATCTGCTCGAAGCGCTGGTCGGGCTTGCCGTCGTTATTGCGGCGGTTTTTCTGGTCTTCACTTTTCTCGGCCGTACGGCGAGTGGAGCCGGCAGCCATGCCATAGAAGTCACGGCCTATTTTCCCAATGTCAGCGGTATCGATGTCGGTACCGATGTTCGCGTCGCCGGGCTTTCCATTGGCGAGGTGACGGCGGTTCGGCTCAACCCCGATGATTTTCAGGCCGAGGTGCGAATGGCGATCGACCCAGGCGCAAATCTCCCCAATGACAGCAGCGCCGCAATCACCAGCGAAGGCCTTCTGGGCGGCAGCTTCATTGCCCTTTTACCAGGTGGCTCATCGGATCCCTTTGTCGAGGACGATGTGATCCTTGATACGCAGGGCGCGATCGACATGACCGGGCTGATCGGCTCGATGATCAACGATTCGGGCGGTAGCTCGGATGGCATGGGCGACACGATGAGCGACGATTTCGGCACCGAAGACGGGGAAATGATTCCATGATCCGTTGGGTCGCGGCATCGGCCTTGATCGTGCTTGCCGCCTGCGGGTCGTCGGAGGACGCTGATGAAGTCGCACCTGCGGCGGAACTGACACTCGATCAGAATCGCAGCGGCCAGGGCGATGACGAAACGCTCAATATCGACGATATTGAAGAAATCGGTGATCTGCCTGCCGATCTCACAGGCGTTACGCCGATGGCGGAGCGTGTCGCGGTGCTCGGGCTGCTCAACAAGCGCAATGGCCTGTCGCGTGAAATCCGGCTGAGCCCCGGAGAATCAACAAGGGTCGGCGATGTCCTGATCCGACTGCGCGCCTGTGAAGAAACCGCACCATGGGAGCCGCAAAGGCTGACCGGTGCGTTCGTCCAGCTCTTCGTCCGGCAACCGGCCCGTGGCGGCGAGGAAGAAAGCTGGGAGCGGGTCTTTTCAGGCTGGCTGTTCAAGGAACGTCCGTCGCTCAATGTGATTGAGCACAGGCTTTACGATGTCTGGCCCAAGGCCTGCGAAATGACATATCCCGACAATGCGCCGTCCTCGTCCACATCGTCGGGAAATAGTCGCTCAAGCGCGGAAAGGTCGGCCCCGGAACACGAGTCGACCGAGCCTGCTCCCGCCAGCCCGGTTGAAGACAGCGCCGCGTCCAGCAACGAGGCGTAATCGTCCTTGGAGACTTCGATCGCGCCGAGCGAGGCGAGATGATCGGTCATGAACTGGCAATCGAGCAAGGCGAATCCGCCGCTTTTCATCCGCGCCACCAGATGCGCCAATGCAACCTTCGAGGCGTTCGACACGCGGCTGAACATGCTCTCCCCGAAAAAGGCGCGGCCGAGCCGCACGCCGTAAAGTCCTCCGACCAGTTTTCCATCCTGCCAGCATTCGATTGAATGGGCATGATGACGGCGATGAAGTTCGCCATAGGCGCGTTCGATAGCAGGGTTGATCCAGGTATCGGGCCGGTCGGGGCTTGCTTCTGCGCAGGCCTTCACGACCTGCCCGAACGCCGCATCAATGGTTACGCGAAACCTGTCGGATTTTATCGTCTTGGCGAGCGAACGGGAAACCTGGAAACCGTCGAGCGGCAGGATTGCGCGCATTTTCGGCTCGACCCAGAAAACTTCGTCGGCATCCCGGCTGTCTGCCATGGGAAAGACGCCGACAGCATAGGCGCGCAGCAGCATGTTCGGATCAAGCAAGTCCACCCGGTCATGATAGCGTAGCGCGGGCCGCCCGTCATCGGCGGAAACGCCGCACAGGTCAGAGTTTCGCGATTTTGCGTTCGACGCCGCGCCACAATTTGGCGAATGCCTGACCGGCGGGAGAGTGCAGCGCGAAGGCGCCGACCGGCGCCCGCCGGCTACCCATTTGTTCGATGGCGCTCGCATAGGGGATAACGGGCCAGCGCTTCTTGTCGTCCAGTGCATTGCGATGCAGCGTCCGGCGGCGATCGACCATGGTGTGAACCGGCAGGATCGCGGTACGCCCTTTATGGTTTCGCTCAATATGACCGACGACCGTTTCAAAGGCCCGTTGCGAAAGCGGGGAAGGGATGACGGGCACGAGCACAAGATCCGCTGCGCGCAATATCTGGTCACTGGTTTCAGAAAGGCCGGGCGGGCAATCGAGAATGATCCGGTCATAGTCGCGCGAAACGGAATCGATGATTTTGGCGAGCCGCTTTTTCTTGCCGAATGAGAAAAACATCCGGTCCAACTCTCGCAGGGAATGATCGGCGGCGAGAAGGTCCAGCCGTTCGATGCTGGTGGGCCGGATCAGTTTGCGCGGTTTGATTTCCTGATCATAGACCCCTTCGGCGCGACGTTTGGGTTTTTTGCCGTCCTGCATGAGGAAGGTCGCGGCCGCCTGCTGGTCGAGGTCCCAGAGCAGTGTACGGCGCGATGAGAGCATGGCCGCGCACCATGCAAGGTTCACCGCCAGCGTCGTCTTTCCGACCCCGCCCTTCATGCTGTAAATCGCGATCGTTGCCATGGGTTGGTCCTAGCGTCCGAAAACCGCATCGCCAAATGGCATTGGTTAAGATCATCCCATTTTGGGACGGTCTTTTACACCCTTATTCAACGGCTTCGGCTGGTTCGTTCGTATGGAGTGTGTCGAGCCATGCCCGCATATCGGCGGCGCTGCGATCAGGCGCTTCTTCCATCGGGATATGGCCGATGGCCGGATAGGCAATCAGGACGCTGTCGGGAATATGCTCGTCAAACCATTGTCCTGACGAAAGGGGCACCAGCGGGTCTTCCTCGCCCCATATCAACAGGGTCGGGACAGTGATTGCGGCCATGCTTTCCGGGCTGGCTACCGTTCGCTCTGCACGTCCGCGGGCACCTGTCGCCGCGCGATTGCCGGGATAAAGGAGGAGATCATAATAGCGGTCGACCATTGCATCGTCGACGATCTCCTGATTGCTCACGCTCTGCCGGATTGAGCGTTCAACCATCGAGCGCGGCGTTATTTTCTCCATCAAGCGCGAAATCACCGGCATCCGTGCAATGCGAAATCCGATAGGCAATTTGCGCGGTTGGGCATCGGGCACGCCGGAGGCGCCGATCAGTGCAAGCCCGGTGACCCTGTCGCCATGCGCGAGAGCATAGTTCCAGGAAACCCAGCCGCCCATCGAACTGCCGCCGACGGCGAATTCGGTGAGGCCAAGTGCGTTGGCAACGCCGTCCAGCGTCTCGACGAATACGGCCGTGTCATAATTGCCGTCCGGTGTCGGGCCGGTCAGACCGTGGCCCGGCTGGTCATAGGTGATGATGCGAAAATCGTCCGAAAGGCGCTCGACCCAGGGTTCCCATGTCTGAAGGGAAGCGCTTGAGCCGTGCACAAGCACAAGCACGGGTGCATCGCGCGGACCCTCATCGCGGACATGGACGGTCAGCCCGCTCGGCAGTTCGATGAATTGCGACGCTTCATTGGTGTAAAGCGCGCGGAGTTCGTCGACATCCCGGTCGGGCGTCCAGAACCAGAAAATGGCTCCGCCGACGAGAATAAGCAGGATCAACGCGGCCCATTTGAAAAATCTCTTCATCGCCGCGTCGCCCCTTTATTCCGCGTGTCTAGATAATCTCTTTGACCAGATCCTGTGGACGGCAGAGCCGAACACCCTTGGCGGTCTCGACGATCGGCCGATTGATGAGGATCGGGTTTTTGACCATCGCATCAAGGATTGCGTCATCGCTGACATCCGGATCGTTCAGGCCGAGTTCTTTCGCGATTGGCTCTTTGATCCGCAAACCGTCGCGCGGTGTGATCCCCGCCTTTTTGTAGAGGTCGGCAAGCTTTTTCTTGCTGGGCGTGTCGTTCAGATATTCAACGACGCGAACCGCAATAGCGGGTGCCTTTTCCAGAATCTCCAGCGTCTTGCGGGATGTGCCGCAGCGCGGATTGTGGTAGATTATGGCCTGCATCGAACTAACTACTCCTGTACCTTCGACAAGTTTTCCAAAATTGCCATCGCCTCGTCACGCCGGGCCCAGGGCACGAAAACATGATCGTGATGATATGCCGCCACTATATTGGCACTGATCCCGCTTTCGGCAAGCGCCGTGGCTATTTTGGCCGTCAGTCCGACGGCGCTGAGCGCGCTCGTAGCGCCAATTGTGATTTTTGCCCAGCCCTCTTCGAATTCAAGACCGATTCCTTCAAGGATGGAAGAAAGCGCAATCACGCTTGCTCCCTCGGCCTCGGCGAAGGTCGCGACGGGCACGAGGCCCTGCGGCCAGCCTGAGCCGATGGGAATGGTGACAAAGCCATGCTCTTCCTCGGCGAGCATAGGCTTCAGGTCGCGCAAAAGCGCGGCAAGGTCGGTTTCACCGGACATTTAGCTGGCTTCGCTGGCTGCCTGGTTCCGGGCCAGCCATTCCTCAAGCCATTTGATCGTATAATTGCCCGCAAGGAAGTCCGGATCGTCGAGCAAGGCCTGGTGCAGGGGCAGGGTGGTTTCCACGCCCTCGATGACCATTTCTTCCAGCGCGCGGCGCAGCCGCATGATGCATTTGTTCCGGCTTTTGCCATAGACGATCAGTTTGGCGACCATCGAATCATAATAAGGCGGGATCGAATAGCCGGAATATAGCCCGCTATCGACGCGCACATGCATGCCGCCCGCCGCATGATAGTTGATCACCTTGCCCGGTGACGGCGCAAATGTCTGGTGATGCTCGGCATTGATCCGGCATTCGATCGCATGGCCGGTGAACGTCACCTCGTCCTGCGTCACCGAAAGCGGTTGCCCGGCGGCGACAAGAATTTGTTCGCGCACGAGATCAAGGCCCGTGATCATCTCGGTCACCGGATGCTCGACCTGAAGGCGGGTATTCATCTCGATGAAATAGAAGCCGCCATTTTCATACAGGAATTCGATCGTTCCCGCCCCGCGATAGCCCATATCGGCCATGGCATTGGCGCAGATGTCGCCCATCCGCGTGCGTTCTTCCTCCGTAATGACCGGGGAAGGCGCTTCTTCGAGCACTTTCTGGTGACGGCGCTGGAGCGAACAGTCACGCTCGCCCAGATGAACGGCCTTGCCCTTGCCATCGCCAAAGACCTGGAATTCGATGTGGCGCGGATTGCCAAGGAATTTTTCGAGATAGACGGTATCATCGCCAAAGGCCGATTTGGCCTCCGAACCCGCCTGCTTGATCAGCGATTCGAGCTGGCTGGCGTCCGGCACGACCTTCATCCCGCGCCCGCCGCCTCCGGAAGCCGCCTTCACGATCACCGGATAGCCGATTTCCTCCGCCACTTTCCGGGCTGCGGAAATCTCCTTTACCGCGCCGTCGGAACCGGGAACGAGGGGAAGCCCCAGCTTGCCCGCTGTTCGCTTGGCTTCAACCTTGTCGCCCATGATGCGGATATGTTCGGGCTTGGGGCCGATCCAGATAATGTCATGATCCTCGACAATCTTGGCGAATTTCTCATTCTCGGAAAGGAAGCCATAGCCGGGATGGATCGCATCGGCGCCGCTGATTTCAGCCGCCGAGATGATGTTCGGGATGTTGAGGTAGCTGTCGGTCGCCGCAGGCGGTCCGATGCACACGGTTTCATCGGCAAGCAGCACATGTTTTGCCTGGGCATCGGCGGTCGAATGCACGGCCACCGTCTTGATACCCATTTCATGGCATGCGCGATGGATGCGCAATGCGATCTCGCCGCGATTGGCAATCAGGACCTTTTTGATCACAGCAGCGGCCTATTCGACTGTGGCGAGAGGCTGGTTGAACTCGACCGGTTCGGCATCTTCGACCAGCAGCGCGGTCACCGTGCCCGATTTCGTGGCAACGATGGGGTTCATTACCTTCATGGCCTCGATGATCAGCAACGTATCGCCCTGCGACACCGAATCGCCAACCTTGATGAACGGATCTGCGCCGGGTTCGGGTGCGAGATAAACCGTTCCGACCATCGGCGATTTTACCGTGCCCGGATGATTTTCGGCGCTTGCTGCAGGTGCCGCTTCGACCGGTGCAGGGGCCGTCGCTGCCGACGCGGCTGCCGGCGCAGGTGCGGCGACCGGCGCAACGAATGCCCCGCCGCCGGCCGAACGCACGACGCGGATGCAGCGATCGCCATCCTCGACTTCGATTTCGGTGAGATTTGCTTCGTCCAGCATTTCGGCGAGCTGGCGTACCAGATCGACGTCAACATTCATGGTGCCGTTCCCGGCGCCTTTGTCGGTTGTCATAACTGACCCTTTATCCCTGTTGCCGACCGAGGCCGGAGTGCAAGTGGTGGCTTTTACTCAAAGCAGTATAGCTGCGTCCAGCGCCAGCAGATAGGAAACTGACCCAAAACCGGAAATAGTTCCATGTGCCGCCTGGCCGACCAGGCTCTTGTGCCGGAAGTTTTCCCGCGCATGGGGGTTGGACAGATGAACCTCTATAACGGGAACCGACACGGCCTTTATGGCATCGTGCAATGCCACAGACGTGTGGGTAAAACCCGCTGCATTCAAAAGGATAGCTTTTGCTTCCTCAGCCTGGGCCTCATGGATCCAGTCCAGCAGATGGCCTTCATGATTGGATTGCCGAACCTCTACATCGACACCCAATTCCTGTGCCCGGTCTTCCAGCTTTCCGGCAATATCGTCGAGCGTCTCAGATCCATAAATTTCGGGCTCGCGCGAACCCAACAGGTTCAGATTGGGCCCGTTCAGAACATAGATCACAGGTTTATCGGCCATTGGCCCTGCCTTTCGGTTGCGACGACGCGGGGCAGACACCTATATGCGGCTCGTCTCGTAACGCAAATGCAGGATGCAGTAATGACCGACGACCGTACGATTTCCATTCGCATCAACGGCGAGCATCGACGCGTTCATCCGGGGCTGACCCTGGCGGCGCTGGCCAGCGAGGTGCTGGGTCTTGATCCCGCGAAAGTGGCGGTGGAGCGGAATCTGGAAGTGGTGCCGCGTTCGACCCTCGGCGACGTGCTGGTCGAGGATGGCGATGAGTTGGAAATAGTGCATTTTGTAGGAGGTGGAAGCGGTATGGACGAAGACGGCTGGAGCGTAGCAGGCCAGAATTTCAGATCGCGCCTGATTGTCGGTACGGGCAAATATGCGGACTTTGAGGAAAATGCGGCGGCGCTTGAAGCATCGGGCGCGGAAATCATTACCGTGGCCGTGCGCCGGGTGAATGTGTCGGACCCCAAAGCGCCAATGCTGACCGATTTTATCGATCCGAAGAAATACACATATCTTCCCAATACCGCTGGCTGCTTCAACGCGGATGAAGCGATCCGCACTTTACGGCTGGCGCGCGAGGCAGGCGGCTGGGATCTTGTGAAGCTTGAGGTGCTCGGTGAGGCGAAAACGCTCTATCCCGACATGCGCGAGACGCTGCGCGCGACCGAAGTTCTGGCCAAGGAAGGCTTCAAGCCGATGGTCTATTGCGTCGACGATCCGATTGCCGCGAAGCAGCTGGAAGAGGCTGGCGCGGTTGCCGTGATGCCGCTCGGCGCGCCTATCGGTTCGGGGCTCGGTATCCAGAACCGGGTCACGATTCGGCTGATCGTCGAAGGGGCCAATGTGCCGGTACTCGTCGATGCCGGAGTCGGCACGGCTTCGGATGCTGCCGTGGCGATGGAGCTGGGCTGCGACGGCGTTCTCATGAACACTGCGATTGCCGAAGCCAAGGAACCGGTCCGCATGGCTCGCGCAATGAAGCTGGCGGTCGAGGCAGGGCGTGAAGCCTATCGCAGCGGCCGGATGGCAACCCGCAAATATGCCGACCCATCCAGCCCGCTGGCGGGACTGATCTAGGCCCGCAGGCAACGCTCACCGCTGGCAATAAACACTCTGTCGCAACAGGTGGAACAGCCGGGTTTAGTGTTAGTTTTCAATTATATGACCAATCAGGGTCATGGAAATTGAAAAGGAGCATCCAATGGGTGAACTTGCAGACAAGGTAAAAGGCCACGCCGACAAAGCCGCCGGTGCGGCGAAGGAAAATGTTGGCAAGGCGACCGGCGACAAAGAGCTGGAAGCCAAGGGCGATGCGCAGCAGCTGAAGGGCGAGGCCCAGAAGCTCAAGGGCGACGTTAAAGGCGCGCTCGGCGACAAGGTCTGACCATCGTCGGATAGTACAAAAAAGGCCGCTCCCGTTCGGGGCGGCCTTTTTTGTTGGCGGCGGCCGACGCCGTGCATGACCCTTTGCGCCAATTTTATCTAAGTCAGGGGGCCGTTCGTCGAAAACGGCCCGGCGGGCACTTTACTCGCAACCGATTTTCAGGCCTACGACACTAGTCGGAGACGCTCGGTGACTACTGCCCCTGTAGGTAAACCGGGTCGCATCGGGCCACCGCCGAGCCCCTCGGTGGTGGCCCTTTCCGATTCCGGCTTCTTCTTTAACTCTTCGCTGCGGCGCGCACTTTCGCAACCGATGTGCCCGCTGCCAGCTGATCCTCGACATCGATTTTGAGATGGAGCAGGCGGACGCCTTTTTCAGCCTTTGCGCGGTCCAGCGCAGGCGCGAACGCATCCGTTTGCTCAATCGTTTCGCTCCAGGCGCCATAGGCCCGGGCGAGCGCCGCAAAGTCCGGATTGCTGAGCGAAGTGCCCGACAGACGCTCGGGATAATTGCGCTCCTGATGCATCCGGATCGTGCCGTAACTGCCATTGTCGATGATGAGGACGATCATGTCGCAGCCATGCTGGACGGCGGTCGCCAGTTCCTGCCCGTTCATCAGGAAATCGCCATCGCCGGCAATCGCCAGCACCTGCCGCTCGGGATTGCGCAGCGCGGCTGCGACAGCTGCGGGGACGCCGTAACCCATCGCGCCTGCGGTTGGAGCCAGCTGGCAGACCGGGCCGCCATAGCGCCAATAGCGATGCCACCAGCCTGAAAAATTGCCCGCGCCGTTGCAGATGATGCTGTCGGCGGGAAGGGCTTCGCGCGCCGCTTTCACGCATTGCGCGAGATCGAGGGTCAGCGCGTCATTCGGTTCGACAGTATTCCAAGCCTCCCACTCCGCATGGGCCTCCTTACCGCAATCGAAATCGATGATGTCATGGTCCCAGAGCGAGGCTTCTTCGGAGAATTCCCGCATATCCGCACAGATGGCGAGATCGGCGCGATAGACGCTGCCCAGTTCCTCGGGATCGGGATGGATATGGATCAGCGTCTGATCGGGATGGTCTGGCGTGATAAGCGTATAGCCGTCGGTCGTTGCCTCGCCGAGCCGCGCACCGACGACGAGCAGGAGATCCGCACCCCGGATACGCTCTAGCAGCTTCGGATTGGGGCCATAACCGAGATTGCCTGCCCAGACGGGGGATTCGTTGGAAATCGCATCCTGCCGCCGGAATCCGCATGCAACGGGCAGCCCGATATCTTCGGCAAATTCCTGGAAATAATGGGATGCTCCTGCGCACCAGTCCGCACCGCCGACGATCGCAACCGGCGAAGCGGCCTCTTTGAGCAGTTCCATCATCACGGCCATGGCTTCCGGATCGGGGTGCTGGGCAGGACGGATCACTTTGGGGCGATCAACGGCCTCCACTGTGTCGCGCAGCATATCCTCGGGGAGCGCCAGCACCACCGGGCCGGGGCGTCCGGCCATCGCGACCGAATAGGCCCGCGCGATATATTCGGGAATGCGCTCGGCCTGGTCGATTTTCGCGGCCCATTTGCACAGCGGGCCGAACATCGCCGGAAAGTCGATCTCCTGAAACGCCTCGCGATCCTTGTCGCCGCGCCCGACATCGCCGATGAAATAGATCATCGGCACGGAATCCTGCATTGCGACATGGACGCCAATCGAGCCGTTGGTCGCGCCGGGGCCGCGCGTGACAAAAGCAATGCCCGGCCTTCCGGTCATAGCGCCATCGGCGGCGGCCATGAACGAAACCCCGCCTTCCTGCCGGCAGACGACGAGATCGATTTCCGAGGTGCCGTGCAATGCGTCCAGCACCGCGAGATAACTCTCGCCGGGGACGCAGAAGATGCGGTCGCAGCCCTGGGCCACAAGATTGTCGACAAGGATTTGGCCGCCGGTGCGGTTCGCGATGCTGCTCATGCCTGGTGCACCGCTTTGGTGACCATATAGGCCTCCAGTCCCTCTGGGCCGTCCTCGCTTCCAAAACCGGACTCCTTGATCCCGCCAAACGGAGAATCGACCGCGCCTATGCCGACCGTGTTGATGCCGACCATGCCGCTCTCGATGGCATCGCCCAGCAGCATGGCCTGCCGGCCATTCTCCGTGAAGGCAAAGGCGGCAAGGCCATAGGGGAGGCGGTTCGCCTGTTCGATGGCTTCGTCGAATGTTTCAAAGGGCCGCATCATCGCAACGGGACCGAAAGGCTCGTTGGCCATGATCTGCGCGTCGAGAGGGACATCGGCGATAACGGTCGGGCAGAAGAAGAAGCCGCTCTCGCCCAGTACGTCGCCGCCCGTCGTAATGCGCGCGCCTTTCTCTTTGGCATCGTCGATCAGGGCACCGACAGCGGCGGGCCTGCGGACATTGGCGAGCGGCCCCATCTGGGTTGCATCGTCCAGGCCGCTGCCCACCGTCAGCTTCTCCGTTCGCTGGGTGAATTCATCGACGAAGCGATCGTAAATGCCCTGCTGCACATAGAAGCGCGTGGGGCTGACACAGACCTGCCCGGCATTGCGGAATTTCTGCGGGACGATGATGTCGAGCGTGCGCTCCAGATCGCAATCGTCGAATATCAGCACCGGCGCATGGCCGCCCAGTTCCATCGTCATGCGCTTCACGCCATCTGCCGCCAGCTTCATCAGATGCTTGCCGACCGGCACGGAGCCGGTGAAGCTGATCTTGCGGATGATGGGCGATGCGATGAGTTGCGAGCTCACCATGTCGGGCACACCGAATACGAGCTGCGCGACATGGCCGGGCACGCCGCCGTCGAGCACGCATTTCATCAGTTCAATGGCGCAGGCCGGCGTTTCTTCGGGTGGCTTGCAGATGATCGAGCAGCCAGCCGCCAATGCCGGGGCCAGCTTGCGCGCCATCAGGAAGAGCGGGAAATTCCACGGGCTGAATGCAGCGACCGGACCAACAGGTTGCTTGATGACGATGGAGCGCTGGCCTGCCGGGCGAACCAGTACGCGGCCATGCGCGCGCTTTGCTTCCTCGGCAAAATAGTCGAACAATGCGGCCGCGCCCAGCACTTCGCCCTTCGCTTCCTTGACCGGCTTGCCCTGCTCCATGGTGAGCAGGGGCGCGATGTGGTTCATGCGTTCGCGCAGCAGATCGGCCACTTTCCGCAAGACCGCGCCGCGTTCATTGACGTCTTTGGCTTTCCACTCGCGAAAGCCGAGTTCGGATGCTGCCAGCGCCCGATCGAGATCGTCGGCGTTCGCCAGCGGCAATGCGGCCAGTGTTTCGCCCGTGGCCGGATTGACGACATCCTGGGTCTGCCGGTCTCCGGCCTCGATCCATTCGCCATCGATGTGGAAGCGCAGGTTTCGCGGATATTCGGTGCTCATTTTTCTGTTTCCCGGGAGGATTTCTCTCTGCTCCGACCATTAAGTCACTTGACCCGCGCGGGCAACGATAGTTGGCTGTCCGTCATAGGCGGCAAAAGGAAAACAGACCGCATCTCAAGAGAGGATGAAACATGGAATTGGTAACGGACGGCTTGCGTTTCCCCGAGGGCCCGGTGGCGATGGACGATGGCAGCATCATCCTTGTCGAGATCGCGGCCGGGCGGATCACCCGGGTACAGCCCGATGGCACCAAGGAAATCGTTGCCGAGCCGGGCGGCGGGCCCAACGGGTTGGCGATCGGCCCGGATGGCAAGCTCTATGTCTGCAACAATGGCGGTTTCAATTATGTCGAAAGCAACGGCATGCTTGCCCCGCACGGGATCGCGGAGGATTATTCCGGCGGCCGGATCGAGCGGATCGACCTTGCCACCGGCGAAGTGGAAACCCTCTACAAGTCGGGCGATTTCGACTGTGTGTTGCGCGGTCCCAACGATATCGTTTTCGATGCGCATGGCGGCTTCTGGTTCACCGACCACGGCAAGCAGGATTTCGAAACGCGGTGTCATGACATTGTCGGTATCTTCTATGCCAAGGCGGATGGCAGCCATCTCGAAGAGGTGATTTTCCCCTCCTACAATCCGAATGGCGTTGGCCTCTCGCCCGATGGCAAGACGCTGTATGCTGCCGAAACCTATACGTGTCGGCTGACCGCGTTCAACATCATCGCGCCCGGCAAGGTCGACGATACGGCAGGCCCCGGCGGCCCCGGTATTCCGCTCTATCGGCCCGCCGGCTATAAATTTTTCGATAGCTTGGGCATGGAGGAATGCGGCAATATCTGCGTGGCTACCATCGGCGAATGCGGGATTTCCGTCGTTTCACCATCGGGTGAACTTGTCGAATTCGTGGAGACGGACGACATCTTCACGACCAATATCTGCTGGGGCGGCGCGGATATGCGCACAGCCTATATCTGCCTTTCGGGCACCGGGCGGCTGGTGAAAACCGAATGGGCGCGTCCGGGCCTCAAACTCAAGCATAACGCATAGGTGCAATTCCGGCCATTTACTTAGTATTCAAACCTTTCTAGTCCTGCTGCGAAACGTTGGGGGAGAGAGGCGCATGGAACAGGCCATTCAGAAAATCGATCATGTTGCGATCGTGGTGTACCGGGAAAATGTCGACGCTTATGTGGAGCGGATCAGCAAGGCGCTTGGCGTTGAATTCGATGAGCCGGCCATTGTGGAAAGCACGGGTGTCGTTGCTGCTCTTTCATGGGATTCAGGTCTGGAAATCCTTGCGCCGCTCAAGGAGGAGGGGCGCTATTGGGAGCGGCTTCAGAAACATGGCGAGGGCAGCTGCATTATCGTTTTCGGCGTTGCCAATATGGATGACGGGCTGGCGCGCGCCCGCGACGCGGGGATCGAAACCGGTTTCGAAGTAAAGCTGGGCGGAACCGAACCGTGGTTTGATCGCTTCACGCATTTTCGCGAAGCGCGGATAGACCTGATGCCGGAGGATATGGCCTGCTCCATCGCATTGTCGGAAATCGTCCCGAAATATTAGAGCGCTTGACCTTCGCCCGGTCGTCGCGAAAGAGGGCGCCATGACATATCAAGCAGTGCTCTGGGATTTCGGAGGCGTCGTCACGACATCTCCGTTTGACGCCTTCAACCGCATGGAAGTGGAGAAAGGGCTGCCGCACAATATCGTGCGCAAGATCAATTCGGCCGATCCCGACGACAACGCCTGGGCCCGGTTCGAGCGCGCGGAGATCGATGCAGCCGGATTCGACACGATGTTTGCCGAAGAAGCACGCGCAGTGGGTGCGGATAACCTGACCGGTGCCGATGTGCTGGCCTGCCTGTCCGGCGATATCCGGCCTAAAATGGTTGCGGCGCTCGATGTGCTGAAATCCAAGGGCCACAAGCTTGGCTGCATCACCAACAATGTCCCTGCGGGCAAGGGGGCAGGTATGGCGCGAAGCGAGCGGAAGGCGCTGGCAATTGCCGACATCATGACGCGCTTCGATCATGTGATCGAAAGCTCCAAGGCAGGCGTCCGCAAGCCCGATCCGCGCATTTATATGATGATGTGCGAGACGCTGGAAGTCGATCCGGTCGACTGCGTCTATCTCGATGACCTGGGTATCAACTGCAAGCCGGCTGCGGCGCTCGGCATGAAGGCGATCAAGGTTACCGGCGAGGCCCAGGCGCTTGCTGATCTGGGCAAGGTCTTGGAACTGCAGGACGGATGGCTTTAATCCGATTTGTAGCCCTTGTCGGGGCGTTGCTCGCTGCGTGCATCCCGCTCAATGCGCCGGCCGGGGCCGATACTGGCCGCGTGCTGATCGTTGGTGGCGCGCTCTCGCTGGACAATGAGGCCGTGTATCGCGCGTTCATCGATAACCGGCCGGCCGAAGCGCCGAACATTGCCATAATCGCGGCCGCGTCGGCCGATTCGGCCAGCCGGGCCGCAGCCTTTGCCGGGGAACTGATGTTCTATGGCGTGTCGCCCGAAAATATCAGGGTCGTCCACCTCGCCCTGACCGACGATCCTGACACGCCCGATGTCGACGAAAGCGAGTGGGCTTCCAATGCCGACAATGCCGGGGAAATCGCGAAGATCGAAAATGCCGGAGCGATCTGGTTCACCGGCGGCGATCAGCTGCGCTTGACCCAGGCTCTTATACGCGAACGCGGAGCCGACAGCCCGATGCTGGCGGCCATCCGCGCCCGGTTGGCATCGGGAGCCATAATCGGCGGAATGAGCGCCGCAGCGATGAGCAGGCCGATGATTGCACGCGGCGATGCGTTTGGCGCGCTGTTCGGCCCGGTCGACGACCAACTGTCAGCCGATGACGGCAGGCTCATAATGACGACGGGCCTGAGATTGTTTTCGCCATTCACTGTCGATCAGCATTTTGGGCAGCGCGGACGGCTTGGCAGGCTGGCACGGGCGATCATGGAACAGCCCCGGGCCGCGCGTATCGGAATCGGTATCGATGAAGATACAGCGCTGTTGGTGAATCTTGCCGATTATAGCGCCAATGTGATCGGTCGGGGTGCGCTGACATTGCTTGATGGCAGGCGTGCGGTACCGGTGCGGGAAGAGGGCGCGATGCAAGTGACCGGGCTGCTGCTTTCACGCCTTCATGGCGGGGATAGCGTCAACCTTTCGACGCTTGCGGTTTCAGCCAGTCCTGAGCGGGAAGCCGTACGTGCTCGCCAGACCATATCCGGCGGCTTGTGGCCCAGTGTGGAGCTGCTTCGCCCGCTCGAAGGCGAGAGGCGGTCGTTGCATGTCATCGAACAGCGGGCGGGCCGTTCGGCACGGTTCGAGGCAATGCTTGCCGAGGGCAAGCGCAATGCCCGTTTTACGTTCCGGGCAGACCGCGATACCGGCTATTGGCGCGGCCCGTCCGATCAAGGGTGGAACGGCACGCTGACCGGTGTGCGCGTCTCGATTTCGAGCGAGACGACCGCGTCCTGAGCTTTTCCGTTAATGCGCCATCAGGACCGGTACAGGCGAGCGCTGGATAAAGTGGCGGGACACGCCGCCGAACAGCGTTTGCCGGACCCGGCTGTGCCCATAGGCGCCCATCACCATATAATCGGCTTCGCGGTCGATCAGCAGGCTGTGCATCGCATCGGCGATTTTCGTGTTCCGTTCACGCTGGATCAGTTCGGCCTTGATCCCGTGACGGGACAGATAAGTGCCCGCGGTCGAGGCCGGAAAATAGGCCGGATCCTCGCCGATCGTCACGACTTCGACAGAGCCGGCGGACTTGAGCAGGGGAATGGCGGCGCGCATTGCATTGGCAGCCTGCTCCGACCCGTTCCAGGCGATCACGGCCTTGCCTGCGCAATCGAGCGCCTTGCTGGACTGGGGTACGGCGAGAACCGGGCATTGGGCGGTCATGACCATATAGGTGACACTTGAGGCGAGGTCGGCATCATGATCGCCGGCCGGCTCGCTGAGCACGACGACATCGGCCAGCCGAGACTGGCTGATCAATACATCATCGGGTGCACCGTCCTCGGACAGGAAGTCCCAGGACACATCCTCGTTTGCCATGGTTTCCCGGAGCATCGACCGCTTGCGCTCGGCTTCTTCAAGCGCGGCCTCACGCTGTTCCGCGACATAATAGGACCCGCCAAAGGGATCGAGCGCGACATAATCGCTGACCGGAATGCCGTGGAGGAAAGTGATATGTCCATTGCTCGCGCGTCCAATATCAAGCGCGGCTTGCAGCCGGGATTCGAAGCCTTCTTCGTCATTCACGGGTAACAGGATGGATTTCATGATCATTCTCCCCAAAGGAAATATCTCTTTGTATAGGGCGTATAGCGGGATCACGAAAGCGGCCTTGATCAAGGTCAAACACCGGCAGCTAATGTCCATTGACTGCCTTTATTGCGAATGGTACGCAATAGCATAACAAACGGGCCAGGCAGGTATCACTCTGGCCAATGAGCGAAAAACAGGATTTCCGTAATGAACAAAGTCAAGCTGCGCCGCGGCCTGGTAAGTATCCACCTCTACCTTGCCGCGTTGCTGGCGCCCGCTTTCATTCTGATGGCCATCACCGGCAGCCTCTACCTTGCCGGGGTCCAGGGTGAAACGGTCGAAACCGAAATTGCGGTGCCGCAGGGTTATGTTTTGACCAACGAGAATCCCGAGCTGGAAGCCGAGGTGCGCCGCTTTATTGCGGACGAGGAACTCGGAATCGATTTCGATTATATCCGCGGCCGCGGCGACAGCTTCATGACCCGACCGACCTCACGCCTGCATCTGCGATTTGAAAATGGCGAAACCGGCACCACCGCCAAGCTGGTGCAGCCCGACATGCTGAGCGCGCTTACCGAGCTGCATAAAGGGCATGGCCCGCAAATATTTCGCTATTACGGCATCGTGATGGGCGTTGCTTTATTCTTCGTCGTTATGGGCGGCCTTGTCGTCGGCCTGCTTGCACCGGCGTATCGGCGGCCGACAATCCTGGCCAGCGCAGCCGGAACTCTGGTCTTCGCCTATCTCGCTTTCTGGGCGTGAACCGTGCGGCTGCCCGATTGACCGGCGCAGAAAGCCTCCGCTTGCCGCATAGTTGCAGATTGTGCGCCAAGGGTGACGGTTACGGCAATTGACCCGGCCCGTTGTGGTTGCCTAAAGGGCCGCAATTCCTATGCGGAGCCCGAAGATGAAGAAAATATACCCCGATGCCGCTGCAGCGCTCGATGGGCTGTTGTTTGATGGCATGCATATCTGCGCTGGCGGTTTTGGCCTGTGCGGCATTCCCGAACGGCTGATCGATGCGATCCGCGATGCCGGCACCAAAGACCTTACCATCGCCTCCAACAATGCGGGCATTGACGGGGAGGGGCTGGGCAAGCTCTTGCGCACCAAGCAGGTCAAGAAGATGATCTCCTCCTATGTCGGGGAGAATAAGGAATTTGAACGCCAGTTCCTCGCCAAGGAGCTTGAGGTTGAATTCTGCCCCCAAGGCACGCTTGCCGAACGCTGCAGAGCCGGGGGCGCTGGCATTCCGGGCTTCTACACCAAGACCGGCGTTGGCACGGTTGTGGCCGAGGGCAAGGAAGTGAAGCAGTTCGACGGGGAGGATTATATCCTCGAGCGCGGCATCTTTGCAGACCTTTGCATCATCAAGGGCTGGAAGGCGGACACGTCCGGCAATCTCGTTTTCCGCAAGACGGCGCGCAACTTCAATGCCCCGATGGCGACGGCTGGCAAGATATGCGTCGCCGAAGTGGAAGAGATCGTCGAGACCGGCACGCTTGATCCGGACTGCATCCATCTGCCCGGTATCTACGTCAAACGCCTGATAGACGGATCGCCATACGAAAAGAAAATCGAGTTCGAGACAACCCGCGAAAGGGAGTCGGCCTAATGAGCGATGCAATCAAAGGCTGGGACCGCAACCAGATGGCCGCACGGGCCGCGCAGGAGCTTGAGGACGGCTATTACGTCAATCTCGGGATCGGCATCCCGACACTGGTCGCCAATCACATCCCGGACGGGGTTGAAGTGACCTTACAGTCGGAAAACGGCATGCTCGGAATCGGGCCGTTTCCCTATCCCGAGGACATCGATCCCGATCTCATCAATGCGGGCAAGCAGACAATCAGCGAATTGCCGTCGTCCAGCTATTTCGGGTCCGACCAGAGCTTCGCGATGATCCGCGGTGGGCATATCGATCTGACCGTGCTCGGCGCGATGGAAGTCGCTGAAAATGGCGATATCGCCAACTGGATGATTCCCGGCAAGATGATCAAGGGCATGGGCGGCGCGATGGATCTCGTCGCCGGCGTGAAGAAGATCATCGTCGTCATGGATCACAATTCCAAGGCCGGCGATCCCAAATTCATTCCCGCTTGTACCTTGCCGCTGACCGGGACGAATGTCGTCGACATGATCGTTACCAATCTCGGCGTGTTCAAGCGGCCCGATCATGAAAGCCCTTTTGAACTGATCGAACTGGCGCCGGGCGTGACGGTGGAGGAAGTCGGCGAGAAAACGACGGCCCATTACATCGAGCGGGTATCGGCGGGCTGAATATCTGCTGCGGTTGCGAAATATTGTGGCGATAGAGGCAATTCTCGCGTAGGTTCCTTGCCACAGGGGGCTATTGATGCGCGAAAAATTTCATATCTACCTGATCAAGCCGACGCGCTATCATGATGATGGCTATCCGCTGCAATGGTGGCGGTCGCTCATTCCGTCCAACTCGCTCGCCTGCCTGGCGGGGATTGTGAACGACGCGCTCGAACGCGGCGTGCTTTCCGAATATGACTGCGTCGTCCACGCGATCGACGAAATCCACGAGAATGTGAATCCGGCCAAGATCATCCGCACGATCCGCAAGGATGGCGGCAAGGCGTTTGTCGGGTTGGTCGGCGTCCAGTCCAACCAGTATCCCCGGGCAATGGATCTGGCGCGCGAATTTCGCGCTGCCGACCTGCCGGTTTCAATCGGCGGTTTTCACGTCTCCGGCTGCATGTCGATGCTCAAGGAACAGCCGCCTGAAATCATCGAGGCGCAGGAGCTCGGCATCGGCCTGTTCGGCGGGGAAGCCGAAGAGGGGCGGATCGACGAGGTCCTGATCGATGCATCCAACGGCGCTCTTAAACCGGTTTATGACTATCTGAACGATACGCCCAATCTCGCTGGCGCGCCGATCCCCTTCATGCCGCCCGAACAGGTGAAGCGGAACATCAACAGCTATTCGAGCTTCGATCTGGGGCGCGGCTGTCCGTTCGAATGTTCCTTCTGCACGATCATTAATGTGCAGGGGCGCAAGAGCCGCTTCCGCACGGCAGACGATCTTGAGTTGATCGTCCGCGAAAACGCCAAGGAAGGGGTGACCCGCTTCCTGCTGACCGACGACAATTTCGCGCGCAACCGCAACTGGGAATCCTTTCTCGACCGGCTGATCGATCTTCGGAAACAGGGCTTCCCGGTCAATATGGCGATCCAGGTCGACACGCTGGCCCACCGGATCGACGGCTTTATCGACAAATGCTGCGCCGCCGGGGCCGACCAGATTTTCATCGGTCTTGAAAACGTCAACGCCGACAATCTCGAAGCGGCGAACAAGCGGCAGAACCGGGTCGAGGAATATCGCGACATGTTCCTCGCATGGAAGCAGCATCCGGTATTCATCATGTGCGGCTATATCCTCGGCTTTCCGAACGACAGCTATGAATCGATCATGCACGATATCGAGCTGATCAAGACCGACCTCGCCGTGGATGCGCTGTATCTCAACTATCTGACGCCGCTGCCGGGGAGCGAGGATCACAAGAAGCTGTATGAATCCGGCGTCTGGATGGACCCCGATCTTGCCAAATATGATCTCAACCACCGCGTCACCCATCATCCGAAGATGAGCGATGAGGAATGGGAGCGCGCGTTCCGCGATGCGCATAACAGCTTTTACAGCTGGGAGCATATGGAACGGATCATCAAGCGCATGGCGGCGCTTGGCTCGAACAAGAAATATGTGACGCTGAACCGACTGGTCGCCTATCGCGAGTCCGTGCGGATTGCAGGCATCGCGAAACTGGAATCGGGCTATATCCGCCTGCGTTCCCGGACCCAGCGTCGTCCGGGCATGCCGCGGGAAAATCCGTTTATCTTCTATCCGAAATATCTGGTCCGCGGAATCTACAGCACGGCGCGTGTCACACGGACATGGTGGCGCTTGCGGGCGCGCATGATGCGCATCCTGAAAGACCCCAAGCGGACGGAATATCGCGATGCCGCAATTTCGCCTGATGATGAGGCCGATCGCGAAATGCTGAGTCAGACGCGTTCGACCAAAAATGCCGAAACGCGGCGCCGGCATCGGATAAACGTCACGGAGTCCGAGGCGGCCTGACCGACGACGAAAGACCGCCTGCCGCCCGACAGGGGTTCCGTTTCGCTCCCGCATCCTATATTGCAGCGCAGCATTGAAGGCCTGACTGGCCTTCGCCCCCTGATCCCAAAGCCGCGATAGCTGCGGAGTGCATATGCGCCCCGTGGTTTCCCGGCACTGCCTGAAAGCCCTGCTCGCATGCCCATGCACCGCAATTTCAAGCGCGACTGGCTGTCCCAGCCGCGCACCGAGTTCCTTGCCGGGCTCGTCGTCGCACTAGCCCTGATTCCCGAAGCCATCGGCTTCTCGATCATCGCGGGCGTCGATCCGCGCGTTGGGCTCTATGCGAGTTTCTCGATAGCCGTGATAACCGCGATGTTGGGCGGCAGGCCCGGCATGATATCGGCGGCAACAGCCGCTGTGGCCGTGCTCGTTATCCCGCTGGTGCGCGATCATGGCGTTGAATATCTGTTCGCTGCGACGATCCTGATGGGCGTGTTTCAGGGCGTGGCGGGTCTGCTCCGGCTCGATCTGTTGATGCGATTCGTTTCGCGCTCGGTCATCACGGGTTTCGTCAACGCGCTCGCGATCCTGATTTTCATGGCGCAAGTGCCGCAGCTTATCGGCGATAATTTCACCATCGAAACCTATGCGATGGTCGGCGCAGGATTGGCCATTATCTACGGGCTGCCGATGCTCACCAGGGCGGTCCCTTCGCCGCTGGTCGCTATCGTGTTGCTGGCCATTGTCAGCATCTTTGGCGGGTTCGGCGTCTCGACCGTCGGCGATATGGGGCATCTGCCGGAAAGCCTCCCGATGTTTCATCTGCCGGTTGTCCCGCTGACCCTGGAGACGCTCCAGATCATCGCGCCCTATGCGGCGGGTATGGCGGCGGTCGGCCTGCTGGAATCGCTGCTCACGGCCTCCATCGTTGACGATATGACGGAGACGCGAAGCGACAAGAAGCAGGAATGCTATGGCCAGGGCGCTGCAAACTTCTTCACCGGTTTCATCGGCGGCATGGGCGGCTGCGCGATGATCGGCCAGTCGGTCATCAATATCAAATCGGGCGGGCGGCACAGGCTTTCGACGCTGCTTGCGGGTATCCTGTTGCTGATTCTCATCGTCGCGCTCGGCCCATGGGTCGCGCAGATTCCGATGCCGGCGCTGGTCGCGGTCATGATCTTCGTTTCGATCAGCACCTTTCGCTGGAAGTCTTTCCTCGAGATCAACCATCATCCCAAGGCGTCAACCGCCGTCATGCTGGCAACGGTGGTTACCGTGGTCTGGACCCACGATCTGGCGCAGGGCGTTCTGGTTGGCGTGTTGCTCAGCGGGATATTCTTTGCTGCCAAGGTGCGCGATCTCGTCACCATCACCACCAGCCTTGAAGGGACGACGCGCCATTATGTGATCGCCGGGCAGATATTTTTCGCCTCGATCGACCGCATCACCGAAGCGATGGAGTTCAATGAAGAGGGCATCACCTATATCGACATCGATGTGACTCACGCCCATTTCTGGGACATTTCAGCGACCGGCGTGCTCGACAAGGTCGTTGCGCGGCTACAGGGCGAGGGCAAGGAGGTCCGTGTGATCGGGCTTAACCAGGCCAGTGCCACCCTGATCGAAAAATATAGCGATAATGAGAAGCCTTTTCAGAGCCTCGGCGTCGTTGGCCATTGATCCTGCGCGCTCAAACAGCAACAAGGCCGCAAATTCACAACAGAACAGACATCAATCAGGACCCCAATCATGATCAAACTCCATCATCTCCGCTTCTCCCGTTCGACGCGCATCATCTGGTTGCTCGAGGAACTTGGGCTTGCCTATGACATGGTGGAGCATCACCGGCACCCAGAGACCAACCGGTCGCAGGAAGACCTGTTTGCGGTTCATCCGCTGGGCAAGGCGCCGACTGTCGAAATCGACGGCCATGTGATGGTCGAATCGGGTGCGATCATCGAATATATCATTGAAACGCGCGGCGAAGGGCAGCTTGGCCCGGCATCCAATGCGGATCGCGCGCCCTATCTCGAATGGCTGCAATTTGCCGAAGGCACGCTGGCCATGCCGATCCTGCTGACCCTGCTGGGCCCCCGTTTCGGCGGGCTGGGCGATGTGCTGGGCGGATTTGTCGGCGGCGAGGTGAAAAAGCTGCTCGACTATATCGATGCCCATCTGGATGGCCGTGAATTCCTCGTTGGCGACGCGATGACTGGTGCAGACATCAACCTCGAATATCTGCTCGAACTGTCCAATCTCGTCGGGCTGCTCGATGAGCGTCCGAACGCCAAAGCCTATCTCGAACGGATGATGGCCCGCCCTGCCTATAAGAAGGCGATCGAAATTGGCGGTCCGCTGGTTGACCTTCCCGGCTAAAAACTCACAAACGCCCCGATCATGAACTGTTCGGGATCATAGGCGCCGCTGGCTTCCCGGTGGCGATATTCCGCCCGGATGCCGATATCGGTACCGACCATATAGCGCGCGCCGAGGCCGTAGATGATGCCATCCATCGAATCGTCGCTGTCGAAGCTGGCGCCGGTCCCGACATCCGTAACGGTCAGATCGATCTGTTCGCCGCCATATCCGGCGATGCCATAGGCGGCGAAGCCGGGCAGGGGAGCAAGGCCGAGCCGTGCCGTCGCGCTCCAGTTGAAACGGGCCTGGCTTGTAACCATGCGGTCGGTCGTTCCGTCGCGGACCACGGCTGTAGTTTCTCCCGTCGAATCCCCGATACCGGCCTCGACGGCCATATAGCCGAGCGGGAAGGCGGGCAGTTCCACTCCGACAAAGGCTCCGTAGTCGACGCCGTTGCTTTCATCGCTCGAAACGATGGTGCCCGGCTGGTCGAAACGGCTGGCGCTGCGCTCGCCGGTCCCGGCCTCCAGGCCCATATAGATGTCGGGAACGAAGGGGATGCTTTGGGCCTGGGCAGGCACGGCCATGAGGGGTGTCGCCATCAGGGCGATAAAAGGGGCGATAAATTTCGGTTGCTGGTTCTTCATTTTGGCGATCCTACTCAACACGTTCCACACACATGCCCGTGTTCGCCGGAATTGTGGCAAAGGCTAGCCGGCGGACAGGCATTCGCGACGAAGCGAATCAGCTTTGCGCCCGGTTGCAATATTCCAAATCATTCGTATTCTAAGCATTCCTTCTTTTGCACTGCCGCAAAATACGGTTAGGGAAGCTCGAATGAATCAGCCACGTACGCTTTACGAGAAAATCTGGGATTCGCATGTCGTCGAAAGGCGCGATGACGGAACCTGCATTGTCTTTATCGATCGTCACCTCGTCCATGAGGTTACAAGTCCGCAAGCCTTTGAAGGTCTGCGCGCTGCCGGGCGCACGGTTCGCCGGCCCGACCTGACCCTTGCCGTGGCCGATCACAATCTCCCGACGACCGCGCGGCGCGATGCGGATGGCAATCGTATCCCCATTGCAGACCTGATGTCGGCGAAGCAGCTTGAGGCGCTGGAAGCCAACGCGCCCGCCTTTGGCATCCGCTATATCGATGACGCCGCCCCCGAACAGGGTATCGTTCATGTCGTGGGGCCCGAACAGGGCTTCACGCTCCCCGGCTGTACGCTGGTCTGCGGAGACAGCCACACGGCCGCCCATGGCGCGCTGGGCGCATTGGCATTCGGCATCGGGACGAGCGAAGTCGAACATGTGCTGGCGACGCAGACCTTGCTCCTCAAGCAATCGAAAAGCATGGAAGTTCGTGTCGAAGGCACGCTCGGTTTCGGCGTTTCGCCCAAGGATCTGGTGCTGGCGATTGTCGGCAAGCTTGGCGCTTCTGGCGGCAATGGTCATGTCATCGAATATACCGGGTCCACGATCCGCGACATGAGTATCGAGGGGCGGTTGACCGTTTCCAACATGTCTATCGAGGCAGGCGCGCGGGCCGGGCTGATTGCACCTGACGAGAAAACCTTCGCCTATCTGAAAGGCCGTCCATACGCACCGGAAGGCGCGGACTGGGAGGCTGCGCTCACATGGTGGCGGTCGCTGCCGAGCGATCCGGGGGCGACCTATGACAAGCGCATAGATCTCGATGCTGCCGATATCGCCCCCAATGTCACCTGGGGCACGAGCCCGGAAGATGTGGTGCCGATCACGGGCATCGTCCCGGATCCCGACAGCTTTGCGGATGAATCGAAACGCGCAGCCGCGCTCAAGTCGCTTGATTATATGGGGCTGGCTCCCGGCCAGCGGATGCAGGATGTCGCCGTCGACAATATCTTTATCGGCAGTTGCACGAATAGCCGTATCGAGGATCTGCGCGCCGCTGCCGAGGTTGCGAAAGGGCGCAAGATTGCAGAGGGTATCAAGCAGGCCCTCGTCGTGCCGGGCTCGGGCCTTGTGAAGCACCAGGCCGAGGTAGAGGGCCTCGATCGCATATTTATCGAGGCGGGCTTTGAATGGCGGGAACCGGGTTGCTCTATGTGTCTCGGTATGAATCCGGACAAGGTTCCTCCCGGTCAGCGCTGCGCATCGACCTCGAACCGCAATTTTGTCGGCAGGCAGGGGCCGGGCGCGCGCACGCATCTGGTATCGCCAGCCATGGCCGCTGCTGCCGCCATAACGGGAAAACTCACCGATATCAGGGAGATGATGGGATGAAGACGATGCGTAAATTCGGACTAGGGCTTGCCGCGCTCCTCATGCCGGCAGCCGCGTTTGCCCAAGACACATCGGCGCCCGATATCGAAATGTGGCGGCTCGACTGCGGCACCATGATCTTGAGCGATATCGGCCCTTTTTCGGACGGCCATCTCTATGATGGCGAAACGGGGACAATGACTGTCGGCTGTTACGTCATCCGGAACGGCGATCGTTACCTGCTTTGGGATGCCGGACTTTCCGGGCAAATGCTCGGTACGTCGGTCACCCAATGGATATTCACTCTGTCTCTGGACCGAACGATCGCCGACCAGCTTGGCGATATCGGGCTCACGCCGGAAAATATCACTTTCCTTGGTCTGAGCCATTATCATGACGACCATATCGGGCAGGCATCCGATTTTGCGGCATCGACCCTGCTCATGAACCGGCGGGATATCGCTGCGGTTCGCGATCAGGAAATGCCTTCGGCCCAGGCCGCGCTTGCACCCTGGATTTCCGGCGATGCGGAGAGCGTGGATTTTGGGCGTGATCATGATGTCTTCGGTGATGGCAGCGTTATGATACTTTCGATGCCGGGTCATACGCCCGGGCATAGTGCGCTGCTCGTGCGCCTCCCTGAAACCGGGCCGGTGCTCCTGACCGGCGATCTTTATCATTTCCGCGAACAGATCGAGAATTACGGGGTACCGGTGTTCAATACCGATCGCGCCGATACGCTGGCCTCGTTCGAGCGCTTCCTGCAGATCGATCAGGCGCTGGAAGCGATGATCGTCATCCAGCACGATCCCGGCGATATCGAACGGCTGCCAGCCTTCCCGGAAAGTGCACGCTGATGGAAGCGTTCAAGCAAGTCGAGGGCCGCGCCTATCCGTTCGGGCGAGAAAATGTCGATACCGATATCATCATTCCGGCCGCGTATCTGAAAACGATCAGCCGCGAAGGCCTGTTCGAGGGCGCGTTCAAGGTCGTGCGTGCCGAGGAAGGCAATGTATTCGACGATCCCGAATATGCAGGCGCGCCGATCCTGATCGCAGGCGATAATTTCGGCTGCGGGTCGAGCCGCGAACATGCGGCCTGGGCGCTTAACGATATGGGTGTTCGCGTGGTTATCGCGACGAGCTTCTCCGACATCTTTGCGAGCAACGCGTTCAAGAACGGCATTTTGGCCGTTGAGCTCCCGCAATCGGCGATCGACCGGCTGATGGAGGTCGCGACAACCGATCCGATCACTGTCGATCTTGAAAATCAGGTGGTGACGACGCCGTTTCAGGATCGGTTCGAATTCCCGATCGATGCATTTCGCAAATCCTGCCTTGTGGCGGGGCTCGACGAGATCGGGTTGACGCTGGAGAGCGGGGACGCAATTGCTGTCTATGAACAGAAAGCCAGTGCCGCCCGGCCATGGCTCGTAAAGGAGACAGCCTGATGAAAGCCCTTTTGTCCTATGAAACCGGTGGACCCGAAACGCTCAAAATGGGCGAGCTGGACAAGCCGGAGGCCGGACCGGGGCAGTTGCTGGTCGCGGTCAAGGCCTGTGCCATCAATTATCCTGACGTCCTGATGCTCATAGACAAATACCAGTTCAAGCCTGAGCGTCCTTTCGCGCCGGGTGGCGAGATTGCCGGCGTCGTCGAAGCGGTTGGCGAAGGCGTAACCGATTTCGCCGCGGGAGACCGTGTGCTGGCCATGTGCGGCAATGGCGGCATGGCGGAGTATCTGGCCGTGCAGTCCACGGGCGCGTTCAAGCTCCCCGATGATGTGGATTTCGAGCATGGCTCGGCGATGATCCTGACATACGGCACGACCATTCATGCGCTGGCCGATCGCGGCGACCTGAAAGAGGGAGAAACTCTCCTTGTGCTGGGTGCAGCCGGCGGTGTCGGCCTTGCTGCAGTGGAGATTGGCAAGGCGATGGGTGCGCGCGTCATTGGCGCGGTGTCCAGCGAGGAGAAAGCGCAGGCGGTGCGCGATGCCGGGGCAGACGATGTGCTGATCTATGACCGCGGACCTTTCGACAAGGATGCGTCCAAGGCGCTTGCGGGTCAGTTCAAGGAGAAGGTCGGGCCGAATGGTGCCGATGTTATCTATGACGCGGTCGGCGGCGACTATGCCGAACCCGCCCTGCGGTCGATTGCCTGGGAAGGCCGCTATCTGGTGATCGGCTTTCCGGCCGGTATCCCGAAACTCCCGCTCAATCTTACCCTTCTCAAATCCTGCGATGTGCGCGGCGTTTTCTGGGGGGCTTTTGCAGCGCGCGATCCCCAGCATAATCGCAAAAATGTCGACCAGCTTTTCAGCTGGTGGAGCGAAGGCAAGATTGCGCCGAAGGTCACCGAAGTCTTTCCGTTCGAACAAGGCGGCGATGCAATTGCCAAAATGGGTGCACGCAAGGCGATCGGCAAGCTGGTCGTGAGGGTTGCCGACTAAGTTCGGGCAGCGGGCACAGCCCCGTTGCGCCGGAGCTCCCGGCTCCCTATTTGAAAGCAGACGCATTCATTTCCCGGAGAAAGAGTTCCATGGCCGATTTCAAGGATCGTGAAAAAGGGTTCGAAAACAAGTTCGCCCATGATCAGGAAATGCAGTTCCGTATCACGGCGCGGCGTAACCGCCTCGTCGGTGAATGGGCTGCTGGCCTGATGGGGCTGACGGCGGAAGAAACCGACGCCTATGCCAAAGCCGTTGTCCAGGCCGATTTCGAGGAAGTCGGCGATGACGATGTGATTCGCAAGGTACATGGAGATCTCGCCACAGCCGGCCAGGATGTCGATACCGACGCCATCCGCGCCAAGCTGGACGAGAAGACCATCGAAGCGCGCCGGCAGCTCATCGAATCGACAGACTAGCCTCATGCCGATGGCCGCCGATGATATTGAAACGATGATCCGTGACGCGATTCCGGATGCCGAGGTCGAGATTACCGATCTCGCGGGCGATGGCGATCATTATGCAGCGCGCGTAGTGGCAGAGAGCTTTCGCGGCATGACCCGCATCAAACAGCATCAGGCGGTGTACAAGGCGTTGGATGGCCGCATGGGCGGCGTTCTTCACGCCCTGCAGCTGACCACTGCAACACCCGAATAGGAGTATAGACCATGTCCGACGCACAGTCCCGGATCGACCAGGCCGTCAAAGGCAGCGATGTAGTCCTGTTTATGAAGGGCTCGCCCCTTTTTCCGCAATGCGGCTTTTCCAGCCGTGCGGTCGCGATCCTCGAACATTGCGGCGTTGAATTTTCCAGCGTCGATGTGTTGCAGGATCAGGAAGTCCGCCAGGGCGTGAAAGAATATTCCGACTGGCCGACCGTGCCGCAGCTCTATGTGAAGGGCGAATTTGTCGGCGGGTCGGACATCATGATGGAAATGTACGAAGCTGGCGAACTGCAGGCGCTGTTGCAGGAAAAGGGCGTCGCGGCCGCAGCCAGCTGACGCCCGTTCCCCGATATCAGGCAGAAGCGGGTCGCTGACGGCCCATCTGCCGAACGCCCATAATCTCCAAAACTACCAGCATCAGGACCCCTGCCGCCTGAAGCGGGACGAGGATTCTGCCGAGCGTGGTCAGGCTGGAATAGTTCAGTTCGAACACGCCGATACTGGCTGCGATCCAGCCGATATTGAGCGCGATGGCCAGCCAGCAAATGCGGATGGGCGGCTGCGCACGGGTGCCGAGCCAGCCCCAGAGCAGGGCCGCGCCAAGGCAGATCCAGCCAGCTTCGGCCACGATAAACGGACTGAGCCCGGTATCGGCGGCGATCATCTGAGTTGCGAACACACCGCTGCCAAAGGTCAGCGCGCACGCCGCGGCGTCGATAAGAAATATCTTCTTCACATAATCCAGGGTCATGGGGTCCTCCTGTCGTTGGAACATGCGCCTTTTCCGCACTGGCCGGGGTCAAGTCGATTACCTTGGAGGTAATGGAATTGGATCGCGGGCTGGCCTATCCCGGAAGCTATCGAGACAGGGAGCGATCCGATGGCGACGATGGTGGTGGGAAAGCAGATCCGGCAATGGCGCGAGCGCAGGCGGCTCAGCCAGATGCAATTGGCGCTGGAGGCGGATATCTCGCCGCGCCATCTGAGTTTTATTGAAACGGGCCGTTCGCAGCCCAGTACCGGCACGATCGACCGGCTCGCCGAGCGGCTGGACATTCCCTATCGGGCCCGCAACGGCCTGCTGACGGCAGCGGGCTTTGCACCGCGCCATGGCGAGCGCACGCTTGACGATCCGGCAATGGCCGTTGCGCGGAACTCGATCCAGCATATCCTGAAAGGGCATGAGCCCTATCCGGCCATCGCCGTCGACCGGCACTGGAATGTTGTCGCGATGAACGATGCGATCAGCTTCTTTACCGAGCAGATCGGGACGACGCTGCTCGTACCGCCGATCAACGCGATCAAGCTGGCGCTCCATCCGGACGGACTGGCGCCGCAGGTCGTCAATCTCGCGGAATGGCACGCGCATGTGCTGGAACAGCTCGACCAGCAGATTGCCAGCAGCGCCGATCCGGGTTTGATGGAGCTGCGCGACGAAGTGGCCTCCTATCCGCATGAAAGCGACAAGGAGCCGCCGCCCGCCGATCCGGACAGGATCTGGGTCCCGCTCATCCTCGACACGGTGCTCGGGCGGCTTTCCTTCGTGGCAACGATCACGATCTTCGGGACGCCGGTCGACATCACCCTGTCGGAACTCGCCATCGAAGCCTTTTTTCCGGCGGATGAGAAAACCGCGGCGATACTGCACGACAACTGGACCCGTTGAATCGTTTCGCGACCGTTCGTCCCTGCGGCGGGGCGGGGAGTGCTTTGCGCGGACGGGTCGTTCGGCTAAACGGCCTGTCATGCTTTTTCCGGGTCCATACAGGTGCCGCACGATTTGAACGACAGCGATGCCAAACCGGCAAAGCCAGCCAGACTGAGTCGTCACGCCATCCGGCTGGCGCTTTGGGCGCTCCCGCTGGCGGCACTCGGCAATATCATTTTCTTCCTCTGGGCGCTGGACGGGCGGCCATTGTCGTCGATTGCCGAGCGGCCATGGTTACTCGCCATCGCGGCGGGGCTTTCGCTGGTTCCCTGGATCACCAATGTCCTGCGTCTCGCCATCTGGTGCCGCTTCCTGGGGGTGCCGCTGGAACTGAAGCAGAATATCCGGATCATTCTCGGCACGGTCATCGCCAATTCGGTGACGCCGACGGCAACCGGCGGGACGGTCATCAAATGGGGGTTTCTGGTCAATGAAGGCGTGTCCGCCGACAAGGCCGGAACGCTGATTTCGACGCAGATTGCCGAAGACACGATCGTGATGCTCAGCCTTTTGGCCTTCGCGCTGTTTTTCGCCTTCGGTTTCGAACTTCCCTCGACGCTGCAGGGGCTCGACTGGGTGGGTGCGCGCGCATCCACCGCACAGGCAATGCTGTTTCTTGTTGCAATCATCCTGATTGCGGGAACGGTTTTCGGTATCGCGCGGCGTGGATGGTTCGGAGCACGGATCGGCGATATGGCGACGCGGCTGGGTAGGCGCACTGCCGAGCTTGGCCGCAATGTTGCCAGCGACTGGAAGACCGTGATCAAGGGCGGCAAATCGGTCGTGATGGCGAGCATGGCGCTATCGGCCGTGCAATGGGGCGCGCGCTATTCGGTTGCGACGGCGATTATCGGCTTTGCCGGGGGCACCATGCTGCCCTTGCTCTATTGGGCGCTGCAATGGCTGACCTTCACCTTCAGCACCATCGTGCCCACGCCGGGCGGCGTAGGCGGCACCGAAGCGGCTTTCCTGCTGCTTTACGCGCCGTTCGTCTCGCCGGACACATTGGGGCCGGTGATGGTGATATGGCGCCTGATGCTCTTCTACGTGCCCACCGGGCTGGCTGCGCTGATTTTTCTGGGGATGAGGGGACGGGTTAGCGCGAGACCAGTATAGCTGGCTAACCCGTCCCTCATGGGGGTATTGTGGGTATGGAACGCCCTATACCATGCAGCGGCCGTGCCAGTTTTGCATGAATGGCGGAATTCCGTCGTTTCGATGGTTTTCACGCCGTTAACCAATGGGCGACCTGTAAGAGATTTCGACAATCGGTCATTTCCCGTCGACGAGATACGACGCCTGTCGTTTACACAAATGCGCGATGCTATTACGATCATTGTCGTAAGAGGTTCGGTGGAAGGATTTTCGATGATGCCCCGAGCCCGTTTCAGGAACACAGAACTTCAGGAGAATTTCCATGCGCAGACCATCCCATTTTCGCCGTACCACGGGCCTGATTGCCATTGGCGCAGCTGTCGCAATCTCGATGGCGGCAACGATCAGTGCTGCATCGGCACAGACGGAGGATGAGGCCGCAGCCTCGGGCACCCATCGCCATGACGGGGAACGCCATGTCTATTATGGAGGCGATGGCGAGTATCTGACCGCCGAGGAGATCGAAGCGATGATTCCAAGCCGGGAAGAGCTGGCCGCCATGATCCCGAGCGAGGCCGAATTGCGCGCAATGATTCCCAGCGAGGCCGAATTGCAGGAGATGGTTCCGGACCGCGAAGAACTGCTCGCCATGATCCCGGTGATTGAATCGGTCGAAGCGTGCCATGCGAGCGGGGAGGCCGTTCACAGCGAGGAGAGCACGGATCCCGCGACCGGCCGCGAGCATCTGCGCCTGATGATTTGCCGTGAGGCTCTGGCAGTCGACGCCCGGGCCGGGGCGCTGGAAGGCTTGCGCGAAGCGCGCACGGAAATCGCCAGCGAAGCAGATATTCCAAGCGACGTTCGCGCCGATGTGCTGGCAACCCTGGACGCGCAGATTGCGATGCTGGCACGCTAGTTCGGCCCCGTGCGGGCGACAAACTTTCGCGCCCTTTTTCCGATCTTTCCCTTTCGCCGGGCGCTGCAACTTGGCACAGGGAGGGCATGAAAACCGTAGACGACATGCCCACGGGCCAGACGATCGAGCTGCATCCACTGGTGCGCCGCGTTCTGGCGCCCAACCCGTCGCCCTTCACCTATACCGGCACCCAGACCTATCTGGTCGGCCGGGGCGATGTTGCGGTGATCGATCCCGGGCCAAAGGACAAACGCCATATCGACGCGATCCTCGCAGCGACCGAGGGCGAGACAATCCGCGCCATTACCTGCACGCACACCCACCGCGACCACAGCCCCGGTGCAGCGCCGCTCAAGGAAGCCACCGGAGCGGAGATAGTCGGCTGTGCCTATCTGGCAATCGACGATACCGGCCCGCGCGCCGATGCGGCCTTCGATTCCGGTTATGCGCCCGACCGGGTGCTCGAAGACGGCGAGATATTGTCGGGCGAGGGCTGGACGCTGGAAGCAGTGGCAACGCCCGGCCATACGTCCAACCATCTCTGCTATGCGCTGCATGAGGCCGGGGCGATGTTCACCGGCGATCATATCATGGGCTGGTCGACAACCGTGATCGTGCCGCCGGACGGCGATATGAAATCCTATATGGAAAGCCTCGCCAAGCTCATCGATCGCGAGGAAACACTCTATTATCCGGCGCATGGCGAACCGATCGAAAAGGCGCGGCGGTTCACGCGCGGCCTGATGGGCCACCGCAAGCAGCGCGAGGGGCAGATTCTGCGCGCCATCGACGAAGGGCTGACGGCCATCCCGGACATGGTCCAGAAAATGTACAAGGGTGTCGACCCGAGGCTGCACGGAGCGGCCGGACGGTCCGTACTGGCGCATCTGATCGATCTCAGGGATCGCGGCCTTGTCGAGGAAAGCGAAGAACGATGGTCGACGACAGCCGCATAGAAATCGATCCTCCCGAAACCCCCAGTTTCGAGCGTCCCCATCCGACGATGATCATCCGCCAGGGCTCGGGCCGCTTCTGGGCGCTTGGCTGTCTGCTAAGCCTTGTCGCGATCGTCACGATATTCGTCATCGGGATCGGCAGTGTCGGCGAGCGGATTTTCGGCAGCGGGCCGGACCCGGTAACGGTCGCCAGCGCCAGCCTTGAAGGCCTGCGCGAGCAGAACACCCTCATTCCCTTTTCCGCGCAGTTCGTGGCGGTCGTTACCTCGACCCAGCGGCGCTTTGGGCTGTCGGCCCGCAAGACGCTGATCATGCCGGGCAATGTCCGTTACGAGCTCGATCTGTCCGCGCTGGGCGATGACGATGTGGAATGGGACGAGGCGTCGAATACGCTGACCGTTACCTTGCCCGATCTGCGTATTGCCGGCCCCGATATCGATATCGATGCGATCCGCGAATATGACGATGGCGGAATATTGATCACGGTCACCGATGCGGAATCCACGCTCGACGCCGCCAATCGCGCGGAAGGACAGCGCTCGCTGTTAAGGCAGGCGCAGGCAACCGCCCCGATGCGGCTGGCCCGCGATGCGGCCCGGCGCGCAGTCGAGAGTAATTTCGCGCTACCGCTGCGCGCGGCCGGGATCGATGCGGAGGTCCGTGCACAGTTCCGCAATGAAGCGAACCCCAACCAGATGGACCGTTCGCGCGATGTGCTGGGCGAAGCCCGGCGGAGTACGGGTGAGTAAGCGCTTGACCGCCTTACATCCCTTCCGATTTGGCCTTTCTCCAAAAATATAGAGCTAGCAAGGTCACGACGATCGGAATCATCAGGCCATATTCGTCGATCCAGAAGCCGGTTTGCTCATTTTCAACCGTGAGCGGCGAGAATATCTTCTGAATGTAGATATTGTGCGCGGCGTGAAAGAAAATGGCGGGCCAAACGCTCTCGGACCTGAATGTAAAATAGGCCATGATGACGGACATGCTGATGATCATGAGCGTGAAGCAGGCGAGCTGAAATGTCGCATTGCCGCCGCCATAGGCAATGATGATCGGATAATGCCACATCGCCCAGATGACGCCGCTAACGATCGATACCGCACCGAACGGCATGACCTTGCGGAGCTCCCAGATAAAGAAACCACGCCATCCTATTTCCTCGCCGGTGATCGATCCCAGCGATTTGATGAGCTGTACCGTTCCCAGCAGGAAGACCATCACTGCGATTGTCATGATGGGCGACGCGGCTGAAAATCCTAGCTCCTGAGCCCATTCTGTGATTGTTTCCGGATTCGGCACCCCGCCGTACCCCAGCAGCCAGATCAGTGCATAGGCGACGGAAATGTACAAAACCGGCACAGCATAGGCGGCCCAGTTGCTCGACCAGCTTCCCCACTTCCAGGGCAGGGTGGCGAGCGTTTGACCTCTAATCTTCAAAGTCACGAAAGCCGCGATTGCCGGGCACCACATCAACGCGCCAACATAGATGCTGGCGGGATTCAGCGTAACGATTGCATAGTGAACGACGGCGCTGAGCGCGAATAAGGCAATGAGAAAAATGGAAATGGTTTTCCATGCATCTCGCCTGTTTGATTGATCTTGTTCCATCGGGGGCCCCCTAATGGCGATTTCCGCGCATGTCCATAGTGTACTATATAACCAATACACTATCGACATGCGTATATCCCTTCCGAATGACTGATATCGATCTCAGGGACGCGCCCGTCATTTCTCTTCCAAAGTAGGAAAATCTTTGAAAGACTGGGCAGATGACAGGAATTGCACATTCGATGGACCGCCGGAAGGCCCGCGCATTTGTGTCCTATTGGGCACAGTTTTTGCCTTTGGGTGAGGGATAGGACCCATTTTACCCCCGGACCTGTGTCAACCAGTGTCAACTTGCGGGGGTGGCGTTCATTCAATGGCCGGTCATGATGAACGAAATGTCCCGGAGTTCATGGCAGACAGGGCGGGACTCTCCCCAAGACATTCCCTGTTTGAGTAACTATATAATCCCAAAGGAGCAGATTCATGGACGCACGCAAGGGAATCGGCGGCAGCTTGGCTGGGGTCGATATCAGGGAAGAGATCAACCGGTTGCGCAAGGAGCGGAACGCCGTAATCCTTGCCCATTATTACCAGGCCCCGGAAATTCAGGACATTGCCGATTTTGTCGGTGACAGTCTCGATCTGTCGCGCAAGGCGGCCGATACCGATGCCGATGTGATTGCCTTTTGCGGCGTCAAGTTCATGGCCGAAACCGCCAAGATCCTGTCGCCCGAAAAGATCGTCGTGCTGCCTGACATGAATGCCGGGTGCAGCCTTGAAGACAGCTGTCCGCCCGACAAGTTCAAGGCGTTTCGCGAGGCCAATCCCGATCATATCGCGCTGACCTACATCAACTGTTCGGCCGATGTGAAAGCGCTTTCGGATATCATCGTAACCTCTTCATCTGCCGAGAAAATCCTCTCGCAAATTCCGCTCGACCAAAAGATCATCTTCGCCCCCGACAAGCATCTGGGCGGCTATCTGGCGAAAAAGACCGGCCGCGACATGCTGCTCTGGCCGGGCGTTTGCATCGTGCATGAAGCCTTTTCCGAGACCGAGCTGCTGAAGCTCAAGGCCAAGCATCCGGGCGCCCCGGTTCTCGCCCATCCCGAATGCCCGGCGGCGATTCTCGACCATGCCGATCATATCGGCTCGACCAGTTCGATCCTCGCAGAAGCCAAGGCGACTGAGAGCGATACCGTGATCGTCGCGACCGAGCCGCATATCATGCACCAGATGGAAAAGGCGCTGCCCGAAGTCACCTTCATCGGCGCGCCGGGCGCGGACGGCAACTGCAGCTGCAATATCTGCCCGTACATGGCGCTCAACACGATGGAGAAGCTGTACATCGCGCTGCGTGATCTCGAGCCGCAGATCGTGATGGACGAGGAACTGCGCCTCCAGGCGAAGAAGAGCCTCGACAAGATGCTCGAAATGGCAAGCGCGACTGTTGGGCAGGGCGATCTTGGGCCTCCGATCAGTGGTGATTAGGCCAGCGTGATCAGCAAGCTCAAAATGATCCTGCGATGATCGCCCGGCTCCGGTCCTTCTGGCTGAACGTCAACGCCAGCTACTGGTTCTATCCGGCGCTCTTCTCGATCATCGCGGGGGTGGCGGCCTTTGTGACCGTCTATCTCGATCGCAACGGCTTTGCCGACTGGCTGAACGAGGTCAGCTGGATTCATTCGAGTCGGCCCGAGGGCGCGCGCACCGTGCTGACTGTAATCGCCGGATCGATGATCGGCGTCGCCTCGACGGTCTTTTCGATCACCATTGCCGCAGTGGCCTATGCGAGCGGCAATTATGGTCCGCGGCTGCTCACCAATTTCATGCAGGACAAGGGCAACCAGCTTTCCCTCGGCGTGTTTATCGCCACTTTCGTCTATGCGGTGCTGGTGTTGCGCGTGGTGCGCGGAGCGGACGAGCAGGCGAGCGACGCGGTCGACGCGGCGGCGACCGCTCTGCCGGGCTTCACGCCCCAACTTTCGCTGCTGATCGCCACTGTACTGGCGCTGTTCGCCGTGGCCGTGCTCGTCTATTTCCTCCATCGTATTCCCGACAGCATCCGCATCAACACCGTGCTCAGGGGCATTGGCGAGCGCCTGATCGACGATATCGGCGAACGTTTTCCCGAAGACGGGGACGGCGAGGAGCCCGGCGAGCCATTCACCGGCGAACCCGTGACGGCCACGGCAACCGGCTATGTCAAAATCATCGATTTCGAAACGCTAGATTCCATTGCCGAGCGAACGGGCGGGGTGATCGCGCTCAAGGTGCGGACCGGAGATTTCGTTCATCCGCAGATGCCGATTGCCGAATTGGCCAGGGCTGGCCTGAGCGACGATATCGCTGCCGATATCCGCGCCTGTTTCAGTTCCGGGGGCATGCGCACGCCGACCCAGGATCTTGAATTCCTGTTCGACGAGCTGGTCGAGATCGCGCTCAGGGCGCTTTCGCCGGGGATCAACGATCCGTTCACGGCGATTACCGCACTGCACTGGCTCGGCGCGGCGACGGCCGAGCTAGCCCATCGCAATCTCAACCGCGGGCCGGAACAGGACAATTACGATCCCGCCCGCGTCCAGCCGCTCGACGACGATTTCGAGCATTTCCTGCAGCGGGGCTTCGGCGGCATACGGGCATCGGCAGCGGGCAGTCCGCTAGCGTCCAAGAAATTCATCGATGCGCTGCAGACCGGTTCGCTCGCCTGCAATTCCGATCAGCGTCGCCGATTGCTTGTCGAAGAGGCGACCAACCTTGTGATACAAGCCCGCACGAATATGGAGGGGCCGTCGCTCGAGGAACTTGAAACGCGATTCGACAATTTCGTCGAAGCCATCCAGAAACAGGGCATATGACAGACTTTACACTCGACCGGTTCGATCTTGACGCTTTCGTTGCATCCACATTCGCCGAAGATCTTGGCGATGGCGTGGATGTTACGTCCGAAGCGGTAATTCCCGAGGATGCGCGCTTTCGCGGAGTAATGGACAGCCGGGATGCAATCGTCGTCGCCGGGCTGCCGATTGCCGAGGCTTTCTTCCGGGCGCTGGATCCCGATGTCGAGATCGAGATGCTGGTCCGGGATGGAGACAGCATATCCGCAGGGACGGACCTGATGCGGCTGACCGGCCGTGCGCGCGCGATGCTCACCGCCGAACGCTCGGCGCTCAACACCGTCCAGCATCTGTCCGGCATCGCGACCATGACGCGCAGCTATGTCGACGAAATTGCGGGGACGGGGGCGATATTGCTCGATACCCGCAAGACGATCCCGGGCCTGCGTGCGCTTGAGAAATATGCGACCCGCATGGGCGGCGCGCAAAACCACCGGATGGGCCTGTGGGATGCCGCGATGATCAAGGACAATCATGTCGCGGTTGCGGGCAGTGTCGGGGAAGCGGTGCGCCGCGCGGTCGATGCGGGGATCGAGCAGGTCATCGTCGAGGTCGACCGGCTCGATCAGATCGAACCGGCGCTGGAGGCAGGGGCCACCAATTTGCTGCTCGACAATATGCCGGTGGAAATGCTGCGAAGCGCCGTCGAACAGATTGGCGACCGCGTGCCGACCGAAGCATCGGGCGGTGTCAGGCTCGAATCGATCAATGAGATTGCGAAGACCGGGGTCGACTTCATCTCGGTCGGGCGTCTGACCCAGTCCGCACCGGCGGCAGATATCGGTCTCGATTTCGCCGAGATAGACTGATGCGGCGATGGGCGGCCGCGCTGGCGCTGCTCGCCATGCCGGCCATGCTGCACGCCCAGGCGCGTGAATGCCGCATTCCGGACCGGATCGCCGCGCCGCGCGCCGAATCGATACCCCCGGGTGCGCGCCGCATTGCACCGGTTACCGACTATATCCTGGCCCTGAGCTGGTCTCCGGAATTCTGCCGGACGCGCGGCCGCGATCCGGCGCACCGGTTGCAATGCGGCGGTATCGCCAATGGCGGGGCAGGGCGGTTCAGTTTCATACTGCACGGCCTCTGGCCGGAAACGAACGGACCGCGCTGGCCGCAATGGTGCAGGCCGGTATCCGCACTCCCCCGGCGCCTGGTCCGCGAGCATCTGTGCACGACGCCCTCGGTGCGCCTGATCCAGCATGAATGGGCGAAGCATGGCAGTTGCATGACCCGCGACCCGCAACGCTATTTGCGGGCGGGAACGATCCTGTACCGCGCTGTCCGCTATCCGGACATGGATGCACTGTCGCGGCGCGATCTGACCGTTGGCCAGTTCACCCGCGCCTTCGCTGCCGCCAATCGCGGTGTATCGGCCGAGATGCTGCGCGTGGGGATTAATGATCGCGGCTGGTTGACCGAAGTGCGAATATGCCTGGGCGAGAACTTCCGGCCAATCCGGTGCAGTGCATCAAGGCGCGGTGCACGGACGAACGCCCGGGTGCGGATCTGGCGCGGACGGGGCTGAAGTGCGCTTATTATTGGGCTGCAACCGCAGTCCGGAACCGAAAAACTAGTCGGCAAGTGCGGCAATGCGATCCGGAACGGATACAGTTTCATAGTGAGCGACGGCCTCATCAGCGGGAACAAAGCGGAAATCCCGTTCGAGGCAAGATTTGACGATTGCTTCAAGGTTCTGGGCCGCATCCATCTGATTGAAGAAGTTGGAACGGCATGCGAAATGGAGGAACGGGGTCACTCCATCCGCCTCCATCTTACGGACCGCAGAGCCGATTCCGGCTGACCCTTTTCGCATCCGGAACCGTTCATATGTCTGCTCGTCTTCCGCGGTACCGGCTTTCCCGCCAAGCTGGTTATCGGCAGGCTGTGCGGGCACCGACGATGTCGGAAGGATCCACAAGGGGCCATCGCCTGGTGTTCGAAAATCCTCTATCGATGCGCGATATGGGAGTTGATCGATGGCGGAAAAGTCAGGTTGGCCTCCATCGGCGTGCAGATGGGGATTGAACGACATTTCCGGCGTGCGCGCGATTGTCGTCATGTCATATTGGAAGCCAAGACCGGTCACCATATCAACAAGGGGCTGACTGATAATATTGGCTCCGATGGCAATGGACTTCGGTTCGTAACCGAAACAAGCGTTGAACGCATCATGCGCTGAACTGATGCAGTGGCTTTGCCAGTTATGGTCGTCGACGTTGAGAATCCATCCTCGACCGGGATATTCAAGGCGATTCGTATGGACGTGCAGACCGAAATGATCACCTGCGGCAAGCAACTCCTCGATAGCTTTGCCATATTGATCGAACGCCCATTCGGCAGCTCCATAGATTTCGGCAACTTGGGGATCGAGCCGAATGAGCCAATGAACGCGGAATGCGTCTCCGACTTTCTCCCTGAGCGTCTGAACATGGCGGACACTGGCTTCAAACCCATGCCATCGATCAGCGTTCCCGATATTGCCTTCACCGAAAAAGGGTCTGTCGGGTTCTGCGTGAATGCTGAGAATCGCGGGGCGGCTGTCTGTGATCACCAAATTCCTGACTACACCGAAAACTGTCCTACCAGCCAAAACTAACAGAATTACTGCTGCCAGTACAGCGAGCGAAATCCGTCGATTGCGGTGTCCTGAAAATCCACGCGGGCAAAATTACGGCCCCGCAGCGGCTTTTCTACCGTTTGACCTGACCCTCGATAATCACCGTTTCAGGGTGATGCTTGTCGAGATGTTTTCTGATGATCCTCAGGTTGCGCGTGTTGGACCGGAAGACGAAGTCCACTGCATCACCGACAAAGGGCACGGCGCCGACTGCAAGATCAACGCCGATATTGCCGAGCATCCAGGCAATTTTCCAGCGCGGCATGCCGAGATTTCGCGCCTCCCAGACCAGCCATGTACCCATGGCGGCGGCTATGACGTCTCCGATGACGGGGATAATTCCTAGAATGAAATCCAGCCCGAACTGGCGATTGATGAGGGGCATAGTGAAGCCGCGCTCCAGCAGGGCTTCCATCGCTTCCACCCGCTGCCGGACAGAGGCAGGGTCGCGCCCGATCTCGGGGACGCTATTCGCAATCCGGTCCAGATGTTCCTGTGTAAGAGCCATGAGCAACCTTCTCTAACTAAACGCTTTTCCCAAAAAGCGTCTGACGCCCAGTCCCGATATAGGAAGCGAAAGGACGGTTAGCTAGGCGGCACCAGTGTATCGAGCGGATGCCTGGCGAAGCGGTTCACCGAAAAACCCGTGATGCGCTGGGACACGAGCGACCAGCGGATGGGTCTCAGCAGCGGGATGAACGGCGTTACTCTCTGCAATTCGGTTGCTGCTTCGGCGATCCTGATCGAACGGACCCGCTCCGAGGGTGCGTCCTGTATCTCGGTCAGTTTCTGGGTATAGGCATCGCTGCAGGGCAGGCCGCGTGAACAGCGGAATTGCTCAAGATACCAGGTTGCGCTTTCGGTGGCCGCAACACGGTCGATCAGGCGCAGATCGGCGTCCGCTTCCCATGCAACGCGCACGGCAGGAATGCCGACCGCAGCCCAGTTGGTCCGCAGCACGGCAAAGATGATCCGGCTGCCGGCGCCCTCGGGCAGGGCAACGCGCAGCGGTTCGATCTCGCCATTGTTTGCACGCCAGTCCGCGATGGACTGCCGCGCAAATGTACGGCGCAAGGCCATGGTGCTGTTTGCCCAGGGCGGTCCGACAGGATCGCTTAGTCCTTCGACGTCGGAAGGCACGATCTCCAGCCGTGCTTCGGCACGGTTGCCGCCGAAATATCCGGCAAGCTGCCCGCGGTCGATCGCGAGAGACAGTATCTCCCGGTTTTGCGGGACAGTGAGAAAGGGGCCTTGTTCGACAATGGCAAGGCCGAACAGGCCATCGACAGGATCGATCCGAAGCTGGTTGGAATTGGGATCGATCGCATCGGCATAGAGTAGTGTTGCCCAGTCCCCACCGAGCACGATATCGGCAAGCCCCGCATCGAAACGCGCAACGGCAGCTGGCGCGCTGAGGAATCGCAGCTGAACCGTTTCTTCGGACGAGACTGGAAGTGCTTCAACAATCTCTCCGTCAATCTCTTCGGGCGGTTCGCGGCGCGGAGCGAGAATCCTGATCCCGTCCTCGGCTGCAGCCTCGTCGTCGGTGAGGGTGTAGGGGCCCAGGCCCCTCCCTTCGACGAAGATGGCAAGATCGGGCGCCGCCAACAGCTGGAGAAAATCGAGTCGCGGACGGGAAAGATTTATCTCGACGATCTGCGGTGTGACAGCCTGGACCGCCTCTATATCGCTGAGCAGGCGAGCCAGTCGATTTCGGCTGCCGGACCGGCTGGCATTGCGCAATTGCTGCGCAATCTGGCCCGCTGTAACGGCCGTACCGTCATCCCAGGTGATGGCGTTCAGGCGGAATATATATGTTCGCCCTTCATCGAGGACGATCCAGCGCTGGGCGAGGGCCGGCTCAATCTGGCCTTCGCCATCCAGCCTTACCAGCCCCTGCGCCGTCGCTTCGAGCAACAGCGCGTCCGATGGAGAGGGCAGAGCGGCAATCGGCCGCGTAAACGCCGTCGGGTCTCCGATCATGTCAACGCGCATGGGGCCCAAATCTTCGCCATTCGAACAGGCTGCGGCAAACAGGGCCAGTGCGGGGGCCATAATCACGGCCAGAATCGGATGTGCGAAGCGGTTCATTCCACCTCGGTCAGTAGCAGTGTGCGGCTGGGATGCACATTGGCCGGATTGTCGATCCAGCCCGAAACACGCGGCCCCACAAGCGAGCGGCTGACATAATAATAGATGGGCAGGACGGGCACGTCGCGAACAAGGATCGCCTCGGCTGCGCGCATCTGCCGCGCCCGTGCTGCGGGATCGGGTTCGGCAAGAGCTGTATCCAGCGCCGCATCATATTCTGCATTGGCATAGCCGGAATAGTTGATCGCTCCGGCATCCGAGCGGTGCACGGCAAGGAAATTTTCGGGTGCGGAGATATCGCCAATCCATCCCGAGCGAGCGAGTGTGAAATCGCCGCGCCGGAGAGCGGCGAAATGCAGCGTGGCCTCGCTGTTGAACAGCCGCGCTTCGACGCCAAGCGGTTCCCACATGGCCGCGAGCGCAACGGAGATACGGCGATGCTCGGCCGCACTGTTGAACCGGATGTCGAAGGAGAGGGGGCTGTCCGGACCATAGCCGGCCTCGCTCAGCAATCTCCGTGCTTCATCAAGCCGAGCGCTGCGCGTCATGCCCTCGCTATCCGGCATGATCGGATCGAGGCCAGACAGGCCCGGCGGGATGATGCCCCAGGCGGGTTCTGTGCCGATGGCCAGTAGTTCTTCCGATATCCAGCGGCGATCGACGGCAAGGCTCATCGCTCGGCGGACGCGCACATCGTCGAACGGTGGCTGTCTTGTATTGAACGCGAAATAATAGGCACCCCGATATCCGGCCACGCGTGTCGCTTCGGGGCGGTTGGTGCGCAGGGATTCCAGTCGTGTCGATGGAAACTCGCCCGCAATATCCGCGCCGCCTGCAAGAAATATCCGCATCGCGGTGAGGCTGTCATCAACCGGTCGCCATGCTATTCGCGCAATCGGGGCCGCGCCTTCGTGCCAGCACGGATTGCGTTCCAGCAGTGCCCGATCGTTGAGCGTCCAATCGGTCAGCCTGTAGGGGCCTGACGTGACCAATGGCCGTTCTCCAGTCCAGTCTTCCCCCGCCTCCGTAATGCGGTGAAGGGGGAGCGCGGCCATTGCCGGATGGGCGAGCAACTCCAACAGGGCCGGATAGGGATAGGCGAGGATGATCGTCACGCGGTCAGGCCCTGTGCTTTCAACCGTTTCGATCGCATCGAACAGAGAGGCAGTAGGAGCAGCGGTAGCCGGATCACGGAGCCGTTCAAAGATGGCAGGGAAGAGTGAAGCGGCAATGGGTGTCCCGTCGGAGAAGGTCAGCCCATCGCGCAGGGTGAACGCCCACACCAGTCCGTCATCGGATGCCGACCATGAAGCCGCGAGCCCTGGCTCGATTTCGCCATCGGCGGCATAACGGGTCAAGCCCTCGAACTGGTCGGAAGCTACGCGCAGCGAAGCGAGGTCGGAAACGCTGTGCGGATCGAGCGATTTGATCTCGTCATCGGCTAAACGGATCAGCGTATCCGAAGGAAGCGGATTAGCCTCCTGCGCGCCACAGCCGGCGATCAGGAGAAAGAGCAGAATGGCTATCGCGCGCAGGCCTTGCATGTTGCTGGTCTTAGGCCAAGCCGCGCACCGGGACCAAGGATCAAATCAGGCGTGCAACGATTCCCACGGCCCGCTTATGGCGAGCGTAATACCGGGTTCCTGAATATTGACGAACATGATCTGGCCATCGGGCGAAAAACAGGCACCGCAAAATTCGCTGCGATCCGGATGGGCGTTACGGGCGAAATTGTATATCTGCCCCGCCGGTGTCAGCCCGCGCAGATATTGGTCGCCGCGGCCGTCTTCGCACAGGATCAGATCGCCCCATGGCGCAACCGCAAGATTATCGCACATGTCGAGTGTATCGGCTCCCGGTGACTCATAGATCAGGGTCAGTGCGCCCGGCGCGTTGCTTTCGCCGCTCTGCCCTTCCGATGCGCTCGGCGTATAGCGCCAGACCTGGCCGGATCTCTGGGTGCCGCCCTGGGTGCAGTTGAAGAAAACATCGCCGCCACTGCCATCGGGCCTGCGGGCATAGTCCATGCCTTCACCGCGCAGGAACTGCGCTGCGCCGGCCGCATGGCCGCGCGCGGCGAGATCGCCCTCGGGCGACTCGACCTCTTCAAGATCGATCCACTCGACATCGAAAGACTGGCCCGGTTGAATATGGCCGAGGCCGGGTCCGCCCCAGTCGCGGGGCCAGTTGCTTGTACTGGCCGAAGGCCAGTCGCGAATAGCCAGAGCCTGAAGCCGTCCGCCGCGATGCAGTTCGCCGGGCGTATGGGGCAGGAATCTGTAGAAGAGGCCGGTGCCGCTATCTTCTGTCATATAGGCGATGCCGGTATCGGGATCGATCGCCACTGCCTCATGCGCAAAGCGGCCCATTGCGGTGAGGGGAACGGGCGCAATCACACCTGTCGCCGACGATGGCGTTTCGAAGACCCAGCCATGATAGCGCTGGGATTCTTCGGGAGGACGGCGCATCGACTCTTCACAGCTCAGCCATGAGCCCCAAGGGGTTGCGCCGCCTGCGCAGTTGGCGGCTGTTCCGGTCAGCACCAGATAATCTTCCACCATTTGGCCGGTGCGCATATCATATACGACTTTGGTTACGCCGCCGAAAAAGGGGCTTCCGTCCGGTTTGAGCCCGAACACCAGATCATCGTCCAGACGTGACAGGAGCTCGTTGTTCGCGCCGAACGGACTGCCTGCTTCCGTATCGGGCCAGTTTTCATGGTTGCGCATCAGGATGCAGCGGTCGGCATTTTCCGGATCGGCGAAACAGGCCATGCCGTCCGGCCGGCCAGGCCGGAAAAAGCCGTCTGCCATCGTACCGCCCGTCGTCGAGACGACCGAATAGGTAAAGCCGTGAGGGAGATCCAGGATGCCATCCGTATCGCTGATCAAACCGGGCGATTGGGCGAAGGCGCGCGATGCCGTGAGGGCTCCAAGTGCAGAGGCAGAATAGAACAGGCCCGCCGCCTGGCCATATTTCAGGAAGGTTCGTCTGGAGAATGGCATAGGGTTTCCAGCATGGTTATGTTTCGATGCTGCCGAACCTAACGCTGAATTGTTACAAATGGAAATGGTGCGGACGGCGGGACTCGAACCCGCACTCCCTTACGGGAAGCAGATTTTAAGTCTGCAGCGTCTACCGGTTTCGCCACGTCCGCATGGCAAGAAGGGGTGGCCGAACTCGTTCGGCGTTACAAGCGTAAAACGAGAGCGGTCAGACGTTCAGGCGCTCGCGCATTTCCTTGCCGGGCTTGAAATAGGGAACGCGCTTGGACGGCACGTTGACCGATTCTCCCGTGCGAGGATTGCGTCCGATGCGCGCGTCGCGTTTGCGGGTAGAAAAAGCTCCGAAACCGCGCAGCTCCACTCGCCCACCTTTGGCCAGTTGTTCAGTAATCGTATCGAAGAAGCTGTTGACCAGGCGTTCGACGTCTTTGGTCGAAAGCTCTGGATTATCAACGGCGATCTTCTGAACAAGTTCAGATCGGATCATGACGAATTTCCCCCGAAAGGCCATTAGTTGCGACACCATATGCATGACTTTTGTCATTGCAGCGGAGGCTGCGCATGATTTTCATGTTTCAGACCTCAGTTTCATCTTAATGTTCTGGTTTAGTAGCTTTTTCAAGCCGAGTGGGGCCTATTTGACATGGAATCGGCCAATAACAGGCATTTTTGTAGCGATTAGGGACGGATCGGCAAAAAAAGTGGCCCGCGTCTCGCATTTCGGAGGTGTCCGAATTTGCGAGTCGCGGGCCAGATCATTTTCCGCCCGAAAGTTCAGGCAGCGTATTTATTCGCCGTCTTTGGCTTCTCCGTCGTCGCTCTTCTGCTTGAGAGCTTCGCCGAGAATATCGCCAAGGCTGGCACCGGAGTCGGTCGAACCATATTGTTTAACGGCCTTCTTCTCTTCGGCAACTTCAAGCGCCTTGATCGAGAAGTTCGGCTTCTTGGAGCGATCGAATCCGACAACCATTGCATCGAACTTCTGGCCGACCTGGAACCGATCGGGGCGTTGCTCGTCGCGGTCGCGGCCAAGATCGGCACGCTTGACGAAGCCGGTGGGGCCATCGTCGCCAACCTGAACGTCGAGCCCGCCATCGCGAACGTCGAGCACGGTAACCGTCGAGATCTTGCCCTTGCGCAGATCGCCAGTGTCGGTGGAAGCACCGCCACGTTCGAGCTGCTTCATGCCAAGGCTGATACGTTCCTTTTCGGGATCGACATCGAGCACGACCGCTTTGACCGTTTCGCCCTTGTGATGAAGTTCGAGAGCTTCTTCACCCGAAACGCCCCAGCTGATGTCGGACATGTGGACCATGCCGTCGACATCGCCGTCGAGGCCGATGAACAGGCCGAATTCGGTGGCGTTCTTGACTTCGCCTTCGACTTCAGCGCCGACAGGGAAGCGTTCTGCGAAGCTGTCCCAGGGATTGTCCTGTGCCTGTTTGAGGCCAAGGCTGATCCGGCGTTTCTCTTCGTCGACTTCGAGAACAACGACTTCCACCTGCTCGCTCGTCGAAACGATCTTGCCGGGATGGACGTTCTTCTTGGTCCAGCTCATTTCCGAAACGTGGACAAGGCCTTCGATGCCGGATTCCAGCTCCACAAACGCACCATATTCGGTGATGTTCGTGACGCGGCCGGTGAAGCGGGCGTCGATCGGATATTTGGCCGATGCACCTTCCCACGGATCGGTTTCCAGCTGCTTCATGCCGAGGCTGATGCGCTGGGTTTCGCGGTTGATGCGGACGATCTGAACGGTGACCTTGTCGCCGATATTGACCATTTCGGACGGGTGATTGATCCGCTTGTAGCTCATGTCGGTGACATGGAGCAGGCCATCGATGCCGCCGAGATCGACGAACGCACCATAGTCGGTGATGTTCTTGACCACGCCTTCGATGATCTGGTTTTCCGTCAGCGACTGGATCAGGTCCGAACGCTGTTCGGCCCGCGTCTCTTCGAGAACGGCGCGGCGCGAAACAACGATGTTGCCGCGGCGGCGATCCATTTTCAGGATCTGGAAGGGCTGGGGAATGTCCATCAGCGGGGTGACATCGCGCACGGGGCGGATATCGACCTGGCTGCCGGGCAGGAAGGCCACAGCACCGCCAAGGTCGACGGTGAAGCCGCCTTTGACGCGGCCGAAGATCGTGCCTTCGACACGTGCTTCGGTATCATATTCGGCTTCGAGGCGATCCCAGGCAGCTTCGCGCCGGGCGCGGTCGCGGCTGAGCATTGCTTCGCCATTGTTGTTTTCAACGCGGTCGACAAAGACTTCGACTTCGTCACCAACCGAAAGATCGGCTTTCTTGCCGGGCATCGCGAATTCGCGCAGCGGGACGCGGCCTTCGGATTTCAGGCCGACATCGATGACGGCGAGGTCATTCTCGATACCGGTTACGGTGCCTTTGACGACGCGGCCTTCAAAGCCTTCGGAATCGCCCAGGGTTTCGTTGAGCAGTTTTTCAAAATCGTCCCGTGTGGGATTTGGCGCAGTTGCCATGGATAAAATGTCCTTACAATTTCGTTTCAGGCCATCCGGTTGTCTCCGGAGGTCTTGGAACAGTGTTGCGATGCCGGCCCCATGCCGATCCCGCATCCATCCGCGCATTTTAGCCGTAAAAGCCCGTGCTTTGAACAAAGCACAAAAACGCACCAAGACCGCAGCGCGAGCGCCACTGCCTGATACGTTGCTGGGTGGATGCGGTTGTTACCGCTTACCCGTCCGAGCTTCTACGAGCGCAATTGCCCGCTGGACGGCGGCCGATATAGTCAGGTTCGTGGTATCGAGCAAGTCCGCATCGCCTGCACGTTTGAGCGGTGCGCTGGCCCGTTCACTGTCCCGGCGGTCGCGATCTTCGATATCGGCGAGAATCGCGGCAAGATCTGCCTCGGCATTGGTCTTCAGCTCATCCCTGTAGCGCCGTTCCGCCCGCGCTTCCGTGCTGGCCGTGACGAACAGCTTGGCGTCGGCATCGGGCGCGATAATGGTCCCGATATCCCGGCCATCCAGGACAGCCCCGCCGGGCTGGTGGGCAAAGGATCGCTGCCGGTGGACAAGCGCCTCGCGCACAGCGGGATGGGTCGAAACGAAGGATGCATATTTCCCTGCAGCCTCGCTGCGCAGCTCCGGATCGTCGAGCAATGCTTCCGGGAAATCGCAGGCGGCCAACGCGTCTTCGGCATTGTTGGGATCGCGGCCGGCACGCACGGCGCTGACGCCCACCGCCCGGTAGAGCAGGCCGGTATCGAGCCAGGGCAGCCCGAAATGGGCAGCGAGTGCGCGCGCTATCGTTCCTTTGCCCGATGCTGCCGGGCCGTCGACGGCAATGATCATGCCTGGTCCTCCTTCTTACGGAGCGCTTTGACGATGCCATAAATGGCGATCGCCATCCAGACGATCTCCAGAAGCAGCGATGCAAGATTGAAATGCACCATCAACGACAGGGTCAGCAACACAGCACCGGCGAGATTGACGAGATTGTAAGGCAGCAGGCGCACTGGGTTGGCGACATTGGCATAGGCATAGGCGACAACGATCAGGATCCCGCCCAGAATCCCCACGATATTGGCGATGAAGGGATCCATAGCAGTCAGCCGCCGGCCGTTACTGAGGAGCGATAGCGCCGAGATCGGCAAGCATGGGCGGGAAGCTGGGGAAGCTGGTCGCCATCGGACGGATATCGTCGATCGTCACGCCATGGGCCGACACGAGCCCGGCCACGGCGAAACTCATGGCGATGCGGTGATCGAGGGCCGTGGCGATCTGCGGCGTCGCATATTCGCCCTTCAGTTTTTCGCCGCCCGATCCGGTGATGGTCAGGCCGTCAGGGTGTTCGCGCAAGCGGACGCCGAGCTTGGCGAGGCCCTCAGCCATCAGTGCCAATCTGTCGGATTCCTTGTGGCGCAGCTCGTCGAGGCCCGTCGTGACGGTTTCACCTTCGGCCAGCGCAGCCGCAACAAACAAAATCGGGAATTCGTCGATCATGCGCGGCGCGATGTCCGGCGATATCTCGATGCCCTTGAGCGCGCTGTGGCGGGCGCGGATGTCGGCGACCGGTTCGCCGCCCACATTGCGCTCATTCTCATAGGTGATGTCCGCGCCCATTTCCCTGAGCACTTCGAACAGGCCGGTGCGGGTCGGATTGATGCCGACATGCTGTATCACGACTTCAGAACCCGGCACGAGCAGGGCCGCGACGATCGGGAAGGCGGCGGAGGAGGGGTCGCCGGGAATGCTCATATTATGCGGTTTGAGTTCCGCTTCGCCGGTCACGCTGATGACGCGTTCGCCATCCACTTCCTCTATACCGACTTCTGCTCCGAAACCGGCCAGCATCCTTTCGCTGTGATCGCGGGTGCGTTCAGGCTCTATAATCCGGGTAATCCCCGGCGTGTTGAGCGCGGCGAGCATGATCGCCGATTTCACTTGGGCCGAAGCGACCGGCAGGCGGTATTCGACAGGAATGGCGGGTACGCGGCCATGAACCATGAGCGGCAGTCGATCGCCCGGTGTGACCGAGAAACTTGCGCCCATTTTCGATAGTGGCTCGATAACCCGGCCCATGGGGCGTTTCGAGAGCGAGGGATCCCCGATAAAGGTTGCCGTGATCGCATTGCTCGCCACTAGCCCCATCAGCAGCCGTGCGCTGGTTCCCGAATTGCCCATGTCGAGCGCCGTCTCGGGCTGCAGGAGCCCGCCGACGCCGACACCATTGACCACCCAGTTGCCATTCGAATCCTGGCCGATCTCGGACCCCATCGTCCACAACGCGGCGACGGTCGCGATAACGTCTTCGCTTTCGAGCAATCCCTCGATTCGACTCTCACCGACTGCCATGGCCGAAAGAATCAGTGCGCGGTGGCTGATCGACTTGTCGCCGGGTACGCGGGCATAGCCATGGACAGGACCTGTAGATGTAAAAGTGCGTGGGATCGGCGCGTTTGACATGATAGTCCTTATCGGGAGGGGCGTGGCTGGCCTGAAAGCTTGTATGTAGGGGCAATTTGCCTTCCTGCCAGCCCGGCCTGAAACGCAATTGCGTGTCTTGGCTTTTGACAGTGGCAACCCCATGTGGCAAGCGCCCGCCCGACCGTGGGCTTAGCCTGCAATACAATTTTCCGTAGCGATGAAAGATACAATTCAATGGTGAAGCCAGAATGGGGCACGAAGCGAACCTGCCCGAAATGCGGAACCCGTTTCTATGACCTTGGTGAAGAGGATCCCGTAACCTGCATCAATGGTGAATGCGGGGCGATCTGGGAACCGGAACCCGTACTCAAATCGAAACAGCCGGTCATGTTTGACGACAGCAAGAAAGACTCAAAATCCAAAGCGGACGATGCGGATCTTTCCGGCGATGACGATGAGGATGAGGAAGATCTCGCTGCCGGTGTCGACGAAGACGCTGAAATCAATCCGGATGACGAAGTCGATCTGGGCGGCGATGACGACCTGCAGGTAGACACCAGCGGGGCCAAGGACGGCAAGGAAGACGACACTTAATAACAGGCTGTCTTGCCTAACGCGGGCAGCGGCGCTAAATGCGCCGCTCCCGCATCTGATGGGGCCGTAGCTCAGCTGGGAGAGCGCTACACTGGCAGTGTAGAGGTCAGGGGTTCGATCCCCCTCGGCTCCACCAAACTTCCCTCAGAATCTCTGAAACATATGCGTTCGTCAGATTTTCGGCGGCGGTTGGTCGAACCCCGGTACGCGTATCGGGTATGCGCTGTTAGCTGTCTTCCCCAACAAGGGGGACAGTCATGATATTTCGATCAAACAGATTCCTGCCTATCCGAACCGCATTGGCCGTCATGCTGGCCATTCCGGCGCTTTCTGTCGCAACGGTGGCGCCGGCACAGGACACTATCGGCGCGCAGACGGCCGCAGCCCTGCCGGAAAGGGGCGAGTTTTTTCTCGGTCTCGTCAACGCGGGCGAGCGGGACGGCTTTATGCGCCTGGGCTGGATCAAGTCCGCCGAAGGTGTGATGCTCTACGACCGGACCATGATGCCCAGCGCTCAGGTTTACGAGACCCTGGTTTTCAACCTGACGCCGGACCTTGCCTTCGAATCCCTTCATCTCGAATTTCATCGCGGTACCGCGTACATGAATCTCGACCTCGAATTTGCCGATGGCCGGGCGACGGGCAGCCGCGTGATCCGGCGACTCGAATCCGTCGAAGACAATCCTGTCGATGTCGAAGTCCCGGCTGGCACCCTGCCGCGACCCGTTGCCTTTATCATGCCGCTGGTCATGGCGGAGGAAGAGGGGACGGAGGCCGCGTTCCACTGGTATGGCCCGCTCGGCAATGCCTTTGCCGATGTCACGATCACGGCGCGTCCCGGCGGCGTGATCGAAACGCCAGCCGGCAGTTTCGATACGACGCGGTACGAGATACGCGGCGGCACGCCCGACAATGACGTATATGTCAGCCGGGGCGAGGATCGCCGCGTCGTTCGTATCGACGTGGTCGGCCAGGACATGCAGTTTCTGGCGCTGCCGGAGCCGGACGCCGGAGAATGACGGTGGGCGGTTAGTTACGCCGCGAGGAAACCCTCAAGCCGCTGCCGGATGATCGTTTCGGCTTCGTCCATGATCCGGTCGATCAGCTCCTGGCAGGTCGGGATGTCGTTGATCAGGCCCGCGACCATGCCGCAGCTCCATGCACCGATGTCCATATCGCCTTCCATCATGATCTTGGGATAGACGCCCGCAACCTGTTCGATGATGTCGCCGAACTGCAGGTCCGCGCCTTTTTCCTTCTCGATTTCCAGCAGCCGTTCGACGGCCGGATTGTTGAGCACCCGTTCGGTGTTGCGCAGCGGGCGCATGACAAGGCGCGTGTCGAGCTCGCTGGCTGCGACGATCGCGTCTTTCACATTCTGGTGCACCGGGGCTTCCTTTGTCGCGATAAAGCGGGTGCCCATATTCATGCCTTCCGCACCCATGGCGAGCGAGGCGACGAGGCTGCGGCCATCGGCCTGACCACCGGACGAGACAAAGGGAATGTCCAGCTCATCGGCCGCGCGGGGCAGCAGGATCATGTTGGGAATATCGTCTTCGCCCGGATGGCCGCCGCATTCGAAACCATCGACGGACACGGCGTCGCAGCCAATGCTCTGTGCCTTGAGAGCGTGCCGAACGGCCGTACATTTATGGATAACCTTGATGCCTGCATCGTGCAGCGCGGGGAGAACCTGAACCGGATTGTTGCCGGCGGTTTCCACGGCCTTCACGCCGCCATCGATGATGGCCTTGACCATGCCTTCATAGTCGGGCGAATTGACCACCGGAAGAAAGGTCAGGTTCACACCGAACGGCTTGTCGGTCATGTCCCGGCATTTGGCGATTTCGTCCGCCAGCGCTGCAGCAGAGGGCTGGGTCAGCGCCGTGATGATACCAAGCCCGCCCGCGTTCGAGACCGCCGCCGCCAGTTCCGCAAAGCCGACATAATGCATGCCGCCCTGGATGATGGGATGTTCAATGCCGAACAATTCGGTGATGCGGGTCTTCATGGCGTCGGTCTCCTGTGTCTTTCGGTGATCGTCACCCCGGACTTGATCCGGGGGCCAGGGCGGCGAGCGATGGCGCTTTTGGCTTTGGATGCCGGGTCAGGTCCGGCATGACGAAGGTGTTTGGTGGCAGTCTTTCCCAATCTGTAATTTCAGATGCTTTTCGCGATAGTTGACGTTGGCGTCAACCGTCGGAATGTGCCGGTATCAAGCAATCCGGCATTCGTTCCCCCTGAGCCTGTCGGAGAAAACGGTTCTGAAGCCATGTTGACACTGGTTGACACAGGACGGGGGGCAAATGCCGGGGATCAAATGGAGGTCTTTGTAATATTGTTGCGAAAAGTTTACACAGTTTACGCGCAACGTTGCTTTGGAATGAGGCTACTATGTCCACCAGAACGCAGCGTGTCAGGTAGGGGGAGACAACGGATTCAAAGAGCCAGCGACGCGTCGCTGGCGCCAGATTAGCATGGCTGGATGTATGTAGGACAGGAAATAGGATTGAGCGATTTGGGGGGGCCATGTCACCGGAATTCCAAGGCCTGCCGGAGCATATTGATACGACAGTCCACGAGGCGTACGACGAGGTGGAACCCAGCCATCAACGTTTCGACGACAGGATGACAGAATGATCTTTCGGCAACTAACCGATCCGGAATCCTGGACCTACACATATCTGTTCGGCTTTCCGGAGACGGGAGAGGCGCTGCTTCTCGATCCGGTCTGCGAGATGATCGACAGGGACTTGTCGGTTATTCAGGAGCTGGGGCTCACCTTGAGCTATACGCTGGAAACGCACGTTCACGCCGATCACATAACTTCGGCATGCCGGTTGCGCAGCCTGACCGGGTGCAAGGTCGTATATCCGGCGATGGACAATCTGCCTTGTCCTGATCTTGGCGTGAGCGAGATCGAACCCCTGAAAGTTGGCGGAACGACCTTCCAGCCGCGGTTCACACCCGGTCATACGGACACGCATCATTGCTATCTTCTCGACGAAGCAGGGACGGGGCAGATTTTCACGGGCGACGCGCTTTTGATCGATGGTTGCGGCCGGACCGACTTCCAGTCAGGCGACGCCGCAACATTGTATCGTTCGGTGCATGACAAGCTCTTTACGCTTCCCGACGAGACACTGGTTTATCCTGCCCATGATTATCAGCATCGGCACGTAAGCTCGATCGGCCAGGAAAAGGAACGCAACGCAAGGCTCGGCGACAATCGCACTATGGATGAGTTTATCGAGATCATGGACAATCTCAATCTGCCCTATCCCAAGAGAATCGATGTAGCCGTCCCGGCCAATCTGCTCTGCGGAGACTGCACGGAAGATGTGCTGGTGAATGAGCCAGAAGGCCCCTCAATGCAGGGATGACCCGTAATTCCGCCCCCATGGTTCGGAGATTGATCGAACGTTCGGACGGGGAGGGGCGTTTTTAGCGGCCCTTCCATTCGGGTTTGCGTTTCTGGGCGAAAGCGGCTGCGCCTTCGCGGGCATCCTCCGAAGTGAAAATGCCGCCGATGATTTTCTGCTGCTCGGCCCACATTTCATCATGCGACCAGTCTTCGGTCTTGGCGATTACTTCCTTGCTAGCCTTCACCGCCAGCGGTCCATTCGCCGCGATTATGGCGGCCAGTTCCTTCGCGCCGTCGAGCGCAGGGCCATCGACCACCCGGTTGACGAAGCCGATTTCCGCTGCGCGTTCGGCGTCGATAAATTCACCGGTCAGCGCAAGCTCCATGGCGTAGCGTTGCGGGATCAGGCGGGGCAGGCGGAGCAGGGCGCCGGCACCGGCGGCCAGGCCGCGTTTTACTTCGGGAATGCCGAATTTGGCATCCTTGTTCGCAACCACGAGATCGCAGGCGATGGCGACTTCCATTCCGCCGGCCAGGGCATAGCCGTCAACTGCCGCGATCAGAGGCTTGGCGGGCGGCGCTTCGACAAAGCCGGCAAAGCCCTTGCCGCTGACCACAGGCAGTTCGCCCTGCAGAAACGCCTTCAGGTCCATGCCCGAGCAGAATGTTCCGCCCGCGCCGGTGATGATGCCGATGGTCAGGCTGTCGTCAGTCTCAAGCGTTTCGATTGCCGCAGCGACGCCTTCGGCAACGGCGCGGTTTACAGCATTTTTTGCTTCCGGGCGGTTGATCGTGATGGTCAGGACGCCGTTTTCGGCGTTGGTGAGGACGGCTTCCGACATGATGGCTTCTCCAGTGATTCTGTTTTTTGCACTGTTGCGTCGGTTTACGTGAACGTCAACCTTGGTTTGTGTGCCGCAATGCGGAATAAGGCGCGGCATGACCCAGCCCCAGTTCCGACCCCGCCGATCCTGTCTCTATATGCCCGGTGCCAATGCCCGGGCGCTCGAAAAGGCCAAGACGCTTCCAGCCGATGTGGTGATTTTCGATCTGGAGGATGCAGTTGCGCCTTCCGTAAAAGCGGAAGCGCGGGAGCGGGTCGCCGAGGCGGTCAAGGCGGGTGGCTATGGCCTGCGGGAAGTCATCATCCGTATCAACGGGTTGGAAACCGAATGGGCCGCAGACGACCTGAAGATGGTGAAGGCGGCAAAGCCCGATGGCGTGCTGATTCCCAAAATCTCGCGTGCGAAGGATGTGGACGATGCGGCTGGCGTCGGCGTTCCGATCTGGGCGATGATCGAAACGCCGTTGGCCATTTTCAACATCGCCGAGATCGCCGCAGCGAAGAATCTTGCCGCGATGGTGATGGGCACGAACGATCTGGCCAAGGACATGCAGGCCAAGCTGCGGACCGGGCGCGAAGCTTTCGTGACGGCCATGTCGATGACTGTCATGGCAGCGCGGGTACATGGCAAGATAGTCCTGGACGGCGTGTACAACCCGATCAGCGATTCAGCCGGGCTAGCCGCGGAATGCGAGCAGGGACGGGAATTCGGTTTCGACGGAAAGACGGTGATCCATCCCGACCAGCTTGATGCCGCCAACCGGATTTTCGCTCCGTCGCGCAGCGCGCTTGAGGATGCGCGGGCGACGATCGAGGCGTTTGCCGATCCCGCGAATGACGACAAGGGCGTGCTCGAAATTGACGGTGTCATGGTCGAGCGTCTGCATCTCGCCGAGGCTGAGAGGCTCGTGGCGCTGGCCGATGCGATTGCCGAACGGGAGCAAGAGGGCGACTGATCCTTTGTGATCGTGCCGGATTTGCGGCTGTCCCGATAGGAGACAGGTGCGGGCCATCCCCATCTTAACCCTCTTTGGGTGTAAACGGGATGGTAAATAAAATGTTAACGAGCGGGCATGGCCACTGTACCGCCCGACTCGCTCTATGCGCCACTGACTGCCGATCTCATTCGCCGTCCGCAGGATGTCGAAACGGTGATAACGCTGCGCAGGCAGCCTTTCCCGGGCCGGTCGGAATTCGTGGAAAACGCCAAGCTCTTTACGATGACCTGGGCTGGCGGATTTGTTTTCTTCCTGACGTTTTTGGGCTGAACCGCAGAGTTTTGTCAGAATGTCCCTCGCGGGAAATCGCTGCACCGGCCCGCTCCCCCACCCGGCCTCCCACGAGTGTACCCTGAATGGGAGGCCGGGTGAGGGAGCGGGCCGGTGCGGCGTTCGAACGAATGTGAGAGTCTGACAGAAAGACCCTGGCGAAAACCCCTAATCGCAGGCTTTGTGCAGCAGCCAGGCCGTCCAGGCCGACACCAGGCACATGGTTGCGACAAGGAACAGCTGTTCGGTCGTTGAAACGCCCATCAGGCTAAGGCCGAGTGCGGCCAGCGCGCCCAGCACCATGCAACCGGAATTGACCACATTGTTGGCCGCAACGGTTCGCGCCGTTTCACTGATATCGACCGTCGTCGTCAGGAATGCGTAGAGCGGCACGACGAACATTCCGCCCGCCATTGCGACACCCAGCAGCACAACCAGCAACAGCCAGCTTCCCGGATGCATGATGAAGCCGACAAGGTCATAGAGTTCGCCATTCTCCAGGCCCTCCCACTGGATCGAGATAAAGTAGAGAATGAGGACGAAGACGCCCATCAGGATCACGCTGAACGGCGCGATTCGAGCCGAAACTTTGCCCTTCAGGAGGCGATTGGCCAGTATTGATCCGATGGCGATCCCGATCGAGAATATTCCGAGAAACAGGCTGGCGACCTTGGGGTCTGCGGTCAGCACATTCTTCACGAGCGGCGGGAACTGGATGATCAGGACGGACCCGATCGTCCAGAAAAAGCTGATCGCGACGATCGCCAGGAATAGCCGGCGGATATGCATCGTGCCGTTCACCAGCCGGTAGGATGACCGGAAAATATTGTAGTCGATCGGCTCGGGCTCTTTTTGCGCGGGCGCGTCCGGCACGAAATGCGCGGCGATCCGGCCCAGTAGCGCCACGGTCAGCACCCAGATGGCCGCCCAGAATGCGCCGAGCCAGTCGACAATCACGCCGCCGAGGATCGTTCCGGCAAGGATCGCAACATAGGTACCCGCCTCGACAAGGCCGGTGCCCGCCAGCACCTCTTCTTTCTTGAGATGCTGCGGCAGGATCGCATATTTGATCGGTCCGAAAAATGTCGATTGCGCGCCCAGCGCGAACAGCGCGGCCAGCATGAGCGGGATCGACTGGAGGATCAGCCCGGCAGCGCCGGTCAGGGCGATAAATATCTCCAGCGTTTTGACGAACCGGATGACCCTGGCCTTGTCGAAATTGTCGGCCAGCTGCCCGGCAATGGCCGAAAGCAGGAAAAAGGGCAGGATGAAGAGTCCGGTCGAAACCGTGCTGAACTGAAACTCCAGCGCCTCGTCGTCATAGATTTCGTAGATCACCAGCACGAGCATCGCGAACTTGAACAGATTGTCGTTAAACGCGCCCAGCATCTGGGTAACGAACAGCGGCGCAAAACGGCGCTTGGTCAAAAGATCGAGCGATGTTGGCATGCATTCCTTCGAGGAAAGGGAAGGGGTGCTTCTGAATTCGCAAGCACGCATAGCCGAGGCTTGGCGGCAGGCCAAGAGGACATCCCAGGGCGATGAACAGAAGGAGGCTTTGTTGCACTGGCAAAAGCGGTTAGGAGGGGCGTGTCATGCTGACCTTGCCCAACCTGCTTACGCTGTCGCGCATATTTGCCGTCCCTGTGCTTGTCGCCCTGCTTTGGGACTCGGCATGGCTGGGCTATATCTGCGCTTTCATTCTCTACTGCGTCGTCGGCCTCACGGACTATCTCGACGGCTATCTCGCACGATCACAGGGCACCGTGTCCAAACTCGGCATTTTTCTCGATCCCATTGCGGACAAGATCATGGTGGCCTCGGTTATCGTGATGCTCATTTTCACGCGTGATATCGAAAGCTGGCATGTCATTGCAGCGATCGTGATCCTGCTGCGTGAGATCATCGTATCGGGCCTGCGGGAGTTTCTGGCGGGGCTCAGCGTATCGGTGCCGGTGAGCCAGCTCGCCAAATGGAAAACCGCCATCCAGATGATCGCTCTCGGCGCGCTGATCCTGGCGGGCGCCGTGCGGCATGGCGGCTGGACAGATTTCGCCTGGGTCGAGACTGTCGGCCTTGTATCGCTTTGGGTGGCCGCAGGGCTGACCATGATAACGGGTTGGGACTATCTGCGTGCCGGCCTCAAGCATATGGATTGAGGGGCATGGCAATCGACCTGCTCTATTTTGCCTGGATCCGGGAAGCCATTGGCCGTGACGGTGAAACTGTCGACTTGCCTGATGGCGTGAAAACCGTCGCTATGCTGATCGATTGGTTGGCGGAGCGGGGCGGCGGATATACTGAAGCCTTTGTTGACAGGTCACGCCTTCGGGTCGCCGTCGATCAGGAATTTGCGGGATTGGACGCCTCTTTGGCAGGCGTGCGTGAGATTGCGCTTTTTCCGCCGGTAACCGGCGGATGACACCGGATATTCGAGTCCAGCATGAGGCGTTCGACCCGGGGGTCGAATGCGCCAGGCTTGAGATCGACAATGTCGGTGCAGTAGCGAGTTTCACCGGACTGGTGCGCGGGGAGGGTGGCCTCGCCGCGCTGACCCTCGAACATTATCCCGCGATGACGGAGGACGCGCTACGCCGGATCGCTGAGGATGCTGCGGGCCGCTGGTCGCTGGCAGGCCTGACGGTCATTCACCGGGTCGGGCGCATGACACCGGGCGACCGGATCGTTTTCGTCGGCGCCGCGTCGCGCCACCGAGGCGACGCGATCGATGCCATGCATTTCGTGATCGACTGGCTGAAAACCGACGCTCCCTTCTGGAAACGCGAAGAGTTTGCAGATGGTCGCTCCTCCTGGGTCGAGGCGCGCGAGGGCGATATCACACAGAAAAAGCGCTGGGCTTAGGCGCTTTTTTTTGCGGCCGAGGCTTCTTTCATTGCCTTTGCAAGTAGCCGGAAATCCTTTTCGCGCGGGCTGTTCTTGCGCCACACCAGGGCGATGGTGCGAGACGGGTGCTCGGCATCCAACGGGCGGGCGACGATATGGGTATCGCGCAATATTCCCGCATCGATGGCCATTTCCGGCAGCATCGTTGTTCCAAGCCCATTATCGACCATCTGCACGAGCGTGTGGAGAGACGTGCCCATCATCCGCGCCTCGGCGCGCAGTTCAGGCCGGTTGCAGGCGGCGAGCGCATGATCCTTGAGGCAATGGCCGTCTTCGAGAAGCAACAGGCGTCCTTCATCAAGGGTTTCCGGAGAAATCTTTTTGGGTGGATTGTCCGGCTCGCCCTTCGGAAAGGCGACGAACAGGCGGTCGTCGAACAGTTCCGCCGTATCGACCTCGCCGCAGCTGTACGGCAGCGCCAGCAATATGCAGTCAATCTGCCCGCGCTGCAGGGAATCGCAGGCTGCGGGGCTGGTTTCCTCACGCAGGAAAAGTTTGAGATCCGGCCAGTCGGTGCGCAGCTTGGGCAGGATGTGCGGCAAGAGGAAGGGGGCAATCGTGGGAATAACGCCCATCCGCATCTCTCCCGACAATGGCTTGCCCGCAGCGCGCGCCATTTCCGAGAGTTCTTCCGCTTCGCGCAAGACGCGCTGGGCTTTTTCGGCAATGGCGAGGCCCAGCGGCGTAAAGCGCACGACCCGGCGGGTGCGTTCGACCAATGTAATGCCGATCAGCGATTCCAGTTCGCGCAGGCCCGCAGACAGGGTCGACTGGGTCACGAAACAGGCCTCGGCCGCCTTGCCGAAATGGCCATGATCGCGCAGCGCCACCAGATATTGGAGCTGTTTCAGCGTCGGCAGATAGGTTGCCATAAATCGATCCTCTCCATTAATAATCGATCTGTAAGCAATTTATGCGTTTAATACCAGTCTGAATTACGCATTCAGCGCCAGATATGTCCCATAGGTGCTGGTCACCGTCAGGACGATGCCGACCATTATCAGCATCGCCTTGGTCGGGATGCGCTTGGCCATGACTGCTCCGAACGGTGCGGCGACGACGCCGCCAATCAGCAGGCCGACCACAGGCCCCGCGAAATCGGCCAGCCCCAGATTGTAGATGAACGTCGCGGAGATCGTCAGTGTCAGGAAGAATTCCACGGTATTGACGGTGCCGATGACCTTGCGGGGCTCGACACCCTGGACGAGGAGGTTGCTCGTGACGATAGGTCCCCAGCCGCCGCCACCGGCTGCGTCGAGAAATCCGCCGACAAGCCCGAGCGGCCCGACAACTTTCGGTTTCTGATGGGTGGGCGGGTAGAGGATACCGCGCACGAGAAGATAAATGCCGATGGCGATCAGGTAGATGAGAACGAACGGCTTGACGATCGAAGCGTCGACGCTGCTGAGCAGATAGGCGCCGGCGGCACCGCCGATCATTCCGGGTATCAGCAGGCGCAGGAAGAGGCTCTTGTCGATATTGCCATGGATCATGTGGCTGATCGCGGAAACGCAGGTGGTAAAGCATTCGACGAGGTGGACCTTGGCGGATGCGCGGGCCGGCGACAGGCCCAGCATGCCCACCAGAAAAGTGTTGCAGATAACGCCAAATGCCATGCCCAGCGCGCCGTCTACAATCTGTGCGGCAAAGCCAATAGCGATAAAGGGCAACAGGGTTTCGAGGGTCGAAATGTCGATCACAGCGTGAAGCCCTGGGGAGAGATATCCCGTAAATTTGCCTTTGGCGCTGGAATTCCGGTTCGGCAATAAAAATTTGCTATTTCGCCGCGATAGTCTGGCTTTCCTCCCCGAAAGCAGGCGCGCAATTGGCTTTGGGCGCGGGAGACGCTAAATGGGTTTTAACAAACAACGAAGTTTGGCGGCAGGGATAGGGAGATCCTCAATGGCCAATGGGCTCAGGGCATATATCGATTCGATCATGGCGCGCGACCCCGCGCCGCGCTCGCGTATGGAAGTATTGCTCTACCCCGGCGTATGGGCATTCGGCTATCACCGGATCGCGCACCGTCTGTTTCGGATGCGGCTGTTCTTCCTTGCCCGCTGGGTCAACCACTGGTCGCGTTTCGTGACGGCGATCGACATTCATCCGGGTGCAAAAATCGGGCGCCACCTGTTCATCGACCATGGCTTTAGCGTCATTGGCGAAACGGCCACGATTGGCGACAATGTAACCATCTACCAGAATGTTACGCTGGGCGGGACGAATCCGGCTGACGGTGTGCCTGGCAAGCGCCACCCGACGATCGAGGACGATGTGATTATCGGCTCGGGCGCGCAGATCCTCGGGCCGATCACCGTCGGCAAGGGCGCGCGGATCGGAGCCAATGCCGTGGTGACGAAGGATGTACAGCCGGGCGCCGTAATGGTCGGCATCCCGGCCAAGCCGACGCTTATGAATGCAGAGGACAAACCCGAGGGTTTTGTGCCTTATGGTACGCCGTGCAGCGAAATGTTCGATCCCTCGACCCAGAAGCTTGAACTGATGCGCTGCGAACTCGAGGCAATGCACAAGCAGATCGATGCGCTGATTGCAGAACGGGACGGGGACGATGAGAACCGTCAGGAGAGTGACTGCGCCTGATGGGAACCGTTACGCCGTTTCCGAATTCGCGCGGTCCGTCGGGCCAACACAAACCCAGCCAGGTCGGTTTTGAACGCACCGAGCTCAATCGGATTCTGGACCTTTACGGGCGGATGGTGGCGGCCGGGCATTGGCGCGACTATGCAATGAATTTCGAGAAGGATTTCGCCTCCTTCTCCGCCTTTCGCCGGACTGCAGAGAGACCCGAATACCGGATCGAAAAACGTCCTGCCCTGCGCAATCGCCAGGGCATGTGGGCGCTCCTTAACGAAGCGGGCATGATCCTGAAACGCGGGCATGAGCTGGCACCGGTGCTGGCCCCGGTAGAGCGGCGGCTGCTTAAAATCGTCGGCGATTAGAAAGAGCGAAAAAAGCGGACCCGGCCTTTCGACCGGATCCGCCCCTTTTCATACAGTCCCGACGCTCAGGTCGAGTCTGACAACAATTACGCCGTCGCCGTTTCCGTTCCGATCACGGGCAAGCGGCTCGTGATTGCTTCGGGAAGCGGCTTGACCACCAGCCCGCGGGCATTGTGCCAGAAGGCGGAGAGCAGCAGCAGCGCCGATCCGATGATCAGGGCAGCAAAGGCGATATTGGTTTCCACGGCCCCGAACCGGTCGAACAGACCGTTCAGCGCCCACAGCACATAAGCTAGGCTCGATACCATCAGCGCCCGCCGGTCGATCGCCAGAGCGATTGCCGCCATCACGATGTAGAGGCCGATAACCAGAACCGCGCCGGCCACCGTCAACGTGCCTTCGAACACGCCAATCTCGGCAAAGATCGGATGCACGATCAGCGGAGCGGCCAGCAGGTGGAGCCAGAAGGCAACGTCCGAACGCCGTGTCTTGCGAACCGAATCGCTCATGTCCCAGCGCATGGCGAAAGCGAACACCACGAGGCCGGATATGAACAGCAGCGGATTGATGAAGGGTTCGACTTCGCCATCCGTAGCCACTGCCGAAATGCCTATGACCGTGGCGACCAGCGCTGCTGCGCCCGCCGCGATGGTGATCGGCACGGTAAACCGCCGCCAGTGGAAGAATGCGCCGACCACGGCGACTGCGCCAGCGATCGAGATATAGGTGGCGAGGATCGCTTCGTCGCCCGGCCCATATTGGTTCTCGTCACCGATCAGCCCTGTGCCGACAGCCGCGAACAATCCGCCAACAAAGGCGAGCAGGAGCAGTATCGAGGGAAAGGCCATGCGGCGCACCCGGGTGAAATATTCGGCCAGGCCCCAGGCCGCGACCGCTACGCCGAGCGCTCCGAGCCAAGGCGTGACTTCACCGCCCAGCCAGGCAATGGCGACGAGCAGCAATATGCTCGCTATCGCCACGAAAATATCGTTGAACCCGCTGATCAGACGGAAATGCTCCTCGTCCACCAGCGTTGTCGAGCGGTCGGCCGCCATGAACCGCCGGAATTTCGCTACATCGGCCTCGCTAAACGCTCCCGCGTCGATCGCAGCCTCCAGATCGCTATCACTATACATCAGGAATCCTTCCTTTTTGCACCTTTATGGGCTCGGCATAGCATAACTGTATTAGTGTTGCAATACGGCTATACGATTGGCGCTCGCCAATTCAGGTCCGGGGGTAAAGGGGGCTTTGATTTCGGCAGCAGTGCCAATGGACCGTCCGGGTTCGCAGCAAGGCCAGTATCTGAAACCCGATTTGACTAAATTCTGGCCATGGTAGTTCAGGACTGCTCTAGTGATGCTTTCCGGGGGGTATGCAAATTCTGATGATCAACCAAGCGTGTAGGGGTAGGAGACCAAGGGCATTCCTGCTGGCAAGTTCGGTCCTGCTGGGCGTGTGGGCAATGCCCGCACAGGCGCAAATGGCCACCGAAACAGAGGTGACCCAAGACGAAAATCCCCAGAATCTGCCTGAGCCTCCGCGTATGCCAGGTTATGATTTGAACGTTTCGCCGGAGCGGGTGACTGCCCTGCGCTACGAAGGCGGAACGTTCGAGGAATCGGCAACCGGCTGGACGCAGACAACCGACACGGGCGAGACATTCACCTATGATGTGATCAGGACCGGGCCCAATCACGCCTTCCTGCACGATCCGGAGCGCCTTGTTAGCGCAACTTTCGCCTTTCAGATGGAAGCGGTTTTCATTTCCAGTCAGCCCGATCCGAGCGAGTCCGCGCAAGAAGAACGATTTCTGGTCACGTCGATTGAAACCGCTGAACGCGGATATGAAAGGCCGACGCGACCGGATGGCTGGTATATTGAAACCGTCGATTTCGAAGGCGGGCAATTGCGCTATGTTGCGGCTGGCCGATGGATAAGACGCGGCAATGATGGGCGGTGCGACATATTTCGCGTGGGGCAAGTGTCTGAAGAAGCCCATCCAATTTACGATGAGATCAATGACGTCCAGATCACGATCTATCCGGCTCGCATGCAGATGACCGTCGTGCGACCGCGATCCGAACCCAATTATGAACAGATCAGGCTGACCGGAGTCTCAGCGGACAGAACGCCCATACAGGCTGATGAATGCACGCCCGCGCTCACACCTGCTACCCTTCCGACAAGCGTAAGCAATGCGGGCGAGTTCCCGGTGGATTCTGTCGATTTTCGCGCCGGATCCTTTTATGTGAGGGCCAATGGTTTTTGGGGGCTTGAATGGGCGGGCGAAGGACAAAACGGGCTCCAGTTCGTTGAATATGATATCGTCGATAGCGGGGCTGCCACGCTGATTCTCCACAATGACGAGTATGACCTGACTGCCGTCATCGAACTGGCGGATCGATCCGTCCGGATCGTTGACGGGGCCGGGGTTGTAAACAACCGGTACTGGATCATGGCCGATCCGGATCAGGCAGAGGCAATCGATCAAACGCCGCTGACCGCGATTGACATGGAAACCATCGATTATGATGGCGGTCAGTTCGTCAGAACCGGTTGTCCGCTCAACTGGATCAGAGTGTTCACGGACAGGGACCATCAGGTCGCCTATTTCGAGCAGGCGAGAAGCCCAACCACGGTGACATTGATTTCCATGGGTGGCTTCGGCCCACCGCACCGGATCGAGATCGATACCGACGCCTTGACCGCGTCGATCAGTGAGACCCACGCGCTCAATGGTGCGCTTGAAGACCCATTGCCGTTGACCGGCATCGGTTATGAACCGTCGGACATAGAATCAAATTTTCCCGAGTGCTTCTAGCAACGAACGCGCCCGCAACGGGTGCAAGGTAGGCATTCCGGCCATCGCACGAATGCGAGCCGACTGCCCTCAATAGCAAAGGGCGCCTCCATTGCTGGAAGCGCCCTCTGGCTGTTTCATTGAACGGCTTTCGGCTGTTATCCAGCCAATCCCTGCAGCTTTTTCATCGCCTGCATGCCTTGTTCGGCACCGCTTTGCGGTACGAATTCGTCGGCGCGGTCGATGATCTGCTCCCAGACAGCGGCGACGCCTTCGGCATTGCGCTCGTCCTCGGGCAGGGCAACGCCCTGGGTGTGGGTTACATAGGCGGCATGGAAAAAGCCGCCGCCAGCGCCGACGATCATGTTTGTCGGCGCGTCCTCGGAAACAAGATAGACGGCGGCCGGGGCGACGTTCTCAGGCGAGAGCGCCTGGAACATTTCCGGCGGCATGATGTCTTCGGTCATCCGCGTACCGGCGATCGGTGCCAGCGTGTTGCACTTGATATTGTATTTCGCGCCTTCGATGGCGATCGTCTTGGTGAGGCCGGCAAGGCCGAGCTTGGCCGCGCCATAGTTCGCCTGGCCGAAATTGCCGTACAGGCCGGTCGACGAGGCGGTCATGAGAAGACGTCCATAGGCCTGTTCGCGCATCGTTTCCCACACGGCCTTCGTCACGTTTGCCGATCCGTTAAGATGGACTTCGACGACAAGGCGGAAATCTTCCATCGTCATCTTTGCGAAGCTCTTGTCACGCAGGATGCCGGCATTGTTGATGACGACATGCACGCCGCCCCAGGCTTCCTTGGTCTTGGCGACCATCTCGACCATCTGCGCTTCGTCGGTCACGCTGCCGCCATTGGCCATCGCCGTGCCGCCAGCCGCTTCGATTTCCTCGACAACCTGCTGCGCGGCGTCCGAAGATCCCGTGCCATCGCGCGCACCGCCCAGATCGTTGACGACAACTTTCGCGCCGCGCTTGGCAAGGTCGAGGGCATAAGCGCGGCCGAGACCGCCGCCGGCGCCGGTTACAATGGCGACTTTATCTGCGAACGAAATGGTCATGAGGGGTGACTCCGTATTGGTGTGATTGTGGTTTACGTGCGCGTTAACCTGTGAGGGCAACAGGTTCAAGCGGGAGTTTTATGCGAGATTTCGCGGCGAGCCAAATCTGACAAACCCTCTCCCGATGGGGAGAAGGGTGATCCGCTAACCGGCGCCGTCTGAATCCAGCGCATAACCGGCGGAACGAACGGTGCGGATAATGTCCGTCTTGCCGCCCTTGTTCAGCGCCTTGCGCAGCCGCCGGATATGCACGTCTACCGTGCGCGGTTCGATATCTGAGTCATGGCCCCAGACGGAATCGAGCAGGCGTTCCCGGCTGAACACGCGGCCCGGATGCTCGAGAAAATGCTTGAGCAGGCGGAATTCGGTGGGGCCGAGCGGGATTACCTCGCCGTCGCGGCGGACCTTGTAGCTCACCGTGTCCATCGCAAGATCGCCATGGAGCAATGGCTCGCCGGCAAGGGCAGGGCGCACGCGGCGCAGCACCGCGCCGACCCGGGCAACCAGTTCGCGCGGGCTGAAGGGCTTGGTGACATAGTCATCGGCCCCGGTTTCAAGTCCGCGGACCCGGTCTTCCTCCTCGCCGCGCGCGGTGAGCATGATGATCGGCACATTGGCGGTATCGGGCATGCGGCGGAGGCGGCGGCACACTTCAATGCCGGAAAGGCCTTCGATCATCCAGTCGAGCAGGACGAGGTCGGGCGGATTTTCGCGCGCCAGAAGGATCGCTTCTTCGCCATCGACCGTATGCTTGACGTTGAATTCCTCGCGCTCGAAATGCCAGATCAGCAATTCGGTCAGCGCCATATCGTCTTCGACCAGCAGAAGTTTTGCCTTGCTCATTCTTCCGTCTCCCCGGCTTCCGGCACCGGTGGCTCTCCCACGAGCCGATCGTCGAGATAATCGCCGGTGGCGGCGAAATACACCATTTCCGCAATGTTCGTTGCATGGTCGCCAACGCGTTCCAGGTTCTTGGCGATGAAAAGCAGATGGGTGGACTGGGTGATGTTGTGCGAATTTTCCATCATATAGGTGAGCAATGCCCGAAACAGGCTGTCGTAGAAATCGTCGACGGCACTGTCCCGTTCGATCACCTGTTTCGCCACTTCCGCATCCCGCGCGGCGAACGCATCCAGCACATTATGAACCATTTCCTGAACGATCTGGGCCATGGACGGCAGGATGCTGAGTGGTTCGATATCAGTGCGATGATCGAAAATCGGCACGCGCTTGGCGATGTTTTTCGCATAGTCGCCGATCCGCTCAAGAACGGTGGCGATCTTGATAGCAGCGACCGCTTCGCGCAGGTCGTTGGCCATGGGCGCGCGCAGCGCGATCAGGCGGACGGCGAGGCGCTCCACTTCTGATTCCAGTTCGTCGATCCGGGAATCTTCCTCAACGATCCGCGATGCCGTTTCCAGGTCGTGCCGGATCAGCGCGTGGATCGCATCGCCGATGGCCGTTTCGGCGAGTCCGCCCATTTCCGAGACAAGGGCTCGCAGTTCGCCAATATCGTCGTCGAACGCGGAGACCGTATGTTCGCTGTTTTTTGGCATCATAACTGTCCTGACTAGCCGTAACGGCCGGTGATATAGTCCTTCGTCCTGTCCTGGCTCGGATTGGTGAACAGGTCGGAGGTTTCGCCATATTCGACGAGCGTACCGAGATGGAAAAAGGCGGTGCGCTGGGAGACGCGGGCGGCCTGCTGCATATTGTGGGTGACGATCACGATCGCATATTTCCCGCGCAGGTCGTTGATAAGTTCCTCGATCTTGGCGGTGGCAATCGGATCGAGCGCCGAACAGGGCTCGTCCATCAGGATGACCTCGGGATCGACTGCGATGGCCCGGGCGATGCACAGCCGCTGCTGCTGTCCGCCGGAAAGCGCCGTGCCGCTGTCATGCAGCCTGTCCTTCACCTCTTCGAAAAGGCCTGCCCGGATCAGCGATTTCTCGACGATCTCGTCAAGCTCGGACTTGGATGTCGCCAGGCCGTGAATGCGCGGGCCATAAGCGACATTTTCGAAGATCGATTTGGGGAAGGGGTTTGGCTTCTGGAACACCATGCCGACCCGCGCGCGTAGCTGGACCACGTCCATCGCGGGATCGTATATATCTTTCTCGTCGAGCTCGATCTGCCCGGTGACGCGGGCGATCGGAATCGTATCGTTCATCCGGTTGAGACAGCGCAAGAAGGTCGATTTTCCGCAGCCTGACGGGCCGATAAAGGCGGTGACATTCTCCATGCCGATATCGATCGAAACATTGTCGATGGCCTGCTTGTCGCCGTAATATACGTCGACATTGCGCGCCGTCATCTTGAGCGTATCCTGCGCCAGGGCAGGCGCGTCGGCTCTGGATTCGGCTTGAGTGTCCGTAGCGTCGTTCATCATATCACCAACGTTGTTCATATTTGTTGCGCAGCCAGATCGCGATGCCGTTCATGGCCAGCAGGAAGAGCAGCAGCACGATAATCGCCGCCGAAGTTTTCTCGACAAAGCCGGGGTCCAACTCGTCCGACCAGAGGAAAATCTGCACCGGCAGCACGGTCGCAGGATCGGTAAATCCGCCCGGCGGTGTCGCGACAAAGGCGCGCATCCCGATCAACAGCAGCGGTGCCGTTTCGCCCAGCGCACGGCTCATGCCGATGATCGTGCCGGTCAGGATGCCGGGCAGCGACAGCGGCAGGACGTGATGGGTGAGGACCTGAACCGGGGAAGCCCCGATTCCCAGTGCGGCATCGCGGATAGAGGGCGGTACCGATTTGATGGCGTTGCGCCCGGCGATCACGATCACCGGCATCGTCATCAGTGCCAGCGTAAGCCCGCCGACAATGGCGGCGGATCGGGGCAGGTAGAAGACATTGATGAACACCGCGAGCCCGAGCAGCCCGAAAATGATCGAGGGGACGGCGGCCAAGTTGTTGATCGATACCTCGATGATGTCCGTCCAGCGATTCTCCGGCGCATATTCTTCCAGATAGACGGCGGTCAGCACGCCGATCGGGAAGGCTAGCAGCAAGGTGATCGTCATCGTCAGCAGCGAACCCTTGAGCGCGCCCCAGATTCCGACCAGCGTCGGATCGCTCGAATCGGCAAGCGTGAGGAAGTTCCAGCTCAGCGTACGGCGCACCTGATCGGCCGCTTCGAGTTCGGCGTATCGCGTGCTCATCGTGTCGCGCTCTTCGGATTGGCGCATGCCGCTATCGCCCCGCGCTGCAAAATCGACCTCGGTCGACGCGGGGACCCATAAAGTTTCGTTGCGTGTCAGCAGGGAGGGATCTTCCGACACCGCATCACGCAGCAACACCCATGCGCCGTTGGAAAGAAAGGCTGGGCCGTCTTCACCATAGGCGGCAATCGCCGATTGACGGGCCAGTCCCTGGAAATCCGTCTGGGCGAGCAATTGATCCCGGTCGTCACCGTCAAGCTGGCTCGGTTCGAGGAAAATGTCAGATGCGGGGAAGTTCACGGGCAGGGCGATCTGCGTCTGGGTGAAGCCCCGCGCGCCACTCGAAATCATGGTGACAAGCAGGAATGCGAGGAAACCCGCCGAAAGCAGCACGGCGAACAGTCCGTAGAAGCGGAAGCGCTTTTCGGCGCGATACCGTGCCCGGATGCGCCGCTGCATGGCATCCGCGCTCCAGTCGGTCGGTTGACGATCGGGGGAAGAGGCGATGGCGGTATTCATCTATTCATAGGCCTCCCGGAAGCGTTTGACGACGCCGAGTGCGATGATGTTCAGCAGCAGGGTCACGATGAAGAGCACCAGGCCCAGCGCAAAGGCCGCGAGCGTTTTGGAGCTGTCAAATTCCTGATCGCCGGTCAGCAGCTGGACGATCTGGACGGTCACGGTCGTTACGCTCTCGAACGGATTGGCGGTAAGGTTGGCAGCGAGACCAGCAGCCATGACCACGATCATCGTTTCGCCGATTGCCCGGCTGACGGCCAGCAATACGCCGCCAACGATGCCGGGAAGTGCGGCTGGAATAAGCACGCGCTTGATCGTTTCGGAATTGGTTGCGCCCATGGCGAGGCTGCCGTCGCGCATCGCCCCGGGGACGGCAGCGAGCGAATCGTCGGCCATCGAGGAGACGAAGGGAATAATCATCACGCCCATGACGACACCGGCGGCAAGCGCGGACTCTGACGAGGCACTGCTGACGCCCATAACATTGACGGCGAAATCGCGGATTGCCGGTGCGACGGTCAGCGCCGCAAAATAGCCATAGACCACGGTCGGAACACCGGCGAGAATCTCCAGCACTGGCTTCATGACCGAACGCACTTTCGCGGGCGCATATTGGGTCAGATAGACTGCGCTCATCAGGCCGAGCGGGATGGCGACGATCATCGCGATAATCGCGCCGATCAGGATCGTGCCCCAGAAGAGCGGAATGGCGCCGAAAGACCCCGGATCGTCACTGAAAGTGGTCGATTGGGGGTTCCAGTGCGTGCCGAATATGAACTCGACAATTGAAATGCGCTCGAAGAAGCGGATCGTCTCGAACAATAGCGAGGCGACGATCCCGATGGTTGTGAGGATTGCGATCAGCGAAGCGATCAGCAGCACCCACATCACCACACGTTCGACGCGGTTGCGCGCCCTGAAATCCGGGCGCACGCGCAAAAAGGCATAGGCACCGCAGGCAAAGGCGAGGAGCAACGTCGCAATGATGCCGATCACGCCATAAAAGCCCGATGCTTCCTGATAGGCGGGGACCAGCGCTTCGGCTTCCTCGTTGAAAGCAGCGGTGAGCGAGCCGTCGGCCAGCGCCCGCGCTTCGCCCAAAATGGCGGTGCGTTCTATCTGCGATGCCGGGAGGTTCTGAGCGGCGGGATCGAGCAATACCGATTGCTCGACAAGGCCGGGCAGGAAAAGCGACCAGACAGTGAGAAACAGCAGGGCGGGAATCGCCAGCCAGAGCGCAACATACCAGCCATGATAGCCCGGCAGGGAATGCGGCCGGTCGCCGCCCAGCGGCCGCAACCGTGCTGCCCGAAACCGCGCCGTAAACCAGGCGATGACCGCAAATCCGATCACCATTACAGACAAGGAGAAAATCGACACGGCCTTGCTTAAATCCCTTTTTCGGCTGAAATATCAACCGATTGCCTTGATCTGCTCCGTGGAAGCACCGATTGCATGCACTCTTCCTTCGATTGGCATGCGCGAATGCATGGCAGGTTTGAAAATTCAGTCAGCTATTCGGTTCATCGCGAATCGCGCGTTGCGACCAGAGATGGTGTCCCCGCCTTTGTGACATTCTCATTACGGGAAGATGACATCGCAGACGGTTTTTTCGGTAAATCGACACTGACCTTCGTGCCCGACCCGACTTCGCTCTCGATATTGAGCCTGCCCCGATGCCGCTCGACGATATGTTTGACGATGGCCAGACCCAGCCCCGTTCCGCCCAAAGACCGGCTGCGGCCCGGGTCTATCCGGTAAAAACGCTCGGTCAGGCGGGGCAGATGTTCAGGCGCTATACCTTCGCCATGATCTTGTACCGTAATACGGACCATGGTTTCCGAAATCGAGCCATAGCCCACCACGACCGGATCGGCGCCTTTGCCATATTTAAGGGCGTTGCCGACAAGATTGCTGATCAACTGGGTAACCTGAACCCGGTCCCCGGCGATATGGACGTCCCCTGTCTCGGGACGGATCTCAACGCTTGTGCTGTCGAAGCCGGATTCTGTGCAGGTCGCGCGGCAGGCCTCTTCGATCAATGGACCGAGATCTATATCGTCTGCCGGGGCGCGGTATTTCTCCGCCTCAATCCGGGAAAGCGACATGAGGTCGCCGATCAGGCGCTGCATCCGGCTGGCTTCGCCATGCATGATTTCGAGAAAGCGATTGCGGGTTTTCTTGTCCTTGGCCGCGCCATCCTGAAGGGTTTCGATATAGCCGAGCAGGGAGGCGAGCGGCGTACGCAGTTCATGGCTGGCATTGGCGACGAAATCGGCGCGCATCTTTTCTGCAGCATGGGCGCTGCTGCGATCCGCCAGCCGAATGAAGCGCGCATTGCCCTTCAGTTCATGGATGATGAGTTCCCATGGGCGTTCCAGCTCGCCAATCCCGACCAGTTCCATCGCGACGCGCGATTCTTCCGCGCCTGCCTCGCCGGTCAGGCGTTCGGCGGCGGCAGGGTGGCGGATGGCAAGTCTGACATCTTCACCGATGATATGCGTGCCGAGCAAGTTCAGCGCGCTCGGATTGGCTCGCACCACCCGGCGACCGACGATGATCAGGCTCGGATCGTCGATGGCGTTCATCAACTCTTCCAGGGTCGGAAACAGCGATTCGTCGGATATGGGCGGAGGCTCCGGACTGGCCGGTTCTGATGGGACGGCGTTCGGATTCCCGGAGCTTCCGAGAGCGATCCCTCCGGCCAAACCGCCGATACAGGCCAATATCACCGGCAACGGTTCGGCGCCGAGCGTGTAGGCGACATAGCCAAGGCCAAAGGTGGTTAATAGCGCGACAATGGCGCGAAGAGGGGTTATCTGGGGCATTAAGCGGATTGATACAGTGCTATTGTTACACTCGCCAGTACAGGCGCGGCGGACTAGTGTAACAACTGAAGAGCGGGATTTGGGAAGAACGGCATGGCTGAAGAAAGCGAAGAGACAGGCGAGCGGGGCATAACCAAGCCGGACCGTCGCCATGTGTTGATGATGGGCGCGGCTGCCGCGTCGACCGTCGTCACCGTGCGCCCCGCTCTGGCCCAGACCCAGGCATCCATCATGGCCTGCGAAATCCCGATTCCCGATCCCGGCCGGATGGGCAATTATATCGCTGCCGACGGATCGGTTGTGCCTCCGGGTACACCGGGCGCATTTCCGCCGCCGGGTCGCAACCTGGTTGGCGAGGAAGTTCGCGGCGCATTGCAGAGCGGCGGCCCCATTCCCGGCTATGGCTATGAAGAAAGCCAAGCCTATACCAATTACATTCGCCGTCTCCAGAACGGCATGAGCGGCTTTACCTGCTACGCCTCGATCCAGATGTCCCGGGGCTGACGCTCCGCCGCTTCCCGTCATGAACGCACCTGCCTATCGCGCCGATCCACCCGAGGCCCGGTATTTGGTTGCGCTCGATGGCGTGGCGCTCATTTTCCACCGCCCCTCCGGCCTGACCCATATATTGGCGCCGCCCGCGCCGCAGATTCTCGAAGCGCTGGCCGAGGGTGAAGCAGAGCCTGCGGCCCTGCTCGAACGTCTGAGGCGCGATTATGATTTCGGCGACAGCGACGATCTGGAAGCGGCTCTGGAAGCGCGGCTGGCCGAGCTGGAAACATCCGGCCTGGTGTGGCGGGCATGAAGCATGAGTTTCGCGTCACCGTCGGGCCGGTCGGTTTCCGGATAGGATCGGACTGGAAGCGGCCGCTCGACCAGCTGTCGGCGCTTTATGCCGACTATCCGGCTCCCGATATTCCCGATTTTACCGTAAGGCTGTTCGCCCAGCGGCCGTGGCGGCGCTTTATCCGTCCCTCGGTGATGATCGGCGGCGATTATATGCTGCCGGATGCAGCGCCCCTGTCGCTCGCCCATGGCCTGCTGGCCGCCGAGATGGGGATGAACCTGCAAATGGCGCTCGGCCAGCGTCGCTATCTGCTGCTCCATGCCTCGGCGGTGGAGCGCGATGGCAGGGCATTGCTGATGACCGGTCATTCGGGCGCGGGCAAATCGACGCTCTCCGCATTGCTCGGTGAGCGCGGCTGGCGCTTCATGGGCGACGAATTTGCGCTGATCGACCTGGACTCCGGTGCGCTGCACGCCTTTCCCAGACTGGTGAGCCTCAAAAATGAAGCCATAGCGGTGATGGAAGGGGAGGTTCAATCTGACCGTCTTGGTCCGCTGATGCGCGATACGCCCAAGGGAGATATCCGGCATTTGCGCCCGCCGAAAGAGGCTGTGGCGAGAATGCGCGAGCCCGCCAAACCGGCGCTGCTCCTCTTCCCGCGTTTCGGCCATGCCGTGGATATCCGCAAAGTCGGCGAGGCGGAAATATTCGTCCGGCTGACCCAGGCTTCGACCAACTATGTCGCGCTGGGCGAGGCGGGTTTCGACGCACTCTCTTCGCTGGTGCGCACGATCCCGACCCGGGCGGTCGACTATCCCGATACCGAAAGCGCTGTCGCCAGTGTCGAGCGGCTCTGGGCGGAGTTGGCCGAATGACCGACGCTCGCCTCCTTGTTCGCGCGCTCGTTGATCCCGCCACTACCCGGGCTCTCGACGCCGAAGGCTGGACCGCCCTGATCGCCATGGCGCGCGCCGAGCAATTGATGGGCAGTCTTGCCCACCGGCTCGACGGACTCGACCATTTGCCCGAAAAAGTAGCGCAGCTTTGCACCGATGCCCGCCAGTCCGCCGAACACGCGCGGCGGCAGGCGCTATGGGAAGCCGAAATGGCGCGCCGCGTGCTGGCTCCGCTGGGCGAACCCGTCGTGCTGCTGAAAGGCACGGCCTATGTCGCGGCTGGCCTGTCGGCGGGGATAGGCCGGTCGATTGGCGATCTCGACATCCTTGTGCGCCGGGATGCTCTCGATGCGGTCGAGCGGGCGTTGATCGAACAGGGCGGCTGGGAGTGGGTGAAGGAGGATGCCTATGACGACGCCTATTATCGCGATTACATGCATGAGCTGCCGCCGCTGATCCATAAAGAGCGTGACCGGATGATCGATGTCCATCACACGGTATTGCCGCTGACGGCCAAGCCGACGCCCGATGCCGAAGCGATGATTGCCGACAGCGTGGAACTGGCGAACGGACTGCGCGTCCTCTCTCCCGCCGATATGGTTTGCCATTCCGCAGCGCATCTCTTCGCCGATGGCGATCTGGCGGGCGGGCTGCGCAACCTGTGGGATATCGACCGGCTGGTCCGCGATTTCGGACCGCGAGACGGATTCTGGCAGGCTCTGGGTGAACGCGCGCAGCGGCATCAATTGCAAAAGCCGGTCGCCCGGGCGCTACGCCTTGCCGAGGCGCTATATGGCACGCCGCTGGAAGGTGACGCGGCGGGCCGGGGCAGGGCAGGCGATGCGCTCTATATCCGCCGCTTGCTGGCCCGCGATGGCTGGGGACGCGAAATCCGCAAGCTGCTGCGCCTTGCTTTCTATATCCGTTCCCACTGGCTCCGCATGCCGCCGTTTATGCTCGCGAAGCATCTCTGGACGAAGTGGCGGAAGGGATAGGGCAACCGCTCCAAACTGTGCTTTGGCGCACAGCGGGTACAAGGCAACCGGATCATATTCACTCTGCCAACAACAGAGGAGAATAGTGATGGCAAGTCTAAAACCGTTAGCGGACAATTACCGCGTTCTGGCAGAAGCGCATGACACAATCGCAGAGAATGCGCGCACTGCAGCCGATTTATCAAAGGCTGCCGCAATTGCGGGCCTGCCGTCGGACCTGAAAGACGAACTGGTCGATGGCCTGGGCAATGCGACATCCGATCTGGCAAGACTTCAGGTTCTGATCGCGATGTACAAGGCGCTGAAGGCGAAAGTTGCCGCCGACGAGGCGAAACTGAAGGCTGCGGGCGGTACTGGCTGGGTCGGAACCGGCACAGGAGCCGGTCATCTGGCACTGATCCAGACGTTGATGGACGATCTTTTCCGGATCTACGCGAACGAATTGCTCCGCGAAGTGTATCGCAACATTGCGAATGGAATGGATCCACAATGATCCTGCACAATGGTCCCGGGTAGGAAGGCGAAACTGCTTTTCTACCCGGAACCACATTCGGCACGGGCGATCGCCGAACTCGAAAACTCGCCCATGGAATTTTAACGCGATTGCTGGCAGACGGTCAGCATGACAGCACAAGACGCTCCAACCATTTCCACGCCCTTTGCCGCGATCATTCTTGCTGCGGGCAAAGGCACCCGGATGAAATCCGCGCGCCACAAGGTGCTGCACCCGATCGCTGGAAAGCCGATGCTCGGCCATCTGATGGACGAGCTGGCCCGGCTCGAACCCGCAAAAACTGTCGTCGTTCTGGGCGCCGGACGCGAAGAGGTCGAACCCTTTGCGATCGAAAGGGGCGCATCGGTTGCGGTGCAGGAAGACCAGCTCGGCACCGGTCATGCCGTCCTGCAGGCGCGCGGGGCGCTGGCCGATTTCGACGGCGCGGTTCTGGCCTGTTTCGGCGATGTGCCGATGGTGCGGGCTGAGACAATCGCCCAAATGCTGGAAACGCTGAATGGTCCCGATGGTCCCGCCTGCGTGGTGCTGGGTTTCCGCCCCGACGACGCGCTGGCCTATGGCCGGATCATTGCCGACGACAACGGGCGCATCGAAAAGATGGTTGAATACAAGGATGCGAGCGAAGAAGAGCGCGCCGTAAACCTGTGCAATTCCGGCCTGATCGCGGCGAAGGCGGCGGATATGTTTGCGCTGCTGGACCGGGTCGGGAACGACAATGCGCAGGGCGAATATTATCTGCCCGACATGGTGATGGTGGCGCAGCAGGATGGCCGCCACAGCGCCGTGATCGAAGCGGCTCCCTGGGAAGTGGCCGGGATCAACAGCCGCGCCGAACTGGCCGAGGTTGAGCGCCAATGGCAGGATCGCCGCCGCGCGCAGGCGATGGCCGATGGAGCTACGTTGGTCGATCCCGCGACCGTCTGGTTCAGCCATGATACCCGGATCGGCCGCGATGTGACGATAGAACCGCAGGTGCGTTTCGGCCCCGGTTCCAGCGTCGCCGACAATGCGACGATCCATGCGTTCAGCCATATCGAAGGGGCAAGCGTCGGGCCGGATTGTTCGGTCGGGCCCTATGCGCGGCTGCGTCCCGGTGCGGTGATGGAAAAAGGCTCGAAAGTCGGCAATTTCGTCGAGATGAAAAAGGCGGTGCTCGGGCCGGGTGCGAAGGCCAGCCACCTGACCTATCTCGGCGATGCGACGGTCGGCGCGGGCGCCAATATCGGCGCCGGTACGATCACCTGCAATTATGACGGCTTTTTCAAATATCGGACCGAGATCGGGGAAGGGGCCTTTATCGGATCGAACAGTGCGCTGGTTGCCCCGGTGAAGATCGGCGCGGGCGCGATTGTCGGCGCGGGATCGGTCGTGACGAAAGATGTCGAGGCCGATGCGCTGGGCATGACGCGGGGCGAGCAAAGCGCGAAGCCGGGCTGGGCCAGGAAATTCCGTGACGCAATGACGCGGAAAAAGGCGGCGAAATAGCGTTCGTCGGCGCGTTACCGGCCAACCCTGTTTTCATTGACCAGCAAGCGCCGCGCCGAGCGTTTCGTCACGCTGACATAGCGTTTCTGCGACCATCCGCAGTCATGGCGGAGTTGCTCCCAGTTGCGGACTGACAGCATCGTCCAGAGAATGTCGGCAGCCTGGCCGGGAGAGTGGTCGGGCGACAATGTGCCATCCCGGTTGAGCGCGCGAATCGCGGCCCGGCACCCATGGCGCAGGGCCTCCATGCGATTGGTCCATGCGATCATCGCGGCTTCGTCACTGTCTTTCATCGCCAGGAACGCCTTGGCCATCCCGTATATTTTCGGGATGTAATCGCCCCAGGCCTCGATAAAGGCATCGAGCCTTTCGACCCCGGTCTTCGCCGATCGGCTCGCCGCGAGGCGTTTGTCGATTTCATAATATTCGTCGAGATAACGGGCGGTTGCATCCAGCAGGTCCGCGCGGGCGGGAAAGTGCAGATAGAGCGCCTGGCGGCTGATTCCGGCCTCCTTTGCGATGTCGCCCATGCGCACGGCATTGGCATCGCCACCTTCCATCATTTTCCATGTGGCCTGCACGATGCGGGTTCGGGTTTCGAGATTTTTTCTTGACATGGCGTAAAGTAACGTTCACTTGACGCCCTGTCAATTGACACGGTGTCAAGAAAAGGAAAATGAAATGACGAAGAAAATTTTTGTCTGGTCGGCTCATCCCCGGGCAGGGTCTCTGAGTGACGCGCTTGCGGATGCCTATGCAGCAGGAGCGCAGCAGGGCGGCGCCGAAGTCCGCCAGCTTAATCTGAGTGACATGACGTTCGGGACTGACTTTCCGGGCTATACCGATGCGACGCCGCCGCTCGAACCTGACCTCAAGGCCTGGCAGGATAATATCGTCTGGGCGGATCATCTCTTCTTCGTTCACCCCTATTGGTGGGGTGCGATGCCGAGCAAAGCGAAGGCCGTGCTGGACCGCGCCCTGCTGCCTGGCTTCGCATTCAAATATCACGACAAAAAGGTAGCTTGGGACAAGCTTCTCACAGGGAAGACGGCCGATGCGATTATCACGTCGGACACGCCGCCGCTGATCGATACGCTGCTCTATCGGAAGCCCGCACGCAGGGTCTTGAAAACCCAGGTGCTGGGATTTTGCGGCGTGAAGGTCCGGAAGGTTATCCAGCTGGGCTCCGTCAAAACCTCGACGCCTGCCAGGATTAACAGCTGGATCGAGCGCGCCAGGCAGATGGGAGTCAAGGCGGCGGCATAAAGCGCGCGCCATATATTGTAGATTCAAGGATATTGGAGAATGATCATGACCAATGACTGGATAATATTTGCCTGCCTGACCATGGGCCTGAGCAGCGCGCTCGTCGCCGGTGTGTTTCAGTCCTTTTCGGATTTCGTCATGCGGGCGCTGATCGCGGCCAAGCCGTCCGCCGGCATGGAATCGATGCAGATGATCAACCGCACGGTCTTCCGGTCCGTGTTCCTCGTCATGTTGCTGGGGCTGGCTCCGGCCTCTCTTGCATTGGGAGCCTATGCTTTTCTCTGGATGAGCGGCGCAAGCGCAAGCTGGATCATCGCTGGCGCTGTCACCTATATCATCAGCGTTTTTCTGGTCACGATGCTGGGCAATGTTCCGATGAACAACCGGCTGGACCGGATGGACTCAGGCAGCGCGGGATCGGTTGATTATTGGCAGATATATGGCCTGGTCTGGACACGGTGGAATCATGTCCGGACGCTGGGTTCGTTGGCGGCTGCGATCTGCTTTCTGGCTGCAGCCGTTTCGATGCCCCTCACCAGCTGACCTACCAGGCAAGTTCTTGGCGATAGTGCGAAAAAAGCATCGCCCGCCAACCGCACCAACATAATTGTTAGCGCAATCAACGGCCGATACTTTGTACTAGCTTTCTATTCGTACCATTGCCCTGTGCCATGGGCAGTTGTGTCAGTGTTCCAGTGCATGGTTACCGACCCGATACGGAGGGCTCCCATGTCCTGCTGGTAGCGGATCCCGCCGACACATCCGAGAGCCGTATCCGGTCCCGGTTCGCCGAGATAGTTGCAGCCATAGGCGATCGTCGTAGCCTCAGTGGCACCTTCGCGAACCGCATCGCAGGCAAGGGTCAAACTAAAGACGCCAGCCGAAGGCGGTTGATCCATACCGACACATCTCACATCCCCGTTTACCGTGCTGCCATCGGCCAGGGTTGTGACATAGGTTCCTTCAACGCTGCCACCTTGACCCCAAGTTCCATCGGGTCCGATTCCCCCGACCATGGAAACATCGCCCCAGGTTATTTCATACGTGAAATTTTCGGCACTGGCCGCACTTGCGCACAGCATCGCGGCGGCTATCAAGCCGCCTCCAACAAACTTTCTCATCATTCTCTCCTAGTTCCCCTGTTGCCCCGCGTTTTCGCTTGGGCACGGACCGCCCGAGAAACGCTACAGTCGCCCGGCTCGCGCTAACATCCTAGCAAATTTGCGGTTGAGAGTCATGGTGTGCGGCAATTCTGCTGAATCGGGCAGGTGACGGGCGCGTTAGAAGCAGTTCAGACTATGCCTCGATCAAAAGTCTTGGCCCCGGGCCTTTGAGACCGGCCCGGTCCTCGGGATTGTAGAGCTGGCATTTCTTCAGGCTCAGGCAACCGCACCCGATACAGCCGTCGAGCCGGTCGCGGGTGCGTTGCAACTCGGCGATGCGCGCATCGATTACTCCGCGAATGGCTTTGCTGATTCGTGTCCAGTCCCGCTGCGTCGGGGCCCGGCCTTCGGGCAGTTTCGCCAGCTGGGCCTCGATCTCGCCGATTGACAGGCCGAGCTGCTGGGCGATCAGGACAAAGGAGAGGCGGCGAATGTCCGAGCGCAGGAAGCGCCGCTGGCCACCGCCGCTGCGCAGCGGATGCACCAGGCCCTTTTCCTCATAGAAGCGGATGGCCGATACCGAGAGGCCGGTTCGCGCCGCGAGATCGCCGATCGAGAGCAATGCTGTTTTCGCCATAACTGTGATCGCTTTTTCCATTTGAAATAAATCTTGATCTCAACTTAGGTTGAGGTTGTAGTTCATGCAACCGAAGCAGCGATGGTTCGGTTTCAACGCCCGGACTGCTCCTGCCCAAACAGGAAGAAGGAACGGGCCATGCGCCTCAATCAGATCACGGTCGGCTGCACCGATTATGCGGCCTCGGTCGCTTTTTATCGGGCCCTCGGCCTGACACAGATCGTCGATGCACCGCCGCGATATGCGCGGTTTGAAACGCCGACGGGGGAGACCTTCTCGATCCACAAGGTCGACGCCATCACCGGTGACAGCACTGTCGTCTATTTCGAAATCGAAACGCTGGACCAGAAGGTCGCGGCTTTGAAGGCGGCCGGAATCCGGTTTGAACGCGGCCCGCAGGACGAAAGCTGGGGTTGGCGCGAGGCGCGGCTTCGCGATCCGGCTGGCAATCCCCTCTGTCTTTTCCTGGCCGGCGACAATCGCCGTTTCCCGCCATGGCGGATCGATCACCAAACAGCAGCAAAGGAGAATATAGAATGACCCAGGGTAAACTCGAGCATGTGAATATCAGCGTTACCGATCCCCAGCGTTCGGCCGACTTGATGCGCGATCTTTTCGGTTGGCACATTCGCTGGGAAGGCGAGGGGATGCTGGGCGGCCATACGATCCATGTCGGCAATGATGACGATTATCTCGCTATCTATACGAACGCGGAAATCGCTGCGGCGGACCCGAAATTCCGCAAGAGTGAGCCGCTCAACCATATCGGTATCACGGTCGACGATCTCGATGCCGTGGAGGCCAAGGTCGTAGCCGCCGGGCTCGAACCGTTCAGCCATGCCGATTATGAACCGGGGCGGCGCTTCTACTTTTTCGACTGGAACGGCATCGAGTTCGAGGTGGTGAGCTATGCATAAGGGAAACGCGAAATCCCGGTGGCAGCGTTTCTGTGCCGCGATGGTTCAGCATGGTCATGGTCGTACCAGCGATATTTCGGCCGCCTCCGCACAGCGGCGGCCATCGCCAAAACGAAAGGTAAAGAAACCCGGGCCAGAAAAGGCGGACCGCAAGCTTCCGTTCGAAATGCTCAGTATGATTGCGGTGTGATGGGGCGTCGGCTGACTAGACCGGCCGGTCGCCATTCACGGTCACGCGCCGCATGTGGCGGCGCTGGCCGTGATAGTCATTCAGCGCATAATGCCAGACGCAGCGATTGTCCCAAAAGGCCACCGCGCCGTCGCTCCAGCGGAACCGGCAGGTGAAACGTTCGTCGCGGCAATGGTCGAACAGGAAGTTCAGCAGTGGCCTGCTCTCACGCTTGCTCATATCCTTGAAGCGCAGCGTGAAGGCGGGATTTACGTACAGGCCCTTCTTACCGGTTTCGGGATGGGTGCGGACGACCGGATGCTCATATTCCGGTGCTTCATCGGTCGTATGCGTATCCATCGATTTGCGGGCCTGGGCTGATTGACCTTTGGCGCTATATTCGCGGGATGCGGAATGGATGGCGGTCAGGCTGCCGAGCATTTTCTTCATGCCGTCCGACAGTGCCTCATAGGCCATCATCTGGTTCGCGAAAAGCGTATCGCCGCCATGGTCGGGCACTTCGAGCGCATGGAGGATGGAGCCCAGTGCCGGCTTTTCGATATAGGACATATCGGAATGCCAGCCGCCGCCGAAATTGATCTGCTCGTCCGGTTCCTTGATGATCTCCAGGATTTCGGGATGGCCATCCATACCGGTCACATAGGGATGGATATTGAGGCTGCCGAAGCGCCGGCCAAAGGCTTTATGCGCTTCGGGCGTCAGGCTGTGCTGATCCCGAAAGAAGATCACATGATGGTCCAGAAACGCCTGGTGGATCGTATCGAAGACCTGGTTGGAAATATCCGATGCCAGATCGACGCCTTCGATTTCAGCGCCAAGCGCACCGGCGATGGGCTTTACGGCGATCTGATCGGGCATTTTTCGGCTCCTATCCCTGGGCTGCGCTACCTTTGTGGGAGCGATAGCCAAGCAGGAATATCACGATCGTTACCGCTTCTACCACCATCGGCTGAATGGCCGTCGGTTCCATTCCGTCCAGTGCAAGGCCGACGAAGCGGCCGGTCAGGGCGATAGCGAAGAGGCATAGCGGAGCGAGCAACGCGCCCGGGCGGTTTTTTACCGCTGCATAAAGCGCGAAAATCGCGGTAGTCAGGAAGAAGGCCGAGAAATCTGCACGGAGCGTTGCCAAGCCCTGAATTCCGACCGGTTCGACGAAAAAGCTGGCGGCGATGTCGAGCGGCTGGAACAGATAGGCCATTCCCATAACCGTGTATAACGCGCCCAGCAGCCCGATGAGTATGCGCAGTATCAGATGCATGGCAATCTCCCCTCATGCCGAAGTGCCAGACTGGGGAGCCATGTCAACTCGGCCCCGCCGATGTTAACTTGATGCATTCTGTTTTCGGTCTAAAGACCAACGGGTTCCCGGGATCGGAGTGAAGAGGCAGGAAAGCTATGTGCGGCATTATCGGAATCCTCGGTAAGGACAATGTGACCGACCGGCTGGTCGAGGGGCTCAGAAGGCTCGAATATCGGGGCTATGACTCTGCCGGTGTCGCGACACTGTCCGACGGGCGGATCGAACGCCGCCGGGCAGAGGGCAAGCTCGACAATCTCGTCAAGGTGCTGGCCGACAATCCCGTCCATGGCGTGACCGGTATCGCGCATACCCGCTGGGCCACCCATGGCGCGCCGACGACGGACAATGCGCATCCCCATGCGACTGAAGAAGTGGCGCTCGTTCACAATGGCATCATCGAGAATTTCAAGGAGTTGCGCGACGAGCTTCTCGCGCGCGGCCGGAAATTCGAGAGCGAGACGGACACCGAAGTCGTCGCGCATCTGATTTCCGAGCAGATTGAGACGGGCACCGCGCCGCGCGAAGCAGTGCGCAAAACGCTGGACCGGCTGCACGGTGCTTTTGCGCTCGCGATCATGTTCAAGAGCGATCCCGACATGTTGATCGGCGCGCGGCTCGGTTCGCCGCTGGTCGTCGGCCATGGCGATGGCGAGAGCTTTTTCGGTTCCGATGCGCTGGCGCTGGCGCCGTTCACGCAGAAGATCAGCTATCTCGAAGAAGGCGACATGGTCGTCATCACGCGCAATTCGACGATGATCTATGACGAGAATGACGAGCTGATCGCCCGTCCGGTTGCGCTTTCGGGAGCCTCGGCGGCCACCAATGAGAAGGGCAACCATGCCCATTTCATGCAGAAAGAGATTTTCGAACAGCCCATCGTTGTCGCCCAGACCCTGCAAAGCTATCTCCGTCCGCTGGAGGAGCAGGTCGCGCTGCCGGATATGACGTTCGATCTGGCCGGGTTCGACCGGATATCGATCGTCGCCTGCGGTACATCCTCCTATGTCGCCATGATCGGCAAATACTGGATCGAGCAGTTTGCGCGGGTGCCCGTCGAAGTCGATGTGGCTTCCGAGTTTCGCTATCGCGATCCCGTTCTCACGGAAAACCAGCTTGCCCTGTTCATCTCGCAATCTGGCGAGACGGCGGACACGCTGGCCGCGCTCAAACACTGCAAAAAGGCGGGTGTGAAAACCGCCGGGATAATCAATGTGCCGACCAGCTCCATGGCGCGCGAGGTGGATCTTCTGCTCTCGACCCATGCAGGCCCCGAAATCGGCGTTGCCTCGACCAAGGCTTTTACCTGCCAACTTGCCGTAATGGCCGCCTTTGCGACGAATCTCGCTCGCGCCAAGGGGAAGCTCGATGCGGATGCCGAGCGCGAAATCGTCCGGCACCTTTCCGAAGCGCCGGAGGCGATGAATGCTGCGCTGGACCATGATGAAAACATCGCCGCCATGGCCGGGACGATCGCCGAGGCCCGCGACGTGCTGTACCTGGGGCGCGGCATCGATTATCCGATGGCGCTTGAAGGCGCGCTGAAACTCAAGGAAATCAGCTATATCCATGCCGAGGGCTATGCTTCGGGCGAGATGAAGCACGGCCCGATTGCGCTGATCGACGATGCGGTGCCGCTGATCGTGATCGCGCCGTCAGGCCCGCTTTTCGAAAAGACCGTGTCCAATATGCAGGAGGCCCAGGCGCGCGGCGCCAAGGTCGTGCTGATATCGGATGCGGAAGGGATCAGGAAAGCGGGCGAGGGGACAATCGCCACCATCGAGATGCCCAAGGTCCACCCGCTGATTGCCCCGCTCGTCTATGCAATTCCCGTGCAGCTGCTCGCCTATCATGTTGCGGTCGCCAAGGGCACGGATGTGGACCAGCCGCGCAATCTGGCGAAATCGGTAACGGTGGAGTAACTCATGTCCGGAAATCCCCTCGTGACCGTCGAAAGTGCCGGCGGAAAATTCACCCAGAAAGTACTGGCCGGAAATCACAACTGGCTCGTCGATGAACCGCTGGAACTGGGCGGCGATGACAAGGGGCCGACACCCTATGACATGCTGCTCGCCTCGCTGGGTAGCTGCAAGGCGATCACCATGCAGATGTATGCGCAGCGCAAGGGCTGGGCGCTGGAAGGCGTCAAGATAGACCTGGAGCATAGCAGAGAGCATCGCGATGACTGTGCGACCTGCGACGGAAAGGTGAACCGTATCGATGTCATCGATTGCGTCATCACGATCACGGGCGATCTCGATGAGGATCAGCGTTCACGATTGGCGGAAATAGCCGGAAAATGCCCGGTACATCAGACGCTGACCAACCATCTCGACATCAACACCATGGTTGTCGACTGACCAGTAGATAATCAGGCTCATCGGCGGCTGCCCGGCGAAATCCGGCGGCGTGATCGTCGCTTCCCACTCCAGATGCTCAATGCTATTGCCGCACGATGCCTGAAACCATAGCCGATTGTTGCGCAACTACCTCCTGCGGCGAGGCGCTAGACAGCCGCCGGGCCTGGGTAAGCGAGGCGGTTGCGCGGATCGGCGCCGATTATACCCGGTCGGCCGATACGCATCTGATCAAACTCGATCTCCCGCTATTTCCGGACATTTCTCTCTATCTGAAGGATGAATCGACCCATCCTACAGGCAGTCTGAAACACAGGCTGGCGCGGTCGCTGTTCCTTTACGGCCTGTGCAACGGTCATATCGGGCCCGATACCGTGATCGTCGAAAGTTCGTCGGGCTCGACGGCGGTGTCGGAGGCCTATTTTGCGCGGATATTGGGGCTGCGGTTCATCGCCATCGTTCCACAGGGAACCGCGCGGCGCAAGCTCGACCAGATTGCGCATTATGGCGGGGAAACCCGCGAAGTTCCCTCTGGCCAGATCTATGAGGCGGCGGCTGGTCTCGCCCATGAACTGGGCGGTCACTATATGGACCAGTTCACCTATGCCGAACGCGCGACCGACTGGCGCGGTAACAACAATATCGCGGAAAGCCTGTTCTCCCAGATGGCGAAAGAGGCGCATCCGGTTCCCGACTGGGTGGTGATGAGTGCAGGAACGGGCGGCACATCGGCAACGATTGGCCGCTATATCCGCTATCAGCCCGAATTGACCGACCGTACCAGATTGTGCGTCGCCGATCCGGAAAATTCGGTCTTTTACGACAGCTATTGCGCGGGCGACTCAACCATCAAGAGCGATGCCAAATCCCGGATCGAGGGTATCGGTCGTCCGCGCGTCGAAGCCTCTTTCCAGCCATCGGTGATCGACCGGATGATGAAGGTGCCGGATTCTGCGTCGATTGCAACAATCTACTGGCTTGAACGGGTGCTGGGGCGCAAATGCGGCGGATCGACGGGCACCAATGTATTCGCCGCGCTCGCGCTGATGGCCGAGATGCGGCACGCGGGGCAGGCGGGAAGCCTGGTTACGCTGATTTGCGACAGCGGGGAGCGGTATCTGGAAACCTGCTACAATCCTGCATGGGTAGCCGAGCAGGGGCTGGAGCCCGCTGCCTATGCCGATATGCTTAGCGCTTTGAGCGGGGTCTGATAGCGATGGGAGAATTGCGATGAACCTGCTGATGATCCTGGCGGCGCTGTCTGGCGCAATGGCGGTTGGAGCGGGCGCATTTGGGGCTCATGGCGCAGTGGGCGAGGCCGAAGAGTGGCTGAAAACGGGCGGCCAGTATCAGCTGGTGCATGCGGTCGCCGCGCTTGTCGCCTTGCAGATGCAGGCGCGCGGCGCGGCGTGGATGTTTGTCATCGGCGGCGCAATTTTCGCCGGGACGCTTTACCTGATGGCGCTCGGCCTGCCTCGCTGGCTGGGCGCGATCACGCCGATTGGCGGGACGCTGCTCATTGGCGGCTGGCTATGGCTCGCCTGGGCGGCGCTGCGCAGCTAGCGTTCGTGGCGCTGCCAACGGCCCGAAATCGCCGGGCCAGTTCAGTCGCATGGCGATAGATCGCCTTACTCAATAACAATCACCATATTAATCAGTTTCTTGAAAAACGGATTATGCGTCTATTGTCGCTCAATCATGGTAGAATGGTGCCTTGGCATCAAGCGAGCGAGGAGAGCGACAATGAGCGAGAGAACCACCCCGGCCGGCAAATGCCCGGTCATGCACGGAGCGATGACGACTGCGGGCCGTTCGATGAACCAGTGGCCGGACGCTCTCAATCTCGACATCCTCCATCAGCATGACAGCAAGACCAATCCGCTTGGTAAGGATTTCGACTATCGCGAGGCGCTGAAGACGCTCGACGTGGAAGCCCTCAAGCAGGATGTTCGCGCGCTGATGACCGACAGCCAGGACTGGTGGCCGGCCGACTGGGGCCATTATGGCGGGCTGATGATCCGCATGGCCTGGCACTCGGCGGGCTCCTATCGCATGGCCGACGGCCGCGGTGGCGGCGGCACCGGCAACCAGCGCTTTGCTCCGCTCAACAGCTGGCCGGACAATGTCAGCCTCGACAAGGCCCGCCGCCTGCTATGGCCGATCAAGAAGAAGTACGGCAACAAGGTGAGCTGGGCCGACCTGATGATCCTTGCCGGAAACATGGCCTATGAAACGATGGGATTGAAAACCTTTGGCTTCGCCTTTGGGCGGGAAGATATCTGGCATCCCGAAACGGACATTTTCTGGGGTTCGGAGAAGGAATGGCTGGCTCCGAGCGGAAGCGAAGGCAGCCGCTATTCGGGCGAGCGCGACCTCGAAAACCCGCTGGCCGCAGTGATGATGGGCCTGATCTACGTCAATCCGGAAGGCGTGGACGGCCAGCCCGATCCCCTGAAGACGGCCGAGGACGTACGCGTAACCTTCGCCCGCATGGCGATGGATGATGAGGAAACAGCCGCGCTCACGGCTGGCGGTCACACCGTCGGCAAGTGTCATGGGAATGGCGACGCGAGCACGCTCGGCCCCGATCCCGAAGCGGTCGGTGTCGAAGCGCAGGGGTTCGGCTGGGTCAATGCGGCGGGCAAAGGCTTCGGTCGCGACGCGATCACCAGCGGCATCGAAGGCGCCTGGACGAGCGATCCGACCAAGTTCGACATGGGCTATTTCGACATGCTGCTCGATCATGAGTGGGAACTGGCGAAGAGCCCGGCGGGCGCATGGCAGTGGCAGCCGGTCGAAATCGCCGAAGAGGATATGCCGCCCGATGTCGAGGATGCCTCGATCCATACCATGCCGATCATGACCGATGCCGACATGGCGATGAAGATGGACCCGGCCTATCGCGCGATCATGGAGAAGTTCCGGGCCGACCCGGACCATTTCCGCGACACTTTCGCCCGCGCCTGGTTCAAGCTCACGCACCGCGACATGGGCCCCAAGTCCCGCTATTTCGGCCCGGACGTGCCTGAGGAGGACCTGATCTGGCAGGATCCGGTGCCCCAGGGCCCGACCGGCTGGAATGTCGAGGCGGTGAAGGCGAAGATCGCCGATAGCGGCTTGTCGATCGCCGAGATGGTCGCGACCGCCTGGGACAGTGCCCGCACCTGGCGCGGTTCGGACCTGCGCGGCGGCGCCAATGGCGCACGTCTCCGCCTTGCTCCGCAAAAGGACTGGGCGGGCAATGAGCCCGAACGGCTGGCGAGGGTGCTGTCGGTGCTCGAGCCGATTGCGGCCGAGGCCGGCGCCAGCGTCGCCGACATCATCGTGCTGGCGGGCAATGTGGGCATCGAGCAGGCGGCGAAGGCCGCCGGTATCGAGGTTGCCGTGCCGTTCCACCCGGGTCGCGGTGATGCGACCGACGAGATGACCGACGCCGAGAGCTTCGAGCCATTGGAGCCGCTCCATGACGGCTATCGCAACTGGCTGAAAGCCGATTATATCCCGAGCCCGATGGAGCTGATGGTCGACCGGACCCAGCTGATGGGCCTCACCGCGCCCGAGATGACCGTTCTTGTCGGCGGGATGCGGGTGCTGGGTGCCAATCACGGCGGGTCGCAGCACGGCGTTTTCACGGAGCGCGAAGGCCAACTGACCAACGATTTCTTCGTCAATCTCGTCGACATGGCCAATCGCTGGAACAAGGTGGAGGACAATCTCTACGAGGTGATCGACCGCCAGTCGGGCGAAACCAAATGGACCGCCACCGAGGTCGACCTGACTTTCGGCGCCAATTCCATCCTGCGGGCCTATTCGGAAGTCTATGCCCAGGACGACAATCAGGCGAAGTTCGTCGAGGATTTCGTCGCTGCCTGGACCAAGTTGATGAATGCCGACCGATTCGATCTCGACTGACCGAATCCCGCACTGCAAACGACAGACGCCGTCCCTGAACAAAATCGGGGGCGGCTCTTTCGCGTTGTACAGGATGGAAAATTGGCACGTTCGAGCCGTTTCAATTCGGCATAGCGATACTTTCAGCGACACAATTAAGCTATGCTCGCAATTCCAATTTGATTTGCCTAAACGATCCCAACCTACTGATTAATAGGATGTGATTTTCCATGACAGCCGAAGCGGGCCTGACGCCGGAACGACTAACCCATCTCGAGCGCCTGGAGGCTGAAGCCATCCACATCATGCGCGAGGTGGTGGCCGAAGCGGAAAATCCCGTGATGATGTATTCGGTGGGCAAGGATTCGGCCGTGATGCTGCATCTTGCCAAGATGGCCTTCTATCCAAGCCCTCCGCCATTTCCGCTCCTCCATGTCGACACGACCTGGAAGTTTCAGGCGATGTATGCGCTGCGGGAAAAAGCAGCGAAAGATGCCGGGATGGAATTGATCGTTCATCGCAATCCCGAGGCCGTGGAAAAAGGCATCAACCCTTTCGATCATGGCTCGCTCCACACGGATTTATGGAAGACCGAGGGCCTGAAACAGGCGCTGACCGCCCATGGCTTCGACGCGGCCTTTGGCGGCGCGCGGCGCGACGAGGAAAAAGCCCGCGCCAAGGAACGGGTCTTTTCCTTCCGCACGGAGAATCACGGATGGGATCCGAAGAATCAGCGTCCCGAACTCTGGTCGCTGTATAACGCGCGGAAAAACAAGGGCGAAAGCGTGCGGGTGTTTCCCATCTCCAACTGGACGGAGCTGGATATCTGGCAATATATCCACCTCAACAATATCGAGATCGTCCCGCTTTATTTCTCGGCGCCGCGCCCGACGGTCGAGCGTGAAGGCATGATCCTGATGGTCGATGACGAGCGCTTCCGCTTTGAAGATGGCGAAGAACCGGTTGAGCGGTCGATCAGGTTCCGCACCCTGGGCTGCTATCCGTTGACCGGCGCGGTTGAAAGCGAAGCGGCGACGCTGCCGCAGATCATTCAGGAAATGCTGCTCACTACGACATCGGAGCGAGAGGGGCGGGCGATCGATCACGATCAGGCTGCCTCGATGGAAAAGAAGAAGCGGGAGGGCTATTTCTAATGGCCGATAGCGAAGTCATTTACGAAACCGATGCCCTGATTGCCGAGGATATCGACGCCTATCTGGAGCAGCATCAGCATAAATCCCTGCTGCGATTCATCACCTGCGGTTCCGTCGACGACGGCAAATCGACGCTGATCGGGCGGTTGCTCTACGATTCCAAGATGATCTTCGAAGATCAGCTCGCCTCGCTCGAAGCCGATAGCAAGCAGGTCGGTACGCAGGGGCAGGACATCGATTTTGCGCTGCTCGTGGACGGCCTGGCCGCCGAACGCGAACAGGGCATCACCATCGATGTCGCTTACCGGTTTTTCGCGACCGAGAAACGCAAGTTCATCGTCGCCGATACACCCGGCCATGAGCAATATACGCGGAACATGGTGACCGGCGCATCGACCGCCGATCTGGCCGTGATCCTGATCGATGCGCGCAAGGGCGTGCTCACGCAAACTCGCCGCCACAGCTACCTCTGCCATCTGCTGGGCATCCGCAATATCGTGCTCGCGGTGAACAAGATGGATCTGGTCGACTATGACAAGGCGGCGTTCGACGACATCGTCTCCGACTATCGGGATTTTGCCGCCGAAATCGGGATCGAGGATTTTCTCGCCGTTCCGGTGTCCGGCCTGAAGGGCGACAATATCATTGCGAAGAGCGATGCGACGCCCTGGTATGACGGCCCGGCACTGCTCGATCATCTCGAGATGGTCGGCCTTGATTTCGATCGTCGCCGCAAACAGCCTTTCCGGATGGCCGTCCAGTGGGTCAACCGGCCCAATCTCGATTTTCGCGGCTTTTCCGGTCTGATCGCCAGCGGCCGGATTGCCCCGGGCGATGCCGTGCGCGTCCTGCCATCGGGCAAGACATCGACGGTCGCGCGCATCGTGACCATGCCGGCTCTCGGTGCGGCCGAAGGCGATGGCGACCTCGATCATGCGATCGCCGGCCAGTCGGTCACCATCACGCTTGCCGACGAGATCGATTGCTCGCGCGGCGATGTCATCGCGGCGGCCGATGCCCCGCCCGAAGTCGCCGACCAGTTCGAGGCGACGATCGTCTGGATGGCAGACGAACCGATGCTGCCCGGCCGGCCCTATGCGATGAAGATCGGGACCAACAATCTGCGCGCGACGATCACCGACGAAAAATATCAGGTGAACGTCAACACGATGGAAAAAACGCCCGGTAAGGAACTGGGATTAAACGGAATTGCGGTCTGCAATATTTCGACCGACAAGCCGGTTCCCTTCACATCCTATGACGATAATCCCGATCTTGGCGGTTTCATCCTGATCGACAGGATCACCAATGCCACGGTTGCGGCGGGGATGATCCACTTTGCGCTTCGCCGCTCGCAAAACATCCATTGGCAGGCCATCGACGTAACCCGCGAGGCCCATGCAGAGCAGAAGAACCAGAAGGCGAAGCTGCTCTGGTTCACCGGTCTTTCGGGCTCGGGCAAGTCGACCATCGCCAATCTTGTCGAGAAAAAGCTGCATGCGCTCGGCAAGCACAGCTTCCTGCTGGACGGCGACAATGTCCGCCACGGCCTGAACCGCGATCTCGGCTTCACCGATGCCGACCGGGTGGAGAATATCCGCCGCGTTGGCGAGGTCGCCAAGCTGATGACCGATGCCGGGCTCATCGTGCTCACCGCCTTTATCAGCCCGTTCCGCGCCGAGCGGCAGATGGTCCGCCAGATGCTGCCCGAAAGCGAATTTATCGAAGTGTTCGTCGATACGCCGCTGGAGGTCGCCGAACAGCGGGACGTGAAGGGCCTCTACAAGAAAGCGCGGGCCGGGGAGCTCAAGAATTTCACCGGTATCGACAGCCCGTATGAACTGCCAGAAAATGCCGAGATCACCGTCAACACGGTCGAGATGACAGCAGAAGAAGCGGCCGAATATATCGTCGAGCAAATGTTCAACGGCAGCTAGCGACATTCCCTCTCCCCCTGTGGGAGAGGGATGCGCAGACTTGGTAGTCCTGAGCTTGTCGAAGGACTGCCTAGTCGAAGCTGGGTGAGGGGTATCGACCCATCGATAACGCGCAACCCCCTCATCCAACGCCGCCTAGCCTCCTTTGTCGGCAAGGCTTCATATCCCTCTCCCACAGGGGGAGAAGGTTTGCTATTCTGCTCCCATGACCGACCCCACAACCATCACAGGCGGATGCCATTGCGGCGCGGTGCGCTTCGAGGCGCTGGTCCGCGAAACGCGCCCCGAGCTGCTCGATTGCAACTGCTCGATGTGTGCGAAGACCGGCTTTCTCCACCTGATCGTTCCGCATGAGGACTTCACGCTTGTGTCCGGCGAGGAGGCGCTGACCTCCTATCGCTTCGGGACGAAGCAGGCCGACCATCTGTTCTGCGAGCAATGCGGCATCAAGAGCTTCTACCAGCCGCGAAGCCACCCGGATGCCTGGAGCGTCAACTATCGCGCGCTCGACGAGGGGCATGGGCTGGATGTGACTGTTCGCCAGTTTGACGGGCAGAATTGGGAAAATGCCAAAGCAGGGCTCGGGTAGAATGGTACGAGCAACCGATCAGTATTGACCTTAGTGTATTATCTATATAATACACATAGCTGCAGGAGCGGGAACTGACACCCGGTTGAACCGCCGCGATGAGGAAAATGGCCGATGCATGCTGACGAACAATCAAGCCCGCAAATGCTGGCCCGATGGACGGGCTGGTCGTTGATCGCGACGATCGTGATCGGAATTCTGGCTGCTTTGTTCCTCGTGCAGGATATCGATATCAACCTGTCGGCGGATGTCGCCCGCGTGTCGGACGCCATGTTCGATGCGGAACTGCGATTGCGGGGCAAGGCCTATCTTGCCGGGCTATTGTTCGGCCTGGAGGTGTTGATCGGCCTGGGGCTGTTCCTGCTGCTTCGCGGATCGGGGCAATTGCTTGCCGCCTGGAGCCTGGCCGTCAGCCTCGCGGCCTCCACGCTCGCCTTGCTCGGCGCGATGTTCGCAATGAATGCCGCTGAATTGGCGAGCAACCCCGCCTATGTAGATCTGGCGGCCGATGGACGGTTGATGATGATGGGCCTGCAGGTAACGTCGGATTACACGTCTTTCCACCTCGCGCTCATTCTCTCGGCCATTGCAAAGGCAGGCTTTTTCCTTCTGTTCCTCAGGTCGAACCTGATCCCGAAAATCATTGCCGGTTGGGGGCTGTTTGCTTCACTCTTCGTCGCCTTCACGATCGTCGCCCGCGATTTCGTCCCCGTGCTGGGAGACAGCACGATCACGGCAGCGTTCATGCTGTCCAACCTGATCGCGCTGGTGTCGACCGGCTTGTATCTGGGCATATGGGGCGTGCGGCGCGCCTAAGGCGAACTGCTCCCTGATCTTTGCGGAGGAAGCTCTTCAGTCGCAGCGTTGTCTAATCCTCGAACAACTCCCGCAAGAATACCGTTTCCACGGCATGCCGCAGGTCATTGTTCGGCTTTTTGCGGAACCCGTGGCCTTCATCGGAAAACACCACATACCAGGTCGGCACGCCATTCTCGCGCAGCCCGGCGACCACCTGATCGCTCTCGGATAGCGGGACGCGGGGGTCGTTGGCACCTGCCATGACTAGCATGGGCCGGGTGATCCGTTCCAGATTGTTCATCGGGGCGATGCGTTCGAAAATGGCGGCCATTTCGGGTGTCCGCTCGTCGCCATATTCGCCGCGCCGCATGTCACGCCGGTAATCCTGCGTGTTCTGCAGGAAGGTGCGGAAATCGCTGATCCCATAGCGTTCGACCCCGCCGACCAGCCGGTTCGAATAATGGATCATCGTTGCGAGCGACATATAGCCGCCATAGCTTTGTCCATAAACGGCTACGCGGTCCGCATCGAGATCGGGCTGCTCGGCGATCCAGTCGAGCAGCGCGCCGATATCGCGGACGCTGTCTTCACGCAGCGGGCCATTGTCGAGATCGCGATAGTCTGTGCCGTAACCGTCAGACCCGCGTACATTAGGGAGGATGACCGTCGCGCCAAGCGTGTTTGCGAAATATTGCGCCCGCGAATTCCAGCCGGGCCGGGTCTGGCTTTCGGGGCCGCCATGGATGTCCATGATAACCGGGGCCGGGCCGGTCGCATTGGCGGGGCGATAGACGAATGCGGGGATAGAGCGACCGTCGAAGCTTTCAAAGCGGATCAGCTCGGGTTCGACAAGCGTCTCGGTATCGAGCGGGCCAAGTTCGGACTGGGTCCAGCGGACAAGCGCGCCCGAGGCAACACCCCAGGCCCAGACATCGCCTGCCGAAGTGGCGGTCTCCATGCCAATCGCAAGACTTGCGCCGTCGGGCGAGAAATCGAGGCCGGTCAGCACGCCCGGCGGCAGTTCTGGCTGGGGCAGGGCGCGGCGCGTGACGAAATCCTGCACCACGACCCTGGAATAGCCCTCTTCATTGATCGCATAGGCAAGGATGCGTCCATCGTCCGACAGGTCAAACGTCTCCACATCCCAGTTGAGATCGGGAGAGACATTCATCATCCGCCCGGTTTCGCGATTGAATTCGACAAGGCGGCGAAAATTGCCGCCGCGATTTGTGATGGCGAGAATAGCACTGTCGTTTCGCGCAAAATGCGGCGATTCATCGACGGTTCCCGTACTGGCTGCGAACTCGCGTGCCTCGCCGCTCGCCATATCGAGCAGATAGATGCTCGCATCGCGGTTCGATCGGTAATTTTGCAGCAGGACGGCGCTGCCATCCGCCGAGATGTCTGCCGGGAACATGGGGGTGTCGAACGTTGCGACGATCCGGCGGCTATCGGGGTTGGCAGGGTCGGCCGCATAGATGGTGTAGGTCGAGCCGCGCCCGGCGCTGGCCCAGACCAGTATCGAACCGTCGCTGGAGAGGACCGGTGCGAGGTTGCGGGTTTCCGGTTCGGTCAGCTGCACCGGTTCACCAGTCAGGCCCATTGCGTAAAACTGGAACCATTCATCGCCGCCATTGTCGCGGATCGCAACGAAACGGTTCTGGCCGGGGATCGCAGCTACCGATTGCACGGGTTCGGCGAAGAAGCTGAGCTGGTTCCGGGTGCCCAGCGGCGCAGTGATGCGGTGGACCTGGTCGGTGCTGCCGAAGCGTGTGGTTATCAGGAGGGAGCTGTCGTCCAGCCAGTCCTGCAGGGTCGCGCCGCGATAATTCTGGAACCGCTGGACAGCGGCGTTCACATCGGCCGGAATCTCGGGAACATTCTGGAGGGTCGCCGTCCCGATCGTTCGCTCGGGAACCTCCTGCGCGGCAAGCGGCGTCGCGGCGATGGCGAGTGTAGCGAAAAGAGTGGCGAAATGGCGCATTGTGAACTCCGCAACTGAGTGACCGACCGGGCGATTATGGCGCGCTTCGCAGGGCATGAACAGTATGCTTGCCGTTCCGCCCATTTCCTCCCTAAAAGGCTGGCCAAACGACAAGAGGGGAGGCCGCATGGCCAGTGCAGCACCGGCCGCCGAGCCGACCAAGAAGGAAATCCGGCTCGTCATCGCGGCTTCGTCCGCCGGAACAGTTTTCGAATGGTATGATTTCTTCATTTACGGAACGCTTGCCGCGCTTATCGGCCAGGCTTTTTTCCCGGCGGATAACGAGACGCTGCAATTGCTGCTGGTATGGGCGGGTTTCGCGGTAGGATTCGGATTTCGGCCGCTTGGTGCGATCCTGTTCGGCTATCTCGGCGACAAGCTGGGCCGCAAATATACATTTCTGGTTACCGTCACGCTGATGGGTATCGCGACGGCAGGGGTCGGCCTGATCCCATCCGCTGCGACGATCGGGATCGCCGCGCCGATCATCGTCATTTTCCTGCGCATTCTGCAAGGCCTTGCGCTTGGCGGCGAATATGGCGGGGCTGCCATTTACGTTGCCGAACATGCACCGCCCGAAAAGCGCGGCTTTTACACGTCTTTCATCCAGGCGAGCGTCGTGGGCGGCTTTGTCCTCAGTATCGCGGTCGTCCTTGCCTGCCGCTTCCTGATTCCGGAGGATCAGTTCGTCGCATGGGGCTGGCGCGTGCCGTTCCTGTTGTCGATCCTCCTGCTCGTCATTTCGCTGTGGATGCGGTTCAAGCTCTCCGAAAGCCCGGTTTTCAAGGCAATGAAGGAAGCGGGGGAAACCGCCGCCAACCCCTTTGCCGAAAGCTTCAGCTATCCGGGCAACAAGAAGCGCATTTTCGTTGCGCTGTTCGGCATTACCGGCGTTCTGACGACGATCTGGTACACGGCATTCTTTTCCGGCCTGTCCTTCCTTCGCGGTCCGATGCGCGTGGATCCGCTGACTGTCGAGCTGATCCTGTTCACGGCCGGCCTGATCTCGATGGTTTTTTACGTGATCGTCGGGCGCTGGTCGGACCGGGTCGGGCGCAAGAAACCTATCATGATCGGGGCGTTGGCCGCGCTGGTCCTGCTGTTCCCGATCTTCTGGGGCATGGGCAGCCTTGCCAATCCGGGGCTGGAACGCGCAGCGGCGGCAAACCCGGTTGTGGTGAGCGGGCCGGAATGCACGACCGATCCCTTTGCCGAACTGTTCGGCAACCAGCAGAGTGAATGCGGCCGTATCCTTGAAACACTGACGGCAAGCGGTGTCCGCTATACGCTCGAACCGGGCGACACGCTGTCGCTCAGCGTCGGCGGCGATCCCGTGGCGATCCCGCCGGAATGGCTGGCCGACGGAATGGCGCGGCGCGACGGAATGCAGGCGGCGCTCGGCGAACGCGGCTTCGATTTCTCACCCCAGTCTCCGCCCGCGATAAATATTGTCGGAATCCTCGCGCTGCTGCTTGTGTCCTCGGCCCTGTCGGCACTGACCTATGGGTCGGTTGCCGCTCTGCTCGCGGAAATGTTCCCGCCCAAAATCCGTTATAGCTCGATGTCGATCCCCTATCATATCGGAGCCGGCTATCTGGGTGGTTTCCTGCCGCTGATTGCGGGAATTATCGTGGCGCGCACCGGCGATATCTATGCCGGGCTCTGGTACACATGGGCGATCGTGGCGTTCGGCGTCATCGTTGCCTGGTGGGGCATTCCCTCCGGCCCGCCGCGCGATTTTGCCGATGACCAGTAACGCGCCGCTGCGGCTGCAGCTTGACGGGGCGGCGCTTGCCGACAACTGGCATGCGCTCGACCGACTGAGCGGCACGGCCGCGTGCGGCGCTGCGGTCAAGGCCAATGGTTACGGGCTCGGTGCAAGTGACGTTACCAAGCGGCTCGTTCGGGCAGGGTGCAGCGATTTTTTCGTCGCCACCTGGGCTGAGGCGAGCGAGATTGCGGATTTGTGCGAGGGCCGCTCGCTAAGCGTCTTCCACGGCGTTCGGCGTGAGGACATGGCAGTGGCGACTGAAAGCTCCGCACGCCCCTGTCTCAATTCGGCGGAACAGGTGCAGCGCTGGCGTGAGGCGGCGGGCGGGCCGTGCGATGTGATGGTCGATACCGGCATGAACCGGCTTGGCCTGTCGGTCGAACAGGTGAAGGACGGGCTGCTCGACGGCCTGAAAATCGACACGCTGATGAGCCATCTCGCCTGTGCGGATGAGCCGGAAAATCCGGTGAATGACGCGCAATATGCGGCGCTTGCCTCGCTGGTCGACAAGACTGATGCAGCGCGTGTCAGCCTGTGCAATTCGGCCGGTATTACACTCGGCAAGAAATATCATTTCGACGTGACCCGGCCCGGTATCTCGCTTTACGGCGGGGCGCAGGTCGAGGCGCTTGCGCCGCATATCCGCCAGGTCGCCTTTCCCGAGGCCCAGGTGATCCAGCGCCGCCGCGTCGAAGCCGGCCAGACGGTCGGTTATGGCGGCACCTTCAGGGCGGAGGTCGCGACGGAACTGGCAATCCTGCATCTTGGCTATGCCGATGGATATCTGCGCGGCTTTTCGGGAACGGGCGGCACGCATTTCGGCGATGCTGCGTGTCCGGTGGTTGGCCGCGTTTCGATGGATCTGATTGCCGTGTCGGTGGATGCTGCGCCAGACGTGAAAGAAGGCGATTGGCTTTCGATCGATTATGACCTTCCCACTGCCTCCGCCCAGTCCGGACTCTCGCAATATGAGTTGCTTACAACCCTAGGCCGCCGCTATCAGCGCAACTGGAATGAGTGAAACCGGCATATTGGGCCCGCTAGTGGCGATATTCGCGGCAATCGGGAAACCGGTGGTCGGGGGCTTCGCAACCGTTGGCCGCGTGACCCTGTTCGCATTGCAGACGATCCAGCGTGCCTTTACGCCCCCCTGGTATCCGCTTCGACTTCTTGAACAACTGTTTCAGATCGGCTGGAACTCGCTTCCCGTGGTTGCGCTGACGGCTGTTTTCACCGGCGCGGCGCTGGCCCAGCAAATCTATACCGGCGGTTCGCGCTTCAACGCGCAGTCGACGGTGCCGGCGATCGTCGTGATCGCGATGGTCCGGGAACTCGGGCCGGTGCTGGTTGGCCTGATGGTGGCCGGACGGGTGTCCTCCGCCATGGCGGCCGAAATCGGCACGATGCGGGTCACCGAACAGATCGACGCTATGGTGACGCTCAGGACCGATCCTTTTCGGTACCTGATCGCACCGCGCCTGTTTGCTAGCGTGATCGCGCTGCCGCTGCTGGTCTGCATTGCCAATGTGATCGGGATTTTCGGCGGCTACCTGCTGTCGATCCACAAGCTCGGCTTCAATCCTTCCGGTTATCTGGAGATGACCAACTCGATCCTGGAAGGCGACGATATCATGATGTCGCTGGTCAAGGCGGCCGTGTTTGGTTTCTTCATCGCGCTGTCCGGCTGTTACGCAGGACTACAGACTAAGGGCGGCGCAGCCGGCGTGGGCCGGGCGACGACCAATGCGGTTGTCGGCGCGTTCGTGCTGATCCTGCTGTCGAACCTTGTCATCACGCTCACGGCGTTCGGATAGGCGGAGCCGATGAGCGATCACCCAAAAATCGAGCTGCGCAACGTATCGAAGAGCTTTGGCAGCAACCATGTGTTGCGCGACGTGTGCTTTTCCGTCGAGCCCGGGGAATCGATGACGATCATCGGTGGTTCGGGCTGCGGCAAATCGGTGATGCTCAAATGCATATTGGGGCTGATGGACGTCGATGCGGGGCAGATTCTCGTCGACGGCGAAGAAATCACCACGATGAAGGCGGTCGACCATGATCGCGTGCGCGCCAAGTTCGGCATGCTGTTCCAGGGCGGGGCCCTGTTCGATTCGCTGCCGATCTGGCGCAACGTAACCTTCGCGCTGACCCAGGGGCGGCACAAGCGTGCATCGGATATGCGCGCTATTGCGCTTGAAAACCTCGAGCGTGTCGGGCTGAGCAAGGATGTGCTCGACCTCAGGCCCAACGAGCTTTCGGGCGGGATGCAAAAGCGCGTGGCACTGGCCCGTGCAATTGCCCCGCGGCCGGAAATCATCTTTTTCGATGAACCGACCACCGGTCTCGATCCGATCCGTACCGATGTCATCAACAAGCTGATTGTCGAACTGGTCCATGATCTTGGCATTACGGCGCTGACGATCACGCATGACATGGGATCGGTGGAGAAGATTTCGGACCGGGTGGCGATGCTTTTCGAAGGCCGGATTATCTGGTCGGGGCCGGTGGCGGAGCTACGACATTCAGGCGATGCGCATGTCGACCAGTTCGTGCAGGGCAGGGCGGAAGGCCCGATGTCCTGATTTCGAATTTGTCACTAAATCGATCAAAAATATACTATTCATCGATTATGCCACTAACTGTCTATCGGTAAATCCGTTGGAACCATAATGCCGTTTCGACCATTGATTGTTCAGAGATTCACTCAGACGATCAATGGAGATCAAAGAAATGCTTGGACGTAAAGTTCCTGACGTAACCCTGAAAACCCGCGTTCGCGACGAAAGCCTGGGCGGGGACAACCCCTTCCGCTGGCAGGATGTGAAGACCGGCGATCTGTTCGCCGGCAAGCGCAGCGTTGTCTTTTCGCTGCCCGGTGCGTTCACGCCGACCTGCTCGAACGAGCAGTGCCCGGCTTTCGAACGCCATTATGAAGACTTCAAGGCCGAAGGCGTGGACGAAGTCTACTGCATCTCGGTCAACGATGCCTTCGTGATGTACCAGTGGGCGAAAAATCTTGGCCTCGAAAAGGTCAAGATGCTGCCGGACGGCTCGGGCGATTTTACCCGCCGGATGGGCATGCTGATCAACAAGGACCATCTCGGCTTTGGCGATCGTTCATGGCGCTATTCGATGATCGTCGAAGACGGCGAAATCGTCGCCTGGTTCGAAGAGCCCGGCATCAACGACGATGGCACCGACGAAGACCCCTATGTCGAATCGAGGCCGGAAAATGCTCTCAACTGGCTGCGCGAAAATCGCGGCGAGGACCGCGCCGCAGCGTAACCCGATAATCCCTGAATCGCGTCCCCTGAACTTCGCGATTCTGACCTCACCCGCATCGGCCTCCCCCGGCCGGTGCGGGTTTTTTTTTTTGGACGAATGGGCGGTGCGGGCTAAACCATGACCGGGGGAAACGACCATGACGGACAGGGTAAACATCGCGCCGCGCATCGAAACGGACCGGCTGGTCCTGCGCGAGTTTCGCCGCGAGGATTTCGATAGCTTTTGTGCCATGATTACCGATCCCGAAGTTACGCAGCATATGGGCGGGGCGATGACCGATCGCAGTTTAGCTTGGGACAAGTTTGCTCGTAATGCTGGCTTCTGGTTTTTGCTCGGTTATGGCTTGTGGATGATCGAGGAGAAGGCGAGTGGCAGGATCGCCGGCAATCTCGGCTTTGGCGCTTTTGAGCGGCCGATTGATCCGCCATTGCCCGACATTCCCGAAGGTGCTTGGGTGTTCGACTCATGGGCCCATGGCAAGGGCTATGCGAGCGAAGCATTGTCCGCGGCGCTGGTCTGGGCCGATGCCAATCTTCCGAACCGGGGCTATTGCTGCATCATCGATCCCGAAAATGCGCCGTCGCTGGCGCTTGCCCAAAAGTTTGGTTTCAAAGAAGTGCGTCGGGCATCGTTTAAAGGCGATGAGACAGTGGTGTTGGAGCGGCCGTCGTTATAACTCCCCCCCCGTTATAGCGCCCTCTCCCATAGGGAGAGGGTTGCGCAGACTTGGTGAGCGGAGCGAATTTAGTCGAAGCTGGGTGAGGGGTTCTGGCTTATCGACAGGTACGAACCGCTCATCCAAGGGCGGCTAGCGAGGCGAGCTCGCAAGCCTTCCTATCCTTCTCCCGATGGGAGAAGGTGTGTGCCTTTAAGTAACGGCGGCTTTTACCGCGAACCGGTCCTCCCGCCAGATGCCGGATTCCAGTATCTCGCCCAATATCTCGACCGCCCGCCAGATATCCTCGAAGCTGGTGTAGAGCGGGGTCAGGCCGAAGCGCAGGATATCGGGCGCACGGAAATCGCCGATGACGCCGCGTTCGATGAGCGCCTGGCTGATCGGCCAGCCGTCCGGATGGCTGTAGGAGATATGGCTTCCCCGATGCGCGGCGTCGCGCAGCGTTATCAGATTGAGGTCGTGACCGCCGCAACGTTCTTCGATGCGGTCCGCGAACAGATCGAACAGGGCGGCCGATTTCATCGCGATAGCTTCCATATCCACATCGGCAAACAGGTCGACCCCGCTTTCCAGGGCAAGCATGTTCAATATCGGCGGCGTGCCGCAGAGGAAGCGGCTGATGCCGGGTGCGGGGACATAATCGTCGCGGAATTCGAACGGCGCTTCATGCCCCATCCAGCCGGAAAGCGGCGAGCGCAGCTGGTCCTGCAAATCTTCGCGGACATAGAGAAAGGCTGGGGCGCCAGGGCCGCCATTGAGATATTTATAGCCGCAGCCAACCGCGAGATCGACTTCGCAGCCGTTCAGGTCGACCGGGATCGCGCCGACGCTGTGGCTCAGGTCCCAGAGCGTCAGTGCGCCCTGTTCATGGGCTTCCTCGGTCAACAGCTGCATATCGTGACGAGCGCCCGTCTTGTAATGGACATGGGTCAGCATCATCAGCGCTGTATCGGGGCCAAGCGCATCGACAAGATCGCCCGCCTGCTCGGTATGGACGATGTTATCGGCCAGCAGGCCCGCCGCGCCATCGGCCGTGTAGAGGTCGGTCGGGAAATTGCCCGGTTCGGTCAGGATCTGCGATCGGTCGGAATTCAGCCGGGTCGCCGCGATAATCAGCTTGAACAGGTTGACCGAAACGGAATCCGTCACGATCACTTCATGGGGCTGTGCCCCGATCAACCTGGCGATCTTCGCGCCGATCCGCTGCGGCGCACCGATCCAGTCATTGCCGTTCCAGCTGCGGATAAGGTCGATGCCCCATTGGCGCTCGACCACGTCTTTCTGGGCAGCGATGGTCGCCTTGGGAAGGGCGCCCAGTGAATTTCCGTCGAGATAGAGAACGCCTTCGGGCAACACAAAGCGATCGCGCATCCCGGCAAGCGGATCGGCGGCATCAAGCGCGCGGGCATCGTCCAGCGTTATCATGACAGGCCCAGCGCCTCCTCTATGAGTTCGACCTGCCGTTCCCAGCTCGCCGTGCCCGGGGTGACGAGCTCGACATGGCCTTCATCCGGAATAGTGACGAGACCGATATTGGTAGCATCACGGGCAAGATTGGCATTGCGGTATGCTTCGGCGAATTCCGGCGGGGCGATCCGGTCACGCTCTGCATTGACGAGGACCTGCGGGGCCATCGACGCAGGCATGCGCTGCGGGGATGTAAGCTCGGGATGGCCGCCCATCATCAGCCGGGGGGCTTCGGTGCCGCATGCATGCCCTTCGCGACGCATCCCTGCTTCAAGGTCGGGCAGGCCTCCCTGGCTGATAGCTAAGGCAATCGGCAACCGGTGCCTGCCGGTAAGCGGCTGGCCGGTAAAGGCCGATTGGCGCGCCGCAAGCCACAGTGCGAGGTGCCCGCCCGCCGAATGGCCGATAACCACAATCGGTTCGACGTTGAGATTGTATCGCTCCTGGTTGGCCATCAGCGAGTCACCGGCGGCGAGCACATCCTCATAGGTGCCCGGATAGCCGCCGCCTTCGCGGTCGACACCGCGATATTCGATATTCCATACCGCGATTCCGCGCTGGCGCAGGTCTTCGGCTATCCAGTTCATGATATCGCGCTCGGCAATATTGGTCTGCCAGCAGCCGCCATGGATCATCAAGACCGTTGGATGCGGACCTTCGCCTTCGGGCAGCCAGAGTTCGGAGAATTGCAGATCGCCTTCACCATAGGCGATGCGGATTTCAGTCCGGGGCTGGGGCCGCGCAAACAGATCGTCCCAGCTCATGATTTCTGCCGAAGGCGGGGCAGGGGCGTTTGCGGTTTCCTCGGGCATGGCGCAGGCGGTCAATCCAGTCAGGCAGGCGACAAGCGCCGTGCGAATGAGATAGGTCATTCGTCCATGCTAGGCCGATGCGGAGATCGCTGCAATCAGGCGGTAGGGCAGCCCTCGAAATGGCTGGTCAGCAGTGCGGTCCAGCCAGCTTCGCCGCCATCTTCGATCTCGACAAGACGGATCGCGAAATCGTCCATGCCGGCATGATTGGGGATGCCCCATTCTGCGCCGAGGACATGGCCGGACTGCGCATCGATCCAGAGCGGTCCGCCATTCTCGCCAAAGGCGGCGCCGCCAACTTCGAACCGCAGGGCCGCCGTGCCGTGATAGTCTTCCTCGCGAACGAATTCGGCATCGGCCTGGCCAAGATGGCGGACGAAACGACCATCTTCCGGTTCGGTCCAGATTAACGGCAAGCCGAAGGAGAAGCCCGCGCGCGGATTGCTCAGGCCCATGGTCTGAACGGACAGCGTCGCGAGATCGAAATCGTAAAGATGATAGACGGGCTCTTCGACGCGGACCTGCTGGCGAACCATTCGGTCCGGCAATGCGGCTTCGGCGCGCAGCATGGTCGAGGCCGGATCATAGGCGACGGTCGCGAAATTCTCATGCCGGGCTTCGGGCATCAGGCGCCCGCCCTGGATGGAACTCGCGCTGCCAGTCTCGGTATCGACCCAGGCCGATACGAAGGCGGCAGTGTTGCAGCGTTCGGCCGCCTTATACACTTCGATATGATTGGCCGCCGCGCGATACACATAAACATTTTCGGGGCTTGAACCGTCCCGGTTGCTGCGGACATAATGATAGATGCGGCCTTCGACCGCTTCCGGCTCCCCTGTAAATACAGTGGTGCCGAAACCCGCGGCGGCGACAAGCGCGGCCGCGCCCATAAGAGCGATTTCCTTGAACATTCCTGAACCTCAAACTTTTCGTTTGTTATGTCTTTAGTGTATTAATGTGGCAATACGCTAATGTCAATCTCGACTGGCGAGTATTCTCGTCCAGTCGAGCCGCGCGAACATGACCAGCAGCAGGATCATCACAACCTGGACCACAATGCCGACAGGGCTTGTCAGCGCGTCCATGAACACATCGCCCAGGTTCGAATGGCGGATGCTGTGCGCGCCCAGCGCATAGATGGAATAGGATACCGTACGGCCAAGGAAGAAAGCGGCGGTGAAACCCAGCAACTTGACCCGGGCGAGACCGGCGGCCTCGAACAGCTGTGCGGACGGAACTGGAGAGAGGGCAAACAGGCCGAGTGCGAGCAGCGCGTTACGGCGGTTCTTCTCGACCGCTTCACGAGCGGCGGCGAGATTGGCGCGTGTCTGATCGGACAACCGGTCGCCGATCAGCCGGAAACCATGAGCGAGCAGGAACCGGCCGAGCGCGGCGGCAAGAGCGGCGGTAAGAACGGTCGCCGGAATCGGCTGGTCGCTATGCAGTCCGTAGAGCACGATCACCGACCATGTCGGCGGGCCGAAGGCCGGCATCAGATTGATCCCCAGCACGATGGCAAACAGGACCAGATATTCGGTCATGCAGCGCCCGCTGACGAGCGCCAGCGGCGAAGGGCGTTTAACGCTCTACGCACATCGCGATGCCCATGCCGCCGCCGATGCACAGCGTCGCAAGGCCCTTGTGCACGTCGCGCTTCTGCATCTCATAGAGCAGGGTTGTCAGCACGCGCGCGCCCGATGCGCCAATCGGATGGCCGATGGCGATCGCGCCGCCATTCACATTCACCTTGTCCGGGTCCCAGCCCAGATCCTGACCGACCGACAGAGCCTGCGCGGCAAAGGCCTCGTTCGCCTCGATCAGATCGAGATCGCCGATCGACCAGCCCGCTTTTTCGAGCGCGCGTTTCGTGGCCGGGACGGGGCCGATTCCCATGATCGACGGATCGACGCCAGCCGAGGCCCAGCTTGCTATACGGGCAAGGATCGGCGTGCCGCGCCGTTCGGCTTCTTCCGCTTTCATCACGACCAGAGCCGCTGCCCCGTCATTGATGCCGCTGGCATTGGCCGCTGTCACCGTGCCGTCCTTCTTGAAAGCGGGGCGCAGCCCGGCAAGGCTTTCTGCGGTCACGCCAGCACGGATATATTCGTCATCCTCGACCAGAATATCGCCCTTGCGATGCGAGACGGTAACCGGCGCAATCTCGTCCCGGAAGCGGCCGTCGGCGCGGGCCCGTTCGGCATTGTTCTGCGACAGCGCGGCAAAAGCATCCTGCGCCTCGCGCGTGACCTGATAACGCTCGGCGAGATTTTCGGCCGTGATGCCCATATGATAGCCGTTGAAGACATCGGTCAGCCCGTCGTTGATCATCGTGTCGACAAGGGTGATCGGGCCCATTTTGGTGCCTGGGCGCATATTCTGGCAATGGCGGCTCATCGACATGTTTTCCTGCCCGCCAGCGACCACGATGGTCGCGTCGCCGCACGCTACCTGCTGGCTGGCGATGGCGACGGCGCGCAGGCCCGATCCGCAAACCTGATTGACGCCCCAGGCCGGAATTTCCTTCGGCACGCCCGCGGCCATCGAGGCCTGACGCGCGGGGTTCTGGCCTTCGCCGGCGGTCAGAACCTGGCCCATTACGACTTCCGACACATCGCTTGGTGCAACGCCGCATTGTGCAAGCGCAGCTTCAATTGCGATCCGGCCCAGCTCATGCGCGGGCGTGGTAGCGAAGGCTCCGAGAAAACTCCCAACGGGCGTGCGTTTGGCGGCGGTGATGACAATGTCGGACATGGCGATGGCCTTTTTATATGACAGATAGAGGATTCGGGCAGCAGCTTAGCCCCTATGTTGCACCTGCGAAAGCCATTGCGCGAGCGGCTCCCACAAGCTCGTTCTGGCCCGTCCACCCACGACCATTCCGACATGGCCCTGCGCCAGCGTGGTCACGTCTCCGGCCCGCGCTGCCGTGGCTTCCGGAACGATGCGATCGGTGGAGGATATGATGTCGAGGGTCGGGCAGGGCAGGGAAGCCGGATCGATAATCTGTCCGCCAACCCGCCATTGGCCCTTGCCCGTTACATCGGCGCAATACAGATCTTCAACCAGCTCGCGGCCTGCGCCATAGCTGAGGGGAGGGCCGTCATTCGCCCAGTCCTCCAGCGTCACGAAGGCGCGCGCCTTGTCGCTGTCCGGATCGAGCCGCCCGAACATTTCGAACTTGCTGACGGTACGGGCAGGGTCGAGCCTCCAGAAACCGGTCTGCAACACTTCCATAGGCAATGCGCCGAGATCGCGCGCTGTCGGTTCGGCGCTTTCCCAGAGCTGTTTCAGGCCGTCTTTGGCGTCTTCCGGAAATCCGTCGAACCGCCATGGCGCGGCAATTGTTACCAGCGAAAGGGGCCGGCGCAGTGCGGCTGCCGCCGTCGCCATGGTTCCGCCGAGGCAATAGCCGACCAGATGGGCTTTCTTCCCCAGCGAATCGATCAGCGGCAGGAGCAAATGTTCGACGTGTCCGCCAATTGTCAGCTCCGCTTCTTCGGGTGTCGGCGCTCCCCAATCGACCAGATAGGGATGAACACCCTGTTTGCGGAGCCAGCGAAGCAGGGAATTGCCCTCGGCAAGATCGAGAATCGATGGCGGGTTGATCAGCGAGGGAATGAAGATAGCTGCCGGGCCATCCCCCCCATAGTCGAAGAGCGTTGCCCTGCCTGCCTCGGCAGCGACGGGAACCGATGAGGGGGGCGGTACACGATCGGCGCGCTGATAGGCTTTCAGACCGGCAAGTGCGGCAGCCATGCGTTCCGGCGATGCTGCAGTCTCGTTGCGCAGCAAATCAAGGAAAAGGGGGAGTGGGCGGGGTTTGTGTTGCAGTGCACTATCTCTCGGTGCTAAGCCGTCTCCAACATTTGGAGACATATTCATGGCTAAATCCGGTTCCGACTCCGACACGGTCATTATCAAGAAATACGCCAACCGGCGTCTCTATAACACCGAAAGTTCCAGTTACATCACGCTGGACAATCTTGGTACCATGATCCGCGACAAGCGGGACTTCAAGGTGATCGATGCCAAGAGCGGCGAAGACATCACCCGCAGCGTTCTGACGCAGATCATCATGGAAGAGGAAAGCCATGGCCAGACCATGTTGCCCGTCAGCTTCCTGCGCGACCTGATCGGCATGTACGGCAATTCGATGTCGGCTATGGTGCCGCAATATCTCGAAGCGTCGATGGAAGCGTTCCAGCGCAACCAGGCCAAGTTTCGCGATGCCATGGAAGGCGCGCTAGGTTCGGGGCCATTCGGCGAGATTGCGCGTCGCAACATGGAAATGTTCGAGGCTGCAGCAGGGGCATTCCAGAAAACGGGCAAGACCGATACACCGCGCGAAGCGGAAAGCCCGACCAGTGCCGAGGTGGATGCGCTGAAGGAACAGCTGGCCCAGCTTCAGGACCAGATCGAAAAACTCAACAAATAGCCTGATCTTGGACGAGCAGTTTGTCGTCGCGGCGATCGTGATGGTCGTGATTGCGGGGTTTGCCGGATTCATGGACCACCGCCGGAACCATCGCGCGCATCTCGACAGGGTCGGCTGGGTCAACTGGACGCTGTTGATGGTCCTGGCCCTTATTGGCGCAGTGATGACCGTGATCGTCGGCGCAAAACTATAGTCGCTTGGCGGGTTCAAATCACAATAAGCCCCGAGCCTGCGGCGAGTAACTAAAGGCAGGCCTCAAGACAGGGCTGTTCGAAGCCGTAGGCTTTGGCCTTGTCCAGCGTGTAGGGGCGCAGGCCCATCGAACGATATTCGCCTTCAATTTTCCCGTTCGCGTCTTCGCCCGTATATTCGAACTTGAACAGTTCCTGGGTCACAATCACGTCGCCTTCCATCCCGATAACCTCGGTGATGTTGGTTGTCCGGCGTGAGCCGTCGCGCAGACGCTTCACCTGGATGATGAGGTCTACCGAGTCCGCAATCTGTTTCGAGATCGCTTCTTTCGGGATCTTGATGTCGCCCATCATGACCATGTTCTCCATACGGCCAAGGCATTCGCGCGGGCTGTTGGAGTGAAGCGTACACATGGAGCCGTCATGGCCCGTGTTCATCGCGGCGAGCAGATCGAAACATTCTGCGCCGCGAATTTCGCCGAGGATGATGCGATCAGGGCGCATACGCAGGGCGTTCTTCACCAGATCGCCGATCGAGATCTCACCCTTGCCCTCAAGGTTAGCGGGCCGGGTTTCCAGCGGCAACCAGTGCGGCTGCTGCAGGCGAAGCTCGGCGGCATCCTCGATCGTCAGCACGCGCTCGCCCGGGTCGATCATTTTCGACATGGCGTTGAGCATCGTGGTTTTACCCGAACCCGTACCGCCCGAGATGACGACGTTGAACCGGCTGGCCCCGGCAACCTTCAGGAAGGTCGCCATATCTTTCGACATGGAACCGAAACCCTGCATCATATCGATGGTGATCGGCTTGTCGGAGAATTTACGAATGGAGATGGCCGTGCCGCGCAGTGAAAGCGGCGGCACGATAACGTTCACACGAGAACCGTCGGCAAGACGGGCATCGGCGAGCGGCGTCGTCTGGTCGACACGGCGACCGACCGAGTTGCAGATACGCTGGGCGATCTGCAGCAGATGTTCTTCGTCGCGGAACTGGATCTTGGCGAGCTCAAGCTTGCCCTTGCGCTCGATATAGGTCTGCTCGGGGCCGTTCACCATGATATCGTTGATATCCGGATCGGAGAGCAGTTCTTCGAGCGGGCCGAGGCCCAGAAGCTCGTCAACCAGAACCTTTTCGAGCGCGAACTGTTCGCGGCGGTTCAGCGTGATTTTCAGTTCCGCCAGCACTTCGGAAATGATTGGGCGGAATTCTTCGGCAAGCTCGGTCTTGGTCAGGGTCGAGGCGGCTTCCGGATCGACGCGCTCGAGGAGGCGCGGCAGCACCTGTTCCTTGATCTTGTGAACAGAGGCTTCGAAGCCCTGAACTTCTTCCACGGCCTCGGTAATCGCATTGGCGCGATCATTGAGCTTGGACATCGCATTTTCTTCGGGAAGAGCCAGCGATCCATCATCTTCGATACCGGGAAGGTCTAGCGATTCGATGGGCGGGAATTGCTCGCCGCCATTTGCATCTTCGGCATCGGTCGAGGCAGGCACAGGCTTGCCTCCGCCCTGCATCGGGCGTGCAACGCCGAAGGAAGGTTTCTGGCTACCGCTTTTTCGTCCAAATGCGCTCATGCCGTTCCTCAATGCCCTACGCCCGCCAACAGCGAGCTGTGTCGGCATGGTGAATAGATTGAAAACTTTGACAATTAGCTAATATCGGCGAAACGACCGCGATATTTTGAAAAACCCGCGCAAATAGCGGGCACACGGCGTTAGCGGGGATTCCGCTGCGCATCGCGAACCAGGGCTGCCGGACGCATATTCTATAGAGAATTATATGACGTCACGGGACCATCAGGCCCGGCGGGAGCGATTTTCAGGGGAATTGAAGCCCGGAATTCCGGACTGCGCGAGCGGCAGCCTAGTCTTCGTCGACGACCTTTTCGGCGAGAATCGTAAGGCCCTTGTCGTTGACCTCGGCAAATCCGCCTTCGACCTTGATCATTTCCGGCGTCGCACCGGGCGTTGCGTAAATCTGGATCGCACCGTCGCGGATCGTCGACATGACCGGGGCGTGGCGCTCAAGCACACCGAAATCGCCTTCGGAGCCTGGTACGACAACCATATGAACTTCTTCCGAGCGGAGAAGCTTTTCCGGTGTGACGAGTTCGAAATTGAGAGCCATTTAGTGTCTCCGCCCCTCCCGCAAGGGGGAGGGGCCATAGAAGGTTAGGCGGCGTCTGCAGCCAGCTGCTGGGCCTTGGCGATCGCTTCGTCGATGCCGCCGACCATGTAGAAAGCGGCTTCCGGCAGGTCGTCATGCTTGCCTTCGACGACTTCCTTGAACGAGCGGATCGTGTCGTCGAGATCGACGAACTTGCCGGGCAGGTTCGTGAAGACCTCGGCCACGTGGAAAGGCTGGGAGAGGAAGCGCTGGATCTTGCGGGCACGGGCCACGATCAGCTTATCTTCTTCCGAAAGCTCGTCCATGCCGAGAATGGCGATGATGTCCTGCAGCGATTTGTAGCGCTGCAGCGTTTCCTGGACCTGACGGGCCGTTTCATAATGCTCCTGGCCAACAACGCGCGGTTCGAGAACGCGGCTCGTGGAGTCGAGCGGATCCACAGCCGGGTAGATGCCCAGCTCCGAAATTGCGCGGTTCAACACGGTCGTTGCGTCCAAGTGAGCGAATGATGTTGCAGGGGCAGGATCGGTAAGGTCATCGGCCGGCACGTAAATGGCCTGAACCGAGGTGATCGAACCCTTGTTCGTGGAGGTAATGCGCTCCTGCAGGTTGCCCATGTCGGTGGACAGCGTCGGCTGGTAGCCCACGGCCGAAGGAATACGGCCAAGCAGGGCGGACACTTCCGAACCAGCCTGTGTGAAGCGGAAGATGTTATCGACGAAGAACAGAACGTCCTGGCCTTCTTCATCGCGGAAATATTCCGCAATCGTCAGACCCGACAGGGCAACGCGGGCGCGGGCTCCGGGAGGCTCGTTCATCTGGCCATAGACCAGCGCAACCTTGGAGCCTTCCGGCGTTGCATTGCCGTCGGCATCCTTGGCGATAACGCCGGCATCGAGGAATTCGTGGTAGAGATCGTTACCTTCGCGGGTACGCTCACCCACGCCGGCGAACACCGAGGTGCCGCCATGGCCCTTGGCGATATTGTTGATCAGTTCCTGAATGAGAACCGTCTTGCCCACGCCGGCGCCGCCGAACAGGCCGATCTTGCCGCCTTTGGCATAAGGCGCGAGCAGATCGACAACCTTGATGCCCGTGACGAGGATTTCCGCGTCGGTGGACTGGTCGACAAAGGCTGGGGCTTCGGCATGGATCGGTGCGGTGGTTGCCGCATTGATCGGGCCAAGCTCGTCGATCGGCTCACCGACGACGTTCATGATGCGACCAAGCGTTTGCGGGCCGACCGGCATGTTGATCTGCGCACCGGTATCGGTCACTTCCTGACCGCGCACCAGGCCTTCAGTTGCGTCCATGGCGATGGTGCGAACCATGTTCTCGCCAAGATGCTGGGCGACCTCGAGCACGAGGCGGTTGCCGTTATTGTCGGTAACCAGCGCGCTCAGAATGTTGGGCAGCTCGTTCGGGAAACTCACATCGACGACAGCGCCGATAACCTGTGAGATCGTGCCGACATTGTTGGTGGTGGCCATGATTTTTACCTCTTGCCTTCTAAATGCTTAGAGCGCTTCTGCGCCCGAGATGATTTCAACGAGTTCGGTGGTGATCGCGGCCTGGCGGCTGCGGTTGTAAATGATGGTCAGTTTTTCGATCAGGTCGCCGGCATTGCGCGTGGCATTGTCCATTGCGGTCATCGAGGCGCCCTGTTCGGATGCGCTATTCTCAAGGAGAGCGCGGAACAGCTGGATCGAAAGGTTGCGCGGCAGCAGTTCGGAGAGGATTTCCTCTTCGTCGGGCTCATATTCCACGGCGACCTTGCTGTTCGCGTCTGCATTCTCGTCGACGGGGACGGGAATGATCTGCTGGGTCTGCGGTTCCTGCACCAGCGCCGATTTGAACTTCGAATAGAAGAGCCAGGCAACGTCGAAATCGCCTTTTTCGAGGCGCGCGACCAGATCTTCCGCGATTTCCTTCGCGTCGTCATATTCCGGGTTCTTGATTTCGCTGGTGTCGAAATGATGCCTGATGCTGCCCGGATAGACGCGGTTGATGACGGGCTTGCCTTTTTTGCCCACCAGATAGAATTCCACATCCTTGCCTTCGGCCTTCAGCTTGTCGGCATGAATCCGCGCTTCCTTGACGATGTTCGCATTGAACGCGCCGCACAGGCCGCGATCGGAAGTAGCGACCACGAGAAGGTGCTTCTGGTTCTTGCCGGTGCCTGCGAGCAGCTTGGGTGTATCCTTGCTGATCGAAACGCCGGAGGCGAGGCTCGACATGACGGTTTCGAGCCGTTCGGCATAGGGACGCGCGGCTTCGGCAGCCGCCTGCGCCTTGCGGAGCTTGGCAGCGGCGACCATCTGCTTGGCCTTGGTGATCTTCTGGGTCGATTTGACCGAGGAGATGCGATCCTTGAGTTCCTTGAGACTAGCCACGGTGTTTCAGCCCCTTAGGCGAAGGTCTTCACGAAAGCGTCCAGGATGGTCTTGAGCTTGTCGGACGTATCGTCTTCCAGCTTTTCCGTATCCCGGATCGTTGCGAGCACATCGGCGTGATCGGCACGCATGTGCGAAAGGAAGCTTTCCTCGAAATGCGTGACCTGATCGGTGGCGATGCCATCGAGATAGCCGTTCACACCAGCGAAGATCGATACGACCTGCTCTTCCATCGGCATCGGCGCAAACTGCTTCTGCTTCAGGAGCTCGGTCAGGCGGGCGCCGCGATTGAGCAGCTGCTGCGTCGAGGCGTCGAGATCCGAACCGAACTGGGCGAAGGCCGCCATCTCGCGATACTGGGCGAGCTCGAGCTTGATCGAACCGGAAACCTTTTTCATCGCCTTGGTCTGAGCGGCCGAGCCAACGCGCGACACGGAGAGGCCCACGTTAATGGCCGGGCGGATGCCCTGATAGAAAAGCTCGGTCTCGAGGAAGATCTGGCCGTCGGTGATCGAAATCACGTTGGTCGGAATATAGGCCGAAACGTCGCCAGCCTGGGTTTCGATGATCGGCAGGGCCGTCATCGAACCGGAGCCATTGGCTTCGTTCATCTTGGCGGCACGCTCGAGCAGGCGAGAGTGAAGATAGAAAACGTCGCCCGGATAGGCTTCACGGCCCGGAGGACGACGAAGCAGCAGGGACATCTGGCGATAGGCCACGGCCTGCTTGGAAAGATCGTCATACACGATGCAGGAGTGCATGCCGTTGTCGCGGAAATATTCGCCCATCGTGCAGCCCGTGTAAGGCGCAAGATACTGGAGCGGAGCCGGTTCGGATGCCGTTGCAGCGACAACGATCGAATATTCCATCGCGCCATTTTCTTCGAGCTGGCGAACGATCTGGGCTACCGTCGAGCGCTTCTGGCCGATGGCGACATAGATGCAATAGAGCTTCTTGTTCTCGTCATCGCCTGCATTGACGCCCTTCTGGTTGATGAAGGTGTCGATGGCGACGGCGGTCTTGCCGGTCTGACGGTCACCAATGATCAGTTCGCGCTGGCCGCGGCCAACAGGAACCAGCGCATCAAGCGCCTTGAGGCCGGTCTGCACAGGCTCGTGCACCGATTTGCGCGGGATGATGCCCGGGGCTTTCACTTCAACGCGCTCGCGGGTCACGTCCGTCAGCGGGCCCTTGCCGTCGATCGGATTGCCGAGGCCGTCGACCACGCGGCCGAGCAGGCCCTTGCCGACGGGAACGTCAACGATGGTTTCGGTGCGCTTGACGGTGTCGCCTTCCTTGATCTCGGCATCCGAGCCGAAAATCACGATGCCGACATTGTCCGCTTCAAGGTTGAGGGCCATGCCCTGCACACCATTGTCGAAAGCGACCATTTCACCGGCCTGGACATTGTCGAGGCCGTGAACGCGGGCGATACCGTCACCAACGGACAGCACGGTTCCGATTTCCGAGACCTGCGCCTCGGTGCCGAAACTGGCGATTTGGTCTTTGATGACCTTGGAAATTTCTGCAGCGTTGATGTCCATCATTAGCCTTTCATGGCGCTTGCGAGTGCATTCAGTTTGGTACGGAGCGAACCATCGATCATCCGGCTGCCCATACGGACGACAAGTCCGCCAAGCAGGGAAGGGTCAACGTTCATGTCGATATTGACGTCCCGGCCTGCGAGGCTTTTCAACTTCGCCTTCAATGCGGTGACCTGTTCGTCAGAAAGGGGATGTGCCGAAGAGACTTCGGCATTCGCTTCGCCGCGATACTGGGCAGCGATGGTCGAGAAATCCCGGATCGCGGAGCCGAGCTGCGCAAGACGGCGATTCTCGGCGAGCGCGCCAAGGAAGTTCGCGGTGAGGGGATCGAGGCCCAGCGAACTGGCAACCGCCTGAGTTGCGGCCACGGCCTCGTTACGCCCAACCAGCGGACTCGTGGTCAGCGCAGCGAATTCGCCCGATTCGGCCAATGCCGATTTGAGCTTCGCCAAGCTGCCCTCGACCGCGTCGAGCTGCTTTTTCTCTTCCGCCAGTTCAAACAGAGCCGCTGCATAGCGGCCTGCGAGGCTGGCCTTGATTCCGCCGGAAATATCCACGCGTAAATATGCCCCTAAAGGAGGATGACTGGTCCATAGGAAAGGGTGCGGCAAAGCGACCCCGCTACGGCTGCGGGCCACCTAGCAAGGGTCATGCTGCGATGCAAGATAGGAGAAGGGAACTTTTCCCCGAATCTGTTTCGGCAGTTTACTCGCCGTCCTCTTCAGCGGGTTCTTCCGCCGGCGTTTCTTCTGGCACAGCGGCCTCTTCCGCCCCGGAATCGGCATAGACCGACGCCAGGCTTGGCCGGTTGAAGAAAACATAGATCGAACCGGCCATCAGGATGAACCCGATCACGATCCCGAGGCCGCCAATCAGAGAACCCGGGCGCCAGCGGGCGCGGAAGAACATCGCGATGATCCCGCCAAGGAACATCACAGCGCCGATAACAAGCAGGGCAACGGCGATCGCCAGCCCGAATTCGCGGGTCTCGTACAGTTGCTGGCGGCGCTGTTCCCGCGCCTGATCTGCGGCCCGCTGTTCTTCGGCTGCGCTCTGGCGTGCCCGTTCGGTAGAGGGGATGCAGGATTCGGTCGTGATTTCCGGACGCACCTCGGCGCGCTGGAGGAAGGGAATGATCTCGCGTGCGGAAATGGCAAAACCGAATTCGGCATCATTCTGTTCGGCAAGGGAGCCAAAACTGTTGATACCGATGACCCGGCCGCACTCGTCGACCAGCGGACCGCCACTATTGCCGCGCGCCATGGCGGCAGTGTGCAGCAATGTGTCGACATCGCGCCGGCTGCGCCCGCCGGAAAGCTGGCCAAAGGTGCGAACGGCAGGGATCGGGCGAACGCGCTCGCTGGCGGAGAGGTTTTCCGCCAGGTCAACGGACCCCGGATAGCCGATGGCTGCCACGCGCCCGGTATCGGGAGGGTTGCCGGTAAAGACCTGGAGCGGCGGGACGATCCCTTCCTCCATGCGAATCAGGGCAAGGTCAGCGCGCGTATCGGATGAGAGCAGCTGCCCCGGATAGCGCTCGTCGCCTGACGAGGGGACGATGCTGATCGAGATACTGGGCGATTCGCGCAGCGGAGCGACGACATGGGCGTTGGTGACAATCAAACCCGGCGCAATCGCGACGCCGCTGCCATGGCCGAGCAGATATTCGCCCTGTTTTGGATCGTTGGCGATCAGCGCAACGCGCACAACGCTGCGTGCGGCAACCACCACATCATTCTGTGCGCTTGCCGTTTCCTCGCCTTTTTGTGCCGATGCCGAAATCGGCAACAGGGCAAGCAGGGCCAGCAAGACTGTGATCCAACGCGCCATGGTCGTTTTCCTCCATTTGGACGACCTTGTAACCGGGCGATGGAAGCAATGAAAAGAGGGTGCGGTGCTTTGACCGCAATTTTCGGAACGTAACTATGCTATGGATGGATAAGATGGCGGCATGACACAGCAGAACACACTCCCCGATTCCGATACTGCATGGCGCGCCGTAATGGCGCGTGACCGGAGCTATGACGGCCAATTCGTTACCGGCGTGCTGACCACAGGTATCTATTGCCGCCCGTCCTGCGCGGCCCGCCATCCCAAGCGCGGCAATGTCCGTTTCTTTGCAAGCGGCAGGGAAGCGCGCGAAGCGGGGCTGAGAGCCTGCAAACGCTGCATGCCCGACAATGTGACACGCGACGAGGCGGCGGTTGCCAAGGCTGTGGCGCTGATCGGCGCGGCGGAAGAAGCGGTGAAGCTGGACCGGATTGCCGAACAGGTTGGCTATTCGCCCACCCATTTCCTCCGCGTTTTTCGCCGCGCAACGGGTGTGACGCCAGCCGCCTATTCCCGGCGGCTGCGCGCCGACCGGGCCCAACATGCGCTCGATACCGAAGACCGCGTGACCGATGCCATATATGAAGCCGGTTATTCCGGCCCCGGGCGCTTCTATGCCGAAACCGACAAAAGGCTCGGCATGACGCCGTCAGCCTGGCGCCGGGGCGGCGAAGGTGTGACGATCCACTGGGCCGTCACGCAGACCAGTCTGGGCGCGATGCTGGTTGCGGCAACGAGCAAGGGCATTTGCCGGCTGAGCTTCGACGAGGGTGAAGAGGCCTTGCGCGCGCGTTTCCCGAAGGCGGAGATACTGCCGGCCAATGGCGAGATGGCCGATCTGGTCGCCCGCACGGTGGCCGCTGTCGACAATCCGGCCAAACCCCACGGCCTGTCGCTCGATGTGCAGGGCACGGCTTTCCAGGAAGCCGTATGGCGCGAACTGACCCGCATCCCGCCCGGCGAAACCCGCAGCTATGCCCAGATCGCAGCGGCCGTTGGCAAGCCCAAGGCCGTCCGCGCGGCAGGGTCGGCGAACGGCGCGAACAATGTCGCCGTGCTGATCCCGTGCCACCGCGTGATCCGTACCGATGGCACGCTCGGCGGTTATGCCTATGGGCTGGAGCGGAAGGAGAAACTGCTGGAGCGGGAGAGGGGTTAGGCAGCGGTTCAGGAAACTCGGCCAGTCTCATTGCCCGGAACCGGCTAAACAGTGTTCCGAATGATTGAACTGCCCCTTGACCCGATGGTTGATCCTTGAATTCGAGCTGTCGGTTTGCCGCTATCTCTCGGGGCCAGTCTCATCCGGTGAACCTTCGGCTTCGCTTTCCCGTCTTGCCTCATTCACATATTGGCGCAGCGAAGCGAGCATGGCTTCCGCATTTGGGTCTGCGCCTGCGCCATGTTGCGCCGTAAGCAGCGGGACGATTATCTGCAGCGCGATATCATACCGTTCCTGATTGATCATTTCGTTGACCATCGCTGATCGTACTTCCGGACTTTGCGGAACCGAAGAATAGGCAACTTCCAGGGCCTGATCGACGATCTCGGGTCGCTGGCCGTCATTCGGATAAGCACGATAGAAGCTATACAGGGCAAGGGCGTTATCCGGATCAGCCCGGTTTGCGCGGGCGATATGGTCTCTTGCTTCCGCCCAGCGAGGATCGTCATCGTCGGCGCTATCCATGGCCGCTTCCGTCAGCGCAATCCCCTTGTAGAGATGGGCTTCGAGATGTTCTGGGGAGAGTGCGAGGGCGTGATCAGCCGCTTCAAGCGCGCCGGGAATATTGCCATCCTCGATGCGAAATCGTGCGAGTTCAACATGCGCTTGGGGGTTGTCTGGATATCGGCGGACCAGTTCTTCGGCGGCCAGGAGACCTTCCTTGGTTGCGCGCGGGTAAAGAAGGGCAATCTCGGCTTCTTCATCGCTGATTTCGGTTAGCGTGACCGGGAAATCAGGGGTGTTCGGCAAGTCGAAGGCCATGCCGCTCATGCGCCCGTCCCGATAGTCCTGCAAGACATCGTCATAGTCCACGCCGCTTAAACCGAAGGTGGTCACATAGGCGGCAGGGGCCGTTGCTCCTTCCTGCATGCGGTTCAGGTAGCGACGAAGCAAAGCGCCCGTATCACGATCAAAAAAGGCATAGTGAGTGAGCAGCCAGGCTTGTGCATACAGCATGCTGGACAGGGGCGCTTCGTTTTGCAGTATGTCGGATGTCCGTATCCAGGGCGAAAGATGCAAATCGGGCGCACGGCCACTGGCAGGCCTGCCGAGTTCCACCCTGTTGTTGGGACGCAACCGGATCATCGACCAGAATTCGGCGAACCCTTCGACATACCAACCCGGATAATTGGCCGGATAATATTGCAGCATGAAATGATGCGCATATTCGTGGAACAGAATTTCCTCTGAACGGATTGAAAACCGTCCGCGGTTTTGCGTTCGTTCCGGAACAATTGTGTACGGACCCCGTGTGGTTGGTATATATATGCCGGTGGTATTCTCGCCAGCCCGCCCATCCAGCAGCGATTGAACTCTGCGCGTCGACCTGACGACGAAGACACGTAATTTTACCGGGCTAGGGTCGGCGGCTACATTTTGAAGGGTTCGCATCACATAGTTGAAGCGCTCAAGACGTTCGGAAAGCCGCCGGACATCATTCGGTCGATCGTCCATATAGACGATGAAATTTTCCGATTCGCCCTGTGCCATGCTGCATCGGCAGTCGCAGGCATGCACAGACCTGCAAGCACTAAAAAGACCCAGCGTATCATTGCCTCACCCTCTCTTGGTTCGGCCAATAGCTGAAATCGCGTTGCCTGTCAGCGTAGCACACTAAACCCTGCGCCTAGCCGGCGCGGAGGATCAGATACATTGCCGCGATCGCGGTCATCGTCCCGATTGCTGCGATGTTGAGCGTGCGCATCAGCATGGCGGGCCGCGCGTCGTCGGGCATCGCGCACCGCGTCACCACCAGATGGTTGAGCAGCGCGACAACCGGGGCGATCAGGAAAGAGGCCGAGGTGACGAAGTCGATGAATACGCTGAAGTCCGAAAGCAGGAGGAACAGCGCGGCGATCGCCAGGCCGACTTCGATGAGGAGGAACAGTGTATAGGCGCGCCTGAATCTCCCCGGATCCTCGGTTGTGCCGAAATCGTCATAACCGGCGGCGAATATCCGGGCATAGGCGTCGGTTGCGGCGATCACGGTCGTCGCCATGACCAGAAGCGCGGCGAACGCAGCGAGCGCCGCCGCCACCGGGCCCAGCGTGCTGCGGTAGAGATCGATGACCTGCGCGGCAAAGCCCGCTGCATCGGCTGCTGGCGCGATCGCGTCATTGTGCATGACCCCAGCGCCCATGATGCAGAAGCAGAGAGCGAGTATGGTGGTAAGCGTATAGGAGGCGGCAAAGGCGCTGCGCGTTTCGCCGAGGCTCGACTGGTCTTCGGCCGCGACGTCTTTTTCGGCCTCCATGGTCCATAGCGATACTGCTACCGAAGCATCGACGGGATTGGGCATGAATCCCGCAAGCGCGACGATGAACAGCAGCGCCAGCGGATCGACGGCCCAGCTGGTGTCGAACATCGTTCCCCATTCGATGCGTGGCAGTACGAGCGCAGCCGCGGCAAGCGTCGAGACGATCAGGAAGGCAAGCAGCACGCGGTTGATGCGGTCGAGCCAGGTATAGCCGCCAAATATCAGCACTGCCGTCGCCAGACCGAGGACGAGGCTGGCCAGCGCCGCGATAGGAAGAACAGGCCCGGCGATCGCGGTCAGGATGCCGGCGGCCGTTGCGCTGGTGGCGGCCAGCACAATCGGTGCAATCGGCGCGATCACGATGAGGAACAGGATCGGTGCCCAAAGGCCGAGCTCGCGATAGCCGTGAAGCAGCGATTTACGGGTCGCGTGGCTGTAATCGATGCCGAAGCGGAAAGCCGGATATTTGAGCAGGTTGATCAGGATGATCACGCCGAACAGCGCGAGCCCGAACATCGCCCCGGCACGGGTCGACTGGACGAGATGCGAAACGCCGACTGCCGCGCCTGAAAACAATAGTCCCGGCCCGATGGCGCGCCAGATCCGCTCGCGACGTGAAATCATGCCCCTCTCCCCCGAGCCGCTTGTGAACCAAATCACGGGCCAAGGATAGATCGGCTAACCCTACAGGAAACTGTACGGATCGACGTCCACGGATACGCGTACGTTTTTCGGCCAGTCGCGGTCTCCGAGCCAGTCGCGGATCACGCTCTGCACATCGAGCGCGCGGCGGGCGTGCACGAGCAGGCGCTGGCGGTAGCGTCCGCGCAGCATGGAGAGCGGAGCGGGGGCAGGGCCCAGCACCATCATGCCATCGACCTTGGGCGCGGTCTGGCCGATCATCCGTGCGGTCTCGAAGGCTTGCTTTTCGTCCTCCGACGAGATGACGATCCCGGCATAACGGCCAAAGGGCGGGGCTCCGGCATCCCGACGTGCCGCAGTTTCAGCGGCGTAGAAGCTCTCGGCATCGCCCGAGACGAGAGCCTCGATCACCGGGTGAGAAGGCTCATGCGTCTGGATGAAGACGCGGCCCGGCTTGTCGCCGCGTCCGGCCCGGCCCGATACCTGCATGATCTGCTGGAAGGTCCGTTCGGCAGCACGCAGGTCGCCGCCCTGCAGGCCGAGATCGGCATCGACCACGCCGACCAGAGTGAGGTTAGGGAAGTGATAGCCCTTGGTGACGAGCTGCGTACCGACGACGATATCGATATCGTTCGCCTCCATCCGGTGGACGAACTCGGCGGCCTTGGCCGGGGACCAGAGCGTGTCCGACGTGATGATCGCGATGTTCGCGGCGGGAAACAGCGCCCTCACTTCGTCGGCAATCCGCTCGACACCGGGGCCGCAGGCGACAAGGCTGTCTTCCGCGCCGCATTCCGGGCATTCGGCGGGCGGCGGCATGACATGGCCGCAATGATGGCAGGCGAGGCGGGCGAGCAGCCGGTGCTCGACCATCCAGGCCGTGCAGTTCGGGCACTGGAAGCGGTGGCCGCAGGTCCGGCACAGGGTGAGCGGGGCATAGCCGCGCCGGTTGAGGAACAGCAGGGACTGTTCCTTGCGTTCGAGCGTCTCCTCGACCGCGCGAACCAGGGTGGGCGCGAGCCAAGAGCCGCGCGGCGGCGGGTCCTGCAGCAAATCGATGGCGGCGATGTCCGGCAATTCCGCTCCGCCAAAGCGGCGGGGCAGGGTGATTTCCTCATAGCGGCCGATCTCCACCATCTGCCGGGTTTCGATGGCCGGTGTCGCAGAGGCCAGAATGATCAGAAAGCTTTCGACATTGCCGCGCATCACGGCGACATCGCGCGCATGATATTTGACGCCTTCCTCCTGCTTGAACGCGCTTTCATGGGCTTCATCGACAATGATCAGGCCGAGCTTCGGATAGGGCAGGAAGAGAGAGGAGCGCGCACCCACCGTCACCATCGCTTCCCCTTTGGAAATCGCCCGCCATGCCCGCCGCCGCTCAGACTGGCGCAGGCCCGAATGCCAGGCGACCGGTTCGCAGCCGAAGCGGGCGGTGAAGCGCGTGAGGAACGGTTCGGTCAGCGCGATCTCGGGCAGCAGGACAAGCGTTTGCCGCCCCATCCGCAACGCCTCCGCAATCGCTTCGAAATAGACTTCGGTCTTGCCCGATCCCGTCACCCCGTCGAGCATGATCGGTGCGAATTCGCGCGCCTTCACCGCTTCGACCAGCCGGGCACTGGCTTGCCTCTGACCGTCCTCAAGGTCCGGCGGCCCGAAATCGGGGTCGGGCAGGGGGAAGGGGGCGTCGAGCGAGACATCGACCGGTTCCAGCGCGCCTGTTTTGACAAGCCCCCGGATTACCGCATCGGACACTTCGCCAATCTCCGAAAGTTCGCGGATCAGGCCCTGGCTGTCGCCGATCAGTTCCAGTGCCTGTTCGCGCTTCGGCGTCATCCGCTCCGGCATTCCGCCCGTGGCGCGATATTCGGTGATCGTCTTTTCGCCCGAATAGCCGCTGGTCGAGGCAAGGCTCATGCGCAGTACCGAGGCGAGGGGGGCGAGATAATAGTCGGACGTCCACTCGATCAACCGGCGCAGCGTTTCGGGCAGTGGCGGCGAATCATAGACGCCGAGGATCGGGCGCAGCTTGTGTTCGGCAACCGGCTCGCCTTCCAGCCGGCCTTCGTCCCAGACCACACCCGGCACCTGGCGCGGACCCAGCGGCACCTTGACGATGCTGCCGGGCGGTGCGTCCATGCCATCGGGCACCCGGTAATCGAGCGGGCCAAGCGCGGCATTGAGCAGGAGGACGCGAACGCGGTTCATGGGCAGGCGCATAGAACAATTCGTCATTCCCGCGAAGGCGGGAATCCAGTATCACGGACCTGGACTGGATTCCCGCCTTCGCGGGAATGACGAGAGGATGTGGGAAATGGCCATCGTAAATCGACGAACAATATTGGCGAGTGGGCTTGCCCTGCCTCTCCTCGTGCTTCCGAGTTGCACGGGAATGGGTGGGTTCGATCTGACGGAGGCTATTCGGCGGATGCTGACCTTGTCGTCCCAGCGCGCCTTTGCCGGGCTGCTCGCCGAAGACGGTTTCTATGACGACCAGCTGGCCCGCGTGACCCTTCCCGACCAGATCGGAGGATCGCAGTCGAGCGCCATCGTCCGCGCGTTGCTGTCGACATCGGCGGTGCGCAACCAGCTATTGCACATTCTCAACGATGCTGCGGCCGAAGGGGCAGAGCGCGCTGCGCCGCTGGTGACGGATGCGATCCGGTCCTTCTCCGTCGCCGATGCGCTGTCGATCATTCGCGCGGCCAATGGCGATGCGGCGACCCAGGCGCTGCGCGGGCAAATGGGCGATGCGCTGGTGACGGCCATGGTGCCGGAAGTCGGCACCGCGCTCAGGGTCGCAAACGATCCGCTGGTCGGACGGGTTCTGCAGGCGGCAACTGGCATCGATCTCGCAGGCCTGGGCCAGGATGTATCCCGCAAGGCTGCCGACGGGATTTATGCCGCGATGGGCCGCGAGGAAGCAGCCATTCGCGCCAACCCGCAAGCGACCGGCGATCCGATCATCATCGGTGCGTTCGGGCTGCTTCGCTGACTGTGGATAGCCGATCCTCTCGCTGTAACGATTAGGCTATAGCATCTGCACGACTCACCCTCCGATACGGGACCAAAATCGCATGAAATTCTTTGCCGACACTGCCGACACGGACGCTATCCGCGAACTCGCCGCAACAGGGCTCGTGGACGGGGTGACGACCAACCCGTCGCTCATCCAGAAATCCGGGCGCGATATACTGGAAGTGACCAAGGAGATTTGCGGAATCGTTGACGGGCCGGTGTCCGCCGAAGTCGTCGCCACCGACCATGGGACGATGATGAAAGAGGCGGAAGTTCTCCGCAAGATTGCGGACAATATTGCGATCAAGGTGCCGCTGACGGTCGACGGCCTCAAAACCTGCAAGAAGCTGACCGATGACGGCACGATGGTGAATGTCACGCTCTGCTTCACCGCCAATCAGGCGCTGCTCGCAGGCAAGGCCGGCGCGTCCTTCATTTCGCCCTTTGTGGGGCGGCATGACGATATCGGCTATGACGGTATGAACCTCATTTCCGATATCAGGTTGATCTACGACAATTATGATTTTCCAACGGAAATTCTTGTCGCTTCGGTCCGCCATCCGATCCATATCCTCGAAAGCGCGAAGATGGGCGCCGATGTCGCGACCATGCCGCCCAATGTGATCCTTCAGCTGTTCAAGCATCCGCTGACGGCCAGCGGGCTCGAGGCATTTCTCGCCGATTGGGAAAAGACCGGCCAGACGATCGGCTGATCGCGGCGGATCCAGAATCGGGATTTAACGGGCGGCTCTTCCGGGCTGCGCCGCGCCTTGCTAAAGCAATATTCTAACAGGAGAGTATTGCCCTATGTCCGTCGCCCCCAATCTCGATTTTGCGCTTGGCGAAACCGCCGACATGATCCGCGAGACGACCGGCCGCTTTGCTGATGACCGGATTGCCCCGCACGCCGCCGAGATCGACGCGGAAAACAAGTTTCGCCGTGATCTATGGCCCGAAATGGGCGCGCTCGGCCTGCACGGGATCACGGTCGAGGAAGAATGGGGCGGGCTGGGGCTTGGCTATCTCGAGCATTGCGTTGCGATGGAGGAGGTCAGCCGGGCCAGCGCCTCGATCGGCCTCAGCTATGGCGCGCATTCCAATCTCTGCGTCAACCAGATCCGCCGCTGGGCGAATAGCGAGCAGAAGGCGAAATATCTGCCCGGCCTGATCAGCGGGGAGTCCGTCGGCTCGCTGGCCATGTCCGAAGCGGGCTCCGGCTCCGATGTCGTCTCGATGCGATTGAAGGCCGAAGCCAAGGGCAATGACCGCTATATCCTCAACGGCACCAAATTCTGGATCACCAATGCGCCCGAGGCCGATGTTCTGGTCGTCTATGCCAAGACAGCACCGGGCGAAGGTTCCGGCGGGATCACGGCCTTCCTCATCGAGAAGGGCATGGCGGGATTCTCGGTTTCAAAGAAGCTCGACAAGATGGGCATGCGGGGCAGCGATACGGCCGAGCTGGTGTTCGAGGATTGCGAGGTTCCGGCCGAGAATGTCATGGGGCCCGTTAATGGCGGTGTCGGCGTGCTGATGAGCGGCCTCGACTATGAGCGCGCGGTGCTCGCAGCCGGCCCTATCGGCATCATGCAGGCCTGTCTCGATGTCGTGATTCCCTATGTGCGCGACCGCAAACAGTTCGGCAAGCCGATCGGCAGCTTCCAGCTGATGCAGGGCAAGGTGGCGGACATGTATGTCGCGCTCAATTCGGCGCGTGCCTACGTCTATGCCGTGGCGCGGGCCTGCGACGCCGGGCAGACGACGCGCTTCGATGCGGCGGGCGCTATCCTGCTCGCAAGCGAGAATGCGGTGAAGACGTCGCTGGAAGCAATCCAGGCGCTGGGCGGCGCGGGCTATACCAGGGAATGGCCGGTCGAGCGTTTCCTGCGCGACGCCAAGCTCTACGATATCGGCGCGGGCACCAACGAAATCCGCCGCTTCCTGATCGGGCGGGAATTGATCGGGGCGGGTTAGCAATGGCTGTCTGCGTAACGGCATTCGATCATATTGTGCTGTGCGTGAAAGACGTTCTTTCAACCCGGTCATTTTACGAGCAGCATCTCGGCATGGAATCGCGCGAAGAGCGGCCCGGGAAATGGTCGCTTCATTTCGGCAATAACAAGATCAGCCTACAGGATGCTTCGACCGCGCCAGATATCGCCAGGGATACAGCGCCCGGCAGCGGCAATTTCTGCCTACTGACCGATATGCCGATTGCCGATTATTCCGCTTATCTCGAAAGCCAGGGTATCGAGGTCGTAGCCGAAGGCGAACGGGAAGGAGCGGTAGGTCCGATCCTGTCTGTCTATTTTAACGATCCCGACGGAAATTTGGTCGAAGTCAGTAACCCGATCGGTTAGTCGGCTCTACCAGACGCGGACCCGGTCTTCGGGAGCCAGATAGAGCGCTGCGCCCGGCTGCACATCGAAAGCTGCATACCAGGCATCGAGATTGCGCACCGTCAGCGCGCGGTACATGCCCGGCGCGTGGCCGTCTGTCTGGACGCGTTGGCGCAGGGCTTCGTCACGCATCTTTGTGGCCCAGGCTTGTGCGAAGGCAATGAAAAAGCGCTGGTCACCGGTAAAGCCGCCAATGACAGGCGCCTCTTCGCCGTTCAATGACGCGCGATAGGCGTCATAGGCCGCCTGCAGGCCTGCGACATCGGCGATATTCTCGCCCAGTGTCAGCCGTCCATTGACGTTAAGGTCGGGGAAGGGGGCATAGGCGTCATATTGCGCGGCCAGCGCATCGCCCTGCTGGTTGAAACTGGCGAGATCTTCCTCGGTCCACCAGTTGCGCAGCGCGCCGGTGGAATCGAAGGCCGCGCCATTATTGTCGAAGCTGTGGCTGATCTCGTGCCCGATCACCGCGCCGATCGCGCCGTAATTGAAGGCCGGGTCAGCCGCCGCGTTGAAGAAGGGCGGCTGCAGGATCGCGGCGGGGAAGTTGAGAGCATTCTGCACAGGCAGGTTTACTGCATTCACGGTTTGCGGCGTCATCCACCATTCGGTCCGGTCCATCGGCTGGCCAAGCTTGGCAAGCTGATGCGCATATTCGGCCCGCTCGCCGCCGATCATGTCGGCATAGGCATTGTCCCCGGTCACGGCATAGTCCGAATAGTCGCGCCAGTTGTCGGAATAGCCGACACCGACGATGATCGATTCCACCTTGCGCAGGGCTTCGGCGCGGGTTTCATCGGCCATCCATTCGATATTCCGCACCCGCTCGGCAAAAGCGTCGGTGATATTGTCGACCATCGCCTGAACTTCCGTCCGGGCCGAGGCCGGGAAATAGCGTTCGGCGTAAAGGCGGCCCACAGCATCGCCGAGATACTGGTTTACCGCTGAAAGGGCGCGCTTGTCCCGGCTGCGCTGTTCGGGCGTTCCCGAAAGCGTTGTGCCGTAAAAGGCGAAATGCGCGTCATCGATGGCGGTGGGAAGCACGGCGGCATGGCTGTTGATCTGGTGGAAGATCAGCCAGTCCTGCCAGGATTCGATGGGTTGGGAGGCGACCAGCCCTGAAAGACCCGCAAGGCCGTCGGCCTGATAGGCGGCGAATTTCTCCTGATCGTTGAGCTGTGCGGCGGTGAGGAAGGCTGTCCAGTCCATGCCCGGCGCGCGGCTGTCCAGCTCGTCGCGGTTCCAGACAGTGGCGGACTGCGCGAAGTCTTCTGTCTGTTCGCGCGTGTTGTGCGCCTCGGCAATCTGCATTTCGAGGTCGAAAATGCGCTGGGCGCGCTGGGCCGGGTTGTCGATACCCGCCGCCGTCAGAAGACGTTCGATATAGGCGCGATACTCGGTACGGATCGCGGCAAGGGACGGATCGGACGAGAGATAATATTCGCGCTCCGGCATGCCGAGACCGCCCTGCAGCAGATAGGGCAGAACCTCGCCCGGCGTCGCCAGTCCCTGGGTTACGAACAGGCCGAACAGATTTTCGGTCTGGTAATCGGTATAGTTGAGCGGATCGACATCGGCGCGAAGCTGCTCCCCCAACACCCGCGAAAGCTGGGTCCGATCTTCGATCGCCTCGAAGCGCTCGATATCGGCCTGGACCGGGTCTAACCCAGCCGCGTTGATCGCATCGACATCCATGAAGGCATTGTAGAAATCGGCAATCCGCGCTTCGTCCGTTCCCGGCTCGGGATCGGAGGCGACGATTTCTGCGATCAACTCGGTCACCTGCCGTTCGGTTTCGTTGAAGGCGACGAGGAAGGCGCCGATGCTGGAACGATCAGCAGGAATTTCGGTGTCCCGCTGCCATGCGCCATTGGCATAGCCGTAAAAATCGTCGCCGGGATTAACGCTGGTATCCATCGCGGCCGTGTTGATGCCGATCTCACTGCCCATGCCGATTTCGGTTTCGGGTTCGCTTGTGCAGGCGATCGGGCCGGCGACAAACGCAGCGCCGAGCAACAGGGCGGGAAGAAGACGGGTTTTCATGGACTGGACCTCTGCGACAGATTTTTTGCTGATCGCTTCATAGGACCGGTATGGTTCTGCTCCAAGGTCGTTCGTCGAATGTTATCGGCGGTTCTTCCCTTGGCGCTCGCCGCCCGCTACTCAGCTAACTCAAAAGAGGGGACGAATACCGCCATGAGCGCGCCGACGCTGGATACGAAACTGGATATCAATGGCGAGGGATTCCGCGCCAATGCCGCGCATAACCGCGAACTGGCGGAGAAGCTGCGCGCCGATGTGGCCGAGGCGGCGCTGGGCGGGACGGAGAAGCATCGCGAGCGCCATGTGTCACGCGGCAAGCTGCTCCCGCGTGATCGCGTCGAACGCCTGCTCGATCCCGGTTCACCTTTCCTCGAGATCGGCCAGCTCGCTGCATGCGACATGTATGGCGGGGAGGTTCCGGGCGCCGGGATGATCGCCGGGATAGGCCGCGTTTCGGGCCGCCAGTGCATGATCGTCTGCAACGATGCGACGGTGAAGGGCGGCACCTATTATCCGATGACGGTGAAGAAGCATCTGCGCGCGCAGGAGATTGCCGAGCAGAACCGGCTGCCGTGCATCTATCTGGTCGATAGCGGCGGCGCGAACCTGCCGCATCAGGCCGAAGTCTTTCCAGATCGCGATCATTTCGGGCGCATCTTCTTCAACCAGGCCAATATGTCCGCGCTCGGCATCCCGCAGATTGCCTGCGTCATGGGGAGCTGCACGGCGGGCGGGGCCTATGTTCCGGCGATGTCGGACGAGACGGTGATCGTGCGCAATCAGGGCACGATCTTCCTCGCCGGGCCGCCGCTCGTCAAAGCGGCGACGGGCGAGGAGATTTCTTCCGAAGACCTTGGTGGCGGCGACCTGCATGGACGCAAGTCCGGCGTTGTCGATCATGTCGCCGAGAATGACGAACATGCGCTGACCATCGTCCGCGATATCGTCTCGACGCTCAACCATCCCCACGATCCGGGTATCAAGCTGGTCGAGCCGCGCGCGCCCAAATTCGATGTCGAGGAACTTTACGGCATCATCCCCGACGATGTCCGCGCGCCCTATGATGTGCATGAGGTGATCGCGCGGATCGTCGATGGCAGCGAGTTTCACGAGTTCAAGGCGCTGTACGGCTCCACGCTGGTCTGCGGCTTTGCGCATATCTGGGGAATGCCGGTCGGGATCATCGCCAATAACGGCGTATTGTTCAGCGAGAGCGCGCAAAAGGGCGCGCACTTTATCGAGCTATGCTGCCAGCGCCGTATCCCGCTGCTGTTCCTGCAGAACATCTCCGGTTTCATGGTTGGCGGGAAATATGAGGCGGAAGGCATCGCCAAGCATGGCGCGAAGCTGGTCACCGCGGTTGCCACCGCGACCGTCCCCAAGATCACGCTGCTGATCGGCGGCAGCTTCGGCGCGGGCAATTATGGCATGGCGGGTAGGGCCTACAGCCCGCGCTTTTTGTTCTCATGGCCCAACAGCCGGATCAGCGTGATGGGCGGCGAACAGGCGGCCAGCGTGCTGGCGACCGTCCACCGCGATGCGGACAAATGGAACGAGGAAGAGGCCGAAGCCTTCAAGGCCCCGATCCGGCAGAAATATGAGGATGAGGGCAATCCCTGGCACGCCACCGCGCGCCTCTGGGACGACGGCATCATCGATCCGGCGCAGACCCGCGATGTGCTGGGGCTGGCCTTTGCTGCAACGCTGGAAGCAGAAATACCCGAGCGCCCGGCGTTCGGCGTGTTCAGGATGTGATGATGGAAAGCTATTGTGACTAACTTAAAAGTGATTGATGCTGATTTGGCTGACGTGTTCGGTGACATCGCGCGCCTTCATATTCAACATCGCGATGCAAGCAAGGCTGGCAGAATAATTGTCTTAAGCACCGGCGGAAAAAAAGCCTATGCTGTTGCGCGCGGCCTACGAAAAGGAATGACGAAAGAAGAAATTTCCTTGGATTCAGCTTTGAGAAAAAGGCTCGGGGTTGAGAAAAATGACACATACGATTTCGCTATTGAACCTGCCGGTTTTTGGGGTGAGCTTGTTTGGGCGTGGAAGTCCACAGATGCCTATCCTCGAATTGCGGCCCGTCTCGGTGCAATTTCGATTGGGTTGGGTGGAGCGGGACTAGTGCTTGGAATAATCTCATTGTGTAACGGATAGTATGATCTCTTCACTTTTCATCGCCAATCGCGGCGAAATTGCCTGCCGGATTATTGGCAGCATCACGAAGTAAGGATATTCCACGATGCGTAACCTGATTTTCCTGCCGTTATTGGTGCTCGCCGCCCCGGCCATCGCGCAGGAGGCCGACCTGCCGCCCGCGGTCCTCCCGGCGCCGGATGCCAATGTCGATGCTGTGCTGGTGCCGGTCCGCGCGCTGTTCGCGAGCATTGCTGCGCGCGATGCCGGGCTGGTCACGCCCTATGTCATTGATGGCGCAACCGTGACCATCGCCGATTCAGCGGGTGACGGGCCCCCGACCGTAAGCACTGTCGCATTTGCAGACCTTCTCGCGGGACTGGCCGCAGAAACCGCGCAGCTGGAAGAGCGGATGCCGAACCCGGTCGTGGATGTGGATGGCAATATCGCGATGGTCTGGGGGTTCTACACCTTCCATCGCGACGGCGCGTTCAGCCATTGCGGCGCGGACCATTTCAGCCTGGTGCGCGAGGGCGGCACATGGAAGATCGCCAATCTCGCCTTTTCGCGCCGCCTAACGGATTGCGGAGATTGATCCGATGATTACCAGCCTCCTCATCGCCAATCGCGGCGAGATTGCCTGCCGGATCATCCGCACGGCCCGCAAGATGGGCGTGCGTACCATCGCCGTCTATTCGGATGCGGATGCCAGGGCGCTGCATGTCCGCGAGGCGGACGAGGCTGTGCATATCGGGCCGTCCGAAGCGGCCCAGTCCTATCTGGTCGGCGAGAAGATTATCGCGGCGGCCAAGGAGACGGGCGCCGAGGCCATCCATCCCGGTTACGGCTTTCTCTCGGAGAATGCGGATTTCGCGCAGGCTGTCATTGACGCTGGCCTGATCTGGGTCGGGCCGAAGCCGGATTCGATCCGCGCGATGGGCCTCAAGGATGCGGCCAAGACGCTGATGGAAGAGGCGGGGGTTCCCGTCACGCCCGGCTATCTGGGCGACGACCAGTCCGAAGAGCGGCTGGCGAAAGAGGCCGAGGCGATTGGCTATCCGGTGCTGATCAAGGCTGTCGCGGGCGGCGGCGGCAAGGGAATGCGAAAGGTCGACGATGCTGCGGACTTTGCCGATGCGCTCGCATCCTGCCGCCGGGAAGCGACGGCGAGTTTCGGCAACGATATCGTGCTCCTGGAAAAATGGATCACCAATCCGCGCCATATCGAGGTGCAGGTATTCGGCGATAGCCACGGCAATGTCGTCCACCTGTTCGACCGCGATTGCTCGCTCCAGCGGCGGCACCAGAAGGTCATCGAGGAAGCCCCCGCACCGGGCATGGACGAAGCAACCCGCGAGGCGGTTTGCGCCGCCGCCGTCCGTGCGGCCAAGGCGGTCGACTATGAGGGCGCTGGTACGATCGAGTTTATCGCGGATGGGTCCGATGGCCTGCGCGCCGACCGCATCTGGTTCATGGAAATGAACACCCGGCTGCAGGTGGAGCATCCCGTGACCGAGGAAATCACCGGGCAGGATCTGGTCGAGTGGCAGCTGCGCGTCGCGAGCGGGGAGGAGCTACCGAAGCGGCAGGATGAGCTGAGCATCAATGGCTGGGCGATGGAAGCACGGCTCTATGCCGAAGATCCGGTCACGGGTTTCCTGCCGAGCACGGGCGAACTGAAAGTGCTGGATTTGCCAATTGATGCTAGAATTGAGACCGGCGTCAAGCAGCGTGACGAAGTATCACCGCACTATGACCCAATGATCGCGAAGATCGTCGTTCACGCGGATAATCGGGCAACCGCCGTTCACGAACTCGCACTGGCTTGCGGCGATGTCAGGTGCTGGCCGGTTAAAACAAATGCATGGTTTCTCCGCAGGCTTTGCGAGCACGAGTCTTTCGTCGAATTCAATGTCACTACGGGCTTTATCGGTGAGCATCTGGATGAGCTGACAGCCGCACCGAAGCTTGGCGATATTTCGCTCCAGCTTGCTGCCGACTACTTCATGTTGACGAATGTGCACGGGAGTCGTGGAGATAGCGATTTCGAACTTGCGAATGGTCTGAGGGGTTTTCGGCTAAATGGGCCGGAAGCATTCGATATCCGGCTGCTCGTCGATGGAGAGCCGAAAACGATCTCGGTTACAGAACCTGTCGATACTCTTCTCGACGAAAGCTGGGATCGACCACCCCAATATAGCTGGGGGGATGGAACCCTGTCAGCTTTTGAAGATGGTGCAGCCTATACGGTTTTGCTCGAGCGCTTCGATGGTGCCGCCGCCGGAGCCGCATCCGACGGCGCAATCCTCTCGCCGATGCCGGGCAAGATCATCGCTGTCAGCGTTGCCGCGGGCGATACCGTCGCCAAGGGCGACAAGCTCGTCACGCTGGAAGCCATGAAGATGGAGCACAGCCTCGTCGCGCCGTTCGACGGCACGGTAACGGAGCTGAACGCGGAAGAGGGCGGGCAGGTGTCCGAAGGGACTGTGCTTGTGCAGATCGAGGCGGCTGAAGGTTGACCTTTACGTCAAGCTGGCGGAAGCTGGCGCGACGACAAGGAGAGACCATGGCCGACTATCAGCATATCACGACCGACCTTTCGGACGGTATTTTCACGATCACGATGCACCGCCCGGACAATATGAACGCGTTCACCGAGCGGATGATGCACGAGATGATTGCCGCCTTTGACGAGGCGGACGAGAATGACGATGTCCGCGCGGTCATCGTGACGGGCCATGGCGACCGGGCCTTTTGCGCCGGGGCCGACCTTTCGAGCGGCGCCGAGACTTTCGACTATGACAAGCGGCTCGACCGCGATTCCCCGCAGCGGGAGGATGGCAGCGTCGACTGGAACCATCGCGGCGCGCGCGATGGCGGTGGGCAGCTCACCTTGCGCATCTTCAACTGCAAGAAGCCGGTTATCGGTGCGATCAATGGCGCGGCTGTCGGTGTGGGATCGACGATGACGCTGCCGATGGATGTACGGCTTGCCGCCGATCATGCGCGGTTCGGCTTTGTCTTTGCCCGGCGCGGGATCGTGCCCGAAGCGGCCTCGAGCTGGTTCCTGCCGCGGCTCGTCGGCATCAGCCAGGCGCTGCAATGGTGCTACAAGGGCGATGTTTTCGGTGCGGAGGAAGCCATGGCCGGCGGTCTGGTGCAGGCGATCCACAAGCCCGAAGAGCTGATCCCGGCCGCCCGCGCGCTGGCAAAGGAACTGACCGCCGACAGCGCACCGGTTTCCATCGCCATGACCCGCCAGATGCTGTGGCGGATGATGGGCGCGAACCATCCGATCGAAGCCCACCGGATGGACAGCCGCGCGATCTGGTATCGGGGACGGCAGGAGGATGCCAAGGAAGGCATCGTGTCGTTCCTGGAAAAGCGCCCGGCCGATTATGCGAACAAGGTGAGTTCGGACATGCCCGATCTTCATCAATGGTTCGATGATCCGGAGTTTTAGACGAGACAATTGGCACAGGCCTGAAGCGAGAGGATAACAGAATGACAGCTCCCCAATTCGATTTCACCGGCAAGAATGTCATGGTGTTTGGCGGCACCAGCGGGATTAACCTGGGCATTGCCAATGCCTTTGCGCGTCACGGCGCTCGCCTGGGCGTGGCCAGCCGGTCGCAGGACAAGGTCGATGCAGCTGTCGCCCAGCTCGGCAACGATGCCGGGTCTGCGCTCGGCTTTTCGCTCGACGTCCGCGAGTTCGAAGCGGTTGCGGCTGCAGTCGAAGCCTTCAGGGCGGAGCGCGGGACTATCGACGTACTGGTATCCGGCGCGGCAGGGAATTTCCCGGCAGCTGCAGCAGCGCTCAGCCCCAATGGCTTCAAGTCGGTCGTCGATATCGATCTGCGGGGCACATTTCATGTCATGCGCGCCGCCCATGGCGCTCTGACCAAGCCCGGCGCGTCGATCATCAACATCACCGCTCCGCAAGCCTGGATTGCCATGCCGATGCAGGTGCATGTCTGCGCGGCCAAGGCTGGCGTCGATCAGGTCACCCGGACGCTGGCGATGGAATGGGGCAGGGAAGGCGTACGCGTGAATTCGGTTTCGCCCGGCCCGATCGAGGGGACGGAAGGCATGGAGCGGCTCGCGCCGACGCCCGAAGCCAAGGAACGGTCGGCCAAATCCGTGCCGCTGGGCCGGATGGGCACGGTCGACGACATCGCCGATGTCTGCATGTTCCTCGCCTCCGACGCCGCCCGCTATGTGTCGGGAACGGTACTCCCGGTGGATGGCGGATGGACGGCCGGCGGCATGATGAGCACGAATATGGGTCAGGGATGATGCAGGCCCGGCAGGCCTATTTCGAAGAAATTGGCGGGCCGGACGTTATCCGGTGGCGCGATGTAAAGCTGGGCGATCCGGGCGAGGGCGAAATACTCGTCCGGCATGAGGCGGTCGGCGTCAATTTCATCGACACCTATCATCGCGGCGGCATCTATCCGGTGTCCCTGCCGTCCGGCATCGGGCTGGAGGCAGCGGGCATCGTAGAGGCCGTTGGCGAAGGCGTCTCCGATTTCGCGCCCGGCATGCGCGTGGCAACGATGAGCGCAGGTCTGGGCGCCTATGCCGATGCGCGTATCATTCCCGCGAGCGCGGCGGTGGCTTTGCCTGGCAATGTGTCATGCGAAATGGCAGCAGCCAGCCTGCTCAAGGGATGCACGACCGAATTTCTTGTCGAACGCTGCGGCTGTGTCCAGCCGGGCTGGACGGTGCTTGTCCATGCGGCTGCCGGCGCAACCGGCCAGATGCTGGTCCAGTGGCTCAAACATATCGGCGCGACCGTGATCGGAACGGTGAGCAGCGCGGAAAAAGCGGCGATCGCCGAACGCGCGGGTGCCGATCTGATCATTCGCTACGACCATGAGGATGTCGCTGAAAAAGTCCGCGCCTTTACCAATGGTGAAGGGGTGAGGGTCGTGTTCGACGGGGTCGGCATGGCGACTTGGGAAGCGTCATTGAAAAGCACCGCAAAGCGCGGACTCGTCATCAGTTTCGGTAATGCCGGAGGACCCGTAACCGGCGTCGCGCTTGGAAGTCTTGCACAACATGGTTCGCTGTTCGTCACCCGGCCAACGATGTTCGATTATTATGCAGATCCCGTCGAGGCTGAGGCGGGGCTTTCCCGGCTGTTCGAGATGCTGGGTTCGGGCGCCGTTACGGTTGAAATCGGCCAGCGATATCCGTTGGAGGATGCCGTCAGGGCACACCGCGATCTTGAGGACCGCAAGACCATCGGGGCGTCTATCCTGATCCCCTAGGGCCTTGTCCGGGTAGCGATCGAATATCCGAAAGGCTCAGAAAAAGGCCCACCAGGCCAGTCCTGTCAGTGCAACCGCGCCAGCCACGCCGGCTGCATGTACCATAAAAAATGTCCGCCGTATTTTGCGAATCAACTGCTGGAACTGCTCGGAATCGTTGACGTTGGGAAACGGTGTGTCGGGAATCTCTTTGCCGAGAAAAGCGCATAAGGGCCCCCAACCTTGGCTTACTTCAAAAACGAGAAGCCTGTCTGCGGGCACATGGCTTTTTACCTGTTCGATATAGTCCCGAAAAACCTGTTTGGCGTAGGCTTCATCCTCGAAACGGTCCTGGAAAACCCTGTTCCACACGGTCCCGTTCACCATTTGCGCATTCTGGCGAATCGACGGGATGAATTTTCTGGCCCATCTCGGTGTGGCTTTGCCGATTGCGTAGATCGTATCGCTGGCGCTGCGGTACCAGCGATCCGGGTCGCGGACCGTAAGGACGACCCTTGCATCGGGATAGTGCGCCAGAAGATCCTGATAATAGGAGCAGGACGGGAAATCGACACTGGCTTCAAAGCCGTCAAAAACCGCGTCCCAATCGGGCTGCTTGCCCATTGCAATATCATGCCAATATTGCCGCTGCTGCTCGTCGTGCATCACGGAGATCATATGATGGGTCTGGTTATAACCCAGCTGCTCCAGTGCGAATTTCATCGACATGGTGCCGGTTCGGCCAAAGCCCGCGCCGATGACTTTCAAGGTCATGCCGGGTCTCGCCTGAAAATCGGAATAGCTGCCACTACCGGCCCCAGGCTATGAAGTGCGGATTATCGAAGCCGCGTTCTTTCTTGTTGTACATGAGCGGCCCGACTTCGCTTTCTCCGTCCAGCGCCATTACGCGGCCGCCAGCGGCTTCCAGAACGGCCTGGCCTGCGCCGATATCCCATTCCATCGTACGGCCCAGGCGCGGATAAACATCGGCGGAACCCTGGGCCAGCAGGCAAAGCTTGAGGCTTGATCCGGCAGGGGTGAAATCCGTGACGCCGATCTTTTTCATCAGGGCGTCCGTTTCCGGAGACCGGTGACTGCGGCTGGCGACGGCGATCAGGTTTTTATGGACGCCTGAACGCGCTTCGATCTCATGGGGATGTTCGGCATCCTTGCGATCCTGGCCCGGGGCAATTTCCTGAAAGAAGGCGCCTTCGCCTATCGCACCATAATAGAGTTTCTTGATCGCCGGAGCATAGACCACGCCCGCAATCGGGCGGCCATGGTCGATCAGCGCGATATTGACCGTGAACTCCCCATTGCGCGAGACGAATTCGCGGGTTCCGTCGAGCGGATCGACGAGAAAGAAGCGATCGCCAAGCTCGGGAATCCGGCCTTCGGACGCTGCTTCCTCGGCGAGAATGGGGATATCGGGCTGGGCAGCCTTGAGCCCGGCTTCGATAATTGCTTCGGCGTCCTTGTCGGCAGCCGTGACCGGCGAGCCGTCGCCCTTCGCATCCGCATCGAAATCGGTCTGGTAAATCGCATCGATCGCTGCGCCTGCTTCCAGCGCAAGGTTGATCATAAGGTCGAGATGGGTTTCGCGTTGCATAATCTGCCAAAGGTTAGCGGTTGGGGAAGGAATCGAGACGCTGCAGGCCTCAATTCACCTGGCGTTCCTTGCCTGTCCAATATGGCGCGCGCAAATCCTTTCGCAGGATTTTGCCGCTCGCATTGCGCGGCATGATATCGATGACATCGATGGATTTGGGGGTCTTGAAGCCTGCAATCCGCTCCCGAACAAAGCTGATGACATGCTTTTCGTCGATTTCCTGGTTCGGTTTCGAGACCACGATGGCTTTGACTGCTTCGCCCCATTTTTCATCGGGAATGCCGATCACGGCAGCTTCTGACACAGCCGGATGCTCGTACAGTGCATTCTCGACCTCGGCCGGATAGACATTCTCGCCGCCGGTGATGATCATATCCTTCATCCGGTCATGGATGTAGATATAGCCATCGGCATCGCGGTAAGCCGCATCGCCCGTGCGCAGCCAGCCGTCCTTGTCGACAGTCTCCGCCGTTTTTTCCGGTTGTTTCCAGTAATGGGCCATGTTGGCATTGGAGCGCGTACAAATCTCGCCAACTTCGCCGACGCCAACCTCGTTTCCGGTTTCGTCGAGAATTTTCACTTCGACGCCTGGAAGCGGCCGACCGGCGGAGCGCATCTTCTCGTTACCTTCGGGATCATGATCGTCCGGTTCGAGCACGACGATGGTGCCGGTCGTTTCCGTCATTCCGTAAAACTGGCAGAAACCGGCATTGGGAAAGACTTTCATGCAATCGCGAAGCAACTGGAGCGGCATCGGAGACGCGCCGTAGTTGATCTGGACAACGCCGCTCGTATCCGTTTCTGCAGCCTTGGGATCGTTGATCAGCATCTGCAATGCGGCGGGTACGAGGAAAAATCGCGTCAGTTGTTTCTTGTGAATGAGATCCAGGATCGCTCCGGGGTCGAATTCGGCAAGGATGTTGCAGGAGATGCCCCTGTTCATCGGCGAGATGCCATAGCCGGTACCCGCAATATGCGCGATCGGCATGACCTGCAGGCCGGCCTCATGATCCTCCCAGATATCCCAATACGGTACTTCCGGCTGTTCGCTACCGGCATTTTTCAGGAAATTGTCATGCGTCAGCACGACGCCCTTGGGGTTGCCGGTCGTGCCGGACGTATAGAGCTGGACCAGGGCATCTTCGGGTTGGGGCAGCGTCTCCAGTTCCGGCGCATCGCCATGCTCGGCCATGAAATCTTCCGGGCTCGCGATGCCGCATCCCTGTTCGCTTGCCAGCACCCATTGAATAGCCGGAATGTCGGCGGCCAGATCCCGGGCAAGCTGGACGAATTCGGGAGATGCGACAACTGCGACCGCTCCAGCGTCCTCGAGAATGAACGCCATTTCCTTGGGGGCAAGGCGCCAGCCAATCGGCACGGTGACGGCGCCGGCACGGGCGGCTGCGAACAGCAGCATGAAATAGCGGTCGCTATTCTTGCCGACCCAGGCGATCCGGTCGCCTTTGCGGATACCGGCTGCCTTCAGCGCGCGGGAGAGGCGGACGGTGGTGTCCCGGAAGTCGGAGAAACTCGTTTCGCGGCCTTCGAATCGATAACCGATATGATCGGGTTTCGTTTCCGCCCAATATTCTGCCAGTTCGTTCAGCGTTTTCGCGCCATGTGGTTCGTGCATTCCTACCCCAATTCCTGCAGCCCAGCCCAGATACCTTATCAGTCCATCCGTAAAGAGGGCACAACTTTGCCCGCTTCGGTGGTTTCAAGCGTTCTGAAACTATTGTTTAGAATTGGCAGAATAGCAATGCGCAGGGCGGAGCAATGATGCGGGTTATTCCATTTAGCCTGTTTCGCCTTTCAGCCGATCATGTTCCGCGTCGATCAGTTTTACCAGCCAGTCTATGAAAAGGCTGACCCGTTCGGCCTGACGAACCTGGGTATGGGTGACGAGCCAGAAAGACCGGGTGATCCTGGTCTCGGGAAGCAGCCGGACGAGCGTGTGATCCGCCTCGCCAACGAAAAAGGGCAAGACCGCCACGCCCGCTCCCGATGCGCAGAGCCGGTATTGCGCGTTGATGCTCGAACTGCGCAGATTGGGCGTGAGGCCCGGGGCTATCTGGCCGAGATAGCGAAGCTCGGGCGCATAGATGAGATCGTCGATATAGCCGATCTGGCTGTGCCGGGAGAGGTCCCGCGGTTCGTGGATCGGCGGGGCTGACGCCAGATAATCGCGCGATGCGAAAAGGCCGAGGCCATAATCGGTCAGTTTGCGCGTGATCAGCGGACCCCGGCGCGGCCGCGCAAGCAGGATCGCGACATCCGTTTCCCGCCGGCTGGGACTCAGGAACCCGCTTGTGGCGACGAGGTCGACGCCGATATTCGGATAGTGGCGATGAAAATCGGCCAGATGATGGGCGATGATCCAGGTGCCGAAGGCTTCGCTCGTCGACACGCGCACGACCCCGGTAGGTCCTTCCCCCTTTTCCGTGCCACCCAGGGCTATCGATGCGGCTTCGACTTCCATCGCTTCGGCGCGTTCGAGCAGACGCTGCCCGGCTGCGGTCAGGCGCTGTCCATTGCGGCTTTGCTCGAACAGTCTCTGGCCGAGATCGCTTTCGAGGCGGCGCAAGCGGCGTGAAACGGTCGTGGCGTCGACCTGCATCGCCGGGGCCGCGCGCTCGATCTGGCCGGCGCGGGCGACGGCGATGAAGAATTGCAGGTCGTTCCAGTTCATTGCCTGTATTTATGCAGGTAACATCTGCAAGTCTATATCTTGCCCGCGCTTTCCAAAAAGCCGAGAGAAGCGTTCGAAAATTGTTATCGGGGAGTCGATCTAATGCGTGCAGTCGAGCATTTCATTAATGGCAGTGCGGCGGGTGGTGGAACGCGCCAGCACGAGATCTGGGATCCCAATTCGGGCGAAGTGCAGGCCAAGGTATCGCTCGGCACGGGCGAAGAGCTGCAAAAGGCGGTCGATGCCGCCAACAATGCGCAGCCCGCATGGGCCGCAACCAATCCGCAAAAGCGCGCGCGTGTGATGTTCGCATTCAAGGCGCTGGTCGAAGCCAATATGGATGAGCTCGCCGCGCTGCTCTCTTCCGAACATGGCAAGGTGATTGCCGATGCCCAGGGCGATGTGCAGCGCGGGCTCGACGTGATCGAGTTTGCCTGCGGCATCCCCCACGCACTGAAGGGCGAATATACGCAGGGCGCGGGCCCCGGCATCGACGTTTACTCGATGCGCCAGCCGCTGGGCATCGTGGCGGGCATCACGCCGTTCAACTTCCCCGCGATGATCCCGATGTGGATGTTCGGCGTCGCCATCGCCTGCGGCAACGCCTTTATCCTCAAACCCTCCGAGCGCGATCCTTCGGTGCCCATCCGGCTTGCCGAACTGATGAAGGAAGCGGGGCTTCCCGACGGCATTTTGCAGGTCGTGCATGGCGACAAGCAGATGGTCGACGCGATCCTCGATCATGACGACATCAAGGCGGTGAGCTTTGTCGGCTCCACCGATATTGCCCATTATGTCTATCAGCGCGGCACCGAAAACGGGAAGCGCGTACAGGCGATGGGCGGGGCCAAGAATCACGGCATCGTGATGCCGGACGCCGATCTCGATCAGGTGGTGAACGATCTGGCCGGCGCGGCCTTCGGGTCTGCGGGCGAACGCTGCATGGCGCTCCCGGTCGTCGTGCCGGTGGGCGATGGCACGGCTGACAAGCTGCGCGAGAAACTGCTTCCGGCCATCGATGCCCTGCGCGTCGGTGTCTCGACGGACCCGGACGCGCATTACGGCCCGGTCGTTACCGCCGAACACAAGCAACGCGTCGAAAACTGGATCCAGACTGGCGTCGACGAAGGCGCGGAGCTGGTCGTCGATGGCCGCGGGTTCAGCCTGCAGGGGCATGAGAAGGGCTTTTTCGTTGGCCCGTCGCTGTTCGATCACGTCAAGCCGGGCATGGAAAGCTACAAAGAAGAGATTTTCGGGCCGGTGCTCCAGATCGTCCGCGCCAAGGAGTTCGAGGAAGCCCTCGCGCTCGCCAGCAACCATCAATATGGCAATGGCGTCGCGATCTTCACGCGCAACGGCCATGCGGCGCGCGAATTCGCCAGCCGGGTCAATGTCGGCATGGTCGGCATCAATGTCCCGATCCCGGTGCCGGTTGCCTATCACACTTTCGGCGGGTGGAAGAATTCTGCGTTCGGCGACACTAACCAGCACGGCATGGAAGGGGTCAAATTCTGGACCAAGATCAAGACGATCACCCAGCGCTGGCCCGATGGCGGCGTCGGCGAGGCGGCCAACGCCTTTGTCATTCCGACTATGGGGTGATTGATCGTGCGGCAGAAAACAGCTTCCGCGTCACCTTTTGAAGCCAGCTTCGGCTTTTCCCGCGCCATCCGCACGGGCAACCGCATCCTCGTCTCCGGCACCGGCCCCATCGAACCCGATGGCAGCTCGACACCGGGCGATGCGGCGGCGCAGGCGGCGCGCTGTTTTGCGATTATCGTCGCGGCGATTGAGGAACTGGGCGGTACGGCGGCCGATGTCGTGCGTACGCGCATGTTTGTTACGGACGCGGCGGATGGCGACGCCATCGGCGCGGTTCATGGCGCAATTTTTGGCGATATCCGGCCAGCGGCGACCATGGTTGTTGTCGCTGCGCTGCTGCGGGCTGAATGGCGTGTAGAGATAGAGGCAGAGGCCGTGCTAGGGGACGAGGCATGACACAATTCGAACTGACCGACGAACAGCGCCAGATCCAGGAAATGGCGCAGAAATTCACCGCCGACGAAATCACGCCGCATGCGGCCGAGTGGGACGAAAAACACTTCTTCCCGCGCGATGTCGTCCAGAAGACCGGCGAGCTCGGCTTCGGCGCGATCTATGTATCCGAGGAATCGGGCGGCATTGCGCTGGGGCGGCTCGAGGCGGCGTTGATCATGGAAGCGATGGCCTATGGCTGTCCGGCGACCAGCGCCTATGTCTCGATCCACAATATGGCGAGCTGGATGATCGACCGCTTTGGCGGCGACGAGGTGAAGGCTAGGTTCCTGCCCAAGCTGGTCACGATGGAGCATATCGCCAGCTATGCGCTGACCGAACCGGGATCGGGTTCGGATGCGGCGGGGCTTAAGACGACCGCCAAATTGGATGGCGATCATTATGTCCTGAACGGCACCAAGCAGTTTATCTCGGGCGCGGGCTTTAACGATATCTATGTCGTGATGGTCCGCACTGGCGAGCATAAGAGCAAGGGTATCTCGTGCCTCGTCATAGAAAAGGACACGCCCGGGCTAAGCTTCGGCAAGCCCGAGAAGAAGCTCGGCTGGAACGCCTCGCCAACGGCGCAGCTGATCTTCGAGGATTGTCGCGTGCCGGTCGAAAACCGCGTAGGCCAGGAAGGCGAGGGGTTCAGTTTCGCGATGGCGGGGCTTGATGGCGGGCGGCTCAACATCGGCGCGTGTAGCCTCGGCGGCGCGCAGCGCTGCCTCGACGAGGCGGTCGCCTATACGAAGGAGCGCCAGCAATTCGGACAGCCCATCGCCGATTTCCAGAACACGCAGTTCATGCTCGCCGATATGGCGACCGATCTCGAAGCGGCGCGGGCGCTGCTCTATCTCGCCGCCGCCAAGGTAACGGCGAACGCGCCCGACAAGACGCGCTTTTCGGCGATGGCGAAAAGGCTCGCGACCGATAGCGGCAGCAATATCGTCAACAACGCGCTGCAGCTGTTCGGCGGTTATGGCTATCTCAGGGAATATCCGATCGAACGATTCTGGCGCGATCTGCGCGTGCATTCGATTCTGGAAGGCACCAACCAGGTCATGCGGATGATCGTTTCGCGCGATTTGTTGCGGCAGTGATTGCGAATCGAGCCATTTCCTTGATCAAGATATTTTTGTCATACATGGCAACTGCGCTGATCGTCGGCATAAGCTTTTTGTTGATACTCCTCTTGCCTTATCTGTTCGATCCCAACCTGTATTCGTTAGATGAGTTGGGCGTTGCGATAACGATGCTGTTGGCCATCAGCGCGTTAAGTGCGTTAATTGCGGCGCCGATCGCCCTCATTATCTGTTTTTGGGCTTACAAGAAACGCCGATACCCGTCCCTCCTTTTTACAATTGGCGGCGAGGTGGCTGCCCTTGTTGCCATTGGCTTATTTGCAGAGGGCGTCGGAATTGAAGATCTGCCATTGATCGGTTCGCTCGCCATTGTGGGTGCGATCGGTGGCTATGTTTTTTGGCTCTTTGCGCATCGAGAATTGGAAAAATTAAATGTCTAATTACGAAACCATCCTTGTTGAACAGCGCGGCGCGGTTACGCTGATAACGCTGAACCGCCCCAAGGCGCTGAACGCGCTCAATAACCAGGTGCTGGAAGAGGCGATCGACGCCTTTGCCGCCTTCGATGCGGACGACAGCCAGCGCTGTGCGGTCCTCACCGGCAGCGAAAAGGCGTTTGCAGCAGGTGCGGATATCAAGGAGATGTCCGATCAGGGCTTTGCCGACATGTATGGCAACAATCATTTTGGCGGCTGGGAGCGGGTGACCGCGACCCGCAAGCCATGGATCGCGGCAGTGGCCGGCTATGCGCTGGGCGGTGGGTGCGAGGTCGCGATGATGGCGGACTTCATCATTGCGGCGGACAGCGCCAAATTCGGCCAGCCCGAAATCAAGCTCGGCGTTACGCCGGGCATGGGCGGATCGCAGCGCATGGCGCGCGCGATCGGCAAGGCCAAGACGATGGAAATGTGCCTGACGGGCCGGATGATGGACGCCGAAGAGGCCGAAGGGCTGGGGCTGGTCGCGAAAGTCGTTCCGGCGGATGATCTGGTCGAGGAAGCGTTGAAAACTGCGGCGGCGATTGCCGGTATGGGCCCGCTTGCGGCTATGGCGACCAAGGAAATGGTCAACGCCGCGTTCGAGACGACACTGGCTCAGGGCATCCAGTTCGAGCGCCGCCTGTTCCACGGCCTGTTCGGGTCGGAGGATCAGAAGGAAGGCATGGCGGCCTTTGTTGAGAAGCGCGAAGCGAATTGGACGGGGAAGTGAGCCTTCTGTGGGGTTTGGGCTTTCTCGTTGGAGGGATTGCGCTGATCGCCGTTTTCGTGCGCGACCAGAAAGCGCGAACACGAGGAGGCAGAACCAGCATTTGGGCCGCTTCGATGGGCATTGACGCGCGAGGACATCGTATCGGGTTCGGTGAAATGCTGTCGACTATGGCCCCAGGTCTTGCCCTGCTAGCCGGTGCCGTATCTGTCCTATTCGGTATAATGACAATCGTTGGCGGTAGTGAATAATCGGATGTTTGAATTTCAAGGGATACGCACATGACAACAATCGCATTCATTGGCCTCGGCAATATGGGCGGCGGGATGGCCGCGAACCTTGCCAAGGCGGGCCATGATGTCGCCGCTTTCGATATTTCGGAAGAGGCGCTGGAGACTGCGCGGGCCAATGGTTGCCGGATTGCGGAATCGGGCGCGGATGCCGTGAAGGGCGCCGAAGCCGTGGTGACGATGCTGCCAGCGGGCAAGCATGTCCGCGCCGTCTATGTCGACGATGTGTTCGACAATGCCGAGCCCGGCACCTTGCTGCTCGATTGTTCGACCATCGATGTCGCCACGGCGCGCGAAGTTGCGGAAGAAGCCGCAGCCAAGGGCATGCTGATGGTCGATGCGCCAGTATCCGGCGGTATTGCAGCGGCAGCGGGCGGCACGCTTACCTTCATGGTTGGCGGCACGGAGCGGGCCTTTGAGCGCGCCAAGCCGATCCTCGAGGAAATGGGGCAGGCGGTTATTCATGCAGGCGAAGCGGGCGCGGGGCAGGCGGCCAAGATCTGCAACAACATGCTGCTCGGCGCGACGATGATCGCGACCTGCGAAACCTTCAATCTTGCGCAAAGCCTCGGCCTTGATCCGCAGACTTTTTTCGACATCTCCAGCAAGGCTTCGGGCCAGAGCTGGTCGATGACAAGCTATTGCCCGGTGCCCGGAGTCGGCCCCGAAACGCCTGCCGATCATGATTATGAGGGCGGCTTTGCCGCGCCGCTGATGCTCAAGGACCTGAAGCTCGCAATGGAAGCTGCCGACGAGGCCGGGATGCGCACGCCGATGGGGGCCAAGGCCCGCGCGCTTTACCAGCAATATGTGAAGCATGGCGGCGAGAAGAAGGATTTCTCCGGCATCATCAAATATCTGGAGACAAGCTCCACCGACTAGAGCCGGTAGGGGATAACCTCGCGCCGGTCGATTTCCGTGAGCAATGTATGGCCGGCGGGCGGAAAGGCGCGCTGGTCGCAATTGCGGCGCGGGCACAGGCGACAGGACGTGCCGATGGGTGTCGCCGCCGCCGGGTTTTCGAGGTCCAGCGCATCGGCATAGACGAAATCGGCCGCCTGCCCGGCCTCGCAGCCCAGCGCAACGGCGAAGCGGCGGCTCGGGCGCTGGAAACTGCCCGAGGGCTTCACCAGTCCCATCGCCATGGTGACATAGCGAATGCCGTCCGGCGTTTCGGCCAGCTGGACATGGATCTTGTCGGGTGAGGCGGCGGCCTCGTGCGCGATCCACAGCGGGCAGGCGCCGCCGAAGCGCGCGAACTGCATCTTGGTGGCCGAATGGCGCTTGGTGATATTCCCGGCCATGTCGATCCGGAAAAAGAACATAGGCACGCCGCGCATACCGGGTCGCTGCAGGGTCGAAAGGCGGTGGCAGGCCTGTTCGAAACTCACCCCGAACCGGTTTGAGAGCCGGTCGACATCGTGGCGCAGGGCGCGCGCCGCATCGCGGAACCGCGCATAGGGCATCACGATCGCGCCAGCCGCATAGTTGCCAAGGCCCACGGTCAGCAGTTTCTCGCTCGCTTCGGACTGGAGGTTGGTGCCGCGCGCAATCGCCGTGATCGGCTCGATCAGTTCGATCAGGGCAAGCTGGTGCGCGAGCTGGAAGGTGCGGCTGGGGCGGGGCAGGATCGCGCTGATCGAGACGCAGCGATTGGCCCGGTCATATTCCCGCAGGGCAACGGCCGAGACATCGTCCGATACGAAGCGGACTGACAGGCCGTGCATGGAGCCAAAGCGCTCGATCAGCGCCTCTTCGGTCACGCGGCCGTCCTGGCTGCAATCTTCCGCGATGCGTTCGGCGGCGATATCGACGGTATCGACATAATTGCCGACCGCGTGAAACCAGTCGCGCGTTTCCTCCCAGGGGAACTGGCGGCCATCGCCTTCGCCATCGGCGCTTTCGATCACATCGCCGAGTGCGTGGCGCCTTTCTTCGGCGAGCCGGTAAGCACTGTGCAGCGCAACCATGCGATCGGCCATGTCCGGATATTGCTCGACAAAACGGGAGAGCGCGGTGGCGGGCAGGGGCGTTTCGCCGAACAGCGGATCGGAAATGGCTTCGCGGATCGCGGCGAGGCGGCGCTCATATTCGTCGCGCGGGGGTTCGTTCCACTCCGAAGGGAAATGGCGTTCCAGCGCCTGGGCGACCGAGGCGGTGATCGGCCGCGCATCATTCTCGATCTGCGAGAGATAGCTGACGGAAATGCCCAGCGCCCCGGCAAAATCCGCCTGGTCCAGCTCCCGCCGCTGGCGGATGGCGCGCAGCTTCGACCCTGCATACAGCCTCGCTTTCATCCCGTGCCCTTCGCTATTTTGCAAAATAGATTTCGCAATTTTACAAAATCACATTTGCATTATGCGGGTCAAGCCCGAAGAGAGGCAGGGAGTCTCGCGAAAAAGGAACAGGAATGTCGAATATCGAAGCGCTCGACCTGCTGGAACGCAAACGTGAACAGGCGCGCATGGGCGGCGGCCAGAAACGGATCGACGGCCAGCACGCCAAGGGCAAGCTGACCGCGCGCGAGCGGCTGGAAGTGCTGTTCGACGAGGATTCGTTCGAGGAACTCGACATGTTCGTCGAGCATAACTGCGTCGATTTCGACATGCAGGAGCAGATCGTGCCGGGCGATGGCGTGGTCACCGGATCGGGCACGATCAACGGCCGCCTCGTTTATGCGTACAGCCAGGATTTCACCGTATTCGGAGGCTCGCTTTCGGAGCGCCACGCGGAGAAGATCTGCAAGGTGATGGATACCGCGATGAAAGTCGGCGCGCCGGTTGTCGGGCTGAACGACAGTGGCGGCGCGCGCATCCAGGAAGGCGTAGCCAGCCTTGGCGGCTATGCCGAAGTGTTCCAGCGCAACGTGTTGGCTTCCGGCGTGATCCCTCAACTCAGCCTGATCATGGGCCCGTGCGCGGGCGGCGCGGTTTACTCGCCCGCCATGACCGACTTTATCTTCATGGTGAAGGACAGCTCTTACATGTTCGTCACCGGTCCCGACGTCGTCAAAACCGTGACCAACGAGGTCGTGACTCAGGAAGAACTGGGCGGCGCGGTAACGCACACCACCAAATCCGGCGTGGCCGATGTGGCGTTCGAAAATGATCTCGAAGCGCTGATGGCGGCGCGCGATTTCATCGATTACCTGCCAGCCTCAAACCGCGAAGACCCGCCCGAACGCCCGACGGCAGACGCATGGGACCGCGAGGAGCCCAGCCTCGACACGCTGATCCCGGCCAGTGCGGCGACGCCCTATGACATGCACGAGCTGATCCGCAAGACGGTGGACGAAGGCGATTTCTTCGAAGTCCAGCCCGCCCATGCCGGAAACATCATCACCGGCTTTGGCCGGATCGAAGGCCGTACGGTCGGCATCGTCGCCAACCAGCCCACTGTGCTTGCCGGCTGCCTAGATATTGCGGCGTCGAAGAAAGGCGGGCGGTTCGTGCGCTTCTGCGATGCCTTTGAAATCCCGATCGTGACGTTCGTGGACGTGCCGGGCTTCCTCCCCGGCGTCGGTCAGGAGCATAACGGCATCATCAAGCACGGCGCGAAGCTGCTCTTCGCCTATGCCGAGGCGACGGTGCCGAAGATCACGGTGATCACACGCAAGGCCTATGGCGGCGCCTATGACGTGATGGCCTCCAAGCATTTGCGCGGCGATCTCAATTATGCATGGCCGACCGCCGAGATTGCAGTGATGGGCGCCAAGGGCGCGGTCGAAATCATCTTCCGCAAGGACGCGGGCGATCCGGACAAGATTGCCGCCAAGACCAAGGAATATGAAGACCGTTTCGCCAACCCGTTCGTGGCTGCGGCCAAGGGCTTTATCGACGAGGTCATCATGCCGCATTCGACACGGAAGAGGATTGCGCTCGGGCTACGCAAGCTGAGGAACAAGCAGCTCGAAAATCCGTGGAAGAAGCATGACAATATTCCGTTGTGAGCCACTCTGCCGTCACCCTGAACTTGTTTCAGGGTCCACTCATCAATCTGCGATTTCAGTGCGGGAGGAACAGTGGATGCTGAAACAGGTTCAGCATGACGCAAATGGGAAAATGTGATGAAACCAAGCCCTCTCAACCATATGAATACCTCTAAATCCTCCCCGGAACGGGGAGGGGGACCGCGAAGCGGTGGAGGGGTCATGCGACCAATAGGCAGGGATGCGCTACCCGGCAGAACGGAGACCCCTCCGTCAGCCCTGTGGGCTGCCACCTCCCCGTGCCGGGGAGGATTTGCGCGATGAAACTTGGACGCATGAATCATGTCGGTGTTGCAACGCCGGATCTCGATGCCTCGATCGCCTTTTATCGCGACGTGATGGGCGCGACCGATATTACCGAGCCGTTCGTTCTCGAAAGCCAGAAGGTGCGCGTCTGCTTCGTCAATACGCCGGGCGAAGCGGGGACTGCAGGTACGCAGGTTGAGCTGCTCCAGCCAACCGAGGCCGATTCAGCCGTGGGCAAATGGCTCGAAAAGAACCCGCTTGGCGGCCAGCATCATCTCTGCTTCGAAGTGCCGGATATCCACGCCGCCAAGGCCGAGTTCGAAGCGCAGGGCAAGCGCGTGCTGGGCGAACCGCGTATCGGCGCGCATGGCACGCTGATCTTCTTCGTCCATCCCAAGGATATGGGCGGCATTCTGACCGAAATCATGGAGACCCCGAAATCGGCCTGACGCAATTGGCCCTTGTGCGTCGATCCGGCATTGGGCAGGATTGACGTTAACGTAAACTGAAAAACAGGAGCCTGATATGGCCGACTATGAGAATATCCGTTTCGAGATTGCCGACAATGTTGCAACGATCACGCTGAACAAGCCTGAGCGCCTCAACGCCTGCTCGCTCGATATGGCGGACGAAATGATAGACGCACTCGATCATCTTGACGGTGCCCGGGCTCTGCTGATTACGGGTGAGGGACGCGCTTTCTGTTCGGGTGCGGATCTGCAGTCCAGCGCGGAATCCTCGATAACCGGGGGCGCGCGCTCCTATCGCGCGCTGCAGGGTCACTACAACCCGCTGATGGTGAAGCTTGCCCGGCTCGATATTCCGGTTGTTACGGCGGTGAACGGCCCGGCTGCGGGCGTTGGCTGCTCGATCGCGCTCGCCAGCGATTTCGCGATAGCGGGCAAATCCGGCTATTTCCTGCAGGCTTTCGTCAATATCGGGCTTGTGCCGGATGGCGGCGCGAGCTGGGTACTGGCCCGTCTCGTCGGCAAGGCCCGGGCGACCCAGATGATGATGCTCGGTGAGAAAATCCACGGCGAACAGGCTGAAGACTGGGGGCTGATCTACAAGTGCGTTGAAGACGATGCGTTGATGGACGAAGCCAATGCTCTGGCCAAACGTCTCGCGGGAATGCCCACGGTTGCGCTCGGCGTGATGCGGCAGAATCTTGCCGCCGCACTCGACGGAGATTTTGCCAGCGCGCTGGTGCGCGAAGCGGAAGGCCAGCATGTCGCCGGGGACAGTCAGGATGCCGTGATCGGTGCCGTCGCCTTCCTCAAAAAGGAGAAAGCCCAGTTCACGGGCAAATAACAGCATGACCGAAAAGCCTACAAAATCAGACTGGCAGGAACGCGCTTCCAAGGAAGTGAAAGGCCGCGATCTCACCTGGCACACGCCGGAGGGGATCGCCGTCCAGCCAGCCTATGATGCGTCCGATGCCCTCGACCCCGGCCTGCCCGGGTTCGAGCCGTTCACGCGCGGTCCCTATGCGTCCATGTACACGGGCCGCCCCTGGACGATCCGGCAATATGCGGGCTTTTCAACGGCCGAGGAATCCAACGCCTTCTACCGTCGCAACCTTGCGGGCGGGCAGAAAGGGCTTTCGGTCGCCTTCGATCTCGCCACGCACCGGGGCTATGACAGCGATCACCCGCGCGTCGTTGGCGATGTCGGCAAGGCGGGGGTAGCGATCGACACGCTGGCGGACATGAAAATCCTGTTCGACCAGATCCCGCTCGACCAGATGAGCGTTTCGATGACGATGAACGGCGCGGTGCTGCCCGTGCTCGCCTTCTATATCGTCGCGGCGGAAGAACAGGGCGTGTCTCAGGACCAGCTTGCCGGGACGATCCAGAACGACATCCTCAAGGAGTTCATGGTCCGCAACACCTATATCTATCCGCCCGAGCCATCGATGCGGATCGTTGCCGACATCATCGCCTATACGGCCGAGCATATGCCGCGTTTCAACTCGATCTCGATCTCCGGCTATCACATGCATGAGGCCGGTGCGACGGCGGTTCAGGAAATGGCCTATACGCTGGCCGATGGCATGGAATATGTCCGCGCGGCGATGAGCCAGGGGCTGGCAGTGGACAGCTTCGCACCCCGCCTCAGCTTCTTCTGGGGCATCGGCATGAATTTCTTCATGGAGATCGCCAAGATGCGCGCCGCGCGTCAGCTCTGGCACAAGATCATGACGGATTTCGGCGCTGAGAATCCCAAGTCCAAGATGCTGCGCACCCATTGCCAGACCTCCGGCGTCTCGCTGACCGAGCAGGACCCGTACAACAATGTCGTGCGCACCACGATCGAGGCAATGGCCGCGACCCTTGGCGGCACGCAGAGCCTCCACACCAACGCTTTCGACGAGGCGGTGGCGCTGCCCACCGATCGCTCGGCCCGGATTGCCCGCAACACCCAGCTCATCCTGCAGGAAGAAAGCGGCATCACCCATGTCGCCGATCCGCTGGGCGGCTCATACTATGTCGAGCAGCTTACCCAGCAACTGGCGGACAAGGCCTGGGCGCTGATCGAGGAGGTCGAGGCCGCAGGCGGTATGACGAAAGCCGTGGCGGCCGGCCTGCCCAAGAAGAATATCGAGGAAGCAGCCGCAGCCAAGGCGGCGGCGGTAGACCGGGGCGAACAGGTGATTGTCGGCGTCAACAAATACCGGCTTGCCGAAGAAGACGAGATGGACATTCTCGATATCGACAATGCCCGGGTGCGCCGCGACCAGATTGCGCGGCTCGAACAGACCCGCAGCGAACGGGACAGCGATGCGGCGGAGGCGGCGCTGGCCGCAATCCGCGAAGGGGCGAAGGGCGACGGCAATCTTCTGGCCCTTGCCGTGGAAGCAGCCCGTGCGCGCTGCACGCTCGGCGAGATTTCGTCCGCGATGGAAGATGTTTTCGGACGCTACGATACCGTGCCCATGCCGGTCAGCGGCATCTATGGCGGGGCCTATGATGGCGATCCGCGCTGGGTGCAGGCGGGCGAGGGTGTCGAGGCTGTCGAACGGCGGCTTGGCCGCAAGCCCCGGATGATGGTCGCGAAAATGGGTCAGGACGGCCATGATCGCGGCGCCAATCTCGTCGCCAGCGCCTTTGCCGATCTCGGTTTCGAGATTGTCAGCGGGCCGCTGTTCCAGACGCCGGGCGAAGCGGCGCAATGGGCGGTCGAGAAGGATGTCGATGTCGTCGGTGCTTCCAGCCTTGCGGCGGGCCACAAGACGCTGATCCCCGAACTGATCCAGAAACTCGGCGATGCAGGGCGCTCCGACATACAGGTGATCGCTGGGGGCGTGATCCCGGCTCAGGATTATGATTTCCTGCGCGAGGCAGGCGTGAAGGCGATTTTCGGCCCCGGCACCAATCTGGTGGACGCGGCGGGCGAAGTGCTCAAGCTGCTCGGCCATAACCTCCCACCACTCGATGAGGCCGCCGAATGACCGATATCCGCACCGACTGGACCCGCGAAGAAGTCGCTGAACTCTTCGATCTGCCGTTTCACGAACTGATGTGGCAGGCGCAGACCGTTCACCGCGAAAACCACCCGGCGGGGGAGGTGCAGCTGTGCACCTTGCTGTCGATCAAGACCGGCGGCTGCCCCGAGGATTGCGGCTATTGCTCGCAGTCCGTTCATGCCGATAGCGGCGTGGAGGCGACCAAGCTGATGGATGTGCGCCAGGTGCTGCAATCGGCGGCGCAGGCCAAGGATGCGGGGTCGCAGCGTTTCTGCATGGGCGCGGCCTGGCGCAACCCGAAGGACCGGGACATGCCCGCGATCGTCGAGATCGTGAAGGGCGTGCGCCAGATGGGGCTCGAAACCTGCATGACGCTGGGCATGCTGACGCCGAAACAGGCCGAGATGCTGAGCGAAGCGGGGCTCGATTATTACAACCACAATATCGATACTTCGCCCGAACGCTATGAAGAGGTGATCTCGACCCGGACCTTTGCAGAACGGCTCGAAACCCTTGATAATGTTAGGAAATCTGGCATAAATGTCTGTTCCGGCGGGATCGTCGGTATGGGCGAAGATCGTGAAGATCGCGTCGGCTTCATCCACGCCCTCGCAACGTTGGAGCGCCACCCCGAAAGCGTCCCCGTCAACGCGCTGGTGCCGGTGAAAGGCACCGTGCTGGGTGACATCCTGCATGACGTTCCCGATGCGAAGATCGACGATCTCGAATTCGTCCGGACGGTCGCAGTCGCGCGGATTACCATGCCGCGCTCGATGGTGCGCCTGTCGGCCGGCCGCGAAAGCATGTCGGAAGCTGTGCAGGCGCTGTGTTTCATGGCCGGCGCGAACAGCATTTTCACCGGCGACAAGCTGCTGACAACCGGCAATCGTGGCGACGATGCCGATGCAGCGCTGTTCGAGAAACTGGGGCTGGTACCGCTAGAGGGTGAGGAGCCGATGCGCGCCGAAATGGAAGCGGCGGAGTAGGGCGATGCTGGGCGTAATCCTCTTTGCTACGATGCAGTTCGTGCCCAGCGAAGAGGCATGCGCAGACTGGGGCAACCTGCCGCAGCAGCCGATGAACGCCTGCGCCCGGTGGGATTTCGAACAGGCCGATGCCGAGCTCAATGCGCTGTGGGATGAAGTGCTCGAATATGCGCGCGTCCATCTCTCAAATGCTGATGAGGGCGACGATCGCCCCAGCGGCGAGGAGCGGCTGCGTACGGCCCAGCGTGCCTGGATTACGCTGCGCGACGAGCATTGCGCGGTCTGGAGCTATCATATGCGCGGCGGCAGTGCCGAACCGATGCTCTATCATGGCTGCCGTGCAGACATGACGCGTGACCGGATCGAGGCGCTGCGTAATCTGATGTTGGAAACACAATAATGGCGACCGGAAAAGTGTCGCCGTCAGGGAGTAACTAAAGGCGTGTTCAAAAAAATCCTGATTGCCAATCGCGGCGAAATTGCGTGCCGGGTTATCCGTAGCGCCCAGAAAATGGGGATCGCAACGGTCGCGGTGTATTCCGATGCCGATGCGCGTTCGCCCCATGTCGAGATGGCGGACGAGGCCGTGCATATCGGGCCTTCACCAGCAGCGGAATCCTATCTGATCGCCGATAAGATCATTCAGGCGTGCAAGGATACCGGCGCTGAGGCTGTGCATCCGGGTTATGGCTTCCTCTCCGAACGCGAAAGCTTTGCGAAGGCACTGGCTGAAGAGGGCGTCGCCTTTATTGGGCCGCCGCCCGACGCAATCGCTGCAATGGGCGACAAAATTGAATCGAAGAAACTCGCCAAGAAAGCGGGCGTCAGCGTCGTTCCAGGCCATGTCGGGGAGATTGACGATACCGAGCATGCGGTGAAGATTTCCGGCGAGATCGGCTACCCGGTGATGATGAAGGCCTCGGCCGGCGGGGGCGGCAAGGGGATGCGCCTTGCCTGGAACGAGAAAGATGTCCGCGAAGGCTTTGAAGCCACGAAGCGCGAGGGGCTCGCAAGCTTCGGCGATGACCGCGTGTTTATCGAGAAATTCATCGAACAGCCGCGCCATATCGAGATCCAGATCATCGGCGATAAGCATGGCAATATCGTCTATCTGGGCGAGCGCGAATGCTCGATCCAGCGCCGGCATCAAAAGGTGGTAGAGGAAGCGCCGTCGCCATTCGTCGATCCGGAAATGCGCAAAGCGATGGGTGAACAGGCCGTCGCGCTGGCTGCCGCCGTGGATTATCACAGCGCCGGCACGGTCGAGCTGATCGTCGGGGCGGACAAGAGCTTCTACTTCCTCGAAATGAACACCCGGCTCCAGGTCGAGCATCCGGTGACCGAGAACATCACCGGCGTCGACCTTGTCGAGCAGATGATCCGTGTTGCCGCAGGCGAGAAGCTGCCCTTCAAGCAGGACGACATCACGCTCAACGGCTGGTCGGTCGAAAACCGCGTCTATGCCGAGGATCCGTATCGCGGCTTCCTGCCGTCCATCGGCCGGCTCGTTCGTTACGATCCGCCGGAAGAAGGATCAGGTATCCGGGTAGATGACGGTGTCGCCGAAGGCGGCGAGGTCTCGATGTTCTACGATCCGATGATCGCCAAGCTCATCACCTATGCCGAAACGCGCGAGGCGGCGATCGATCTGCAGATCGAGGCGCTCGACAAGTTCGAGCTGGAAGGCCTTGGCCACAATCTCGATTTCCTCTCGGCTCTGATGCAGCATCCGCGTTTCCGCTCGGGCGAGATCACGACCAATTTTATTGCCGAGGAATATCCGGACGGGTTCGAGGGCGCGCCCGCCGATAGCGCATTGCTGAAACGCCTCTCGGCGATATCGGCTTTTGCCGCGACAGCGCATGCTGATCGTGCCCGGCGTGTATCGGGTCAGCTGGACGGGTCGCTACGCCCGCCGGCCGACTGGGTCGTGGAGATCGATGGCGCGACTCATGAAGTCCATGTCGATCTTGACGATGTGTCGGTGGATGGCGAGCCGACCGGGCTTTCCATGGCCTATGCGCCGGGCGACCGGATCGTCGAAGCTGAGTTTGAGAGCGCGCCGCTTACGGTGAAGATCAAGACGGGCCGCTATGGATTCACGCTGACCGCGCGGGGCGCGAGTCATACCGTCCGCGTGCTTCCGAAGCGCATAGCCCATCTCGCTCAGCACATGATCGAAAAAGTCCCGCCGGATCTTTCAAAATATCTGTTGTGCCCGATGCCGGGCCTGATAACCGCGTTGCATGTCGGCGAAGGTGACAAGGTAGAAGCTGGTCAGCCGCTTGCGGTCGTCGAAGCGATGAAGATGGAGAATATCCTTCGCGCAGAAAAGGCGGGCGTGGTGAGTGCGGTTTCGGCAGCCGAAGGCGATAGCCTCGCTGCCGACGATGTGATCCTGGAATTCGAATAGGCGTTCAGCCCAACCTTGCATCAGCAAGCGGGTGGGCAATTAATGCCGCGAAGGCCGGATCGCCTGCTTTCATCCTGGACAACCGTCGCGGCATCCCTTCCACCGTTCCGGGCTGTCTCCTCCCATTGGGCATTGGTCATGCACACGCGGAGGCGGCGAGCGTTTGATCCGGTAACCCGGCGGGTCCGGCATCGAATGGCATCGGGGTCCGTGCGAACAACATCCTCTTCCGCTGCTTCTTGCGTATCTTGAGAGACAGCTGCCGTCGGGATCAGTGTCATTCCGGCAATTGCCGTGCCGATAACAATCACTCCTCGCATGATGTTTCTCCCCTTGTTGCGTGGCAATTCGCTCAAATCTCCAATTCACGCTTTATCGTATTTTTCGTGGTTTTTCCATAAGGCGGCTTGAATCCACCCAGTTTCGAAATGTCCATCTTGGGCTGGCTATAAACGCTCTTCGCATGGCTGAATGTCTTGAATCCTTCGTGCCCGGTATAGGACCCCATGCCCGAGGGGCCGACGCCGCCAAAGGGCAGTTCGTCCATCGCGATATGGAAGATCACGTCATTGACCGTCGCCCCACCTGAAATCGTTTTGGACAATACCGTCTGCTCTTCGGCGGAATCGCTGCCGAAATAATAGAGCCCGAGTGGACGATCATGGGCGTTCACATAGTCGATCGCCTCACTGACATTCTTGTATGTCTTGATCGGCAGGACGGGCCCGAAAATCTCCTCCTGCATCACCTTCATGTCGTCGGTCGGGTTGCGGACGATGGTGAGCGGCATCTTGCGTTTGTTGGAGGCACTGAAATCCTCATTGCCCGGATTGACCTCCACCAGTTCCGCGCCTTTTTCGGCAGCATCTTTAAGATAGCCCTGCAGTCGCTCGTAGTGACGGTCATTGATGATCGATGTATAATCGTCATTGGCATCCAAGGTCGGATATTGTTCGGCAACGGCGGCACTCAGGCCCTGGATTACCTCGCCTTCCTGGTTCTCTGGCACCATCATGTAATCGGGCGCAAGACAGATCTGCCCGGCATTCATCATCTTGCCCATGGCCACGCGACTTGTGCCGCGCGCGATATCTGCACTCTCCCCAAAGATCGTCGGCGATTTGCCGCCCAGTTCCAGCGTCACCGGGGTCAGGCTGTCGGCGGCGGCATGAAGGATATGTTTGCCGACACTGGTCGCACCGGTGAACAGCAGATGGTCGAAAGGAAGGCCGGAAAAAGCCTGGCCGACGTCCGCGTCGCCGTTGAACACGGCAATCTCTTCGGGGGAGAAACTCTCGCCGATCAGCTTTTCCACCAGCGCGCTGGTGACAGGCGTAAACTCGCTCATCTTGATCATTGCGCGGTTTCCGGCCGCAAGCACATCGGCGAGCGGGCTGAAGGTCAGCTGGACCGGAAAATTCCAGGGCGAGATTATCCCGACAACACCCTTGGGTTGATATTCGATCCGGGCCCGAGCACCGAACAGGCCGAGCGGAAAGCGTACGCCGCGCTTTTCCGGTTTCATCCATTTGTCGACATGCTTGAGGGCATATTTGACCTCGCCGAGCGCCGATACGAGATCGGTCATCATCGACTGGTCTTTGGAGCGGTGGCCGAAATCCTCGCTCATTGCATCGCACAGAGCATCCGCATTATCGACAAGTAGCCTGCCGACCCGGGTCAGCCGTTCCTTGCGGACTGTCGCGCTGACCGGAAGTTCTGCCGTAAAGGCGGCGCGCTGCTTTTCGAGCGCCGCGAGCATGGCCTCCCTGTTTACGATTTGCGGGTCTGCATCGGCCATGGCGTTATCCTCTGTTTCATTTTGAAACCTAGTTAGCGCGAATCCCCGATATTGGCGAATCCTTCTGGCTAGCCCGCCGCATATCGCTCTGTCGCCCGGATCAGCTGATCCAGAATGCCCGGTTCCGAATAGGCATGGCCAGCGCCTTCAACGATGTGCAGCTCGGATTCCGGCCAGGCCTTGTGCAGTGCATAGGCGGTGCGCGCAGGGCAGGGCATATCGTACCGGCCGTGCACGATCACGCCCGGTATGCCGCGAAGCTTGTTGGCATCACGCAGCAACTGGCCTTCCTCCAGCCACCCGCCATGAACGAAATAGTGCGTTTCGATACGCGCAAAGGCGAGAGCGAAATGGCCGTCCTCAAATCGCGAAGCCGTGTATTCGTCCGGCAGCAGGGTGATCGTTTCGCCTTCCCAGATCGACCAGGCTTTGGCGGCTTCCAGTTTGGCATCCTCGTCTTCGCCCGTCAGGATGCGATAATAGGCATTGAGCATGTCGCCGCGATCTTCCTCTGCAATCGGCGCCTGGAGCCGCTCATATTTGTCGGGGAAAATGTCCGGTACGCCATGCTGATAGTACCAGTCCATCTCCGCCTTGGTGAGCGTGTAGATGCCGCGCAGGATGAGCGCGCTTACGCGTTCGGGGTGGGTTTCAGCATAGGCGAGCGACAATGTGGAACCCCAGGACCCGCCGAATACGAGCCATTTTTCCACGCCGATCTGTTCGCGAAGCCGTTCCATATCGGCGACAAGATGCCAGGTCGTATTGGCTTCAAGGCTCGCATGCGGTGTCGATCGTCCGCATCCGCGCTGATCGAACAGCAGAACGTCATAGATGGCGGGATCGCAAAGTCGGCGGTACTCGTCCGGGCATCCACCGCCGGGGCCACCATGCACGATCACGGCAGGCTTCCCTCCCGGCTTGCCGACACGCTCATAATAGACCGTATGCCCATCCCCGACATCGAGCATGCCTGTCTCATAAGGTTCAATTTCCGAATAAAGTGTGCGGAGCTCTGCCATCGCTTCTGTTCCTTTACGTTCCTATCCTAGCTGTGCGTCATGGCCTTGCGTTTCAAGCGTTGTTTTGGTTCCGGCACCGCCAAGTTCGGGGTGACGGGGGGCAACCGCCAAGCTATCACAGTGCACATGACCGAAGATCTTATCACCACTGTCGAAGGCAAGGCCGCGCGGCTCCGCCTCAATCGTCCCAAGGCGCTCCATGCGCTCACCGCCGCCATGTGCGAGGCCGCTATCGAGGCATTGCTGGCATGGCGCGAGAACCCGGCCGTCGAGGTCGTGTTGATCGATCATGCGGAAGGCCGAGGATTCTGTGCTGGCGGCGATATTCGGATGCTCGCCGAGAGTGGCGCGACGGACGGAGTGAAGGCGCGCGAATTTTTCCACACAGAATACCGGCTCAACCATCTGCTTTTCACCTATGCCAAATCGACTGTCGCTTTCATGGACGGGATTACGATGGGCGGGGGCGTCGGCCTGTCTCTGCCCTGCAAATATCGCGTGGCGACCGAGCATACGCGTTTTGCCATGCCGGAGACCGGGATCGGCCTTTTCCCCGATGTCGGCGGTGGCTGGTATCTGTCGCGCCTGCCGGGCCGCGCCGGGCAGTTTCTTGCATTAACCGGCGCGCGGATCGACGGCGCGGAATGCCTCGCCCTGGGGTTGGCGACGCATTATCTGTCGTCTGAAGCTCTGGAAGAGGTGAAGGCTAAGATCGCGGCAGACCCACAGTCCATTGAAGCGATCCTCGATGAGGCCTCTGTCGAGCCGCCCGAGGCACGGATCATGGGTAATCTCGAGAAGATCGACCGGCTGTTCGCCTCGGATCGCTATGAGGATATCCTCGCGGCGCTCGCAGCCGATGGTTCGGAATGGGCGCAAAAGGAACTGGCGACGCTCCACACCAAATCCCCGCAAACCTGCAAGGTTTCGCTGTATTTGCTGGCGCAAGGCGCCCGGCAGACGGACTTTGCCGAAGAGATGGTCGTCGAATATCGCGTAGGTGCGCATGTCGTGCAGCGGCATGATTTCCTGGAAGGTGTTCGCGCCGTTATCGTCGACAAGGACAATGATCCGAAATGGAATCCGGCGACGGCGGAAGATGTTTCCGATCACCTGATCGATCAGATTTTCGCGCCGCTTAACGCCGATGAGGAATGGACGCCGCTCAGCTTCTAGGCGGAGCCACCCGGCATCATCCTCTGAAAGCTGCCATCCTTGTCGATGATCAGATGTTTCAGCGCGCCGAGGACATGAAGCACGACGAGTACGATCATCGCTTTGCCCATGATCTCATGGCCTTCATGCAGAGTTTCTCCGAGTACTTCCTGTCCGGCAACCGGCCATAGCGGCATATCGAAGAGCCCGAAATAAGCAAATGGTGCGGGATAGGTTGACATCCATATCCAGCCGCTAAGTGGCAACATGATCAGCAGCAGGTAGAAGGCGAAATGGGTAAGCCGTGCCGTCGCGGTTTGCCAGGCGGGCATCGAGGCGGGCAGCGGCGGCGGTTTATGGCCGATACGCCATGCGATCCGGGCGAGCGTCAGAACCAGCACCGAAATGCCGATGGCCTTGTGGATGTCCATATAGGGGCCTCTGGCTTCACGCGATAAATCCTCGGTGAGTTCAGCGAGCCCGATATTCGCGATAACCAGCAGAGCGATTATCCAGTGCAAAGCGATGGCGGTTTTCGTGTAGCGGTCCATGACTGTCCTCCTGACCCACAACTATAGTCCAATCGTTTCTTTTAAATACGGATTGCACCGTATCACGATGGGGAATTACGGCATTAGCCCAGAGTGCGATTGAGCGCGTCGCGCCATCCTTTGAGCAAGGCATCGCGCTGTTCGTCCTCCATTGCCGGCTCAAATCGTCCGGCGGCTTCCCAATGGGCGGAAAGATCATCCAGCCCGTTCCACATACCCGTCGCCAGTCCCGCCAGATAGGCTGCGCCCAATGCCGTGGTTTCATGGCTTTCCGGTCGCTCGACGGGCGCTTCCAATATGTCGCTGAGAAACTGCGCGAACCAGTCATTCTGTGCCATGCCGCCATCGATACGCAGCGTTTGCGGTTCGTCGGCACCATCGGCGCGCATTGCATCGACAAGGTCACGCGTCTGATAGGCAATCGATTCCAGCGTCGCGCGGACGATATGCTCGGCGGTTGTGTCCAGCGTCATGCCGGAAATCAGTCCGCGCGCGCCCGGTTCCCAGTGCGGCGCGCCAAGGCCTACAAAGGCGGGGACCAGATAGACGCCGTGATTGTCAGGCGCAGCCTTTGCGATAGCGGCGGTTTCGCCTGCCTCCTCGATCAGCCCCAGCTTGTCGCGCAGCCACTGGATCGCTGCGCCCGCAACGAAGATCGAGCCTTCGAGCGCATAGGTGATGTCCGCGCCGATCTTGTAGGCGGGCGTGGTCAGCAGGCGATTGTGCGAGGTGACGGCCTCGGTACCCGTGTTGAGCAGCAGGAAGCAGCCGGTGCCATAGGTGGATTTGACCATGCCGGGTTTGAAACAGGCCTGGCCTATCAGCGCCGCCTGCTGGTCTCCGGCCATGCCGGCAATGGGAATGGCGCGGCCAAACAGTGCCGGATCGGTTTCGCCATAAATTTCGGAATTTCCAGCAATTTGCGGGAGAAGGCTCGCATCGATACCAAAGAGCTTCAGCAGCTCGTCATCCCATTCACCGCTATGGATGTTGCACAGCATCGTCCGCCCGGCATTGGTGATATCCGTTGCATGCACCTTACCACCGGTGAGCCGCCACAGGAGGAAACTGTCGATGGTTCCTGCGGCCAGTTCCCCACGGGCGGCGGCTTCGCGTGCGCCATCGACATGATCGAGCAGCCAGGCGAGCTTGGTCGCGCTGAAATAGGGGTCGAGGAGCAGGCCGGTCTTCGCCCTGATCATCTCCTCATGGCCGTCGGCTTTTAGCTTTCGGCACGTCTCCGCAGTCCGGCGGTCCTGCCAGACGATCGCGTTGTGAAGCGGCTTGCCGGTTTCCCGGTCCCACAGGACAATGGTCTCGCGCTGATTGGTTATGCCGATGGCAACCGTTTCTTCTGTCATCACGTCTTTGACTGCCGCTACGGTATCGCGCCAGATATCTTCCGGATCATGCTCGACCCAGCCGTCCTGGGGATAGTGTTGTGGAAATTCCCTAGCAGAACTTGTGAGCGGTTTTCCGCTTTCGTCGAACAGGATCGCACGGCTGGAGGTAGTGCCCTGATCAATGGCGAGGATATGGCGCGTCACAGGTCAAGCCCCCGGAAATATTCCGTAAAGCGTTCCTGCTCTTCCTCGGTCATCAGCAATCCCAATTTGCTCCGTCGCCAGAGAATGTCGTTAGGCGTTTTGGCCCATTCCTTTTCGACCAGATAGGCCACCTCGCGTTCAGTCAGCCCAGCACCGAAATGCTCGCCCAGATCCGCCATGCTGTTTGCTTCGCCCAATATGTCCGGAAGAAGCGCTCCATAAGCCCGCGCCAGTCGCTTGGCATGTTCCCAGTCGAGAAAATGGTAGCGCGCTTCGATCTGTTCGAGGAAGTCATCAAACCCTACGCCGAGTTCTCCACCGGGTAGTTTCGCGTCACGGGTCCAGGCTTTGCCGCTCAGGGCAACGGCTTTGGCCAGCCGATCGGCAGCGTCCTCGGCGAGTGCGCGGGCGGTGGTTATCTTGCCGCCAAATACGGAGAGCAGCGGGGCCTGTCCGGTCTCGCCGCCACCATCCATCTCAAGCACATAGTCGCGTGTCACATCCTTGGAATCTTCAGCACCGTCGTCGTAAAGCGAGCGAACGCCCGAATAGAGCGAGATCACGTCGTCCGGCGAAATCTGGATGGCGAAATATAGGTTTACCGCGCGGCACAGATAATCCACCTCATGCGTGTCCATGACGGCCGCTGCCGGATCGTCGACCGCCACATCGGTCGTTCCGATCAGCGTATATCGATCGAGATAGGGGATGGCGAAGACGACCCGTTTGTCGGGAAGTTGAAGGATATAGGCCTGATCCCCGGCAAACAGCCGCCGCACGATGATATGGCTGCCGCGGACGAGCCGGACGCCGGCTTTGCCATCAATACCGATCTTGTCTTCCAGAACATTCGACACCCATGGCCCGGCTGCGTTGACGATGGCCCGGGCTTCGACCGTCTGGCCATCGCTGAGGGTCGCGGTCCAGAGCGATCCTGTTCGCTTTGCCGAGGCTAGCGCGACGCCGGTTTCGATGTCCGCGCCCCTGTCGGCTGCGTCCCGCGCGTTGAGGACAACGAGACGGGCATCGTCCACCCAACAGTCCGAATAGACAAAACCTCTCGTTTGCGGATTGGAGAAGGGGGATCGATATTGCGGATTTGCCTTGGCCAGCGATCGGGTGCCTTTAAGCGTCCTGCGCCCGCCGATCATGTCATACAGAAACAATCCCGCCCGGATCATCCAATAGGGGCGGACCTGATCATTGTGCGGAAATACGAACCGCATCGGCCAGATGATGTGCGGCGCGGTCTTGAGCATGACTTCGCGTTCTTTAAGCGCCTTGCGCACCAGTCCGAACTCGTAAAACTCCAGATAGCGAACCCCGCCATGGATGAGTTTGGACGAGGCGGAGCTGGTATGGCTGGCGAGATCGTCGCGCTCCACCAGCAGCGTCTTCCAGCCGCGTCCCGCAGCATCGCGGGCGACAGCCGCACCATTGATACCGCCACCGACAATCAGGAGATCATAAGTCATAGGGTCAGCTTAGCGGAAAAATTTAGGGCGTCACCATCGTTGATACCGATTTGCCGGCGCAAGTTCAGCATGACGGTTGCCCATGAAACGCCTATGGGCGTCTCATGGCAGGCAATTACCCCACAGATCAACAGATACTCGATTTCATTCAAAGCTCGGACAGACCGGCGGGCAAGCGTGAGATTGCGCGCGCATTCGGTCTGAAGGGCCAGGAGAAAATTCGGCTCAAGGCAACGCTCAAGCGGATGGCCGACAGAGGCCTGATCGACAGGGGCGCGGGCAAGGCTGTGCACAAGGCCGATGGCCTGCCGCGCGTTACCGTGTTGCGCGTGGTGAGCGTGGACGATGACGGCGAGATCTGGGCTGAACCCGAACGCTGGGACAATGATGCGCCGGTACCCAAATTGCGCGTCAAGGAAAAGGGTAAGCGCCAGCCGCTCGGCGTGGGCGATCGCGTACTGGCGCGGACCGAGGAAGCGGGCAAGGGATGGATCGCCCATCCGATGAAAAAGATTGCCCCGTCTGCTGATCAGTTGATGGGTGTTATCCATGAAGAGGGTGGCAAGCTCTGGCTGAAGGGACTGGAGAAGAGCAGCCGCCACGATTTTCTTGTCGTCGAGGCCAATCGTGCCAAGGCGGGCGATCTTGTCATGGCCGAAAAGTCTGGCCGCCCGCCCCGGGTATCGGCTCGTGTCATCGAAATTCTCGGGGACCCGTTCGAGCCGCGCAGTTTCTCGCTGATCGCGATTCACAAACATGAAATTCCGGTTGAATTTGCCGAGGAATCACTGGCCGAGGCCCGCCAAGTGTCTGAACTTCCATTGGACGACCGCGAAGACCTGACCCATCTCCCGATCGTTGCCATCGATCCGGTCGATGCACGCGATCATGACGATGCTTTCTGGGCAGAGCCCGATGGCGAGGGCGGCTGGCGGGTGATCGTCGCGATTGCTGATGTCAGCTTCTATGTGCGCCCCGGTTCCTCGCTGGACAGGGACGCGCGTAAGCGCGGCAACAGCGTGTATTTTCCGGATCGGGTCGTGCCGATGCTGCCCGAGCAGTTGTCCGCCAATATCTGCTCGCTCAAGGCCGGTGAAGATCGCGCCGCGCTCGCGTGCCATATGCGTATCGACAAGGCCGGGCAGGTGAAAAGCTGGCGGTTTGCGCGGGTAAAGCTGCGGATAGCTGCCAATATCGCCTACGAAAATGCACAGGCGGCGATGGATGGGCAGGACGGCGTTGAAAAGGGGCTCGTCGAAACTGTTCTTACGCCTCTCTGGGATTGCTGGCGGGCACTGGCCAAGGCGCGGGACAAACGCGCACCGCTTGACCTTGATCTGCCCGAGCGCCGGATCGAGCTTGATGAAACCGGCCGAATTCTCTCTGTGGCTCCGCGCGAACGGCTGGATGCGCACAAGCTGGTCGAGGAATATATGATTGCCGCCAATGTCGCGGCGGCCAAGGCGCTGGAGGCGAAGACTGCGCCGGTCATGTACCGTGTGCATGAAACGCCGAGCCGCGAGAAGCTGATCGCGCTCAAGGAGTATCTGGCCAGCCTCGAAGTGCCCTTCACCCTGGGGCAGGTGATAACGCCCGATACCTTCAATCATATCCTCGAGCGGATCGGCGACGCCGATTTCAGGCCGCAGGTTATGGAGCAGATCCTGCGTAGCCAGACCCAGGCCTATTATTCGCCGCGCAATATGGGCCATTTCGGACTGGCGCTCGGCAGTTATGCGCATTTCACCTCGCCGATCCGCCGTTATTCGGACCTCATCGTCCATCGCTCCCTTGTCGGTGCCTATGGGCTGGGGCCGGATGTGGCGGAGACTAGGCTGACCGGACCCGAAGCCCAACGCATGGAAGCTACAGGCGAAACTATCAGCAAGCTGGAACGGCGGGCTATGGAGGCCGAACGTGATACGGTGGATCGATATGTAGCAGCCTATCTCGCAGAGCGTGTCGGGCAGATCATGCCGGTACGGATTACCGGCGTGCAGAATTTCGGTTTCTTCGCAACGGTCGAAGGGTTTGGCGGAGACGGGATACTTCCTGTGCGCGATTTGGGCCGCGAATATTATCGCTACGACGAACGCACCCAATCGCTGATCGGGGAGGAGACGGGTACACGCTATGCTTTGGGCGACCGGCTCGAACTGCGGCTTGTCGAGGCGAATCCGGTTAGCGGAGGTCTGCGCTTCGAGCTTCCCGAAGGGAAGGGTGGAGGAACATCCGGCTCAGACAAGCGGTCCCGCGGCCATCGCGGGCAGCGCGAGGGCAGGCGGGGAAAGCCCCGGAAAAAACGCAGAGACTAGAGGCCAGAAGCGGCTTCGCCTGTATCGCCGGCCTGTTCTGATTCAAGTGCGCCGCCCAATTGTGCGACGATTGCTTCGAGATTGCGGCGCAGCTGCGCGGGCCGCCCGGTCGCGCTTTCCCAGCCGGGATAATTGGACCGGATGGCGGCGATTGCGGCGTTGATTTCCGCTTCGCTTGCAACATCGTCTGACAGGATGTCCCGTTCGACCTGACCACGCACAAAGGAAATGTATGCAATCTGATTGGCCGCCAGCAGGTTGACGGGGCCAGGTTCGCCATGGCCCGGAAAAAGAGTGTAGCCGCTAAATTCCCGGGTGATGCGATCGAGCGCCCGTGGCCAACTGTCGATATTGGCATCGGCGAAATCGGGGTGCATGCGATTGGCGACAAGATCCGATGCCAGCAGCGCGCGTTCACTCGGAATGGCCAGCATCGTCATCGATTCTGCTTCAGTGCCGGTTGCGACATGGACGATCACCGGAACGCCGGAGACCGTCAGTTCCTCCCGGTTCGCAATCAGGCGCGTGGGTTCTGGCGGGGCGCGATAGTCATCACCCTGGGCTTCGCGCAATCGCTCGATGTAGCCAGACAGATCACGGTCGATCTGTTCGGCCACGCCTTCGGTCATCAGAATTTCAGCATCGGGGAAAGCGGCTGTAAATGCCTGTATGCCGCCGAAATGGCCGGGATCGTAATGGCTGATGACGATGGCGGTGACGGGTTTGCCGGTCGCTTCAATTGCCGCGACGACACGCTCGGCAAGATCAATCTCTCGCTGTGTGTCAAAAACGAGTATTTCATCCGGTCCTTCGAGCCAATAGCTGTTTACGGTACCGGGTCCGGGGCGATGGGGACGGTGTATCTCAATATCCGCGACCGCATTTGCGTCTGGTGCATCGCCCGCATCGGATCCACCGCCATTACAGCCGGCAATTGCCAGGGTAAGGGCCATTAGTCCGATCATGAACGGCGCGGCGCGCATCTCTGGGGTCTCCGGGTTTTTTGGAGTTTAACTATATGCTCTCAGGCGCAAAGCGCAATTTGGTTCTGCCGATCAGGGCCAGTTGGTTGGGGATAGTTGCTACGCGATTCTGCTGATGTTCAGATGAGTTTGTCACGAAAGGGTTACATAAGAGTCATAAATATGTAATATTGATGTCATTCAAACGTAACTTGGAGAGGATGAATGACAAAATTGCTCGCGATAATGGCGGTTTGCACAATTCCTATGGCAGCACATGCTGCACCATATCCTGAAGCAAGCCCGACGGGATATGACCCCTATGCTGCCGATGCGATTGAGCGCGCTGATTATGCGGTGGCTGAAGATCGACTGACGCGACGGCTCGCCGCCAATACCAACGATGTTCCTGCACTGCTCAATCTCGCTGCGGTGATGACGGAAACCAACCGCGTTGCACGCGCTTCGTCCCTGCTGGAACAGGTGCTTGAAGCAGAGAATATGCAACTCGGCGATGTCGATGGAAAAGCGGTCTGGTCGCATGATGCGGCTGCCGCCGGCCTGCGCGGCCGCGTGACGATGGGTTCGCGCTAACCCGATCTGAAATACGCGAATATGGACGCTGTCGGAGCTAAAGCTTCGGCAGCGTCACGCCTTTCTGGCCCATATATTTGCCAGCCCGGTCGGCATAGCTTGTCTCGCACGGCTCATTGCCCTGCAGGAACAGGAACTGGCACGCGCCTTCATTGGCATATACCTTTGCGGGAAGCGGTGTGGTGTTTGAAAATTCGAGTGTTACATGCCCCTCCCAGCCCGGCTCGAGTGGCGTAACGTTCACGATGATCCCGCACCGCGCATAGGTCGATTTGCCGAGGCAGATTACGAGCACGTCCTTCGGCACGCGAAAATATTCGACCGTGCGGGCCAGCGCGAAGCTGTTGGGCGGGATGATGCAGCAATCGGTCTGGCGATCGACGAAGCTGTTGTCGGAGAAGTCCTTCGGATCGACGATCGCATTGTTCACATTGGTGAAGATCTTGAACTCGTCTGCTGCCCGGGCGTCATAGCCATAGGAGGAAAGGCCGTAACTGATCGTGCCATCCCGCCGCTGGCCGTCCTCGAACGGGTCGATCATCCCGTCCTGGAGGGCGCGTTCGCGAATCCATTTGTCGGCCATTATGCTCATGCGATTGGTCCTTAGCCTGACTGTTCCGGGCGCACCACATTCCAGCGTACCGGGTTTTCCACACCTTCGACCTGCCGGATGTCGCTGGCTTCCCACATGACCCATGGAACGGCGCCGAAATCGGGCTTGAACAGACGGCGCGGCAGCCAGAAGCTCCGCTCCACCCGGCTCGTCAACTGGTATTCCTCATCGAATTCGCGCGTCACATACAGGAGCGCGGGGCTTTCGGCATGCGCTTCGATCATTTGCAGGAACGTCGCGAGTTCGGAGATGAAGACCGTGACATCCGGTCGGTCTGCGCAATTATTGTCAAAATCGAAGATGATCGCGGGCGGCAGTGCATCGGGGTCGACCGGTACGGTGGCGACAAAGTTGGTCGCCTGGTCGACGGCGAGACGGCACAATTCCCAGACATGGATAGCCCCGTGGCGCAGGCCGGCATCGTGCGCCGCTTGCCAGTTGTCCGCGAAATTCGGATCGCGATCGATATCGCCGTCGGTGGCATGGATATAGGCAAAATCGGCACCCGCAGCGCTCAACGTCGGCCAGTGAACCTCGCCCGATTCCATCCCGATCGTAACACCCTGTACAGGATATTGGCTGGTCACGGGATGCCAGCGGATTGCGACCTGCCACAGTGCGACGGCCGCGAGAGCCGCAAGCAGCAACCACATTGCTCCCCATTTCATCGCGCGCATCATTCCCCGTTACCCTTTGATATGCAGGACGCATATCAGCGTGAACAGGCGGCGTGCTGTGTCGAAATCGACGGCAACTTTGCCTTCGAGACGATCTTTCAGCAATTCAGCGGCGTCGTTGTGAATCGCGCGGCGGGCCATGTCGATTGTCTCGATCTGCTGCGGTGTTGCCTGGCGGATCGCCTGGAAATAGCTGTCGCAGATGGCGAAATATTCGCGGATCGGACGGCGGAAACGTGTGAGGCCGATGATGATCGTTTCGAGAAGCGCATCGTTTTCCGCTGCGATATCCAGCGCCAGCCTGCCTTCCTCGACCCGAAGGGTAAGCTTGTAGGGCCCGGCATAGCCGCCGGGATAGTCTCTCGATGGCTCGAACTCATTGCCTTCGAGCAGATCGAAAATGGCAATGCGCCGTTCCTGCTCGATATCGGCATTGCGCCAGATGATCGTTCGCTCGTCGAGCTTCACGTCTATGATCCGTTGATCAGCCATGGAGGGAGGCTTAGTGGCGTTGGGGAAGATTGGGAATAGAGCGCAGGTTTTTGTGCCGTCTGTTTCGCGATTGAATCGAGCCGGATGAGGGGTGAAGCATGGAAAATTTTACTGACAAGGCTGTGGTCATCACAGGCGGTGCCACCGGGATCGGTTTCGCCCTCGCTAAGGCCTTCGGAGCGGACGGCGCGAAGATCGTGATCGGTGAACCGCGTGAAGATAAGCTCAAAGAGGCCGTCGCCACGCTGACAGCATTGGGCGTCGAGGCGCGGTATCTAGTAACCGACGTGACCGATCCTGCAAATGTCGAGGCACTTGCCGATTTCGCCTGGGATGCTTTCGACACAGTCGACATTCTTATCAACAATGCGGGCATCAGTATTCCGAGGGCCCCGGTTACGGACGTCCCGTTGGAGAATCTGCACGCGCTCTTCGGCGTTAATTTTTTTGGTGTCTGGCATGGCTGCGCGATATTCGGGAAGCGGATGATCGCGCAGGGCACGCCGGCTGCGATCTATAATCTGGCTTCGGAAAACGCCTTTTTCACTGCCGTGCGCAATTCCGCTGCCTATGTCGCATCCAAACATGCCGTGATGGGATTTACCGAAGCGTTTCGGGATGAAATGCCGGACTTCATCGATGTGGGCTCTATTTTTCCCGGATTTGTGCGGTCTGACATGACCGCAGGCGAATTCGCCCGATTCGCAATGGACACCGATGAATTTGCCGAAATCGTTATCGAACAAATTCGCGCTGGCGGACATTTTGTCGTTTCGCATGCCTATAATATCGAACATATCGACGCGCGTCATGCCGAGCTGACTAGCGCCTTCGCCAAATATGCGCCGCGATATGAAGGCGATGACGAATATGATGTGCCGACGGTGATCGCCAAATTTATTGCCGCTAGGAAAGCCGGCAGCAGCGGATAGGGATTCGCCCCACAGCATTTCCACAGGCTTACGGGCTTGCCGTGGCGGGCGCTTCGCGCGACAAGGCGATATGGCCGACGCACCCCTACACCTTGTCACTGATAATGATGCCAGTCCGCTATCGCTTCCCCATAATCTGGAAGCCGAAGCGGCGGTGCTCGGGGCGCTGCTGATCGACAACCGGCTGGTTGACGATGTCCAGCGGATCCTGCGCGAGGACCATTTCTTCGATCCTGTCCATGGCCGTATCTACCAGGCGATCATTCGCATGGTCGTCGACAAGAATATGATCGCCAATCCGGTGACGCTCAAACCGATGTTCGAGGCTGACGAAGGGCTGAAGGAACTCGGCGGTGTAGGGTATCTGGTGAAGATTACCGAAAGCGGTGTGGCGCTGATCGGTGCGCGCGATTTCGCGACGCAGATTTACGAGCTGGCCCTGCTTCGCGCCCTGATCGGCGTTGGGCGCGAGATGGTCGAGAAAGCCGTCGATACGAGCGAATCGGTCGATCCCAAAGAACAGATCGAAGAAGCCGAGGTTGAGCTGTACAAGGTTGCCGAGGCGGGCGGAGAAAGCGGCTCGACCAAGACTTTTGCGATGGCTGCCGCAGATGCGGTTACCATGGCTCAACGGGCGCTGAACTCGGGCGGCAATGTCTCGGGATATACGACCGGTTTTGCCAGCCTGAACCACCATTTCGGCGGGCTTCATAAATCCGATCTCATCATTCTTGCCGCGCGCCCGGGCATGGGCAAGACGGCGCTGGCAACGAATATCGCGTTCCAGACGGCGCTTCGTTACAATCGCGACCAGGAAGACGGAATCGAACATTCGATCGGCGCGCCGGTTGCCTTTTTCAGCCTCGAAATGTCGGCCGATCAGCTGGCGACACGTATCCTGTCGGAACAGTCCCGGATCAGCTCGGAGAAACTCCGCAAGGGTGCGATAAGCCAGGATGAGTTCCGCAATCTGGCGCGAGCCGCAGCAGAACTCGAAAGCCTGCCATTTTATATCGATGACACGCCGGGCCTCACCATTGCGGCGCTGCGAACACGCGCCCGACGGCTCAAGCGCCAGCGCGGGATTGCAATGATCGTCGTCGACTATCTTCAGCTGCTTCAGGGTTCGGGCAAGGCCAATGACAATCGCGTCAACGAGATTTCAGAAATCAGTCGCGGCCTCAAAACGCTGGCCAAGGAACTAGAAGTACCAGTGATTGCACTTTCGCAGCTCAGCCGTGCCGTCGAGCAGCGTGAAGACAAGAAACCGCAGCTTTCCGATCTCCGCGAGTCCGGGTCGATTGAGCAGGATGCCGATATCGTGCTCTTCATTTATCGCGAGGATTATTATCACGGCTTTGCCGAGCCGCCGATGATTACCGAAACCAGTTCGCCGGAAGACCGCGAGAAACGGTCCGCATGGGAATTGAAGAACGCCGATGTTGCCGGGCAGGCCCAGGTTATCATCGCCAAGCAGCGTCATGGCGCAACGGGCACGGTAACCCTGCGCTTCGATCGCGAATATACGCGTTTCTATGACATCGCCTATGAGGACCGTCCGTCTGGCCATTAGTCTCCGGCTTTTGCCGTCGCGTCGCTTGGACTAGAGCGGGGTCATGCAGCTTCGCACCCGCGCCCTTGTTTGCGCCACCCGCCCGCATGGTGAGCATGGTACAATCGCCCGGTTGATGACGCCGGAAAACGGACTTGTCGCCGGCTATGTCCGCGGGGGGCGATCCCGTCGGATCCGGCCAGTTTTGCTGGCTGGCAATATCGTCGAGGCCGAGTTCAGGGCCCGGACGGAAGAGCAGCTTGCCGGGCTGACGGTCGAGCTGGTGACCAGCCGGAGCGGTCTCTATGCTGAACCGCTGGCCGCTTCTGCGATCGAATGGAGCTGTGCGCTCACCGCAGCTGTGTTGCCGGAAAGCCAAAGCTATCCGCAGCTCTATACTGCTCTTGACGGCGTGCTGGGAGCTATTGAAGCGGCGCCGAGTGCGCGGCGCTGGGCATCTGCGCTGGTACGCTATGAACTGCTGCTGCTCTCCGAACTGGGCTTCGGTCTCGACCTGTCACAATGTGCGGTTACCGGGAGCGACAGCGATCTCCAATGGGTCAGTCCTAAAAGCGGCGCGGCCGTTAGTGCATCGGCTGGCGAAGAGTATCGCGAAAAGCTTCTTGCCCTGCCGGCATTCATTGTCGGGGGAGAGGAGGCCGAAAACTGGAACGCCATTTTCGACGGATTTCGACTCACCGGGCATTTTCTTGCGCGCAACCTGTTGGATGATCGGCGCAATGATGTAATGGCGGCACGCGAAAGACTGGTGGAACGCCTCAGACGCGCCGCCTGAGCGAAAAGGAAATATCATGCTGGTCGCGTTGCTGCCCGGAGACGGGATTGGTCCCGAGGTTATCGTAGAAGCCGTACGAGTGCTCAACGCGCTCGAGATCGATGGACTGGTTTTCGAAGAAGCGCCGGTTGGCGGGACCGCCTATAAGGAGCAGGGGCATCCCCTACCGGAGGCGACGCTGGCACTGGCGAAGCGGGCGGATGCTATTCTGTTCGGTGCAGTTGGCGATCCCGATTGCGATGGGCTTGAGCGCCAATTGCGGCCGGAACAGGCAATTCTTGGCCTGCGCAGGGAATTGGCGCTGTTCGCCAATCTGCGCCCTGCGAACCTGTTTCCCGAACTGGCGGACGCTTCCGCACTCCGCCCTGAAATCGCCCGGGATATCGACGTGATGATCGTCAGGGAGCTGACCGGCGATGTCTATTTCGGCGAGAAGGGCATGCGGACGACGGACGCCGGCTTGCGGCAAGGCTATGATATGATGTCCTATGATGAGGCGGAAATCGCCCGGATCGCCCGAACGGGTTTCGAAACAGCGCGGGCACGGCGCGGAAAACTCTGCTCAGTCGATAAGGCCAATGTCCTCGAAACTTCGCAGCTATGGCGCGATGTCGTGATCGAAGTGAGCGCGGACTATCCCGATATCGAACTCAGCCATCTCTATGTCGATAACGCCGCGATGCAGCTGGTGCGCGATCCCGGGCAATTCGACACCATCGTCACCGGCAATCTTTTCGGCGATATCCTGTCGGACCTTGCCAGCATGTGCGCAGGATCAATCGGGATGCTGCCCTCTGCCTCGCTCGATAAGGACGGGAAGGGGCTTTACGAGCCCATTCACGGTTCCGCGCCCGATATTGCGGGGCAGGGCAAGGCCAATCCGCTGGCGACCATTCTCTCATCCGCTATGATGTTGCGCTATTCGCTGGACAGGAGCGAGACAGCAGACCGGATCGAAGCTGCAGTTGGCAAAGCGCTGGCGGGCGGTTTGCGGACTGCCGATATCGGCGGGAGTGCGACAACGCGTGAAGCAGGCGATGCGGTGATCGCTGAGCTCCAAGCGGATTAATCAGTCACCTTCGACAGTACTGCAATCGGCAATCCGCCCGGGCCTTCGCTGAAATAAATGCGCTCACCATGCATATCCATCGGGCCGCTCACCGTGATTCCATTGTCCTTGGCTCGATTGGCATAGGCGTCGGCATCGTCGACAATCACATGCAGCATCGTGGTTTCGGGCATATGCTCGTTGGCTGCCCAGATTTCCGTCCAGCTGGCTCTACCGGCTGGAAAAACCGCGCCCTGAAAGCCCTCTGACGGGTTTGTACTCATGCCACGCTCGGAAAAATTCCAGCCATCGGAACCGAAGAAAGCAGCGAGATCGCGCGCCTCTTTCTCGGGTTTCACCGTGCAAAAGCGGATGCCGAGTACCGTCATGGTGCTATTTCTCCTTTATCGCCCTCAACATATTCGCTCCGGCTGTCCTAAGCAAAGCCGCTTAATCGCATTGACGCGGTGCACTATCGCTTGGCAAAGCAGCAGCAATGAAACGCAATACTGGCCAGAATCTTTCCGTCACCGCCAAATGGCGACCCGCAACGCGTGCCGTGCGCGGTGGAACGGCGCGTTCGGAATGGGGGGAAACGTCAGAGGCGCTCTTCCTCACTTCCGGTTACGCCTATGATTGCGCAGCCGATGCGGCAGACCGTTTCTCGGGCGATCAGTCAGGTATGACCTATTCGCGGTTGCAAAACCCGACCGTGGAAATGCTCGAACAGCGGATCGCGCTGATGGAAGGTGCCGAGGCTGCACGGTGCACAGCCAGCGGGATGGCCGCGATGACAGCCGCTTTGCTTTGCCAACTTGAAACCGGCGATCATATCGTCGCGGGCCGGGCCGCTTTCGGATCATGTCGCTGGCTGACCGATACACTGCTTCCCAAATTCGGGATTGAGACGACCATCGTGGATGCCCGCGATCCGGATCTGTGGAAGGCCGCGATAAAGCCCAATACCAAAGCCTTTTTCTTTGAAACGCCTGCGAATCCCACGATGGATGTTGTTGATTTGAAGGCGGTTTGCGGAATCGCGCGGGAAAATGACATTGTCTCGATTGTCGACAATGCCTTTGCGAGTCCGGCGCTCCAGCGGCCCATGGAATTCGGTGCGGATGTCGTTGCCTATAGCGCGACCAAGATGATGGACGGGCAGGGCAGGGTCCTTTCCGGCGCGATATGCGGCTCCGAAGATTTCATCAGCGAAACGCTTCTCCCTTTCCTGCGCAATACCGGGCCGACTCTGTCCGCCTTCAACGCCTGGGTTGTGCTCAAGGGGCTTGAAACGCTCGACCTCAGAATTCGACGGCAGAGCGATCACGCAATGGCCGTCGGCAAGTTCCTGGAATCGCGTGTCCCGCGCATCCTTCATCCCGGGCTTCCCAGCCACCCGCAACACAATCTCGCCATGAGCCAGATGGACGCGTGCGGGTCGATATTCTCCTTCTATGTCGATGGCGGGCGCAGTCAGGCCCATGGTTTGCTCGATGCGCTTGAGCTTATCGACATCTCGAACAATATCGGTGACTCGCGGAGCCTGATGACCCATCCGGCGTCCACGACACATAGCGGGCTCGACGAAAGCGTCCGTGCCGAAATGGGGATCGAGGAGGGGATGCTGAGAATCAATGTCGGCCTTGAAGACCCGCAGGACCTGATCGACGATCTTGATCAGGCGTTACAGGCGGTCGGGCTGTGAACGCGCTCTTTCCCCATGCCGCACGAACCGAGGATGTAATCGTGCGCGTGTCTGTCAGCTTCCTTCCGGAACAGTCGGAACTGGCCAAGGGCCGCTGGTTCTGGGCTTATCATATCCGCGTGGAAAATCGCGGTGATACGCCCGTACAGCTACTGAACCGTCACTGGTTCATAACCGATGGCCGGGGTCAACGACAGGAAGTTGCGGGAGAGGGCGTGATCGGTGAGCAGCCGATGATCGTTCCCGGCGCATCCTTCGACTATGTATCGGGCTGCCCGCTACCCACAGCGACCGGCGAAATGGAAGGCAGCTACACCATGATGCGCGCAGATGGCTCGCATTTCGAAGCTGCTATACCCTGCTTTCCCTTGGTAGGACCGGCCGTCACAGAATGAAAAGAACGCTTCTTCCCCTGAACGGCCTACGTGTTTTCGATGCCGCTGCACGACATTTGTCTTTCACGCGGGCGGCCGACGAGCTGGCCGTGACGCCGGCGGCTGTCGGCCAACAAATCCGCGCGCTCGAAGATACGCTGGGCGTTGTCCTGTTCCGTCGCACGCCAAAAGGCTTGGAACTCACACCGGAAGGCGAACGCGGGCTCGACGCATTGCGCGCTGGCTTCCTTCAGTTTGAAGACAGCGTTCGCGCCATGCGGCAGGGGCAGTCTTCCAACCGGCTGACAATTTCGGCCCCGCGCGATTTCAGTCGTTACTGGCTGCTTCCCCGGTTGGCCGAATATGGCAAATCCGATCCGGACATGCGCTTCCAGCTGATCGCCAGCGACGAGCCGCTGGACTTTACCGAGGCCAATCTCGATCTGGCGATCCGGCTGGCGGACGGCCCGGGTGACCATATGGGCGTCAAGCTTGGCGAGCCGGAAGCGGTCTGGGTGGGTACAGGCGAAATCATCTGCTGGGAGGGCGGCCGGGCCGACGAGATCCGGTTGATCGTTGCCGATGCCGGGCTGGCGCTCGAAGCTGCCATGGCGGGGATTGGCAAGGCGCGTGTGCCACGCTTGCTGGCCGAGGCGGCAGGCGCCGAGATAGGCGCCAGCGAAGAGGCGCAGCGTACCTATTGGTTGATGGCTCCGCTTCCTCAATGGCGTCAGAAAAAAGTGCGTGATCTGGTGGCCGCGCTCACCGCCTGATGGCTGAGTTACCGGTTCTGCAAACCGACCGTCTCGTCCTGCGGCCTCTGATAATCGACGATGCCGAAGCCATGCATCACTTCTTTTCCGACGATGAAGCGATGACATGGTGGTCGAGCGGCCCGCACAAGACGCTCGAAGAAACGCGCGCATATGTGCGAGTGAATGCCACCGATGCCAAATATCTGACATGGGTGATTACGGAAAATGGCGGTGAAGCCTTGGGCTGGATCTGCCTGATTCCGGGGCGCGAGGGTGTGGCCGAGATCGGTTATAATTTGCGGCGCAGCCATTGGCGAAAAGGCTATGTCCGCGAGGCCGTTGCGCGGATCATCGAGCATGGTTTCGCAGATTGCGGATTACACAAGATCAAAGCCGATACCGATCCCGAAAACGCAAGATCAAATGCGCTTCTCGAGAGTCTGGGATTCCGGCGCGAAGGCTATCTGCATCAGGAGTGGACGACCCATTTGGGTGTACGTGACAGCATTATCTGGGCACTGCTCAAGCATGAATGGGAAGCTGACTAAGCGTCGATCGCTTCCTCATCCAGCATTGATGCATTTTCCTGGATAAAGGCGAAGCGATGCTCGGGATGCTTGCCCATGAGCCGGTCGACAAGGTCTTTCACACCAGCCTGTTGCTCGTATTCCTTGGGCAGCGTCACGCGCAGCAGGGACCGTGTTTCCGGGTCCATCGTGGTTTCGCGTAATTGCTTGGGGTTCATCTCGCCAAGCCCCTTGAACCGCGCGACATCGACTTTCTTGCCCTTGAATACAGTCGCTTCGATTTCGGCACGTTCCGCATCGTCCTGGGCATAATGGCTCGTACCGCCGGCGGTGAGGCGATAGAGAGGCGGGCGGGCAAGGAAGACGTTTCCATTCTTCACAATCGGCGCCATCTCCTGGAAGAAGAAAGTCATCAGCAGGGTCGCGATATGCGCGCCATCGACATCGGCGTCGGTCATGATGATGATGCGTTCGTAGCGCAGCTGATCCGGATCGCAATTTTCGCGAATGCCGCAGCCTAGGGCGAGACTGATATCCGCGATTTCCTGATTGGCCAGAATTTTCGCCGCCGTAGCTGAGGCGACGTTCAGGATCTTGCCGCGGATTGGCAGGATTGCCTGTTTCTTGCGGTTGCGGGCCTGTTTGGCCGATCCCCCGGCGCTGTCACCCTCGACGATGAACAGTTCGGTGCTTTCGGGGCCTGCCTCCGAACAATCGGTGAGCTTGCCGGGAAGGCGCAGCTTGCGGGCGCTGGTGGCTGTTTTGCGCTTGACCTCTTTCTCGGCCTTGCGGGCCAGGCGCTCGTCCATCCGCTCCATCGTATAGGCGAGCAGCGCCTTGCCGCGATCCATATTGGCCGTGCAGAAATGATCGAAATGATCGCGAATAGCGTTTTCGACGAGTTTGGAGGCTTCGGGACTGGTCAGCCGGTCCTTGGTCTGGCTCTGGAACTGCGGGTCCTTGAGGAAGACAGAAAGCATCAACTCGCTGCCCGCCATCACGTCTTCGGCGGTAATGCCGGACGCTTTTTTGTTGCCCACCAGCTCGCCAAAAGCGCGTACCCCTTTGACAAGCGCGCCGCGTAGTCCTGCTTCATGGGTGCCGCCGTCACGGGTCGGGATCGTGTTGCAATAATAGCTGTAAGCGCCGTCCGAATAGAGCGGCCAGGCAACCGCCCATTCCACCGACCCTTGCCCGTCGGGGAAATCCTGCTTCCCTGAGAAGAAATCGGTCGTCGCACAGGGACGTTCGCCGACTTCCTCGGCCAGGTGATCGGCAAGGCCGCCCGGAAACTGAAACACCGCTTCGATGGGCGTATCATCCTTGATCAAACTCTCGTCGCATTTCCAGCGAATCTCGACGCCGGCGAACAGATAGGCCTTGGACCGTGCCAGCTGATGCAGCCGCGCGGGTTTGAACCGTGCCTTTTCGCCGAAAATTTCGGGATCGGGAATGAAGCTGATGGTCGTGCCGCGCCGATTTGGCGTATCGCCGACCTTGTCGAGCTTGGATGTCGCGTGGCCCTGAGAGAATGTTTGGCGGAACACTTCCTTGTTGCGCGCTACCTCTACAGTGGTTTCGGAGGACAGCGCATTGACGACGCTCACGCCGACGCCGTGCAATCCACCCGATGTCGCATAAGCCTTGTCGGAGAATTTGCCGCCCGAATGGAGCGTCGTCATGATGACTTCGAGCGCCGATTTTCCGGGGAATTTGGGGTGCGGATCAATCGGGATACCCCGGCCATTGTCACTGATCGTCAGCCGGTTGCCGGGTTCCAGTGCAACTTCGATGCGGCTCGCAAAGCCGGCCACGGCTTCGTCCATAGCATTGTCGAGCACTTCCGCTGCGAGATGATGCAGCGCGCGCTCATCGGTTCCGCCGATATACATGCCCGGACGACGACGAACGGGCTCCAGCCCCTCGAGAACCTCGATCGAGGATGCGTCATAGCCATCGGAAGAGCCGCCGCCCGAATTGCCTGCGAAGAGATCGGTCATAGGAATGCTATAAGAATCGCGGAGTCGCTATGCTAGCGCTCGGTTGGCGACTTATCCCCAACATCGCGCCACGGCTGGCCGACAAAGCGTTTCCACCGGTCCCGGAACCCCCAGAGATAGGACACGCGCCGTTCGGCAATGCCGGGCAGGCTGAGGGGATCGAGCCCGGTCCAGGGCAGGTAGGGATTGCGCCGTCCATAGGCCCATATCTCCACGCGGGTGGAGGGGCGGACCGAGGGTCCGCGCGCATGAAAGCCGAAGGTATCGCCAACGACCAGCGTGTTCGCAGGAACGGCAAAGGCGCGCGGCTCAGGCAGGCCAAGCGTCGGAAGTTCTTCGCGTGTCACACGGAAGGACCCCCGTGAGGAAAGCCGGTCGACGTCTTCGGGCGCCTTGATGCTCATCGCCTTTTCCCATGCGAGACGCTGGGGTGTGAGGCGGTGCGAGCCCGGAACATAGCAAAAGGGGCCTTCATCCTCGGCAACGTCGGTGAGGAAGAGCCAGGCTTTTACGGTCGGGTGAAATGTGTCGGCATGAAAATGGGTTTGCGGATCGGGTTCTGCCTTGCGGACATGGGACAGGATCGACTGGATATAGGTGAGCGGTTCCTGATCGAAACTCCCTGCATAACGGATCAACCCGCGCCAGACAGGATTGGCGAGCAGCGCTCGCAATTCGGGAATGGCATCGAGTGTCTGGGGATCAAGCGCCAGACGCCGTGTAATCGTATCCCCCTGCATCATCTCGCGCGCCGGGCCGGCAAAAGTGAAGATTGAGGCACGAAGCTGGTCGAATTGCGCCTTGGGCAGAAAATCGCGCTTCTCGATAAATCCGTCGCGGTCGAACGCCGTGCGATCGGCAGGATCGATCAGCTTTGCCAGCCGCTTTCGCCGAGATGCTGCCATGGCATGCGCGCGCTTTACCCGCGCTGCGTGGAGTCCGCGCCGGTTCAGACTGTGCGAGCCGATGATCGGGTTCTTGCTGAAATTTTTTGCGCCTGTCGCCAGCTGCGCGAGCCACCATGGGGCAAGAAGATAACGGGCCGGGTTCATAGGCACGCGGATAGCCTAGAAATGGGACGCTGTGGTAGAGAAACCGCGATGGATGGACTGAGAAATGTCTTTGGTCGCGTGAAACCGGCGCTGGTGACTTGGCCGAACGGCGCTGGATGGCTTTGCGCAGTGCGGGAGCTGTTCTGGGCGGTTCCGGCCATCCTGCTGTGCGGATGGTTTGGCGGGTTCATGCGCTTTACCGTTACCGATGACATGGCCGGATTGGTGACGCTCGCCATCGTAGCGATATTTGCTCCGGCTATCGGCGAAGAAATACTGTTCCGGGCGGCCTTGCTGCCGCGGTCTGAGGAAAGCCGACTTTGTGGGAAGGCGATTCTGGTTTCGGTTGTCGCCTTTGTTGCCTGGCACCCCCTTCAGGCGCTTGTCTTCGGACCAGATGTCGTGCCGATATTTCTCGCCCCGTGGTTTCTACTCGCAGTCGCTGTCCTGGGATTGGCTCTCGCGCGGATTTACCAGGCTACGGCATCGCTATGGCCTTGTGTGCTTGCGCATTGGCTGGTCGTTGTCTGCTGGAAAGCCTTTTTGGGCGGCCCGCCGGGTCCGTTTTCCTGACGGATCAGTCGCTTCGTGCCCGCACCCAGTTAAATGCGCCGGACTCCATTCCCTTGAATTTTGGCGCGTTTTTCAGCGGAGCGCAGAGCAACGCCGTGTCGTTGGGCAAGGCCCATTTCACCTGGTGATAGAGCTTGGACCGGGTGAGGTCGCTGTCGACGACCAGCAACCCGGGTTGGAGCGGAAAATGATCGAGCGCATGAAGCAGCTCCGGCTCTATCTCCCGATCCGCTTCATGCCAGATGAGATAGAGAGCCATTGCCGGTTACGATCTTAGCGAACCCGCGGACCGCCAAATGGCAGCGGCGGGGGAGGGCGGCGATCCTTGCGCGGCAGCTGTGCCTGATAGGCGCGGCCGCAATGCTCGACGCAATAGGGAAAGCCCGGATTCACGGCTTCGCCGCAAAAATGAAAATCCGATTCGCCGGGATGGCCCATCGGCCATTTGCACACGCGCTCGGTAAGATCGAGCAGGCCCGTCTTGTCTTCATATTCCGGATCCAGTTTTTCCGGGACAAGGCGGCGCGGTGGCGCTGGCGGTAGGGGTTGCTGGTCTGCCGGAGACTGGCGCGTAAATCCGCCGGGGCCGATCGAGCGATATTGCGGGCCGGAAGGCGGCGCGGGCGCTGCGACGACCGGTTCTGCGGGTTTCGCCTGAACGGGTTCCGGCCTTGGTGCAGGCGCTGCCTTGGGTTTCGGCGCTGCCTTTGTCTTGGGAGCCGCTTTCGCTTTGGTCGCCGGTTTCTTCTTGGCCTTGCCATCCTTGGCTTTTACCGGGGACGGCCGCGATTTCAGGCCAAGGCGGTGCGCCTTGCCGATAACCGCGTTGCGGCTTACGCCGCCCAGACTCTCAGCGATCTGGCTGGCGGTCATGCCTTTTTCCCACATCGCTCTCAGGTCGTCGATGCGTTCGTCGGTCCAGGCCATTATATTTCCTTCTTCATTCTAAACCCCAATTGGCTTGCGAGGTTGCGCTGCAGCCGATAGTCGCCTTGGCGATGTCAGACCAGCCAAAATCACGCGCGCCAAAAATCAACGAGCAGGAAACCCGAACACTGCCCGAAATGGGCGTACCCGCTATCCCCTTCGTCAACTGGGTTGGATTGCGAACTCTCTACATTAAGGAGGTTCGCCGTTTCTTCAAGGTGCAACTGCAAACCGTATGGGCGCCGGCGATCACGACATTGCTGTTTCTGGTGATCTTTACCGTGGCCCTGGGACGCGGTGGGCGTGAGGTTTTGGGCGTTCCGTTTAACAATTTCCTTGCGCCCGGCCTGATCGCCATGGGCATGATCCAGAATGCTTTTGCCAATGCCAGTTTCTCCCTGCTGGTGGGCAAGATCCAGGGCACGATCGTCGACTATCTGATGCCGCCTCTATCGAGCCTCGAAGTGCTCCTGGCGCTGGTCGGCGGGGCGATGACCCGCGCCGTATGCGTCGGGACAACAGTCTGGGCCGCAATGTGGCTTTGGGGCATCGATGTGTCGCCGGACCATTTCTGGGCCATTGCCTATTTCGGGCTGATGGGATCGGCCATGCTGGGCCTGTTTGGCGTGCTGACCTCGATCTGGGCTGAAAAATTCGACCATGCCGCAGCGGTGACCAATTTCGTCGTCGCGCCGCTGGCCCTGCTTTCAGGGACCTTTTATACGATCGAACGGCTGGATCCGATCTTCCAGTCGATCAGTGCGTTCAACCCGTTTTTCTATGTTATTTCAGGCTTTCGTTACGGCTTTATCGGGGCCTCGGATTCCAATCTGGTGACCGGCGTGATCGTGGTGCTCGCTATCAACGCGTTCCTCTGTGCGCTTTGTTACCGGCTGCTCGTGCGAGGCTGGAAAATTAAGAGCTGACCTAACGGGCTGTCATTTGACGGGCACCGCTGATCCCCAGTATAAGAAAGCCCGATTGGCGGCCATCGGGGCCGCCTTTTGCTTTTGCAGTGTCGACTGGAGCATATGATGACAATTACGCCGCTAATGCCTGTCTATCCTCGCAGCCCGGTTCGCCCGGTGCGCGGCGAGGGTGCCTATCTGTTCGGCGAAGAGGGCGAGCGCTATCTCGATTTCGCGAGTGGTATCGCCGTAAATTTGCTCGGTCACAGTCATCCGCATCTCACAAAGGCAATTCAGGACCAGGCGGCGAAATTGGTCCATGTCTCGAACATGTATGGCTCGCCGCAGGGTGAACATCTCGCCCAGCGCATCTGCGACAACAGCTTTGCCGATACCGTCTTCTTCACCAATTCGGGCGCCGAGGCGGTGGAATGCGCAATCAAGACGGCACGCCGCTATCACCATGCGAACGGCGCGCCGGAGCGGAAGAAACTGATCACCTTTTCCTCCGCCTTTCACGGCCGCACCATGGCAACGATCAGCGCGGCCGGTTCCGAGAAGATGACGGGCGGGTTCGAGCCGGTACTGCCGGGTTTCGAGACGGTTGAATTCGATAATCTCGACGCTGCGGAAGCGGCAATCGACAAGACAACGGCGGGTTTTCTAGTCGAACCCGTGCAGGGCGAGGGCGGTATCCGCCCTGCAAGCCAGGAGTTCATGCAGGGTCTGCGAGAGCTTTGCGACGCCAATGGGCTGATGCTCGTCCTTGACGAAGTGCAGTGCGGTTATGGCCGCACCGGTAGCTTCTTCGCCTATGAGCAATATGGCATCGAACCTGACATTCTGGCTTCGGCCAAAGGCATTGGCGGCGGTTTCCCGCTTGGCGCCTGTCTGGCAACGGAAGAGGCCGCATCGGGCATGGTCGTGGGAACCCACGGTTCCACCTATGGCGGCGGGCCGCTCGCAATGGCGGCTGGTGAGGCCGTGCTGGACGTGATCCTCGAAGACGGATTTTTCGATCACGTCAAAGCGATGGGCGACCGGCTCCGTCAGGCGCTTGAGCAGATGCTGCCCAACCACGATCATTTGTTCGAGGGTGTGCGTGGACGTGGCTTGATGCTGGGCATCAAGATGAAGGTCGATAGCAAACCGTTCGTTCCCTATCTGCGCAGCAAGGGCTTGTTGCTGGTTGCCGCTGCCGATGATGTCGTGCGCGTGCTGCCACCGCTCAATATCGAGGAAAGCCACATCAACGAGTTTATCGAACTGCTTTCCTCGGCTGCCCGGGACTATGAGGTGCCCGAAGCATGACCCGGCATTTTCTTGACCTTGCCGATCTGGACGGAAATGCGCTCGCCGCGATCCTCGACGATGCGTTGACGGCCAAGGCGGCGCGCAAGGACAAACCCAAAGGGACGGTGGACGATCACGCCCCGCTTGCCGGGCATGTCCTAGCGATGATTTTCGAGAAGAATTCGACGCGTACACGGACATCGTTCGACATGGCGATCCGCCAGCTGGGCGGATCTTCGATGGTGCTGGACTCGGGAACGATGCAGCTTGGCCGGGGCGAGACCGTGGCCGATACGGCTCGCGTGCTATCTCGCTATGTCGATGCGATCATGATTCGGACGGACGATCATGAGAAACTCAACGAGATGGCGGAATATGCGAGTGTGCCGGTTATCAATGGGCTGACCGATCGGTCGCATCCCTGCCAGATCATGGCTGACATTCTGACCGTTCTGGAGCGGCTCAACCGGCTGGCCGGTACGAAATGGGCATGGCTCGGGGACGGCAACAATGTTCTTACTTCGATCATCGAAGCAGGAAGCCTGCTCAAATTCGATGTCGCGATCGCCTGTCCCGAAAGCCTGTTACCACCCTCCGATATCGTAACCGCCGCGCGTGAACGGGGCGGCACCGTAGATATCACGTTGGATCCGAGGGCCGCTGTGGAAGGTGCCGATGTAGTCGTAACGGATACCTGGATATCGATGGGACAAAAGGGCGGTGATGCGAAACTTGCCGCACTCGAACCGTATCAGGTGACTGAGCAGTTGATGTCCGGTGCGAAGAAGGATGCCGTATTCCTTCACTGCCTGCCTGCCCATCGCGGCGAAGAAGTAACCTCTGCGGTGATCGATGGTCCGCAGTCCGCTATCTGGGATGAGGCTGAAAATCGCCTTCATGCCCAAAAAGCGATTCTGCGCTGGTGCTTCGGCCAGATCGGATGACGGCGCCATTGATGGACAGTTCGCTCGGTTTTTCGATTCCGGGCCGCAACGCGCGTGGCCGGATTGTGAGGCTCGGTCCATTGCTGGGCAACGTGCTCGAATCCCATGCCTATCCTGACCCGCTGGCGAAACTGCTTGGGGAAGCTTTGATCCTTTCCGCACTATTCGGCTCGACACTGAAAGATGCAGGCGGACAGCTGACAATCCAGGCGCAGACGCAAAATGGCGTCGTTGAGCTGCTGGTGGTGGATTATAAGGCAGGCGAGCTGCGCGGCTATCTCCGCTACGATGTGGACCGTTTTGCCGAGGCCCCGGCAGATCCATCCCTGTTCGCGCTATTTGGGCAGGGGTATCTGGCTATAACCTTCGATCAGGCGCTGACCGGCGAACGCTATCAGGGCATCGTGCCGCTTGAAGGCGGCTCGCTTGCCGAGGCTGCCGAGCATTATTTCGTCCAGTCCGAGCAAATCCCCAGCCTGTTGCGCATTGCCGTGAACAAGGATGCGGATGGCAACTGGATTGCCGGTGGATTGCTTCTCCAGCATCTAGCCGAAGGCGAAGAGGGACGGGAACGGCTTCATGTCCGGCTCGATCACCCCGAATGGGAACATGTTCATGTGCTGGCTGAAACGGTGACAGATGAAGAACTCACCGATCCCGCACTGGAGCTTGAGGCGATAATCTGGCGCTTATTTCATGATGAAGGCGAAATCCGTGTACTTCCGGGAACTTCCTTGACCAAGGGGTGTCGGTGCGATCCGGCGCATATCCGCCAGGTTATTGGCCAGTTCAGTGCCGAGGAACATGCCGACATGGCCGATTCCGACGGAGTTATTCGCGTGAATTGCGAGTTTTGCGCCAAGAGTTTTCCTATAGAAGTTACTGATCTTTAATAAAAAATAGGCTGTTTCAGCGCGGGTTCACCTTAATTTGGTTACAAATTGGCCCAGATGGCGGACTAGTACCGCCAGCTATGGGAGTGACCATGCGCGATATTTTCCGGTCCAAGCCAACCCTGATGGGAGCAGCAGCAATATTCTTGCTGGCGACACCCGGCATCGCACAGGCCCCTGCTGCACTGGCCGGACTGCAAACTGGCGCCTGGGAGTTGCGCGATGTGGGACGATCTGCGCGTTCGCCAGAACGCATCTGCGTACGAAATACGGCACGCCTGATTCAAATACATCATGCTGGACTCGCCTGTCCGCGCCGGGTTTTGAGCGATGACAGCCGCTCGGTGACCATTCGCTATGAATGTCCGGGTGCAGGTTGGGGGCAGACGACCGTCAGTGTCGAAACGTCGCGACTGGCCCGCATCGATACCCAGGGGATCGAGGGAGGCCGCCCATTTCACAATGTCTATGAAGCCCGCCGCACCGGCGAGTGCTGACAAAGCATTCTCCTGGTCGTTAACCGGCTGTTTACCATATTTGTTTAACACTCTGGCCGTGCCTTTCATCGGGCACTTCTTCCTCCCTAGCGGACCTTGTGGTCCAATCCTGGCCGTCCTTCGGGGCGGTCTTTTATTTCCGGCAAAGGTTGCACCGGCCCGCTTGCGGGCATAGCTGCGTCGCCGATGGTTCAAGACACTCACAAATATGCGGTGCTGCTACTTTCAGGCGGGCTCGACTCCATGGTCACGGGCGGGCTGGCGCGTGAGGCCGGCTACCGGCTGCTCGCGCTGACCATAGATTATAACCAACGCCACCGCATCGAGCTGGAAGCGGCTGCCAAGGTCGCTGCCGCGCTGGAAGTAGAACGCCATATCGTCATGCCGCTCGATCTTTCGAAGTTCGGAGGGTCCGCGCTCACGGCGGATATCGATGTTCCGAAAACCGGGGTCGGTGACGATATCCCGGTAACCTATGTCCCGGCACGCAATACGATCTTCCTGTCGCTATGCCTTGGCTGGGCCGAAGCGGCGAACGCACGGGACATTTTCATCGGGGTTAATGCGCTCGATTATTCGGGTTATCCCGATTGCCGTCCCGATTTCATCGAGAGCTTCGAGACGATGGCGAATCTCGCGACAAAGGCGGGCGTCGAAGGCGATCGATTTTCTATTCACACGCCGTTGCTGCATATGAGCAAGGCCGATATCGCGGCAGAGGCGGCGCGGCTTGGCCTTGATGCCGGAATGAGCTGGTCCTGTTACGATCCGACGCCGGATCATAAACATTGCGGATTGTGCGACAGTTGCCGCCTGAGATCCAAAGGGTTTGCGGAGGCCGGACTCGCCGATCCCACCGTCTACGCCACAACGCCATGAGCTACGCCGTCAAGGAGATGTTCCTGACCCTGCAGGGGGAGGGAGTACAGGCGGGTCGTCGTGCGGTGTTCCTGCGCTTTGCCGGATGCAATTTATGGACCGGGCGGGAGCAGGATCGCGCGATGGCAGTTTGCCAGTTCTGCGACACGGATTTTGTCGGAACGGACGGCGAGAATGGCGCGCGCTATGCGGATGCGATGGCCGTTGCAGCCAAGGCGGGCGAGTTGTGGGGCGATGATCGCGATCATGCCTACATCGTATGCACAGGTGGCGAGCCGCTTCTGCAGCTCGATACTGCGTTGACCGATGCGCTGCACGACGCCGGCTTCGAGATTGCGGTTGAGAGCAATGGTACGATCGTTGCACCCGATGGGATCGACTGGTTGTGTGTCAGCCCCAAGGCCGGGAGCGAGGTCGTTCAGCGGTCTGGCGACGAACTGAAACTGGTCTGGCCACAGCTTGGCATTGATCCGGCGGAACTTGCCGGGTGGGATTTCTCCAACTTCCTGATCCAGCCCATGGATTGCGAAGATGGGGATGCCGCGATGGCGGCCGCGATGGACTATGTCCGCGCCCATCCGCAATGGCGGCTTACGCTACAGACCCATAAAATGCTCGGGATTCCCTAAAGGGCTAATAGCGAACCGGCTTAGCCCCGCTGATGCTGGCCCACAGCGCGCGGAACCAGCGCAGGCGCTTATGGCCGGGGGCTGGGGCGTCGCTGCTCAGCCAGTCGACAATCTCTTCCGGAGTGCAGGGGAGGCGTGTCGGCGGATGAATATAGCGCGGATAGAGGATCAGCGTGCCGGCAACGAGCGCATCAAGGGAAAGCTTGCTGGTTCGTCGTTCAAAACTGAGCCTGTCTTCTGTAAGTCCCCACCCTGCATAGAAGGGGCCGCCATAGGTCATCACGGTCTTGCCGCGCATCAGTGCCTCGAATCCGGCTAGCGAAGTCATCGTGGCGAGGCTGTCACAGGCGGCAATACAGGCATCGATATTCGCCCCGCTGACGACCTGGTCGGCAAGGCGATTACATTCGTCGACCGGAATTCGGCCTTTCCGGTTTCCCGTTTCAACGTCGGGATGCGGTTTGTAGACGATATAGGCATCGGGATGATCGGTGTGGACAGCTTTGAGCAGCCCGAGATTGGTTTTGATATCGGCCGTACCGCGCTCGATTGACCGGTCATCCTCGACCTGTCCGACAACCAGGATCGCCTGTTTCCCCGCGGGTGGATCGATCTCGGCCGCACCGCCAACATTATATTTGCTGATCTTGGCCGAAACGAGTTTTTCGCGCAGCTGCGCAGCACGCTCGATCAACTCCGCACTGAATTCCGTATTTTCAAGAATAGCCTCGAGCCGGGAATTGCTGTGACGATCAAAATACATCCCGCGATCGTCGATGACGATGGAGGCGGGGAGGTGGAAGTCCGAGCCCAGCCCGCGTGACCGCAGGAACCCGTCCTCCATCCGCCAGACCGGCACCGCAGCGCGACCAAGCTGTTCACGCCTTTCGGGATCTTCCTTGCCGGACCAGATGAGGAGCTTGCCCGCATGCGCGCGCGCATCCTTTTCCGCTTTCTCGACGGATCGGTGGAAGCGCACACTGTTGCGCGGTCCCGAGAGCATATTGCGTACGGCAGCCCGTTTCCAGGGCGTGAAACCGATAGCGGCGAAATGCCCGGAATTGCGGTCCGCCACGCGGCGCCAGTTGCGGAGCCTTTCGATTGTTGCCTCGAGTGTTGTCGGCTGGCCGCCAATCGGATCGACATAGCGCGAATAGAGGATATAGCCGGCGGCGAATATTTCCTCTGTCGTACGTTTGGCTGTGCGGCGTTCGCACCGCACTTCATCCCGCGTCGCGCCCCATCCCGCATAGAAGGGCATCCCGAAACAGCGAACGGGTTTGCTGAGCATTAGCGCCTCAAACCCCATCAGGCTTGTGACGCAGTAAACGGCATCAACCTGCTTGAGGATATCCGCAGCACGGCCCTCGCTGTCGAGCAGGGTCACGCCACTCAGGGCGTCATCTGGAATACAGCCCTTCTTCAGGCCCGCGGCGACGGCCGGATGGCGGCGAACAATAATTTCCGCGTCCGATTCATCACGTTTCGCGACTTCGAGCATTTTTGCGAAACGCTGGGTGTCAGCGAGCCCGCCCTCTATCGAAACATCGCCTAGGGTTTGATCGACCACGAGAACGCGCCGCTTTTTCGCGGCTTGCAGGGCTCGATGATCCAGCCGCGGTGCGGCATTGGTTTTACTCAGGCCATATTCGGCGATCTGCCGCATTGCGGTTTCGGCACGGGCGATCAGTTCCGGGGATCGCCAGCCGCCGTCCTCCAGCAAAGTTTCGATCCGCGAAGGAGAGCGTGCGTCATAATAAATGCCGATATCGTCGGCGACCATGCTTAGCGGCGGGGCTCCGGCCTCGCCAAGGCCGACGGATCGCAAGAATCCGTCTTCGAGTGCGATATAGGGCAGGTTTTTCTGGGCGGCGATCGCACGGGCGCGTTTAGCGGTCGGTTTGAAGCCCCATCCTGCGACGGCGTCAGTGTTGGAGGATACGAATTGGCGGCGGTCTACGCGTTCAACTTCTGGCAGGAAGGAAGCCAGATGAGGAACATTGCCGACGCCATATCCCGGAACGAGAAGGTGGCGCGCGGCAATGCGATGATGAAGTGTGTCAGCCATTGGGGCCGAGATGGAAGCCCCCCGCGATTTTGGCAAGGTTAGCAGCGTCGCGTATTGTAGCTGCTATTCCGCCAGCATCGTTCATCAAGCCACAACATCGGCGGCAAGGGCACTGGCTGGTGGTAGGGCATGGTCGCATCGGCGTAGGATACCAGGCTGTTGCGCATCTGGCGCATTCGAGCCTGCGCTGTCAGGTGAAGCTGCCCCTTGGGGCGCGCCAGGGCATCGCGAGCGGTTTCTGCTGCGGCGGTACAGAAGCTGCGCTGGGAGCCCACGCGGATATAGCTTTGATACATGCTGGTCGTGTATTCATCCATCGCGGACTGCCAATTGCGCCCGGCTGTGCGCCGGAAATAGGCTTTCAGGCCTTCATAGGCCGCATTCAATTCGTCCGCGTGATGCGTCAAAATGGCATTGTAGTTGTCGACCGACATGATCGAGGGCCAGAACTGGCAGTTAAGCGCAGCAACATTGAGGCTTGAACGCAGGTTCCAGATGAGATTGGCCTGTATATCGGCTGGTTGGCCACCGACAAGCGCGGGTGTGAACAAGCCCGGTTCGGCACCGGTTACCGGTTGGCCCTGATGTTCAGGAGGAAAGAAGAATATCTGCGCCGAAGCTGGTGATGAAACCGCACTGCCCACCAATGCTGCCAGTCCGGCAATTGCCGTGCCGATTTTACGCATATTCACTCTCCCTCGCTCACCGTCTTTGTACCGTGAATTACGGATAGGGTAAGCTGGTGTCTCTCGGTTCGCCGTCCCACCGACTCGTTTTGGCGTGCGCAGCATCGATCAAGCGTCATTTTACTCGCTTGCGTCTGCATCTTCCTCATCATCAGTCGGTTCTTCGGCGGCAGGTTGGGCAGGCGGCGCACTGGCCGGTTCTTCATCGGATTGGGCGGTTTCGCGACTATCCGCAGGCATCCTGCTTTCCATCCCCATCGCTTCTTCGGCACCGATGGTGCCATCGATGAGCGTGGTGTCGTTGATCGTTCCGTCGCCCTCACCGGGGTCGACATCGGTTACGGCTGTGTTTTCGTCGGTGGTTGCCGTTTCCGTGCCGCCGCCACAGGCTGCCAGAGCCAGCGCCGCCAAGATAGCTGTCGATCCATTCAGAACTGTCTTTGAAATGCGCATCACCGTCTCCCTCGTTCGCAAATGCGATAGCGCTCCCGTTTTCGCGCCACAAGTTTATCCTTAACGTCGCCGGATTCAATCCTTTGTTTCAGGTGCTTCCAATATATCCAGGAAGTCTCCAAATCGCGCATGGATCGCCGCATCGACGGCTTCCATTTCCGCCGCCACGCCCAGCTTCGATAGGCTTGTCACCGGATATTCGGCGATTCCGCAAGGAATGATACCGTCGAAATGCGCGAGATCGGGTGCGACATTGAGCGCGAAGCCATGAAAGCTCACCCAGCGGCGGATGCGGACGCCGATCGCACCGATTTTTGCTTCGCTATCGCCATCATCCGTCCAGATGCCGATCCGTCCCTCGGCGCGGCGCGCGTCGACGCCGAGTTCGGCAAGGGTTGCGATCACCCATGCTTCGAGAGAATGCACGAAATGACGCACGTCGCGGCCACGTTTTGCCAGATCCAGCATCACGTAAACGATACGCTGACCCGGCCCGTGATAGGTGTATCGGCCGCCGCGTCCGGCCGAATAGACGGGAAATCGCTCGGCGCTGAGAAGTTCTTCGGGCGCAGCGCTCGTCCCGGCAGTGTAAAGCGGAGGGTGTTCGAGCAGCCAGATGCATTCGGCAGCTTCACCGCGATATATTGCAGCCGCGCGCTCCTCCATTTCGGCAAGTACCTCCGGATAGCCTGTCAGGCCCGGCCAAACGCGCCATTCGATATCGCTTGTTTCCATGATTAGAATAGATGTGCGGGAAGGGGGCGGGGATCAAGGGCTTGTGCCGTCGATCATCACACCGCATGATGGAGGCCATGGTCGATACAAAACGATTTTCACCGAGCGCGGGCTGGGATGAAGTCCGGCAATTGCTGGGCCGCGAGATGCCCTTGCTGGTTGCGATTGCGGGCGTCTTTTTCCTGCTTCCGGGGCTCATATTGTCTTTCAGGCTGCCGCCGGTCGAGGATATCAGCAGTTTGAACGCGATAGTTGCCGTGCTTCAACCCTATTTGCCGCTGATTTTCGTGATCAGTCTTATCCAGATGGTCGGCCAGCTGGCGATATGGTCGCTGGTGATGGCAGGTGGCCGACTGACAGTTGGTGAAGCGATCAAGGCAGCGCTGCTCTTTCTGCCCTTTTACTTCCTCATCAATCTCGCGAGCAATCTCATTGTCGGGCTTGGTCTGCTCTTGTTTATCCTGCCGGGTATCTATCTCGCGACGCGCCTAGCGCCCATCGGCGTGATCGCCATATCTGAAAATATCCGCAACCCGATCGTCGCAATCCAGAGAAGTTTTGCGGTAACCAAAGGCAATGCATTGCCGATTTTTGCGTTCCTGCTGATCATTGGCATTGTTTTTCTACTCATATCCATCGTCTGTTCGATAGTGTTCGGGTCGGTTCTGGCGCTGTCGGGCCTCGATATGGACGCTGGCGGTGCAGGTTCAGCCTTGCTCGCTGTGATTTCGGGCCTTGTATCCGCAGCAGGTACGACGGTCTTTACGCTGATGGCGGTCGCTATCTATCGGCAACTGACTGGAGAAACGACGCCGCAGGTGTTTTCCTAGGCTTCGCGCAGCGGCACATGCGGGGCGAAATCTCGCGGCAGTAATCCGATGAGCCTTGGATCGGGGAATGTTTCGACCGCCTGTCCGCGAACATCAAAACCGGAATTTCGATAGAAGCGCAGGGCACCCGGATGGTCGAGCGTGCAAGTGTGGACATGGACGCGTGAAACATCTTTGCGCCAAGCGCGCATCAGAGCTTCCGCCATCAGCCATTTCCCGTGTCCTGAGCCAGCCAGTTCCGGGACGAATCCGACATAGGAAAGCTCGCAATCGCCGGGTTCGCGAAAATCCAGTTCGAGCATACCAACCTCGATGCCGGTTCTATCTTCGATCGCGAATACCTCTATCTTCGGGTCGTCGACAATCGAGCGTAACTCGCTGTCGTCCATCACGAGCCTGGAAAACCAGAGCCATGGTCCTCCTATACGCTTGAACAGCATACGGTATTTATCGGGATCAACAGGCTTCCAGCGGTTCAATCTAAGCGGGGAAGGGGGAAGTGGCGCGGGCTTTGGCCGCTCCCGCATGTCGAGATAGGTCACGATCGCGCCCAGTTCACCGGCCTTGAGCGTATGCAATCCCATTCCGTTATCGCCCGGCCGTCACGACCAAGTGGCGAGCGGAGGCAGGCTCATCAGGATAGCATCGATATTGCCACCGGTCTTGAGGCCGAACAGCGTCCCGCGATCATAGACAAGATTGAATTCAGCATAGCGCCCGCGCCATTCGAGCTGCGTCGCTTTTTCCTCCTCGGTGAATTCCTGAGCCATTCGTTTGCGTACGAGCGCCGGGAATGCCTTGAGGAATGCATCGCCGACATGATCGGCAAAAGCGAGATGCGCGTTGAACGCATCGTCATCGTCAATCTCCAGATGATCGAAGAATATGCCGCCCACACCGCGCGCGACGTTGCGATGCGGAATCCAGAAATACTCGTCCGCCCATTTCGAGAATCTCTCATAGTCGCCCGGTCCATGGGCATCGCAGGCCTTGAAAAGCTCTGCATGAAAGAAATCCGTATCCTCTTTGTAGGGGATAGGAGGGTTCAGGTCCGCACCGCCGCCGAACCAGCGTTTCGTCGTATTCAGAAAGCGCAAATTCATATGGACGGCAGGGACATGCGGATTGGCCATATGGGCGACAAGGCTGATCCCGGTCGCAAAAAAGCGCGGATCCGTGTCCGCTCCGTGAATGGTCTTGGAGAATTCTTCGCTGAACTGCCCGGCCACCGTGGAGACGTTCACGCCGGCCTTCTCGAATACCTCTCCCTTGATCAGGCCCTGCACACCGCCGCCGCCCGGCACGCCCGTTTCGTCGGGCCGTTCCCAGGGCGTGTATATGAAACGGGCATCGCTGCCCGCTTCCGTTTCGATGGTTTCGAATTCGGCGCAAATCCGGTCACGCAGATTCTCAAAGGTCGTGCGTGCAGCCTTTTGCTGGGCATCCATTTCTATCATTCAGGCCAGTTTCCCGTTTGTCTCAAAGCTTCACCCAATGCGATGCCCGTTGCAATCGCGACATTCAAGGATCGAAAGCCGGATCTCATAGGAATGTGAATCCGCATCGCGGCGGCGTCATGGACATAAGGTGGCGCGCCGGCACTTTCCGATCCTGCCATGAGGATATCGTCCGTCTCGAACCGCGCATCGGGCAACGCAGTGTCTCCGTCGACCGTCAGCAGGACGATGCGCGCGGAGCGTGATTCGCGAAAGGCTGCCCAATTCGCATGCCGACTCACATCGGCCTCGGCCGCATAATCCATGCCTGCCCGCTTCAATTTGCGGTCGGAATAGGGAAAACCGCAGGGCTCGATAATATCGACGGGCACGCCAAAACAGGCGGAAGTCCGCAATATTGTGCCGACATTTCCCGCGATATCGGGCTGGAACAGGGCGATGCGCATGACTGTCTCATACCCAGTAGGGCGAAGATGTCACAAGTTGGTCAAAAACGCTGTTGGCAAATGGTCCCTAGGGCGGCTATCAGGCGCGCCAAGAAGCCGCTGGGGCAGGGCTGCTATCTATCCACTTGCCCCGATGTCCGATGAGAACCATGAAGGCGCGAGGAATGGCCACGGAAGACCATGTAGAACAGCCGGCAGGCGAACAACCCGAACAAGAGGGTGTACGTCGCCGTGATTTCCTTAACATTGCCGCTGTGAGCGTTGCCGGCGTTGGCGGGGTCATTGCGATTCTGCCGCTGGTGAATCAGATGAACCCGTCTGCAGACGTGCTCGCGCTTTCGTCGATTCAGGTCGACCTTGCGAACATCGAGCCGGGCCAGGCAGTCAAGACGATCTGGCGCAAGCAACCCCTATTCATCCGCAATCTTACCGCGGAAGAAATCACGGAAGCCAATGCCGTTGACGTTTCTGGACTGCGCGATCCCGAAACTTTGGCTGAACGCACGGCTGAGGGCCATGAAAACTGGCTGATCACGCTGGCGGTCTGCACTCATCTTGGCTGCGTCCCGCTGGGCGCAGGTCAGGGTGAGAACAAGGGCGAATATGGCGGCTATTTCTGCCCCTGCCATGGTTCGCATTACGATACGGCCGCGCGCATCCGCAAAGGCCCGGCACCGACCAATCTGGTAGTGCCCGAATATGAATTCACCTCCGACACAACCGTCACGATCGGGTAAGGTAGACTGACATGAGCTTTCCCTGGGCTGCACAATACACCCCCACAAACCCATTCATGAAATGGATGGACGACCGGCTGCCTTTGCCGCGCCTCGTCTTCAATTCCGTTGGCGCTGGTTATCCGGTTCCGCGCAACCTGAACTATTTCTGGAACTTCGGTGTGCTTTCCGGCCTTGCGCTGGTCATCCAGATCGTCACCGGCATCATTCTTGCGATGCATTATGCCGCGAACAGCGAGATCGCCTTTGCGTCGGTCGAGCATATCATGCGTGATGTGAATTCGGGCTGGCTGATGCGTTACCTGCACGCGAATGGTGCGAGTTTCTTCTTCATCGTCGTCTATATCCATATCTTCCGCGGCCTGTATTACGGTTCCTACAAGGCACCGCGCGAGATGGTTTGGCTGCTCGGCCTGGTGATCTTCCTCCTGATGATGGCTACCGGGTTCATGGGTTATGTCCTTCCCTGGGGTCAGATGAGCTTCTGGGGCGCACAGGTTATCACCGGCCTGTTTGCCGCAATCCCGGTTGTCGGCGAGACGATCCAGCAGTGGCTGCTGGGCGGCTTTGCGCCGGACAATGCGGCGCTCAACCGCTTCTTCTCGCTCCACTATCTGCTGCCGTTCGTGATTGCCGGTGTCATCATCCTGCACATCTGGGCGCTGCATCTTCCCGGTTCGAGCAACCCGACGGGTATTGATGTGAAGGGTCCTCAGGATACGATTCCCTTCCATCCTTATTATACTGCGAAAGACGGCTTCGGGGCGGGCGTGTTCCTGATCCTGCTGGCGATCATGGTGTTCTTCGCACCCAACTATCTCGGCCATGCGGACAATTATATCGAAGCGAACCCGCTTTCGACGCCGGCCCATATCGTTCCCGAATGGTATTTCTGGCCCTTCTACGCGATCCTGCGCGCTTTTACCGTGGACATTTTGTTCATGCCGGCGAAGCTGCTTGGTGTCCTGGCGATGTTTGCTTCGATCCTGTTGCTGTTCTTCCTGCCCTGGCTGGACAAGTCGCCCGTGCGTTCCGGCAAGTTCCGTCCTCAGTTCAAGATCTGGTTCTGGGTGCTGATCGCGGACGTTGCGGTGCTCGGCTATTGCGGCGGCGCTCCTGCTGAAGAGCCCTATGTGATGATTAGCCAGCTCGCCTCAATGTATTATTTTGCGCATTTCCTGATCATCCTGCCGCTGATTTCGAGGACGGAACGGCCTTTGCCGATGCCGAATTCGATCACTGAAGCAGTGCTTGGCAAAGATCACGATGCGGCCCAGCCCGCAACGGCCGAATAAGGGGTTTCGACATGGTTCGGATTATTGGATTTCTCGTCGGCCTCGGCTTTGTTGGCGTCCTTGGCTATTCGCTAATTATCGGCGCTATCGCCTATATGACGGAAGAAGAGCCGGGCCCGACGGCATATGACTATCATCACCATGCCAGGGAAATCAGCTTTGCCAGCGATGGTCCGCTCGGTCGGTTCGACCGGCAGCAGCTGCAGCGCGGCTTCCAGGTCTACCGTGAAGTCTGTGCAGCCTGTCATAGCCTTGAATATGTCGCGTTCCGCAACCTGACCGATCTCGGTTTCACCGAAGCCGAAGTCGATGCGATCGCCGATCAGTGGCCGATCCAGGTTCCGACCGTCAATGAGGATACCGGCGAAGATACGACCCGCAATGCCATCGCTTCGGACCACTTCCCGCATGTTTATGCCAATGAAGTGGCCGGCCGCGCGGCGAACAACAACGCCTATCCGCCGGACCTGTCGTTGATGACCAAGGCGCGCGAGGAAGGTGCGGCTTACGTCTATTCGCTGCTTGCGGGTTATGAAGACCCGCCTGCCGACCTGCCGGAGGAATTCCAGCCGGGAACGGGCCTGTATTTCAACCCGTATTTCGCAAACCTCAATCTCGCCATGCCGCCGCCCCTTTCGGACGGTCAGGTCAGCTATGCTGATGGCACCGAGGCAACTGTCGAGAATATGGCCGAAGATGTTACTGCCTTCCTGATCTGGACGGCTGAACCCAAGATGGAAGATCGCAAGAATCTTGGACTTATCGTGCTCATCTTCCTGATCTTCGCCACAACGCTCGCATTCCTTGCCTACAAGAATGTCTGGCGCGACCAGAAGCATTAGAGGATGAGCGGCGGGGCTGAACGCAACGCCGATCTGAAGGCGCTGATCCGGACGATCCCCGACTTTCCGAAGCCGGGGATCCAGTTTCGCGACATAACGACTTTGCTGCTTGATCCGACCGGATTTTCCACCGTGATCGAACGCATGGCCGCCATGGTGGATGGCCCGATAGATGCGATTGCCGGCGTGGAAGCGCGCGGGTTCGTCTTCGGTGCAGCTCTGGCACGCGAACTGGGTTCGGGCCTTGTGTTGGTCCGCAAGCGCGGCAAGCTGCCGGGCAAGACGCTGACCGAGGACTATGCCTTGGAATATGGCAGCGACAGCCTGGAAATGCATCATGATGCCATTCCCCAGGGCGCCCGCATCCTGCTGATAGACGACCTTCTGGCCACAGGCGGCACGGCCCATGCTGCGGTCCGTCTTTTGCGCGGGGCAGGGGCGAAAGTGGGGCAGTCGCTGTTCGTGATCGATTTGCCCGATCTGGGCGGCGCGGCCAAGCTGCGCGGGGCAGGTGTGTCGGTCGAAGCGCTGGTCGAGTTTGAAGGCGACTAGGCTTTTTCAACGGTCTCCGCTGAACGCCGACGGATCAGACCAATCGATTTCATCGTCATCACCGCCTCGTCATTTTGATTGAAGACGGTAAGATTGCTGCGGAAAGACCCCATTTCCGGGCGGCTGCGCGACGGTGTCTTGTCAACTATTTCGGTTTCGCAGCGGAGCACATCGCCCGGATAGACGGGTCTCAGCCAGCGAAGCTCGTCAATGCCGGGGGATCCCAGGCTCGCCTGTTTGTTTGTGTCCATATTGTCGACCAGCATTCGCATGGCCATCGAGCCGGTATGCCAGCCGCTTGCGGAGAGCTTTCCGAAATAGGTTTGCGCGGCCGCGTCATCGTCGAGATGAAAGGGCTGGGGGTCATATTTCGACGCGAATTCGATTACCTCTTCGCGGGTGACTTCATAGTGACCGAAAGCGGATTTCATGCCGGGTTCAATATCTTCAAAATAGAGCATGGCGGCAGGATATCACGGACTTACGTTTACGCAAGCGTAAAGCATGTCAATCGACGAGCAACGCATCGGCAATCAACGGATCACCGTCATGGGGAAGGGGCGTGATACCGATCAGCCGGGCAAGAAGAGGGTAGACGTCAACATTATCAATGACATCCGGTGCCCTGGCGCTCGTGAATGCGGGGCCGTTTGCGAGAAATGTCGCGCGCATATCCGGGGCGAAATTGTCCCAGCCATGGGTTGCCCCCGCGATCGGGTAGCGCGGTTCGCCCGATATGATGACCCAGCCTGCATCGGCCCGGCAAATAATGGCGGTCACTCTGGGATTGGCACCGAATTCGAGATGCGCAGGCAGTTCCTCCCGGCGAGAGCAACTCATATTCTCGTGCGGCTGGAGAAAGGTTTCGAACACATGGTCGTCGGTTCCCGCCGCCGGTTCGATGGCCGCATAGGGGCCGCTTTCAACCAAGGTGTAAAAGCTGGGATCGATCAGTTCATCGAGCTGGACAACCCGGGTGGCATCGATGGTCGCCATGCCATGATCGGAAATGATCACGATATTTGCTCCTCGCCCCATAGCTGCGAGCCCGTCAACAAGTTCGCCGATCCGTGTATCGACTTCGGTGATCGCTGCATCGGTTTCCGGTGCTTCGATACCGTGGATATGGCCCGCCATGTCCACCGTATCGAAGTACAGGGTGACGAAGCGCGGGCGAATGTCGTCTGGCCGTCTTTGCCAGTCGAGAACGGCATTCACACGCTGAACATTTGAGATATTCTGGTCGAAGCGCTGCCAGTCCTGCGGGCGCACACCGCGTATCGCGACCTCTGATCCCGGCCAGAACATTGTACCCGTCCGGATTCCCGCATTTTCCGCAGTCATCCAGATCGGTTCGGCCTGGTCCCACCAGAAAGGGTCGAGCGACTGAGAAGAATTGCCCAGGCTGAACATCTGGCCGGGACGCGCCGGGTCAATCATAGAATTGCCGGTGATTCCGTGGTGGTCTGGGCGCAGTCCGGTGACGATCGTGTAGTGATTGGGGAAGGTCTTGGTCGGGAAGGATGGACGCATTGAGGCGAAAACACCCGTTTCCCGCAATCCGGCAAGCCGCGGGGTAATCCCCCGGTCGAGATAGTCCGGGCGGAATCCGTCAATCGAGATGAGGATGGTGACGGGTGCCGGTGTTTGCGCATGCGCTGTGAACGCACCGAACAGGGCAATGAGGATGACGAACGACCGGATCGTGCGCATTGCGATATCACTCCTTCATGACACTATGAACCGCGCCGGATTTCCTTTCGAACGCCCTGATTAGACATTGAACTTGAACAGCATCACATCGCCATCGGTGACGACATAATCCTTGCCTTCCTGACGAAGCTTGCCCGCATCGCGCGCTCCGGCTTCTCCATTATGCGCGATGAAATCGTCGAAGCCGATTGTTTCGGCGCGAATGAAGCCGCGCTCGAAATCGCTATGGATGACACCGGCGGCCTGCGGTGCATGCGATCCCTTGGTCACTGTCCATGCCCGCGTTTCCTTCGGGCCGGCGGTGAAGAAGGTGATCAGGTGCAACAGCTGGTATCCGGCGCGGATAACGCGAGCGAGGCCCGTTTCCTCCAGCCCCAGATCGGCGAGGAATTCGGGCCGGTCTTCGGGATCCATCGTTATGATTTCGGCTTCGATCGCGGCTGAAATGACAACCGCCTCCGCACCCTCTGCCGCTGCTTTTTCGAAGACCCGCGCACTGAAGGCATTGCCTTCGGCAGCCGATCCCTCATCGACATTGCAGACATAGAGAACGGGCTTGGCCGTCAGTAGCTGTGCCTCGTGAAATACGCGCGCTTCCTCGTCATCCTTGGGCTCGGTCAGCCGGGCGGGCTTGCCCTCCTTGAGCAACTCCAGCGCCTGGCCGAGCACGCTTGCAATGGCCTTTGCTTCCTTGTCGCCACCGGTCGCGCGGCGCTTGGCATTCTCCACCCGGCGCTCGACCGATTCCATATCGGCGAGCAGCAATTCGGTCTCCACCGTTTCGGCATCGGCGATCGGGTCGATTGTGTTTTCGACATGCTGGATATCGTCATCCTCGAAGCAGCGCAGCACATGGACGATGGCATCGACTTCGCGAATATTGGCGAGGAACTGGTTGCCCAGCCCTTCGCCCTTGGATGCGCCGCGCACCAGGCCGGCGATGTCGACGAATTCGAGCTGGGTTTCGATAGTGTTGGCCGAACCGGCGATTGCCGCAATCTGGTTGATCCTTGGGTCGGGCACGGCGACTTTACCGACATTCGGTTCGATCGTGCAGAATGGATAATTGGCAGCCTGTGCAGACTGAGTTTCGGTCAGCGCGTTGAACAGCGTCGATTTACCGACATTCGGCAGGCCGACAATCCCGCATTTGAAGCCCATGATAATCCCGTCAAAAATGGAAGGCCGGACGAGGCCGGCGAACGAGGCAGCTCGATAGGCGTTTGCGCCGTATATTGCCAGCCGAAACCGCTCGACAGCATCCGGCTCCCAACCTAGTCTTCCTGCTGGAATAAGGGGGATGTGATGCGGCGATATGCTCGGACGATACTGATGGCGCTAGCCCTTGCCGGAGCATCGTCGCCCGCTTTGGCCATGGCCTCGGCCCAGGAAACGCTTGTCGGAACCGAACGGCAGGATGGTCTGCTTGCGGTCCATGTCGACCGGAGCGAGGGCGAGATTTTCCTCACGCTGCCATCCCCAGATGCGAACGGCCTCGCTGGGCGCTTCATCTATGTCAGCGGGCTTGAGACGGGCCTCGGCTCCGCGCCGCTGGGCCTGGACCGTGCGGTCAGCCAAGGCTCGCGCATGCTTGTTTTCCGCCGGGTGGGCAATCAGGTTCTGGCCGAGGTAGAGAATGAACGCTTTCGAGCGACGAGCGGCTCTCCGGAGGAGCAGCGGGCGGTGCGCGAATCCTTTGCCTATTCAACGATCTGGCGGGGAGAGGTTGCCGCTGAAACGACCGATGGAGGTTTCCTCGTCAATGTCGCGTCTTTTCTCGCGCGCGACGACCTGCAGCTTGCCGGCGCCCTCTCTCAGGGAGATCGGGCATTTTCCTTTCAGTCCGACCTGTCCGTGGCCGACACCAATTTCGTCCGGGTGTTTCCGCGCAATATCGAAATGCGCTCCCGGCTGACCTTCACGGCTGCCAATCCGGGCGATGAGGTCCGCAATATTACCCCCGTCAGCGGTAATGTCAGTTTTATTGTCCGCCACTCGCTGATTGCGCTGCCCGAACCCGGCTATCAGCCACGCCGCTTCGATCCGCGCGCCGGGTCGTTTGCGATGCAGGTGGTCGACTATTCCGCACCACTCGGCCAGCCGGTCGTGTATGAGCTTGCCAACCGATTCCGGCTTGATCGGGTCGATCCGACGGCTGAGCGTTCGCCGGTCAGCAATCCGATCATTTTTTACATTGATCGCGGCGCGCCCGAGCCGATCCGCACGGCGCTTCACGAAGGCGTTTCCTGGTGGAGCGAGGCATTCGATGCCGCCGGTTTCGTCGATGCCTTTCGTGTCGAGATGCTGCCGGAAGGCATAGATCCGCTCGATATTCGCTACAATGTCGTCAACTGGGTGAACCGTGCGACGCGGGGCTGGTCTTACGGCCAGGTGATAGAAGATCCGCGCACGGGCGAGATCATCAAGGGGCAGGTGCTGCTCGGCTCTTTGCGGGTACGGCAGGATATCATGATCTTCGAGGCGCTGGTGGGTGCTGGATTGACCGGAACCGGCGATCCCAACGATCCGGTCACGGCGGCTCTTGCCCGCATCCGCCAGCTTGGCGCGCATGAAGTCGGGCATGCCATCGGCCTGGCGCACAATTTCGCAGGGTCTGCACAGGGCCGCTATTCGGTGATGGACTATCCGGCGCCGCGGGTCCGCCTGGTCGATGGCCTGCCTGACATTTCGGATGCTTATGGCGTCGGCGTCGGCCGGTGGGATCGTTTCGCTGTAAACTGGCTCTACGGCGCGCAGACTGACGCTGAGGCTGTTCCGATCATGCAGGCAGGGTTGGCGGAAGGCTTGCGCTATGTCGGCGATGGCGAGGCCCGATCGGTCGGCGATGCCCATCCGGTCGGCAGCCTGTGGGACGATTATGCCGACCCAGTGGCAGAGCTGGACCGGATCATGGAAGTCCGCCGCGTTGCCGTCTCGCGCTTCGGTCCGGCGGCCATCGGAGCAGGGCAGCCGCTCTCACAGCTCCGCCGCGCCTTCGTCCCGGTCTGGCTTTTGCATCGTTATCAGGTTGAGGCGGCGAGCAAGGTGCTGGGCGGTGTCGATTTCAATTATGCGCTGAATGGCGACGGGCTGGAACTGGCGACCCCGGTTCCCGCCGCCACCCAGCGGGCTGCGCTGGATGCCTTGCTTCGCACACTCGATCCGCAGGCTCTTGGCGTGCCGGGGCAGGTGCTTCCCTATCTGTCCAGCGCCTATTCCGGAAACAATGACCGACAGACGAGCATAGAGATTTTCCCGACGGCGGGCGGGCCGGTCTTCGATCCGCTCAGCGCGACCGAACTGGGCGCCGTGGTGACGCTGGCCGGTCTGCTTGCGCCAGACCGCCTTAACCGGCTTGAAATCCAGCACCAGGCGGCATCCGATGTGCCCGGCGCCCATGATGTTATCGATGCCGTGATAGACCGCACCTTCGGCTTTAACGGGCGGGAGCGAGATGCCGGAGTCAGGCGGCGGATTGCCACGACTACGGCCCTGGCATTGGCGCGGCTGCAGCGCGACGCAGACCTGTCTCCAACCATCGCTCTTGCCCTGTCGGATCGGATCGCAGCTCTGGCCGATGCGCTCGAGGGACGCGGGTCGGATGTACAGGCCCAATGGGGCAGGGGGCTTGCCCGCCTGCTTCAGGATCGCGAGGCGCTGAATGCCGCAATTGCCGATGAAGACCGGCTTCCACAAGTGCCGCCGGGGATGCCGATCGGCTAAAGTGTCGCCCTAGCTGTGCACGGCGTTGATCCACGGTCCAAATCCGGACTCGCCAAGCCATGCCACCTGCGTTTCGGCTGAAACACGGTTGATGGCCTCTTGCGGTTTCGGCCCCGGATGGACGGCGCGGCGCAGCGGGCGCGTGCCGGGGGGCATTGCGACAATCTCGGCGATGGCGCGCGGCACATCGGCGGGGTCGGCACTCCGCCCCGATCCGTCCTCGGTTCCCATCCGTTCGACCAGCGCCGGATAGCCTTCCTTGCGTTCATCCGGTGTCCGGTCTCGCAGTGCGGTCGTATAGCGGTTGCGGCTGACCCAGATCTGCGTTGGATAACCACCGGGCTGTATGATCGTCACCTCGATATTGTGGGGAACGAGCTCATAGGCGAGCTGCTCGAACATCGCTTCGACGGCAAATTTGGTCGGCGAGTATTGCCCGGCGCCGGGTACGATAACCCGCCCAAGCTGCGAGGATATGGCGAAGATCTGACCTGAGCCCGCCGCCCGCATACCGGGCAGCACGGCTCGCGCCATGCGCTGATAGCCGAATACGTTGGTATCGAACATCAGCTGTGTCGCTTCCATGTCCTGCAATTCGATCGGGCCGGTAATGCCGATCCCCGCATTGTTGACCAGCACATCGATCGCGCCGCCCGCAATCCGCTCGGCTTCGGCCACACCTGCGGCTACCTGTTCTTCAGACAGGACATCGATTTCGACGATATGGAGATCAAGCTCTTCCGCAGCGGCTTCGGCGGCCAGACTTTCCGCTTCGGGGCGCGGCAGGTTGCGCATCGTGGCGATGACCTTGGCACCTGCCCTTGCATAGTGGAGCGCGCCGACGCGGCCAAAGCCCGAAGAACAGCCGGTAATCAAAACCGATTTGCCGGAAAGATCGGGTGTCGCCGTCTGCGCAAGGACAGGCGTGCTGGCTGATATGGCGGAAAGGGCGGAAACGGCGGCGGTCCCTGCGAGCAAATGGCGGCGGTTGATGGCGGTCATGGTGATCCTCCTGCTGGGTTCAGCTTTCTCTAGCAGAAGTCGCGACCAAGCTCACGCCCGTCACGGAATATTGATGTCAGATCATCACTGTGTCCGGGCGTTCGACCAGCGGCAATATCCGGGAATCCTCGATTGCCGCTGTGCGGTGTCCGATGCCCGCAAGATATTCGGGATTATTCGCCCAGGCCATGAACGCCGCCACGCTCGCCTGTTTGATCGTCATCATCAGGTCCCAGCGTTCACCGGGCGGGCCGATCAGCCAAGCGCCACCCTCGCCAAGAAACGTCATTTCGCCGCCGCTACCGGTGAGAAAGGGCAGGGTGTGATCGATATAGCGCTGAAAGGCTTCGGCCCCGCTGACCGGTCCCGGCCCGGCCAACTCGGGCGTATCCGAATAATCTGCAACGTCGCGAAAACGCAGCAGGTTGAGCATGACGACGGGACCGGAAATGCCGCGCATCATGAAATCGCGTCCGGCTTCTTGCGATACATCAAGATAGGTTTGGGGATTATCGGTCATGACCAATTCCTGTCTCAGGGTTGCAGGCGCAGCGCCACTTCATTCAGGAACCGCGCATCGTCGCCCTTGGCCAGCCAGTCGGCTTCTGCCGCGATTGCGCCCAGTAAATCGGTCAATGGTTCGATTTCGGCTTTGGCGTAATTGCCCAGCACGTGCCGGGTGACGCGGGATTTGTCGCCCGGGTGGCCGATGCCGATACGAACCCGGCGAAACTCGTTGCCGATATGCGCGTCGGTCGATCGGATGCCGTTATGCCCGGCCGTCCCGCCGCCGCGGCGGACCTTTATCTTGAACGGTTCGAGATCGAGCTCGTCGTAAAACACCGTCACATCTTCGGGGCCGAGCTTGTAGAAGCGCATCGCCTCGCCAATCGCCTGGCCGGACTTGTTCATATAAGTTGCGGGTTTCAGGAGCAGGATCTTTTCGCCGCCGATCCTCCCCATCTGGGTCCAGCTCTGGAAGCGGGTGCGTACGGCGTCGAAGCCATGCACCTCGGCAATGGCATCGGCGGCCATGAAGCCGACATTGTGCCGCTGCATGCTGTGTTCCGCGCCGGGATTCCCAAGGCCAACCCATAATTGCATGATGCGTTTTGCGCCTTTCTGCGACTAGCTGTCCTGCTCTTCGCTGCGGACAAAAGAAAACCGGCCTGTTCGATAGAACAAGCCGGTCTCCCTATCCATAGCATATGGCAAATGAGGGAAGGGGGACTTAGCTGTCCGACTCTTCCTCGTCGTCGCCACTGCCTTGAGCAGTGGTCGGAACGTCGCCGGCGCCGACTTCTTCTTCGCCGTCTTCGCCTTCTTCACCCTCGGCGGACGCATCGTCACGCTTGAGGGCGGACGGTGCAACCACACCGGCAATGGTGAAGTCACGATCGTCGATCGCGGAAATAACGCCTTCCGGCAGTTCGATCTGCGAAATATGGATCGAATCGCCAACTTCGAGACCATCCAGCGGAACGGTGATTTCGCTCGGAATATCGTCGGCCGGGCAGGTGAGCTCGAGTTCGTGACGAACAATGTTGAGCACGCCGCCACGCTTGAGGCCCGGCGAGGCGTCTTCGTTGACGAAGTGGACCGGAATTTCGAGCGTAACTTTCGCGCCCTTGCCGATTCGCAGGAAATCGACATGCATCGGGCGATCAGTGACCGGATGGAACTGAATGTCCTTCGGCAGCGCGTTGGTCTTGCTGCCGCCAAGTTCCAGCGAAACAAGGCTGTTCATGAAATGGCCGGTGTGCAGCAATTTCACGAGCTCGCGCTCTTCAAGGTGAATGGGTTCCGGGTCTTTCTTGTCGCCGTAAATAACGGCGGGTACACGGCCTTCGCGACGCATTGCACGAGAGGCTCCCTTGCCTGCTCGCTCGCGCGTTTCGGCCGACAGTGTCAGCTGATCGCTCATCTGATATCTCCAAATCGCTGGGTGGTTAGTGTTTCAAAACCCGCCACGCCTCCAGGGGGCACATAGCGGGAAGCCGGGGCCTATACGGCGGAACGTGGGTTTTGGCAACTGTTTGTGAGGGTTCTTGATCGTCAGAATTTCCGTGGTTGGAAATCGCCGCAGGTTATCTGTCAGACTCAACCTGTCGGTTGAGCGCCGCACCAGCCCTCTCCCCCACCCGGCCTCCCATAGAATATACTGAGTGGGAGGTCGGGTGGGGGAGAGGGCTGGTGCGGCGACCTTGCTTGAGCAAGGTTCTGACAAACTCTACTGAACCCGGACGACTTCGATTCCCGCAACCTGCAGGAAGTCCTGCACGGAATCATCGCCGGCCAGATGTCCGGCCCCGACGGCCATGAAGATGGTACCCGGCTCATCGAGGCGTTCGCGAATCCATGTTGCCCAATTGGCGTTGCGCCGGGTGAGAAGCGTCTGCCGAAGCGGTTCGGAAAGGACGAGTTCATCATCGAATGTTCGTGCGATTTCCGCTTCATCGCCAGACCGCCATGCTTCCAGCATGGCATCGAATTCGGCGCGGATATCTTCCGGAGTATCGATGACAGAACTCAGGAAATAGCGCTGGGCCTCTTCGGGCAGGCTATCGAAAAAGCCCAGCTGCTGGGCCGGGGTTTCCAGCCCGGAAATTGGTTTGTTTGCAAGCTGGAAGACCAGTTCGAGCTGATCCTCGACGCCATTGTTGGAATCGAGCCCCAGATCGTTGAGCGTTACCCCGACCAGCATCAGAGATGCCGCCCAGGTTTCCAGTCCGTTGAGGAAAGATTCCGGAAAGGGACCGCGGGCAATCATCGAGGCAAGCTGGGGCAGCAATTCAGGATCGACCCGTTCGCCGATCGGCGGGAGATCGGACGACACCCCGAGCCGCATGAGCAGCAGCGCTGCATCGCTCTCGCCATCGCCGCTCGTCGTCTCGAGGATCAGTGCGTCGGAAGCCTCGATCGCCGCATCGATTGTCGCGTTTCGCCATGCAAAACCGTCCGGCAGGACATGGATCGTGCCGAAAAGCCAGATGGTCGTGTCTTCATCGCAAACCCGCCATAGCGCTGGGGCATCGCCCTGCGGTGTCGAGACGGAAGCTGTCGCAACGGGCGGTGGAGCCGTTGTCTGCGCCGTCTGGGCAGGCGCGCAGGCTGAGAGCAGCAGGGCGGAAAGGGCGGCTGTGATCATTTTGACTGTCATGGCACCGCCTATCCGCGATTTGATGCCCAAAGAAAAGACCGCAATCCTTACCCGGGCAGCGCAAAGGCCACCATATAATCGCCGGGCCGGCTTCCCGAGCTGCCATGGCCACCTGCTGCGATCACGACATATTGCCGCCCGTGCCATTCATAGGTCATCGGCGTAGCCTGACCGCCGGCCGGCAGCCGGCCTTTCCACAGTTCTTCGCCAGTCTCGACATTGAAGGCGCGAAGATAGTCATCCATTGCCGCACCGATAAAGATCAGGTTGCCGGCCGTTACGATCGGTCCCCCGAAATTCGGCGTTCCGAGGGGCAGTCCGAGCCCGCCCGGGGCAAGGTCTTCGGTCGTGCCAATTGTTTGCCGCCAGACGATTTCACCGCTCGCCAGGTCGATTCCGGCAAGGACGCCCCAGGGCGGAGCATTGCACGGCAGCCCCAGGGGAGAGACCAGCAGCTCCCGCGTCATTGCAAAGGGTACGCCTTCCATCGGGGCGAATTCGGCATCGTCGGACAGGTCTGTCACGCTGCTTTCTTCCTCGACACCGGGGATCAGGTGAATGGCCTGGGCCGCATTGCTCATGTTGATGATGAGCAGGTTCCGCGACGGATCGAATGCCGCGCCGCCCCAGTTCGCACCGCCGCCGGAGAAGGGATAGGCGAGCATCCCGCCTGTGCCGGGCGGCGTAAACAGTCCTTCTCCGCGCAGGTTCCGAATTTGCGATGCACAGGCGAGCCGGTCCCACAAGGTAATTCCGAACGCATCCATGAAAGGACGCAGGCGATTGGGGACGATCGGCGGCGTGTTTACCGGGAATGGCTGGGTGGGGGACAATGTTTCTCCTTCCACCCCGCCTTGCGGCACAGGGCGTTCCTCAATCGGCAGGAAAGGCTCGCCGGTATCCCGGTCGAGCACGAACACCAGCCCCGTTTTCGCGACCTGCACGACGACATCATGCGCTTCGCCATCGCGCCAGACCGTCACGAGGCTCGGCTGTGCCGGCAGGTCATAATCCCAGACATCGTGATGGACGGTCTGGAAATGCCAGACGACTTCACCGGTTTCCCCGTTCAGGGCGACGACGGAATTGGCATAGTGATTATCGCCGCTGCGTGCGCCGCCATAATAATCGGGGCTCGGGCTCGATGTCGGCAGGAACACCAGACCCCGCTCGGCATCGACGGACATTGTGGACCAGACATTGGCATGCCCAACCAGATCGGCGGAATTGTCTGCCCAGCTGTCGCGTGCCGGATCTTCGGGATCGCGAGGGACGGGATTGAATCGCCAGATGATGTCGCCGCTGCGCGCATCGAATCCATGCACCGTCCCTTGCGGCGCTTCGGTGCGCAGATTGTCGCTGATAGCAGAGCCGGTCACGATGACATCGCCGATGATTGCGGGGGCGGACGTTACCTGAAACTCGCCCGGCCAGCGCAGGGATATGCTGGGCTCGATCCGAACTTCGCCGCTATCGCCAAAATCCTCGCATAGCGCTCCGGTTCGCGCATCGAGCGCAATCAGCCGCGCATCGGAAGTGCCCGTGAAGATTCGGGATGCACAGATGCTGCCGGGTTCCGCTTCGCTATCCTGCCAATAGGAAACGCCGCGACAGGTGAACTGGTTTGCGGGGCGCTGGTCGCTGGATATCTCGGGGTCGTGCCGCCATTTTTCCTCGCCGGTTCCAGGATCGAGGGCGATCACCTGGTTGAACTGGGTGCAGAAGATCAGCGAGTCTTCGGCGAGAATGGGTGTGGTTTCCAGCGCGGTGCGACCAATTACATCGTCGCGGCCTTCCAAAGCGCCAGATCGATGGGTCCAGGCGATGGCCAGATTACCCACATTTTCCGCCGTTATCTGCCCGGCTGCAGAATAGCGGTTGCCGCCCAGATCGCCTCCATAGGAGGACCAGCCTTCGCCGATCCCCACATCGCCGGTCCGGACGATTTCAGCCCGGCCATCTATGCTCAGATCGTCGGCCGGCCCCAGCGTGGACCAGATGACCGACCCGCCCAACAGGCTGACTATCAGAAATGCGCCGATGAGAAGCAGGCCGATACGGACGGGTGTGAAGCGCATAGGTGCGTTATATAGATAATACACAAAGACTCAAGTTGCCCTTTTTCGCCTGTTTTGGGGCCAGATTGCTTGACCCAAGCGGCCCATTGCGCCAATCCGCGCGCACCATTTATTGCAACTGCGAAGGCCTTCCCGTTGGGTGATAAAACCCCCCTCAGTTTCCAGCGCCTGATCCTCACGCTTCATGATTATTGGAGCGCGCGGGGCTGTGTGATCCTGCAGCCCTATGACCTTGAAATGGGGGCCGGAACATTCCACCCGGCAACCACGTTGCGCGCGCTCGGCCCGGACCCGTGGAAAGCCGCCTATGTGCAGCCCTCGCGCCGCCCGACTGACGGTCGCTATGGCGAAAATCCGAACCGCCTCCAGCATTATTACCAGTATCAGGTCGTGCTCAAACCGAGCCCGCCCGATATCCAGCAACTCTATCTCGACAGCCTGATCGCGATCGGTATCGATCCGCTCAAGCACGATATCCGCTTCGTGGAGGATGACTGGGAAAGCCCGACCCTGGGCGCATGGGGGCTCGGCTGGGAAGTCTGGTGCGACGGCATGGAAGTCACCCAATTCACCTATTTCCAGCAGGTCGGCGGGTTCGACTGCAAGCCGGTGTCGGGCGAGCTGACCTACGGGCTGGAGCGGCTGGCCATGTATATCCAAGGCGTCGACAGCGTTTACGATCTCGCGTTCAACGATGACGGTGTGACGTACGGCGATGTGTTTCTCGAAAATGAGAAGCAGTTCAGCGCCTATAATTTCGAGCAGGCCAATACGGAAACGCTGTTCCAGTGGTTCAGGGATGCTGCCGCGGAGTGCAAATCCTGCATCGCGGCGGAACTGCCGCTTCCCGCCTATGACCAGGCGATCAAGGCCAGCCATATCTTCAACCTGCTGCAAGCGCGCGGCGTGATCTCGGTTGCCGAGCGCCAGGCCTATATTGGCCGGGTTCGCGAACTGGCTGTCGGTGCGTGCGAAGCGCATATGGCGAAGAACGGGTGGGACGCGTAATGGCTGATTTCCTGCTCGAACTGCTCTCCGAAGAGATTCCCGCCCGGATGCAGGGCAAGGCGCGCGCCGATCTGGAAAAGCTGTTTGCGGCTGAACTGGATACGGCGGGCCTTGAGGCGGAAAGCCTTGAAACATGGTCCACGCCGCGCCGGCTGGTGCTGATCGCGCGCGGCCTGCCGACGGAAACCGAAGCCGTGCGGGAAGAACGCAAGGGCCCGAAGGTCGATGCGCCGGATCAGGCGGTAGACGGCTTCCTGCGATCAACCGGCCTTTCGCGTGACGACCTTGAGGTTCGCGATGTGAAAGGCAAGCCGACCTATTTCGCGGTGATCGACAAGCCGGGCCGGGCGACCGCCGATGTTCTCGGCGAAGCGATCCCGGCGATCATCCGTGCTTTCCCTTGGCTCAAATCGATGCGCTGGGGCGCAGCCTCGCAGAGCAGCGAAAGCCTGCGCTGGGTTCGGCCGTTGCAGGGGATCGTCGCGATCCTTGGTGACCAGCTGGTCGAGTGCGAGATTGACGGCATCGTCTCGGGCTATGAAACGGTCGGCCATCGCTTCCATCATGACGGCGCGATCACCATTGGCGGCGCGGACGACTATGCCGAGAAGCTGCGCGCCTGCCATGTCATCGTCGATCACAAGGAGCGCGAGGGGATTATCCGCACGCGCGCCAATGCACTGGCCGAAGCGGCGGGGCTGACCCGCAAACAGGATCCGGGGCTGGTCGAGGAAAATGCCGGGCTGACCGAATGGCCGGTGCCGCTGCTGGGCAGCTTCGACGAGAGCTTCCTCCAGGTCGCGCCCGAAGTGATCACCCTGGCGATGCGCAGCCACCAGAAATATTTCGCCTGCGAGAAGCCGGACGGCAGCCTCTCGCCGCACTTCATCTGCGTCGCGAATATCGAGGCGGCCGATGAAGGCGCGCATGTCGTGGCCGGTAACGAAAAAGTGTTGGCGGCGCGGCTGTCGGACGCCAAATTCTTCTGGGAGCAGGACCAGAAGGTGAGCCTTGCCGACCATGCGAAAAAGCTCGACCAGATCGTCTTCCATGAAAAGCTCGGGACGGTTGCCGACAAGGTCGACCGGGTTGCAAAGTTGGCGCGCTGGCTGGCCGAACAAGGCATCGTCCCGAATGCCGAACCCGACAAGGCCGAACAGGCGGCGCGCCTCGCCAAGGCGGATCTCGTAACCGGCATGGTCGGTGAATTTGCCGACCTGCAGGGCATCATGGGTGGCTATTATGCGGCCAATGAAGGGTTGGACGGGGAAGTCTCCGCCGCGATCCGCGATCATTATAAGCCTGTGGGCCAGGGCGACGATGTACCGACGATGCCGGTTACGGTGGCGGTGAGCTTGGCGGATAAGCTGGATACGTTAGTCGCGTTCTTCGCGGTCGATGAAAAGCCTACTGGTAGCCGCGACCCCTATGCATTGAGACGCGCTGCGCTCGGGGCAATCAGGCTGATCATCGAAAATTCGCTCTCGTGCGAGATGTATGGATCGCTGATGTCGGCCGCGCTCTATTTGCGCAACCAGAAAGTAAATGAGGTGGCCAAGGCGTTCTTTGCCGATTTGCGATCCGACCGAAAGCTCGTCGAAAAGACTTTTCGAGAAATCGCGCGAGCACCGGGGCCGAAAGCCAATGTTGCCACGATCACTATTTCACAGATCGAAGAGGATCTGGTGAACGATTCGTCCTTTGACGATAACGATCTCTGGCATCTGGCGATTTGGCATGTCGATCTTCAGCAGCAGCCGTTGGATATTCAGACTGCGACATCCCAGGGAGTTCTAGATTTCTTCGCCGACCGCCTCAAGGTCCAACAACGCGAGGCCGGTGTTCGCCATGACCTGATCGACGCGGTGTTTGCGCTGGGCGGGGAGGATGATCTGGTCCGCCTACTCGCCCGCGTCAAAGCGTTGCAGGATTTCCTGAAAACGGCTGACGGCGCGAACCTGCTCGCTGGATACAAACGCGCGGCGAATATCCTCAAAAAGGAAAAATGGGGCGGTGAGGGCGTTGGCGGCGATCTTTCCTATGCGCCCGAACCCCAAGAGGCGATCCTCCTCGAAGCGCTGAGCAAGGTAGAGGAGCGCGCCGGCGCGGCTGTCGAGGCCGAGGACTTTGAAGGTGCGATGGCGGCGCTTGCAGAGTTGCGCGCGCCGATTGATGCGTTTTTCGACAATGTAACGGTGAACGATCCGGACCCGACCAAGCGTGACGTGCGGCTGGGAATGCTGGCGCGTATGCGCGACGCCGTACACCAGGTCGCAGATTTTTCGAGGATCGAAGGCGGATAGGATTTTGTTGGGGCGCGCGGGGGCTGTTCGGTCTTTTTTGGGCCGCACCTGTGTCAACCAGTGTCAACCGAGCGAAGGAATACTCTCTCAATGACCCAATATGTGTACCGTTTCGGTGGCGGCGTTTCCGAAGGCGGATCGGGCGACAGGAATCTTCTCGGCGGCAAGGGGGCTAACCTTGCTGAAATGTCTTCCATCGGCCTGCCGGTCCCTCCCGGTTTCACGATCAGTACGGAAATGTGCACACGCTATTACACTGAAGGCGAGGTCTTTCCCGATGAACTGCGCGAACAGGTCGCAGCCGGGATCGCGCATGTCGAACAGATAACCGGCAAGGGCTTTGGCGATGCTGCCGATCCGCTGCTCGTTTCGGTCCGTTCGGGTGCCCGCGTTTCCATGCCGGGCATGATGGATACAGTGCTCAATCTTGGCCTCAACGACGAGACAGTGAAGGGGCTGGCGGAAACGTCTGGCGATCCGCGTTTTGCCTGGGACAGCTATCGCCGCTTCATCCAGATGTATGCCGATGTCGTACTCGGGCTTGATCATGACGCTTTCGAAGAAGCGCTGGAAATCGCCAAGGAAGACAAGGGCATATATCTCGATACGGAGATGGAAGCGGAAGATTGGCAGAGGCTCGTCGCAGACTATATGAAAATCGCCGAACGCGAGCTCGGCCATCCTTTCCCGCAAGACCCGCAGGACCAGCTCTGGGGCGCGGTCGGCGCGGTATTCGGATCGTGGCAGGCGGAGCGCGCCAAAGTCTATCGCCGCATCAACGACATTCCCGGCGACTGGGGCACTGCCGTCAACGTGCAGGCGATGGTGTTCGGCAATATGGGCGAAACATCGGCAACGGGCGTGGCCTTCACCCGCGATCCCGCGACCGGCGAGCGCGCCTATTATGGCGAATGGCTGATCAATGCGCAGGGTGAGGATGTCGTCGCCGGTATCCGCACGCCGCAATATCTGACAACTGCTGCGCGTGAGCGGGCAGGGGCCAAACCCGCCGCGATGGAAGAGGCGATGCCCGAAACCTTTGCCGAGCTGGCCAAGGTCTTCGATCTGCTCGAAAACCATTATCGCGACATGCAGGATATCGAGTTCACCGTGGAGCGCGGCAAGCTCTGGATGCTGCAGACACGCTCCGGCAAGCGCACCGCCAAGGCGGCGCTGAAAATCGCGGTCGATATGGCCGGCGAGGGGCTGATTACCGAAGAGGAAGCCGTGCTGCGTGTCGATCCCGGCGCGCTCGACCAGCTGCTCCACCCGACGCTCGATCCCGAAGCGGAACGCGATGTCATCGCCCGCGGCCTCCCGGCATCGCCCGGCGCGGCATCGGGCATTGTCGTTTTCGATGCGGATACGGCCGAACGCCGGGCCGCGCTCGGCGAGGCTGTGATCCTGGTCCGGGTCGAGACAAGCCCGGAAGATATCCACGGCATGCACGCCGCCCAGGGCATTCTTACGGCGCGGGGCGGGATGACGTCTCACGCAGCGGTTGTCGCGCGCGGCATGGGCCGGCCCTGTGTTTCGGGCACGGGCAGCGTTGTCATCGATGCCAAGACTAAGACGTTCAAGGCGATGGGCCGGGAATTTCGCGAAGGCGACATGATCACCATCGACGGTGCGACCGGAGAAGTGATGGTTGGCGAGGTTGCAACGATCCAGCCCGAACTGGCCGGGGATTTCGGTCAGCTGATGGTCTGGGCTGACAAGTCCCGCCGGATGCGCGTGCGCACCAATGCGGAAACGCCTGCCGATTGCCGCACGGCGCGGGAATTCGGCGCGGAAGGCATTGGCCTGTGCCGTACCGAGCACATGTTCTTCGATGCCGCACGGATTACCGCCGTGCGGCAGATGATCCTGGCGGAAGATGAAGCCGGACGGCGCAAGGCGCTGGCCAAGCTGCTCCCGGAACAGCGTCAGGATTTTACCGAGATATTCACGATCATGGCGGGCCTTCCGGTTACGATCCGCCTGCTCGATCCGCCGCTCCACGAATTCCTGCCGCATGGCGAGGATGAGCTGCAGGAAGTGGCCGATGCCGTGAATGTGTCGATCGACACGCTGCGCCGCCGGGTTAACGAGCTGCACGAATTCAACCCGATGCTCGGCCATCGCGGTTGCCGTCTCGGCGTAACCTACCCGGAAATCTACGAGATGCAGGCGCGTGCCATCTTCGAAGCGGCTCTCGATGTCGCTGAAAAGAGCGGTGACGCACCGATCCCCGAAATCATGGTGCCGCTGGTAGCCACGCGGCGCGAGCTGGAGCTGATGAAGGCGGTCATCGATCGCACGGCCGAAACCGTCTTCGAAGAGAAGGGCGCGCGGGTGGACTATCTTGTGGGCACGATGATCGAATTGCCCCGCGCTGCGCTGCGGGCCGGCGATATTGCCGAGCAGGCCGAGTTTTTCAGCTTCGGTACTAACGATCTGACGCAGACGGCGCTGGGTGTATCGCGCGACGATGCCGGGCGATTCCTCGGCACCTATGTCGATCAGGGCATTTATCCCCGTGATCCGTTTGTGACCTTGGATGTCGAGGGTGTCGGCGAGCTTATAGCGCTTGCTGCCGAGCGGGGCAGGGCGACCAAGCCGGACGTCAAGCTCGGCATTTGCGGCGAGCATGGCGGCGATCCGGCTTCGATCGCCTTTTGCGAGCAGGTGGGGCTCGATTATGTCAGCGCCTCGCCCTATCGCGTGCCCATTGCGCGGCTCGCTGCGGCGCAGGCGGCGCTCGGGAAAGCCTCATGAAACTCGCGCTGAGGATCCTGCTTGCGCTGGTCCTCGGTATCGCCATCGGCCTGGGCGCAGCATGGTGGTCGCTGCGTGCGGGTATCGATGCGTTCGACGTCCGAACCGGCCCCTGGGTCACGTCGCAGAATTTCGGCTCGTCCGAAGCCAGCGACCGGGAGCGGGCGATTGTTGCGTTGCGCGGCCTGATGGCGCTGACGGCGCGCGAAGCCGTCTATTTCAACGCCAGCATGGATAGCCAGGGCAGGACGCTCGACGGCGGCTGCCGATACCAGGTCGCTGGTCCGCCGCTCGCCGCGCGCTGGTGGAGCGTCACGGCTTACGGCACGGATTCGCACCTTATCTCCAATCCCGATAACGCCTATTCGGTGGGCGGCGATGGCGGCGATCCGGTGCTTGCGCTGACCGGACCCGAAACGGGCGGTGAGGGGATTGTTACGCGAGCAGGCGAAGCATTCGAACTGACCTTGCGCGCCTATGGACCCGGAGCGGACCTTGCCGATGGCGAGCTGCCGGTGATCGAGAGACTGTCATGCTGAGGCAGCGGCTGAGTTGGGTCCTGCTCGTCGCGGGGATCGCGATGGCGGTTTATTGGATCACGCTTGCGATGATCCCGCGCACCCTGATGCATGTGGCGATGGGCCGGATCGAGCAGAACGGGCCGATCAACAGCATGGGCCATGCTCCGCTCAGCACCGCCGAACGCAGGACGATTGTACGACCCAGTCCCGATCTCGCCTATTCCACTTGTCTGTTCGATCTGTCGGACGGGCCGCTGGAGATTGTCGTCGAGCCTATCGACTCACCCTATTGGTCACTCTCGGTTTTCGATGCCGACACCAATGTTGCCTTTGTCCGCAATGATCGGGAGGCAGATGGCGAAGCTGTTCGTGTCGCTTTGGTGCGGGAAGGGCAGGCTGTTGGCGATATCGAACAGGTTTCTGTGCCGACCGATCGCGGTCTCGCGCTGCTCAGGATATTGGTTCCTGACCGCGGTGCCTTTGAAGCTATTGATGCAGACCGCCGCACTGCGTGGTGCGCGTCCTTGAATTAGCAGGAATATAGGCGGAGCCGGGTGAGAGAAGCCCGGCTCCGCCTGAAATTATCCGCCGACGAAATTGTCGGAGATCGAGCAGGCCGCAGGCCCGAGGATCACGACGAAGAGCACCGGCAAAATGAACAGGATCAGCGGGATCGTCATGATAGCGGGCAGACGAGCGGCTTTTTCCTCCGCACGCATCATGCGCTCATTTCTGAATTCCGCCGATAGCACGCGCAAGGCACTGGCCAGCGGTGTACCGTATTTCTCGGTCTGGATCATGGTCGTCACAACGCCGCGGACAGCCTCGAGATCGACCCGATAAGCGAGGTTTTCAAACGCCTGGCGACGTTCGGTAAGGAAGCCGAGTTCGATTGCGGTCAGCGCAAACTCATCCCCAAGTTCCGGATAGGCTGCGCCCAGTTCGCGTGCGACACGCGTGAAGGCGGCATCGACCGTCAAACCCGCTTCGGCGCAGATCACAAGCAGATCGAGTGCATCGGGCAGGCCCTTGCGGATCTCGTTCGAGCGTTTGGCAACTTTGTTCGAAACATAAAGATCGGGCGCCTTGTAGCTGAGCAGGAATGTGCCGCCGACGACCATGAACTTCTTGAGCGGCGTATAGTCGGCAAGATAACCGAATCCGAACACGGCAATCGCCAGGCCACCGCCGATCACGATAGGCAGCACGAGTCGGCCAAAGATGACCGCTACGGCCAAGTCCTTGGACCGGATGCCGGCCTGGGCCAGGCGTTGCTGAGCCTGTTGCAGCTGGTCGTCCTGCAGCGTGTTGAGCGATTTGAGGAAGGACCGCATCCGGTCCGTTGTCTCGTTCTTTTGCGTCAGCGATTTCCGCTCGCGGCGGGCCGAAGCGGTGATACCCGCCTTCAGCTGTTCGCGACGGTCATTGAGTGCCTTGACGCGTTTCGCCATGGGATCACGCACGGTTGTTGCCGCATAAAGCGCCACAAGCATGGCAAAGGTCGCCACGGCCGCGAGCAAAGTCGCGACAAGGAAAACGTCAACTCCGAGGATCGTTGGTCCGGCAGCTTCGGTCATGATTTTCTCGCTCCCGTCCGTTAAATTTCGAAGTTGACCATTTTGGCCATGATGAAGACGCCGATACCCATCCAGACCAGGCCGCCCAGTCCGGTGATCATCAGCCGTTCGTCGACAAAGAAGCCGCCCATATAGCCGGGATTGATCGTCATGATCATCGCGAACACGATGAACGGCAATGAACCCACGATATAGGCGGAGGCCTTGGATTCAGCCGACATCGCCTTGATCTTGAGCTTCATCTGGCTGCGCTGACGCAGCACATTGGCAAGGTTGGACAGCGTTTCGGCCAGGTTGCCGCCTGTTTCGCGCTGGATCGCCAGGGTGATGCAGAAGAAGTTGAATTCGGCGGTTCCAAGGCGCTTTGCAGTGCCTTCCAGCGCCTCATCCATCGTCTTCCCGATTTTCATCTTGTCGACGACACCGGTAAATTCACTGCCCACCGGATCCGGCACTTCGCTTGCGACAACCGAAAGCGTTTCGGAAATCGGCAAACCCGAGCGAAGCCCGCGAACAAGCAGTTCGATGGCATCAGGGAACTTCGTGGTGAATTGGTTCACCCGCCGTTTGATAAGGAACCCGACGATCATGTGCGGGAGGAACAAGCCGACAAAGCTACCGGCCAACAGCCCGAGCAGGATCGGCATCCCCTGGAAAAAAAGGAGCATGCCGACGACGATCGTGATCGCAACGCTGACCATCATATATTGGCTCAGCGTCCATTTCATGCCGGTTTGCTCGAGCCGGGTACGCAGCATTTCCGGTCGTGGCAGGAACCGGCCCGCAAGATTGTCCATCTTCGTATTGCGCTTGGCGAGGATGCGATTCAGCTGGGTTTCAGCCGCGATCTGGCTTGTTGAAGACGAATGGCGCCGCCGCAATTCGCTTAGCCGCTTGGCCTGTGCCTTCTGCACATTCGGCCCGGCAAAGGCCAGATAGACCAGCGCCAGGAAACCAAGCATCCCGAAGAAGAAGATAATCAGGGGAAGGATAGACATAAATGCTTTCCAATCGCTACTGGCCTTTCCGCAATTGCGGTGCCAGCAAGGTTATGCGTCCAGGGCTTTTTCTTTGCCCGTTTTCTTCGAAATCAGGGATTTGAAGCCACCAAGCTTGTCCATGAGCGATCCGCCGCCATCTGCTGGCGTGTCCCGATCGTCACCTTCAAGGCTGGAAACTCGCTCTGCGAGCTGCTTGAGCAAGGATCCGGTTTTCCCGGAGCCGCCGGCTTCAGCCAACGTCTTGCCCAGTTTTGCAGCCTGCACGGCAGTCTTCTGATCGAACGGGATGACCATATCGATCTTGCGCTCGACCGAGGTCTCGAAATCTTTCTTCGAAATCTCGAGAACGCCGCCAGCCGGCACCCGGTTTGCGACGAGGATGACCTGGCATTGCGGTGCATTCGACTTGAACCAGGAGAGCAAGCGAATCGTATCGCGGGTCGCGGCGAGCGTCAGCTCGGTCACGATGACCGCACGATTTACCTCATTGAGGAGGTGCGGATACTGGATCAGTGTTTGCCGCGGAATGTCGATTACCGAGAGCTCGAAAGCGTTTCGTAGCTCTTCTTCAAGTTGGTAATAGGCACTGCCATCGGTCAGCATCGGCTGATTGATAGGTGCTTCGGCCGAAAGAACGGCAAGCTTTTCGTTCGCCTTGACCATTGCGCGCTCAATGAAGAGCCCGTCGATCCGGCTAGGATTTTCGATGGCGTCGATAAGCCCACGGCCCGGTTCGAGGTCGAGCGCCAAAGCGTCGGTGCCGAAATGGATATCGAGATCCAGCAGGGCGGTAAGCCGGCCCTGCTGAGCGCTCGTCAACCAGGCAATCGAACTCGCCAGCGTCGAAGAACCGACGCCGCCACGTGTGCCGATAAAGGCAGTCATAACATGCGGACGGTCCTGCTCGTCGCCATCGGCATTGCGCGGACCGGCGAGAATCATCTGCGCCTGGGTCAAAGTGTCACGCAGCTGATCGGCGTTGAAAGGCTTGAGCAGATAGTCCTGGATGCCGCTGGTCAGCAGGTCGCGATACAGGCGGACATCATTGACCTGGCCCGATGCGATAACAACCGTTCCCGGCTCGCAGACTTCGGCGAGGCTATTGATATCGTTGAGCGGATCGCTGCTTTCCGACAGGTCGACAAACAGGATGTTCGGGCTTGCCGAAACCGAGAGCGATTGCACGGCGTTTTGCAGTCCGCCCTTGTTGACCTTCTCTTGCGCCCAGCCAAGCTCGGTAACGACGGGTTTCAGCATCTCTGCCGTTTCGTCGTCGCAAACATAAGCCTGGAATGGTTCCCGCAAGGCGGCCGAACCGGAGTTAAAAGGTGCGTTCATTAGTTGCCTCCTCCAGTCGTGGTTTCGTTTCTCAGGCCCTCGGTCCCGGTGGGTGTTGAATCACGATAGGTGTCGATCGCGCGCGAGGTGGTGCGCGGATCGCCCGAGCCGTCTCCTGATTGCCCGCGAATAAGATCTTCCGGATTGGCGACCATCGAAGCGACATTGCTGTTGATCGAGCACCCATAATTGGATGTCGACGAGCCGGAATAGTTGAACGTCGAACCGCGGTCCCAATTGGGGCAATTCGGCACCTCGGCATGGGTTCGGCTCACCACGATACGCATCTGGCCTGGCGCAACCCGACCGGCCGTAACCGGAGCCTGGTTGGCGAGCAGCAGACCGTAACGCCCCGCAATCTCGGCCACTGCATCGCGGCGACCGGCGGTCCCATAAGGGCTGGGGTCATCGATCGAAATCCGGTCACCATAGCCGAGTTCGAGGGCTTCAAACCAATCGGCAATCCGCGCCTGTTCGCTATAGGACAGCGTTTCGCCATTAGCGGCAACGTCAAACACGTAATCGGTGCGGCTCACAACGGGCTGGTTCAGCGAGGTGACGCCAGGGTTGCTCGGCCCGCCTGCGCATGCGGACAGCGCAGTGGCAACGGCGAGAAGGGCGGAAGTGGCAAATATGCGCATGATATTCTTCTCCAAGAAACGCTGAAACTAGTCGTTGAACGAAAAACCGGGTGCAGCACCATTGCTGGACGGCCGGGTCGCAGCATTCTGTTGCTGCGGTGCGGCCGGAGAGACAGGTGCCTGGTTCGCTGCACCGGCATCGATGCCGGGCTGAACCGTTGTTGGCGGAGCCATTGTCGGTCCAGGACGGGTTGCACCGGTTTCTCCACCGAAAGTCCGACCCAGAAGCAGGCGTTCAGCTGCATTCGGCGAACGATAACCATCGGTCGGCAAGGCAATCTGGTTGGCCGATACGGGCTGCACCAGATAGGGCGTTACGACGATAACCAGTTCGGTTTCGGCACGACGCCAGCGGTTCGACCGGAACAAGGCACCGAGGATCGGCACATCGCCAAGTCCCGGAGCCCGGTCGACCGTGCTGTTATGGCTGTTTTGTAACAGTCCGGCGATCATGATGCTCTGGCCCGAACCCAGTTCCACGGTCGTTTCTGCACGGCGCGTCGTGAGCGCAGGAACAGTAAAGCCGTTGAGTTCGATCGCACCATTATCCGACAGTTCGGAAACTTCCGGCCTGACGCGCATCGAGATCCGGCCATTGGCCAGTACGACCGGCGTAAAAGCGAGGCTGACGCCGAATTGCTTATACTCGATCGAAACCGAACCCAGGCCCTGTGCCAACGGGATCGGGAATTCACCACCGGCGAGGAAGCTGGCGGTTTCGCCTGACAGCGCCGTTAGATTTGGTTCGGCCAGTGTTACTGCCTGACCTTCAGTCTCGGCGAGGTCCAGCGCGCTCGCAATATCGAGGCCGAACAAGCTGCCAAGCCCGGCGATGGTTGTACCACCGTCGATGCCGGTGACGCGAGTGGTGCCTTCGTCGGAAGCGGTGAAGCCGGTGCCGACAGGGCCGCCAGGTGTATATTGCGGGAATGCGTTCCGGCCACGAGTGACGCCGAACTGGAAACCGCCGGTTGAATCCGCCGTTGCGAGATTCACGCCAATATCGCGGACGACTGACCGGCTGACTTCGGCAATTCGAACCTGCAGGTTGACCTGCAGCGGTGTCGCGGTGCGCAGACGGCTCACCACCTGCGTTTCTTCGCCGACAAAAGCCTGCACGAGCGATTGTGCTTCCTGTACATCGCTGGGCGATGCAACGGTTCCGGTGAGCAATACGAGGCCGTTCATCGGGGTAACCGCAATTTGCGCTTCCGGCATTGCCAGATCGAGCATTGCCGAAACGCTGTTGAGGTTGTTCCCGACACGTACGGTTGCCGAATAGACCACATTGCCAGCGCTGTCGGTCGCATAAACTGTCGTTTCGCCAGCGGCTTTACCGAACACATAAAGTGCGCGGGAAGAGCGAACCTGGACGTCAGCGATTGCATCGTTGGCGACGAACAGATCGGTCATCGAGCGGGGCAGGTCTACCAGCTGGCCGCGTCCGACGGACAGAGTCAGATTGTCTGTCGGTTGAGGGCGGGCGACGGTCTGCGCTTGAGCCGGTGCCGCGATGGGCACGGAAAGGGTTGCCACGAGTGCAGTCGCTGCAACGGCAGCAAGTGCATTGAAGCGCGTTTTGCGTGAAATGGTCATCTTAATTACCCCCAACCTCTACATGGGTGACAGAGTTGCCTCGGGCGACCCGAACCGACGGCCCACTGGGGCGTCCGGCAGCTGCAGCAGGCATCGGATTGCCGGTGGCAGCGGAGATCATGGCGGCAGCCATCTGGGCAGCCGCGTCACCCGGCCCACTATTGTTGGCACCCTGGGCGGGAACCGTCCGGCGCTGGAAGCGCGAGACGTCACCGCCTGTTACATAGGTGGTATCCGTATCGACGGGACGCTGAGCGACTTCGATCAGCATGCGCCGTTCTGCTTCGGGATCATTGCCGTCCGGCATGTCAACTTCACCGGCGGCAATGGCGCGCTCAAGTTCTGCCGTGTTGTCGGCAATGGAACGAAGCGAAAGCGAAAGCTGTCCGATGGTTTGCGCAACGGCGATCTTTTCAGCGATGCGCGGTGTCGTTTCAACGGTCACCGTGTTCGAGACCTGAACCCGGCTTTCACCGTTTTCATTGGTTTCGGTGGTCGTACGCTGATCGGCAGCCAGAATGCGCAGGTTGCGAATAATGGTTTCGGAAGCGTGCAGGGGCGGGCCATCGCCGCCGCCTTCGACTTCCTGTGTCAGGACGAGATCGACCCGGTCACCCGGGAAAACGAAACCGGCAACACCGCTCTGCACCGAAACCGGCACCGTAACGGCGCGCATGCCTGGGCCGAGCGCTGCGGCAAGGAAACCGCGATCGCCGGGACGAACCAGTGATCCTTGCGTAATCGGCTGGCCAGCCGTGATGTCGTTGCGAACCACCGTACCGAGCAGATCTTCGATGTTCGATTCATCGCGAAGGAAATAGGTGCCTTCAATCAGTTCAGCCGGCCAGGGCTGATAGCGAAAGCTATCCTGATTGATGATCGTGCCGACGGGCAGGGCGCGCGTAGCGACGAGCACCATTGGCCCTTGCGGGGCCTCGGCGGCGACTGCTGTCGGTGTGCTGGTGCCCACAAACATGCTTCTTGCCATAAAGGCGGTAACGACTGCGATAAGCAGTGCGCCTACGAGCAAAATGACTTTACGTGCGTCCATGACGGTCTTTGCCTCCTGTCAGGCTTTTCTTGGCCCGTTAGTTTGTTACGGCCCCAATGGTTAAAATCTCGTTCATCACCACCCAGAGCCCGCCGATCGCAATTGCGATCCCGTACGGGATTTCCGGCTTTTCGGTTTTCTTGGTTCGGCGATGGTGAATCATCATCGCGATTGTCAGCACGCCGCCGGACAGCGCCATTACGGTCAACATCACCGGAAGCTGCAAAGGGGTCATCCAGAGAGCGAGTGCGCCAATCATCTTGACGTCGCCGCCGCCCATTGCGCCGATCGCGAAAGCAAATGTGAAGAGGATGAACAATGCGAGTGCCAGGCCGACGATAATGGCAATCTCCGGCCAGAGCGCGAAACCGGCTGCCCACCAGTAGAGTGGCGCAGCCAGCGCAATTGCGGCATTCAACTTGTTGGGAATGTCCCGCCGCATCCAGTCGCCATAGGCTGCGTAGAGCAGCGCCGGCACCAGCAAGGCGATCGAAAAAAATGGTGTTACCCCTGTCATAGGGGATGGCCCTAAGGCTTACTGCTTTCTAAACCGTAACCAGCAACTATGAAAAAAAACCAAGTTAATCGCCGCGCCTATCCCGATGGGATGATTCTGGACCGCTGGAACACCAGCGATGGCTGGGATAACCGCCGGTGGGCATGGCCTGCGCCCAGCGATCGTCCGGTTCGCGGGAGCATGATTTTTCAGACCGGTCGCGGCGATATTTTTGAAAAATATCTCGAAAGTCTTGCCGAATGGCACGATGCTGGATGGAATCTGACGGGTTTTGACTGGCGGGGCCAATCGGGTTCGGGCCGGTTTTTGACCGATCCAACGGTCGGGCACACCGAAAGCTTTGATCCCTGGGTTGCCGAACTCGATGAATTCGTAACCGAATGGCGGAACGAAATGCCCGGGCCGCATGTGCTTGCCGCCCATTCGATGGGCGGACATATAGCCATGCGTTATCTGGTCGATCATCGGCCCGATCTGGGCGGCGCCATCTTCAGCGCGCCCATGCTGAAGGTCGTCAGCAAACCGATGCCCGAGCGGCTCGCCAGATTCGTGGCCCGCCAATTCGTGCGCTTCGGTTTCGGCGATCAGCATGCCTGGCAGGAGAATGAGAGGCCCTCACTGCCGGGAAGCTCAAGGCAGAAACTGCTGACCCATGATTTCGAGCGCTATTCCGACGAAGCATGGTGGATCGGCCAGAAACCCGAACTCAAGATCGGCCCGCCAAGCTGGAAATGGCTGAAGGCGGCTTATGCGTCGTCGTCGGCCATGTTTGCGCCGGGCACGTTCGAGGCGGTGGTAACACCCGTCCTGATTGTCGCTGCCAAGAATGACAAACTTGTCCAATGCGAGGCTATCAAGGAAGCGGCCGAACGACTGCCAAATGCGGAACTGTATATGCATGACCATGCAGCGCATGAAGTGTTGCGGGAGCGCGACGACATGCGCGCCGAATTTATGGCCAGGATTGCCACATTTCTCGAAAAGCGCGTGCCACACGCCCAATGATCCAAGACTTCGTCATCATTGGCGCCGGTATGGCCGGCGCGAGCCTTGCTGCCGAACTGGCGCCCGCCGGCTCGGTTCTGATACTCGAGGCAGAAGAGTTTCCCGGCTATCACGCAACGGGCAGGTCGGCGGCATTCTGGTCCGAAACCTATGGCGGCCCTTTGATCCAGCCGCTTACCAGTGCTTCGCATGAATTTCTTGCTACGCCAACCCGGGCATTTTCAGAGCGACCGTTCCTGAATCGCAATGGAGCGCTGCATATCGCCGAAAAGTCTGGATATGACAGTCTCGCCGGGCTTGGTGCCGACTTTGAGGCCAGCGATGTGACCCTGGAACCGGTCTCGCGATCGGCTCTGGTCGAGATTTGTCCCGGGCTCCGCAGCAATTGGGATCGCGCGATCTGGGAGCCGAGCTGCGCCGATATCGATGTCGGCGGGTTGCACCAGGCTTATCTGCGCGCCGCTTTGCAATCGGGCGCGCAGCTGCGCTGTTCCGCGCCGGTGACGGCTATCGAACCGCATGAGGGAGGATGGCGGATATTCGCAGGCAGCGAATGGATCGAGGGGGCGATTGTCATCAATGCAGCCGGCGCATGGGCAGATCGTGTCGCGACAATGGCTGGCGGCCAGGTTATCGGCATCGCGCCGTACCGGCGGACGGTGATCCAGCTGCGCACCGACCCGGCCGCGCCGGAAGCCCTGCCGCTAGTCGTCGATGCAGCCGGAAATTTCTATTTCAAGGGCGAAAGTGCGGGCCGGATATGGCTCAGCCCCCATGACGAAACGCTGACCGATCCCGGCGACGCCGCACCGGAAGAGATGGATGTCGCGATCGCCATCGATCGGTTCGAGAAAGCCGTCGACTGGAAGGTTCTGGCAGTCGAAAGGAAATGGGCGGGGCTCAGAAGTTTCGCTGCCGACCGCCTGCCGGTTTATGGGTTCGATGCTGAGATACCCGGTTTTTTCTGGTGCGCAGGGCAGGGGGGCTTCGGAATTCAGACAGCGCCGGCTGGAGCTATGCTGTGCCGCTCCCTTCTCCTTGATGAGGCTAAGCCGGCATCACTGGCTGCCGTGGAAGCCGATCTATACGCGCCGGGTCGCTTTGCATGATCCCGGGATTGCGATTTTAACGTTCGCGCCCTTTGCGTCTGCACCGTTTTCGCCTATCCCTTGACGACCGACCATCAAGTGGGAGCATCCAATGGCGCACAAGTTCGAAATCTGGAAAGACAAAAAGGGCGAGTTCCGGGTTCGCTTCAAATATAATTCGGAAGTAATGTTCTCGACCGAAGGCTATTCCAGCAAGTCGAGCGCCAAGAACGCCATCAAGTCGATCCAGACCAAAGGTCCGGACGCTCCCATCGAAGATAACAGCTAAAACCTGACCTACCGGATCTAATCCCGGGGTCTAACGGCTCGCGGCGACCAGCGCGTCGGCGGCATCGCTGGCGAGCTGGTCCGCACGTTCATTGTCCGGATGCCCGGCATGGCCTTTTACCCAGGCCCATTCGATGTCGTGTACCTGGGTCGCTTCAAGCAGCTCCTGCCAGAGTTCGGCATTTTTTACCGGCTTTCTCGCTGCAGTTCGCCAGTTGTTGCGCAGCCAGCCATGGATCCATTTGGTGATCCCGTCCTTTACATAATTGCTGTCCGTCGTCAGGCGCACCTTGCTGGGGCGTTTCAGAGCCTGAAGTGCGCGGATTGCGGCGAGCAGCTCCATCCGGTTGTTGGTCGTTTCCGCGTCGGCGCCCGAAAGCTCTTTCTCATGATCGCCATAGCGGATGATCGCGCCCCAGCCGCCCGGGCCCGGATTGCCCTTGCAGGATCCATCGGTGAATATCTCGACCAGACTCATGAGCCGAACAGTTCGCTACCGGCGGCCCGGTAAAATTCAAGGCGGCGGAGAAAGGCGGTGGGATCCTTGCGGGTAACCAGCGCATCGTCCGGCGTGTTGAGCCAGTCCCATGCGCGGGTCAGCAGGAAACGAAGCGATGCGCCCCGCGCCAATATGGGCAAGGCTTCGCGCTCGGCATCCGTCAACGGCATCTGTTCGTCATAGCCGGCGATCAGAGCTGCCGACCGGTCCGCATCGAAGCCCGCACCATCATCGTCGAAACACCATGCCGCATGGGTTACCGCCAGATCATAGGCCCGGATGTCAGTGCAGGCGAAATAGAAATCGATGATTCCAGTCACCTGATCGTCGAGCATGAGGACATTGTCTGGAAAAAGATCGGCATGAATGGCGGAATGCGGCAAATCCGCAGGCCAGTTGGTATCCAGGAAAGCCAGCTCCTCGGCCACAGTATCGCCGAGCCCCGGCATGATTTCGTCCAGGGCATTGCCGCAGCGCTGCGCCAGTTCGTGCCACCCGGGCAGCGAGAGCGTATTCGGCCTCAGGTCGGGAAAATCGACCAGCGACTGATGCAGTTTGCCGAGCGCGGCTCCCGCGGACCGGCTCTGCGCCGTATTGGGTTGGCCGGGAGAAAGCCCGGGGAGAAAGACAATCAGGCATGCAGACCTGTCGTTGACGACCTGAATCTGCTGCCCTGTCCTGTCGGCAACCGCTGGCGGCACCGGCTGCCCGCGGGCGGCCAGATGATCCAGCAGTTTCAGGAAAAAGGGCAAATCTTTCGCATCGACGCGCTTCTCGTACAGCGTCAGGATGAAACGGTCCCGGTCCGTCTGGAGCAGGAAATTGCTGTTCTCGACCCCCTCCGCAATGCCTTTTGCAGAAACGAGCGTCCCAACATTATAGCGGGAAAGCAATTCGGCGATGCGCTCGGCCGAGACCTGGGTATAAACAGCCATGAAGAATTAGGCCGCTTCGAGGCCGCGAGGCAGTTTGAACAGCATCTTCTCGCGCGTCGTTTCAACTTCGCTTTCGGTGACGTCGAACCGCTCGGCCAGCATCTCGACCACTTCGCGAACGAGAATTTCCGGAGCGGACGCACCCGCAGTGATGCCGAGTGTGTTCACACCCTCAAGCCAGTCAAAATCTATATCCGCAGCGCGCTGGATCAATCTGGCATCCGTACCCTGTCGTTCGGCAACCTCCACCAAGCGGACGGAATTGGAGCTATTAGGTGCACCGATTACCAGCATGAAATCGCAATTGGAGGCGATGGCCTTGACCGCTTCCTGTCGGTTCGATGTCGCATAACAGATATCCTCGCTCCGCGGCGCGTTTATCGCGGGGAAGCGCCGACGCAGCACTGCGATGATATCGCGGGTATCGTCGACCGAGAGTGTCGTTTGCGTCAGAAAACCGAGATTGTCGGCATTCGGGGGCTCGATCGTCTCGGCATCGTCGCGCGTTTCGATCAAGGTCATCGCGCCGTCGGGCACCTGGCCGAAGGTTCCGATCACCTCGGGATGATCACGGTGACCGATAAAAAGAATGTGCTGGCCTTGCCCGACCAAACGCTCTGCCTGGCGATGGACTTTGGACACAAGCGGGCATGTGGCGTCGAGATATTCCAGACCGCGCTCTTCCGCCTTTGCGGGAACAGCCTTGGGGACACCATGGGCCGAAAACACGACCGGAACATCATCGGGAACCTCGTCGAGCTCCTCCACGAAGATCGCACCTTTTTCCTTCAATGCATCGACGACATAGCGGTTGTGAACTATCTCGTGCCTGACATAGACCGGCGCGCCGTATTTCTCGATCGCCAGCTCCACGATGCGGATGGCGCGGTCGACACCGGCGCAAAAACCGCGCGGAGCGGCAATAAGAAGTGTAAGGGCGGTTCTGGTGTCATTCATGCCCGGGCTCTTACGCGATTGCTTGCAGCGACGGAAGCCGCTTCCTATGAGGGGGCAGCGTATTCGGGCATCGGTCTTTGGGTGTCAAAAAACAGAGTAAGGATTTCGTTTGTGCGGAAATATGGAAATATCGTTTTGGTCGCCGCTATCGGGCTTGTCCTCGTCTCTTGCGGGCGGCGGGATGTCATCTCGGCGTCGGAGTCCGGAATTGGCCTGCTGGTAAACCGGACGGCTTGCCCGGCCGTGGCTACCCCGGTTCACACCAATGAGATCACTCTCTTCAGCCCGCGTTCGAGCCGGGAAGCCAGCGCGATCGATGCAACTGCGGTTATTACCAACATTCGCAGCACCTGTTCCGATGTGGCTGATGCGGTTCAAACCGTGGCCACGTTCGAAGTGCAGGCCCGCCGCACGGACCCCAGCGGTGCCCGGCAGATTGTGCTTCCCTATTTCGCGACCGTTTTGCGCGGCAACGGCCAGATTGTTTCGAAAGAGATCGGACGAGTTGGCTTGAACTTTGCCGATGGCCAGTTGCGGACAAGCACCATGGGCCAGGCTTCGACGCAAATCTCCCGCGCTGCCCTTACTTTGGCGCCGGATATGGAAGAACGCATCACTCGCCGTCGTCGTCCCGGGGATGTCGATGCTGCGCTTGATCCCCTGGCCGATCCTGCCGTGCGAACCGCAATCAACAATATCACATTCGAACTGCTGATCGGCTTCCAGCTCGAAGCGGACCAGCTCGAATATAACGCCACGCGCTAACGCCCATGGGGCCCTTCACAGTCGAAGCCGTACTTGCCGGCCGGGCTGTACCGATTCGGGGCGATGAAAAAAGTGCGATCGGAAAGGCCCCACTACTCGGGACCGCCGAAATCGGTCCGCTCGGACTTGCGGGAGACGAACAGGCCGATCTCCGGGTCCATGGCGGACCGGAAATGGCGCTGCACCACTATCCGCGAGATCATTATGCCTATTGGCAATCCCTGAAACCGGATCACCCGAAGCTCTCCCGTGCCGGTGCTTTCGGCGAGAATATCTCCGTAACCGGGTTGGTCGAAGGCGATGTCTGTATCGGCGATCGCTTCACCCTTGGCAGCGCGATTGTCGAAATCAGCCAGGGTCGTCAGCCCTGCTGGAAGCAGGGCCATGTCATGAATTGGCCAGAAATTGTGGCGCAGATCGTCGAGACCAGTCGCTGCGGCTGGTACTATCGGGTGATCGAGAATGGGACGGTATCGGCAGGGGACATGCTGCGCCGTATCGACCACCCCTTTCCCGAATGGACCGTAGAGCGAGTTTTTTCTCTGATTATAGGAGGGTATGGGAAACGCGAGCCTGACGCTTTTGCAGCGCTTGCCGATCTGAAACCGCTGACCCGGATGTGGCGGAGCAAGGCTGCAGCGCTGCTTGGAAGATAGCCTGTTCGCAGTCGCACAAATTTCTGTTCACTGCCCGATTGACTCTGTTCGCATCAAACGCCAATCGTTGGTCATACCGCTGCCGGGCAACCGGCAGAATGACTGCGCGGGAGAGGGTGTGCTGGCCACACCGCCGAAGGAGCAACCGCCCCGGAATCTCTCAGGCAACAAGGACCGCGCGGTCAATCGGTGCTCTGGAAAGAGGATATGGGCGTTCCATATCCCGCCGAAGGGGTAAGCCGCGTGAAAGCCGCGCGGTGAAAGCTCTCAGGCTTCCGTGACAGAGGGGGCAGGCCGGACAAAATCCGGTCGTTTCTGGTCACGGAGAAAATATGAGCGACGATGAAAAACTCCCTCTAGATAGCTGGCACCGGGCCCAGGGCGGGCGGATGGTGAGCTTTGCCGGCTATTCCATGCCGATCCAGTATGAAGGCATCATGGCCGAGCATCTGTGGACCCGCGAATCGGCAGGTCTTTTCGATGTCAGCCATATGGGGCAGCTCCAGCTGATCGGAGACGATGCCGCAGAGGCTCTGGAGGCTATCGTGCCCGGCGATATCTCGGCTTTGAAGCCGGGCCGTGTCCGTTATACGCTTCTGTTGGCGGAGGATGGCGGAATATTGGACGATCTTATGGTCACCAATACCGGGAAGCATCTCTATCTCGTCGTCAACGGCGCAACAAAGCATGACGATATCGCCTATATGCGGCGTCATCTGCCGGATTCGATTGGGCTGAACCATTTGGAGGGCGATGCGCTGCTGGCGCTCCAGGGGCCCAAAGCTGCGGAAGCGCTCGCTCGGATCGGGATCAAGCCTTTCAAAGATGGCTGGCCCGTGCCGACGGAGCTGTTCTTCATGCAGGCGGGACCATTCCTCTGGAATGATGTCCCGCTCGGGATCAGTCGTTCAGGCTATACGGGTGAAGACGGGTTCGAGATTTCGGTACCGGCGGATAAGGCGGAGGCGCTTGCACAGGCGCTGGTCGACCAGCCCGAAGTGAAGCCGATCGGCCTCGGAGCGCGCGATTCGCTGCGCTTGGAGGCGGGGTTGCCGTTATACGGTCATGATATCGATGACCGCACGACGCCCATTGAAGCCGATCTCGGTTTTGCGCTTTCGAAGCGCCGCCGCGAAGCCGCGGATTTTCCCGCAGCATCGAAAATCTTGTCCCAGCGCGAACATGGGGCCGAGCGCAAGCGCGTTGGGCTGATCATCGAAGGCCGTCAGCCGGTGCGCGAGGGCGCAGCTGTCGTTGATGACGACGGCAAGGAAGTGGGCAAGGTCACGAGCGGCGGTTTCTCGCCCAGCCTCGGGCAGCCGATTGCCATGGCCTATGTTCCGGCAGCTCAATCAGAACTCGGCAGCACAATTACAATCGAGCAGCGGGGCAAGCCCTTTACCGGCACCGTCGCCGCCATGCCTTTCGTACCGCATAATTATCACCGTCAACCGAAGCTATAGGGGGAGTCAGCGATGGCCCGTTATTTTACTGAAGACCATGAATGGATCGATATCGAGGGCGATCATGCTACGATCGGGATCACCGATTATGCGCAGGAACAACTGGGCGATATCGTGTTCGTGGAAGTGCCGGAAAGCGGAACCGTGCTCGAAAAGGGCGCGGACGCCGCAGTCGTCGAATCGGTCAAGGCGGCGAGCGATGTCTATGCGCCGGTGTCGGGCGAAATCCTCGAAGGCAATGATGCGCTCGCCGATGAACCGGCCCTGGTCAACACGTCGCCGGAAGAGGACGGCTGGTTTTTCCGCATGTCCCTGTCCGATGCCGACGAGCTCGAAGGGCTGATGGATGCCAAGGAATACAAGGCTTTCGTAGACAGCCTGTAGTTGCAGCGGCGCGATCATGCGCCGCGACGGAGAAACATGATGCGTTACCTACCGCTGGAATCCGCCGATCGCGCAGCGATGCTGGCCAAGATTGGCGCGCCCGATATCGACGCGCTGTTCGCCGACGTGCCTGAAGAGGCCCGGCTGGATGGCCCGATCCACGGGCTTCCCAACCATGCGTCCGAAATGGCGGTCGATGCCGCCTTCCGGAAGATGGCGCGCAAGAACAGCGCAGCGGCCGACATGCCCTTCTTCCTCGGCTGCGGCGCCTATCGCCATCATGTCCCGGCTTCGGTCGATCACCTGATCCAGCGCGGGGAGTTCCTCACCGCCTATACGCCCTATCAGCCGGAAATCGCGCAGGGCACCTTGCAGATGCTGTTCGAATTCCAGACCCAGGTCGCGCGCCTGTTCGGCACCGATGTCGCCAATGCCTCCATGTATGACGGGTCGACAGCCTGTTGGGAGGCGATCGTCATGGCGCGGCGGATCACGAAGCGGAGCCGGGCAATCCTCTCTTCGGGGCTGCACCCGCATTATGTCTCGGTCGCCAGGACGATGGCACACTTCACGCGGGACCAACTCGTCCATTCTGCGCCCGATCTCGTCGCGCAATCCGATACGGCGTCGCTGCTCGCCGCCATCGACGATGATACGAGCTGCGTTGTCGTGCAATATCCCGACATTCTCGGCCGTATCGACGATATGAGCGAGATCGCGGCCAAGGCTCATGCCCACAAGGCACTGTTGATTGCCGTGGTTACAGAGCCCGTCGCGCTCGGCGCGCTTGTGTCGCCGGGTGAGATGGGCGCCGATATCGTGGTCGGTGAAGGCCAGTCGATCGGCGTCGGGCTGAACTTCGGCGGTCCCTATGTGGGCCTGTTCGGATGCAGCCAGAAATATGTCCGCCAGATGCCCGGGCGGCTATGCGGCGAGACGCAGGATGCCGAAGGCAAGCGCGGTTATGTGCTGACCCTCTCGACGCGTGAGCAGCACATCCGGCGTGAGAAGGCGACGTCGAATATATGCACCAATTCAGGCCTTTGCGCGCTGGCCTTCTCGATTCACATGACCCTGCTCGGTGAAAAGGGGCTGCGTAACCTCGCATCGCTCAACCATGCCAAGGCGGTGCGCGCTGCCGAACGGCTGGCCGATATCCCCGGTGTCGATATCGTCAATGAGACGTTCTTCAACGAATTCACTCTGCGCCTGCCCGTCGGCGCGCGCGATGTCGTCCGCTCGCTGGCCGATAAACGGATACTGGCCGGGGTGTCCCTCGGCCGGCTCTATCCAGACGAGGAGGCACTGACGAATGGCCTCGTTGTCGCTGTGACCGAAACGACGAGCGATGAGGATGTCGAAACGCTGGCAGGGGCGCTGACTGCTGCGCTCGAACCAGCCCGCGAAGGAGCTTCGGCATGAGCATGAACAATCAGGGCCGCCCGACCCGGCCGGAACATGCTGAGGGCAGTGCCGACACTTTCACCGGAAACCGCGCGCTGATGCTTGAGGAGCGGCTGATTTTCGAGATCGGCGCGATCGACAGAACCGGCATCGATCTCGATGAAATGCCCGATTCCGCAAGCCGTCTCGGCGGCCTTGAACGCAACCGGTCCATCGGGCTGGCCGGTCTGTCCGAACCTGAAACCGTGCGTCATTACACCCGCCTATCGCGCATGAATTACGCGATCGACCTCGGCCTGTTCCCGCTCGGCTCATGCACGATGAAGCATAATCCGCGGCTCAACGAACGCATCGCGCGGCTCAAGGGCTTTGCCGATATCCATCCGCTCCAGCCGGTCGATACCGTGCAGGGCGCGCTCCAGGTGATTCATGAGCTCGGCGAATGGCTGTGCAGGCTAACCGGCATGCCAGCGGTTGCGATGAGCCCCAAGGCCGGCGCCCATGGCGAACTGTGCGGCATCCTCGCCATCCGTTCTGCGCTGGAAGCACGGGGCGATGCGCGCGAGGTCATCCTGGTTCCCGAAAGTGCGCATGGCACGAACCCGGCCACGGCGGCCTTTGCCGGCTATCGGGTCGAGGATATTCCGGCGACCCCCGAAGGCCGGGTCGATCTCGCGGCATTGGAAGCACGGCTCGGGCCGGACGTTGCGGGGGTGATGATTACCAATCCTAATACCTGCGGACTGTTTGAACCGGACATGAAACGGATTTCCGATGCCGTGCATGCGGCGGGGGGTCTCGTCTATTGCGACGGCGCGAATTTCAACGCCATTGTCGGCCGTGTCCGGCCCGGCGATCTCGGCGTCGATGCGATGCATATCAATCTCCACAAGACTTTCTCCACCCCGCATGGCGGCGGCGGCCCGGGCTCGGGGCCGGTCGTCTTTTCGGAAGCGCTGGCGCCTTTCGCGCCCTTGCCGTTCGTCGAGAAGCGCGGCGATCATTATGCCCTGATCGAGGAAGAGACGGCGGAGGATCATCACGGGTCGAGCTTTGGCCGGATGGTCGCCTTTCATGGCCAGATGGGCATGTTCACCCGGGCGCTTGCCTATATGATGAGCCATGGCGCGGATGGCCTGAAGCAGGTGGCCGAAGATGCGGTTCTCAACGCCAACTATATCCTGCGCAGTCTTGAAGATGTGCTGGACGCACCGTTCGGGAAGAGCGGTCCCTGCATGCATGAGGCGCTGTTCTCGGACAAAGGCTTTGCCGAAGGATTCTCGACGCTCGATCTCGCCAAGGCGCTGATCGACGAAGGCTATCATCCGATGACGATGTATTTCCCGCTTGTAGTCCATGGCGCGATGCTGATCGAACCGACCGAGACCGAGAGCAAGGCAGTGCTCGACGAATTTATCGGCGCGTTGCGTTCGGTTGTCGAACGCGCCAAGGCGGGGGACGAGAGCCTGCATGGCGCGCCTTTCCATGCGCCGCGCCGTCGGCTTGACGAGACCGGGGCTGCACGCAAGCCGGTGCTGGTCTGGTCCGAGCCCGAGCAGGTCGAAGCCGCCGAATAGGATTGCCTTTCCCCCGCGCTGCGCTCTAGGGCGATGCACATAGGGGAGGGGATAATGATCCAGCGGCTGACCGGCTTTTTTGCGTTATGGACTGTGCTTGGCGTGGCCTGGGCCTGGTTCGTGCCCGATCATTTCCTCTGGGCCGTCGATGGCCGGTTCCGCCCTTTCGGCCAGCCGCTTATCTCGGTGCTTCTCGGGATCATCATGCTTGGCATGGGGCTGACCCTGAGTTTCGACGATTTCCGCCGCATCGCACGCATTCCCCGCTGCGTGGCGACCGGTGTCGCGCTGCAGTTCACGGTGATGCCGCTTGCCGGTGTGACGATCGCCAGCCTTTCCGGCCTCGAAACCGGCCTTGCGGTAGGGCTGATCCTCGTCTCCTGCTGCCCGGGCGGCACCGCATCCAACGTCATTGCCTATCTCGCGCGCGCCAATGTCGCCCTGTCGGTGACGATGACCATGGCCTCAACCCTGGTTGCGGTGATCGCGACGCCCATGCTGACCGGCTGGCTTGCAGGCAAATATGTCGAGATCGACCAGTGGAACCTGTTCGTGAACATGGTCTCGATCGTGCTGCTGCCGGTGATTGCGGGCGTATTCCTCGGCCGTTTCTTCCCGCGCGCGACCGCAAAGATCGCCACAGTCTCGCCGCTGATATCGGTGCTTGTCGTCGTGCTCATCGTTGGCGGTATCATCGCCGCGTCCAAATCGCTGATCGTCACCCATGCGGGGATATTGCTGTTCGCGGTGCTGCTGCTCCACCTGATCGGTTTTGGTCTCGGTTACCTGCTGACGCGCATCGGCGGGTTCGAGGAAGCCGCCGCCCGCACCATCAGCATCGAGGTAGGTATGCAGAATAGCGGGCTGGGCTCCAGCCTTGCCGCGACCCCGGGCTTTGCTGCACAATTCGCGACGCCGATGCAGGCCGCGCTGGCGCCCGTGCCCGCAGCTCTGTCGGCCGTTTATCATGTCGTTATCGGCAGCCTGCTCGCCGCGATCTGGCGACGTACGGGTCCGCGATCGGAGGAAACGCATGCCGGATAAGGGCGATTCGCGCCCCTGGATCGCCAGCGAGGCTGGGGTCGAAGCCAAGAGGCACGCCCCAGCAACCGCGCGCAATCGCGATGCGATAGCCAATATTCTCACCCGGGTCCTGCCCGAAAATGGCGCCATTCTGGAAATTGCCAGCGGTTCGGGCGAGCATATCGTCCATTTCGCGCACCGCTTTCCCGAATTGCAGTGGCAGCCAAGCGACCCCGATCCCGATTGCCGCGCTTCGATCATGGCCTGGGCAGCAGATGCCGATCTTGCGAACATCGCGCCGCCGCTTGATCTCGATGCATCCGCTGCCGACTGGCCGATCGGCCGCGCCGATGCGATCCTCTGCATCAACATGATCCATATCAGCCCCTGGGCGGCGACCGAAGGGCTGCTGGCCGGTGCAGGGCGATTGCTCGCGCCGGGTTCTCCACTCTATCTGTACGGACCGTTTCGTATCGCTGGTCGTGAGACCGCACCGAGCAATATGGCGTTCGATCAGTCGCTCCGATCCAGAAACCCGGAATGGGGTTTGCGTGATCTTGAGGAAATCGAGAGAGAGGCACGTTCGCACGGATTCGCGCTGAACGAAGTCATCGATATGCCAGCAAACAATGTTTCGGTCATACTGCGGAAAGCGCGCTGAAACGCCGGAAATGGGAAGATTAACCAGCCGGGTTTGCGTTTTTTTTACCTTCTCCTGCTAGCCCCGATCCAACCTGAAATCTCTGTAACCCGTCACCGCAAGGATTTGACATGAGTTGCGATTCTCAGGGGGGGACATGCGACCGAGCAAAACGAAAGTCATTGCTCACCAAAACGCCACTGCACAATGAGAGCGGTGGCCATGGGGATGCGCGTGTCCGCAATCTGTCTGCCAAAGGCCTGGGCGGCGTGACTGATATCTCGGTCAAACGCGGTCAACATCTGGTCATCATACTCAATGGTATCGGGCCGGTACGCGGCCGGGTTGCCTGGGTGAAGGGCAAAAATTTCGGCATGGAATTTGACGAGACGATCGATCTCGACAGGCTGGAAATGTCCAATGCGCCGATCATGCAAGCGCCGGAACGCTTCTCCGTCGCATCCCGGTACCAACCCATGACCGACTATAAACGACCCGGCTTCAACCACAGGCGCTGACTTGGACTTGCCATCTTGCGACCGATTTGCGGATGCGAGCGCACGGTTTCCGAAAAAAGGAAAAAAAGGTGGTGAGCCCTGCTGGGTTCGAACCAGCGACCTACTGATTAAAAGTCAGTTGCTCTACCAACTGAGCTAAGGGCCCAACCACCGCGGCGGAATTAGGGATGGTTCGGGCTGCGGTCAACCGGCATGTTGCGCTGCACATGATGTAAATGTTGGCGGATCGTCAGTCCGGTGAGCGGATGGCGCCAGTCCGGTGCGATTTCAGCGAGCGGGGCAAGCACGAATTTGCGGTCTTGAAGCGCTGGATGGGGCAGGGTCAGCATCGGACCGGCCCAGCATCCGCCGGACCAGAGCAGCAGGTCGAGATCGAGAATGCGATCGCCCCAACGCCGTCCGGCACGCCTGCCAAACTCCACTTCGACCGCCTTGCACAGCCCGAGCAGTTCGTCTGGAGGGAAATCGGTCTGAAGAAGAATGGCTGCATTGGCATAATGCCGCTTTCCGGGGCCGAGTGGCGGATTTGCGATGATCGACGAGCGGCTAACGATATCGAGGCCTTGCGCGGCCAGCGCATCGATAGCCCGGGCAATAACCTTGCGGGGAGGGCCGCTGCGATAGCGATTCGAACCCAGCCCGATCAGATAGCTTGTCTCTGCCATGGCCAACCGACTATCGCAGCGGCATGACCGACGCCAGCACAGATCGGGCAGAGCCGTCTTCTGAGTGCAAGCTTTGTCCCCGCCTTGCCCGATTCCGTGCGGAACAGCGTCGAGCCCATCCGGACTGGTTCAACGCACCTGTTCCCTCGTTCGGCGATTCCGATGCCTGGCTCGCAGTTGTCGGGCTGGCGCCCGGCCTGACAGGCGCCAATCGCACCGGACGCCCTTTTACCGGCGATCATGCTGGCGGATTGCTGTTCGAGACACTCGGCAAGGTGGGGTTGGCGAAAGGATCATATAGCGGGCGCGCAGATGATGGGCTGACATTACATGGGGCGATCATCATCAATGCCGTGCGCTGCCTGCCGCCGCAAAACAAGCCGACAACACAAGAGATACATACCTGCAGGCAGTTCTTGATTCCGGCGCTGAACCAGTTGCCGAACCTGACGACCATTATCGCGTTGGGCACGGTGGCGCATGGATCGGTTTTGCGGGCTTATGATGAAAAACAGACGCATCACAAATTCGGCCATGGTGCAGAGCATCGATTGCCAAACGGCCCGCTGCTGATCGATAGCTATCATTGCTCTCGCTACAATCAGAATACCGGCCGGTTGACCGATGCCATGTTCGAGAGGGTTTTTGCGCAGGCCGTGAGCCGGCACCGCGAGAAAGCCTGACCGGGCGCTGAAATTCCCCTATTGTACCTTGCGGAACAGCAGCGTCATCCGGTCGCTTTCCCCGATCGCCACGTAACGATCCCGGTTTTCCTGCCCAAGCGCGAGAACCGGCGGGAGCGTCCAGACGCCGCGTTCCCAGTTTGCCGGGTCGTTCGGATTGGCATTGATTTCAGAGCTTTCGACGAGTTCGAACCCGTTGAGCCGGAAGAGGGCGATGACATCGGCCTGCCGCAAATATCCACGCGTACCGTTTGAGCGCGCCCAGGTCTCGCTTGCCGGAGCCCGGTGCTGGACGACCCCAACCAGGCCGTCATCGGCGAGCAGTTCGCGCAGGTTACGCAATTCGCTGTCGGCGATATTGCCGTTACGCAGGCCGTGCATGGAGCGGAAGATCAGGATGCGATCGACCGTACCGGCGAGGTCGTCGGGAATTTCATCGCTTTCGAACGCTGTGATGGCTGCCGCTGGCACGCCCGTCCAGTCCTCGACACTGGCAGCAAAACGTTGGGGCCAGCTATCGGCACGGGCGCGTTGTTCTGCGTCAAGATCCCGCCCGGAAGTATCGGTGTTGACCGCCAGATAACGACCCTGACCCGCGATCAGCGGAGCAAGAACGCGAGTATACCAGCCGCCGCCCGGAGCGAACTCGGCGACGGTCATGGTTGGTTCTACGCGGAAGAAATTGAGCGTAGCTTCAGGGTGGCGATAGCGGTCGCGCGCGCGGTCTTCGGTGCGAAAATCCTCAGCCAGAACGATTTCGATCGCGCTTGTGGCTTCCGGTTCGACTGCCTCTTCAGCAACTTCCGTCTGTTCCACCGGGCCGAGGACGCGGTCGAGTATGCGATCCAGGACCGAGGGTGGTTGCTGGTTTTCCTGAAAGGCGAAAAGGGGAGTGGTGATGGCCGTGGCTGCAATCAGCATGGTGACGGTGCGTTTCATAAGAAATTCCTATCGATATGGGTTAGTCGGACGCAGGCCGTGAGGCATCGCGCGCGCCGCGAAATTCGGCGTCAGGGTTCCAGTTTGGCCACTCGGTCGTTTCGGCCAGTGCGCGGCCGATAGTGTAGTAGAGTTCAAGGTCCTGAACCGCTCCGGACCAGTCCCAATCGGGATTATATTCATCGGACGGGCCGTGATAGCGGTTGACGATATAGTCCTCGACCGCCGCGCTGCCGGCTTCGGCGCCGCCATCGACCAGGTCTTCACCGCTGGAGGCGTAGAGCATCGGGATGCCGACCCGGGCGAGGGAGAAATGGTCCGAACGGAAGAAGGACCCGCGTTCCGGCGATGGCTCCGGTTCGACGCGGCGGCCCTGGGCGGTTGCAGCCCGTTCCAGATAGGCTTCGAGTTCGGACTTGCCATAGCCGACGACGACGACATTGTTGGCCGGGCCGACGATATTGAGCCCGTCCATATTGATCCCGCCAACGGTTTGCGCGGCCGGGACGACAGGATTGTTGCCATAATAGGCCGATCCGAGAAGCCCCGATTCCTCAGCCGTTACGGCAAGGAATATGAGTGAACGTGCAGGAGCCCCGGCGGCGGCATGGGCTTCGGCAAGGGCTACCAGCCCGGCTGTTCCCGTCGCATTGTCGAGTGCGCCATTGCAGATGTCATCGCCGTCCGGGGCAGGGGTGCATCGTCCCAGATGATCCCAGTGCGCGGTATGGATGACATATTCATCGGGCCGTTCGCTGCCCGGCAGAATCGCAATGACATTGCGGGATGCTTCGCGGCGGATGCTGTTGTCGAGATGCGCGCTGGCGGTGATGCCCAGCGGTACGGCGCTAAAGCCGGGCTGACGGGCTGCTTCGGAAAGTGCGTCCAGATCTTGCCCGGCTGCTGCCAGCATCGCTCGCGCTGCATCATTGGTAACCCAGCCTTCGAAGGCGGAGCGATCCATGTGATTGTCGGCAGCGTCCATGTTGAGCTGGGGGCCAGACCAGCTGCTTTCCACAACGTTCCAGCCATAGGCAGCGGGCTCTGTTTCATGAACGATAATCGCACCGGCTGCACCCTGGCGCGCGGCTTCCTCATATTTGTATGTCCATCGGCCATAATAGGTCATGGCGCGGCCTTCGAAGAGACCTTCATTTGTCATCGTCTGATAGTCGGGATCGTTGACGAGGATGACGGCGATCCGCCCCGTCATGTCGAGGCCCTCATAGTCGTTCCAGTTCCGCTCGGGCGCGTTGATGCCATAGCCGACGAAAACCAGCTCGGCATTCTCGACATCGATCGTCGAAACGACGCGCCTCGTACCGATCACCATCTCGCTGCCATAGGCAAGGTCCGTCGTTTCACCATTGGCCGTGAAGGAAAACGCCGTGGTTGCCGGATCGGCAGTGAGCTCAACGAGCGGCACGTCCTGGAACCAGCTGCCATTATTGCCGGGCTGCAGTCCTGCGGCTGCGAAGCGTTCCGCGAGCAAGTTGATGGTCAGTTCCTCGCCCGGCGTGCCCGGGGCGCGGCCTTCGAATTCGTCGGAAGACAGGGTTTCCGTCAGGCCGCGTAGCGTATCAAGCGATATGGCCGGTGCAGCGGTTTCGGCTGTGGTGCTTTGCGCTGCCGCTGCCATCGGCATGGTAGCTGCACCCAGCATGAGAAGGGCAAGCGGCATAGTCTGACGGAACTTCACATTTTTCTCCCTGGTAACAGGCGCCCTTGCGGAGCCTCTTTTGTCCGAGACTACCCGCTGCAGCGTCCGTTGGGCAATGGCAAAGCGCAATGACAGGGTTATCGGGCTCCATCGGGGCGGGTCAGGATGAACGCCGCAACGATCGTCAGGACAAGAAGCTGGACGGCGATAATCCAGCCGGCGAATCCAAGAGCCAGGCTCAGGGTGGGTGTTAGCAGGATCACGATCATCGCCGCGATCTTGGCGCGGCGGCTGATCGCGCCATGATCGCGCCAGTTTCCGATCAGCGGGCCAAATTGCGGATGGGCATCGAGCCAGGCCGCGAGCCTCGGTGATGATCGCGCGAAAGCGAAGGCGGCGACAAGCAGAAATGGTGTCGTCGGCAGCAGGGGCAGGACTGCCCCAACGGCTCCCAATCCGAGGGAAATGAGGCCCACAACGAGCCAGAAGATTCGAATGCCAAGGCGCTTGTCCATTGGTGTGCCATATCACGAGACACTGAAGGTTTTTTGCCTGCGCCTATTTTTTTGGTTGAGAGACGGATATAAGGGAAAGGCAGCAAACTATTACAGATACTTAGCGGAATTTCATGACCAAATCATTCCAGGGCATTGCCTGCGCCGCCGGGCTTTTGATAGCCACACAGGCCGGGGCACAGGAACTGGCCAACCCGGCAGAGGCCTTCGGTCAGCGCCCGGCCGTCACCTCTATCGCGCTGTCCCCCAGCGGCAACCGGGTTGTTTATCTGAGCGCCGGATCGGGCGAGGAGACGTTCGCCTATGTGGCGGATGTCGGCAGTACATCACCCAGCGTGGTCACCATGACCGATGGCGATCCGATGGAATTCAACTGGTGCCGTTTCGTTAATGAAGAGCGGTTGGTCTGCTCCATCTATGCGATGGTTCAGGATCCCCGGCAGATTTATCCGATAACGCGGCTGTTCGCAGTCGATGACGATGCGTCGGATGCACGGACCCTTGGGCAGCGGGACAACAGGTATCGAGACAACCGACAATTTGACGGCGAGATTATCGACTGGCTTCCCGAAGACGACGAGACGGTAATGATGAGCCGGGTCTATGTACCCGAAACCTATCGCGGTGCGACGCGGATCGTGGATCGGCGGGAAGGTCTTGCGGCGGTGCGCATCAACACCCGGACCGGAAGCATCGACAGTGTCGAGCCCCCGGAACGGCTTAATGTCCGCTATCTGACCGACGGGCATGGCACGGTGCGAATGAGGGCTACCGGTTCCATTCGCGGTGCCACGGGGATGGCGGGTTCGACGACCAACTATTATTATCGGTTGCAGGGCAGTGATGAGTGGCGCGATTTCGGCACCTATGACGGACTGGCAAACACCGGCTTTTATCCCGTTGCCGTCGACCGCGATTTGAATGCAGTTTATGGTCTCGAACGCCTTGATGGCCGCGATGCACTATATCGTATCACATTGAACGAAACACTGGATCGTGAGCTGATATTGGCGCACCCAAGAGTGGATGTCAGCCGGCTGGCGCGGCTTGGTCGGCGTCAACGGGTCATTGGTGTCGGATATTCTGAAGACGAAAGCATTGTCGAATATTTCGATCCTGAATATCAGGCTCTCCATCGGGCATTGAGCGGCGCTCTGCCCGGCAATCCCAGCATCACATTTCTCGGTGCCAGCGACGATGAATCGCGCCTCCTGGTCCAGGCGAGCAGCGATACCGAGCCGGGTCGCTTCTATGTGTTCGACAAGGCTGCCGGTGCACTGAACGAGATATTGCTGGCGCGCCCGCAATTGGAAGGCGTTGAATTGGCGACGGTTCAGCCGGTGCGATACCCGGCTGCCGACGGCACAATGATTCCCGGCTATCTGACCCTGCCGCCGGGTGGCCCCCGGACGGGCCTTCCCGCGATTGTCATGCCGCATGGCGGACCTGAGTCCCGGACCCAATTGCGGTTCGACTGGCTCGCACAATTTTATGCGCATCAGGGTTATGCTGTGCTTCAGCCCAATTTCCGCGGCTCCTCTGGCTATGGTGACAGCTGGCTCGTAACCAACGGCTTCCAGAGCTGGGAAACCGCGATCGGGGACGTCAATGACGGTGCGCGCTGGCTGGTTTCCGAAGGCATTGCCAATGCGGACCAGTTGGCGGCCGTTGGCTGGTCGTATGGCGGATATGCGGCGCTCCAGTCCGGCGTCTTTGAACCGGGCCTGTTCAAGGCGATCGTCGCAATCGCTCCGGTCACCGACCTGCCTGCCTTGCGCCAGGATTCGATGGCCTTCACGAACGGACGTAATGTTTCCGAATATCTGGGTTCGGGTCCGCACCTAGTGGCGGGTTCCCCGGCGCGCCACGCGCCCCGGATGACTGCCCCGGTGCTGCTGTTCCATGGCGATCAGGACATCAATGTCGATATCGGCCAGTCGCGCCGAATGCATGATCGGCTTACCGACGCGGGGCACAGCAGCGAACTGATCGTTTATGAGGGCCTCGATCACAGCCTCAGCGACTCTGCCGTGCGCGCGCAAATGCTGGAACGCAGCGATGCGTTTCTGCGTGAGGCCTTAGGGTTGTAACGCCTGTTTTGATTGAGAACGCCCATATCCTGGTCGATGCCGATGCCTGTCCGGTCAAAGAGGAAATCTACCGGGTCGCCTATCGGACTGAGGTGCCGGTTACGATTGTCAGCAACAGTCATTTCCGGGTGCCCGATCATCCTTTGATCGCGCGCGAGGTGGTCAGCGACAGTTTCGATGCGGCGGATGACTGGATTGCCGAGCGCGCCAATGCGATGTCGGTGGTGATCACGGCCGACATCCTGCTGGCGGATCGTTGCATCAAGGCGGGGGCAAGCGTAATCGCGCCGAACGGCAAGCCGTTTACTGCCAACTCTATCGGCGGCGCTGTCGCTACCCGCGCTATCATGGCCGATTTGCGAGCCGGTGGTGATGCGATCGGCGGACCACCGCCCTTTACCAAGGCCGACCGGTCGCGCTTCCTCTCCGCGCTCGATCAAAGCCTTGTGCGGCTCAGACGAGTTTGAACTGGGTTTGGGATTCGCACCCGGGATCGACCCATGGATACCATTTCGGAGTAGTCCGGAGCGACTATGGCCGACTTGCTATCCATCCTTCCCGAAGAAGATCAGGCCAAGGCGCACATGGCGTGGCACGCCCACCGGACTGCGCAGCCTTAGACTTCAACGAACGAGCCTATCGCGAGCAGGGGGCGTCCAGATCAGTTGGCACTCTTTCTCCGGGGCGATAGCGGCAGACGATATTGGGTTCGAGCTCTTCGGCGCGAAACCAGCTCGGCTTCATTTCCATCGCCACGAACATCGGCACCTGGTCGGCATAGTGGCGCGAACCCGGCCTCGTCGTCGCGGCCCCGAATTGATGGACGGAGTGGGAACTGACTTGCCCGTCACGGTCCCAGCTAATTTCCATGATGAAACTGTCTCCGGCATTACCGAAAAACACGCCGTCTTCCGGCTCCCCCCAATAAACGGCACGTAGGGCATCGGGGCCGCCTGTGACTGCCATGTCCACATCGCCGCGTCTCAGGCGGAGTACAGCACTAAGCGGCGGGTCGATCCGGCCGTGATGATCCTGCAGGAAGTCGACGGCTGCCGTGAGGGTTTCAAGCGGATCGGGCAGGGGGTCTCCATGATAGGCGTTCATCATAACCGACCGTAACACTGCTGCCGCCAATGCATCGGCGCTGCCCTCGCCATCGAGCGTCCAGTCCCATTGGGCGAGCAGCTGCTGGGCATCGGAATGCTCTCCCGCTTCGAAATTGAGCGCTGCGATCCGGCGCAGATAATCGCCGGCCGCAGATTGCCGTGAATAACCGGTGTCATATTTGATGCGGCGCAGTTCGGGCCAGCCGATCATGTCGAGACCTGCCATCAGCTCAACGATGCGGTGCATGCGGTTCGTTTCGTTGGTTTCGATGCCCAGCAACGCCGAATAGTCGGCCGGATCGAGATTATCTTCATCGGCGGTCGCGATCCACGGTGTGCTGTTGGAATCGAAAACATAGCCGGACGGAGGGTCGATCAGGAACGGAATGCCGGCAAATGGTGCATTAGCCGTCCAGACATTTTCGCTGGTGTCGCCGGGCAGCACACCGCGCCAGTCATAACCTTCGGCGCGATCCGGGAAGCGTGCATTATAGAAACGGGCAATATGTCCTTCGGCATCGGCATAGATGAAATTTGTCGCCGGGATAGCCTGCATGCGCATGACCTCCTGCCATTCCTCGAAGGTCTCGGCGCGGGTCAGGCGGTAATATTGTTCGACCTGCCGGATCTCGCCGATACCTGCATAACGGATCGCGAAGGCGCCATTGTCGTTGATCATGACCGGGCCGTGGACTGAGCGATATACGGTACGCGGGACCGGGATAACCAAGGGTCCGATGCGTACGCGAAGCCAGATGCGGCGGCTTTCCAGGTCGCGCCATTCGCCGTCGAAACGATACTGGTCTCCGGCTTCGTTGAGGGTGAGTTCATAGACATCGACCAGATCGGGCCGATTGACAGTATTCGCCCAGCCAAGCGTCCGGTTATGGCCGACAAGCGGAACCGGCGCGCCGGGGAACAGTCCGCCTGTCATGTCCAGCCCCTCGGCGCTCGTTACATGCGCTTCGTACCAGGCTACCGGGCCGGTCCAGGGCTGATGCGAATTGACGATCAGCTTGGTCGCGCCATCCGGATCCCGTGAGGGCGCAACGGCGAAGGCGTTGGAACCCCGTTCATTGGCGCGTTCACCGGCACGGGGCGGGTCTTCGCCATCGGCTAACGCACCAAGTGTTCGGTCGATGCCGTAAAAGAAGGGGGAGGTGAAGGCGAAGCCGGTGGCGATGTCATGACCGGTGACGGGAAACAGGCCGCGCAGGCGCACTTCCCCTGGATGCTCGGAGGCGTAGAGATTGAGCCCATCTGCATAGGCTTCGATCACGGCCCGTGCTTCGGGCGAAATGTCTGTTTCATAGCCCGCATCGACATCGGCGCGGACGTTGAACAGGTGCCACACATAATCCTGCGCTGCACCTGCCTGTCCGGTTAGTTCACCCATCCGGCCGCGCGACGTCGCGATCAGCTCCTGGATTGTGAAAAAATCATCCTCGGAATGCGCGTAAGCCAGCCCGAATGCAGCATCGGCGTCGGTCTCGCCCAATATATGCGGCACGCCCCAGCTGTCTCGCCGGATGACGACATCATAGTCCACTTCCGGCGCTGCAATAATCTGCTGGCCTGCATACCATTGGCTGTTGAGAATGGCGTTGGCGGCGGCGGCAACCAGAAGCACTATCGCTATGACGCCAAGGATCTTCGCCACTCTCTTCATGATCTTTGCCCGCCTGCCAGTTGATGGCCAATGTAATCGGCGGTGTATGGCGAGAGATCAAGCGCGGCGGCCCTATAAACCGTCTATCCGGCAGCCCCGCGCTTCCAGTATCGGCCGCAGTTCGCGGAAGGCGGCCGGGGTTCGGGTCAGCGGAATCGTCGGGTGCAAATGGTGGACGATGTGAAACTGCATCCCCATGGATCCGATATTGCCCAACCTGCTGCGCCATGCGCGGGTGCTGCGATAGCGCCCGGTGGCTTTGGCCGGGTGATGCGGAGCCCAGCTGAGGAAAAACTGGATATAGGCGGTTGCGATATGGCGGGGCAGCCACCAGAGCAGCAAGGCTTCGAGCCCGAAACCGGCCCAGGCACATCCGCAAAGCACGCCATAAAAGACGATCTGGTAAAGCGCTCCATCAAGCGTGGCATCTTCACGGCCGATCTTTCGCAATGCTTCGCCATAGCCACGCAATCCGCGCGTGGAACGGGGCTGACGATTTTTGAGACTGACCCAGATCATATGCAGCGGTCCGTCGGCCCGCATGGAATAATCCGGGTCGCGGTCCGGTTCATTGGTGTGCCGGTGATGCTCCAGATGGGTCAGACGCGCGATGCGATAGGGCAGCACCAGCGGAATTGTCGAAAGATGGCCGACCAACTGGTTAAGCCAACGGAGCTTCGTGCCCGGCCGCGCGATTATATCGTGCTGGGCCTCATGGGACGGAAGGTAGCAAAGGATGATATTTGCCGTTGCGACCAGAAACCCTGCCCAGAGCGGCACATAGCCCAGAAAAACAGCAGGCCAGAGGGCTAACCAGATCGCAAGATTGCCGAGGGCCCAGAAAACCAGTGCCCATGGCGTGCCGCCCATATATTTGCGGGCGATGTCCTGTTCGCGTTGCATGAGCGATTTGGTCTGGATATCCGCCCTTGGCGGTGCTTCGGCTAGAGTCGCCATGTCAGCCAGCTCCCGCGCCATTGGGCATAAAGACCCCAGCCGCCCCCAAGAACGAAGCCGGTCGCAAGCGGTGTCAGGCCCAGGGGAGGTTCCCACCCCAGCATGGTCAGGGTCTGCGCCGTTACAGGCGGAATGAACAACAGCCCGAACAATATCGGGCCGAAGTAAAAGCACCATTTGAGACTTGCGATAAGCATGGTTTCGTTGCGATCGTCCGCTTGGCCGTTATCCAATGGAAGTCGCTAGTACACGGTATTGCTAAATAACTGCCTAACAAGACAATTATCCGTTCCGGATATATGTGTATCGCACGGCCTGCGAAGTACAGACGCGATCTGATTGGTCGAAGCCGGGTGGCTGGCCGGATCGCGGGAGCCTGCCGCAGGGTTGCGTGCAGATTGCAGCTCGTTTCGCGCAAAAGGGACTGACTATCGGATCGGTCAAAGAAAAAGGGCGACCCGCAGGCCGCCCTTTTCATAGTGTATCGGATCAGATCCTAGCGCGAATAGAATTCGACGACGAGGTTCGGTTCCATCGTAACCGGATAGGGAACTTCATCGAGCGTCGGAATGCGCGTGAAGACCACCTTGGAGGTGCCGTCGGGCACTACATATTCGGGAATGTCGCGTTCGTTGAGGCTCTGGGCCTCGAGAACCAGCGCCATTTCCTGGGCCTTGGCGCGCAGCGTGATTTCTTCACCGACCTGGATCTTGCGCGAGGGGATGTTGCACTTTTCGCCGTTCACCCGGACATGGCCGTGATTGACGAGCTGGCGCGCGGCGAAGATCGTCGGCGCGAATTTCGCGCGATACACGATCATGTCGAGCCGCTGCTCGAGAATGCCGATCAGGTTCTGGGACGTATCGCCCTTCATCGCGCTGGCTTCTTTATAAGCACGGCGGAACTGCTTTTCGGTGATGTCGCCATAATAGCCCTTGAGCTTCTGCTTGGCGCGCAGCTGGATACCGAAGTCGGAAAGTTTGCCCTTGCGGCGCTGACCGTGCTGGCCTGGGCCATATTCGCGGCGGTTTACCGGGCTTTTCGGGCGACCCCAGATGTTTTCGCCCATCCGGCGGTCAAGTTTATATTTGGCGCTTTTACGCTTCGACATGATGTCGTCTCCAATTCGCTTGTTTTACGGTTCCCGGAACGCACCGCCATGCCGTACTGCATGACGCGGCCACCACTTCACCGGGGTGCGGGGCCAATTGCGAAGCGGGCATGTGGCTGGTGAGGGACGGAAAGTCAAGGGAATTGGGGTGCAAGCCGCCAATCCCGCCCGGATATGGAATAATTTCCGCAAATCTGGCATAATGGAAGTTACCGGAAAGCCATTTGAGACTTGCACCCTGTAGCGTTCGTTCGGGTTTGGTGTCGTTTACCCGCACCATTCGGCCTTTCGGCGAAAAAAGGGGATTTCCGATGAAATGGATTTTGACAGGGCTTGGACTGACCGGATTATTTGCGGTTTCGCAAAGTCTGGCCAGTGAAACCAGCAACCCGGCCATTGTCGAGGCTCCTTCGGCGGAAGCGCTGGCGATGCTGGATCCGATAAGGCGCGCCGTATCGATTTGCAGCCAGCGCGGGGGCGTTAGCTCCCTGTCCGGGCGTCTCCAGTTCGCATCTACCTTGTCCATCACGTCAGGCACGATCCAGTCGGGCAGTGCGGGAGCCGAGACGATGCCGCTGTTTGAAGATGCGCCTGAATTTCAGCTGGTAAGCGCATCTTCGAATGAGACCGCACAAGCCTATTTCAATCAGGGTCTGATGCTGACCTTCGGGTTTAATCACAATGGGGCGATCCGGTCGTTTCAGGCGGCGCAGAGAATCGATCCCGATTGTGCGCTTTGCTGGTACGGGGAGGCCCTTGCGCTCGGCCCCAATATCAATGCACCGATGGATCCGGCCGCCAATCCTGCAGCCCTGGCCGCAGTGCAGCAGGCCGTTGCCCGGCGGGGCAACACAACGCCCGAAGGCCGGGCCCTGATAGATGCGCTGGCCGTTCGCTTTTCAGCCGATCCCGAAGCCGAACGAACCGTTCTCGATATGGCTTATGCCAGCGCGATGACTGACGTTGCTGCACAATTTCCGCAAAATGACGATATCGCAGTGCTCGCAGCCGAAGCGCTTATGGATACCAGCCCCTGGGATTACTGGGAAGCCGGCGGACGTGTGAACAAGGGGCGAGTGGGCGAGGCAGTGGATTTGATCGAGGGAGTTCTCGACCGCAATCTCGATCACCCCCAAGCCGCACATCTTTACATCCACCTGATGGAAAACAGCGAGGATCCGACACGGGCCGAGATCGCCGCCGACAGGCTTTCCGACTGGTCTGCGCCTTTCGCCGGTCATCTCGCCCATATGCCGGCGCACATCTATTATCGCCTTGGTCGTTATGCGGATTCGATCCGCGTCAATATTGCGGCGACCCGGTCGGATGAGCATTATCTGACCGATGTCGGCGACGACGCCATTTATCGTTTTGGCTACTACCCCCACAATGTGCATTTCATTGTGACCTCGGCGCAGATGGTGGGGGACATGCCCACGGCTATCCGCGAATCCGTGCGGTTGATGCGCGTCCTCTATGCCGATGTCGCAACGCAGGTTGCATGGATCCAGCCGATCCATGCTGCGCCCTATATGGCGGCAGCCCAATTTGCCGATCCCGAACGCATTTTGACGCTTCGGGAAGCCGATAGTCGGCTGCCTTATGTTGTAGCGATTCGCCATTATGCGCGGGCGCTTGCCTATGCGCAGTTGCAGGATTCCGAGGGTTTTTACCGGGAACTTGCAGCACTCAATACGCTGCGCGCCGATGGTGATTTCGAGTTGATGGCGGCCCAGGGCGTGCCGGCTCCGGAATTGCTGACACTGGCGGAGGCCGTGGCCCGAGGCCGCATGGCCTATGCAGAGGGCCGGTTCGATGATGCCATAACGCGTTATCAGGAAGCCATCGCGATCGAGAGCGCGCTTCCCTATACCGAACCACCCTATTGGTATTATCCGGTGAGCCAGTCTCTCGGGGCAGCTTTTCTGGCCGCGGGTCGCCCTGAAGAAGCCAAACGAGCGTTTGAGGCTGCATTGGTCAAGGCGCCGGTCAATGGATGGGCGCTGTACGGGCTGGCTGCGGCTGAGCGGGCGCTGGGCCACGGGGTTGAAGCGGCCGCTGCGGATGCGGCACTTGAGCGCGTTTGGCTTGGGGCACCCGGCTGGCTGACAATGGATCGTCTCTGAGCCTGTCCCGGCTCGACTTTCTCGGTGCACGGTTTAGAGACGCGCGCATGAGCAAGACAGTGAAAGAGACGGTCGACCCGGCCGATTGCCAGACTATGGCAGAGGTGCGGGACGGCGTTGATGCGATCGACCGGGCGCTGGTGACGCTGATGGCGCGGCGCTTCGGCTATATGGATGCGGCCGCGCGGATCAAACCGGGGCGCGAAACGGTGCGCGACGAAGAGCGCAAGGCCCAGGTCATCGCCAATGTGAAGATCCATGCGAGCGAATTGGGTGTTCCTGTGCCCTTGACCGCAGCGTTGTGGGAAATGCTGGTGGAGAACTCGATCGCTTATGAGCTCATCCGCTATGACGAAATCCGGGATTAACGCCTTTTCGTCAGCGACGAGACAACGCCGCGTAACGCGGAAATATCGGGCGCTGTCCAGCCCGGCTTGGTTATGACCGTCCGTAAATTGCGACGGGTTGTGGGCGCACGGTCCGGCGGGAAGAAATAGCCGGTTGGTTCAAGTGCCGTCTCAAGATGCGTGATCAGGCCTTCCAGCTCGAATTGCGAGGCGGGGGGAAGCGATTCCGTTTCCGTGGGAACCGCCAGTTCCACGCCTTTGGACCATTCATAAGCAAGCAGGATGACCGCCTGGGCGAGGTTAAGTGAGCTGAAATCCGGGTTGACCGGTACGGTGACAATCGTCCCCGACAAAGCGACATCGTCTGCATCGAGACCGGAGCGTTCCGGGCCGAACAGGATGGCCGACGGGGCGTTGAGCGCGTGGATACTTGCACTGGCCTCAGAGGGTGTCATCACCGGCTTGGTAACGCCGCGCTTGCGGACGGTGGTCGCATAAACGTGGCTGCAGTCTGACACCGCTTCGGCGACGGTGTCGAACAGCTGCGCATTTTCGATCACACTGTCGGCGCCCGAAGCTGCCGGGAGCGCACTTTCATTCGGCCAGCCATCGCGCGGGGAAACGATCCGCATTTCGGTTAGTCCGAAATTGAGCATCGCGCGCGCTGCCTTGCCGATATTCTCGCCAAGCTGGGGGCGGACGAGAACGATTTTCGGAGGAGGGGCAACAGTGTCGCTCACTCCTCGAACAGGTCCTTAACAGTACCCGCGAAATCCTCGAAATCCTTGGCCTCGCGAAAATCCTTATAGACGCTGGCGAAGCGGATATAGGCGACGCTGTCGAGCTGCTGCAGGCCTTCCATCACCATCCTGCCGATGGTTTTCGAGGCAATCTCCGTTTCGCCGCTGGTTTCGAGCTGGCGCTGGATTCCGGATACCAGCTGGTCGATCTGTTCGCTGCCTACGCCCCGTTTCCGGCAGGCAAGCGTCACGGAGGTATGGAGCTTGTCGCGGCTGAACGGTTCGCGCCGGTCTTCGCTTTTCACAACCGTAAGTTCGCGCAGCTGAATCCGCTCGAACGTCGTGAAGCGCGCCGCGCAGCTTTCGCATTGCCGCCGCCGCCGGATTGTCGCGCCGTCTTCGGTCGGCCGGCTGTCCTTTACCTGGCTGCTGTCATGCGCACAGAAAGGACAACGCATCTACTAAAGTTCCGGGTAAATTGGGAAGCGCGCGCACAGAGCTTCGACGCGCTGCTTGACCTCGGCTTCCACCGCCGGATCGCCTGCTTCACCCTTGTCACGAAGGCCTTCCAGTACATCGGCGACCATATCGCCGATCTCGCGGAATTCGGCCGGGCCGAAGCCGCGCGTCGTGCCCGCAGGCGATCCCACGCGGATGCCGCTCGTTTTCGCCGGGGGCAGGGGATCGAACGGGATGCCGTTCTTGTTGCAGGTGATGCCCGCACGCTCGAGCGCTTCATCGGCATCTCGGCCAGTGACACCCAGCGGCCGCAGGTCGATCAGCGCGACATGCGTGTCGGTGCCGCCCGCGACGAGATCCGCGCCGCGTTCCTTGAGACGGCTTGCCAATACCTTGGCGTTTTCGACCACGGCGGCGGCGTAGGTCTTGAATTCGGGGCGTAGTGCTTCGCCAAAAGCTACTGCCTTGGCCGCAATCACATGCATTAACGGGCCGCCCTGAAGACCGGGGAAGACGGCGGAATTGATCTTCTTGGCGATGGCTTCGTCATCGGTCAGCACCATTCCGCCGCGCGGACCGCGCAAGGTCTTGTGGGTTGTCGTCGTCACGACATGGGCATTGCCGAACGGCGTCGGGTGAACGCCTGTCGCCACCAGTCCTGCGAAATGCGCCATGTCGACCATCAGATAGGCCCCGACCATGTCAGCGATCTCGCGGAAGCGGGCAAAGTCGATGATCCGCGGATAGGCGGAGCCGCCCGCGATGATGAGCTTGGGCTGGTGCTCTTTGGCAAGCGCCTCCACCTGATCATAATCGATCAGATGGGTGTCCGCCTTCACGCCGTACTGGATAGCGTTGAACCATTTGCCGGATTGCGCCGGTTTCGCGCCATGGGTGAGATGGCCCCCGGCGTCGAGCGACATGCCGAGGATCGTATCGCCGGGCGTCAGCAGCGCCAGCATCACTGCGCCATTGGCCTGTGCACCCGAATGGGGCTGCACATTGGCAAAACCGCATCCGAAAAGCTGTTTTGCGCGCTCGATCGCCAGCGTCTCGACGGAGTCGGACGGTGCGCAGCCCTGATAATAACGGCGGCCCGGATAGCCTTCCGCATATTTGTTGGTCAGCACCGATCCCTGTGCCTCGAGTACCGCCTTGGACACGATATTTTCAGAGGCGATCAGCTCGATCTGCTTTTGCTGGCGGTGAAGCTCTGCCTTTAGCGCGTCGGCGATATCGGGGTCGGTCGTGCCGACCCGGTCGGTAAAGAAGCCGTCGGGCTGTACATCATTGAGATTGGCAGGATTGGTGCTCATGCGGGTTCCTTTGCGGGGGCCGGGTTCGAGAGTTTGTCGACACGGCGCTGATGACGGTCGCCGCCAAAATCGGTGGCGAGAAAGGCGGCAAGACAGTCTTTGGCGGTTTCGATGCCGATCAGGCGCGCACCCATCGCGATCACGTTCGCGTCATTATGCTCGCGGGAAAGCCGGGCCGAAAGATTGTCCGAAACAAGCGCGCAGCGGCAGGCCGGATTACGATTCACGGCGATCGAGATGCCGATTCCCGATCCGCACAGCGCCACGCCAAAATCCACATGGTCGGAGGCGACGGCCTCGGCCAGGGCATAGCCATAGTCGGGATAATCGACTGAATCCGTGGAATAGGGGCCGAGATCCTTGACCGCATGACCCTGCTCCTCAAGCCAGGCGAAAAGGGCGGCCTTGAGCTCGATTGCGGCATGATCGGATGCGATGGCGATGCTATAGGGCATGAGAGCCTCCAAGGGCGGTGCGAGGCTTATTTAGGCGGGATGACATGTTTCCGCCACCACCCATTGTGGTTTTTTCCACATTTTTGGCCTGTGCGGCTCGCTTCTCAGAGATCGGGATCGTCGAGTAGCGTTTCGAGCCAAGCCTTGCGCGCTTCGAGTTGCATGACGGCACCCGAATGTGCGCGGGCATCAACTGTCGCGCCATCGTCCCTGTAGCGCGCGAGCTTTTCTTTCGCGTGATCGATATTTCGAACGGTCGCCTTTAGCCATGCGACAACGGCCGAGCGGCGTTCCCTGGCCGGCAGGAGTTCGAGGAAATGGCTGCGCGTGCGGATTGCGTCGGCACTTGGCTCGCCCAGCCAGTCTGGCTGGGCAGCCAGCCAGGTGAGCAATGCATCCCGGCCTGGTTCGGTCAAGCGCAGCAGGCGGGAACCGCGGCCGTCCTTGGGGACCGCTACGGAAGTGATCAGACCGCGCGCATCCAGTTTACGTATCAGCGGATAGATGGAACCGGTGCTCGCCCGCCAGCTCGTTGTCAGCGAATCCTCGAAGGCGTTGCGAATTTGATAGGCGGTGCAGGGCTCCAATTGCGCGATCAGGCCCAATACGCAGCTTTCAAGTTCCGTCATTCTCGCAGGTTTTTCCGATTCTTGCATCAGGCCCAGCATATCATATAATGCGATTCGCACTAAAAATAGGAGAGTCGCATATGGACCGCAAACCCCTGTTACACGGTGCGCTCTGCCTCTCTCCGCTTGTGCCGGCTCTTCTTCTTCCCGGGATGGGCGCCTTGATATCGCTTGCGATCGTCATATTGGCGCTGGTCTTTGTCGCGCCGTCACGGCAACCGGCACTCGCCTTTCGATATGGCGGCATCGCGCGATCCATTGCTGTTGGACTGGTATGCGGCCTCGCAATTGCGGTGCTGTTCGACTTTGCCATAGAGCCGCTTGTCGAAAGCCTTGCAGGCAGTGAGATCGCGCTGGAGGGATTTGGTGAGATCGAGGGCAATCTTCAAAACTATCTAGCGTTTCTGGCTCTGGGTTTGCTGTTTGGCGGGGTCGCCGAGGAATTGATCTTTCGCGGGTTCGTCGTCGGTTGGGGCTCGCAGATATTCGGGCAACGCTCGGCGATCTGGCTGGCGTTGCTGTCAGCATGTGTTTTTGGCGCGACTCATTTCTACCAGGGCATACCCGGCGTCGTGACCACCGGTATGATCGGATTCCTGTTCGGCCTGATATATATCGGCACAGGCAAGAAGCTGCTGCCGGCAATTATCGCCCATATGACAGTGAACGCCTATGGCATTACCCAGCTTTATCTGGGCGGCTGGTAAGCGCGCCACGCCGGTCTGGTCCGTGATAATCGCGGCAGTCCCCAGCCAATTGTGGATTTAACCTCGCTCCCCCGATGGATAAAAAAGCCGCTTCATTCTTCGAAGCCAACGAAGCGAACAGTGTCTTCCAGAGGTTTGCGGTGCGAATAAACGGCGTTGGCGGGAAAATCGGGGTCTGGCCAGCCCATCGCAACGCAGATCATGATGACCTGATCGTCCGGAATATCTGCATGTTCGCGGACGACCGGGGACTGCATGATGCCCTGGCTGTTGATCACGCAGCCAAGCCCCCGGGACCATGCCGCGTTGACGAGTGCATTCGTCACCGCCCCGCAATCAAAGGGCGCGATATCGCTGCCGAGCAAGACCCGGTCATAGGTGACAACCACGCTGACCGGTGCATCGAACTGGCGAAAGCCGCGTAATACCCAATCCTGCCGGCCTTCCTTGTCCTCTCGCTCGATGCCCATCGCACCAAATAGTTGTTTAGCAATCTCGATCTGCCGACCACGATGCTCGTCGGGCACTGTGGTGAAAGTCCGAAATTCCCGGCTGTCCGGTTTTCCGGATAGGATGCCTTCGGTATTCCCCTTGCGGATCGCATCGAGCGGCTCACCGGTTACGACCGAAAAATTCCAGCACTGGTTATTGAAACTCGAAGGTGCCCGGCAGGCGAGCTCGAGCACTTCCTCGATGGTTTTGCGCGGTACGGGTTTGTCGAGAAACCCGCGTATGCTTTTCCGCCCAAGGACGACGTCGTCATAGGTCATGATTCAATTCCTGGGATTGGGTGTTGGTTGCTTGTTCAGGCTGCGGCCGTTCGGCTCGTTGCTTGATGAGAGCGAGCAGGTTGTTGGACAGGTCGCCCAATATCAGCTGCCCCCACAATGCTGAATATGCGTTGGCCGGGGTCCGGACCCAATACTGTGTATCCAGGGAAACCCGAGTACGATTGGGGCCTAATGGCTCAATTGTATAACCCCCTCGTACAACGCGAGCGACAGTGCTGTCAGGGTGGAGATGGGGGTCTGCGATGCCCCAGTTGCTCGGTTCTTCGAAATCGAACTGCCAGCCGATTCGCCGGTTTTCCTGCCATTCTGTAATTGTCTCCGAGAACTGGATTTCCCGGTCCCAGCGCGCATGACGGGTCGCTCCAATTCCACTGCCTTCCAGCCTTGCGCCGAGGGGCCGGGGGATGCCAATGAGGTCTTGCGATATGTTCCAACTGCCTTCACCCGGCTGCACATCCGAAATTCCCTGAACGAGAGGCCAAATGACTTCGGCCGGCGCTTCGATGACAATTGATCGTGTTACCGAATAATTGGCTCGTGGCCATTCGATCATCGTTTCTGCCTGCATTGCCATCAGAGGGAGCAGCAAAAGCGCTGCCGAGAAGACCCTCGATTGCTCCTGGCTTTCCCGTCGTTCGCGTTCCTTTCTCCGGAGGGCGTAAACAAGAAAGGATCCGGCGATGCCGCTAATCGCCCAAAGCGGCAAAAGCATCAAAATGCAGATCACGCCCTCGCGCAGCAAAAATACGGAAACCACCAAAGTACCGGCTAATACCCAGATGGGAACGAGCAGATAAAAAAGCCGCCGACGCTGCGATAACGGGTCGGCCACGTAGGCTATGAAAGCACACAGAACCGCTGGCAGCATGAAGAGGAACGAAAAGCTGATAAGACCGCTTTCCGGGCCTGCTGATTGTACCAGAAAATAAACGCCGATGCCCGATACCGAGGCAATTACCGTAGCCCCGAAGATTCGGCGGAACGCGGTTTGCCTGTCGCTAATTTCGGTCCATTCCCGTGTCCGTCCCCGTTTCCGCCATTACCAGATAGTCTAGGCCGCGAGCCGAAGCTCCATCCGGTCCCAGATTTCGACGAGGGCCTCGGTCAGTTCGCGCATCATTTCCGGCGTATGCGTCGGGCCCGGTGTAAAGCGCAGACGCTCTGTGCCGCGCGGGACGGTCGGGTAATTGATGGGCTGGACATAGACACCATATTCGGCGAGCAGAATATCGCTGATTCGCTTGGCGTTAACCGGATCGCCGACCATCAGCGGTACGATATGGGTCGTTGAATCCATGACCGGCAAGCCGGCTTCCGTAAACATCGTCTTGAGCCGGGCTGCGGAGGCCTGCTGGCCTTCGCGCTCTTCGCTCGAGCTCTTGAGATGCCTGACGCTTGCCAGCGCTCCGGCGACGAGTACGGGAGAAAGGCTGGTTGTGAAGATGAAGCCCGGCGCATAGCTGCGGATGACATCGACGATCATTTTGTCGGCTGCGATATAGCCGCCCATCACGCCGATCGCCTTGGCCAGCGTGCCCTCGATTATCGTCACGCGGTCGGCCACTTCGTCGCGTTCCGTGATGCCGCCACCATGCTCGCCGTACATGCCAACCGCATGAACTTCGTCGCAATAGGTGAGCGCGTTATACTTGTCGGCCAGATCGCAAATCTCGGCAATCGGCGCGACATCGCCGTCCATCGAATAGACGCTTTCAAAGGCGATCAGCTTCGGTGTTTCGGGATCGGTCGCGGCCAGCAATTCTTCGAGATGGGCGAGATCATTGTGCCGCCACACATGCTTTTCGCATCCGGCATTGCGGATACCGGCAATCATCGAGGCATGGTTGAGCTCATCGGAAAAAATTGCGCAGCCGGGGAGCACTTTGCCGAGCGTCGTCAGCGTCGCTTCGTTGGAGATGTAGCCCGAAGTGAAGAGCAGCGCGCCTTCCTTGTCGTGCAGATCGGCAAGCTCGTTCTCGAGCGCGATATGATAATGGGTGTTGCCGCCGATATTGCGTGTGCCGCCCGAGCCGGCACCGACATCGTGCAGCGCCTCTTCCATCGCTTCGATAACCTTGGGGTGCTGGCCCATCGACAGATAATCGTTCGAGCACCAGACGGTAATCGGCTTGGGGCCGTTATGGCCGGCAAAACAGCGGGCATTGGGGAATGCGCCCTTGTTGCGGAGAATATCGATGAAGACGCGGTAGCGGCCCTCTTCGTGGAGCCGTTCAATGGCTTTCGAAAATACGCGCTGATAGTCCAACATTCTTCCCCGGCTTTTGGATTGGTGCCCATGTAGTGGCTGGAATCGGCCATTTCCAGCGCGAACGACTCGCAATAAGCCTACAATGTCTCGAAACTGTGCAGCCCATATTGCTCCAGGCCGGGACGGAGCAGCTCAGGATCGCTTCCATCGCTGATGAAAATTGCGCGGCCGGGGACGGGATCTGCAGGCCATTTCTGGTCCGCAGTCAGATGGGCGACCCGGCGGGCAATGCCATCTCCGCCATGGACGAAAGAGATTGGCCGTCCGGCTGCCTCGGCAAGTTCCTCCTCGACCAACGGGAAATGGGTACAGGCCAGAACGATCGTATCGATTTCGTCGCCTTTGTCCTGGCTGAACAGGGCGTCGAGAACCGCGCGATACGCCTCAATCGGAGCGACCCGACCGCGCAATTTGTTCTCCGCCAGTTCAACCAGATCATGGGTGCCGAACCGGATCACGGTGCAGTCGGCTGCGAAATCCCGCGAAAGATTGTCGACATAGGGCTGGCGGACCGTCCCCGCCGTGCCCAGCACACCGATCACGCGGGACTTGGAAATTGCCGCCGCGGGCTTGATCGCCGGGACAGTGCCGACAATCGGGATGGCGAGTGCGGCCCGAACGGGATCAAGCGCGATGACCGACGCCGTGTTGCAGGCGATAACGGCAAGCCGCGCATCGACATGTTCCGCCAGCCTGCCCAACAGGGCCGGCACCCGGGCTGAAAGTTCGGATTCCGTTCTCTGTCCATAGGGAAAACCGGCCTGGTCGAGGGCAAATACGATTGGCGCCTGGGGCAGCAATTTCCGGATCGGGCCGAGGATCGAAAGTCCGCCGACACCGGTATCGAGCAACAGAATGGGGCGAGCGTCTTCCATACGTCCGTGCCATATGGCCTGCGGCGCGCCCTCGCAATGGAGGGCAGGTTCGGAAAATGGTTTGGGCCGAGACGATTGCAGCGCGGGGCAGGCGCGCTATTACGATGGAACTGAAAACAGGGGAGGCTCGCCATTTTCGAAAATCCGCTCTGGCTGGCTCCGGCTCTTGCGTTGCTGCTTGGGTATCTGTTCGGTTCGGTGCCGTTCGGGCTGCTCCTGACCCGCGCGACCGGGGCCGGGGATTTGCGCGCCATCGGCTCGGGCAATATCGGCGCGACCAACGTTCTCAGAACGGGTCGGAAGGGCTTGGCAGCGGCAACGCTGCTCCTTGATGTCGCCAAAGGGTTTCTCGCGGTGACGCTTGCGCCGCATCTGGGCGGCGATCCCGAGCAGGTGATGCGGCTCGCGGCGCTCGGGGCCTTTGTCGGCCATTGCTATCCGGTCTGGCTCAAGTTTCGCGGCGGCAAGGGCGTGGCGACACTGCTTGGCATCGCGCTTGCTTTTGGCTGGATCTATCTGCTGGTGTTCGCGCTCGTCTGGGTCGGGATGGTGGCATTGTTCCGCTTTTCGTCGCTTGGAGGGCTGAGCGCAGCGCTGGCCTTGCCTGTGGCCGCCGTCTGGCAGGGCAATGCGCTGCTGATGTTCCTTTTTGCCGGCCTCGCGCTGCTCGTCGTCTGGAAGCACCGGAGCAATATCGGGCGCCTGATCCGGCGCGAAGAGCCAAAGGTAGGCGCGTCCAAAAATGGCTGAAGCGCGCCATGCAGCCAAGCTTCGGCTGGCCCGGTCGCGCAATATTGGTCCTGTCGCCTATGCCCAGCTGCTTGCGCGTTTCGGAACGGCTGAAGCCGCGCTGGACGCCATTCCCGAATTGGCAAAGCGGGGTGGGGGCAGGGCGCCGAAGCTCGCAGACCCGCACGCGATTGAGGCCGAGATGGCCGAGGTCGAGCGGTTGGGCGCGAGCTATATCTTTTTGCACGAGCGCCCCTATCCGCCTGCCTTGGCCCAGATACAGACCGCCCCTCCGGCCCTGATCGTGAGGGGCGATCTCAGCCTTCTCGGAAAACCGCTGATTGCCATGGTGGGCGCACGTAACGCTTCGGCAGCGGCACGCCGTTTTGCGCGCGAGCTCGCCTATAAACTGGGCGCAGAAGGATATGTGGTGGTGTCCGGTCTGGCGCGCGGTATCGACACGGCTGCCCATAATGGCGCGATCGATAGCGGGACGATTGCCGTGATTGCTGGCGGGATCGATGTCCATTACCCGCCCGAAAATGAAGCGTTGCAGCAGGACATTGCCGAGCGCGGCGTTCTGGTGGCGGAGCAGCCGCCGGGAAGCGAACCCAAGGCCCGACACTTTCCCTATCGCAACCGGATCATTGCCGGGCTGGGCATGGGCACAATCGTGGTGGAGGCCGCGCCCAAATCCGGCTCATTGATTACGGCCCGGCAAGCCAATGAGTTTGGCAGGGAAGTTATGGCGGTGCCTGGCTCTCCGCTCGATCCGCGTGCGCAGGGCTGCAACCAGCTGATCCGGGACGGGGCGACACTGATCCAGAATGTCGAAGACGTGATGAGCACGTTGCAGCCGTTCGATGTGCCCAGAATGCAGGAGCCCGACAGCCAGTACGAACTGGAACCGATATCGCCCGATGTCGAGGCAAGGCAGCGCGAGACGATCGCCGAACTGCTCGGGCCTGTCCCGGTTCCGGTCGATGAATTGATCCGCCAATCGGATGTTGCGCCCGCTGTCGTTCAGACAATTTTGCTGGAGCTCGAACTGGCCGGAAGGCTTGAGCGCCACGCAGGCGGAAAGGTGAGTCTTTCAGAAGGCGCTTGACGAACGCGATTTGCATCGCATCCTCGTACGCGTATGAGAGCCCCGCCTGAACTGAGAGAATTGCCCGCCTTATGAAACTTGTAGTTGTTGAATCGCCGGCCAAGGCGAAGACCATCGAAAAATATCTTGGCGGCGATTACCGCGTCCTCGCATCCTATGGTCATGTTCGCGATCTGCCGCCCAAGGACGGGTCGGTCGATCCTGAAGACGGTTTTGCGATGAAGTGGCAGAACTATGGTGACAAGACCAAACAGCTCAAGGCGATCACGGATGCGGCAAAGGATGCCGATGAACTGATCCTCGCGACTGACCCTGACCGAGAGGGTGAGGCGATCAGCTGGCATGTTCAGGAGGTGCTCCAGAAGCGCAAGGCGCTTCCTGCCAGGGTTGAGCGGGTAGCCTTCAATGCGATCACCAAGGCGGCCGTGCTTGATGCAATCGCCCATCCTCGCGAGCTCGATCATGATCTGGTCGACGCCTATCGCGCCCGGCGTGCACTCGATTACCTGGTCGGCTTCACCCTGTCGCCGGTGCTCTGGCGCAAGCTTCCCGGCGCAAAATCCGCTGGCCGCGTTCAGTCTGTCGCGCTCAAACTCGTCGTTGAGCGCGAGCGTGAGATCGAAGCTTTCAAACCGCAGGAATACTGGTCGATCGCTGCCCAGATGGAGCAGGATGGAACGGAATTCACGGCCCGGCTGGTTCGCTGGCGCGGCGACAAGATCGACCGGCTGACGATCGGCAATGAGGGCGATGCGACCGCTGCCAAGGACGAGGTCGAGGCCGGACTGTTCAAGATCGTTTCGGTCGAGACCAAACCGCTGACCCGCAACCCGCCGCCGCCATTCACGACATCGACGATGCAGCAGGAAGCGGCGCGCAAGCTCGGTTTTGCGGCAAGCCATACCATGCGGATAGCGCAGCAGCTCTACGAAGACGGGGCCATCACCTATATGCGTACGGACGGCGTACAGATGGACGGTTCGGCGATTTCGGCTGCGCGCGGGGCAATCGCGAACCGCTATGATGCCAGCTACGTTCCGGACAAGCCGCGCGTCTACAAGACGAAGGCGAAAAATGCGCAGGAGGCCCATGAGGCGATCCGGCCTACCGATTTCTCCCGCGACAAGGTTGGGGGCGGTGACCATGCGCGGCTTTATGAGCTGGTTTTCAAGCGCGCACTCGCCAGCCAGATGGCCTCGGCACGCCTCGAACGTACGACGGTCGAGATGGAAGAAGGCACGGGCCAGACGGCGCTGCGGGCAACCGGTCAGGTCGTCAAATTCCCTGGATTCATGGCGCTTTATACCGAAGGTCGTGATGATGATGGCGATGAGGATTCAAAGCTGCTGCCGATGATGAGCCAGGGCGATGCACCGGCGAAAAAGAGCGTCGATGCCGAACAGCATTTCACCCAGCCACCGCCGCGCTATTCCGAAGCCAGCCTGGTCAAGAAGATGGAAGAACTCGGCATTGGCCGTCCGTCGACCTATGCCTCGATCCTTCAGACGCTCAAGACTCGCGAATATGTGCGGGTCGATAAAAACCGTTTCTTTCCAGAGGAAAGCGGGCGGCTTGTCACATCGTTTCTGGAACGGTTTTTCGAACGCTATGTGAGCTATGACTTCACTGCGGGGCTGGAAGAAGAGCTGGACGATATCTCCGGTGGCCGCGCGCAGTGGCAGGAAATTCTCCGGGCCTTCTGGCAGGATTTCAAACCCAAAACCGATGAGGTGATGGAGCGCAAACCTTCAGAGGTTACCGCCGAACTCGACACATTTCTGGAGCCCTTGCTCTTCCCGGAAAAGGAAGACGGCTCCGATCCACGCCTTTGCCCGCGCTGCGAAGAAGGTCGGTTGGCGCTGCGCGGCGGGCGCTATGGCGCCTTTATCGCCTGTTCCAACTATCCCGAGTGCAAATATACGCGCCAGTTCGGTCAGCGTGGCGGCGATCAGCCCGATCAGGGTGAGGACGAGGTTCTCGGCAAGGACCCCGAAACCGGTCAAGATATCGAATTCAAAACCGGGCGTTTCGGTCCCTATGTCGAAATGGGTCAGGGTGAGGGCGAAAAGCCCAAGCGCGCCTCGATCCCCAAGGATGTGGCCCGCGCCGATGTCGATCTGGAAATGGCGATCAAGCTGCTCTCACTGCCGCGCATCGTGGGTGAGCACCCCGAGACCGGCAAGGAAATCGAAGCGGCGATCGGCCGTTACGGGCCGTATCTTCGCCATGATGGCAAATATGCAAGGCTCGATACGACGGACGAGGTTTTCGAGATCGGCATGAACGCGGCGGTCGTAAAAATCGCCGAAGCGAAGACCAAGGGCGGGCGTGGTCGCGGGGCTCGTGAGCCGCTCAAGGTTCTCGGCAAGCATCCGCGCACCGAGGAAGAGATCAAGCTGATGGACGGCCGCTATGGCCCTTATGTTACCGACGGGACGACCAATGCGACGATTCCCAAAACCGTCGACAAGGATGAACTGACGCTTGAGGAAGCGGCCCAGCTGATCGACGAACGCGCGGCCAAGGGTCCGGCGAAGAAAAAGCGCAAGGCTCCGGCCAAGAAGAAAAAAGCCCCGGCCAAGAAGAAGCCCGCAGCGAAGAAGAAGCCCGCAGCAAAAACGGAATCCGAAAGCTAAAAGTTTAGCCGAGATGGCCCTTGAGCAGCCAGAGGGTCCAACCGATAAGCGTGGCCAGCACGATCCAGGTCAGGATTACGCCCAGTGCACGGGAGAGTGGCGGGCCGCCGCCTTCCTTGGGGTTGTAGAGTCCGTGGATGTGGAAAAGGCGAGCTAGGATAAACACGCCCGAAACAATCATGAGGCCCATATGGTTGGCCTGGCTCAGTTCGAGCAGGGCAATCAGGATGATGACGATCGGTGCATGTTCGGCCAGATTGCCGTGCGAGCGGGAAGCGCTGGTCAGCCGCTGATCATCGCCAAGACCATGCGCGGTGCTGGTCCGGAAACGCTGTCTTACCGTATCGATTGCAAGCAGCAGCAAAAGCGCGCCCATGGCGGCGGCCAGCGCTGCGGTTACGGGTAATGTCATGGCATATCTCCCCTAAAGCGTGACGAGCCTGTCATCGCCAAGGCGCGTCATCAGTCCGACAAGGCCGCCCGCTTCCACATCCGGGCCAAGCGCGTCGATTTCCAATCCTGCCAGCGCCATGCCGCCCTGACAAGCAATCAGCCGGACACTGAGCTGGGTTGCTTCTTCCCGCATTTCGGCAAGTGTGGGCAATCCATTGGCATGGCGATCGCCATCGCCGGGTGCCGGGGACCGTTCGGCGAGGAGGCTAACCGCCCGGCCTTCAAGGAATATCTGCGTGCTTGCACCCGTTGCCGCATAGGCTGCAGCAACCGAGAGAGCCGCGTAGAAGCGTTCCGGGTCGGTGCCGGTCAGGATGATGGTCAGGCCGCGCAAATGGAGCATCCAGGGTCCTTGGGGAGCTTTAATGTACGGCTTCTGAGGCTCAGCGCATCGAAGAGTAGGAGTTTGCCCGCGCTATCCTCGCCAAAGCCGGCAATCTGGCGAATCGTTTCCATCGCCGCCATGCTGCCCATGATCCCGGCGAGTGCGCCGAGCACGCCCTGATCGGCACAACTCACATCGGGGCGATCAGGGTCTGCTCCGACGAAACAGCGATAGCAGGGCTTGTCCGGCTCCCAGCCACGAAAGACACCGAGCTGCCCTTCGAACTGACCGATGGCAGCAGAGATGAGCGGAACATGAAGTCGATGCGCGGTATCTGCGACGAGCAGGCGGGTTGCGAAATTGTCAGAACCGTCGACGACCATTTCGATGTCTGTCAGGAAATCCTCGATATTGGCCGCAACGAGCCGCGCGTTCCGGGTTTCGACAACCACATCCGGATTGAGTTGAGCGACAGCGCCTTGAGCACGTTCGACTTTGGGCTGCCCAATATCGGCCGTTGCGAACAGCGTCTGCCGCTGGAGATTGGAGAGCGCGACCACATCATCGTCGATGATCCGCAGCCCGCCGATACCGGCTGCTGCAAGATACTGGATCAGCGGCGAGCCGATCCCGCCAGCGCCGACAATGGCCACCGTCGCTCCGAGCAGCTTCTTCTGCCCTTCGCCGCCAATTTCCTTGAGGACGATATGGCGCGCATAGCGCTCAAGCTGATCGTCGGTGAGGCTCATGCGCCTGCCATCAGCGCCCGGTGGAGCCGAATCCGCCTGATCCGCGCTGGGTGTCGTCCAGATCCTCGACTTCGATCATCTCGGCGCGCTGAACGGCCGCGGGCACAAGCTGTGCGATGCGTTCGCCGCGCAGCGCGGAGAAGGGTTCACTGCCGAGATTGGCGAGAATAACCTTCACCTCGCCGCGATAATCGCTGTCGATGGTGCCGGGCGTATTCAGGCAGGTGACGCCGTGCTTGAAGGCGAGGCCAGAGCGCGGGCGGACCTGCACCTCATAGCCATCAGGAATGGCAATCGCGAACCCGCTGGGCACGGCCATGCGTTCGCCTGGCGCCAGCGTGAAGTCTTCCGCCGTCACCACATCCATTCCGGCCGCGCCTGCACTGGCATAGGCTGGCATTGGCAGGCCGTCGCCATGGGGCAGGCGTTTCATCTGAATTTCGATCATGCAGTCTTTCCTTCGAACCTTGCGTCCAGCGACCAGCGGCCCGCGCCGGCCGTGGTAAAAACGATGCCAATGGAGACAAGCACGATTGCCGGCCACCATTCGCGAAAACTCTGATCCCAATGCACGCCCACGACACCGACGATGAAATTCACGGCGAGCAGGATCCCCGCCCAGCGCGTGAACAGGCCGAGAATCAGCAATATCCCCACGGCAAACTGAACCCAGACGGTCAGCGGCCCGAGCAGTTCGGGGGATGGGAAATCGAAGGCTGCCAGAAAAGCGATGAACTCATCCATTCGGGCAGAGCTAACGATATTGTCCCATACGCCATAGACCAGGAAAGCGCCGGTCAGCAGGCGCAGTGCGGCGATTGCGATATCGGCATGAGGGGCGAGGCCGGGCAGGAACAGCAGCTCGCGCTTCGTCATGCCAGCGTCTCGGCGATCCGTTCTGCGAGGCGCCGGGCAACTTCGCGTTTGGGCAACTGCTCCCAGCTTTCGACACCTTGGGCGGTGATGACATGAACACTGTTGTTCGTGCCGCCCATGACATCGCCCGAGACATCATTGGCGATGATCCAGTCACAGCCTTTGCGGTCCAGCTTGGCCTTGGCATGGCCGACAACCTTGTCCGTTTCGGCGGCAAATCCGATCAGCAGGCCGGGGCGCTGATCATGGGCGGCGAGGCCAGCAAGGATATCGGGATTTTCGGTCAGGTTGAGCTCGGGCGGCCCGCCGGTTTCCCCTTTCTTGATCTTCCGCGGTGAGGCCTCGGCGCGCCAGTCGGCGACGGCAGCTACGAGAATCGCCACATCGGCGGGCAGCGCCTTGTTGACCGCCGCTTCCATTTCGAGCGCGGTTTCGACATCGACCCGCTTGACGCCGCGCGGGGTTTCAAGGGAAACCGGGCCGGAAATCAGCGAGACTGCGGCGCCCAGCCGCGCCAAAGCACCGGCGATGGCAAAACCCTGACGGCCCGAAGAGCGGTTCGCGATATAGCGCACCGGATCGATGGGCTCGTGCGTCGGGCCGGCAGTGATGACGACACGCTTGCCCAAAAGTGGTTGCGAGTGTTCCGGGCTGGCGCCGCTCAGCCGATCTTCGATTTCTGCGAACACGGCCTCCGGTTCGGGCAGGCGTCCTTCGCCATATTCACCGCAGGCCATCGCGCCTTCGTCCGGGTTGAGGACGATCACGCCGTCTGTGCGAAGCTGAGCCACGTTGCGTTTCGTCGCCTCATGCTCCCACATTCGCACATTCATGGCGGGGACGGCCATCACCTGCGTGTCTGTCGCAAGCAGGAGCGTTGTCGCCAGATCATCGGCGATGCCGGCGGCCATCTTCGCCATCAGGTCGGCAGTGGCCGGGCAGACCACGATCAGATCCGCTTCGCGAGAGAGCTGGATATGGCCCATCTCGGTTTCGTTCTTGAGATCCCACAGGCTCGTATAGACTTCGGCCTCCGAAAGCGCGGCGAGGGTCATCGGGGTGACGAACTCGGCGCCGCTTCTGGTGAGCACGCACGTCACATCGCCGCCCGCCTTGCGGATCAGCCGGATCAGCTCGCACGACTTGTAGGCGGCAATACCGCCCCCGATCACGAGCAGGATGCGTTTTCCGTTCATGGTCGCAAATGTGCGGTTCGGATGGAGTTTTGTCGAGTCATGCTTTGCCGAGCGTAAGCCAGGGGTCTTTGGACGCCCCTTCGAAATTCAGCGGCTCGGTAAGTTCATAGTGCATCGTTGCGCGTTTCCGTTCGACGGTTGCGCCATGCTCCTCGGCAAGGTCGACAAGCGGCCAGAGAAATTCTTCCACGCCTGTCGGGCCGGCCGATTTGTTGAGGCCAACGAACAGGGTCGACGGATATTCGAGATGCGTCGCGGTCAGATATTCGAGGAAAGACGCCCACTCGCTAACGGTCCAGCGCTTGCCACCGCTTTTGGGGAAAACATCAAACACCTGACCATTGATCATGATGAGGTCAAAGCGGCCAATCGACTGGGGCAGAGGCTCGCCCAACTGAACACTGCCTTCGATCCGCGGGATTCCGCAAAGCTTGAGCAGATCGCCGTAAACAGCAGGATCAGGCTTGTCGAAAGCGAGAACCTCATGTCCATAGGCCTTGGCTATTGCGAGAAACTGTCCGCCGCCCGCACCGATATCGAGGATCGAGCATTTAGGCCGGGTGTCGATATCGAGCATTCGTGCAAGGCGGGAATGGATCATGAACCAGGGGGCAAGGTCGAGATATTTGGTAACGGCCAGCTCTTCGGCGGCTTCGATCTCGGCGCGATATTTGTCCTGCAGTGCTGCATAGGCGGTACGGTCTATCGACGCGGCTACCCGATCATACATTGCGCGCTGGCGATCATCTTCGATAACGACGCGCCAGCCTTCGATCCGTTCATCGAGGGAACGAAGGGGACGATAGGTTACGCCGTCGGCATCAGGACGCTGCGGCCGGCTCGGGGTTTTCCGAAATCGTTTCCGCAATTTTGCGATTATAGCCAATACCAACTCCCTATTGCTCCCAGACCGGTGCCCATTAGAGCGACCAGCCAATATTTCCAGCTATTTCCGAATGATACCAGCTCGACCACGGGCAAGGGCGGGGCGGGGGGCGCTGCACCGCGGTTCGGAATCTCGGCTTCAAGCCGCCTGACCAGTTCCGGCAGCCGTAACAATGTGCGCACATCTTCCCTCAGCCGGTCGGCCATCGCGGCTTCCGGCCCCAATTCGCTCCGCAACCATTCCCCGACAAAGGGCTTGGATGTTTCCCACATGTTGATGTCGGGATCGAGGCTCGTCGCCACGCCTTCGACCATCACCATGGTCTTCTGGAGCAGCAGCAAATGGGGCTGGGTCTGCATGTCGAAATCGCGGGTAATGCCGAACAAGCCATCAAGCATCTGGCCGATGGATATGTCTTTCACGGGCAGCCCACGGATCGGCTCACCGACAGCGCGCAGGGCGGTCGCGAATTCTGCAACATCATGGTGCGGGGGCACATAGCCGGCTTCGAAATGGATTTCCGCCACCCGGCGATAATTGCCGGTGATCAGCCCGTAGAGAATTTCCGCCAGCCAAAGCCGCGCCTGGCGGTTGACCCGGCCCATAATCCCGAAATCGATTGCGCCGATCTTGCCATCGGGCAGCACGAACAGATTGCCCTGATGCAGGTCGGCATGAAAAAACCCTTCCGAGATCGCCTGGCGGAGAAAGGCGCGGACCAGCGTTACGGCAAGGGCTTTTCGGTCATGGCCGGCGGCATCCAGCGCCGCGCGATCGGAAATCTTGATTCCGTCAAACCATTCGAGCGTCATCACGCGCCCGCCGGTGCGTTGCCAGTCGATCCGGGGCACTACGAAATCGGGTTCGGCCTGCATGGCATCGGCCAGTTCCGAGGCGGAGGCCGCCTCGCGTCGCAGATCCAGTTCGCGGGCCGTCCAGCGCTTGAACGTCTCGATAGTCAGCCGCGGGCGAAGCCGCGCCAGCTCGCCGCCCATCGCCTCGACCTGTGCTGCCGCCCATTCATAGGTGTCGATATCGCGCGCAAATTCCTTCTCGATCCCCGGGCGCAGCACCTTGATGGCGACGGTTTTTCCGTCGCTGGTCACGGCCTTGTGGACCTGCGCGATCGAGGCCGCACCGACGGGCTCGGGCTCGATGCTCGAAAACAGCTGGTCGACGGGTCGGTCGAAAGACCGCGCGATGGCATCTTCGATCTGGGCAAAGGGAACGGGCGGCAAACGGTCCTGCAAACGCATCAGGTCATGCGTCGCTTCCTCGCCGACAAGGTCGGGGCGCGTCGCCAGCGTCTGACCGAGCTTGATCGCGGCCGGACCGATTTCCTGAAAGGCATCGGCATAGGCAGGCTGTTTGGGGACCCGGGCGCCGAAACGCGCAATCCTGATCAGGCGCCGGACGGGCGGCGGCGTCAGGGGATCGCGCTCAATCCCGCTCAGCGCTCCGTGCCGCGCCAGCGTCCGGCCCCATTTCAGGAGCCGCCAGATATGCGTTCTGGGACGCGTCAAATCCGGTAACCGCTATGGATGGCGACAAGGCCGCCCAGCATCGGCTCGACCTTACACTGCACGAAGCCGGCTTCTTCGATCATGCCTTTAAAAGTCGGCATGTCGGGAAACCGGCGAATCGATTCGATCAGATAGCGATAGCTGTCCTCGTCTTTTGCCAGAACCTGGCCGATCTTCGGAACCAGCTTGTGCGAGTAGAGATCATAGGCTTCGGCAAAACCGGGCCAGAGCGTCGTCGAAAATTCGAGGCAGAAGAACCGGCCGCCGCGTTTGAGAACGCGGTGGGCTTCTTCCAGAGCTTTCCGGATATGCGTTACGTTCCGGATGCCAAACGCGATCGTATAGACATCGAAGGATTTGTCTTCGAAGCTGAGCTCCTCGGCATTTTCCTGCGCCCAGGTTAGTCCTGCAATCTCGCGTTTTTCTGCGCGTTCCCGGCCGACCTGCAGCATTTCCGCATTAATATCCGCCACGGTGATCGCCGCACCAGATTTCGCCAGGCGAAAGGCGATGTCGCCGGTTCCGCCGGCCATATCCAATATGGTTTCGTCCGCTCGCGGTTTCACCCGCCTGACGAATCGGTCTTTCCACAACCGGTGCATCCCGCCCGACATCGCGTCGTTCATCAGGTCATAGCTGGATGCCACATTGGAAAAGACGCCGCCGACGCGTGCGGTTTTTTCCTCGGCCGCTATGTCTTCATAGCCAAAAGAGACGTTTTCTTCGTTCATGCCTGTCCGCCAGATGGGAAGGATTGCTGCTCTAGCCAAGCCTTGCCGTGCCCGCAAACGCATCTTAGCAACATAGCCATGCCGGAACTTCCAGAAGTCGAAACGACCGTGCGCGGTCTGGAGCCTGCCTTGCTTGGCGAGAGGCTTGTTTCCGTCGAGCCGAGAAGGGCTGACTTGCGCCGGCCCATTCCGGCCGATCTGAGGCAGCGGCTGACGGGCGCGGTTGTGACGGGGCTTGGTCGCCGTGCGAAATATGGCCTGATCGATACTGATCGCGGCGACACGATGATCTTTCATCTCGGCATGTCAGGCCGGTGGCGGCTTGATCCTGATGACATCGGCAACCATGATCACCTCGTCCTGAAAACCTCGAATCGAACAGTCGCCCTGAATGATCCACGGCGATTTGGGTCTATCGACCTGGTCGAAACTGCATCGTTGCAAGCCTATCCGGCTTTTGTCGCACTGGGCCCGGAACCGCTGGGACCTGATTTTACTACCGCCTATCTGGCCGAAGCTTTCACCGGGCGATCCGGCCCGGTGAAGGCGTTGTTGCTCGATCAGCGGATAGTCGCCGGGCTTGGCAATATCTATGTCTGCGAAGCGCTGCACCAGGCGCGGATTGCGCCGGGAACGAAGGGGAGCCGCATCGGCGGCGCAAGGCTTGATCGGCTGGTTGGCGCTGTCCGTGAAATCATCGCCGCAGCGATCGAGGCGGGTGGTTCCAGCCTCCGCGACTATACGCAGCCCGATGGGGAACTTGGCTACTTCTTCAAAAGCTGGCGAGCCTATGGACGGGAAGGCGATCCATGCGGGTGCGGCGCGTCGATCCGGCGGCGTGTGGATAGCGGTCGATCCACCTTTTATTGCCCCCAATGCCAGCGGTGAAATCTGCGCTGCGCCCTTGACCTGAGCCGCTGTGATAGCTAGTTGGCATCCGCTTTCGGTGCGGCGGGTGCTGCGCCTTTTTTATTTTGACATGATCGAGGTTTATTATGGCCAACACGCCACAGGCCAAAAAACGTATTCGCCGTAACGATCGGCGCGCTGTTGTGAACACGAATCGGGTGAGCCGGATTCGCAGCTTCATCAAGAAAGTCGAAACAGCTGTTGAAGCTGGCAACAAGAAGGAAGCCACCGACGCGCTTCAGGCCATGCAGCCTGAATTGGCCCGCGGCGTTTCCAAGGGAATTTTCCACAAGAATACAGCGTCGCGGAAGCTTTCGCGTCTGTCGAAGCGCGTTGCCGCGTTGAAATAAGCGGTCGCTTCGACTGACGAAGCGGCTCATCGGTACAGCCGGCCAATCTGAAAAATTTTTGTCAGATTAGTTACACTGTAATTTCAACGAGTCGCATTGAGTACGCATAAGTTGTTCACAGCTTGAAAATTAAAATAACTATTAAAAATCAATAGTTTATAGGCCAATTTGGCAAGATTGGCTACTCTGCGTGTCAACCCCATTTATTTCAATTTTTTGACGGTCCGCCCCCTTGCCTTGGGCGCGTTAACAATTCATCAAACAGTCTCTCGGTCGGTAGCGATTCTTCCCGACCGGTACAGTCGCCAGTGAAAAGTGCGATGTGAAAACTGATGTTTTCGCACATGACTTTTTTGTGCCTGGTGATCGGTGGGGTTCAGGTATTCAATCATACCGGATCGAGTCTGGTGGAATGGACATGCTTAGGGGAGGTTGTCGAGTGCAGCATGAATCGGAACTCGAAGAAGCGAACACCGCCAGCGTAAAAACGCACGAACCTTTTAATGCTGCATGGGACGCAATCAGAAACGGCCTTCGCCGCGATTTGGGCGCGCGGACTTTCGATCACTGGCTGAAGCCGATGAAGCTGATCGGTTTCGAAGAAGAGGCCGGTCAGATTCGTCTGGAGCTCCCCTCGCACTTCATGGCGGACTGGGTTCGCGAACATTATTCGGATAGGTTGCGCTACGCCTGGCGCGCAACGGTACCTAGCGTTCGTGAAATCGATATCGTTGCAGCCGACGGTGCCTCGCGCCCGGCTCTGTTCATTGTGGGCGAAGAAGACGCCCTGCCGCCTACCGAACAGCTTTCCGGGACAAGCGGGGACAGCATCGGGACGCCGCTCGAGAATCGCTATGTCTTCTCGAACTTCGTCACCGGCACGGCCAATGAGGTTGCGTTTAATGCAGCCCGGATGATGGCCGATGCGGGCGTGCCGATGTTCAGCTCGCTCTATATTCATGCCGGAACCGGCCTTGGTAAAACCCATTTGCTGCACGCGATCGGGCATGAATTCCTTCGCCAGAAACCGCGCTCCAATGTGCTCTACATGTCGGCCGAAAAATTCATGTACGAATTTGTTTCGGCGATGCGCGAAAAGGATACGATCGGTTTCAAGCAGAGACTGCGGTCAGCCGATCTGCTGCTTGTGGACGATGTGCAATTCATCGCTGGCAAGGAAGCGACACAGGAAGAATTTTTCCATACAATCAATGAGATAATCGCGACCGGCCACCGGCTGGTGATTAGCGCAGACCGGCCACCGCATGAGCTGGGTGCGGTCGACAAGCGGATTGCATCGCGGCTTGCCGGCGGCCTTGTCACCGATTTGCGGCAGCCCGATCTCGATCATCGCCGCCGTATCGTCACGCACAAGCTGGGGCAGATGCCGCAGGCGGGCATGCCGCAGGACGTTGCCGATTTTCTTGCCCAACGCTTCTCGGCCAGCATCCGCGAACTGGAAGGTGCGCTGACCCGGGTGGTTGCCTATTCGCTTCTCTCCAAGCGCCCGATAGACCTCGCATTTGCGCAGGAAACACTGGCGGACCTGTTGCGGCATTCGCAGCGGCGGATCACGATCGACGAGATCCAGCGTAGCGTATGCGAACATTATGGAATCCGGCATGCCGAGATGACTTCCGCCCGCCGCGCCCGCGAGGTTGCCCGTCCGCGCCAGGTTGCGATGTATCTGGCGAAGCGGTTGACGCCGCGCTCGCTTCCCGAGATCGGCCGGCGTTTCGGCGGCCGCGATCACACGACCGTGATCCATGCGATCAAGCGGATCAAGGAATTGCGCGCTGCGGACAGCGAACTGGATTCGGACGTCCGCTCGCTGCTCCGCAAACTCGAAAACTAGTCACAACCGACAATTTGAAATTGATGCTGTTTCCCCGCGAATAACTGAAGGGATTGCATTTTTTTTGCTTGCACAGCATGTACGGTATGTGGTCGATTGAAATGCAGGATTTGCCAATTTGCGGAGGGCAAAACGACAATCGTTTCCAGAAATAGTGTGAGATTGTTGTCGGACCTCGTGATTTGAGAAAGTCCGCGGGTGGTCGCGAAATCATTGAATATTGAGATATTTTTAGATTCGGAGTTATTTCCCTATGAGTTCCAAAGACAAAAAATCCGATGCAGCTTCTTCCAACGATGCGTGGCAGAAACTGAAAAGCGGAATGAAGCGGCAGTTTGATCTGGACACGGCGGATGCGGCAAAAAAAATTGCAACTCGTGCCGTGGCGCTCGCTGCTAAATATGAAGTGCCGGTCACGATCACCTATGGCGGTTCGACATCCGTAACCCTCAACGTTGGAAAGAAAACCGGCGATACAGCAGACACGACGAGCATTTTCATCCGGCGGTTGGAAAAGTCCACATCGAAAGCATAAACTGCCGATAGCCGGCTGGCGAATAGGCCAAGCCTGCGTTTCCCAGCCAATTTATACTGCTCGCAACCGGAGTTAATGATGCCCACGGCAAATCCCGAAACGAATGTAGAAGACGCGGCGCCTGCAATCAGAAAAAAAATGGTTCTGTTATCGATGCCACGCACCGGATCGACGATGATGACCCGGAAACTCACGCAACATGATAATGCCCATATGCTGAACGCAATCTTCAGTGATCGGGGATGGGGCCATGGGGGCCGAGTGCATCGTTCGTTGAAAGAAGGGCTGGATGAACGCTGGGAAGATTTGGCGTATCGGGTCGAGAATCGCGCTCAGCTTCTGGACAAGATTTTTGACCTGGATGCCGCTCCATGCATGGGATTCAAGCACCATCTCAGCGGCCCTCGTGAAATTACCAAAACGGTGCTTGAAGACGATTCGATAGCCAAGATCATTCTCAATCGAACGAATCTACTTGCCTGTTACTCGTCAAACAAACTGGCAGTCCTCCACCGGTCCCTGGGGCCGGATGCGGAAAAGCCGCGTCAGGTTGAGTTTGATGCAGAAGAATTCAAGGCTTATGTGAAGCGAAGAAAGCATGCTTATTCCCGCTGGGATGAAATCATCGATGCAAATGCGGACAACTGCCTGCGGATCACCTATGCGGAGGCGCGGACCGATGCCGGCATGGACAAGGTGACGACCTTTCTTGGCCTGTCTAGCTCGAAGCTGGATTCACCGACCAAAAAGCGCAACAGCGATGAAGTACTCACCCGGTTCACCAATCCGGACGACGCAGCGGCCTGCCTTCGTGAAGAAGGTCTGGAAGACTGGGCGACCGAAAAACCCGCAGGCGAATGACTGCAGGACGAGCGCCGATGGAACGGCACTCGTCCGTTAGCGCGGCCGTAAAAGTCTAGCCCTCTTCGCGCGGCAGCACGGTGATGCGCACTTCTTCACCGGAGTTGCCCGGGAAGTCTGTGAACATAGCTTCGACAAGATTGGGAACGAGTTCGGTCAACGCATCATTGCGCGATCGCGCCCGGGCTCGCCCCTCGAACACCGGCTCGCCGTCCGCCGTCCGGGCGATCCTCAGATCGAGCTCACTCGTATAGAGAGTGTAGCTGCGAACCTCGGGATAGCCGAAGCCGCCGTCGAAAAACGGATCATACCAGCCGCGATAATAGGACGAGCGCCAGCCGAACCGGTCATAATAGGGGCTGTAGAATAGCGAGCGGTGACCCCAATAGCCGCGATGATAACCCGGCGAGGTCACAATACGTTCGCGGCCATTGTCGACGCTGTATTCCATCGTCACGACAAGGGTTGCGTCCTCGGCCGAACTGGCGGCCGCATAGCCATACTGGCTGAGCTCGGCGGCGACGAGATTGGCATAGGTGGCGAATTCAAGCCCGCCTGACTTTTCGTCATCGGCGGGCTGGATATAGAAGCTTTGGCCCTGCGGTGCCGGCATCTGCTGGAATCGCGCGACATCGGCCCGGAACGGGGTCGTGCAGGCTGCGAGCGCGAGCATCGCAAGCGGAGCGGCTAGAGCGAATAAAGTGCGGCGCATGGCAGGTCTCCGATACCGATTACAGCCCTTGATATAGGATCTGGCATCGATATTCCAACGCGGCTGAACCGGGATTGAATGCCCGGAGAGCGCGCCGCAGTTATCGGCCGCTCAGCAATCCGAGCGCTCGATATGCATCAGAAAGTACGGGAGCTGCCGCCGCTGAGGCTTTTTCTGCACCGGCGTCAAGGATGCTGTCCAGCGTGGCGCTGTCCCTTTTCAACGCATTGAACCGGTCGGAAATAGGCCCGAGAACTGAAACTGTGAGCTCGGCCAGCGCGGGCTTGAAATCGCCGAACCCTTTACCTGCATAGTCGGCGAGGACAGCCGATTGCTCAATCCCGGCCAAAGCTGCGTAAATCGCGACAAGATTACTTGCTTCCGGGCGGCCCGCCAGTTCTTCTAAGGTGTTGGGAAGTGGTTCCGCGTCGGTTTTGGCTTTGCGAATTTTCTTGGCGATCATATCGGTATCATCCGACAAGTTGATCCGGCTCATGTCCGACGGGTCTGATTTCGACATTTTTTTCGTACCGTCCCGTAGCGACATGATCCGCGCCGCTGTTTTGCCGATATAGGGTTCGGGCAGGACGAAGGTTTCAGTGCCAGTATCATTGTTGAATTTTTCAGCGATATCGCGAGCCAGCTCGAGATGCTGCTTCTGGTCGTCGCCGACGGGGACGTGCGTCGCGCGATACAGAAGAACATCGGCAGCCTGTAGAACCGGATAGGCGAAGAGTGCGGCGGATGCGCCTTCGCGATTCTTGCCGGACTTGTCCTTGAACTGCGTCATTCGGTTGAGCCATCCCATACGCGCGGTGCCGTTCAGCAACCAGGCGAGTTCAGGGTGGGCGGGCACACGGGCTTGATTGAACAGCGTCGCACGCGCTGGATCGACTCCCGATGCAATCAGCGCCGCGGCCATTTCCCGGGTCGCGCGGCTAAGGTCTTCGGCGGCGATAGGCATGGAGATCGCGTGCAGATCGGCGAGGAAGAACAGGCACTCGCACTCCTCCTGCATCTTTACCCAGTTGACGATCGCGCCGAGATAATTGCCGAGATGGAGATTGCCGGTGGGCTGGATGCCGGAAACGACGCGCATCAGGAGGAGGCCTTTCTTCGGAAGAGCAATGCGATCTTGGAGCGATCGATAGCGCCGGTAAGCGCTGCGGCGGAGAAATAGACGACCATCCCCGCGCTGACCAGTGCCGCGATGGAAAGGACGCGCTCGATTACGCTGCCACCGAACCAGTCACTGAGAAACGGTAGAAGATAGTAAAGCAGGGCAGCCATGGCGGCGGTTGCGAGCATCTGGCCGAGCAGCCGCCGTACAAGGCCCAGATTCAGCTGGTAATGGCCGCGCTTCTGCAGGATCGTATAGAGGATGATGACATTGAACCATGCGCCAATCGCCGTTGCGATGGCGATGCCAACAATGCCAAGCCGGTCGATCATCAGCGTATTGAACGTGATGAAGAAGAACAGGACGACTGCCGCCGCATAAACCGGGGTCTTGGTGTCCTTGCGCGAGAAAAAGGCCGGTGTGAGAACCTTGATCAGGACATAGGCGGGAAGCCCGGCGACCAGAGCCGCCAGGACATTGCTGGTGATCCGCGCATCTTCTGCATCGAACGCCCCGCCCTGAAAAAAGGCGCTGACAAAAGCCGGTGCGCAGATCATCAGGGCTGCCGCCGCCGGAAGCGTCAGCAGCATCGCCAGTTCGATGGCGTTGGACTGGACCCGGTCCGCCTGCTCCTTGTCGTCCGCACCGATATGGCGGGAAAGGGCAGGGAGGATGGCCGTTCCGAGCGCAATCCCGATAACGCCGAGCGGGAGCTGGTTGAGCCGGTCGGCAAAATTGAGATGGCTAACCGATCCGCTGGGCAACTGGGTCGCGAAGAAGAGCTGGACCAGCTGGCTGATCTGATAAACGCCTGCTCCGAAAGTCGCCGGCAGGATAATGATGCCCAGTTCCCTGACATCTTTGGTGAAGCGTGGACGATGGAAGCGCAGGCGAAACCCGCTCCGCCTCATCCAGAACCAGAGCCACAGCAATTGCGCCACGCCGCCAAGCGCCACGCCGCCCGCAAGGAAATAGGCGACGACGATTGTTTCGCCCTCCGGGCTACCGACGGCGGTCGCAAGGCTGGGCGCCATTTGATCGCCCACCAGCAGTGCGGTGATTAGCATCAGGTTGAGCAGGATCGGGAAACTGGCACCGGCTGCAAAACGCGACAGCGAGTTCAGGATCGCAGCCAGCAGCGCGACCATGCTGATCAGGAAGAGATAGGGAAAGGTGAGCCGCGCCAGTGCCACGGTCAGTTCAAATTTTCCCGGCACTTCCTGAAAGCCGCTCGCCATCAGCCATATGATCGCGGGCATAGCGACTTCGAACAGCGCGACGAACAGGATGAGCACCGGCACGAACACCGACACGACTTCGCTGGAAAAGCGTTCGGCCGCCGCCATGTCATCGTCCTTGCCCAGCTTGCGGCTGAACAGGGGGACGAAGGCGGCAGCGAATGCACCTTCCGCGAACAGTCGGCGGAAGATGTTGGGCAGCTGGAAAGCGACGAAAAAGCTGTCGGCGGCCATGCCCGGCCCCAGGATGCGCGCGAGCAGCATGTCGCGCGCAAATCCGGCTATGCGGCTGACCAGGGTCAAACCACCTATCGTTCCGGTTGCCCGGTAGAGATTCATGGCGTCCGGCCGGTTCCTGCCGTTGGCCCCGTCATCCCGGGCTTAGGCCTGACCGATTTGGGAATCGATATCGACATTGTCGGGGCCGCCCTGCGCCATTTGCGCTTTCTGCTGCATGTACAGGGCCGCGAAATCGATCGGCTCAAGCATGAGCGGCGGGAAATTACCGTCGCGTACGGCGTCGGCAAGAACGCGGCGCGCGAAGGGAAAGAGCAGGCGCGGAGCTTCGACGAGAAGGAAGGCTTCGCGCTGTTGGTCGGGAACATTGGAGAGCGCGAAAAGACCGGCATAGGTGAGTTCGACCTGGAACGCCGTACCCTGTTCAAGCTTTGCGCTGACATCCATTTTCAGGATGACTTCCCACACGCCCTCACCGGCGGCATCGCTGCCGATGTTGAACTGAACGTCGATTTTCGGTGTTTCATTGGCCTGGTAGACACCCGGTGAATTCGGGTTTTCGAATGACAGGTCTTTTACATATTGGGCAAGAATGTTCGCGCGGGGCGCTTCACCGGCTGCGGATTGATCGGGAGCAACACCCTGTTCGTCGGCCATAGTCATAAACCTCAATTACCAGATAGGAAGATCGTGCGCCAAATCGCGCGGTTTCGGGAAGCCCGCTAGCAGTAGCGCGCGAACAGGGCAATGATTCGTCCTGTCTTGTCAGGGGAAAGCCATGGTTGCACTGTGACGGCATGACTTATCGCACCTTCCTCCTCTCCGTCCTCGCGCTTATCGCGACCGCCAGCGCTGCACAGGCTCAGCAAGGCGAGGTTTCACCGAATGACCGCGCGCTCGCCGCTGGCTACAAGGCGGCCTTTCTTTGCAGCGGGATATTCAATGCCGGGCAGACCGAGGCTGAGGCAACCGCCGATGACCTCACCCGGATTTATCCGGGTTACCGTCCGCTGATCGAAGACCTGCCGGTAGAAGTCGACCGCGAAATGCGGCGCGTTCTGGTCCGTTTTGACGATGCGATGCCGCCCCGCGTGGCGCAGTGGCGGCCCCATCTTGGATGCGTGCAACTGCCCACCGGTGCAGACCCCGATGGCGATATCGATCTGCCCCGGCTCGGTAGCGATATCGAGGCGCCGGATCTTGCCGGGACCGATGCGCTCGTCTGGCCGCAGGGCGATGGCGATGCAATGCGATCTCTTCCGGAATCAAGCAGCGCCGCGCTGGATATCGTCATTGCGGCGGCCCTGGATCGTTCCACCTATGGCGAAGGCACCGAAACGACTGCTGTTCTGGTCATTCGCGACGGCTATATTGTCGGCGAGCGCTATCGCAGCGGCTATGACCTCCACCGTCCGCAGCGCACCTGGTCGGTTGCCAAGAGTATCGCAGCCTCCGTTGTCGGCGCGGCTGTCCAACAGGAGCTGGTCGATCTCGACGGGCCTGTTCCGGTTCCCGCCTGGCAGGTGCCCGGCGATCCGCGCGCCGCGATCAGCTGGCACAACCTGCTGCACATGGGCAGCGGCCTGTGGAGCCCTTTTGCGGGCAACCGGACCGATGCCGTTTATTTCGGCGGGGAGGCGGTTACCGATTCGATCCCGGGGCTTCCACTTGAAACGGCACCGGGAACGCGGTGGCGCTACGCCAATAACGATACATTGATCGCGATGCGAGCGCTGCGCTCTGCTCTTGGCGATGGAGACCGCGCGCTCTCTTTCCCGTTCACGGACATGCTCTGGCGGATCGGCATGACGCGGACGACGCCCGAAACCGACTGGCAGGGCAATTTCATTTTCTCCAGCCAGGTCTGGACGACCGCGCGCGATCTCGGGCGGCTTGGCATGCTCTATCTGAATGACGGGGTGTGGCAGGGCGAGCGGATCCTGCCGGAGGGCTGGTCGGCCTATGTCGCGACCCCGGCACCAGCGCAGCCAACTGGCAGAGGCGGCGTCGGATATGGCGCGCAATTCTGGCTGTTTGGCCCGGAGCAGGGGCTACCGGAAGGGACCTATGCGGCCATGGGCAATCGCGGGCAATATGTGATGATTGTCCCGGCACGCAACATCGTGATCGTGCGGCGGGGCTTCGATGCTGTCGGCGATGGCGAGAGGTTCGATATCGCCCGTCTCAGTCACGACGTATTGGCAGCTATCGGGGAATAACACCCGTTCATCGGGGCGGAAGCGATTTCCCTATTTGAATCAAACCCCGCCTGCGCCTATGTATGGTCCATAGCTTTGTAAGCGGAGGCCTTGTGTCCATAGATATTATCCTTTTGGCGATGGTCGCCGTGTTTGTAGGCTTGCGCCTGTTTAGCGTGCTTGGGCAGCGTTCGGGCCATGAACAGGAACCGCGTATGCCGCGGACGGTCGAATCCCCACCGAAACTGACATCGGTACCGCAGCCTGTGCCCGATATCGTCCCGTCCCATGAAGCCGAGATCGATGGTCTTGTCGCTCCGGCCGCCGCGGCCGGTTTGAGGAAGATCGCCTCGGCCGACTCGTCTTTCGAGATCAACGAATTCCTGAACGGGGCCCAATCGGCCTACGGCATGATCCTTGAAGCCTTTTGGAAGGGCAATCGGGACGACCTTGCCCATCTGGTCGACGATGACGTGCGCGACTCCTTTTTCGCAGCGATCGACGCCCGCGAAAAAGAGGGCCATGTGCTCGACAACCGGCTGGTCATGATCGAGCGGACGCAGGTCGAAAATGCCGAGTTCAAGTCCGGCACAGCCCGCATCACCATCCGTTTCGATGCCGATATTGCCGCTGTAACGCATGACAAGGATGGCAACCTGATTGCCGGTTCCCTGTCCGATGCAATCCAGACCCACGATGTCTGGACGTTCGCGCGCAATGTTCGCGATGCCGATCCCAACTGGCTGCTGGTTGAAACAGACGAGGCCACATGATGCTCGGTCGGAGCGCGACAGCGCTCCTGCTCGCTCTTTCGGTAACCGCCTGTGCGGGGATTATCCCGGCATCGCCAGACCGTGCGTCGAACACGAATCCGCCTGTCCAGACTACGCTGCCCCCTGCGCCGCCGCAGGATTATGAATATGACAGAAACCCCAACTGGAACCTGCAGGAACCGGTCGCCAGCGGTGACAATGCGCGCGGATCGGGAGTGCGGTCCGGCCCGGACATTGAGTCGCTGAACATCACAGCATCGGCAGCGTCCCGCGCCATGCACGCCTTTCACATCAGCTGCCCGGCGGTCATCAATCGCGAAGACAGGAGCGGGCTAACCGCGCCGCACGATTGGGTGGAGGCGTGTCGCGCCGTGGCCAACTGGAACAGCGACAATGCCCGCGCCTTTTTTACCGAGCATTTCACAGTCGTTGAAGTGGGCGACGGGCAGGCCTTTGCCACCGGTTATTATGAGCCTGAAATAGCGGCTTCACGGGAAAGGCGCGGGCCTTATCAGTACCCGATTTACGCCGTGCCGGATGATCTCGAGACCCGGTCCATGCCGAGAAACGCCAGCGATCTATTGCCTGTGTTCCGGACCATTGACGGCCGGGAGCGCCCCTATTTTGATCGTGCAGAAATAGAGAATGGGGCGCTGGCAGGGCGTGGTCTGGAGATTGCCTGGGCCAGCGATCCGGTCTCTCTCTTCTTCTTTCATGTGCAGGGCGGCGGCCTTTTGCGCCTGCCTGACGGATCGATGATGCGTTTGGCCTATGCCCAGAATAACGGCTTTACCTATACGAGCATCGGCGGCCTGATGCGGGAACGCGGATTGCTTCAGCCCGGGCAGACAACCTCACAGGGCATTCAGCAATGGTTGCGCGACAATCCCGAAGAAGCGCGCACGATCATGCAGGAAAATCAGCGCTATATATTCTACGCCGAGGTTGATCGCCCGGCAGCGACCGGCTCGCTTGGCCGCTATGTCACGGCGCGCGTGACTGTCGCGGCTGACCCGGCCTATGTGCCGCTTGGCGCACCCATCTACCTGGATGTTGCCCATGATATCGCTGACGGACTTTGGGTTGCGCAGGACACTGGCGGCGCGATCCGGGGTAGCAACCGGTTCGACACTTTCTGGGGCGCCGGCGAAGAAGCCCATCGCATCGCTGGAGGCATGGCGAGCCGCGGGCAGGCCTATATCCTGATCCCCAATGTCGCCGCAGCGCGGCTTCGCGCTGCCCGGTGAGCAAGCGTCCATTAAGCGGGAACGAAAAGGCCCTTTGGGCAAAAGTTATCGAAAGCGTTGAGCCGCTGGATCGCAAGCCCGGACAAACGCGGCCACCCGAGAAACGCGGTGCAGACCTTGCCAGTTTTGCGGTCCCGAAATTGGCCGAGAGGAAATCTGCGCCGGGCCCCGGAACGACGCTGGATGCAAGCTGGGATCGCAAGCTGTCGCGCGGACGCGCCGAGCCTGATTTCACGATCGATCTGCACGGCCATACGCTGAACTCCGCCTATGACAGGCTGGACCGCGCGCTCGGCCAGGCGATTGCCTCGCACGCGCGCATCGTGCTGCTGATTACCGGTCACGCGCCCAAAAAGGAGGGACCGGTCACGCGCGGCAAGATTCGCGCCGCCGTGGGGGATTGGCTGGCGGCATCGCGCCACGCCCCTCATATCGCAGCCGTGCGCGGCGCGCATCCAAGGCATGGGGGCAGGGGCGCGCTCTATATCGTCCTGAGGCGGCGACCGGGTTAGATATTGAATCTAGGCGAGGCGGCGGGCCAGCGCCGCATGAAACCGTTCACCCAATCCGGGCCCCTGGAGAGGATAGAGAAACGGCTCGATCAGCTCCAGCTCCATAAGCAGCATGCGCCCATCGCCACCGCGAACCATGTCGACGCGTGCATAGAGCGGAGTTTCGTCCAGGGCTTCGATGATCGCTGTGGCTGCCTTCCGGTCTCCGGGATCGGGTTCATGGGCCTGTTCGCTACCGCCATAGGATGACTGTATCCGATAATCGCCCGCTGCCGCCGATTTGATCAGGGCGTGCGAGAAATCGCCGTCGATAAATATCAGGCTCATTTCACCCTCCGTCTGGATTGACGGCAGGAAAGGCTGGGCCATCATCGACTCGGACATGGGCGGAACGGCATCGCCGCGATGGAGTCGGTACTGACCTTCGGCGTTAGCCCCGACCTGACGCTTGAAGACCAGATCGTCGCTGTCCAGCATATCGAATGCCTGTTCGACATCCTCGTCGCCCGGCGTATCCAGCCAGAGCGTCGGAACGATCTGCACACCTTTCGATTCAAGGTCGCGCAAATAGGTTTTCCGGCTGTTCCAGCGGACGGTCGCGCTGGGGTTGAACAGCGCCGTCTGCGTTTCGATGGCTTCAAGCTTTGCCATGAAAGCATCGAGATTGTCCTGATAATCCCAGGTCGATCCGATCAGCACGGCGTTAAAGAGGGACCAGTCGACACTGTCATCATCCCATGCATGCGCTGTCAGCGTTGCGCCATGGCTGGCAAACACCGGTGACAGGCAATCGACCATCAGGTCATGCTCGAACGCATCGAATCGGCGATCCGGCGAATCGGGAAGCGTCAGGCGGCTGGCAAGATAGGCAATGCGCATGGCGGGGCTGGGCTAGCCGAGCGCCCGGCGCAAAACGCCCTCGTAAATATCCGTAAGCGCGTGAACGTCGGAAATCGCAACCGCCTCGTCCAGCTTGTGCATCGTCGCATTGAGCAGGCCGAATTCAACGATCGGGCAAAGGACATGCAGGAAGCGCGCGTCCGACGTACCGCCTCCAGTCGACAATTCCGGCTTCAGGCCGGTGACCTGCTCGATTGACGCGCCGACAAGATCGGAGAGGGGACCGGGTTCTGTGAGGAATGCCTCGCCCGAGACCATCGCCCTGAATTGCGCGCCGGGGGCTTCCTCATCGACAATGGCCTGGACCTTTTCAACAAGCTCGGCGCCCGTGTGATGGATGTTGAAGCGGATATTGAGCCTCAAATGCGCCTCGCCCGGAATGACGTTCGTTGCCGGGTTGCCGACATCGACGGTATTCACTTCGAGGTTGGAAGGCTGGAACCATTCATCGCCATCATCAAGCTCCAGTTCGTGGAGCCGGGTGCCGATGCGGAACAGCCGGGTAATCGGATTATCGCCTTCGTGCGGATAGGCGATATGGGCCTGTCGCCCGATGATATCGATCCACATATTCACCGAGCCGCGCCTGCCGATCTTGATGGTGTCGCCCAGCCGGTTTTGCGAAGTCGGTTCGCCGACAAGGATCATGTCGGGCTTGAGGCCGCGCTCTTCCATCCGCGTCATCAGCGCGCGTGTGCCATGTACGGCCGGGCCTTCCTCGTCACCGGTAATGATGAAGCTCAGCGTACCGCCCAGATCCGGCAGGCGCGAAACCGCCGCAACAAAGGCCGCAATCGAACCCTTCATGTCGACCGCGCCGCGGCCGTAGAGCAGGTCTCCCTGTATCTCTGCGACAAAGGGGTCGGAGGCCCAGCCCTTGCCCGGCGGCACGACATCGGTGTGCCCGGCATAGGCGAAATGCGGACCGCCAGACCCGCGTGTCGCCAGCAGGTTGGGCACCGGCCCGTGCGGAGCTTCCCCGGACACGAGCCGTTCGACCTCGAAGCCCAGGCTCTGCAATGTTTCGCCGAGCAGCCTTTGCGCGCCGCCTTCCTCGGGGGTCACGCTCGGGCAGGCGATCAGCGCTTTCAGCAGCTCTATAGGGTCGATTGCATCGGTCATGGCTGGCGGTGTAACCGGGGCGCAGGACATTGCCTAGGTCCTGATCCCGGCCGGAGAAAATCATGCCCAAGCTTGATCTCGATGCAATCCCGCAAACCAATGCTACCGGTTATCCTCCCGAATTCGCCGACAAGGTGCAGGAGCGATGGTATCGGCGGCTTGCCCCGGCGGGCGGTCTCACCGATTTCGGCTTGAGTCAGGTCGAATTGAAGCCGGGCGCCTGGTCCGCGCAGCGGCATTGGCATCAGGACGAAGACGAGTTTGTCGTGATGCTTGCAGGCGAAGCGGTGCTGGTCGACGATTCAGGGCGGACACCAATGCGCGCCGGCGACTGTGCGGCCTTTCCCAAGGGCGACGGCAATGGGCATGTACTGATCAATGAGAGCAACGAAAGCTGTTTCTATATCGCTATTGGCAAGCCCGCAGCGAGCGACTGCCACTATCCCGATATCGACATGCATCTGGAGAATGGCCGGGGTTTTCGTCGCAAGGACGGTAGCGATTTCTAACCGGCCGAGTCTTCCTCGTATTTTTCGATCACCCAGGGCTCTTCCTGCGCTGCCTCTATCCATTCGCGGACCCAGCTTTGGGCGAGCACCGCCTGGACATAGCCCTGGGCGAAGGGTGGCAGCTTGATCGAATAGGTGACCAGACGGGTGCAGACCGGTGCGTACATGATGTCCGCAGCGCAAAAATTGCCGAACAGGAACGGGTTTTCGCTTCCATAGCGCGCCCGTGCCTGAGCCCAGGTTTCCAGAATGCGGCCAAGCTCGCTGCTCACTTCGGTGCTGATCGACCGGGTCGGATAGATCTTGCGGACGTTCATCGGCAGATCGCGGCGAAGATTGGGAAAACTGGAATGCATTTCAGCGGCCATGGACCGCGCCATGCCTCGCGCGCTTTCGTCTTTTGGCCAGAAACGGTCCCGGCCTACCTTGTCGGCGAGCCAGTCGATGATGGCGAGGCTGTCCCAGACAACCGTGTCGCCATCCCACAGTACCGGCACCTTCCCCGACGATGCGGCGAATTCATTGCCTTCGCGTCGTTTTTCCCATTCCTCGCCAAACATCGGAACGGTGACCTCCTCAAAGGACACCCCGGATTGTTTGAGCGCAAGCCAGCCGCGCATCGACCAGGACGAATAAGCCTTGTTGCCGATGATCAGTTTCATGCGTCGTCTTTCCTGTTTTGGGGCCTGTCAGCCGATAGCTTGGATAACGGCTTTGCGCAGTTCGTCTATACCCAATCCGGACTCCGCCGAGGTCGTCAGGATTTCGGGATGCGCTGCGGCATGGGACTTGGCCTGATCGGTCAGTGCTGCCGTGACGTCGGCAAGCGGCTTTGCTTTAAGCTTGTCGGACTTGGTGAGCACGATCCGGTAGCTGACGGCGGCCTCGTCCAGCATAGCCATCAATTCCCGGTCGATATCTTTCAGGCCGCGCCGCGCATCCACCAGGAGGAGCGTGCGCTTCAGGGTAGGGCGGCCGCGCAGGAAATCGTTGATCAGGAAGCGCCAGCGCTTGGCGACCTGGGGCGGGGCCTTGGCAAAGCCATAGCCGGGCATGTCGACCAGCCGGAATTGCGGCGGATCGCCCACGGTGAAGAAATTGAGCTCCTGCGTCCGGCCCGGTGTGTTCGATGCGCGCGCCAGCCCCTTGCGGTTGGTCAGCGCATTGAGCAGCGTCGACTTGCCGACATTGGAGCGGCCTGCAAAGGCCACTTCCGGCAGATCCGCGTCAGGCAGGAACTCGAGCGTCGGCGCCGATTTCAGGAAATCGATCGGCCCCGAAAAAGTCTTGCGGGCGGCATCGTCAAGATCGATCTCTTCCGTCATTTGCCGTCCTTCACTCCTTGGCCGCCTTCGCCTGCTCTTTCAGGCGCGGATCGCGGCTATAGAGCCATTTCTGCTGGGCGATGGTCAGGATGTTCGACGTTACCCAGTAGAGCTGAAGCCCGGCTGCGAACGGCGCCATGATGAACATGAAGACCCATGGCATGATGCCGAAAATCTTCTGCTGCATCGGATCCATCTGGGCCGGGTTCAGCTTGAACTGCAGCCACATGGTGATGCCGAGCAGGATCGGCAGGATACCGATGGCGAGGTAACCCGGAGGCGTGAAGGCAAGCAGCCCGAACAGGTTAACCGGGGTCAGCGGGTCGGGCGCCGAGAGATCCTGCAGCCATAGCGCAAACGGCTCGTGCCGCATTTCCACCGAAAGCATCAGCACCTTGTAGAGTGCGTAGAAGATAGGGATCTGGAGGAAGATCGGCAGGCAGCCCGCAAGCGGGTTCACCTTTTCACGCTTGTACAGCGCGAGAACCTGTTCCTGCATCTTCGGCTTGTCGTCTTTGTACCGCTCCTGGATTTCCTTCATCTTCGGCTGGACGGCTCGCATTCCGGCCATCGAAGAGAATTGCTTCTGGGCGATCGGGAACATCAGCCCGCGCACGACGAAAGTCATGAGGATGATGGCGACACCGAAATTGCCGACGGTCTGGAAGAGCCAGTGCAACAGATAGAAGATCGGCAGTTCGAACCAGTAGAACCAGCCCCAGTCGATCGACAGGTCGATCTGGTGCAGGCCCTGTTCCTCTTCATAGCGTTCGAGCAGCAATGTCTCTTTCGCGCCGGCGAAGAAGTGGGTCGTCGTCGAAACTGCCCGGCCGGCGGGAATGACCGTTTCCGCATTGGTGAAAACCGCCTGGTAGCGAGCCCCGCTCAACGGGATGAAGGCTGCATCGACGCTGGTTCCGGACGTCGGCACCAGGGCCGTCAGCCAGTATTTGTCGTTAAAGCCCAGCCAGCCATTGGAGATGCTGAACCGCTCGCCGGTCGCTCCGGCCGCCCGGACATCATCGAAATCTATCGGATTGATTTCGTCATTCCAGAAACCGGCCGGGCCGGTATGGATCAGCCAGGTATCGGGATCGGGAGATTCGCCGGTCCGCGTGACGAGCGCATAGCCGCGCGCGCTGATGACATCGCTACCGGCATTGGAAACTCGCTGGCCCACCGTGAAGAGGAAATCCGCATCGACCTCGATGGTGATTTCGTACAGCTGGCCCGTGCCGTTGCGCCAGCTTAGCGTTACCGGGCTGTCCGGTGTCAGCGTTTCGCCATCGGCCTGCCATACGGTGTCGCCGTCAGGGGTTTCGATGCCCTGGCTCGCCCAGCCGAAATGCGCATAGTTGGAGGTTTCCGTGCCTTCCGGGCTCAGCATTCTGACCGGCGGCGAATCCTCGTCATTGGTTTCATTATAGTCGAGCAGCACCAGATCATCGATGCGCGCGCCGCGCAGGTTGATCGATCCTTCCACGCGCGGTGTTTCGATTCGGACGCGGCTGGCTTGCGAATCACCAAGCACGGTTGCCACTTCGAGCGCTTCGACCGGTGCTTCGGTTACCGGAATCGCCTCGGCATTGGGCATCGCGACAGTTTCGCCATCGGAAAGTTCGACCTCCGGCTCGGGCGGAGTCGGCGCGATCTGCTCCGACAGGAAACTCCAGCCTATCAGCACCAGCGCCGAAAGCACGATCGCCAGGATCATGTTGCGCGAACTATCCACCGCAATTCCCCATTCTCTTTAATCTCATATCACGGAACCGGATCATGACCTGACCCGCCCCAAGGATGACAGCGCAGGATGCGCCGAAGCGCAAGCCAGCTGCCTTTGAATGCCCCATAGCGCGACAATGCAGTGATCGCATAGGCCGAACATGAAGGTTGATAGCGACAAGTTGGCGGCAACAGCATCGAAGGGCCGATCTGCCACAGCCGCGCAATGCCGATGAGGAGCTTCGCAATCATGCCCTGATGCGATCGAGCGCTTTCGAAAACTCCGACCGGAGCGAATCGAAATCGCGCTCCACGCCGCCCTTGCGGCCGATCAGCACATGATCGGCGCCGGCAACGCCCTCTTTGGGAAGTATCTCGCGGCCCAGCGCCCGGAACCGTCTTTTCATCCGGTTGCGGACGACGGCGCCGCCAATTTTCTTGGTTACTGTAATGCCAAGCCGCTTCGTTTCGTCGCCGTCCTTGCGATCGCGGACGAGCAGGACAAAGCCGGGCATGGCCGCGCGCTTGCTGCTGTTTGCAGCGAGGAAATCGCGTCGTTTGCGGATTGTTTCCAAACCGGGCGGAAGCGCCGCGGTTAGGCGGACAGCTTCTTGCGGCCTCTGGAACGGCGTGCGCGCAAAATATTGCGGCCGCCTACGGTTGCCTTGCGGGCCCGAAAACCATGTCGCCGTTTGCGCACGAGATTGCTCGGCTGAAAGGTGCGCTTCATCGCTCATTTCCTTAAAATCTAAAACAAAAAGGGCCGCGCCTTGCGGGCGGCCTCAAATCTGGTCGCGTAGCTAGTCGAACCCTCGGCCAAAGTCAATCAGTCCCTTGGTTTTCCCGCTTGCGGCGGCTGCGGCGGATCGCGCTTTTGCGGCGCATGGCCCAATCGACCCATTCACCCTTCTTGGGATGCTTTGTTTTGAGCCGCGCATAGAATTTGCGGACCAGCGCCGAGTTTTTCAGCATCAGGGCAAAACCGATGGCGAAGACAAAGACACCGCCGGGGCCGGGAAGCAGGCCGACTATGGGCGCGATAATGATAAGCAAGCCGCCGGTGACGGTCAGGACAAGGCGGACGCCGCCGCGTTTATCAGGCTGTTTCAGAATGTTCGCACCTCTCTCTTTCCCAAATTGGGGGCGCGGACCCTTTTGGGCAAGAGTTTTGACAGAATGACGTCACCCTCTCGACTCCGGGGGAGGATTGCTGCAAATGAGAACAAACAGGGAATATGGGGAGCGCAAACATGGTCGCCCATGTTGCAACTACCGCTTATCTGGGGCTGGAAGCGCGCGCCGTTGAGGCGCAGGTGCAGATCGCACCGGGCGTGCCGGCGTTCAACCTGGTCGGATTGCCTGACAAGGCTGTGGCGGAAAGCCGGGAACGGGTTCGGGCCGCAATTTCCGCCATCGGGCTGGCATTGCCGCCCAAGCGAATCACCATAAACCTGTCACCGGCCGATCTGCCCAAGGAAGGATCGCATTACGACCTTCCCATTGCGCTCGGCCTGCTTGGCGCGATGGGGGTGATCGATGCGGAAACATTGGCTGGCTATGTCGTGGTCGGTGAACTGGGACTGGATGGCCGGGTCGCGGCATCGCCCGGCGTATTGCTCGCCGCGCTCAATGCGTCATCGCGCGACCTCGGGCTTATCTGCCCAGCCGCACAGGGGCCGGAAGCGGCATGGGCGGGGGATGTGGAAGTGATCGGCGCGCCTGATCTCCTTGCCTTGCTCAATCATTTCAAAGGCACGAGCCAGCTTGCACCGCCTTCGCCCGGCGAGATCGAGGAGCCGGTCGCCGGACCCGACCTCAGACAGGTGAAAGGGCAGGAGACGGCCAAGCGCGCGCTCGAGATTGCGGCGGCAGGCGGACATAACCTGCTGATGTCCGGCCCGCCCGGATCGGGAAAATCGCTGATGGCGGCCTGCCTCGCAGGAATACTGCCGGATCTGACTGCAGCTGAAGCCCTCGAAGTATCTATGGTGGCGAGTGTCGCTGGCACGCTGGAGGGCGGCAAACTCGCTCGCAATCGGCCCTATCGCGCGCCGCACCATTCGGCGTCCATGGCCGCGCTTGTTGGCGGCGGGCTCAAGGTGCGGCCGGGGGAAGTAAGCCTTGCCCATCTCGGTGTGCTGTTTCTTGATGAACTGCCGGAATTCCAGCGGCCGGTTCTCGATTCGCTGCGCCAACCGCTGGAGACGGGCACCGTCTCTATCGCCCGGGCCAATGCGCATGTGACCTTTCCGGCGCGCGTCCAGCTGATCGCCGCGATGAACCCGTGCCGCTGCGGGCATCTGGGAGATGCCGCGCTTGCCTGTTCGCGGGCCCCCAAATGCGCCGCCGATTATCAGGCGAAGATTTCCGGGCCGCTGCTCGACCGGATCGACCTGCATGTCGATGTACAGGCCGTGTCCGCAGCCGATCTGACGCTGCCGCCGCCCGCCGAAGGCTCGGCCATTGTGGCCGAGAGGGTAGCGGCCGCGCGGTCGATACAAACGGAGCGCTATGCCGATGAAACCGTGCGGACCAATTGCGAAGCCGATGGAGAGCTTCTGGATTCGGTTGCAACGCCTGACGAAGCAGGGCGCAAACTCCTCGCCCAGGCCGCCGAGGCGATGCGGTTGACCGCACGCGGCTATTCGCGCGTTTTACGGGTAGCGCGGACGATTGCGGACCTTGCGGCCAGCGAAACAATCGGCCGCGTGCATATTGCCGAGGCGCTCAGCTATCGCAGGCAACCGCCCCGAAGCTGACCGGCTTGCCTCTAGGCAAAATTTGGCCGACCTTGCCCGAAATTCGGCGGAGATCGAATGGGGTGTGCGACATCGAAGGGAGGAAATTCTTATGGAATATATGTTCATGCCGTTGCGGCGATATGTCGATTTCAGCGGCCGGTCACGCCGCGAGGAATATTGGATGTTCGTCCTGTTCGTCGTGATTGTGACGGTCGTTCTGACGATGCTGACGGGTACGCGCGAAACCAGTTATGGAAATGGCGGTATGGGTTTTTCCATCCAGTCCCAATCGCCCCTTATGCTGGTCTGGTTCTTGGCCATCCTGCTTCCGGCTCTCGCAGTGCAGGTGCGGCGTTTTCATGACCAGGACAAATCTGGCTGGTTCGTATTGTTCAATCTGATACCCTTTTTGGGCGGCATCATCGTGCTGGTGTTTATGTGCATCGAGGGAACGCGCGGGGACAACCGCTATGGTCCGGATCCCAAGGGCGGTGCGAGTGCCGATACCTTCAACTAAAATGCGGATGCCCTTGCCGGGAAATTGTCAAGGGCAGGAGGCGGGAATCTGATCTGGCAAAGCTTGCCTCTTGGGCATTTTTGTCCGACCCTGCCCGTCATCCGGCGAAGACCGGGAGGGGCCGTGCTCACGGAATAGGGGAAAGTTTCATGGAATGGATGTTTATGCCGCTGAGGCGCTATGCGGAATTTAGCGGCCGGTCTCGCCGGATGGAATTCTGGATGTTTGCGGTTCTGCAGTTTCTGATCGGTCTGGTTTTCATAGTGCTTTTCATGCTGCTCGGGGGAGGGCTTTTGGCGTTAGCCAATTCCGATCCAAGCGGCGCGTTGGCAGCCGGAGGGGCCGTATTGGGCCTTGCAATGCTTTACATGCTGGTCTCGCTGGCGCTCCTCATTCCCGCACTGGCGGTCTCGGTGCGCCGGCTTCACGACAGCGATCGCAGCGGATGGTGGCTTTGGGTGTTCTGGGGCCCGTATTTGCTTGCGTTGGTAACCGCCGGGGCCGAATCGGACGCGCTGGCAGGCATTATCGGGTTGGCCCTGATCGCAGGCTCAATAGTCTTGCTCGTCTTCTATTTCCTTGATGGTACGCCGGGGCCCAATCGCTATGGCGAGGATCCCAAAGGCCGGGGTACTGCCGATACATTTGCCTGATTGAAGGGGAGCCGCTTGCGGAGTGCGATGCGCTTCGCTAATCGGCTCCCCCTACCTCGGGCCTCTGTGGCGGAATTGGTAGACGCGCTCGACTCAAAATCGAGTTCCTTCGGGAGTGCCGGTTCGACTCCGGCCAGAGGTACCACAGGCCCGTTTTTCCTATCCTACAGACCAGCGCGCATGATAGCTTCATGCGGGCAGTCATGCAGCCACATTGCTGTGCGGCATGGGGCAGAAAGGAAAGGTCACACTCAAAAATCAAAAACACAGGAAAAGCGCCGTTTTTAACCCCCGGCCTGTGTCAACCAGTGTCAACCTGTACGGGGTTTAGAATCCAAGATCGCGGAAGGTCTGCTGGTCGAAGCGCAAGCGGAAGGTGACGTAGGGGCCGCTGCGCGTGTAGCGGGCCGCCTCGAAGTCGCGGTCTTCAAAGCCTGTTATGTTGTAACCCACGGAAATCCATGTGTTTTCCACCGGGCTGATACCGATATTTGGCCCGGCAGACCATGTCCATGCCCGTCCGCCATTGCCTTCGCGGATACTGGCCGAGGCACCGATATCGATCGTTTCGGAAAGATCGAAGCGGGCATCGGCGCCAAAAAGGTTGCTCCAGCCCTCGACATCGGCCGTACCGAAGCGATCGGAGACATAGCGCGTTCCCCAGAAGAAGGTGAACTCGCTGCGGCTCAGCCAATCCTCGCCGCCAAACATGCCGAGGCTCGATCCAGTCGGCGAATAGTTGAGCGAGAAGCTGTTGACGACGCGGCGCGACTGCAGGTCGCCGGTAACGATTAGCGGCGCGCTTCCGACCGGGCCGGGCTGGCCGGCAACGGCGTTGGTGATTTCGTCGCTCCGAAGCTCCAGCTTGTTGAGGAATGACCAGTCGCTGTCTGCCGGGCGGTGCGCGAGCGAGATTTCGAGCGAGGTGATCTCACTCGTCGCGCCGCCTTCCTGTTCGGCGCGCAGCCAGGAGAAAGCTCCGCCAACCGCACTGCCTTCGCCGATCTGGCGTAGCAGTGATGTCGTAAGCCCGTAGCGGTTCTCATTCTCGCCGTCCCGATATTCGGCGCGTCCGGCCCAGCTCCATCGCTCCCCGCGATAGGTTGCGCCGCCGGTGACGGCGGTAAAGTCTTCGGTCAGGGTCGGGCTGGTGTCATTGCCGATAAAGCCGCCGCTGGCCACGGGCTGGGCGGGGTTGAGAACGGTATCAGGGTCGATGCCGCCATTGAGCGTCTTGTTGCCGTCGAGCGAGAAATCGATCGACCAGTGTTCGTCGAGCACCAGCGATTGCGCGAACCCATATGCGGTGAAGGTGCGCGGGCCATATTCGCTGATTGCCTGCTGGTTGCCCGCGAGAGAAATGCGCGCGCCGGACCATGGCTGGACATCGAAGCCGACCCGCGCCGTGCGTGCATCGACCGTATCCCCATCGGCGATCTCATAGCCGCCGACCAGGGTCAGCCAGCTGGTCGCGGCGTAGCGCGCCGTGAATTGGTGGCGGGCAGGGAAGTCCACGCTTTCGGCATCGTCCAGCGCAAATTCGGTCTGCGCATCAAGCGTCAGCTTGTCGCCGAAAAGCCGCTGCGTCGCGCCCAGCTGGAGCAGTGTCGATTCAAGCGTGGACCCATCGCTGAGCTGATCATTGCTGTAGATGATGCCGACGCGGCTATCTGTGTCGTCTCCGTGATATTCGAGCAGCGCCCGCCCGGCGATCCGGCGAGCACCAGTCGTCAGGAAATCCTCGTGCCAGCCACTTGCGGCGAGCGAGAGCGACCCACCGAGGCGAACCCGGCCGTCGAAACCGAATTTGCGCGTCCCGCGCTCGGCTCCGCTCAGCTGTCCGACGCCGAAACCCTCTTCCTGTTCGCGCGCATAGGCGAGGATGTCGAAGTCGGAGCTGTGATGCTCTGCCTCTACCAGCCAGGCGGTTGCCGTGCCGGGATTGTCTTCGGTAGCGGTGGCGCTGGCCCCCGGATCGCTGTCGCTGGCTGCGAATTCAGCGCGAATTTCCGTCGAATCGTTCGGCCGCCAGCGTATGTCGACGGCGCCCAGATTGGTCTCGGTCTGGTTGTCATCGTTGCGGATGGCGGTGGCCCCGATGCGCAACCTTTGATGGGCGGTGCTCCATGTGACGCGCGCACCCGCATTGACGCGACGGGCTGCCACACCGTCGACTTCATACTCCACCACGATGAATTGCGGGTTGAGACTGGAATCGCGGCTGAGGATCGGCTCACGGAACCGCACGGTGCCGCTGAAATAGTCGATATCATAATCGATGTGGCGAACCAGAGGCTGGCTCGACACGATCAGGTTCGAACGCAGCCGGTCCCGCACTTCAAGCGTGATCCGTTCGCTGTTTGCCAGCAGTTGCGTGCTGCCGATCGCGTAGGGACCGGAGAGCCCGTTGCCCTGGATCTCGACGCGGCGGAAGCGATGCGGCGTATCGGCGACAAAGGCGGCGGCCGATACGCGTTCATTGCGAAACTCTGCGCGGACGCCGTTGAAGCTGCGATTGTAGCGCGCAAGCTGGGTCTCGTTGAAATTGGTCTCATAGTCGCCGAACATCGCATAGAATTGCGGGCGTTCGAGCCGCAGATAGAGGCGGCGGACGCTCGCAGCATCGAAACGGCGTTCGGAGCGATCCGCATAGATCGTGTAATATTGGTTCGGATCGATCACGCCCTGAAAGCGCGTTTCATCGCGCTCGGAATCGCTGTCATAGGCCATAGTCATAAGCCAGCGCCCGGTGACCCGGCCGCGCGCATAAAGGGCTACCCGGGCATCGGTGTACCATGTCTCCTCGTCTGCCCCAATCTCTTGCAGATTGCGGTCGAGATGGTTGAAGCCGACCGTACCGGCGGCAAAGCCGACCACCGTCCAGGGGCGATCACCCGGTTCCAGCCAGGTTTCGACGCTTTGTTCGCGCGACACTTCTCCGTCCCTGAACGGGAAGGTTATCGCCAGCGTTCCGCTGACCGTGGTTGGTTCAAGTTCGATATAGGCGATGCCGTCATCGCCCTCCACGCGCCATACCGGTGCCGCGCGTTCGAGGCCCGAGAGCTGGCGTGCCTGCATCGCGTCGGCTTCGACGGCCGGGAAATAAGGGGAGGGGACGGAAAAGTCGCCCGTCAGCCCATGATGGACGGGCTGGCCGTCCCTGTCCGTAAGTCGCACCGCAATCACCGGGCGTGACACGCCATCGGCGATCAGGCGCGAACGATCCCGCAGGAATTCGGCGCGGATCGGTGCATGGCCGAAATGCACGGTGCGGGTCAGCGTTTCGACGATGGTGCCATTGGCATCCAGAACCTCGGCAACCAGACTGTTCTCGCGCGGCTCAATGCCGATGCCGCGCCATTGGCTGATCGCGATCATATTGTCGGCACTGGTGCGCAGGCCTTCGAAGGCGATCGGTGCAACCGGCCTGCCGTTCAGCGACAGCCTGACGGTCTGACCCGGCAGATGCTTGATAGCGACACGGATAACGCGGGTGCGCGGATTGTGATCGGCTTCCGGGAAGAGCCATGCGATGCCCGGTTGTTGGTCGGCGAACCAGTCGCGATCGGCGCCGGCTGCTGCAGCATCTGTCAGCGCCACGGGGCGCTCGACCAGGGCGGTGGATTCGGGTGCTTCGCGAGGTTCGACGGCGCGAACCACGAAATCGGCGCGGTACAATCCGCCGCCCTGGCCCTCGACAAAGCGCGAAAATGCGCGGCCAGCGGAACGCGTGTTGCGCGCGCAATCGACAGCGGCGCGATCCAGCGGCAGCGTCGATTCGTCCATCTGGACGACGTGCAGGCCCGGGATAACCGCTTCGAAATGGTAGCGGCCGTCTTCATCGGTGACCGAATAGCTGCCATCTTCCATCATCACGCGTATTCCCGCCACTCCGGCGGCTGTGCGCGGATCGACACCGCACCCGCCGTCTGTGATTCGGCCGATAAGGATCATCCGGCTGGCGATTGTTTCCCGCTGGATGCGGATAGTGGCGTCGGCAACGGTGCTGAGCTGCCCGCGATCATCGCGAACCTGGGCGCTGTTGGTCGCATTTCCTGCAGACGCGTTGGGAAGCACTTCGGTGATATAGGTGAGATTGGCCGCTATTCCTGCTCCAAGGCTAGGAATTTCAACGGAAAAACTCCGCCCATCAGGAGCGAGCGCGACGCCGGCCGTGATCGGTTCGCCATCGAGGCGCAGCGAATCGGGCCGCAGCCGTAACTGCGACGGCAGGTCGTCCGTGACAACCAGCGGCCGTGTCGCACGGCCCGGCTCGGAACTGCCGACCCGGACACTGAACAATATCGGATCGCCGGGCTCGGCGAGCTGCCGCGAGGCTGCTTTCTCGATCTGCAGCGGTGCAGATGGCCGATCGAGAGGAATATCGACCCGTATAGGCCCCACTTCACCCAGTATGAACTCTTCGCCAAATGATCCGGCCACGATGTCGTAGGGATCGCCGCGAGAATCGACGAAACCCGCCAATTCTTGCGGGCTGGCCTGCGAAATTCCGATATAGGGAGCCGGCGGTTCAATGATCAGGCGGTATCGCCCCGGCCGAACTGCGGGATAGAAGAAGTCACCGACCGATGGCAGATAGGTAAAGCCGCCGCTGTCCGACACAGTTTGGCCGGTCATGATCGTTGCCGGGAAAGTGGAGACCCCATCGCTGCCGAAAACCTGGGCGGGCTGACCCGTCGCCGCATCGATCAGAGTAACGCGTACACCATCGACCGGCCGACCGGTTTCACTGTCAAAGGCCGTCGAACCAAAGCTATCCAGCACATCGACCGCCAGGTCCCGGAAAGACTGCCCCCGGCTGGGATTGCTGGCCGAGATGGTAAGCTCCGAACCCGGCACAACCGACAGGATGCAATTGTTCGCTATGGGTGCGGGCGGGATGGCTGCCGTAAGGATGAAACCGCCGAAGATGCCCGTGTCCGGTCCGGTTTCGACCAGGACGAGATTCTCTTCATCGCCTTCGCGCGTTTCTATAACGATTTCAAAAGTTTCAGCCGTATCGGGGTCGCGATTGCTGGAACTGTGCTCCACCATGAAGATCAGCGGTTCGCCAGCCCGGATAACCGATGCGCCGACGATGGTGGCGGGTTCGAGCGATAAATCCGCATATGCGCCACCCAGGCGCGGTGCAACGTGGGGCGCGGCCGCAACGCAGCTTGTCGCCGGCAGCATTGCCGAGTGTGTGGGGTTACCGTCTGTTCCCCCACCAAAGTGATAGAGTTCGATTTCGGGCGGCGACCCGCCGCTCGTATCGACTACGAGATCGACCCGATTGGAGGGTTCGCGGACACGCTCGCCAAGCTCATCCCATTCGGCATAGGCGATATTGCTGATCGTCTGCGCATGCGCAGCCGTACCCGCTGGCGACAAAAGCGCAGCGAACAGTGCAAATAGCATTGCACATATCAAAAGGATCGAATGACGCATCGTGCCGAACATTGGCCGCCGGAAAACTCCCCGGCGGCCATGCCCATTCCGCTTAGTTGATCGTCGCGCGGAAGGTGACGATCTCGGTCGTTCCGGCTGCTACGGTGCCGATGGTGGCCGAAACCGTCCCGGCTGCGAACGAACCGCCGGCAGAGCCCGCGCTATTGTCACAACTGGTCAGCACGTCGTCGGCGGTGTTGCCCGGCGTTCCGTTGTCGTCGATCACAGCAGTGCCGCCGATGACGATTGATGACGCCACGAATGTCGTGGTGCCTGGAATCGTATCGGATATTGCCACGCCGGTGGCGTCAGCGCCGCCAGCGGCGTTGGTTACGGCGATGCAATATTCGACTGTGGCACCCGGAATGTTATAAAATTCCGTAGCACCCGAAATCGGGTAGTTGACGGACAGGAGAGTGCTGCCCTTGAGCGCGCTCAGGGCCGCCGCCTGCACCGTATAGTCATCATTGTCGAAAGCGATGCCATCGAAAACCCCGTCGGTATCGGCAAAAACGGTATCCTCGCCCGACGTATCACCGCCGGTTGTCGCAGTGATCGCCGCACCTACCGTGCCCCCGGTCGTACCGTCATTGCCCTCGCGGGCCGTACCGGTCAGTCGGACATCGGCAACACTGCCGGTGGCCAGTCCAAGTGCGATATCAGCAACGACGAAAACACGGCGAGTTTCGCCATTGCTCATTTCGTCGAGAAAGGTGACCAGCGTGTCGCCGGCGTCAAAGCTGCCATCGCCGTCATCTTCATAGATGCGGATATTGCTGGCATCGAAGCTGTCGGTGCCGCCATGCGCCGCCGTACCACCAACGATTTGTGATACCGCGAGCGCGATATCGACATAGTCGTTGGTTTCGTTGGTTACATCGAAAGTCGTCACGGCATCGTCCTGGCCGGGCGAGACCGTTGTGGTGGCGTTGCCCATCTCCGCGACAATGACATTGACTGCGCGATCGACCGTGAATGTGTCCGCAGCGGTGATATCGCTCTGGTCCACGCCGCCGACCTGATAGTCGACGGTTACGGTGTTGGTGATGCTCGATCCGGCATCGGTCCCCGCTGCAAATGCAGGGCTCGCGGACAAAGCCACGAGCGTTGCACCGCTGACAGAGACGAGATATTTCGTCATCCTTTTCATTGTTTTAGCCTTAGATCTGTCATTCCAGTGCCCTTCACCCCCCGGTCCGCTGGCACAATTTGGCGGTTACTTTGCGGCTATCTCACGACGCCGCGAAATTTCAGTTGGCCGGATGCTCCAGCCGGAATCGGCTCGGTCAGCGTCCAGCGGATATGCGTTACGTCTGCAGGCTGGGCGTTTCGTTCGACGCCGTCTTCGCTTGCAATACGAAGTTCGGCGAGCGCACCGAAGACGGTGCCGCCATCGACCGAATATCGCGCGCCGCCATCAATTTCTTCCACGAAGACAACGGCCTCCGGCATCGGATTGGTGACGACGAAATTCTCTGCGGCTTCAGCTCCCGTATTTTCATAGGTGAGCACGAAGAGAAGATTGTCTCCCGGAACGACGCGTGTCGGCTCCTCCAGAGTGACCGTGACACTGCCATCGGCCTGTTCTTCGCTGCGTTCCACAAACACTTCGCTGTCGAGCGCGACCTGGTTGCCGAGAACGGCGCTTGCCGGTGCGATAAGGGCTAGAAATGCGATAAGATATTTCATTGTCAGTCTCCGTCAGTCGATCACGACTTGAAATTCGATGATGTTGGTGGTGCCGCCAGCCACGGTTCCCAGCGTCACGGCGATGCCTGAACCGTCATACGTACCGGCGTCGGCGTCGGCAGTGTCGGTGAGGCCGGTGCTATCGAGCGTTATGCTTTCGTCGACATAAGTTGTGTCGGCGGGAATGGCGTCGGTGATCACGACGTTGTCCAGCGCTCCGCTGCCGGTTGTTTCGGCGGTGAGGCGATAGGTAATGATCGCCCCCGGGACTTGTGTCGCTCCGCCGAATGGATCGAGCACAGTAGCGGTTTTGGTCAGGTCGAGCGCGGCGTCGACAACCGCATAAAAGCCGCTGTCATCCGCCGTCGCGCCCGTTGACCCGACAACCGCATCGCCGCCACCTTCTCCCTGGCCCGCAAAAACCGTGCCGGGAGTACCGCTGCCCGTTGCGGCGGTGGCCGTAAGTTCGACCTCGCTACGCTCGCCATCAGCAGTCGAAGCAGGGATGTCGCCGAGCAGGAATACGGTGATACTGGCGTCGGGAGCCAGGGTCGGCGGCGTAGCGGGAGAATACAGGGTATCCGTGCCGACATCATATACGCCATTGTCATCCGTATCGATGAACATGGTGACTGCCGTTGGATCGAAGGCATCGCTGGCAATGTTCGAATCGATACCAAGGATCGCAGGCTCGGGCCCGTTGCCACCATTGGTGACGGTAAATTTCAGGACAGCGTCCAGTTCGCCGGGTCGGACGGACACATCGCCCGGATCGTCCCAGTTCACCGCAATATCGAGGATTTCATCGACTATCAGAGAAACGGTGTTCGAATCGACCGTTACCGTCGTCCCGCCATCGTCATAGGAAGCCGTGGCCGTGTTCTCGATCGATGTGCCCGCAAGCGTACCGGCAGCCTGCGCCTGAGAAGCCAGGCAGACAGGTGAAAGCGCGGCCAGCAAAAGCGGCGCGTGCAGTGCGATAAAACGAAGGTGTTGGCGTTTGCCAAGCGACATTATTCATACCCCCCACAGGAACGAAACAATCAGTTATGGGAAGGTATATGGCCCATTAACGCTAATAAGGCGTAAAATTGGGCTCGAATTTCTACAACATTGAACAATTTTATGGAACTAATTGCATTTTTGTTCGTTCGGTAGGCCGGGAGTTAATATCTTTTATTCGCTTATGGTAAATAAAGCGTAAATATTCCAACCTTCGACGTGCATGCGAAAAAAGAGCCGTGCTACTTTGCTTGACAGGGCAGAGCGCCTCGCCTAGTGCGCGCCTCTTCAACGCCTATGCGGGTGTAGCTCAGTTGGTTAGAGCGCCGGCCTGTCACGCCGGAGGCCGCGGGTTCAAGTCCCGTCACTCGCGCCATTTTCCAGTTTCCATCCACTGCAGAAGTGGCTTTAGCGGCAGGATCCAGACGATCCCTGCCGCGAGATATATCGGTGCCTGGAGCAGGGCGGTAAGTGTGCCGATAGACGCGGATGCACTGGCGATGACGACGCACCAGACCACAATGATCGTGACGATAAGAAACATGCCGAATGGCTTGCGCCAGCTTGGGGTCATGACGTCACCTTTATGAGTCTGTCCGGAGTTGCAATATAATCGAGCGGCTGGTCCCAGGGATCCGCAGGCAACTGGTCGGCGATTTGGCACTCCCAGGCAAGGCCGATTGCGACAACCGGCCGTTTTGCGCGCAATTTGGCGAGATAACGGTCGAAATGCCCCTGTCCCTGGCCGATGCGATTGCCGAACCGGTCGGCAGCGACCAGCGGGACCATCACCGTGTCCGGTTCTATAGTGGGATTTTCCGCATCGGGCTGCATGATTCCGAACGGGCCGCGTTCAAGCGGGCCGTCTGCAATTTTATAGACCATATCGGCCGTACGATTTGCGAACCAGGGAAGGGCGATCCGATGTCCGTTCTCCCGAAAACTCTCGAGTATGGGAAGCGGGTCCAATTCTGACGTCATAGCGGCATAACCGCCTATCATGCCGGTGACGATCTGCGCATCGTCCAGCCGCTCATATGCGCCTCGCGATGCAAGAGAAATTGTGTAAGAATTTATAGATAAAACAAAATCTTGCCTTGCTTTTCTAAAGCAATTTCTGAGTTCGCTCTTGGTCATGATCTCGCTCGTGCGGGTGGCGGGGCCGCCATGGTCGTTTGCCCGAAAATCCTCTGACGCCAGTAACGTCAGGTGGGCGCCATATGCACCGGACCCGGATTCTATTTCAAATCCCGCAACCCGGGCAGGGACAGCTCCCTTGGATGTTGTATCGCCTCAGGGATATTCGTGTCGGCTCGTACCGGGCAGCGCCCGCCATCTCCGATTTAGGAGGGCTGGGTGTCCGAAGCAAGCTTCTCGCCGATTGTGGTGAGGCGATCGGCAAGTTTCTCCAGATCTTCGACAGCCCTGGCGGGCAGCGCATTTGTACGGAGCTCATCGGCCTCGTCGGCAAGCAGGAGCGAGGCAAAGAGCAGGATTCGCGCTTCGCCGAGATTCCCGCCAACTGCATTCTGCGCGTCCACGGTTTTCGCATCGACCATCTGGCCCAGTTTTTCGAGGCGATCCTCTTCGCCGTCGCGACAGGCAACGGTGTAGCTATGGCCGGCAATGCTAAGAGTTACTTCAGCCATTTTCCGTCCGTTCCACCTTGCTGATCAGGCCGTCCAGGCCGGATAGAGTCGATTCCGCCGTTGCATGCAGCCGATCATATTTCTGTTGCAAGGCATGGTGCTCGGCTTCGGAAACAGCTGGATTGCCTGAATTGGCCGCAGCCTGCAATTCATTGCGCAACCGATCGATTTCCTGATCTTTGAGCGCGTTGATATCGGTAATATCGGCCCTGAGCTTCGCGATCGTACGTTCCCGATCATCCAGCGCATCCCTATGTGCCGATTTCAGCGATTCGAGCTTTGCCTTCAGGGCCGAATCATCCGTCGGTGGATTGATGGGCGCTGCCAAGGGGGCAATATCGTCAAGCTTGGCAGTCGCCTGCTCGATCCTTGCAATTGCGCGGGCAAGGCGTTCGTTTTCCATGTGCTTTGCATAGCAGGTAAGCGCTTCCCGGCAAGTCTGTGGGCGTCGCGGTTGACGATAACCCTGTGACATTCCAATTGGTCGCGCGTGCCCGCGACTCGCCGGGCCGTTCTCCGGCCCTTATTTGGGGCCGTGCGAGTCCGAACAGGGGATACCGAATGACCGTCAGCCACACCCAGCTCGCCAATGCCATCCGCGCCCTTTCGATGGATGCAGTGCAGGAAGCCAATTCCGGTCACCCCGGCATGCCGATGGGGATGGCCGACGTCGCGACAGTTCTCTTTACAAAGTATCTTAAATATAACCCGCAAGCTCCTGAATGGTTTGACAGAGACCGTTTCGTTCTCTCGGCCGGCCATGGATCGATGCTGATGTATTCGTTGCTGCACCTGACGGGTTATGCGCAGCCGACCATGGATGAAATCAAGCATTTCCGGCAGCTCGGAAGCCCCTGTGCGGGCCATCCGGAGAATTTCCTGTTGCCGGGTGTGGAGGCGACAACCGGCCCGCTGGGCCAGGGTCTGGCGATGGCTGTCGGTATGGCGATAGCGGAACGGCATCTCAACGCGCAGTTCGGCGATGACGTGGTCGACCACCGCACCTGGGTGATTGCTGGCGACGGCTGCCTGATGGAAGGCATCAATCACGAAGCAATAGGCCTTGCCGGTCATTTGCAGCTTGGCCGCCTGATTACTTTCTGGGACGACAACGATATCACCATCGATGGCGGTACCGACCTCTCGACCAGCGAAAATGTCCCGGCACGCTATGAGGCGGCGGGCTGGCATGTCACGAAATGCGATGGCCACGATCCCGATGCCATCCGTTTTGCAATCGAAGAAGCGCTTGCCGATCCGCGTCCTTCGCTGATCGCCTGTAAAACCGTGATCGGATACGGTGCGCCCAACAAACAGGGCACGTCTGCAACGCATGGCGCTCCCCTTGGAGATGACGAAATCGCTGCCGCCCGCACAGAACTGGGCTGGGATGCCGCACCATTCGTGATACCGCCGGAAATCGGCGAAGCGTGGCAGGAAGCGGGTACGAGGTCGGTTCAGGCGCACGGTGAATGGTTGGAGCGTCTCGCAAATCATCCTGAAAAAGCCGAGCTTGAGCGGCGAATCGCTGGCGATTTGCCGGAAGGCAATGCCATGCAGGCCTATCTCGAATCGCTGGCCGCCGATCCGCCCAAAGTGGCAACGCGCAAGGCCTCGGAAATGGCGTTGACGGCGATCAACAAGGCTCTGCCGGACACGGTTGGCGGTTCTGCGGATCTTACCGGATCGAACAACACCAAGACGCCAGCCACCGAGCCGATGACCAAAGACAATTATGGTGGCCGTTACATCTATTACGGTATCCGTGAGTTCGGCATGGCCGCCGCAATGAACGGCATGGCGCTGCATGGTGGCGTTATCCCGTATGGCGGGACATTCCTGGTTTTTGCCGATTATTGTCGCCCGGCGATCCGCTTGTCCGCGCTCCAGCGGGTGCGTTCCATCTATGTGATGACGCATGATTCGATCGGACTCGGAGAGGATGGCCCGACCCATCAGCCGATTGAGCATCTGGCCAGCTTGCGCGCGATGCCGGGGCTTGATGTTTTCCGTCCCTGCGATGCGATCGAAACCGCGGAATGCTGGGCCTTGTCTCTGAAGCGCAAGGATGGTCCGTCACTTCACGCGCTCACGCGTCAGGGATTGCCGCCGATGCGCAGCGATGTGAGCGAAAATCTGTGCGCCAAAGGTGCGTACCGCCTGCGCAGCGCGGAGAATGACCGCAAAGTCGTGCTTCTGGCCACCGGTTCGGAAGTGCACCTTGCAGCCAGTGTCGCCGAGGCGCTGGAAGCCAAGGGTATCGGCGCGGATGTTGTGTCGATGCCGTGCTGGGAACTGTTTGAGGCCCAAGATGCGGCGTACAAAGCCGATATTCTCGGCGATCAAGAAAATGTCCTGCGTGTTTCGATAGAGGCGGGGGCGACATTTGGCTGGGAACGCTATACCGGCACCGATGGACTGAATTTCGGGATCGATCGCTTTGGCGGTTCGGCTCCGGCTGATAAACTGTTTGAGTATTTTGGACTGACGGAAGCGGCGATCACACCGCAGATCCTGTCGGCACTCAAGAATTAAGGGAGACATTTTCCATGGCAGTCAAAGTTGCAATTAACGGGTTCGGACGCATTGGACGCCTTGTGGCGCGCGCGATCTTCGAGCGAACCGATCATGATTTCGAACTCGTTGCAATCAACGACCTTGCCGATGCGAAGGCCAATGCGCTGCTCTTCCAGTATGATTCGACCCATGGCCGTTTCCCGGGCGAAGTGACCGCGAGCGAAAACAGCATCACGATTAACGGCAAAACCGTAGCAGTTACGTCCGAGCGCGATCCCGGCAACCTGCCGCACGCCTCAATGGGCGTCGATCTGGTTCTCGAATGCACGGGCTTTTTCCAGTCGCATGAGGCCGCTGAACCGCATCTGGCGGCCGGCGCCAAGCGCGTATTGATCTCCGCTCCGGCAAAAAACGTCACGAAAACGGTCGTGTACGGCGTGAATCATGACAGCCTGACCGCCGAAGACGTGATCGTCTCCAATGCGAGCTGCACCACCAACTGTCTGGCGCCGGTCGCCAAGGTGCTCAACGATGCGGTGGGTATCGAGCGCGGCTTCATGACGACGATCCACAGCTACACCAATGACCAGCGCATGCTCGATCAGATGCATTCTGACATGCGCCGGGCGCGCGGCGGGGCACAGAACATGATTCCGACGACAACGGGTGCGGCGCGCGCAGTTGGACTCGTTCTTCCTGAACTCAATGGCAAGCTGGACGGTAGCTCGGTCCGCGTGCCGACGCCCAACGTTTCGCTGATCGACCTTGTTTTTACGCCGAGCCGCCATACCTCGGCCGAGGAAATGAACGAAGCCCTCAAAGCAGCTGCGGACGGCGCGATGAAGGGTGTACTCTACTATACCGATCAGCCGCTGGTGTCGTCGGACTTCAACCATTATCCGGCCAGCTCGACCGTAGACAGTCTGGAAACAGCTGTTCTCGAGGGCAAGCTCGCTCGCGTTGTCAGCTGGTACGACAATGAATGGGGTTTCTCGAACCGCATGATCGACACGGCCGGCGTGATGGCAGGTCTGCTGTAAACCTTCGATTTCCGCCAAAAAGGGGATTGACGTCATGACGTCATTTCGGACGCTGGACGATCTTGGCGACATCGCCGGGCAGCGCGCGCTGGTCCGTGTCGACCTCAACGTGCCAATGGCGGATGGTGCGGTTACGGACGATACGCGGTTGCGCGCCCATGTTCCGACGATCACCGAATTGTCGGACGCCGGTGCCAAAGTGTTGCTGCTTGCCCATTTCGGCCGGCCCAAGGGCGAATATCGGCCTGAATTCTCGCTGCAACCGGTTGTTCCGGCGCTTTCGGACGTTCTTGGCCGGGATGTGACTTTCATGGAGCGACCCAGCGGGGCGGCGATTGCCGATCTGCCGAATGGCGCGATAGTGATGATCGAAAATACCCGTTTTGCGGCTGGCGAAGAAAAGAATGATCCGCAGATGGCAAAGATGATTGCCTCGTTCGGTGATTTCTACGTGAATGACGCCTTCTCGGTCTCGCACCGCGCCCATATGTCGACAGAAGGGTTGACGCATTTCCTGCCTGCCTATGCCGGTCGCGCAATGCAGGCAGAGCTGACGGCGTTGGAAGCCGCGCTCGGCAATCCTGAGCATCCGGTGGCTGCGGTGGTTGGCGGAGCCAAGGTTTCCACCAAACTGGATGTGCTCGAGCATCTGGTGACCAAGGTCGATCACCTGATCATCGGTGGCGGTATGGCGAATACATTCCTCGCCGCGCGCGGGGTCGATGTTGGCAAATCTCTGTGCGAGCACGACCTGACCGATACTGCGGTCGCTATTCTCGAAGCGGCCGATGCGGCCGATTGCACGGTCCATCTGCCCTATGACGTGGTGGTTGCGAAAGAATTCGCTGCCAATCCCCCCACGCGGACGGTTAATGTCCATGAAGTGGCAGCGGATGAAATGATCCTCGATATCGGCCCGGCCGCTGTCGAAGCGCTCGCCGATGTGCTCAAGACCTGCAAGACGCTGGTCTGGAACGGCCCGCTAGGGGCTTTTGAGACACCACCTTTCGATACTGCAACCGTTGCATTGGCTCAAACTGCAGCGGCGCTGACCCGCGAAGGCTCGCTCGTATCGGTTGCCGGGGGCGGGGACACGGTCGCCGCACTCAACCATGCGGGTGTCGCGGATGATTTCACGTTTGTTTCAACGGCTGGCGGCGCTTTTCTGGAATGGATGGAAGGCAAGGAATTGCCGGGTGTTGCGGCACTCAGCGCATGAGCGAAAACGAAGCCGTAGGGTCCGAAGGCGGCCTCGTACTCGTTACAGAGGGCGAATGGGCGGGCTGGTCCGTCTGGGAAAGCGATGCGTTCGAGCAGAATGCCGGGCCTTTTTATGAAAAGATCGAAGCAGATGGCAGCACTGTAAGCGCGTTTCGCGCTGAGCAGCGCCACATGAATGGCGGCGGATTCATGCATGGCGGATGCCTGATGACCTTTGCCGACGGGGCGCTCTTCACGATCGCACGCGAAGCCATGGACGGCGCGCGCGGCGTTACGCTCAATTTGGCCGGGGATTTTCTTGATCCGGTCGAGGTCGGGCAGATGGTTGAGGCTCGTGGTGAGGTCGTACGAGCAGGCGGCAAGACGATCTTTACCCAAGGAATTGTGACCGCCGATGGCAAGCCTGCGCTTCGCTTCAACGGGATAATCCGTAAAATCCGTAGCTGACTTTTGGGTTATAGATGCTCGGGATGGGAGACATCCCATGCGGTTCGCAATGCTATGCACGACGGCTATAGCCGCACCGTTGCCGAAGGCCGTACCCTTTACTATCAAACGCGTGAGATTCGCGCGAACCAAAAGGACACCCCATTTCGATGTCAGACCCGAAAATGATGCAGACGATCACCAAAGGCGAAGGCTTTATCGCCGCACTCGACCAGAGTGGCGGTTCGACGCCGAAGGCATTGAAAGGGTTCGGCATTGGCGAAGATGCCTATTCGAACGAAGACGAGATGTTCGCGCTCATCCATCAGATGCGCCAGCGGGTCATCACTGCGCCATCCTTTGGCAGCGGCAAAGTCATCGGGGCAATCCTTTTCGAAAAGACCATGGACGGCGAAGCCGATGGCAAGCCGGTTCCCGAGAAGCTTTGGGAGCGCGGTGTCGTGCCGTTCCTGAAAGTGGACAAGGGTCTCGAGGATGAGGCCGACGGCGTCCAGATGATGAAGCCGATGCCCGATCTCGATGCGCTGCTCGAGCGCGCCGTCGCCAAGGGCATTTTCGGCACCAAGATGCGTTCGGTTATCAACAAGGCCTCGCCGAGCGGCATCGCTGCCAATGTGGCGCAGCAATTCAAGGTGGCCAACCAGATCATCGATCACGGCCTGATGCCCATCGTCGAGCCTGAAGTGTCGCTGACCAGCCCGGAACGCGCCGAGGCCGATGCGATCCTGCACGATGAACTCATCAAGGCGCTCGATGCGCTGCCCGAAGATCGTCAGGTCATGCTGAAATTGTCGATCCCGGCGAAAGCGGGCTTGTATGACGATGTGGTTGCCCATCCGCGTGTTGCCAGACTTGTCGCGCTTTCGGGCGGCTATTCGCGCGATGATGCCTGTGCAGAGCTTGCCAAGAATAAAGGCATGATCGCCAGCTTCTCCCGCGCGCTGCTGCAGGATTTGCGGCAGGACATGAGCGATGCCCAATTCGACGCGTCCCTTGGTGCGGCAATCGACCAGATCCATAAGGCATCGACCGTCAAAATCTGATCGCCAGGTTCAGGGCTTAGAAGCCGCCTTCGAATGCAAAGGTGAAGCGATAGTCCGCAGGGTCGATTTCCTGCCCTTCACCCGCGATTTGATCCGGTGTCACCGAAACCAGCGTTAGCGCGCCATCGGCCACTTGTTGTGATTCGCCGAGAGCCAGATCCAGTGCTTGATGTCCGGCCACTCGGACATGGAGAATAACCCGGCCAGCCCAGACGCATCGGGCATTTATCGGGCAGCGGCTATCCTCGACAACCCTGAGTGGCGTGACGAGCGGTCCGTCGACATAGGTTGATTCGCCAAGTCGGGCGATCCCGTCCTCACGGGGAGGAGATTGCGGGATGGTGGCGCAACTGGCCAGCAGCACCAACAGAGCAGGGAATATCGTCTGTTTCATGGTACTATTTTGCGCAACTGAGCCTGCATGCACAATGAACGATACAATGCGCTTCCGTTTTGCCCATTGGAGCGGCTAGGGGAGGCGCATGACAACCAAGTGCCAACTTTATCTGATCTCGCCGCCCGATCTTGGTGATGATTTTCCAGACCGCCTGGTCCGCGCGCTTGATGCCGGGCCGGTCGCTGCATTCCAGCTTCGCATGAAAGATGCGGACGATGCAGCCATAGTCGCGATGGCGGAGCGGCTGATGCCGATCTGCGCGGAACGAGACTGTGCCTTTGTTCTCAATGATCGCGTCGATCTGGCCGCGCAACTGGGCACAGACGGCGTACATCTGGGGCGGTCCGATAGCAGCATCAAGGAAGCCCGGGCGCTACTCGGCAAGGATGTGCAGATTGGCGCGACCTGCCATGACAGCCGCCATTTCGCGATGGAAGCGGGGGAGGCGGGGGCCGACTATGTAGCGTTCGGCGCCTTTTACGAATCCCAGACGAAAGAAACCGTCCATCGCCCTGAACCGGAGATTCTCACCTGGTGGTCGGATATGTTCGTGCTGCCTTGCGTGGCGATTGGCGGAATCACCGCTGACAATGCCGTGCCCCTGATTGAGGCTGGCGCTGATTTCATAGCGGTCAGCAGTGCCGTCTGGAACCATCCCGATGGAGAAGCCGCAGGTGTTCGGGCTTTTGCAGCGAAATTGGGTGACTAGGCTTCCGAATCGGCTTCGTCGCGCTTGCCAATGGTAAACGCCACCGCCTTTCGCAGCAGCTCTGCACGATAGCCTTCCGGGTCAGCGATGCCGGCGCGAATATCCGGATTTCTCCTGATTCGACGCGGCAGCCCGGCGATCCGGCCGAAAAGGCCGGCGGCTCGCGGGAAAGAGCTCTTGCTGTACATCATCTGCATAACCTCTTCTGATGCTGCTTAGTCTAGCGGCGCGGATCGCATTGTATTGGACGGAAGCGACAGCTTCTGTGCTTGTGGCTCTTTGCTTGTAGCTTGGGCCTGTGGCTGGTAGAGGCCGCGCCGGCTCTTTCGAAACAAGTGAGACTTCCATGAAGATCAGCGGCGTGGACATCCGTCCCGGCAACATCATTGAATATGAGGGCGGGCTCTGGAAGGCCGTCAAGATTCAGCATACGCAGCCTGGCAAGGGCGGTGCCTATATGCAGGTCGAACTCAAGAATCTGATCGACGGCCGGAAGAACAATGTCCGATTCCGCTCCGCCGAAACGGTTGAGAAGGTGCGTCTCGATACGCGCGAATATCAGTTCCTGTTCGCTGACGATGAAATGCTTACTTTCATGGACAAGGAAAATTACGAGCAGATAACGCTGCCCGCCGACCTGCTTGGTGATGCCGTGGCCTTTCTGCAGGATGGCATGGATGTGACGCTTGAACTGTATGACGAAAAGCCGATTTCCGTGCAGTTGCCAGATCATATCGAAGCCGAAATTGTCGAAGCCGACGCTGTTGTGAAAGGGCAGACGGCCTCATCATCCTACAAGCCGGCCATTCTCGACAATGGTGTCCGCGTCATGGTGCCGCCGCATATCAGCGCTGGCACCCGCATCATCGTTGACGTTTATGCGCAGGAATATGTGAAAAAGGCCGATTAGCCTGACCCTTTAAGCGCCCGCTTCGAGCGCAGGAAAGAAATTATGCCAGCCCGTTCCGCCATTATCACCGTCATGGACCGCGCCGCCCGCAAAGCAGGGCGCAGCTTGGCGCGCGACTTTACCGAGGTCGAGCATCTGCAGGTCTCGATGAAAGGGCCTGCGGATTTCGTGTCAAAGGCCGATATGCGCGCCGAACGCATTCTCTATGACGAACTGCTCGCCGTGCGCCCCGGCTGGGGTTTCATGCTTGAAGAGGCCGGGAACATCGAGGGTGAGCCGGATAAGCCTCGCTGGATCATTGATCCGCTTGATGGCACCAGCAACTTTCTTCACGGCATTCCGCATTTCGCCATTTCGATTGCGGTGCAGGAACGCAGGCTTGATGGCAGCTGGGGCGAGATCAGTGCAGGCCTCGTCTATCAGCCGCTGACAGATGACCTGTTCTGGGCCGAAAAGACCAAGGGTGCGTTTCTCCACGATCGCCGGCTCCAGGTATCCGGCCGCCGCAATCTCAATGAAGCTCTGATCGCGACGGGCATTCCGTTCAAGGGCCATGGTGATCTCGACCAGTTCAACTCTGTCTTCAACGCCGTTGCACCGCATGTGGCGGGTATCCGGCGTTTTGGTGCGGCATCGCTCGATCTCGCATGGCTTGCCGCCGGGCGCTATGACGGATTTTGGGAAGCGGGCCTCCAGCCATGGGACGTTGCAGCTGGCGTGTTGCTGGTCCGCGAAGCGCGCGGGTTCGTGACCGATTTTCGGGGTGGCACCCAGCTCTTTGACCGCAGCGAAATCCTTGCGGCTAATGATGCGCTCCATTCCAAACTGCACAAGATTGTGGCAGGCGCTATTCGGTGATGAAACGCATTGTTCCCGTTCTGGCATTGTGCGCCCTTTGGTCCGGGGCGGCCAGCGCAGACACGACGGGCGGGAACTGGCCGGCGATAGCCCAGGTAGAAACAGCGACGACTGCCGAGCTCCGGCGCATGGCAACCGCTTTTCCACATAGCGGGTTGATGCAGTTGCGGGTGGCACAAGATGCCATCACTACCGACCGGATGGAGTATGCCGAGGCCGCTCTCTGGCGTTATGTAGCGATGGGGGGAACCCTGACGGAAGCCGGTCAGGCTGTCGTGCGGCCCGCTTTCAGTGATGACCGCTGGCCGCTGTTCACCGCGCGCATGACATATAACGCGGCGGCGCGGGTTGCTGGCGAGGTGGCCGGAACCGTCCCGGCGAATCTCGGGCTGATCGAGGGGATCGTGCATGTTCCGACGATCGGCGCCAATCTCGTATCAAGCGTAACCGCCCGAACGGTTTATGCGCCATCGGGCCGTGGATGGGCACCTTTTTCGGTCACTGGCAGCGATACGGATCCCCGATCTCCGGAGATGGGCAGTCCGATGGGCATGGCATTTGATGCCGAACGGGGATGGCTTTGGGTGTCGTCTTCGGTGGTTGACCAGACGGTAGAGCCGGATACGGCCTTTGTGGGAATGGTTGGCATTTCGCCCGATCGGCAGGAAATTCTCTGGCTGCCCGTGGAGCCTGGCGAACAGCCCGGCGATGTAGCGCTTGGGCCGGATGGCAGTGCCTATCTCAGCGACGGCGCGACTGGCGCGATTTATGTGCGGCGTGTTGGAGCCGTCGAACTTGAACGTCTTGTAGAGCCCGGCCGGCTGGGCAGCGCCCAAGGCATGGCAGTCGCCCCGGATGGTTCGGCGCTGCTGATCTCGGACTATGGTTATGGCCTTGCCCGTTTCGATTTTGAAACCGGCGCTCTCGACCAGGTCGCGTATGACGGTCCGCACATGCTCGATGGCATTGACGGGCTTGTTCGCCGCGGCAATGCGGTGTTCGCCATCCGCAATGGCGTACGGCCTCATGCAATATTGCGCCTATCGATAAACGATTCCGGTGACAGGGTTACCGCAGTGGAAGTTGTCGAACGCGCAAATCCCGTCTGGGGAGAGCCCACTCTCGGGACGATTTCAGGCAATTCGCTCTACTATATCGCCGATGCGCGATGGGGCGATTTCGGCGATGACGGTACGCTGAGCGAGGGCGCTGTGGCGCGGCCTACCGCGATCCGAGTGATCGATGTTTCGCAATTCGAAAATCAGCCGGATTTCCGCCGCTAGCGCCCTTGTCTTGCTGCGATGCAGCGCCTAAAAGCGCCGTCAATTCAACTCCGACCACGAGTCCTGAACCTTGCCCGAAACGATAGCCGTTGATTTAGCTGAATATCTGCCGATCCTGCTGTTTCTCGGAATCGCGCTTTTATTGTCTACAGCGTTCGTCATCTTGCCGATGATCGTCGCCAAATTTACCGGCGCATCCAAGCCCTATGCCAACAAGCTTTCCGAATATGAGTGCGGTTTTCCGGCGTTCGAGGATTCGCGCGGCCAGTTTGATGTGCGCTTCTATCTGGTGGCCATTCTCTTCATCATTTTCGACCTTGAGGTCGCATTCCTGTTTCCATGGGCGGTCACTGTGTTCGATCTCGGTTGGGTTGCCTGGGGTGCGATGATGGTATTCCTCGTGGAACTGGTCATCGGGCTTGCATATGCCTGGAAAGTGGGAGCGCTGGAATGGGAGTAGAACTGACTTCTCCGCCGCCTGTCGGCACGCTGCCCGATCCCGATTTCCTGAAAGATATCAATTCGGAAGTCGCAGACAAGGGGTTCCTCGTCACATCGACCGAGGACCTCTTCACATGGGCGCGCACGGGTTCGCTCTGGTGGATGACATTCGGTCTCGCCTGCTGCGCGGTCGAGATGATCCAGGTGAATATGCCGCGTTATGACATGGAGCGGTTCGGCACCGCGCCGCGCGCGAGTCCGCGCCAGTCGGACGTGATGATCGTTGCCGGAACGCTGTGCAACAAGATGGCACCTGCCTTGCGGCGCGTGTACGATCAGATGTCCGAACCGAAATATGTGATTTCGATGGGCAGCTGCGCCAATGGCGGCGGCTATTATCATTACAGCTATAGCGTTGTGCGCGGATGCGACCGGATCGTGCCCGTCGATATTTATATTCCGGGTTGCCCTCCAACCGCCGAAGCACTGCTGTATGGCGTAATGCAATTGCAGCGGAAGATCCGCCGCGTCGGCACGATAGAGCGCTAGATCGATGGCGTCTCCGGCTCCTGTAATCGCCTCGAATGGCGGCGTGATCGATGCGGTGAAAGCCGTACTCGGTGACGATCTCGTTTACGCCCAGGAAGCTGTAGACGAAATCACCATCACGGTGCGACGCGAGGCGCTGGCCGAAGCAATCATCGCGCTGCGAGATACAGAAAACCTGCAATATCAGCAGCTTATGGAAATCGCGGGGGTCGATTATCCCGAGCGACCTGAGCGGTTTGAGGTTTGCTATCACCTGTTGTCGCTGACCCGGAACCACAGGATCCGGGTAAAGGTCGTTACCGACGAAGAAACGCCGGTGCCGAGCATCACCCATATCTGGCCGGTTGCAGGCTGGCTCGAACGCGAAGTGTTCGACATGTATGGCGTGCTGTTCGACGGCAATCCCGATCTGCGCCGAATTCTTACCGATTACGGCTTTAAGGGCCATCCGCAGCGCAAGGATTTCCCGCTCTCGGGCTATGTCGAGATGCGCTATTCCGAAGAGCATAAGCGGGTGATTTACGAGCCGGTCGAGCTGGCGCAGGATTTCCGTACCTTCGATTTCATGAGTCCCTGGGAAGGCGCTGAATATATTTTGCCGGGCGACGAGAAAGCGGGCGAAGAAGAGGGCGCGCCGACGCCGGTCACGGCGGCTGAGCAATCGGACGAGCCGGACAAACCGGGAGGGGACGCGTAATGGCTGACTATCTCGAGGAAATTCAGGGCAAGACGGACGAAGCCGATCCCACGGTCGGCGACGTCCAGATTTCCAACTATACGATCAACTTCGGCCCGCAGCATCCCGCCGCGCACGGTGTGCTGCGCATGGTGATGGAACTGGACGGCGAGATTGTCGAACGCGTCGATCCGCATGTGGGCCTGCTCCATCGCGGCACCGAAAAGCTGATCGAGCACAAGACCTATCTGCAGGCGCTGCCCTATTTCGACCGGCTCGATTATGTCTCGCCGATGTGCATGGAGCATAGCTATGTGCTCGCAATCGAGAAGCTGCTCGATCTCGATGTTCCGCTACGCGCCCAGTATATCCGCGTGCTCTTTGCCGAGCTGACCCGCATCCTCAATCACTGCCTGAACCTGGGTTCGCATGTGATGGATGTTGGCGCGATGACGCCAAATATCTGGCTGTTCGAGATTCGCGAACAGGCCATGGCCTTTTACGAGCGTGCTTCGGGTGCGCGCATGCATGCGGCCTATTTCCGGCCCGGCGGTGTGCATCAGGATCTGCCGCCAAAGCTGCTCGCCGATATGGCCGACTGGCTCGATACCTTCCCGACGCTTTACGAAGACGCGATGAGCCTTGTCGTCGACAATCGCATCTTCAAACAGCGCAATGTCGATATCGCGGTCGTCTCGAAAGAAGATGCCGTAAAATGGGGCTTTTCGGGGCCGATGCTACGCGGATCAGGCATTCCCTGGGATCTGCGCAAGTCGCAGCCTTACGATGTGTACGACCGGATGGAGTTTGACGTGCCCGTCGGCACCAGCGGCGATTGCTATGACCGGTTCATGGTCCGGGTCGAGGAAGTCCGCCAGTCGGCGCGCATCATGCGCCAGTGCATCAACGACATGCCCGAAGGCCCGATCGCGAGCCTCGACCGGAAGGTCGTACCGCCTAAGCGTGCCGAAATGAAGCAGTCGATGGAAGCGCTGATTCATCACTTCAAACTCTATACCGAGGGCTTTCATGTGCCTGCGGGCGAAGTCTATGTGGCGACGGAAAGCCCCAAAGGCGAATTCGGCGTCTATCTGGTGAGCGACGGGTCGAACAAACCCTATCGCTGCAAAATCCGGCCGACCGCCTTCAGCCACCTCCAGGCCATGGATTTCATGTGCAAGGGTCATATGCTCGCTGACGCAACCGTTATTCTGGGTGCCATCGACGTCGTGTTCGGGGAGTGTGACCGGTGAGCACACCTGCGACGATCAACCTTTCCAACAAACTCTCCCAATTCTCGGATTACTGGAATCCTCGGATTGCGGCCAAGTATAACGGCAACGAAGTCCGCCTTGTGAAGCTCAAGGGTGATTTCACCTGGCATAGCCATGCGGAGACCGACGAGCTGTTTCTCGTCCTGGAAGGCGCGCTCGATATCGAATTTCGCGATGGTGTTCGTCATCTTGATCGCGGCGAGATGATCGTTGTGCCCAAGGACGTCGAGCATCGGCCCTTCTGCGAAGAGGAATGCCATGTGATGATCATGGACCGGGAAGGCGAATCCAATACGGGCGTCAATCCCTCGACGCGCACCCGCGACACATTGGAGGCGATCTGATGACCATCCTCCCCGATGATAAGCTTGCCCAATCCTCAACGGATACCGCGCTTGAAAATGCTGCGATCCGCGAGCGTTGGGGCAATTTCGCCTGGACCGAAGAGAATGCGGCCAAGGCGACAGAGATTATCGCACGCTATCCGGAGGGGCGTCAGGCCTCGGCGGTGATGCCGCTGCTAGACCTTGCCCAGCGCCAGGTCGGCGCGGAGACGAAAACGCAGGGCTGGTTGCCGATGCCGGTGATCGAGTTCGTCGCGGCTCAAATCGGCATGCCCTATATGCGCGCCTATGAGGTCGCGACCTTTTACACGATGTACAATATCGTGCCGGTTGGCCGTTTCCATGTGCAGCTGTGCGGTACGACGCCCTGCATGCTGCGCGGCTCCGACGATGTCATGGCGGCCTGCAAGAACAAGGGCCTCGTAAAAGGCAAGACCACGCCGGACGGCCTGTTCACGCTGACTGAAGTCGAGTGCCTCGGCGCCTGCGCCAATGCGCCGATGGTTCAGATCAACGACGATAATTTCGAAGATCTCGATTATGACAGCATGACCGATATTCTTGAGAAATTGGCCAATGACGAGCCGGTAACGCCGGGTCCGCAGATCGACCGGCAGACCAGCTGCCCAGAAGGCGGCCCGACGACGCTGAAAGAGATGGCCCAATAATGGCGCGCGGGCCTTTCTCTTCGATGACGCTGATGCAGGCGACGATTACCTTCGTTGTGGCCTTCTTCGCCGTGAACGTGCTGATCGATGTTGTGATGGGCCGCGATATCACATGGGCGCAGCATATCGTGGTATCGTTGCTCGCCGCTCCGCTCTGGTATTTTTTCATTCGCTGGATGAGGTCGCGCAATGCTTGACGACAAGGATCGCATCTTCACCAATGTCTATGGCTTCCAGCCATGGGGCATCGACGCGGCTGTCAAGCGCGGCGACTGGGATGGCACCAAGGCGCTCATGGCCAAGGGCCAGGACAATATCGTCGAAGAGATCAAGGCGAGCGGACTGCGCGGGCGTGGCGGGGCAGGTTTCCCGACCGGCCTAAAATGGTCGTTCATGCCGAAGGAATCGAAAGACGGCCGCCCAAGTTTCCTCGTCATTAATGCCGATGAGTCCGAACCTGGCAGCTGCAAGGATCGCGAGATCATGCGGCATGACCCGCAAAAGCTGATCGAGGGTGCGCTGATCGCTGGCTATGCGATGCGCGCACGGGCTGCGTACATCTATATTCGCGGCGAGTTTATCCGTGAGGCGGAAAACCTCTTTGCCGCTGTGCAGCAGGCCTATGACAAAGGCTTTATCGGCAAGAATGCCTGCGGTTCGGGTTATGATTTCGATGTTTTCGTTCATCGCGGCGCGGGCGCCTATATCTGCGGCGAAGAAACAGCGCTGCTTGAAAGCCTTGAAGGCAAAAAGGGCCAGCCTCGCCTGAAGCCGCCATTTCCTGCCGGTGCCGGCCTGTATGGCTGCCCGACCACGGTCAACAATGTTGAGAGTATCGCGGTCGTACCCACGATCCTGCGGCGCGGGCCTGCATGGTTTGCCGGGATCGGGCGCGAGGGCAATCAGGGCACGAAGCTCTTTCAGATCAGCGGCCATGTCGAAACGCCCTGTGTCGTCGAAGAAGCGATGAGCATCCCGTTCCGCGAGCTGATCGAAAAGCATGCAGGCGGTATAACGGGCGGTTGGGACAATCTGCTCGCGGTGATTCCGGGCGGGTCGTCTGTTCCGCTGGTGCCTGCCGCAGAGATCATGGACGCACCGATGGATTTCGATGGGCTCAAAGAGCTTGGTTCGGGGCTCGGCACGGCGGCGGTGATCGTGATGGACAAGTCCACCGATATAGTTCGCGCGATCAGCCGGATTTCCTATTTCTACAAGCATGAAAGCTGCGGCCAGTGCACGCCATGCCGCGAAGGCACCGGCTGGATGTGGCGAATGATGGAGCGGCTGCGCGAAGGCAAAGCCGATATCAGCGATATCGATATGCTCCACGAAGTTACCAAGCAAGTTGAAGGCCACACGATCTGCGCACTTGGCGATGCTGCGGCCTGGCCGATCCAGGGCCTGATCCGCCATTTCCGTCCCGAGCTGGAACGCCGCATCCGCGAATATGCTGGTGAGAACGAAGTGCTGGAGGCTGCGGAATGAGCGCAACACCAAAACCCGTCCGGGTCATGAAAACGATTGTTGGCATCATCGCTCTCGCCTGGGCTGCCGTCATGATCGCGCTCTATCTGGCTGTCAGCACCTCTACCGGATGGTCCGGCGATACGGCGACCGTCTGGGCTCTGTTTGCCGGCACGGCTGCGCTGATTGGCGCGATTCTGACGTATTTCCGGAAGAAATGGGCTGTGTGGCTTTATCTGGTGGCGACCCTCGCGGTCGCGCTGACGCCCTATATGCAGGGTTCGATCGGTCCCTCAATCGGTTTTGATTGGGGCTATCTGGCGTTGTTCGTGTTGTATCTGATCGCGGTCGTTCCCGCCTGGAAATATATGGGGGCAGGCAATGCCTAAAGTCACCGTAGACGGTATCGAAACCGAGGTTCCCGACGGCGCTACCGTGCTGCAGGCATGCGAGATTGCCGGCAAGGAAATCCCGCGTTTCTGTTACCATGAACGCCTGAGTATCGCCGGTAACTGCCGGATGTGTCTCGTCGAGGTGAAGCCCGGGCCGCCCAAGCCGCAGGCCAGCTGTGCGCTGCCCGCAGCCGAGGGGCAGGAAATCTTCACGACGACCGAAATGGTCAAGAAGGCGCGTGAAGGGGTGATGGAGTTTCTCCTTATCAACCATCCGCTCGATTGCCCGATCTGCGATCAGGGCGGCGAATGCGACCTGCAGGATCAGGCCATGGCCTATGGCAAGGGCCATACGCGCTATGAAATGAACAAGCGCGCGGTCACCGAAAAATATATGGGACCGGTCGTGAAGACCGAGATGACGCGCTGCATTCATTGCACGCGCTGTGTCCGTTTTGCGCAGGAAGTGGCTGGCGTTGAGGAAATCGGAGCGGTTGGACGCGGCGAGAATATGGAAATCACGACCTATCTCGAGCATGCCGCGACCAGCGAGCTTTCCGGGAATGTCGTAGATCTCTGCCCGGTAGGGGCGCTGACCGCACGGCCCTATGCCTTCGAGGCGCGGCCCTGGGAGCTGCGCAAGACGCCGTCGATCGACGTGATGGACGCGGTTGGTACGAACATCCGGCTCGACAGCCGGGGCAGGGAAGTGCTGCGCGCGCTTCCGCGGATCAACGAAGACGTCAACGAGGAATGGGCATCAAACAAGACGCGCCACGCCGTGGACGGCCTGTATCGTAACCGTCTCGACAAACCATATGTCCGCAAGAACGGCAAGCTCGAAGCGGCAAGCTGGGCCGATGCCTTTGCCGCGATTGCCGATGCTGCGAAGAAAGCGGGCAGCAAGGTCGCGGCCATTGGCAGCGACATGGTTGAAGTCGAAGTACTGTATGCTGCACAGAAACTGCTCGAAGGGCTCGGATCAAAGCTGATTGAGGGCCGTCAGAACGGCATGGATTACGATGTGACCAGCCTTGCGGCGGTGAATTTCAACACGACGATCGCCGGGATCGAAGACGCCGATGCGATCCTGTTGATCGGGACCAATCCGCGCTGGGAAGCGCCGCTCGTCAATACCCGCATCCGCAAGGCCGTGAAGGCTGGGGCAAAGGTTTTCGTGATCGGCCCCGAGATCGATTTTACCTATCCGGTCACATGGCTCGGTGATGATGCGGCGCTGGCGGCTGACCTTCCGAAAGAGGCTGCAGACGCGCTCAAAAGCGCTGAGCGTCCGGCGCTGATCATCGGCGGCGGCGGCATGATGGTTCCTGGCCTGCAGGCGGCTTCGCTTGTACTGGCGGACACGTACAATCTCGTCCGGGAAGGCTGGAACGGCTATAACGTTCTGCACTTCTCCGCCGCGCGTATGGGCAGCCTGATGCTCGGTTGGGCACAGCCGGGCGGCACTGCCGATCTGGCCGCAGCCAACCCCGAGCTGCTGTTCCTGCTCGGCGCGGACGGCGTTGACCTCAGTGCATTCGAAGGGGCTTTCAAAGTCTATATCGGCCATCATGGCGAGCAGGGCGCTGCGGCAGCGGATGTCGTCTTGCCCGGTGCGGCCTATGCCGAAAAGAGCGGCACCTGGGTCAATCTGGAAGGCCGGGTCCAGCGCGGCGAACGCGCGGTATTCCCGCCGGGCGATGCGCGCGAGGACTGGACGATTTTCCGCGCGCTTTCCGATGCGCTCGGCAACACCTTGCCCTTCGATACGCTCGACCAGTTGCGCGATGCGATTGCCGTGGAATTCCCGGCCCTCGCCGATGAAGCGCTAGCCGAATATGAATGGGCACCGCCGAAGCTCGCTGCAGACACCCCGAGCGGACCGATCGCGCTGCCGATCAAGGATTTCTACCTGACCAACGCCATTTGCCGCGCCAGCGAGACGATGCAGCGCTGCTCGGCAGAACTCATCCATGGCGAAGAGTTTGCTGAGGCGGCCGAATGACCGAATGGTTCGCAAGCTTCAGCCTGTTTGGCTATAGCCTGACGGAAGGTGGCGCATGGTTTGTCGCCACCATCGCGGGCATTCTGCTGATTGCATTGCCGCTGATGTTGGCAGTGGCGATGATCATCTATGCCGATCGCAAGATCTGGGCGGCGATTGCGTTGCGCCGCGGGCCCAATGTCGTCGGGCCGTTCGGGCTGCTCCAGAGTTTTGCCGACGGGTTGAAGGTGTTCCTGCAGGAAACCATCATTCCGAGCGCCGCCAACCGCGGACTATTCCTGATAGCGCCAATCATAACGTTCACGGTCGCACTGATCGCCTGGGCCGTGATTCCGTTCGGCGAGAATATGGTGCTCGCCAATATCAATGTCGGCTTGCTCTATGTGCTCGCTGCGAGTTCGCTGGGCGTGTACGGGATCGTCATTGCCGGTTGGGCATCCAACTCCAAATATCCCTTCTATTCCGCGCTGCGCGGAGCCGCGCAGATGGTTAGCTATGAAGTCTCCATCGGGTTCGTGTTGCTGTCGGTTGTGATGTTTGCCGGTTCGTTCAACATGCAGACGATCATTACCGAACAGCAGGGCCATATCTTCGGCTTTATCAACGCGTTCGGCCTCAACCCTCTGCTCTTCCCGATGGCGGTGGTGTTCTTCATCTCGGCGCTGGCGGAAACGGCGCGTGCCCCGTTCGATCTGACCGAGGCGGAGAGCGAACTGGTTGCCGGCTATCAGACCGAATATTCGAGCATGTCTTTCGCGCTCTACTGGCTGGGCGAATATGCCAATGTGATCCTGATGTGCGCGCTCAACGCCGTGCTATTCTGGGGTGGCTGGCTGCCGCCGGTAGACTGGGCGCCGCTCTATGTAGTGCCGGGTATCTTCTGGCTGTTCCTGAAAATACTGATCTTCTTCTTCATCTTCAGCTGGGTGAAGGCGACCGTGCCGCGTTACCGCTATGACCAGCTGATGCGCCTTGGCTGGAAAGTCTTCCTGCCGCTCTCGCTCTTCTGGGTGGTTCTGGTGTCCGGCTATCTGATGCTGACAAGGTACGGTATCTGATGGAAGAGGTAATCATCGGACTTTTGGCTGGCGTGATGTTTCAGTGCGCCGGCGACGATTTGGGCGAAACCTTCGAGGTTTTCGCGCCGGATGCGGAAGCGACGGCCGGTTATCGCGGCGATGTGCGCACCCTGTATGCATTTGACGGTGCCGGCATGGGCGTGGAAGCACCCGGGTACGAACAGATACTCGACATGCTGCCAGACAGCCTGATGCTGAGTTGGAGGGTCACCAATAATTCGCCGGTCGAATTGTCCATTTCCGACTATGACCCGGCGGCGCGCAGCGCGAATTTTTTCATGACCTATGAGACGAATCCCAACGCTCGAGCTTCAACAAGGACGGAGACACATGGTGTATGCCGTGTGCTGCCAGTCCAGGAAGGAACGCCGACATGAGCGCGGTCAGCCATTTCATCAAATCCTTCACCTTGTGGGAAATCCTCAAGGCTCATTGGCTCACCTTGAAATATTTCTTCAAGCCCAAGGCGACGATCAACTATCCGTATGAGAAGAATCCGATTTCGCCGCGATTCCGGGGTGAGCATGCGCTACGCCGCTATCCGAACGGCGAAGAGCGCTGCATCGCCTGCAAGCTCTGCGAAGCGGTGTGCCCGGCCCAGGCGATCACGATCGAGGCCGAACCGCGTGAAGATGGCAGCCGCCGGACGACGCGCTACGATATCGACATGACCAAGTGCATCTATTGCGGGCTTTGCCAGGAAGCCTGCCCGGTGGATGCCATCGTCGAAGGACCGAATTTTGAGTACGCAACCGAAACGCGGGAGGAGTTGCTCTACGACAAGGATAAATTGCTGGCCAATGGCGACAAATGGGAGCGCGCAATTGCCGCGAGCCTTGCCGCCGATGCGCCCTACCGTTAAGCCGCAGCCGATTCTTACAGGGGTCCCAAGATAACGTGATACAGGCCTTCGCCTTCTACCTTTTCGCAACCATCGTGATTGCTTCGGGCGCGCTGACCATCGTGTCGCGCAATCCCGTGCATTCGGTGCTCTGGCTCATCCTTGCCTTTTTCAACGCGGCGGGGCTGATGTTGCTGATCGGTGCGGAATTTATCGCGATGCTGCTTGTCATTGTTTATGTCGGCGCGGTTGCGGTGCTTTTCCTCTTTGTCGTGATGATGCTCGATATCGATTTTGCCGAGCTGCGCGCAGGGTTTACGCGCTATCTGCCATTCGGACTGCTGATCGCGGTGGTGCTGCTGTGCGAGATGATTTTCGCTGTCGGCGTATGGAATTTCGCCGATATCGGCCCGGATGCGCGGATGGGTACCATCGATCCCGACGTTCCCAATATCGAAGCGATTGGCCGCGCGCTGTACGACCGCTACCTGCTGGTGTTCGAAGGGGCGGGTATTGTTCTTCTCGTCGCGATGGTTGGTGCGATTGTCCTCACCCATCGCGAACGCGGCGGGGTACGTCCGCAGAATATCGGCAAGCAGATCAAGCGCCGTCCCGAAGACGCGACGCGCAACACACAGCCTGAAGTGGGCAAGGGGGTCGAACTGTGATCGGACTTGGCCATTATCTAGTCGTCGGTGCCATCCTGTTCGTGATGGGGGTGCTCGGTATCTTCCTCAACCGGAAAAACATCATCATCATTCTGATGGCGATTGAGCTGATCCTGCTCGCCGTGAATATCAACCTTGTCGCATTCAGTGCCTTTCTCGGCGATATTGTCGGCCAGGTTTTCGCGATGTTCGTGCTGACCGTTGCGGCGGGCGAGGCGGCCATCGGGCTTGCCATTCTCGTCATCTATTTCCGCGGACGCGGCACAATTGCCGTTGACGATGTCAACCGGATGAAGGGCTGACCCTTATGATCCAGCTCATCGTCTTCCTGCCGCTGCTCGCGGCCATCATTGCGGGCCTCGGCAACCGGATGCTCGGCAATTTTGTCGCGAAAATCTTGACTACAGGCGCGCTGTTTGTAGCCTGTGCGCTGAGCTGGCCGATCTTTCTCGATTTTGTTGCGGGCGGACAGACGGCCTATGTCGTGCCGATCTTCGACTGGATCCGTTCGGGTGAACTCGACGTCGCCTGGAGCCTGCGCGTCGACACGCTGACGGCGGTAATGCTCGTCGTGGTGACCAGCGTTTCCTCGCTCGTCCACCTCTACAGCTGGGGTTATATGGATGAAGATCCGGATCAGCCCCGCTTCTTCGCCTATCTCTCGCTCTTTACCTTCGCGATGCTGATGCTCGTGACGTCGAACAATCTCGTGCAGATGTTCTTCGGCTGGGAAGGGGTGGGGCTTGCCTCCTACCTGCTGATCGGTTTCTGGTATCACAAGCCGAGCGCTAACGCCGCTGCGATCAAGGCGTTCGTCGTAAACCGGGTCGGCGATTTCGGTTTCTCGCTCGGAATTTTCGGCACGTTCCTTGTTTTCGGAACGGTATCGATTCCGGAGATTCTTGACGCGGCACCTGCCATGGCCGGATCGACCATCGGGTTCCTTGGCTATCGGCTCGACACGATGACCTTGCTCTGCCTGCTGCTCTTCGTGGGCGCGATGGGCAAATCCGCGCAGTTCGGTCTGCACACCTGGCTGCCGGATGCGATGGAAGGCCCGACGCCTGTATCTGCGCTCATCCATGCCGCAACGATGGTCACGGCGGGCGTCTTCATGGTCTGTCGCCTGTCTCCGATGTTCGAAACCAGTGAAGTCGCGCTGACGGTCGTCACCTTCTTCGGCCTGCTGACGGCATTTTTCGCCGCGACCGTTGGCACGGCGCAAATGGATATCAAGCGCGTGATCGCCTACTCAACCTGCTCGCAGCTCGGCTATATGTTCGTGGCAGCCGGCGTTGGTGCCTATGGCATCGCGATGTTCCATCTGTTCACCCATGCTTTCTTTAAGGCGTTGCTGTTCCTTGGTGCAGGCTCGGTCATCCATGCGATGCATCATGAGCAGGACATGCGCCACTATGGCGCACTGCGGAAAGAAATCCCGATCACCTTCTGGACGATGATGATCGGCACGCTGGCGATTACCGGCGTTGGTGTGGTGTGGCTCCATGCAGGCTTTGCCGGTTTCCATTCCAAGGATGCGATCATTGAGGCGGCCTTTGCGAGCACGAACAGCCTTGGCGGTATCGCCTTCTTCACCCTGGTTTTTGCCGCACTGCTCACCAGTTTTTACAGCTGGCGCCTGATCTTCATGACCTTTTTCGGCAAGGCTCGCTGGCGAACGTCAGAGCATGTCCAGCATGCGGTGCATGATCATGGCGGCACGGATACCGGAGATGGCACCGGCGGCTATCATCCCCATGAAAGTGGCTGGGCGATGCTTATCCCGCTGCTATCGCTTTCCGTGGGCGCGATATTCGCAGGCTATGTATTCACCCATGAATTTGTCGACAGCGAAGCCTTCTGGGCGGGCAGCGTCGCCTTTAATGAGCATCTGATCCATGAGCTGCACGGCGTTCCGATGTGGGTGAAACTGGCCTCGACCGTGGTCATGCTGATCGGTTTCGCCATCGCCTGGCTCGCTTATATCCGGTACAAAGACTGGCCAGCGCGCTTTGTTGAGCAGTTCCGCGTGCTGCATGCCTTCCTCCTCAACAAATGGTATATCGACGAGCTCTATAATGTGATTTTCGTCCGGCCCGCCTTCGCCATCGGCCGCTTCTTCTGGAAGCGCGGTGACAAGGGCTTTATCGACCGGTTTGGGCCTGATGGCGTGTCGGCACTTGTTGCCAGTGGCAGCACCGTCACACGGCGCTTCCAGTCCGGCTATCTCTACACCTATGCGCTTGTCATGCTGATCGGATTGGCAGCGGGCGCAACTTGGGCGATTACGCGGTGAACCAGCTCAATTTTCCCATCCTGTCGCTGATGATTGGCCTGCCGCTGGCGGGTGCATTGCTCTGTCTGATCTGGCCGGGACAAGGCGAAGCCAAAGCCCAGATGGCGCGTGTGCTCGCGCTTGGCGCGACCCTGCTGACCTTTGCGCTCGGTATCGGCCTGTGGCTGACATACGAGATTGGCGGCCCGCAATGGCAGTTTGTCGAGAACTATCCGATGTTCGGGCGCTTTGCCTGGGCGCTGGGCATAGACGGCATCTCGCTGATGCTGATCATGCTTTCGGTGTTCCTGATGCCGATCTGCATATTGGCGAGCTGGAAATCCATCCAGACACGCGTGCCCGAATATATGGCGGCGTTTCTGCTGATGGAATCGCTGATGATCGGCGTCTTCACAGCGCAGGACCTGTTCCTCTTCTACATCTTCTTCGAGGCTGGCCTGATTCCGATGTATCTGATCATCGGTATCTGGGGCGGGGCCGAGCGGATCTACGCCAGCTATAAATTCTTCCTCTACACGCTGTTGGGATCGGTGCTGATGCTGATCGCGATGCTGTGGATGGTGCAGCAGGCGGGCACGTCGGACATTCCCACGCTGATGGCCCATGATTTCCCGGCCAACGCGCAAACCTGGTTGTGGCTGGCCTTCTTCGCGAGCTTCGCGGTGAAAATGCCGATGTGGCCGGTCCATACCTGGCTGCCCGATGCCCATGTTCAGGCACCGACGGCAGGGTCTGTGATCCTGGCAGGTGTGTTGCTCAAAATGGGCGGCTACGGCTTTATCCGCTTCTCGCTGCCGATGTTCCCCGAAGCGTCCGCCGATCTGGTCTGGATCGTGTTCGGCCTGTCGATGGTGGCGGTAGTCTACACCTCGCTCGTCGCGCTGGTGCAGCAGGACATGAAGAAGCTTATCGCCTATTCGTCGGTTGCCCATATGGCCTTTGTTACGATCGGGCTGTTCGCATTTAACAGGCAGGGCATCGAAGGCGCGATGATCGTCATGCTTAGCCATGGCCTTGTCTCGGCCGCGCTCTTCCTCTGCGTCGGCGTGATCTATGACCGGCTCCATACGCGCGAGATCGATCGCTATGGCGGGCTTTCGGACAATATGCCGAAATATGCCATTCTCTTCATGCTGTTCACCATGGCCTCTGTCGGCCTGCCGGGAACGAGCGGGTTTGTCGGCGAATTCTTGGCGCTGGTGGGTGCCTATGAGGCGAACAGCTGGGTCGCTTTCGTTGCCACGACCGGCATCATCCTTGGCGCGGCCTATATGCTCTATCTCTATTGGCGGATTTGCTACGGCACGCTTGAGAAGGAAGATGTGAAAGCGATGCCAGACCTTTCAAGACGCGAGATGGCGACGCTGGCACCAATCGCGACGGTTGTCCTGTGGATGGGCGTTTATCCCGAAAGTTTCCTTGCACCGATCCGCGACGATGTCGGCGTGCTGCTTGAGCGTATCGAACGTGCAAACCCGCCCGGCGATGCGCAACTGGTGATGGGCGCGGGCATGCCCGTCGAAGCCGAACATGGCGGGGGCCATGCAAGTGAAGGCAACGGCGAAAGCCATGAAGCGGAAGGCGCGCACTGATGACCATGCTTGAAAGCCTTCTCGTCGTCCTGCCTGAGGTAATCCTGACGCTGGGTGCGACCGACCTGCTGCTGGTTGCAGCCTTCAGCACCAAGCCCAATCTTGGTCGCCGAGTCAGCATTTATGCGGTCTTGATGCTCATCGCTTGCGGTTTGTCTCTATTGGGGCCGGCAGGTGATGGCGGCGCGGTATTCGGCGGCCTCTACAACGCCGATGCCTTTTCCACCTTCTCGAAAATACTGATCTATGCATCGGCGGCTATCGCTATCTTGATGGCCCCGCGTTTCTTTGACCGGCGCGGCGAGATGCGGCCTGAATATCCGATCCTGATTCTGCTTTCGGCTCTTGGCATGGGCTTCATGGTCTCGTCCGGCGATTTGATGATGCTCTATATCGGCCTCGAAATGCAGAGCTTGGCCGCCTATGTGCTGGCGAGCTTCATGCGGCAGGACACGCGCTCTGCAGAAGCGGGCCTCAAATATTTTGTGCTCGGAGCACTTGCCAGCGGCATCCTGCTCTACGGTGTGTCGCTGATCTACGGCTTTACCGGAACGACCAGCTACGAAGGCATCGGCATAGCCATGGCCTCGGGCATGTCGACCGGCGAACTGTTCGGCCTTGTGTTCGTGCTTGCCGGCCTTGCTTTCAAGATCAGCGCCGTGCCGTTCCATATGTGGACACCGGATGTGTATGAAGGCGCGCCGACGCCCGTCACCGCCTTTTTCGCCACTGCGCCCAAGATCGCCGCAGTGGCGCTGGCCATCCGCGTCATGTTCGATGCGCTCGCCCCGGCAACCGATGCGTGGCAGCAGATTGTGATTTTCGTTGCGCTTGCTTCGATCGCACTCGGTGCCGTAGCCGCCATCGGCCAGTCCAACATCAAACGGCTATTGGCCTATAGCTCGATCAACAATATCGGCTTCGCACTGATCGGTATTGCAGCCGGTACGCAAGCAGGCGTTGCAGCGACCCTCTCATATATGACCATCTATGTCGTGATGACCTTGGGCAGCTTCCTCTGCGTGCTTCAGATGCGCGATGCTGACGGCCGGCCGGTCGAGGGCATTGCGAGCCTCGCTGGCCTCTCCAAATCGCAACCCGCGCTAGCCGCAGCCTTTGCGATCTTCATGTTCAGCCTTGCGGGCATCCCCCCGCTTCTGGGCTTCTGGGGCAAGTTCCTGGTGTTTGATGCGGCTGTGGCTGCGGGGCTCTTCCCGCTGGCCGTGATCGGTATCGCGCTCTCGGTAATCGGCGCATATTATTATCTCCGCATCATCAAGACGATCTATTTCGATGACGCGGCGACGCCTTACGCACCCGCCAATTCGGTAGTCGAGAATGGCCTGATTGCGCTCACCGCAGCGACTGTTTCCCCGCTTGGCTATCTGCTTGTGCCGTTTCTCGCGCTGACGGCGGGCAATGCAGCGGCGGCGCTGTTCTGACCGCTCGCATTCAGACGGTAGCCGAGACAGGCTCTACCAATGACGATGTGATGGCGCTTGCCCGGGCGGGCGAGGGCGAAGGGCTATGGCTGCGTGCCGACCGGCAGATATCGGGTCGGGGGCGCCAAGGGCGAAGCTGGGTATCCCCATCCGGCAATATGTTTGCGAGCACGCTCGTGCGGACGGGTGAGGGCGATCCACCGCCCGCCAGCCTGGCGCTTGTCGCGTCGCTCGCTTTGTATGACGCGGTCGCGGCATTTCTGCCTGAAAACTCGCGTGAGGCGCTGACCCTCAAATGGCCGAACGATCTGTTGCTGGATGGTGCCAAGCTGTCTGGCATATTGCTCGAACGAGAAGACAGTGCCGTCGTCATTGGTATTGGCGTCAATCTTGCTCATCATCCGGACAATCTGGATCGTCCCGCTACAAGTCTTGCCGCTTATGGCATGGCGCCAACGCCTGACATCTTTCTGCGCGAACTGGCCGATCGGTTCGCGCAATGGGTCGCCAAATGGCGGGAACCTGGTCTGGGCGCTATTCGCGAGCAATGGCTCGCCAGGGCGCATCCACGGGGAACGGCCCTTACCGTCCATGATCCAGCGGGTCGGAAGGTTCAGGGCGTGTTTGACGGAATGGATGCGGATGGCGCGCTGCGTCTGCGCTTGGCGGACGGGTCCGTCCATGTCATGCATGCCGGTGATGTTTTCCTGATTTGAGGACCTCTTTGATGCTGCTCGCTGTCGATGCCGGAAATACCAATGTTGTCTTTGCGCTGGTCAAGGAAGGCGAGATCGTTGCCCGCTGGCGGATAGCCACCGATCCGAAGCGCACAGGCGATGAATATGCGGTGTGGCTCCATAACCTGATGGCCCTGGAAGGGTTTGACGCGAAAAATGTTGATGCCGTCATCATAGCCACGGTCGTGCCGCGCGCGCTGCACAATCTCGAAGTGCTTTCGTCCAAATATTTCGATGCGGAAGTGCTGATCGCCGGGCAGCCTCCGGTCGAATGGGGAATTCGTCTCGATGTGCCCGAGCCACATACCGTCGGCGCGGATCGGGTTATCAACGCGATTGCTGCGCACAGCCTTCATCCCGAAGACCTGATCGTCATCGATTTTGGCACGGCGACCACCTTTGACGTTGTCGACTATGGCGGCAGCTACAAGGGCGGGATCATCGCGCCGGGCATCAATCTCTCACTCGATGCGCTGGTTAGCGCGGCGGCCATGTTGCCACGGATCGCCATTGAAGCGCCAACCGACACCAAGACGCTGATTGGCACCACCACGGAAGAGCAGATGCACATCGGCGTTTTCTGGGGCTATGTTTCGCTGATCGAAGGTCTTGTGAAGCGCGTGAAAGCGGAAATCGGTCGTCCGACAAAGGTCATCTCGACCGGTGGCCTCGCTACATTGTTTGACGAACATACCGACATTTTTGATGTGATTGAGCCCGATCTTACGATTCAGGGGCTGGCTATGCTCTACCAAAGGTCTAGATAAGCCCGCATGAACCCCAAAAACGAACTGCTTTTCCTCGCGCTCGGCGGGTCGGGCGAGATCGGCATGAATGTCAATCTCTACGGAACCCAGGGCAAATGGGTCATGGTTGATTGCGGCATGACCTTTGGCGACCCGCACTATCCGGGCATCGAACTGGTATTGCCGGATCTCGAGTTTATCGAGGATCGTGCGGACGACCTGCTCGGCATCGTGCTGACTCACGGCCATGAAGATCATATCGGCGCATTGCCCTATCTGGCAGGCGATCTCGGTGTTCCGCTCTATGCGACGCCATTTACTGCGGCGCTGATCCGACGAAAGCTGGATGAGGCCGGACTGATCGACGAGATCGAGCTCAATATCATCGAGAATGAGGGATCATTCGAACTCGGTCCGTTTGGCTTTCGCTATGTACCGCTGGCCCATTCTATTCTTGAAGGCAATGCGCTGGTCATCGACACACCGCATGGCCGCATCTTCCATACTGGGGACTGGAAGCTGGACGACGACCCGCAAACCGGCGTGCCTGCGTCGGCGGAGCAACTGACTGCGATCGGCGATGATGGCATTCTTGCGATGGTTTGCGATTCGACCAATGTATTCAACGATAATGAGTCCGGTAGCGAAGGCGCGGTCAAATCAGGTCTTTCCGAAGTTATCGCTACTGGAACCGGGCGGGTCTTGGTGACAACATTTGCTTCGAACGCCGCTCGCCTCCAGACGCTGGGTCGCATTGCGAAAGAAATGGGACGCAAGGTTTGCGTCGCTGGCCGCTCGCTCGACAGAATCCTCACCGAGGCCCGGGCCGCAGGGTATCTGAAGGATTTTCCTGACACGGTGGACTTCGATGAGGCCATGCGCATTCCACCTCGTGAATTGCTCATCATTGCGACCGGTGGGCAGGGAGAATCACGCGCTGCATTGGCGCGTATCGCTGAAGACAATCATCCGCTGAAACTCGATAGTGGTGATCTGGTTGTCTTCAGCTCGAAACAAATTCCGGGTAACGAACTGGCGATCGGCCGTGTGCAGAATGCCTTGGCGGCAAAGAAAGTCCCGATGATCACTGATCGCCAGGCCGAGGTTCATGTCTCTGGCCATCCCGGCAAGCCTGAGCTCGCGAAAATGTATGACTGGATTCGGCCCGAAATGCTGGTTCCTGTCCATGGTGAGTTGCGCCATATGGCCGAGCAGGCCCGCTTCGGAACAGCGCAGGGTATTCCCAAAGTGATTGTCCAGCAAAATGGCGATGTCGTGCGTCTGGCGCCCGATGGCCCGTCGATCATTGGCAACGAGCGGACGGGACGGCTCGTGCTCGATGGGGACACGATTATTGCCGCCGATGGCGAAGCGATGAACGAACGTCGCCGCATCGCGCAACGCGGGATCATCGCCGTTACGGTGGCACTGGACAGCAAGGGTGAGCTTGTCGGCACGCCTTCTTTCTCCATGGCCGGTGTCCCGATCGAAGATGAGCGCCAAGAGTTTATCGATGAATGTGTTGAGGCTGCAGCCGGCGCAGTCCGCAAGGGCGCTAAAGACCTTGAAAAACTCCGCGAATCTGTACGCCTTGCGGTCCGTCGCAAAGCCACCCACTGGACGGGCAAGAAGCCCGTGGTAAATGTGTCGCTGATGGAGGTGTAGCCATGCAACCGGTGTCGATGCTCGCCGTCTATTTCCTCTTCTGGTTTCTCTGCCTGTTCGTGGTCCTGCCGTTCGGTATCAAGACAGATCGCGAGATGGGCGTGGAGCCCGAGCCCGGCCATGCCGAAAGTGCACCGCATCAGTTTCGTGCGATACGGATCGTCCTGCGCACGACTATCCTTGCGACCTTCTGCTTCGGACTGTTTTTCGCCAATTATACTTACGGCTGGATCGGTACCGATTTTCTCGATTTCATCAAACCGGAATCTATCCGCAATACGGGTTAGCGCGCTGGTCCCACGGCGATTAGCGCAGCCGTTCGATTGCTTGGGCAAGCGCCACATAGAGCTTGCCATTGTCAGACGAAAGCAATGTGACCGCTAGCGGAGACCCGTCTCGCGTGGTGAGAACACGGCGCAGCATCGCTTCGAAATCATGCACGTAGCGATTCACATGATCGCGGAATTCGCTGTTATTTTCATATTGCGCTACGATTTCACGCGCTTCTCCGGTGTCGAGCAGACGGACCGCTCTCCGCGAGAATATCCCGCGATCACCCTTGAGATATGCTGCCCAGGCGGTGTCGGTCACTTCGTTGGACAGGATCTTGCTGACATCGATGGCGGTTGAATTCAGCGATTCAATCAGCAGGGTCACACGCCGCGCAAAGCCGTCGAGGCCGGCTTCCTCCGCTTCGTTCGCGTTTTCCTCAAGCAGACTTTGAAGGGCTGTGCTGCGACTTTCGATCTCGGAGATCTTCGCATCCAGGCTCGCCATTGCCTCTTGCGCCGTTGCGGCGGCTTTCTCGGATGCCGCCGTAAGGTCGGCGATCCGGCTTTCGACATTCTCGCCCAGCGCCTCTGTCAATGCGAGCTGCGTTGCTTCGCTGAGAGCGGCGGCACTTTGCGGGATGACTTCTCCAAAGGCGGCTCGCGCCTTTTCCGCTGCCTGATCGGCCGTTTCGCGCACCTGCATCAGGGTTTCGATCAATCGCGGTGCAGCGCCGTCGGTAATGCTTGTCGCCTGTTCCGCCGAATGGGTCAGCCCGCTTTCGATGCTGCCGATATCGGCACGCATCGTCATGATACGCTCACCAACCTCATCGACAAAGGCCGCGATGGCAGTGCGCTGCTCTTCCAGGCTTTCGCCGCTGACGCCAATATAATTGCGCGTATCTTCTGCCAGCTTCTGTAGCGTTTCCAGATCGGGCACGATGCCGGTGATCGCGGTTTTCAATTGTTCGGCCCGGGCCTCGGTTTCCGTAAAGGCCTGGGGCAGGGCATCATTGAGCGAGCCGGCGCTGAGGTCCAGAGCGGCTTTCACTTCCGCTGCCCGGGCGATCAAGCGTTCGGCCGCTTCGTCATTGCCGCCGATACTTTCGCCGAGTGCCGCCATTTCACTGCTTAATGCGGTCAATTCTTCGCTCAGCGTGCGGGCATGCTCGGCCCCGTCCTGCGACAGATTGGCGAGCCGCCCTTCGATATCTCCGAGCCCGCTGTCGAGATCGTGCAATGTACTCGCTGTTGCAGCGCGCTGTGCGGACAATTGTTCGTCGAATGCCGTCAGCGCTGCCGTGGTGGAGGTGATGCGGGCATCGAGAGCGGCGGCGGCCTCTTCTCCTTCCCGGCTGAAACTGGTCCGGGCATTTTCGATCATCGCGGTAAGGGCAGTGCCGATCTCATCGACTATCTTGCGGGTGTCTTCGACGGCGGCGCTGGAGCGGTCGAGAACGGCATCCACTGCTGCATTGATCTGATCGCTTGTTGCATCGAGCCTGTTTGCCGACACTTCGGCGACGCCTTCGATCCGCGCCAGATTGGCGGCCAGAGATTGGGCTGCCCCATTGGCAATCTCCTTTGCCTGTTCACCGCGCGATTTCAGCGTGAGGAGCTGCGTATCGAGCGATGCGGCCTGCTCATGTGCGTTGATGCCCGCCTCGCGCAGACCGCTGCTTACAGCGCGAGCCTGTTGTTCGGCCCGCGGCAGATCGGCCATCAGGATATCGACATCCTCGCGCGCGGCTTTGGCTGCACGGTTGAGCAGGCCGGATTTCTCTTCGATTGCAGTGCTGGCGTCCCGCATCGTGTTGCCGATAGCGCTCAGGCGTCCTGCAGCTTCGTCACCCAGTGCGAGCAATCTGTCGGCTTCGGTGGAGACGCCTGCGCGGATCTCGGCCAGCTGGCTGGCCGCGAGCGCCATCGCATTGTCGAGGCGGCGGGCCTCTGCCCGCATTGCTTCCGATGTACGCCCGAACCGGGCCGCTTCGCGGCGGCTCGTACGCTGTGTCAACATCCATGCAATGCCGAGCAGGGCAAATGGAACACTGGCAATTGCAATCCAGTTGGCGATCTGGGTGGGCGTGGGCGATTCCACCACAAAGCTGGAATAGGCTGCCCAACCGACAAATCCGGCCCATGCCATCCCCAAAAGGAGGATAATAATGGATGGTAGTTTCTCCACAATGTCCGGGCTTTCGAGATCGAATTCCCATCCGTCCTCGTCGATCCATTCGGCATGGCTGGCTGGCGCAGCGGCCTGTTCAGCCTCCACTTCTGTCGCTGTTTCAAGCTCGACTATGTCATTTGCCGGTTCGGCCATCGCAATTCCCCTGTATCTGGCATGTTTACCATGTTTTTAAGGGTTCGGAAGCCTTGCTCGGCAACGGAGCGTTAACGGCGATGCGTTACAGCCACACTATGGCCTATGATCCTGGAGCTTTGGACAAGACGCTAGCAGCCGCTGCCGGAGACGATCCGTCGCTGGTTGCAGAGCTTCGCTCGGCATTCTTTCAGAGCGCGCAACGGCAGGTTTCTGCGCTTCATAACGCCGTCAACGACCAGCAATGGCAGGTTGCTGCCTGGCGACTGAAAGGTCTTGCCGCCAGCTTCGGCGTGACAGACCTGATGGATCTCGCCAACCGAGCTGGAGAGGGCGTTCCCTTTGATAAAACGCTGCTTCAACGCATCGATAAATCACTGGCCGGTTTTTCGAGTAGTTTCAATTTCGCTATGGACGACACGCCACAATAGTCTGATTGAGTTACGAGAAATCCCCGGTTTTCCGGGATGAGTGGCTTTGCAATCGACCCTTTCTGCGCGTATCGCATCGAACCAATGACTGTGGAACGGACCTTGTGGCTTTCGCCGCGCTGATCGCCGCCTATCGGGAGGCTGAGGACGGCGAGGCCGGCCTGTGCGCCTTGCTCCCGATGGCTGGCCGCAGTTTGCTTGAAAACCAGGTCCGACGCGCGATTGCAGCTGGCGCCAGCCATGCCGTCATTCTGGTCGAGCGGGTTCCAGCCGCCATGAGCGCTGCGCTCGATCGACTGAAACGAGACGGTATTGCGGTGAAGCTGGCCCGCGACCCGATGGATGCCGCAGACCATTTCCATCCGGAAGAGAGCGTTTTGCTCGTCGCCGACGGGCTGGTAGCCGCGCCTGACTGTTTTGAAGCAATGGCTGCACGCGTGTCGCCTACGCTGCTCGTTGTTGCCGATACGCCTGAAAATGAGGATTTTGAACGCGTGGACGCCGATCATCGCTGGGCCGGTCTCGCGCTGACAAATGTCGAGGCGCTAGCTGCGACGGCCGCGATGCTTGGCGATTGGGACCTCCAGTCGACGCTGATGCGTCGGATTGTTCAGGCTGGTGCCGATTTTCTGCCGGTGGATGGCGAGGCGGGCGTTGTAGTCGATGCGAGCGAAGCCGTGTTGATGGCAGAGCGTAGCGACAAGAGCCGCGGTGCAGGTCGCACCATGTTGAGGCGCAACAGCCTGCAGGAGGGCAGTTGGCCAGAGCGGTTCGTTTATGCTGTCATTGCAACGCGTCTGGCCCCTTTGCTCCTTGATCGCCGGGTCGAAGCCATCTGGCTGCGGATTGCCACGATTGCTTTTACTCTGGCGGCGGCCGGTGCGATCTGGTGGGGCTGGCTCTGGACGGGCCTGGTTCTGGCCCTGCTTGCCGGGCCGCTTGACGCAATCGCTGGCCGGATCGACCTGGCGCAACTGCGCGATCATGAGGGTGGATGGGAAATTCGCCTGATCAAAGCCGTTGTCCAAGCTTTGGTGATACTCGCCATGGGAAGGCTTGCGATGAATGAAACGGGTGAAGTAACGTTTCTTGCGCTTGCCGTTACGAGTGTTGCCCTGCTTTTTCTGGCCCATCGCGCCGCACAAAATCTTCGAAAATTCCCCGGTCCAAGGGCCGGATACTGGCCCTGGCTGGCCGATGGAAATGCTGCAATCTGGCTAATTTTGCCTTTTGCCGTAACCGGATTTTGGTTCTACTGGCCTGTTGCGACTGCAATATACGCTTATATCACGTTGTTTTTAATGCAAAATATTCAGAAAGAGGCAGTGCGTCAGCGCGACTGATCCAGTCAAACAGGATTAGCACGGTCTTAACGACGTTTCCGCTATGTCCAGTCCATGTCTGATCCGGCCAATTCTCGCCCGGAAACTGCCGACGAGCGCGCTACTGCGTTGCTCGCTGATGCTGCGCGTGCATCGCACGGTTGGTCCAGGCAGTCCGGGACCTCGCTGGCAGCCTTGATGCAGCCTCAGAAACTCCGGCTGACCGAAATTGAACGCACTGTTATACGCCGACTGTATAAGGGTCTGGTCGAGAGCGTCGAAGGCGAATTGCGTGCCCGCTTGCTGGCCCGGCCCGATTTGCCCGATGCGCCGGAATTCCGTGCGTCGCTCGGTGCAGCCCATGTTGCGATTGCATGGCCTTTATTTGTTCGTGCCGGATTTCCGGATGATCAGGAACTGGCCGACATTCTTGTGCAACGGGCCAAATCCTATGGCGTTATGCGAAATTTGCGGCAGAATGTCGTCATGGCCGAGAATAGCCGGCTTGATGCGCTGACAGAACATGGCGATCCCGAGATAGCCCGTGATGCGATGAAATTGCTGATTGCGGAAAGCCGGGTCAATGACCGGTTTGACGACCCACGGCTCAGCCGGGCGGATATTCCCGCACCAGTCGAACACATGCTTGTCTGGACGGTGGCCGCAGCATTGCGGGATTATGGGCAGCAGATGCACGGTCTGGACGGCTGGAGCCTTGACGAGTCAATTACCGGTGCGGCGACTGCAATGCTGACCGAACAAGGTGATAGCTTGCCGGTGGACGTCATTGCGATGTCGCTTGCTTCCCGGCTCGATCGGGCCGGACTGCTCGATGAAGGTTTGCTTGCTGAGGCACTGAACGGTGCCCGCCTTGCGCTCTATGTTGCGATGGTCGCGGTTCGCGCAGGAACGACTTTCGACATCGCCTGGGAAATGGTGGGAATGCCCGATGCTCCCAGCCATATGGTCTTGCTCAAGTCGATCGGAATTGAGCGCGCTGCAGCGTCGCACCTTCTGGTGACGATGGCGCGAGCTGTCTTGCGTGATGAACGGGAGGCGGGTGAGGTCGCGGCAGTCTGGATCGAAGCTTTCGACCTTGCTTCGCTGGATGCCATAGCCGCTGCGATGCGGCCTTGGCGGCTCGGGCAAGCCTATCGATCCGCCATTAACCGGTTCGCAGCGACGGCCGATGGAGCGGCGCAATGAACGACGCTACTGGTACGCCGGATCCGGTTTTCGGATGGCTGGACGATACAGGTTGCCTTGTTGGCGCCGATCCGGCTCTTGAAGATTTGCACGAACGGGCAGGAGGAATTCCGGGGGGGCGTCTTGCTGTTCCGCAAATTGCCGCGCTTGCCAAACTTGCCGAACGTCTGGGCATCACAGTGTCTCGCACGATCATCGCCGCCGATGGCGAGAGTGATGTCGAGCTCCATATCCGGGCAGAGCCTGAACGTGACGGTATAAAATTGGCCGTCACCGGCTGGGTGATGCGCGATCCCGCTGAGCCTGCTTCGGGCGATTCCGCGATGCGCGAGCATGATTTTCTGCGCGCCGATGCGGACTGGCTATGGGAAACGGACCATACGCTGCGTTTGACGGCGCTTTCGCCCGATGCTGAAGCGATGCTTGGTGCGGTCGAGCCCTATATCGGGCAACCGCTGACCGGGCTTTTCCGCTTTGTTGAAGGAGAGGGTGGCGCATTGCCTATCCTCAATGCGCTTGCTGAGCATCGACGTTTCGAGCGCCAGGAAGCGATTCTTCGACCGGATGGTGCGCAGCGTGTGGAGTTGACGGCGGTACCGCTGGTTGACGGAAACGGTCGCTTCGCGGGGTTCCACGGCACGGCTGTGGCGATCGAAGCCAAGTCCGAAAAGCCAATTCCGGGGCCGGGCGAGGCCGATGTTCCCGATGCCTTCGGTCGCCAGATCAATCGGGCACTTCGCGCGCCATTGGATCGCATCGTCGCGAGTGCCCACAGCATTGAGGCGCAGATCGACGGACCGATCCGGGGTGATTATGCCGAGTACGCTGGCGATATCGCGCGGGCGGGCCGCCATCTGCTTGGCCTGATCGACGATCTTGTCGACCTTCAGGCGGTGGAGCGGGATGATTTCGCTCCCCAAGCCGAGAATATCGACCTTGCCGATATAGCGCGCAATGCCGCAGGCCTGCTGTCGGTTCGCGCCAGCGAAAAGAATATCCGAATCGACCGACCTGCCGATGATGAGACGCTTCCCGCCCGGGCGGATTACAAGCGGGTATTGCAGATTTTGGTCAATCTGGTCGGAAATGCAGTGCGCTTTGCGCCGGAAGACAGCCATGTCTGGATTCGCTGCGAGCAGGAAGGAGACCTGGCCGCCGTGATTGTGGCCGATCAGGGACGCGGTATCGCTCCGGAAGATCAGCCCCGCATTTTCGAGAAATTCGAACGCCTGTCTGCAAGCGAGCCCGGCACTGGTCTTGGTCTATATATCGCACGGCGCCTGGCGCGCGCGATGGGCGGCGATATCGATGTCGATAGTGCGCCGGGGCAGGGAGCCCGTTTCGTGCTGACCCTGCCCGCTGGAACCTAAACCTTAGCGCTCGCCGATTTCCACAAAGGGGCGTGCCGTCGGTCCTGTATAGAGCTGACGCGGACGACCGATCGTCTGTGCCGGGTCCGAAATCATTTCATTCCATTGCGCGACCCAGCCCACGGTGCGGGCGAGGGCGAACAATGCCGTGAACATCGTTGTCGGGAAGCCAATTGCCGACAGGATGATGCCTGAATAGAAATCGACGTTCGGGAATAGTTTTTTCTCGATGAAATAGTCATCGCTGAGCGCCATTTCTTCAAGCTGCAACGCGACATCGAAAACCGGGTCTTTCACATTGAGAGAACTCAGCACTTCGCGCACCGTCTTGCGCATGACCGATGCCCGGGGATCGTAATTCTTGTAAACGCGGTGGCCGAAGCCCATCAGGCGGAACGGATCATTCTTGTCCTTCGCGCGCTCGATATATTCGGGGATGCGTTCCGGTCGGCCAATCTCATGGAGCATGTCAAGCGCTGCCTCATTGGCCCCCCCATGGGCAGGGCCCCAGAGGCAGGCAATACCGGCAGCAATACAGGCAAAGGGGTTGGCGCCCGAAGAGCCCGCGAGACGCACGGTTGAAGTCGAGGCATTCTGCTCATGATCGGCATGGAGGATGAATATCCGGTCCAGTGCCTGCTCAACAACCGGGTCGACGACATATTCCTCGGCCGGAACGCCAAAAGTCATGCGCAGGAAATTGCCCGTGTATGACAGCGAGTTGTCCGGATACATGAAGGGCTGACCAATAGAGTATTTGTAAGCCATCGCCGCAATTGTCGGCATTTTCGCGATCAGACGATGGGACGCAATCTTGCGCTGCTCGGGATCGGTGATGTCGGTCGAATCATGATAGAAGGCCGAAAGCGCGCCAACCACGCCGCACATGATTGCCATCGGATGAGCATCGCGGCGGAAACCCTTGTACAGCTGGTTGAGCTGCTCGTTGACCATCGTGTGTCGCGTGATGGTATAGGTGAAATGGTCGAGCTCGTCCTTGGTCGGCAGTTCGCCATTAAGTAGCAGATAGGATGTTTCCATGAACGAAGAGCGTTCGGAAAGCTCCTCGATCGAATAGCCGCGATGGAGCAGAATGCCTTCGCCGCCATCGATATAGGTGAGGCCGGATTCGCAACTTGCGGTCGATTTGAAGCCGGGGTCAAAGGTAAACAGGCCCGTCTCGGAATAGAGTTTTCGAATATCGACGACATCGGGGCCGCAGGAGCCGGACGCTACTGCATAATCATAGTCGTTGCCGTTGACCGAGAGTTTGGCGCTGTTGTCACCCATATATTTGCTCCTGCTATCCTGCCTGATCGGCGATCCGCGCCAGTGACTCCTCGCGACCGAGGAGCAGTAGCACATCAAAAATTCCCGGCGATGTCGCTCGACCCGTCAGTGCTGCACGTAAGGGTTGTGCGACTTTGCCCAGTTTGAGATCCTGAGCCTCTGCAAATTCCCTGACAGCGGTATCGAGCGCCTCTTCCGTCCAGTCCGTCAGCCTTTCAAGGTGCGGTACAAGCTCGGCGAGCAACGCCTTCGTGTCGCCCTGTAGCAGCATTTCGGCCTTCTCGTCCAGATTTAGGGGGCGGGTGCGAAATAAAAATCCAGCACCTTCGGCTAATTCGCCGATAGACTTGGCACGAGGCTTGATACTTTCCATGCTGCGCTGCAGCAATTCCTGCTCGTTTTCATCGATTTCCCGGCCCAGTTCACTCGCGATCAGCGGTGCGGCGAGAGCGGCAAGGCGGGCATTGTCCGTCTCCCGGATATAGGTTCCGTTCAGATTTTCGAGCTTTTTGAAATCGAAACGCGCTGCGGATTTGCCGACTCCGTCCAGATCGAACCATTCGATTGCCTGTTCGCGGCTGATAATCTCGTCATCGCCATGCCCCCAGCCCAGCCTGAGCAGATAGTTGACCACTGCTTCGGGGAGCATCCCCATCTCGTCACGATAGGCCGCTACGCCCAGCGCACCGTGGCGTTTGGAGAGTTTCGCGCCATCGGGACCATGGATCAGTGGCACATGGGCATAGATCATCCGGTCCCAGCCCATCGCATCGATCAGTGCGCGCTGGCGGAAGGCGTTGTTGAGGTGATCGTCACCGCGGATGCAGTGGGTCACGCCCATATCGTGATCGTCGACAGCAACGGCGAGCATATAGGTTGGCGTGCCATCTCCGCGCAGCATCACAAAATCGTCGATTTCGACATTCTGGACGACGACGCGCCCCTGCACAGCATCTTCGATGACTGTTTCGCCTTCCTGAGCGGTTTTCAGGCGGACGACGAACGGCGCATCTTCGGGCGCTTCGGAGGGATCACGATCGCGCCAGCGACCGTCATAGCGGATCGGCTGCTTGGCGGCGCGCTGTTGATCGCGCATTTCGGCCAGCTCTTCCGGCGTTGCATAGCAGCGATAGGCATTGCCGTTTTCGAGCAACTGGTTTGCCACTTCAGCGTGTCGTTCGGCGCGCTGTGACTGGTAGATTTCCTCGCCGTCCCAATCCAGCCCGAGCCAGCGCATTCCGTCCAGTATCTTCTCGATCGCTTCGTCGGTGGAGCGTGCCTTGTCGGTATCCTCGATCCGGAGCTTGAATTCGCCGCCATGATGGCGGGCGTACAGCCAGTTGAACAGGGCGGTGCGCGCCCCGCCAATGTGCAGGAATCCAGTGGGGGAAGGTGCAAAACGCGTAACGACGCGCTTGTTGCCATCGGCTTTTTCGGTTGCGCCCATGCGCGCTATCTCCAAGACTGCAATTTGATGCGGGGATTATCGGAAGCGCGGACTAGCATAGCGCCCGGCGGGCGACAATCAGGACTGTTCGCCCTGCTCGACGCAATTGAATCGCGGCTGGAAAAAGAGCGCGACCAATTGGCGCTTTGGCTTCCGGTCGCGCTTGGGTTCGGCGTCGCCAGTTGGTTTGCGCTGGCCAGCCGCAGCAGCTGGATCGCTTTCCTACTTGTCGGAACGGCACTTGCACTGGTGTCTCTGGTTTTCGGCTGGGCCATGCGGGTGTTTCGCGGGGTTGGTATGTTCGCGCTGGTTGCGGTGATCGGCTGTGCGCTGATCTGGGCGCGTGCAGAATTGATGGATACGGAAACGCTTCAGCGTCCGGTCGCAAGCCGCTTTGCTGCAGAGATCGTCTCTGTCGAGCATTTGCCAACGCGTGAAACGGTGCGACTACTTGTGCGAACGCCCAGCGATCCTGACCTGCCGTATCAGTTTCGCGTCAATATCGATGAGGGAGCAGCCCCGGATGGATTGCAGGCGGGGGCGTGGGTTTCGCTCAACGCGCGATTGATGCCGCCGCCGCGTGCGGCCGTACCCGGGGCCTATGATTTTTCCGAACGCGCATGGTTTGAGGGAATTGGCGCGACGGGCCGGGCCTGGGGCGATGTGGAGATCGTCAGGGCGGCACCTGCAGAAAGTTGGCGGGGATGGTTGGAAGACCGCAGGGCACGGCTGGCTGAACACATCTCCGATCGGGTCGGGGGAGGCCAGGGCGCTATCGCCGCCACGCTGGCGACAGGCGATCGAGGCCGCATCGCAGAGGAAGATGCCGAGGCGATGCGGCGGAGCGGCCTCGCGCATCTCCTCGCGATCAGTGGCCTGCATGTCACGGCGGTGATTGGCGTTACAATGTTGCTGATGCTGAAGCTGTTGGCGCTGAGCCCGAAACTCGCGCTCAATGCACCGCTGATATTGATCGCAGCGGGGGCAGGCGCGGCGGCCGGGCTCGGCTATACGGTGTTCACCGGGGCCGAGGTGCCGACGGTTCGGGCCTGCGTGGCGGCCATGCTTGTTCTTGTCGGTGTTGCCATGGGGCGCGATGCGATAACGCTGCGTCTGGTAGCGACAGGCGCGCTCGTCGTGCTCATATTCTGGCCGGAAACGCTGGTCGGACCGAGTTTTCAGCTCAGTTTTGCCGCTGTTACTGCAATCATCGCGTTGCACGAGCATCCCCGCGCCAAAAGGCTCCTGTCCCGCCGCGACGAAGCATGGGTGAAGAAAATTGGTCGTTTTGCGCTGGGGCTTCTTCTCACCGGTCTGGTTGTGGAGGTTGCGCTGATGCCAATCGCGCTGTTTCACTTCAACAAGGCGGGATTGTACGGCGCGCTTGCCAATATCATTGCCATTCCGCTTACAACTTTTGTCATCATACCACTCGAAGCACTGGCGCTGTTTCTCGACATTTTCGGATTGGGCGCCCCTGTCTGGTGGCTCGTCGGCAAGACATTGGGGCTATTGCTCGATCTTGCCCATGGGGTTTCCACTACGCCCGGTGCAGTGGCGCTGTTGCCCGCGATGCCCGTGGCAGCCTATGCGTTGATGATCGGCGGAGGGTTATGGTTTTGCCTGTGGAAGACCCGGTGGCGGATTTTTGGTTTTGCTCCGATCCTGGCAGGCGCCTTATGGGCGCTGCTGACACCGCCCGCCGACATCCTTGTTACGGGCGATGGCCAACACATGGCGGTGCGCGGCAGCGATGGTACGCTTGCACTGCTCCGTCCGCGTGCGGGCGACTATGTCCGCGATATGTTCAACGAGACTTCGGGCATCGAGGATGAAGCCGGAGCGCTGGACGATCTGAGGTCGGCCTGGTGCAGTCATGACAGCTGCCGGGTGACATTATGGCGCGGCGGGCGGCAATGGCGGATATTTGCGACGCGCAGCAGCTACTATCTGCCCTATCAAGCCCTGATTGCGGAATGCGCGGCCGCTGACATCGTCGTGAGCGACCGGCGCATGCCGGAAGGGTGCGTGCCGCGCTGGCTGCTCGCGGATCGGACATTGATGCGCGAAACCGGGGGAATGGCCATCACCCTGTCATCCCCTGCCATCCGAACCGTATTGGAACCGGGTGACGATCACCCCTGGCGGCAATCCGGCCAATAATCCGGTCAATAGCGGCGGAGCAAGCCGGCCAGTGTTCCCTGAATAGCAACCTGCTCCGGCGCATAGCGCTGCGGCTCATAATTGCGGTTAGCGGGATCGAGACGGATCATCGAGCCTTCGCGGCGGAAGGTTTTGAGGGTTGCCTCGCTCTGGTCAATCAATGCGACGACAATCTCGCCTTCGCGCGCGCTTTCGACCTTGCGGATCAGCGCATAATCGCCGTCGAGTATGCCTTCTTCGACCATCGAGTCTCCAGCCACTTCCAGCGCATAATGTTCGCCGCTGCCGAGAAAGGCTGCGGGAACGCTCAGGCTTTCCTGGCCTTCGATCGCCTCGATCGGCTGGCCGGCGGCAATTCGCCCGTGCAGAGGAAGTTCGAGAATGTCATTTGCGGCAACCGGCATCAGCTTGGGCGCGGTCGTTACTGCAGCAGGTTTGCCGCCCGTGAGTTCGGGCATGCGGATCACTTCAAGAGCGCGCGCCCGATTAGGCAGCCGGCGAATGAACTGGCGCTCTTCCAGAGCCGAAATCAGCCGATGAACGCCCGATTTGGATTTGAGATCCAGCGCTTCCTTCATCTCCTCGAACGAAGGGGAGATGCCGGTATCGGCCAGCCGGTCGTGAATGAACATCAGCAGCTCATGCTGTTTCTTGGTCAGCATTGCTTTCGCCTCCTTGTGGCTGTTCCATTATGGAACGAACGGAGAACGTGTAGGAAACAAAAGATTCGCTGTCAAGCGATGGGCAGGATGGTAATTTCGTCGCCCTCTTGCGCTGCTTCGCTTCCCGCCGGGCGATGGATCAGCAATTCGGCTTCGGCCAGCGCGCCAAGTGCGGCGCTGCTTTGCTGGAGGAGGGGTTCGACCATCCCGGCCTGCCAACGCCCGCGGAGATATTCGGTGCGTTTGCCGATCGGCGGGAGTGGGGCTGCCAGCCGGGCGGGCTTAAACCGGGGCAGGGGATTCCGCGATCCGGCCAGGTGTGCAATCAGCGGCTCGAGGAACAATTTAGCCGTGACGAATGCCGAAGCAGGATTACCGGGTAGGCCAATGATTGTCGCATTGCCAAGCGTTCCGGCCATTAGCGGTTTGCCGGGTTTCATGGCTATTCGCCAGAAATCCATGGCAGCACCAGCGGCTTCGAGAGCCGGTTTGACCAGATCATAATCGCCCACCGATGCCCCGCCGATGGTGACGATGACATCGGCCTGTTGTGCAGCATCGAGCGCTTTGGCCAACGCCTCAAGGGTGTCGGGAACGATGCCCATATCGTCAATCTTGACCGGAAGGGGAGCCAGTTGTGCGGCCAGCATCGGACCGTTCGACGCCGGAAGCTGTGCAGGGCCGGTTGCCTGCCCGGCGGGGACGAGTTCATCGCCCGTAGAAATCAGGGCGACGCGCACGATACGCCGCACCGGCAATGTCCCGTGTCCGGCGGTAATCGCCAACGCAAGCACGGCAGGCGAAACTTTCATGCCCTTGTGAAGCAGGATATCGCCCTGAGAAAAGTCGCGGCCTTTGCGCCGGATATGAGCGCCGGTTTCGCGCGGTCCTTCGCCCTGTAGCGTCAGGATGTTGCCCTCGCGGGAAGCTTCTTCCTGCATCATGACGGTGTCCGCGCCTTCGGGAACGGCGGCCCCTGTGAAAATGCGCGCTGTTTCGCCCGGTGCCAGGCTCCGATCGAAAGCAGATCCGGCAGCGCTTTCGCCGGTTACGGTCCAGGGCCCGGGACATTCGGCAAAGCGTATCGCATAGCCGTCCATCGCAGAGAGATTGACCGCGGGTTGGGTGCGCAATGCGGCAACATCCGCCGAAAGCCAGCGTCCGACAGCGTCGGCAATTGGCAGGGTTTCGGTGGAAACCGGCTTAGCGAGCGCCAGTAATCGCGACTGTGCCTCTTCAACGGAGAGCAATGCGCTCATTCCGCCGTCCAGTCCCCTGATCGTCCGCCGGATTTGGCAAGCAGGCGCACATCGCCAATTGTCATGGTGCGATCGAGCGCCTTGGCCATGTCGTACACGGTCAACAGTGCGACGGAGACGGCAGTGAGCGCTTCCATCTCGACACCGGTTTTATGGGTTGTGCGGACCGTTGCAGTTGCCGTCACACCGCTATCATCCGGTTCCAGCTCAAGTGTAACGCCGGTCAACGGGAGTGGATGGCACAACGGGATCAGATCGCTGGTTTTCTTTGCCGCCATGATCCCGGCTATTCGCGCCGCGCTCAGCACATCGCCTTTTTTTACATTGCCGTCGCGAACTGCTTTGGCCGCTTCGGCAGACATGGTGATGCGGCCTGTGGCGGTCGCTTCGCGCGCGGTTTCCGATTTGCCGGAAACATCGACCATGCGCGCCGCGCCGCTTTCGTCGATATGCGTAAGATCAGCCATGGCCGGTCAATAGCACGCGCGTGGCGGTTTCGACATCCGGTTGCCGCATCAGCGACTCGCCGACAAGGAAAGCGCGCACACCGCATTCAGCCAGCCGCTCGCAATCGGCATGGTTGTTGATGCCGCTCTCCGAAACGAGGAACTGGCCTTCGGGCATCAGGCGGGTGAGACGCTCGGTAACCGTCAGATCGGTGGTGAAGGTTTTCAGATCGCGATTGTTAACGCCGATCAGCGGCGATTTCAGTGCCAGAGCGCGCTCCAGTTCGGCTTCGTTATGGACTTCGACGAGTACATCCATCCCATAGCTGAGGGCCGCAGCTTCGATATCCACCATCGCTTCGTCGTCCAGCGCTGCGACAATGACGAGGATGGCATCGGCGCCGAGCGCACGGGCTTCGGTGACCTGCCAGTGATCGACCATGAAATCCTTGCGCAGGGCGGGCAGGGCGCAGGCGGCCCGTGCCGCTTCCAGATAGCTGTCTTTCCCCTGAAAATAGGGTTCGTCTGTAAGCACCGAGAGGCAGGCCGCGCCCCCGGCTTCATAGGCTTTGGCATGGGCTGGAGGATCGAAATCTTCGCGGATCAGGCCTTTGGACGGGCTCGCCTTCTTGATCTCGGCGATCAACGCATATCCGGTCTCGGCCTTGGCGAGCAGGGCATCCAGAAAGCCCCGGGGCGGGCTTTGCGATTCGGCTCGCGCTTCGATATCCCTGAACGGGATCGCGGCCTTGCGCCGGGCAACCTCGTCACGCGTCGTCGCGCAAATCTCGGCGAGCTTGTCGCTCATCGATACGCCACCCAGCGGGCCAGCAGATCCTTGGCCGCTCCATCGTCAATTGCGCTCGCCGCCTGAACGACGCCATGTTCCCAGCCACCAGCCTTGCCCGCGACAATCAGCCCGCCCGCTGCATTGAGCAGCACGGCATTGCGATAGCCGCCTTCTTCGCCATCAAAGAGGCGGGTCAGCGCCGCCGCATTGTAACCAGGATCGCCGCCGCGAATGGCTTCGATCGGAAAGCTGTCCAGACCGGCATCGTCCGGTGTGACGCTGTCTCCCACATCGACACTACCAAAGCTGCAGATCCGGCTCGGCCCGGAGATGGACAGTTCATCGAGCCCTTCTTCGCCGGATACGACCATTGCCCCTTCGGCGCCCAACTGGCGCAGGGCTTCGGCATAGACGGGCACATAATCGGGCCGGGCAATGCCGATTAGTTGGCGGGTGACGCGGGCCGGATTGGAGATCGGCCCCATCAGGTTGAATATCGTGCGCTTGCCGATGCGTTTGCGGATCGGGGTGATGCGCTTCATTGCCGGGTGGTGATTGGCGGCATGAAGGAAACAGATGCCGAGATCGGCAAGGCTGCGCTCGGCTATCTCGCCGGCATGGTCGAGATCGATGCCCAGCGCCTCAAGCGTATCGGATGCTCCTGCCTTGCTGGAGGCTGCGCGGTTGCCATGTTTGGCGACCGGCACGCCCAGCGAGGCGACAACAATCGAAACGGCGGTTGAAACGTTCAGTGTGTGCTGTCCGTCGCCGCCCGTGCCGCAGACATCGATGGCTCCGGCTGGCGCTTCGATGGCAATCAGCCGCTCCCGCATCGCCGAGGCTGCCGCCGCGATTTCGATTGCCGTTTCCTCGCGTTCGGTAAGCGCGGTGAGGAAATGCTCGATTGCCTCTTCACTCGGTTTTCCATCGAGCATGTCGGCAAAGGCCTGGTAAGCGGTAGCTTCGTCGAGCGGCTTAGAAGGGTCGGGCAGACTGGTCATGGAGCGGGGTCAAAGCATGAGGGGGCAGGAAAGGCCAGAAAGAATTGCTTGGACGCAGTTCAGGTCAGTTCCCGCACCGGTATCCCCGCGAGCCTCATAAAATTCCCAAGCAGTGCATGGCCATGCTCGGTGGCGATGCTTTCGGGGTGGAATTGTACGCCATGGATCGGAAGGCTTTCATGGCGGAAACCCATCACGGTTCCATCCGGCCCGCGCGCATTGATGACGAGGCATTTGGGTAGGCCCTCTTCCGGGACGATCAGCGAGTGATAGCGGGTTGCCGTGAATGGTGAGGGGAGTTCTGCGAACACACCGCTTCCATCATGAGTTACCGGCGATGTCTTGCCGTGCATCAGACCGCCTCGAACTACCTGTCCGCCGAAATGCTGGCCGATGGACTGATGACCCAGACAGACACCGAGCAGCGGTTTTTTCGCTTCCGCACAGGCGGCGACGAGATCGAGGCTGATTCCCGCTTCATTGGGCGTGCAGGGCCCCGGGGAAATCAGGAACGCCGCCGCGCCCGATGCCATGGCCTCGCTGGCCGTCATCGCATCGTTGCGGACGACCTCCACCTCTGCGCCCAGCTCGCGCAGATAATGGACCAGGTTCCAGGTAAAGCTGTCATAATTGTCGATGACGAGGATCATGGATCGCTGCCTATCCGGTTCGTTGCGTGTCGCCAATACCTGTCGTTTGCCGAACCGTACCATCATCTTGCAGAACACTGCTGTCGTAGTTAGATAAGGCACCTATGAACCGCGCAGCCTTTCCAAGCGCGAAATCCATTTGAACTTCCAGGAGTTTATCATGTCCACTCGTCATATTGCCCTCGCGGCTGCCTCGCTGCTCGCGATTGCCGCAACATCTCCGGCCCTGGCCGAACATCATGAAGAAGCTGCGGAAGCCACTACTTCTGCGACCAGTGCCGAAATCGGCGCCTGGGGTGTCGATCTCGAAGCACGAGATCTGTCAGTCGCTCCGGGCGATGATTTCAACGCCTATGCCAATGGTACATGGATCGCGAATACGGAAATCCCCGGTGACCGAGCGCGTTACGGCTCCTTTGATATCCTGCGCGAGCGTGCCGAAAACCAGGTTCATGCGATCCTGAACGATCTTGCAGCCGATCCGGCAGCGGCTGGCCCGATGGGGCAGATGGTCGGCGATTTCTACGGTGCATGGATGGATACCGGCGCTATCGAAGCACGCGGCGTTGCACCGCTGCATCCTTATCTCGCGCAGATCGATGCGGTCGAGGATCGCGCCGACCTGCTCGCACTGTTCGGCACGGTGGGCTATGCCTCGCCGGTCGGTATCGGAACCTTGCCCGATCCCGCCGATCCGAGCCGCTATATCGCCTTTGCCGGGCAGGATGGACTCGGCATGCCCAATCGCGATTATTATCTTGAAGACAGCGAGGAATTTATCGCGTTTCGCGCTGCCTATCGCGACTATATCATCCAGCTCCACGAATTGGCCGGGATTGCCGACGGCGCGGCCCGTGCCGACCGGATAATCGCGCTCGAGACGCAGATGGCGGAAACCCAGTGGGAACCGGCCCGCCAGCGTGACATCCAGCAGATCTACAACCCGATGGATCGTGCAGGCCTCGCAGAACTCGCACCGCAGTTCGACTGGACCAACTGGCTCGAAGGTATCGGCCTTGGCAGCGTCGACACCGTCGTCGCGGGGGAAACCACCGCGATCACGGCTGCCGGTGCGTTGCTCGACACAGTCCCGCTCGACACATGGAAAGAATATCTGACCTTCCACTTCATCAGCGACAACGCTTCCTATCTGCCCGCTGCATTCGACGAAGCCCGGTTCAATTTCTTCAGTCGTACACTGAATGACGTGCCCGAGCAGCGCGAACGTTGGAAACGCGGCGTGGCGCTGGTCAACGACAATATCGGCGAGGCGATCGGGCAGGTCTATGTCGATCGCCATTATCCCGCGGAATCGCAGCGCCAGATGACCGAGCTGATCGCCAATCTGCGTGCTGCACTGCAGGAGCGGATCGAAAATAGCGACTGGATGGACGAAGCCACACGGACCGAGGCCATCGCCAAGCTCACCGCTTTCGAGCCGCGTATCGGCTATCCTGAAAACTGGATCGACTATTCGAATCTAGAAGTGGATCGCGGCGACCTGCTCGGCAATGTCATGCGCGCCCGGCAATTTGCGTTCGACCTCAACCTTGCGCGGCTTCCGCATCCCGTCGATCGGTCGCTCTGGGCGATGAACCCGCAGACGGTGAACGCCTATTACAATCCGCTGCTCAACCAGATCACCTTTCCGGCGGCGATCCTTCAGCCACCCTTCTTCGATCCCAATGCCGATCCGGCGGTCAATTACGGCGCGATTGGCGGCGTGATCGGCCACGAAATCGGCCATGGATTCGACGATCAGGGCCGGCAGTTTGACGGCAGCGGTCGCATCCGCGACTGGTGGACTGCCGAGACAGCAGCCGAGTTCGAAGCGCGCACCGCCCGTTTCGGCGCGCAATATGACGCCTTCGAACCGATCCCGGGCCTCCATGTGAATGGCGAATTGACCATGGGCGAAAATATCGGCGATCTGGGCGGCTTGGAAATGGCCTATTCAGCCTATCGTCGCTACGTCGCCGAACATGGCGAGCCGCCCGTGATCGACGGGCTGACCGGCGACCAGCGCTTCTTTCTCTCATGGGCGCAGGTCTGGCGCGGGCTTATTCGTGAGAATGCCCTGCGCGAGCGCATCCTCACCGATCCGCACAGCCCGCAGCAGTATCGCGCCAACGGCCCGGTCCGGAATATCGATGCCTGGTACGAAGCCTTTAATGTCGGCCCGGACAGCGCGATGTACATTCCGCCTGAAGATCGCGTGCGCATCTGGTAGACGCACAGCACTCAATCTTCTGACTGAACAGCTCCGGGCCGGAAACGGCACCGGGGTTTTTCGTTTCATCCTTCGCTATGCGATTCCTCCGAGAAGCGGGAAAGCCAGGCGCGCAGGTCTGCTTCGAATGCAGTTAGGAACACGCTGTCATCCTGCATCAGCGAATGACCTACGCCAGGATAGACTTGCCATTCGGGCCGGACCCTTTGGGGCATGGCATCCAGCCGCGCTATGCTTTCGGATACCGGAACATTGTCATTCTCATCAGCCGCGCCATAGGCGACAAGAAACGGCCCCTGCCATTCCTGCCATTGCACGAGCGGGTTATAATCGGCATTGGCGAGCCAGAAATTGGGCTGGCGCCGTTCCGCCCGGGTAACAAAGGCCGATGTCAGCACGCCGTGCAGAAAGCCCGGTGCGCCGCCTGCGCGCACATCATTGCCGACTTCCTGGTGCAGCTGCTCTCCGAGATCGGTCATAGACGTGCTCAGCGCGACCCCGAAATCCGCTGCTGAGATGCGCGCGGCTTCGGGCGTGATAGTTCCTCCCTGGCTTACTCCGACAAAGCCATAGGCGCTGAGGTCTGACTGGTCGCTCCGGAGCAGCGCCAGCCATTCAGCCCCGTCTTCGGCCAAGACAGTAAGCGGGGTTTCGCGCCAGTCACCGGACGATCGGCCCGATCCGCGCTTGTCGGGCAGGATCACGAAATGACCGGCGCGTGCGAGCATATCGGCGAGCATCACATACCAGCTGTTCGAACGGTCGGAATCGCCGGACCCATGCAGGATGACGATGCCGATCCCCGATGGCTCGGTCGGTTCGAATATCCATGCTTCGAGCGCTATAGGCGTTTCGAGAGCGGTGGCTCGTATCGTGTAGGGCTGTTCGGGCGACCGGACGAAGGGCTCTGTCGCGATATCGCTGGCCGCAATTCGCTCAACGCGTTCCCAGCTGTTGAGGTTGAAGCGGTAAAAACCGTTGTCCAGCGCGGGCACGACCAGCCAGCGGCTGTCTTCGGCTCCCGCATATAGCCCGCTGCGCCCGTCGATCGGTTCCGGTGTTGTGGCGATCGGTTCGCGCAGCTGCGGGGAGCGGGGGCTGAAAAACGCGACCGACCCGAGCGCAATAACCATCAGGAAGACAATCGAAGCGCCCAGAAGAATGGTTTTTATCATGACTGTTTCCGCAACTGTATTATAAGAACAATACACGAAGATGCGGGTAGGTGTAAAGCCTGACTAATACACCTTGTCAGCCTGACGAGGTGTTGCCGGATGATGCCGTGTGGGCATTTTTGTCCGATTTTTTCGGATTGATTGGATACCGAAACGGGCTCGCAGCCCGGTTCTAGCCCCGTTCCTGCCTCGAAATTGTTCCATCCGAGCGCAGCGTTTCCAGAGCGGTTGCCGCGCCGGATTCGTCTGTGACGAAGCGATAACGCTGCAACGGGTTATCGGCACGGTAGAAAAGGCCGGGGCCTAACGGAACGAGGCTCAGGGCAGGTCTTCTGCCTTGCCGGACTTGCAGGCCGGTTCCGCTATGGGTCACGGTCAGCCCGCCATAGTTTCCAACGAGTGCAGACATATCCTGGGCAATGTCCTCCGCGGGAACGAAGGCAGAGCGCGCCCATTCCCGGTCGAGCCGATAGGCGGCATCGCCTTGTGCGATCAGCGTATCGAGCGCCATCAGCTGCGCCCGGTCCAGCGCTCCTTCGGACGGGATAGCAATGTCCGGCTGGACGCCGCTGCCTTCCCAGTTCGATCCGGTAATCGGATTGACGGGGGAGCCGGTCGAGATGAATACAGCGAACCCGGCACCGGCGTCGAATGTTCCACCGGGATTGGCGCCCCCATATGTTGCTTCGCCGATGATGGTCGCACGATCGGCGGCCTGCAACGTGTAGGGTAGAGCTTCACCGGCCGATCCCGTCCTTCCGCTGGTCAGGATATAGAGCGGAACGGCGAGCCGTGGGTGCGGATAGTATATTGCCGGCGCTTCGTTTTGCTCGCCGGAACGGGAATGGAAAACATTGTAGATTTGCGCGTTCGGGGCGGTAAAGGCGCTGGCGATATAGCCGACCATGGCCGGCGATCCGCCGCCATTGTCGCGCAGATCGATGATCACGGCATCGGTGGCGGCGACAAGTGCGAGTGCGGCATCCACCGCGCGTCTTGCCGGGTCTTCCGGATTGCCAAAATCGATATGGGCGAAATTGGTCATATCGATATAGCCGATATTGCCCGGCAGCACGGCAACCCGTCGAAAGCCGAAGCCGGACCGCTGAATGAATTCACCAAAGCCATAAAGCTGGCGGCCCCGGCCATTCTCAGCTGCTTCGCTTCCGTCGTCGGGCTGGGACCATGTGACCCGGAAATGCCCGTCATAGGGCGCGATGATTCCGGTAAGGGCGGTAGCGAGAATCAGCGGTTCGGAGATACTGTCCCATGCGCCGCTGGTACTGGCAGCACGTATCTCCCCGGCAATAGATGTTGCCCTTTCGGCGTCGAAGTAATTGGCTTCGATCAGCGATGCGACCGATTCTGCGGTTTCACGCGGGGTGGGCGTCTGCGCTGAGGCCATGGATAACGGGAAAAGCAGTGCGGCAAATTTCAGCAGCATCAAACGCATGATCGGGTCTCCTGTTGAAGAGGGCCTATGCCCGTGCGCGCTTCAACCCAAGAGCCTTCCGACCAAGAGCGTGTTGATTACGACAAGTGTCAGCACAATAGGCGGCGCTTACTGGCCGAATCCCGGTTCGTCGGCGCGTTCCACCGCCTCTTTCGCTGCCGCGAAGAGTGCTCCCGCCTTGGCCTCGCATTCGCGCTGTTCGTACTCCGGATTGCTGTCGGCGACGATGCCGGCACCGGCCTGAATATGCATGACGCCGTCTTTGACGACCGCAGTTCTGAGGACGATGCAGCTGTCCATGCTGCCATCGGGCGAGAAATAGCCGACGCCGCCCGCATAGGCACCGCGAGTTTCGGGTTCGAGCTCGGCAATGATCTCGCAGGCGCGGACTTTGGGAGCGCCGGAGACGGTACCTGCGGGAAAGCCTGCGAACAGCGCATCGATCGCGTCATATTCGGGGGAGAGTTCTCCCGTGACGTTGGAAACGATGTGCATGACATGGCTGTAGAATTCGACGCCATAGCTGTCGGTTACAGTCACCGTTCCCGCCTCGGCAACGCGGCCTACATCGTTGCGTCCGAGATCCAGCAGCATCAGATGCTCGGCGCGTTCCTTCGGATCGGCAAGCAGGCTTTCGCGGTTGGCGGCATCTTCGCTCGCTGTCTTGCCGCGCGGACGGGTTCCGGCAATTGGACGGATCGTCACCTCGCCATCGCGGGCACGGACGAGGATTTCCGGGCTAGAGCCGATCAGCGCGAAGCCAGGCAGGTCCAGATAATAGAGGAAAGGCGAGGGGTTTATACGCCTGAGCGCGCGGTAGAGATCGACCGGCGGAAGCGGAAAGGGCTGGGTGAAGCGCTGGGCGAGGACGACCTGAAAAATGTCGCCAGCTGCGATATAGTCTTTTGCCGCGTTGACCATGTCCGCATAGTCGCCTGGTTCCAGCACGGATTGCGGCGCAACATCCGGCAAATCACTGATTTTCCGATGCCGCGGTAGATAGGGTGCAGCCAGTCGGGCAGCCGCTGCTTCGATCCGTTCCACAGCTTTATCCACAGCCTTATCCGCTGTGCTATCACCATTGCCCCAGATCGGCGCGACAAGGTGAAGCCTGTCTTCTAGCCGGTCGAAGATGAGGATGAGCGTCGGGCGGACAAACAGCATATCGGGCAGTGTCAGCGGGTTTTCCGGCGGTCGCGGTAAATCCTCGATCAGTCCGATCGTTTCATAGCCGAAATAACCGACAAGGCAGGCGAGCGATTGGGGCAGGCCTTCGGGTAGCTCCATTCGGCATTCGGCAACCAGCTTGCGCAGGGCAGTCTGGGTGTCATCCGGATCATCCTCAAAGGCATCGCGATCGGTTAGCCAGTCGCGGTTGATCGATGCCCGGTTTCTCTCCGCGCGAAATACGAGGTCGGGCGCTAGGCCGATATAGGTGTAACGCCCGCGCACATTCCCGCCCTCAACCGATTCGAGGATGAAGTCGCCGCGACCTGGCTCGATCAGCTTGAGCGCAGCGCCAATGGGAGTGTCAAGATCGGCAAGCTGCTGCCGCCAGATCAGCGCAGGCTGGCCAGCCTCGAGAGCCGCGACAGCGTCAGCGCGGGCTGTCATTAATTCCTGCGGCCGGTCGTCAGCCGTTCGCGCAGAGCTTCGATGGCATCTTCGTCACGTTCCACTGGATAGTCGGCCATTATGGCGTTGATGAACTGCTCGGCATATTCATTGGCGGTAACGGAAGCGAACTGGCTTCGCGTTGCCTCGATCAGTTCGGGGGTTACCGCGTCCGGATCGCTTTCGATATTGTCCAGCACAACGACAAACCATCCCTGGTTTTGCGGCAAGCGGACAAGCTTGGCGGTATCCTCCGCCATACGGAACAGAAGCCGCAGGGGCGCGGGCACATTTTGCCCCGCCTGCGATATGGCACGGCGCGTGGCGCGGGCCGGTTGCGGGGCCGGAAGCGTGACACCGGCCTCGGCAAGGGCTTCAGAGAGGGCCATTCCGCCATTCACTTTGGCGGCAATGTCCGTGGCGATCCTGCGGGCGCGACGGGATGCACGGTCGCGCATGAAATCCTGGCTTACCTGCGGACGGATCGAGGCAAGAGGCTGCGGCGCAGAACGGGCAATCTCCGTCACGTCGACCAACGCATAGCGCTGATCCACGATGATCGGGACGAGAGCGGCGTCCGCGTCGTCATCGAGCGTGAAGGCCAGCTCCAGCACCGGCATAAGATCGGCGGTGGGTCTGAAATCAGGCCGTTGCCGCGATACACCGCTTGCAGAGATCAGCGGAGTGGACACGATGGTCAGTCCCTTATCGTCGACGACCTCTTCGAAAGACGCGCCGTCATCGATGGCCGTTTCGATATCGATATAGAATTGGGCAAGCGCCTGATTGCCAGCCCGCTCGTTCAGCGCCTGAACGATTTCAGGGCGAACGCTGCCGAGCGGGGTCGCATTGCGATTGACGATATCGGCGACGCGAATGACGTGCCAGCCAAGACCCGAGCGCATTGGTTCAAGCAATGTGCCTTCATCGGCGGCAAAGGCCGCGGCGGCGATGCTTGCAGAGGTTGTCCGCTCAAAGCTGTCTTCCGTCGCGCCGCTGACCTGGGTTGAGGGCAGGGAGAAGCCGCGCTCCACAGCTTGCGCTCCAAAGTCCGCGCCGCCGTTCACTGCCGCGTAAAAGGCGCGGGCATCGGCTTCATTGGTGAGAATGATCTGCTGGAAGGTGCGGGTCTCACTGCCGCCATAAGCTTCGCTATTGGCTTCGTAATATTCGCGGATCTGCTCTTCCGTGGGTGCGGGAACTTCGATTTGATCGAGCGAGAAAGCCGCATAGCGCATGGCGCGGCGTTCGGGCAGCGTATAGCGGCTGAGATTTTCCTGGTAAAAACTGGAAAGTTCTTCGGCGGTCGGTGGATTGCCCTGGGGCATGGCGCTGGATGGTATGGCTGCGACTTGCCCGCTGCGCTCTTCCAGCAACAGGCTGGTATAGGGCCGGGCGACAGCCGCCGGGACCTGCGCACCGGCTGTAATGGGCCCCAGCATGAGGCCGACCAATGTCTGACGCGTAAGATCGGTGCGAACTTCTTCTTCCGTCAGGCCCTGCTGGATAAGGACCTGGCGGAAAGAGGCTTCGTCGAAATTTCCTGTCAGCCCTTGGAATGCGGGTATCTGTGCGATGGCCCGATCGATCAGGCGTTTGCTGATCAAGAGGCCGTTATCGTTGGCAAACGCGGCAAGCGCTTCGCTCTGGACGAATTGCTCGATAGCCTGCTCGAGCCCGCCATTGGCGACCAATGTCGCCATATCGATTCCGGGCTCCTCTTCGCGCGCATTTTGCAGCGCCCGCGCCATGATCTGTGCGATCTCCTCGTCCGTCACATCGGTGCCGTCGACCGATGCGACCGTATTGCCCCCGCTGAGAAAACTGCCGCTCGGCGCGCTGACATCGGCCAGCGCAAAGGCCGCCCCGATCAGCACGACAAACAGCATGGCGAGGATCACGCCCAATTTCGTCGAGAACAGATTGCGGAAAAAAGTAATCATGGAGTTGGAGACTTTGCGTAAAGAGGATCCGATTTCTCCGTGCTTTACGGATGTGCTCGCGCTGCTTCAAGCATTGTCGCGCGATTGGCAGATGAAGATGGTGCCGCTATCAGGCGGCGCGGACACTTATAAGGGGAAGTACAGGGCTATGGCGCGACGCAAGCTGATTGCCGGAAACTGGAAAATGAATGGGCATCTCGATTCTCTGCGCGAGCTGCATGGTATAGAGAAAGCGGCAAAATCGCATCCCCAGGTTGATGTTGCAATCTGCCCGCCAGCGACATTGATCGCGGCGGCAGTCGCTAGGGTTCCGGGCCTGGCAATAGGGGCGCAGGATTGCCACAGTGCCGACAAAGGTGCGCATACAGGCTGCCTGTCCGCACCGATGCTTCGGGAAGCTGGTGCGCATTATGTCATTGTGGGCCATAGCGAACGTCGCGCCGATCAGGGCGAAACCGATGAAGATGTGCGCGCTAAGGCCGAAGCGGCGCATCGCCACGGCCTGACGGCCATTGTGTGCGTCGGCGAAACGGAAGAAGAGCGCGACGCCGGCACGGCGGAAGCCGTGGTGACCGCTCAGATTGCAGGGTCGGTTCCCGCTGGTGCAACGGCGGAATGGCTGATTGTCGCTTATGAACCCGTCTGGGCGATCGGCACCGGGCGGGTCCCGACCTTGGATGACGTGTTGGCGATGCATACTGCGATCCGCGCAAAGCTGGTCGAAAGCATTGGCGATGAAGCGGAAGGCGTGCGCATACTCTATGGCGGCTCGATGAATGGCAGCAATGCCGCCGAGCTCCTTGCGGTGCCCAATGTCGATGGCGGACTTGTCGGCGGCGCGAGCCTAAGTACCGACAAATTTGTACCGATTATCGAGGCTGGAGCGACGCTCGCTTGAACCTTGCGGCGGAAACGCCTATTTCGCCCTCCAACGCAAAGTTGCGCCGCGTGTTGGCCGCTTCAACCATATAGAGATTATTCATGTTCACCTTCCTGCTTGTCGTTCAGGCCGTAGTTGCCGCTCTGCTTGTTACGCTCGTTTTGATGCAGCGTTCGGAAGGCGGCGGTCTTGGCGTGGGCGGATCCTCATCGGGATTGATGACAGCGCGCGGGCAGGCGGATTTCCTGACCCGCGCGACGACTTTCACTGCGTTCGCCTTTGTCGGGCTCAGTATCCTGCTTGCGGGCATCGCGACGCAGCGCCAGTCCGATACGGGTATCGACGATAGCCTGCTGCCGGCGGTCGAGTCGTCGGCACCGCTGGCCCCGATCGGGACGGAAACTCCGGCTGCGGAACCCGTGGACGGCGATATTTTGAGCACGATCGCCGGACAGGCCGAGAGCACGGGCGTGGACGAGGAAGAAACCCCGGCCGAATAATTGTGGTTTGATCCGGTTTTCCATCCGGCTTACTCACAAAAATCAGCGAAAGTCGGATTCATGATCTTGCGCTTTACCGGCAACCCAGCGTAACGCTGTTCTCCCATGGCGCGGTTTATTTTTGTCACCGGCGGCGTGGTCTCCTCGCTCGGCAAGGGTCTTATGGCGGCAAGCCTTGCTGCGTTGCTTCAGGCGCGCGGCTACAAGGTTCGCATTCGCAAGTTCGACCCTTATCTCAATGTCGATCCGGGAACCATGTCGCCCTATCAGCACGGCGAAGTTTACGTAACGGACGATGGCGCCGAGACGGACCTCGATCTCGGCCATTATGAACGATTCACCGGTGTTTCCGCGCGCCAGTCCGACAATGTGACGTCGGGCCGCATTTACCAGACAATCATCACCAAGGAGCGGCGCGGAGACTATCTCGGCGCGACGGTTCAGGTGATTCCGCACGTTACGGATGCGATCAAGGATTTTGCCAAGGCCGATCTCGGTGATCTCGATTTCGTGATTTGCGAGATTGGCGGCACGGTGGGTGATATCGAAAGCCTGCCCTTCATGGAGGCGATCCGGCAGCTCAGGAACGAGCTTGGCCGCGGCCAGTCGGTCTCCATCCACACGACGCTGGTTCCTTACATCGCGGCGGCTGGGGAGCTGAAGACCAAACCGACGCAGCACAGCGTACGCGAACTGACCTCGCTCGGCATCCAGCCCGAAGTGCTTGTCTGCCGCTGCGAACACCCGTTGCCCGATAGCGAGCGGGCCAAGATCGCGGCTTTCTGCAATGTCCGGAAAAGCGCGGTTATCCCAGCGCTCGACGCGTCCAGCATCTACGCGGTTCCATTGACCTATCACGCGGCTGGGCTGGATGACGAAGTGCTGCACGCCTTTGGCATCGAAGACGCGTCCGAGCCCGAACTTTCCAAATGGGTCGATATCAACGACCGGCTTGAAAATCCCGAAGGCGAAGTCACGATCGGGGTGGTCGGCAAATATGTCGGCCTGCAGGATGCCTATAAATCGCTCAACGAGGCGCTCGTCCATGGCGGGATCGCCAACCGGGTGAAGGTCAATATCCGCTGGATCGATGCCGAACTGTTCGAGGAAGAAGAGAGCGACATCGCGGCCCAGCTGGAACCGCTGCACGCGATTCTCGTGCCCGGCGCGTTCGGCGAGCGCGGCGCGGAAGGCAAGATTGCCGCCGTGCGCTTCGCGCGCGAACGCAATGTCCCATATTTCGGCATCTGTTTCGGCATGCAGATGGCCTGTATTGAGGGCGCACGAAATATTGGCGGCGTCGCGGATGCATCATCGACGGAATTCGGCCCGACCAACGAACCCGTGGTTGGCCTGATTTCGGAATGGATGTCTGAAGAGGGGCTTCAAAAGCGCGAAGAGGGCGGAGACCTGGGCGGGACGATGCGGCTCGGTGCCTATGATGCAAAGCTGAACGGCAACAGCCATGTCGCTTCAATTTATGACGGTGCGGAAATGATCAGTGAACGTCACCGGCATCGCTATGAGGTCAATACCAACTATATAGACCCGCTTGAGAAGGGCGGCCTCGTTTTTTCCGGCATGTCGCCGGACGGGGAGTTACCGGAGATTGTTGAACGCCCGGATCTCGAATGGTTTGTCGGTGTGCAGTTTCATCCGGAACTTAAGTCCCGACCTTTCGATCCACACCCCCTGTTCGCAAGCTTCATCGAAGCGGCGCTGAAACAGTCACGGCTGGTCTGACGCCCGCCAATACGGCATACAGGCCCCGCACCCTTTGTGTGAGGAGGTTTGAATGGCTGTTGACGGTATGAATGCACAGGATCTCCTGCAAATCCTGCCGCACGAATCACTGCTTGCGACCTGTGAAGTGGCCCAGCTCGATGACCTTCTCAGCCGTACCAAGGTGGAATTTGCTGCGAAACGCGAAGTGCTCATTCATCAGGGCGACCCCGGAGATTCGGCGATCATCCTCGTGACGGGCACGGCGCGGGTGAATATGGTGTCGGCCAATGGCCGGGAAATCGTTCTCGACTATCTCTCGCCGGGTACCGTGATCGGAGAGATTGCCCTGCTCGATGGCGGCGAACGCACGGCGACAGTTACTATGGTCGAAGATGGCAGCGTAATGCGGTTAACGCGTGCGCAGTGCGAGGATTTCATCACGAGCAATCCGGGTGTCGCGCTCAGCATGTTGCAGGAAATGGCCCGGCGCCTGCGTCAGATGAACCTTACCGTGGAAAGCGATCGCGCCTTTTCTGCCGGTCCGCGCCTTGCGCGATACCTTCAGCGCCTGACCGATGAAGAGGCTGCGAGCCAGAAGTTGAAGATCAACGTCAGCCAGAGTGAACTCGGTAATTTCGTCGGCATCAGCCGAGAGAATATCAATCGTCAGCTTTCGGCCTGGGCCGAGTCCGGACTGATCGAACTGGATCAGGGAAAAATCCGGATTATCGATTGCAACGCACTCTGGGAAATCGCCGCCATCGGCGACTGAAGCCTGATTTCAATCCGAAGGAATTTTGATGACTGTTTCGACCGATTTTCTCGTCAGCAAGTCCGACCTCAATCAGACGCGGCTCACCGAAACCGATCTTGGCGATCTGGCCGATGGGCAGGTCCTTTTGCGGATCGAGAAATTCGCGCTGACGGCAAATAACATCACCTATGCGGTTGTCGGCGACCAGATGGCCTATTGGAATTTCTTTCCAGCCGAGGATGGCTGGGGAAGGGTGCCCGTCTGGGGTTTTGCAACTGTTGCCGAGTCGCGTCATCCCGAGATTGCCGTTGGCGAACGCGTCTATGGCTATCTGCCGATGTCGTCCTACCTGGTCGTCGAACCCGGCAAAATTGCAGATAGTGCGTTTCTGGACATGGCGGCGCACCGCCAGCCGATGAACCGGGTATATAACAATTATCGACGTCTGGCTGCCGATCCCGCGCACAACCCGGACCTTGAAGAATATCGGGCGCTGTTCGAACCGCTGTTCATGACATCTTTCCTGATTGAGGCGTTCATGCGTCGCCAGGACTATTTCGGCGCAAAATCGCTGCTCATGACGAGTGCGTCATCGAAAACCGGGATGGCGCTGGCGCAGGTCGCCAAGGCGCGCAGCCCCCAGATTGAACGCGTCGGCCTGACCAGCGCGGGCAATGTCGAATTCGTCGAAGGTCTGGGCCTGTATGACCGGGTGATCGCCTATGATGCTATTGGCTATCTCGATGCCGCCATTCCGTCGGTCGTCGTCGATTTTGCCGGCAACGGCAAAACGCTGTCGGCGATCCACAACCATTTTGCGGATAATCTGAAATATAGCTGCCTCGTTGGCGCAACCCATTGGGAAGCGCGCGGACTCGCGCCAGATATCGCGGGACCAACCCCCATTCTCTTCTTCGCGCCCGATCACGTCGTCGCTATGACGGACGAGTTCGGTCCTGAAGGCTTCGGGATGGAAGTCGGTAAGGCTTGGGGCAGCTTCATCGGTGAGGCCAAGGGCTGGGTCGATGTCTTGCGCCGCGAAGGCGGCGAAGCCGCTAGCGAAACCTATGCAATATTGCTGGGCGGCAAGGCCAGCCCCCGCGACGGATTCATTCTTTCGCTTGAACCTGACGGCGCACTAACCCAATAAAGGTTCACAGCCCGTGCCCTCCAACAGGGTATGGGCGCGTACTTTATCGTCTGGAGGCAGTGTTCCAAAAATCTCACGGATCCATTGAAGGCATTTGGCCTGATAGTGGAATGTGGGCTGCGACCATGGCCGGCCGTCTATTTCGGTTTCAAACGCATCGTCACCAGCCATGACGGCCTTGGCATTTGCCAGCAGGAACGGTGCATAAAAGCGGCCTATCTCGCCGAGCAATGGCTTCAGTTCCACGTCCGATGCAGCCAAATCGAGCCACTCGTCCTGATCCGGCAATAGGCCTGAAAGATCCTCTACCCGGTCGATCCATGCCCTGACGCGTTCATAATGTTCGTTTGCGAGCGCAGGCATACAGGTTTTCGTCTTCAAAGTTGAATTGCCGGCGGCTGCTACGCTTTCGCTTCCCGTCGCTCTGCAAGCTGGCGCAGGTTCTCCTCATGCCCTTCGCGGTTGATCTTGTAGAAGGAAATACAGCCAATCATCGCCATCCAGAGGGACAGGATAGTCGGAACATAGATGGCGCCGAGATTCCAAAGTGCCTCGTCCGATACCTCGCCCTGAACTGCGCCAGTGGCGAGTCCCGCGGTTGCCAGTACGAACCCGGCAACTGCAATGCCGAAACCTTCGCCGAACTTGCGCATGAATGTGGACGCGGCGAAAAACAGCCCTTCGCTACGCCGCCCGGTTTTCAGCTCGGACTGTTCGACAAGATCAGCGACCATCGAAGCTGCGAGTATCTGAAAACAGATGATCAGGCCGACATCGATCGTGTTGGTGACGAGATAGAACCAGAAGATAAAGGGCGATTCATTGCTTGGAAGCAGGTCGAGCAGGCGCAGGAAGATCGGCAATGGTGCACCCAGAAACGCGATCAGGCCAATGGTGATTGCCCCTCGCTTCTTGCCAAATTTGCGCGTGGCGACAGGTGCCAGGGCAGCACCGATAATCGCAGAGACGAATACGCCCGCAGTAATCATGCCGAGCTGTATGGGGCTGAAATTCCAGAAATAGGTCCCGAAGTAGAAAGCGAGACCGGCGGCGAGTCCGCTTGCGGTGAAGGCCAGCAGCGCGGCAATGAACAGCGCCAGGAAAGACCGGCTGGACAGGGTTTCGAATATCTCCCTGAATATCTTGCCGAGCGTCATTTGGCGTTTTTCCGGCGGTCCCTTTAGGTGGGGGATGCGCGAATGCGTGCCGATTGATGAAACCATGATTGCCGTGAAAATCAGAATAGATGCGATGATGCCATAGGTGGAATAGGCATCACGGTTGAACTGCCCGTTCGAAATGGCTGCAGTGGCAAACAGCGGAAACAGAACGAAGAAGTTCATGACCGTCATCGCGTTGCCGCCGGTCCAGCCGAAATAATAGCGGAAACTGAGCAACGAGCTGCGCTCATCATAATCCTCGGTCAATTCAGGGGCGAGGGCGGAGCTGGGCGTCTCGTAGAAGGTGATGAACGTGCGAATGACGATCGCCAAAACCACGATATACCAGAACAGGGCCTGTTCGCTCCAGCCGACCGGCGGGTTCCAGATGAAGTAGTAGCTGAGGGAAATCGGGACGGCGGCCGCGTACATGAAGGGATGACGCCGGCCCCATTTGGAACGGAGATTGTCGGACCAATAGCCGACAATGGGATCGCTGAAAGCATCGGCGATAAGCGCGATCAGGATGGCGAGGCTCACCAGCCGGGCATCGACACCAATCACCTGCGCGTAAAAAAGCAGCAGGAAATATTTAAGCCCGCCATCTTTTACGCCATAGGCGACAGAGCCGAAGCCATAGGCAAATTTTGTCCAGAAGGGTATTTTCTCGCGGGGCGGGGCCTCCGACGTTCCACTCATACAAATCAGCCTCTCGCCAACTTTTTTGTTTCTTATGCAGGCAGGAATAGAAGCTGGCAAACTGTCATCCGGACGACGCAGACAGGTCATGGCCGGGTAATCCCGTCTGCCCGCAGCCACGAATGTCCGGTCATGCAAACGAAAGTGCCCGGGCCGTTAGACCCGGGCACAAACGTGACGAACATAGGTTCGCCCCCTTTTTTGCTCCAGGTTCGCGCACAATCCTTCCCCTCAAGGTGTGCAGCGAGGAGCCTCCCTGAACCACGGCCGTTAGGCGCGGGTCCCGTGGAAACAAGTGCTAAGCCATTCAAATAGGGGTTGTCATCGGACTCGTGGGCTTTGGGTAACAATAAGTTTACGCCTGTGACGATCCGGCAACAGCTTAGATGCTTGCGGCGCGCACCCGGCCCGCCTAGAGACGCGGCACAACAATGGCCCCTTTCCGGACCCTATAACCATGCGTCTATCCCGCTATTTTTTGCCCGTCACCAAAGAGACACCCGCCGATGCCGAGGTCATCAGCCACAAGCTGATGCTCCGTGCTGGCCTTGTCCGCCAGACAGCGTCCGGCATTTACGCCTGGCTGCCACTCGGCCTGCGCGTCCTCAAGAAGATCGAACAGATTGTACGCGAGGAGCAGGACAGGGCGGGAGCTATCGAAATGCTCATGCCAACACTCCAGTCTGCCGATCTGTGGCGCGAGAGCGGGCGCTATGACGCCTATGGCCCTGAAATGCTCCGGATCGAGGACCGGCAGGGACGAGACCTGCTCTACGGCCCAACCAACGAGGAAATGATAACCTCGATCTTCAAAGATGGGGCTAAAAGCTATCGCGATCTGCCGCGCATGCTTTACCATATCCAGTGGAAGTTCCGCGACGAAACCCGACCGCGCTTTGGCGTGATGCGGGGCCGCGAATTCCTGATGAAGGACGCCTATAGTTTCGATCTCGACGAAGTCGGCGGCCGGATCAGCTATAACAAGCAGTTTGTTGCTTATCTGCGCACGTTTGCGCGGATGGGGCTACGCGCCATTCCGATGCAGGCCGATACGGGCCCGATCGGCGGCGACCTCAGCCATGAATTCATCATTCTCGCGCCCTCGGGCGAGAGCGAAGTCTTTTTCCATAAGAGCTGGGAAGAAGCGCGCTCGGCGGAAGATTATGATGTCGATATCGAAGACACTGACGGGCTACAGGCCTTTGTCGATAGCATGACCACCGAATATGCGGCGACAGACGAGAAGCGCGATGAAGCGCGCGAAGTCGGGATGGGTGATGATCTGCTCAAGTCCCGCGGTGTCGAGGTCGGCCATATCTTCTTCTTCGGTGACAAATATTCCAAGGCCATGGGGCTGAAGGTTTCCGGCAATGATGGCTCCATGATCACCCCCGTGATGGGCAGCTATGGCGTGGGCGTTTCGCGGCTGGCCGGTGCGATTATCGAGGCCAGCCATGATGATGATGGCATTGTATGGCCGGAGGCAGTTGCGCCCTACAAGGTGGGCCTCATCAATATGCGTGCTGATGACGAGGCCTGTGTTACAGCCGCCGATGACCTTTACGCCAAACTGCAAGCGGCCGGCGTCGAGGTGCTCTATGATGACCGCGACGAGCGCGGCGGCGCAAAATTCGCGACAATGGATGTGATTGGGTTGCCCTGGCAGCTGATCGTCGGGCCGCGCGGACTGAAAAATGGCGTTGTCGAACTGAAGCGGCGTTCAACCGGCGAACGCGACGAGGTGAGCGCTGAGGTCGCGCTGGAGAAACTTGCATGATCCTGTCCCGTCATGAGCGGATGATAGCCAAGCGCTATCTGCTGCCGGGCAAGGGAGAGCGCTTCATATTTGTTGTTGCTGCAATCAGCTTTGTTGCCGTGATGCTCGGCGTCATGGCGCTGGTCGTGGTGATGAGCGTGATGAACGGATTTCGTGCCGATCTATTCGACAAGATTGTCGGGCTCAATGGTCATGCCGTGATGCAGGGGTATAGCGGCCGCCTGCCGGACTGGCGCGAGATCTTGGAGGAATCGCGGGAACTGGACGGCGTTGTTTCCGCGACCCCGCTGATCGAACAGCCTTTGATGGCAAGCTATAGCGGCCGCGTGGAAGGTGTATTGGCGCGCGGTATGCAGGTTGAAGATATCCGGTCCAACGAGCTGATCAATTCCAACATCATCGCCGGGGACATGAATTTGCTGACCCCCGGCAGCAACAATGTGGCCATCGGTTCGCGGCTGGCGACCGCATTGGGTGCGGTAACGGGCGGCCAGATTAGCCTGATCTCGCCGCAGGGTCGGACGACGCCGTTCGGAACAGTGCCGCGGATCGTGTCCTATGACGTCGCGGCAATTTTCGAGATTGGCATTTATGATTTCGACAAGGCGTTTGTGCTGATGCCGATGGAGGATGCGCAAACCCTGCTGATGCTTGACGATGCAGTGGGCATGATCGAATTCGATACGGTCGATCCCGAAAATGTCGGCGAGATTTTGGAGCCGATTGCCCGAAATTATGCGGGGCAGGGCGTGCTGACCGACTGGCGCGAGATGAATACGCAGCTTTTCGATGCGCTGGCGGTGGAGCGCGTCGTGATGTTCTGGGTGCTGTCGCTGATCATTATCGTTGCCGTGTTCAATATCCTCTCTTCGCTGATCATGCTGGTGCGGGCAAAGACGCGGGACATCGCGATCCTGCGCACGATGGGCGCATCGCGCCGGTCCATGATGAAGATATTTCTCACGATCGGCATGACGACGAGCGGGCTGGGTACGCTGGCGGGTCTTGTCCTGGGCTTTGTCCTGCTCCGCTATCGCCAGGGCGTTGTGAATTTCGTCCAGACGGTGACCGGGCAAAATTTGTGGGATCCGTCGATCCGGTTCATCACCGAGCTGCCGGCCCGTACCGATCCGTTTGAGGTGCTCGGCATTGTCGCGCTGGCCATGGGTTCGGCCTTCCTCTTCACGCTATACCCCGCTTTTAAGGCGGCGAGCACCGATCCAGTCCAGGTTCTGCGCTATGAGTGAGCCAGTCCTCGAGGTCCGCAATCTCGCGCGCAGTTTTGAGCAGGGCGGGGTCAGGATCGAAGTCCTGCGCGGTGTCGATATCCGTATCGACAAGGGCGAGATCGTCTCGCTTCTCGGCCCGTCCGGTTCTGGCAAGTCGACCATGCTTCAGGCTGTTGGCCTGCTTGAAGGCGGTTTCAGCGGATCGATCAGCATCGACGGCGAAGAGGTTGCCAGCCTCGAAAATGATGCCCGGACCCGGATCCGCCGCGATCATCTGGGTTTCGTCTATCAATTCCACCATCTGCTGCCCGATTTTTCCGCCAAGGAAAATGTCATCATTCCCCAGCTGATCAAGGGAGCGAAACCGGCAGAGGCGGACAAACGTGCATCGGCGCTGCTGTCGCGTCTTGGCCTCGGACATCGGCTTGATCACCGTCCGTCGCAATTGTCGGGCGGCGAGCAACAGCGTGTCGCCGTCGCACGTGCGCTTGCAAACCAGCCGTCTCTGGTGCTCGCCGATGAGCCGACCGGCAATCTGGACGAGGCAACCGCCGATCTCGTGCTGGCCGAGTTCCTCACGCTGGTTCGTGAGGAGGGAAGCGCGGCGCTGATAGCAACGCATAATGAACGGCTGGCGAAGAAAACGGACCGGCTGTTCCGCCTGCATGAAGGTCGGCTCGAAGGGAGCGTAAAATGAACGTGTACGACTATTCCGTCAGCCTCCCCGATGGAGCCGAGCAGAAGCTCGCAGACTATGCGGGCAAGACCGTCCTAATCGTCAATGTCGCATCCAAATGCGGCTTCACGCCTCAATATGCGGGGCTTGAGGAACTGTACCGCAAATATAAGGATCGCGGGTTCGAGATTCTCGCCTTTCCCTGTAACCAGTTTGGTGCGCAGGAACCGGGGGACGCCGAAGAGATCGCGAATTTCTGCACGCTGACCTATGATGTGAGTTTCCCGCTTTTTGCCAAAATCGATGTGAATGGCGCAGATGCCGTTCCGCTTTACCAGCATTTGCGGAAGGAAAAGCGCGGCCTGATCGGCGATGCCATCAAATGGAATTTCACGAAGTTTCTGGTCAATGCCGATGGTGAGGTCGTGGAACGCTATGCCCCTACGACCAAGCCCTATCAGATCGAAAAAGACATCGTCGCACTACTCGACTAGACGCCGACTGCGGCGCGCTATCCACACGCTTTCTCGACATTGTGCTTTGACGAATCGCATCGTCTCCCCATAGTCGGACGATGCAATCCGCACCCTTTGTCCCGTTGCGCATATTCTCGGCCTACACGATGCTCGAAGGGGCGATCCAGCCGAAGGACATCGCTGTCCGTGCCCGGGAACTCGGATTTCCTGCAGCGGCTCTGGTTGATCGTAACGGCCTTTATGCTGCTATGCCCTTTTGCTCCGCCGCGTTCGACAAAGGTGTGCAGCCAATCATCGGCACATTGCTCGCTGTCGCCCGACCCGGCCGCGCGGATGGCGACGATCCGGTCATCGACTGGTTGCCCCTGCTTGCGCAAGACGAGGAGGGCTATGAAAACCTGTGTGCGCTCGTTTCCGAGGCGCATCTGGACAGACCCCTTGAAGAGGCGCCGCACGTGTCGTTCGAAGCGCTCAAGGGGCGTACCGATGGTCTCATTGCTCTTACCGGCGGCAGCGAAGGCGCGCTCGCTCGACTGTTCGAAGCCGAACAGCAGGACGCTGCGCTGACATATGCTGACGGGCTGGGGGCGCTATTCCCGGATCGCCTCTATGTCGAGATCAGTCGGCGCGGAGACCCGATAGAAGAGGCAAGCGAGGAGGCATTGCTCGATCTTGCCTATGCGCGCGACTGGCCATTGGTTGCCACCAACCCAGCCTTTTTCCAGCGCCAGGATTTTCATGCAGCCCATGACGCGATGCTTTGCATTGCCGACTCCAATTATGTCGAAAGCGATGACCGGCGCCACAGTCCGGAGGAAGGCTGGCTCGTTCCCCATGAAGCCATGGAAGAACGGTTCCGCGATCTTCCCGAGGCGCTGGAGAACACGCTTGTAGTTGCCGAACGTTGCGCGTTTGCGGCCCCTGCGCGCGATCCTATCCTTCCCAGCGTCGCTGGCGATCTCGACGGCGAGTCCGCCCAGTTGCGGGAGGATTCGCGCGCCGGCCTCGAGGCGAGGCTGATTGCCATTCACGGTGAAAAGCTGACCGACGAAATCCGCAAACCTTATACCGAGCGGCTCGAATATGAACTCGATATCATTATCGAAATGGGCTTTCCGGGCTATTTCCTGATCGTTGCCGATTTCATCAAATGGTCGAAAGGCCAGGGTATCCCCGTTGGACCGGGGCGTGGTTCGGGTGCGGGTTCTGTCGTTGCATGGGCGCTGACCATCACCGACCTCGATCCGCTTCAGCTCGGCCTGCTGTTCGAACGCTTCCTCAACCCGGAACGTGTGTCGATGCCCGATTTCGACATCGATTTCTGCGAAACGCGGCGTGGTGAAGTAATCCGCTATGTCCAGCAGAAATATGGTCGCGACCAGGTTGCCCAGATCATCACTTTCGGAACGATGAAATCCCGCGCCGTGCTGCGCGATGTCGGCCGCGTTCTGCAGATGCCTTATGGCCAGGTCGACCGACTGACCAAGATGGTGCCGAACCATCCGACCGATCCCTGGACGCTGAAACGGACGCTCAACGGCGTTGCCGAATTCGAAAACGAATATAAGACTGATGCTGACGTCAAGAAACTGATCGATCTTGCGATGAAGCTCGAGGGCCTGCCGCGTCATAGTTCCACCCATGCGGCGGGCGTGGTGATCGGGGACCGGCGCCTCGACAAGCTCGTCCCGCTTTACCGCGATCCTCGGTCCGACATTCCGGTCACCCAGTTCGACATGAAGAATGTTGAAAAGGCGGGGCTCGTCAAATTCGATTTTCTCGGGCTGAAAACCTTGTCCGTGCTCAAAAAGGCCGTCCAGCTTCTGGCGCAGCGCGGCATCACCGTCGATCTGGATCGGCTCGGCTGGGATGATGAGCAGGTCTATGAACTGCTCCAGCGCAGCGACACGGTCGGTGTGTTCCAGCTGGAATCGGAGGGCATGCGCCGTACGCTGGCGGCTGTAAAACCGACCTGTTTCGAGGACATCATCGCACTCGTCTCGCTGTACCGTCCCGGCCCAATGGACAATATCCCGATGTTCGGTGCGCGGAAAAACGGGCAGGAGGCTATCGAATATCCGCATCCCGATCTTGAGCCGATCCTCAAGGAAACATACGGAATCTTTGTTTATCAGGAACAGGTGATGGAGGCGGCCCGCATACTTGCCGGCTATTCGCTTGGCGACGCCGACTTGCTGAGGCGCGCGATGGGCAAGAAGATCCAGGCCGAGATGGATGCACAGCGTGACCGCTTTGTATCAGGCTGTGCACGGAAGAATATCGCGTCGGGCAAAGCCAATGAACTGTTCGACTTGATCGCCAAATTCGCCGGCTATGGCTTCAACAAGAGCCATGCTGCAGCCTATGCCCTGATCGCCTATCAGACCGCCTGGCTCAAGACCCATTATCCGCATGAATTCTTCGCATCGTCGATGTGTTATGACATGGGAAATACCGACAAGCTGGGCATATTCGTTGAGGATATTCGCCGGACGACGGACGGGATGTCAGGCCAGAAAATCAAATGCCTGCCACCTTGCGTCAATGCCAGCGAAGCGCTGTTTACTGTTGAAGAACATGGCGAAGGTTATGCCGTCCGTTATGCGCTGGCCGCGCTCAAGGGTGTTGGCCAGAAAGCGATGGAACAGCTGGTTGTCGAGCGTGAGGCCGAAAGCATATTTGCCAGCCTCGACGATTTCGCCGCGCGTGTCGATCCGCATCTGCTCAACAAGCGCCAGCTCGAAAGTCTGAGCGGGGCCGGTGCCTTCGACGTATTGGAGGGCAATCGCCCGGCGGTCTATGCGGCTGCCGAAACGATCCTCGCCATTGCTTCGAGCGCAGCCGATGCGCGCGAGACAGGGCAGGGCGGCCTTTTCGCCGGTGGCGACGAAACAGATATCGCGCATATCCGCCTGTCCGAAGAAGTCCAATGGCCTCTCGCGGAACGCATGGCGCAGGAAAAGGAAGCTTTCGGTTTCTATTTCTCCGGCCATCCGGTCGACAACTATCGCCATCTGGCTGATGCTTTTGGCGCTCAAAACTATGCCGAACTGTGCGCCCTGCCTGCTCCGGCCGCCGGTGGGCGGGTGGCTGCTGTCATGGCGGGGATGGCCGAGAATGTTCGCAAGCGCACATCGCGCAAGGGCAACCCTTTCGTAACGGCCACCCTGTCTGATAATTCGGGCCAGTTTTTTGCCAGCGCTTTCGACGAGGGCCTTCGGCTTGAACTTGAGGAAGCCGCCAAAACGGGAAGTTGCGGCCTACTGCATGTCGAACTCGATTGGCAGCCGGGCGAGGATACGCCGCGCGTCACCGTGCGCCAGTTCCAGCCCTTAGAAGCACTGGCGAACAACAAGCGGATGATGATGACGGTATCGGTTGCCGAACCGGCCATTCTCGCGCGACTGTCCGAACTGCTGGGCGAAAATGGCGACGGGCAGGGCACCGTACTATTCGAAGCTGCATTGCCGGAGGGTGGCTCGGCCCGCGTCGTGCTCGGCAGGCATTTCATCCTCAACGCAGAATTGTGCGAAACGATTCGGCAAACCCCGGGCGTCATCGCGGTCCAGCTTGCCGCCGACAACGGGTCTGCCGACCGCCAGCCACCGAAACTCGCTCTGGTTTCTTGATTTTCCGCCCATTCGGTGTCGTTAGGCACTGGACGATTGGCGCGTCCGGACTAATGTGAGCGAAAAATAAAAGACAAATTGAGAGGATGACCATGCTTGGAGGAATGCAGGACGCGCCGTTGCGCATTAGCCGGATTATTGATCATGCGGAACGCGAGCATGGCACGCGTGAGGTGATCACGCGCTGGGCTGATGGCAGCACGACGCGCTCGAACTGGGCCGGCATCGCGCAGGACGCCCGGAAATTTTCCCAGGCTCTCGAAAAACTGGGCATGAAAAAGGGTGATCGGATCGCGACGCTCGCGATGAATCACGGCCATCATCTGGCTGCTTGGTATGGGATCAGCGGCATTGGCGGCGTTGTCCACACCGTCAATCCGCGACTCTTCGCCGAACAGCTTGTCTATATCATGAACCATGCCGAAGACCGGGTCTTGCTGTTCGACAAAGCGTTCGAACCGCTCGTTGCCGGACTGAAGGAACAGCTGAAAACGATCGAGCATTACATCCTGTTCGATGGCGAAGGTGATTATCCAACTTTCCGCGAACTTGTCGATGCGGAAGATGGCAATTTTGAGTGGGTCGAAGGCGATGAGCGGGAACCCTGCGGCCTTTGTTACACAAGCGGCACGACAGGGAATCCCAAAGGCGTGCTGTATGAGCATCGCTCGAACGTTCTTCATGCGATTACCGAAGGTCAGCCGGATGCAATGAATCTCTCGCAAAGCTCAGTGATGCTGCCGATTGTTCCCATGTTTCACGCCAACGCCTGGGGTCTGCCCTTTGCCTGCGCCGTCACGGGATCGAAAATGGTTTTCTCGGCGGTGAATGACGGTGAGACATTGTGCGGTCTGGTTGTCGATGAAGGCGTTACCCATTCGGCCGGTGTCCCGACCGTCTGGCTCGCCATGTTTGCCCATATGGACGCGACCAAGGTTGATTATGGCAAGCTCGAAATGGTGGTGATCGGCGGCTCTGCCTGTCCGCGCGCCATGATCGAACGGTTTATGCGCGCCGGAGTATATGTTCTCCACGCTTGGGGAATGACAGAAACTTCACCAATCGGAACCATTGGTATGCGTCCGCCGAACTGGGGCGAGCTGAGCTTCGATGAGCAAGTCGACATTATTTGCCGTCAAGGCCGAACGCCCTTTGGCGTTGAAATCCGCGTAGTCGATGATGACGGCAATGTGCAACCCCGTGACGGCGAAAGCTCGGGGAGCCTCCAGGTCCGCGGTCCCTGGATCCTTGATCAATATTTTCAGGATGAAAATGGAAAATGCGTCGGAGAGGATAATTGGTTCGATACCGGTGATGTTTCCGTCATTCACCCGGACGGCACGATGCAGATCACGGACCGGGCCAAGGATGTCATCAAATCCGGGGGTGAATGGATCAGTTCGATCGAGCTTGAGAATGCCGCCGTTGGCTGCCCCGGTGTCGCGGAAGCGGCTGCGGTCGGCGTCTATCACCCGAAATGGGACGAGCGCCCGCTGCTCCTGGTGGTCAGGAAAGAAGGTGCCAGTGTAAGCGGCGGAGACGTGCTGGCCTATCTCGAAGGCAAGATCGCGAAATGGTGGATGCCGGACGAAGTGAAGTTCGTGGACGAGCTACCGCATACGGCGACTGGCAAGATCCTCAAACGCGCGCTGCGCGACGAGTATAAGGATTACAAGCTGGCGACCGCATAAGAGGGAAAACCTGATGGAACATGACAAGCTGGCACGGCGGCCCTTATATCTTGTGTCGGCACTTCTATTTTCGATGGTTCCGGCTGCGGTTGCTGCAGAGACTGGAAACGGCCAGGCGCAGTCTGTCGCAAGTGTCAGTGCTACGGCGAACGTTACGGTATCCGATGGCACCGAATTTCGGGCGGAAATGAAGTATTCGCTGCCCCTGCAGGCCAGCTACTCGCAGCATTTTCCGGATGTCACCATGCATTTCGAAACGGATGGCGAAGCCGTTTTCGTGCGGCGGGACGATACGGAACTGAGTAGCTTTCCGGAAGGGCTGGCCACCTGGATTCTTGGCCACCAATTTCATGCGCAATTGTCCCGCTTTGCCGAAATCAATGGCGGTATCGTGCAAATATTGCCCTATGATGGCGAAGGCGATTGTCCCTGCACCGAATATCGGGGACGCCTCTCAAGCGAAGCGATGGACATTGAGGGATACGGACTCGCGTTCAATGACGAAACCCGCCGACCGCAGCGTTTTTTCGTTCATCGCCGCGCTGAATCTCCTGTTGTCTCCCGTTTCGAAGACTGGCGCATCGAGGGCGATCGCGAAACGCCCTATCGGATCGTCGTCGACGATGGAGAACAAGTCTATGATTTCCGCTTTACTGCGGTTGAGTATGGCTAACTAGAGAAATTCCAGTTCGCCCTGAGGCCCGGCAGGCCGGCGAAACAGGTCGGAGCGCAGCGCGATCCTTTCCTGATTGAGGCCGTGCTTGCGGCACGCTTTGGCAAAGCGCGTGCGGATAAGGTCGGCCCAGGGCCCGGCGCCGCGCATCCGCGTGAAGAAGCGGGGATCATTGTCCCGCCCCTGCCGGATCGACTGGACGATGTTCATCACCTTGTTTGCGCGGTCGGGATAATATTCGTCGAGCCACGCGCGGAAAATTGGCGCGACCTCATGCGGCAGGCGCAGCGGGATGAAGAAAGCGGCCTTTGCGCCTGCTTCGGCTGCGGCTTCGACCAGATGTTCGATCTCATGGTCGGTAATCGCCGGGATGATCGGCGACATGGAGGCATAGGTCGGGATGCCGGCATTACTGAGTGCGGTAATCGCCGCCAGTCGCTTGCGTGCCGAAGGGGCTCGCGGTTCGAGAGTCCGATGGATTGCGGGATCGAGCGACGTCACGGATATCGCAACCGCTACAACATTGTCCTTCGCCATGTGCGCAAGCAGGTCGATATCACGAACGACCCGGTCCGACTTGGTCGTGATGGTCAGCGGGTGCCGCAATTCGGCAAGGATCGCGATGCAATCTCGCGTGATCCGGAAGCGGCTTTCGATCGGCTGATAGGGATCGGTGTTCGTGCCCATTGCAATCGGTGCTGCTCGGTAAGCGGGTTTACCCAAAACCTCACGTAATAGCCTTGGCCCATCCGGTTTTGCGAACAGCCGGGTTTCGAAGTCGAGACCGGGAGAGAGATCGTGAAACGCATGGGTTGGGCGCGCGAAACAGTAGATGCAGCCATGTTCGCAGCCGCGATAGGCGTTGATCGAACGGTCGAACGGAATGTCCGGAGAATGGTTATTCGAAAGGATCGTTTTGGGCCGTTCGATGGTGACATCGGTACGCGGCGGCGGTGCGGGGCCGTCTATCGCCTCGCGTTCGTCGAGCCAGTCACCATCCTCCTCACGCCCGGCCAGGTTGAACCGTTTCGACGGTCCATTGACGGTCGCGCCCCGTCCTTTGGGTTTTGATGAGAACATAATAGGAACAACTTGCCATAACGGCAATCATCGCGCAATGATGGGCGACCAGAAAATGGAGAGTTCCGATGAAGATCAGTCTTGCCCCGGCCATCCTGATGCCCATTGCCATTCTTGCAGCCTGTTCGGCTGGCGGCGACTCAGAGGATGCGACCGGAGGCGAGGCTGGTGCTGAAGCAGGCGTAGCAGTGGATGATCCATTGGTGCTGGACACCGAAGCGAGCGACGGAGCGACGCTGATTGCATCAAGTGGTTCGGCGGCCTCCTTCGATCCGGAATGTCTGATCAGTGAAACCGGGATAGCGGGAGTCGAAAGCCCGACCACGCTCAACGATTTCGTCGAGGCTTTCCCCGCAGACACGGCCATCAGCTTTCAGCCCGTCTATATGGTCGATTTTGGTTCGCTGTGCGCGCTCTCCGGCGGCGAGGAGGCGATTTGCGTGATATTCGAAAGCTATGACGTCGAGGAATATGACGGCGACATCGAAGTCGTCGCCATGGGCGTTTATGCCGATCAGTGCCGCACGGCCGAAGGCGTCGGCCCGGGAACCAGCATAGCCGATGCAGTGGCAGCCTATGGCGCTGCCCGCTTCGGTTTCAGCTATGACAATGAAGGCCGCGAATATGTGTCATTTGCCGACGCGCCCGATGCATATAGTTTCCGTGCGGAATCGGCGATCGGTGACGCGATTGAAGGCGAAGCGCTAAGAGCACCGGGTCCGCATGGCGGTGACTATACGGGTGTGGAAGGCGACGGTTATTTCGAGACCATGGTCGCTCAGCCCGATGCCGAGCTCTGGGAAATCTGGATATCTACGCCTCATTGAGGCGGGGCATCAGTTCCACGAAGTTGCAGGGCCGATAGCGGCTGTCGAGTTGGGTCGCGAGAATGCCGTCCCAGCCATCTTTCACCGCGCCATTCGAGCCGGGTAGGGCGAAGATATAGGTGCCGCGCGCAACACATCCACAGGCACGCGACTGGATCGTGGACGTGCCGATTTTCTCATAGCTGAGCTGGCGGAACAGTTCGCCAAAGCCCGGTATCGGCTTGTCCTGTACGCGCTCCAGAGCTTCCGGGGTGATATCGCGGCCGGTAAGCCCGGTTCCGCCCGTCGTGATGACGCAGTCAATTTCGGGATCGTCGATCCAAGAATGCAGTCGCGATATAATCTGTGACATCTCGTCGCGGACTATCTGACGGGCGCCAAGGATATGTCCGGCATCGGCGAGCCGCTGTTCCAGGATGTCGCCAGAGCTGTCCTGCTCCAGATTGCGCGTGTCCGAAATCGTCAGGAGCGCAATTCGAACCGGTTTGAAAGGTCGGCTTTCATCAATCGGCAATGCGGGAGCCTCCCTGGCCCGAAAGGCGGACGGCAACGGCACCGGGCGTGCCCGGAAAGCGCGGCCACATGCCCTGTGCGAGTGCGCCAAGACTGGTAGCCTCTTCACCGGCATTGCGCTGGTACATCCAGTAATTGCGCAGAATGATCGGTACATAGCCGCGCGTTTCGTAAAAAGGGATGCTTTCTATGTAGAGTAGCGGATCGCCACGATCGCGCAGACGGCCCTCCCAGTTCGCTACCGCGCCGGGCCCGGCATTATAGGAGGCGATAACCTTGGGAAGCAGGCCCTGCATGCTCGGGAAATCGCGCATTTGCTCCATGTAATGCTGGCCATATTCGATATTGATCTCGGGTACGTTGAGCCGTGAGGCATCAACCGTTTCGCCGCGTTGCCGGGCAATGTCGCGCGCCGTTCCGGGCATGAGCTGCAACAGGCCGCGCGCACCGGCAGGGCTCACGACATCGGGCCGGAAATTCGATTCTTGCAAGGCGTGCGCATACACTAGTGAGCGGTCGACACGCCAGCCACCGACGGGCTGGTAGTCGGGTGCGGGGAAGCGATCACGGGCCGAAGGATGATGCGAACTGGGCGCGTTGCGCGCGATCCAGAGCTCCGTGTTCGGCAGCTGCAACTGGTTGGCAAGATCGAGCCATGCGTCATGGTGATGCGGATTGCCGATCGCCGCGCCATGGCGGACATAGGTTCCGGCCAGATCTCGTTCGCCGATTTCAACCAGCGCGATTGCGCGGCGGGCGTTGGAATAGGTGGCTACCGAGTCCCAACCGGGAGGCAGGATTGCGCCTGGTTGCGGCGTGTCGGCCGAGCCGAGCGTCTGCGCGGCGAGAAGGCCGTAAAATGTTTCGTTCATCCGTGCGGCAGTGCGCAGCAGGTTCTGGACGTTTTCCGGTCGGCCGCGCGCCATTTCGGCTCGAGCTGCCCAATAGAGGCCGGCGGCTCTTTTTTCGCTGTCGGGCGCACGACGACCGACCGAAGCAAAGGCATCTGCGGCGGCGTCATAATCGCCTGCGCGCCACGATGCGAGGCCATCGACCCAGTCACCGAACACCGCCCAATCGCCTGCGCCAGTACGCGCTTGACGGGCGAGCCTCTGCGCATTGCGGTCGTCGCCAGTCAGATAATAGGACCAGGAAATACGCTGACGTACTTCTGTCAGTCCTTCGGGACCCAAGCCGCTTGCATATTCGTTAAGCAGATTTTCTGCTTCGCGCGGGCTGTCATCGACAATTAGCGGCCTAACGCGGCTGACCAGGGTGCGTGCCGCGCTGTCATTGCTGACCGGGCGTGCCGTACCGCGGCGTGATGGACCGGGCATCCGGCGTAGCGCATGGGCTTGCGGAAGGACTGGCGCATGTTCGAGACCGCGGCTCTGGGCTAGTGTCAAAATCCGCTGGGCATCCGGCAGGTCGGGAAAATCGTTTATCAGGGCGCGGAGCGGCTCCAGCTCGACACGGGGTGAGCCTGCCGCAAGATAGAGTTCGGCGCGCGCGACGGGATGGAGCACGCCGCGCGGCGCCCGTTCGAGGCGTTCCGCAGCGCTTTCCCAGCGGCTGTTATGGATATCGCTGAAAATCTCGCGATAGGCTTCGCGTTCGCTACTGCTCAATATGGAGTCCACAGCCGTTAACGCTGCGGTTGGGCCGGGGGCAGGGATGCTGGCGCTGTCGGCAAGGGCCGGGCCGGCAGCAGCGGCAAACAGGGCGGTTGCGGCAAGAAGCTTCAGTTTCACGCAGTCATTCCTTCGGTCATCATCTGCAGATCCTTCCAGCTTTGCGCCTTCAGGCGCGGCTGCTGGAGCAGGAACCGCGGATGGAAAGTGGCGGTCACCGACACAGTGCCGCCATCATGGTTAAAATTGTATTGCGATCCGCGACTTTCATTGAGGCTGGACCCGCAAAAGACACGGCTCGGCGCGTCTCCCATCACGAGCAACCGTTCCGGTTGCGCCAGCGACACATGATGCCGCGCGATCCGGGCGAGGCCTTCCAGGCTATTTTCGTCAATTGCACCGCCGGTTATCCGCGCCGGCGACAGGGTCGCAATATAGGTTGAAGCGCGGTCGCGCCCGATCGCCGCCAGCATCCTGTCGAACAACAGGCCTGTATCGCCGGAAAGCAATTGTCCTGCCTCTGCGTCGCCCCGGTCAGGCATATCTACAAGGATCATCAGGCCGCTTGCCGGATCACCGATGGTATCGAGACGGCCAGATTCCGGGGCACCGATAGCATCGGATGTAAGCAGCCAGTTGCGAAGTCCTTCAAGGTCACCGGGCAATTGCACAGGTTGGGTCGGTGCATCGGGCGCTGCGGCCTTGCCTTTTACTGCGGCTTTCTTCGCAGGCGTCTTGGATTCCTCCAGCCAGCTGCGCGGCTCGTCACCGACAATCACGTCGACGCCGGCATCGCGCCACCAGCCAACCGTGTTTTCGATCTCGTTGTTAATCGCCCGTGTCCTGCTTCGCTTGATGTTGCATAGAGTCCAAGGTTGACGGCGTGGTCAATCGCCGGGCAGTGACTATCTGACAGATTGGTTGCTGGCCGCGACGATATGAGCGAAGAGCGGTCCTTCGAAGGAGAAAACGCGAAAATGTCCGAACGGGAATCCATGCCTTATGACGTCGTTATTGTCGGCGGAGGCCCTGCAGGGCTCTCTGCTGCGATCCGGCTCAAACAACTTGCTGAAGAAACGGGCAAGGAAATCTCGGTTTGCATCCTTGAAAAGGGAAGCGAAATCGGCGCGCACATCCTGTCTGGTGCGGTGGTCGATCCCAGGGCGCTGGATGAACTTTTTCCGGATTGGCGAGATTTTGACGATAATCCGCTCACGACGCCCGTAACCGAGAACCATCACTGGGTGCTCAGCAAGACGAAAAAGTGGGAATTCCCGCATATCGCCATGCCGTCTTTCATGAACAACAAGGGTACCTATACGGTCAGCCTCGGCAATTTTTGCCGCTGGCTCGCCATCAAGGCAGAGGCGCTGGGCATCGAGATTTTCCCCGGTTTCGCGGCTGCGGAAGTGCTTTTCAATGAAGACGGCTCGGTAAAGGGCGTCGCAACGGGCGATATGGGCATCGGTCGGGATGGCGAAAAGAAGCCCGATTACATGCCCGGTATGGAGCTCCACGCCAAATACACCTTTTTCGCCGAGGGCGTGCGCGGACATCTGTCCAAACAGCTGATCAAAAACTTCGAACTCGATGCGAACTCCCAGCCTCAAGTCTTTGGTCTTGGTATAAAAGAATTATGGGATATTGAGCCGGGCAAGCATGTGGCAGGGCGCGTCATCCACACTCAGGGTTGGCCGCTCGACGACGCCAATGGCGGCGGTTTTCTCTATCATCAGGAGAATGGGCAGGTCGCACTCGGTTTCGTCACCTGGCTCAACTATTCCAACCCCTGGCTGTCACCGTTCGAGGAGATGCAGCGCTGGAAACAGCATCCCGCGATCCGCGAGATACTGGAAGGGGGAAAGCGCGTTTCCTATGGCGCACGTGCGATCAATGACGGCGGCTGGCAGTCGGTTCCGAAACTCGCCTTCCCGGGCGGCGCGTTGATCGGCTGTTCGGCCGGCTTTGTTAATGTTCCTCGGATCAAGGGCAGCCACACGGCAATGAAGACCGGCATGATGGCCGCCGAAGCAGCGTTCGAAGCTGTTCAGGCCGAACGATCCCATGACGAACTCATCAGCTATGAGCAGGCCTATGAGGATAGCTGGGTTTACAAGGAGCTACGGAAAGTCCGCAATACGCTGCCTCTGGTGGAGAAATTCGGCAATTTCACTGGCACGTTGCTGGCCGGCATGACGATGTGGGCTGAGCATATCGGAATCCGGATGCCGTTCACGATGAAGCATCACCGGGACAATGAGAGCCTCTGGCGTGCCGATCAGGTCAAGAAGATCGACTATCCCAAGCCCGATGGCGTTATCAGCTTCGACCGTCTGTCGTCGGTATTCCTCTCCAACACCAATCACGAGGAAGATCAGCCCGTTCACTTGAGGCTCAAGGATCCGGATATACCGATCGATTACAACCTGGCGCTCTATGCCGAACCCGCGCAGCGATACTGCCCGGCTGGTGTGTATGAGGTGGTGGAGGAGGACGGTAGCCCAAGGTTCCAGATCAATGCGCAAAACTGTGTTCACTGTAAAACCTGCGACATCAAAGACCCGACTCAGAACATCAACTGGGTCACACCCGAAGGCGGTGGAGGACCAAACTATCCCAATATGTAAGCGTTTCGCCGGTCGGGCGGCTGTTGTCCTGGTATCTGCGCTGGTCTGTTCGGGAACCGCGCATGCAAGCAATCCGTACACGGAATATGCGAGGGCGCGTGTTGCCGATGCCTCCGGCCAGATCGACGTTGCTGCGCGCGGTTATGCCGCAGCGCTGACTGAAGCCCCGTTCGACGAAACATTGGCGGCTCGCGCCTATCGCCGGGCGGTTGCTGCGGGTGATCGTGTACTTGCGCTTCGCGCGGCGCAAACGCTGCAGGAAGCCGGAGCTCTGCCACCAGATGGCGCGTTTCTGTTCCTGATCGAAGCGCTGGATGATGGCGACTGGGCCGAAGCCCGTCGCATTGTCGACCGGATCGAGGAAGAGGGGCTTTTTGCTTCGCTGGTCCCGGTCATGCGCGCCTGGATCGCATTCGGTGCTGGTGATGTTGATCCACTGGCGGTTCTCGCGTCCGGAACGGATGGCGGGATCGCAGCGGCCTATGTCCGCGAGCATCGCGCGCTCCTGCTGCTCGCCATGCGCCGCTATGAGGAAGGCACTACGGCTACGCTCGCGCTGAGTGAACTCGGTCCCCCGCGGTTCCTGCGCCTCAGGCTGGCTGCGGCTGCGCGCCTCGCCCAGGGCAGGCTGCGCAATGAAGCTCTGGCGCTGTTGCCGGGCGATAGCCGCGCGGAAACTTCTGCCCGCGCCATGATCGAGCGGCGTCGTTCTCTACCGGGCGCGATCGACAGTGCATCTGACGGCATCGGCGAAATGTTTGTGCGCCTGGCGGGCGAAATCAACCGGCAGAATGCATCCCAGCTAGCTCTAACGATCAGCCGTTTCGCGACCTTTGTATCACCGGATAATTCGGTTGGCTGGTTCGTGACCAGCAGCATCCTGACCCAGTCGGATCAGCAGCAGGCGGCGCTTGCCGCCCTGGACGGCGTCGGACCCCGCGATCCCTTTTATGCCGATGTGCAGGATATGCGCGTTCAGCTGCTGGCGGAGACGGACGATCCCGAGGCGGCACTGGAACTGGCCCGTTCCCGAGCCGATTCCCGCAATGCGACTGTTGCGGATTGGCAGCGTTATGGCGAACGCTATGCCGCGATGGAAAGCTTTGACGAAGCAGCAGAGGCCTATGGTCGCGCAGTCACCTTGGCCGGAGGTAACGACGCGCCATGGACAGCGCTTCTGCTTTATGGAGGTGCGCTGCTCGATGCCGGACGATGGGATGAAGCCCGGCCCGTGCTTGAACGGGCGGTAGAACTCGCCCCCGACCAGGCCGTTGTGCTCAATTATCTTGGCTATGCGTTGCTCGAGCGGCGCGAAGATCTCGATCATGCGCGGGACCTGATCACCCGTGCCAGCCAGCTGAACCCGAACAGCCCTTCGATCACCGATTCCTTGGGCTGGGTCTATTTTGTCGAGGGCGATCTCGATCGCGCCATTCCGATTCTGGAGCGGGCAACAATCGGCCAGCCTGCCGAACCTACGATCAACGAGCATCTCGGCGATGCCTATTGGGTGGCCGGACGTCGCCGGGAAGCGCGCCATGCCTGGCAGGCAGCGCTGGTTTCCGCCGAGGACGATTCTGCCGCGCGTATTCGCGAAAAAATCGATTTCGGTTTGACGGCCGAGACAGCTTCTCCCTGATGACGGGTGGGCCTGCGGCATTGCGCGAAACGGCCTATGCCAAGATTAATCTCGCGCTCCATGTCCGCGAGTGCCTGCCTGACGGCTATCACCGGATCGAAACGCTTTTTGCGTTTTGCGAGGATGGTGATGCGCTGGAAGCCGTTCCGGCAGACGATATCAGCTTGGTAATGGACGGTCCCTTTGCGGGAGGACTATCCGATGGCGAGGACAACCTCGTCATTCAGGCTGCAAAACAGTTGCAGGCAGCCTGTGCGCCAGCATCGGGAACCGCGATGCGGTTGACCAAAAACCTTCCCATCGCATCCGGAATTGGCGGTGGGTCGGCGGATGCCGCGGCAGCTTTGCGCCTGTTGGCCCGGCTGTGGGAAATCCCGCAAGATTCTCCCATGCTGGGTGACATAGCGAGGGGCCTTGGCGCAGATGTTCCGGCTTGCCTGTTATCCGAAACCTGCCGCGGAGACGGAAAGGGGGATCAATTGGTTCCCGTTTCGTCCGGCAGTCTCCGTCGATGCCCGGTTCTTCTTGTAAATCCGGGCGTGGCGGTATCCACAGGTCTGGTTTTTGGCGGCTGGGATGCACTTGATCGCGGACGCCTGTCTCTTTCCGATACATTGCAGCTGGATTCCAACTGGCGAAACGACCTGACGCGCCCGGCGAAAGAAGTGGCGCCGGTTATTGGTGATGTTCTGGCGGTGCTGGAAGCGAGTTCGGGCGCAGTCTTCACGCGCATGTCGGGGTCGGGGGCAACCTGCTTTGGGCTGTTCGATTCCGCCTCAAACTGCGACGCTACGGCGGAGTTTCTCTCCGCAAATCATCCCGACTGGTGGACTATGTGTTCGACACTGCGATGAAGGTTTTTGCGCGTTAACCCTGTTTTTCAGTCCTTTGATAAGGATTTTGCGTACAATTGGGGAATGAACGGGCCACGCCTTAGCGGCATCGTCCGCCAATGATCTACACTCCCTCCAGAGTCGTACGTCATTGAAACGGGCAGTAGCACTTCGGTGTAGCTGCCCGTTTCGTTTTAGCCGCTCGCCGCCGCAACGCGCTCGTCAACCAGCCCGAGCGGCATTGCCCCCTGATTGAGCACCAGCGCATTGAAGTTGCGCACATCGAACCCGGCGCGCTGCACGCTGCGCATCTGTTCCCGCAATTCAATCAACCGCAGCTGGCCCAATTTGTACCCCAGCGCCTGACCCGGCCAGGCCATATATCGCTCAATCTCGGCGGTGACGCGGCTCTCCGCAATCCCGGTTGCTTCCTGCATGAAGGCGATGGCCCGTTCCCGCGTCCAGCGCTTGTGATGCAGGCCGGTATCGACGACGAGCCGGACAGCCCGGAAAAGCTCATCTTGCAGTCGGCCAAGATCGCCAAAGGGGTCGTCGTCATAATAGCCGAGTTCTGCGGCAATCCGCTCCGAATAGAGTGCCCAGCCCTCCTGATAAGCATTGAAGCTGGCAATCCGGATGATCAGCGGTGCTTCGCCAAGCCCGCTGGCGATGGCGGTTTGAGTGTGATGGCCGGGTACACCTTCATGATAGCTCAGCGTCGGCAGGCGGAAACGGGGGACAGCGCGCATGTCGCGCAGGTTGATCCAATAGGTGCCGGGCCGCGTTCCGTCGAGCGATGGGGCATCGTAATAGCCTCCGGGCGCACCATCCTGGGTCGCCACCGGAACCCGGCGCACGACCAGCTGCTGCTGCGGAATGATATCGGCTGGTAGCATATCGCCGTAATGCACTTCCGCCGTGCGCACGGTTCGGCGGACATAGTCAAGCAGCTCCTCCCGGCCTGCATCGCTATCGGCAAACAGGAAGCGCTCGTCGCTGGCGAGGCGCAGCATCCGTTCACCCACACTTCCGCCGGTTTCGCCTTGGGCAGCCAGAAGTCGCTCCATGTCCGCAGTGATCCGGCGTACTTCGTCGAGCCCGATATCGTGAATTTCGTCTGGCGATTGCTCGGTATCACCAAGCGCTCTGACATTGGCCGCATAGAGTTCCTCGCCATCGGGTTGTGCCCAGACACCGGACATTTCCTGGCCGCGTGGCAGCATGTCTGCGATTTGCTCGCGCAGCCGCGCATAGGCGGGGCGGGCACGCGTTTCCAGTGCAGCAACAGCCCGCCGAATTGCCGTGTCCCGCATGCTTTGGTCGATCACGGCGTCTGCCATGCGGGTGCGAAGCGCATCGATCAGCGGATGGGCATTGGCGGGCCCTTCGAGAAACGCATCGAGCACGGGCAATGTTTTGGCAAGCAGCGCCTGAGGTGGTTGGCAACCGGCGGCCTCGTCACTGCGAATCTTTTCAACAATCCCGGCAAAAGCGGTTTCGAAGCTTTCCAGTTTCTCAAGCCAGGCATCAATCGCACCGGGTGTGCGCAGCGACTGCTGAGTCGTCATGATCGCCTGGGAATCGATATGCGGCCCGCTGATCTGGGAGACCAGATAGGGCAGATGATTGACATAGCTGAAGGGATTGATGTGGCCGTAGGGGATCGAAGTTGAGCGCTCGGCATTGGCAAGAACGGCATCGGATACCCGGGCATGCAGCGCCTCACGGCTGTTTGCAGTACAGTCGAGCGAGGCGATCCGCGCGCGGCTGGCCACAGTGCCATCGCGCAACGCCCGCTCGCCGGCTGGAGAATAATCGTTAAGCCGGCGTGCCAGGGGCCCGCCATCCAGCGAGGCATCTGTGCCATTATAGGTTGCTACTTCGGGCAGCATCGCCAGCAGGTGATCCGCTTCGCGGGCCAGCGCCGATCCGGCATTGCAACTCTGCACAGTGTGCCCGGATAGCGACGCACATCCGCTCGTTCCCAGAATTGTCGCTGCGGCGAGCCCTGCAATCATCTCCCGCCGTGTCAGTTCAAAACCCATTTGCGACCTCCTGATTGTCTTTGGTGGTGACATAGCGGACGCGGGACGGCAACTAGGCGCAATGCAGGATGTTTACCGCGAAATTGACGGCGACCATACCGCCGGCCTGATGTTGATAGCCGATCACGCGTCCAACCGGGTGCCGGAGGATATCGATCTCGGCGTGCACCCTTCCATTCTCGACAAGCATGTTGCTGTCGACATCGGGGTCGGCCGACTCTCAGAATTGGTGGCAGAGGCGCTGGGTTGCCCGGCAATTCTCGCGAATATTTCCCGGCTCGTCGTCGATCTGCACCGGGAGCATGACAATCCGGCAGCAACGCCGGTTCATAGCGATGGGCATCACGTACCCGCCAATGCTGCTCTTGATGAAGTGGCCCGTGCGGCCCGTATGGATCGATTCTGGCATCCCTATCATGGCCGGGCATCGGCCATGATTGATGCGTTTGCACCACGGATGCTGTTCACCCTGCACAGCTTTACGCCCCAACTCGAAACCCGCAGCGACGAAGCGCGGCCATGGCATGCTGGAATTCTTTACAATCAGGATGACCGCGCACCGCGCATCGCAATTCCCAAGCTCCAGGCGTTGGGTCTCGATGTCGGGGACAATGAACCCTATTCGGGGCTGGAACTGAACGCGACGATGAACCTGCATGCTGAATCACGCGGATTGCCCTATCTGGCGATAGAGGTGCGTAATGACTTGATCGCGGACGAAGAAGGCGCAAGGAACTGGGCCGAATTGCTCGTCCCGGTAATCGCAGAAACCCGGGATGCGCTCAGCTAGCAAATTTATAGGGAATCACTGTGTCTAACCGTTTTGATAAATCGCAATTGCCGAGCCGTCACGTCTCTGTCGGTCCCTCGCGCGCGCCGCATCGCAGCTATTATTATGCAATGGGGATGAGCGAGGAAGAGATTGAGCGTCCGTTCGTCGCCGTCGCCAGTGCAGGTAATGACAGCGCGCCGTGCAACACCCGGCTCGATCATCAGGCGAATATCTGTCGCGAGGGCGTGATTGAAGGGGGCGGGCTGCCGCGCCGGTTCAACACGATTACGGTGACGGATGGTATCGCAATGGGCCATCAGGGAATGAAAAGCTCGCTCGTTAGCCGTGAGGTTATTGCGGATTCGGTTGAACTATCGGTGCGCGGCCATTGTTATGATGCGCTGGTCGGCTTTGCCGGATGTGACAAATCCCTTCCCGGCATGATGATGGCGATGCTGCGGCTCAATGTGCCTTCCATCTTCGTCTATGGGGGTTCGATCCTGCCCGGTCGCTTCCATGACAAAGATGTGACCGTCGTCGATGTGTTCGAAAAGGTGGGGCAATATGAGGCCGATGCCTGTCCATTGCAGGAACTTATCGAGTTGGAGAAGGTGGCATGCCCGGGCCATGGAGCCTGCGGCGGACAATTTACTGCCAATACCATGGCCTGTGTCGGTGAAGCGATCGGACTGTCTCTGCCGAACAGCAATATGGTGCCCGCGCCATATGAATCGAACGACGATATCGCGCGTCACGCCGGCGAACAGGTGATGGAGTTGCTCGCCCGCAATATCCGGCCGCGCGACCTGTGCACCAAGGCTGCCTTCCAGAATGCCGCTCGGGTTGTCGCCGCGACCGGCGGTTCGACCAACGCTGCCTTGCACCTACCGGCGATGGCGAGCGAGGCAGGAATCGAGTTCGATTTGTTCGATGTTGCCGAAACTTTCAAATCGACGCCTTATCTTGCCGACCTGAAACCGGGCGGGAAATATGTCGCCAAGGATATGTATGAAGCGGGCGGTGTCTATATGCTGATGAAGACCTTGCTCGCCGATGGGCTGCTCGACGGCAACTGCATGACCGTGACCGGGAAAACGCTCGGCGAGAATATCGACGAGGTTACATGGAATCCGGATCAGAAGGTCATCTATGCGGTCGACACGCCGATTACACCGACAGGCGGGGTTGTCGGTTTGAAAGGTTCGCTCGCACCCGATGGTGCTATCGTGAAGGTTGCCGGGATGGAGCGGTTACAGTTCACGGGCACCGCCCGATGCTTTGACAGCGAAGAAGAGTGTTTCCACGCGGTCGAGCAGCGCGATATCGCCGAAGGATCGGTCATCATCATTCGTTATGAAGGCCCCAAGGGCGGTCCGGGCATGCGCGAGATGCTGTCGACGACGGCTGCGCTCTATGGACAGGGGATGGGCGAGAAAGTGGCACTCATTACTGATGGTCGTTTTTCCGGTGCGACGCGCGGTTTCTGCATTGGTCATGTCGGACCGGAAGCGGCGGACGGAGGCCCGATCGCGCTTGTCGAGGATGGTGACCAGATCAGCATCGATGCCGAAGCCGGGACAATCGATCTCGATGTCGACGCAGCCATTCTGGAACAGCGCCGTACAGTCTGGACGCCGCGCCAGAATGATCATCAATCAGGCACGCTTTGGCGCTATGCACAGAATGTCGGCCCGGCGCGGACCGGTGCTTTGACCCATCCCGGCGCGAAAGCGGAAACCCATGTCTATGCCGATATTTAACGGTCATGGGCCATTGTTAGCTTAGCGCATCGGTCGAACTTCCCTTGCCCTTGGTCGAATGGCACCTGATCGCGGGTCTGGTTCGAATATGCTGCCCGACCGAATAACGAAGTTGGCAAATGGCAGGAACGAAAAAGATCGCGCGTCGGAACAGCTCAAAATTATGGTTTTGGCTGGTGCTGGCTGGTTTGGCCGCACCCGTTCAGGCGCAAGAAGCGTCCGGATTGGATTTTCTCGAAGGTCAGTGGCGGATCGAAGATCCTTCGGGCCATCCGGTCGGCACCAGCGACATCGTTAGTCAGTTTCCCGGTGCCATGCTTTTCGAACAGCGAAGCATTGGCGATCGAGAACCGCAGGCCCTGTGGTTCGAGAATGCGGAACGAAATGGCGGCTGGACGCAGTTATTTGTCGACCCCACTGGCATGACTCGCGAATTTATTCCCCGATCGGAATCCGGTCAGTGGCCTGTGGCCATGGGTGCAAACACGACCCTTCAAAATGGACAGGATGTGGAATTTCGGATGACGCTGAACCGCGATTCGGCCGACCGTTCCCGCCGCATACTCGAAATATCCCGGGATGGCGGAGAAAGCTGGTCTACAATCTTTGATTATCAGTATGTGCGGATCGCCGAATAGGCGCTTAACCAAAGCCGGATAGCGATCAGGCTTCGACAAGCCCAATTTATGTCGATAATCATTCGGCATGGATCATCGCACTGCCATTCTCGCCCTCATTGTGCTTCTGCCGGTAACTGCGTGCGGCAGCAGCGATGGTGAAGCACAGTCAGAGCCGGATCCGCTGATTGAAGCGGAGGCACAGGCGCGGGCCGACCTTGCGGAAAGCGGGATGATCTATTGTGCGCTTGGCGGTGCTCCGAATTTCCGACCCGATTGCCAGATCGAACAGACACAGGGCAATGATGGCGTCGTGCTGACGATGCGGCATCCCGATGGCGGGTTTCGTCGATTGCTTGTCACCGATGACGGGCGCGGCCTGATTGCGGCTGACGGCGCAGAACCTGCGGTAGTCGATCCCGTTTCCGAGCGCGAAATCGAAGTTTCGATAGCCCTGGATCGCTACCGTCTTCCGGCGACTGTCCGGTGACGTCTCACCCGATCCTCACCGCTGAAGAGATGGTCGCGGCAGAAGATGCTGCGATGAAGGGCGGCGTTTGGGTAGGGGAACTGATGGATCGGGCGGGCAAGGCAGTTGCCGATATTGCCTGGCGGATGACCGGCAAAAGTGAAACGCTCATTTTGTGTGGCCCCGGCAATAATGGCGGTGACGGCTATGTTGTCGCGCGGTTGCTGGCAGAGCGCGGGTGCGACGTGCGGGTTGCGGCGCTTGCCGATCCCGGAACAGAGGTCGCCAAAGCGGCTCGGGAACGCTGGAAAGGGCCGGTCGAACCAATCGCGGGAGCGAAGAGCGCCCCGTTGGTAGTCGACGCTCTGTTCGGCACGGGATTGGTCCGGCCGCTGAGTCAGCCGCTCTCCAAGGCTCTCGCCGATCATGTGGGCAGAGCGCGGTACAGCATCGCGGTCGACCTGCCGAGCGGGATTGCAACCGACAGTGGAGCGCTTCTGTCTCCGGTGCCCGCATTCGATGTGACGGTGGCGCTGGGGGCGCTCAAGCCTGCTCATCTGCTGCAGCCTGCGGCGCGCTTTATGGGCCGGATCATGCCCGGTGATATCGGTATCGCGGTGACCAGCAGTTTGCACGCGCTTGGTCGACCTACACTGGCGACACCGACACCGGACGATTACAAATATTCGCGCGGTTATGTGCTGGTTGCTGCCGGAGAGATGGCCGGTGCGGCGGCCCTGACCGCAATGGCAGCGATGCGTGCGGGTGCCGGCTATGTCGCGCTTGCAGGGGAAGCGGTCACAGTGCCGCATGCACTCGTCCACAAGCCGACAGAGGATGCCGAAGCACTTGCGCACCATCTCGACGATCCGAGAATATCGGTAGTCGTAATCGGCCCGGGTCTTGGGGTTCAGGAGGAGGGAAGGCGTCGCTTCGAGCGCGCGTTGATGGCCGGGCACAGATTGGTAATCGACGCTGATGCATTGAACCTGCTTGCCGATAGCGGCCTTGGCGCTGTGAGGGATCAGGAGGCGTCGCCGATTTTGACTCCCCATGCAGGCGAATTTGTCCGGCTGTTCGGCGAGGGGGAGGGTAGCAAGGTCGATCGCACGCGTGACGCGGCTGTGCGGTCAGACTCGGTCGTGATCTATAAGGGTGGTGACACCGTGATTGCTGCGCCAGACGGCCGCGCTGCTATTGCGCAACCTGCGCCGAGTTGGCTCGCGAGCGCAGGGACCGGCGACGTACTTACCGGAATAGTTGCCGCGCGTTATGCAGCGACCGGCGATGCGTTCACGGCTGCCTGCGAAGCGGTGTGGCTGCATGGCGAGGCGGCGAGGCGGGCAGGGCCGTTTCTGATCGCGGACGATCTTGTCGACGCAATGCCCGGCGCGCTCGCCGCCTGCCTTTAGGGGTCTCCTCTAGAAGAGGATTAACGCCGCATTGATCGCCAGCCAGATCAGCACGACGCTCGACAGAGCGAACAGCATGAATCGGATCATCACCCGATTGATCGTCGCTTGCACGAGGCTGTGCAGAACACGGATGCCAACATAGGCCCATGCCAGTGTTGCGTTCAGTCCCGCACCGGCGCCGATCATGGCCAGTGTCAGGGCCACGGCATAGAATAGCGTCGGCTCGGTCAGCAGATGGTTATAATTATGAGCTTTCCATTGCACATTGGCCGGCAGGATCGCGTCGAGATCGGCACCCTTGCCGCCGACCAGATTAGCCGTATCGATTTCCGCTTTGTTCATCGCCGGAATGCGTGTGACATACATCCAGAGCCACATGATCATCGTCCAGAGGACGAGTGCGATTACGGGCTGGAGAATTGCGCTATGTTCCATGTGCTATTCCTTTTCGATCAGTAACAGGCGGCAAGCAGTGCGTGGATGGCCAGCGCCAGCAGGCAGAGGGTCGACAGAAGGAAGACCGAGAAGCGCACCATCACGTTGTTCCAGAGCGTCTGGATGAGGCTGTGCACGATACGCAGCCCGACATAGGCCCAGGCCAGCCACACATTGATCCAGGCATCACCTGAGCCGGTCAGCGCGACGATAAAGACAGTCGCATAAAAGAGCGTCGGCTGTTCGAGGAGATGTGTGTAATTATGGGATTTCCAGTTGACCCGGTCAGGCAGCACACCTTCGAGATCCTGGCCACGCCCGCCCGGTCGTTCGCCAAGGTCGAGTCCGGCTTTGGCCATTGCTGGAAAGCGGGTTGCCGCCATCCAGAAAAGTATGAAAAGCGTCCAGACGACGAGAACCGCCGCCGGCGCGAGTATTTGACTGTTCATATCGCTCCCCTTCTTTTTATGTACCAAGACTGGAACAGCGCAGAAAAGTTGTCAAATGCAACGGGCCTGCTTGCAGTGGACCAAAGTGCGCGTTAGCCGGAGATCATGCAGGACACAGAATCACGCACCCCGACACTCGCGGGTATCAAGGAAGCCGCCGAACGCATCCGGGCCATCGTTCCGCCAACCCCGCTGATCCCTTTCGAAACGGAGCATGGCCAGATCTGGCTGAAGTGCGAAAACCTCCAGCCAATCGGTGCTTTCAAGCTGCGCGGCGGCTATCATCGCCTTGCTGCGATGAGTGAAGAGCAGCGGAAAACAGGAGTGGTCGCCTTTTCTTCGGGTAACCATGCACAGGGTGTGGCCTGGGCCGCAAAGCGCCTCGGTATGCCTGCATTGATCATAATGCCTGCCGATGCGCCCCAAACGAAACTGGATGCTACCAGGGCACTCGGTGCGGAGATCATCACCTATGACCGCATGAGCGAAGGCCGTGAGGAACTGGCGGCGCGGGAGGCTGAAGCACGCGGCGCGATAGTGGTACCCAGCTTTGATGATCCCTGGGTTGTCGAAGGGCAGGGTACGGCGACTTTGGAAGCGGCAGAACAAATGGAGGCACTAGCCGGAGGCCAGCCGGAGAGCGTTGTCACCTGTTGCGGAGGCGGAGGCTTGTCTGCAGGTGCAGCGCTCGTACTTCCCAATGCGCAGGTTACGATTGCGGAGCCGGAAGGCTGGGACGATATGGCCCGCTCTCTCGCCAATGGTGCGATCGAGTCGGTTGGCCCCAACCCGCCAGATACCCGCTGCGATGCACTCCAGACAATCAAGGTTGCGCGGATCACTTTCGATATCCTCAAAGCCCATGGCGCGACTGGCGTTGCGGTGAGCGAGGATGAAGTCGCCCACGCCATGCGGGTCGCTTATTCGCGGTTGCAGCTGGTCGTCGAACCGGGTGGTGCGGTGGCGCTGGCTGCTGTCCTCTCAGGTAAGGCCAAGCCCAAGGGCCGCACGATGGTCACGCTGTCGGGTGGCAATGTTGATCCGGCGGTTTTCGCCGAGATCATCCAGGGCTAGGATAACCGCATGCTGCTTGCTGCCAATATCGCCCTGACGATTGCCATGTTTGCCGTTTTTGCGCTGGGCGCGGGCGGTATTTATCTCTGGGCGAAGCGCGGCGAGAAGCAGCGCGGGCTGTTGATGCTCGCAGCTGCCGTCGTCATTCTCGCCAATGTGCTGATCTGGACTGTGCCTAATCCTACTTGATCGGGCAGTCCGGATCGAGCCGCATGTCCAGATAGTCGTCGACCGACTTCATCAGCGGGTTCATTTCGCGTTCGAAGAAGTGGTTGGCACCGGGGATCACGTCATGCTGGATCGTAATGTGCTTCTGCGTGCGCAGCTTGTCGACCAGCTTTTGCGTGCCGGATGGCGTTGCGACTTCGTCGGCATCGCCCTGGATGATCACGCCTGAAGCGGGGCAGGGAGCAAGGAAACTGAAATCATACATGTTCGCGGGCGGTGCGATGGTGATGAAGCCGCGAATTTCGGGGCGGCGCATCAGTAGCTGCATGCCGATCAGCGAGCCAAAAGAAAAGCCGGCGACCCATGTGGTTTCGGCTTCGGGGTGAAATGTCTGAATCCAGTCGAGCGCCGCAGCAGCATCGGAAAGTTCACCCACGCCATTGTCGAATTCGCCCTGGCTTTTGCCGACACCGCGAAAGTTGAAACGCAGGGTGGCGAAGCCGCGTCGCACAAAAGTTTTGTAAAGAGCCTGGACGATGGCGTTGTTCATCGTGCCGCCACCTTGGGGGTGCGGATGGAGAATCATGGCAACCGGCGCGCGCGGGCGGGGCGGAGGAGAGAAACGACCTTCAAGGCGGCCGTCAGGACCGGTAAATACGACTTCAGGCATGGTGTCAGGGTTACCCTTGGCTGGAAACGGGCGGGAATCGCGCTTATGCGGACATAAGCAATGAAGGGGTTATAGAATATTAACACCTCTTTTAGCAACAAAAACCGAGTAAGTTATTGAAAAAACGCCTTTATCTGGACCATGCGGCAACCACGCCGATACTGCCTGAAGTGCAGGAGGCGATGAAGTCGGCTTTTGCGGACTGGGCAAATCCCTCCTCGCCGCATGGCGAAGGGCGCAGTGCGCGGGCTGCTCTGGAAGAGGCGCGCAAGCGGATTGCGGCTGCACTGAACTGGTCCGGAGAGGTGATTTTCACCAGCGGCGCGAGCGAAGCCATCGCGCTGGCGCTATCCTGCACAAAGGCCGAAAGGTTGATTGTCAGTGCGGTGGAACATGATGCGGTACTTCGTGCTGCCGGGGATGTGGAACGCATGCCGGTTGACGCGCAAGGCCATGTCGATGGGGGCAAGCTGAACTGGATGCTGTCTGGCTCAGAAGAGCAGGCGCTGGTCGCGGTTCAGGCGGTGAACAGCGAGACGGGCGTCAAACAGGATCTCGACGATCTTGGCGAGCGCATTCATGTCGGCGGCAACTGGCTCTTCGCCGATTGCAGCCAGTCCGCCGGGAAGCTTCCTTTGCCCGATGCCGATTTGATTGCGATCTCTGCGCACAAGCTTGGCGGCCCACCGGGGATCGGCGCGCTACTGGTCAAGGATTTCACGACGCTCCATGCGCTTGGCGGGCAAGAACGCGGCTATCGCCCCGGCACCGAAAATCTCCCCGCCGCATTGGGATTTGCTGCCGCTCTTGAAGCCCCGACGGGCTGGCTCGGCCGGGCAGCGGAATTGCGCGAGCACCTGGACAAGGCGATCGAGCAAGAGGGCGGAACGGTTGTCGCGCGTGATGCGGACCGGATACCGACCATCGCGTCATATCGGATGCCCGGCGTTGCCGCGAATGCGCAGCTGATCCAGTTTGACATGGCCGGAATCGCGGTATCCGCCGGAAGTGCCTGCTCCTCGGGCAGCCTCAAACCCAGCCATGTACTGACGGCAATGGGCTGGAGCGAAGAGGAGGCGGCAGAGGTCATCCGGGTCAGCTTTGGCCCGCAAACCAGCCGGGCCGATATCTATCGGTTCATGGACGTCTGGAAACGACTGGCAAGCGAAGGCGCAGCGGCATGAGCGCGCCCATCTATCTCGATTATCAGGCGACCACGCCGCTCGCCCCCGAAGCGCGAGAAGCGATGCTGCCGTTTCTCGGCGAGAAGTTCGGCAATCCGCATTCGCCGCATAAAATGGGCCGCGAGGCTGCCGCTGCCGTCGAAGTGGCGCGCGACCAGGTGATGGGTTGTATCGGAGCTGACAGCGGGAAACTCTATTTCACGAGCGGTGCGACCGAAGCAGCGAACTGGGCGATCAAGGGCGCGCTTGCGACGATGCCGGAAGATCGCCGCCGGATCGTCACTGTCGCAACCGAACATGCTGCCGTGCTTGATACTTGCGAGTTTCTGGAAGAATGGGGTTGCGAGCTGACCGTTCTCGATGTGTCCGAAGAGGGCCTTGTCGATCCGATCGCGGTTGCGGATGCGCTCGGAGACGATGTCGCGCTGGTTGCGGTCATGCTGGTCAATAACGAGATCGGGGTAATTCAGCGGGTTGCCGAAATCGGTTCCTTGGCCGAGCAGTGTGGCGCGCTGATGTTTTGTGATGCGGTGCAGGCGCTCGGTCGGGTCGAAATTCCGCGGGAGCAATGCGACATGATCGCCATGTCGGGTCACAAGATTCACGGCCCCAAGGGTATCGGCGCGCTCTGGCTAGCCGATGGCATCAAGCCTGCGCCGCTCATGCATGGCGGGGGGCAGGAGGGCGGACTGCGCTCTGGGACACTTTCACCCGCGCTTTGCGCAGGATTCGGGGCAGCGGCTGCGCTGATGGCCGAAAATCATGATGACGATGTCGCCCATGTCGAAAAGTTATGGGCGAAAGCGACGCGCCTTCTTGGCGATCGCTGGACGATTAATGGATCGGATTGTGCCCGGTATCCGGGGAATCTCAACATCCGGCTCGACGGGCTCGATGCCGCCCGGCTGATTTCCGACACGCGCGGAGTGGCCTTTTCGGCCGGATCGGCCTGCGCGAGCGGATCGGGGAGACCCAGCCATGTCCTGTCAGCGCTGGGGCTGTCGAAAGCACAGGCAAATGCCAGCATCCGGCTCGGCTTTGGCCGTTATACGAGCGAAGTGGAGCTCGAAAGGGCGATCGACCTACTGCTCGAAAGCGCGCGAGCTCAACTGCCCGACCAACCAGCCGCGGGAGATGAACCGCATCCTGAAGATCGAGTTCAGCTGCTGGAGGATGAAGACGAATGACGAAAATCCGCTTCGTGTCGGCAGACGGCAATTCGGTGAGCGAGGTCAAAGGAAAGGCCGGAGAACGCTTGCTCGATATCGCCCAGACGGATGGCCAGCCGCTGGAAGGGACCTGCGAGGGCCAGATGGCTTGCTCGACTTGCCATGTACATGTCGATCCCGAGGATTTCCCGAAATTGCCGCCTGCGCAGGAGATGGAAGACGATATGCTCGATCTCGCGGCCGATGTGTCGCGCTACAGCCGGCTCGCCTGTCAGATCTGGTTGAGCGAAGAGCTGGACAGCCTGACGGTGAGAATCCCGGGCAGCGTACACAACATGCAGGGGCGATAGGATGATTGGACGCATTTTAGGGCTTTGTGCCGCGACACTGTTTTGGGCGGGCTGCACCTCCGGTCCGGAATATCCGGAGCATGTTAACGCGATCCTCGGCGATGAGGTGCTTGAGGAAATCGAGCAACGGATCGGCGGCAGGCTCGGTATTGCGCTAATCGACGATACGGGAACGCAGCTTCGTTCCTATCGCGGGGATGAGCGGTTCGCGATGTGCTCGACCTTCAAACTGGCCCTGAGTGCGGCGGTTCTGGAGCGGGTTGAGGCTGACAGTATCGCTCTCGATGACACTGTTGCGTTCGGTGAAGATGATATTCTCGAATATGCGCCAGTGGTGAGTGAGCGTGTTGCCGATGGCGAAATGACGATTGCCGAACTTGCCGAAGCGATCAACACGGTCAGCGATAACAGCGCGGCTAATCTCCTGCTGGCCCGGATTGGCGGCCCCGAAGGGCTGACGGCTTTTTTCCGGCGGCATGGAGACGATGTGACCCGTCTGGACAGGATAGAGCCCGACCTGAACGAGAATCTGCCCGGCGATCCACGCGATACAACGAGCCCCGTGGCGATGGCGGGGCTGGTCCAGCGCCTTGTCCTTGGCGACGGACTGGAACCGGCATCGCGCGCGATGCTGGCGGAATGGACGGAAGCGAGCACGACAGGATTGCGCCGTATCCGGGCAGGCTTGCCGGAGGGCTGGCGTGCGGGTGACAAGACAGGAACTTGCTGGACTGCCTATAACGATATTGCGATAATCTGGCCCAGCGAGAGCGATCCGTTCGTTCTCGCCATCTATATAGACCGACCCGAAGCCACGCCGCGGCAGGTCAACGCTGCATTTGCCGAGATTGGCGAACTGGCCGCCTCCTACATGACCGAGCGCGATATCAACTGACATTGCATTTTCATTCCGACATCGCCATATGCCCCCTCGGAAGTCGGGCGGACGTGACATTCGCCAACCCGGTCAGATCCGGAAGGAAGCAGCCGTAACGATTTCGTCGCGGGTCGTTCCGGCTTCCACCTTTTCTCTTCATAACCCTTTCGACATGGCGGCCGTCTCGGGCTACCCTTCACGCATGTCCGATTCCCCCGATATGATGGAACCTGCTGCCGATTCCGGTCCGGGTCTTGGTTTAGGCGAACCGCCACAGCCGGAAGCTCCCCAGGCTGCACAACCCTATCGCGTGCTTGCCCGTAAATACCGGCCGCAAAGCTTCGAAGGGCTGATTGGGCAGGACGCTATGGTCCAGACCCTGGGCAACGCAATCAAGCGCGACAGGCTGGCCCATGCATTTCTTCTCACCGGCGTGCGCGGTGTTGGCAAGACCACGACGGCGCGGCTGATTGCCAAAGCGCTCAATTGTGTAGGACGGGACGGGGAAGGCGGGCCAACGATCGATCCGTGCGGATCCTGCGAGCCCTGTGTTGCGATCGCCGAAGGGCGCCATATCGATGTTGTCGAAATGGACGCAGCCTCGCATACCGGCGTTGACGATGTTCGCGAAATTATCGAAGCGGTGCGCTATTCCGCCGTTTCGGCGCGCTTCAAGGTCTATATCATCGATGAAGTCCATATGCTGTCTAAGAACGCGTTCAACGCGCTTCTTAAGACGCTTGAAGAACCGCCGCCGCACGTAAAATTCCTTTTCGCGACGACCGAGGTGAACAAGGTGCCGGTGACGGTGCTTTCGCGTTGCCAGCGATTTGATCTCCGGCGGATCCCTGCGGACAAGCTGGCCGGACTGTTTCGGTCTATTCTTGAGCAGGAAGGTGCCGAAGCCGAGGATGAGGCGCTGGCTCTTATCGCGCGGGCCGCAGAAGGGTCCGCGCGTGACGGGCTCTCGATACTTGACCAAGCCATAGCCCATGGAACGGACGGCGTGACGGCCGCGCAGGTTCGTGAGATGATCGGGCTGTCGGATCGCGGCGCCGTGCGGGCCCTGTTCGGTCAGTTGCTGGCCGGCGAAGCAAAAGACGTTCTCACAACCGTTCAGGAACAGCATGATCTTGGTACCGACCCGGCGTCGCTGTTTCGCGGATTGCTCGAAACGGCCCATGGGATAGTACGGGCGAAAGTCGGGGGAGCCGATGACCCTGCATTATCGGCCGAAGAACGCGCGGCCTTCGCCGATTGGGCTAGCAGGCTCGGCTTTGCGCAACTCCACAGGATCTGGCAGCTCTTGCTCAAGGGTCTTCACGAGGTGGAAACCGCGCCGATGCCGCTCGAAGCTGCGGAGATGGCGCTGCTCAGGATCGTTCATGCAGCCGGAATGCCCGATCCCGGTGATCTGGCGCGCAAATTCGAAAGTGGTGAATTAAGTGCCACTTCTCAGGCCCAAGCGCCGGCAGAGAAGGGAGGCGGGCCGCAAGGCGCCTTTCCACCAACCTATGCCGCGATGGTCAAGATGGTAGCCGATAGCATGGTTGACGACGAGAGCTGGCGCACCGCACAGTTTCTCGAACGCGATGTCAGGCCGGTCCGCTATGAACCGCCCAATCTCGTGATCCATCCAACGAAACCTCGCGACGAAGAATTTTTCCGCGATCTCGGCCGGTTGCTCCGCCAGGAAACTGGGCATGGCTGGATCATTGAGACCAGTGATGAAAAAGGCGAGCCAAGCTTGCTTGAACAGGAGCACGCGGCGCAGAATGCCGAACGCGAGGCCGTTTTGCAGTCACCGATGGTCAAGGCGGCCTTTGAGGCCTTCCCCGAGGCCGAACTGATTGATTACAAGCTTGTCCCGGGCGGCGCAGGCTGAACCAATAGGAGTTGTTTTCCGTGGATAAATTAGAAGACATCATGAAAGCTGCGCAGAATGTGCAGCAAGAACTGCAGAAAGCGCAGGCCAGCCTCGAAAATATCGAGGTTGAGGGCGTGTCGGGTGGCGGGCTCGTCAAAGTCCGGGCAAGCGCCAAAGGTACGATCAAGGGTGTCGAAATCGATGATTCGCTAATGACGCCGGACGAAAAGCAGGTGCTTGAAGACCTGATCGCCGCCGCGCTCAACGACGCGCGGATCAAGGCTGACGCCAAGAGCCAGGAAGAAATGGGCAAGATGACGAGCGGTCTTCCGCTACCGCCTGGCTTTAAGTTGCCTTTTTAGGGCTCTCCCTCAGATACAGTCGTCGAGCGGGCTTGCTCGGACCTGCTGCATGCGGCTGGCAATCCGACCCGCATAACGCGCCGTCCAGCCCCCATTGGGACTGCGTGTCTGCGGTGCGGGAAACACCGCGATCATCCGCGCGGCCTCCGTATCCGACAACTGGCTTGCTCCATGGCCGAAATAGCGTTGGGCCCCGGCCTCTACCCCATAGGTGCCGATCCCGGTTTCCGCGACGTTCAGATAAACTTCCATGATCCGGTTCTTGCCCCAGAGTAGCTCAATCAGCACCGTGAAATAGGCTTCAAGACCTTTACGGAACCAGCCTCCACCCTGCCAGAGGAACACGTTTTTTGCGGTCTGCTGGCTGATTGAGGAGCCGCCACGCTGTCGCTGCCCCGATTGGCGTTCCTCCCAGGCCTGCTCGATGGCGTCGAGGTCGAAGCCGTTATGGAGGCAGAAATTGCCATCCTCGGCCGCAATCGCCGCCACAGCCATCGACCGGTCGATATTGCCCATGCTCGTCCAGTCTCGCGTTGCACCTTGCTCGTCCATCAACATCGTCGCTGTTACCGGCGGCGGGACGAACCGGTAGAGCAGGACCCACAGGACTGTGATGAGCACAAACCAGAGGATAGCCTTGAAAACGAAGATCAACATGCGCGTGGGAAGGGATCGGGAGCGGGCGGCCATGCAGCCGGTTTATCCTGCTCAAAGAAAAACGCCATCCCCGATATGAACCGGGAACGGCGTTTCTGGTAATTCAATTTGGCGGTTTAGCTCGCCGGAAGCAGCTTCTTGTCTTCCGCAATCCGCATCATGGCCTTTTGCAGCTTCTCGAATGCCCGAACCTCGATCTGGCGGATACGCTCGCGCGATACGCCGTAAACCTGGCTAAGTTCTTCCAGTGTCTGGGGATCATCTGTCAGCTTGCGTTCGGTCAGGATGTGCTGTTCGCGCTCATTGAGCTCGCCCATCGCTTCCATCAGCATACCGCGCCGGACATCGGCTTCCTGCTCATTGGCAATCGTCTGGTCGTGCAGCGGTTCGTCATCAACGAGCCAATCCTGCCACTGGCCTTCGCCATCCTCGCGCATCGGCACGTTGAGCGACGTATCGCCGCCCATCGCCATACGGCGGTTCATGCTGATGACTTCGTCTTCGGTCACACCGAGATCACTAGCGATCGTTTCGACATCTTCAGGCTTGAGATCACCATCCTCAAACGCGTTGAGGCGCGATTTCATCTTGCGAAGGTTGAAAAACAGCTTTTTCTGCGCCGCAGTTGTGCCCATTTTGACGAGGCTCCAGGACCGCAGGATATATTCCTGGATCGAGGCGCGGATCCACCACATGGCGTAGGTTGCAAGCCGGAAACCGCGATCGGCTTCAAACTTCTTCACGCCCTGCATCAGGCCGATATTGCCTTCGGAAATGAGCTCCGTCACCGGCAGCCCATAGCCGCGATAGCCCATCGCGATTTTCGCGACGAGACGCAGATGTGACGTCACAAGCTTCTGTGCTGCTTCGCGGTCGTCATGCTCTTCGAACCGCTTGGCAAGCATATATTCCTCTTCCTGGGACAGGATCGGGAATTTCTTGATTTCGGTCATGTAACGATTGAGGCCTAGTTCGCCCCCAATCGCCGGAATTGTAGCAACGGCTTTAGCCATATCGCTCATTTTCTCCTTGAACCTTGTTCGCGCGGTTAATCCCCGCAAAACCTTGTATTATCTATACGTATAATGCCCTTAACAGTTCCTGTATGTCGACAGGGAGTTCGCTTTCAAATGCTAAAGCTTCACTTGTTACGGGATGGATGAATCCCAGCCTTTTAGCATGTAATGCCTGTCGGCGGAAATCCAATTTTTCGAGAATCCCCCGATGCGCCTTGTTTGTACGCCCATAAAAGGGATCACCGAGCAGGGAATGGCCGATATGCGCCATATGCACGCGGACTTGATGGGTGCGCCCTGTTTCGAGGCGACATTCGACCAATGTTGCGTCATTTAACGCTTCCAACCGGCGGAAATGCGTGATTGCGTGCTTGCCGCGTCCAGCTTCCACAACCTCCATTTTCTGGCGATTGCGCGATGATCGCGCCAGATTCCCTTCGATCGTACCTTCGGAATCCATGACAACCTTGTTCACTACAGCATTGTAAACACGGTCGATGCTGTGTGCGGCAAATTGTTTGGCCAGCCCGACATGGGCCTTGTCCGTCTTGGCCGCAACGATCAGACCCGATGTTCCCTTGTCGATGCGGTGAACGATACCGGGACGCGCGATGCCGCCGATTCCGGAGAGATTTCCGGCGCAATGGTGGAGCAGGGCGTTGACCAGCGTGCCGTCGGCGTTGCCAGCCGCCGGATGGACGACGAGCCCTACCGGTTTATCGACAACGATCAGATACTCGTCTTCGAACACCACAGAAAGCGGGATGTCTTGTGCGACGGCTTCTGCGGGTTCTGGAGGAGGGACCGATACCGTAAAACTCTGGTCTTCCTTGACTGCGCTTTTCGGGTCGCGTGCTTCGGTACCGCTGGAAGTTCGCACATGGCCTGAAGAAATCAGCTTTTTCAGCCGTTCGCGCGAAAATTGCGGAAGAGTAGCGGCGAGCGCTCTATCGAGCCGCCAGCCATCATTTTCCGCTGAAATACGAGCTTCCAATGTCGACATATCCCCCATCATCGCATAGATATTTGGGGGTGATCGTCACAATATCAAGAGCCGCGCAGGAGCGAATTCTGAGCGAAGCAGCAGGATCGCCCGAAGTCGAAACTTGCGGACTTCTTTTGGGCGAAGAATCTTACATTGTCAGCGCGATACCAATGGCAAATGTTGCGAAAAACCCGGCGAGCAACTTCGAAATCGATCCGGCTGCTTTGTTTGCGGCCATTCGCGCCGAACGCGACGGAGGCGACCAGATCATCGGCCATTATCATTCTCATCCAGCGGGGAGCACCGAACCGTCCGCTCGGGACGCTGAAATGGCGCTTGATATCGGGCGAATATGGCTCATTGTAGCGGGTGGAGAAATGGACGCATGGCACGTGCCGTCTCCCGGTCATCTGGAGCCTGTGGAGCTAGCCCTTGCAAGCCCTGCGTCCAACCGACATTAGGGATTGCGCACAGCAATGAACAGGAACCGCCGGACAATGGACAGCAAGAGCGTTGAATTTGCGAGCCTTTTGGCGTCGCGCCTGTGTCACGACCTGTTGAGCCCGATCGGAGCGCTCAACAATGGTATCGAACTGCTTGCCGACGAGCATGACCCCGAGATGCGCGAGCGCTGCATGGAACTGCTTGCCGAAAGCGCCAGAACATCGGCGACAAAGCTCAAATTCTTCCGTCTCGCTTTTGGTGCTGCTGGCGGGTTTGACGATGAAATTGACAGCCGTGAAGCCAAGACGGCGATTGAAGGCCTGGTCGGCAACACCGGCAGGGTGGAGCTTGAATGGATGGTCGAACAACCCTCCATGTCCAAGGCGAAGATCAAGATATTGCTCAATCTTGCGTTGATTGCGGCCGATGCGCTGGTGCGCGGAGGTACGCTGCTCGTGGGAGCTGAAGGCGGAGAAATCGTGGTTCGGGCTGAAGGAACGCGCATTGTGTTGGATCCCGAACTCAAAACGGCATTGCTCGGCAAGACTGACGCCGAAGCGCTGACGCCGCGCGCTGCAGCGGCTTGGCTCGTCCATGTGCTGGTCGAAGAAGGCCATGGCGAAGTGATGGTTTCCGAACCGGAGGATAATGTCCTGCTTTTCGGCGTAACTTTCGCTAGTTAAGCCGCCGGGTAAACCGCATTTTAACCATCAGGGCGCATCAGGACAGTCAAATGACTTTTCTGGATGGGCCCGATGGACGACCTGCTGGCTGAATTCATTGCCGAAACGCGCGAAACGCTGGGAACGATTTCCGGTGAAATTGTTGCTTGGGAGGCCAATCCGAAGGACAGCAGACGTCTGGATGATGTTTTTCGCTTCGTCCACACGGTCAAGGGGAGCTGCGGATTCCTTGATCTCACCCATCTTCAGAGGGTTAGCCATGAAGCCGAAAACGCGCTTTCGGACCTGCGTGATGGCAAGCGTGAACCCACGCCCGCCCTGGTAAGCGCGATCCTCGCAATAATCGACCGTATCGGCGAGATTGTTGATGCCCTTGAATTGGGTGAAGAGATTGATGAGGCGATCGACGGACTGTTGATTGCCGCTCTCACAGCCACAGAAGACGACAGCGATATGTTCCCCGTCGCCAGCCAGTCGGTTGCCGAGCGCCGCAACCCAGCACGCAGCATTCGTGTTCCTCTGGAATTGCTCGACAGATTGATGAGCGGGGTGTCTGATCTCGTGCTTTCGCGCAACGAATTGTCGCGTCAGCTTCGCCGTACGAAGAGTGATGATCAGGTCGAAACTGCTTTTGACCGCATGTCCTCCTGTGTCGCCGAAATGCGCGACGCGATAACCTGGGCACGGATGCAGCGAATTGAAAGTCTGTTTGCTGCCTTGCCCCGTCTGGTCCGCGACCTTTCGGCCGAACTCGGCAAATCGGTTGTGTTGGAGATTGATGGTGCCGATGTGGAACTTGATCGCGAGATGATCGAGATGCTGCGCGATCCGTTGACCCATATCGTGCGCAATGCGCTCGATCACGGCATCGAAGGTCCAGAGGAACGACATGAGGCTGGCAAAACCCGAGATGGTGTGTTGCGGATAAGCGCGCATCAATCGGGAAACCAGATCCAGATCGTCATCGCTGATGACGGGCGCGGAATCGACCAGAAAAAACTTGGTGATCGCGCGGTGGAGAGTGGGAACCTGTCTGCCGACGCCGTGAAAACCATGGATGGAAGGGAATTGCTGGACCTCGTCTTCCAGCCCGGCCTGTCCACTGCCGATGCGGTCAGTACAGTATCGGGCAGGGGTGTCGGCATGGATGTTGTCAGGTCAAACGTCGAGCGGATTGGGGGTACGATCGAGATTGAGAGCGTGTTGGGCGAAGGCACCAAATTGGCGCTGTTCGTTCCCCTGACGCTTACGATCATACCGGCGCTGATTTTTGGTGTGCGCAATGGCTACTATGCCATTCCGCGCTCCAATATCGACGAAATCGTGTCCCTCAACAGGGGCAGGGCGCGCATGGAGAAAGTCGGCGGTACGGAATTCGCGATTATCCGCGAGAGTCGCGTTCCTGTTATCCGGCTGGGTCGCATGCTCGAAGGCGAAAATCCGGAAGGGGATACGCCTGAAAGCCGGGATGACCGCCACCTCGTGATCGTCCGCTCCAATCGCCGCGAACGCTATGCGATCATGGTGTCGGCCGTATACAATCATGAAGAACTGGTCGTGAAACCTGCTGCGCCGGGGATCATGGGCGCCGGAATCTACGCTGGAACAGCATTGCCCGACAACGGCCTGCCTTTGCTCCTGCTTGATGTTGCAGGGCTAGCTTCAGCCGCTGGGATTCGTCTGTCGCTCAGCCGCAATACCAAGGACGACAGACACGAGATCGAGCAGATCTCGGCAGCGCCTGAGGCTTTGATTTTCGGGGACAGAGATGGTCGGCGTCGCGCCATACGCATGGCGCTTGTTGAACGCATCATCGATGCGGATGTCTCGCAGATTGCAGAGCGGGCCGGCACATTGCGGCTTGTTTGGAATGACGAGACGTTACCAGTTGTGACGTGTTCGCCTCTTCCCGAGACCGGCACCGTGCGTCTGTTGCGCCTAAGTGACGGCAATGCGGCCATCGCTTACGCGATCGAAAGTGGAACAGCCGATGTTGGCCCATTGCCCGAAACGTTCGAGCCTGCTCTCCGGCCGGGCCGCATTGCCGGCGTTGCTGTCGTGGACGGCAGTCCGATTGAGCTGCTCGACGCGCATTATCTCTTCTCCGAATTTTCGGGCAATGCAGGGCGCCGACCCTGGAGCGCGTCATCCCAAAAGCCGCGTTGCCTGGTTATCGGTGGAGATGATCTTTGGCGCCATGAACTGCTCGTACCACTGATCGAAATGGCCGGATATGACATCACCTTTGACGCAACCGAAGATTCCGATCTGGTGATCGACGCCAGCGATGCAGATTATGTCTCTAGCGAATTACAAGACAATGTCGTGCGGCTCACTGCCGATCCGTCACCCGGCAAGGGCAGGTTTTACCGATATGATCGAACGGCGATCGTCGATGCGCTAAACGCGCGCCTGAAAGCGAAGGGATAACCGTCGTGGAGCAACTCTATCTTGTAGCCGAAGCAGGAGGCACCCGGTTCGCCATGTCTGCTGACACCATCGGGTCTGTCGTACCGGCACCCGATGTAATTCCGGTGCCGCGCGCTGCGCCAATGGTGGCGGGCGTAGCCGCATTGCGGAGCAATGTGATTACCGTGATCGATACTTTGGCGGCTATAGATGGCCGGCCCGCATCCGTTTTGCGGGGGCAGTCCCTCATCGTCGTCAATATAGTCGATTTTCTCTATGGCCTCGCAGTCGATGAGGTTCATGACGTTTGTGAATGTCGGGAACTACCGGAAAAACTGGAAGGTGCGTTCGAGCCGGGATGGCGCAGGATTTCTCTCGGTGTAATCGAAGTGGAGGGGCATTCCGTGGCTGTCATTGACCCGTCCGCGCTCATCTCGTCGTCGGCGAGCAGGGCGGCGTAGTGATGATTGTGCCCATCACCGTTAACGCCAAAGTTACCACCGGTCCCTACGCATTCCATCGGGGAAATCCTTGGGGAGAGGTCGCGTGAAGAAATGTCTTGTTGTGGACGATTCGAAAGTCATTCGAAAAGTCGCCTGTCATATGCTGGAGACACTCGACTTTTCAGTCGAGGAAGCAGGTGACGGCAGCGAGGCGATCGAATTTTTGAAACACGACATTCCGGATGTTATCCTTCTGGACTGGAACATGCCTGTCATGGACGGGATGGAATTCCTGCACGCGCTGAAAGCGCTGGCCCTCGACAACCGGCCAAAGATCATCTTCTGCACAACTGAAAATGACGCAGATCAAATCCGGCGGGCGATGGATGCCGGCGCTGACGAATATATCATGAAGCCATTCGACCGGGAGACGCTGCTAAGCAAAATCGAGCTCGCCCAGAACGGTGTTGATAGTGGCCAGCCGGCCTGACTCCCCGATCCCGAATTCGCTGAAGCGACCGAACAGCCGCAATGTTCTTGTAGTTGACGATTCCGCCGTCGCGCGGCTGATCGTGCAGCGGGTGGTCAACGATACGGACAATTTTCAAGTTGTTGGTCATGCCGGAAGTGCTGAAGAAGCGCTTGAAAAGCTAAAAACCCTATCCGTTGATCTGGTTATCCTGGATATCGAAATGCCGGGCATGGATGGTATCGAGGCCATCCCCTATGTTCTTCATGCTAGCCGGCGCGCGCCTGTCCTGATTGTTTCTTCGCATTGTAGCGAAAACGCTCAAGCATCGGTTCGTGCAATGGCTATGGGCGCGAGCGATTTCATATTGAAGCCGAACAGCCCGGCCCTGAACGAACAGTTTGCGGTCTCGCTTCTCGAAAAAATGCACCGTTTGACAGAGCGTAATACTCGGCAAGAATCTGCATCGCGGTCATATGGCGAGAAGACAAACCATGATGCGGCGAGGGGCGTTTCGGTAAGGCGACCGGTAAAATGTCTCGCGATTGGCGCATCGACCGGCGGCATTCATGCCCTGTCGGCATTTTTCGCGGAACTGCCGCGCGATTTTACGATGCCTATCTTGGTCACGCAGCATTTGCCGGCAGATTTCATCGTCTATTTTGCCAGGCAGCTGCAAACAGCTTCGGGTCGCAAGACGATTCCCGCCCGTGATGGCCAGCGCGTTGAAGATGGAGAGATTCTGATTGCCCCGGGCGATGCACATCTAACGGTCAGGCGAGATGCTGATCATGTCCGGGTCTGCTTTGATTACGATCGCTCGCATAACGGGTTTTGTCCATCCGTCGATCCGATGCTGTCCAGTGTTGCAGAGGTCTATGGCAGCGATGCGATTGGGGTCGTGCTGACCGGAATGGGCCGAGATGGCGCCGTAGGTGCCGAAGCGCTCGCGAAAGCGGGTGGGGAAGTTCTGGCTCAGGACAGGAAAAGCTCGGTCGTCTGGGGCATGCCCGGCGCGGTTGCCCGGCAAGGCATTGCAAGCGCCATTGCTCCCCCGATGGACTTGGCAAATCACGTTACACGCCGTGCAAGGGCATTCGGATGCACGTGAACCCGGCCTCCCTGAACATGCTTTCGTCGCTGCTTGAAGCGAGAACGGGACAGCGCTTGTCGACAGGACGGCACTGGCGGATCGAGATGGCGCTCAAACCGATCCTGAAAGCCCGTGGCATAGCGAGCTGCGATGAACTGGTTGCCCGTCTGGCCGAGCCGGGTAGCGCAGCTTTATGCAATGAAACGATCGATGCACTGCTCAATAATGAAACCTATTTCTTTCGGGACAGCGAGGCCTTTGCAGACTTGTTCAAGGTAATCGAAAACATCGCGGTTAACCGTCAGGGTACGAAGAGAATCAGAATCTGGAGCGCGGGATGCTCTACCGGGCAGGAGATTTATTCGCTGGCAATGCATTTTTGCGACAATGCCGCACAGTGGCGTGGATGGTCGATTGAACTGCTGGGCACCGATGTTTCGCGTACGGCCATAAATCGTGCCCGGATAGGCGATTATAGCCAATTCGAGATTCAGCGCGGTTTACCCGCGCGCCTTATGCTGCGCTGGTTTGAGCAAAGTGGGAGCCACTGGCGGATCGATGAATCCCTCCGGAAAATGGTTCGATTCCGCTGTCAAAACGTCCTCGACGTTCCACCTCCCGGTCAGTTCGACCTTGTCCTGTGCCGCAATGTTCTGCTGTATTTCCCGGCCGCCAATCGAAGCTCTGCGCTACAGAATATATCGACGGTAATGGCACCGGATGGCGGCTTGATACTGGGCGCCGGTGAGACTGTTCTTGGCTATACTGATCGGTTCAGAGTTTTGCCCGGCGTAAGATCCCTGTACCAGCTTGCACTGTCCGAACCTCAACAGATATCAAGCGTAGCATAGGCTTGCCCCTTGACCTTGGAGATGATTTTGGGCGGTATCCTCCGGATGCTGCATAAAAAGTCTTTTCCAATGGGGTTTCGCGGATTCGCCAGGGAACGATCCCGGTGACAATAGTCGACACGCCCTCTCCGAATTTCAACGATCGCAAATTGCCGGTATCAATGCTGGTCATGCACTATACCGGTATGCGCGATGGAGCCTCGGCCATCAGGCGCTTGACCAGCGCCGATGCAGGTGTTTCCGCGCACTATGTCGTGAATGAAGACGGCACGGTCCTGCAGCTCGTCGATGAAGGCAAGCGAGCCTGGCATGCGGGTGCCTCCTACTGGCGTGGTATCACCGACGTAAATTCGGCCAGCATCGGGATCGAGATCGTCAATCCCGGCCATGAATTCGGCTATCATCCCTTTCCCGATGACCAGATCGCCGCAGTTGTCCGGCTGGCCCATGAAATCCACAAGCGGCACGATATCCCGCGGGCCAATGTGGTTGGCCATTCGGACGTCGCACCTGCCCGTAAACAGGATCCGGGCGAACTTTTCCCGTGGGACAAGCTGGCGCGGCTTAACCTCGCCCTAGCCCGGCCCGAGGATGCAACTACCGATCCGGAATGGACGGACAGCGCCTTCCTGATCGCACTTGAACGCTTCGGTTATGACATCGAAGACAAACTCGCTGCGGTCGTTGCGTTCCAGCGCCGATTTCGCCCCGAATTGATCGACGGAACTATTGACGGTCAGTCCCGCGCCATTCTTTTCCGCCTGCTCTTGGATCGCGAGCAAGGCGACGCTAGATAGGGAGGGCCAGAGGGCTGGGCGACCGCGGGGCAATTATGCCGCGAGGAAAGTCCGGGCTCCATGGACCCACGGTGCCGGATAATGTCCGGCGGGGGCGACCCCAGGGAAAGTGCCACAGAAAGCAGATTGCCCACGGCTTCGGCCCGGCGATAGTGAAAGGGTGCGGTAAGAGCGCACCGCGCGCGCCAGCAATGGCCGCGGCACGGCAAACCCCACCGGGAGCAAGACCGAATAGGGATGGCATATAGGCTTGGGTTCGGCCTGTCGTCCGGGTTGGTCGCTTGAGGGCGGGAGCAATCCCGTTCCTAGAGGAATGGTCGCACAGGCGGAGTGATCCGCTGGACAAAACCCGGCTTATAGGCCCTCTGGCAGTGATCTGCGGCACAGCCGCGTAATACCGCGCCTGCTTTACGAATCGAGCAATTTGGTTCACATATTCGGATACATAAAAAGGGGAACGGTTATGAGCTTGATAGATCGCGCAAAAAATATCCTGTTATCGCCCAAGACGGAATGGTCGAAAATTGATGCTGAACAGGGCTCAACTATGGGGCTTTTCACCGGATATGCGATGATTTTGGCGGCATTGCCGATTATCGGCACGCTTATCGGATTTGCGCTGTCGTTCGGGCCGTATCGCTATTTCGGAATGAATTATTTCCTGGTCACGGCGATCGCCGGTTACATTATCGGCCTCGGCATAATCTATCTGATGGGTATAATCGCCAACGCGTTGGCACCCAGTTTTGACGGTGCGAAAAATGACCTGTCGGCCATGAAGCTGGTTGTCTACTCCGCCACGCCCGGCTGGATTGCGGGCTTTTTCGGTTTCATCCCGGGCCTGAACTTCCTGCTATCCTTGGCAGCATTCGCCTATTCGGCCTATCTGCTCTATCTGGGTAGTCAGGCGGTTATGAAAGTGCCGGAAAACAAAGCGGTCGGCTATACTGCAGTTACGATCATTATCTGGATCATTGCGTACTTTGTCGTGATGGCCGTGATTATGGGCATTCTCATATCGTCGATCATTGGAACGGCAGGGCTTGTCGGAGCGGCAGCCTATCGTTGATTTTCACACCGGGCTAAATCGTCCGGTTGGATAAAAATTATCGCGGAACGGGTCATAGCCTATCAGGCGGTGGCCCGTTCCTGTTTTGGGAGTTAGACTAAGCAGTTATGGCAGGCGGACGACGAAAGAATGACTGGGGGTTCCCGCGCTGGAGAGGATATGAATCCTCGCGGGATACGGTCGAGGTGCGCATCTGTGACCGCCATCTGTGCGAAGAACCGGGCGATCGGCCCGCGCCTAAATCGCCGAACAGCCCCGAACGCTGGTATTTCTGCGAGAAACACGCTGCCGAATATAACCGCAACTATAATTACTTCGAAGGCCTGACCAAGGAGCAGCGCGAACAGCGTGAGCGCGACGAACAGCGTGATGCCGGCGGGTTCGGCCAAGCATCGCATTATGGCTGGGGCGGCCCCGGTGATGGCACGCGCAGCTCCGATGAAATGCTCGCTTTGGAAATACTTGAACTCGATAGCGATGCGGACATTGCGACCGTTAAAAAAGCGTGGCGTAAACTTGCCAAGGAAAACCACCCGGATGTGAATCCCGACGATGCCGATGCGGCCAAACGCTTCCAGGCGGGGCAGGCGGCATGGGATGTTTTGAGAGTCGCAGAAGAGCGCCGTAGCTGGAAAGGTGCCCAGGGGTCCTGACCCTGAACCTCAGCTGTAGCGCTCTGCCGTTTCGCGGATCAGGGCGATCATGTTCGGAATACCCTGTGTCCGGTTCGAACTGAGCTGGTTCTTGAGATCGAAACTTGCGAGTTCGGCGGTGATATCGGTCGTTAGTATTTCTGCTGGCATGCGGTCCTGCACAGCCAGCAGCACAAGCGCTATGATCCCTTTGGTAATCGCAGCATTGCTGTCGGCGAGGAAATGCAGTCGCCCGTCAACCAATTGCGTCGGATAAACCCAGACCGAGGCCGAGCAGCCGCGCACCAGTGTTGCATCGGTTTTCAGGGCGTCGGGCATATCGTCAAGCGTCTGCCCGAGATCGATCAGGAGCCGGTAGCGATCGTCGCTGTCGAGAAAATCATATTCCTCGCGGACTTCGTCGAGTGTGGTGGATTGGGTCATGCCCGGTCATTTAGGGGCTGGCTGGCCGCCCGTCACCCCGGTACGTCGCCCCGGCACAGGATGCCGGGGCCTTTTCGGAAGGGAGTTGTGGGCCAGGCCGAAAAGATTCCGCGGGGCGAGCGGAATGACGAATTCGGGTGTTGTTAAAGTTCGATACCGGCAGCGATGGCTTCGAGCTTGCGGACACGCTCCTTGAGGTCGGCGACTTCGATCCGCGATCCCGTGCTGGGTGCGGGAACATCGCCGGACAAGGCTGCCGTCTGCTGCAGCTCCATCCGCTTCAATTCAAGCCATCCGCGCCAGCCCTTCAGTGCAACGAGGCTGGCAATCATCAAGCCAATCAATCCGGCTGCCGTTGTGGCCAGTGTCGGGATTTGATCCTGCATGACTATTCCTTTCTTTCCTGAACCAGTATTTTCAGCTGTGCGTCGTGTCGCGCAGAGCTTCGATTTCATCTTCGAGCCGATTGCTTTTGTCGGTGGCGATCCGTTCAAGGACGGCGATGCGGTCCTTCAACTGTTTGATCTCTTCCCGCATCCTCCCGGCGTCAGGGTCGATCAGGCGGCGATGCTCGCCATTCGCGTCTTCGACGATCCCTTGCTCGGCCTTGTATTTTGCTCTCAGAACACCGGCGATTGCGGTAATCAGTACGATTGCGACGACCATCGAAAAAGGATTGTCAAACATCTAGCGTCTCCCTGAACCTTGAACTTGTCTAGTTGAGCGGTTTGTCCCGCAAATTTTCTATTTCTTCGCTGAGGCCCGTTGACCGGTCCGTCAGGATCCGTTCCAGCGTTGCCACACGCTGCTCGAGCCGTTCGGTTTTCGCCGCATATTGTGCGGCACTTTCGGCAGTCATGCGGACATTCGCCTCAGCCTCTGCCTTGCGGAGCTCGAACCATTTCCCGCCGAATATCCAGAAAGTGACCGCGCAAATCGGGAAGACTACCGTCATCAGCAATATGCCCATCAATTCCAAATCCATGATCCTACTCCCTATTCAGCCTTGTCGCGCAGGCGCTCGATTTCCTGATCGAGCCCGTAACCTCTGTCGGTGACTATGGTTTCGACATTGGCGAGCCGGTTCTTCAGGCCGGCGAGCTCATCGCGGAGCTGCGTATTTTCCTGGTTGAGCAGCTTGATCTCATCCCTGGTCTGGCGATCGACTTGCGGATGGTGGGCGCCGCCCATTCCGTCATCGAGAGGATAACCGTTCTTGATCCTCAGCCAGGTCGTGGCCACCCAGGCGGCCATGACAACGATGACCACTACAGCGATTGCCGGGGCCAGATCAGCCAATAATTGAGCTTTTGCGGGGTCCATTTTCTCTTCTCCCTATTCAGCCGCGCCGCGGAGATTTTCGATCTCGTTCGCGAGTCTGGTGCTGCCGTCCGTGGCGATCCGTTCGAGGACCGAAATGCGTTCTTCGAGGTGAATGATCTTGTCCTTCAGTTCGCCATTTTCATTGGACAGCAATTCAATTTTTCGGCCACTTTCCGGATCTGCCCGGTGAGTTGAACCGCCCCATTCATTCTCCAACGGATAGCCGTGCTTGGCTCTGATGGCCGTGGTGATGATCCAGGCCAGGAAACTCATTCCTATGATGGCCAGAACAAAGGCCGGACTTCCCCAATTCATTATGATTTCCTCCCTGAACCTGTAACTCTATCGCAGCGCGTCGATTTCCTGGGCGAGCCGCGTGTTTTTGCTCGTGACCATCAGTTCCATATCGGCGAGCCGGCGATCGACATCGCGAAACTGGGACCGGATTGCGTTAACCGAGCGGCGCGGGTTGGCCCGCGTGCCCTGCCAGAATTTTTCTTCTTCCTTGTCGTCGTAGAGACCGAGCGGCTTTTTCGGAGCCAGCCATGCGACAATGAAATAGACGGCGATCAGCGGCGGGAAGAAAAAGAGCGAAGTCACAACAAAGCCGACGCGGGTCCAAAGTGTGTCGATCCCGGTATAGTCCGCAACACCGGAGCACACGCCCAGGAACTTGCTGTTCTGCTTGTCGAGATAAAATTTTGTCCGGCGGTCATGCATTTTCGGTCTCCTGTTCGTCTGTTCGTTACCGCCGGCGTTCGGCGCGGCTCATGTCTGTGTCTGCAATGCGATCCTCGAACCTCTCTTCGATCCGTTCTTCCCGGGGTGTCTCGTGGCGCAGGGCGCGTTCGCGGGCCCATTCCGGATTGTCCGCAGCCATGATCCGTTCGATCGTGTTCATCCGGTCATCCAGTCTCCGGGCGGTGTCATAAAGTTCATCCAGAAGGTCTTCATCTTCCCGAGTGATCGATCCGGCGCGCTTCCACTGTGTGGAATAATGGAGGATCAACCATGGGAGGCCGATGAAGAGCATCCCGACGATGCCGACTGGTACGAAGATCTCTTCCATGATTTAGGCTTCCTTGGTGTCTGAGGATTTCTTGCTGGCCTTTTTCATGGCCGCGAGTTCTGCTTCAACCCGGTCGCTTGTTTCAAGCTCGTTGATCTCGTCCTCAAGCGATTTTGGCTGGCTGCCCAGGGCGAGCGCATCGGCACGGCCCTCGGCCATGTCGACATGCCGCTCGAGCATCTCGAAGCGCGCAAATGCATCCTGAACCCGGTCGCCATTGTAAAGATCGCGCAGCTTGATCTGGTTTTCGGCGCTTTCGAGGCGGACCGAAATGCTGCTCTGGCGGCTGCGGGCTTCACGAAGCTTGCCCTGAAGCTTGGAAATGTCCTGCTCATAGGCATGGAGCGATTCATCGAGAATGGCGATCTCGCCGTTCAGGCGGTCTGCCATGTCAGCGGCTTTCTGTTTTTCAACGAGCGCCTGCTTGGCAAGATCTTCGCGATCCTTGGAAAGGGCGAGTTCGGCCTTGTCTTTCCAGCTTTCCTGGAGATTTTCGAGTTTGGTGATCGACCGACGCATTTCTTTCTGGTCAGCGATCGTGCGAGCAGCGGTTGCGCGAACCTCCACCAGGGTTTCCTCCATCTCGAGGATGATCATCCGGACCATCTTGGCCGGATCTTCAGCCTTGTCGAGAATGTCGGTGACATTGGCGGCGATGATATCGCGGGTGCGGGAGAAAATTCCCATGTGACTACTCCTAAAACCCCTTGAACTGGATTGGCCGGGGAGGGGAAGGGGCTACCCCTCACCGGCCTGTCTGCTTGGCCTAGGCGATCTGGCCGGTAACGATAATGATGTCGTCCTGATCGGCCTGAAGCTGAACCGGTTGAGCGGTGTCGCTGTCGATCGGGCCGACGGTTCCGAAGACGCAGATGCCGGTGACGGCGAGAGCGGCTATGGCGGAAACGATGTTTTGGCTGATGCTTGAAGTGTTGGTCATGTCTGGTCTCCTGAACCTTGGCCCGAAACGGTAGCCTGAAATTGGGTTACTGTCTTTGTGACTGTTAACGTACCATCCAATGCAGAGACCGTGCCAGTTTTTTAAAACGCAATAAAAACAATAGCATAGATAGAATTGGAGCCGCGCTCGCAAGGTAAATATTGCTATTAATTAGGAAAATATGCTAAAAGTTCGTCATGGAACGCGGTGCGCAATTTGTTGGAGAGTCGGGTGCCTTTCTCGATGCGGTCGAGATGGCCAGCCGTGCGGCTGCGCTGGATCGTCCTGTCCTTGTGATAGGGGAAAGGGGGACGGGCAAGGAACTTATCGCCGAGCGCCTCCACAGGCTCAGCCAGCGCTGGGAGGGGCCGTTGATCACCCTGAACTGTGCGGCACTCCCTGAAACGCTGATTGAGGCCGAGCTGTTTGGCCATGAGGCCGGGGCCTTTACTGGCGCAACCCGCGCGAGGGCTGGTGCGTTCGAGGAAGCCGATGGCGGCACGTTGTTTCTGGATGAGCTGGCGACATTGTCTGCCGCCGCGCAGGAGCGGCTGTTGCGCGCGGTCGAATATGGCGAAGTCAGCCGGATCGGATCCAACAGGCCATTGCGTGTCGACGTCCGGATAGTTGCCGCGACCAACGAAAATCTGCCGAGTCTTGTGGAGCAGAACCGGTTTCGAGCGGACTTGCTTGATCGCCTGTCGTTCGAAGTGGTTACCCTGCCGCCGCTCCGGGTTCGCGAAAGCGACATATTGATTTTGGCCGACTATTTCGGGCGGCGCATGGCAGCCGAGCTCGATTGGCCAGCCTGGCCCGGCTTCGGGGACAATGCCACCAAGGTGCTTATGGCGTATGACTGGCCTGGAAATGTGCGCGAACTTCGCAATGCCGTGGAGCGTGCCGTTTACCGCTGGGATCGCCCGTCCGACCCCGTCGATACCATTCAGCTAGACCCATTTGATTCCCCTTGGCAGATGCCACCCTCAACAACCAGTGATGCCGGCCAGCCGGCCGAGGCTGTGGCACAACCTGTCCGTTCGGCTCCCAAACCCGTCGTTTCCGATTTCAAGGCAGCGGTTGAGGGATATGAGAAAGAGATACTGGAAAATGCCCTGGAAAGGGCGCGCTACAATCAACGGCAAACCGCCAAGGCATTGGGATTGAGCTATGATCAGTTGCGTCACGCCCTGAAGCGCCACGACATGATCGGCTGATTCGCCAAAAGTCCTAAAATAGCGTATATTGCGCGAGCAATCAGGGAGAAATACCATGCGTAGTTCATCCATTTTCGCGGCGCTCGCCATCGCCGGTTTTTCCGTCACCAGTGCCAATGCCGCCGTTAGCGTGTTCGGCAACACTACCGCGCGAACCTGTTACGAATCTGCGCTCAACGAACGCTCCGGACCAAGCGACATCCGCACCTGCACGGAAGCGATTGAGGATTATCGTATCAGTGGCCGGGATCGCGTTGCGAGCTATGTCAATCGCGGCATCCTGCATGTCCATAACGGGAATTTCGCGATGGCAATTGCCGATTATGATCAGGCGATTGCGCTCGATAGCAGCGAACCTGAAGCCTATCTAAACAAGGCGCTCGCAATGTTACACCGGCGCGAGAGCATGGCCGAGATTGTCGAGTTGCTAACCGCAGCAATCGAAAATGGTACGAGGGAGCCCGCGCTGGCCTATTATGGACGCGGTGTCGCCCATGAAATGAACGGTGACGTATCGGCCGCCTATTACGATATCCGGCGCGCCGCCGACATCGCCCCCGAATGGGATGTGCCAGCTCAAGACCTTGTCCGGTTCCGAGTCTCCGGAGAACAGGGCGATTAATCCCCGTCGCGCTGCCCTTGCCGTTCGTCGCATGAGGCAGACCGTTGGGCGAAAAGAATGACCGGTCCCACCCGTTTATTAGGCGAAAAGGCCGATTCTGTGCATATTGGAACGCCCTACAGGAGGAGGATGCCATGAAAACAATGCTCAAACTTGCCGCTGGCGCACTTGTGCTGACAACTGCTGCTGGCGTTGCAAACAGCGCGGTACAGGTGGCCGGGAACAGTTCGGCCCAGGCCTGCTACGCCGCGGCAGCACAGCAATCGGACTCGCGCAGCGATCTCAGGCCGTGCGATTTCGCGCTCGATGTCGAAATGCTGAACTCCTATGACCGTGTCGCGACTTTCGTGAACCGCGGGATCATCCATTTTCATCGCGGCAGCTATGACCGAGCACTCGTCGATTTCGATCGCGCGCTAGGGCTCGACGCGGAGAACCCCGAAGCGATGCTCAACAAGGCCATCACTTTGATGCGGCGTGACGAGCGCGGCGACCAGGCCTTGCCCCTGTTCACCCGCGCCCTGGATCTCGGTACCGAGCAGCCAGCGGTGGCCCATTATGGCCGAGGCCTGGCGCATCAACTGACCGGTGACTTGACCTCCGCCTATATGGATATCCTCACGGCTGCGGAACTGGCACCGGAATGGGAAGCTCCGCGGAATGACCTGACGAATTTCATCGTCGAGCCGAACAGCTAACCACCCGCGAAACGATTTGTGCCGGCACAGAAATTGGACCAGCTGCCTTTTCAAGGGCAGCTGGTCCTTTTTTGATTCCCGGGAACCTGCACATTTTTTCACCCTGTCTTGCCATGGCAACCCTTGAAGAGCTTGTGCGTTACGGTCATGTATGGCTCAACAAACAGGAGACCTGTCCATGGCATTCGAACTCCCCGCACTTCCTTATTCCAAGGATGCTTTTGGCGATTTGATTTCATCGCAATCATTCGATTTCCACCATGGTAAGCATCATCAGGCCTATGTGGACAAAACCAACACAGCGATTGAAGGCGGCGAGTTGGAAAATGCCAAGCTTTCAGAGGTTATCCTTGCCGCGCAAAAGTCCGGCAACCAGGGTTTGTTCAACAATGCCGCACAGGTTTGGAACCACAGTTTCTACTGGCAGTGCCTGAGCCCCGAGAAGAAGAATCCGTCAGGCGCACTCGCCGCTCATATCGAAGACAGTTTCGGGTCGAAGTCCGAGCTTCTCAAAGCGTTCAAGGGCGAAGCGACCGGCCATTTCGCCAGCGGTTGGGTTTGGCTTTTTCTGGACGGAGAAGAACTGAAAATCACGTCTCTGCATGATGCTGACACGCCGGTAGTCCATGAAGGCATGAAGCCGTTATTCACACTCGATGTGTGGGAACATGCCTATTATCTCGATTATCAAAATAGGCGCGGCGATCATATCGAAGCCATTCTCGACAATGCGATCAACTGGGAATTCGTTGCCAAAAATCTCGACGGCAAAGGCGTATCACGCGCCGATCAAGGATAGCGCGCAGCCCCCCTGAAGATGGCGCAGCCCAATTATTCGTGTGCGTCCGGCATTGGCGGTTCGTCCGCCTTTTCCAGATTGAGACCATGTTTCAACAGCATCGGGACGTTCGCAAAAGCGAAAACAAGGGTAAGCGGGATCGCGCCCCATAGCTTGAACCCGACCCAGAAATCGGTGCTGCTGTTGCGCCAAACGGCTTCATTCAGCACCGCCATGGCGAGGAAGAAGATCGCCCAGTTGCGCGACAGAATGTCCCATCCGCGATCGCTGAGCCCCGGATAGGCGCTGCCGAGAAGCGCCGCCAGGGTTGGCCGTTTCGTGATCAGACCGCCGATCAGGAGCGCCGCTATAAAGACATAATAGATGGTCGGTTTGACCTTGATGAAGGTCTCGTCGCGCAGGAAAAGCGTAACTCCGCCAAAGACAAGCACCATGACACCCGAAAAGAGCAGCATCGGCGAAATCTTGCCGGCCTTCATCCAGGAAATGACGAGCGCAATCATCATCGCTGCCATGAAAGCGCCTGTGGCAAAGAAAATCCCGAGCGGTGGCGGTGCCAGAAAATTGACCACGAAGAATACCAAGACCGGCCCGAAATCGAGCGCCATGCGCATGCCGGGCGACAATTCCTGCTTTGTATCGGGCTGCGCGTCACTCATACCATCACTCTCCGTCAAATTCGTCTGCGCCAGTGATGGCGCGGGCAACGGCCCGGGGATCGAAGGGCCGTAAATCTTCCAATGTCTCGCCAACACCAATCGCATGGATGGGCAGGCCGAATTTCTCTGCCGCCGCTACCAAAACACCGCCACGCGCTGTTCCGTCCAGTTTGGTCATCACAAGGCCGGTGACATTCGCTACCTCCTTGAACACTTCAATCTGCGAAAGCGCATTCTGCCCAGTCGTGGCGTCGAGCACGAGGATCACATTGTGTGGAGCTGCCTCGTTGAGGCGGCCCAGAACGCGGCGGATCTTGGAAAGCTCGTCCATCAGGTGGCTCTTGTTCTGGAGCCGTCCGGCCGTGTCGACGATCAGTACGTCCGTGCCGATCTCTGTTCCGCGCTTGACGCCCTCGAAAACGAGGCTTGCTGCATCGCCGCCTTCCTCGCCCGCGATGATCGGAACACCGAGCCGGTCGGCCCAGACCTTGAGCTGCCCGATTGCCGCCGCGCGAAATGTATCCCCGGCGACGAACATGACATTGTAATCGTCTTCCTGAAACAGGTGGCCGAGCTTGGCGATCGTAGTCGTCTTTCCCGAGCCGTTAACACCGATTACCAGCATCACCTGCGGCCGCGGAAACGCATCGATTTCGAGCGGTATCGCAACGGGTCGCAGGATATCCTCGAGCTCTTCGGCCACGATTTCACGGATATCGAGCTCGGAGAGGTGGCGATCATAACGGCCGCTGGCTAGCCGGTCGCGCACCCGCGCGGAGACAGCCGGGCCGAGATCGGAAGCGATCAAGGCTTCCTCGATTTCGTCGAGCGTCTCGTCGTCGAGCTTTTCCTTGGTGATCAGCCCTGTAAGATTTCCGCCCAGCGCTTCCGACGTTCGCTTGAACCCGAAACGCAGCTTGTCGCCCCAGCTTTTTTCTTCGCTCACGAAATCTCCCCGACCAAAATACCCTGTTCGACGGCACAAATCTGAGCTTCGACAAGCTGTACGAAATTCGCCGTCGACCCGTCCCGATGACGAATTCTCACTTCGGCGAAATTTTCGGCATGCCCGATACCGTCATTGCTCTCGACCAGAACGCGTTGTCTGCTGTCGACGAGGCTGTCCAGCCAATCCGATTTCTGGCGCGCGGCGGCTTCGCGCAGACGCTGGGCCCGGGCCTTGCGGTCAGGAACCGGAACCTGCGGCATCTTGGCGGCCGGCGTGCCCCTACGCGCCGAATAGGGGAAAATATGGCCGAACACGATCTGGCAATCATCGACAAGCGCCAATGTATTGGCCGCCATTTCTTCCGTTTCGGTCGGGAACCCGGCGATGATATCGGCACCGATTGCAATTTCGGGCCGCTTCTCCTTGAGTCTCGCAACCATTTCGACCGATTGCGCACGGCTGTGGCGACGTTTCATGCGTTTGAGGATCATGTCGTCGCCTGCCTGAAGCGACAGATGCAGATGCGGCATGAAGCGCGGTTCGCCCGTGATGATCTCGAACAGTCGGTCGTCGATCTCGATCGAGTCCAGGGAAGACAGGCGCAGCCGGGGCAGGGCAGGTACGCCCTTGAGGATGCGCTCCACGAGCAGGCCGAGACTGGGGTTTCCGGGAAGATCGGGTCCATAGCTGGTGACATCGACACCCGTCAGCACGATTTCCTGGAAGCCTTCATCGACCAGCGCCTTGATCCTTTCGACGACCAGCCCGGCAGGTACCGAGCGGCTGTTTCCGCGACCATAGGGGATGACGCAGAAGGTGCAGCGATGATCGCAGCCGTTCTGCACTTCGACAAAGGCGCGGGCACGTTCGGAAAAGCCGGTAACGAGGTGTGGTGCAGTTTCGCGCACTGTCATAATGTCCGAGACCAGCGAGCGGCCAGAGACGAAGCTATCGGGTAGCATTTTTTCGCGATTGCCGAGCAGCTGGCTTACTTCCGGCATCGCGGCGAAGGTTTCGGGTTCGGTCTGGACTGCGCAGCCGGTGACGACGATCTCGGCATCCGGGCGCGCGCGCTTTGCCTTGCGGATTTGCTGGCGGGTCTTGCGCACCGCCTCGGCCGTGACGGCGCAGCTGTTGACGATTACCAGGTCGTCGCGGTCGGCCGCCAAAGCGCGCATCGCCTCGCTTTCGGCGAAGTTCAGACGGCAGCCCAGAGTGATGAGTTCAGGGCCGCTCACGTGAAATCGTCCAGCTTTATTTCGCCGGAGAAGACATGGGTTGCTGGCCCCGTCATGCGAATTGTCCCATTCGGGGTCCACTCGATGTCGAGATCGCCGCCCGGCAAATGCACAGTTGTGTCGCCGCTTACGAGCTTGCGCTGGATGGCTGCGACCGTGGTAGCGCAGGCTCCGGTTCCACACGCACGAGTAAGGCCTGCGCCGCGCTCCCAGACCCGCAGGGCTATGCTGCCATCGGCTTCTACAGTCGCTACATTGACGTTGATCCGTTCGGGAAAAAGCGGATCATTCTCGATGATCGGGCCAAGCCGTTCGAGATCGACGACCGTCGCGTCCTCCACAAAGAAAATGATATGAGGATTGCCGACATTGATCGCGATCGGGTCTGTCAATTCTTCCCAACCAACCGGCATATGCGTGGCGTCCATCGCATAGGCGAGGGGGATGTCGTTCCAGTCGAAGCAGGGCGTTCCCATATCGAGCGTCGCGCCCGAATCACCGGGTACGCCGGAAATAATTCCCCCTGGTGTTTCAATCCGGGCACCATGACCGACCAGCAGGGTCACGCACCGTGCAGCATTGCCACAGGCCTCGACCTCGCTGCCATCGGCATTGAATATCCGCATTGCCAAATCAGCGTTTTCGGATGGCTCAAGCAGGATCACCTGATCGCAGCCTATTCCGGTTCGCCGGTCAGCAAGAGCGCGCGCCAATCCATTCGTCATGGTGACGGACTGTTGCCGTGCATCGACGATGACAAAATCATTGCCGAGGCCGTGCATCTTGTGAAAGGCCAATTTTTGAGAAGACGGGCGCATGGCGCGCGATTTAGGGTTGGGAAGGGGCGCTGTCCACTTATGCACCCCTTTTGCTTTCAATAAGGACAGGTCTAGCCCGTGCGGCGAAGATTGCGCAGATCGTCGAGCGCCTCTTTTGCAACTTCCTCATTGGAGCCCGATGTCAGCATGTCCTTGTCGGCGAGGAAACGTCTTGTCTGGCCGATCGCCATGGGCTTTCCGAAATGCCAGCCTTGCCCGGCCATGGAGCCAAGGCCCTTCAGGCTAGAGGCAATCTGCGCTGTCTCAATGCCTTCGGCAGTCACCGGCAGGCCGAGGCTCGAGCCCAGACGCGTGATCGCGTCCACGATCGCGGCGCTTTCATTGTCGTCGTTGATCGACGTGACAAAGCTGCGGTCAATCTTGATTCGGTCAAAGGGCAGGGCGCGAAGATGGGCGAGGCTGGAATAGCCGGTGCCAAAATCATCAAGAGCAATGCGTATTCCCTGATTCTTGAGACTGGAGATGATCGATTGCGCGATGCCGAGATTATCGAACAGTGCGGTTTCGGTGATTTCGATTTCCAGGCGGCTGGCCGGGAAATTTGTCTCGGTCAGCAATTTGATGATCTTCTGAGCGAGCCAGGGATCCTTGAGCTGCGCCGGCGAGATGTTAACCGACAGGGTCAGACTGGGATCCCAGTCACGCGCCTCGGTAAAGGCTTTCCTCATGACATATTCGGAGAGTTCGGAAATCAGTCCGCATTCTTCGGCAACGGGAATGAAGTCTTCGGGCATGATGATACCCCGGCTTGGATGTTCCCAGCGTGCCAGAACTTCGAAACCTTGCAGTTTACCGGTCAGCAGATCGACCTGTTGCTCATAATAGGGCGCGAATTCGCCTGCGGGGATGCCTTTGCGCATGCCCTGTTCAACGCGATTCCGCTCTTCGAGCATCCTCTCCATGCTGCCGTCGAACCAGACAGCGCGATTTTTGCCCTGATGTTTGGCCGCGTACATCGCAATATCGGCACGACGCAGCAATGTGTCGACGCCGTTGCAATCATGGTCAGAGCGCGTGATGCCAACCGAAGCACTTGTCTGGACAGACTGATTTTCAATGTCGAACGGCAGGGAGATTCGTTCGACAAGCTCATCCGCCACGGCGTCCACCGCCGAGGGATTACTGGGGTCGAACTGAAACGCTGCCGCGAATTCATCACCGCCCAGGCGCGCGCCAAGGGCTGAGCCGGGCAGTGCGCTCAGGATCCGCTTGCCGACTTCGCGAAGCAGCACGTCACCAACATGGTGACCATTGAGGTCGTTCACATATTTGAAACTGTCGAGATCGATGACGAACATTGCGACCACGCGGTTGCGGGTCGTGGCCGTCTTGATCATTGCATCGACTTCGCTGCTCAGCGAACGGCGGTTGAGAAACCCGGTAAGCGGATCGCGAAGCGCGAGCGTTCGCGCCTGTTTGGTTGCTTCCTTGTGGGTCTGAATCTGGACCGAAACCTCGTTGTGGTGGCGCCAACCGATGAGGATCAGTGCGATATTGAGGATAAGCGCAACCGCGAGCACGGGATCGCGTTCCGAAGCTGTCCCAGCGATGATACTTGCAACGACCTGGCCGCCGAGACCGGCGAACATCAGAATAGACAGCAATGCTACCGCAGCGGACACGAAAGCACGAGGTGTCTCGGTCTTTTCAGTGTCGGGGCCGGTGGACTCTAAAGTCGAAGCAACGTCCTCGCGTTCGTGCATAATTTAGCAACCTCGGTTCGGGGAACGTCATGTTGCACAAACGGAGTGAAGACCGCGTTAATTCGCCAGAATTTGACGAGACACTTGTAAATGCGCGCTTTGGGCAGTATTTGGCCCGCAACAGTTCCGTGAGGAATGCAGATCGACGCGCCCATCAGGCGTACGCTGGCCGGCGAGTATTCGCCCGCCGGCGTTTTTTGCGTTTTTTGGGGATCGGGAAGGATTTGAACGATGTTCGACAATCTTAGCGACCGGCTTGGCGGCGTATTTGACCGGCTGAAGGGCCGTGGTTCGCTTAATGAGAGCGATGTCCGCGCGGCGATGCGCGAAGTGCGTATTGCGCTGCTCGAAGCCGATGTCGCACTGCCCGTCGCCAGGGAGTTTGTCGAAGGCGTTACCGAGCAGGCCGTGGGCCAACAGGTTCTTAAATCGGTCACGCCGGGACAGCAGGTCGTAAAGATCGTCAATGACGCGCTGGTGGAAATGCTGGGCGCAGATGCCTCCGAGCTCCATGTCGACGGTACACCGCCCAATGTGGTGATGATGGTGGGCCTGCAGGGCTCAGGTAAAACCACGACAACGGCAAAGATCGCCAAGCGGCTCACTGAAAAAGGCCGCAAAAAGGTGTTGATGGCGTCGCTCGACGTTAATCGTCCGGCTGCACAGGAGCAGTTGGCGGTGCTCGGCACGCAAACAGACGTTGCAACCTTGCCGATCATGGAGGGGCAGCAGCCCGTCGATATCGCGAGGCGCGCGCTTCAGGCGGCGAAGCTGCAGGGCTTCGATGTCGTGATGCTCGATACCGCGGGCCGTCTTCATGTCGATCAGCAACTGATGGATGAGATGAAGGCGGTTTCCGATGCGACGACGCCCGAGGAAATCCTTCTCGTTGTCGATGCACTAACCGGCCAGGATGCAGTGAATGTCGCAAAGAATTTTGCCGAACAGGTGCCACTGACCGGTACGGTTCTAACGCGGATGGACGGCGATGCGCGCGGCGGTGCGGCCCTGTCGATGCGCGCGGTTACCGGTACACCGATCAAGTTTGTCGGTGTTGGCGAAAAGCTCGATGCGCTGGAGGAATTCCATCCCGAGCGCGTTGCCGGCCGCATCCTCGGCATGGGCGACGTCGTCAGCCTGGTCGAGCGCGCCGCCGAAACGGTCGAGAAGGACGAAGCCGAAGCCTTTGCCAAGAAGATGGCCAAGGGCCAGTTCGACATGAACGACCTGCGGACCCAGTTGGCGCAGATGCAGCGTATGGGCGGGCTCGGCGCACTGGCCGGCATGATGCCGGGCATGAAAAAGGCGCAAGCGGCGATGGCGAACAGCGGTATGGATGACAAGGTACTCGTCCATATGGATGCGATCATCGGCTCGATGACCAAGAAAGAGCGCGCAAAACCCGCGCTGCTCAACGCCAAACGCAAGATCCGAGTGGCCAAGGGTTCGGGCCAGACGGTGCAGGACGTCAACAAGCTCCTCAAGATGCACAAGGAAATGTCGACCGCGATGAAGCGCATCAAGAAGATGGGCGGCATCAAGGGACTGATGAAGATGTTTGGCGGGGGCGGCCCGGAAGGCCTTCCCGGCGGCGGCGAGATGCCATCCGGAGGCATGCCTGGCCTCCCCGGAATGCCGCGGCAGGGCATTCCTCCCGATCTCGACAAATTATTGAAACGCTAGAATTTTTGAATTGAATTTGGATTTTTAGAAAAGGAAATATCAATGCCAGTAGCAATTCGGCTGTCGCGCGGTGGCGCAAAGAAGCGGCCTTACTACAAGATCGTCGTAACCGATTCCCGCAAGGCGCGCGACGGCAAGTTCATCGAGCGTATCGGCAGCTACAATCCGCTGCTCGCCAAGGACAATCCCGATCGCGTGAAGCTCGACGAAGAGCGTGCGAAGCACTGGATTTCGGTCGGCGCGCAGCCATCCGATCGCGTAATGCGCTTCCTCGATGCTGCCGGCATCATGGAGCGTCCGGCCCGCAACAACCCGCAGAAAGCGGAACCGGGCGACAAGGCCAAGGAACGCATCGAAGAGAAAACAGCCAAGGAAGAAGCTGCCAAGGAAGCAGCAGCCGCCGCCGCAGCTGCGCCAGCTGAAGAAGCTCCCACCGAAGAAGCTGAAGCACCTGCTGAAGAAGCCGCTGCAGAAGAAGCTCCTGCCGCTGAAGCACCAGCCGAAGAAGCCAAAGCTGAAGAAGCTCCCGCTGAGGAAGCCGCTGCAGAAGAAGCTCCTGCAGAAGAAGAAGCCAAGAGCTAAATCTTGGCGGACAAGCGCATTATCCTCGCCGTTATTGCCGGACCACAAGGCATTGACGGCGAGGTGCGCCTCAAGCTGTTCGCCGAGAGCCTGGACAGTTTGAAACTGCACAAGGCATTCGAGGTGGGCGGGAAAATGCTCACGCTCAAATCCGTGCGCCAGACCAGCAAGATGCCGGTCGCCCGCTTCGCCGAAATCACGGATCGCAACGGCGCGGAAGCGCTTCGGGGTGCCGAACTGACGATCCCGCGCGATGCCCTGCCGCCGCTGGCGGAGGGCGAATATTATCATATCGATCTGATCGGCTTGCCCTGTGTCACCGAAAGCGGTGAACCAGTCGGCGAAGTCATTGCAGTCGAAAATTTCGGTGCGGGTGACATCTTGGATATCCGCAAACCAGACGGCAAAGACTTCATGGTTCCGATCAGGGCCGTTACCGTTTCGGACACAGAAATCACCTTGGATAGCGATTTCCTGCCATGACCTTCGCTGCTACCATCCTCACCCTTTACCCCGAAATGTTTCCTGGGCCGCTTGGTCATTCGATTGCCGGGCGGGCGAAGGATGAGGGTAAATGGTCGCTGGAAACGTTGCAGATCCGCGATTTCGCGACCGACAAACACCATACGGTTGATGACACGCCAGCGGGGGGCGGTGCGGGCATGGTGATGAAGGCGGATGTGCTGGGCGCGGCGGTTGATGAAGCGCTGATGCGTCAGCCGGATGCCCCCGTGCTTGCCATGTCGCCGCGCGGAAAGCCGTTGACCCAAGCGCGCGTGCGGCAATTGTCCACCGGCCCAGGTGTCACAATTCTCTGCGGCCGGTTCGAAGGATTTGACGAGCGGATTTTCGAGGCCCGGCCGGTCGAGGAAGTCTCGATCGGCGACTATATCCTGTCCGGTGGCGAAATTGGCGCTTTGGCGCTGTTAGACGCTTGCATCAGGCTGCTTCCCGGGGTAATGGGCGCGGCTTCAAGCGGCGATGAGGAAAGCTTCGAACAGCGGCTTCTCGAATATCCGCACTATACCCGGCCTAAAGAATGGGAAGGGCGCACGATCCCTGAAGTGTTGCGATCGGGGGATCATGCGAAGATCGAGGCATGGCGCAAAGCCATGGCCGAGAACATAACACGGTCACGGCGACCGGATCTTTGGGAACGCTATACTGGCGCTCCGGATCAGTCGCCCTCTGGCGCGCAACGCGAAAAGCTAAAGGACGAATGAGATGAATCTCATCGAAACACTCGAGGCGGAAGCCATTGAGAGCATTACGAGCGACAAGACTCTTCCCGATTTCAAGGCGGGCGATACGCTGCGCGTGGGCGTGAAGGTCGTTGAGGGTGAACGCACCCGTATCCAGAATTATGAAGGCGTGTGCATCGCGCGCACCAATCGCGGCATGGGATCGAGCTTCACGGTTCGCAAAATCTCGTTCGGCGAAGGCGTTGAGCGCGTATTTCCGCTTTACAGCCCGAATGTCGACAGCGTGACCGTGCTCAAGCGCGGCATCGTGCGTCGCGCCAAGCTTTACTATCTGCGCGGCCTCACCGGCAAGCGCGCCCGTATCGCCGAAAAGCGCGACGATCGTGAGAAGAACACAATCAAGGCGGAAAAGCCCGAAGAAGCGGAAGCTACCGAAAGCTGAGATCGCTCTTGCGACTGTGATTTAGAGAAGGGCTGCCCATTTTGGCGGCCCTTTTTATTCGGGCGGTTGCATTGGCTCGGGAATGAGCGTCGCCGGCGAAACATCCGCAACGCCGAGATAGTAATCGAACGAAAAGATGAGCGTCCGCATGGAATCATCAATTGCGGTATTGCTGCGGACGACTGCGCGCAGGGGACGCAAATCTATAAGGGTTAAAGGTCGCCCCTCGGCCAGTTCCGTGATGATAGAACCTTCTTCGACGATATAGGATTCGCAGGGTTCATTTGTTCCGCTGAGCACATTTACCGCCTCTCCTCCAAGGCAATCGATCATAATATTGACCGCCTCAAAATTGCGCGAACGCCCCCATTCGACGATGAAATCGCCCAGCGCGGGAACATTTGTCAGGCTTCGGCCGCGCATCACGTGGTTTGCGCCGAATTTCAGAAACACGCGTGGCGGAGTGCCATCGCGCCGTTCGGCTTGCATGAAATGGTCGAGGAAATTCTGTTTCATATAGTTTTCGCGGAGGAGATTGGCGTCGTATCCCGACCCACCCCTCCCTGTGAACGGTGCATAAATGCGGTTTGACAGGATGATGGCGTCAACGAGTGTCAGCGCATCTTGGTCTTCACCCGTATTAAACGCTGCGCGCAGGGCAGCGAATATGTCTGGCGTGTCAGCGCCGACTGCCATGGGATCGCCCGCGACAAGGTTTTGAAATGATGTCAAAGCCGTACGCTGCTCTTCGGTTCGAACCAGAGCTTCCAGCAGCGGCAGCAGGATCGGTGCGGCCGCAATGAATTCTTGATCGACACCCCAGAGAGCTTCCGACATGTGTGGAGACAGTCGCACCGCCTGAGCATGCAATTGAGCGTCTTCGGCAAAAGAGACGAAGGGTATCGCATAGCCATTGCCCGGAGCTGATCGGATCGCCGAGACGACATCGTCATTCTCACGGAACAATTGCTCGGCAAAACGGGCGGACCAGGGGCCGAATTCCGCGGCCATGTAATCATAACCACGTGTCGCAAGGCCGCGATGGATAGCGGCTGCAATCTGCGCGATATCGGCGGTCGCATGCTGTTCGCCGATCATGAAAAATTGGGCGCTTTCCGCCTCATCCATCAGCCGCTCCCAGCCCGGTCCGGACAGGCTTCCGTCCGCGTTTCGGGATATCTCGAGGAGATTGGACCTCGCCGTGTCAACGAACCTTTCGTCGACCGTGGCTGGTTGCGCCAATGCCACTGTTCCATGGAGCAGCAACGCGATTGCGATCGGAAAAGTTTTCAGCATCCCAGTTCCCTCAGGTGTATTGCTTTACTAATACAGAGATAAATTGTGTCGCTGTCAAGCGCCTTATCGCAATCTTCCTCTTGGTGATTGGGTGAAGACACACTAGATGGTGCACCTGCTAACAAGGATGAATATGATGGGTTATCGGGTTGCTGTTGTTGGAGCGACGGGCAATGTCGGGCGCGAAATGCTCGCCTGCCTAGCAGAACGTGAATTTCCTGCGGATGAAATTGCTGCGGTTGCATCGTCGCGTTCGCAGGGAATGGAAGTCGAATTCGGCGAAACGGGCCGGATGCTTAAATGCCAGAATATCGAGCATTTCGATTTTGCGGGATGGGATATTGCCCTTTTTGCGGCCGGATCAGGCCCAGCCAGGGAATATGCGCCAAAGGCAGCCGCCGCAGGTTGCACGGTCATCGACAACAGCTCGCTGTTCCGGATGGATCCCGATGTACCGCTGATCGTTCCCGAAGTGAATCCGGAAGCGATCGACGGCTATCTGGCGAAGAATATCATCGCCAATCCCAACTGCTCGACCGCCCAGATGGTCGTGGCGCTGAAGCCGCTGCACGATTTCGCAACGATAAAGCGTGTTGTCGTCTCCACCTATCAGTCGGTGTCCGGCGCGGGCAAGGAAGGCATGGACGAGCTGTTCAGCCAGTCACGCGATATCTTTGTCGGTGATCAGGCCGACGCCAAGAAGTTCACCAAACAGATCGCCTTTAACGTCATCCCGCATATCGATGTATTCCTCGATGATGGCTACACCAAGGAAGAGTGGAAGATGGTCGTCGAGACAAAGAAGATCCTCGATCCCAAGATCAAGCTGACGGCGACCTGCGTCCGCGTACCGGTTTTCGTGGGTCATTCCGAAGCAATCAATATCGAGTTCGAGAACGAGATTTCGGCTGAGGAAGCACAGAATATATTACGCGAGGCCCCGGGGATCATGCTCGTCGATAAGCGTGAAGACGGCGGTTATGTCACGCCGGTCGAATGTGTCGGCGACGGTGCAACCTTTATCAGCCGTGTGCGCGAAGACCCGACGGTCGATAACGGAATCGTTCTGTGGTGCGTTTCCGACAATCTCCGCAAAGGTGCTGCGCTTAACGCCGTGCAGATTGCAGAGCTATTGGGACGGCGGCATCTGAAAAAGGCGGCCTAATCTATTCGGCGGGATGAGGATCTCCGTCGGGCAGCGGTTCGTCGTCGACGCCAGCCGTCCCCGTATTCGGCAGCTTTTTGAGCAGCATCGAGGCGGGTACGGCGATGATGCAGCCCCACATGATCAACCAGAAGTTGTTGATGTAGCCGATCATCAGCGCCTGGCGGCTGATCTCGCTGTCGAGCAATGCCGCAACCTGGTCAGCGGGCAGGTTCAACCGCTCGAGTCCAAAAGAGGAAATGGTTGAAGGCGTGATATGCTCCCCGAGATCGGCATGGCTGATCTGCAGGCTGCGGGCGACACCGCTGGCGGTAATCGAAATGCCGATAGAAGCGCCGACATTGCGAAGGAGGTTCATCAGGGCCGCGCCTTCGGGGCGCAGGCTGACCGGCAGGGTCGCAAAGGCGATAACGTTGAGCGGCACGAAGATGAAGCCGATGCCGACACCCTGGATGATTCCTACGGTAATGATCGGTCCGGAATCCATGCCAATCATCCAGTTTGTCATCAGATAGCAGGACCAGGCCGTGATGGCCCAGCCGATCGCAAGGATGATGCGGGCATCCAAGACGTTCATCAGACGCGCTGCGATCCCCATCGCCACGATCACGCCCAGTCCGCGCGGCGCGAGCAATATGCCGGCACTGAGCACGGGATAGCCCAATACACCCTGCAGCATCGGCGCGATCAGGGCCATGATTGCGAATACGATAACGCCGACGAAGGCGACAAAAATCAATGAACCCACCAGGTTTCTGTCGGTAAAGATGGCCGGTGTAAGAAGGGTGTTCTTGCCGGTCATCATATGGATGACGAATACCCAAAAACCAATGATGACGCAGCCGATGCCGAACCAGATCGCGTTGCTGTCAAGCCAGTCCAGCTGTTGCCCGCGATCCAGCACCAGTTGGAGTGCGGCGAGTCCCAAGGCAAACATCGAAAAACCGAATAGGTCAAATCCCCGCTTGGCTATCGGTCGGCTCGGCAGCAGGAACCACAACATTGCCAGGATCAACGCGCCGAGCGGCAGGTTGACGTAAAACACCCAGCGCCAGTTGTAATATTCAGTGATATAACCGCCGATCAGCGGTCCGAGGATAGGCCCCATCACTGCGCCGAGGCTCCATATCGCCATCGCCTGGCCATGTTTGTGGGACGGGTTGATATCCAGCATCGCGGTTTGCGAGATCGGACCGATGAAGGCGGCCGCAATTCCCTGCATGATACGGAATGTGACCATCTGTTCGAGGCTGGTTGCCGCGCCGCAGAGCATCGATGTGACGATGAAAAAGGCGACGGACCACAAGAATAGGTTGCGCGATCCCACCCGGTCGGCGAGCCAGCCGGTAATCGGGATAGCTACCGCGGTAGCGACAATATAGCTGGTCAGCACCCAGGCGATTGTGTCGATCGTGGCGCCAAGGCTTGTCTGCATGTGTGGAAGCGCGACATTGGCGATCGTCGTGTCGAGGATCTGCATCATCATCGCCATCATGATGGCGAAGGTAAGCAGGCCTTTGTAACGGACGGGGAGAAGGGCATCGCCGTCTGGCGTGGCAGGGACAGCGCTAGCCACCGTCTAACTCCGTTGGGGCCAAGCCTTTCGAAGCCAAGCCTCTTGACGGGCTTGGGTAAAACAGATTTTCGCAGGTCAGGCTAGCGCTCGCCATCGTCACGAATGTCGACGCGGACATCGGCGCTGAGGCCGGTAATCATCTGCCGGGCAGGCGTGCCTTCGATTTCGATGCGCACCGGCACGCGCTGTGTCACCTTCACCCAGTTCCCCGTCGCGTTCTGCGGTGGCAGGATCGAAAATTCCGCGCCGGTACCAGCCCCGATACTGCCGACCCGGCCCTCAACGACTAGGTCGGGATAGGCATCGAAAGTGATGCGGGCAGGCTGGCCGACCGCCATGTGATTCAGGTCGGTTTCCTTGAAATTGGCTTCTATCCATGTCTGGTTCCGGGCGACGATGGTCACAACCGTTCCGCCGGCGCTCGCCATCTGGCCGATTTGCAGCCGGTCAACCTCGCTGATCGTGCCGCTCACGGGCGCCCGGACGACAGTGCGCTCCAGGTTCAGCTGCGCTTCCTCGCGCCGTGCGAGGGCGGCGGCGATAGCCGGATATTCGGACCGGGCACCGCGGCTGCTGGCCCCGCCAACGGCGGCGCGGGCATCCTGCTGCGAGGCGCGTGCAGCGTTCAGCCGTGCGCGGGCTTCCGAGAGCTGATTTTCGAAAGACTCGACCCGGGCGCGGGTATTGAAGCCCCGTTCCATCAGTTCGCGTTCGCGCGCCAGGTTGCGCTGGGCATATTCGACATTGGCCTGGGCGGTGGAAATATCCACGCCGCTGGTCGAGACAGCGGTTTCCGCCCGGTTAAGTGCGAGTTGCGCGTCGCTGATATCGGCTTCGGCCTGTTGAACGGCGATACGATAGGGTTCGGGGTCGATGCGGAACAATATGTCGCCAGCTTCGACCTGCTGGTTTTCCTCAACCATCACAGCAACGATGCGGCCGCTTACTTCCGGGCTGATTTCGATGATGTCCTGCTGCACATAGGCATTGTCGGTCGACACGTAGCGACCCGATGTCATGTACCAATAGACGCCGAAACCGACCACGATCAGCGGGACGATCAACATCAAAACCGCACGTATGGCGGAGCGTTTGCGAACCGGTTCTTCGGTCTCCGTTCCGGTTTCGGAATCGGAAACTATGGATTGCCCTTGATCAGCCAATTATCAGCATCTCCCCTCAAGCCATCTTAGATTCGCACAGTGACATCCTCTTGGCGAGCCGGTTTTGAAAAAAGACGGGAAAAGTGAGTCTTTTGAGTCACAGTGGTTCTGTTATGGTTTTCGGATTATCAGCGCGTTAACGCCGGGCGATTGTTCGGAAGTCGCTTTGGAGAATACCGATATGACCCTGCATGCCGATCTCTACTGGTCCTTTCGCAGTCCCTACAGCTACCTGGCGACAGGCCGATATCGCGAAATGGCGGAGCGCTACGATCTCGAGATTGCGCTGAAGCCGGTTTACCCGCTGGCGATCCGGGAACCCGATTTCTTCGAACGCAACCATCCCAACTGGCTGGGCTATACGTTCCGGGATATCATGCGGCTGAGCGAATATCTTGGCATTGGAATGAAGCCGCCAAAGCCTGATCCGATCGTCCAGGATATCGCGACGCGGAAAATCTCCGACGACCAGCCCTATGTGTATCGCCTGTTGCGGTGCGGCCAGGCGGCTGCCCGGCGCGGCAAGGGTTTCGCTTTTGCGGATGAAGTCTCGCAGCTTATCTGGGGTGGCACAGAGAATTGGGATCAGGGCGACCATCTTGCGAAAGCGGCAGAGCGGGCGGGCCTCGATCTTGCCGAACTGGATGCGGAAGCCGTTAGCGATGCCGAGGCTCTGGACGCCGAGCTCGCGGCAAATCAGGATGCCCTGGAAGCGGCAGGCCATTGGGGCGTTCCAACCCTGGTGTTCGAGGGCGAGCCATTTTTCGGGCAGGACCGGATCGATGTTGCGCTGTGGCGGATGAAACAGAAGGGGCTGATGGAACGGTGAGCATCGAGGGGGGCTGTTTGTGCGGGGCGGTGCGCTATCGTATCGAGGAAAATTCGCCGCCCTGCTATGCCTGTCATTGTACCGATTGCCAGACGCATAGCGGCAGCGCCTTTGCACTGCAGATGCCCGTATTCGCTTCCAAATTCGCCGTTGAGGGGGATTTGCTAAAAGCGGGTACCGATCTGCCGAGCGGCCAAACCAGCACCATCCATGTCTGTGCGAAATGCCTTGACAGGCTATACGCCACGGTGAGCAATCGGCCCGGATTGTGTACGGTGCGAGCAGGGACGTTGGACAAGAGCCGCGATCTGTCGCCCGTCGCCCATATCTGGATTAGGTCGAAACAGGATTGGGTGGTACTGCCCGACGGCCTAAGACTATTCGAGGAAATGCCGGGCGAGGCAGACTGGTTCGAGATACTCGACACGGCAAACCGGCTTCAGGCAGGATGACCGAAATGGACGAAATGGTGGAGGGGGGATGTCAATGTGGTCGGGTCCGTTATGCGGTCGCGATAAAGGACAATGATGGCTATCTGTGTCATTGCCGGATGTGTCAGCGGGCCAGTGGGGGCCTCGCCTTTGCCTTCAAGAACGTCCCGAAAGAAACGGTCAGCTGGACGACGCGCGAGCCGGACTATTATGTCAGCTCGCCCATTGCGCGCCGGGGTTTCTGTTCGGTTTGCGGCACGCCGCTGACGTTCGATTTCCCTGACGGCGACTATATGGATCTGACGATCGGGTCGTTCGACGATCCGACCCGGTTTACTCCCACGCATCATTTCGGCGTCGAGCATATTCATGAAGCATGGCTCGATACGAGCAAATTACCACGCAAACGAACCAGCGATTATCAACCGCTGGTGGACAGATGGATGGAAAAAGTTGGCAAACTCCCCGAATAATCCTCCGGTCCACTATTACGAAAGCGATGATGGTGAGCGGCTTGCCTGGCGCGAGATGGGCGAGGGTAGGCCTGTCGTCCTGCTCCACGGCTTCATCTCGAACGCCGTCACCAACTGGATAAAGTTCGGCCATGCCGAGAAGATTGCCGCACTTGGCTATCGCGTCATCATGCCGGACCTGCGCGCCCATGGCGACAGTGCCAAGCCGCATGACCCGGATGCTTACCCCACTGATATCCTTGCGCGAGACGGTCTCTCCCTGATCGAGCATCTCGGGCTGACCGATTATGATCTGGGTGGTTATTCGCTGGGTGCGCGCACCGTCGTGCGGATGCATGTGTTGGGTGCGCGGCCGGCGCGATTGATCATTGCCGGCATGGGTCTTTCCGGACTCACCAGCCTGGCGTCGCGGGCCGACCATTTCCGGCATATCCTGACCAATCTCGGCAAACATCCCAAGCATTCGCCCGCATGGATGGCCGAGGCCTTCCTCAAAACCACAAAAGGCGATCCCGAAGCTTTGCTGCTGATCCTCAATGTCTTCACCAACACGCCCGAAGACGCGCTGCGCGCAATCACCGTACCGACATTGGTCCTTTCCGGCGACGAGGATGAGGACAATGGCAGCCATGCCGATCTGGCGGCGGTCATTCCCAATTCCGATCACGTTGAAGTGCCGGGCGGCCATATGAGCTGCGTCGTCAAGCCGGAATTTAGCCAGGCAATAGCCGATTGGCTGGGCAAATCCGTCTGAGCTTTCGACGAACGGCCCTTGACCCTTGGCAAGCCAGTTGGTCAAACATCGTCAACGTAACTATATGTCGGGGAACATATCACATGAAAATATTTGCTAGGTTCGGCGCATCTGCGCTGGCGCTCGGAACTGTCCTTGCCGCCACTCCCGTGCTTGCCGATCATCACGAAACCGTCGAAGCGGAACGTACACCGGAGGCTGCGCGCACTTTTCTCGACGAATCGATGGCCGAGATGCGCGATCTTTTCACTATTTCGTCGCGCGCTGCGTGGGTTAACTCGACCTATCTCAATGAGGATACCGACGCACTGAACACCTATTTCGGTACATTGGTTACCCAGATGCTGGTGCGCCTGGCCAATGAGTCCGCGCAATATGCAACAATTGAAGGCCTCGACTATGACACCAACCGGCAGCTCGATCAGCTGCGTTCCGGCATCGGCCTGCCGGCGCCGACCCGCGATGGCGCGGCAGCCGAACTGAACGCGATCGCAACCGCGCTCGGTACCGCCTATTCAACCGGCACGGCTACGATGAACGGCGAAACGATCAACGGGAATGAAGCCGAAGCCCGGATGGGCACGGTTCGTGATCCGGCCCTGCTCGCCGAAATGTGGACCACCTGGCACAATAACGGCGCCGCCATGCGCGACAATTATGCGCGGCTCGCCGTCATTGCCAATGAAGGCGCAACCGAGCTTGGCTATGACAATGTCGGCGATCTCTGGCGTTCGGGCTATGATATGACGCCCGACGAATTCGCTGCGATGACCGAACGGCTCTGGAATGAAACTCGCCCGCTTTACGAGCAACTCCATTGCTATGTGCGCGCTGAGCTTAACGAGGAATATGGCGATGAGGTGCAGGCCGAAACCGGCCCGATCCGCGCCGATCTTCTTGGCAATATGTGGGCTCAGGAATGGGGCAATATCTATGATATCGTAGCCCCGGAGGGCGCAGGGGATGTCGGTTTCGATCTGACCGAGCTGCTGGTTCAGGCGGAATATACGCCGGAACGCATCGTGCGGACGGGAGAGAATTTCTTCAGCTCGCTAGGCTTCGACCCGCTGCCGGAAACATTCTGGACCCGCTCGCAAATTACGGAACCGCGCGACCGCAACGTCGTCTGTCACGCCAGCGCCTGGAATGTCGACAGTGTCGAGGATCTGCGGATCAAGATGTGTACGCGCGTCAATGCCGACGATTTCGTGACCGTTCACCACGAGCTCGGCCACAATTATTATCAGCGTGCCTATAACCAGCAGCCGTTGATCTACCAGAACAGCGCCAATGACGGCTTCCACGAAGCCATTGGTGACATGATCGCGCTCAGCGTAACCCCTGAGTATCTGGTTCAGACTGGGCTGCTCGACGAGGCCAATGTCCCGGGTGCGGATCGCGATACCGGACTGCTGTTACGTCAGGCGATGGACAAGGTGGCGTTCCTGCCTTTCGGCCTGCTGATCGATCGCTATCGCTGGGGCATTTATGACGGCTCGATCACGCCGGAAAATTATGAGAGTGCCTGGAACGAGATGCGCCTCAACTATCAGGGAATCACGCCTCCGGTTGAACGTGGACCCGAGCAGTTTGACGCTGGCGCAAAATATCATGTGCCGAACAATGTGTCCTACACGCGTTACTTCCTCGCGCGGATCCTGCAGTTCCAATTCTATCAGGCAGCCTGCGAACAGGCCGGTTGGGAAGGGCCGCTGCATCGCTGCTCATTCTATGGCAATGAAGAAGTTGGAGCGCGCTTAAACGCAATGCTCGAAATGGGTTCGTCACGGCCCTGGCCCGAGGCACTGGAAGCCTTTACCGGCACCCGCGAAATGTCGGCTGAACCGATGCTCGCTTACTTCCGGCCGCTCCAGTCCTGGCTCGAAGAGCAGAATGCAGGGCGGGAATGTGGTTGGTCCGTCGAATAGCCGATAGCCTGCGCTAAGCAAAAAAAAGGGGCGGTTGCCGTATTGGCGACCGCCCCTTTTTTGTTTTCGTATCGGCGAACTAGTCGGCCGAAGGTTTGACCTTCGGCGTGGTGGGCGTGTTCGCCTTGCGCTTATCGTACATTTTCTTGCCGACAACCGCTCCGGCCGCCGCTGCGGCGACACCGCCTACGGCGGCTGCGGTTTTGATCGGATGCGCCTTTACGGTTTCGCCGGCCTTTTTCGCGCCGCTGCTGACTGCACTGGCGGCGCCCTTGGCTTTCTCGCTGGCTTTGCCGGTTACAGTCCGCGCTTTTTCGCTGACTTTCTCACCGATCGTGGGTTTCGCTGCGGGGGTAGGTGGTTTGCTTGCCATGACTCCGGGTCTCCTGTTGCTGTGGTACTATTATACACTAATCAATTCACGAAACGACATTCCGTTCCATCGGCCCACCGATTTGATAGGATGCGCAAGCTGTAACGTCCCTGAACAAGCCGCGTGAAACCTCTGTCTAGCGGAATGGCGGCTCGTCGAACGCGCGCAATTTTCGGCTGTGCAGTCGCGGCCCGAAAGCGCGGAGCTCCGCAACGGCGGCAATACCGATCTCGATATGCTCTCGCACGGCACGATCATAAAACAGATTGGCCTGTCCGGGTAGCTTCAGCTCGCCATGGAGCGGCTTGTCCGACACGCAGAGCAGCGTCCCATAGGGTACACGGTATCGATAGCCCTGGGCCGCAATGGTTGCCGACTCCATATCGATGGCCACCGCGCGCGACAGCGAGAAGCGCAGAGCTGACTGGCTATATCTGAGCTCCCAGTTTCGATCGTCGGTCGTGACGATCGTCCCGGTTCGCATCCGCTGTTTGAGCGCGTCCGCCTCTTCCCCGGTTACGGCACATGCCGCCGCTTCCAGCGCCTGCTGCACTTCGGCAATCGGCGGGATCGGGATTTCGGGCGGGAGCACGGCGTCGAGCACATTGTCGTCGCGCAGATAGGCATGGGCGAGCACATAATCGCCGATCCGCTGGCTGGGGCGCAGGCCGCCGCAATGACCGATCATCAACCAAGCCTCGGGCCGCAGCACCGCCAGATGATCCGTGATAGTTTTGGCGTTGGACGGGCCGACGCCGATATTGACGATCGTTATGCCGCTGCGCCCTTTTGCGGTCAGGTGATAGGCGGGCATCTGGTGCTTGCGCGCTGCGGCCGCCGTCTCCAGCGCTGCCGGATCGGCATTGTCCCGGGTCAGCTCGACACCGCCCGCGCCCGAGAGCGACTGATACTGGTCGCCGCTTTTCAGCTGCTCGCAGCCCCAGCGGATGAATTCGTCGACATAGCGCTGATAGTTGGTGAACAGGATATAGCGCTGGACATGCTCGGGCGGAGTACCGGTGTAATGGCGCAGCCGAGCGAGGCTGAAATCGGTGCGTAACGCATCGAACAGGGCGAGCGGCCGATATTTGGCGCGCGTATCGTCCCACAGCCCATCCGCCAGCTCGTCACCGATACGGGCCAGTTCCGTTGCCGGGAAATAGCGAGCCAGTTCTTCGGCTCTATGTTCGCCCAACTCTATCCCGCTGCCGTCGAGCACATAGGGAAAGGGGATTTCCTGATGGCTGGGCGCGACTTCGACGGCCACACCATAATCGGAAATCAGGATGCCGAGCTGTTCGGTCAGGTAATCACTATACAGTTCGGGCCGGGTAACCGTGATCGCATAATCGCCGGCATCACCAAGCCGCCCATAGGAGCGCGGACGCCGGTCTTCGGCCGGTCCTTCGCCGCCATATGACAACCGTATCTCGGGATAGGCAAAGCCGCCCGAAGCCCTGAGTTCGGGATCGGGCGGCGTTCCAGTTTCGATAAAGATGCGGAGCGCCTCGCGCAGACGGTCGGTACTGGCGCGATATTGCCGGCCCAGTGCCTCGACGACTTCCGCAGCGTCCTTTTCGGTGCCGGGTTTAATCAAGCTGACCGAGCATATATTCGGCCGAGCTGACCTTGTATTCGCCGGGGGCTTCGACGTTCAGCTTTTCGACGACGCCGTCATTGACGATCATCGAGAAACGCTGGCCGCGCTTGCCCATACCAAAACCTGTGCCGTCCATTGTCAGGCCGACAGCTTCGACAAAATCGCCATTGCCGTCGGCGAGCGGGGTCACCTGCGCGGCGTCCTTGGTCCATTCTCCCATCACGAACGCGTCGTTGACTGCTGTCGTCGCGATTTCGTCCACGCCCTTGGCTTTTAACTCGTCGGCTTTCTCGACATAGCTGGGCAGATGCTTGGCCGAGCAGGTTGGCGTGAAGGCACCGGGAACGGAGAAAAGCGCAACCTTGCGGCCGCCGAAAAAAGCGTCGTGATCGACAGGCGCCGGACCATTTTCCGTCATCGTTACGAAACTTGTCTTGGGTAGGGTGTCACCTTCGCTGATCGTCATGATATGCTCCTGTCGTTTATCGGATTGGAATAGCTATAGCCGATCAACCATGAAACTTTGCGGACGTCCAGCGCTATTCATCGGAAAACCCCATCGTTGCACGCAATCTGCTATGGCGGCTATGACTTGGGAGTGATCGGGCGAACTGCAAGCTGATTGCTGCGAACCGGAGTGTACTTATGCGTATCATGATCGTGAGCCTGATGGCCCTCCTCCTGAGCGGCTGCATCGCGCGAACCGCAGCCAGCGTCGTGACGGCACCCTTCAAGGTTGTCGGTCAGGCCGCCGATTGGGCGACGACCAGCCAGGATGAGGCCGACCGAAACCGGGGCCGCGAATTGCGCCGGGAAGAGGAACGGCTGGGCCGCGAATATCGCGAATGCCTCGACGATTATGACCGGGCCTATTGCGACGAAGTCTTTGGTTCGCCTTACGGCTCGGACGACGAAGGACGCTAAAGGCCTTGTCGGACTCGCCCCCTTTCTATTCCGGACAGCTCCTGCTTGCCCTGCCGGGCATGGGAGACCCGCGTTTTGACCGTGCGGTGATTGCCATGTGCGCGCATGACGAGCAGGGGGCGCTTGGCATCGGTATCGGCTCTACGATCGCCAATGTCGGCTTCCACACGCTTCTGAACCAGCTTGAGATCGATGTGGGAGAAGCGCCTGACTCGCCCGTCCATCTCGGCGGGCCCGTCGAGCCACAACGCGGGTTCATCCTGCACAGTCTGGACTGGGGCGGCGAGGATAGCGTGCAGGTCGGCGACAAATGGGCGCTGACGGGTACGCTCGATATTTTACGCGCAATCGCAGAAGGGAGAGGCCCGGAACGCTGGCTTTCAGCCCTTGGATATGCGGGTTGGGCCGCCGGTCAGCTCGATGAGGAAATGACCCGCCATGGCTGGTTTACTGCCGAAGGCGATGCCGAGATTTTGTTCGAGACCGCAGCCGATGACCGCTGGGCCGAAAGCTATCGCAAGGCGGGCGTCGATCCGGCGCTGCTGGCGCACGACGCAGGCCATGCCTGATAGGCGATAGAAATCCGCGCTGAGCGGCAACGGAGAGGATTGCGCATGCCCGATCGTGTCGATTTCCGGAACCGCCCCCGTTCAATAGAAACGCATCTGGATGACGGCGCGAGTATCTGCTTCCGCCCGATCCGTCCGTCGGACGAGCCGGCGATAGAGCAGGGTATAAGGGAACTCTCCGATCATTCCCGTTATCTGCGGTTTTTCTCTTCGTTCAAAAGCGCGCCGCCATCCGTTATCGAAAGGCTGTCCGCAGTGGACGGCTTCGACCATATCGCCTGGGGTGCCGTCATGACGGGAGAAGAGGGGAGCCCGCCGGGCGCTGCAGCCCACGCCATCCGCGACGGCGACAATCCGGCTTCGGCTGATCTCGCCATTGCCGTGCTCGACCAGTATCATGAGCGCGGCATTGCGCGCCTGCTGCTCGCCGCGCTCGTGCTGGATTGCCGGGGCGCCGGTCTGGGCGAGCTGAAATTCGATATCCTCCACAGCAACAAGCCGGCGATCCTGCTCGTTAAATCCCTCGGTGCGGAAAGCCGTTCGGCGGCCGGTACGGTCATGTCCTACCGCCTTGATGTGGATGAGACCCTGTCGCGGCTGAAAAACATGGCCGAACCGCGCGGCCTGCGGGACATTTTCGCCAGCTTCGGTCAAGCTTGAACCACGCCGAAGCTGCACCGGTTGAGTTCATGAAACAAGCTGCTTAAACCGCTTTTCCGAAAGGAAGCGGGTGATGAAGCTCAAGGCAAAATTCGGTATATCTGGATCGTTTTCACGGCTGTCAGGAATGCTGATCGGCCTTGCGTTCGCCCTGCTTTGCTCTCTTCCGTTGGCGCCGCTGGATGCGCAGACCGCCGATGCTGGTGCGGAAGCGCTGCTGATTCGCGATGTCCGCATGATCGATTTCTCCGGTGCGGCGCCTGCAATCAGCGACGGCGTCTCCGTACTTGTCCGGGGCGGGAACATCGCCGCGATCGGGGCCGATGCAGAGACGGAGGCACCCGATGATGTACGCATTGTGGAGGGCAATGATCGAACGATCCTACCGGGCCTGTACGATATGCACGTCCATATATGGGATGAGGCCGAGTTGGGCTCCTATCTCGCCCATGGCGTGACGACGGTGCGCAACCTGTCCGGTATGCCCTTCCTGTTGCCGATGCGGGACCGGGTCGAAGCCGGCCAGCTGGCTGGACCGCGTATCCTGACTTCCGGGCCGATCCTCAACGGTTCAGGCCCGAATGCACAACCCAACCACCAGATTGTTGACACGCCCGAAGATGCCCGGGCGGCGGTGCGGACCCATTTTGAAACGGGTTATCGCCGGATAAAAGTCTATTCGAACCTGTCCCGCGCGAGTTACGATGCGATACGCGACGAGGCTGCGGCGCTCGGCATGCGGATCACCGGCCATACTCCGGAAGGGGTTCGTGAGCCGGGCATGCCGCAGGAACGGCCTTTCAATATCGCTTTTGACGAACTGCTCGACGACGATTTCGAAACGATCGAGCATGTGGAATCCATCGTCTGGCACGGCCTGCGCAACCGGCAGGACGAGGATGCCGCCCGCGCGCTGGCGCAGCGGATCGCGGCTGCTGCTGTTCCGGTCGATGCCACATTGGTCGCCTTTGCCAATCTCTATCGCGTGGCGGAGAGCGAGGGTGCCTATCTCTCCCGCGAGGGAACTGACCTGCTGAATCCCTTCATCTCCGCAATGGAAGCACCGCAATATGAACGCTGGTCTGCTGAGGATGCAGAGCGCGCCGCCGGACAGCTCGCCTTTTTCCAGACGGTTACCCGTATCTTCCAGGAAGAAGGCGTGTCGATAGTTGCCGGGTCGGACTCCGGGATCTTTACGAACATTCCGGGTGTTTCCCTGCATGACGAACTGGATCTGATGGTCGAAGCCGGGCTCACCCCCTATCAGGTGATGCAGACCGCCACGGTCAACGCAGCTCAGGCGCTCGGCGAGGCGGAGAGGGTAGGGCGCATTGCCCCGGGTTTCCGCGCCGATCTGATCCTCGTTGAAGGCGATCCGCTTGCCGATATCGGCGTCCTGCGCGAACCGGCGGCGATTATTGCGAATGGCCGGTTTATCGACGCGGAGGAGCGTGCGCAGCTCATCGAAGCCTCAGCACAGACGGACTATGATCGAACAGCAGCGAATGTTCTGGCGGCGCTGGCTGCGCAGGGTTCGGAAGTGCCCGGACAATAGGCCGGAAACTCACATATAAAGAAATCTTTATATCCGGCTTGCAATCGCTGCCGGCCCTCGGTAAATGGACCGCATAATGGCCGCACGCCTTTTCGCGCGGCCTTTCTTTTTATTGTCCAAGCCCCAACAGGAGCCCTTAATGGCCGACCAGGATTATATTGTAGCCGATATTTCGCTTGCCGATTACGGACGGCGCGAACTCGACATTGCCGAAACCGAAATGCCAGGCCTGATGTCGACGCGCGAGGAATTTGGCGCATCCAAGCCGCTTAAGGGCGCACGCATTGCAGGCTGCCTGCACATGACCATCCAGACGGCTGCGCTGATCGAGACGCTGACGGCACTGGGCGCGGAAGTGCGCTGGGCGTCGTGCAACATCTATTCGACGCAGGATCATGCCGCCGCCGTTATCGCGGCTTCGGGCGTTCCGGTATTCGCCAAAAAGGGTGAGACGCTCGCCGAATATTGGGAATATGTCGATCATATCTTCCAGTGGGGCGATGAGCCTTGCAACCTGATCCTCGACGATGGCGGCGATGCCACGATTTATATCATCTGGGGCGCCCGCGTTGAGGCAGGCGAGGAAATGCCTGCGCCTTCCAACGAAGAGGAAGAGGAAATGCAGAAGGTGCTCAAGAAGCGCCTCGCCGCAAGCCCCGGCTTCTTCACCAAAACGCGCGATGCGATCAAGGGTGTGTCGGAAGAAACGACGACTGGCGTTCACCGTCTTTATGAGCTCGCCAAGGAAGGCAAGCTGCCTTTCCCCGCGATCAACGTGAATGACAGCGTCACCAAATCGAAGTTCGACAACAAATATGGCTGTAAAGAGTCGCTGGTCGACGGCATCCGTCGCGGCACCGATGTGATGATGGCCGGCAAGCTCGCCGTCGTCGCCGGCTATGGCGATGTCGGCAAGGGGTCGGCGGCGTCACTGCGCGGTGCGGGTGCGCGTGTCATTGTGACCGAGATCGATCCGATCTGCGCGCTGCAGGCAGCGATGGACGGTTTTGCCGTGATGACGATGGAAAAAGCCGCTCCGATCGCCGACATCTTCGTGACGACGACCGGCAACAAGGACGTCATCACCATCGATCATATGCGCGCGATGAAAGACATGGCGATCGTCGGTAATATTGGCCATTTCGACAATGAAATTCAGGTCGGCGCGCTCGCCAATCTCGAGCATGTCGAAGTGAAGCCGCAGGTCGACATGTACACGTTCCCGGACGGCAAGCGCATGCTTCTCCTCTCGCAGGGCCGCTTGCTAAACCTCGGCAATGCCACCGGCCATCCCAGCTTCGTGATGTCGGCCAGCTTCACCAACCAGGTGCTCGCGCAGATCGAGCTTTGGACGAACACATCCAAATATGACAATGACGTCTATGTCCTGCCCAAGCATCTCGATGAGAAGGTTGCGATGCTTCACCTCGCCAAGCTCAACGTCGAGCTGAGCGAGTTGAGCGAAGAGCAGGCCAAGTATATCGGCGTGTCGCAGTCTGGCCCGTTCAAGAGCGATCAGTATCGCTACTAGCTTCGGTTCTTCAGGAGTATCCGAAGGGCGCTCATCGACGCGATGGGCGCCCTTTTTCGTGTTAAACGATGGGGAAGAAGCGTTCTGACGATAAGCTGACTGCTGCTTTCGACGAACCGCATCCGATCGCAATTGATATGTTGTTACATTACGTTTAGGTCGGCTGCATGAAAAACACATTCTCCCTGTCGTTCAAAGCCTTGCTCGCGATTGGCGCGGCAACGCTTTCCGTTCCAGCTTTCGCGCAAGAAGCAAGCGAACAGCCCTCCGGGGATGATTTCCACGGCGATGCGAGTGCCGAAATCGTTGTCACAGCGTCCTTTATCGACGAGCTTGACCTGCTTGCCGGGACATCGACATTGTCGGGAACCGAACTCGACCAGAGCATCCGCGCGCAGATCGGCGATGTGCTGACCGCGCTACCCGGTGTTTCAGCGACATCCTTCACGCCTGGTGCCTCGCGTCCCGTGTTGCGTGGTTTCCAGGGCGAGCGCGTTCGCGTTCTGACCGACGGGATCGGTGCCATCGACGCCTCCAACACCTCGGCCGATCATGCCGTCACCATAGACCCCATAACCGCCTATCGAATTGAGATTCTGCGCGGACCGGCGGCGCTATTGTTCGGAAGCCAGGCGATTGGCGGCGCGGTCAATGTGTTCGACCGGCGTATTCCGCGCGAGGTTCCAGATGAAGCCGTTCATATCGATGCGGTTGCCTCTTATGGTTCGGCAGCGGATGAGCGCAGCATTGCTGGTGGCATCGATTTGCCATTGACCAGCAATCTCGTGATCCACGTCGATGGCAGTTTCCGCGAAAGCGACGATCTCGACATTTCCGGTTTCACCCTGTCGCCTGCGCTGCGCGCAGAGCAGATCGCCATTGCGGCGGAGGAAACCGAAGAAGGCCATCTCGAGGAAGCTGAAGAGGCGCTCGAAAACGCGAACCTGCGCGGTACTGTTCCAAACTCTGCAACGGAAACGATTACGGCGGGCACGGGCATCGCGTTTATCGAGGATTGGGGCAATATCGGTATCTCGGTCAGTTATTTTGACAGCAATTACGGCATCCCTTCACGCCCGGGCGCCGAACATGCCCATGAAGAAGAGGATGAAGACGGCGATCATGATGAAGATCATGACGAAGAAGGCCATGGCGAGGCTCCCGTTACCATCGACCTCGAGCAGATCCGCGCCGATCTGCGCGGCGAGATCAATGTCGGTTCCGGCTTTCTGGAAAATATTCGCATTCGCCTCGGCTATTCCGATTACACCCATACCGAGTTCGAGGGCGACGAGGTTGGTACGCTGTTCCTGGTTTCCGGTCTCGAAGGCCGGCTCGAATTTGTCCAGCGCGCGCAGGGCAGCTGGCGCGGTGTGATCGGCGGGCAGCTTTATGTCCGCGATTTCAATGCGATTGGCGCCGAGGCTTTTGTCCCGAAAAACAATACCGAACAGGCCGGTCTGTTCACGCTGCAGGAATTCGATCTCGGCGCGGCCCATATCGAAGTCGCTGGCCGCTATGAGCATACGAGCGTAAGTTCTGGGCCAGCGGGCATAGACCGCAGCTTCGATGCTTTTTCTGGCGCAATAGGCGTGAATTTCGAGATTGCTCCGGGCCTAAAGATTGGCGGTAACGCGTCTCGCGCCGAACGTGCACCTTCGGCCGAGGAGCTTTTTTCCAACGGCCCGCATATCGCGACCCAGGCTTTCGAGATTGGGAACCCCAATTTCGACACGGAAACCAGCCTCGGCCTAGAAGCCTATTTGCGTGGCGGTGTGGGCGACGTGAATTTCGCGCTGACCGGCTATGCAAGCTGGTTCAGCAATTTCATCTATGATGCTGATGTCGGCCTTGAGGAAGATGGCCTGCCGGTGTTCCAATATTTCCAGCGCAATGCGCGCTATATCGGTTTCGAGGCGGAAGTCTCTGCACGAATTGCCGAGGTCGGCGGGTTCCGCATCAATGCCGATTTCGTCGGCGATTATGTTCGCGCGACAATAGGCGATGGCGGCGGACCGCTCCCGCGCATCCCGCCCTTGCGTTTGCTTGGTGGCCTTGAAGCGCAGTCCGATGTTTTCGACGCGCGCGCAGAGGTCGAATGGGTGGCCGAGCAGGATCGTACGGCCAGCTTTGAAACGCCGACTGGCGGCTTCACCCTTGTCAACGCATCGATCGCCTGGCGGCCATGGGGGAGGAGCAACGGTAGTACGCTGTTCGCATCTGCCAATAATATTTTCGATGTGAATGCGCGGCGTCACGCCTCCTTCACCAAGGATTTCGTGCCGCTGTCCGGGCGAGACTTTCGCGTGGGGGCGCGTTTCAGCTTTTAACGGGGCCGCCTAAATCGTTGGATCACTCCCAAGCGGGGTGTGATCGCATCTTCCCGAACACCCCCGTCAGCGTCTAGAAGCGCAGCATGACACGGGGCCACACCGCATAATGATCACGATTTCGACCATGGCTGCCGTCGTCACCGGCATGGTGCTGGCCGCGTGGCTGGGCGTTGCCGTCTGGGCGACAGTAACCGGGATGCGGCGCAAGGCTGCCGGTGAGCAGGCCGCAGCGGCGGCGCGGCGCGGCGGGCTGCTGCTGCAGAATGCACCGACCGTTTTCATGGTCGTCGACGGCAAGGACCGGATCGATGCCGGCCCGGGACTGGCCGAATGGCTTGGCTTCACCAGTCCGCCTAGGCGCATGGCCGATCTCAAGGACGTGATGAGCGAGGAGCGGTTCGCAGAGTTTGCCGAGACGGTGAAAGCCGCCCGGCGCACGGCCAAGCCTTTCGGTATGGAATTGCGGGTCAGGGATTCCGATCGTGTCCTGTTTGCCCAGGGCGGCCCCGCGCCCGATGAATTGGGCGGCAATCAGTCCGCCATGATCTGGATCTTCGATGCGACCCAGACGCGCAGCGATATCGTTGCGCTGACCAGCAGAGCCGATCGGGCGAGCGAGGCACTGAACGCGCTTTCCGGCCTGATCGAGGCCGCACCGTTCCCAATGTGGCACCGCGGCCCCGATCTGCGCCTGACGCTCGTCAACCAGGCCTATGTACACGCCGTGGAGGCAGAGAATGCCGCCGAGGTGATTGCCCGCGGGCTCGAGCTGATCGAGATGTCCGGCCCGGACAGTCCCCAGGCTGTTGCAGGACGCGTGCGAGAGGATGGCGAGGCTCATATCCGTACGATTCCGGCAACCCTTAGCGGTGAGCGCCGCATGATGCGGATCGTTGACGTACCGCTTGGCGAGGCGGGCGTTGCCGGGTACGCCGTCGATGTCGAGGAACTGGATCAGGCCCGCAGTGAACTTGGCCGCTTTGCCAGGGCGCAGCGCGACATGCTCGATCTGCTCTCGGCCGGCGTCGCCCAGTTCGGTCCGGATCGCGCGCTCGTTTTCTCGAACCAGCCGTTCCAGCGCATTTTCGCGATGAAGAATGAATGGCTGTCCGACAGCCCCGAATTTGACCGCGTGCTGGACCGGATGCGCGAGGCCGATCGGGTGCCCGAAGCCCGCGATTTCCCCGAATGGAAGGCCGAGCGCCGCCAATGGTTCCATTCCGGGGATGAGCCCGTCGAAGAGAATTGGCTGCTGACGGATGGCACCCATCTGCGCGTCGTGGCCCAGCCCATGCCCGATGGCGGTTTGTTGCTGATTTTCGAGGATCGCACCGAACAGGCACAGCTCGCCAGCGCGCGCGACACCCTGCTGCGCGTCCGTACGGCAACGCTCGACAATCTGTCGGAGGCGATTGGCGTATTCTCCGCCGATGGGCGTCTGCATCTTTGGAATCGGCGCTTCAGCGAGATATGGGATCTGGATGAACCGGCGCTTGCCGAGCATCCCCGTGTCGACGAGCTTGTCAAAGCGGTTTCAGGTCAGTTCCTGAGCCCGGCCAGCGGCGAAGCGATCGAGGCGGCTGTGCGTGTGGCAACCGGGGAACGGCAACAGCAGGGCGGCCGGCTCGCGCTTCGCGACGGCCGTTATTTCGATTTCGCCGCCGTTCCGCTACCCGATGGCAACGCGCTCTTCACGCTGCTCGATATCTCCGACAGTAAGAAGATTGAGGCGGCGCTGCTCGAACGCAACGAGGCGCTGGAAGCGGGAGACCGGCTCAAGACCGCATTTGTCTCCAATATGAGCTATGAACTGCGCACACCGCTGACCTCGATCGCCGGGTTCGCCGAGATGCTGGATGGAGGCTATGCGGGAGAACTGCCCGAACAGGCAGGCGGCTATGTCAAAGCGATCCTCGATTCCGTGGCCACGTTACGCGTGCAGATCGACGAGGTGCTGGATCTGGCGCAGGGCGAAGCGGAAGATCTGCCGATGGAGCGTGAAGAGGTGGATCTGCAGCTGCTTTGCGAGGAAGCCGCTGCCGATGCGCGCGAACGGGCGGGGGCGCGGGGCCATGAATTTGTCGCCGAGATCGACTGGTCGGTCGGCAGTGTCACCGGCGATGCCCGCCGCCTGCGCCAGTCGCTCGATCACCTGCTCCGCAATGCAATCCGCTACACGCCCGAAGGCGGCCGCATCTTCCTTAAGGCCGAAGGAACAACCGGCGAAGCGCGGATAACCGTTTCCGACAACGGTGTGGGGATCAGCGAGGACGAAAAGGCGAAAGTGTTCGACCGCTTCCATCGCGGGGCAGGCGAACAGCAATCCCGCGCGCTGGGTCTGGGCCTGCCGCTCACCAAGCAGTTCGTGGAAGCGCATGGGGGGACGTTGCAGATGGAAAGCGAAGTGGGCGAGGGGACGTTTGTGACGGTAACCTTGCCGAGGGAAACGGTGGCGTAAGCGGCACTGCCACGCTCAAGGCTTTATAATCACACAGCTTCCATAATGCGTTCGACGCGGCGGCGGGTTGCGGCGGAATCGATCTTTACTGGTTCGGCAAGTTCCCTGGCTTCATCGCGTCGCCCTTGCTCCACAAGGCATTCAGCATAGTCCAGGCGGACCCTCGGGTGTCCGTGCGACATCTCCATAGCCTTTTCGTAGAAACGCTCGGCATCATCGCTGCCCTGTTCTCGCAAGGCGGAAGCCATTGCCCGATAGGGTTCAAAATTCCTGCCCGTAAACGCGGTCCATTCCTGCAGGGTTTCGTCCGCCCCCGGCCTGTCTCCAGCACGGATGTGGGCGGTGATCTTTGTCCGGTAGTAGCGGGAGCGTGCGTTGCGATTAACTGGCGGGCTTTTGAACAGAGAGACAGCCTCTTTGCCCTCGTGCAGTGCAACAGATGCTGCCAGGAATCCGGTATCATCGTCGGCCTTGTCGATCCACTTGGCGGCGATGTCGAAATGTCCGGTGTTAATCGCGGCCTCAGCATAAGCAGCAGCGAGGTCCGGCGTGTCCAGAAGATCCGTGTGATCGGTTAGCAGCATGAACAACGGACCGGGTTTCAGCGTGGCGATCTTGTCGCGCAGATAGTCCGCCGTCACTTCTTCGCTGTCCGAATAGGCCGCTACCATGCGCCCGATATTCACGCCGACGATCTCATGCGTGACATGGGTTTCGTCTTCCCGCCATGCGACACTGCGCTCGGACAGGGTGATGCTTTCATAGCTTGGGTAATAGTCGACGAAATCGAACTCCGAGCGGATCTGTTCGGCAACCGCGCGCAGAACCGATTTGGAATAGCAGTTGGCCTCCATCACATCCATGTCGCGATAGGTCGCTGTGAGAGGGACGGGGGAAACCGTCATCACAACGCGTACATCATCGCGGCCATGTGCTTTGATGAGCTGCATGGCCTTGTGCAGGAAACCATGTGCCTCGGCATGAGAAAGAATGTGCAGGGCGAAGCGCTCAGGCGTGCTGCGAAGCATGCCCCGACGCGGCGGCGCATTGAGATAGGTGCCGGTTTCCTTGTCGAACCAGACTTCCGACAGCCCCAACGTGATGATGATGACCCGGCATTCGGGAATTTTCCGATAGGCTGCCGTGATTGCCGCGCGCCTGTTCTCGACAGTTTCCCGGTCCTTGGGGCGTAATTCGCTGCGCAGGTGCATGTCCACCCACTTGTCGCCCACGGGGTAGAAACATTCTTCGGGGCGATAATCGCGCTCCAGGGCCCAGTGTATCTCGTTAAAGATTGAGGGCGTTCCATAATTATTGAGTATGTCCGTGCCGACGGTTGCGAAGTCCGGGTCCGCCTTGATGACTTCAATAGCCGGAAGGACAAACCCCCGCGCACCCAGTTCGCGTTCGACATTGCGAGCAAAGCAGGAGCCGATGGTGAATATGGTTTCGCCGGGTTCGAGCGTGAAGCTGGGCTGCAGTCTCGGCTTGGCAATGGGTGTCAGCCGATTTTCGCCGCCGCGCAACGGCCATTTGGCGGTTGCGTTGCCCTTATAGGTTTCCAGTGCGGTGGCGGCGTCAATCTCGAACAATGGCATGCATACAGAATACGGCACTATTTACCTGAATACTAGACAGATTTACGGTGAGCACGCCCCAATATTCATGGCACCCCATGCCCGGCTGTGCTTCCCATCAGCCTCTGCGCGCTTTATCGCTCACGGGTATGAGCGAGGGGATTCTATTGGCGGACGAGGCGGCGACGCTGGCATTTGGCGCGCGCATTGCTGGCCTGCTCCAACCTGGGGACTGCATTGCGCTTTATGGTGATCTCGGCGCGGGAAAAACGACGCTCGCGCGCGGTATTTTGCAGACGCTGGGACTCGAAGAGGAGGCGCCTAGCCCGACCTTTGCCATCGTCCAGCCATATGAACCGCCCGAAACCCGCATCCCGGTCTGGCATGTCGACCTTTATCGACTCGAAGATCCCGCCGAGGTGGCGGAGCTGGGTCTGGATGATGCGCGGCAGGATGCGGCGATGTTGATCGAATGGCCGGAGCGGCTCGGGCCGGGACTTTGGACCGATGCGCTCAGGCTCCATCTGACTATTGAGCCGCAGCCTGTTGGAGAGTCTGTGGGGCAATCCACCGCTCGGCGCTTGACAGCAACCGTCCCGCAAGCTTGGGAGAAAAGATGGCCACCAGCATGAAAGATCCCGAGTCCGCACCTGAATTTCTCGCAGCCAATGGCTGGGGCGATGGTGCGATTTTGCCGCTTGCGGGCGACGCCTCATTCCGGCGCTATTTCCGTATCGTTGCGCCAGGGCGGACGGCCGTGCTCATGCATGCGCCTGCGGACAAGGAAGACAGCCAGCCCTTTATCGATGTCGCCGCCCATCTGAACCGGCTCGGCTTTGCCGCACCCAAGATTATGGCGACCGACATGGACGAGGGCCTGATCCTGCTGGAGGATTTCGGCGATGCGCGGATGCGCGAAGTCGTGGATGCTGCGCCTGAGAGCGAAGCGCGCATCTATCGCGATGCGGTGACGCTGCTCGGCGTGCTGCACCGGTCCGGCGCCGGCGATCTTCCTGCCTATACGATGTCCGAATATCTGCGCGAGGCGGGATTATTCACCGAATGGTATGCGCCAGCGCTTAATCTCAATGTCGATGAAACCAGTTTCGACGCGGCCTGGGAGAAAGTGCTGGCCCCACTGGTTGATCTGGAAGAACCGGTAACCGTGCTGCGCGATTATCATGCCGAGAACCTGATGCTGCTCGAGGGACGACACGGGATTGGTTCACTCGGCCTGCTGGACTTTCAGGACGCGCTTGCCGGGCATCCGGCCTATGATCTCGTCTCGCTGCTTCAGGATGCCCGACGCGATGTGCCGCGCGAACTGGAAGAGAATATGCTGACCCATTACCGGGTTACGAACCCGGTTGCTTGCGGCCCCGAATTCGACGCCGCCTATGCGATCCTCGGTGCGCAGCGGAACGTGAAAATCCTTGGCATCTTCACCCGGTTGTGGAAGCGTGACGGCAAGTCGCGATACCTGTCCTACCAGGCGCGTGTGTGGCGCTATCTGGAGCGCGATCTCCGCCATCCGGCGCTCGCCCCTGTCGCTGCATGGTTCTCCGCCAATGTTCCCAATGGCAAACGCGCCGATGCATGGCAGGGAGGTTCTCCGCGATGAACAAATTCACCGCACCGCTGGCGATCCGCCCATCCGCCGAAGGCCCGGCCGTCGACACGGCGATGATCATGGCGGCCGGGCTCGGAAAGCGGATGCGGCCGCTGACGGCAACGACTCCCAAGCCACTGATCCAGGTGCAGGGCCGTGCGCTGCTCGATCATGTGCTGGACCGACTGCGCGATGCGGGTGTTACCAAGGCCATCGTCAATGTTCATTATCTGGCCGATGCGCTTGAAGCACATGTCGCGCGTCGCTCGGGCGATGTGAACATCACCGTGTCCGACGAGCGCTCCGAGTTGCTTGAAACCGGCGGCGGCGTGACCAAGGCGCTCCCCCTGATCGACGCCGATCCCTTTTTCGTGCTCAACTCCGATGTGCTGTGGATCGACGGGCCTAGTGATACGCTGCGGCTGATGGCGGCCAGCTGGAATCCCGACAAGATGGACGTGCTGTTGCTGCTCGTGCCCCAGGCACGCGCGCACTGCCACAAGGGCGGCGGTGATTTCCATATGGACAGTCTGGGCCGATTGACCCGGCGCGGGCGCGGCAAGATCGCACCGTTCGTCTATTCGGGCATCCAGCTCGTCTCGAAACGCTTGTTCGAGGATGCGCCGTCAGGGCCTTTCTCGACCAATATCCTCTGGGACCGGGCGATTGAACAGGGCCGTGCCTTTGGCCTCGCGCATCAGGGTCAATGGTTCGATATCGGCACGCCGCCCGCGATCAAGAAGGCAGAGGCCATGCTTCTGGATGGCTGACGCCCTCCACCCAAATGTTTATACGATCCCGCCGCACCGGGCCTTTGCCGATGCCCTCGCCGCAGGCCTGCTTAAAATACATGGCCCAAAAAATAACGATGGGGATCGCCTCGGCCTTGCTCGCGGCATAATCCTCGTACCCACCAACCGCACAGCACGCGCCATCCAGGATGCCTTTGTCCGCCGCGCCGAACCCGGCCTGCTGCTGCCTCGACTCGTTCCGATCGGCGACCCCGAAATCACTGAAACATTAGGAAGCGCGCTCGATCCGATGGGTGAGGGCGAAAGCGTACCGCCTGCCATCGCACCGCTTGAACGCACCATGCGCCTTGCTACCCTTGTCCAGCAGGTGCGCATCCGGATGGATGATCCCGTCGATGCGGGCGAAGCCGTGCGGCTCGCGCGCGATCTCGCCACGACGCTCGACCAGCTGCTGATCGAAAAGGCCGATCCCAAGGCGCTGGCAGAGAGCGTGGAGGCCGATCTCTCCCATCACTGGCAGGTCTCGCTCGACCAGCTTGAAGTGATCCTCGAACAATGGCCCAAAGAGCTCGAACGGATTGGCAGGATCGACATGGCCGAGCGCCGCAACCGGTTGCTTGACCACATTGCGAAGCGCTGGCGCGAAGATCCACCGCCGGGTTTTGTCGTGGCCGCCGGTATCGCCTCGACATCGCCCGCTGTCGCCGGGGTGCTGCGCACTGTATCGCGGATAGCCAATGGCATGGTCGTGCTTCCGGCGCTCGATATCACCATGCCGGAAGAGGAGTGGGAGGCGCTCGGTCCGCACGACCCGGACCCGGAAACCGGTTTTCGCAAACGCGCAATCGAAACCCATCCGCAGTTTGCGTTAAAGCTGCTGCTCGACCGGATGGGCGTGGCGCGCAGCGAAGTCGACCGCTGGCGCTGGGGCGGAGGGCATGATTCCCCTGCAGTTCGCACCCGGGCAATCGGCAATGCTATGGCGCCGGCAAACTATACCGGAAAATGGAACGAACTTCCCCCGCGCGAGCGCCGTCTTTCGGGCGTGCGCGGGCTTGAACTCGCAACTCCTGCAGAAGAAGCGCAAGTCATCGCCATCGCCATGCGAGAGGCCGTTGAGGAACCGGGACGCACCGCCGCGCTCGTAACGCCGGACCGGGCGCTTGCTCGCCGCGTTTCGGCCCATCTGAAACGCTGGGGGATCAATGCCGATGATTCCGCCGGTCGCCCGCTCGCCGAAGAGCCGCCGGGCACATTGCTTATCGCTCTTGCCGAAGCTGCTGCCGAGGGCTTCGCGCCCGTGCCGCTGCTGGCACTTCTCAAACATCCTCTGGTCCGCTTCGGCGATGAGCGTGGCTCCTGGCTCGCCGACGTGCGCCGCTTCGATATCCTCATGCGCGGCCCTCGGCCAAGACCGGGTCTTGATGCCGTGACAGCGCATCTGCGAGCGGCATTTGCAGATGCTCATGACCATAGAAAGCCAGCCATTGCCGCCTGCTTGACCTGGTGGGAAGAAGCGGTTGCCTTGCTGGCCCCGCTTGAACAGGCCGCGCGCCAGACCAGAGACCTGCCCGGCCTCATCACGGCCGTTCGCGAGGCCGCGACCCGGCTTGCCGGCGATGCCGTCTGGTCAGGGCCTTCGGGACGTGAGGCGGCGCGCTTTGTCGGTGATTGTGAGGCACAGGCTGCACTTGGCCCGGCGGACGCGCAAATCTCCGATCTTGCGCCTCTGCTTAGCCATCTGATGGGGGATATCGCAATCCGTCCGCCGCAGGGCGGACATCCCAGACTGTTCATCTGGGGAGTGCTCGAAGCGCGGCTGCAACAGGCCGACCTCATGATCCTTGGCGGGCTTAACGAGGGTATCTGGCCGAACCTGCCCACGCCTGACCCATGGCTTGCCCCGCGCCTCCGTGCCGAACTCGGCCTGCCCGGGCTGGAGCGGCGTATTGGCCTTTCGGCGCATGATTTCGCCAGTGTACTGGGCGGTCGTCAGGTGCTTGTGACACGCGTCCGGCGTGATGCGAGCGCGCCCGCCATCGCCAGCCGCTTTTGGCTGCGCCTTGAAGCCATGACTGGCGGGCTCACCCGGGCTCCGCGTTTCAAGGCGTGGGCGCAATCGATAGACCGGAGCGAAGGGAAAACCTTGCCGGCAGAACGCCCGGCACCAAGGCCGCCGCTTGCCGAACGCCCCAAACAGATTTCCGTGACGAAGGTGGACAGGCTCAAGGCCGATCCCTTTGCCTTTTATGCCCAGGCAATGTTGAAGCTTTCCCAGCTCGATCCGGTCGATGCCGAACCCAGTCCGGCGTTTCGCGGGTCTGCGGTGCATCAAATTCTCGAAGACTGGTTTTGCGAAGACGAATGCGATCCCGACAAGCTTGTCGCAAGGGCGGAAAAACTGCTCGACGCCAGCGATGCCCATCCCCTGATGCGCTCTCTTTGGCGGCCGCGACTGATCGAGCCGATCCAGTGGATGGCCGAGCTTGTACGCGCGCAACTGGCACAAGGTCGCTCACCGATTGCTGCCGAGGTCGATGGGCGAATGGAAATTTCGGGCGTCACACTGACCGGCAAGGTGGACCGTATCGATCGCCTCGCCGATGGAAGTTTGGCGATTGTCGACTATAAAACCGGCCAACCGCCCAGCCCGGCCGCTGTGGAGGCGGGTTTTGCGATGCAGCTCGGCTTACTTGGATTACTGGCGGATCGCGGCGCGTTTGACGGCGTAAAGGGCCGTGCGGCGGTTTTCGAATATTGGTCGCTCGCCAAGGATGGCGATGGCTTCGGCTTTGTAAAAGAACCGTTCCGAAAACGCGGCGATGTGGAAATAAATGCGGAGAATTTCGTCGCGCATGCCGCGTCGGTCTTTGCGAAAGCAGCCGAACAGTGGCTGATCGGTGACGAACCTTTCACGGCAAAGCTCCATCCCGAATATGCGCCGTATGGGGAATATGACCAGCTGATGCGGTTGCAGGAATGGTATGGTCGCGGTGATGGGTAAGCGTCTCAGCCCTCTCTACGCCCTGACCGGCGAACAGCGCGAAGCCTCCGATCCCGGTGCGCTTGCCTGGCTGTCGGCATCGGCGGGAACCGGAAAGACGCAGGTGCTGACCGCCCGGGTGATGCGGTTGCTGCTGTCCGGTGTCGATCCCGCCTCGATCCTGTGCCTTACCTTTACCAAGGCCGGAGCCGCGGAGATGGCGGACCGTATCCATGCGCGGCTCGCCCATTGGGTGCGGCTGAAGGGGCCGCTTCTGGCGGCCGAGCTGTTGGCGCTGGGCGAAGCGCATGATCCGGCGGCGGTCGCCGAAGCGCGCAAACTGTTCGCCCGTGTTCTCGATGCTACGGGCGGCGGCCTTCGCATCCAGACGATCCACGCCTTTGCGCAAAGCCTGCTTGCCGCTTTTCCGGCCGAAGCGCGGATCGTGCCAGGCTTCCGGCCGATCGAGGGACGCGAGCAATCGCTGCTCATGCGCGAAACCCTGGCGGCGATGCTGGTCGCGGCCGAGGAACGGGGCGACAATGGAATGATCGCCGACGTCCAGCAACTGAGCCGGCGATTGGGCGAGGAAGGTGCCGAAGGCTTTCTGCAGCGGTGCGCGCATAATCTGGAAGCGATGATGGGTCTCGGCCCGCCGGAACTGATTTCTGACAAGCTGAAAGACAGACTCGAGGTGCCGTTGGGCGATGTCGATGCCACGATTGTCGAGGCTTGCACGGACGGTGAATTCGACATGCTGGCCCTGCGCCGCGTCGCCAAAGCCAATATCGCCTGGGCTGCGAAAACGGGTCTCGCCAATGCCGATCTGATTGCTGAGTGGGCGGCGGCTGGGCCTGGGGAGCGTGCTCAACGACTGGCGGATTTGCGGGGTGTATGGGTGACAAAGGTAGGCGATTTTCGCAAGTTCAGCGCGAAACAGATCGATGCGGAGCCGAGTTATGCGGAAATTTGCATGGAATTGGATGCCTGTGTCACAGGCTTGCTGGCGCTGAGGATCAAGGCGGAATTCGCCGGGTTCGCTGCTGCGGCATTGCGGGCCGGCCGTCATTTCGCCGAGGACTATGCAATCGCCAAGCGCCGCGTCGGTGCGCTCGATTTCAACGATATGATCCGCCTGACCCGATATCTCCTGAATCAGGAGGGGATTGGCGATTGGGTGCGCTACAAACTCGACCAGTCGATCGATCATATATTGGTTGATGAAGCGCAGGACACCAATGTTAAACAATGGTCGATCATCGAAGCGCTGAGCGGGGAGTTTTTCGAAACCGACCCGGATAGCGGCGATCATGTCCATCGCACGATTTTTGCTGTGGGCGATTTCAAACAGGCTATTTTCGGCTTTCAGGGCACCAATCCACAGGCTTTTGAAGACGCGAAACAGGCGTTCTCTGCCCATATCGCCGCCCGGGAACGGGAATTGCGCGACCTCAGCCTCATTCAGAGCTACCGGTCCTCTCCCGCGATACTGGAACTCGTCGATGCGGTGATGGAGGGCGTGGGCGGCGAAGCAATCGGCCTTCCGGGAGCGCTCAGGCGGCATAGCAGCGCGCATGCCGGGCGTCCGGGCCGGGTCACATTGTTAAAACCGGTACGCGGTGAAGAGACGGGCGATACCGATCCGGGTGAAGAATCCTGGCTCGCCGATGCCAAGCTTGCCATGGCGCGGAATCTGGCAAAACAGGTCAAAAGCTGGATTGCTGACGGACCGGACCAGCTTTGGGTAGCCAGCAAGGGAAGGGCGCTGCGCCCCGAAGATGTATTGATACTAGTGCGAAGCCGCGGCGAACTGGCCTCGCTGCTTGTCGCGCGATTGCATGAGGAAAATGTGCCAGTGGCGGGTGTCGATCGGCTGATGCTCACCGATCCATTGGCGATTCAGGATCTGCTCTCCGCTTTGCGCTTCGCGCTTCAACCCGAAGACGATCTCAATTTCGCGAACCTTCTGGTCTCACCTTTGATCGATTGGTCTCAGGACCAGCTATATATGCTCGCGAAAGACAGAAAAAACAGTCTTTGGAGTCTATTACGGGACAAAGCTGCGACAGGCGATGCGGCTGCCACACATACGGCGATGGCCGTTAACGAGATCCTCGACCAGGCCGATTTCGTCACCCCGTACCAACTCCTCGAATCCATCCTGTCCGGCCCGCTTCAGGGACGCAAGAAGCTGCTCGCCCGGCTTGGTGAAGAGGCCCGGGATCCGATCGAGGAATTGCTCAATGCGGCACTTCTGTTCGAGAGCGAAAACCCGCCCTCGCTCCAGCATTTCCTCGACTGGTTCGATCGCGGCGATGCCGAAATCAAGCGCGATCCGGCTGCGCCTCTTGATGCTGTCCGCGTGATGACCGTCCATGGTGCAAAAGGCTTGCAGGCACCGCTCGTCTTCCTTGCCGATGCAACATTCGACCCCGATCTGGCCCGCAGCAAAACCGTTGATTTCAGCGTCGATGATAACCGGCCCGATATTCCACTGCCCTATCCGCGCAAGGATGAGCAGGTCGATTTGCTGGGCGATGCCGTTGAACGGCAGAAACGCGCGGATCGCGAGGAGCATTGGCGATTGCTCTATGTGGCACTGACGCGTGCCGAGGAGCATCTGGTGATCGGCGGCTCATTGGGCCCCCGCTACAAGGACGGCGCACCCCAGGAAAGCTGGTATAGCGCCGTGGAACAGGCGCTTGAGGGATTCGACGGAGACTGGCAGGAAGACGCGATTTGGCCGGCCCTTCGCACTTTCGAAGGCTCAGTTCCGGCTGAGGCGTCGAGACAGACTGCAGCTTCCCGGCGCTCGGTTCCTCCGATCCTCGAAAAACCCGCCTGGCTGGATCAGGGCGCGCCGCAGGAGGAACGACCGCCGCGGCCCCTTGCGCCATCCTCGCTTGGCGCCGACACCGTTGCCGATCCGCCGCCTGATGCGGAAATGCAGGCAGCGGCCGAACGCGGCCTGCTGCTGCACAGCCTTTTCGAACGCTTGCCCGACGTTGCTCCGGGCAAACGAAGGGATGCCGCCTTGTCCTGGCTCGAAAAATCGGCGGGGGTCGACGATGCCGGGCAGCGCACCGAACTGGCTGACGCTGCGCTGGCGATTATCGAAGACCCCGATTTCGCACCGGTTTTCGCACCGGGTTCTCTCGCGGAAGCGCCCATCGCTGCAATCGTGGATACGGTCGTCGTTTCAGGGACCGTCGATCGCCTGCTGTTCGGCGAGGATGTCGTGCGCGTCGTCGATTTCAAGACCGGTCGGCGCGCGCCGAACGGGCCGGATAGAATCCCCGAAGGCCATTTGAGGCAGATGGCGGCCTATGCAGCGGCGCTGGCCGTGATTTTTCCCGATCGCCGGATCGAAGCGAGCCTGCTTTATACCGCCGGTCCGAGGCTGATCCTGCTATCGGACCAGCAAATAGCTGCGAACAAGCCCGGCTTGTCCGATGCAGAGCAAAGTTTGTCGCCAGATGGTTGAGCCGGAGCAGGGCGCACTCTACATGGGCCTTAACCGACAAGGAGATTAATATCATGGCAACCAAGCCAGTTACCGACGGCAGTTTTGAACAAGATGTGCTCAACGCAGAGGGCCCCGTCCTCGTCGATTTCTGGGCTGAATGGTGCGGCCCCTGCAAGATGATCGGCCCGTCTCTCGAAGAATTGTCGGATGAAATGGCCGGGCAGGTTACCATCGCCAAGGTCAATATCGACGAGAATCCTGAATTTGCAGCGAAATACGGCGTTCGCAGTATTCCGACCATGCTGATTTTCAAGGGCGGGCAAAAGCACGCCGAAAAGGTTGGTGCGGCTCCCAAGATGCAGTTGAAGCAGTGGATCGAAAGCGCAGTCGCTTAATCTAGCCGAACAGAATTTCTGCAGCCTGATCCCATAGCTGCGGTGTGGCGGCCGAGAGCAATCCCGGCCGCCGATCACCCGGCCTGTAAGGCGTCCCGTCCGGCCGCGCCGTCTTGCCGCCAGCTTCGTCCAGCAGGAGCGATCCCGGGGCATGATCCCAGGGCAATGTCCGTTCAAACAGCGAAATATCGTTTTCACCCGTAACGAGACGGGGATATTGCTCGCCCGCACAGCGCGGGATGGGCACGACCGTGAAATGGTCGGCGGATTGTTTCTCGATCCGCATGCGCTTTTCGGGTGTCATGAAATGCATGCCGAAAGCCGCGACCGGCAGGTCGGAACCGCTCGGCTTCGCCATAACCTTCTCGCCATCGATATAGGCACCATGGCCGCGATAGGCATGGCACAGGCGGCCACTGACCGGATCGAGCAGCCAACTCGCGACCGGGTCGCCATCGCCCAGCAGACAGATCATGATGGCGAACGGCGTTTTGCCTTCTGAAAAATTGGTCGTCCCGTCGACCGGATCGATGAGCCAGACCTCTCCGCTATTGACCATATCGAGCAGAGCCGGATCGACTTCGGACGCTTCCTCACCGACGATGCGGGCCTCAGGGAGCAGGCCTGCCAAGCCCTCGCTCAGCCGGTCTTCGCTCTCCTGATCGGCGATGGTGACGATTTCGCCCGGCGATTTTTCGGATATTTCATGCGTGGCGAGCGCCTGGAATCGGGGCATTATGATCTCGCTCGCAACGCTGCGCATGAGCGCTTCGACAGCATTTGACAGCGGGTGGAATGTCATGTGCGATAATCGGCGTTGATCGAAATATAGCCATGGGTGAGGTCGCAGGTCCAAACCGTTGCGCGGCCGTTTCCGATGCCCAGATCGACACCGATTTCGATTTCAGCGCCTTTTAGATGCGCCGCAACGGGTGCTTCGTCATAGCCCTCAACCGCCAGCCCGTCCTTTGCGACCTGCGTTGCGCCGAAACGGATGGACAGCCGGTCGCGATCTGCCGGTTCCCCGGCCTTGCCCACGGCCATCACGACCCGGCCCCAATTGGCATCCTCGCCCGCAACGGCAGTTTTGACGAGCGGGGAGTTGGCGACGGACAGGCCGATGCGCCGTGCACTTTCGTCGCTTTCGGCACCTTGGACCGTGATCTCGATAAATTTGCTCGCGCCTTCGCCATCGCGAACCACGAGTTGGGCCAGGTCGAGGCACACCTGCTCCAGCGCGGCCGCAAACGCATCGGCGCCCGCATCATCAAAGGAGGTGATGGGTACGTTTCCAGCCTTGCCCGTCGCAAACACCAGCACCGTATCGGATGTCGAGGTGTCGCTATCCACCGTGATGCAGTTGAAAGTTTTGGCGGTCACGCGGCTCAGCATCTCTTGCAGGAACCCGGCATCAATTGCGGCATCGGTAAAAATAAAGCCGAGCATCGTCGCCATATCGGGTGCGATCATGCCGGACCCTTTGACGATCCCACTGATCTGAACGGTCGTATCGCCAATCACCGCACTCGCTGTTGCGCCTTTCGGAAAGGTATCCGTCGTGCCGATGGCGAGCGCTGCGTCCTCCCAGCTGGCTTCGGGCGCTGAGAATGCTGCTTCCAGACCGGCTTCCGCCTTGTCGATGGGGAGGGGCTCCCCAATCACCCCCGTCGAAGCGATAAACACCTCGTGCGGCTCACATCCCAGATGCCCAGAAACCTTCGCTGCAATTGCCTCCACAGCCGCGCGACCGCGATTGCCGGTAAAAGCGTTGGCGTTGCCGGCATTGACGATGAGTGCCCGGGCCTTGCCATGCGTCATCGCATCGCGGCACCATTCGACTTCAGGCGAAGGACAACGAGATTGCGTGGTGACGCCTGCGGCGGTTGTTCCCTCGCCAAGCTCGACAAAGGTCAAGTCGCAACGATCCCATTGCTTGTAGTGCGCGCGCGATACCCTTGGTTGAGTGCCGCCGACTGTGCCCAACGTGGCGAATTCAGCGGGTGCGAGCGGTGATTTGTCGGTGATCATAGTATGAAATCCATTATACCTGTCCGCCTTAACGGCTCATCCTCCAATTGACTATCCACCTCCTCATCCCTACATCGCGCGCCTAGGATTTTCGGGGATTTCGGGTCATTTTCGATGGCCTGCCCAACACAATAAACGTCAGGAACGCCCATGTTTGGCGGCATTGCCAAATCGATATTCGGATCAAGCAACGATCGGTATCTCAAAAAGCTCGACAAGATTGTTCAGGAGATCAGTGCGCTGGAGCCTGAAATTCAGGCGCTGAGCGATGATCAGCTCAAGGCGCAGACGCCAAAATTGCGCGAACGGCTGACCAGTGGCGAAACGCTGGACGATATCCTGCCCGAAGCCTTTGCAACGGTTCGCGAAGCGGCCATGCGGACGCTCGGCCAGCGCCATTATGATGTGCAGATGCTCGGCGGAATCGTGCTTCATCGCGGTGAAATTGCCGAGATGGCAACGGGCGAAGGCAAGACGCTGGTTGCGACCCTACCGGTTTACCTAAACGCGCTTGAGGGCAAGGGCGTTCATGTCGTTACGGTCAATGACTATCTGGCCAGCCGCGATGCCGAATGGATGGGTCAGGTCTATCGTTTCCTCGGGATGGAAGTCGGCGTTATCGTGCCGAATCTGCCTGAAGATCAGCGCCGCGCCGCCTATGCCGCGGATATTACTTATGGCACGAACAATGAGTTCGGCTTTGATTATCTGCGCGACAATATGAAATATTCGCGGGCGCAGATGGTCCATCGGCCGTTCAATTTTGCGATTGTCGATGAGGTGGATTCGATCCTGATCGACGAAGCCCGTACCCCGCTCATCATTTCCGGCCCGACCGAAGACAAGTCAGAGCTCTATATGGGCGTTGATGCGGTTGTGAAGCAATTAACCGAGGATGATTACGAGCTCGATGAGAAACAGCGCTCCGTTACCTTGACGGAAGATGGCACCGAGCGGGCTGAGCGCCTGCTGGAAGAGGCCGGGCTGCTCGAGGGCGCCAATCTCTACGATTATGAAAATACGCAGGTCGTGCATCACCTCCAGCAGGCATTGCGCGCAAATACGCTGCAGCGGCGTGACAAGGAATATCTCGTCAAGAATGACGAGGTTGTGATTATCGACGAGTTTACCGGCCGCATGATGGATGGCCGCCGCTGGTCGGACGGCCTGCATCAGGCCGTCGAAGCCAAGGAAGGGGTGCCGATCAAACCGGAAAACCAGACCCTGGCGTCGATCACTTTCCAGAATTATTTCCGCATGTATCCCAAACTGGCGGGCATGACGGGTACGGCGCTCACTGAAGCGCCCGAATTTTTCGACATCTACAAGATGAACGTGACAACGATCACGACCAACAAGCCGATCCAGCGGATCGATGATGTCGATGAATTCTACAAAGACGAAATGGACAAGTTTGCCGCCATCGCCAAGGCGATCAAGGAAGCCAGCGAGCGCGGTCAGCCGGTACTTGTCGGCACCGTCTCTATCGAGAAATCAGAGCTGCTTTCCGAATTCCTGAACAAGGAAAAGGTCGAGCACGCAGTGCTCAATGCCCGGCACCATGAGCGCGAAGCGCATATCGTGGCGCAGGCCGGTCGGCTCGGCGCGGTGACGATCGCCACCAACATGGCCGGTCGCGGCACGGATATCCAGCTCGGCGGCAATCTGGAATTCCGGATCGAGGCTGAACTTGCAGACATGGAAGACGGCCCCGAGCGCGATAAGGCAATCGAGCGGATCACCGCCGAAGTTGCCGAAGAAAAGGAAAAAGTGAAGGCGGCTGGCGGCCTGTTCGTTCTCGCAACCGAGCGACATGAAAGCCGGCGGATCGATAATCAGCTGCGTGGACGTTCGGGCCGTCAGGGCGATCCGGGTCTTAGCCGTTTCTATCTCTCGCTCGACGATGATTTGCTGCGTATCTTCGGGCCGCAGACCATGTTTGCCAAAATGGTCCGCAGTAATCTGGAAGAGGGTGAGGCGATCGTCAGTCCCTGGGTGGCCAAGGCTATCGAGACGGCGCAGAAAAAGGTCGAAGCGCGCAATTACGATATCCGCAAACAGGTCGTCGAATATGACGATGTGATGAATGATCAGCGCAAGGTGATTTATGAGCAGCGCGGCGATATCATGGACGCTGAACAGGTCGACGATATCGTCGTCGACATGCGGCAGGAAACGGTCAATGGCGTCGTCGCCGATCATTGCCCGCACGGAACCTATCCCGAGCAATGGGATGTCGAGGGTCTCAAGCGCGAAGTGGATGCGCTGTTCGGTCTCCAGCCGCCGATCGACGCGTGGATGAAGGAAGACGAAGTCGCGCCCGATCTCATCGAAGAACGGCTGCTTGAACTGGCCGACCGTCAGGTCGCGGAAAAATCGAAAGATATTCCGGCCGAGGATTGGGTGGGTGTCGAGAAAAGTATCCTGCTCCAGAATCTGGACGTGCAGTGGAAAGAGCATCTTTCGACGCTCGATGCGCTCCGCCAGGTCGTCAATCTTCGCTCCTATGCGCAGAAGAAGCCGATCGACGAATATAAGCGCGAAGCCTTTTCCATGTTCCAGCAGATGCTCGTGAACATCCGCGAGGAAGTCACCAAGACGCTGGCCTTTGCAACCTTCACCCGGGCTGCGCCGCCGCCTTTGCCCGATCTGCCGGACTTCATAACCACCCATATCGATCCGCTGACGGGTGAGGATGACAGTGCGGATATCGATGCGGGCGATCTTGGACTGGTCACGGCCAAACTCCCGCCTCGCCAGTCGGGCGCACCGCGTCTTGACGAAATGGTTGCTGGAGACCCCAAGGACTGGGAAGGCAATGTCAGCCGCAACGCGCCTTGCCCCTGCGGGTCGGGCCGCAAGTACAAGCATTGCCATGGAGCGCTGAAATAAGCGCTGTGGCCGTCCGTTCATCGGTTCTGCCGGCTTGCTGGCGGCTCCGGTGATCGCAACGCCTGATCCGGTCGTCCTTGCCGACGACGCCCTGTCGCGCGGCGACAATCTCGAAGCCTATGATATCGCCATGTCAGCGCGCGAGGAGGGGATAGAGACCCCCCGGCTCGCCTATATCGCGACGCTGGCGCTCGCCCGGATGGGCGATACGGGAATGGCGCTCGATCATTATGAACAGGCCGGGCTCGGCAATATCGACGATGACGACATATTGGCGCTCTGGGGCCGGCTGAAAAAGGACCTGGCGGAGAAGGCTAAGCCTGACCAGCGCGCGGCGCTGTTTGCCGAAGCCAGCAAGGCCTACCGCGAAGTCTATGAGAACCGGCCCAGCTATTATACGGGGATCAATGCAGCCACGACGGCGCTGCTGGCGGGGGACCGTGAGGCTGCAGAAGAGCTTGCCAAGAAGATATTGAAAGACCCGGAAGTCGCGAAACCCAAGGGCTTCTATGCCACTGCCACGGCCGCCGAAGCCAATGTGCTGCTGGGCCGGTCGAGCGAAGCCTTTGCAGCGATATCGGACGCGATAAGCTGGTCCGATGCCAGCGTCGGATCGAAAGCCTCGACCTTTCGCCAGATGATGCTGATCGCCAAGGTCGTACCCGACATGGCTGAGGCGATTGCGCCGTTGCTAGAAGTACTCCGCCCGGCGCCCGTGCTTGTCTATACCGGGCATATGTTCGTGGCCGATGCCGGGGTCGAGGAGCGGCTGGCGGAGCGGATAGAGGCTGCCCTGGACGAACTCACACCCGATACGGCCTATGGCGCGCTGGCATGCGGATCGGATATCCTGATCGCCGAGGCCATCCTGCGGCGCGGGCTCGAATTGCATGTCGTTTTGCCTTTTGAGCGCGACGATTTCATCGAGCAATCCGTCCGTCCGGGCGGAGAAGCCTGGATCGCGCGATTCGAGCATTGCATCGACCGGGCAACCAGCGTCAGCTTTGCGACCGATATGGGCTATATCGGCGATCCGAACATGTTCAATTACGGATCGGCGGTCGCGATGGGCCTTGCGCGGATGCGGGCGCGCCATCTGCGGACCAGCGCTATCCAGCTTGCCGTTGCCAAAACACAAAGCGGGGTCAATGCGGCCGGCACGAATAGCGATGTCGCGATCTGGCAGAGGCTCGGCCATCACAGCCATATTATCGATCCCGGCGAGATCGACCGCCAGCTGGATTTCCCGGCCAAAATCGCCATGCCCGAAGATGTGACCCGGGTCGCCCATTCCATGATTTTCGGCGATTTTGCAGGCTTTTCCAAGCTGACCGAAGAAGCGCTGCCGGTATTTGCGACCGAGGTACTGGGTAAGGCCGGGGCGGTTCTCGATCAGTTCGGCGAGAAGATCCTGTACCGCAACAGCTGGGGCGATGCGATCTATGCCGTGATCTCGACACCGACCGATGCGGCCGAGATCGTCACCCAGCTCCAGCGGCAGCTGAACGATGTGCCCGATGTCCTGCGCGAAGCCGCGGGCGCCCATTGCGGGATGCGGATCGGCCTGCATCACGGCCCGATCTATCGGGGCTATGATGCTGTCATGATGCGCACCACTTTTTTCGGGACCGAGGTAACGCGCACCGCGCGGATCGAACCCGTCACGCCGACTGGTGAAGTTTACGCCACCGAAGCCTTTGCGGCGGTTCTCGCGCTGGAACCGGAACAGCGATTCTGGACCCATTATGTCGGCCGTGTGCAGCTCGCGAAAAATTATGGCGAGCTTGCCATGTACAAGCTCAGCCCGCGCACGCCGCTTGATGGAGACGAGGGCGATACTCCAGCCTGAACCACGACCTGGTCGCCCCGAGCAAGTTGACACTCGTTGACACAGGGCGGGGGTAAGGCCGCATTTTCATTCATGAAAACCGGAATTCCAATGAACAGTTTCACACCGGTTCACGCGAAATCATGTGTGAGCGAAAAAGTGGGGCGTGAAGATCGCAAAGATCGGTCGTGGCTGCGTCCTATTGGACACAGGAGACAGGGTGACAGTGTCCAATAGGACGCAGCCTGCCAGCAGGGGATCGACGGAGTCAAAGAGCGTGCGACGCAAAGCGATGCACTCCGAATATTAGCACGGGCGGAAGTCTGTAGGACAGGAAATAGGATTGTGGACGGTTCTGAAAGCGAACTGTCGAACCGTCGCCGCGATATTCAAGCGATCTGAAGCTGCCAGAGACGGTGGTGGTGGGTAAGTGGCTCCCCGGGTCTGATTCGAACAGACGACCGATCGGTTAACAGCCGATTGCTCTACCACTGAGCTACCGGGGAATGCCCTTGAGATCTGCCGAACGGTACAAGTATCGATCAGCAGCCGCGCGCCTATAGCAACGCTTTGTGGGGCGATGCAAGCGTCTCAAACGATGAATTGTTCACGGTAGATGCGTTCGTCCAGTGCATGTTCTGGATCGAACATCAAAGAGAGGGTCTGGCTGGTGTCCAGACAGACGCTGACGGTTGCCACATCGCGGACTTCGCGCTGGTCCGCAACCGCGCTAACGGGCCGTTTCTTCGGCTCCAGGACGCGAAAGGCGATCTCGGTACTGTCTGGCAAAATCGCACCGCGCCAGCGCCGTGGCCGGAACGGGCTGATCGGGGTGAGGGCGAGCATTTTCGATCCCATGGGAAGAATCGGGCCGCGCGCGGACAGATTGTATGCGGTCGAACCCGCCGGTGTTGCCACGATTACGCCGTCGCACACCAGTTCTTCTATCACGACATTGCCGCCTGCCTGTACTTCGAGCTTTGCCGTTTGCCGCGTTTCGCGCAGCAATGAGACTTCGTTAATGGCCGGGCTGGAAATCTTCGTTCCGTCCACCGTGACCGCATCCATGCGCAGGGGTGCTACGGTGAATGTCTTGGCTTTCTCGAGCCTTTCGCCCAGATCTTCTATGCGCCATTCGTTCATCAGAAACCCGACCGTACCGAGATTCATGCCGAACACCGGGAGAATATGCTGATCGGCCAGCATCTGGTGGAGCGTTTGCAGCATGAAACCGTCGCCGCCGAGCACGATTACGGCTTCGGCCTCGCCCAGCTCGACAAAATGGTGCTGGGTGCGCAGTTCGGCTTCGGCAGCCTGCGCTTCTTCGGTCGGCGAGGCGACGATCGCATATTTGCCGTCGATATTCATCCGCCTGTCACGCTCATATGCCGCGCAACGGTCGGGTCATTCTGCCCTGCCGAAATCTCGAAATCATGCCGCTCCGGTTTGAGGATCATCGCCTGATCGAGAACACGGTCCAGCGCTTCGGAGCCGCCTTCCCGCAGTGCGGTCTTGAGGTCCAGATGGTCGTCATGGCCAAGGCACATATAGATTTTCCCCGAAACGGTGATCCTGACGCGGTTGCAGCCGTCGCAGAAATTGTTGGTCAGCGGCGTGATGAGGCCGAGTTTCAGGCCGAGTTCCTCGACCTTCCAGTATCGGGCTGGTCCTCCAGTGCGTTCGGCCAACGGCACGAGCTGGAATTGCTCCTGCAGATCGCCCTGCACACCGTCTAGCGGCAGATAGCGGTCGTGCCGGTCATCGTCGATCTGGCCCAGCGGCATGGTTTCGATCAACGTCAGGTCATGCCCCTCATCCGCGCACCAGCGCATCATCGGGATGATCTGGTCATCGTTCAGGCCCTTCAAGGCAACCATGTTGATTTTCACTTGCAACCCGGCGGCCTTTGCCGCTGCAATACCGTCCAGTGTCTTGTCCAGCTCGCCCCAGCGCGTGATGTAGCGAAACGTGTCCGGGTCGCGCGTGTCGAGGCTTACATTGACGCGGCGGATACCGGCATCGACCAGCGCATCGGCATGCCGGGCCAGCCGCGTTGCATTGCTCGTCATCGTCAATTCGTCGAGCGCTCCGCTGTCGAGGTGCCTGCCAAGCCTGCGCACAAGATCGACCACCCCCTTGCGGACAAGCGGTTCGCCGCCCGACAACCTTATCTTGCGAACGCCGCGCGCAACAAAGGCGCTGGCGATCATGTCGATTTCTTCGAAAGAGAGGATGTCCTTGCGCGGCAGGAACTGCATCTTTTCCGCCATGCAGTAGCGGCATCTCAAATCGCAGCGGTCGGTAACAGAAATTCGCAGATAGCTGATCCGCCGGCCATATCCGTCGGTCAAAGGTCGTGTCGGCGCGATTGGGGTGAGGGCCATGCACCATGCCCTAAAACGGGCCAGTTGCAGGAGCAAGTGTGGATCGGAACATTGCGCGACGCCCGATGCGCTATAGAGTATCGCGCAATCGCATTTCGTTGGCCGTCCATAGGGAATAAAACCATATCAACCTTCTCGTCTTCAGCCGGAAATCCGCTATTTCTGCTGTCTTTCCGGCAACGCAATGAGCTGGCGGCGGTCGTCGAGCGTGCCGGTTGGGCTCCGATTGCGGCTCGCCGGATGGAAAAGGCGGAACGGCGCTTCATCCTGTCGGGATCGCGCATCGCAGTGGTCGACAGCCGGGGGGCCTTTGACGACGGGCTTGCAGCCATCAAGTTGCTGGCAGAACCGGTAGAAGCGAATGCTGCTGCGTTGCTGGTGCTGGTTTCTAAGACAGACGTAGCTCGGGTCGACGAAGTGCTGGCGGCAGGGGCGACCCATTATCTGGCCAGTCCGTTCGGCGATCAGGAACTGGTCCAGGCGCTGCGCTTTGCAGATCGCTACACGGTGCGCGTCGGCGGCCGTTATCAGCATGGCTCGACGCGCGCCGCGCCGGATACCGTCAAGATGACCTGGCAGCTCGATCGCGAAACGGGGCAGGTTGCGCTCGATCCTCCGCTTGCCGACTTGCTGGACTTGGCCGATGCGGATGACGGTGCGATCCCCTGGGCAGAATTTGTGCAGCTTTTGGGGGACAAGGCATCCCGGGAGTCGGAACGCGCTATCCGAAAGCTTGATGAAACGGGGGAGCCCACTGCGTTCGCGCATGACGTGCCGGGCGCGCCGCATGAGCGCATGGTCCACCATCTCACGCTGGATGAAGACGAGAAGCGCATCGGCGCATGGGTCGAACTGCCCGACGAGGAAGCGGATCGCCGAAAGGTCTCGGAAAGCGACTATCTTACCGGTGTCGGCGATGTTCACAGCGCCCATCAATGGATCGACGCGCAGTTGAGCATGGAGGGTGGCGCTGGCCCGAAGCTGGCATTGCTGCTGATATCCCTGCATCGGTTCGAACGCATTAATCAGGCCTATGGCAGCGCCACGGGCGATGCCGTGCTCCAAGGTATGGCGCGCCGGATCGAACGGCTGATTTATGCAATGCCGATGCGCAACAGGCTGGTTGCGCGCCTTGCCGGTGCGGAGTTCGCCATCGGCCTGGCGCCATCCGTGTCGCTCGACGAAGCAGAATTTGCCGCGCGCCAGCTGGCCGGTGTGCTTGAACAACCTTTCATCATCGACGACCAGGTTATCCGGCTGAAAGTCCGGTGCGGGATCGTGACCAGCGAGGATGGCGACGAAAACGCGGCGGCGGTGATGCGCCGGGCCAGCGTGGCGCTTGCTGAAGCGCGCGACGGGGATACGCATCCGATCCGGGTGTTCGGCAAGGACGAAGAAGGCCAGGCCGCGCGCGACAGCCAGTTGGAAATCGACTTGCGACTTGCTCTCGACCGGGATGAAATAGAGATACTTTACCAGCCGCAGGTTTCGGTCACCTCGGGCGCGATTATCGGGGTCGAGGCGCTGGCGCGCTGGCAGCATCCGGTTTTCGGGGAGTTGGGCGCGATTGCCCTGTTCGCAGCTGCCGAGCGTTCGGACTATCTGACCGAATTGTCGACACATGTGCAGAAGAAGGCCGTGGAAACCGCAGTCAACTGGCCCGATCCACTGTCCGGGTTGCGGCTCTCGGTAAATGTCACCGCCGCCGACATGGCGGAAGAGGATTTCGTCGAGCGTTTCTCGGAGATGGTGGATGCTGCCGGTTTCGATCACGGAAGGCTGACCGCGGAAGTCACGGAGAGCGGATTGATCGAGGATCTCGGGATCGCTGCCGAGCGTCTTGCCGAGCTGCGCGCCAGCAAGTTTCGCGTGGCGATTGACGATTTCGGGACCGGCTATTCGAGCCTGGCCTATCTCAAGTCGCTGCCGCTGGACTATCTCAAGATCGATCGCCGCCTGAGCCAGGATATTACCGGCAGCGCGCGGGACCGCATTGTCGTCACCGGGGTGATCGAGATGGCGCGCTCGCTGGGGCTGTCGGTCATTGCCGAAGGCGTGGAAACCGAGGAACAGCTGTCCCTGCTCGCCGAGCAGGGCTGCGAACTCTATCAGGGCTTTCTCTGTTCACCGCCCGTGGACATTCCGACCCTCGAAGCGTTGCTCGCCAAGCGCGCCTAGGATGCCGCTTTAGCAAGTCCCTTCGAAAGCTGCAGTGCGCCGTTGAGCCTTGCCTGGGGATCGCCCCAGTTGCGCGTGATGACCAGCTTGTGATCGGGGCGGAGCTTCGCCGTGCCCTTGAGCCGCTCGACATAGTCGATGAGCCCGGCGGGATTGGGAAAGCTGTCCTGGAAAAAGCTGACCAGCGCGCCGCGCGGCCCGACATCGATTTTCGAGACATGCGCCTTTTTGGCGTTGAGCTTGGTTTCGATGACCTTGAGCAGATTGGCCGTAGGCGCCGGAATTTCGCCGAACCGGTCGATTAGCTCGGCCGCAAACGCCTCCACTTCCTGCCGGTTCTCCAGGTCGTTCATCCGGCGATAAAGCCCCATGCGCAGATCGAGATCGGGGACATAATGATCGGGCAGCATGATCGGCGCGTCCACCGTGATCTGCGGTGAGAAATCCTCGGTCGGGGCCTCCAGCCCGGCATTGCCGGCCTTGGCCGCGACAATCGCGTCCTCGAGCATCGACTGGTAGAGTTCGAACCCGACCTCCTTGATATGGCCGGACTGTTCGTCGCCGAGCAGGTTCCCCGCACCGCGCTGGTCGAGATCATGGCTGGCAAGCTGGAACCCGGCTCCGAGCGTTTCAAGGTCTGAGAGGACGCCGAGGCGTTTCTCGGCCGCTTCCGTCACGATCCGGTTCGCCGGGGTCGTCAGATAGGCATAGGCGCGCTCTTTCGAGCGCCCGACCCGCCCGCGCAGCTGATAGAGCTGGGACAGGCCGAACTGGTTGGCACGGTGGATGATCAGCGTGTTCGCCGAGGCGATGTCGAGACCGCTTTCGATGATCGTCGTCGAGAGCAGGACATCATAGCGCTTGTCGTAAAAGGCCGACATGCGTTCCTCGACCACGGTCGGCGTCATCTGGCCATGGGCGGTGACGAAGCTGATTTCGGGAACCTCCTCGCGCAGGAACTGCTCGATATCGGGAAGGTCCGAAATGCGCGGAGCGACGAAAAAGCTCTGCCCGCCCCGATAATGTTCGCGCAGCAGGGCCTCGCGCAGCACAACCGGGTCCCAGGGCATGACATAGGTGCGCACGGCAAGGCGGTCGATCGGCGGCGTCTGGATAACCGAAAGCTCGCGCAGGCCCGACATCGCCATCTGGAGCGTCCGCGGGATCGGCGTCGCGGTCAGCGTCAGCACATGGACATCGGCTTTCAGCGATTTCAGCCGTTCCTTGTGAACGACGCCGAAATGCTGCTCCTCATCTACAATCACGAGACCGAGCCGTTTGAAGTCGATCGATTTGGCGAGCAGGGCATGGGTGCCGATCACGATATCGACCGAACCGTCTGCCAGGCCTTCGCGGGTCGCCTTGGCTTCGGCGGCCGGCACGAGACGGGACAGCCGCCCGATCTTCATCGGGAAGCCGGAAAATCGCTCGCTGAAATTGGTGTAATGCTGCCGCGCGAGTAGCGTCGTGGGACAGACAAGCGCCACCTGCATACCCGCCATTGCCGCGACATAGGCGGCGCGCAGGGCAACTTCGGTTTTGCCAAAGCCCACATCGCCGCATACCAGCCTGTCCATCGGCGTGCCTTTGCCCAGATCGGCAATCACCTGCTGGATCGCCCGGTCCTGGTCTTCGGTTTCGGCATAGGGGAAGCGGTCGACAAAGCTCGCATAGCTGGAATCCGGTTCCGCAACATCGGCAGTCCGCAGCGCGCGCGCAGCGGCGGTCGCGATCAGATCCCCGGCAATGGCCTGGATCCGGTCCTTCATTTTGGACTTGCGGCGCTGCCAGCCTTCACCGCCCAGCTTGTCCAGCGCTACGCTGTCGCCGTGCGAACCATAGCGCGAGAGCACATCGAGATTCTCGACCGGAACATAGAGCTTGTCGCCGCCGGCATATTCGAGCGCCACGCAATCATGCGGCGCATTGCCGACCGGGATCGACATGAGCCCCTCATAGCGACCTATGCCATGCTCGCTATGGACGACGAGATCGCCGGGCGTGAGCGTCGCCAGTTCGTTGAAAAACGCATCGGCGTCTTTCTTGCGCCGGGTTTTGCGGCGGAGCCGGTCTCCCAGCATGTCCTGTTCGGAAAGCAGCGCGACATCGGGGGACGTGAAGCCGTGATCGAGCGGGATCACCGCCAGCGAGATTGTGCCGCCAAGCGCAGACTGCCAGTCATCGGCCAGCACGGTATTTGCAAGCCCATGCTCTTCAAGCAGGCCGCCAAGCCTTTCGCGGGCACCGATACTGTAGCTGGCAAGCACGACTTTCTTGCCTTCGTTTCGCAGCGCCTGGATATGCGCGACGACCGCCTCATAGACGTTCGCGTTGGCTTTGCGTTCCGGAGCGAAATTCCGGGCGCTGTTCACATCAAGGTCGACGATTGCCGGGCCTTCCGGTTCCCGGAACGCACTGGTCAGGTGGAGCGGTGTCTTTTCAACAACGTCATCCCATTGGGAATTCGTCAGGTACAGCGTTTCGGGGGCAAGCGGGCGATAACTGCCCGGATCCGAAGAGCGAACATTTTCGCGGTTTCGGTAATAGTCGGCAATCGCCTCGAAACGGGCTTCCGAAGCTGCCGCCGTACCGCCATCGCGAACGAACACCGTGCCTTGGTCGAGATAGTCGAAAAACGTTGCGAGCTTTTCTTCAAAGAGCGGTAGCCAATGCTCCATTCCGGCAAGGCGGCGGCCTTCGCTGATCGCCTGATACAGCGGATCGCCGGTCGCGGTTGCGCCGAACAGTTCGCGATAACCGCTGCGGAAGCGTTTGACATTCTCCTCGTCGAGCAGGGCCTCGGAGGCGGGAAGGAGGGTGAAACTCTCGGCACGTCCGGTCGTGCGCTGGTCGGCGGGGTCAAAGCGCCGGATGCTCTCTATCTCGTCGCCGAAGAAATCCAGCCGTAACGCTTCCTTTTCGCCCGAGGGAAACAGGTCCAGCAATCCGCCGCGCACGGCATATTCGCCGGCATCGGCCACGCTTTCGACACGGATATAGCCGTTCGCCTGCAACCGTGCCGTCAGCACATCCCGGTCGATGCGTTCGCCCGGGGCGAGATGCGCGACAAGCTGGCGGATGCGAAAGGGCGTCAGGGTACGTTGCGTCACGGCATTGATTGTCGTCGCGATCAGGCGCGGCTTGGTTTGTTCGCGCTGGAGCGCGTTGAGCGCGGCAAGGCGTTCGGCGGCGATCCGCAAACTCGGGCTGGCGCGGTCATAGGGAAGGCAATCCCATGCCGGAAAACTGATTATCTCGATCTCGGGGGCAAAATAGGCGGCGGCATCGGCAAGCCCGCGCATCGCGGCGTCGTCGGGCGCGATATAGACGGCGGGAAGCCCCTTGAAGGCCGCCGCACGCGCAATATCGGCCATCAGCGAGGGCAGGAAGCCAGCCGGAGCACTGGCAAGCGTCAGCGGCGCGCTGGCTTCTAGGATTTTCTGGATATCGGTCATTTTGCGATGGGGATATAATCCAGAACCTGCATCCGGCGCATCATGGGGCCGTCGAATTCGGCAGGTGGCTGCTGCGTTCCGATGGCCCAGGCCATGATCGTGACATCGTCGATTGCGAGCAGGTTTTCGAACCAGTCCGCTTCTTCGGCAGTCCACTCCGCCGAAAAGCGATCGAAAAAGCCGCCGATCAGCAGGTCGGCCTCTTTGGTTCCGCGATGCCATGCGCGAAACTTCAGGCGTTTCAGGTGATCGGCGTGATCCATGTGAACTCCAACAGCAAAAGGCCGACAGGCGCTGGTGTGGCTTGTCGGCTTCGGTATAGAAGTCTCTAGTCATGCGCCCCGAGATACTCAATCCGCTGTTTGCCGAAATCGAAGCCCTGAAGGGTGTCGGCAAGGGTCTGGCCAAGCCGCTGGGACGGCTGAAGCTCGAACAGATTGTCGATGTGCTCTTCCATCTGCCGACAGGCTGTATTGACCGCAAGCGCGTGGAAACCCTGGATATGGCGGATGCAGGCCGGATGGTGACGGTGATCGTTACGCCGATCGACTATAAAGCCGGAGGACCGCGCAGTCCCTTGCGCATTCAGGCGGCGGACGGGGAGGGGAATGTCGTCAGCCTCGTCTATTTCAACAATCCGGGATGGGCCCGCAAACTGCTCCCGCTCGGCGAAGCACGCGCGATTTCGGGCCGCATGGAGATGTACGGTCAGGAATTGCAGATCGTGCATCCCGACATGGTCGTGAAGCCGGATGAAATTGACGAAATTCCCCAGCGCGAGGCCGTCTATGCGCTGTCCGAGGGACTGACCAACAAGCGGCTCGGCCAATTGGCGGCTCAGGCTCTGGAGCGTGCGCCCGAGCTTCCCGAATGGATAGAGCCGGGTCTGAAGGCCCGCGATGGCTGGCCGGGTTGGCGCGAGGCGATCGGCGCCATCCATGCCGATCCCACCGACGACAGAGCGCGCCGGCGGCTCGCTTATGACGAGATTTTCGCCAACCAGCTGGCGCTTGCCCTTGTCCGGCAATCCGCACGGAGCCGCCGGGGCGTGCCGCTGGCTCCCGACGCCAGGCTGCGCGACATGCTCAAGCTGCCCTATGAAGCGACGGGCGCGCAAAAGCGGAGCATTGCCGAAATCGAAGCCGATGTGCAGCAGGACAAGCCGATGCTGCGTTTGCTACAGGGCGATGTCGGTTCGGGGAAAACACTCGTCGCGGTTATGGCCTTGCTGATGGCGGTGGAATCGGGCGCACAGGGCGCGCTGCTCGCGCCAACCGAAATTCTCGCGCGCCAGCATTATGATACGATTTCGGCAATGCTCGCGGGCCTGCCCATCAACGTCGCGGTGCTGACCGGGCGAGACAAGGGCAAGGTGCGGGAATCCACGCTGATGGGGCTTGCCGATGGCTCGGTGGATATCCTGATCGGCACACATGCGATCTTCCAGGAGGCCGTGCGCTACAAGAAGCTCGGCCTTGCGGTGGTTGACGAACAGCACCGCTTTGGCGTGGCGCAGCGCATGATGCTGTCCCAAAAGGCGGAGAAGCCGCCGCATCTGCTGGTGATGACCGCGACCCCGATCCCGCGCACGCTGACGCTTACCCATTATGGCGAGATGGACGTCTCCCGGCTCGACGAAATGCCGCCGGGCCGCCAGCCTATCGAAACGCGGGTGCTGAATTCCGGACGTCTCGATGAAATTATCGAGGGACTAGGCCGCCATATCGCCGGCGGCGGCCAGTCCTACTGGGTTTGTCCGCTGGTCGAGGAGAGTGCGCTGTCCGATCAGGCCGCGGCGGAGGACCGAGCGCAGCTGCTCAAGGCACGCTTTGGCGAAGACCGGGTGGGTCTGGTCCATGGCCGGATGAAGGGGCCGGAAAAAGACGCGGTGATGGACCGTTTCCAGCGCGGCGATCTGGCGGTGCTCGTGGCTACAACCGTGATCGAAGTCGGTGTCGATGTGCCCAACGCGACGCTTATGATCGTTGAGGGCGCAGACCGGTTCGGCCTGGCCCAGCTTCACCAATTGCGCGGCCGGGTGGGGCGGGGCGCTGCCCAGTCGATCTGCCTGCTCCTGCGCGGCGATGCGCTGAGCGAGACGGGGCGGGCGCGGCTCAAGCTGTTGCGCGAAACCAATGATGGTTTTCGGATAGCGGAAGAGGATTTGCGGCTTCGCGGGGCGGGGGAATTGCTCGGTACCCGGCAATCGGGCGATGTCGGCTTCCGGATCGCACCGCCGGAGCTCGTTGCGGAGCTGGCGCCCATCGCCAATGACGATGCGCGGCTGCTGATCGAGAATGAAGGCGGGCTGGATAGTGCGCGCGGCGAAGCAGCACGGACCGCGCTCTATTTGTTCAAGCGGGATGCTGCGGTGCCACTCCTGCGATCAGGATAGGCGCTGGCCGTTCGGCTCTTAGTCGTTATGCGCCTGATGCGGTGTGGAATCGAGTTTCCGACGATAGCCGTTAGCGTCGAACGGGCGGATGAACTCGGCGCCGATACGATCGCTGAGCGACCACACGATGCGGGCATTCACTTCACCGATCAGTGGCAGGTTCAGGCGAACCAGCGTGCCCTCCCGATAGGCTTGGGGTGAGATCGCCATGAAACCGAAAGGCGAGAGGTTGCCGACGAGGATTTCGTGGCCGTCTTCGCCCGGTTCGTGCAGCGCGGCGCGAATGGACACGGCATCGCGCGCAGCACGACGCTTTTCGACATCGAAAATATGCTGAGCAAGAGGTTGCGCGTTCATTCTGGTTTCTCCCAATACGCCGGAATTACCCGACCTTACTGGCGGAAACTCTTTAATTACGGCCAAAGCAACGCGGATAACATCCGATTTACCATCAGTTTTTGTTGGAAAACCGGGAATTCGACAAATGGCACTTGTCACCGGGTTGGGGCTGGGCAAAGCCAAGGTGATGGCTGACAGGCGCGATCTTACCCGGGGCTCGGTACGCATCCAGCTTATTCGTTTGGCGAGTCCGTTATCGATCGGGATAGTCGCGATGTTTGCGGCGACGCTAGTCGACGCCTATTTTCTGGGGCGGTTGGGTACACAGCCTCTTGCCGCGATCAGCTATGCCTTTCCGGTCGCATTCGCGATTATGAGCCTGGCCATCGGCCTTGCTGCCGGCACGGGCTCGCTATTGTCCCGTGCGATCGGCAAGGGCGACCGAACCAAGACCGCCAGCCTGACAACGCATAGCCTCGTCCTCGCTCTCATCATGGGTATCGTCGTCGCCTGTATCGGCACGGCGACAATTCGGCCGCTCTTCACGCTGATCGGCGCGGAGGGCGGGGTCCTTGATGACATCGAGGCCTATATGCGGATCTGGTATTATGCGCTGCCGATGCTCGTTCTTTCGCAGGTGGCGGGGAGCATCCTGCGGGCCAATGGCGATTCCCTCGTTCCCAGTGCGCTGATGGTCGCGACGGCGGCGGTTGGCATGGCGCTTGATCCCATCCTCATTTTTGGCGGGTTCGGCATTGAGGGCATGGGGATGGAAGGCGCCGCATGGGCCAATTTCTGCGCACGTACGGTCATGCCGCTGGTCATCATCCCCGTCCTTCTGTTTCGTGATCGCCTGATCAATCTCAGACGCACAAGCTGGGGTGAGGTGTTCAGCAGCTGGCGGGAAATTTGCCGGATCGGGATAGCCGCCGCCCTGGGCAATGCGGTCAATCCGGCAGCAATTGGCGTCGCTACGGCAATCGTCGCCGTTTACGGTGACCAGGTTGTGGCTGGCTTCGGCGTTGCCGGGCGTCTGGAGAGCTTTGCCGTAGTCCCGATGCTGGCGCTGTCGGGGTCCATCGGGCCGGTCGCCGGGCAGAATTGGGGCGCGAAGAAGTTCGAGCGAATCCGCGAAGCGATGCGGTTCGGTTTTCTTGCCTGCTTTGCATGGGGCGCCATCGTCGCGCTGGGATTCTGGTTCGGGGCAGGCTGGCTCGCAGCCCAGTTCAGCGATTCGCCGACAGTGGTGGAGGAAGTCTCCTGGTATCTCTGGATCGTGCCGATAACCTTTGCCGGATATGGGATAACGATCGTTGCAGCCGGCGCTTTCAACGCGCTGGGCCGACCGATGCTTGGTCTAAGCCTGTATCTGATACGCTCGCTGCTATTCTATATTCCCATCACCCTTGTCGCGACGCGCTTTTTCGACACGACGGGCGTGTATGCGGGCATCGCCCTTGCCAACATATTGGCCGGACTTGTGATCCTGTGGCTCAGCTTCCGCTGGCTCGACGGGATGATCGAAAGCGAGAAGCAGGCGGGTTAGCCGCTCGTCAGCACGCCGTGTTTCTTCTTGCCTGCCGAAATGCGTACCGGGGATTCCCCGACCGAGACCGTCGCCCCGAGGTCGCTGACCTGCTCGCCATCGACTCTGGCCCCGCCGCCTTTGATAAGGCGCTTGGCTTCGCCTTTTGATGCGACAAGCTCAAGCTGGACCAGCGCGTCGAGAAGGCCGATCTCTCCGGAAACAGCCAGTGTCGGAAGATCGTCTCCGGTTGTTCCCTGCTCGAACGTTTTCTGCGCCGTTTCGGCAGCATCGCGGGCAGCCTCTTCGCCGTGCGCCATGGCCGTCGCCGCATCTGCGAGAATCTTTTTCGCGTCGTTGATCTCGGCGCCTTCGAGTTTTTCGAGGCGGGCGATCTCGTCAAGGTCAATATCCGTGAACAGGCGCATGAACTTCCCGACATCGGCATCCTGCGTGTTGCGCCAGAACTGCCAATAATCATAGGGCGCGAGCCGGTCTGCGTTCAGCCACACGGCCCCGCTTGCCGTCTTGCCCATCTTGCCGCCATCGGCCGTGGTGATCAGCGGCGTAGTGACGCCGTAGAGATGCGTGCCATCCATCCGGCGCGCCAGTTCGATGCCGTTGACGATATTGCCCCACTGGTCCGATCCGCCAAGCTGCAACAGGCAGTTTTCACGCCGCGACAGTTCCAGAAAATCATAGGCCTGGAGGATCATGTAGTTGAATTCGAGGAAGGTGAGCGGCTGTTCGCGCTCAAGCCGGATTTTCACGCTGTCGAAGTTGAGCATCCGGTTGATCGTGAAATGCGGCCCGACATCGCGCAGGAACGGGATATATTCGAGGCTGTCGAGCCAGTCTGAATTGTCGATCATGATCGCATCGGTGGGGCCGTCTCCGAACGTCAGGAAACGCTCGAAGATGCGCCGGATCGAGGCGATATTGGCGTTGATATCCTCGGTCGTCAGCAGCTTGCGGCTTTCATCCTTGCCCGAAGGATCGCCAATCTTGGTCGTGCCGCCGCCCATGATGACGATGGGCTTGTGCCCTGCCTGTTGCAGGCGGCGGAGCATCATGATCTGGACAAGGCTGCCAACATGGAGCGAATCCGCCGTCGCGTCGAACCCGATATAGCCGGGAACCACCTGCTTGGCCGCCAGCGCGTCGAGCCCTTCCGCATCGGTGAGCTGATGGATATAGTCGCGCGCGTCGAGCAGGCGCAGAAGATCGGATTGATAGTCTGTCATGGCGGGGCGGTTAGCATGAGGTGAGGGGGGCTTCCACCAAAACCGTGCAGGCTGAGCTTGTCGAAACCTTGTCCTTTCTTCTAACGCAGAACGGGAAGGCAGCCCTTCGGCAGGCTCAGGGCGAACGGGATTAATATGGTTCTCCAGTCCAACATGTTTCCGCATCCGAAATCGCCACCTCGTCTCGCTCTGGAGATGGAGAGCGGAGTGAGGCGTGTTGGAGATCGTTTGGCCGTCAGCTATTTGATTCTTGGCGATATCGACAAGATCACCGTTCCCGATCAAGCCGGAGCGGCCCGGTGCAATGGTCTCTGGAAGACCACCTGCTTCGAGGCTTTCGTCCGCAAACGCGCCGACGATTCCTATCTCGAATACAACTTTTCGCCGTCCGGAAATTGGGCGGCATACTGCTTTGACGACTATCGCGCGAATATGCGGGATCTGGTGTCCAATAGGCCTGATATAAATGTTGTTTCATCGTCTGGGCATTTGCAGCTTTCGGCCGAGTTCGACATTCCCGCCAACTATGATGGCCCTCTCAGAATAGGGTTGTCCACAGTCATTGAGGAGGCCAGCGGCAATCTCTCATACTGGGCACTCAAACATACAACGGAAAGTCCGGATTTTCACCGCCGTAATTGCTTTGTGTGGCGCATTCCGGCAGCAGGCGACGCATGAAATTTGGAATAGACCGCCTGCTCGAAGACAAAACCCTTCGTGCACCGCTGGAGGGGAAACGCGTCGCGCTGCTCGCGCATCCGGCGTCCGTGACCGAAGACCTGACCCATTCGCTGGACGCGCTGGCCGCCATCGACGGAATCGACGTGACGGCGGCGTTCGGGCCGCAGCATGGGCTGCGCGGGGACAAGCAGGACAATATGATCGAATCGCCGGATTACACCGATCCGGCGCACGGCATTCCGGTGTTCAGCCTCTATGGCGACGTCCGCCGCCCGACCGGCCAGTCGATGCAAACTTTCGACACGGTCCTGATCGATCTGCAGGATCTGGGTTGCCGCATATACACCTTCATCACGACCTTGCGCTACATGCTGGAAGCGGCAGCGGAACATGGCAAAGCGGTCTGGGTGCTCGATCGTCCCAATCCGGCGGGCCGCCCGGTTGAGGGACTAACCCTGCGAGAAGGCTGGGAGAGTTTCGTCGGGGCAGGGCCGATGCCGATGCGGCACGGGTTAACGCTGGGCGAGATGGGGCATTGGTTTGTCGATACGCTGAAGCTCGATGTCGACTACCGGGTCATCGCGATGGAAGGCTGGGAGCCAGATGTTGCGCCGGGCTTTGGCTGGCCGCTGAACGAACGCCTCTGGGTCAATCCCAGCCCCAACGCGCCCAACCTTTCCATGGCCCGCTCCTATGCCGGAACGGTGATGCTGGAAGGCACGACGCTGAGCGAGGGCAGGGGCACGACCCGGCCGCTGGAAATTTTCGGCGCGCCCGATATCGATGCGCGCGCCGTGATGACCGAAATGGAGCGCTTTGCGCCGGACTGGCTGGCGGGCTGCGCCTTGCGCGAAATATGGTTCGAGCCAACCTTCCATAAGCACACCGGCCAGCTCTGCAGCGGCGTGCATATCCATCCCGAGGGCCGCTTCTACGACCATGAAGCCTTCAAGCCCTGGCGGCTCCAGGCGCTGGCGTTCAAGGCGATCCGGCGGCTCTATCCGGATTATGACCTGTGGCGCGGCAAGGACTTCGCCTATGAATATACCGAAGATATGCTGGCAATCGACGTGATCAACGGAAGCCCGCTGCTGCGCGAATGGGTCGATGATGGTGAGGCGGAGCCGGGCGATCTGGATGCGTTGACCATGCCTGATGAGGCGGCGTGGACGGACGAGCGGGAGCCGCTATTGGGCTATTGATGAGCCCTATCCGGTTCAGGTCTGGGCAATCCATGAGCGCGCAGGCCTCTGACATGATCAAGGCACACTCCACCCTCATTGCTTCCATGCTCATTCTTATGGGGGCGCCGACTGCAGCCCTTGCAGGCGATCAGGAGACGGATCAAGGCGAAGCCATCCACCGCCTTTCTTCGCAAGAAATGGCGGAGATCAACGCGACGAGTGAAGAGCCTCAAATCGATGCAGAGACATTGCTGGGACGCAATCCGGATGGCCTGTCGGAACGCCGTATCCAGAGTGAGATTGCGTTCGGGATCGGTACCAGCGGCTATCGTGAATTGAGCGCTTCGACGCTTATTCCGCTCGGAAATGACGGCTATCTTGGGCTCGGTTTCAGCCATGTCGAAGAAAATCTGCCGCGTCGCTATCACTATGGACGCGGCCCCGCTTTCTAGACCTACCTCATGGATGGTCGCTAAACCGCTGCGCCGACCAGGCTGCCTATCCCCGCTGTCGCCGCCATTGCCAATGCTCCCCAGAACAGGACGCGGGCCGTCGCAGGCCAGGGTGCTGCGTTGCCGATCCAGGCACCCGTCGCGCCGAGCGCGGCAAGGGCTATCAATGAGGCAAGAGCAACCAGCCAGATCATTGTCGATACTGGGACAAGCAGCGCGACAATGATCGGAACGGCCGCGCCCGCCGTAAATGTTCCCGCAGATGTCAGCGCCGCCTGTATCGGCCGGGCCTGTGTAACCTCGGAAATGCCCAGTTCGTCCCGGGCGTGGGCACCCAGTGCGTCCTTTTCCATCAGCTGGGTTGCGACAATATCGGCCGTTTCCCTGTCGAGCCCGCGCTGGCGATAAATCCCGGCGAGTTCCGCATGTTCGGCATGCGGCGCGGTTTCGAGTTCCCATTTCTCGCGCGCAAGATCGGCGCGTTCGGTGTCTGCCTGCGAGCTGACCGAAACATATTCACCTGCCGCCATGGACATAGCGCCCGCTACCAACCCTGCCATTCCCGCGATCAGTATCTCACCGCGACCGCCAGAAGCCGCAGCGACGCCAATTACCAGGCTGGCGGTGGATACGATTCCGTCATTGGCGCCAAGTACAGCAGCGCGCAGCCAGCCGATGCGGGAAACCTGATGGCGTTCGGAATGGTGCCCGGCGGTCATTGCTATGCCTTCCGCGTCAGTTCCCGCATCGCATCGTCTAGCCCGTCCAGCGTCAGGCCGTACATCCGGTCATTCATCAGTTCGCGTATCACCTTGGTGCTTTGCGAATAGCCCCATTGCGCTTCCGGTACGGGGTTGAGCCATGCGGCGGCCGGATAGGTGTTGGTCAGCCGGTGCATCCAGACCGCGCCCGCTTCCTCGTTGAAATGCTCGACCGAGCCGCCCGGATGGGTGATCTCATAGGGGCTCATCGAGGCATCGCCGATGAAGATCAGCTTATAGTCATGCCCATATTTGTGGAGCACGTCCCAGGTCGGCGTGCGCTCTGAAAATCGGCGGCGGTTATCCTTCCACAGGCCTTCATAGGGGCAGTTGTGGAAATAGAAGAATTCGAGATTCTTGAACTCGCTGGTCGCCGCGCTGAACAATTCCTCGCAGAGTTTGATGTGCGGATCCATCGAACCGCCGACATCGAGGAACAGCAGCACCTTAATCGCATTGCGGCGTTCGGCGCGCATATGGATATCGAGCCAGCCCTTGCGGGCCGTGCCGTCGATCGTCGAGCGGATGTCGAGTTCGTCCTGCGCGCCATCCCGCGCAAATTTGCGCAGGCGGCGCAGCGCGACCTTGATGTTGCGGGTGCCCAGTTCCTTGGTGTGGTCGAGATTCTGGAATTCACGTTTTTCCCAGACCTTCACGGCCTTGCCATGCTTGCCCTTGCCACCAATCCGCACACCTTCAGGGTTGTAGCCGCTATGGCCATAGGGAGAGGTGCCGCCCGTGCCGATCCACTTGTTGCCACCCTCATGGCGTTCCTTTTGTTCCTCGAGCCGCTCCTTGAGCGTTTCCATAATCTCTTCCCAGGAGCCCATCTTCTCGATCTCGGCCATTTCCTCCTCGGTAAGATATTTCTCGGCAACCGCGCGCAGCCAGTCCTCGGGAAGGTCGACGGCTTCGTCGCCATAGGTTGTTTCGATACCCTTGAAGACTTTGGCGAACACCTGGTCGAACCGGTCGAGCAGGCCTTCGTCTTTCACGAAAGTCGCGCGGGCGAGAAAATAGAATTCTTCGGGCGTCCGCCGGATCACATCCTTGTCGAGGGCATCGAGCAGGGTGAGATGTTCCTTCAGGCTGGCCTGGATGCCTGCTGACCGGAGTTCGTCGACAAAGGAGAAAAACATGGGGCTTTCGGTGCTCCGTACGATTATGCTTTACGTTAACGGCAATCATGGCAGATTGTGGGCTTCGATGAAAGTACGACATTTGGACAGGAGAGCGGCGGGATGACCGATTTTGCGGGAAAGCATGTGCTGGTGACGGGCGGAAGCCAGGGAATCGGGCTGGCGACGGCGCATGCCTTCGTTGAAGCCGGAGCAATCGTGACGATAACCGGCACCCGCGAATCCCCATCCGATTATGACGATGACCTGTCCGCCTTCGCCTATATCCAGTGCCAGATGAGCGAACCGGACCAGCGCGCGGCATTGTGCGACCGGATCACGGCGCTGGACGTGCTGGTCAACAATGCGGGCCAGTCCGGCGGTGCGAACGAGTTCGAACTTTCCACCTTCGAGCGGACAATCGAGATCAACCTGATCGCCGTGCATGACCTGTCGGAGCGCTTACTGCCTCTGCTCGGCGCGGGAGAGGGCGGGGCGGTCGTGAATGTCGGCTCCTGCGCATCTTTCCTCAGCTATCCCAAGGCCCCCGGCTATACGGCCAGCAAGACCGGGCTGCTGGGCCTGACACGGGCGCAGGGCGACGCCTGGGGGCAGCAAGGCGTTCGCTCCAACATGGTTGCACCGGGTTATGTCAGCACGCGGTTGACCGCGGGCGTCGAGCAGAATGAAAGCCTCAAGGGCAAGCTCTTGCGCACCGTCCCGATGCGCCGTTTCGCCGATCCATCCGAGGTCGCTTCCGTCATCCTGTTCCTTGCGTCGGACGCGGCGAGCTATGTCACCGGCCAGTCGCTGATAGTAGATGGCGGGCTTGTGCTGCATTAGGATTGATCGGGATTCCGGGGCCGATTGACGACGGCGACCAGCACGAAAGAGATTATCATTAGCAAATACCAGCTGCCAAGCTTGGCAAGGCTGACCATTTCCCAGCCGGCTTCCTGCCCTGGATAGGTCCAGGCCCTCGCGAACGTTCCCAGATTCTCTGCAAACCAGATGAAGAGGGCGACCAGCAGCCAGCCGAACAGGAGAGGCATGCGCCGCACTGTTTTCCACGGGGTGAAAGAGACCCAGCAGCGCCAGAAGAGCAGGGCGGTCATCGCGAAAAGCAGATAGCGAATATCCGGCAACCAGTGATGCGCGAAGAAATTGACGTAGATTGCGGCGGCAAGTCCATAACTTGCCCATTTCGGCGGATAATGGCTGAAGCGGAAATCGAATATCCGCCAGATGCGCGCGATATAGCTGCCGACGGCAGCATACATGAAGCCTGAGAATAACGGCACGTCGCCGATCCTGAGCAGGCTTTCTTCAGGATAAATCCAAGAGCCGTTGGCCGTCTTGAACAATTCCATGATTGTGCCGACTATATGGAAAGCGAGGATGACCTTGGCTTCGTCGAGCGTTTCAAGCCGGAACGCCAGCATGGCGATCTGGATTGTCAGGGCGGAGAGCGTCAGAAAATCATAACGGGCGAGCGCAGCATCGCCGGGATAGAAAAGATAAGTGCCGACGAGCAGCGCCAGCATCAGCCCGCCGAACAGGCAGGCCCATGCCTGTTTGAAGCCGAACAGAAGGAATTCGTAGAGCCAACGCTGCCATGGTCGGGGGAATTTGAGTGTTTCGAGCCGTGCCCGAACACGGGCGAAACGGGTGTAGTCGGTTTGGAAACGTGGCACCGGAACCGCCTACACCAAACCGTCATGCCCGCGAAGGCGGGAAACCAACGCGGCCAGCGGAATCATTCCTGGCTCTGGATTCCCGTTTTCGCGGGAATGGCGAAAGAACTAATTGCCCTCGCGCCGGCTCATAAAGGCGAGCCGTTCGAACAGCATCACGTCCTGCTCGTTCTTCAGGAGCGCGCCGTGGAGCGGCGGGATGAGTTTCTTGGGATCGCGCGAGGTCAGTACGTCGAGCGGCATGTCCTCGTGAAGGAGCAGTTTCAGCCAGTCGAGCAGTTCGCTGGTGCTCGGTTTCTTCTTGAGGCCCGGTACGTCACGGACTTCGTAGAAGATATCCATCGCCTTGGAGACCAGCATCTTCTGGATGTCCGGGAAATGGACGTCGATGATTTCCTGCATCGTCTCGCGATCGGGGAATTTGATATAATGGAAGAAGCAGCGGCGCAGGAAAGCGTCCGGCAGTTCTTTTTCGTTATTCGAAGTGATGACAACGATCGGGCGCTCCTTGGCGACGATCTGCTCCTTCGTTTCATAGACGAAGAATTCCATGCGATCGAGTTCCTGGAGAAGATCGTTCGGGAATTCGATATCCGCCTTGTCGATTTCGTCGATCAGAAGGACGGGAAGCTGTTCGCTCGTGAACGCCTCCCAGAGCTTGCCCTTGCGGATATAGTTGGAGATATCGTGGACGCGCTCGTCGCCAAGCTGGCCATCGCGCAGCCGCGCAACCGCATCATATTCATACAGGCCCTGCTGCGCCTTGGTCGTCGATTTCACGTTCCATTCGATCAGCGGGGCGTCGATCGCCTTGGCGATTTCATGAGCGAGGACCGTTTTGCCGGTACCCGGTTCGCCCTTGACGAGCAGCGGGCGGCGCAGCGTGACGGCCGCGTTGACGGCCACCTTCAAATCATCAGTGGCAACATAATCCTTGGTTCCGTCAAAACGCACGTGCGGTCCTTCCCTCATGCTTGCATAAAAGGCCCGTGAAGGGCCTTTCCGTAAACGTCAAGCTGATACCGATAAGCGGAAGGTTTGCGCGTTGCAACCTTGGGTTGTGCCGGATTTTGAAAAGTGGAGCGGGCGGTCGCCGCCTCTTACCACATGTCGCGTGCCGCTTCGCGGGCTTCGAGCAGGTTCCACAGGCCGCGATGCTGGGCCAGGATCTGTTCGGCTCCGAAGGCCATGGCGCGCTGCACTGCCGCGTTTTCGCCGATGATGTCGGCAAGCGCCAGCGTATCGCTGGTGACGGGAAGGGCGGAACGCGGTGCTTCCATGTCGAGTTTTTCGGCAGCGGCAAACAGAACGGCGCGGATCGCCTGCCAGTCGAGAATCAGGGCGATGGCCGCTCCCAGCGCGCAGCCGGTGCGTTCCGAACGTGCGAGCGTTTCGATGGCGTGGCGCTGGCTGAGCACTGCGGCTTCGCTCTTGTCATGGCCAGGCGTGCTTGGAAGCGGGCCTGCTGCAACGGTGAGTTGGGAGAGGAACAGGCGTTCGCGGCCAAAGCCCTGTTCAGCCTGTTCGAGCCAGGCACGGGCTTCCGGAAGCGCGGTTTTCATCGATGCGAGTTCGACAACGCCGGGATTGTGACCGTGCAATATGCCCAGATAATGGACGGCATCGGCAAGGTTGCGGGCGGCGTTGGCATCGCTGTTGAGCTCGGCGCTCGTCACATAGCGATGGCCGGCAGACCCATCGCGTTCGACTAACGAAGGCAGGGCGGTGCCGAGAGTGTTTTGATCGGCGGTTTTCGCCACGCCTTGCATCATGTCTTTCTTCCCTTCGACCCGCGACAGACGTTGCTGCCGCTTTATGCGAACCCCTCTCATAGAAGGTGCGCGTAAAGACCGGGTTTAAATGGCGTTAGGGTAGAATTGACGGAGGTTAAGAAGCGGGAACATCTTTGTCCCGAAGCGGGAAACCGGGCAGCGCAGGGCCGCCCGGATTTCCCTGTCGTTGCTTACTGATCGAGGAAGCTGCGCATTTTGCGGCTGCGGCTCGGATGCTTGAGCTTTCTCAGTGCCTTGGCCTCGATCTGACGAATGCGTTCGCGGGTCACGCTGAATTGCTGGCCGACCTCTTCTAGCGTGTGATCGGTGTTCATGCCGATGCCGAAGCGCATACGCAGCACACGTTCTTCACGCGGAGTGAGGCTGGCGAGAACCCGGGTGACGGTTTCCTTGAGGTTGGACTGGATCGCGGCATCGACCGGGATGATCGCATTCTTGTCCTCGATGAAATCGCCGAGATGCGAATCTTCCTCGTCGCCGATCGGCGTTTCGAGGCTGATCGGCTCCTTGGCGATCTTCATCACCTTGCGGACTTTTTCGAGCGGCATCGAAAGGCGTTCGGCCATTTCTTCGGGCGTTGCTTCGCGGCCCTGCTCGTGCAGGAACTGCCGCGATGTGCGGACCAGCTTGTTGATCGTCTCGATCATATGGACCGGGATACGGATGGTGCGCGCCTGATCGGCGATCGAACGGGTGATCGCCTGACGAATCCACCAGGTGGCATAGGTGCTGAACTTGTAGCCGCGCCGATATTCGAATTTGTCGACGGCCTTCATCAGGCCGATATTGCCCTCCTGGATTAGATCCAGGAACTGCAGGCCGCGGTTCGTGTATTTCTTGGCAATCGAAATCACGAGGCGCAGGTTGGCCTCGACCATTTCCTTCTTGGCAATTCGCGCTTCGCGTTCGGCCTTCTGCACCATGTTCACGATGCGGCGGAACTCGCTGAGCGACGTACCGGTGGCCTGGCTGATATCGGAGATCTCCGTACGGATCCGGTCAACGGCCTCGGCTTCATTGTCTGCGAATTTCTTCCATTTCGCGTCGATCTTGGAGACTTTCTTGAGCCAGCCATCTTCAAGCTCGCGGCCGATATATTCCTCGAGGAAAGACCGGCGCGGCACTTTATGCCGTTCGGCAAGGCGCAGCATCTGTCCGCCAAGCGCAGTGAGACGGCGATTATAGCTGTAAAGCTGGTCGACCAGATATTCGATCTTGGTCGCGTGAAACTGCACGCTTTCGACTTCCGCCGTCAGCTCTTCGCGCAAATTCTGGTAGCGGGTTTCCTGCGCTTTGGGGAATTCATCGCCGCCGCCCAGTGCCTCGAGACGGCGTTCCTGCAGCTTGGAGAAAGTCCGGTAGAGCTTGGTGATTTTCGCAAAGCGCTCAAGCGCGTCCGGCTTCAACGCTTCTTCCATCTGGGCGAGGGAAAGCTGGTTGTCGTCTTCCTCTTCCTCGGCCTCGCGGCGGCGCTTGGCGGCGGCATCTTCGGTGCCGTCGGTGGCGGCATCGTCATCATCGTCGTCGCCGTCTTCGTCGTCGAAATCTTGGTCGTCGTCTTCATTGATCGAAACGCCTGCGGTCTTCTCGGATATCTCGCCGGTGTCGTCGTCATTCTCGACGTCTTCGAGTGACGGGCCCTTGGTCAGCATCGCTTCGAGATCGAGGATCTCGCGCAGCTGCATCTCTTCGTCATTCAGCGCGTCAGACCATTCGATGATCGCGTTGAAAGTGATCGGGCTTTCGCACAGGCCCATGATCATCATGTCGCGGCCGGCTTCGATGCGCTTGGCGATGGCGATTTCGCCCTCGCGGCTGAGCAGCTCGACTGCGCCCATTTCACGCAGGTACATGCGCACCGGATCGTCGGTGCGGTCGCCGGTCGTCTTGGCTTTGACCGGAGCTTCGAGCGTTTTCTTCTCGTCGCCGTCAACGGCCTTGGGCGCGGATTTGGCCTCGGCAGCCTCTTCTTCGCCGACATCTTCATTCTCGACGATGTTGACGCCCATTTCGGACAGGGCCGACATCACGTCCTCGATCTGTTCGGAGGCCATCTGATCCTGGGGAAGCGCTTCATTCAGCTCGTCATAGGTAAGATACCCACGCTTCTTCGCCTTCGTGATCAGTTTTTTGATCGAAGCTTGATTGAGATCGATAACCGGTGCATCGGTATCTTCCTTGGTCGCCGTTTTTGCTTTAGCCATGTAAACCCTTGCGTTCTTTGCCGCTATGCCGCGGCTTCCCCTAACAATTCCAACTCATCGTGCAAGCGCTGCTTTTCTTCCATCAGCCGCTTGCGCCGTTCCGATTCCCTGTTCCAGACACCTTCAAAATCTTCGGATTCCGCTGCCTTTGCCAGATTGGCGCGGACGCTCTCCAGATTTTCGTCAAGTTCCTGACTGCGGGCAATCGTGTCGATGGCCGCTTCCAGGTCTCTTACCGCAACGTCCGGATCCGCCTTCCGATAGAAGAACGAAAAGCCGAGATCACGCCAAGAATGTCTTTTTTCCGCCGTTTCCAGTTCTGCATCCGCCAATATGGTCTCTATCATGTCTTCATCAAGGTCAGGCCGTTCAAATGCCGCTGCGACCAGCAGGTCGCGCCAGCGCGAGAGCAAGCCCTCGCTGATATGGAGCGACTGGATCTGGTCCGCGCGTGACTGGACGACAGACGGATAGCGCGACAGGCCGAGAAGGATCGCCCGGATATAGAGATCGAGACCTTGGAGCGCGTTGCGGGCCCCGGTGGCCGCCAGCGCATCGCGGACGAAATCGACCTCCTTCTTTTTCCAGCCGAACGCATTCCAGAAGCGATCGCGGAACTCGCGGCCGAATTCCTCGCGCATCGCCGGATCGCCGATCGCGCCCGCGAGCTCGTTAAGCCGTCGCTTGAGCTTGGCCCGGGCGGTGGGGCTTTTCGGATCGATCTGGGCCGTCTCATAGCGCCACATGAACGTATCGAGACTGAGCGGATTTGCGAATTGCTCGAGCAAGCTCCCCGCGCCGCCGGACCGGATGATGTCGTCGGGATCTTGCCCTGGCGGGAGCTGGACGAAGGCGAGCGAGCGTTCCGGCGTAATTTCGGGCATGGCGCGCTCGATGGCGCGGGAGGCCGCTTTCTGACCGGCTGAATCGCCATCGAAACACAGGATCGGCGCCTCGTCGACCCGCCACAGCATGGTCAGCTGGTTCTCGGTCAGCGCCGTTCCGAGCGGCGCAACGGCTTCCTTGAACCCTGCCTGATCGAGGGCGATGACATCCATCTGGCCCTCGACGACGATGATGCGCTTGGCATCGCGGGCGGCCGGAGAGGCACGGTCGAAATTGTAGATCGTCCGGCCCTTGTCGAAGAGCGGCGTATCCGGGGAGTTCAGATATTTGGGTTTGCCGTCGCCGATGATGCGTCCGCTGAAAGCAATCACGCGTCCGCGCTGATCGCGGATCGGAAACATCAACCGGCTGCGGAACCGGTCATAGGGCGAGCGGCCAGCCTCTTCCGGTACGGCGATAAGCCCGGCCTCGATCAGCTTGTCTCGGCCAAATTCCTTAAGCGCTTCTTCCAGTTTGCCCCGGGTGTCGGGTGCGAAACCAAGGCCGAACGCCTGCTGCGTGGCCGCACTGATACCGCGTTGTTCAAGATAGGCGCGGGTTTCGGCCCCTGCAGGGCCTTGAAGCTGCTCGATATACCAGGTGGCTGCTGCTTCCATCACGTCGCGCAGGCTTGCCGATTTCTCCTGGCGTTCGCGCATCCGGGGGTCGGGCGCGGGAACCTGCATCCCTGCGCCATCGGCCAGTTCTTTTACCGCATCGATAAAGGGCAGGCCGCGCGTTTCGGTGAGGTAGCGAATTGCATCCCCATGCGCGCCGCAGCCGAAGCAATGGTAGAAGCCTTTTTCGTCATTGACGGTGAAGGAAGGGGTTTTTTCCTTATGGAAAGGGCAACATGCCTTCCATTCCCGGCCGGTCTTTTGAAGTTTGGTGTGTTTGCCGATGACGCTGGACAGCGTCGTGCGCATGCGTAGCTCATCGAGAAAGGCAGGCGACAGGGACATAACCCTATTATAATCCGGTTAGCGCGTTCCGGCTGAAATTTCAATTGCCGTGCTGGCGATTATTCACAGACCGCAGCGATCTCTCCGCCTTCGGTCGGCATGGGCCCGCGGCCAACAGCCTCCAGCCCGTCTGCGACAAAGCGATATTCGCCTTCCGGGCCGCTGGGCGGCTGTGTGGATTGCCAGAAAAAGGTGATCGTCTCGCCCGTGCTCCAGCCGGATTCCTCGGGGAAGCTCCAGGTTATCCGGCCATCCGCGCAGCTGATCGACGCATTGAAACCGTCGGCGAGCACATCCTCGGCATCATAGACCGAATAGCCGGCAACACCCGTAAAACCATGGGCCGGGAAGGAGAGGGCGAAGCTCGACGCACTTTCCACCGGGCGAACCTGTTCGGGCATCGGGAAAGGCGGATCGTTGGGGCCGTCAAAGCCGGGCCGTACTTCGTGAATATAGGTATAGATCATGCCCGCTTCGGCGGTTTCCGGATTGCACGGGTCGACGCCTTCGGGACACTGGACGCGGCTCGCAATATCGCCGAGCGCCGTATCGTCGACGATCAGCGAGGCTTCGACCTCCGGCCCCAGCGGGCCCTGAATCGTTCCACCCAGGGTCAGTGACGCGAAATCGGTCGGCGTTATGATATGGCTCGGCTCGGTGAGCGTGGCATCGTCTGCCGGATCGGCACCCTCTTCGGCGGGCCCGCCCGTACAGGCGGCAAGAATGAGGGGGAAAAGCAGAAAAGCAGCGGGGCGCATCAAAAATCCTGAATTTGGGAATGTCATTGGGGAAGCCAACGCATCATGTCGGCACCCGGTTCCTTCGCGTCAACCCGCTAGCTGCCCACCAATCGCGCTTTCACCAGTCCGCTGGCCTTACCCATGTCGATCTCGCCGGCATGGCGCGCCTTGAGCTGCCCCATGACTTTGCCCATGTCCTGAGGGCCTTGGGCTCCGGTTTCGGCGATCAGCGCATCGATAATCGTACCGGCTTCCTCGTCGCTCATCATGGCGGGCAGGAATTCTTCGATAACGGCAACTTCGGCCTTTTCCGCATCGGCCAGTTCCTGTCGCCCGCCATTTTCATACATGGAGATCGACTCGCGGCGCTGTTTGACCATTTTTTGCAGCACTTCGACGACCATCGCATCATCGTCCTTCGCGCCGCCATCGGTGCGCAGTTCGATATCGCGATCCTTGATCTTGGAAAGAATGAGGCGAACGGCTGCCGTGCGCGGCTTGTCCCCGGCCTTCATTGCGGCCACCTGGGCGGCCTTGATATCATCGCGGATCATCGGCTATTTCCTCTGCAAATTTCCCGCAGGTACCTAGCTGGGGATAAAGCGATTGAACAGCCATTGACCCGGCGAGTGACGCACCCTAGCTGACAGCCGTTTGCGCGCCCGGCAAACTTTACAAATTGGGACTGACCATCATGGCTGACGCCAAAACTTCCAGCACGCCCGACACAGCAACGGGCGTATTGGTTCTGGCGGACGGCACCTGCATCTGGGGCCGGGGCTTCGGCGCTGAGGGCGATGCGGTCGGCGAAGTCTGCTTCAACACCGCGATGACGGGCTATCAGGAAAGCATGACCGACCCGAGCTATGCCGGGCAGATCATCACCTTCACATTCCCCCATATCGGCAATGTCGGCACCAACGTGGAGGATATGGAAAATATCAATCCGCATGCTCTGGGCTGCATCGTCCGGGAAGATGTTACCGATCCCAGCAATTTCCGCAGCTCGCAGCATTATGACCAGTGGTTGAAGGTCAATGGCCGGATCGGGCTGTCCGGCGTCGATACCCGCGCGCTGACCCGGCTGATCCGCATGAAGGGTGCGCCCAATGGCGTGATCGCGCACAGCGCTGACGGCAATTTCGATATCGACGCGCTGAAAGCCAAGGCCGCGGACTGGCCGGGGCTTGAAGGAATGGACCTCGCCAGGACTGTAAGCACGACGCAGCAATATGACTGGCATGACGGGCTTTGGCAGCTCGGTTCCAGTTTTGCACTGGGCGAGGGTGACGATCAGAATCGCCCCCATGTCGTCGCCATCGATTACGGCGCGAAACGCAACATCCTGCGCCATCTCGTCAATGCGGGTGCGCGGGTGACGGTGGTTCCGGGCGAAGCGACGTTCGATGATGTGATGCGCCATGAACCCGACGGCATCTTCCTTGCCAACGGCCCCGGCGATCCGGCGGCAACCGGCGTTTATGCCGTGCCGGTGATCCAGCAACTGCTCGAAACCGGCAAGCCGATGTTCGGCATCTGCCTCGGCCATCAGATGCTGGGCCTCGCGGCAGGCGCAAAGACGATCAAGATGCACCAGGGCCATCGCGGCGCCAACCATCCGGTCCAGCGGCTGGACGATGGCCGGGTCGAGATCACCAGCATGAACCATGGTTTTGCGGTGGATATCGACACGTTGCCCGAGGGCGTGACGGCGACGCATGTGAGCCTGTTCGACGGAAGCCTGTGCGGGCTGGAACTGACGGACAAGCCTGCGTTCAGCGTGCAGTACCACCCCGAGGCAAGCCCGGGGCCGCAGGATAGCGCGTATTTGTTCGCGAAGTTTGTTGGACAGTTGGCGATTGGCAAATGATTGTTGGACTGTTCGGCATTCCGAAATTCGGTTCGTACGAAAATTCCGGAGCAAATCTGGCGATCAAGCAAAAATCATGCGAACGTGATTACGGGTGCGCTAAATAAGGCGGGGAATGGTCCGCGTCATTTTCACTAAGGGGTAGATTTATGAAATATCTTGTTGTTCTGGCAGCTACGGTCGCGCTGGTCGGTTGTGGTGGCTCTGTTCGCGAACAGGCTGAAGCGCAGTGCGCGCAGCAGACCGAAGCCATGGGCGCGCAGCTGACCGCAGCAGGCGTTGATCCGGCAGAATTCTGCACCTGCATTCTGGCCGATATCGATGACAGCAGCTCTGTCTCCGATGCCAATGACGCGATTACCGGCCGGACGCAGCAGTGCGTCGCCGAGGCGCTGCAGAGTGCTACGGCCAGCTAAACCTCTACCGGGTCGGTGCGCAGGCATGTCCGCGCACCGGCCCGTTTTTTCGATGAAACACACTGATTGGCAAGGAATACGGCCTCGTGCCTAAACGCACCGACATATCTTCAATCCTGATTATTGGCGCTGGCCCGATCATTATCGGCCAGGCCTGCGAGTTCGATTATTCGGGGACGCAGGCGGTAAAGGCGCTCAAGGAAGAGGGCTATCGGATCATCCTCGTCAATTCGAATCCGGCGACAATCATGACCGATCCGGAGCTGGCGGACGCGACTTATGTCGAGCCGATTACGCCCGCTATTGTCGCGAAAATTATCGCCAAGGAGCGCGCGGAGCGCCCGGACGATGTTCTGGCCCTGCTGCCGACCATGGGCGGGCAGACGGCGCTCAATACGGCGCTGGCGCTGCATGATGACGGTACGCTCGAGAAGTACGGCGTCGAGATGATCGGGGCCGACGCCGATGCGATCGACAAGGCCGAGGATCGCCTCCGCTTTCGCGATGCGATGGAAAAGATCGGGCTGGAAAGCCCGCGTTCGCTGATCGCGCACAATATGGACGAGGCGCTGGAGGGACTGGAGTTTGTGGGTTTGCCCACCATCATCCGCCCGAGCTTTACCATGGGCGGCACGGGCGGCGGGATTGCCTATAACCGCGAAGAGTTCGAAGAAATCGTGCGCGGCGGCCTGTCCGCCAGCCCGACCACCGAAGTGCTGATCGAGGAATCGGTACTCGGCTGGAAAGAATATGAGATGGAGGTTGTTCGCGACAGGAACGACAATTGCATCATCATCTGCTCGATCGAGAATGTCGATCCCATGGGCGTGCATACCGGTGATAGCATCACCATTGCTCCAGCTTTGACGCTGACGGACAAGGAATATCAGATCATGCGCAATGCATCGATCGCCTGTCTGCGCGAGATCGGTGTCGAAACGGGCGGATCGAATGTCCAGTTTGCTGTAAACCCGGCGGATGGCCGCCTTGTCGTGATCGAGATGAACCCGCGCGTGTCGCGCAGTTCCGCGCTGGCCTCCAAAGCCACCGGTTTCCCGATCGCGAAGGTCGCCGCGAAACTTGCCGTTGGTTACACGCTCGACGAAATCGACAATGACATTACCGGCGTCACGCCCGCGAGTTTCGAGCCGACTATCGACTATATCGTCACCAAGATCCCGCGCTTCGCCTTTGAGAAATTCAAGGGTGCGGAACCAGTATTGGGCACGGCGATGAAATCGGTCGGCGAAGTCATGGCCATTGGCCGCAGCTTTCATGAAAGTTTGCAGAAAGCCTTGCGCGGACTGGAGACGGGGCTTGTCGGGCTGAACTGGGTCGACGATCTTGTCGGCGCACCCAAGGCGCGGATCGAGGCGGCGCTTTCCGAAGTCTCGCCCGAACGGCTCCTGGTGACGGCGCAGGCGCTGCGCGAAGGGCTGAGCGTGGAAGACGTCCACGCCATCACCAAATATGATCCCTGGTTCCTGGAGCGGCTTTCCGAAATTATCGAGGCCGAGCGCGGCGTCATGGAAAATGGCCTGCCCAATGACGCGGCGGGACTGCGCAAGCTGAAAGCCATGGGTTTTTCCGACAACCGGCTGGCGCGGCTGGCGCTGGAATCCACCCATATCCGTGAAGGCATGGACAAGGCGGCGTACAGCCCCGGCCTGATCGGCGAAGCGCTTCAGGCGATGGCCGGCGGCGTAACCGAGAGCCAGGTGCGTGCGCTGCGCCACAAGCTGGGCGTGCGCCCGGTGTTCAAGCGCATCGATACCTGCGCCGCCGAGTTCGAGGCGAAAACGCCCTATATGTATTCGACCTATGAAGCGCCGAGTTTTGGCGAACCGGAATGCGAGGCGATGCCGTCTGATCGCAAGAAAGTAGTGATCCTTGGCGGTGGGCCGAACCGGATAGGGCAGGGGATCGAGTTCGATTATTGTTGCTGCCATGCCTGCTACGCGCTCGAAGAGCAGGGCTATGAAACGATCATGGTCAACTGCAACCCGGAAACGGTGTCGACCGATTATGATACGTCCGACCGGCTCTATTTCGAACCGTTGACCGCTGAAGATGTGCTCGAAATCCTGCATGTCGAACAGCAGAATGGCTCGCTGGCCGGTGTCATCGTGCAGTTTGGCGGGCAGACGCCGCTCAATCTCGCAAAGGCGCTTGAGGATGCAGGTATCCCGATCCTCGGCACGTCTCCCGATGCCATTGACCTTGCGGAAGATCGCGAACGGTTCGCCGCTCTGGTGGCGAAACTCGGACTCAAGCAGCCTGAAAACGGGATCGCGCGGAGCGCCGAAGAGGCGCTCGCCGTGGCCCGGCGCATCGGCTATCCCGTGTTGATGCGGCCAAGCTATGTGCTTGGCGGGCGGGCGATGGAGATTGTCGACAGCGACGCCCAGCTTGAGGATTACATCCAGACTGCGGTTAAGGTGTCCGGCGACAGCCCGGTTCTGATCGATCAGTATCTGCGCGACGCGATTGAGGTGGATGTCGATGCCATTGCCGATGGCGACGATGTCGTAGTGGCCGGAGTACTCCAGCATATCGAGGAAGCGGGCGTCCATTCGGGCGACAGTGCGTGCAGCCTGCCGCCGTACAGCCTGCCCGATGACATCATTGCGGAAATCGAGCGCCAGACCGAGGCGCTGGCCGGTGCGCTCAAGGTGCGCGGCCTGATGAACATCCAGTTCGCGGTGAAGGATGGCGAGGTCTATCTGATCGAAGTCAATCCGCGGGCCAGCCGTACCGTGCCGTTCGTGGCCAAGGCAATCGGCCACCCGGTCGCCAAGATTGCCGCAAGGGTGATGGCGGGCGAGAAACTGGCCGACCTGCCGGCCATCGATCGCGCGATTTCGCACATCGCCGTGAAAGAGGCGGTTTTCCCCTTTGCGCGCTTCCAGGGAACCGACCCGGTGCTGTCGCCCGAGATGAAATCGACCGGCGAAGTGATGGGTATCGACAGCGATTTCGCGATTGCCTTCGCCAAGTCGCAGCTTGCCAGCGGTACGACCCTTCCCCAGACCGGAACGGTGTTCGTCTCGGTCAAGGAAAGCGACAAACCGCATATCCTGCAGGCGATCAAGGATATCAGCAGTTACGGATTTTCGGTCATCGCCACCGCCGGCACCGCCAAGTTCCTTCAGGAAAATGGGGTGGAGGCGCAGCGGATCAACAAAGTTGCTCAGGGCCGGCCCCATATTGTGGACGCGATCGTCGATGGCGATGTCGATCTGATCTTCAACACGACCGAAGGCTGGCAATCGCTCAAAGACAGTGCCTCAATACGAAAATCGGCGGTTTCCAGCCGAATTCCCTATTTTACAACGACCCCTGCCAGCGTCGCTGCCGTACGGGCAATTGGCGCCCTGCGCACGACAGAGCTTGAAGTAAGGCCATTACAGTCTTATTATTCAGTCGCCGATCGCTGATCCCGACAATTTGTGCGGAAAAAGCAGGCGGACCCCGAAGGGCCGCTGAACGGCAAGGTTTTGACGAAAGGTAAGGCAATGGCGACGATTGAAAAGATGCCGATGTTGGTTGAAGGTTATGACCGGCTGAACGCGGAAGTGAAACGTCTGAAAGAAATTGACCGTATCGAGGTAATCGATGCGATCGAGGAAGCGCGTGCGCATGGCGACCTCTCGGAAAATGCAGAATATCATGCTGCCAAGGAACGGCAGGGCCAGATCGAGGCCACTATCGGTGACTATGAGGACCGGTTGACCCGGGCCCAGGTTATCGATCCGAAGGATCTGTCGGGCGACAAGGTTGTGTTCGGCGCGACAGTTCATTTGCTGGACGAGGACGACAAGCCGCTGAAGTACCAGATTGTCGGCGAGATCGAAGCCGATGCCAATTCCGGCCGTATTTCGTACAACTCGCCGCTTGCCCGCGCCCTGATTGGCCGCAACAAGGGTGATGAGGTCGAATTCACTGTCCCCGCCGGCGACAAATATTTCCTGATCGAGAAGATCGAGTTCATTTAAGCGATAGAGCGAGGTAGCGGCTTCATGGATTGGCAGACCCGCCTCGCTCATTCGTCGCTGACGGCTCGCATCATCATTGTTACCGGCGTTTGCTGGGGGCTGGTGGCAGCGCTCGGCCTGCAACGCTGGGCTTATAGTTTTGGCGGTTTCATCCCGCTGCGCTTTGATCAGGGCTTTACAATTCCCGGTGCCGTACCGGCGATTCTGACACCGTTATCCGCGACATTGCTGCATGCCGACGCCATGCACCTCATCTTCAACATGCTGCTGATGTTCGTGTGCGGCAGGGGCGTGGAAACGGCGCTTGGCGGGCGCGGGTTGATCGCGCTCTATATCGTCGGCGCCTATATAGCCGCGCTTGGCCACTATCTGTTCAATGCTGAAAGCGCCGGTCCTATGATCGGGGCCAGCGGGGCGGTTTCAGCGATTATCGGCGGTTATGCGCTGCTCTATTCAAAGCCGCGTAACGGTGTCGGCGGATGGCGGCACGTAGCTGCCCTGGCGGGAGCCTGGATCGCGATTCAGCTGCTGATCGGACTGACCACATATGGCTCGGCGTCCCCGGTTGCCATCATGGCGCATATCTTCGGCTTCGCTGCCGGCCTGATACTGGCCCGGCCATTGCTGCTATGGCGCTATCGCGACGCATAGATATCTGTCAGGCTCAACCTGGCGGTTAAGCGGGCCGGTGCGTTAGCAACGTTTCGACAAAAACCTATTTCTCGTCCGGTACGATGATTTCCGGTTCGAACAGCCGGTGCAGGTGCACGACGACATATTTCATTTCCGCATCGTCTACCGTGCGCTGGGCATTGGCGCGCCAGGCATCTTCGGCTTCCTCATAATTGGGAAAAATGCCGACCAGATCCATGGAATCGAAATCGTTGAAGTCCAGCGTGCGCGGGTCGGAAACCTTGCCGCCGAATACGAGGTGGAGTTTGTTTTCGCTCATGGCCGCGCCCCATAATCGAAAGGCGACGATATTGCTACCGCCGCCTTTCATTGCCTGAAAAAATTCGGAGGCTTTTTACGCCCCGCGGCTCGCCATGAACTGGACCAGCCGGTCGAAACCGTTGCGCTGGACATAGCTGTCAAAATCCTGCGCCTGGTTGAGGGTCAGGTTTATGCCTGCGACGCGCATATTGTAGACCTTATAGCTGCCGCCGGAGCGCGTCAGATACCAAACTGCCGTGACAGGGCGGGAACCCGGATTGGTGATCCGCGTTTGCACAAGATAGGTGCTTCCCCGCTGGGTTGCATTGATCACATCAACATCTGCACGGGCATAGGCGGAAAGCCGATCTGCATAGGTGCCGAGGATGAAACCGGGCAAGGCCTCCTGATAGGCGCGGTACTGGCTCGTGCTGATGTCATTGCGCCATCGCTGGATCAGCCGATCGCCAATCTGATTGACCGCGAAATGCTGGCCGAGGAGCGAGCGGAACCGGGCACGGCGCTCTGATGCGCTACCCGTGCGAAGCGCGCCCAAACCGTCGGCCGCCAGAGATTCGACGAAGGCCGAGGGGCTCGACTGGCTCACTGCGGCCTGCGCTGGCGCAATGGCCATTGGCGCAGCAAAAGCGGCTGCCGAAAAGGCGCTGGCGAGTAAAAGCTTGGTAAAACGTATCATAATCCGTTCAAAACCCTGTTATTTCAGTTGATTACGAGGTTTAAACTATCCCGGCTGAACCGGGATTGAACTGATCGGTTATCGGGCCGCAAGCTAGCCTTCGCCGCGGACCTTGCTGGCCGCTGCAGCGCTAGCTTCACTCGCTGCCGATTTTGCTCCATCCATGACCTTCTGCGCGGTTTCGCGCGCAGCGTCTTTCACAAAGCCAAGCTCGTCCAGTTTTTCCTGGCCGACTGCGCGTACAGCGTCAGCGGCTTCGCGGGCACGACCGGTGATTTCGCTGCCATAAGATCCAAGCAGTTCGGTTTCGCGGCGCGTGCGCGGCAGCAATGCCCCGATCAGCATGCCGATACCCAGGCCACCGACAACCGCAGCGAGCGGATTGCCCTGTACGGTATCGGCTGTGCGCCGCCCGGCAATCGCTGCCTGTTCGCGGGCGCTGGCATAGAGTTCGCTGCTTCGTGCAGCGGCTGTTTCATAGGCGCCCTCGGCGCGGGCGCGGGTGGCACGATAGGATTCGCGAACCGTCTCTCCGGCTTTGCTGGCGCTGTCTTTGATTGTCATGCTCAAACCTCCTCGGTCAGTGTTGATTTTGGCGTCGGGTCGGCGATGGGTCCGCTGCCTGCTTTTGTCTCGTCGGCGCGCGGCCGAACACTGCGTTTGGCTTCCTTCCGGCGGGCAATCTGTGTGCGGACGGCTGACGCGATTGGCTTGCGGAACAGGAACAGGCCGATGGCTGCCCCAACCGCGACAATGGTGCCGGGCCGCTTGCGCACCGCGCCGGTTACCTTGTCAGCCGCTTCGCTGGCGCTTTCCCGAAACTGATCCATAGCATCTTTGGCGACGGCGTTGGGCGCGAACCGAGTCTGCGCCGTGTTCAGCGTTCCGAACCATCTTTCGCGCGCAGCACGTTCGGCCCGCCTTGCTTCGTCGAGTCTTTCTGCCGCGCTTTTCATAAGCGGGGTCCTTCACCGGCCTCGTGCGAATGAATGTCATTGCGCGGGGAGGACACGGGAGCGATGTCGAATTCGTCGTCCTCGAACAGCTTTTCGTCGAGATCGGGAAACGTTTTGACGCCCCAATAGGCAAGCAGGCCCGCAGTGATGAGGCCGACACCTGACACGATGACTCCCGCCCATAACGGGCCAACGCTTTGCGAAAGGGAAAATACCAGGGCCATCAGCAGGGCGACCAGTGCCGCAGCGGTGATCAGGATGGCCGTGACGATGAGCAAAGCGGCTTTGCGCGCCTGTGCCACGCGATAGAGAACGATCGCGCGATACAGTTTTATCCTGGACTTGGCGAACTGTTCGCCATCCTCCAGCAAACCGGCGATAATCTGCCGATAGGTTTCTTCATCGTCGCGCCGGTCGCTCATGCGTCGTCTCGTTCACCCATGCCGGATTTGACGAGGCGAGCGATGGCAAAGCCAGCGACAGCGGCAATCCCGATTGCGATAACCGGGCTGCGGCGGACAAAAGCTTCTGCATCGCGGAACATGTCGTCCACTTCCTTGCCTTCGATTTTCTCGGCGAGGCTGGCGACCGCGCTTGCGGCCTTGCGTGCATATTCGCCGTAATTTTCGCCCAGCCGTTCATCCACCGACTTTGCGGCGTCATCCATCGCGGCCGATACATCCTTGATCGCGCCGGTCGCCTTGTCCTTGCCCTGCGCCGCATAATCGCGGGCATGCTCGGTCGCTTGCGCCCTGAGATTGCTTGCTTCGCCCTTGATGCGTTCCTTGGCTTTGGCGATTGTGCTCTGCTGCGCCTCTTCGGCCTCTTCAACGAGGGTTTCGACGGCCGCATCGACGGCTTCGGACGCGTCCTTTTTCTTGGCTGCCATTTTTCTTTCTCCGTAACGAACTTTCTATGTGTGTATTAAGCGCATAAAACGCAATCAAGTTCCGTGTTTTTTGCACTCTACTCTATTTGCTTCGCGGACGCAGCATGGATACATCACAAAGTTGAACCCCACATTTCCGAAAAGGCTTTGTTTAATGACCGCTATTGCCGATATCCGCGCCCGTGAAATTCTCGATAGTCGTGGAAATCCTACCGTTGAAGTCGATGTGGCGCTTGAAGATGGCAGCTTTGGCCGTGCTGCAGTGCCTTCCGGCGCATCGACAGGCGCCTATGAAGCCAATGAAATGCGCGATGGCGACAAGGCCCGCTATCTCGGCAAGGGCGTTCTCAAAGCGGTAGAAGCGGTCAACGGCGAGATCGCCGATGCGCTGCTTGGTTTCGATGCCGAGGAACAGGTCGCGATCGACACGGTAATGATCGATCTGGACGGAACGCCGAACAAGGCGCGTCTGGGCGCGAACGCCATTCTCGGCGTCAGCCTGGCGGTAGCCAAAGCGGCGGCAGAAGCTAGGGGACTGCCGCTTTACCGCTATGTCGGCGGCGTTTCGGCATCGACCCTTCCGGTTCCCATGATGAACATCATCAATGGCGGTGAACATGCCGACAATCCGATCGATTTCCAGGAATTCATGGTCATGCCGGTCGGCGCGGAAACGCTTTCCGAGGCAGTGCGCTGGGGCGCCGAGATTTTCCACACGCTGAAGAAAGAGCTGCACGACGCCGGGCACAATACAGCCGTGGGCGATGAGGGGGGCTTTGCCCCGAATATCGGGTCGACGACCGACGCGCTCGATTTCATCCTCAGCTCTATCGAGAAGGCCGGTTACATGCCCGGCGAGAATGTGATGCTGGCGCTCGATTGCGCGGCGACCGAATTTTTTCGGGACGGCAAATATGTGATGGCCGGGGAGGGGGCGACCCTCACTCCAGCAGAGATGGCTGCCTATCTCGCCGACCTGTGCGGTAAATATCCGATCCTGTCGGTCGAAGACGGCATGGCCGAAGATGATTTCGAGGGCTGGAAAGCGTTGACCGATGCCGTCGGGGACAAGGTGCAACTGGTTGGCGACGACCTGTTCGTCACCAATCCCGAGCGCCTTGCGATGGGCATCGAAAACGGCCTCGCCAATTCGCTGCTCGTTAAGGTCAACCAGATCGGCACGCTGACTGAAACCCTGGAAGCCGTCGAGATGGCGCACCGGGCCAACTATACCAGCGTGATGTCCCATCGTTCCGGCGAAACCGAAGACGCCACCATCGCCGACCTCGCCGTCGCCACCAATTGCGGCCAGATCAAAACCGGCAGCCTCGCGCGCTCGGACCGTCTCGCGAAGTACAACCAGCTGATCCGCATCGAGGAAGAACTGGGCAGCACCGCGCATTATGCGGGGCGGGAGATTCTACGCAACTAACCACCCGCCGCTTGCCAGATTCCATTCGTCGCAAAAACGCAACAATGGACGAATCCCCCTTGAATCCACGAGTCGCTTGTGATTCAAGGCTGGCATGACCCGCACGCGATCCCTTGCCAACATTTTGCGCTCCGCTGCGGCGCCGGCGCTGGGCATTCTCGTGATCGCGAATTTCGCCGGCTATGCGCTGCTCGGACCTAACGGGCTCTTCGCATGGGGCGATTATGCGCGGATGCATGATCAGAGGCAGGTCGAGCTTGCCCAGCTTAACGATGAGCGTGATCGGCTTGCCAATCGCGTCGCGCTTCTCAATCCCAACAGTGTAGACCCCGACTTTGCGGACGAACTGGTGCGCCGGAATACGGGACAGATCCGTGACGACGAACATATTGTCGTTATTGACTGACTTTTCCGATTGTTGACGTTGCGGAATCGGCAACGCTCGGCCATATCCACAACTACAATAAGCAACAGGAAAGGCCGTACTCTTGGCCAAGGCACCGGCGTCACCGAAACGCGCTCCGCGCAAGTCTCCCGCAAAGAAGTCTCCAGCGAAACCGGCTGCGCGCAAATCCGCAGCACCGGCTGCTCCGAACAGGGAGCGCCCTGCCGAACCGGATCGCTACACCGCATCGAAGGAAGAACTGCTCGAATATTATCGGCAGATGCTGTTGATCCGCCGCTTCGAGGAGAAGGCTGGCCAGCTTTACGGCCTCGGCCTGATTGGCGGCTTCTGCCATCTGTATATCGGTCAGGAAGCGGTGGCCGTCGGCCTGCAGTCTGCGCTCGACAATGACAAGGACAGCGTCATCACCGGCTATCGAGATCATGGCCATATGCTCGCCTATGGGCTCGACCCGAAGGTCATCATGGCGGAGCTGACCGGACGTGCCGCAGGCATTGCGCAGGGCAAGGGCGGCTCGATGCACATGTTTTCGGTCGAGAAGCGCTTTTACGGCGGGCACGGCATCGTCGGTGCACAGGTGCCGCTCGGTTCGGGTCTCGCTTTCGCGCATAAATATCGCGGCGATGGCGGTGTGTGCCTGGCCTATTTCGGCGACGGCGCGGCGAACCAGGGGCAGGTTTATGAAGCCTTCAACATGGCGGAACTCTGGAAACTGCCGATTATCTTCGTGATCGAGAATAACCAGTACGCCATGGGCACGAGCGTCAACCGCTCTTCCGCCGAGGACCAGCTGTATCGTCGCGGCGAAAGCTTCCGCATTCCGGGCTTGCAGATCAACGGCATGGATGTGCTGGAAGTGCGCGGTGCGGCAGAGGTGGCGCTGGATTGGGTCAGGAGCGGGAAGGGGCCGATCCTGCTGGAACTCAAGACATATCGGTATCGCGGCCATTCCATGTCCGACCCAGCGAAATACCGGTCGCGCGAAGAGGTGCAGTCGGTGCGCGAAAAATCCGATCCGATCGAAGCGATCAAGAAGGAACTGGAAGCCGCAGGCGTCAGCGCGGAAGACATGAAAGCGACCGACAAGGAGATCAAGGCGATCGTTGCCGAGGCTGCAGACTTTGCCGAAAGCTCGCCTGAGCCCCATCCGGACGAGCTCTACACGGACATCCTGGTGGAGCAGTATTGATGGCCATCGAACTCAAAATGCCTGCCCTGTCTCCGACGATGGAAGAAGGCACGCTCGCCAAATGGCTGGTCAAGGAAGGCGATACGGTCAGCGCCGGCGACATCATGGCCGAGATCGAAACCGACAAGGCGACGATGGAATTCGAAGCGGTCGATGAAGGTGTTCTGGCCAAGATACTTGTCCCCGAAGGCACGGATGAGGTTGCGGTTGGCGCGGTGATCGCATTGCTGGCCGAAGAGGGCGAAGACGCAGACAATGTTGAAGCGGCACCGGCGTCGGAACCAGCGCCCGCGCCCGCTCCGGCGGAGTCTGCCGAACCGGAAGCGGATGACGCACCGCCGGTAAAACCCGAACCAGCCCCTCGGGCATCCGATCCGGATCTTCCCGAAGGCACCGCCATGGTCACTCTGACCCTGCGCGAAGCGTTGCGCGATGCAATGGCCGAAGAGATGCGCGACGATGACCGGGTGTTCGTGATGGGCGAGGAAGTCGCCCAGTATCAGGGCGCGTACAAGGTCACTCAGGGCCTGCTCGACGAGTTCGGTGACAAGCGGGTGATCGACACGCCGATTACCGAATATGGCTTTGCCGGTATCGGAACCGGTGCGGCGATGGGCGGATTACGGCCTATCGTCGAATTCATGACCTTCAACTTCGCGATGCAGGCGATCGATCACATCATCAATTCGGCCGGCAAGACCAATTACATGTCCGGCGGCCAGATGCGCTGCCCGATCGTATTCCGGGGTCCCAATGGCGCGGCGAGCCGCGTCGGCGCGCAGCACAGCCAGAATTATGGCCCCTGGTATGCCGCCGTACCCGGCCTGGTCGTGATTGCGCCCTATTCAGCGGCAGACGCAAAGGGCCTGCTCAAATCCGCGATCCGCACGACGGATCCGGTTGTCTTCCTCGAGAATGAACTGCTCTACGGGCAGAGTTTCGAAGTTCCCGATACCGATGACTATGTGGTTCCCATCGGCAAGGCCCGTACCGTGCGTTCCGGCAATGATGTTTCCATCGTCACCTATTCGATCGGTGTCGGTATCGCGCTTGAAGCCGCCGATAAACTGGCTGAAGAAGGTATCGAAGCCGATATCGTCGATCTCAGAACATTGCGGCCGCTCGACAAGGCGGCTGTTCTGGAAAGCCTGTCGCGGACCAACCGGATGATCGTAGTCGAGGAAGGCTGGCCGACCTGCTCCATTTCCTCCGAAATCGTAGCGATTTGCATGGAAGAAGGGTTTGACGACCTTGATGCGCCGGTGATGCGGGTGACCAATGAAGACGTGCCCATGCCCTATGCCGCCAATCTGGAAAAGCTGGCGCTGGTCAATGTCGACAAAGTGGTCGCAGCCGCGAAGGCCGTGTCTTACCGCTGATAGTCGTCAGGCAGAGCAAAATTGCTCTGGACTGGTCTAGCAGCTGGCGACGGTAAGGTTCTGGGTGTTGGTAATGTCCTGGTTCGTACGATCACGCACATTAAACGCGCTTTCATAGCGAATCTGGCGGGTGCCGAGGATGTTCATGGTGGAGACCAATGGCTGATAGTCATAGGTCACCTCGACAAACATCACGGCCGTGCCTTCGGCTGAAACGATTTGATTGCCGGAAGGCCCCATTCCGTTTTCCAGGGAATCATTGTAGCGACCGTCATCTTCTTCGCCATAGGCGGGGGCAACGCCCGTCAATTGGCCCATGCAGCGCTGCCAGTTGATCATCTGCCCTTCCTGCGATCCGGTCCGGTTGTTGGGCTGGAGCGACGACAGCACGATACGGCCATTTGCCTCGAAATCGATCGCTTCGCCGACAAGGCGCGCGCCTGCGAACACCTCCTGGATATTCGCTTCGTCGATGGTCGTGTCTACGCGGCCGGCATTATCCGCGGTCGTCATGGCGATCTGACTGACACGAAGATGGGCCAGCGCAAAATTCGCTGTTTCCAGTCCGCCGAAAATCAGGGCGAGCAGGATCGGCAGGGAAAAGGCGAACTCGATCAGAGCAACGCCCTTGCTGTCTTTTTTGAGCCTGCGGAAAGCCGCAAACCGCCTGAGAAGTTTTGTGGTCGTCATTATGCACACACCGTGGGTGGAATGGCTTGGTCGGCATAAGGCTGGTTGCGCACGGCCGTCCGCGCCGTGATCGTGTAATTTTCGGGCACACCGATCAGGCTTGCGACAGGAACCATGCGGGGCATGGTAATCGTCACTTCGTAGTAAACGACATCGTCCGCGCCGCCCTGGCCGGTGTCACCAGCATCGAGGTCGAAAGCTCCGTTGTTATTTATGTCTTCGAAACAATCGCCAGTGTCATATGAGCCGTTGCCATTATAGTCGGAGAGCAGTTTCTCTGCGTTGCCGACGCCCGAAAATTCGTAAAAGCTCGATTGTTCGATCGTGTAGGATGCATTGCGCGCGATATTGTTCACGCGCTCTTCAATCGCATTTTCGATCCGGTCCTCGATCGACGCTCCGGTATAGCCGCTAAAGTCCGGGTTCTCGACGGTTGCCGTCCGGGCAACGTCGTTCAACACGCCTTGCAGCTGTGCCCGGACATAGCTTTGATAGCCAAGATCGAGCGCGCCGAGCAGGACGATCATCAGCGGTACGACGATGATGCCGAACTCGACTGCAGCAATGCCACGATTATCGCGGGCGAGCTTATGAAGAGTGGTGAGTGGCGTCCTCATTGAGTCAGCCTCAAGCGGCCGATACCAGCCCCGATGCGTTCAAAAACCTCTTCCAGGTCAGAGCCGTCGCTCACGAAGAAATGGCCGCTGCTGGTCGCGCAGGGTTCGATTTCATCGGTATCGCTAATGTCTAGTGCGATAACCCAGATTGTCATGCCCATCGATTTTGCAACATCACAGGAAGAGAGGAAATGCGCGATATGGCGATCTTCCTGCCCACCACTTCCGGTCAGCAATTGATTGAAATTATAGTTGCCAAAACTGGAATAGTTGCTGCTTGTCGGCACCAGATCGCCATCCGTGAGAAACACGATATGCTTCGCGACCGGAACGCCGTTATACTCTTCCGGGTTGCGCGATGCATTCATGCCTGTCGAGGATAGCAGCCGGGCAGCCCACATCAGACCCAGGTCATGATAAGTGTTGCCGTTCACAATCGTGGTCGCGGCATTGATCGCGTTTTGATAGCTGGTTTCGTTGCCATAGGTGCGCAGGCGGGTCGCCGGCGACGGGCAATAGCCATCATCGTCATAATCATTTTCGTCGGGATCCCAGCGGCCCCATTGGCGAGCGTGGTCATTGTTGGTTTGCGCAATCAGATCGATATCATCACGGGTAACGGTGAGATCGATATCGAAATCGCCATCGTTGAAATCATTACCGATTGTCGGCCGTTCCTCGACACAGGCGCTGCCACTCTGGCGCCAGTCGCGAATACTGCGATTCTGGTTCGTCCCATTGGCCCATTCCGTGTCGAGAATGTTTACCGCTTCGAGTTCATATTCATAATATCCTCTGCGGCACGATCCGTTCCAATTGTAACTCGTGCAGACATAATCCCCTCTTTTGGGGTAATATGTGTCGCGCAGGATATCGCGGTTCCTGAGCAGACCGCCGACATTGACGTTCATCGAATAGGGTACGATTCCGTAACGGGTCCGCGTGTTTGTGGCGCCTTCCAGCGCCCGATAAAGACCTATGGCGCCGGTCCGCAAACGACTTATCTTGGATGCACCGCCGCCGCTGGGCGCGCTGTTCATCGATCCGGTAACGTCGAGCACCACCATGATATCGTTGTTGCCATAATCCTGGTTGGCATCGCATTCGACGCTGATAGCAATGGTATCGCGCCCAAAGAGCGACATCACCGTGGTCGGCACGTCTGCACTGGCTGTTACATTGACAGTCGCACTATCCGACGTGCTTTGGGCGACCGTGCGGGTGACATTCTGCGCATTCATCGTTCCCGCAGGAAAGTTGAAATCAAAAAAGCGTTCGCCTTCCGTCCGGGCGCTGGTTGTCCAGGTCTCGCCTGACATGTCCCTGCGCGCGGCCAGCGCTGCGGCGTCGCATGCGTTCTGGAGTTTCGCTTGCGCCATATAGGCACGGCTCATGTCGAGGCCTGAGCCGATCATTCCAGTGATCGGAACGAGCGCAGCACCTGCCATGGCGAGCGTGTTGCCCTGACTGTCACGCCTCAGGCGTGCCAGAAACGATCTGCTTTCCGCTTCTTGGCGGGATATGTTCATCATTGGCCACACACCCATTATTTCCCTTGTCTAACGCGGCATAGATCACGGACATTTGACATTGTTATGAACGGACAAACTTAAGCATAGGTCTCGCAAGAGGGTTAACGGGCTGTTTGCGATGACCGAGCGCTTGGGCTGGGCGATCCCGTGATCGAACACCCCTTCGATCGACGGCGCGAATTTACTACAAATTTGGCTACCGGGCTTCTGCGCAGTCGATCTGAGGCGTTTGGGCTGCCCAGCGAGCGATTCGGAACAAGCGCCGCGGGGGCCGGCATCGCCGGTGTGACGGATCGCAATGCTATTCCGTCAGCCTCAACCGACCGATACCGGCTCCGATGCGCTCAAAAACGTCCTCAAGATCGGAGCCGTCGCTGACATAGAAATGGCCGGTGGACGTGGCGCAAGGTTCAATATCGCTCGTGTCGGCAACATCAAGTGCGATCACCCAAACCGTCATTCCCATCGATTTCGCCCGATTGCAAACGGAATGGAAATGGGCGACGTGCCTGGCGTTCTGCGATTCCGATCCCTCCAGCCGTTGCCTCTCGCGTTCATATCCATATGCTGAATAGCCGCGGCTGCTGACAGACAGGATGCCATCCGTCAGGTAGATGATGTGCTTGGCGACCGGCACATTGTTGTACATTTCCGGGTTATCGGATGAAAACATTCCCGTGGAGGATAGGTAGCGGGCAGCCCAGGTGATGCCTATATCGTGATAAGTGTTTCCACCGACCCTTGCGGTCGCAGCAGTCACCTCATTCTGGTATTCGGTTTCATTGCCATAAACTTGGAGGCGGCTTGCCTGAGCCGGGCAGGCATAGGAAGTGACATTGTTACCATCATCATCTTCGACCTGGGATGGGTCGTACCGGCCCCATTGTAATGCATGGTCGGCGGCGTTGCGCGCGGTATCATCGATGTCAGCCTGGCTGACGCTCTGGCTGATTACAATCTCGTGCGCTGCATTTCCAACAGTCGGTCTTTCCTCGATGCAGGCGTCGCCGCTGCGTCTCCACTGGTTGATATTCGTCCACCCGGCATCATTGGCCGAAACGTCCCAGAGATCGTATACATCGCGATATCTCCTGCAGCGACCGTTGCGACGATAGCGCGAGCAGACTTGCCGCTCCTGCCAATAATAAGTCGTGTGCAAAAAATCGTGCTGGGTGAGGTCGTGGCCGACATTCACTGTCATTGAGTAAGGCATGAACCCGAAGCGCGTGCGTGTATTGGTCGCGCCGGAAAGTGCACGGTAAAGGCCAATTGCGCCATCGCGCAGCCGGTCAATCTTCGTTCCCGGGCCGCCAGAACCATAAGATGTGCCCGGATACCAGTTCATCGATCCCGTGACGTCGAGAACCACCATGATGTCGTTGTTGCCGTAATCCTGATTGGCATCGCATTCGACGGTGATCGGGATAGTATCCCGACCGAACATGGACATAACGGTCGTGGGGACATCCGCACTGGCGGTTACGGTCACAGTCGCGCCGTCGGACGTGCTCTGGGCAACCGTGCGCGTGACGTTCTGCGAATCCATGGTCCCTGCGGGATAGTTGAAATCAAAAAAGCGTTCGCCTTCTGCCCGGGCACTGGCCGTCCAGGTCTCCCCGGACATCTCCCGGCGCGCGGCGAGTGCCGCGGCGTCGCATGCGTTCTGTAGCTTGGCCTGCGCCATATAGGCACGGCTCATATCAAGGCCCGAGCCAATCATCCCCGTGATCGGGACAAGGGCCGCGCCGGCCATAGCCAATGTGTTGCCTCGGCTGTCGCGCCGGAGGCGCGTCAGAAAGGAGCCAGATTCACCGGAATGGTGCGATTTATCGTTCTTCGGCCAAATTTGCATTTTTTACCTCTGCCATTGTGGCATAGTTAAATTACAATTGAAGCGGTTATGGACGGACAAGCTTAAACGGAGCTCTAGCAGAAAGGTTAACGGGGTGTTTGCCATGTTCGCCCGCTTGGGTAGGACGTTCCCGATGACCGAAAATCTCACCGACCCGGAACGTGAACTTGCGCTGAGTTACGCGCCAGCGGCGCTGCAGCCCCGATTGCGGACGCTGTGGAGGCTCGATGAACGATTCGGTGCGATCATTGCCGGAACAACCGAGGCAACGATCGGAGAAATGCGTTTGCTGTGGTGGAGAGAAGCGATTGCGACTTCGGATGAGGGCGCAAAAGCCGAGCCGTTGTTGGAGGAGATAGCGGGCGCAATCCGGGGAACCGGGAGCGATGCAAGCGAATGGGGGGCGATGGCGGAAGGCTGGCATGCCCTGCTGCAGGAACCGGTTGCCGAAGCCGAGCTGGATCGATTTGCCGAAGAGCGCGGCGGCCGGCTGTTCCGGCTTTCGGCAGCGCTTCTGGGTGCGGAACTGCGGGATGGCGACGATGTGGACAAAGCGGGCCGTGGCTGGTCGCTTGTCGATTTGTCGTTTCGCCACTCCGATGCCGGGTTGGCTCTCGAGGCTCGAACAAAAGGTAACGCAATTTTGCGCGATATCGCGATCGGAACATGGCCTTCACCATTGCGACCGCTCGGTGCGTTAACGCTGCTCGCCCAGCGAGATGCCCGAAACCCCGATCCAGTTCGGCGGCAGGGCGCACCGCGCCGCATCGCCCGGTTGCTCGCCTATCGCCTCTTCGGGCGGTGAGGGAAGGGCGGGTTCCGGTCATCGTGTTTCGGGCAAGGCCTTTGCTTATTGGGTTAGCCGCAACCGTCCAATGCCTTGGCCAATTTGCGTGAAGACCGATTCCAGATCGCTGCCATTGCTGACATAGAAATGCCCGGAGCTGGTCGCGCATGGCCGAATAGCGCTCGTGTCGGTGACGTCGAGCGCGATGACCCAGACAGTCATCCCCATCGATTTGGCCCGGTCGCAGCTTGCCTGGAATCGCGCAATATGGCGGGCGGTGAGAGAACCAGACCCCTGGACCCGGTCATCGTAACTATCGACGCCATAGGCCGAATAGACGGACGAACTCGGCTGCATCAGGCCATCGGTCATGAACACTATATGCCGAGTAACCGGTACGTTGTTGTAGGTGGCAGGATTGTCTGCTGCGAACGGACCTGTTCCCGAAAGATAGCGAGTGGCCCAGATCAATCCGACGTCGTGATAGGTGTTGCCTCCGACATAGCCGGTGACCGTGTTGATCATCGACTGATAGCTGCTTTCGCTCGAATATTCCGCCAGCCGCCGTGCCGGACGGGGACAGGCGCTTCCGCTCTCCACCTCCACCGCGCTGCTGTCATAGGGCGCCCATTTATAGGCTGTATTGCCGGTGGAAACGACATCGATATCGTCCTGGCTGACGCTGGTCAGGATCCTGACGGGTGAACTGCTCTGGCCGATTGAAGCGCGTTCTTCGACACAGCCGCTGGTCACATTGCTGGTGAAACTGCCATTGCCGCGCCAGCTGTTCAGCCATGAGTTTGAATGATTGACCGATGCAAGACCATAAGTCCGGCAAGAGCCGTTATTCTTGTAGCTGATGCATTGCTGGTAGGAGGCCGGATTGCGAATCCAGCCGCTATTGAGGTCGCGGCCGACATTGACCGAGACAGAATAGGGCATGAACCCGAAGCGGGTGCGTGTGTTTGTTGCCCCGGAAAGCGCACGGTATAGGCCGATGGCACCGGTACGAAGCCGCGCGATTTTCGAATTTGAATTGCCGTTGCAGTTCGATCCGCCCGGGCAGTCGTTCATCGAACCCGTAACGTCGAGTACGACCATGATGTCGTTATTGCCGTAATCCTCGTCCGCACTGCAGCTTACCGAAATCGGAATGGACTCTCGCCCGAAGAGGGCCATGACGGTCGTCGGGATATTGGCGCTGGCTGTGACGTTGACCGAGGACTCATCCCCGGCATCCTGCGCGACGGCTATCTGGACGTCCGTGGCGTCCATCGTTGTCGATGGGAAGTTGAACGCGAAAAAACGCTCTCCTTCCAGGCGGGCGGCCGTACTCCATTGAGTTCCGGTCATGGTTCTGCGGGCCGCGAGCGCCGAGGCATCGCAGGCATTCTGCAGTTTTGCCTGCGCCATATAGGCCCGGCTCATATCGAGCCCGGATCCAATCATGCCTGTTATCGGCACCAATGCTGCACCGGATATGGCCAGCACATTGCCAGACGAGTTCCGCCGCAGCCGGCCCAGAAAGCCCGGTTGCGGTTGTAACGGAAGTAACGCCGAGCGCCCCCACCATTTCGCCATCTTTTCCGACATCTCCACGAACGCAGGCAACGATCTGCTACGGTCGCCTCGTGATTATCCCTTAGATGGTATAAGAAGCGGATAACCGACATGGTTAATGGCCCGGTTACGGATGGGATGTTTCGGACGACGCAGTAAGTGCAAAGGAATGACAGGGAGGGATGTCGGATGGGGCGCTATTTTGCCGGGGTGGTCTCCGCGATGCTGTTGATAGTCGCTGGCCTCTTCATCTGGGAAACGGTGGCCCGGCAGGAGGAACCGCCTCCGCCTGCCGCACCTCCGCCGGACCCGGAATTGCCCGATCCGATGGCTGCTGGTGAACCCGAAGGAATGGGGCCACCGCCTCCTGAAGCGACCGAACTGACGCGGGAGGAGAGGCGCTTTGGCCGTTACGATCGCAACCGGGATGGCGCCATCACGCGAACCGAGATGATGAGCAGCCGCACGAACAGCTTTCGGCAACTCGATACCAATGGTGACAATTACCTGACCTTCGAGGAATGGGCCGTGCGGACCAGCGAGCGATTTGCCGGTGCGGACCTGGACGGGTCCGGCGCGCTGACCCCGGAAGAGTTTGCAACGACCCGGCAACGGAGATCGCCCACCAGTCGATCCCGTTGCAATTGTTGAGTTGACGGGAGCCGCTGGGCGCGAAACAGTCGCCGCATGAAAATATCTTATATTGCCTGTGCCGGCTTACTCGCGCTGCCGTTCTCATCCCTTTCCGCAATTCAGCCGGACACTGGTCCGGTGGAGGCTGTCTATCAGTCGCAGATGGCGAACCTGCGCGAAGATGGCAGGATGGCGGCGGCTTTTGCGCATATTTCCGAAGGCCATGAAGCAAACCTTCAGGACCTTGTCACGCTGACCGAGGTTCCGGCTCCGCCTTTTGCCGAAGAGGCGCGCGCAGCTGTGTTTGCCGATATGATGCGGGCCACCGGGTTCGGCGAAGTCACTATCGACGAGGTCGGCAATGTCATTGCCCGGCGGGCAGGTGCTGCCGCTTCACACAGCGTGATGATGGTCGCGCATCTCGATACAGTGTTTCCAGCCGGAACCGATGTAACCGTCCGGATCGAAGGCAATCGCTACACAGCGCCGGGAATCGGTGACAATACACGCGGCGCCGTCATGCTTCTCCAGATCGCATCGGCGATTGCCGCGGCTGACATCCGGACGCAGGGCGATATCGTTCTTGTCGGCAATGTCGGAGAAGAAGGGCTTGGCGATCTACGCGGCGTTCGGCATCTTTTTCTGGAACAGGTGAACCGGCCCGATGTCTTTATCGCTATCGATGGAGGCGATGATGCCCGGCTCGTAACCAGCGCGGTAGGATCGACCCGTTTTCGTGTGACGTTCAACGGACCGGGCGGTCATAGCTGGGGAGATTTCGGTGACGCGAATCCCCATCATGCTTCGGCGCGGGCGATCACCCGTTTCGTCAACGCGGCAAGGCCGATTACGCAGGACGGACCGCGTTCCAGTTACAATATCGGCCGGACCGGTGGTGGCACTTCGGTCAATTCGATTCCGTTTGAAAGCTGGTTCGAGGTCGATATGCGATCGGGGAATCCGGCCAAGCTGGCTGCGCTCGAAGCGGTGTTTCAGCAAGCGATGGTCGACGGACTTGAGGCCGAGAATGCTGTACGCGGAGACGGCGAGCTATTGACGGTAGACATCGAAGCGATCGGCAGCCGCCCGGCGGGCGAGGGCGACCCGATGTCTCCGCTCACCCAGCGGGCCAGGGCCTTGCTTGAGGCGGATGGCATCATGCCCGTACTTGTCGCCTCTTCGACTGATTCCAACGTCCCGATCTCGCTCGGTATTCCGGCGATTACCATCAGCCGTTGCGGGACAAGCGCACGGGCGCATTCGCTCGACGAATATTGGGAAGATGATGGATCGGTGCCAGCCTGCACAATGCGCGGTCTGGCACTGTTGGTTGCCGAAGCTGAACTGGTCGAAAACTAGGCGGCGGCCTTGCGGTCGATCTTGCCGATCCATTCGGCCATTGCGGCACGCGCCCGGCTTGTCATGGCTTCCTTGCGCTGTTTCTTGTGGACCTTTTCGTCAAAGGGCGGAAACAGTCCGAAATTGACGTTCATCGGCTGATAGTCCCGCGCGTCCGCGCCGCCTGTAATATGGCTGAGAAGCGCACCGAGCGCGGTTTCCGCCGGGGGAGGCGTTAGCGTCTCGCCGCGCAGCTCCGCCGCTGCATAGCGCCCAACCATCAGGCCGACGGCCGAACTTTCAACATAGCCTTCGCAGCCCGTGATCTGGCCGGCGAACCGGATATGCGGCGCATTTTTCAGCCGCATCTCGCTATCGAGAAGTTTGGGCGAGTTGATGAATGTGTTGCGATGCAGCCCGCCGAGGCGCGCGAACTCGGCCTTTTCCAATCCCGGGATTGTCCGGAACAGCTCGACCTGTGCGCCATGTTTCATCTTTGTCTGGAAACCCACCATGTTCCACAATGTACCGAGCGCATTGTCCTGGCGAAGCTGCACGACCGCATAAGCCCAGCGTCCTTTTGGGAATTCGGGCGTGGCGGTGTGCGGATTGTCGAGACCCACTGGCTTCATCGGGCCGTAACGCAGTGTGTCGACGCCGCGTGCAGCCATCACCTCGATCGGCATGCAGCCGTCGAAATAGGGCGTGTCCTTTTCCCAGTCCTTGAAGTCTGTCTTCTCGCTGTCGAGCAATCCCTGATGGAAGGCGAGATATTGCTCCTTGTCCATCGGGCAATTGATATAGTCATCGCCTTCGCCCTTATCCCAGCGGCTCGCCATCCAGCAGATGTCCATGTCGATGCTGTCCTTATGGACGATAGGCGCAATGGCATCGAAAAAGGCGAGGGCGTCAGCCCCTGTCGCCGCACCGATGCTCTCGGCGAGCGAAAGCGCCGTGAGAGGCCCGGTCGCGACGATGGTGAGACCATTTTCCGGCAGGCTGTCGATCCGTTCGCGAACGATTTCGATATTCGGATGTTCGGACAGGGCCTGCGTAACGGCAGCTGAAAAATGATCGCGATCCATAGCGAGCGCAGAACCGGCAGGCACTTTATGTTCGTCGGCACAGCGCATGATGATCGAGCCAAGGTCGCGCATTTCCTGGTGGAGCAGGCCGACTGCATTGCGGGTAGCATCGTCGGACCGGAAACTGTTCGAGCAGACGAGCTCCGCCAATCCATCCGTCTGGTGCGCGGGTGTCATGTCTCCGCCGCCCCGCATTTCGGACAAGCGCACCTTCACACCCTGCTCAGCAAGTTGCCATGCGGCTTCGGACCCGGCCAGGCCGCCGCCGATAATGTGAATTTGCTGGTCGCTCATTTTTCCATGTCTCAAAACTTGCGGTATTATCCTCGGTGCGTTGCCTTGCCCTGTCCGGTTGGTACAAGGCAAACGCACATCAGGGGGCCTGTAGGACAGCATGACCGAAGAATCATCAACAAAAGCCGGCGGCCTTGCCTCTCTGGCCCTGATTGCAGCGCTGCTGGCGGGCATCAGCTATTATATCGCAGGGCGTTACATGGAGCCTTCCGTACTGCTGACCGTCTGGAAAGGCGCGGGCGTGGGGCTGCTGGCAGTATGGGCGGCGATGCAGGCCCGGTCGCTTGATGGCGCGCTGCTCGCGCTGGTGATGGCGCTGGGCGCTACCGGCGATGTAGTGCTGGAGGCGATCGGTACGGTCGAGGGCGGAATGGCCTTCATGGCCGGGCACGTGATCGCCATCACCCTCTATTTCCGAAACCGCCGGTTACAGACCAGTTTCAGCCAGAAATTGCTGGCGATTTTGCTGGTGCCTGTCGTGATATGGCTGTCCTGGTCCTTTCCGGCCGATCGCAGCAGCGCAGCCGGCATCGCCCTTTACGCTGCTCCGTTGGCCCTGATGGCGGCGCTGGCCTGGACCAGCCGCTTTTCCCGCTTCACCGTTGGCCTCGGCGCCATGTTCTTCGTGATCTCCGACCTGTTCATCTTTGCGCGCATGGGGCCGCTTGCAAGCTCCATCCTGCCGGATCTGCTGATATGGCCATTCTATTTTACCGGGCAGGCGATGATTGCGATGGGCGTCGTGCAGACACTGGCGGCTGACCCGAAGGACTAGGTTGTCACTTCCTCCGCGCATTCATCCGTCTCGCAGGCAAGCAGCGCAACGAACTTCTCGGCGTTGATCGCCACATCGTCTTCCCCGACTTGATCGAAGGGGTCCTCCAGATGTTCCTGGATGTTCGAAAGACCGACCAGGATGATCGAGAACAGGACCGGCATTACGTAAACCAGTGCCATTGAATATTCTTCTGCCTCATGCGCGAAATAGGGGCCATAGAGCACGGGCAGGACGACGATGAAAAAGTCGCTGAACGCGTTCAGCGTGCGCGGCGTGCGATACTGGTAGATATGCTTGATCTGTTCGAACGAGACGATCATCTTGCTGATATACTGGTTGCACCGCGAACATTCCCCCGATGCCAGCCCTTCGCCCCGCATCTGCTTCACGAAATCAGACAGTTCTGAAAATGCCACATAGATGCGCCGCTCATGCACGGGCATTTCGCTCAACGGACTTTTGAACATATCGCGGCATCCTTTGAGCAGATGGCCGAGAATGGCTTCGATCCTGCGCAGCCGTGCCTCGTCTCGTTCGGGCAGCCAGTCGCGTGCGGCAAAATATATGGCCCGGCCATGGGCCTTGATGATCCCGTAATCGTCGAGCGCATTTTCGCGACGCTTGAAGGCATGGCCGATGGCGAACACGATCGGAAAGACGATGGCCGTTGCGATCAGGGTGAGCGGGAAGTTTGCCGTGATCCCGTAGCGCAGACAGGCCCATGTCGAGGCAACAGCCAGTCCGCTGACGAGCAGGCTTTTGGCATCAATGACTTTCCGAATTGCCAACATGTTGCGCATGAAACCCGCCCGTTCAATTAGTGTTGGGGCAAGGATAGCGTCCGATTACCGGGCTTGGCGATACGCCCCGATCGTGGTCCTGTGGAGGAGTCGGTCATGCCCCTCATAGCCGCCGGTCGCACGGTGCAGAACCGAGCGGTTGTCCCACATGGCGAGCATGCCGGGTTCCCATTTGTGGCGATAGATGAATTCGTCGCGCGTCTGCCATTGGTAGAGTTCCATGAGCAGGGGCAGGGCCTCTTCCTGCGCCATCCCGTCAATACCTGCGATATAGCCGATGCAGCTGAACAACCCTTCGCGTCCGGTTTCCGGGTGATTGCGGATGATCGGGTGAAGCTGGGTCGCTTCGGCCTCGCTGGAGGGGCGGATGTCCATGGAGCGGCCCTTGGCCTTGTCGGCATCGCCATAGCTGCCATCGGGCGCATAGGCGTTCTTCGCCGAATGAATGGCTTGCAAGCCTTCGATCTTGGCGCGTAGCTCCGCGGGCATCGCGTCGAGCGCGGCATGTTGGTTCGCATAGAGCGTATCGCCGCCCATCGGTGGGATGGTGATGCCATAGAGGCAGGTCCCGGCGGGCGGATGCTCCTGAAAGCTCCAGTCGGTGTGCCAGTTCTCGGCGAAGAGCGGGGCGGTTTCGTTCGCTTCGCGTTTCACCGCGATGATATGTTCGCGGTCCGGCAGCGGGGCGATAAACGGATCCTCACCGAACGGACCGAAATGCAATGTGAAGCGCTCAAGATCGTCATCGGTAAGGGACTGGTCCGGAAACGACAGGACATGGTGCTTGAGCCAGGCCGCGCGGATTTCGGAAACGGTTTCGTCGGAAAGCGGCTGCGAAAGGTCGATACCGGTGACGGTAGCGCCGCAGGCTTGGCCCGAAGGGGTCACCTTAATCGTCACTGGCTTCCTTCTGCTCGCCCTCGGCCATCTCCGTCGCTACGGCCTCTTCCGCTGCGTCTTCCGGTTCATCCTCTTCGTCGATCAGCGCCACGCCGACCACGGTTTCACCCTTGGCGACATCGAGCAGGGTTACGCCTGCCGTGCTGCGGCCCATGACGCGGACATCGCCGACGCGCATCCGGATCAGCTTGCCCTGATCGGTGATCAGCATGACCTGGTCGCCATTCCCGGCCGGGAAGCTGGCCACGACTTTGCCGTTACGCTTGATATTGTCGATATTGACGACGCCCTGGCCGCCGCGCTTCGTTACGCGGTACTCATAGGCGCTTGAGCGTTTTCCATAGCCATTGGCGCAGACGGTGAGGATGAACTGCTCGGCTTCGGCCATTTCCGCCATCCGCTCTTCGGATAGCTCGGGCGGATTGTCATTATCCTTCCAGGGCGCGGCCTTCAGATACGCGTCGCGTTCCTCGATCACCGTCCCCGTTGCGCCGGTCACGGAAAGCGAGATGACTTCGTCATCATCCTTGAGGGTGACGCCACGCACGCCGGTCGCGGTGCGGCTTGCAAAGGCGCGCACATCGGTTGCGGCAAAGCGGATCGCCTTGCCGTTGCGCGTGGCGAGGAGCACGTCATCGCTTTCATTGAGCAATGCGACGCCGATCAGCTTGTCATCGCTATCCTCGGCAAAGCGCATGGCGATCTTGCCGTTGGAGGGGATATTTTCGAACGCATCCATCGAGTTGCGCCGCACGCTGCCCTGTGCGGTGGCGAACATGACGTGGAGCTTTTCCCATTCCTTCTCATCTTCGGGCAATGGCAGCACGGTGCGGATAAATTCATCCTCGGCCAATGGCAGCAGGTTCTGCATCGGTCGGCCCTTGGTCTGCGGTCCGCCCTCGGGCAGTTTCCAGACCTTCATCCGGTAGACCTGGCCCTTGTTCGAGAAGAAAAGAACCGGTGTATGCGTCGAAGTGACGAAGAGCCGCGTGACGACATCCTCGTCCTTGGTTGCCATCCCGGCCCGGCCCTTGCCGCCGCGCCGCTGCGCCCGGAACGTATCGAGCGGTGTGCGCTTGATATAGCCGGAATGGGTGACGGTAACGACCATCTCCTCGCGGGCGATCAGGTCTTCGTCTTCGATATCGAAATCGCCGGCAGTAATTTCCGAAACGCGCGGGGTGGCGAACTGCTCGGAAATTTCGTCAAACTCTTCCAGCATGACGGCGTACAGCTTTGCCCGGTCGCCCAGAATATCGAGCAGTTCGGCGATTTTGACGGAGAGCTCTTTTAGCTCGGCGCCGATCTCGTCGCGGCCAAGGGCGGTCAGACGATGGAGGCGCAATTCGAGGATCGCCTTCACCTGTTCTTCGGAGAGCTGGTAGATATCGCCTTCGACCGCCGTCTCGACGGCTTCGATAAGCTGGATATAGGGGCGGATTTCGCCAATCGGCCATTCGCGGGCGAGCAGGGCTGCGCGTGCTTCCGCCGGGTTGGACGAACCACGAATGATACGAACCACTTCGTCGAGATTGGTGACGGCTACGACCAGGCCGAGCAACAGATGCGCACGCTCGCGCGCCTTGAACAGTTCGAACTTGGCGCGCCGAGTGATCACCTCTTCGCGGAACTGGACAAATGCCTGGATGAAATCGCGGAGCATCAGCGTTTCGGGGCGGCCTCCGCGGATGGCCAGCATATTGGCCGGGAAGCTCGATTGCGCCGGTGTGTGGCGCCAGAGCTGGTTCAACGTGACTTCCGGCGTGGCTGCGCGCTTCAGCTCGATGACAACGCGTACACCTTCGCGGTTTGATTCGTCGCGAATGTCAGAAACGCCTTCGATCCGGTCATCCTTTGCGGCTTCGGCGATCTTTTCGACGAGGCCGGATTTGCCGACCTGGAACGGGATGGAGGTCAGGACGATGGAGCGTTTGTCGCCGGCCTTTTCCTCGATTTTGTGACGTGCGCGCATGATGATCGAGCCACGACCCGTTTCATAAGCGGAACGCGCACCGCCCCGGCCGAGAATCAGCGGTGCGGTCGGGAAATCGGGGGCAGGGACGATCTCGATCAGTTCGGTGTTGGTGATCGCCGGGTTCGCTATATAGGCGCGGCACGCATCGAGCACTTCGCCCAGATTGTGCGGCGGGATGTTGGTCGCCATGCCGACGGCAATACCGCCTGCACCATTGACGAGAATGTTCGGGAAGCGGGCGGGCAGCACCTGCGGTTCGCTGGTTGAGCCGTCATAGTTTGGGATGAAATCGACGGTGTCCTTGTCGAGATCGTTGAGCAACGTCATCGCGACCTTGTTCAGCCGCGCTTCGGTGTAGCGCATCGAGGCGGCGGGATCGGGGTCCATCGAGCCGAAATTGCCCTGGCCGTCGATCAGCGGCACGCGGAGCGACCAGTCCTGCGTCATCCGGGCCAGTGCGTCATAGATCGCGCTGTCGCCATGCGGGTGATAGTTGCCCATCACATCGCCGACGATCTTGGCCGATTTGCGATAGGGCCGCCCGGGTACGAATCCGCCTTCCTGGCAGGCATAGAGAATGCGGCGGTGGACGGGCTTCAGGCCGTCGCGGACGTCGGGCAGGGCGCGCGATACGATCACGCTCATCGCGTAATCGAGGTAGCTCGTCTTCATCTCATCAACGATGTTGATGGGGCTGATGTCCGAAGGACTCGCGTCAGTAATCTGATCGTCGCTCAAAGCGTTACTTTCCAATATGTAATAATCGTGAAAACCCTAGCAAAACCGCAGGAAAGTAGCGAGCGGAAAGCCCGATTTATCCACAGATGATCATGCGGCTTCGCGGTCTCGAATTCGGGTGGAAATACAGGCCGTTCAACCGGAAGCGCTAGCTGCGGACGAAGCGCCAGACATTTTCGTCCGAGCCGTCTGGCACGAAGTGATAGCCATCGCTGTCGAAGGCCTTGATGGCTTCAGGATCGGTGAGCGCATGCTCGCAGATATAGCGAGCCATCATGCCGCGCGCCCGTTTGGCCTCGAAACTGTTGAACCGTAAGCCCTTAGGACCTTCTTCGCGGAAATCGATGGTGATGACGCGCCTGTCTTTGAGGGCTTTCGCGCCGTTCACGGCTGCCCAATATTCCTGGCTTGCAAGGTTGATGATGGTGCCTGACCCGTCGGTCTCAAGATCGGCCGCCACGGTAGCGGCAATCTTGTCGCCCCAGAAATCGGTGAGCTTCTTGTATCGCGGCGCCCATTTCGTTCCCATTTCGAGACGGTAGGGCCGAATCGCGTCGAGCGGACGCAGGAGGCCGTAAAGACCTGACAGGATACGCAGATGGTCCTGCGCAAAGCGGATTGCTTCATCATCGAGGGTCTTCGCTTCGAAGCCGGTGTAAACATCGCCTGAGAAGGCATAGATTGCCGCACGTTCCGGCTGGTCCCAGAATTCCCGATACCGACCATGATTGAGCTCGATCAGCTTGTCCGAAACAGGCATGATCTGTTGCAGTTTCTTCTTCGAAAGATTTGAAGCGGCCGACACAAGCCGCCGGGTTTCGTCCGGAAAACGGGGAGCCGTCGAATCGTACGAACCAGGTTCGCTCTCGAAATCGAGCGATTTTGCGGGAGATATCAGTATGAGCATGCGGACCGGTTAGCCGCTTCGTCCGAGCGCGTCAAAAGCCCATTTCTTGCAAGAAACAAGCGGTTCAAGCAGGGTTCAGAGGTGATCGTCCATATAATTGCGCATAGATCGCAACTTGTTCTCTGCCCCATCCGTTAGTAGCAGGGGGCGAACAGCTTTTGATGCACGTTGCACGCGATATTTTAGGAGAAGAATGTAAATGAAACGGGTTTCCACGATGAGCCTCGCTGCCGCTTTGGTTTTTGGCGGTACGACTGTAGTTGCAATGGCACCAGCCGCCGCCATGCAGGAAGCAGAGGTTGCCGAAGAATTTGACGCTGGAGAGCTTTCCGATGGAGTGCGCGCGGCCGTTGTTGCCGCTCAGACCGCTCTGGAAGCAGATGCATCCGAAGCCGGCCCGGCCGACACGGCTGCCATCCAGGCGCAGCTTGAGGCGGCAGTGCCGTTGATCCAGAACGAGGATGATCGTTTCATCATTGGCCAGGTGATGTTGCAGAATGCCGCCAGGATCCAGGCGCAGGGCGGTTCGGCCGAAAGCATCCAGGCGGTGCAGGTTCGGGCGCTGGAACTGTCGCTCGCGAGTAATCGTGTGCCTATGGCAAGCCGCGCCAGCTTCTGGCTGGCCCTCGCCAATGCTGCAAGCAGCAGGGGTGAGGATGCCCGGGCAGCAACCGCGTTTCAAAACGTGCTGCGTTACGATCCAAGCAATGGCGACGCACTGATCCGGCTTGCCGATGCGCAATTCAGCGCCAATGATCATGATGCCGGCTATGCTACCGCTGCAAGGGCTTTTCAGTCGTTGACCGATGCCGGTGTGGAAATTCCGTCGAGCTGGCACGCAGTGCCGTTCCGGGCAGCCTATCAAACCAACGATGTTCCGAGGGTTGTGGAATTCGGCGTGGCATTCTTGCGCTCGCACCCGACCGCCCAGAACTGGAATGAAGTTCTTCGCGTTTATCAGACTGCCGGTCGGCTCGAAGACCAGCCCAATCTCGACTTGCTTCGCCTGATGCGTGCAACCAACGGTCTCGATGTGAACAGCATCAACGAATATGTCCGGCTTGCAGCACAGCGCGGTCTGCCGCGTGAAGCGCAGACGATTTATCAGGGCAGTGTCGCAGGTGGCGCAATTCCGGCCAATGAGGAGATTGCTTCGGAGATTGCCGCGAACATTGCAGGCGATCGAGCCGGACTCGCAGAATCCGAAGCCGCTGCACGCAGTTCGGCCAATGGCCGGGTAGCTCTGAATACGGCGGATGCTTATGCGTCTTATGGCGAAACAGCCAAGGCGCTGGAGCTGTATCAGCTCGCTCTGGACAAGGGCGGCGTTGATGCCGGTGTCGTGAACCTGCGCAGGGGTGCGACATATTATGCCGCTGGCCAGACCGACCAGGCTCGCGCCGCATTCGAAGCGGTGACAGGCGATCGCGCGCCTCATGCGGCTTTCTGGCTGCAATGGCTGGACGAACAGGCCGGCGCGAGTGCCGCTCCTGCCGCTGCCGAGCCTGCAAGCGCCGAATAGACCGGAGCGCAGGACAAGCGGAAGAATTTTGGGGGCGGCGACATAGTATCGTCGCCCCCATTTCTTTATGCGCAATATGACCATCGAAAAGGATTGAGGACGGGGATGCTGAACAAACTGACCGGGCTGGCAATTGCGGGCGTAATCGCAGCAGCAATACCGATCGGTGCGCCAATCGCCGCACAGGACACCGAACTTGAATATTCGCTTTCCCGTGAAGTTAGGGAGGCCGCCGAACAGGCGCAGGCCGCAATCGCGCAGAGCAATTTCCCTGCCGCCACGAATTTTCTCAACCAGGCTGCTACTGCGGCCCGGACAGATGGCGATCGCTACGTTCTGGCAACCATGCAGCTCGATGTGGCGAACCGGACATTCAACACAGCTGCCCAGGTAACGGCGATCAACGCATTGCTTGCCAGTCCGCTACTCGCCGCGGCGCAGCGTGCCGACCTCTATTATCACCGCGCTCGCATTTCCTATCACGCGCAAAATGGCGACGCCGCCCGTGCCGATTTGCAGGCCGCGATCAATGCCGGCACCAGCAATCCGCGCATATACGTTGCGATGGCGAGCCTGGTCGATGAAACCGGGGATCATGCGAACGCGCTGACGCTGGTTGAACGGGCCTTTGAAATTCACCGCACCGCCGGGCTGACGACTCCGGTCGACTGGTATCGCCGGGCTATCAGCATGGCCCAGGGACTGAACGATGTCGGCCGGATCGGCGCTTATGGCCAGGCGATGGTCGCCGAACATCCCACGCAGCGCAATTGGCGCGACGTGCTGATCCAGCATCGCACAGCCTATGCGGCTGATCCCGAGGCTGCGCTCGATTTGTGGCGTTTGCAGGATGCTGTTGGCGCATTGACCGGCGAGTTCGACTATCGCGACTATGCGCGCGTGGCCAATGGCCGGCAGCTGCCAGCTGAAATCGAACGCATCGTGCGTGCCGGACGCGCCAACAGCATGCTTGACGGCGGAAATTCGGAAATTGCGACGCTGGACCGCGGAACGACTGCAGCGGCTCAAAGCCTGCGAAGCGCTCTTCCCGGACGAGCACAGGCTGCCGCGGGTGCCGCAACTGGCGCTAATGCCATGTCAGCGGCGGACGGTTATATGTCGCTTGGCGAATATGCCGCTGCAATACCGCTCTACCGCACGGCGATCGAGAAAGGTTCGGTCGACACCGAACTCGCCAATATCCGGTTGGGAATGGCATTGGCCCGGACAGGCGATTACGCTGGTGCTCGAACAGCGCTCGATCAAGTCGTTGGACCGCGGGCATCAATCGCCCGATTGTGGAGGATATATGCCGATCTTCCGCGTTCTGCTCCAGCAGCGGTTGCCCCGGAATCGACAGCAGGCGGGTAAAGCCTGTTGGCGGGTTCGTTCGTCAGGCGGACAGCTAGGTATCGATATCGACCGGCACGCCGGGTAGCGATTTGGCCGTGCGAATCGTCAGCGAGGTCTTTACGCTTTCGACATTCGGGATCGTTGTGAGGCCGGAGGTGAGAAAGCCTTGGAAATGCTGGAGGTCGCGCGCCACGATCTTGAGGATGAAATCGATCTCCCCGTTCAGCATATGGCATTCCCGCACAAGCGGAAGTGAGGCGACATGATCTTCGAAGGCCCGCAGATCCTCTTCTGCCTGGCTCTTGAGGCTGACCATCGCGAATACGGTAATTCCATATCCCAGCGTTCGCGGATCAAGCTTGGCGTGATAGCTTTCGATCGCACCGCTATCTTCAAGCGCGCGAACGCGTCGCAAACAGGGTGGCGCAGTGAGCCCGGCAAGGCGGGCAAGTTCGACATTGGTGATACGGCCCTGATCCTGAAGCGTCGCCAGTATCAAACGATCAATATCATCAAGCGCGGCCGAGGCGGACTTCATAGTCTAATCCTTCACAAAACACTTCTCTATTATAATTATGTGTCTCGGAAAAGCAATTGTCCCAGTATTGCACGGGTCGAAAAGGCAGCTTTCGTTAACCATTCGCAAAAGCTATCTGAGTTGACGGTCCCCACGATGGCAGTGGGCGCCCGAAATGGGGTTGTTCATGCGGTTTGACGATATGTTGGCAACGGTGATGGCGCAGCCGCGCGACACGGTTGATGCTCGCATATCGGCCTGGCGGCAGCTTGTGGACGTATTTGCCCAGCGTGAGGACGTCGCGCTCGATCCGAACCATATTCATGCCTTTGCCCTGCTCGACGAATGGCAGCGCGATGTGCCGGCTCCGGTTCGCGCCCAAGCAGCCCAATCTCTGGTGGGACGCAGGATTCCGGGTTGGCTTTGCGCACATTTTGCCGAAGACGTGCCCGAAATTGCACGACCCGTTTTGTTGGGGTCTTATCTGGATACGGAAGATTGGCTCGATCTTTTGCCGCAAATGCGGGCGAGTTCCCGGGCGCTGTTGCGGCATCGCACCGATCTCGATCCGGAAGTGCGTGATGCTCTGGCCCAGTTTGGCTCCGCTGATATGATCCTTGAAGATCAGGCACCCGAACCCGAAGAGAGAGTGGCAGATATCCTCGAGCTTGGCTCGGCCGATGTGCTTCGCGACTTGCCCGAGCAGAACGACGAGCCCGGGAATTTCGAGCAGATCCGGACGCTTGTCGAGCGGATCGAGGCTTTTCGCACGGCGCGGGATACCGGCATGGCACCCCCTGTCGATGTGCGGCCTGTTACCGAATTTCGATTCGAGGCGGGTCCCGACGGCGTGATCAGGTGGGTCGAGGGCGCTCCGCGGGGGCCGCTGATCGGCCAGACGATCGCTTTCAGCGCTGATGCGCTCGATTTCGGTGTCGATGGTCACGCAGCCGGGGCCTTTCGCCAGCGCGCGCCGTTTCGCGATGCGCGTCTGATAGTAGCGGGCGAGGGGCCGGCATCGGGCGCTTGGCGCATTTCCGCCGTGCCGTTCTTCGGAGATGAAGACGGACGTTTCGCCGGCTATCGCGGCATGGCGCGCCGGCCGCGCCGGGATGAGGACGCACAGGCGGGCACAAGTTCGCCCGAGGGCCTGTTCGGCTCCAGCCTGGAACCGGATTCGCTTCGCCAGTTGATTCACGAACTGCGGACGCCGCTCAATGCGATTGTCGGATTTTCGGAGATGATCGAAGGGCAGCTGCTGGGGCCGGTGTCCACGCTGTATCGGGAACGGGCCACGGCCATTGCGGGGGAGGCCGCGCGCCTGCTGCAATCGATCGATGATATCGACACCGCTGCACGCGCCGAAACCGATCGCCTGAGTTTCGAAAGCGAAACGGTCGAGATTGTCGAGATTCTGCAGCGCCTGCACGATGTGTACGCCGAGCAGGCGAAATCGCGGGGCGTTACCCTTGCATTCCGCATTGAGCAGGATTTGCCGACACTGACAGCAGACCCGATTGCGGTGGAGCGCATGGTCGAACGACTCTTGTCTTCAACGGTCGGGCTTGCTGCCGCTGACGAAACCATTGTGGTTGGCTGCAAGGCGGAAGGACAGCGCGGGGCCGTAGCCATCACGTTCGAGCGCCCGGCCCTGTTGCTGGGCCAAACAGAGGCGGCTCTTCTTGACCCCGGCTATTCGCCCGATGGTGATTGGCCTGACGCGCCTGCGCTTGGACTTGGCTTTGCGCTGAGGCTCGTCCGGAATATCGCGCAAGAGGTTAATGGCGAACTCGATATCGAGCCGGAAAAATTTGTTCTGCGATTGCCCGCAAAAGATGCTAGCGCCTTGCCGGGTGAACGGGGCAGATAATCATGAAGGCGATGATGGGGCCGCAGCCTATGACGGGGACGAGCGGCGCGTTGGCCGGATAGACCAGCCGGCGGACAGTCGTGCACATGCATCGTTTCCCGCTGATTTCGGCCAGCATTTCGTTATTTTCGTCGACACCGAAGAGGAGTTCGACTGGGAGCAGCCGCTCAGCCGGGACAATGTCTCCGTCACGGCGATGGAAGGCCTTCCAGAGGCCCAGCGCTTCTTTCGCGAGGCCGGGGCGCTTCCGGCCTATATGGTCGATTATCCGATCGTCGATAATGACCGCAGCGCAGCCATTATCCGCGAGATGCACGAACAGGATGGGTGCGAGATCGGGACGCAGCTGCATCCCTGGGTCAATCCGCCGTTTCAGGAGGAGCCGGACGACGGCTATACGAGCTTTACCGGCAATCTTCCGCTGGAGCTTCAGCGCGCCAAGCTGGAGCGGTTGACTACCCGTATCGAGGAACGCGTCGGCCAGCGTCCGACGCTGTACCGTGCCGGACGCTATGGCATTGGCCCGCACAGTGCGGGGCTGCTTGAATCGGCCGGGTATCGGCTCGATAGCTCGGCGCGTGCGCTCTTTGACTATTCAGGGGAGGGTGGGCCCGATTTTTCGAAGTTCCATACCGATCCTTTCTGGGCGGGGCCGGGCCGATCCCTGCTTGAGCTTCCCCTGACATCGACATTTATCGGTCCGCTGCGGAAATACGGGATGCCGCTATTCTCACTCGGAAAAACTATACCGAAGTGGCGTTCATTGCTGGCGCGAACGCGTCTGTTGCAACGCGTTTCGCTGACGCCCGAGGATTATCCGCTCGATATCGCCCTCGAGGCGATCAGGCGACTGATTGACGATGGCATGCCGGTTATCGGCCTGTCCTATCACTCGCCCTCTGTCGTGCCGGGTCACACGCCTTATGTTCGCGATGCCGAAGACCTCAGGGCATTTTATGCCTGGTGGGATGGCGTTTTCGAACTGTTCGCGCGTCACGGTGTAACCGCCATTCGCGCAGCCGGCATTGTCGAAGCTGCGGACCGGGCACGATCCGGGAGCTGATCTGATCGATTTGGGCATGATTAGCGGCTTGCCTTGGACGATAGCCTTTGGCAGGGCGATGCCGCTGAATAGGTGGGGCCTGTAGCTCAATGGTAGAGCCGGCCGCTCATAACGGCTTGGTTGGGGGTTCGAGTCCCTCCGGGCCCACCAATTCTTTGATTGCTCTTATGTCTCACACGGCCTAAGGGCGCTCTTCCGGTCGGGGAGTGGCGCAGCCTGGTAGCGCATCTGTTTTGGGAACAGAGGGTCGCAGGTTCGAATCCTGTCTCCCCGACCAACTTACCCTAAATCGTCGAATATCCCGGACTTGCGGTCGCAGCGAGCGGTCACGCGGCGTTTCGCATATTGTTCATCGCGGAATGGAGGTCGGTGCGGGATTTGCTGGTCTCGAAGCCTTCAATGGCCTCTTCGAGCGCTCTTGCGCGGTCGCCGAGATCGGCGTCGCCGAACATCGCGGCCGAACCGGACAGTTTGTGCATGATCCGTTTCAGCTCGGCGATAGCGGCTTCATCGGGGTCTCCCTGCGCGCCATGGCATTGCTCCAGCTGGGCAAGGGCCTCGCGCTTGAACGCTTCAATGAAATCTTGTTGTCATGGTTCTGTGCGGAGAATGGGATATCGAGAGCGCCATAGCCCGGATATGCGTCAGTAGCGCGTGACGGTACGAATCCAGCGGCAACGGGCGAAAGCCACGTCACAATATTCAAACGCCCCCCCCGAAAAACGCCCGGAGAAAAACGCCAAATCGACTACTCTCGTAATTCCGAAGTTCCCGATATTGCAGCTTACCGCTTAGATATGATTAACGTTGGCCCGGGATCGACGAGCGACCTGAGTTTCCCCGACCGGTTCCTTGGATGATAGAGAAGGGCGCGCTCCAGCCGGATATTCAGTCCGATGACTATCGCGCCAACCGTGACCGTGCCCTTGAATGGGTGCGAACCGACATTGCGGACCGATTTGAAGATTAAATAGTCATATCTGGACAAAAAAAAGGGCGCTCCCCATGGGGAAGCGCCCTTTCATATTTCATTGGTTAGCCCGAAGGCCAACCGCGAAATTACATAGCGTCTTCAGCAGCTTCAACAGCTTCTTCGCCTTCAGCTACGGCTTCTTCGCCTTCAGCCATGGCTTCTTCGCCTTCGGCCATGGCTTCTTCGCCTTCAGCCATTACGTCTTCAGCTACTTCTTCCGTTGCTTCAACGGCTTCAGCGCCTTCGTCGGCGGTTTCAGTTGCGGTTTCGCCGCATGCGGCCAGCGCGAAAAGGCTGACAGACGCAAGCGCAAAGCTAAGTTTCTTCATTGTATGTGCTCCCATAGCATTAAACCAGGGCCTGGCTCTGCGCCAATCCCAGCGCGTCGACATAGCGTCCATTCACGGAAGGTCAACTCGTAAATGTGCACGCGTACCGAAATGAACCGAAGCTGATGGTGCGTTGCAGCAGAGAATTCCGCCGATTATTCGGCCATTTGCGGGATTCCGAGATCTGCCTCGCTGTTCGACATCACCGACAACATTACCGTCCAGGCAGCAACATTTTGCCGCATCTGGGCTGGATCGACCTTGTCGAAGGTGTCGTCGGGCGTGTGGTGCAAGTCGAAATAGCGCGTGCCGTCCTGCTGCAAATCTATTGCCCAGACCCCGCCAGCCACCAACGGGCTAGTATCCGCGCCGCCGGTTGCGGGTATCGAACTGCGCGGAATTCCGAGCGGTGCAAGGAGGCGGGTGATACGATCCGCATCGCCCGCTGCGCTATCCGGCAGGTTGAATTCCACGCGCCATATACGGTCTGCCCCGAAATCGGATTCGGCGGCGACTGCATGCTCTTCCGCCGGATGACGTTCGGCATAGGCGCGGGCTCCGAAAAGCCCGACTTCTTCCGCGCCGGCCCATAACAGCCGGATTGTGCGACGGGGCTGCGCGCCGCTTTCCAGGATACGGTGCGCGGCTGCCGTGATGATCCCGCAGCCCGCAGCATCGTCGAACGCGCCCGTTGCAAGATCCCAGCTATCAAGATGACAGGCGGCGATCACCATTGGCAAATCCGGATCGCTGCCGGGAATATCGGCGATGACATTGCCGGATTCCTGGTCGCCCAGCCATTGCGGTGTCAGGGTCAGGTGCATGGTTACGGGGCGGCCGAGGGCGACCATGCGCTCCAGATTGTCGGCATCGGGATTGGACAGGGCTCCGGCGGGAATCGGGGAAACGCCCTCGGCCCAGTTCGTGCCGCCGGTGTGCGGATTGCGATGATTGTCTGTGCCAACGGAGCGAATCACAATCCCTGCCGCACCGCGTTCCGATGCAAGCGATGCGGCATTCCAGCGTGCAGGCCCCGCGAAGCCATAGCCTGAGCCGTCCTGCGTGCGCTCCATATTATGGCTGACATAGACGATCTTTCCGGTGAGACTCCCGATCGGAGCGGCGCGCAAGTCTGCGACGCTTGCGAAGGCGGCGATCTCGGCTTGAATCCCTGCATCGCCCGTGGACGCACTGCGGCCAAGCGCGGTTACATGCATGGATTGGGGGTATGGAGCCACGATTTCGGCCGTTTCCACGCCGCGCACCCATGTCGGCATCTGATATGTCTCAATCCCGACATTGGAAAAACCGAGGCTGGTCAAGCGCTCGACCGCCCAGGCACGGGCGCGGGCTTCGGCTTCAGTTCCGGCAAGGCGCGGCCCGATTTCGGTCGTCAGTCCCTCTGTGATGGAATAGGCCAGCGTGTCGCCCTCCAGAGCCGCGTCCCGCATGGCGGCAATTGCGGTATCGCCGGCCTGTTCGCCGCCGGTTGCATTGTTGTTCATGCGCGACAGGATGCCCATTTGTTTGGACTGGGCCGAGGCGATTGAGGGCAGGGCGACGATGGCGCAAAGCGCGGGGAGGATCAGTTTTTTCATCCGCTCCGCTTAACGGGCGCTTACGTGTTTGCCAATTCGACCCATCGTCCCTACATCGCGGGCAGATTCCCACTATCCAAATTCGGAGCGTAAACGACCAATGGCCGCGCAATATTCCTTCGTCATGAAGGGCATGACCAAAACCTTCCCCGGTGCCCGCAAGCCGGTGCTCGATCAGATTCATTTGCAATTCTACCAGGATGCGAAGATCGGTATCGTTGGGCCCAATGGGTCGGGCAAATCGACGCTTATGAAGATCATGGCCGGGATCGATACGGATTTTACAGGCGAGGCATGGCCGGGCGAGGGGATCCGCGTCGGCTATCTCGCACAGGAGCCGGAGCTCGATCCGGACAAGACGGTCAAGGAAAATGTGATGGACGGGGTGCGCCCCGTTGCCGACCTGGTGGACCGTTTCAACGAGATTTCAGGCCTGATGGCCGATCCGCCCGAAGACGCAGATTTCGATGCGCTGATGGAAGAAATGGGCGATCTTCAGGAAAAAATTGACGCCGTTGATGGCTGGACGCTCGACAACCAGCTTGAGATTGCGATGGACGCTCTGCGCTGCCCTCCGGGCGATAGCGGTGTTGAAAGCCTCTCAGGCGGTGAGAAGCGCCGTGTGGCGCTGTGCCGCCTGCTGCTCGAAAAGCCGGAAATCCTGCTGCTCGATGAGCCGACGAACCATCTGGATGCCGAAAGCGTTGCGTGGCTCGAAAAGCATCTGGTCGATTATACCGGCAACGTCATTCTCGTGACCCATGACCGCTATTTCCTCGACAATGTCGTGAACTGGGTGCTCGAACTCGATCGCGGCCGCTATTACACTTATGAGGCCAATTATTCCGGATATCTGGAGAAAAAGGCCAAGCGTCTCGAACAGGAAGAACGCACCGAGGCCGGCAAGCAAAAGGCGATCCAGGACGAGCTGCAATGGATCCGGCAGAGCCCCAAGGCCCGCCAGACCAAGTCCAAGGCGCGTATCAAGGCGTTCGACGAACTGGTCGAAGCGCAGGAAAACCGCACGCCCGGCAAGGCGCAGATCCTCATCCAGACGCCCGAACGGCTTGGCGGCAAGGTTATCGAAGCAAATGGCCTCACCAAGGCCTATGGCGACAAGCTGCTCTTCGAAGACTTGACGTTCAGCCTGCCCCCCGGTGGTATCGTCGGCGTGATCGGTCCGAACGGCGCCGGCAAGACGACCCTGTTCAAGCTCATTACCGGTCAGGAAGAACCGGATGAAGGCTCGATCCAGATCGGCGAGACGGTCAAGCTCGGTTATGTCGATCAGAGCCGCGATGCGCTCGATCCCAATCATAATGTCTGGGAAGAAATTTCCGACGGGCTCGATATCTTCACTTTCGGCAAGCATGAGGTGCAGACGCGCGCCTATGTCGGCGCCTTCAACTTTAAGGGCACCGACCAGCAGAAAAAGGTCGGCCAGCTATCGGGCGGTGAACGCAACCGGGTTCATATGGCCAAGATGCTCAAAGAGGGCGGCAATGTGCTGCTGCTCGATGAGCCGACCAACGATCTCGACGTCGAAACCCTGCGCGCACTTGAAGAAGCTCTGGAAAGCTTCGCTGGCTGCGCCGTGGTCATCTCCCATGACCGCTTCTTCCTCGATAGGCTCGCCACGCATATCCTGGCCTTTGAAGGCGACAGCCATGTCGAATGGTTCGAAGGCAATTTCGAGAGCTATGAGGAAGACAAGCGGCGGCGGCTTGGCGACGAGGCGGACAGGCCGCACCGGATGAGCTATAAGAAGCTGACGCGGTAGTTACCCGACTTCGTCATGCCGGACTTGATCCGGCATCCAGGGCCAAATGCGTTATCGCCTGATGCCCTGGACTCCAGATCAAGTCCGGAGTGACGACAGTATTCGGGAAAGGGATCAATCCCGGGGTGACGATGGTGTTTGGGGTAGGGGCGCGAAGCCAAAGCTCTCAGCGAGGTCGTGCCAGTGCGGATTGTTCTTTTCAATCAGCTCCAGTTTCCACACGCGCTTCCAGTTCTTTATCTGCTTTTCGCGGGCGATGGCGGTTTCCATGGTATCGTGCATTTCAAACCATACGAGGCGGTTCAGGCCGTAGCGTTTTGAAAAACCGGGATATGTGCCTGAGCGATGTTCGTGGATGCGTTTGGGTAGATCGGACGTAACGCCGGTATAGTCCGTGCGGTTGCGGCCGCTTGCCATAATATAGACTGCGGGTTCTTTTGACATGCCTTGTGCCTAACCGCTCTGGATGCCGGATCAAGTCCGGCATGACGGCTTGTGGTCGCGGGCAATCCTATTTGCTGTCCTACAGGTGCCCGTTGATGCCATAGTGCGGCAGACCTCGAAATTGGCCAAGGAGTTTAACCCGACAAAACACCGTTTGTGCGTTCACTTTGTAAACTTATAGCAACAATCTTGCGGGCTACCGCAGCCGCTTCACCCAAACCTGCCCATTGGCGCGCTTCTCCGTTTGAAAATTCGGAATCGTTTCGATCAAATCGCTGAGCCGCGCATAGCCGTAGTTGCGGACGTCGAAGCTGGAACGGTTGCCCGCGCGCTGGCCGACGGCGCTTAGTGCTGCAAAGCCGTTTTCATCGCGTTTCGCGGCGTCATAGGCATCGATAAGCAGGGCGACGATTTCTTCGTCCACCTCGCTTTTGCCGCCGCTCGCTCCAGCCCCTTTCTCCGCCTTGATCAGCGCATCGACATCGATGAAGCGGCTGCAGGCCTGTTTGAAGGCGTCGGGCGTCTTGTTGCTGCCAAAGCCATATACCGGAAGCCCGTCCTGCCGGATGCGCATCGCCATCGGCATGAAATCACTGTCGGACGACATGATCCCGAACCCGTCGACGCGTTCCGAATAAAGGAGGTCCATCGCGTCGATCGTCATCTTCATATCGGTGGCGTTCTTGCCTTTGGTCAGATCGAACTGCTGCTGCGGCTCGATGCCGTAGCGGTGCAGTTTGTCGACCCAGCTTTTGAGGCCCTGTTTGCGCCAGTTGCCATAGGCGCGGCGAATGTTGACCGTTCCGAGCTCGGCAAGGACGGTCAGCACCGGATCGATACCCTGGTGCGAGGCATTGTCGGCGTCGATCAGGAGCGCGATATTGGGGCTGTGACGGCTGTGATCGTTGGGCATTGGCGGTGATCCTTGGTCAGGCGGTCGGGTTGTTAGGCGTGGATTCGAGAGCCGGATTGTCCCGTGGCTTGGTCATCAGGCTGACCGCTATGATTGCCATAAGCGCAGCGAGGAAGCCGGGGATGATCTCGTAAATGCCCGGACCGCCCATAAAGTCAGAGTTCCAGCCCATCGCTATCCACCCGATTACGACCGCTGCGCCGGTAACCAGCCCGGCTACCGCGCCGGCACCGTTCATCCGGTTCCATGTCAGCGAAAGCAGGATCAGCGGGCCGAATGCTGCGCCAAATCCGGCCCAGGCGTTGGATACGAGCCCGAGCACTTCGCTCTCCGGATCGCTGGCGATCCAGATGGCGACCAGCGATACCAGCAACACCGAGAGCCGCCCGACATTTACCGCCTCGCGCTCGCTGGCATTGCGGCGCAGGAAGAGGCGGTAGAAATCCTCGGTCAGCGAACTGGAGGAAACGAGCAGCTGCGAACTGATCGTCGACATGATCGCAGCAAGCAGCGCGGCAAGCAGGAAGCCGGTGATCAGCGGGTGGAACAGCAGCTGGGCAAGAACGATGAAGATCGTTTCCGGATCGTCGATCACCATGCCCTGCTGTTCGACATAGGCGCGCCCGGCAATACCGACGCCAATCGCGCCGAGCAGCGACACGCCCATCCATGTCATGCCGATATTGCGCGCCTTGGACACCTCGGCAACGCTGCGCACCGCCATGAAGCGCACGATGATATGGGGTTGGCCGAAATAGCCGAGGCCCCAGGTTACGGCTGACAGGAAGCCGACAAGGGTCAAGCCCTTGGTGATATCGAGAAATAGCGGGTCAACGCTGCGGACCGCTTCTGCGGCGGCACCAATCCCGCCATCGCTGCTCAACACCACGATGGGCATGAGCACCAGTGCGACGACCATGATACAGCCCTGCACAAAATCTGTCAGGCTGACTGCCAGGAAACCGCCGATCATGGTGTAAGCGAGGACGACACCGGCCGTCAGCCAGATACCCGTCATATAGTCGCTCATCCCGATATCGCCGACGAACCCGGCAAAGCTGGTCTCGAACAATTTGCCGCCCCCGACGAGTCCGGCTGCGGTGTAGACGGCGAAGAAGACGACGATGATGATCGCACTCACAACCCGCAATGTCAGTGCCTGATTGGGGAAGCGATTGGCCAGAAATTCGGGAATGGTCAGCGCATTGCCAAGCTTCTCGGTCTGTTCGCGCAATCGCGGCGCGACGACGATCCAATTGACCAAAGCACCGACAAACAGGCCGATTCCGATCCATGCTTCAACAAGCCCGGTGGCATAGAGCGCGCCCGGCAAACCGAGCAGAAGCCAGCCCGACATGTCGCTGGCCCCGGCGGAAAGCGCTGCTACGGCAGGAGGGAGCTGGCGGCCGCCAAGCAGATATCCCTCGCTGCTGTCAGTCGATTTCTTCCAGGCATAAAATCCGATACCCAGCATGAGTATGAAATACAGGGCGAGGGAGATGAGCTGTCCGGTTTGCATTTCGGTCATCTAGCAGCTGTGAGCACCGCTGCTAACCTGTTGCGTGTGGATGAACCGAATTAGCGTCTGAAGGGCAGGTTCAGGCGGGCTGGAATTCGCCCTTTTCCTCATCGAGGAGATGCAGTTTTCCGCTGCTGATTGCGAACCATGAGCCATGCAGGGCCAGCCGCTTGTCGGCTTCGCGTTCGGCGACAAAGGGGAAGCTGCGCAAATTGGCGAGGCTGGTTTTCACCGCTTCATGCTCCATCGCGTGGAGCGCCTCTTCGCCGGAGGCGCCATGGTTGTGAAGCACGGTTTCGCGCGCTTCGTCGAGCAGGCCGATCCAGTCCGCGATAAAGCCGCCTCGACCCGGTTCCGTACCAGCGAAACTGGCGTCCAGCGCCGCCTGGCAACCGCCGCACAGGCCATGGCCCATTACCACGACTTCCTCGACTTCAAGCTGGGTAACGGCAAATTCGAGGGCCGCCGAAACTCCGTGATGTCCGCCGCCCGTCTCATAGGGCGGGACAAGCGCGGCAACATTGCGCACGACGAAAATTTCACCCGGCGAAACGTCGAAAATCTGCGCTGGGTCCACGCGGCTGTCCGAACAGGCGATGACCATAACCTTGGGGCTCTGGCCCTGCGACAGTTCGGCCCAGCGTTCGCGTTGTACGGTCCAGCCATTTTGACGAAAGCGGCGATAGCCTCGGACGAGATCTGCAAAAAGTGTCATGATCAGGTGACTGGCAGAGCGCGAAGGGGGTAGCAAGCCCGCTTGTGCATCGCTATCTGGAGCGCATGACCGAGCCGCTACCAGCCGCCAAACCCGAACGTCGTCGCAAGCCGGACTGGATCCGCGTAAAAGCGCCGATGGGCGAGACCTTTAACGAGACGCGCAAGCTGATGCGTGAGCTCAATCTCAACACGGTTTGCGAAGAGGCTGCCTGTCCGAATATCGGTGAATGCTGGTCCAAAAAACACGCGACAGTGATGATTCTCGGCGATGTGTGCACGCGGGCCTGCGCCTTTTGTAATGTGAAGACCGGAATGCCGGCGATGGTCGACGCGAAGGAGCCGCAGCATACTGCGGACGCAGCCGCCGCTTTGGGGCTACAGCATATCGTCGTGACCTCGGTCGACCGCGACGATTTGCCCGATGGCGGCGCGAGCCAGTTCGTGAAGGTGATCGAGGCCCTGCGCCGGACGACGCCAAAAACGACGATCGAGATTTTGACGCCGGATTTCCGTAACAAGTCCGAGGCGGCGGTTGAAGCAATCGTTGCTGCCCGTCCCGATGTCTACAATCACAATCTGGAAACGGTGCCGCGCCTGTATCCGACGATTCGGCCGGGCGCGCGCTATTATGCCTCACTCCGGCTGCTCGAACAGGTGAAGCGCCACGATCCGTCGATTTTCACCAAGTCCGGTGTCATGCTGGGGCTGGGTGAGGAACGGATGGAAGTGCACCAGATAATGGATGACATGCGCTCGGCCGGTGTCGATTTCCTGACGATGGGTCAATATCTCCAGCCAACGCCCAAGCACACCAAGGTCATCGATTTCGTCAGTCCGCAGGCCTTCGATTCCTATGCCGCCATCGCCCGGGCCAAGGGCTTTTTGCTGGTCGCCTCGAGCCCGCTAACCCGGTCCAGCTATCATGCCGGTGATGATTTCGAGAAACTGCGCGCGGCCCGCGAAGCGCAGCTGGCAAAGGCCTAGCGCCGGTATCCATGCCGCGCCACAGTGAAACCAGACGCGTTCCCTATACAGCCGAACAGATGTTCGACCTTGTGGCGGATGTCGGGCGCTATTCCGAATTTCTGCCCTGGGTGATCGCCACGCGCATTCGCGCAAATGACGAGACGGAAATGGTCGCGGATCTCGTGGTCGGCTTCAAATCCCTGCGCGAGACGTTCACTTCGAAGGTCAACAAGGATCGCGCCAACCGGATCGCGGTCGACTATCTCGATGGGCCGCTCAGATACCTGCACAATGAATGGCATTTCCGGGCGATTGCGGACGGTGGTTGCGAAATCGATTTTTCCGTCGACTTCGCCTTTCGCAGCCGGGTCTTTGAAAGCCTGGCTGGACAGGTGTTCGATCGTGCGCTGAAGAAAATGACCGACAGTTTCGAAGCGCGGGCAGATGCGCTTTATGGCGCGGGTGAGAGTGGCGCTTCCGGCAATAGCAGTTCGAGCGCCCATAGCGCGGCCTGAAGGCGGATGCCCGCGCGGCCCCGATTGGAAAACAGCTTCTGATCCGCGTCAACTTCATCGGGGTCGACGCCGCGTTCGGCGCGCGCAAAAACGACCGTGCCGACAGGTTTCAATTCCGAGCCACCGCCGGGTCCGGCGATTCCGGTGATCGAGACCGCGATATCGGCCTCGCAGTGCTTGAGCGCGCCCAGCGCCATGGCCCAGGCAACAGCGGGTGACACGGCGCCGAATGTTTCGATGATGCCGTCATGAACGCCCAATATGCCCATCTTGGCTTCGTCCGCATAGGTTACGAAACTGGCTTCAAACACATCGGAAGATCCGGGAATTTCGGTCAGTGCCGCACCCACCAGTCCACCGGTACAGCTCTCCGCAATGACGATGCGGCGCCCGGCCTTGCGATTGGCATCGATTACTTCGCGTGCTTTCGCTACCAACTCCGCTGGCAGAAGCGTTTCCATCTCGGTCATTGTCATCCCTGGGCGGTTTCGCAGATCGAGAATGGCCGGGGACTCCCATCGTCATCATTCGGACCGCCCAACTCGATCAGCAGAACCAGTAAACTCGAAAAATTTGTTGCGGGGAGGGGTTCAAGCACGGTGAAGATCCGGTCCGCGATTGAGCAGCTTGAAGTGTCCATCGCCTCAGCCAGCGCCACAGCGATTCCCATTTCGAAAATACCCAACACAAGCTCTCCGCCCGACTCGGTATCGAGCGCCTTGCCGGCATCTTCATCGTCCAGCATGCGCAGGGCTATGCCAGCTGCCTGCGCGCGTGCAGCATCGGCAGCAGGGGTGTAACGTTCGCCGAGCAACTCGCTGCGCGCTATGAGATTGGCATTGGCGGGCAGGAAGGCCCCGCACTGCTCGCTGACATTCGAGATGACGCTAGGCAGCATGGCCTGGACCACCGTTTCAGCTTCGGCATTGGTCAAGCAGGCTTGCTGGGCTGCGGCCTGAGTGGACAACGCGAGCAACGCGGCACCGGCAGCAAGTTTTTTCAACCGCATATCATTCCTCCAATGTGCCGAGAGTAGCGATGGCCTGCGCGGCGATTCCTTCGCTGCGCCCGGTAAAGCCGAGCTTCTCGGTCGTGGTCGCCTTCACGCTGACAGATTTTTCCGGAATCGCAAGAATTTCGGCGATCCGTGCACGCATGGCCGCACGGTGCGACCCGATTTTCGGGGTCTCGCAGATCAGGGTTACATCCACATGGTGGATTGTGGCATTTCGCGCGGTAGCAAGATCTCTGGCATGGGTCAGGAAGCGATGCGAGGCTGCGCCTTTCCATTGCGGGTCGCTCGGCGGGAAATGATCGCCAATATCGCCTTCGCCCAGCGCGCCGAGAATAGCATCGGTTAATGCATGCAACCCGACATCCGCGTCCGAATGGCCTGCCAAGGTACGTTCATGCGGTATTTGCACACCGCACAGCCAGACATGGTCGCCCGCAGCAAAGGCATGAACGTCATAGCCAAGACCCGTGCGCGTGACGGTGGGGGAGGGCATCGCAAAATCCTCTGCAAAGGTAATTTTCTTGAGCGCGGGATCGCCTTTGACCAGTTCGACCGTATGGCCTGCCGCGCGCGCGATGGCGGCATCATCCGTTGCCGGCTGCTCCCCGGTCCAGGCGCGATGGGCGGCGAGGATGGCTTCGAACCGGAAAGCCTGCGGCGTCTGGACCGTGACGAACTCGGAGCGGTCGACCGTTGAGCCGTCTGTCCGCGCAAGGCTGTCGACCACCGGAAGGGCCGGGACCGCGCTGCTTGTAGACCCGAGTGCATCGATCAGGCGGTCGATCACATCCGGGGGTGTGAAGGGGCGGGCGGCATCGTGGATCAACACAATATCCGTGCCGCCCGATGCCGCGATTTCTTCCAGACCCTTGCGCACGGATTCCTGGCGGGTGGCTCCGCCAGTGACCGGAGGCTCTATATTGCGCCCCGCAATCGCCTCCAGATAGGCCGCGTCCTGCCCCTTGCCGATGACGACCCGAATTTTGCCGACCCCTGGATGGTCCGCAAAGGCGTCGATGGCATGGGCGACAAGCGTCTTGCCGCGGATAGTTCGATATTGCTTAGGGTGGTCGCCGCCTGCACGCTCGCCTGTTCCGGCGGCTACGATCAGTGCGGTTATGCGGGATTGGTCAGGCATCGGTATCGCCTTAGCCGAGCTCCGGCTTGCCCGCCAACGCCTTTATCCCTAGATGCGCGCCAGATATCAAAAACCTGACGAAAAGCATAACGCAAAGGCCCGATGACGCAACTTGCCCCAATCCCTGTTGGTCCCCTGACCATTGAAACGCCGGTCATATTGGCGCCGATGACGGGCGTGACCGACCGGCCGTTTCGCCGGCTCGTGCGTCGCTACGGCTCCGGCCTCAATGTTACCGAGATGATCGCGAGCCATGCGATGATCCGCGAAACGCGCCAGTCGCTGCAAAAGGCGTCCTGGGATCTGATCGAAGAACCTGTGTCCATGCAGCTGGCTGGCTGCGAGCCGGAGGTGATGGCCGATGCCGCGCGTCTGAATGAAGATCGTGGAGCTGCGATCATCGACATCAATATGGGATGCCCGGTGAAGAAGGTGGTCAACGGCGATGCAGGCTCGGCGCTGATGCGCGATCTACCGCTCGCCGCATCCCTGATCGAGGCAACGGTGAAGGCCGTCAAAGTCCCTGTGACAGTGAAGATGCGGACGGGCTGGGATGATTCCAGCCGCAATGCCGCCGAACTTGCCCATATCGCCGAGGATCTGGGTGCGCAGCTGATAACGGTCCACGGCCGCACCCGGTGCCAGATGTATCGGGGCCATGCCGATTGGGCATTCGTTTCCAACGTGAAACAGGCCGTTTCGGTCCCGGTGATCGTCAATGGCGACATTTGTTCGATCGAAGATGCGGAAGAAGCGCTGCGCCTGTCGGGCGCGGACGGTGTGATGGTGGGGCGCGGTGCCTATGGCAAGCCATGGCTTCTGAGCCAGATGATGCGCTGGTTCACAACGGGCGAACGCAGCGCCGACCCGTCTCTCGATGAACAGTATCGGGTAATCGCCGGTCATTACCGGGATATGCTGGATCTTTATGGTACGGATGTCGGGGTCAAAGTCGCACGCAAGCATATTGGCTGGTACACCAAAGGCCTTCCGGGTTCGGCCGAATTTCGGAACCGGGCCAATCAGGAAAACGATCCGGAGCAAGTTCTCCAGATGCTAGCCGATTTCTTCGGCCCCACCATCTCGCAAGCTGCAGCCTGATCCGAGATTTATCATTCGATTTCGCGGTTTTGCGACAGACTGCCCGGTGGCAGCGCCATTAGGCGTCTGAAGCTAGGGAAAACTGTGTTTTCTATGCAACGCGACTGTGTTAGCCGTGCAACTATGGCAACCAAAGCTGTTTCAGGCGAATTGAACGACGACGAGGGCGGTTTTGACGGCTTGCGCCGCAAAAGCTGGTTCATGCCCTCGATCGAACTGATTACCCTCGGCACCTTCCTGGCGATGGTTGCGCTCAGCTATTTCATCCTCACCCGGCAGGGCTCGGACGATCTCTTCCTGACGCCCTTTCTGACCGCGCTTTTGCTTGTGTCATTGCTGGTGCCCGCGATGTTCCTGATGGTGCTGGTCGCGCGGCGGATAGCGCAGCGGCGCGCTGCGCTCTCGCCGATTGGGGGCAGGGGGCGGTTGCATGTCCGCCTGGTGGCGCTCTTTTCGGGTATCGCGGCTGTGCCAACACTGCTGGTCGTCATCTTTGCGTCGCTATTGTTCCAATATGGTGTCGAATTCTGGTTCTCTGAGCGGGCGCGGGACACGCTCGAAAATGCGGGCAGTCTCGCCCAGGATTTCTATTTGGAGAGCTTGGAAGAAGTGGAGGCGGAAACCCGCACCATGGCGGCCGATCTCGCGCCGCTTGTCGAGGGTTCGGCTTTTGAAACGGCAGAATTCGTTGAGAATTTCGCCTTTCAGGTCTATGCGCGCGAACTTTCCGATGCGGCCATTTTCACGGTGGGCGAGAATGGCGAAGTGCGCACCGTGGCGCTCGTCAATCCAGACGACAGTTCGCTGGAAACGCGCCTGACGGCTTCGCTATTGGCGACGCTGGATGATCAACATCAGTCTGCGGTCAACGATGCGGGCGACCGGTTTGAAGCACTTGCCCGCTTCGGGGAGGGTTCGCCCTATCTCATTTATGCCTCGCGTGCATCCGATCCCCAAATGCAACGGCAGACCGAGCGCGCACAGGCGATCCTTAATGACTATGACGAGCTGATCGATCGCGGCAAGGCTATGCAATTGCGTTTCAATGCCGCGCTTCTGGTGATTTCGTTACTGATCGTTGCAGCAGCAATCTGGATCGCACTGACTGTCGCGGACCGGCTCGTGCGCCCCGTCGGAGCTTTGGTCGATGCGGCCCGCAAAATTGCGGATGGCGATCTCTCGACGCGCGTCCCCGTGCCTGATGCCCGCGATGAAATCGGCACCCTGGCAAGCGCCTTCAACGGCATGACCAGCCGTCTGGAAGAACAGACGGGCGCGCTCGTACTCGCGAATGACCAACTTGACAGCCGCCGGGCGTTTACAGAGGCGGTGCTGTCCAGCGTCACCGCCGGTGTTGTGTCCGTCGACAGCGATCGCCGGGTCCGCTTGATCAACCGTTCAGCGGCCGAACTGATGGAGGCGGATCAGCAGGCGGTGATGGGCCAGTGTCTGCATGATATCGCACCCGAACTGGACAGGCTGATCGACGGCGGCCCGAATACGCGGGAGATCCAGATGACCAGTGGCGGAGAGCCGCGGACGCTTGCTGTTACACTGGTCGCCGATCAGGGCGGCCATGTGCTGACATTCGACGATATAACCCAGCAACTGCTGGATCAGCGCCGTGCAGCATGGTCGGACGTTGCAAGACGGATCGCGCATGAAATCAAGAACCCGCTGACGCCAATCCAGCTGGCTGCGGAACGGTTGCAGCGCCGTTTCGGAGCGGCGGCAGACCCGGACAGCGGTGTCTTTTCCAAGCTCACGGGCACGATCGTCCGCCAGGTCGGCGACCTGCGCCGGATGGTAGACGAGTTCTCGTCCTTCGCGCGGATGCCAAAGCCCGTTTTCCGCGAAGAATCGATCGTCGACATTTGCCGGCAGGCCATCTTCCTGCATGAGGTGGCGCATCCCGAAATCGCCTTTTCGCAGGACGCGGAAGCAGACTTGCCGCCGCTCGTTTGTGATCGCCGTCAATTGGGACAGGCATTGACCAATGTCGTGAAAAACGCGGTTGAAGCGGTCGAACAAAAACATGGCGAAGGCGAAGAGGGCGGTATCGTAAAGCTCTCTGTTGCACAAAAAAATGGCCGGATTGTCGTCGATGTCGAGGATAATGGCGTCGGCCTGCCTGCAGAACGCGAGCGGTTGACCGAGCCCTATATGACAACCCGAGAGAGCGGCACGGGTCTTGGTCTCGCGATCGTCAAAAAGATTGTCGAAGAACATTTCGGGACGATTGCATTTTCCGACAGGGCAGGGGGCGGGACCCGGGTTCGCGTCACCCTTGATGTCGAAGCACTCGCCCCGCTCAAGGATATGGCACCGGGCGGTCCTGAGGAAAGCGATCGCCTGTTCCAGTTAACGCGTAACGATGGGGAGGCACACTGATGTCACTCGATATTCTTGTGGTCGATGACGAGGCCGATATTTGCGATCTCGTTGCCGGAGTCCTCGAAGATGAAGGCTATGAAGCGCGCACGGCGCGCAGCAGCGATGCCGCTCTTGCCGCGCTCGAGGAACGTCGTCCGTCGCTCGTGCTGCTCGATGTGTGGCTCCAGGGCTCGAAGCTCGACGGACTGGAGTTGCTGGACGAAATCAAGCAGCGTGACCCGAGCATTCCCGTGCTGATGATATCGGGCCATGGCAATATCGATACGGCTGTGGCCGCGATCCGCCGGGGTGCCGTCGATTTTATCGAGAAACCATTCGAGGCCGAGAGGCTTTTGCACCTGGTGGCCCGGGCGACGGAAACGGATCGGCTGCGCAGGGAAAATGAATCGCTGAAGGCAAGAATTGGCGAGGAAGACGAACTCAACGGCAATTCCAGCGCGATCAACGGCGTTCGCGCGACGTTAAAGCGGGTAGCAGGTACCGGGAGCCGGGTGCTGATTACCGGGCCGGCCGGGGTCGGCAAGGAAGTGGCCGCGCGGTTGCTCCACAGCTGGAGCGGGCGCGCCAAAGCGCCTTTTGTCGTGGTCAGTGCGGCACGGATGACAACCGAACGAGTCGAAGAAGAGCTATTCGGCACCGAAGATGAGAACGGCCCGCGGCCCGGCCTGCTCGAACAAGCGCATGGCGGTACGCTGTTTCTCGACGAGATCGGCGACATGCCGCTTACGGCGCAGGGTCGCATCTTGCGCGTTCTTACGGACCAGCGTTTCAACCGGATTGGCGGGCAGCGGCTTGTAAACGTGGACGTGAGGGTGATTTCGGCAACGGCCCGCGATCTTGAGACGGAAATCGCCGAGGGCCGGTTCCGCGAAGACCTGTTTTATCGGCTCAACGTGGTGCCCGTCCATCTGCCGCCGCTTTCTGAACGCCGGGAGGACATCCCGCCCCTGGTCGAGCATTTTGCGGCGCGTTATGCAGCGGAGCGCAGGGTAGCCAATCCGGAAATTTCGGACGAAGCGATTGCGGCGATGCAGGCCTATGAATGGCCGGGCAATGTCCGCCAGCTGCGCAATATCGTGGAACGCACCATCATCCTTGCCCCGGGTGACCGGATTGCACGCATCGATGTCGATATGCTGCCTTCCGAAATTCTTGAGGACCAGATGCAGATCGCGCCGGACAAAGGCGCCCGGGCAATCATGGGTACGCCGCTCCGTGAAGCGCGCGAGACATTCGAGCGGGAATATCTGCGCGTGCAGATCCGCCGTTTTTCGGGGAATATCTCCCGCACGGCCACCTTTATCGGCATGGAGCGCTCCGCATTGCATCGCAAGCTCAAAACTCTGGGGCTCAACGAGAATAAGAAAAACAACTGATTGAAGTAGCGCGCCTTCCAACCTACATTTGACGATGAGGCGGGTCGCCGCCTTGTCGAACAGACGTCGAATAACGATGCCCAGCGGGCCACGACCCGCCAAGAACCGGAGGCCGCAAGATGGCTGAAAAGGTCAATATACTTCAGGATTTGTTTCTCAACACATTGCGCAAAAGCAAGACGCCCGTGACGATGTTCCTCGTCAAAGGCGTGAAATTGCAGGGCGTGATTACCTGGTTCGATAATTTCTCGGTGCTGCTGCGCCGCGACGGCCAGTCACAGCTGGTTTACAAGCATGCAATCTCCACCATCATGCCCGGCGGGCCTATGGATATGGAGGAAATCGAAGCGGCATTTGCCGAGGACAAGCGCGGGAAACTGCTGCAGGAAATCTTCCTCAATGCCGTCAAGCGTGAACGCGATCCGGTGACGATGTTTCTCGTCAATGGCGTGATGCTGCAGGGTGAAGTTGCCGCATTCGACCTGTTCTGCCTGATGCTGAACCGCGATGGCCAGTCCCAGCTTGTCTATAAGCATGCCATTTCGACGATTCAGCCGGCAAATGCCATCGATCTTGGCAGCGCAGATCCCGACGCCCAGCCTTGAGCGTTTTCGATCGCGACGAGACTGACGGTTTTACGCGCGGCGATCGCGCGCTCATAGTTTTTCCCGACTTTGGGCGCGATGAGAGCCGCGACAGCGACGCACGGCTTGAAGAAGCGGCGGGACTTGCCGAGGCTATCGGGATCGACGTCGTCGAAAAACGCGCGGTGAAAATGCGCCAGATCCGGCCGGCAACACTGTTCGGAAAAGGGCAGGTCGATCAACTGGCGACCGAGACCCGGCTCATTGAGGCCGATCTCGCGATTATCGATGCAGCATTGACCCCTGTTCAGCAAAAGAACCTTGAAACTGAACTCAAGGTCAAGGTGATCGACCGCACCGGCCTGATCCTGGAGATTTTCGGTGAACGCGCGGCAACCGCAGAAGGGCGATTGCAGGTCGAACTGGCGCATCTCGACTATCAGGCAGGGCGGCTCGTGCGAAGCTGGACCCATCTGGAGCGGCAGCGGGGCGGTTTCGGATTCCTCGGCGGTCCGGGTGAAACGCAGATCGAGGCCGACAGGCGGATGATCCGCGACCGGATGGCGAAATTGCGCAAGGAACTCGAACAGGTGCGGCGTACGCGCAGCCTGCACCGTGCGCGCCGACAAAAGGCACCCTGGCCGGTTATCGCGCTTGTTGGCTATACCAATGCCGGAAAATCTACTCTTTTCAATAAGATGACGGGCGGTGACGTCATGGCGGCAGATTTGCTGTTCGCCACGCTGGATCCGACGATGCGGGAGATAACGCTGCCCGGGCTCGACAAGGCGATCCTGTCCGACACTGTCGGATTTGTTTCGGATCTGCCGACCCAGCTTGTTGCAGCTTTCCGGGCGACCTTGGAAGAAGTGAATGCGGCTGACCTGATCGTCCATGTTCGCGATATCTCGCACAGCGACAGCGATGCACAATGTGCTGATGTTGAGGTCGTGCTCAAGGAAATCGGCGCACGCGACGGGGAGGGGAGCGCCCCGCTCATCGAGGCCTGGAACAAGATCGATGCTCTGGACGAGGCCGCGCGCGAACAATTGTGCAACGCGGCTGACCGGCGAGACGATGTCGTGGCTGTATCGGCGCTGACCGGGGAGGGGATAGAAGAGCTCCGGTTGCTGATTGCCGAGCAGCTTGATCGCGGAAGCATCGTCCATGATGTGCAGCTCGAGCTTTCCGATGGCGAGAATCTGGCCTGGCTCCATCAGAATGGAAGCGTTTTAAGTCAGGATGTTGAAGGCGATATGATGCATGTTTCCGTAAAACTGTCCGCCATCGATTGGGATCGTTTCCAGGACCGTCGGAGCCTCGCCTAAGACTCGTCTTTCTTGGCGGCACCCCAAAGCTCTTCCATCGAATCAAGCGAGAGGGAGGGAAACTCGGCCCCGGCTCGATCCTCCATGGACCGGAAACGGCGCTCGAATTTGGTATTGGCAGCACGAAGCGCGGCTTCGGGATCGATTTTGAGATGACGGGCCCAGTTCACCACGGCGAACAGCAAATCTCCAATTTCCTCAATACTTTCCAACTCATTCTTCGCATTTTCAACTTCGCCGATTTCTTCGTGGATTTTGGCTTTCGGGCCTTCTGCGTCCGGCCAGTCGAAACCGGTGCGCGCCGCGCGTTTCTGCAGTTTTTCAGCGCGGAGCAGGGCGGGTAGGGCAGTGGCTACGCCGTCCAGAGCGCTGCTACCGCCCTTTTCCGCTCTTTCCGCAGCCTTGATGGCTTCCCAGCCAGGTCCAGCTTCAGCATCCGGCTCGAATACATGCGGATGACGCCTGATCATTTTGTCGGAAATTCCGTCCAGAACGTCTGACAGGCTGAAATAGCCCAATTCCTCGGCCATGCGCGCATGAAAGACGACCTGGAGTTGAAGATCTCCAAGCTCGTCCTTGAGCGCGTCCATCTCGTTGCGCTCGATCGCATCGGCGACTTCATAGGCTTCTTCGATCGTGTACGGCGCGATCGAAGCAAAGTCCTGGTCGACATCCCATGGACAGCCCGTGTCAGGATCCCGGAGGCGTTCCATGATTGTTGCCAGTCGTGAAATCCGTTCGCCAAGGTCGTCTCCAGGCCGTGAGGGGCTTGTTACATCCATGGACATATTATCCCGATAATATACATTATGTTAAATCGCATGGGCTATTCGGCCTTGAGGCCTCCGACATGTTCTAAGGCTCGAGAACCAGCCATTCGCCTTCCACGCTCCAGCTCGACAATGACGAAAGGAAGTTCATTCCCAGCACATTGGTTCCGCCAAACTCCTCGGCAATGACAACAGGCATGTTCTCGCGGCGAATTGTCCCGACGATAAGTGTGCGGGCTTCCGCGCGATCGGCGGAAATCGCTCCATTGGCGGTGTTCAGGATCATCGGATATCCGTAACCGGGTTCAACATCGGACCGCTGTGCCGCACCGACCGACAATGCGGTCACCGTCGCGCCGCTATCGATCAGAAACCGTTCTTCATTGCCGTTGATGCTGACATCGACCCAGAAATGCCCGTCCGGCGATTTGCGAATGCGCAGGGCTGCGCCCTGTGCCACCGTCTCTGGTGGGCTGATTTCGTACCAGATTCTCTGTCCGAAAGCTTTGATATCGTTACGAAAAGCATAGACTGTAAGCCCGATCGCAAAGATTGCGACCCAGGCCAGCGCCATTTTGGCTGCCTGGGCCATCGGGATCCGGCGGCTGAGGAGCGCGCTGCCGACGATAGCCAGCATGACAACCGCCCAGACGAGATTGACGCCCTGCCCCTCGGTCATCCCAGATCGACTTCCAGCCCGTCATAGGCCGGCTCGACATTGGGCGGCAGCTCGTCGCAGAGCGTCTGATAATCCATGCTATGATCCATATGGGTCAGTATAGCGCGCTTCGGCCTGGCTTTGGCAATCCATTCCAAAGTCTGGGCCAGATGCGGATGCGTGGGATGTTCACGACGCCGCAATGCATCGACCACCCAGACATCGACGCCCTCGACGCATTTCATCGCCATGGCTGGCAGGGCCGTGAAATCGGTCGTGTAGGCGATGCTCTTGCCACCATGCTCGAAACGCAAAGCCGCAGAACTGATCGTGCCGTGCGGCATGTCCGCCGCGCTGACGGTAATACCGCTCAGCATTACCCGGTCCGTGAGTGTCATGCCCTGCGCATAGGATGGATAGGGACCCACACCCTTGAATGCGAAATCGAACCGTTGTTGCAATTCGCGCAATGTTCGCGGCCGTGCGAGGCACGGAATAGGGCCACCGAGCGCGAAATACAGCTGACGAAGATCATCGATTCCGTGGCAATGATCGGCATGTTCATGCGTCCAGATGACGTGGTCGATCTTCTTCACATTCGCGTTGAGCAATTGCTGGCGGATATCCGGACCGGTATCGACAAGGATATTCGTTGCGTCTGACGAGATCATGATCGAGGCGCGCATCCGCCGGTTTTTGGGATTTTTCGGGTCGCATGAGCCCCAGTCATTGCCGATACGCGGAACACCCGATGACGTGCCGCAGCCCAGAATTCGAAGCTTCACGGGGCTGCCTTGTCGAACAGGGTGTGAAAATTGCGCGTCGTGCAAGCAGCCAGTTCCTCAACCGTCTCCCCGCGCAAATCAGCCAGGAAAGTCGCTGTATCGACCACAAAGGCCGGTTCGCAGGGTTTTCCGCGATTGGGGACCGGAGCGAGGAACGGGGAGTCTGTTTCGATCAACAGCCGGTCTTTCGGGAGGCCCGCTGCAGTCGCCTGCAGATCCTTGGCATTTTTGAAGGTAACAATGCCGGAAATCGAAATGTAGAACCCCAGATCGAGCGCGATATCGGCAAATCCCTGGCTTGCGGTGAAGCAGTGGATGACGCCTTTATAGGCACCCTTCCCCATTTCATCGGCCAGGATTTCTGCGGTATCCTCTTCGGCATCGCGGGTGTGGACGATTAGGGGCAGTCCGGTTTCCCGGCATGCGGCGATATGCGCGCGAAAGATGGTTTTCTGCCGCTCGCGGTCGGAATGCTCATAATAATAGTCGAGCCCCGTTTCCCCGATTGCAACCACACGGGGATGATCGGCTTTTGCCACCAGCTTTGCCGTGTCAATATCCGGATGGGCATCGGCTTCATGCGGATGAATGCCAACCGTGGCCCAGATATCGGGCGCGCTTTCCGCAGTGGCGATAATCGCATCCCATTCGCGTTCGCGGGTCGAGATGTTGAGCATGGTCGAAACACCGCGCGCGCGGGCGGCTTCGATCACCTCGCTCTGGCGTTCGATCAGGCCTTCATAGTTGAGATGGCAATGACTATCGACAAACATGGCGCCCAGATAGGGACTGCAAGCCTAGCTGTCACCCTGCTCTTCAGGCAATTCCAAACGCGGAAACACGCCCTGTGGGGCTGGCAAAGCCATTCCTGGCTCAAGCGGCGTTCCCAGAGCCGCAAAATCGCGAGCATCATCGGATTGGCCGAGCTGATCCAAAAGTGCGTCTGCCGATGCAGGGATAGCCCAGCGCGCGAGGATAGCCATCTGGCGAACGGCCTCGGCGCAGCGATAGAGAATCGTTCCGGCGCGATCCGGATCGGTCTTACGCACGGTCCATGGCTGTTCTTCGGATATATAGAGATTGGCCTCGCCAGCGCCTTTCCAGATGGCTTCCAGCGCCTGATGGATTGCGAAATCCTCCATGGCGTCATGGGCCTGCTGCGGAATAGCCTCGAAAACGGCCATTAGCGCAGCATCTGCTTCAGTCGGTTCGCCGGGCTCGGGCACTTTCCCGTCGAAATTCTTGGCTATCATGGACAGCGTGCGCTGCGCCAGATTGCCGAGATCATTGGCAAGGTCGGCATTGCAGCGATTGACGATCGCTTCGGCGGAATAGCTGCCATCGCTGCCGAAACTGATCTCGCGCAACAGGAAATAGCGGACGGAATCGACGCCGAAGGTTCCGGCAAGCGCCATCGGATCTGTCACATTGCCCAGCGATTTGGATTCCTTCTGGCCTCGATTGAGCAGGAAGCCATGCCCAAAGACCCGCGAAGGCAGCGGCAAGTCTGCGCTCATCAGAAATGCCGGCCAGTAAACCGCGTGAAAGCGAACAATATCCTTGCCGATAATATGGACGCTGTCGGCGCCTTCGCCCCAATAGCGGGCGTAAAGCCCCTCCTCGTCCGGAAAATCGAGCCCGGTCAGATAATTGGTCAGCGCGTCGAGCCAGACATACATGACATGGTCGTCATGACCCGGAACCTTGACCCCCCAGTCGAAGCTGGTGCGCGAAATACTAAGGTCGCGCAGCCCGCCTTCGACAAACCGGGCGATCTCGTTACGGCGGCTGTCCGGTTTCAGAAATTCCGGGTGTTTTTCGTACAATTCTAACAGCTTGTCCTGATAGTTTGAGAGTTTGAAAAACCAGCTTTCCTCAACTGTCCATTCGACCGGAGTGCCCTGGGGAGAGAGTTTTGTCTCCCCTTCCCCGTCGATCAGCTCCTTCTCGTCATAATAGGCTTCGTCGCGGACCGAGTACCAACCCTCATAGCGATCGAGATATAGGTCGCCCCTGGCTTCCATCCGCTTCCAGATTTCCTGCGCCGCGCGGTGGTTCGCCTCTTCGGTCGTGCGCACAAAGCGATCATAATCAATATCAAGAGTATCGCACATATCTATGAAATATTGGGTCATTTCATTGGCGAAATCGCTAACCGCTATATCCCGTTCACGCGCCGTCTTGACCATTTTCAGGCCATGCTCGTCGACCCCGGTCTGGAAGCGCACATCGCGCCCGGCTAGCCGGTAGAAGCGCGCAATGGCATCGGTTGCGACCGCTTCATAGGCATGGCCGATATGCGGCCGGCCATTGGGATAGCTGATCGCGGTGGTGATATAGAATGGCTTGGAATCAGGCATCATGCCGAGGCTCATGCAGCGAAGCGAGCAGTCCGGCAAGCGCGAAAACCGTGGATTGCGGGTCTAGGGACAGTCTTTGTGCACCGCCAGCCAGCGAACGGGCTTCTTCCCATGCCGAAATCGCAGTTTCGAGCGGTTTTCCGCTCAAATTGCGCGCATGGGCCGCAATCGCCGCGGGTGCGCGCTCCAGAAACGCCTCATAGCGCGGCTGCGCCTTTTTGAGCGCGAGGCTCTGAGCCAGCGCTGCGCGCGCCGAATTTCCCTTGTCCCCCCGGGCAATCAGCGCGCCGATTGCCGCATCCAGATCAGCGATATCGAGCCCCGCATATTGCAGGGCCTGACCCGGAGCACCATTGCCGATGCGCACCAGTGCGGCGCGTTCATCCGCGTCGAGTTCAGGTGAGGCCTGGGCAATGGCTGACGTCATGGCGTCATCGGAAAGCCTTGAAAATCTGAGCATTCTGCACCGCGACCGTATCGTAGGCAGTATCCTGCCCGGGCTGTGGCAGACCAGCAGGAACACGCATTTCGCCGGCGGTTCTTCAAGGTTTTTGAGCAAGGCGTTCGCGGCCGGTCTTTCCAGATCGTCGATCGCGTCGATAACCACGGCCCGCCAGTCAGACATCGAGGGCGTGGTCGCAAAGAGAGACTGAATCCCCCGGATCTGGTCGACCGAGATGTTCCGCGCGAGCTCATCGGGCTTTCGGTCCCTGGGAAGCCGTGAGAGGCGGCGCAGGTCGGGATGGCTCCCTGCCTGGATCAGATGTGCTGTGGGATGGGTTTCCGGGACGTCCAGACCCTCCCCCAAACCTTGGGGCCGGGCAGCCTGGGCCAGCACGCGCTGCGCAGCCATATCGGCGAACATTGCCTTGCCGACGCCGCGAGGCCCGCCCAGCAGCCATGCATGGTGCAGTTTCCCGCTGTCCAGCGCGGTCTTGAAAGCGCGGATTGCCATATCCTGACCGAAAAGCTTCATGACAGGCGCGTCTCCACGGCCGTGCGGATAGCCTTGGCCACCGTCTCGATGCCCTGTTCGGCGTCGACTACCGCGAAACGGTCAGGATCATCCGCTGCGAAGCTGTCAAAAGCTTTGGCGACCATTTTGTGGAACTCTACGTCCCGCATGCTGAAACGGTCGGTTTCGTCGCCATCGCGTGCAAGGGCGCGCCTCGTGCCCGTATCAACATCGGTTCGCAGCAAAATGGTGAGATCGGGCATCGTGTCGCCGATCGCGGTTTCGTTGATCGTCCGCACCACATCGACGCCCAGTTTCCCGGCAGCACCCTGATAGGCGAGCGTTGAATCGATGAAACGATCGCAGACAACCCATCTCCCCGCCGCAAGTGCCGGCCGGATCAGCGTTTCCACATGATCGGCGCGGGCCGCAGCGAACAGATGGGCTTCTGCGGTCGCCGTCAGCGGAACATTGCCGCCGAGCAGTAGCTCGCGGATTGCGTCAGCGCCCGGAGTTCCGCCGGGCTCACGCGTTTCGACAACGTTCAGGCCGCGATCGTGAAGCCATGACGTCAATAGACGCGCCTGTGTCGATTTGCCGGCACCCTCGCCGCCCTCAAGGGTTATGAATTTCCCCTGCACCGGGCCCTTATCCGAGGCCGATCAGGGATTTCAGGCCTGCCCAGATCCGTCCGAAAAAGCCCCGTTCGCCAACCGCCGTTTCCGCGACCAGCGGCAGGCGCTGGTCTGGCATGTCCGGCGTCCGAACTACGAGGTCCGCAATATGCTGGCCCTCGGCTATCGGTGCCCGAACCGGTCCTTGATACACGATCCTGACCTCTCGTTCCGAAGCGAGACCAGCCGGAACCGTCATCGCCAGATTGCGCGGTGCGACAAGGCCCACTTCGCTGGCATCGCCGCCCTGGACACGCGCGGCGCCAACGCGGCTTCCGCTGGTCACGAGCTGGCGGGATTGCCAGGCATTGAAGCCCCATTCCATGAACCGCGTCGATTGCTCGATCCGCTGGTTGTATGAATTGAGACCGGCCAGCACCATTACGATGCGCCGTCCGTTCTGCACGGCCGATCCGGTGAAGCCGAAGCCCGCTTCCTGCGTATGGCCGGTTTTGAGGCCGTCTGCGCCATCAACATTGCCCATCAGAGGGTTGCGATTGGCTTGGGTTATAGGATCGCCGCCCATGGTTTCACCCCATGTGAATTCCCGGCGACCATAAAACTGGCTGTAATATTCAGGATAGTCCTGGATTGTCGATATTGCGAGCCGCGCCAGGTCCCGCGCCGTAACATAGGTGCGGCCTTCATCCGGCCAGCCGTTGCTGTTGCCGAAATGGCTGTTTTCAAGGCCGAGCTCCTCGGCTTTCCGGTTCATCAGCGCGGTAAAGGCGGATTCGGTGCCGGATATGCATTCCGCCAGCACTACGCTGGCGTCATTGCCCGATACCGTCACGACGCCATAGAGAAGGTTTTCGATGCTGACGCGTTCGCCGGGGGACAGGAACATCGTCGATCCTGCTTCCGGCCCATGCCATTGCCGCCATGTTTCCGGGCGCACCGTGCATTCCTGATCAAGCGTGATGGTGCCGTCCTGCAGCAGGTCAAAGGCGACATGGGCGGTCATCATCTTCGCCATCGATGCCGGCGGGATCCGCCGATTGGCGTCGCGCGCAAACAAGACTGCGCCCGAACTCATGTCCACCATATAGGCGATCGGCACATCGCCATCATAGCGGGGGCGTTCGGCATATCCGGGAACCACCAAGGCTCCCGCAGCCAATGCAAGAAGAACAGCTGCCTTTTTCATAACTCTCTTTCCTGGTCTGCTAGCGCCCGGTATCCCGAAGAACGCGTGCATCACCAAAACCCGCTGCACGGGCGCGTGACTGAGCCTGATTTGCCGCAGCCTGGCTGGGATATGGCCCAAGCCGCACGCGGCGGATATTGCCTGCAGAAACGACACGAACCGTACCCAGATTTTGCGCGCGACTGGCTAATCGCTGGGCATTGGCAGCATTGGAAAATGCGCCGAGCTGGACATAATAGCTGCCGGTCGCTGTCGGGGCTGAGCGCGGCGCTGGCGGAGGTGTTGCCGCCTGCGGTTCATTTTCAACCTGCCAGTCGACTCCGGCACGGCCCGAAGGCGCAGGCGCATCGGGCGACGGGGTCGCGGGCGGAATAACACCGCCGCCGCGCTCGAACTGCGCACGCAGGGCGGCGAGTAGTTGCGGAGAGGTCTGGAGCCTTGGTTCGGCGGGCTGTCCCGCGCGCAATCGTGCACGATCGCTGTCTATCGGCTGCACGCGGCGTACACGAACGGCTGCCGTTCCTTGTTCGACGATGCCAAGTTGCCGCGCTGCACCGATGGAAAGGTCGATTATCCGGTCATCGGAGAAAGGCCCCCGATCATTGATGCGAACCAGAATCGTTCGGCCCGTCTGCAGGGCCGTGACCTCGACATAAGAGGGTAACGGCAATGTCCGATGCGCGGCGCTGATGCCCGAGGGCTGGAACCGTTCACCGTTGGCTGTTGGCCGGCCGGATAGTTCGTCGCCATAATAGGATGCCAGACCGACTTCGTCATAATGCGAAGGATCGGAGGGCGTGTAGGTCCTGCCATTGATCGTATAGGGTTCGCCGACCAGAACCGGGAAGTCGGAGACGGTTGTACCGTATACAGGCCCCTGTCCGCCAGCAGATGCTGGCGGCAGTTCGCCGCCGCCGCCACAGCCCGCTAGCGCAGCAAGCGCAAGCCCGGCGATCCATGTTTTCGTCTTATCGAACAACTTCATCAGCCAATAACCCCACGGACAATGCATAGAAATTCGAGCAGTTATAGTCGAGGATCACGCGATAATTGTTGGTGAGAAGATAGGCCGTGTTGCCCGGGCCGTCCGGCTCGAGCAGCGTCGCCATGACGCGATCATCCGGCCATGTTCCGGTGCGTGTCCGGATTCCGAGCTCCCGCCATTCGGCCATTGTGAGCCAGCGACTGTGGCGCTCGAAGACGCGCGGACAGCGGGTTGGCGTAGTGCGGTTGGCGATCGAGTTGCGATCGAGCGATGAAGGTACGTTCACGGCGACGCCCCATGGTTCGCCGGCACGCCAGCCGGAATTGTGCAAATAGTTGCCGATTGATGCCAGGGCGTCCGCCTCGCTGCGCCAGATCTCGGCCCGTCCGTCTCCGTCTCCATCGATTGCGAGACGCAGATAGACGCTGGGCAGGAATTGCGGATAACCAAAGGCGCCGGCCCAGCTGCCCTGCAGCCGGTCCCGCGGCACACCTCGGTCGATCATCTTCATTGCGGCAATGAATTCGCCTGCGAACAGCTGACGGCGGCGGCCCTCATAGGCGAGCGTTGCCAGCGAACGCGGAAGGTCGAAATCGCCCGTGATCCGGCCATAGCCCGTTTCATGACCATAAATGGCGATTGCGATCTTTCCCGGAACGCCGGTCCGCCGTTCAATGTCTGTAAGCTGCGTGCGAACGCGCTGATATGTGGCCCTCCCGCCGTTGATCCGAGTCTGGTTGACGTGCCGTGCCTGATAGGGCGCGAAGGGCGGGATCGGAGAATCGAAACTTCCGCCGGGTTGATTGCGATCCAGGGCAATGACTCGCGGATTATAGCTCAGCGTCGGGATAACCTGGTCCAGCGTGGCGGGGCTCACGCCCTCGGCAATCGCCTCAGCGCGCAGCTGCTGCATATAGGCGGCAAAGCCGGCATCGGTCTGTGCGAGCGCTGGATTCGCGATTCCAATTCCGAAGATGGCGGCAATCAGTGTCATGTATTTGGTGAGGTAACGCATTTGCTCCCCTTTCCCTGCCCTCCTGCCATAGCGACGGGATCAAGGGAACGTCATTTCGTCCTATGGGTTGCACATAAGGGCGTTTGCAGGATAAGCGCGCTAGCGATGCGGACAGGTGGCCGAGTGGTTTAAGGCACTGGTCTTGAAAACCAGCGTGGGTGCAAGCTCACCGTGGGTTCGAATCCCACCCTGTCCGCCAATTGTCATTGCTTTTATTGATTATTTTTTAATATACCCGAGACGTTCCCAATAACGCTCCCCAATAACCTGGTCGCTTGGGGTGGTCGCAATCGTTGAAACGCTACAATCTTAAAGCAACAGTTGAAGGGCAAAAAATAAGAGGGCCAACCCTTAGGTTTAGCCCTCTTTTCCGGATTGTCGAAACGCACCGGGTGGATGACCATTGTATATAAAACCACTTGGGTTAAGTCAACGTGAATGACGAAAGTACGCGCCTATGTGGATGGCTTCAATGTCTATCATGCCTTAGAAAATGTTGGGGATCCGCGCCTAAAGTGGCTCAATTACAATACGCTGTTTAAGTCGCTAATCCGCGATGGTGAAGAGTTGGTGGCCATTCATCTTTTTACAGCCGTATGGAAATTTGAGACTAAAAAGCAGAAGCGACACCAAAATTTTCTTGCGGCGCAGGAGGCATACGGCGTTAAGGTCCATCTAGGAGAGTTCGCAAAACCAAAAAAATGGTGTGCAAGGCATGAGCGATACTGCTCTTTCCGCGAAGAGAAACAGACCGATGTTGGTATAGCGGTTCAAATGCTAAGTGATGCCTCATCCGGTGAAAAGCAAAGAATGATTCTCGTGACGGCAGATAGCGACCAAATCCCGGCTGTTCGAGCGCTTCGCAAAATGGACCATATATCGCTAACACTGGCATATCCGCCCAAACGGAAAAGTGAAGCCCGAGAACTTGGTGACCTCATTCCCGATCGATTGGAATTGAAGCCACAACGGCTCTTAACTTGCATGTTGCCGCGAACAGTTTTCGTAAACGAACAAAAGGTAGCCACTATGCCTGCGATTTATCGCGACAAAGCGTAGTCTTCTTCTTTGTTTGCTGGACAGAATTGAGCGGTTAGACAAGCGAGAGGGCGAGTACGGGAGTAAGGCATGGAATGCACTAGCGAACTTGGCGAGTTGATTCTGCATCTAAACAAAACCCCGGTCCTGCCAATAGAGCAAGCCAACGAACTGCACCGGACCGCCTTCAATCTCGCACTTCCAATAATGCTTGAAGGACAAACCTATGGCCAAGCTATGGGTGGACTAGCGATCCTAAACCAGCCGGAAGCCGACTTTCGTGCTGAGCTGAAGTCCATCGACAATGACCTTGGCCGACAGATCGGCATCGTCAACCAGAGCTTAGTTAACTGGTTTCACAAGGGTGAGATTCCGGCTCCATACTATGCCTGGCGCATTGCAGTCATTCTTGGGAAGGCGAAGCGGAAAAGCGAAGAAGCGGCATTCCTTGGCGCCTGGTGTAAGCATTTTGGCGCTGTCCGAGGGAGTCGGTACGAAGCCCTCGCTAAACGTGCACGCAAGCTTTCCGTTTACTAGAACTGCAAATAGTCACCCGGCATGCTTCTCAGCTGTTACATTCGTGGCTGCAGGAAAAGCCTACACGTCACCGCTACGCCATTGGTCAATCCATCCGGATTGTTGTGCCGATTAGCAACAGCGACGTTGAATGTGGGCTCCCCAGCGACGGAGGAAATACACACAAACTCGGTTCCACTTGCGAAGAGACGGCAACGGTAGGCGGAATGTAACTGCTCAAATTCGTATCGAATGTCGTCGAATCGAGACGATTCAATTACAGCAGAATAGTAATACTCCAGATCTCCGGATTGCTCATCCGACGAAATAGAATGATTGAGAGCTATCGCAGGTCGCCCGAATACCACCACGCCGGCAGGCTCAAATGTCCAATTCCGATAGGAACCTCGCCTTTCCTCGACATAACGAGCGACGGGAAGCGAAATTGGTTCCGGCTCCGTTAGCAGCCCCTCGAAATGGCACTCGAATGGATATTGCGGAGGGGAAGCAACCGACAAACTGCCTATTGCAGCAAAAATCAGCAGGGAGGTCATCGGTCCTTCTTAGCATGTTGCGTATAATCCGTTGCACACAAATTTGTTTGTATTTTCCCAATCGCCGAATTGCGATCATCAAAGTGTGTTGCGTTTGATCCGTTGAGCAAGTGCCTGCAAATCTCAATGATGAAGTGTGCGAATTAGTAAAGCTGCTGCAGCACAGCCTGCGGGACATCAGAAGCCTCAAATGGGCAGGATGTACTTTGCGCAATTTCTCGATGTCGGCGAAACCATCTCGCTATTTGTCCGTTGGGTTTGTAGCAAACGATATGGGCTGGCGTTTGCCTTCCGAACAACAGGGTCCAGTTGTGGTTGCCACAGTTGTGAGGCTCGCACGCCCATGAAAGTACCATCGACCCGTTAACGACAATTTCGCCTGCAGTTCCGCCTGTCAAAATCACGTTCGAGACATTTTCATTGGGCGAAGCGTTCGATACAGCCCTGCGGACAATTGGATGATCTGAGAAGCTTATACCGTCAACGCGATCCCATGGATAAAGTCCAACGTATCGAGCAAGTTCCGGATTTTGATTCCTTTGGATCGCATAGACACAATTTGAATTGGCTATCCCAACCACGAAAACGAACATGACAAGATATTTTTTCAACGTCTTTTTCCAGTCTGCAGTCTAGCAAAAAACTAAAGCCAGAACATGTTTCTCCTCCGCACTATATGAAATATTGCGCTCCTCTGAAGCTAATTACAGAAACCAGAAGCAACAGGAAAACGATACCGCATCCGGTGTTGGAGTCTTTCTTGAATCGCCCTTGGGAATCGCGAGACTTCTCCAGCGCGATTGCTTTCTGTTCGCGAGCGAGCTCTTGGCGTTCGTCTCGCATTTTGGGGGAAGGCAATTTTTGACTAAGCCATGCGATGCTAATACGTGCGCCATAATTTCTCGCTTGGCCAACTCCCCCCGTCAGTTCATGGATCTGCGCCGTATGAAGTACCCCTGCATCGAGCGCCGGGCTAATTACTGCAGCATCTTCTTTCGATAAAAAGCCAATGTCGTGTTCACCCAGAACCGCCAATACGGCGTTTGGATCAAATTCATTGTCCGGTTCTCGGATAAGAATGAGCGGGTCTCCCGGTTCGGCAGCCAATAGAACGGTCTGTCGCTCCAGACCTCTTCTCGTCTTGTATGACTCGCCGACTAGGTTAAATATTTTTCGCTTAGTAGGTGGTGCCAATTCAGCCATTTGTGGCTCTTTCAAGCAGGAAAATTGATGCAAGAGCGGCTAAGTTGCTTATTGAATATCGCTTACCGCAATGCTTCTCTTTCGTTTCGAGATTAAATGGCGATGTCCTCTTGGAATGTCGTATACTCCAATTCCCAAGACCGATGCGCCAATCCGCCGTCCAAAAACCGCTTGAAACGCAACGTAACACCGTCCCTGTTCCAGGTGATCAACTGGCTCGCACGGCGGAATATGCCCATCCCGCGTTCGCGAGACTCAGTAGCTGGCTGTCCATATCGCGATCCTAATGCAGCTTGGATCGTGTCTGCGCATCGCCGCCCGATAGAACCACCACCACGCAACCGTACGCTCTCAACGGTTCCTTCGGGAAGCCGAATATCTACATTTGCTTCGCATTCATCTGAAACTTGAAAATCACGGATAATAATTTCATCATCCCGAAATTGGGCATTGGGATACAGTTCTCTGACTTGTTCTGCGGTCATTCCATAGTCGATATTCTGCCAAAGCGTGGTTGCGCTTGTAGCGGGACTTGCAAACAAAAGAATGCTCGCGGCCATAATTCCGTATTTCATCATTTTCCCCCAGTGCGTTATCTGGTTTGTGACTATCGGTTCAGCTGCAATCCGTCGAGTCAGCGCGTTTGCTGACACTCAACAATCTAACCACGCAGCCGCCGCGAAACCATTTTCCAATCCCGTTCATCGCGAGGCCCCCAGTCCGGACCCATGGGGCGTTCGTCAGTACAGCCAATCTTGGGCCATCTTCTACCGCAGCGAGAACAGCGGAAATGCAATCCAATGTCCCGGAATCCTTTTCGCCAATTGTGAACGGCGAACCATCGAAGCGTCTTGTGACGACAAAGTACACCCCTATGCCCGCAACGGCATTTGCAATGAATATTGACGCCATGGCGGATAAAATCATTTAGCGTGTCGAATCGCTTGTTGTTGCTCATTGCCGAGAACGTAGCAGGAACATTGGAGGGCGCTAGATGTGTAATCTGTATCGCGTGCAATCGACCGTGGATGAGATGCGCAACCTGTTCGGAAGCTTTGAAGGCGACCGCTCCAACATGCCTGCGTACGACGCAATATATCCAGACCGCGAAGCGCCAATCTTGCGGCGCGATGGCGATAACCTGAAACTCGAAACGCAAATCTGGGGGATGCCCGGCTTCGGAAAAGTGAAGCGCCCGATAACGAATGTGCGCAATCTCGAAAGCAACTTCTGGAAAAACACGCTGGCGAAACCTGAGCAACGCTGTCTCGTGCCAGCAACAGCCTTTTGTGAATGGGAAGGCGAGAAAGGCTCAAAGCGCAAAGTCTGGTTTGCAATGAATGACGAACAGCCATTTGCCTTTGCGGGGATCTGGCGCACAACCGATGACGGGCCGCGAATGGCGTTCCTGACAACGGAACCTAACGAGATTGTTGGTGCTGTTCACCCAAAGGCCATGCCCGTGATATTGCCAGCCGATGGGTACGATTGCTGGTTAGCTGGCGATTGGGAAAAGGCCGCTGGTTTGGTTCGACCCTATCCTGATGAAGCAATGCAGATAGTTGAACGCGAATGAAGCTGTGGCCACGAGATGATGACCAGCCGGAAGCTGGACGCGGGATGGCCATCGAGATGGTCGGGCTAGTGGTATTGGTTGCGGCAATCAGCCTAGCAGTGTGGTTGTTTTAATTTGGGCGCTGAAACCACTCGCCAGTTATCTCCATTTCAGCGATTGCTGTTTGCAGATCGGTTCGCACGTCTTCCCCGGCGATGTGGCGGGACAGCAATGTCAGCGTTTGCTCCGTGATTACGCGATTGCGCTCCAGTGCGTCTTTAACGGATTCCATCTCCAAATCGATCATGCGCTCTACTCCTATGATTTGTAGATGGACTGGCTTGGCAAGGACCTAATCGGAGAAATGTCAGGTGCGTTGTCTGCTAGCCAATCATTGGTCTTATTCTGCAGTTTGTCAGCGTTAATTCGCCTAGTCGCGTTTTCGGCCAATTGTAAGGCGTCCGAGATTTGCTGGTCTGTCATACTATCAGCAACACGCTTGAGCTTGGCCCAATTGAATGTGTCGTGCTTTCTGGCCATATCCATGCCTCCATGTTCACGGCGAAAGTATAGACCAAGCTAACTTCCGCTGCCATGCTTTCCAAATGCTAACTGCAACTGTCGCCGCCGGCCTAGCCTTCACATGCACTCCCATAGCCGTTTGGGATGGCGACGGGCCGATTTGGTGCGCAGAAGGGCCTCGCATTCGATTACAGGCCATTGCAACGCGTGAGATGGACGGAACATGCCGCACGGGCCATCCATGCCCCGATGCCTCTGCAACGGACTCCAGGAACCATCTTGTGAGCCTGTTAGGCCAGCCGGTCGGTACATTGCGCTATGGGCATATAACCGTTGACGGCCCTCCCCTCCAATGCACGTCCTTCGGTTCGGCTGGAGGCAACAGGACAGCGGCTAGATGCGTGTCGCCAATGCATGGCGATATTGGGTGCAGGATGGTGGCTGATGGCTACGCGCTGGAATGGCGGCGCTATGGCAATGCGTGTTAGCGATAGTTCGCATTTATTTGCTATCGAAGTAAAATCGTGGGCGTGGGATGATGGAGAGACTAATGGCAATTCACTGCAAGCGAATTTTGATCCTGTTAGCTCTCGCCCTGCCCTTTAGTGGGCATGCCCAGTCCAATTTGGAAGTGATCCAGGGGAGCGGAACATTCCACAACGGCAATGACCTATATCCAATGTGTATCAGTAATGAGGCAGCAGCTGTTGCAGTATGCCAAGGGTATATTGTCGGTGCTCACGATGCCTTGATTCTTGATTACGACACACGCGGCGTCACAAGAGAATTTTGCTTACCCCACGGAACAACAACCCGCCAACTAAGAGACCTGTTGGTCCAATTCTGGCAGGATCAACCTCAGCTTCGTCACTTCTCCGGTAGTAGCGCAGTAGCGTACGTCTTGAAGCAGTCCTTTCCTTGCTCAACTTATGGCTAGGCCATCGTGCAGTTCAATACGATGAGATGTGGTCGGTCGTTAAGTGCGGGTCGCCAGTGCATGGCGATATTGGGTGCAGCAAGGTGCCGAGTGGCATTGCGCTCGAATGGCGACGCGCGATGGACTGGAATGTTTGCGAATTGCAGAATCTACTCCGTTTGGCACGGCCAAGCTTCTGAAAACGCTCGGCTGGCGAGAACTGCGGTAGGGTTATGGCGGTCTGCTGGATGAGATCTCAAAGCTCGGACTAAAACGTCGACCATCTGCCCAAGCGTCACGCGATCCGGCACTTCATAATGACATGGACCTCCATTGGCTGCGGAAAACAACATTGCGTCTCGGAATCCGTAAACCCAACCGAGGCATATATCTTGTGCAAAATTTTCGTCTGCTGTGCATGTCGTCAAGGCATCATTCCCAAAAAGCATATCAAAATCGGACTGTGCCTGCACTGGAGAGCCCATCCCGGCTAATGCCATCAAACCAATCAGCATTCGAAATATTTGCATCATATTTGCCTCATTCATTCCAAAGGCGAACTTGCTATGGCTATGTAATCTAATATTCTACGTTCTCGCCTAATTCATAACTATGCCGCATATCAGCAACGCGGTCCTCTAAAGCTTCATCAAAAGCTCGCCCGCCCTCATCAAATGAATTGCTGTTGCCGGGAGTCGAATATCCATTCTCCGCGCGCCACCGCCATCCCGCCTCGTGGCCAGAGCAGTCTATCGTGCAACCATAGCTGTAGTCGTATCCTTCAGCTTCTAGTTCTCGTTCGGCTGCGTCGCGCGCTGCATATTCGTCAAATGGCTCCCGCTCACGTCCGCCATGATAATAAACGGTTGAGCTTCCGTATCGTGGCCCCCGATACATGTCGCGATATTCGTCGATGGCGTCATCGGGGTCACCATAAGCATCGAGTAGCTCTGCCGCTCGTTCTTGGGAGATACCCAGTGTATCTGCGATATATCGCTCGTCTTCATTTGAGCTCTGCGACCCACCGTAGAAAACGTAGAGCCCGATCGCTCCGATAATAAGCCAACCACAACCCGTTGAATCATCTGCCACCGCTCGATCCCCACATCTTTAATACGACTAATCCCGCAGCGGCTAGTGAATCAAGAGTCTCGATTGCGCGTCGGTCAGTCGCACAATTAGTATCAATAGAAACCAGCTTCACTGCGTATGTGGGGCCAACTAATTGTTTCCATGCCAAATTGAGACGTTTCCAAATGATTTTATGGGGTTGGTCTGCATCCGTTAGTCAACTCAACAATTGTAAGTCTATTTTGAGAACATTGTTCAGTTTCATGTTTTTTGTTATGGTAGACTATAGTTGATAAAGGGGGGGGAGAATGAGCGATATTAAGATCGAGCTTAGGGAAGAAAACGGACTCGTCACGTGCCAAACTAATCTCTTTGATGTTTGGGAAGATGAGCATGATTTAGCCGATAGCGATGGTAGTGAATACATAGTATCTATTACAACACCAGAGGGCGTAGAAGATAACCCTACATTGGTGCGCGCAGCTATCATAACCGTCATACGCAGCATACCAAGAACGGCTAACGCTCCGGCTCCAGAACCGCCTTCACCACCACCTCCTCGCATACCGCGAACACCCGACCCGAATTGATTGAGATCTAGCTGGATTCCGGCTCAAAGCTGAATCGAACGGAAGAAGTTACGGAACAAGAAGCTGTGTCGAATAGCAGCCGGAGACGTTCCAAGAAATAATCGGGATCTTTTGCGGTATCTCCAAAAAATCGACTCTATTCCTCCTCTACACTGAGGACAGACAGACATGTGCACCAGCGATTGGGATCATATCCTTCCGGGCACGCGAGAGCACAGATTCGGGGTTGCGCGATGCGAGAGCTTTGAGGCACTTCGCAGCGACATTCGTCGGAATTAAGGACCAGGTCGCTAGGACAAACCATAGCGCAAATCTGTGATTCAGGATCAGCAACAATTTCTGTTGACCGCCGATCGTCATCTGGCCCTACACAATCGCAAGTCTCAGGATCTGGGGTAGTTCCTTCTACGCAAGCAACGTGTGGACAAACCGGCCCTTCTGGCGTGGGTGTTGTTGGTGGGTCAGTTTCCGGTAATGGCTCCGGCACGCTGCTTGCACTAACACCTTCACTATCATCCGGGATAATGTCAGTGGAACCGCAGGAAAGCAGAAATATGCACAACAAGGCGACTGAAAAAGTCTTCATCTGCAACTTCTCACAAATCAATCTCCAATTATAACTTTCACCGTCCTCTTTCGGTCTGTTGTTGGATTTGTAATATCATAGTTTACCTATGTGGTAAAATGAGTAGCGCAGATTAAATCGCCCGAAGCAATTGGCAAAAACATCATGATAAACAACCATTTATGCACTGAATATGGATTTATACAGGTCGCAACGTAGATGAAGCAGTATGATCAACGAATTACTGTATTCATCATGTGCGAAAATAAACTGGTCGCTCAAACGTTTAATGCGCAAAATTCCTATTCCTGCACCAATCGCGCAATTTCTTTCAAATAGCGCGCCGCCGCTATCGCCTTTCCAGATCGCCCACCATGCTTCCAAGCGTTCCGGTTGCCCCTAGGCGCGCCGGGATTTGTCCCGCCGTGCATCCTGCATCGCCGTTGCCCCTTCACGGCTGGGGATTGGCACTCCGTTCCCTTGCGGGTCTTGGCTAAGCAACGTGGCGCTTGCGCCAACAGCTTTGGTTGTTTGGGATTGTTCGTCGATTTTTCCATTTTCCCTCCCCCCTGTCTGGACGTTCTCCGCGATGACCGCCTGGCCACCGCGATTATCAACATGGACATGCCGAATTGTTTGCTCCCCACCGCGCCTTAGCTTTGCGAGCGTTTCCATTTGCGCCTGAGACGCGCGCAGCAGCTTTGTGGCGAGGTTTCCGAACGTTTGGACCTGTGGCACCCATTCCGCGCTTCCCATCATGCTTAGCGACCGAATAGCGGCGTCATGGGTGACATACATTTGCACCAGCAAAAGAGCTTCGGCCTGATTTTGCGGGGCCATGCTCTCAATAAAAGAAAGCGCCGCATTGTATCGCCCCTCATTGTCAGCGTTGACGGAGCCAAGATATTTGAGAAGTTCGCTCGCCCGCGCATTGACCGGATCGATCGAATTGGATGCAAAGGTTTCTTGGAGCTTCAGGAGTGCCAGTAGATCGCACTTTCCAGCAGGTTCGATGCTATAGCCACCGCCATCAGGTTTGCGAGCCAACTTGATCTTTGTTGGAGTGCCGCTCTTGTCAGAGGCGCGGATAAGCCGAGTCAGATCGGTTCGCTCGTGCTTGTCCAAACTGTCCCATTCAGGAATTTCCTTGGCCAGAATATTTGCGGCTTCTTCCTCGCTCTCCGTATCGGAAAATGGGATCGTAATTATTCGCTCTTTCGGTTTTGCCTTCGTTTTGATTTGTTGCTTCGGCCGTGGAGTCTTTGCTTTCGTCATGCCGCTTTCCTTTCGCGCATCTCGTGCGCATTGCTTGCGCTGATCAGCGCACCTACGATCCAGATTGAAAGTGATGGCGACCAGTCTGACTGCCACCAGCCGAAGAGGTAGTTCGTCGCCCCCGCACCCCATGGTATAGCTATGTGTGTGGCGGAATCCGGAACACTGCTATTTGGCTGTAAGCCGCCATTTTCATGGTTTGGCGTATCGGATTCCAATACCGGTGCATCGCCTAGTTCACGTCGAAAAGGGCTCATCGTATCGGAATCCAATACCGGCAATTTTCCGCTGTCCCTTGCACGGCGGAATGTCTTGAGCGCCTTTTGACCCCGCTCCATCCGTTTCCGCGCTTTCGTCTTCGGCTCAGGTTCGCGCTTGATAAAATCCCAAGACGGAGCTTTCCGCCCTGGTCCGGCAAGCCAAGTTAATCGCCAACAACGCGCCCGCGATCTATTGGACGCCTTCACCCGGAAATAGGCTTCCTGAGTCAGTTGGATGAACCCCAAGACTTGGAGCGTATCGAATGACCGGCTTGCAGCAGACAGATCCGCAATGCCCATCCGATGAGCAGCATCACGTACACTCAGGAACAGGCTGCCGTTATTCTCGCCATTGTAGAGCATCAGCAGCTCGACAAGCAGCGATCGATCATTGGGGCTGAGTGCCCGATATGCGTTGCTGCACAATATGCGATAGTCCAGCCGGGCGAAACGGCTGGTTTCATTTCGCCCGGTGGCATTCACCCTATTTCGGCTGCGCCGCCTAATCATTGGCAATCACCTCTTGCCCGCGCTTGGTTAGGCGGAGAACCGACGCACGCTTTCCGCTGGGATTGCGACGACGCGCACCGGTCGGCTCGACAAGTCCCATTGCCCGCAACTCGCTAAATCGCGGCTGGAGAGATTCTCGGGACACGCCAGTAATCGCCACGGCTTCCAAGGGAGTCGCCTCCCCCAGTCGCGCCAACGCCGCCATGGCTGCCCGACGAAGGTGCGAAACATTAGCCGCAATGGCTTTCGCCGCTTCCTGGCTTGTGCCATCCGGTCCCTTCGCACCGGGATTTTCGGGGTAGCTATTGGTCATTGGCCGCTCCTCCGAATGCAAAGGTGGCGAGCATTGCTGCGCGTTCTGAGCGAATGCCAAAACTTTCGATCAGGTGTTGAGTACGATACGTTGAAAGAGTATGAGTGTCGTCGGAAGCGCCTACCAAGCTATTCCGCGAAACCCGGCCCTTTGTGGTCGGGTTTTGTCTATGGGGCATGGCTCAAACCTCCCCGGTGACAAGGGCGTGAAGGCTTTCCACCGGGATTAGCGTCCGCCCACCTACGCGAACGGCCTTCAGCCTTTGCGCAGCGATGTGGTTGAAAATCGTGGTCCGGCCTAGGCTAGATACTTGGCAGGCCTCTTTGATGGAGTAAGCGATCTTAGGTAGATCGGGCTTATCGGTTTGCATCGGTTTTCCTTGGTTATGTTGGAACCGAGGCAACCAAACTCTAGAAAAAACTACGCAGCAAATGGCGCATATGCGGGACGGTATGCGTACTTATTATGCGTCATTCTTTATCGGCCGCCCTCCCGACTTGTACCTGCCTTTGATCAATTCACGGACCCAAACATTGCCAGCGTTCTCAAATCCTTTTTCGTGTCTCATCATCTTCGCAATATCATAGCCAGTGATTCCGCGAGCATGCATTTCGTCGGCTTTTTTTATGATCAGATCATCATCAGGCGACCTGCCAGCCTTTACCGAAGGAGCGCGCTCAGCTGACGAAGTCGGGATCGGTTCGCAACTCGGTTCATTGTTTGCAGGAAAGTATTGGAGAATGTCTGCACGGCACACGACTACCGAATGATAGGAGTCGAGCAGACCCTCTTGAAACATTACTTCGACAGTGTTCCCATCTGCAATGCGTGTTGAGCCAGTCCCGTAACGCAGGGCATCATACAGAATATCAAATTGGGCATAATCATGGAGTCTCACGGGATCGATCGGCTCGGTCCTTACCGTTTTCTCGCGGGCGGATGGTTCGGGCATATATTTGCCACGAAATGCGATGCTGCCATCGCTGCCTTTCTGAGCCAATCCTTCCATCGCACTAGCCAGAATTGATTGAGGGTCAATTTCCTCAAAAGCATGAGTGCAAATAGCCTGATATAACTCGTGTTTATCGAGCGCAAAATCGAAAGCAATCCAAGACAATGCTTCGGAAAGGGCGACGTACGGTATGTTTGGTAATGGCCGGAAGGAATCCGATGCAGGCTTTAATGCAAAATCGATCGGACCGGGTAGCTCCGGCAAGGTGCCCGCGTCGGATAGATCTTGGTCATCCATCCAGTTTTCGAATGACTCCTGATCAAGAAAAACAGAGTGATTAGACCATCTCCTCCATTCCTCAGGGAGAAACACGTCCAATGGCAACCGACCCTCAAACCAAACATGCTCGTTCCGCTCGGCTTTCTCCCATGCCCAGCACGGAATATCGTGGGTCTCGTTTGTATCACTAAAATGCGCGCGAATTTCACCCAACAATATGCCCCGCTGCATCACGAGCGTGGTTCGTTCTTGTAGTTTCTTGCGATCAATAAAAGCAGACTCATCACCTTCTGCCCATATCTCAATTTCGGCGGGGTCAACCTCGAACCAAGGCGCAGGATCGCTTCCCAATACCTCAATTTTTACGCGCTGATACAAATCGCGGATCGCCGTTCGGAAAGAGATCGAATTGGGGCGTATACTATCCGCAGTGAATGTCATTTGGATATTCTCCCTTGTCCGAATCAAGGATATTGCGATCTCAGAGTTTTTAATCGCCTATCTTTATGCCGCTGCTCCCCGGATTGGCGAAATTTCAGACCCAGCCGCGCTGCCATTGGTACAGTAGAGAGCCCAATCGGTCATGAGCCTCTGCCTCTTTTCAAATAGATCGCCGCGCCGATAAGCTGCCTCTACCTTGTTGCCAATCACATGCGCCAACGCCATTTCGCATACTTCATGGGCATATCCGGTGCATTCGGCTGCCCAATCACGGAAGCCGGAGCGAAACCCATGCACTGTGCAGTCTTGTTTCATACGGCGCAGCAACATGGACATTGCCATTCCCGACAGTTTGCCGCCCTTCGCGCCAGAAAAAAGCCACTTGGAATCAAATGGCTTCACGCCTTCTAAGATCTCAATCGCGCGCGGCGATAGTGGCACGCGATGTTCTTTCGCAGCCTTCATGCGTTCGGCTGGTATCGTCCAGAGCGCTTTCTCCAGATCGATCTCACTCCATTGCGCGCCAATCACTTCGCTCGTGCGCATTGCGGTCAAAATTAGAAACTCCAGTGCCAAAGCGGCAACAGCTTCGCGCTGGTGCAACTTTCCGAAAAATTCGGGAATCGCTTCATAGGGCATGGCTTTGTGATGACCGCGTGTCAGTCGTGGGCGGGCAGGCAAGATTTGTGCGATGTGGCCGCGCCAGCGCGCGGGGTTCTCGCCTTCACGGTAGCCGCGCGCCTTGGCAGCATCGAGCACAGTTTCGATCCGCCCCCGAATGCGACTGGCAGTTTCGGGCTTTTCTTGCCAGATCGGCTCCAGGATTGTCAGCACATCTGCCGTGCCAATCTCGCCGACTGGCATTTCGCCGATCACCGGAAAGACATATGTGGCGAGTGTATTGCGCCATTGCTGGCGATGCTTCGGATTGCGCCAGCTACCTTCGTTGGCAGCGATATAAGCCTTGGCAACGGCCTCAAACGTTATTCCAGCCACATGGGCTGCCTGAGCCTCTGAAAGCGCCTGAGCGGCCTTCCTGTCGCGTTCTTCAAGCGGATCGATCCCTGCTTTCACTTTCAGGCGAAGCGCCGCCGCAGTGTCGCGCGCATCGGTCAGCGATATGGCATCTAGCCCAGCCGCCGCACCTAAGCCAACATCGCGCGAGCGCCCGTTGAGCATAAAGCGATAAACCCAAGATCGCGCGCCGCTTTTCTTAACGAGCAAATGCAGTCCGCCGCCGTCCGCATGACGACCGGGTTTGGCATTTTTGACCGACAGGGAGGTGAGCGCGTTGCTAAGTTTGCGAGGCATTATGATTCCCTTACGCGGAATCGAACTCGCCTCAGTCAGCCAATCTACCCAAAATGCAAGCCGTTCCCATAAACGTTCCCCGATATTACACCGGTTTTATGGGAACGCAACTGAACGGCATTGAACAGGATGTGGATAATGAATCGGCAAAATGCCTTTAAAAGACTGGCATCACCGAACCACATAGGTTTCGATTGAACAGGAATTAGGCGGACACCCTGTCCGCCACTCGTTTTTCGGTGTGGTTTTAGCTCTTCTCAGCCTGGTCGGCGTTTTCCAGCAGGTCGGCCGCGAATTTCCGCGCCATATCCGGAGTGAGGGTAACCTGGAAACCTTCGGGCGTGTTTGCCGGGAGGTGTGAGTTCTGACTGAAATAGAGCATTCTCAGCAAGACATGCCCGGGCGCTGTCGCAGATTCATAGCCGCGGAAAACATGCACTTTGAGGTTTCCCTCGTCGTCTGTATCCCAGTTTTCCATGTTTCTCTCCTGTGAATGGCGAACGCCAGTGTTTCCCTTTTCACGTTCGGAAAAGGGAGACTGTCATCCTCGCTGTTCGAAAAAGCGAAACCGCTTAGTCTTTTTTGAGCGTAAGTCCGCCGAAACGCTTGTTGAAGCGATCGATCCGTCCGCCGGTGTCGATCAGGTTGCGCGTACCGCCGGTCCATGCCGGGTGCGACGTCGGATCCACATCGAGGCTGAGCGTGTCGCCCTCTTTGCCATAGGTTGACCGAGTCTGGAATTCGGTTCCGTCGGTCATCTTGACGGTGATCATGTGGTAATCGGGATGAATATCGGTTTTCATTATATCGGGCTTTCCATGGGGCTGGTTACCGACCAGCCGGTTCAAGCGAAGGCGCGCGTTTAGCCATTGCGCTCCCGCTTGACAAGGGCTTGCGACGACGCGTAGCCGCGATCTCGTGCAAAGGTGCTGCGCCCTTGGGAGCAGTGAAAAGGGAAGCCGGTAAGAATCCGGCGCTGTGCCCGCAACTGTAAGCGGCAAGCCCCTCCCCTTCGGCCACTGGACGGATGTTCGGGAAGGCGGGGATCGGGGCAAGAGAGCCGCAAGTCAGGAGACCTGCCTTTGTGTCGTCCGTGCCCGGCCGGGATCAGCCGCAAGCACGGGAAGCGCAGTGCTTCCTTCGTGACGATGCTGATCGTGGAGGAAGTGCGTGATTTTTGCCATATTGCCGAAGATCTACATGAGGATGCACAATCGCGTGTTTCGGCGCCTGGTAGGTATCATGGCGGTGCTTGGAACGGGATTCGCGCCTCCATTGGCTGCGGCCGTTCCTCATCGCGTCGTTTCCCTGAACATGTGTACCGATGAGCTTGTCCTGCTGCTGGCAGCCCCCGATCAAATTGCTTCGGTTACCCATCTTTCGCAGGACCGGCATGAATTCGCGTTCTGGAGAACTGCGCGGCGGTATCGCGCGAATGACGGCAGTATCGCATCGGTCGCCGGTATGCGGCCCGATCTCATAGTTACAATGGGCGGTTTGGCGCGCGATCATGCACGGCTTGCCGAGCGGATTGGTGCGGAGATGATCATCCTTCCCTATCCGCGAACGCTCGGTGATGTTGAAACAACGATAAGACGGGTTGCTGCAGCACTCGGCCGCGAAGAACGCGCGCACCGCTATATTGCCGTTTTGCGACGCCTGGAAGAGACCAGCCCGGCAACACCCACCGAAGCGGTGTTTCTGAGCGACGGGGGCCTTAGCGTGGCTTCAGGCAGCCTCGATGCCCAATGGCTCTCTCTTGCGGGTATTGCGATTCCGGACAATCAGGGAGGGCGCGTTACTGCAGAACAGATGCTGATCGATCCGCCGGCAAATGTGATACGCAGCGACTATCGGCAAGAACAGGCATCGCGCGGGCAATTCTGGCCCGGCTATCGCTTTCTGGAACGCGCACCGCAAACCCGGCTTATTTCGACCGATGGTCGCCGCTGGACCTGCTCGGGACTGTCCCTGCTACCCGAAATTTTGCGACTGCGCGGAGCAATATCGCAATGAGCAGGTCGCTATATATTGGTTTTGGTCTGATCGTGCTGCTTCTGGTTGCTGCTTCGATAGTCATTCCGCTGCAGTCGCTGCCGGACCTAATCGAAAATGATCCTGGTCTCGCCTGGATTGTCATAGGTGAACTGCGCTTGCCGCGTGCCTTGCTGGCGCTGGTCTATGGCGCAATCCTTGGGGCCAGCGGCGCCGCAATCCAGGCACTGTTCGCAAATCCGCTTGCCTCTCCCGACATTACCGGCGCGACCGGCGGTGCAGCTCTTGGCGCGGTTGTGATGGCCTATCTTATCGGTTTCGCCAGTCCATTCGGAATCGCGATAGGCGGCGTTGCAGGCGCAGGAATTGCCCTCGCACTGTTGCTGATGCTTGCTGGCCCCCGCGCGGAAACTGCCACGCTATTGCTTGCCGGCATTGCGATCAGCGCAATTACCGGGGCGGGAACGGCGCTTGCTTTGGCCCTCGCTCCCTCTCCTTTCGCCTTTTACGACGCCTATGACTGGCTGATGGGTTCACTCGTCGATCGAAGCCTTGCGCAGCTTGCCTTTGCTGCGCTCCCTGCGCTTGCAGCGTTGATCTATCTTGCAAAATGCGCGCCCGCTCTCGATCGTTTGGCGCTCGGCGAGGACGTTGCCGAAGCCATGGGCTATAATATCGGTGCAATGCGTCGAAACATCATCGCGGCTACGGCGATCGGAGTCGGTGCAGCAGTCTCGGTCTGCGGCGCCGTTGGCTTTATTGGCTTAGTCGGACCGGTGTTGGCACGCAGGCTAACCGGAGGGCATCCGGGGCGCGCTATCCTGCCTTCCGCGCTGATCGGAGCGATCCTTCTCCTCTCCGCCGATATCGCCGTCCGGTTCGCGCCGCCGGACAGGACCCTTCCCATCGGTGTGCTGACAGCGATACTCGGCGCTCCCTTCTTTTTGTCGCTGGTGGCGCGCATGCGTTGGAGTGCACGGCCATGACGGTTCGCCTTACTGCAATGGCCACCGAAATTCCGGAACGGCTTGCGCCCAGTGACCTGGCGTTCGATGCGGGCAGCGTGACGATGCTGGTCGGACCCAATGGTGCTGGAAAAACCAGCCTGCTGCATGCGCTCGCCGGCCTTCCTGGCAGCAGTGGCAAGATCATGGTCGATGGCCATGATACCCAGACTCTATCACCCGTCCAAAGAATCCGGCATCTGGCCTTTGTCGGGGCGTCGCGTGACGTACGCTGGCCCCTATTGGCGCGAGATTTCATCGCGTTGGGATTGCCGGCTCAATCGCAACCCGATCGCATAGATGAAGTTCTGGTATCGCTGGAAGCGGAAGCATTGGCCGATCGGCGTCTCGATCATCTTTCGACGGGAGAAAGATCCCGGGTGATGATCGCCCGCGCCCTGGTCTCGCAATCCGCTGCTTTGCTGCTCGACGAACCTATCGCCAATCTCGATCCCAAATGGCAGCTCGCCATATTGACCCGGCTTCGCGCGGAAGCCGACAAAGGGGCTGCGGTAATACTGTCGATTCACGATCTCGACCTGGCCCGGCAGCATGGCGACCGAGTTATAGTCATCGACAATGGGCGGATTGTTTCAGACGGGAGCCCATTGGAAGCGCTGCCTGCATCAATCATTGCGGAAGTTTTTGGTGTAACCCGCAAGAGTGATCGCTGGGTCAGGGCCTAGGTACAAACTCAGTCTTCGGGCGGGTCCGCGATCATCGCGGTGAATTCGACTTCCGCGACAAGTTTGTCTTCGACAAATGCCTTGCCGCTGAACTTGCAGACGGGAAAGCGCTTTTTGGCATATTCCACCTTGAGGTTCAGCAGACATCCCGGCTCGACCGGTGCCCGGAACTTGGCCCCGTCAATCGCCATGAAATAGACGAGCTTGCCGCTTTCCAGAAGGTTGAGCTCTTCGACGGCCATGATTGCGGCGGCCTGGGCAAGGGCTTCGATGATGAGCACGCCCGGCATGATCGGGCGACCGGGGAAATGACCCTGGAAAAACTCCTCGTTCATCGAAACGGCCTTGATGGCCGAAATCGATTCTCCCGGGACGATCGATTCGACCCGGTCTACTAGAAGGAATGGATAGCGGTGCGGAATGGCCGCCATCACCCGCTTGATATCAAGCGGACCGATAGCGGCCTTTTCCGTCAATTCTGATTCGCTCACCGGCCTTCAGGCTGGCTCGTTGCGGGCTGTGCAGCGGCCTGTGCGGCACGCAGGGTGTCACCCGGGGTCCAGCCAGCGGGCGGAATGGCCTGTACGCTCGGCACGCGAGTGTTGAGCTGTGCAGTTACGGCAGGCGTAATGTTGGCCGCTGAGTTGGGCGCCATCGATGCAATGGCTTCCGGTTCGAGCACGAGATCGACATTGGTCGCTGTCATTGCAGCCGTCAGCGCGGCGTTGAAATGAACGCCGATCTGTTCACGTACATATTGTGTGGCCAGAATGATCGGACGACGGATTGTGGCCAGTTCCTGCTGTGCAGCCTGTTGCCGGGTCGTGAAGGCCTGAATAGCCGGGCCCGCACTTTCCTGCGTGGCACCGGGAGCGGATTGCGCTGCCTGGGCTGCCTGCTGCAACGGTAGCAATTCAGCTTCGAGGGCAGTCGCACGGGCCTGAGCCTGTGCGATTTGCGCTGCATAGGTCGACTGAACCTGTGCACCAGCCGTCTGATAGGCTGTCGTGGCCTGAATAGCGCCGTCTACGCTAACAACGCCAACGCCGCGCGCCTGCGCATGGGCCGGGGTGGCTGCTACCATCGGAAGCGCGAGGAGAAGTCCCGCGAAGAGAGTTTTGGTTTTTGAAAACATCAGAATTGTGTTCCTATGTTGAATGAGAAGATTTTGTCCTCGTCGCCTTCTTCCTGGAGAAGGGCGTAGGCGAGGTCGATGCGGAACGGCCCAAATGGCGAGTTCCACGATACGCCAGCACCAATTGTAACACGAGGTGACGGAGAATCGCCAACAAAGCGTTCCAGAAACGGTGCGATCGAGCGGTTTGCTTCGGTATTGGGATCACCGCCGGTCGTGGCATCGGTAGTAAGTACACCGGAAACATTGTCGATAAACAGCGGGGTTCCGTTGGCATCAAGCAGGCGGGTTACGATCGGTCCCGGGATGGAATCTCCGGTACACGGCGTTTGGCCCACCTCGTTGCCGTTGGCATCCAGGCAGGGGAAAGTCTGCAATGTGGGGTTGGTAACCCCGAACACCGCGCCGGCATCGATGAAGATCGAAGGCCGGAAACCAAGCTCACGCGCACCGGAACCCAATGGAATTTCCAGCTCTGCGCGCCCGAGATAATAAGCGCGGCCGCCAATGGCATCATCTGTCACGAACTGCGGATCGGTAATCAGGTCGTTGGTGCCAGGGCTGTAGGAGAAGCGCTGAACGCGGGGCCCGACGCCGCGAATGTCGAAACCGCGAATCTGCGGTTCGCCGAGGAAGAAGCGATCCGTCAGACGGACATCGTCAATCCCGGCACCGCCGCGATTTTCAAACGAGTGAATATACCCGGCTTCGGCGCTGATCCCGAAGATGAAACCCGAACCGATGTTGAAATATTGATCCGCATCCACCCGCGTACGCAGATACCGAACATCACCAAAGAGCCCGGCAAAATCCTGGCTCACGATCAGGCGACGTCCGCTTGACGGCCGGATATTATTGTCGAGATTGTTGTACACCAGCGAATAGCCGATGCTCGAAATCACCCGGTTTCCGATTGTATCGCAGAGGAAACGCCCTGCCAGAAGCGGACTACACTCGCCGTTCAGGAAAAAGGTATTCTGATCGAGCGTGATGTCTTCATTGCTAAGACCGTAGCGTAGGGCCAGCGTCCAATATTCAGTCAACGGCACACCGGACCGAATCTGGAAACCTGTGCTGACTTGCTGGTATGTCGTGTTCCGGTTGTTTCCGATGAAGTTGAAAGAGTCGAAATCCCGCCGGAACAGATCGACGCCAACGGCGATATTGCGATCAAACAGATACGGTTCGGTAAATCCAAGTTCGATCGAGTTTGAGTAACTCGAATAATTGATGCCGGCGCGCAGTTCCTGACCCTTGCCGAGGAAGTTCCGCTGGCGAACCGAGAAATTGAGGATGAAGCGTTCCAAGCTCGAGAAACCGGCCGAAACTTGGAGTTCACCGGTCGCGTTCTCTTCGACATTGGCTGTCAGGACGATGCGATCAGGTGCCGAACCGGGCGATTGCTCAATTTCAAGACTTTCCTGGAAAAAGCCAAGAGACCGGATGCGGGCCTGCGACCTGCGAACAAGGAAACTGTTGAAGGCATCGCCTTCCTGCAAACGGAACTCGCGCCGGATGACCTTGTCCCGGGTTAGCGTGTTGCCGTTGATGTCGATGCGCTCGACATAGACGCGCGGTGTCTGCTCGATCCGGAAGCGGACGGACATCGTCCGGTCTTCGCGGTTGATATTGAATTCGGGGCGGGCCTCGGCAAATGCATAGCCCAGCAAGCCGGCCGTTTCGTTGAGCCGGTCGATCGTGTCTTCGATCTGCTGTGCGTTGTACCAGTCACCCGTTTGCATGGGGATGAAGCTGGAAAACTGCTCAGAGCTGAAATCGCGAAGATCGCTGTCGAGTTCGAGCTCACCAAACCGATAACGTTCGCCCTCTTCCACCACATAGGTGATGATGAAGTCCCTGCGATCCGGCGTCAGTTCGGCCACAGCCGATATCACGCGGAAATCGGCATAACCCTCGGTCAGATAGAACTGCCGCAGGCGCTGCTGGTCAAATGCGAGGCGGTCGGGATCAAATGTGTCGCTTGACGAGAAAAATCGGAAGAAGCGCGATTGCTTCGTCGCCATTTCGGAGCGCAGGGCGCTGTCCGAATAAACATCGTTGCCAATGACGTTGATCTGCTGGACGCGCGAACGCGGTCCTTCGCTGATTTCAAAGACAATATCGACGCGGTTCTGATCCAGCTGGACCATCTGCGGTTCGATCGACGCTGCGAAGCGGCCACGACGGCGATACAGCTCGATAATACGTGCAACATCGGCGCGTGCACGCGACCGGGTGAATATCTGGCGCGGGGCCAGGCGAATTTCGCCCCGAATGTCTTCATCGTCCAGGCGGCGATTTCCTTCAAGCAGGATCCGGTTGATAACCGGGTTTTCCTGGACGACGATCGTCAACTCGCCTTCATTGTCGCGAATTTCGACATCGGCAAACAGTTCGGTCTGGAAAAGGTCACGCAATGCTTCGTCGAGCATTTCTCGGGTATAGGTGGCGCCGGGTTGGAGCTGGACATAGGAGCGGACGGTATCCGGCTCTATGCGCTGCGATCCTTCAACCAGGACCGCACGGATTACCTGTCCCTCCGGAAGGGCATTATCCGTGACAGCCGGTGCGGCATCGGCATTGAATTCTGCCAATGGGGCCTGGGAATCGGACTGCGCATAGGCAGGCAAAGCCAGCCCGCTCAACATCGTGCCCAACATCAGCCCGGAAAGCCGCGCTCGCTTTGAAATTCTTCGGTTACTCAGATGCACGCAAACCGCCCTTATCATTTTATATCGGCAGGAAGATCCCGCCCTGCCTTATAGAAGTCAGCTGATCAACCCGCTCAATCGCTCCCAGAGACCGAATGAGCCCAGATCTATGACAGTCACCATCAACATGAAACTCAGCAAGACGGCAAGACCCATTCGAAAAGCCCATTCTTGTGCCTCTGGCTTAATCGGTCTCCTGCGGACAGCCTCGGCCGCATAGAACACCAGGTGACCCCCGTCGAGCATAGGGATTGGCAACAGGTTGATGAATCCCAGATTAATCGAGATCGCCGCCATGAAGAATAAAAAGGCATAAAGGCCAAGGCTTGCCGTTTGTCCGGAAAATTGCGCGATCCTGAGCGGTCCGCCCAGCTCTTCGATCGAGCGCCGACCGGTGATGATTTGCCCAAGGCCCACCGTTATCATCTCAAGGCTGGAAAGCGTCTGCTTCATCGCGGCACCGGGAAGTTCAGTTACGCCCAGCGTCTCCATTTCCAGCACATCGGAGCGAATGCCAAGCCGGCCAATCCGCGCTTCGTTTCCGAACCGGTCGGCTATGGTAATGTCTGCGGTCACGGCGGTAATCGAAACATCCCTGCCTTCGCGCAGGATGTCGAACCGCATTTGCTGGTCCGGGCGTAGCCTTACATAATCTGCAAGCTCGTCGAAACGATCGACGGCGCGCCCGTCAATAGCGCGAATCTCGTCCCCAAGCTCAAAACCCGCCTGATCGGCGACCGAGCCTTCCTCGATTGCGGACACGACGGGCGCGTTCTGCGCTTGCCCATAAGATGCGAAAATGCCCATGAAGAGGATGATTGCGAACAGGAAGTTTATCATTGGCCCGGCAAGAATGATCAGGAAGCGCTGACCGACAGGCTTGAACTGGAAAAGCGCGGCGCGTTCTTCATCGGGCACGTCATTCAATTTCGGGTCTGGCTGGCTCGCTGCGTTGAGATCACCGGCAAACTGCACGTAGCCGCCCAGGGGCATCCAGCCGATCTTCCAGCGGGTCCCGCGCTTGTCGGTCCAGCCCAGTATTTCCCGGCCAAAGCCGATCGAGAATTTTTCGACCTTCGTGCCGAACCAGCGCGCAACCAGATAGTGGCCCATTTCATGGACGAAGACGAGCGGCCCGATAACGAGCAGAAATGCACCTATGGAGTAGAGAATTCCCGGGCTTTCAATCATGCGGCGTAGCTGTCCATTTGCTCCTGAGCCTTGATACGTGCCGCCTTGTCGATAGCAAAGACATCGTCAAGGCATGTGGGCGCGTTTGGCGCATAGCTGTCCAGCACGCCCGCGACAATCGCTGCGATATCGAGAAAGCCTATACGTTTCCCGAGAAATGCGGCCACGGCCTCTTCATTTGCAGCGTTCAGGATTGCCGGACGAGCACCGCCTGCCTCCATGGCCGACCGCGCCAGCTTCAGGGCCGGGAAGCGACTGGCATCCGGTTCTTCAAAATCCAGCCGTGCAATGTCGGCGAGGTTCAGGCGCTCGCACGGGGTGTCCATGCGGTCGGGCCAGGCGAGGACATGGGCAATCGGAACACGCATGTCAGGCGCTCCAAGCTGCGCAAGCACCGACCCGTCGCGATATTCGACAAGCGAGTGAATGACCGATTGCGGGTGGACGATGATCCGGCAGTCGTCGGGCGGCAGATCGAACAAATAGCGCGCTTCGATCAGCTCCAGCCCTTTGTTCATCAGGGTAGCCGAATCGATAGATATTTTCGCGCCCATCGACCAGTTGGGATGTTGCACAGCCCGTTCCGGCGTCACGCTGCGCATGTCTTCGCGCGACCAATCCCGAAACGGGCCACCTGAAGCAGTCAGGATGATGCTGGAAATTCCGGCCGGTCGTTCATGATCGAAGCACTGGAAGATCGCATTATGCTCGGAATCGACAGGCAGAATGGTTACGCCGCGATTGCGGGCAGCTTCGAGCATCAACGATCCCGCCGAAACGAGCGATTCCTTGTTGGCCAGGCCGACCGTATTGCCTGCTTCGATTGCGGCCATAACCGACGGGATGCCCGCAGCCCCGACAATGGCGGCCATCACGAGATCGGTATCCACCGCCGCCGCTGTGCAAATTGCCTCAGCACCAGCGGCCGTATCAATTCCGCTTCCTGCAAGCGTCTCGGCCAGTTCACCGGCAAGCGCCGGGTTTCCTATGACAGCGAGTTTGGCGCAGCTTTCCCGCGCAATCCTGGCCAGCCCCTGAACATCTTCATTGGCAGTCAGGGCGACAACCTCAAAGGCATCGCGGTCCCGATTGATAAGATCGAGCGTGGATTGTCCTACGGATCCGGTCGCGCCCAGAATGGTGATGCGTTTCGCCGTGCCCATCAGAGCATCCCTGCCCAGTTGAGTGCAGCAACCCCGATCGCGACGGGCAGCAGCCCATCCAGCCGGTCAAGCGCCCCGCCATGGCCGGGGAACAGGTTGGAGCTGTCTTTGACGTCTGCGCGCCGCTTCATCCAGCTTTCGAACAGATCGCCCAATTGCGCCACGACGGCAAGCAGTGCGGCCAGCGGAACGATCAGCAAGGGCAACACGGTCTGGAAGGCGAATATCAGGCTGACAAGTGCCGCGCAGGTCACGCCGCCGACCAGCCCTGCCCAGGTCTTGTTCGGGCTGAATTTGGGGGCAAGTTTCGGGCCGCCAATTGTCTTGCCGGAGAAATAAGCGCCGATATCCGTCGCCCAGATGATCGCCAGGGTCCAGAATGTCAGCACCACGCCGCCTTGCTCCCGGAGGAATATAATCGCGAGCGAGGCAAGCCCGAGATACAGCAAACCTCCGCCCAGCCTGAGGCTCGACCCGATCAGCGCTAGCGCCAGACAAGCGCCAAGAAGCACGTAAAGGCTCGTAACATCGATGATCCGATAGAGCGGATGAGCGAATATCATGACCCCCAGCATCGCCAACATCGCGATACCTGTTTTCCAGCGGGGAGCCTTCATCAACCCGGCCCATTCGGCAATCATCGCCAGCGCCAGCAAGGTGACAAGCAGCCAGAACCCCCAGCCGCCGGCAAAAAGCGCGCCAATGGCAACGATAATGAGGACAAAGCCGGTGATTGCCCGCTTCCAGAGATTGCTAAAACCGCCCGGGGATGTCCCGCTCGTCATAGGCCACCATAGCGCCGGTCGCGCTGGGCGAACTCTTCAATGGCCTGTTTCAGGGAGTCTGCGTCAAAATCCGGCCAGAGCGTGTCTGTGAATAGGAGTTCGGCATAGGCCGCTTGCCAGAGCAGGAAATTGGAAAGGCGTTTCTCGCCAGATGTGCGGATAAGCAGGTCGAGCGGCGGCAGGCCATGGGTGCTGAGTTGCGCTTCCACCGTTTGATCGGTGATATCATCGGGGGACAGCGCACCGCGCTGCACGTCCGCAGCAATCTTTCGCACAGCTTCCGTGATTTCGAACTGGGAGCCATAATTGAGGGCCACAACAAGCGTGGCTTTGCGGTTGTCGGCAGTCCGCGCAATCGCACGGTCGATCAGTTCGACAACGTCGCTTTCAAAGGCTTGGTAATTGCCGATTACGCGGATACGGATGCCCTCCCCCGCCAGTGCTTCGAGCTCCTTGCGGATAAAGCGCCGCAGCAGGTTCATGAGGTCGGCGATCTCGGAAGCCGGGCGGCTCCAATTCTCTGACGAGAATGCGTAGAGGGTTAGGACCTCGATACCCAGCGCCCCAGCCGCTTTCACGACTTCGCGCGCCGCTTCGATTCCCTTGCGGTGTCCGGCTATCCGCGGCAGTCCGCGGCGCTGTGCCCAGCGGCCATTGCCATCCATGATGATGGCGACATGGCGTGGGCAATTCCCGCCGCTGCCCGTGCCGGTCGCCGCGTCATTGACGGATCGAGCCGGCTTGGCGGTCACAGTTCGAGAATTTCCGATTCTTTCTCGCTGGCGATCGCGTCGATCTCAGCGATCTTTTCATCGGTCAGTTTCTGAACGTCGCCTTCATGACGCTTTTTCTCGTCTTCGCCGATTTCCTTCTTGTTCTCGTCGGCTTTGAGTGCGTCCATGCCGTCGCGGCGGACATTGCGAACCGCAATCTTGGCCTTTTCGGCATATTGCCCGGCCAGTTTCGCCAGCTCTTTGCGACGTTCTTCGGTCAGGTCGGGAATTGGAAGTCGGATCGTTGTGCCATCGACCTGCGGATTGAGACCCAGACCGGCTGCCCGAATGGCCTTTTCAACAGGCTGTACATTCGATCCATCCCATACCTGCACCGTAAGCATACGGGGTTCCGGTGCGCTGACCGTGCCAACCTGGTTCAGCGGCATGTTGCTGCCGTAAACCTCAACCTGAACCGGATCGAGCAAAGATGCCGAAGCACGGCCCGTCCGCAGTCCACCAAGATCACCACGCAGCGATTCCAGAGCGCCTTTCATCCGGCGTTCGAGATCGCTTTTGTCATATTGCGCCATCAGGCCTCTCCTTCTTGTTTAACGGTCGTCGCGGTTCCGTCTCCAGCAAGCACCTTGGCCAGATTGCCCTGCTCCCGGATATTGAAAACGACGATCGGAATTTCATTGTCCCGGCACAGCGCCACCGCAGCAGCATCCATGACTTTCAGATTGTCCGAAAGAACGCGGTTGAAACTGAGGGTTTCATAGCGTGTCGCATTGTCGACCTTGTTCGGGTCGGCATCATAAACACCGTCAACGCTCGTTCCCTTGAACAGTGCATCGCAGCCCATTTCCGCGGCGCGCAATGCTGCGGCAGTGTCGGTCGTGAAATAGGGGTTGCCGGTACCTGCCGCAAAAATCACGATCCGGCCGCGCTCCATATGGCGGACTGCGCGGCGGCGGATATAGGGCTCGCAAACCGTATCCATCGGAATTGCCGAAAGCACGCGGGTATCCTGGCCTATCTGTTCCAGTGCATTCTGGACGGCCAGCGCATTCATCACCGTTGCAAGCATGCCCATATAATCGGCGCTGGTCCGGTCGAAACCTTTTGCGGCCGCGGCAAGACCGCGAAAGATATTCCCGCCGCCGACGACGAGACACAGCTCGTGGCCCGCTTCTTTGGCCGCAGCGACCTCACGGGCCAGCCGTGCCGTGGTTTGCGGATCGATGCCAAACTGACCGTCACCCATCAGAGCTTCGCCGGAAAGTTTGAGGAGGATGCGGTTATAGTGCGGGCGGGACATCGCCGGAATTATCTTTCAAAAGGAGAATATGTAAGCGGCGCGCACCCTAGTGGGGGTGCACGCCGCTGCCAAGCATTGGATTGCCCGGATGTGGATTAGCGAAACGCGTTACCCGCCTACCGCTGCGGCCACTTCCTCGGCAAAATTCTCTTCTTTTTTCTCGATGCCTTCACCAAGCTGGAAACGGATGAAATCCTTGAGCAGGATTTCGGTTCCGGCATCCTTGCCTGCCTGAGCAACAACATCTTCGATCTTGGACTTGTTATCCATCACGAAAATCTGGCTCATCAGCGCATTTTCCTTGCGGTACTTTGCGATCGAGCCTTCGACCATCTTCTCGACGATATTGGCGGGTTTGCCGGATTCTGCGGCCTTCTCCGTCGCGATGGCGCGTTCACGCTCGATCGTGTCGGCGTCCAGATCGTTACCCGTCAGCGCCAGAGGCGAAGCGGCTGCGATATGCATGGCAAGCTGCTTGCCGAGCGGTTCGAGCACATCGGGGCCCGCATCGCTTTCGAGCGCGACCAGCACGCCGATCTTGCCCATCCCAGGTTTCGCTGCGTTGTGAACGTAGGAAACGACGGCGCCTTTGGCGACACTCGTCTTGGCGATGCGGCGCAGGCTCTGGTTTTCGCCGATCGTGGAAATATTGGCGGTCAGCTTCTCTTCGACCGTTCCGCCACCCGGATATTCGGATGCCTTGAGCGCTTCGATATCGGCATCCGTTCCAAGTGCGATTTCCGTTACCTTGGCAACAAAATCCTGGAACTGATCGTTCTTGGCGACGAAATCGGTTTCCGAATTGACTTCAACGGCCGCGCCGCTCGTGCCGGATACGGCAACGCCGACCAGGCCCTCTGCGGCCGTGCGACCGGCTTTTTTGGCTGCTGCCGCGAGACCTTTGGTGCGAAGCCAGTCAATCGACGCTTCCATGTCGCCATTGTTTTCCTGCAGGGCTTTTTTCGAGTCCATCATGCCGGCGCCAGTGCGCTCGCGCAGTTCTTTTACGTCCTTGGCTGAAAATTCGGCCATCTGTCCGTCCTTATCCTTTGCAATTATCATGTATCGCGGCGCCGGGCTGCGGACCCGGCGCACGACTTTACTAGCTGACGGTTGTTACGCCTGAGCGGCGGCAACCGCAGGTTCGACCGGCGGTTCAACAGCCGCGCCGAGATCCTGGCCAGCTGCTGCTGCTGCTGCCTGGGACCCTGCACCGGCAGCCGAAGCAATCGCTTCGCAATAAAGGCGAATAGCGCGTGCCGCGTCATCATTGGCCGGAACCGGGAATGCGATGCCGTCCGGGCTCACATTGGAGTCCAGGATGGCCACCACCGGAATACCGAGAACGTTGGCTTCCTTGATGGCGAGCTCTTCCTTGTTGGCGTCGATGATGAACATGACGTCAGGCAGGCCGCCCATGTCGCGGATGCCGCCAAGCGAGAGTTCCAGCTTGTCGCGTTCGCGCGTCAGCTGAAGAACTTCTTTCTTCGTGAAGCCCGATCCGTCGCCACCAAGCTGTTCTTCAAGATTCTTGAAACGCTTGATCGAGTTGGAAATGGTCTTCCAGTTGGTCAGCATGCCACCGAGCCAGCGATGATTGACGAAATGCTGGCCGCAGGAGCGGGCTGCATCGGCAATCGGCTGCTGCGCCTGGCGTTTGGTGCCGACGAACAGAATCTTCCCGCCCGAAGCGACAGACTGGTCGACAAAGTCGAGCGCTCGCTGAAACAGCGGAACAGTCTGCGAGAGATCGATGATATGAACGCCGTTACGATCGCCGAAAATATACGGCTTCATCTTCGGGTTCCAACGATGGGTCTGGTGGCCGAAATGCGCCCCGACCTCGAGCAATTGCTGCATTGAGACGGAAACGTCCGCCATAGTCTTTCTCCTTCCGGTTATACCTCTGGAAAGCAAGAATCAGAGCCACGGCTCCGACACCGGTATGTGCGCCTTCCATGTGGAATGGCGCGCAGATAGGCGGTTGGAGAAAAAAATGCAAGCCCGGACTTGACCGGAACAATAGCAGAACATAGAAGATGGAACACAAGGGGAACATTCACAAGGTGCCGCGCGGAAGCGGACGGGGCAGTCGGGAACTGCCGAAGAGAAAAAGAAGGATATGCACATGTTTCAGGTTCTGGCTGCGTTGTTTTTCACACTGGCGCTCATTGCACCGCTGGCAGTCATTATCCTGACATTGCATCAAAGTTGGGCGACGATAATATCCGCGCTGCGAGGGGCTCCCGCGCCTGCGCAGATGGTTATCAGGGTTTCGCGATCGCCGCGTCCGGCAGCGCGGGTCAGCTCTCGACCGGCGCGCCTGCCTCTTCAGCCTGTGCGCGTCGCCGCCTGACTTTCGCATAGCTGGCGATGCTGACCGGAATGCTGGCGATATAGGCAATCGCCAGCGCAGAGAATGTAACCCATGGAATATTGACCAGCAGGACGATCAGTGCAGCGATCCCGACAAGGGCGCTGAAACGCAGCCCCCGGCGCAACCGGATCGAGGACCAGCTAAAGGTCGCGACATCCGAAACCATCAGGAATGCGATGAGGACGCTCCACGGCGCCACCACGTAAAATTCGCGAAACAGCGGCTGTTCTGTCACGAGCGTGAGAAACATCGGCAGCAAAAGCAGGCCAGCCGCAGTCGGTGAAGGAATACCGGTCAGGAAACCGGCCGATTTGTGGGGCTGGTCGTCGACATCGATGCTCGCATTGAAACGTGCCAGCCGCAAAGCGCAGCAGGCAGCATAGGCAAGTGCGAAAATCCACCCATAGCGCGGCATGGTTTCGAGCGACCATAGATAGACGACCATCGCCGGCGCGACGCCGAAAGCGATAACGTCGGACAGCGAATCGAGCTCCGCTCCGAACCGAGTCTGACCGTTCAGCAGGCGCGCCACCCGTCCGTCGAAACCATCCAGTACGCCCGCGATCACGATAAAAGTAAGAGCCGTTTCCCATTTTCCGTCGAGTGCATAGCGCACGCTGCTCAATCCCATGCACAGGGCAAGCACGGTAATTCCGTTCGGGATGATCGCCCGTAACGGAATTCCGCGCACCGGATGGGTCAACCGGCTCGGCTTCATTGCGATACGCCGAATGCGCGCGCGTCATCACCGATCTTGGCGATGATCGTTTCGCCTGCGACCGTTTTCTGCCCGAGGGCCACTCGCGGTGCAGTTCCAGCGGGAAGATAGACATCAACCCGACTGCCGAAACGGATCAGCCCGATGCGCTGACCGGCTACAACCATATCGCCGGGCTTCACGAACGGCACGATTCGCCGCGCGACAAGGCCTGCAATCTGCGTAAAGCCGATACGCTGGCCACCCCGGGTTTCCAGCAGGATGTGCTGGCGCTCATTGTCTTCGCTAGCCTTGTCGAGGTCCGCATTCACGAATTTTCCGGAAATATAGATGACGTCCCGGATCGTTCCGCTCATCGGCGCGCGATTGATATGAACGTCGAACACACTCATGAAAATCGATACGCGGCACATCAGTTCGTCGCCCAGTCCATCCGGGCCCGCCATTTCGGCAGGTGGCGGAACATCGCGGATCAGGGTCACCAATCCATCCGCCGGGGCGATGATCAAATCGTCGTCAGAGGGTGTGACGCGGGTCGGATCGCGGAAAAACGAGGCGATCCAGATGGTCAGGCCTATGATCGGCCAGGCAATGATATCCCAGCCCAGCCACAGAAATATAATGGCCGCTGCCGAGGATATCGCGAGATATTTATAGGCCTCGGGGTGAATGGGCGGCCATTGCCAGCGCACATTGCGGTCGTCCCCCGGGGGCTTTTGAAGCTCTGTCATGCGCGCTTGATACAGTTGGCGGTCCGGGGTGACAATCGGCTGCATTTTTCCGCGCCCCACCCGGTTGATTGCGCGGGCTTTGCGCCCTAGACCGGCCCAAATTCTCAAAACTCCCCATCTGGAAAGCGAAAATACGCATGGCAACGAAGATTAAGGTCAAAAATCCGGTCGTCGAAATCGACGGCGATGAAATGACACGGATTATCTGGGAATGGATCCGCGAACGGCTGATCAAACCCTATCTCGACATTGACCTGCATTATTACGATCTTTCCATCCAAAAGCGCGACGAGACGGATGACCAAATCACGGTGGACGCAGCGAACGCGATCAAGAAACATGGTGTCGGCGTAAAATGCGCAACGATCACACCGGATGAAGACCGGGTGGCGGAATTTGATCTCAAGCGGATGTGGAAATCGCCAAACGGCACGATTCGCAATATTCTTGGCGGCGTTGTTTTTCGCGAGCCTATCGTAATCGACAATGTCCCGCGGCTGGTGCCGGGGTGGACCGATCCCATCGTTATCGGCCGTCATGCCTTTGGCGATCAGTATCGCGCAACAGACATGCTAGTCCCCAGCCCCGGCAAATTGCGCCTCGTATTCGAAGGCGATGACGGCACGGTAATCGATGAAGAGGTATTCCAGTTCCCCTCCCCCGGCGTTGCCATGGCGATGTACAATCTCGACGACAGTATCCGCGATTTCGCGCGCGCCAGCATGAACTATGGCTTGCAGCGCAATTGGCCGGTCTATCTCTCGACCAAGAACACCATCATGAAAAAATATGATGGCAGGTTCAAAGATCTGTTCGAGGAAGTGTTCCAGGCGGAGTTCAAGGCCGATTTCGATGCTGCTGGCATTACCTACGAGCATCGCCTGATCGACGATATGGTCGCTTCGGCCCTGAAATGGTCGGGCAAGTTTGTCTGGGCCTGCAAAAACTATGATGGCGATGTGCAATCCGACACCGTGGCACAGGGCTTCGGTTCACTCGGGCTTATGACGTCCGTATTGATGACACCCGATGGCAAGACGGTTGAGGCCGAAGCCGCGCACGGCACGGTTACTCGCCATTATCGCATGCACCAGCAGGGCAAGGCGACGTCGACCAATCCGATCGCCTCGATTTTCGCCTGGACGCGCGGCCTTATCTATCGCGGCAAATTCGATGAAACGCCGGAAGTCACACGTTTCGCCGAAACGCTGGAACGCGTTTGCATCGAGACTGTTGAACAAGGCCAGATGACGAAGGATCTCGCAATCCTCATCGGCCCTGATCAGGCCTGGATGACCAGTGAACAGTTTTTCGAAGCAGTCCGCGTCAATCTCGAAACCGCGATGGACAGCTGGTAGGTCTCTCAGGCGGCCGAGGCGTCGGGGGAATCTATTTTTTCCCGCCTGAAACCCAGGCCGATAATGCGCGCCGGGATTCGCTGCAAGAGCGGGGCCCTGTTGATCAACCGCAAGGGTAGAGGCGGCTTGCTGACTTCGCTTTGCCCCGTAAGAATCGGTGCGATCAGGGTATTCTGCGCAAATTTCTGCAGCTGCTGGATCCGGCTTGTCGGTTTCCAGCGGCGCTGTTGCACCTTTTCCAGCAAATGCTCCACTGGCTCCCCGCGCGACATGGGTGCGGCGAGAATATTGGCTGCGGCCACGGCATCCTGAACCGCAAGATTGATTCCGACGCCGCCAATCGGCGACATCGCATGAGCCGCATCGCCAATCGCCAGCAGGCCCGGGCGATGCCACCGTGTCAGGCGATCAAGCGATACCGACAGCAATTTGATGTCATCCCAACTTCGGATTGCGGCGAGCCCATGCTCCAGAATTGGAAGGTAAGCGATCATTTCGGTCTTGAAATCGTCGAGCTCGCGCGCCTTGACTGCATCGCCGCCGCCTTTTCCTATAACATAAGCGCATTGCCAGTAATCGCCGCGATCAATGAGGATGAAGATATGGCCGCGTTCGAACACGCCGAACGTTTCTTCGTCATCGCCGGGTGCCTTTTCCACTCGGAACCAGAATACATCCATCGGGGCGCCAAGCGTTTCCATTGGCAGCTCACCAGCCCTGCGAAGGACCGAACCCCGCCCGTCGGCGGCGATAATGAGATCGGCCTCCACCGTGTTGCCGTTTTTAAGCATCACACCGGAAATCTGTCCATTTGATTGCTTGGTTAAACTGGTAACTTCGCGATTCATCTCCAGCCGGAAACCGGGATAGGCTTTTGCCTTGCGGGCGATGAAATCGAGCAGATCCCATTGCGGCATCATCGCTATGAAGGGTGCCGGTACCGGCAGGTGCCTGAAATCGGCGATTTGCACAAACTGGCCGCCGACACGGGCGCTGATCCGGTCGACCCGGACATGGGGAAGCTCGAGAAGTTCGTCCAGCCAGCCCAGTTGAGCGAACAGTTCAAGTGTCGACGGATGAACCGTATCGCCTCGAAAATCGCGCAGGAAATCGGCATGTTTCTCCAGCACGAGAGTCTCGACACCAGCACGGGCGAAGAGCAACCCCGCCATCAATCCCGCCGGACCACCACCGGCAATGCATATTTGGGTCCGAATATTGCTATTCACCCCTGCCATTTACCTGCTTTGCCCCTAGAAGCGAAGCATGAACCATGGGATCGATTCGACTGCGCTCAGTGATGCGCTCGTTATTCTGGGCGCGGCAGGGATCGTCATCCCGCTTTTCGCCCGGTTCCGGATCACGCCGGTCATCGGCTTTATCCTCGTCGGGGTGTTGGTCGGGCCTTCGGGCCTGGGCGCGCTGACAGACCGTGCGCCCTGGCTGGTCCATGTCACGATTACCGATCGTGAGGCGATAGAGCCTTTTGCCGAATTCGGGATTGTCCTGCTGCTGTTCTCCATTGGGCTCGAACTTTCTTTCAAGCGGCTATGGGCAATGCGCGCCATGGTTTTCGGCGTTGGTGCAGCTGAGCTTATTGGCTGCGGACTGCTGATCGGCGCCGCATTGCTGGCGCTTGGCCAAAGCCCGATTGGCGCACTCGGCATGGGGCTGGCGCTGGCGCTTTCTTCCACGGCGCTGGTTTTACCGATGTCGGGAACCAAGACACCTGTCGGCAAAGCGGCACTCGGTATCCTGCTGTTTCAGGACGTCGCTATCGTTCCGATCATTTTCTTCATTGGTGCGATGGGTCCGATGTCGCAGGATGCAGGGCTCTCGGCATTGGGTTGGACGCTTCTCCTGAGTTTCGTGACCGTAGCGGGTTTGCTTGTCGGCGGGCGATTGGTTCTTCCGCGACTTTTCGCCCAGGCGGCGCGTACGAAAAGTCCTGAAGTTTTCCTGGCTGCCTGCCTGCTTGTGATCATATTGGCCAGTCTCGCGACAAGCGCCGTGGGCCTCTCCCCTATCGTTGGCGCGCTGGTGGCCGGTCTCGTTATCGCAGAAACTGAATATCACCGCGAAGTGGAAGTGATCACCGAGCCGTTCAAGGGCCTGGCACTTGGGGTTTTCCTGATCACTGTGGGAATGAGCCTCGATCTGCCGGTCGTGATGGACAACTGGGCCTCTCTGCTGCTGGCGGTTGTCGGTGTCGTGGTCGTGAAGACGGTGGTGATATACCTGCTGCTTCGCTTTGCGGGCGCGCGGCGTGCGACATCGGCAGAGGCAGGATTGCTCATGTCTTCGCCGTCCGAAACCACGTTGATCGTGCTGACCGCTGCTCTCCAGGCGGCGCTGATCCAGCCTTCAACCGCCGCCTTCTGGCAGACTGTGACGGCCATCGGCCTGACGATTACGCCTCTGCTTGCTCGTGCTGGGCGGGTTGCTGCGCGCAGGGTGGAAATGCGCGAAACGCATGTCGACATATCCGGCGAGAACAGCGACGGCGAAGAGCGAGCCATCATTGTCGGCTTTGGCCGGGTCGGTCGTCTCGTCGCCGAGATGATGCGCGAGCACAATCAACCATTCGTGGCCGTTGATTCCAACATCGATACTGTTGCCCGGGGCCGGCGCGATGGTTTTCCGACGATCTTCGGCGATGTTTCCCGACCGCAGCTTCTGGAAAACCTTGATCTGGAGCGAGTCAGCGCACTGATCCTGACAATGGATGACCCGGTAAGCGTGGTGCAGCTCACGGCGCGTGTTCGCGAGGCTCATCCTGATCTCACCATCGTCGCGCGCGCGCGTGATCCGGATCATGCTGCTGCGCTATACCGTGCCGGAGCGACCGACGCCGTGCCTGAAACAGTCGAATCGTCGCTCCAGCTGTCCGAGGCGGTGCTGGTTGATATCGGCGTTCCGATGGGGCCGGTCATAGCCTCAATCCACGAGAAACGCGCTGAACTTCGCGAGGCTATCATGAACCTTGGCGAGCTCGATCATCTCCCCGAACTTCCCCGGGAAAAATTGCGTAAATCCTGAGGGCTTTTAGCCGGCAGTCAATGCTTTGCGGATCGCGGTTAGGGCCACATCGGCCTTCGCGCCGTCCGGTCCGCCGCCCTGCGCCATATCGGGCCGGCCGCCGCCGCCCTTGCCGCCAAGCGTTTCGACCGCCACCCGAACCAGTGCGACCGCATCATGATCGGATGTTAGATCGTCGGTCATGCCGACGGCCACGCTGGCCCTGCCTTCATTCACGGCGATAATTGCTGCAATTCCGGATCCGAGACCGGCCTTGGATTCGTCAATCAGACCGCGCAGGGATTTGGGGTCCAGTCCTTCGACAACCTGACCCGCAAATTTGATGCTGCCGATCGTTTCGGTTTCGGCACCGCCGGAACTGCCGCCGCCCATTGCCAATGATTTCTTTGCTTCGGCGAGTTCCTTTTCCAGGCGCTTGCGATCATCCAGCAGGGCCGCGACACGCCCCGGCAGCTCGTCAGCGCTGGTCTTGAGCGTTTCGGCGGCGCTAAGCAGCTTGGCTTCCCGGTCCCGGTACCAGAGCCTTGCCGCTTCGCCAGTCAAGGCTTCGATCCGCCGTACACCGGCAGAAACGGCGCTTTCCGAAATCACGACGAACAAACCGATATCGCCCAATGCCGAGACATGGGTGCCGCCGCAAAGCTCTACGGAATAATCCGCGGTGCCATTGCGGCCCATGGATAATACCCGAACCTCGTCGCCATATTTTTCGCCGAACAGGGCAAGCGCCCCGGCTTCGACGGCCTCATCCGGGGTCATGAGTCGTGTGACGACGCCGGCATTGCCGCGGATCTGTGCATTCACCTCAGCCTCTATTGCTGCGATGTCGTCCCGTTCAAGCGCCTTGGGATGGGAAAAATCGAATCGAAGCCGGTCTTCCGCGACTAGGCTGCCCTTCTGTGTGACATGAGCACCAAGACGATTGCGAAGGGCGGCGTGCATCAGGTGCGTCGCGCTATGATTGGAGCGCAGCCGGGCGCGGCGCTCGGCATCAATGGTGAGCGTCACCACCTGGCCGACCGCGATCTCGCCTGAGTCGATAGTCATGTGATGGGCGTGCAAACGGCCCAGCGGTTTCGATGTATCGGAAATGGTTGCCGACAAGCCTGCTTCATTACTGACTTTACCGGTGTCTCCCATCTGGCCGCCGCTTTCGGCGTAGAAGGGCGTCTGGTTGGTCACGAGCGTAACCTTGTCACCAGCCCCGGCGCGTTCGACACTCGCGCCATCCTTGACGATGGCGACGACTTGTCCTTCGGCTTCGTCGGTTGTGTATCCGACAAATTCCGTGCCGCCATGCTGTTCGGCGATATCGAACCAGACGGTTTCGGATGCAGCATCACCGGACCCCTTCCAGGCAGCGCGTGCAGCAGCTTTCTGCTCGGCCATCGCTGCATCGAAACCGTCCCGGTCGATGCCGAGACCACGGGCGCGCAGTGCATCTTCCGTCAAATCATAGGGAAAGCCGTATGTGTCGTAGAGCTTGAACGCAGTTTCGCCCGCCAGCGTTTCGCCGTCGCCCATGTCCGAAACCGCTTCGTCGAGAAGTTTGAGGCCATTCGACAAAGTCTGGCGGAACCGGACTTCTTCATGCAGCAGAGTTTCTTCAACCAGCGGCTGCGCACGGACAAGCTCCGGAAAAGCACCGCCCATTTCGGCTACCAGTTCGGGAACCAGCCGATTCATCAACGGATCTTTCGCGCCCAATATATGCGCGTGGCGCATGGCCCGGCGCATGATCCGCCTGAGCACGTAACCACGCCCTTCATTGGCGGGCAGAACACCGTCAGCAATGAGGAAACTGACGCTGCGCAGATGGTCTGCGATCACGCGATGCGAGGCTGCGGTGTCGCCGTCGGGAGATGTTCCGGTCAGTTCGGCACTTTCGGCGATAAGCGCCTTGAACAGGTCGATTTCATAATTGTCGTGCGTGCCCTGCAAAACTGCGGCGACCCGCTCGAGGCCCATACCGGTGTCGATCGAGGGGCGCGGCAGGTCCGTGCGTTCGCCGTCCCGCTGGTCGAACTGCATGAAGACGAGATTCCAGATTTCAACGAAGCGATCGCCATCCTCGTCCGGAGAACCAGGAGGGCCGCCGGGAATATGATCACCATGATCGTAGAATATTTCGCTGCAAGGGCCGCAGGGTCCGGTGTCGCCCATCGACCAGAAATTGTCGGAGGTCGGGATGCGGATGATCCGGCTTTCGGGAAGGCCGGAAATTTTCCGCCAGAGATCGAAAGCCTGGTCATCGTCATGATAGACGGTCGCTGTCAGGCGGTCCGGATTGATGCCCCATTCCCTGGTGATCAACCTCCAGGCGAGCTCGATCGCACGTTCCTTGAAATAGTCGCCGAACGAGAAATTGCCGAGCATCTCGAAAAATGTGTGATGTCGCGCTGTATAGCCGACATTGTCGAGATCGTTATGCTTGCCCCCTGCCCGCACGCACTTCTGCGAACTCGTTGCCGTCTGATAGTCACGCGTTTCAAGCCCGGTGAACACATTCTTGAACGGAACCATCCCCGCATTGACGAACATGAGCGTCGGGTCGTTATGCGGAACCAGCGGCGACGAAGGCACTTGCGTATGTCCTTCGCCCTCGAAAAAATCGAGGAAAGAACGGCGTATATCGTTGGTTGAAGTCATGCGCGGCATGTAAGCAAGCGGGACGGTTCGGGCAAGCAGCCTTTGTGCTGCTAACGGCTAGGCATAGGCATAGTCGCCGCCGCGCCGGAGCGCAGCCTGATAGGCAGGCCGTTCATGGATCCTGTCGAGCCATGCCAACAGGTTCGGATAACGCTCGTCCAGCCCTGCGCGGTGCCGGGCAGCCTCAAGCGGAAAGCTCATCATTACATCGGCTGCAGTAAAGCTGTTGCCGGCGAACCAGTTGCGGTCCTGCAGCTCCGTTTCGAGCCAGCGCAGATGGCTCTCGAACATTGCGAGTATGGGTTTGCGCGCTGGCCTGCCAAGAATGCCCAGGCGGTTGATGACCAGGATCGTCAGCAATGGCGGCATCATTGAGCCTTCGGCATAATGAAGGAACTGGCGATACCGCAGCGACTCTTCGATATGGGCCGGTGCGCCAAGCGTTTCTCCTTCCCTCGTGACCAGATACTCTATGATTGCGCCCGTTTCGATCAGCACTCTGTCATCAACGGTAACGATCGGTGATTTTCCGAGGGGGTGGACCTGTTTGAGTTCGGGTGGCGCAAGCATGGTTTTCTTGTCGCGCTCATAGCGCCTTACATCATACTCTAGCTCAAGCTCCTCAAGCAGCCACAAGATCCTTTGCGAGCGGGAGTTTTCAAGATGGTGAACGATGATAGTCATGCTGCGATGGCCCCTTTTCGATCGCGATAGAGACGTGGCTAGGCAATCGAGCGATCAAAAGCAAAAGGCCCGCCCTTCAGGACGAGCCTTTCGCTATTTTCCGAATGCTGGGCCGGGCTTATTCGTCCAGCGCTTCGTCACTTTCCGGGCCGGTCATCATTTCTTCGGCAACTTCCTCTTCCTTCCCGCGAATCGCATTTTCAAGCTGTTGGCTGATTTCGGGGTTTTCGAGCAGGAAGCTCTTCGAATTTTCGCGGCCCTGGCCAATGCGTGTCGAATCATAGGAGAACCATGAGCCCGATTTCTCGACAATCCCGGCCTTGACACCAAGATCGAGTATCTCGCCCATTTTCGAGATTCCCTTGCCATACATGATATCGAACTCGACCTGCTTGAACGGCGGCGCGACCTTGTTCTTCACGACCTTCACCCGGGTCGTATTGCCGACAATCTCATCGCGATCCTTGATCTGCCCGATCCGGCGAATGTCGAGCCGCACACTGGCATAGAATTTCAGTGCATTGCCGCCCGACGTTGTTTCTGGGCTGCCATACATCACCCCGATCTTCATGCGGATTTGGTTGATGAATACGACCATGCACTTCGAACGGTTGATCGAGCCGGTCAGCTTGCGCAGTGCCTGGCTCATGAGGCGGGCCTGAAGCCCGACATGGCTGTCGCCCATCTCGCCTTCAATTTCGGCCCGTGGAACCAGAGCGGCAACCGAATCGACAACGAGAATGTCGACGGCATTGGAGCGCACCAGGGTATCGGCAATTTCAAGCGCCTGCTCGCCGGTATCGGGCTGCGAAACGATCAGTTCGTCAATATCGACGCCGAGCTTTTTCGCATAACCGGGGTCGAGCGCGTGTTCTGCGTCGATAAAGGCTGCGGTACCGCCGGCCTTCTGGGCTTCTGCAATTGTGTGCAGCGCGAGCGTCGTCTTGCCCGAACTTTCCGGACCGTAGATTTCAATGATCCTGCCGCGCGGAAGACCGCCAATACCGAGTGCGATATCGAGACCGAGAGAGCCTGTGGAAACGGCATCAATCTCGATCGCTTCACGCGATCCCAGTTTCATTGCAGACCCCTTGCCAAAGGCCCGGTCAATCTGTGCGAGTGCGGCGTCCAGCGCCTTTTCTCTGTCCATACTATCTTTTTTTCCGTCGGAATCGATGACTTTGAGATGGGCTGCCATTGCCTTTTTCCCTCCTAGAAGCTCTGCGCCGATCGTTCAACGCTGACTTCTTTGTATACGGTTTGTTCCATAAGAACAAGAGGGGAACATAAAATCAGGCTGCCAACGCCTTTTGGAGGGCATCGTCAATGCCATGCAGAGTGAATGGTTTGGCAACCAGAATACGGTTCTGATGGCGTTCGGGCGGTTTTTCCAGGTCGGCCCCGCTTGTAAAGAAAAAGGGTATTCCCTTTTCATCCAGGGCGTCGGCAATCGGCCAGCTCGCTTTTCGATCACGCAGGTTTACGTCGAGAACAGCAATATCGAAGGCCGCTTCTTCAACCGCAGCCAAGCCTGCTTCAAGCGTTTCTGCCGTATCTGAAAGCTCGTATCCAAGGGTTTCTATGAAATCCTCCAGCATCATCGAAATGAGCGCTTCGTCTTCGACTATCAGAATTCGTGCTTCGCCCATTCTGCCTGCTTATAGCTTTATCGCGTGCTGTTAAAGATGGGCCACGAATGACCTGTCAGCATGTCAAGGCTATCCCGCCTTGTTCAAAATCGATCCAACCGCCTCGGCCAGTTGCTGCACCGAAAAGGGCTTGGGAATAAAATGCACCTGTTCGATATTGATCGACTTGCGCAATTGTTCCTCCGCATAGCCGGACATGAAGAGAATCGGGATATGGGGCAGCGTCTCCCGCAATTCGCGCGCCATAGCCGGGCCATCCATTCCGGGCATGACGACATCGGACAGGATCAGGTCGAAATCCTTGCGTTCCACGATAATCTCCAGCGCATCTTCGCCATCCTCTGCGGTGACAACACTATACCCCTGACGGGTCAGGGCACGCTCGGCAACGGCGCGGACCATATCCTCATCCTCGACGACCAGGATTGTGCCACTGCCCCATGTTTCGGCGGCGGGTTGCGGAGAGGGTTGGGACGGTGCCTCGGCTTTTTCCCTGTCGGCACTCTGAGCACTGGCCAGTCCGGATTCTTCGCCATGGTCGCCGCGATGAACGGGCAGGTAGATGGTGAATGCTGTCCCCGTCCCCACTTCGGAATCGGCAAAAATATACCCGCCAGACTGTTTCACGATACCATAGACAGTCGAAAGCCCGAGGCCTGTTCCCTTGCCGACTTCCTTCGTCGTGTAAAACGGCTCGAATATCTTGGTAAGGGAGTCAGCGTCGATACCAACGCCGGTATCCGTCACCCGAAACGCGGTATATTCCGTGGAGGGCATGATTTCATGTCCCATGGCATCCACTTCGGCACCGGAAACAGTAAAAGTCTCCAGGGTTAGCTTGCCCCGCCCTCCATTCTTTTGGGACGACTGGATCGCGTCTCGCGCATTCACCGCAAGGTTGACGATCACCTGTTCAAGTTGTCCGGGGTCAGCGCGGATAGCGCCAAGATTCCGACCGTGACGGATTTCCAGCGCTACCGTCTCGCCCAGCAACCGTTTGAGGAGATTTGAGACTTCCGAGACGACATCCGGCAGCTGCAATATCTGTGGACGCAAAGTCTGTTGTCTGGAGAAGGCGAGCAATTGCCGCGTCAGACCGGCGGCCCGGTTGGAGTTGGATTTGACCTGCTGGATATCGTCATAATCGCTGTCGCCCGGCGTATGGCGTAGCAACATCAGGTCGCAATGGCCGATAATCGCCGTCAGGATATTATTGAAGTCATGGGCAACGCCGCCTGCAAGCTGGCCAACCGCTTGCATTTTGGTCGCCTGTGCAACCTGACGTTTCAGTTTCTCGTCCTCGCTATTGTCCTTGAGGCTCAAGAGGACGGCGGCATCCCCCAGACCCGATGCCCCAGCCACGGTCATCGCCACCGTTTCGTCGGGCTGACTTTTCAACCGCAACGCAATGTCGGCGGAGATCGATGCGCTATTGGAAAAGCGCCGTACGGCGTTGGCGACGGCTGTTTTGTCTTCATCGACGACAAGATCGCCGGGATAAACGGGGCGGGAGTCGCCGTCCAAGCCTGCGGCGCGACGGAAAGCCTCGTTCATGTACAGGAACCGGCCATCGCGTTCGGCCAGGGCAAGGCCAAGAGGAAGCATGCCAAGCAGGGCATGGATATTTTCGCGATCGGTTGATCCGCCCGGGCCCGCAACTTCGTCAAGCAGGAAAAACAGCAGCGAATCCGCATCGTGCGATCCTGTCGGCAGCGGGACTTGCACGAGACGCAGTGGCGCGCCGCCATCACCTTCGCGTGCGATCCGCAATAATTGATCTTCTCCGGTCTCGAGGACGTTCGTGAATTCCCGTCCGCGCAATCTAACCTTCGTCGAACCAAGGGCACGCTGGCGGAATACCTGATTTGCCGCGATCATCTTCCCCTGGCCATTGACGAGCACGGCCATGACACCGGCAATACCGAGTGCGGTACCGGCAGGACTTTCGATCAGGCGGCGTGCTTCGGCGATCAGGTCGGCGCCGGTGGCCGGCGTGAACCTCCAGATCAGGAAATCGCCCTGTTCACCGCCTCTTTCGACAATGGCATCATAACTGCCCTGCGGTGTTATGAGCGCAGGTGCATGGCCTCGTCCGTCGCGCCATGCCGTTCGACCTGCATGGGTCAAGCGCTCGACGCCGTCCTCGGCAAATGGCAAAACCGGAGGCGTCGGTGCACCGACGAAGTCCCGTTCGAATACGCTGTTGGCCGCAACCAATATGCCCTGCCGGTCCGTGATCGCAACGGGCATGCCCGCCCCTTCGATAGTCGCCCGGATCAGGGCGCGGTCGGGCCCGGTTGCTGCCTTGACAGCCGAGGGCCGGCGCCGGGACACGACCATCGCTATCCCGAATGCCGATAGGAACATCGCTGCAAAACCCGCAGCAAATAGCGGACTTTCCAGCAGGAACATCAGCAGCAATGCAGAACCTATACCGGCAAGGATGACCAATCCGAGCAGGGTCCGGTCGGCAAACTGGCTCGCTTTGGGGTGCCTGTCCCGGCTTTCTGGAGCAACGGTGGCCATCAGGTCGCCTGGTCGTCGTCATGGGCTGCATGGCGCCGTTTCCAACGCCGCCCAACGCGGTAGCGCCAGAACCAGTCGGCGAGCATATAGGCCACCACTGCGGATATGATCGCTATTACCAGCAGCCCGCCAAGAAGCGCTGGCGCAGCATCGGTCGCGAGCCAGGCCAGCCATTCCGAAATGCCGGCCCCCCTTTCAACCAGTGCCTGGAAATGGCTTGGATTGGCCTGCAGCCCGAAAACGGAATTGCCGACGAATACCGAGGCAATGAGGATAAAGGGGGTGGTGATCGGATTGCTCGCAAAGGTTGCCGCCGCTGCGACCGGGATATTGGCGCGAAACGGCAATGCGAGCAACGCAGAGGCGATAATCTGGATACCCGGGATCATGACGAATATCCCGACAATCATTCCGAGCGCAGCGCCGCGGGGCACGGATCGCCGATTAAACCGCCACAAATGGCTGTGCATAATCCGCGAAGCGAAGGGTTTGATGAACCGATTCCGCGCCAGTTCTTCGCGGCTAGGCGAATGACGGCGGACCCAGCGCATGAAGGGCCCGGATTCGCGTTTCGATCTAGCCACGTTCGCGCATCAGGCGGCCCTGTTCCCTTTTCCAGTCCCGCGCCTTTTCTGTCGCGCGCTTGTCATGCTGCTTTTTGCCCCTGGCGAGCGCCAGTTCGACTTTGGCCTTGCCGCGCGAATTGAAGTAGATGGAAAGCGGCACGAGCGTCATTCCCTTGCGTTCCACCGCACCGCGGATCTTGTTGATCTCGCGCGTATTCAGCAGCAATTTGCGGGGGCGCTTGGCTTCGTGATTATACCTGTTGCCATGACTGAACTCGGGGATATTGGCGTTGATCAGCCATACTTCGCCATCCTGCACTTCGGCATAGCTTTCCGCGATCGCTCCCTCGCCGAAGCGCAGCGATTTCACTTCGGTTCCGGTCAGCGCGATCCCCGCTTCGAATTTCTCGTCGATTGCGAAATCATAGCGCGCGCGCCGATTTTCGGCGACGGTTTTAACCTTGTCGAACTCTACGGGTTGCGGGCGTGCCATGAATCAGTCCTTAAGCAGCGACGCATGACTTAGGGCTGAATCAACATGTTTCCGGGCCGCTTCGGACGGCCATGTCATCGGCAGACGCAATTCTCCGGGAAATTCCGGGCGAACCCTGGTGAGCGCATATTTTGCGGGGCCCGGCGAAGCATCGGCAAACATTGCCTTGTGCAGCTGGTACAAACGCTCGTGCAACTGCCGTGCCTTGTCGATTTCTCCCGCCGCCCAAGCAGCCTGAAACTCCGCGCAGAGCCGGGGAGCGACATTGGCCGTCACCGAAATGCAGCCGACCCCGCCCATTGCATTGAAGGCGAGCGCGAGATCATCATTGCCCGATAGTTGGCAGAAATCGTTACCGCATGCGGCGCGTTGCTCCGTTACGCGCGCCAGATCGCCAGTTGCATCCTTGATGCCGATCACCGTGGGGAAGGCCCGCAACCGCTCCATCGTCGAGACCATAATGTCCGAAACCGTCCGTGAGGGAACATTGTACAGCACAATGGGAAGATCACACTCACCGATGATCGCTTCGAAATGACGGTAGATCCCTTCCTGGTTCGGTTTGTTGTAGTATGGGGGCACTACCAGACCGGCGGTGGCCCCCATTTCCTTTGCCTTTTTCAGGTTCTTGATGGCCGATTTCGTGTCATTCGATCCGCAGCCTGCAATAACGGGCACCCGTCCTGCGGCCTGATCGACACACACCCGGACGACCTCGAAATGTTCTTCGAACGTCTGAGTCGCCGCTTCGCCCGTCGTTCCGCATGGAACAAGGGCGCTGCTGCCTTCCTCGATTTGCCAGTCGATGAAGCTCCGATAAGCGGCTTCATCAAACGATCCGTCGCGAAAGGGCGTCACCAGAGCCGGAATCGACCCGCTGAACATAAATTTCTCCTTCACCTCCCCATGTTTGCGCTGCATATCATCGCCAATTCACCGGGGGTCTGTTCACCGCCAGATAAGGATTGTGCGCGCACTATGTCCAGCATGATAAAAAACACTTTCACGATCATCGCGCTCGGCGCCGCGGCTCTGGTGGGATCAACCGCCGCTTCGGCACAGTCTCTGAATGCGGAGCAGCGCGCCTGGTATGCAAGCCGGCTGGGTGTTTCCGGTGCCGGATCCGTAGGGTCCGTGCCGCAAGCCAACCCGCTTGGCGAAGCCGTGTTGCAATGGAATCGACTGCAACAGAGCGATGCCCTTCCCTTCAACGATTATGCGAGTTTTCTCGTTTCGCATCCCGGCTGGCCGGGCGAGGCGAGAATGCGGCGCGTTGCCGAGCAGCAGATACCGGCAACGGGCACCGCACCGCGGTCCCTGATCGCCTATTTCGAGCGGTTCGAGCCGGTCACAGCATCGGGTTCGCTACGCTATGCCGAAGCTCTGTCCGCGATGGGCCGAAACGATGAAGCCAATCGCTTTGTCCGTCAGGCATGGCGTTTGGGAGCGTTCAACCGTGATTCCGCGACCTCTGACGAAGCAACTATCCTCACGCGCTTCGCTGGAGCACTCAGGCCCGAAGATCATGATGCACGGTTCGATTACCTGCTCTGGCAGGACGACACATCCGCAGCCGCCCGCGTATTGTCGCTGACGTCAAGTTCGCGCCGCGATGCGCATTCTGCGCGTTTGCGCCTGGCAACCGGCGCCGGCGCGGAAGCAGGCCAGTCGGCAATGGGCGATCCGGGTTATGTTGCCGAGCGGGCCATGTGGCTCCGCAATAATGGTCGCTCCCTCGAAGCCCGCAGCCTGCTCGCCAACCGCCCTGCCCTCCAATATCGACCGACGGATGCCGAAGAATGGTTTGAGGTCCTGCTCACCAATGCGCGCGCGGCGGCCAATGATCGCCAATGGACAACCGCCTTTTCGATTGCGAGCAAGGTCGATGACGCATTCGAACCGGGAACGGATATTTCCGATGAAACGCTTGGCATTCGTGACGACTATACCAGTTTGACCTGGCTCGCCGGAACCACGGCGCTTTGGCAACAAAACCGTCCTGCCGACGCGATCGGCATGTTTGAACGCTATGGCCGCGCGGCGAGGACGCCGCAAACCCGGTCCAAAGGGTTCTACTGGGCCGGGCGCGCAGCGGAAGCAGCTGGGCGCAGGGACGAGGCCAATCGTTTCTATGAAGAAGCGGCCGTCTATTATGATTATTTCTACGGGCAGCTCGCGACCGAAAGGCTCGGCCGCACGCTCAGCATCCCGCAAATTGCTCAATCCGCGCCAGATCCGGCCAGCCAGCGCAGCTTTTTCGAGCGGGAGGTTGTGCAGGCAACGCGCTTGTTGGGCGAATTGGGTGCCTGGGACACGCAGTCGACTTTCCTTCGCGCCCTCTCCTCACAGGCCAGCAGCGATGACGATCATCGCCTGATGGCCATGCTGGCTTCGCAAATAGGCCGACAGGATCTGGCGGTGATGACCCATCGCAGCGCGCGGGTAAACGGTTTCGATGCCACGGCCTATGGCTATCCGACGGTTCCCATGCCCGCCAGTTCGCAACGCTATTTTACGCTGGTCCATGCCATTGCGCGTCAGGAAAGCCAGTTCGACACGCAGGCCGTGAGCCATGCCGGTGCGCGCGGTTTGATGCAGTTCATGCCGGCCACGGCGCGCGAGGTGTCGGGCTGGATCGGCCGTTCATATAACCAGTCGGCCCTGACTGCCGATCCGCAATACAGCATCTCGCTCGCAACGGCCTATTATGAGTCGCTTTACAACAGGTGGAACAATCACGCGCTTTCCGCCGGCTCCTATAATGCAGGACCGGGTAATGTGAATCGCTGGATCAGGGCCAATGGAGATCCGCGTACACCGGGGGTCGATATAGTCCGCTGGATCGAAGAGATTCCGATCTATGAGACCAAGAACTATATTCAGCGCGTGATGGAAAATGCGGTGATGTATGACCTGCTCCATCCGGACCGGGCCTATATGCCGCCCAGCAACGCCCCGCTTTCCCGCTATCTCGGGAAATCCACACCGGGATAATGGCTGCCAAGGTCAATTACATCACGCCGTCGGGATATGACGCCCTCAAGGCGGAATATGAGAAGCTGTTTTCCAAGGAACGTCCCGCGCTGGTCGAAATTATCAGCTGGGCGGCTGGTAATGGCGATCGCAGCGAGAATGGCGATTATATCTATGGCCGCAAAAAACTGCGGGAGATTGACCGGAGGCTCACCTTCCTGTCGCGCCGGATGAAGGCGGCGCAGATCGTCGACCCGGCTGAACAGCATGACAAGGATCGTGTCTATTTTGGCGCGACCGTTACCCTGATCGACGAAGAGGAAAAGCTGCGCACCGTCACCCTGGTCGGGGAAGATGAAGCCGATGCCTCGTCAGGCAGAATCAGCTGGATATCGCCCATGGCCAATGCACTGAAACGTGCAGGGATTGGAGATTGCCGCACTGTGCGTTTGCCGGCAGGTCCCAAGGACTATGAAATTGTCGAGATTAGCTATCCCGAAATGCGTGCTTAATAGCCGCGGTAGCGATAGCCGTTGCGCGTATGGACGAGCGCGGTGCGGATTTCGGCATCGGTGAGCTGGTAATCGCGGTTGGTGTCTGCCCAGCGACGGAAGAACTGGTTGACGCTCGTGGCGACGCCATTGCTGATTTCGCCGTACCGACCGACCGAATAATTGTCGCGTACGAACTGCTGCCCCTCTCGGGTTTCCGCTAGCCATGGGTCGAGCTTGTCTGCGCCCGGCCCGGTAAAATTACTCGCATAGCGATCCGCATATTCATGATTGCCGCGATAGCCGTTGCCGTCGCGATAATCATGCCCGTAAGAACCGTGATAATCGGATCCGCGATTGTACCCGCCATGGCCAAAGCCTTGATGGGTGCAACCCGAAACGAGTATTCCCGCCCCGATTAGTGCTGCAATTGCGGGTTTTGCGCTCGACATGTTCGACTCCTGTTTGGGCGAACATCGCATATTCCGACCGAATTTCGCAATCGTGGCCGGCTAGTCGCCTGATCCTGTCCCCAAATGGGACGCTGCCAGATCAATAATTGCCTGATCGGGTGTCGGGGGCTCCATCGACACATTTTCTTCCAGCCGCTCGGCAATATGGGTCAGGGCTTCGATACGCGCGGCGCGCTTGTTATTGCCATCGATGACCTGCCAGGGGGCCCAGCGTGTATCCGTGCGGGTGAACATGTCGTTGATCGCTTCCAGATAGTCGCTGCGTCGCTCGCGATTGCGAAAATCATCGGCGGTCAGTTTCCACTGTTTCCACGGATTATTGAGACGCTTGCGGAAGCGCTCGTCCTGTTCCTCTTGCGTGACATGCATGAAAAGCTTGATGATCGGGGTTCCGCTGTCGCGCTGCTGCGCTTCGAACTCGTTGATTTCGTCATATCCGCGTCGCCAGTCGGTTTCCGAGCAATAACCCTCGACACGCTCGACAAGGACGCGGCCATACCAGGTGCGGTCGAACACGTTGATCTCACGATTCCCCGGTAATTTGTTCCAGAACCTCCAGAGGAAATGGCGGGCCTTTGCTTCGGCAGTCGGGGCGCCGATGGGCCAGACTTCGAAAAACCGCGGATCCCAGCGGCTCGTCATCCGCCGGATCGTGCCGCCCTTGCCTGACGCGTCCCAGCCTTCAATGGCAATCACCGCTCGCTTGGCATTCGCAATATAGGCCGCCTGGACGCGGCCAAGCCGTTCCTGCAGTTCAATCAGCGCATCACCATAATCGCCATCGAACTTGGCACCGCTTTCAAAGTCTGTGAGATTTATAGTCATGGGCTATCACTAAGCGGCACCACGCCGCACTTCCAGTCGGTTAACCTTTTATTCTGTCAGGCTGCTTTCGGATTATCCACGATGTATTCCGCGATACGCCCTGGAGCCTGCATCGGCATGAAATGCGTGAGGTCAGAGACATAGATATCTCTGGCATCGGAAAAAGCATTTACGAGTTCCGGCCATGTCGGCGACAGGGTAAAGTCCATCGGATTTTCCCGAAATCCGGTTGGAGCGCGCAGGATTGTGACCGGATTTGAGACCCTGAAAACTGCGGGATAGGGATCGGAAATCATGGACCCCAGATAGATCGAGGCTTCCAGTGCAGGCCGGCATGCCAGTTCAAATCCACCATCGTCAGGCACGGGCAAAAGCCCGTAGCGGCAATAATCCATCAGCACATCCGGCTGCCAGATGGCGTAGGATGGATGATCCTTGAGCCGGTCGAACATCGTTTCCGGCGATTCCCAGATCGGGCGGCGTCGGGATACGGGATGAGCCGAAATATCGACTTCATCGGCACGCACCGATCCAGAATAGTATGTCGGGTCCATGATGACCGGATCAATGAGAACAAGCCGTTCAAATCGCTGGCCAATGGTGCTCGCCATCTGGACAAGGCAATGCCCGCCCATGGAATGGCCAACCCCGATGATGTCTTGCAGGTCAAGGCCGTTTACGAGCTCGATAAGCGGTGGAACGGCCTTGGTCCAGTCCGCGAGAGACTTGGGTTTCGAACTGCGGCCATGGCCGAGATGGTCGACTGCTATAATGCGATATCCGGCTGGAAGCGCCTCAACGACCCGGTCCCAGCAGCGCGCGTGGAAGCCCGTGGCATGCAGCAGCAGGATAACCTGTCCGTCAGGATCGCCCCATTCGAAATAACAAAGCCGGGACTCGCCGTCGCCGTAATAGTGTTCCGTGGGCCCGATCATCCCTCTTTCGGAGGCTCGACGACACGCAAACTGAGCTCGCGGAGTTGCTTCGCGCTGACTTCGCTCGGCGCGCTCATCATCAGATCCTCGGCGCGCTGGTTCATCGGGAACAGCACGACTTCGCGGATATTGGGTTCGCCCGCGAGGAGCATGACGATGCGATCGATACCGGGAGCGGAGCCGCCATGGGGCGGTGCGCCGAATTTGAAGGCGTTGATCATGCCGGAGAAATTTTCGTCGACATCGGCCTGGCTGTATCCGGCGATTTCGAATGCCTTGTACATGATGTCGGGCCGGTGGTTCCGGATTGCGCCTGATGAAAGCTCCACACCGTTGCAGACAATGTCATATTGCCAGGCGAGAATGTCGAGCGGATCCATGGTTTCCAGCGCTTCCATCTCGCCTTGCGGCATAGAGAAAGGGTTGTGGCTGAAATCGATCTTCTTCTGCTCTTCGTCATATTCGTACATCGGGAAATCGACGATCCAGCAGAATTTGAACGCGTTCTCGTCGATCAGCCCCAGTTCTTCGCCGAGACGCGTCCGCGCGCCGCCGGCAAGGCGAACCGCATCGGTTGGCTTGCCTGCCGCGAAGAACACGCTGTCATTGTCGCCAAGACCCAGTTCTTCCAGCAATTTGGCTGTCTTTTCCTCGCCATGGTTTTTGGCAATCGGGCCGGATGGTGCCCCTTCCTTGCGATTGATATAGCCAAGCCCGGCAAAGCCTTCACCTCGTGCCCAGTCGTTCATGCTGTCGAACCAGCGGCGACCGCGGTCACCGGTTTTCGGCGCAGGAATGGCGCGCACAATGCCGCCTGAACCGACGATACTGGCGAACAGGCCGAAATCCGAACCTTCAAAATGGCTGCTGACATCAACAATTTCGATGGGGTTGCGCAGATCGGGTTTGTCCGAACCATATTTGAGCATGGCATCGGCATAGGGGATGCGTACGAATTCGGGGTCGACCTTACGGCCCTTTCCGTCCCAATCGGCGAATTCCTGGAATACGCCGCACAGTACGGGTTCGATCGCTTGGAACACGTCTTCCTGCGTGACGAAGCTCATCTCGAAATCGAGCTGGTAGAACTCACCCGGAGAACGGTCGGCGCGGGCATCCTCATCCCGGAAACAGGGCGCGATCTGGAAATACCGATCGAATCCGGCAACCATGATCAGCTGTTTGAACATCTGCGGGGCCTGGGGCAGCGCGTAGAATTTACCGGGATGGACGCGTGACGGCACGAGATAGTCACGCGCGCCTTCGGGCGAGGACGCGGTCAGGATCGGCGTTTGAAATTCGGTAAAATTCTGGTCGATCATGCGCTTGCGGATCGAAGCAATGACCTCGGACCGGAGGAGAATGTTCTTGTGCATGCTCTCGCGGCGCAGATCGAGATAGCGATATTTCAGCCGGATATCTTCGGGATAATCGGCTTCCCCTGCTACCGGCATCGGAAGCTCTTCGGCGGCGGACTGCACGTCGACAAATGTCGCGCGAATCTCAATCTCACCGGTATCGAGCTTGGCATTGATAAGGTCAGCCGAACGCGCGACGACCTTGCCCGTCACCGTAATCACGGATTCAGCGCGCAACCGCTCCAGCGTTGCAAAGGCGGGGCCATCAACTTCCGTGACGATCTGGGTAATCCCGAAATTGTCACGCAAATCGACAAAAACAAGATCGCCATGATCCCGTTTGCGATGAACCCAGCCGGAAAGGCGGACTTCCTCGCCGACATTATGGGTGCGGAGTTCGGAACAATTATGGGTGCGATATGTGTGCATGGTCATGCGCGGCTCAATAGCGGATTAGTTTGGACGGGCAAGCGGCGAAATCCTGCCGCTGTATTTGACTCCACGGTATCCAATGGCGAGAAAGTGCAGGATCGGTCGCGTTTCTGGAAACTTTTCGGAGAATATCATGAAGATGTTTGGCATAACCGTTTGCGTGATCGGAGCACTAACCCTCGTCGCCTGTTCCGACAATCCGTCGGCAGAGGAAGAAATAGCGCAAATCGAAGCGGGCCGGGAAGCAGCGCGGGCTGCGGAAAACACGCCTTCAGTGCAATCCCAGTATGACGAAGCGGTAGGATGCGCGGCGACTGCAATGAATGTCGCCAATGTCTTCAATGTCATTGCTTCCACCGATGAAGACAGCAATCCGGAACAGGCGGCTCAGGCGCGCGCAAATGCAGAACAGAATATGGCCGAGGCCCGCACTTTCGCGCAGCAGGCCGAGCAACTTGCGATGGATACTGAAATCGGAAAATCGCGGGACGAAGTCATGGCCGATATCGATGGGGTGGATCGCGTGATTCGCCAGCGCGGACGGGATGCTGACGATTTCATGGCCTTTGCGACGGAACTGGCCCGTGAATCCGATCAATGCGATACGGCCCAAACCACGTCTGGATAGGCAAAACTGGCAGCTTTCCACAAGATTGCAGCGCGCTCCAGTGGCGTGGCTCGTCCGTGAGCCTATGGTTTCGGCATGAAAATCCATCCGCTGATCGAAGATAGCGCTACCTTAGCCGATCTGTGCACTCGCCTTGCGAAGTCCAGCTTCGTTGCGGTCGATACCGAATTCATGCGCGAGAGCACCTATTGGCCCGACTTGTGCCTGATCCAGATAGGCGATGCTGAAGAGGCTGCGGCAGTCGATCCCAAGGCGGACGGAATCGACATGTCACCCTTGCTCGACCTGTTGGTCAATAATGAGGATGTGCTAAAAGTCTTTCATGCCGGCGGCCAGGATGTCGAGATTGTCTACAATCTGACAGGCAAGACACCCCATCCCATCTTCGACACGCAGATCGCCGCTATGGCGCTCGGGCTTGGCGAGCAGATCGGATATTCCAATCTCGTCGATGCGCTGCTCGGTCATACGCTCGACAAAGGGGCACGGTTCACCGACTGGGCCCGCCGTCCCCTCGACAAGCGTCAGCTCGATTATGCGGTTGGCGATGTTACCCATCTCGCGAAATTATTCCCGAAAATGCTCGATCGCCTTCGCGATACGGGCCGGGGCGAATGGATCAACGCTGAGATGGAACGGCTCGCCGACCCGGCAAACTATGAGAATGTTCCGGAGCTGTCTTGGAAGCGTATCCGCATTCAAAGCCGGAAAGCCGATGTGCTCGGCCGCCTCAAAGCGATCGCGGCCTGGCGAGAGCGCGAGGCGCAGGACAAGAACCTACCACGCGGCCGCCTGCTTCGTGACGAAACGCTCGCGGATATTGCCTCTCACCCGCCAAAAAACCAGCAATCCCTCGGAAAAATTCGCGGGCTTCCTTCTAGCTGGGCCGGAAACGATATCGGAGCCCGCCTGATGGATGTGATCGCCAATGCAGAAGCGTTGCCCGAGGACGAGTTGCCGGCACGCAAGAGCCGCAAGCCGGGGCTTGGGAAAGAAGGTGCGCTGGTTGCGGACCTGCTCAAGCTTCTCCTGAAAATCCGGGCGCGTGAAATCGGCGTGGCTTCACGTCTGGTTGCCAAGGCGAACGAGCTTGAACAATTGGCGGCGGGCGAACGGGAGGATTTGGGAATATTGGCGGGCTGGCGTTTCGAAGAGTTTGGCCAGGATGCCCTTAATCTCGTGGAAGGACGTGTTGCCTTCGCCGTTCGGGATGGGAAGCTGAAAGTCACCCATACGGAAATATCGGAAACCGAGATATCCCAAACGGAAGAGGCTGCCAATGAGTAGAGCGCAAATCCCGATTGTTCTCGGCTTGGCGGTGACCATTGCAGGGTGCGTTACATCTTCTGCCATACCACCCGCCTCGGGAGCCGGACCGTGCAATGCTACTGCAGCCCAGCATCTTGTTGGCGAGACTGCGACACAGAATCTCGCATCCACGGCGATGCAGGTAACAGGAGCCCGGGAACTTCGCTGGATTCCGGAAGGCAGCGCGGTGACGATGGATTACCGCCCTACCCGGCTCAATATTGAATATGACGACAACTCGACCGTTACGGCCATTCGCTGCGGCTAGCACGGCTTAAAGCAGCCGCATTTCCGCATCTTTATCGAAAGCGTCTGCCAGCTGCCTGTGCCGTTTCGCCACCGGCTGGCTGTACAGTTCGGCATCGCCCTTATCGAGCGAGAGGACCAGCTTGTCGTCTTCGACGGAAACATTGCTGAGTTCGAGCGGGCCGGCAACACCGCCGCTCAGGCGCTGTCCAAAGCGCATCGCCAACCCCCAGCGCGACGCCTGTTTGAGTTCCGCTTCACTGCATAGATTGACCAGTTCGTCGACCACCCCGACACCGCCACCGAAATTGGTAAAAAGCGCCTGGGCCAACTTGCCTCGGCCATTACTCTCAATGCCGACCCAATTACCGTGCAGCGCCATTTCAAGGCCGCGTTCCGCGCGAAATTCGGGATGGGCGCGCCACCCTGTATCTGCCAGCAAACAGGCTGCGAGCCGGATACGTTTGTCGGTATCCGATTCCTCCAAGAAGAGCGGGGCAATCCAGCGATTGAGCAGATCGCCATGTTCGGGAAACCGACCTTGCCGTTCCCCCTCTTCCCGCGTCGCCGCGATCAGCGGATCAAGCTTTCGGGTTTCCTCGTCCAGACGCTCGTAGAGCAGCCCTTCACGCAATCCATAAGCCGATACGACGAGATCGCCGAGATTGGCCTGTTTCACCAGCTGGGAAAGGATGGCTGCACCGTCCGGCAGGTTCGGGATGCGTTGGGATGCCAGCGAGGGAACTACCGACAGTTTCGATGGCTCGATCCGCGCGAGCAGCCGGACCAGAGCGGCGGGCCGGTCGGGCTTCATGACATAGTGATGGACGATCGGCAGTGGAAACTTGGTCCGATGCATGTCGACCCTGGCCAGTGCGCGCCAGGATCCACCGACAAGATAGAAGGGTTGGCCCTCGCATTGCCGGATCCAGTCTGCCGATTTGAGGGCCTTGGCGACGACCCTTTTCAGAGCCCCTTTCTTTCCCGATTTCCGTAGTTCGGCAATCCGTAGCACCCCAAGGGGAAAGGATACGCATTCCTTTACCTCGCCATCCGCGATCCGCGCCAGTTCCAAGCTGCCACCGCCCAGATCGCCGACCAGCCCCTCGGCTTCCGGAATTGCGGAAAGAACACCCATCGCCGCCAGTTTGGCTTCATCCTCACCCGACAAAAGGCGGACCGGTAGGCCTATCTCCTCGAGTTGAGCGATCAACTCGGGACCGTTGCGCGCTTCACGCACGGCAGCGGTTGCGACAGTACGCAGATCGGTAACGTTCATCGCGCTGCATAGCGAACGAAAGCGGCGCAGGATTTCCATTGCATCGGCAATGGCGTCATCATGCAGCGCACCATCTTCATCGCGGCGTCCGCCCAGACCGACCATCACCTTCTCGTTGAACAGGAAAGCGGGTAGCCGGCCATGACCGTCAAAAACTACGAGGCGAATCGAATTGGAGCCGATATCGATAACGGCCGTGCGCCCCTCTTGCGGAGCGGGAATGTCCTCTTCCGAGCGGAAAAGTGAAAGTACAGCCATCACCTCAAACCCCTACCCCCTTCCGGGAGGCCGGGAAAGCAGCTTATCCACGCCGTTTTACGTGCAGTTTCTTGGGCATGGACCCCTGCTCGCTGAGTGCCGCGCCACGGCCTGACAGCGAAGGGTTGGTCATGAAATAGCGATGCAGGTTGAAAGGACGGCCTTCGGGCTTGACCCGGTCATAGCTCCCATCGGGATTGAGTACCCAGCTTTGTTCATTGTCGATCAGGTTGGCGACCATGACCTGGTCGAGGATCTGGGCATGAACCGTCGGATTCTGAATCGGCATCATATACTCGACCCGCCGATCGAAGTTACGCGGCATCCAGTCTGCAGAGCTGATCAGCACAGTGGCTTTCTTGTTCGGCAGAGCTGCCCCGTTTCCGAAACAGGCAATGCGGCTATGCTCCAGAAAACGCCCGATAACGGACCGGACGCGGATATTCTCGGACATTCCGGGAATTCCGGGTTTCAGGCAGCAAATTCCGCGAATGACCAAGTCAATTTCTACACCGGCATTGCTCGCCTCATAGAGTTTTTCGATGATCGCCGGATCGACGAGCGAATTCATCTTCGTCCATATGGCGCCGTCCTTCCCGGCCCGCACATTGGCGATTTCGGCATCGATCAGCGCGACAAGGTCATTGCGCATGTCGCGCGGTGACATGGAGATCAGCTCAAGATTTTTCGGCTGCACATAGCCGGTGATGTAATTGAACAGCTGGGCGGCATCGCGGCCGGCACGCGGATCGGCGGTAAAGAAACTGAGGTCTGTGTAAATCTTGGCGGTAACGGGATGATAATTGCCCGTACCGAAATGGCAGTAGGTGCGATACCCGTCCTCTTCCTTGCGAACGACCATCGTCACCTTGGCATGGGTCTTCCACTCGATGAAACCATAGACGACTTGCACCCCGGCGCGTTCCAGCGCGTTGGCCCAGAGCAGGTTCTGCTCCTCATCAAATCGCGCCTTGAGTTCTACCACCGCAGTAACCGACTTGCCTGCTTCCGCAGCATCGATCAGCGCGCGGATGACCGCCGACTGCTTGCCCGCGCGGTATAACGTCTGCTTGATGGCGACCACATCGGGATCGTCGGCCGCCTGTTTGAGCAATGCGACGACGACGTCGAACGATTCATAAGGGTGATGGACGACGATATCCTTGGTCTTGATCGCCGCGAAGCAATCGCCGCCATGTTCACGGATGCGCTCGGGGAAGCGCGGGCTGAAAGGCGGGAATTTGAGGTCGGGCCGGTCTTCGTCGACCAGCTGTTCCAGATCCGCAACGCCCAGAAATCCGCTGCTTTCGACCACCAGACCATCATCGCCGCCCATTTCGCGGCGGATCACTTCTTCCATGTCGTCGGGTATATCCGCCTCAAGTTTCAGGCGGATAACCCTGCCCCGGCGGCGACGTTTGATCGCGCTCCGGAAATAGCGGACAAGATCCTCGGCTTCTTCCTCGACCTCGATATCGCTGTCGCGAATAATCCGGAAAGCACCGCGGCCCTTCACGATATATCCGGGGAACATGATGTTGGTGAAACGCCGGATTATCGTTTCCATCGCGACATAGCGCGCGACGTCGCCCGGCAGGCGGACGAAGCGTGGCAATGTGGTGGGAACCATCAACAGTTCGCGGATCGGCGCGCCATCGCTCTCACGCTCAAGATCGAACACAAGGCTGAAGCCCTTGTTCGGAATAAACGGAAACGGGTGTGCAGGATCCAGCGCCTGCGGCGTCAGGACCGGGAAGATATGACTATGGAAATGCTTCGACAGCCAAGTTTCCGTCTCTCCGACAATTTCGCTGTCTGAAAGGACGAAAATTTCCGCGTCAGCAAGCGCAGCGCGCAGTTCGGTCCAGACTTCCTGTTGCTCATCCATCAAGGCGTTGGCGCGTTCTGAAACGGCGGCAAGCTGCTGGCTTGGTGTCATCCCGTCCGCCGATCGCATTTCCACACCGAGCAGTTGCTGGCCCTTGAGACCCGCGACGCGCACCATGAAAAATTCGTCGAGGTTATTTCCCGAAATCGACAGAAACCGCAGGCGCTCCAGCAGCGGGTGCGCTTCGTTTCGCGCTTCTTCCAGCACGCGTTCGTTGAAACCGAGCCAGCTCAACTCGCGGTTGAAATAGCGGTGCTCCGTACCCGGCTCCACTTCGACTTCGTGCGAGAAGTCTTCGGTAATATGGTCAGGATTATATTCGTCCATGACGTCCTTTTAGACCGTCTAACATTATAGGTCGATGAAACCGAGTTCCGCCATAGCATCGCGAACCAGCCCAAGCGTCAGGCGGCTCCGGCGCTCGAACGCCATCCGGTCCAACGTTTCGATGAGATGATGCAGCGCATAATGGCTGCGGTCCATCCGTTTCAGCAGATAATCGATCGCATTTTGTGGTACGGCCAGCCCCCGTGCAGCGAAGTGATGATGCAGCCGTGCTTCGATCAACTGGTCGCTCGGCTCGGCAATCCGCACTTTCGGCGTAGCAGCGATTCTGGTTCGCAAGTCCGGTAAGGTGATTTCCCAGCGCGGTGGCGGTTCATCGGCGATGATCAGCAATGGTTTTCGGCTTGCCTGGGCAGCATTCCATGCGTGGAACAGCGTTTCTTCGTCCGAAAGATCCGCGTCATCGATCACATCGCCGCCGCTCTTGCTGACGAACAGCCTGCCGAGGCAGGATCGACCCGATTTGCGTGGGCCGGTCAACAGGCTCGTGCGCACCGGCCAAAGCGACCAATGCTCAAGATGCCTGACCGCTTCGCTGTTGCTCTGATCGACGATGAATGCGCTGTCATCCGTCGATTCCGGCCAGTCGAGCGGCAGGGCGATCTGGCTCATTGGCTTTCTGGCGTGTCAGACCCCTGAGGTGCGCTCCGGCTGATCTGCAATGTGCCTGTGCCGCGCTGGACCTGGAACCCGCGAGCGGCCAAGGCGGAAGCCAAGGTATCGAGATCGCCGATATAGCTGACCTCCATCAGGGATACCCCACCAATGGCGAGGCTGGACGTTGTTGCGCCGCGAACGCCGGGCGTACCCCGGACAGCGGCTTCACTGGTGCGGACCGAATTGGCATCGGGGGTGACAACACGGATCGTATAGCGGCCCGTTGCCGTCGCCTGTTCAGTATTGATCGACTCTTCAGCCGGGCGCCGATCCACGGCCACGCTTTCCTGAAGTTCGTCCAGAGCTTCTTCCAATGCCTCTTCATCTATCCCGAACTCGAAGTTCAACGAGGGATCAGGGCGCAATCGGCCATCTTCAAGCGCCTGCGTATAGGCAGCATCGATTCGCCGTGCCCCTTCATCCAGCAGTTGATCGAGGCTCGCCGCGTTGCGCACGCGCAGGGAAAACTGAGTGATCTTTTGCCGGTCAGGGCCATGGTAGGCGACAAAACGTCCATAGACTGGTCCGCCCGGATAGGAATATTGAAGATGCACGACCGGAATCACAACGTCGGCCGCGCCATAAGAATCGAGCAGGAAACGCCACCAGCCGCGCCCCGGTCGACCCGTTTGCCCGACAGTAAGCAGCATTGAAGTCGGACCAGTTGCGCTCGCGCGAACATAATCAATCGGACTCTCGCTCGAGCGGAAACGCAGCCATGCTCGTGCCCAGGGTATACGCTCCTCAAAGCTCGTTGGTGTGTTTCCGACCCATTGGACCGGAAGGATCAGCATTGGCGGGGAGCGGCGGATTACGCCGGAAACGCCCAGATATCGGCTCACTCGTGCACGATCGAACATGACGCCAAGCCGCGCCACGTAACGGGTCGGTCCAATCTGTTCCTCTTCGACGATGATTCCAGTGACAACGCCGCTCAGCGACGAATCGCTGAGATTGGGCGCGCGAGCGGCAGAGCCGCCATTGACCCGGGCGTAAAGCATTCTCCAGCCTTCGCGCTGCGCCCGTTCCCAGGCAATACGCCGGGCATCCTCGGCATCTTCCCCCGATGCATCGACGAATATGCCGGTGACCTCGTAGCTGGCCGTCGCATCGAATCCGAATTCGCGCGAATTCTGCTGTTCCTGTTGCTGGGCGAGCACGACGCCCGTCGCGCCGATAGCCAGCAGCGCGAGTGCGATAAGCGCTTTCAGATTACGGGTTACAAACTGCATTGTGGGCCTTTTGGCGACTTGGCCGTGGAAATCCAAGAGCGATGTGGCTAGTCGCTATAAACATGAACGCCAAGCATAATTCGAACGAACCGTATAGCTACGAAAAGGCCGGGGTCTCAATCGCCGCCGGTAACGCCCTTGTCAAAGCGATCGCTCCCCTTGCCCGGGCCACCGCCCGGCCCGGCGCGAACGCGGATCTTGGCGGCTTTGGAGGTTTTTTCGACCTCAAGGCTGCGGGCTATACCGATCCCCTTCTGGTGGCCGCCAATGATGGCGTCGGCACCAAGGTGAAACTGGCAATCGATCATGACCGGCATGACAGAATCGGAATCGATCTTGTCGCAATGTGCGTCAACGATCTGATTGTTCAGGGTGCGGAACCGCTTTTCTTTCTCGATTATTTCGCAACGGGCAAACTCGACAACGGCGTTGCCGAGCGGGTGGTTGCCGGAATCGCCGATGGTTGCAAGCTGGCCGGCTGCGCGTTGATCGGCGGCGAAACGGCCGAGATGCCGGGCATGTATGCTGCAGGCGATTATGATCTCGCCGGCTTTTGCGTCGGCGCGGTCGAGCGCGGCGAAGCGCTGACCGGTGACGATGTCGCTGCAGGCGATGTCATTCTGGGCCTTGCATCGTCCGGTGTGCATTCCAATGGCTATTCGCTGGTGCGCAAGCTTGCTGCGGACAAGGGCTGGAAGCTCGATCGCCCAGCCCCTTTCGATCAGGACCGCTTGCTCGTCGATGCGCTGATCGAACCGACGAAAATCTATGTGAAATCCCTCCTCCCACTCGTCCGGTCGGGAGAAATCAAGGCGATGGCGCACATTACGGGCGGTGGACTGCTGGAGAATATCCCGCGCGTGCTCGGAAAAACCCATCACGCCCATGTTGACGCATCTGCCTGGGATCAGCCCCGGTTGATGGCCTTCCTTCAGGGACAGGGCAATATTGAGCCGGAGGAAATGGCACGTACCTTCAATTGCGGGATCGGCATGGCGCTGATTGTGAGCGAAGTCAGGGTGGAAGCCGTTATGGCTGCGCTCGTCGATGCCGGCGAAACAGTCCATCGGATCGGACATATCGCGGATGGCGACCGGGGTTGCACGGTAACAGGATCGGCGGATGACTGGTCTGCCAGGAATGACTGGAGCGCCACTCATAATGGCTGAACGGGCGCGTATTGCCGTCCTGATATCCGGTCGCGGGACCAACATGGCCGCGCTTCTCTACGCTGCGAAAAATAGTGATTGCCCCTATGAAATCGTGCTGGTCGCGTCCAACGATCCTGAAGCGCGCGGCCTCCAACTGGCCGAAGCCGAGGGCATTCCGACATTTGCCCAAAGTCATAAGGGTATGGATCGTTCAGAATTCGACGCCGTTATGGACCGGGAAATTCGCAGGGCGCAGGCGGACTATGTCGTGCTGGCCGGCTATATGCGCATTCTGTCTTCGGAATTTGTCGAAAAATGGGAAGGATGGATGCTCAATATCCATCCCTCTCTTCTGCCCAAGTATAAGGGGCTGGACACCCATCAGCGCGCGCTGGACGCCGGTGACAAAGTTTCAGGGTGTACCGTTCATCTCGTGACGGCGGCACTGGATGACGGCCCGATCCTCGGTCAGACAGAAGTGGCGATCCTCCCGGACGACACACCCGATCGGCTTGCTGCGCGGGTTCGCCTTGCCGAACACCAGCTTTACCCGAAAATTCTCGAAATCCTGGTCAGCCAAGAGTTGGATCCGGACTGGTTGGTCGCCAAAGTGGGTGAATTGGCACTGGCGCTGCCCCGGACGCTGGCCAAGTCTTCCCACGGAGCGCCGGGCTGGCGCGTCGGAACAGCGAAGACGGGCAAGTTTTTTGCTTATGTCTCCATCCATCACCATGGCGAGGATGCCGTGGCGCTGCTGGTTAAAACAAGCGGGACCGACGAACAGGCGGCCCTGATCGAGGCTGAGCCTGACCTTTATTATCGCCCGGCTTATTATGGTGCTTCAGGCTGGATCGCGATCCGGCTCGATACGGGCAATGTCGACTGGGATCATATTGCCAGTTGGCTCAGGAAAAGCTGGAGCATAGTTGCGCCGAAAAAGCTGCAGCCTCTTGCCGAGTTTCTAGACTGATTTTTATCGTCAGGGCCGAGCCCGTCAAAGCCCGCCTCTCCTGACGAGAAACGCTCTTCGACAAGCTCAGCAACAGCGGAAAGTCGGTAGGTTTAGACTAACCGACAATCTCGTCTTCATTGAAAAAATAGGCGATTTCGATCGCAGCGTTTTCATCGCTGTCGGATCCGTGGGCGCTGTTTGCCTCGATGGATTCGGCATAGGTACGGCGGATCGTGCCTTCATCGGCTTCCTTGGGATTGGTCGCGCCCATGATCTTGCGGTTGCGGACGACTGCATCCTCGCCTTCAAGAACCTGAACCACAACCGGTCCGGACGTCATGAACTCGACGAGTTCGCCAAAGAACGGGCGCTCGGCATGAACAGCATAAAAGCCTTCAGCCTGTTCTTTCGTCATCTGGATGCGCTTGGAAGCGATAACGCGAAGGCCAGCTTCTTCCAGCATCTTGGTCACGGCGCCGGTCAGGTTGCGGCGGGTGGCGTCGGGTTTGATAATCGAGAATGTGCGTGTCACGGCCATGATGGGCTGAGCTCCGATGTAAGTTGGGGAATTTCCGGCTCGCTTAGTGCGAAGCGTCCAAAGGCGCAAGCTTCGTGTGGATTGCGGATCGCTTACGGCCCCTGACGCCAGCGGCCATGATCCTGTTTCCAGTAGCGAGGTTCGACAGTGTCCATGTCCGCCAGCTTGCGCCACGCATTGCGCGCGTCATCCAGGCGGTCGGCATCGAAAAGATAGAAGGCGCGCTTGAATTGCAGCGCAGCGTCCCGCCATTCGCCATCGGCAAGCATGATGAAATTGGCCGCATTTACGGCATCGGTATCGGCAGAAAGCAGGACCGGTTGATCCGCTGACAAATCTTCCCCGGTCTGGCCATGCGGCAGGAAGGAAAGCGGATCATAGGTCCAGAGAGCTTCATCCAGCACGCCGCGCAGACGCGCATCGCCCGCGACGATCAACAGTCTTTCGCCATTTTCCAGGGTCTTCGCCGCTAATTGGGGAACAACCGTTGCTACTGGTGTGCCGGCCAACTGATAGAAATCGACCTGCACGCCCCGTCGCTACCCTTCGTAATTGTCGGCAATGAAGCGATCAAGCAGTCGAACGCCATAGCCTGTCGCGCCCTTATCGGCGAGATTGGAAGCGGTTTTCCTCCAGGCCGTGCCCGCAATATCCAGATGCGCCCATTTCACGCCGTCTTTGACAAAACGCTGAAGGAACTGCGCGGCAGTGATCGAACCGGCCTCACGTGGACCGACATTCTTGATGTCGGCAATCGAGGAATCGATGAGTTTGTCATAGGCTTTGCCGAGCGGTAGTCGCCAAAGCTTGTCGCCACTTACGGCCCCGGCATTGATCAGTTGCGAAGCCAGCCCGTCATCATTCGAGAAACAACCGGCCTGTTCAAAGCCGAGTGCAATGATCATGGCTCCCGTCAGCGTTGCCAGATCGACCATGACATCAGGTGCATAATTCTCCTGCACCCAGTGCATCGCATCGCACAGAACCAGACGTCCTTCGGCATCGGTATTTAGCACTTCAACGGTTTGCCCGGACATGGTCGTTACGATATCGCTGGGCCGCTGGGCGTTGCTGGACGGCATGTTTTCCACCAGTCCGCATATTCCCACGACATGCGCCTTGGCTTTGCGGCCGGCCAATGCTCGCATCGCGCCGGCTACTGCGGCCGCGCCGCCCATATCGAACTTCATATCCTCCATACCGGCTCCCGGCTTCAGCGAGATTCCGCCAGTATCGAAGGTTACGCCCTTGCCGACAAAGGCAACGGGTTTCTTCTGGGCACCTTCCGTACCGTCCCATCGCATGATGAGCATGTGAGGCTCCTGCGCTGAACCCTGTGCAACGCCGAGAAGCGCCCCCATGCCGAGCTTGGTCATTTCGGCTCTGTCGAGGGTTTCGATGGTCACGCCCAAGTCCGCCAAAGGCCGGCAGCGCTCCACAAATCCGGTCGGATGAATCACATTGGGCGGTTCCGTGACCAGTTCGCGGGCCAGCGCAATGCCGGCATATACCGCCTGAAACCGTTCCCAACCCGACGCTTCTTCGTCAGACGCAACAACTGTTATGTCCGTGACGGTAGGTTTGGTTTTGGGAAGCGCCTTGGTGCGATAGCTGTCTAGTCGCCAGCTCCGTTGCAGCGCGCCAAAAGCCATGCGTGAGCCAGCCTGATCTACACCTTGGGATCGTGCGTCGAAGGTCAGCATAGTTTCGCCCGATGTGAGCAGCTTTGCCATCGCGGTTCCACCGGCCTTTTCAAACGATTCTGAGTCTTCACCATTGCCGGTGCCGACTATGACAATTCGCCTCGCGCCGTTTTCCGTTTCGGTGAAAATCTCGACGATCGATGCCAATGTGCCATCGAATCGGCCAGCGGTCGCAGCACGTTTGATCGCAGTTGCAGAATCGGCGGAAAGGTCTTTGGTAACCAGATCGATCGACTGGCCTTTGCCGAGCGGCAGAATAAGAGCGGAAGTGTCTTCGGACCCGGATGGGGTGAAGGTGACGGTTATGGAAATTGTCATTCTCCTGCCGTTAGGAACGGTGTGTGGTGATTTTTTCTTTCGATAGACGAGCGACCCGTCTCTGGCAAAGGCGATTGCAGCATTGCGCGCAGGGTGCGATAGGCGCGGCGGAAAGGCCGATAACCCAACCGGTGAAAAATGTGACGCGTAACCCAATTCTCCGCCTTACGGCGCTGCCGATGGCATTGCTTGTATCCGGCGTCCCGGTGTATGCGCAGGGCGACGCGTCTCAGGGTATTCCCAACGTGATCTCACCGGTTGAGCTTTCCGACATAGAACTCCCGCCTTTGACATCTCCGCTAAATCCGGACGAGATCGCGTTCAGCGCCCAAACGGTCGAATATGACGGTTCGGGGGATATCCTCATTGCCACCGGCGATGTGCAAATGGTGCGCGAAGGTGCTCGGTTGCGCGCCGATCGTGTCTCATGGAACCGCCAAACGGGCGCGGTGGAAGCCACCGGCAATGTCGCAATCCGTTCTCCGCAAGGCGAAACGGCTTATGCCGACACCGCCACGCTGACCGACACGTTACGCGACGGAATGGTCGAAAACCTGTTGATCGTGCTCGAAAATGGCGGTCGGCTTGCCGCGCGGCACGGCACGAGGGTCAATACTGTTTCGACGCTCGAAAATGCTGCTTACACTCCCTATCGCGCCCGCGGCTATGACGGCGAACCACGGGATCCCAGCTGGCGGATTACCGCCGCGCGCATTGTGCACGATCCGGCAACCAACCGAATCCGCTACAGCAACGCCCGGTTTGAGCTTTTCGGTGTTACGGTTATGGCCCTGCCCGCCTTTTCTCATCCTGACGGGTCAGCTGGCGGAGCGAGCGGGTTTCTGGTTCCGGACCTGAGGCTGAGCCGGACCAACGGGCTTGAGATCGGTGTGCCCTATTATCTGCAGATCGCGCCCAACCGCGATCTTACGATTACACCGCGTTTCTATAGTGAAGTGCTGCCTTCAATCTCTGCCAATTATCGCAACCTTGCCGCCGAAGGCGCGTTTCAGGTCGGCGGCATGGTCACCTATGGCACGCGTCGCGATTTCGATCCCGTTCTGGGTTTTACATCGACCGGTAACGAGGATGTTCGCGGTTATATCGAAGCGAATGGGCGCTTTCAGTTTACGCCTTATTGGAGTGTCAGCGGCTCCGGCCGGCTGACCACGGACGATACTTTCCTTCGCCGTTATGACATCTCCCGAGATGACAGGCTGCGCTCGACTGTTGCGGTCGAGCGAGTTGGCATGGACAGCTATTTTTCGCTGACGGGTTGGGCCGTCCAGGATCTCCGGCTGACATCGGATTCCGGCCAGCAGCCCATCGCCATCCCTGTCATCGACTATCGCATGCGGATGCGTGAAGACCTGATCGGCGGAACCATCAAATTGCAGGCGAATACGCTTGGTGTTGTGCGCACCGAAGGACAGGACACGCAGCGTGCCTTTGCCAGCGCAGAATGGAATTTGAGCAGGATAACGTCGCTGGGCCAACAGGTCACACTGACGGCGCTGGTTCGGGGCGATGCCTATCATTCCGATGAAAATGCCGACACTCTCACCAGTTTCTATCGGGGCGAGGATGGCTGGCAGTTTCGCGGTATCGGGGCGATCGCCGCTGACATCGCATGGCCCTTTGTCGGGGAAATCATGGGCGGTGTTCAACGGTTCACGCCGCGTGTCCAGTTTGTCGCCACCCCGCCTCTTTCCAACCTTGAAGTTCCGAATGAGGACTCGCGGTCGATTGAGCTCGAAACCGCCAATGTTTTTTCGCTCAACCGCTTTCCGGGATATGATCGTTTCGAAGACGGAGCGCGGATGACATATGGCGGTGAATACGCCCTTGATCTGCCGCGTTTCTCGCTGCGAACCAGCCTTGCGCAAAGCTATCGGTTGAGCCGCGAACCGGCACTGTTTCCTGTAGGCACGGGCCTGGCTTCGCGCTTTTCCGATTTCGTCGGCAGGACGGAAATCCGCTATGGCCGTTTTCTTGCGCTCACCCATCGTTTCCGTGTCGACAAAGACAATCTGGAGATTCGGCGCAACGAGGTCGATTTTACAGTCGGCTCCCGCACAACCTATGCGGAAATCGGCTATTTGCGCCTGAACCGCGACATAACGTTCAATGTCGAAGATCTCAGGGACCGGGAGGAATTGCGAAGTTCGGCGCGGGTCGCGGTCGGCAACTACTGGTCCGTATTCGGTTCCGCTGTGATCGATCTGACCAGCCAGCGGGAGGACCCGTTATCCCAGGCCGACGGCTTCGAACCGGTCCGGACGCGACTAGGCTTCGGCTATGAAGATGAGGGGCTGGAATTCGGGTTCACCTGGCGGCGGGATTATGACGATACCGGCGATGCACGGCGAGGTAACACTTTTCTGCTTCGCTTTGCCTTAACCAATTTGGGCCGCTAAGCTGTCATTCAGGAACATTCGTTCTATTAGGCGCTAAATAATGCTGGCCATGTGCCTGTGCAGAAATAGGATTCTTAAACGTAATGCGTGAAAATAACCGGAGGTGCACAATGCGCCGAACCTTCAAGATATTCGCTGTTGCTGGGCTCGCTGCCCTGGCAACGTCGCACGTTGCAGCACAGCCAACGCCTGAAGACATCATGGCCAATACTGCGGCTCAGCTTGGTCTGCCGCCGACCTTCACCGTTTTCGGCAACCGCGATCCCAACATCCGCACGCCGACCGCAATCGTCAACGGGGAGATTGTCACCCGGACGGATGTCGATCATCGGCTCAATCTTTTCCTGGCTGCGAATGCCGATGCACGAATCAGCGATGAGGAACGGACAAGGCTGCGAATGCAGATTGTTCGCAACCTGATCGATGAGATGCTCCAGATCCAGGAAGCCCGTGCCAACGACATCGTTATCTCGGCCGCCGAAATCGATCAGACATTCACCCAGGTTGCCCAGCGGAATGGCTCAACGATAGAAGAATTCGGGCAATTCCTGGAAACACAGGGCAGCTCCTCCCGGTCCATGCGCAAGCAGATCGAAGGCGAGCTTGCATGGCGCAGGCTTTTGCGCCGGTACGTCAATCCAACCGTTGGCGTCAGCGATGCCGAGGTGCAGGCCATTGTCGATCGTCTCGAATCATCGCGCGGTCAGACCGAATATCGCGTTGCGGAAATCTATCTTCCCGCCCGACCTGACAACCAGGCCGAAATGCTTGATGGCGCGATGCGCCTGTTGCAGCAAATCCAGTCCGGTGGTTCCTTTCAGGCCTATGCCCGCCAATTTTCTCAGGCATCGACGGCCGCAGTAGGTGGTGATCTTGGTTGGCTGCGACCGGGGCAATTGCCGCCTGAACTTGCCGCTGTGGTTACCCAGATGCCGGTCGGCGGGGTTAGCCAGCCTATTCCCATTCCCGGTGGCTTTTCGATCATTGCCCTGATCGACCAGCGACAGGTTCTGGTCGGCAATCCGCGCGATGCCGTATTGAGCCTCACTCAGATAACCCTGAATTTTCCACCGGGGACGGCACGGGAAGTCGCCGAACCGCGTATCGAAGCTTTTGCTGCAGCGACCCAGGCTGGCGGCGGCTGCGGCGCGTCTTCGGCCATTGCCAGCGAATTTGGTGGTGAAGTCGTCCAGAATGACGGGATTCGCCTTGGTGACCTGCCGGAAGTTTTGCAGCGGAACATCATGAACCTGCAGGTCGGTCAGGCTACTGCTCCGTTCGGTTCGCTTACAGACGGCGTCCGCGTTCTCGTACTGTGTGGCCGAGACGATCCGCCAGCGACAACTGAGCCCGACGCGGAGCAGATTACGATCCGGCTTGAGCAGGAACGGGCCGACCGCCGCGCACGCCGCTATTTGCGCGATCTGCGACGTGATGCCGTCATCGATTATCGTTGATCCGGAAGCATCGTGACGCCGATAGCAGTATCTCTGGGCGATCCGGCGGGTATCGGTCCGGAAATCACCGGAAAAACCTGGTCTGAACGCTACGATCACAAGCTCAAACCTTTTTTTGCGGTAGGCGACCCCGGATCGGTTCGCGCAGTCTGGGAAGGTCCGGTCGAAAAGATCGGATCCCCCGACGAAGCGGAGGCCGTGTTCGACCGTGCCCTTCCCCTGCTGCCGGTTGAGAGCGGCGAAACTGTAACGCCCGGTGTTCCAACGCCCGAAGGCGCGCGATGCGCCCTCGATTCCCTGGAACTGGCTGTCGGTTTAGCTCGATCCGATGCGGTGCAGGCGGTTGTTACCGGTCCTGTTTCCAAGAGCAGGCTGTACGACATCGGATTTACGCATCCCGGGCAGACCGAATTCGTTGCGGAACGCTGCGGCGTGTCGCGGGACAATATTGCGATGATGCTTGCTGGCCCGAGCCTGCGAACGATTCCGATGACGACCCATATACCACTGCGCGACGTGCCGGATGTGATTTCAATCGAAATGATCGTCAACAAGGGACGGGCCGCTGCGCGCGGGCTGGAACGAAACTTCGGCATTGCCGAGCCGCGACTCGCCTTTGCGGGGCTGAATCCCCATGCGGGTGAATTCGGGGCGCTGGGTCGCGAAGAGATCGATATTGTCGAACCGGCCCTCGCCCAGCTTCGCGAGGAAGGGCTCAATGCCATGGGACCTTTCGCTGCCGACACGATGTTTCATCCAGCTGCGCGCGAGAAATATGATGTCGCGCTTTGCCTCTACCATGATCAAGCCCTTATCCCGCTGAAAACCCTGCATTTCGATGAAGGGGTGAACCTCACGCTGGGCCTGCCCATCGTCCGGACGTCTCCCGATCATGGAACGGCTTTCGAGATTGCCGGCAAAAATATCGCCAACCCCGGCGCGACTATCGCTGCAATCAGCCTTGCCGCCTTCTGCGCGGAACAGCGCCTAGTGTATGAAGGCAGCGTTGCTGCGTGAACTCCCTGCCCCCGCTTCGTGAGATCATTGCCCGGCACGGGCTTCGCGCGAACAAGGCCCTGGGCCAGAATTTCCTCCTCGATGGACAGTTGCTCGCACGGATTGCCGCCATTCCGGGCAATCTTGAGGGGCAGAACGTCTATGAAGTCGGCCCCGGCCCCGGCGGCCTGACACGGGCCCTGCTATCAGCGGGAGCCAGCGTAGTCGCGGTGGAACGCGATGATCGCTGTATCGCTGCGCTTGATGAACTGACACAGTATTTTCCCGGAAAGCTGACCGTAATGCCGGGCGACGCGCTGGCTATCGATGAGCGTAAAGTAGCCGGTGCCGGCGCACACATCATTGCCAATCTGCCCTATAATATCGGAACGGCGTTGCTCGTACGCTGGCTCACCGAACGCGAATGGCCGCCCTGGTGGCGATCGCTGACCCTGATGTTTCAGGAAGAAGTTGCACGCCGGATCGTGGCCCAGCCCGGAAATTCGGCCTATGGACGGCTTTCGGTGCTTGCCCAGTGGCGTTCCGAGGCAGCCATCGCCTTGAAGGTCCACAGATCCGCCTTCGTACCGCCACCTAAAGTAATGTCGGCGGTCGTGCATATCACGCCGAAACAGGCACCCGACGGTGTCTTTGTCGAAACCATGGGCAAACTCACCCAGGCGGCCTTTGGTCAGCGCCGCAAAATGCTCCGACAAAGTCTCAAAAACCTTCCAGATGCTCTTGAGTGTCTTGGAAATTTGGGGATTGATGAAACGCGGCGGGCGGAAACGCTGGCAATCAGCGAATATGTGAATCTCGCTCGCGCAATTGGCCCTATTGAGGGCTAACCACGTCCTCGGCCTCTGTCGCGGGTACCGGAACATCCCGTGCAGCGACCTGGGCTGTCGGCGGGCCTGATTCGATGGCGGAGGCAAGCGAAACCGCTTCAGGGCATTCGCCTTCGCAAAGCGCTTCAATGCGCACCAGGTTCAGGCGCGCACGTTCGACAGCACCGCGACTGACAAGAACCCGACCCTGCCCTGCAAGTGCGGCAAGGTCGTTCGGATCAATCGTCAGGGCTTCCCGGTAGAAACGGATTGCCTTGCCCGGCAATTGGCGGGCTTCGGCAATTTCCGCCAGTGCGATGAAGCCGTCCCGGTTGCGCGGGTCCACGGCCAGTGCGCTTTCGACTAAATCGGCGGCACGCTGGTTATCACCTTCTGCCAAGGCGGCTCGCCCTGCCTCGACAAGCGCCACCGACTGCGGATCGATATCGTCATCGACCCTTTGCCCATGAACACTGCTCGATACCGTGGCGAGGGTCAGTGAAAGGGCAATGGCAAGCGGCGATAGGCGCATAATAAGCTCCGTTACAGTTTCCTCACGCTCTTCTAGCATGACCGTTGAAGCCTTGCGAAGAAAAACCCGTCGGTTCCGTGGCGAGCCGGAGTAAGGATGAATCCGTCGCCCGACGCCAATGCCTTGGTGTTAGCAGCGTCTACCTTGCTGAAATCCGAACGGGTTTGCAGAAATACGGCGATTTGCCCTTCCCCTTCCCGCGCCAACAGAGAACAGACGATATAAACCAGATATCCGTCCGGTTTTACAAGCGGGGCAGCGATATCCAGCAACTGCGCCTGGGTGTCGGCGTAACGGGAGATCGCGCGTTCGTTGAGCCGCCACCGCGCTTCCGGATTGCGGCGCCATGTTCCGGTGCCGCTACAGGGCGCATCGACGAGAACGATATCCGCCGCGCCCTCGATATCGGCGAGCAAGGCGCTTTCCTGCTGGGGATTGAGCAGCCGAGTTTCGATGCCCGTCATTCCGGCGCGTTCCGCACGAGGCGCAATGTTGGACAGGCGTTTGCGATCGATATCGCAGGCAATCAGGCGGCCATTGCCTCTGATCCGGTCGTACAAGGCAAGCGTTTTGCCCCCGCCGCCCGCGCACAGATCGACGATTGTCATGCCGGGCTCGGCCGCGCACTGATCTACGATATACTGGCTGCCTTCATCCTGGATATCGACAAGGCCGTCTTTCCAAAGATCGTGCTGTTCGATCGGGAAACCCTGAGGCAATCTCACGGAAGAGGCGCTCAGCGCCCCCATCTCCGCGCCCTCGATTTGCCCGAGCACGGACTCCCGCGACGTTCGGCCGAGGTTCACGCGGATATCGAGGGGCGCACGCCCCGTCAGGCTTTGAATGTCCCCGTCATCGACAGCGCTGGCAAATTCCCGGCGCAGCCATTCCGGTACCCCGCCCGGTATCGCACCGATTTCGTTGGCGGCCAGTTTGCCGGGGCCATGCTCCGATCCGTCGAAGAGGGACTGCAGATCGGGCTGGTCCTGCGCAAGGCCAGCCAGCGCCGCGCGGCCGCTGAACGGCGCTACCCCATGTCTGCGGATTGCCGCATAGACCAGTTCGCGAACGGCACGCCGGTCTTTCGAACCAGCATAGCGCCGCGTCTTGAAATAGCGTTTGATGATCGTATCGGCTGCCGCCCCGTTTCCGCGCGCCGCCTCGATGATCTCGTCCAGCAGCTCTATTGCCGCTTGCAGACGTGCGGCGGGCCTCATCGCTTAGCGGGTCGGATAGTTGGGCGCTTCGCGGGTGATCGACACGTCGTGGACATGGCTTTCGCGAAGACCGGCATTGGTAATACGCAGGAAAGAAGCGCGTTTTTGCAGATCCTCGATCGTCGCAGAACCGGTATAGCCCATCGCCGCCTTCACGCCGCCCACAAGCTGATGGATGACATCCTTGGCAGGGCCCTTGAAAGGAACTTGCCCCTCAATGCCTTCCGGCACCAGTTTGAGCTGCTCGGTGACATCCTGCTGGAAATAACGATCCGCCGAGCCGCGCGCCATGGCGCCAACGGACCCCATGCCGCGATAGCTTTTGTACGAACGCCCCTGATAGAGGAACGTCTCGCCCGGAGCTTCCGTGGTTCCCGCAAGCAGCGAACCGATCATCACCGTGGATGCGCCAGCGGCCAGCGCCTTGGCGACATCGCCTGACGTTCTCAGACCGCCATCGGCAATCACGGGAACGTCCGATTTCGCGGCTTCCTCGGCAGATTCCATAACGGCGGTCAGCTGCGGAACGCCAACGCCTGCGACGACCCGCGTCGTGCAGATCGATCCCGGCCCGATACCGATTTTGATCCCGTCCGCCCCCGAACCGATAAGCGATCGCGCACCTTCGGCAGTCGCCACATTGCCGGCCACAACCTGCACTGAGTTGGAAAGCTTCTTGACCCGCTCAACCGCCTCGCCAACCATCGCATTATGGCCATGCGCCGTATCGATCACGATCAGATCGCATTCGGCGTCGATCAGCGCCTCGGTGCGCTCGAATCCCTTGTCGCCAACCGTTGTCGCCCCTGCAACGCGCAACCGCGCGGAATCGTCTTTCGTTGCATGCGGATAGGTAACCGCCTTTTCGATATCCTTAACGGTGATAAGTCCGACGCAGCGATAATCCTCATCGACCACGATCAGTTTCTCGATCCGGCGCTGGTGCAGCGTGCGGCGGGCTTCTTCCGTCGTCACGCCCTGTCCGACCGTTGCCAGATTATCCTTGGTCATCAGCTCGGATACGGGCTGGTTCGGGTTTTCGGCAAAACGGACGTCGCGGTTGGTGAGTATCCCGACCAGCTTTCCGTCTTTCTCCGTAATCGGGATGCCGGAAATCTTGTTGCGCGCCATGAGGTCGAGCGCATCGGCCAGGGTCTGGTAGGGAGCCATGGTTATCGGGTTGACCACCATGCCCGATTCAAAACGTTTCACGGCGCGCACGGCAGCGGCCTGTTCTTCAATGGAAAGATTGCGATGGAGGACGCCGATGCCGCCGAGTTGCGCCATGACGATGGCCATATCGGCTTCTGTTACGGTATCCATCGCCGAGGAGAGGATCGGAATATTGAGGCCAATGTCGCGCGTCAGGCGCGTCCGCGTATCGGCTGCGCTGGGCAGGATATCCGATTCCGCCGGGCGTAAAAGGACATCGTCAAACGTCAGTCCTTCGTTGATTTTCATGACGGCGTTTACCTCGCTCCAGATTCGCTGTCGCGCGTCTATAGGAGGGAAGCGCGCAGGTTGCTAGCGCCTAGGCCCCGGATATCGTGCGGGATCGGCAAAAGCGCGGCCAAGGGCAATATGCAGCAAGGTGTCTTCCGTTGCACCGCCCAGCTCGATGTCCGTCATGTCATCATCATAGCGATGATAACGGCCGCGCAGGAATCCGGTCAGCAGTTCCGGGTCGGTAAAGGATCCACCGACCATTACTGCCGGTACGCCATATTGGTAAAACGCCCAGCCATCATGGCGTTGCACAAATGCGTTCACTTCCAGCCCTTCATGTGGTGTACGCCCCTGTTCGCTCACGACGCGATCGATAAGGCTGTCCAGCGGCGTCATCCCGCGCCCGACTATGCCTACCGGCGCGCCAGCCGGTGCAATTGCGATCGTGTCGAGGTTGAACGCGGCGACAATCCCGTCAAGCGGAACCGGGATGGACTGCACAAAGGCCTGCGCACCCAGCAATCCGTCTTCTTCGGCCGTCGTCGTGACGAACAGGATGTCACGCGGTAGCCGGGGTTCGGAAGCCAGGACCCGGGCGGTCTCGATCAACGCCGCTGTTCCGCTGGCATTGTCGACAGCGCCATTGCAGATGCGGTCTTCATCGCTGTCCGGGCGGCAAATACCGAAATGGTCATGATGCGCCGAGAACAGGACGGTCTCGCCCCTTTGATCGGTGCCGGGCAGGCGGGCGACAACATTAATCCCGTCATAGCGGTCGATTGCAGTGGAAACTTGCATACTGATGCTGAGATCGAGCGTGATCGGCTCGAAATCCACGGCAGAAGCCTGGGCCAGCAAGGTCGGCAAAAATAGCCCGGCATCCCCGATGATCGCGGTCGCCGAAAGCCATGAAATAATCGCTTCCACTTCGGTGAGGGGCTGGGACGCGAGATAGGTCTGGCGGAAGCGCATACCCATCATGGCAGCTTCCCAGGGCATATCTGGTTTGACTATGCCGATGACCGCGCGGGCGCCACGTTCCCGGAAATGCGCGATGAGAGTGCGAAATGAGGGACCGTCCTCCGCCCCTTCGGGGTGATCGCGCAGCATGAGCACGGCCTGTCCGTCATACCGCCGGCTATCATGAGCTCCATCACTGTCACTCTCGATATCCAATGCATGTCCGACAAACACCACGGGCACATCTTGCAGTGTCACCTGATCCGTATTGCCCAGCGCAAAAATCTCTCCGTCATGCTGCCGCGTGCCGCGAGGTCCACGGGTACTGAACGTTACCCGATCATCGCTTCGCGTCACGAGAGCTACAGGCTGGAAATAATTGCCCCGAAAACCGGGTAAAAGGCCGGCAGCGGAGAACTGGCTCGCAATATAACTGGCGGTCAGTGCTTCTCCCGCAGTTCCGGGTTGGCGGCCTTCAAACTCGTCGCTCGCTAATATTTCGATATGATGCCGCAAATCGGCCTCGGTCGGCGGGATTTGTGCGACAGATGCGGATGCGGAAAAAAGGACCGCCAGCGCGGCGAATACACGAACTATCATGATCGGTGCATCGCATTTGGGTTTGCGTTGGGCAAGCCGCGCGAAGAGCCTGTTCGACGAACAGCAGAAACAATCCTTTGGAGGCATTTTCCATTTCCGATTAAACCTTGGCAGTCTGCGCGATTACGCCCAATATGGCCTGCAGAGACAGATTTTTGGAGGGAGCGGTTTGATGGAAGGTTTTTTCGGAGTCGTCATGTTCCTGGCGCTGTTGGCGATCATATTCGTCGTGATGGGCATCAAGATCGTTCGCCAGGGCTATAATTACACGATCGAATATTTTGGTCGGTACACGACGACTGCCCAGCCAGGCTTCAATTTCTTCATGCCCTTTTTCTATCGGGTTGGCCGCAAGGTGAACATGATGGAACAGGTGCTCGACATACCGGGTCAGGAAATCATCACCAAAGACAATGCGATGATCTCGACCGATGGCGTCGTCTTCTTCCAGGTGCTCGATGCGTCGAAAGCAGCCTATGAAGTTTCCGATCTGTACAACGCGATCCTCAATCTGGTGACAACCAATCTGCGCACGGTGATGGGGTCGATGGATCTCGATGAGACTTTGTCGAAGCGCGATGAGATCAACGCGCGTCTCCTGATGGTTGTGGACGGCGCAACGACACCATGGGGCGTCAAGATCACCCGCGTCGAGGTCAAGGACATTCGGCCGCCCATCGATATTGTCGATGCAATGGCGCGCCAGATGAAGGCGGAACGCGAGAAACGCGCTACCATCCTGGAAGCTGAAGGCGCGCGCGCATCCGAAATCCTGCGGTCGGAAGGCGAAAAGCAGGCCAATATTCTCGAAGCGGAAGGTCGCCGCGAAGCTGCATTCCGCGATGCCGAGGCGCGCGAACGGGAAGCCGAAGCCGAAGCAAAGGCAACGCAAATGGTGTCGGACGCCATCGCCGGCGGCAACTCCCAAGCGATCAACTATTTCATCGCCCAGGATTATGTGAAGACTGTGGCGGCATTCGCCAATTCGCCCAACGCCAAGACGATCCTGTTCCCGGTCGAGGCGACGCAACTGATCGGCACGCTTGGCGGTATTGCCGAGCTGACAAAAGATGCCTTTGGAGACGGCAAATCCGGTACGACGGTAGTTCCCGGTCGTCCGCCCCGCAGCGGTCAATAGGATCAGGAGGTCAGACGATGAATATCGGTGGCATGGAAATAAGCGGTGAAATGCTGTGGATTATCCTGGGGATCATCCTGTTGATAACGGAGATGATCGCCCCGGGCGCGTATCTGATGTTTCTGGGCGCAGCGGCGGTATTCACCGGTCTATTGGGGTTCGCCCTGCCCCTGTCCCTGCCACTTCAGCTCCTCATTTTCGCGCTGAGCTCCATCGCGTCCGTATATATCGCGAAACGCTGGTTTGACGTCTATCCGATCCTGTCCAGCGCACCGCTGCTCAATGCCCGGATCGCGCAGATGATTGGACAGACAGTGGAGGTTGTGGTGCCAATCGAGGGTGGCCAAGGCCGCGTAAAAGTCGGCGACAGCGTCTGGGCTGCATCCGGACCCGATGCGAGTGTCGGCACACGGATGAAGATCGTCAGTGCGGAAGGCAATCAGCTGGCTGTCGTTCCGCTCGACGCCCTGCCGAGCGGAACGGATTCAGAGCCTAGCTCCGATTAAAGAAGCCCTTTGCCATATCGGCGATATCGTCGAGCGGATTGCCGTCGCCATCCCGGTCCAGCATGCCTGCAAAATTGGAAAGCGAACCCTCGCCGCCAATCTGGCTCACGATCTGGCTCAACACACCAGTATCGAGACCCGTGCGTTCCGCTGCAAGCTCGACCGTGTCACCCTCTTCCTGATGCGTCATGCCGAGCGCGGCAATAGCACGCTCGGCCATCGCCGGGTCGATGCCGACTCTTTCAGCAAGATTGGTGACATCGTCGGGTGCGCCGCCAAGTCCCTGCAAAATCGAATTGATATCCATCGTCATTCTCCTTGTTCGGCTGGCCGGATCATGCCGGCGTCGGCGCCGCTTCAATCACGCCCTGATCGACATGCTGTTCGAATTCGGTGAAATTCTCGATAAACAGGCCGACAAGTTTAGCCGCCATCTCGTCATAGGCTTCCGGATCGGCCCAGGTGCTGCGCGGATCCAGAATGGCGTCATCGACACCCTCAACCGACACCGGCACTTCGAAACCGAAATTGGGATCGGTGCGAAACTCGGCATTGTTCAGGCTGCCGTCGAGCGCGGCATTGAGCAGCGCCCGCGTTGCCTTGATCGGCATGCGATTGCCTTCACCATATTTGCCGCCGGTCCAGCCTGTATTGACGAGCCAGCATTTGACGCCGCCCTTCGCAATGCGTGACTTGAGAAGATTGCCATACACGCTGGGATGCCGGGGCATGAATGGCGCGCCGAAACAGGTCGAGAAGGTCGCCTGGGGCTCGGTCACGCCGATTTCCGTGCCGGCAACCTTGGCGGTGTAGCCAGACAGGAAGTGATACATGGCCTGATCCGGCGTCAGCCGCGATATCGGAGGCAGCACGCCGAACGCATCGGCGGTCAGCATGATCACATTTTTCGGAACCGGTCCGAGATTTTCCTCCGAGCTGTTGGGAATGAAGTCGATCGGATAGGCTCCGCGGCTGTTCTCCGCGAGCGTCGAATCGTCGAAATCTAGTTCCCGGCTCTCATCATCCATCACGACATTTTCGAGAACCGTGCCAAAGCGGCGGGTCGTCGCGTAGATTTCAGGCTCCGCTTCTTCGGACAGACGGATCATCTTGGCGTAGCAGCCACCTTCGAAATTGAAGACAGCCGTGTCAGACCAGCCATGCTCGTCATCGCCAATCAGCGTCCGGCTCGCATCGGCCGAAAGCGTGGTCTTGCCGGTGCCCGACAGGCCAAAGAAGATAGCAGTGTCGCCTTCCGGGCTGATATTGGCCGAGCAGTGCATCGGCATGATGCCGTCGGCAGGCAGTTTGTAGTTGAGGATCCCGAAGACGGATTTCTTCATCTCACCGGCATATTTCGTCCCGCCGATCAGGATCAGCTTTTCAGAGAGATTGACGGCGACGACCGTTTCCGAGCGCGTACCGTGGCGCTCCGGATCGGCCTGGAAGCTCGGCAGGTCGATGATCGTATATTCGGGTTCGAAACCGGCCAGTTCCCCGTCCTCCGGGCGGCACAACAGGGTGCGGATGAAGAGATTATGCCATGCCAGCTCGTTGATAACACGGACGCGGACCCGGTGATCCGGCTGCGATCCACCGAAAAGGTCCTGAACGAAAAGTTTGTCCTTTTTCGCCAGCTCGGAAAGGAAATCTTCCTTGAGCGCGGCAAAATGCTCTGGCGTCATCGGAACATTCACTTTGCCCCACCAGACGGTGTCCTCTGTCTCGCTATCGCGGACGATGAATTTGTCGTTGGCCGAGCGCCCAGTATGTTTACCGGTTTCCACCACGAGGGGGCCGTCTTTTGCAAGGCGCCCTTCGCCGCGCTGCAGGGATGCCTCAACCAGAGGCGATGTTGTCATATTCCAGTGCAGGTCAGCGGCACCGGTATCGATTCCCTGTTTGGCCAAATCGAAAGCGGGGATGCGAGAGGGCAATTCTGGTCTCCTAAGAAAACTGGGAAGAACGTGGCAGCAACTAAAGCGCCGTCGTTACTTGCCTATGGCCTAAGCAGTTGGCGTGAGAAAAATCAACGCGCATTACTCAAATTTCGGGATAATTCCGGCCATTGCCGGAGCGCGTGGAGACCGCTACTCAGGCGCTGAAGTCCTTGGATAATGGTAGCTGAATGACTGCAACGATTGCGCTAGTCGATGATGACAAGAATATTTTGACCTCGGTCTCGATTGCCCTGCAATCCGAGGGCTTTGCGACGCGCATCTATACGGATGGCGAGACGGCACTCAAATCTCTGATAGAAAACCCGCCTGATCTTGCTGTGCTCGATATCAAGATGCCGAGCATGGACGGTATGGAACTGCTCCGGCGTCTCAGGGAGAAGAGCGCGATTCCCGTCATTTTCCTGACGTCCAAGGATGACGAGCTCGATGAGGCACTGGGCCTGGCCATGGGCGCCGACGATTATATCTCGAAACCTTTTTCGCAGCGACTGCTGATTGCCCGGATTCGCGCGATCCTGAGGCGCAGCGAACTTTCCACGCGGGGCGATGGCGACGATCCGTCGAACGAAGAATTGCCCGAGCGCATCGTTCGCGGTCGCCTGGACATGGACCCTGCCCGCCACCGGGTCAGCTGGGCAGGGCAAAATGTCACGTTGACTGTAACCGAGTTCATGATCCTTGAATCTCTAGCCCAGCGGCCGGGAATCGTGAAGTCGCGCGATCAGTTGATGGATGCTGCCTATACCGACGATGTCTATGTCGACGATCGCACGATCGACAGCCATATCAAGCGTCTCCGGCGGAAATTCCGGCAGGTCGATGGCGAGTTCGATGCAATCGAAACGCTGTATGGGGTCGGCTATCGTTTCGCCGAGGAATAAGTGACCCCAAGCGAAGATCTAGACCTGAAATGGTCCGCGCGCTGGTCGCTGACAAATCGAATTCTGGCGGTCAATATCTTCGCCATAGCGTTGCTCGCGGGCAGTTTCTTCTGGCTCGACAATTATCGCGTGCGGTTGCTGGATGAGCGAACCAGGCAAACGGAAACCCAGGCCGAATTGATCGCCAATGTAATCGATCAGGTCGAACCTGCGGAGGTCGATCCGGTCGTCGCGGCCATCGGCACACGGACTGGCCACCGTATCCGTATATATGATCCGCAGGGTGCTGTGCAGACGGACAGCTGGGCACTTGCCGCACCGACCTATGTAAACCGCGATCCCGCGACGGAACCCTGGCGACGGAGCGTTGCTCGCTGGATGGATCGCAGCATCGAGGCTGTCGTCAACGCCGACGAGCTTCCACAGTTCGAAGAGCCGGAGATCGATCGCTTTTCTGCCTGGAGTTTCGCTGCACAGCTGCCAGAAAGTGACGACACAATCACCCAGCTCGCCTTGGCTCCGGATCGTACGCCGATGGTGTCCGTGGCCGTGCCGCTTCGCAACCAGACGGGTGAAATTGTTCTGGTGACCGCGAATGCGCGCGACATCCGCGGCGATGTACGCAGCGCACGGTTAACACTGGGCATCATCATACTCGCGGCTTCGCTGGTTTCGGTCCTGCTCTCCCTGTTCCTCGCTCGAACCATTGTTCTGCCCCTGCGGAGGCTATCCCTCGCCGCGCGGCGCGTGCGACTGGGCCGCGCCCGCGAAGTGGTTCTCCCGCGCCTGCCATGGCGCCGGGACGAGATCGGCCTGCTCGCCCGGTCATTGTCCGATATGAGCCAGGCACTGAGGCAGCGGATCGATGCCACGGAAGCCTTTGCTGCTGATGTCGCGCATGAATTGAAGAACCCCCTCGCCTCGCTAAGTTCGGCAGTCGACACGCTGCGCAAGGTTAAAGAGCCTGCATTGCAGGAGCAGTTACTCGATGTCGTTCAGGATGACGTACGGCGGCTTGATCGCCTGATCACCGAAATATCGAATGCCTCAAGGATCGATGCCGAACTTTCCCGGACCAGCTTCGAGCAAGTCGATATCGGTGATCTCATTGGTTCGATCGTTGCCTCGCGTGACGCGCGAGATTTGAACAACAATATTCGCATTGCCTTTGGGAGGCCGCGCACGGGAAGCGCGGTCGTTATGGGGGATGGTTCACAGCTGGCGCGTGCATTGGAAAATTTGCTCGACAATGCAGTTTCCTTCTCACCCCGGAATGGAACGGTTCGGATCGCTGCAACTGGCGATGGCGAGCGCGTTTATATCAATGTTGAAGACGAAGGCCCCGGTGTTCCCGAGGATCAACGGGACGCCATATTTCACCGTTTTCATAGTATTCGGCCTGCCGGTGAGGATTTCGGCAAACATTCCGGACTGGGCCTCGCAATCGCCAAGGCTATTGTGGACGGGCACAATGGCACTATCCGAGCCGAGAATCGAGACGATTCGGCAAGTGGCGCCCGCTTCACTATAAGCTTACCCATGGCCCCCAATGACTGAAACCAGCCCTTCCCCTCGGCGCATATTGCTCGTGACCGGCATGTCGGGAGCGGGCAAATCCACCGCGCTCAGAACCTTCGAGGACATGGGCTGGGAAACGGTCGACAATCTTCCGCTCAGCCTGTTCGACAAGCTGTTCGAGGCACCGGTTTCGCTGGACCCTGCCAATGCCGAAAGATCGATAGCCATTGGAATCGACAGTCGGACGCGCGGTTTCGATGCCAACGCCATAGTCGAGCGGATCAAGGCTCTCGCGAAAAGCCATGAACTCGATATCGACACGCTGTTTCTCGATTGTGGCGGCCAGGAGCTGGAAAGGCGGTTTTCTGAAACCCGCCGGCGCCATCCGCTTGCCCTGGATCGCCCGGCCGCGAGCGGGATAGGGCTTGAACGGGAAGTCATGATGCCGCTCAGGCGCTGGGCTGTCCATGTCATCGACACAACGGACGGTTCGACGAACGATCTGCAGAAAGAATTGCGGGCGCGCTTCGGTTCGAAACGGTCCGACGAATTGACGATTACCGTCTCCTCTTTCGGCTTTGCCCGCGGCATTCTGCGAAATGCAGACCTGGTTTTCGATATGCGCTTCCTGCGCAATCCCCATTGGGACAAGGATTTGCGCCCGCAGACCGGCCTTGATGACGCGGTTGGCGCCTATATTGCCGAAGACCCGGCCTATGAAGACGCCTTGAGTCGTATCGAGGATCTCGCGATATTGCTGCTTCCCCGCTATCAGGCCGAGGGCAAATCCTATGTTACGATTGCGTTCGGATGCACAGGCGGGCGGCACAGATCGGTGCATGTTGCCGAACGCGTCGGCGAACGGTTGCGCAAGGCGGGATTTTCCCCCACGGTCGCGCACCGCGATTTGGCCTTCCCGTCTCTCGATTCCGTTGAGCGGGTGGCCGCAGGTGAATATGGTAATGCAGGTGAGTGAATGATCGGACTGGTTCTGGTGACGCATGGCAATCTTGCGCGCGAATTTGTTGTCGCAATGGAGCATGTTGTGGGTGCGCAGGAGCTCATCGAGGCAGTTTGCATCGGCCCTGACGACGACATGGAAGAACGGCGCACGGAGATCGATGCCGCCGTCAAGAAAGTCGACAACGGTAAAGGCGTGATCGTGCTGACCGATCTTTTCGGAGGCACGCCCTCCAATCTCTCGATATCGCTGATGCGACCGGAAAAGGTCGAAGTGATCGCGGGCATGAACCTGCCAATGCTGATTCGGCTCGCCAGTGCGCGCCAGTCCATGAGTGTGACCGAAGCCGTTGCCGCAGCGCGCGACGCGGGCAAGAAATATATCTCCGTGGCGTCTGAGATACTGGGGCAAGCGGCTTGAGCGCGGTCGAACGCACCGTAACTATCGCAAATCAACGCGGCCTGCATGCCCGGGCCAGCAGCAAATTTGTGACTTTGGTCAGTGAATTGAATGTCGAGATCGAAGTCGCCCGGGATGGGCAGCGTGTTGCTGGGTCTTCGATACTGGATCTCATGATGCTCGGCGCAGCGATGGGCGATGACATTACCATTCGCGCCGAAGGGGACGGCGCCGAAGACGCGGTCAGCAAACTGGCGGAACTGGTCGAGTCCAAGTTCGGGGAGGACTGACCCCTGCCCCGCGAAATTACCGCCTCTTCCAACCCGCTGATAAAGCGGGCACGTTCGCTACGCGACAAGAAGCATCGGAGGGCTGAACGGCTGTTTCTCGCCGAAGGACTGCGAATCCTGAGCGAGGCAGAGGAAAGCGGCATTTTGCCGATCGAGATCCTCTTTGCTGAAGATTCCGAAAATCATCCGCGCGCGCAGGCGTTGATCGCAGCGACCGAACAGGCTGGAGGGGAGGCAATCAGGACCACGCGCGCCATTCTCTCCAAACTTTCGGGTAAGGATAATCCGCAGGCGGTGGTTGGGATTTTTCGGGAACTGGGAACGAGTCTCGCCGATGTCGACCGGACGAAGGCAAATATCTGGCTCGTCGCCCAGGCGCTGCGCGATCCAGGAAATCTGGGCACGATGCTGCGCACGGGCGACGCAGTCGGCGCGGGCGGACTCATTCTGGTGGATGAATGTACCGACCCCTTTTCCGTCGAAGCGGTGCGCGCATCCATGGGCGCGATCTTCACCCAGACCATCGCCATGGCCCGCTGGGATGAGTTCCTGCCATGGCTCCGCAGCGGCGATGGCATGCTGGTTGGGACCAGCCTCGACACCGATCTCGACTATCAGCAGACCGACTATGCCGCGCCCACCTTCATCCTGACCGGCAATGAATCTGCCGGGCTTCCGACCGATTATGCACAGGCGTGTGACTTGCTCGTCAAAATTCCCATGCGCGGCAAGGCGGACAGCCTGAACGCCGCCGTCGCAACCGCCGTGATGGCTTATGAAGTGTTGAACCAGTTCCGCCGATGAGCACAGTCCACCGCCGCCTCGTCCTGTATCTGAGCGGTTTCGACCCCCGCGGCGTTCGCTATTATCATCAGCTGTACCGGGCCGAAGCGCAGGCCCAGGCCAATGTTTCCGGATATCGGATCGAGGTCAGCAAGCGCGAGCGGATCGACGCGCATCTCCATCAGTGGAATGTCCGCTATGCCCATGACACGGAGACTGTGGACACCGACTATGTTTATGCCGAATGGGACGATATCGTCCGCCAGTTCTGGGTCAAGCAACCGGCAAAACTGGCCTGGGTCACGCTAACCGCCTCATGGCGAGCATTGCGATCCGGTGTCTTCGCCAAAACGTTTCAATGGAGCTGGCCGGCAGGCGTTACCGCGACGATGCCGGCGATCCTGATCCTGATATTGCTGCTGGTGAGCATAGGCTTCGGCGGCATCGGCTATGGGCTGTTCGGTATCGCCGGCGCGGCCGTGGGGCTCGCGGTGGGCGCGGCCCTATTATGGCTTGCCTATCGGCTCGAACAGAAATTCAACCTGACATGGGTCGGAAGAATCTTGAGCTTCCACGAACGCGAGGAGCAGAGCCGGACCCATGTGCTTGACCAGCGCCGCGATGTTTTCGGCACATATTTGCGTGACAAGCTCGCCGACCCCAGTCTCGATGAAATTCTTGTGGTTGGTCACAGTTATGGAGCCGCGCTGGCAATAGCGGTTGTTGCACGGGCGCTGGATTCAGTGACGTCTGCCGGTCCGAAACTTTCCCTCCTCACGCTCGGACAGACGATCATGTGGTTGGCCTGGCTTCCCGAAGCAAAGGCGATGCGCCAGGAAATCGCTGCCGTGGCGGAGAGCGATGAGGTCGACTGGCTCGATATTTCCGCCCCGCCGGACGGCGCCTGTTTCGCGCTTGTCGATCCCTATACAGCGATCGGGGATCGCAACGCAGAACGACGCAATCCCAAGCTGCTCAACGCGAAATTCCATGAGATCATGCCGAAAGTGGAATTTGACCGTAAATCGCGGGACTGGATGCGGCTGCATTTCCAGTACATCATGGCGACTGCACAGCCAGCAGACTATGATTTCTTCGAAATTACCGCGGGCCCGGAGACACTTGCCGATCGCTTCGCCCACCGGCCTTCGGTGCGAGACTTCACACGGCTGCGCCGTGGGCGCATGAAACAGGTACGATGACCGGTTTTACGCCTCCCAAGCCTGCGGGTAATCCGAAAAAACTGGGGCCTCTCGCACGCCTGGTTAAGAGCTTCCATTCCTCGACAGCACCGCTGTACGCCAACAGCTATTCGATGAAACTGGGCGAAGTGCGCCTGCCGCGCCGGACAATGTACTTCGTCAACCAGCCCGATCTTGTGCAGCAGATCCTGCTTGGCGATGTCGATCGCTATCCCAAGTCAGACCTGATGGCGACCATGCTCGAGCTGCTGCTGGGCGAAAGCATATTCGTATCGAACGGGGATCTGTGGAGGCAGCAGCGCCGGATGATGGACCCGGCCTTCGAAGGCACGCGGATCAAGGCGATCTTCCCGCTGATGCGGGAGGCAGCAGACGCCATGGCGGCGCGTTTCGCGGAAGGCGCAGCCGGGCCTGAGACGCAAATCGACCTCGAAATGACGCATGTCACTGCTGATGTTATTTTCCGCACGATATATTCGCGGGCCTTCACGCGCGAAGAGGCCGAGATCATCTTCGAAAATTTCGAGCGCTTCCAGCATCTCGCCTGGCAGCATGGCGTCTGGACGCTCGCCGGTGTGCCGCAATGGCTGTCAATCGGCCGACTGCGGGCAAAGCGGTCTGCCGCGACGATCCGCGAACTGCTCCACGAACCGGTGCGCGAACGACTTGCCGCTATCGAAAAGGGCGAGACAGTTCCCGAACGCGATCTGCTGGCAAGTTTCATAAACGCCGAAGACCCCGAAACCGGCAAGCGGTTCGACGAGCGCGAGCTTGTGGACCAGATCGGGATCATGTTCCTCGCAGGGCATGAAACATCGGCCTCGGCGCTGGCCTGGGCGCTATACCTGATCGCGCAATGCCCGGACGTCCAGACACGGATGCAGGCGGAAGCCGATGCGGTTTTTGCCGATGGGCCGCTGGAATTTGAAAAGATGCGCCACCTGCCCTTTACCCGCGATGTGTTTCGCGAAACATTGCGCCTTTATCCCCCGGTCGCCTTCATCCCCCGCGATGCGACGGAGGCCGAGGAAATGCGCGGCAAGCAGATCCTGCCCGGCGCGATCCTGTTCGTATCGCCACTTCTAGAGCATCGCCATACCGAGCATTGGGCCGATCCCGATGTTTTCGATCCGGATCGGTTCAGCCGCGCTGTGACCAAAGCGTCCGAACAAAAGGCCTATCTGCCCTTCTCCAAAGGCCCGCGTGTCTGCCTCGGCGCGGCCTTCGCCTTGCAGGAAGCGGTGATCATATTGGCAACGATCATGCGTGACTGGACGGTCTCCCCGGTCGAGGGCCATGTGCCCGAACCGATTGCGAGGCTGACCTTGCGCTCGGAAAATGGTATCAGGCTCAATCTTGAACGACGCAGGAAGGATGTGTGATGCGCTTTATCGGCTTTGCACTGCTGCTCGCCCTGGCAGCCTGCGCGACGACGTATGCGGGCGGTGAACCCCTTTATGATGACGAGGTCTATTGATATGCGCACATCAGTTTTTGCCGGATTGCTCTCGGCGAGCCTCCTCGTCCTTGGCGGCTGCGAAGGCGAGCTTAGTTCAGATGTCCAGGATTCCCCGAGTATCGTTGCTGAGGACGAAACGCCTGCAGCCGAGGACGAAGAGACGCCGATTTTTCGCGCCGTCGGGCAGGAGCCGGGCTGGATCGTTCGCATCTATGACGACATCATGACTTATGAGGCGGACTATGGCGAACGGCGGGTCACTGTGAATACACCCGAAGCGGAAGAATTTGATGGCGGCCGGCGCTATGTCACCGATGCACTGATTGTTGAGATTATGGACACGGCCTGCAACGATTCGATGAGTGGCGCGGCTTATCCGGCCTCGGTGATCGTAACCGAAGACGGACGCGTGCCTCTCCAAGGCTGCGGCGGAACGCCCTGAGGATTACTCGGCGGCCTTTTCGTCGTCATTGCCAGCTTCCAATGCCGGTGTTGCGTCAGTCGCCGATTGCCGTGGCAGGGCTTCTATCGGCGGGACATCTTCAAGATCGCGCTTGCCCGTTTCGATATTGAGCTCCTGAAAGCGCCGCGCCGTGGACATCACGTTCCGGTCGAAACTGCCGACGAACTTGTTGTAATTGTTGACCGCCGTACTGAGGCCGCTGCCCACGGTCTTGAGATGTCCCGCTGCGACAGCCAGCCGGTCATACATGTCCTTGCCGAGCTGCCCGATCTGCTTCGCTTCCCGCGCCAGTCCTTCCTGACGCCACACTGCCGAAACCGTACGGGCGATGGCGATCAGGTTCGTCGGCGTGGCAAGGAGTACACGTTTTTCGAAGGCGTGATCCCAGAGGCTGGCATCATGCTCCAGCGCGGCCGTTAAAAAATGCTCGCCGGGAACAAACATGATCACATAATCGGGCGCGTCGGCGAACTGATCCCAATAGGCCTTCCGCGATAGGCCATCGATATGCGTTTTCATGGACAGGCTATGCCGCGCCAGCGCCGTTTCACGCTCCCCGTCATCCTCGGCCCCGAATGCATCCTGATAGGCGTTGAGCGACACCTTGGCGTCAATCACCAATGAGCGCCCGCCCGGCACGGTGATAATCGCGTCGGGCCGCAGCCGCCCCTCTTCGCTGTCGATGCTGACCTCTGTCTGGAAATCGGTATGTTCGGCAAGCCCGCAGCTTTCGAGCACATTGCGCAGCTGCTGTTCGCCCCAGCGTCCTCGGGCCTTGGGCGCGTTACGCAGCGAATTGACGAGGCGGGCCGCTTCGGTCTGCACCCGCTCCTGCCCGGCGCGCATCTGCTCCATCATGCCTTTCAGGTCACCATAGGCTTCTGTGCGGTCCTTCTCGACCTTGCCGACCTGATCTTCATAAGCCTTGAGCCGTTCGCCGACCGGATTGAGCAGCTGTTTCAGCCGCTCTTCGCTTTTCTCGCCGGCCTGGTTGAACCGCGCATCGGCGCGCTCGAGAAACTGCTTCTGTGCCTCGCCAAGCATTTTCGCGCCGACTTCGCTGAATTGCGCCGTGAGCGCCTCTTTGGCTTCGCGCAACTCGGTCAACCTCACCTCGAACGCCCTGTCGCGTTCTTCGGCCGATGCTTTCAGCCCCGCCAGTTCGCGCTGGGCCGCATCCCGCTCGTCGCGAACCCCGTCCAGCGCGGTCCGCAGGTCGCGAGCAACAGTTTCGCCTTCGGCCCGCAACCGCGTATTTTCCTCGCGCAGCGGCGCCGCACTGCGCCCATTGGCAAGCCAGCCCAGCACCGCGCCGACCACCAGCGCGGCAATGATGACCAGACTGACAACAAGTGGATCCATGGCAATTTCCTGTGAGAACGAAGCGGGAACCTAGGCCATCGTCGGGGTCTGCACAAGCGCCTGATTCACCGCATGTCATACCCGGCACCGCGCCGCCAAATCGGTCGAAGTTTGCAAAGTGTACGCACGACGATTCGTTCGCTATTTGGCGGTTTTACGCCGTTCGCGGTAACAGCAACAAAATTGTACCGAGTCAGACATTTTCCAACAATGCAACGATAAACGACCGTTGAAGCTATGCGGCCTGCAGTTTCCGCGCCTTCTCAAGTTTTTTGAGCACCATCTGGCGCTTGAGGCGCGACAGATGGTCGATGAAGAGAATCCCCTCCAGATGGTCCATCTCATGCTGTAGGCAGGTCGCGAGCATGCCTTCGATCCGTTCTTCATGCTGCTCGCCATTCTCGTCGAGCCAGCGGGCGGTCACGGCGTCCGGTCGATCGACATCGGCAAACTGATCGGGCACCGAAAGGCAGCCTTCTTCATAGGTGCGCATGGTGTCTGACGGATCGAGGATCTCCGGATTGATAAAGACGCGCGGATCGCGGATCACGCCATGGTCATGGTCGCAATGTTCGCCTTCCTCATGATCATGCTCCACCGGCTCCTGCAGGTCGATGACGAGGATACGCTTCGGCACCCCAACCTGGATCGCGGCAAGGCCGATACCGGGCGCGTCATACATTGTCTCGAACATGTCAGCGATCAGCGTGCGATGCTCGTCCGTTACCGCCTCCACGGGTTCGGAGACGGTTTTCAGGCGCGGATCGGGCGCTTCGATGATAGGGAGAATGGCCATGGGGTTTAGGTAGGAATTGCCTCGATTGAGGTCAAGATACCGGGCGTCTTGCTCGCAATGCCTGGGCCAGTGTCCCCTCGTCCAGATAATCAAGCTCGCCGCCTACGGGTAAGCCATGGGCAAGCTGGGTTATGCGCACGGGATAGGTTTCGAGCCGTTCGGCCAGATAATGGGCAGTGGTCTGCCCTTCCAGCGTGGCATTCATCGCCAGAACCACCTCGTCGATATCGCCGCCAGCGACACGGCCGATCAGCGTATCGATGCCAAGGTCTTCGGGCCGGATACCGTCCAGCGCGGAAAGCCTGCCGCCGAGCACATGGAAACGACCGGGAAACAGGCGGGAACGGTCGAGCGCCCACAGGTCGGAAACCTCCTCGACAACGCATAAGGAGCGCGCATCGCGCTTTGCGTCCGTGCAGACGCCGCAAGGATCGCTGGTATCGACATTACCGCAGATGCTGCAGGTTGCGAGTTTAGCGTCGACCGTTTCCAGCGCGCGCAGCAGCGGGACGAGCGAACCTTCCCGCTTTTTGAGGAGATGGAGCACGGCGCGGCGGGCAGATCGCGGCCCCAGCCCGGGCAGGCGGGCCAGTGCATTGGTCAGTTGATCGATCTCTACGGATGCCATGAAACTTCATTATGGGGTTGCGCTCCCCTTTGCCAAGCGGTTCAAGCATAACCATGCGGATCATTTTCATGGGAACGCCCGATTTTGCGGTGCCGGCGCTGAAAGCGCTCAGCGATTTCGGGCATGATATTGTCGCGGTTTACAGCCAGCCGCCGCGCCCGGCAGGACGGGGCAAGAAGCCGCGCGCCTCAGCCGTACAGCAGGAAGCGGAGCGTTTGGGGCTTGAGGTGCGAACGCCCGCCAGCCTCAAACCGGACGAGCAAAAAGCAGCCTTTGCCGCTCTCAATGCCGATGTTGCGGTGGTTGCCGCTTATGGGCTGATCCTCAATCAGGCGATTCTCGATGCGCCAAAATACGGATGCATCAACATTCATGGTTCGCTTTTGCCCCGCTGGCGCGGCGCAGCGCCTGTCCAACGCGCTATACTGGCCGGGGATGCGGAAACCGGCATCACGATCATGCAGATGGAGCGCGGGCTGGATACGGGACCGATGCTGGCCAAAGCGGAAACACCAATAGACGGGAAAACCGCCGGAGAGCTGACGGATGAGTTGGCTCAAATGGGCGCAACCCTTGTCTGCGAAACCTTGTCGGAACTGAAAGGGCTTGAGCCCGAGCCGCAGAATGATGCGTTAGCAACCTATGCAGAAAAGATCAGCAAGGCCGAAGCGCGGCTCGATTTCGCACAATCTGCCGAACTCGTTGAGCGCACCGTGCGCGCTTTCAATCCAATGCCGGGTGCGTTCGTCGAATATGAGGGAGAGCGGATCAAGATATTGGCGGCCGAGATTGTCGAGGGCGATGGCGTACCGGGCATGGTGCTTGACGATGAGCTAACCATCGCCTGCCAAGACGGCGCGATCCGTCCCACGCTCGTCCAGCGGGCGGGGAAAGGCGCGATGGCGACTGGCGACCTGCTTCGCGGTTTTCCTATCCCGGTAGGCACATCTTTCGCATGACGCGGTTTCGCCTGACCATCGAATATGACGGCAGCCCCTATATGGGCTGGCAGCGACAGCCTCACGGACCCAGCGTCCAGCAGGCTATCGAGGAAGCATGTGCGGGCATCACGAGCGAAGATGTGCTGGTTTACGGTGCCGGGCGCACCGATTCCGGCGTCCATGCCCTTGCAATGACGGCCCATGTCGATGTCGAGAAGGATATCGACGCGTTTCGCCTTGGCGAGGGCATCAATGCGAAACTTCGCAGCGAACCCATTGCGATCCTCGACTGTGAAGAAGTCGACAGCGAATGGCATGCGCGGTTCGATTGCCTGGGGCGGCGCTATCTGTACCGGATCGTAAATCGGCGCGCGCCGCTTGCGCTGGAGGCTGGCCGGGCCTGGCGTATCCCGCAGCCGCTCGACGAGCAGGCCATGCACGAGGCCGCGCAATTGCTGGTCGGAAAGCATGACTTCACCACCTTCCGTTCCGCCCATTGTCAGTCGGAAAGCCCGTTAAAGACGCTCGGTTCCCTGTCCGTCCGGCGCGATGGCGAGGCCGTGATTGTCCATGCCGCAGCGCGCTCCTTCCTCCATCATCAGGTCCGTTCGATGGTCGGATGCCTTGCCCTTGTCGGTATCGGGCGCTGGTCGGCTGAGGATTTACGCGATGCGCTGGAGGCTGCGGATCGCAACCGTCTGGGGCTGAATGCACCGCCCGACGGCCTGTACTTCGTCGGCGCCGACTATCCGGTCTGACGCCCTATCCCGAACACGCGCCGTAAAGACCGGTCCAGCATCATGAGCTGCCAGATCAGGCGGCCATGTTCCTCGCGCCCGCTCTTGTGCGCTTCGATAACGCGCTTGATCGCCTGCTTGTCGAACCACTCGGTTTCCGCCAGCGCAGTGCTGCTGACGAGCCGGTCCGCTTCTCCGGCAAGCGGCCCGCGAAACCAAGCGCTGATCGGCGTCACAAAGCCCATTTTACGGCGGAACAGAATGTCTTCGGGCAGATAGCGGCGCATCGCCTGTTTCATCAGCCATTTGCCGGTCCCGCCGCGCACCCGTTGTTTGAGCGGCAGGGTCGCGGCAAATTCGACAAGCCGGTGATCGAGCAGCGGTTCGCGCGCTTCAAGGCTCACCGCCATGCTCATCCGGTCGACCTTGGTCAGGATGTCGCCGGGAAGCCAGATTTTGAGATCGGCATATTGGGCGGCCGCAAGGCCATCCTCCGCCGGTGCGTTTTCCATGGTGCGTATATAGCGATCTTCGGACCGGTAACCCTGCAGCGTATTTCGCATCTTGTCGCTGTAAAGCGTTTGTCGCAGCGCCGATCCGGTCACGCCGACTGAATCCGCATAGGCCTCTGCGCCGGTCTGGCCCAGTCCCTGAAAGGTCGATTTGGCGCGCAAAAACTGCGGCGCCCAGTCGAGCTTGGGATAGACCGATCCCAGCGCTCCGAAGACCGGCCGCCGGACAGAAGCGGGCAGGAAGCCGCGCGCGCGTTCCTCGCCAGAATGGAAGACATGCCGGCGATATCCTGCGAAAATCTCGTCCGCACCGTCGCCCGAGAGGGATACCGTCACTTTCTCTCGGGCCAGTTCGCATACCCGGTATGTCGGCAATGCGCTGGCATCTGCAAAAGGTTCGTCAAAGCCCTCGACCAAGGTGTCGATAAGCGCGAAATCATCGGATTCTACGATCCGCTTTCGGTGGTTGGTGGCAAATCGTTCGGCAACCTGATCGGCATAGGCTGTCTCGTCATGATCGGCCTGATCGAAGCCGATCGAACAGGTTTCCACCGCACCTTTGCTCGCTTCGGCCATCAGCGCCACGACCGACGAACTGTCGACACCGCCGGAAAGGAACGCACCGAGAGGTACATCGGCAACCATCCGGCTGCGCACAGCCTCGCCCATAAGCGCTGCCAGCTCTTCTTCAGCGGCTTCCGTTTTGCGACGTTTGGGAGCGAAACCGACGTCCCAATATTGGCGCGGTTCGGCAAGCGGCAGGCCGCGGCGCGTCATCAGATAATGGCCGGCGGGAAGCTTTTTCACGCCCGCGACAAAACAGGCATCGTCCGGCACATAGCCTAGCGCCAGAAAATCCTCGACCGCCTGCTCACTCGGGCGGCGGCGGAGCAAGGGGTGCGCGAGAAGCCCCTTCAGTTCCGAGGCAAAGATCAGGCTGCCATCGGAGACTTCGGCATAATGGAGCGGCTTAACGCCCAGGCGATCCCGCCCGAGATACAGCGTCTTGGCGTCATCATCGTATAGCGCAAAGGCAAACATGCCGTCGAAACGCTCGATGCAGAGCGGACCCCATTGCCGCCAGCCATGCAGGATCACTTCGGTATCGCTGTCCGTCTGGAACACATGGCCCTGCGCCTGCAATTCCAGTCGCAAGGCCCGGTAATTGTAAATTTCGCCGTTGAAGATCGTGACGAGCTTGTCGTCCGGTGTCGCCATGGGCTGAGCACCGGTTTCCAGATCGATGATGGAGAGCCGCCTGTGGCCCAGTCCCACGCCCTGCGCCGTCCACACGCCGGAGCCGTCCGGCCCGCGATGCGCGAGCGCGTCGGTCATGAGCCGAACCCGATCGGGATCAACCGGCTTCGCCGTTTCCAAATGAAAGATGCCCGCTATCCCGCACATGGCGGTTCAGTCGGCCAAGCCGGTCACGCGGTCAACCAGCGTTTCGACCCCGCCGCCATCGGTGAGGAAGGTTTCCACGATATCGCGGGCATCCCTGCCCTCTGCCGAGATGACGATGCCGATCGCGCTCTGGTCGCCGCCGAGCAACCGGACACGCATGGTTTGGAGCTTCGCGCGGCCGCTACTTCCGGTCGTCTGCCCCCCGACCTGCATATACTGAAAGACTTCCCTGAATACGGGCCCAGGTGCGGTTATGCGATAGGCATGACCGGCGTCAGGAGATGCGGTGTCTTCGACCCAGGACCATTCGGTTTCCGCCGGGAATCCGCCCTGGCCAAAGCTGGCAAGCTCACGCCCTTCTGCCTGATTTGCATAATAGGCGATGGCGAGATCGACAGTGCGACCGTTTCTGTCGCTGTAGCGGGAGGCTACAATCCGGTCTGCGCCGACATAGGTTGCCTCCCAGTGATAGGCCATCGGTGCATCGCTTGGTTCCCAGCCTTCGATCTGCGGCAATGCGAAAGTCGAGGGCACATTCCCACTTCCGGCAACGGCATTTGCTGACAACCAGACAGTTGGCGCCGCGGCCAATGCCAGAAGGAGTGCCGTATATATGCCAAGCCGCGCAGGATTGCTGACAGGCGCATTGACTGGAATGTCGGCGGGATCGAAAGCCGGATCGTCTATTTCGCGATCGAAGAATTTCCAGCCCAGGGCGAGGACGGTGATGATGACGATCGCGAAAAAGAACCATCCATAAAGGACATGATCGAACCCTTCCGCGAATTCGATTCCGTTCGTGTCGGCAATATAGATCGTTCCGAAGGCCCGGATGCCGTTGGCTATGACCGGCACGATCACGCAGATTGCGAGGAACGCGGCGCGTTTCCACCAGCTATTGAAACACAGATTGGCGGCCAATGTGCCCAGCGCGACCATCGCGATCAGGAATTTTACGCCGGAACAAGCCTCCGCCACCTCGAAATATCCAGACGGCGTCGTAATGAAAACGCCCTCGATATGCGCAGGCAGGCCGAATATGCCGAGCAGTATCATGCTGAGTTCGGCCGTTATCGACTGGAGGAACGGTACGAACTCCTCACCGAACGGGACCAGAAAGAAGGCATATGCGAGTGGAAACAAAAGCCCCCGCGCAACCCCGATACCAAGCAGAGTAACAACGCTGCCTTGCAGCATGAGGACGACGCCAAGGTGCCTCGCCAGCGCCACACCTGCCGCTTCGCCAAGCAGCCAGCCACATGCACCACTGCCGACAACGATCAACCCAAGGGGAGTCACAGACGGTGTAAGCCGGGCCAGCTCGTCTTTGCGGTTCCAGATCAGCCAGCCAATGATGGGCAGGATTATCAGGCAATGGTTGAAGGTCGAGCTGTTCCACCAGACCGAGGCCATGTCTGCAACGTCCTGTCGAAACAGCAAGCCAAGCAGCAACGCAGCGAGTGCCAGTGTGACGAGATGCACGCGCCAAATACTGGCGTCGCTATCCCTTGCTTCCCTGCGAATCGCTTGAGCGGTGATCATCAATTTGCCCCCGCCATGGCTTTCTGCGGCTCGTCAGAAGGCTCCCTGCCCGTCAATTGGGCAAGCGGAGCCAGTGTCTGATCCCAGACATAGCGTTTCAGCATGCGCTTTCGGGCGGCCTGGCCCATCAAATCGGCGCGGATTGGGTTGCTCAGCAATTCAAGTACCATATGGGCTTCTTCGGATGGGTTTTCAGCGACCATCAAATGTTGCCCCGGTTCTGCGTCAATCCCCTCATAAGCGGCTTGAGAGGCAACGACCGGGCGGGCCATCGCCATGGCCTCGAGCACCTTGTTCTGGATACCGCGCGCAATGCGGAGCGGTGCTACTACGAGATTGGCAGCTGCCAGCCAGCTCCTGATATCGGTGACGCCTCCGGTCACGATAATGCCTTCTCGCTGGGCCAACCGCTGCACTTCGCTGGTCGGGTTCCTCCCGACTATGGCGAAATTTGCGTGGGGGTTATGTTCGTGAATTACTGGCAGGACATCATCCGCAAAGCTGACAACTGCCTCGACATTCGGACGGTAATCCATCTGGCCCGTAAAAATGACCAGCGGCCCTGCCGGTTTTTCGATCCTGGCAAAATCGGCTTTGGGATCGAAGAACTTGCAGTCGATCCCATTTTCCAGCGATTGTACACGATTGGCGCCAAGGGCCGCATCGGATCGAAAGAGCGCAGCCTCGGCTTCGCTGACGAATGTGCTGCAATATGCGCGGTGGGCAACAGACTTTTCAAATGCGGCCAGCTTCGATGCTTCCCGTCCGTGAACGAACTGCATGACGCCTCTTGATGATTGAGCATAGGCAGCGAATTTCGCCGAATCCACATCGCCAAAATCCATTATGAACCGGATACGGTCCCGAAGTTCGGGAACAAATTGCGCCATCTGGCCGGAAAAGACGACAACGGTATCGATAGGCTCCTGGACCAAGGTTTTATCGACAAAACCGCGAACGCCAGCACTGTCGAACAGGGTAAGCGAAATCGGCTTGCGGGTCAGGATAGCCATTGCTGCGCCAACCGGTTTTGACACGGTACGCTTCTCGATATGCAGTGACCCGAGCATAGGCCGAAGGGTTTCCGCATGGCCAAGATCTTCGTCATCATCGGCAAAGGTTGCCATATGGACGGTCCCCAGCTGGCAAAGCCGCTTCAGGATATTGAATGATCGGATTTTGTCGCCGCGGTTCGGCGGATAGGGGATGCGATGCGCAAGAAAAAGGATGTCACCCATCAACCGAGACCCTTGGCGATCCATGGGCCTAAACGATTGGCGATCGGCAGGGGCAGCTTGCTCCACAGGGCAACCTGCAACCGATATTTGGGACTGTTCGGATTGATGTCGCGCGGCTCTGCGCCATTTGCCGTTTTCCCTGCATAGACTAACGGCTCAGGCTCGAATCCCCAGTTCTTCTTCCAGGAATAGGGACCGGTGCCTACTTTGGAGCGGCCAAAATCGAATGTGTGACACCCGCGGTCACGGGCATGGTTCATCACGGAATAATAGAGAAACTCATTTGAACGCAGCGCGCGCGCAGCGAAGGTTCCACCACCCCAATATACCATGGCGTGTCCATTGAAATAGAGCGTCAGAACCGAACTGACCGCCTTTCCTCCGTGGCTCACAACGGCGATATCGGCGTCTTCACCAAAACCGTCCAGAACGGCGTCAAACAATGCTCTCGGGAACACCGGCGTGCCCAGATTGCGAACGCTTGTTGCATAGAGGCGGTAGTGGCGTTCCCGGTCATGCTCCGATCTACCCACTTCGAATGTGAGATCGTTTGCCAGCCCTTTGCGGATTTCCGCGCGGTGCCGACGCTTGATAGATTTTAATTGGCTTTCGGGATCGGGCTCCAGCTTTTTGGAAAAATTGGCGTAAACCCCTTCCCGGATTTGCCAGCCTCGGGGGAGTTCGCCGCCACGCAATTCGATCTCCGGGCAGCTCAATCGCTGGGCCAGTGCCCAGCCTGCATCGGCCAATTCCTCGGTTGCGCCGCTTGTCTCACTCAAAATGCCTCCCGCCACAGCAAAACCGCTGGAGGTCAGAGCACGCCCGAACAGCGGCGAATGCATTTCGGTCAGGGGCAATATCCCGGAAATTCCGCCTTCCTGCTCGGCCACCAGCATATGGGCACGCTGTCCGCATCCTATTTCAACCGCTTTGAGCCATCGCGGAAGGTGAAAGGGCGTAGCCCCCTCTGCATGGTGGACAAAGGCATCAATCCGCGCGCACTCGGCCGGATCGGAGAGATTAACGGAGCGAACGGATGTTTGCTGAATTGGCATCGGCGCATTCACTGGATCGTCGCCTTTTGCAGTTCAGCCACATGATCGACCCGGCCCCAATCAAAGGCGCCGAGCAGTTTTTCGAGCTTACCTTCCATCGCCGAAAGTCGGCTATAATGGCGGACTTTCGAGCGAAGCGGCGCGTTTTCGACGCGGGGCTGATCTGGATCGATCTCCCACGGGTGAAAATAGAATATCGCCGGACGCCCTTCCCTGCCATTCACCTGACCAATGGCCCAATGGGAAAAGCGATAGGGCAGCAGCCGGAAAAATCCACCTCCGCCAGCTGCAATGGTGCGGCCGCCAAGGCGCGCAGTTGTGACCGGGAGCTCAATAAGGCCGGCATCCTGAAGAGGCGCAAATGCGAAGCGCGGTGCTTCCGGCCAGCCATAATGATCATGGACAACCGGCGCGACGCTGGAGGAATAGGCATAGCCTTCCTCGGCGAGGATCTGGTGTGCCCAGGGCGTCCGTGCATCGATCGAGAAGCTGGGAGCGCGGTAGCCGGAAAGCTTGGCACCCGCCGCGTCTTCGAGGGCTGTTCGGGCTTTTTGCAGATCGGCGCGAAACTCCTCCGGCTGCATCGTGAACACGCGCCGGTGATCCCAACCATGGCTGGCAATTTCGTGCCCGGCGTCGGCAATCCTGCGTATTAACGCGGGATAGCGCGCAGCAACCCAACCAAGCGTGAAGAATGTTCCCTTGACACCGGCCCGATCGAACAGATCGAGCACGGCATCGCTGTTGCGCTCTACGCGCTGCGCCAGTCCGTCCCAGTCCTCGCGCGCAATAACGGTCTCAAACGCGCCGACCTGAAACCAGTCTTCGATATCGACTGAAAGCGCATTGAGCATCGCGCGCCATATCCTTTATCGTTGAGCTTAGGCAGCATCGCCGCGGACGACACCAAAGCTGGGCTGGGATTCTTCTTCCTCGACCCATTGAACCAGCAAGGTCAAGACGCGGCGCAAGGCTGCCTCCTGCTCCTCAAGACGCGCTTCAAGAATGGCAATGCGTTCTTGGGTATCGCTGTCCATACCTGGCTCTTGGGCACTGAACGGTTCGTTGGCATCAACTAGTTCGGCCACAGGCAACGGACTTGCTTCCTTTTCTTCAGTCTGGAGCGGTTCCTGAGCTTCGGTCGCCACCAGGGAAGCATAAATGTCGGTATCAGGGGCTTCCTCTGCGATTTCGGCGGCGAACGCCTCCTCTGCGGGCTGCTCTGCAACGACCTGTGGTTCCTCAGGTTTGCTGATTTCAGCGGTTTCGGCCTCGGGTTCGATTTCGTCGCCGGACAGATCCGAAAGCACGGCTTCGATGCCGGATGCGTCAATTGTTTTGAGATCTTCCACGGCGCCGAACAGCAACACGCGCGCCATCAGAGTATTGAGGCGGCGCGGTACGCCGTCCGTTGCCTGATAGAGGGCGGAAAATGCGTCTTTGGTAAATTGCGGCGTTCCCTGCCATCCGGCGACTGACAGCCGATGAATGATATAGGGTTCGATCTCGTTGGCTTGCATTGCATCCAGATGATGGGTTGCGATGACCCGCTGGCGAAGCTGCTCAAGGTTGGGCGCTTTTTTGACGCGATCCCGGAACTCCGGCTGACCGAGCAGGAATATCTGGAGCAGAGCCCGTCCGGCCGACTGGAAATTGGAAAGCATCCGCAACTCTTCGAGCGCTGAAACCGAGAGGTTCTGTGCTTCGTCGACGATGAGCAGCGTCCGCTTACCTTCGCGTGCCTGGCTGTGCAGGAATCGTTCAACCCGGTCGATTAGTTCTGCTTTCTGAAAACCATGTACGTCGAGACCAAGCTGCTGCGACACGAGCCGAAGCATGTCGTCTCCTTCGACCTGGGTCGACACGATTTGGACAGCGGTAAGGCGCGAGGTATCGATCGTCGCCATCAGATGGCCGACTAGCGTCGTCTTGCCGGCACCGATATCGCCTGTGATGACGATAAAGCCTTCGCCCTGCGCCAGCCCATAACCCAGATAGGCCATCGCCTTTTTGTGGGTTTCGCTTTCAAACCAGAACCGATGATCCGGTGTCAGCTGAAACGGATTGCCAGTCAGGCCATAATGTTCACTGTACATGTTTTTTCCCTCACGCGTTTTTCCGCGTTCTTCCTAAAATCCGTACCGTACGCCGAAGAGCAATGTGCCCAGCCAGTCTGTTTCTTCGCCCTCGACATCGTTGGCGAACAGACCGGCAGACGCCTGCGCACTGAGACCGCTGTACAGAGCTACGCTGTAAGTTGCCGAACCACCGCTGCTGAAGACATCGGCTTCGCCCGGTATGCCGCTCTCGAACCATGTCGCGTATAGGTTGCCATCGAGGCTTGAATTCGGGGTGAGCTGATGACCCAGATTGGCCTGAAGCGCGAAGGCTTCGTCTGTCACCTGGTCGAGTGAGAAATTGGCGCTCGTCGTCGGTGCGAGATAGCGGCGATTCTGGTAGCCGGCGCCGACGCCATAGCTCCAGGGGCCACGGCCTCCGGTCCAGACAAGGCTGCCGCCGCGACTGCGGAAATTCGCCCCATTGAGCGACTGGAAGCCGTTATCGAAGCATCCACCGGCGTTGTCGCCATCGCCAAAGGCACAGCCGCTGAACTGGCCAAAGCCATTACGACTGACCGTGAAGCTTGTCGGCAGCCCTGCAAGCGTATTGGTCGTTCCGCGGCCGAAGCTGCTGATTTCGTTATACACAGCCGCCTGGAGAGTGCTTGACTGGCTTGCCTGATAGGTCAGATAGCCATGATAGATCGTCGTGTCGTAGCGATGTCCGACACGAGCCGCCAGTTCGAGCCGCGCATTGGGGCGCCACAGGATGCCGGCGTCATAGATAAACTCGTCAACCGAATAGGCCAGCAGCCGCGGCGAACTGGTGTCCGACTGGAAACGACCATTGTTATCGAGCACCGGATTGCCTGCCGCATCGACCAGAACGTCGCTCTGGCTGATTTCGATATCTTCATATCCAACACCGGCGACAAGGGCGAGTGTCGGCGTCACCGGAACAGTGACGTCGACCCGTCCATAATAGGCTTCGTAGCGCTGATCGAGCTGGCTTGCGTCTTCGCGCTCGTAACCGCCAGAGACCAGCCAGCCAAAGGGCAGCATATCGCCGGGCGCCATACCGACGCTTGCCGTCGCCTGATGATAGGTCGAGTGATCGACATAATCGACCGGAGCCTGGCCCGGATCGGTGTTCGCGGCAAAATTGTCCTCAACATGCGTATAGCCAAGTTGATAGGCCGCGCCGATCTCAAGCGGGCCGGCATTTGTCGCGAAAGTCGGGCCGGCATAAACCGAGTAGACTTGCGTGCTGTTGTCATTGTCGCCGGTGAGCGAACCCAAGCCGTCCCCGCCGATTTCCGTGCGCGCCCGAGCGGCCAGGGCGCCGGCTTCGAGGCTCAGGCCCCGCGTAACGTTCGCACGGGCCCGGACGATGCCGCTATGGACATCGTCATCGGCAATATCGTCGCTCCAGTCGATGCGGCGCTCATAGCGATAGCTGGCACCGACTTCGATCCGTCGCGTTGCGATGGAAGCATCGACGCCCGCTGCAACGCTCGTATAGGTGACGACGTCGTCGCCCAGTGCGTCATTGTTGCTGAGATCGAAATCCAGAACCTGCTGGACTTCGATATAGGGCGAGATCTGGCTACGCGCCTGGGCCGGAGAGGCCATGCAGGCGAGCGCGGCGGCGCTCAATCCTGTAGCGGCGATCATCCGGTATCGCGTCGAAAAGCTAACCATTTCTATTCCCCATATCCGTAATAGCTGCTGAACCGCTTGCCGTTGGGCGTGAAAGTCACGCCGTTCAGGAGCAGTTGAATGTGATCGCAGCCGTCGAGCAGGCCCAATGCCTCGCGCAGTTCGGCCTCGCTTGTCGTGTCCGCCTTGACAACCATCACCGTCTGGCCTGCAAGCATCGCCAGCACAGAGGCCGGAGAGGCGGACAAGGCCGGCGGTGAATCGAAAATCACGATCCGTGTCGGGCTATGGCTGAGCAATCCTTCGATCATGTCGGAAGACCGCTGTGACGCCAGCAATTCCGTGGCGTCATCGGTGCGCCGGCCTGCCCGCAGGATCGACAGGTTCGGTATATCGGTCCGCTTCACACAGGATTCGATGTCGATCGAAGGATCGGAAAGGGCGTCAATCAGCCCCGGCCCATCCTCTATGCCCATCAGTTTCGCGATTTCCGGGTTGTTAAGATCGCTGTCGACGAGAACGATATCGAGATCGGTTTCGCGCGACATGGAAAGCGCAAGATTGACCGAACAGAACGTCTTGCCCTCATCGGGGTTTGCCGAACAAACGAGTATCATCCGGCCATTTGTGATCGGTGCTCCGCCCTCGTCAGCTGCGCGCAGCAGGAGCTGACGTTTGACGATGCGAAATTCTTCGGCAAGCGGACCGGGCCGCTGATCCGGCAAGATGAAGCCGGCGTCGGCGAGCGCAACGCGATCAACCGCAACCGTCTCAGTAGATATGACCGGTGCTTCCCGCACGATCGGTTCGACCGCAAGCTTGGAGCCATCTTGCGCCGGCGCTGCCCCGGCTGCAGGAAATTCGGTTTCGACACCGCGAAGGGCAGCCGCGAAATCGAACTTCTCGGCTGCACGCTCAAGGAGCGATCCGGAAGAGCGGATGGAGCTATGTTTGTTCATTCTCTCAGCTCCCTCAGGCGGCCAGGCCGCGTTGGACGAATTCAACAACCATCAGCAGCGCGAACACACCGAACAGTGCGGCTGTACCTCCGGCAAAGCGCCGGAAATTGCGGCGACGATTTTCGCTTTGCACGGGGTTCACGATCTCGCTGATCGCGCCCAGAACCGGCAGGCCCGTTCCATTTCCAAGACGCCTGGCCGTGGGATAGGTTGTTTTGAGCTGGCTCTTTGCAAAGGCAGCGCCGATCCCGGCAGCAATTGCCGCAATCAGCACCAGAATAAGAAGCAAGGGCCGGTTCGGTGCCGCAGGAGCGCCCGGCATGCTGGGCGGATCAATGACACGGAACGTATTGCTGTCCGTCTCCGTCACGACCTCGCCACGAAGGCGCACGCGTTCGCGGTCAGCGACAAGTTGATTATACTGCGTCTGCAGGGCGAGATAATCGCGATCCAGCTGCTGCTGCTCGGCAAGTGCACCCGGGTTGGTCCTGCGCTGGCGTTCGATCTGATCAAGACCGGCGCGAAGCTGGTCGCGGCGAGCCGTTAGCGCGGCAACTGTCGCCTGCCGGTCGGCAAGCATTGAGCGCAGCGATGTGTAAAGCGGGTTGGCTGAAGTGGAACCACCAACCTGGCGTCCACCGCCACCCCCGCCGCCTTGGGCGCGAGCGCGGGCAATTTGCGAGCGCAATGCAACGACATCGGGGTGCTGGTCCGTCCAGCCCCGGGCCTGTGCATCGGCCAACTGTGCCTGCAGTGCATTGAGGCGCGCATTACCGCCACCCGGTACGAAAGTGCCCGGTACGCTTGTCGTCGCCGGAGTGCCTGCAAGCTGGGCCTGAACCGCGCTTAGCGAGCTTTGGGCCGCGGCAAGGTCATTCTCGATATTCTGGATTTCGGACCGTGCCTGATCCATCCGCTGTGAAATTGTGCCGACGCCAGGCAGCGAGCCGCTGAATTCGCTTTCGAAGTTCGCTCGGCGTTCCTCCATCTGCTGAAGGCGGGTTTCCCGTTCGGCGATCTGGCGATCGAGAAATTCAACCGATTGCGTGGCCTCCTGGCGAGTTCCGGCAAGATTTTCCTCGACGAAAACATCGATCAGCTTCTGGTTGATCTGCTGGGCGAGACTGGGCCCGCTCCAACTGGCGGTGATCTCAAATACATTGCTCTGCTGACCCATATTGTTCGGGTCCTGCTGCGCGGCAACAGTAATGTTCTGGCGCAGCTGCGATGCAAGCGAGCGAACCTGCGCATCGGTTGTTGCCATATTTGCGAGGTCGGTTTCCCTCACGACCTGCTCGAGATTGCCGGTCGACGCGAGGGTCTGGCGAATACGTTCCATTGCCGCGCGCTGTTCGCGGTCGGTCACGCCAACCTGGTTGGAAAGTACCGTTTCCTGCTGGATGTAGATGCGCGCCTGTGACGTATAACTGCTGGGAATCAATGCGATCACCAACCAGCCCAGAACGGCTACGCCCCAGGCAACTGCCAGGGCCAGCCAGCGCTGCTGCCAGATCGCGTGCAATGCAATCCTGATTTCTTCGTAGATGCCGTTCATGTCGTGGTCGCCGCCTTTCGGGAATATCTCTCTTCTGAGCGTTCGATCAGAACATGCTTTCAGGGATGATGATCACGTCGCCGGGCTGCAGGTCCACATTGGCGCTCGTGTCGCCCCGTCGCAGCAGGCTGGAAATGCGCAGGCCATATTCACGCTGTTGCCCCGTACCGCGATCATGGCGGATCAGGCGCGCGCGATTGCCCGCAGCAAATTCCGAAAGTCCGCCCACAGCGATCATTGCGTCAAGCAACGTCATATTCGCGCGGTATGGGATCGATGCCGGCTCTTCAGTGGCGCCGATAACCCGGATGCGCTGGGCATAGGTGCCTGAAAATTCGTTCACGATCACGGATACGCGCGGCTCGGTGATATATTCGGCCAGCATGACGGAAATATCGTCGGCGAGCATGGCGGGCGTTTTGCCCACAGCCACCATATCCTGGATCAGCGGCGTCGTTATTCGTCCGTCTGGGCGAACCTGCACTTCTGCGCCCAGCTCAGGATTACGCCAGACAAAAACCGTCAACTGGTCAAGCGGCCCGATCACATATTGTTCACCCGGCCCTTGATTCGTGCTGACAAAGGAAGCTCGCGGCAGTTCCTGCCCCGAGCCGCCGACACAACCGGCCAGTGCAAAGGCGGAAACGCCCAGACAAAAGGCGGTTTTCATGGAATTGATGCGCATCATCGAGCCCTTCTTCTTCAGGGCCGATGACGTCATCCGTGCAATACGCGCACGAATTCCGGCCCTTTCTCAAGCGCAACATGCACTGGAAAGGGTTAAATTCGCGTTGAGCTAAATGGTTATTTTTCCGCCTTTAACCACGATTTCCGAGGCAATCGGATGGCTCAGGAAGTTCACGGGGCTGGCGCTTAAACCATAAGCGCCGGAAGCGAACACAGCGACATAGTCTCCAATTTTCGCCCGCGGCACGGCAATATCGGCTGCCAGCCTGTCGAGCGGCGTGCAAAGCGGGCCGACTATAGTTGCGCTTTCAACCGCCTCTGCGCCCATTTTGGAGGCGATAGCGACCGGATAGTTGCGCTTCATAACCATCCCGAAATTGCCGGATGCAGCAAGATGGTGATGCATTCCGCCATCGGTCACGAGGAACAGCTCGCCCTTGCTCAACTTGCGATCGAGGATCTGCGCGACATAGACACCTGCCTCGCCGATCAGCCAGCGGCCCAACTCTATCATGAATTGCGTATCTTTCAGGATCGCATCTCTCTCCGAAAGGGAATGAGAGAGGCTTTTTCCAACGCTTTCGACATCAAGGGGTTTGTCGTTTGCGGTATAGGGTATGCCGAAGCCGCCGCCGAGATTCACGCTTTTCGGCGCTTCACCGATGGCATGCGCAAGATCTGCGGCAAGTGCGATGCTGGCGCGCTGGCTTTCCGCAATTGCATCGGGATCAAGCGACTGCGACCCGGAATAGATGTGGAATCCGCGCCAGTCCGCTCCGCCCGCGATAAGAATCTTGGCAAGCTCCGGCACACGCTCCTGATCGACCCCAAAGGGCTTTGCGCCGCCGCCCATGCTCATTCCCGAGCCTTTCAGCTCGAAATCGGGATTAACGCGCACGGCAAGACGGGGTGTGACGCCCAGCCGTTCTCCAATCGCCAACGCGCGCGCTGCCTCATTCTCGGATTCCAGATTGAGCGTCGCCCCCAGCGAAATCGCCAGCTCAATCTCCTGATCGCGCTTGCCGGGTCCGGCGAAGCTGACATGCGCCAGATTTGCACCGCAATCGCGCACCCGTTCCAACTCACCGCCGGATGCCATATCCAGACCATCAGTTAGCTTCATTAGATGTTTGATTACAGTAGGATGTGGGTTAGCTTTTACAGCAAAATGCAAGTGAACTTCATCGGGCATCGCCGCGCGAAAACGCTCAACCTGGGCCGTTGCCAGATCGAGATCATAAGCGAAGAAAGGAGTTTGCCCGATTTGCGCTGCAAGTTCGGACACAGCAATGCCTCCGATGGTGAGCTCACCTTGCTGCTTCGCGAATGCGGCGGGTATCGGTCCGACAGGTTTCATTGGCCCCATTTCCGTTCAATTTCAGTGCGGTCTAGCTTACCATTTGGATTTCTTGGCAATATACTCTGCCAGATGACTTCGCGCGGTTGCATGAAGTTTGGCAGTTCGGCCTTGAGATATCGTTTCAATGCCACATCCGCCTCTCCACCCTCGCCTCTCACGACCAGTAGAATTGCCTGGCCCAGGCGCTCGTCTGGAACACCAAAGGCGCAGGCCTCTGCGGTTATCCCGCTCTCGATGGCCGCATCTTCGAGTTCGCTGGGCGATATTCGGTTGCCTGCACTTTTTATCATGGCATCATCACGGCCGACAAAGCGCAAATAGCCTTGGGCATCACGGACGACCGTATCGCCCGACCATACCGCCATACCGCCATAGTGCGAAAAGCCGGGGGCCGGCTTGAATCTGAGCGCCGTTCTTTCCGGATCCTGCCAATAGCCCAGTGCGACAAGCGGCCCTGCATGGACGAGCTCGCCGGGTTCTTCAGCCTCGGCCTCCTGCCCTTGCGGCGTCACGACCATGATTTCGGCGAACGGAATGGCCTGTCCGATGCTTTCCGGCATGGTATCGATCAATACCGGATCGAGCGTCGTCGAGCGAAATGCCTCGGTCAGCCCGTACATGGAATGCAGCGCGGCGTTGGGAAAGCATTTGCGCAGGGCGGATACCAGCGGCACCGGCATCTTGCCGCCACTATTGGTTAGAATTCGCAGTTTTCCGGCGATGTCTTCAGGCCATTCGATCTCGGTCAATTGCACCCATAGCGGAGGAACTCCGGCTAATATTGTGGCGTCATGACGTCCGATAGCCTTTGTGACATCACGCGCCATCAGATAGTCGAACGGGATAGCAGATGCCCCCGTATACCAACTGGAAAGCAATTGGTTCTGTCCATAATCGAAGCTGAACGGCAACAGGCACAAGGTCCGGTCCGTCGGCTTGATATCGAGATAATGCGCGACGCTGACAGCCCCGAGCCACATATTGGCATGACTGAGCATCACGCCTTTGGGCCTGCCGGTGGAGCCCGATGTGTAGAGAATGGCCGCAAGATCGTCCGGATCGGCATCGGATGGCGGCAAACCGTCACCATCGAGCGGCACATTATGTTCATCGACTGCGGGACATTCAGACGACAGATCGCCATCCTCGAGCGATCCAAGCCTCGCTTTACCGGCAATCAGCAGGCTAGCGCCGCTATCGGCCAGGATATGGGCAACCTGCGCGCGCTTGAGCAGCGGATTGACCGGTACATGCACAAGGCCTGCCCGCGCGGCCGCCAAGGGCATCAAACAGGCAAGCCGCGTCTTGTTGAGCCAGCTGGCCACTCGATCGCCCTTGGCAAGCCCCTGGACCCTCAACCAGCCTGCAAGCGCTCCCACGGCCGCTTCCAGGCCGGCAAAATCGAGCTCGCCCTGCTTGTCTATCAACGCAACATCGCCCGGCGCCCCGCATGACGTCAGGTGATCGAGCGGTTTTGGGTCGGGATTTAAGGCTTTCGTCATGGCTTCCGAGTAGATGATGGCGTCACGAGCCGCTTCGCGGCGATCACCGGGATAGCGCCATGACAGTTAACGTAAAGCTATTCGATAGCCTCGCCGATGTAGCGATCGATGCCGGTGGCGAGCTGGATCGCGCGCAACAGCCCAGTCTGTACAACCGATTGGAATGGTTTGAACGAACCGCAAATCATTGCGGGATGGCAGGCAAACCGCCACTCGTTGCCCGTGCGCGGCGTGGCGATACAGCTGCCTGGCTGTTTCTCTGCCGAACTGGCAAGCGCCACGCCGAAGCTCTTGCGAGTTGGTACACCCTTGCTTTCGACATCGTCCGTAAAGGTCAGGATGATGGGCTTGTTTCCGCCATCGCGAGGGAATTGAAGCAACTCGCTACGATAACAATTGCCCCGATCGCCAATCCGGAGTCCGTTGAACAGGCTTTTACCGCTGCGGGTTGGAAGGTGGTTCGGACTGTTGCCACGGAAAACTGGGAATTGCGCCCGCCGAGCGAATTCGAAACCTTCTGGAACGCCCGCCCTGGCAAGCTGCGCAGCACGGTGAAGCGCAAGGGAAAAAAGGCCAATCTGGAGATTAATATCCACCGCGCCTTCGATGAACAGGCCTGGAAGGATTATCAGGCGATCTACGCCCAAAGCTGGAAGCCGAATGAAGGGTCCTGGGATTTCATGCGCGAATTCGCCGAAACCGAAGGGGAAGCCGGCGCGTTGCGTCTCGGTGTCGCGTACAAGGAGGGAGAACCCGTGGCTGCGCAGCTCTGGCATGTCGAAAACGGCCACGCGACGATCCACAAGCTGGCCTATTGCGAAGACGCCAAATCCTATTCACCGGGTTCGATACTGAGCGAAGCTATGTTCCGCCATGTGATCGAGCAGGATGCCCCCGAGATTATCGATTATGGCACGGGTAGCGAGCGCTACAAGGCGGACTGGATGGACGCGCCCCGTCCGCTTTATCGGCTCCAACTCTATAATCCGCGCCAGCCTGCGGCCTGGTTAGCTTTACTCCGCCATAAATTTTCTGGCCTTGTCCGCCGCTCGCCAAGCGATTAGGCGGGCGCAATCGCAATGCAGGGGAATGTACATATGGCATCTGATAGTGCCGAAATGGTCGAAACGACGGTGCGAGCGGTGCTGGTCGATATTCTGGGTCTCGCCGAAGCGCAGGTTGCCGATTTTGACGAAGCCACCGAACTGTTCGGTGCCATCCCCGAACTTGATTCAATGGCTGTCGCCGGTTTGCTGACCGAAATCGAAGACCGGCTTGGCATCTGGATCGAGGATGACGAATTCGAAACGGAGATGTTGGAAACCTTCGGCAACCTCCTTGTCTTTGCCAAGGCCAAGGCACTTCAGTGACGGTCCCCGCCCCGCGATTTTGGCAGTATGAATCGCTGGGCGCTGCTCAACCCATTATGAGTTTCGGCCCGGATAGCGGGCCGCAATTGCTCATCATTCCGCCTCTGTTCGAAGAATTGAACCGAACGCGGAAGCTGCTTACCGACGTTATGCGTGTGCTCTCGGCTCAAGGTGTCGCATCCCATCTGCCAGACCTTCCTGGTACGGGCGAAAGCGAAACTGACCTTGTTGATGCCAAATGGGCTGATTGGCGTCATGCCGTGACTGACGCCGCAACTGCCTGTCAGGCGAGTGCTGTCTTTGCTGTACGGGGCGGATGCCTTCTGGATGACGGGATGGCTTCTAAGCTGCTCATCCGGTTCTCGCCGGTCGAGGGGAAGCGCCTGATCCGCGATCTCGTTCGCTCGCGCAGCCTGAACGACGGGGATTTTGACAGCGTCGCTCAACAAGCCGTGTTCACCGATGGGCCCACGATATTGGGCGGTTATCCGATCACGTCCGCTCTGGCATGCGCCGTGCGCGATGCCGGCATCGCAGACATCGGTACGGCAAAAACCCTGCGCCTCGAAACCGAAAATGGCGATGCTGACGGGCGAGTTAGCGGCCCACCCCTGTGGCGCCGGGCCGAGCCCAGTGGATCGGACGAACTCACCGCAGCGCTGACATTCGCTATCATGGATTGGGTCGACTGATGCGCGATCAGTTCGCCTTTGACTGTGAAGGGGAAATTCTCGCTGGCTCACTGGATGCAGCCGACGGCGCTATTGGTGTCATCATCGTAACCGGCGGTGGCCAGACGCGCTTTGGTGCGCATCGCGGCTTCGCACAGCTGGCTGCTTTCCTAGCCAAGGCTGGTTATCCGGTGATGCGCTATGACCGGCGGGGTGTTGGCGACAGCTCCGGCGACGATCCGGGCTTCGAGGATAGTGCACCCGACCTGGCTGCAGCGGTTACCGCCTTTCACAAACGCGCCCCAAGCCTCACTCATATCGTTGGCTTTGGCCTGTGCGACGGCGCCACGACGTTGTGCCTTCATCATCAGATTTGCGGCGTCGACGCCATGATGCTGGCCAATCCATGGGTCGTCGAAGCGGCGGCCAACGAACCACCACCTGCGGCGATCAAGAGCCATTATCGCGAACAGTTGCTGAGTTTCGCGGGCTGGAAACGACTGCTTACGGGCGGAATAGACTATCGCAAAGCGATTGCCGGCGTCCTGAAGCTTGCAAAACCGCGCAAGGTGGAAGGCAGCCTCGGGCAGCGGGTAGCCACCGCCCTCGCCGCCTCCAACGCACCCGCGCACATCATCCTCGCCAAGGATGACGCCACGGCAATTGGCTTCGAAGATGAATGGCGCAAAGGCGCGTTGGCTTCACTATCAGGCGAAACCCGATTCAGCTGCGACGTGATCGACACCGATGCACACAGCTTTGCCCATGAAGGCGATTTCGAGCGCTATTCGGACAGCTGCCTGCGTGCCCTGAAACGTTTTGAAAGCGGCTTTTAGGCTGCGAACTCTGCTTCGGCGAAGAATTTTTCCGCATCAAGCGCGGCCATGCAGCCGGTTCCTGCTGCCGTCACAGCCTGCCGATAGGTCTTGTCCATAACATCGCCGCACGCGAATACGCCCGGCACGCTGGTCCGCGTACTGCCAGGTTCGACCGTGATGTAATTATCCTCGTCGAGCTCAAGATGGCCCTTGAACAATGCCGTTGCCGGATCGTGGCCGATTGCGACAAAACCGCCCTCAGCCGAAATCTGGGATATTTCGCCGGTTTTCGTATCTTTCAGATCGATTGCAACCAGCCCTTCCGGATCACCGCCGCCCACAAACTTGTCCACAGTCTTATCCCAAAGAACCGTGATGTTAGGATGCGCAAACAGCCGTTCCTGAAGGATCTTTTCGGCGCGCAGTTCATCCCTGCGATGGATCAATGTGACATCATCGCTATGGTTGGTCAGGTACAGCGCTTCTTCAACAGCAGTATTCCCGCCGCCGATCACAGCCACCTTCTTGCCACGGAAGAAAAAGCCGTCGCAGGTCGCGCAGGCCGAAAGACCCTTGCCGCGGAGCGCCGTTTCGCTTTCGATTCCCAACCAGCGCGCCTGTGCGCCCGTTGCGATGACCAGCACGTCACCCACATATTCGTCTCCGCTGTCGCCTTTCATGCGGAACGGGCGTTCGGAGAGGTCCACTTCGGAAATATGATCCCAGATCATCTTGGCACCGCAATTTTCGGCCTGTTTCTGCATCTGCTCCATGAGCCACGGCCCCTGAATCAGCTCGGCAAAGCCCGGATAATTCTCGACTTCGGTGGTCGTGGTCAGCTGGCCGCCCGGCTCCATACCCTGCACGACGATCGGATCCATTCCAGCCCGCGCGGCATAGATGGCGGCGGAGAGCCCGGCAGGCCCCGATCCAAGGATGAGCATTTTCGTGCGGTGCGTTTCAGCCATGTCTTTTCCTGTCCAGTTTGAAGGCACGAGATAGGTGCCCTGCCTCCTCTCGCGCAAGCGCGCAACATGATGGCATTGCTTGAACGGGGAAAAGAGAAATTTGGTAGCGGAGGAGGGATTTGAACCCCCGACACATGGATTATGATTCCAACGGGGTTTTGCGACAGACGCGTCTAGGTAGGCAAGTATGAACTGCGCGGTACGTCCGCTCCTGACCTTAGTTCACGCCAAAGAAGATTGTGAACTGCACCCCTCCTTCGTAAGAGAACGAATCATCGTCAAACAGCAAATCAGTCGATAGATCATCAAAGAAGACCTGATCGCCTGAGTTGGGATTAAATATGCGGGCCGCAGTTGAATAGTAATGGACGGCTCCGCCCAGCGTTAGCGCAAACCTGTCGGTGATCGGAAATACCAAACCGGCACCAAGTTCCAAATGTGCACCAAAATTCGAATCAGAAGTGCGGATTTGTTGCGTAAAATCACCATCCGGAGGGCCGGTAAAATTGTTGGAATTGCGCTCGATTGAAGCCAGTTCTGCCTGATCCAAGTAGACGCTAGCAGCACCCTCAGCCGAGAATAGGAGGCTCGAACCCAAACGAGTGGTCGTTGATACCCGTAATCCGGCTTCGAAGTGGTCTTCAGAAAGATTCTGTTCTCGAATTTGCATGAATTCAAACGGGAAATCAGACATTTCGAATTCCGACCATACAGTACTGTCTATGGCTCGTTCCCGATGTGTGAAGCGACCGAACAGCCAGGCCTGGAATTGTTCATTTGGTGTTGCCGATCCACTGTCCGGATCGCCATACACCTTGTACAGAAACGTGGCGCTAAACTCGTCAACCTGTTCACGAATCTCCCCCCTAGATCCAAATCCGGTTGCTATGCCGGAGCTGCCGCCCGGGGAGAGTGCGCCATAAACAATGCCGGAATCGATCCCTTCGCCGCCATCAATGACAAATATTGACGACGCCTCTCCCTCAGAGAAGCTGCCTTCCAGTCGGACATTTCCGACTTCCACACCGGCTTCAATCTTGAGCATCTCCAGGGTATCTTCGGTTATGACAGCAAAGTCCTCCGGTGAACTACCGGGTGGCCCGTCACGTCGAAATCCGGTTCCCGTAGAGAAAGAACGGTGAGTGGAACTGCCAATTCCAAAATCAAGACGGGCTGTAGATATTGTGTAGGTCGAGCCGAGGTTAATACCACCGGTGATTCTGTCTGCTACTATGGTATCTCCGTTTTCCACATACTCTTGAACAACGGCAGCCGAGCCTGAATAAGAAACACAAAACTCCGGTGTCCCTTCTGTCGCATCAGGATCACAGCTTACCACATTATCCCGACCGTCCGCATTCGGGTCGGTGAAATCATCTTCATTTTCCTGAGGTGCCAGTTCCTGCTGCGCATTAACGGGAGAGGAGGCCACTGAAACGCAAAGCGCAAGTCCAATGGCAAATTTCACTATGCTCATATTTCCCCCACCCGGAAAACGCCATTCTAACCAAAATGAAAAACAGATCAATTTAGACTGCACATAGCTCGCTCGTATATTAATGATAGGCGCATTACGTCAGAGATTCAGGCGCAAAGTGGTCACCCCTAAGACGATTATTAAATAGATCACCAATCTCCATAGCTGGCTAGAAAACGGACATGCTAACATGCCCTCTTACTCACAAAATCTAACAGCTTGGGTGTAATTAAGGTGGCCGTGCATCGGCTGAACCGGAATGCAGCCGACGTATAATATAAAGAGAAATTTGGTAGCGGAGGAGGGATTTGAACCCCCGACACATGGATTATGATTCCACTGCTCTAACCAACTGAGCTACTCCGCCATGATGCACTTAGGCGAGCGCCGCAAACGGGCGTTGGGGGCCTATAGGCACGGTGCGGAAAAGGGTCAACTGGTTTGGCTCTCCCATGGAACCGCGATAGGGTAGAATGCGTAGAATGGCTGAACCCGCCGTCGAAAGGAAGCGCAAATGGAGCTCGAAACACCGCTAGACATGATTTGTCGGATCATCGTCCGTGCCAGGGAATGGGATGCACAGGTACCTTCCAATGAACCGGATGAGGTGGATGAAGATGGCCCGGTGTCGACCGATGACGAATATGACGTGCTGATCGATGAAAAGAATGATTCGGTCGAAGAGGAGATTGCAACGGCGCTCGATGATCTGGCCGAGGACCAGCGCGCGGAGGTCCTGGCTTTGGCCTGGATCGGCAATGGAACATTCGATGCAACGGATTGGGATGAGGCCATGGCCGAAGCCGCCGATCCGGAGGGCGATTCGATTGCGGATCAGCTCATGGATATGCCGATGCTCGCGGCCTATCTGGAGGCAGGACTCGAAGCCTTCGACCTGAGCTGTGAAGGCATCGGTTCGATCGATTAGTCAGCCCGCGAATTTATGGTTCGATAGCGGTTCCCACGGCCCATCGCGATAATACCAGCTCGCCAGCCCCGCGATTTTCAATGGACGCGGTGTGAAATCGGCCGACAGCCTTTCAAGCAGCGCTTTCGCTTCTTTGGATGACACCTTGTTCTGAATGGTGACATGCGGACGCCACGCCTGCTGGTCCTGCGGCATCAACAGGCCCGCAAAGGCATCAGCCAATCGATCCCTGACATCCATCAGTTCCTGGCTGTCGATTTGAAAGGCAACGCCCTGCCCCAGCGACATCAACCCGCTCAACCGGGCGTGCGGGGCTTTGACTCCCCTAGTCTCGGACTGCAGCCGGAATTTGAGTTCCTCCGATGTACTTGGCGGCAGATGATGGAAGAGTGTGAGATGCGCGTCGGTCACATTGCGCTCGGATGGATAATATCGTTTCCGCAATCCATCCAGGAATGCGAAATCGTCCTTCCCGAACAAGGCGGTCACGATGATCGGAGCAGGCCCTTTGATCATCGGGTAATCCCGTTCCTCCGAAGATCTCCCGGTCGGTCGATATCCAGTACCGCCCATCGTCCTGTTTCGATATGTCGGACTTCATCACGATGAAAAGGCGGTTTCCCCTGTTCAAGCCGATCCCGAACGGCCCCGACATCCCGAATAAGCACCGGATGCCCGGGCTGTCCCCGATAGGAGGGTCTGACGGCCTTGTTTCCCGCAACCGGAGCTTTTGCGAGCCTGAGCCCGATTGCTGAAGGCAAAGCCGGCATATCTCCCAGGAATATCAAGGCTTCACGCTCAGATCGGCGAAGAACACGCAATCCGCGAAGCAGGCTGGCACGATGCCCGTCGCGATGGTCGGGCGCGAATAGTGTAAATACGCGGGGGTTACCGACCGCATGAACTGCATTGCGGATTCGGCTACCGTCAGCGCCCGTCACCACGATTACGCGGCCTACAGGAGAGCTTAATGCGGATTCGATTGCTGATCGCAAAAGCGTCTTGCCGCGACGACGGACAAGCAGCTTGTTCGAGGTTCCAAAACGTTGTGAGCGCCCCGCGGCGAGAATGATGGCCGCGCGCAATCCTACCGTCCTAAATCTCGATCTGGCTGCCCAGCTCCACCACGCGGTTTGGCGGCAGGCGGAAGAACTGCATCGCTGTTTCGGCGTTGCGCAACATCCAGGCGAACAGCTTTTCTCGCCAGGGAGCCATTTTCGGCTTGTCCGAACTGAGCAATGTCTGCCGCGCGAGGAAGAAGCTTGTCTCGATCATTCTGAACGCGGGGCCGCAGGTTGTGATCTTCTCCAGTGCTTCGGGCACATTGGTGTCCTGCATAAAGCCATAGCGAAGGATAATTCGGTAAAAGCCCGCGCCGAGATCCTCGAAATGCACGCGTTCGTCGGGGCTGACATGCGGCCGGTCAAGTATCGAAACAGTGAGCAGGACAATCCGTTCATGCAGCACCTTGTTGTGCTTCAGATTGTGCAGCAGCGCGTGGGGAACGCCTTCCGGCGATGTCGTCATGAAAACGGCCGTGCCTGGAACGCGCGTCGCCGATCCGGCCGCCGATTTGACGAACACCTGAACCGGCATCGCCGTCTCGCGCATCTGCGCGATAATCAGCGAGCGTCCCTTGGCCCAGCTTGTCAGGAAAATGAATGCGACACCACTGATCGCGAGCGGCACCCAACCGCCGTCCGGGATCTTGGTGAGGTTCGCCGCGAAGAACAGGCCGTCAACAACGAAGAACAGCCCAACAAGGAGCCCGGCCCAAAATTTGTTCCACTTCCAGAAGCTGAAGAGCAGAACGCTTAGCAGGCAGGTATCTACAAGCATCGCGCCGGTAACCGATACGCCGTAAGCTGCCGTCAGATTGGAGACGTTCTGGAATGTCAGCACGAGCATGATGACCATGATCATCAGAGCCCAGTTGACCAGCGGTATATAGATCTGGCCGATCGTGTGCGCATTGGTGTGATTGATCCGCAGGCGCGGAATGAAGCCGAGCTGGATCGCCTGCTGAGTTACCGAGAAAGCGCCTGTGATGACCGCCTGACAGGCGATAATCGCAGCCAGTGTTGCAATGATGAGCAGGGGAAACTGGAACCATTCAGGCGCCAGGTTGAAGAAGGGATTGTCAAAAATCGCGTTGCCTTCGCGCAATGCAAGCGCGCCCTGCCCCATATAGTTGAGGATGAGTGCCGGCAAAACAAACACGAGCCAGGAGAGGCCAATGGGCTTGCGTCCGAAATGCCCCATATCCGCGTAGAGCGCCTCGGCCCCGGTAACAGCCAGAACGACAGCCCCGAGCGCAAGAAACGCCTTCACCGGCTCCGCCATGAAAAACTGAAGCGCATAATGCGGGCTGAATGCCCATAATATCTCGGGGTTCTGGCTGATGCTGATAATGCCGAGGATCGAGATGGTGAGGAAATAAAACAGCATGATCGGGCCGAACAAGGCGCCAACCCGGGCCGTGCCCGATCGCTGGATCAGGAACAGGAAGATCAGAATGAATACGGCTATCGGGATGATCCAACCCGTGAGCGAAGGATTGACGACCGCAAGCCCTTCAACTGCGCTGAGCACGGACACGGCGGGCGTGATCATCGCATCGCCGTAAAACAGCGCCGTTGCCATGATGCCGAGCATCACAATGCCGGCGCTCCACCTCTTGCCGCTGCTGCGGCCACCCATCAGCGCGAGCAGGGCAAGGCTACCGCCCTCTCCCCGGTTATCGGCGCGCATGATGATCGTTACATATTTGATCGTGACGACCAGCATCATCGCCCAGAATATCAGGCTGAGCACGCCGTAGAGATGCAGGGTATTCAGGGCGAGCGGATGGTGTCCTGCAAATGCCTCGCGAAAGGCGTATAACGGACTCGTCCCGATATCGCCGAACACCACACCGATAGCACCGGCCGCGAGTTTAATGATTGCCTGATCCCGCGACGGCGGACCAGCAGGAGATTGGACGGGTTTGGTGTCACTCATTTTGGACGGTTCGGCTCCCTGATGCCGCGTAACGCGAATGCCGTGCAGGCCGCAACAAACCCGGTCTTTTCGTTCCCGGGGGCGGCAAAGCGCGCGCCCTATCACGAGAAATGACAGTCCGCAATGGAGGACAAGCTTAACGCGTATCGTTATAGGCCAGCCATCAACAATATCAGGAGGCGTCAATGCGCGTCGGAATCCCCAAGGAAATCAAGAATCACGAATATCGCGTAGGGCTCACGCCGGCATCGGTTTTCGATGTTATCGAGGCCGGTCATGAAGTGGTCGTCGAAACGCAGGCCGGTTGCGGCATCGATTTCGACGATGATGATTACCGCGCAGTCGGTGCAACCATTGTCGATACGGCTGCCGATGTGTTTGCCGGCGCAGACATGATCGTAAAAGTGAAGGAACCCCAGGCACAGGAAGTCGCGATGCTCGAATCGCGCCATATCCTGTTCACCTATCTCCATCTCGCTGCGGACAAGCCGCAAACCGAAGGCCTGATGGCATCTGGTGCGACCTGTATCGCCTATGAAACGGTAACCTCGCCAGAACGTTCGCTGCCGTTGCTCAAACCCATGAGCGAGGTTGCTGGCCGCATGTCTATCCAGGCTGGCGCGCATTATCTCGAAAAAGAACAGGGCGGGCGCGGTATCCTGCTTGGCGGCGTACCGGGCGTCGCGCCGGCAACCGTCGTCATCATCGGTGGTGGTGTGGCAGGCCTCAATGCCGCACAAATGGCTGTTGGCCTCCGCGCTGATGTGACGATTTACGATATCAACAATGATCGACTGGCCGAGCTTTCCACGAATTTCGGGGCAACCATCAAGACGGGCTATGCGTCGAAGGCAGCCATCGCTGCGGCCGTGCAGGACGCCCATCTTGTCGTCGGCGCAGTTCTGGTCCCCGGCGGTGCAGCGCCCAAGCTCATTACCCGCGAAATGCTAAAAACCATGAAGCGCGGGTCGGTGATCGTCGATATCGCTATCGATCAGGGCGGCTGTTTCGAAACGTCGCGCGCAACGACCCACGACAACCCGGTTTACGAGGAAGAGGGCATCATCCATTATTGCGTGGCAAACATGCCCGGCGCCGTCGCCCGGACATCAACCTTCGCCCTCAACAATGCGACTTTGCCCTATGTCATCCAGCTTGCGAACAAGGGCGCAGAACAGGCGATGGCCGATAACCCGCACCTTGCCGCGGGCCTGAATGTCTCAGGCGGTAAAATCCGTTATGAAGCGGTGGCCGAAGCGCTCGACCTGCCCTTCAACTAGGATTCGTCTCCGGGCGGAGAATCTTCGGATTGGGGCGCGCTTGGTAACTCTACCGGCCGCCCCAACGCCCGCATGACGCTTGACAGTCTGCTTATCAAATCCGCCCGGTAAGGCGCATCTTCCGGCGTGCGCGCGAGCAATGCACTCCATGTGGCTTCTGCATCATCCAGTTGCCCGGCTTGCGCCAGCGCGAGGCCCAGGAAAAAGGGTGGCCCGGGATGTTCGGGATCCAGCTGCGCAGCCCGCTCGAAGGCGAGTTGCGCGGCGGGGTTCATCTGTCCTTCGCCGTGCAGCAGCAGCGCATTTCCAAGTGCGACCCAAAGGTCCGCATTGTCCGGATCGGTATCGATGGCATTCTGAATGGCATGTGCGGCATTCATATGATCGCCAACGCGATTGCGGGCCTCGGCGAACATGATCCAGCGCTCCGATGTCGCATCGCGATTGTCGAGCAATTCGTCGTTGATGTCCGTGCTGCCCTCGGCCGGGCGTTCGCGGCTGCTCTGGGTGGGTTGTCCCTCAAGCACCGGGCTTCCCTGCCAGGCATAGCCGGCCAATCCAACGAGCAGAGCCGCGCCCAGCCACTCCAGCCTGCGCCCGCGAAATTCCGCCAGTCGCCACAACCAAAAGAGTATGAGCGCGATCAGGAGGATCGCTGTTAACCAGCCCATCAGCCGTCCCTCTTGCGGGTTCGAAAGCGGCCGCGAGCCAGCCAGACGCCGAATCCAACGAGCAGAATGGGCAACAGCCATAAGGGCCATGTCACCGCATCCATAGGCGGATCATAAGTTATCCAGCGGCCATAGCGCTCGACCAGCCAAGCGCGGATATCCTCTGGGTCTTCACCTTCAGTGATGCGGCGGCGCACAAGCGCACGCATGTCAGATGCCATATCGGCATCGCTATCGGCTATCGACTGCCCCTGACACACCAGGCAGCGCAGGGATTCCATCAATTCTTTGGCCTCGGCTTCCTGGGTGGGGTCTGGCAGCTGCTGATTGGCCCATTCGGCTCCCGCCATACGTGATTGTGCATGGACCGGGCCGACAAGGATCGTCGCCAAAATCATCGCGGCCAACCAACGCGTCATCGTGCATCTTCCAGAGCTGCGAGGAGCTCGGGCACATGTTCGGGCCGGATATCACCGATATGCTGGCGAACGATCACGCCATTGCCATCGACAACGAAGGTTTCCGGTACGCCTGAAGAGCCGAGCGCAAGCTGTGCCTCGCTCTGCGTGTCGGCGCCGATCCGTTCATAGGGATCCCCCCAGCGCTGGAGAAAAGCGAAAACATCCTCGGGCCGGTCCCGTACGGCAATGGCGTCGATCGCAACGCCTGCTTCGCGCAACTGCATAAGTTGAGGCGCCTCGGCGATGCAGGGAACGCACCAGCTGGCGAAGAAGTTGACGAGGCGGGGTTCGCCGGTAGCCAGATCGGCGCTGCTCAGGCCCGGGCGACCGGGCAGCGAAGGCTCGAGAGCAAATTCCGGCATCGGCTGGCCAATCAACTGCGATTCGATAGCGCGTTGCTGAGGAGACGAGTTTCCGAAGAAAAGCGCGTAGGTGAAAAAGCCGAAAAAGATCGCGGCGATCACCAGCGGCACCCATAGAATGAACCGTTTCATGGCCAAAGTCTGCGCATCCAGATCTGGTTTGTCGCTCATGCCCATGCCTCGCGTTCCATGGTTTTGCGTTCCCGGCGCACCCGGCCAATTAGCGAAAGCAGCCCCCCGAATGCGACCAGAATACCGCCAAGCCAGATGAGCGTTACGAAAGGTTTCCACCATAGCCGCAATTGCCAGCGCCCCGATCCGTCACCATTCCCCAATACCGTGTAGAGCTGTCCGTTCCAGGCCGTCCGGATGGCAGCTTCGCTTGTTTCGGTCTGCGGTGAAGAGAACATCCGTGCTTGCGGAGCCAGGGTAAAAGGCTGGCCATCCCCGCGCTGGACCGTCAGGCCGGCTTCCACGGCCGTCCAGTTGGGGCCGGCAACCGGCCGTGTATTGTCAAAGGTAACCGAATAGGGCCCGACCTGATGAGTGTCCCCGGGCCTGACGGCAACAAGCACTTCTTCGCTGAAAGCACTCTCAAACGCCATGCCGGCCATGCTGACGGCAATTCCCAGATGCGCGATCACCATCCCATAGGTGAAGAGCGGCGTCCGGCGCAGATTGCGCTTCCACAGCGGCGCAAGACTTGCAGCCGCGACGCCCGCAGCAAGTATTAGACCGAGCATGGGCAGGATTCCGATCGGCGAAGCGAACATGACCAATGCAAAAAGTGCGAGCGATGAGATCAGCACCGGCAAAGAAATCCGTCCCATAACATTGCGCCATTCGTCTCGACGCCATCGCAAGAGCGGTCCGACGGCCATGGCTGCGACCAGCAACAGGGCCAGCGGCCCGGCAGTTGCGTTGAAATAGGGTGGGCCGACTGAAAGTTGCTCACCTGTCACCGCTTCCACGCCAAGCGGATAAAGCGTTCCGATCAGGACGATGCCAAGGATCGCGGAGAGCAAAACATTGTTGACGACCAGAGCCCCTTCGCGGCTCATAAATTCGAAGCGGGAGCCCTCTCTCACCGTGCCGACCCGTAACGCATAAAGGGCGAGCGCACCGCCAATATAGATGATCAGAAGCGCAAGAATAAAGGTTCCGCGCCGGGGATCGACGGCAAAGGCATGGACGCTGGTCAGCACGCCGGACCGGACGAGAAACGTGCCCAGCATCGACATCGAGAACGCGACGACAGCCAGCATGATCGTCCAGGCGCGCAGTGCATCGCGCGTCGCTAACACTGTGACGGAATGAAGCAGCGCCGTAGCAGCGAGCCAAGGCATCAGCGAGGCATTCTCGACCGGGTCCCAGAACCACCAGCCACCCCAGCCCAGTTCATAATAGGCCCAGTAACTGCCGGCAGCGATGCCAAGCGTGAGGAATATCCATGAAGCAAGAATCCAGGGCCGCATGGCGCGGGCGAATACCGGCCCGACATCTCGAGTGATCAATGCCCCCACCGCGAAGGAAAAGGCGATCGATATTCCAACATAGCCAAAATAAAGTGTTGGTGGATGGAAGGCCAAGCCGGGATCCTGAAGGAGGGGATTGAGTCCCCTGCCTTCGGCTGCGGCCGGAGACAGCCGGGCAAAGGGATTCGAAGCGAACAGTAGAAAAGCATAAAACCCAAGGCCGATTGCTGCCTGTGCAGCCAATGTAGCAATCAGCGTTTTCTCTTTGAGCCGCCGCTCGAAAACCGCCACAAGCGCGCCAGATGCGGCAAGAATCGCCACCCAGAGCAGCATGGAGCCTTCATGATTGCCCCAGGTTCCGGCAAATTTGTAGAGCCACGGTTTGGCCGAATGGCTGTTCGCGGCAACCAGTTCTACCGACAGGTCGGTGCGCAGGAACAGCCAGATCAGCATTGCGAAGGCCAACGCAGTCAGAATACCCTGAACAACAGCGACGGGCCGAATGGCGGTCGCAACACCGCTATCGTCGGATCGCAGCGCCATAACGCCGAAAACCAGCTGCAGACCGCATAGTGCTGCGGCGAGCCATAGGGCCGCCAGTCCGGTTTCCGCGATCATTGGCCGGGTTCCCTGCCCATATCTACATCGGCGAGTTCGGGTGGCATGTAATTCTCGTCATGCTTTGCCAGGATGCTCTCCGCGACAAATACGCCTTCTGCATCAAGCGCCCCTTCGGCAACGACGCCGGAATTTTCGGCAAACAGATCAGGGGTTATCCCGGAGTAGAGAACCGAAACTTCGGCTTCGGCATCCTGAACGACAAACCGAATAGTGATGCCGTCCGCCTGTTCTTCAATGGAACCATCTGCGACCATCCCGCCGAGCCGGAATGCCTGACCAACCGGAAGGGGGTCGGCTGCAATATCTGATGGCGTCCGAAACAATGCCGCATTGTCCCGCAATCCGTATAGTGCGAGAAATCCGGCACCGATAACCGCCACAATCGCGATAATGGCCAGCGTCAGACGCTGATGCTTGGCCTTCATGATCCCTTATCCTCTCGCAATGCGGCAACACGTGCTTCTGAAGCCCGCATTCTCATGTAGCTCCACCCGGCCAGAACCAGGGTGCCAGTGATCGTGCAGGCATAGGCTGCGATAATGAAGGGCCATTGCGCCATGCAGTTATCCTTGCGCCATGCGCCGAAGCCGCGCTTCGATGCGGATGTTTGCAATAATCGTCCGCATTCTCACCAGCACGATGCCACCGAAAATCAGGCTGAAACCAAGGGTTGAAAGCCCCAGTGGCCATAGCATTGCGCTGTCGATTGTCGAACCGCTTAGCGTGATGCTCTGTGGTTGGTGGAGCGAATTCCACCAGGTGACCGAATAGTGAATTATGGGCAGGTTTACTGCACCGATGACACCAAACACCGCCGCAATTCTACCTATGCTGGCGCGTTCATCGCTTGCCGCTGCGAGCGCCATGAAACCGAGATAGAGGAACAGCAGGACGAGCATCGAGGTCAATCGCCCGTCCCATATCCACCAGGTCCCCCAGGCGGGACGCCCCCAGATCGATCCCGTCACAAGGCAGAGCGCAGTGAACAGGGCGCCGGGCGCCGCAATCGCCCGCGCAGCTATTCCAGCCAAAGGATGGCGCCATACGAGTTGCATCACACTTGCGATAAGAATGCCTGTCCAACCCGCCATACCGAGCCAGGCGGTCGGCACATGGACATACATGATTCGCACGAGATCGCCCTGCAGATAATCTTCCGGCGACCGGAAAAGTCCGATAAAGATCGCCGCAGCAGCCAACAGAATACCGCACCAGAACAGCCACGGCGTTAGCGGCCGGGCGATGGTAAGAAATCGGGTTGGGTTGGCAAAAACATGCATGGAAGCGGCCTCTTAGCGTAGCATCTGCCCGGGGAAAAGCATAAGACGGTCTGCCGTCTCTTTATTACCCTCCTTTCCTTGAAGCCTGAGGTTTCTGACACCCTTGACCGAGCTCGCACCGCCCGAACAAAGGCCCGTAACGGGCATCCTGTTGCGCGTAGCTGCGGCAACCGTCTTTTCGCTGATGGCCGCAATGGTCAAAATCGGTTCGGATTACGGATTGCATACGATCGAGATGATATTCTGGCGGTTCGCCTTTGCACTACCACCACTACTTCTGTGGATTGCGCTACGCCCCGGTTTTTCGATCATAAAGACGAAGCGACCCCGGGCCCATCTTTGGCGTGCGTTGATCGGGCTCGTTGCGATGGGATGCAGCTATTATTCTATCACCCTGCTGCCCCTCGCGGAGGCCACGACAATCAGCTTCGCCGCGCCGGTGTTCGCAACACTTCTCTCCGCCATATTTCTTCTGGAAACCGTTGGCTGGCATCGCTGGGGAGCCGTAGTGATGGGCTTTGTCGGTGTGCTGGTCGTGATGCAGCCGCAAAATGCTACATTGCCGCTCAACGGTTTGATCGTCGCAATTATAGCCGCTTTCGGTGTGGCATGCGTCATTGTCACAATCCGCCAGATCAGCAAAACCGAGCGATCCATGACTACAGTGTTCTGGTTTACCCTTATTTCGGCTGTGGCGACGGGTTTTGTCGTGCCATTCTATGGAACCAATCACGACTGGCTGGGCTGGGCGATCATGTTCGCGATCGCCATTTTGGGAGGCGTAGCGCAGTTGCTGCTGACGGCATCGTTGCGTGTGGCTCCAGTCGTCGTAGTCGCGCCTTTCGACTATATTCAATTGCTATGGGCTGTCGGGCTAGGTTGGCTGATCTGGTCGGATATGCCCACGATCATGACCGGCTGCGGTGCCGCAATAATAATCGCCAGCGGTCTCTATACCCTGTTCCGGGAACGCAGACGCAAAACGCCCGTCCGACCGGTTATCGTCTAGGCCCGGCCTATCAATCGGCGGGCGATGCGATCGGCAACATCAGCTGCGGGATCGCCGGTTTCTTCGCTTTCCTGCCATACCTGTTCAAGGCGTTCGGGAATCTTTGCGATCCGCGTTTCGACTTCTTCCTGGTCGCCCTGCCCCAGATATTCGAGGCCGACATTGATGATTCCACCCGCATTGATGACGTAGTCCGGTGCGAACAGGATACCGCGATCATGGATGCGCTGGCCATCGTTCGGCGTGGCGAGCTGGTTGTTGGCTCCGCCAGCGACAGCCGAACAGCGAAGCGCGGCGATGCTTTTCTCGTCGAGGATGGCGCCCAGCGCGCAAGGACTCACAATGTCAGCCTCGGTCGTGAGGATCGCATCTGCCGAAACAACCTCGCCGCCATATTCGGTCGCAAGCGCTGCTGCGCGATCGACATTCACATCAGCCAACGTCAGGCGCGCTCCTTCTTCAGCAAGCAGCTTCGCAAGTCCGCCGCCGACACTGCCAATCCCCTGAATAGCAACATGCACACCTTTCAGGTTGTCAGTTCCAAGCGCACGTTTGGCGGCTGCCTTTACGCCCAGGAAAACGCCGAGAGCCGTATAAGGCCCGGGATCACCGCCCGCAGCTCCGCTCTCCACCGGAAGACCGGACACGTGATCGGTCTCGCTGCGGATTACGACCATATCGCCGGTCGTCATTCCGACATCCTCGGCGGTTACATAGCGCCCGCCGAGACTGTCTATGATACGTCCGAAGGCGCGCAACATTTCCGGCGTTTTGGTCCCTGCCTCATCAGCGAGTATGACTGCTTTGCCGCCGCCCATCGGCAGCCCAGCCATCGCGTTTTTGAAGCTCATCCCCCGCGACAGGCGCAGGGCATCGGTTATTGCCTGGGTCGAATCGGAATAATGCCAGAATCGTACGCCGCCGGCCGCCGGACCCAAATGGGTGGAGTGCACTGCGATAATTGCGCTCAATCCGCTTTCGGCATCGCGAAACAGATGAACTGCTTCATGATCGTCAAAGTCGGGAAGGTCCCATGTCGCGGACATTACAAATTCCTGCGTAGCGGGTGATCAGATCAGCCGAAAATGGGGCGATCGACGGGACTTGAACCCGCAACCTCCGGCATCACAAGCCGGCGTTCTAACCAATTGAACTACGATCGCCATAAGTGGCGTAAAAGCCAGCCGCGCACATAGGGTTGCCGACGCCCTATCGTCAATGGTTTGTAATAAAATTACCGATGATATTTTATCAGCCTCAACCTGTCGGTTGAGCGAGTTGCTGCAGCGACGCTACGCGAGCGACGTTCTGACAAATCATGGTGGGCGCGGCTGGGATTGAACCAGCGACCCCTGCCGTGTGAAGGCAGTGCTCTCCCGCTGAGCTACGCGCCCTTCCCGATTGCAGCTAATCGAATCGAAGGCTGCCTCAAAGAAAAGTGGCGGGCACCATGACAGTGCCCGCCCAATTTCGCAGCTTTTAATGCCAAGCTACCGGCCAGCCCAATCCGATTAGAGTGGGCTTATCGAATGCAGTCTAGTTGACGGCATCCTTGAGACCTTTGCCGGCCTTGAACTTCGGCTGGGTCGAAGCAGGAATCTGCATCGGTTCGCCGGTGCGCGGATTGCGACCCGTCGAAGCTTTGCGTTCCGTCGTCGAGAAGGTTCCAAAACCAACCAGACGAACTTCGCCGCCATTGCTCAGTGAGCTGGTGATCGTGTCGAACACTGCTTCACACGCTTTACCAGCATCAGCCTTGCTCAGACCCGATGCATCCGCGACGGAAGAAATTAGTTCTTGCTTGTTCATGCTCTCCGCACCCCTTGTGTGTGTATTTGGTAGAAATATGACTCACGGCATCGCCGAGAGACGCATCTAAGTCCAATTCACCCATTGCTGTAAAGCCCCAAACCCAACAAAAACGGGAAAAAACCAAGGTTTTTGGAATATCACTCCAATTTTATTGCGATTCAGTGACGGACAGCGGCTTCTCCATCGCCCGGGACACCAGTCGCAATCTGGGGACTCGGGTCGGTTGCAATGATCTCGTCAGCGTCGCTCCACTCGATCGGCATCATCGGACTGGTCAGGGCAAGAGCAAGCACTTCATCGACATGCGAGACAGGAATGATTTCCAGACCATCGCGGATGTTTGCCGGAATATCCACAAGATCTTTCTCATTCTCTTCCGGTATGGCGACAGTCTTGATTCCACCTCGCAGGGCAGCCAGCAATTTTTCCTTGAGCCCCCCAATCGGCAGCACGCGGCCCCGCAAGGTCACTTCCCCCGTCATCGCAATTTCACGGTTCACGGGAATTCCGGTCAGGGTCGAAATCATCGCCGTAACCATGCCGATACCTGCAGACGGGCCATCCTTGGGAACAGCGCCTTCGGGAAGATGGACATGAATGTCCTTCTTGCTGAATATGCTTGGCTTGATTCCATAACTCGGCGCGCGCGCTTTAACGAAGCTCATTGCGGCCTGGATCGACTCCTGCATTACATCGCCAAGCTTGCCGGTCGTCTTGATCACACCCTTGCCGGGCACGGTCACTGCTTCGATCGTAAGCAACTCGCCGCCGACTTCCGTCCAGGCCAGTCCGGTAACGGCGCCGACCTGATCTTCCTCTTCTCCCATCCCGTAACGGAACTTCGTCACGCCGAGATAGTCAGAGAGGTTGTCGGCCGTGATCGTGACCGATTCGGTTTTGCCTTCGAGAATTTCTCGCAAAGCCTTGCGCGCCAGCTTGGCGATTTCGCGTTCCAGCGTACGGACGCCCGCTTCGCGCGTATAGTTGCGAATCATGGCGCGCAGGCCATCGTCCTCAAGCACGAATTCGCCCTCTTTCAGGCCGTGGGCTTCGACCTGCTTCTGCAGCAAGTGGCGCTTGGCAATCTCGACCTTCTCATCTTCGGTGTAGCCGGACAGCCTGATGATCTCCATCCGGTCTAACAGCGGCTGCGGCAGGTTCAGCGAGTTCGCAGTCGTCACGAACATCACGTCTGAAAGATCGAGATCGATCTCCAGATAATGATCCTGGAACTTGTCATTCTGTTCCGGATCCAGAACTTCCAGCAGCGCCGATGCGGGGTCGCCCCGGAAATCCTGTCCCAGCTTGTCGATCTCGTCGAGCAGGAAGAGAGGATTCGAAGTCCCAGCCTTTTTCAAGTTGCTGGCGATCTTGCCCGGCAGCGAACCGATATAGGTGCGTCGATGGCCACGAATTTCAGCCTCGTCCCGCACACCACCAAGCGATTGACGGACGAAATCACGGCCCGTTGCCCTTGCAATCGACTTGCCTAGCGAGGTCTTGCCGACACCCGGAGGACCAACCAGACAAAGGATAGGGCCTTTGAGTTTGTTGGTTCGCGCCTGGACGGCCAGATATTCGACAATCCGGTCCTTGACCTTTTCCAGCGCATAATGGTCCTCATCGAGAACTTTCTGCGCCTCGCCGATATCCTTTTTCAGCTTCGCCTTCTTGCCCCAGGGCAGGCCGAGCAGAGTGTCGAGATAATTGCGGACAACCGTTGCCTCGGCTGACATCGGCGCCATGGCTTTGAGCTTTTTCAGCTCGGATTGCGCCTTCGTCCGAGCTTCCTTGGAAAGCTTTGTTTCCTTGATCTTTTTGGACAGCTCAGCAAGTTCGTCGCCCTCGTCCTCGTCATCATTGCCGAGTTCGCGCTGGATCGCCTTCATCTGCTCGTTGAGATAATATTCGCGCTGGGTCTTTTCCATCTGGCGTTTGACCCGGCTGCGGATTTTCTTTTCCACCTGCAGGACGCCAAGCTCGCCCTCCATAAAGGCAAAAGCCATTTCAAGCCGTTTGGACGGATCGCGCTCGACGAGCATTGTCTGCTTGTCGGAAACCTTGGCGCCGATATTGGCGGCAACGGCGTCGGAAAGCTGTGAGGCCTCCTCGATCTGGCCGAGTTGGACAGCGGTTTCTTCCGGAATTTTCTTGTTGAGTTTCGCGTAATTCTCAAACTGCTCGACAGTCGAGCGCATAAGCGCGGTCACTTCGGGGCCCTCGCAGGGATCTTCTTCAATAGCCGTGATATCTGCGATCAGATGGTCGTCGCGATAGTGAATATCCTCAAGCGTTGCGCGTTGCTGTCCTTCGACCAGCACACGAACCGTGCCATCTGGAAGCTTCAGAAGCTGCAGGACCGTTGCCGTCACGCCGATGTCGTAAAGCGCATCGCGATCGGGATCGTCTTCAGCAGGGTCGAGTTGTGCCACGAGGAAAATCGTCTTGTCAGCCGCCATTGCGCGCTCAAGCGAAACCACGGATTTATCGCGCCCGACGAACAATGGAACGATCATATGCGGAAACACGACAATGTCGCGCAGGGGCAGGACAGGTAGGGACTGGGTCGTCATTCAAAACTCCAACTTCGGGCAAAGCCCGCTTTCCTGCGTTATATGGTGTTCCTATCGCGCGTATCAATGTGAAGCGACCGCGAAGATGTGTATGATGCTGCGTTGCGGCTAAAAGGACTTTGCCTCACCGGGGCGCAAAGCTAAACCGTTGAAACACGGGTCGGCTCGCAATTCCGACTGGAAACTGCGTCAGGGGCATAATGATTATTCGGGTTTTGATAGTATTTTTTGCGGTCTTTGCTCTTGTCGGAACCGCCCATGCCGCAAACGAGCCGATTTTCGAACCCGTCCCCGACTGGGTCGAAAGCGTGGCCATCCCGGATGCCGACCCTGAGCGGCCCGAACAGGCCGTCCAGATACTGCTGAACAGCAATCAGAACCGCTTCACCCCGGAGACGGACGAATTCTACTTCGAAACCGCCACGCTTGTGCAGACGCCACAAGGACTGGGAGCGATCGGTACGATATCGATACCCTGGCAACCTGAGCTCCGCACGCTTGTGATCCACAAGGTACATCTGATCCGCGACGGCGAAGTTATTGACCTGATCGAGAACGGGCAGGAGTTCATCGTCCTGCGCCGTGAAAACAATCTGGAACAGGCGATGCTGGACGGGGTGCTCACGGCGGTTCTCCAGCCCGAAGGCCTTGAAGTCGGCGACATTCTGAACCTCGCATACACGATCCGCACCTTGCCCTCCGAAATCGAATTCGGATCGGAGGATTTCATGGTTCTGACCGACGGCCTTTCGATCCGCCAGTTGCACATGCGCCAGATCTGGCCGAGCGAAATGGATGTGCAATGGCAATCGAGCGATGCGCTGGGCCAACCCGTCGTCCGCCGCACGCGTGAAGGCTCCGAACTGGTCCTGACAATTGAGGATGCCAAAGGCAACGAGATCGTCGAAGATGCGCCGGCCCGTTTCCAGTATCCGGCGACCTTCCAGATATCGAGCTACCCGGACTGGGCGGCGGTGAGCGCCCTGTTCGCGCCGCTTTATGACGAAGCCCGGCAGCTGGAACCCGATTCCGTATTGTTGGCAGAAATTGAATCCATTGCCGCCGCCAGCGACGATCCCCGACAGCGCGCCTTGGCCGCGCTCAGACTGGTACAGGACCGGGTCCGCTATGTCGCTTTGTCGATGGGTGACGGCGGCTATGTCCCCGCCTCGGCACGCCAGACATGGTCACGGCGTTTCGGTGACTGCAAGGGCAAGACAGCCTTGCTCCTCGCCCTGCTCCACGGCCTAGGAATTGAGGCGGAACCGGCACTGGTTTCAACCAGCTGGGGTGATATTCTAACCAATTCCCTTCCCCAAACGACCCTGTTCGATCACGTAATCGTCAGGGCCGTTATCGACGGGCAGACATTGTGGCTGGACGGCACGAGACAGGGCGACCGCGTCGTGGAAGATGTCGTGTTTTCTCCGTATCGTTGGGCCCTTCCCGTTAGGCTGCAGGGTGCCGAACTGGAAGAATTGCCGCCGGTTCCCCCGGCGCGGCCACTCATGGAAGTCCATGCGACGGCTGATGCCTCGCAAGGTTTCAACAACAATGTTCCAGTCAACGCCCGGATCATCTTCAGGGGCGAAGCGGCAACCCTGATGCAACTGGCTGCCAATGAATCCGGCGCCGAAGAGATGGCGCAGCTTATCCAGGATTCGATGATTGAATCACTCGATGTCGAGGCCGTTGCCAATCTCGAAGTCGCAAGCAACGATGAAACCGGCGAATTCTCTATCAGTTTCTCCGGGGAGATGCCGCTGCGCTGGGCACGCGAGTCGACCAATGGGCCGATGCGTTACAATCTGGACAATGACATACTCGACTGGAATTTCACGTTCGAACGGGATGAAGAAAGCGAATCGCAGCCACCGATCATTCTGCCTTTCCCAGTATATCTGGAAATGCATGAAACGGTGATACTGCCCGATGGCGGCGACGGCTTTTCAATAGATGGCGACAATATCAATGAAGTCCTCGCAGGGACCCAATTGGCGCGTACTCTGACCCTCGAAGATGGCCGGGCCATATCGCAACTGACCTTCCGCCGGCTCCAGTTCGAGATCAGCGCAGAACAGGCTCGGAGCGATCTCGCACGTATCGAGGAAATCGGCGACGATGAAGCCTATGTCGTAGCGCCCCACGATTACAGCATGTCGAGTGCCGAACGGACGGCTCTGGTCGATTCCGAGCCGACCACTGCGGCTGAATATATCCGCCGAGGGTTTCTATTCATCACGGAAGGCAAGTTCGAACAGGCCGCCACTGATTTCGGCGAAGCTGTGGAACTCGAGCCGGAAAATGCCGAAGCCCTGGCGCATTATGGACTCGCCCTTGTCTATCGCAACCGGCTCGATGAGGCTGAGGAAGCCCTGGAACGGGCAGTAGCGCTCGATTCAGACAGTTTTGTCGTCCATCAATCCATCGGTCTCCTGCACATGGCACGGGATCAGCCCGAAGCGGCAATTGAAGCCTTTAGCCGCTCGCTTGAGAATAATCCGGACAATGTGTTTACGCGCTCCGCCCGGGCGGAGGCCTATGCCTATCTGGCCGATTATGATCCCGCACTGGCCGATTATGAAAGCCTTCTCGAAGACAATCCGGATGCCTTTTACGTGCATGGTCTGATCGCGGAAATTCACGCCGCAAAGGGGGAGCAGGAAGCCGCGCTGGCAAGCGCACAGGAACTGATCGAACAGTCCAACGGCGTGCATGGTGCGAACTCCCTTTACATTCGGTTGTTGCGGCGATTCGGACGGGAGGATGAGGCGGTACGGACCCATACCGACGTGATGACCCGGTTGAACGAAAGCATCGACGAAACGGAAGAACCGGACATCGGCTTGCTAACGACCCGCGCGCATCTGCTAGCTGTTGCGGGCGATTATCCGGCGGCCATCGAGCAATGGAATATGGTTGTCGATCGCGAAGATGAGGACAGCGCGTATCTAAACGATCGGTGCTGGCTCAGGATGCAGGGTAATTTTCAACTTACCGATGCATTGGCCGATTGCGAACGCGCTGTGGAGCTCGAACCCGACAATGCGTCCTTTCTGGACAGTCTGGCATGGGTTAAATTGCGCATGGACATGGTTGAAGAAGCCATCGCAACATTCAACCGGACGCTCGAACTTCAGCCGTTCCTGCCGAGTGCGCTATACGGACGGAGTCTGGCCTACGCAGCCCAGGGCGATCAGGACGCGGCGGACAGGGATCTTCAGACTGCCCGCCGGGGGTCCTGGAACATTGTGACTGAATATGGAGACTGGCTGGGCGACTGGACGCCTGTCGAATCCCAACCCTAAGCCGAATCGGCGGCGTTAAGCTGCGTCGTCGGCGGTCTTTTCATCTGACTTGGCGAATACCCGAACCGGTTCCTTGCGACCTTCGACCACATCCTTGTCGATCACCACTTCGGTGACGTTTTCAAGCGTCGGTAGGTCGAACATCGAATCCAGCAGGATTCCTTCCAGAATCGAGCGGAGACCACGGGCGCCGGTTTTGCGTTCGATCGCCTTCTTCGCAATGGCAATCAGTGCGTCGTCGGTAAATTCGAGTTTCACATCTTCCATGTCGAAGAGCTTGGCATATTGCTTGACCAGTGCGTTCTTCGGTTCGCTCAGAATCTTGATCAGCGCATCTTCGTCAAGATCATCAAGCGTGGCGATGACCGGCAGACGACCGACAAATTCCGGGATCAACCCGTATTTGAGCAGGTCCTCGGGCTCAACGTGCCGCAGCACTTCACCGACCCGGCGCTCTTCCGGCGCTTCGACATGCGCGCCAAAGCCCATGGATTTGCCCTGCATCCGGTCTGAGATCACCTTGTCGAGGCCTGAAAAAGCGCCGCCACAGACGAACAGGATATTGGTCGTGTCGACCTGCAGGAATTCCTGCTGCGGATGCTTGCGGCCACCTTGCGGCGGAACGCTTGCCGTTGTGCCTTCCATCAGCTTCAGCAGCGCCTGCTGAACGCCCTCGCCCGATACATCGCGGGTGATTGAGGGATTGTCCGACTTGCGGCTGATTTTGTCGATTTCGTCGATATAAACGATGCCACGCTGGGCTCGTTCGACATTGTAATCCGATGCCTGAAGCAGCTTCAGAATGATATTTTCGACGTCTTCACCGACATAGCCGGCTTCGGTCAGCGTCGTAGCGTCCGCCATTGTGAAGGGCACATCGAGAATGCGCGCCAGCGTCTGGGCGAGCAAAGTCTTGCCGCAGCCCGTGGGACCGACAAGCATGATGTTGGACTTGGCAAGCTCGACATCGCCGCCCGTAGAGCCGTGATTGAGGCGCTTGTAATGGTTATGGACTGCGACCGAGAGAACGCGCTTCGCCCTGCCCTGACCGATCACATAATCATCGAGAACTTCGCAGATTTCCTGCGGTGTCGGGACGCCGCCCTCCCGCTTGGACGCAATTGCACCCTTGGTTTCTTCGCGGATGATATCGTTGCATAGCTCAACGCATTCATCGCAGATGAACACGGTCGGCCCTGCAATCAGCTTGCGCACTTCATGCTGCGATTTTCCGCAAAAGGAGCAGTAGAGCGTGCTCTTCGAATCGCCGCCGCTAAGCTTTGTCATATAAAAATTCCTCAGGCTGCCTTAGCGCAGCTGTCAATAGTTTAGCCCGTCGGAGCATGTCTCGACAATGACTTATTACACAAGAAAGTGGCCAACGGCTTAACCGCCTTAGCTTTCGGCTTTCGCTTCGTTTTCCGGACGCTTCTCATACACTTCGTCGATCAGGCCGAATGCCTTCGCCTCGTCCGCATCGAAAAATTTGTCGCGATCGACATTTTTCTCGATCTCTTCGATCGGCTGTCCGGAATATTTCGACATCAGTTCGTTCATCCGGTGACGCGTCTTGATCAGCTCTTTGGCATGAATTTCGACATCGGCTGCCGTGCCCTGCATCCCGCTGGAAGGCTGGTGGATCATCACCTTGGCGTTGGCGAGCGCAACGCGCATTCCAGGTTCGCCCGCAGTCAACAGAAAGGCGCCCATGGAGGCTGCAAAACCGACACAGACCGTGCCTACGCGAGGACGGATATATTGCATGGTATCATGGATCGCCATGCCGGCCGTAACCGACCCGCCTGGCGAATTGATATACATATAAATGTCTTTTTTCGGATTTTCCGATTCAAGGAACAGAAGCTGGGCCGTAATCAGCGAAGCCATATTGTCCTCGACGGGTCCGGTCAGGAAAATGATCCGGTCACGCAACAGCCGCGAAAAAATGTCGAAGCTCCGCTCGCCGCGATTGGATTGTTCGATAACTATGGGGACGAGCGAGTCTTGAATGGGATCGTACATGTTGGACCTTTCCGGGAAATCAGTTGCGCCAACATTGCGACTTTGGCGCTCCGCTTCAAGGGGGCTTAGCGATTGAAGGGCAATCCCGGTGCAGAAAAACCAAGATAGGCGAGTCTGCGGAGCTCCCGCCGTCCGCGGACAACGGTGTCGAGGATCATGCCGGCAAACAGGTTCAGCGAGGCAAGCAGCATGAGTCCCGTAGCTAGAAGAGCTGTTGGCAACCGGGGTACAAGGCCGGTCTGGGCATAGGTGATTGCGAGCGGAACGGCCAGAATGACAGCAGCAAGCGCCAGCATTCCGGCAATAGCGCCAAAAAACAGAACCGGGCGTTCCATCCGGAACAATGTCGCCATCGTCCGTAAAATGCGAAATCCGTCGCGATAGGTGGAAAGTTTCGATTCCGACCCCTCAGGACGTGCGCTGTATTCGGTCACCTCTTCAGCCACCGGCATTTTCAGTTCTAGCGCATGCACGCTGATCTCGGTTTCGATCTCGAAACCCTGCGAAAGCACCGGAAAACTTTTGACGAACCGGCGTGAAAAGACACGGTAGCCGGAAAGAATATCGTTAAAACTACGGCCGAAAAGCTTGGCGAGAAGGCCGGTCAGCACCGCATTGCCAAGCCGGTGGCCGCTTCGATAAGCAGCCTCGACTTCAGTCTTGCGCGCACCGACGACCATGTCGAGCTGCTCCTCGACCAGACGGCGCACGAGCCGTGGGGCGGCGGCAGCCTCATAGGTCGCATCGCCATCAGCCATGATGTAGATATCGGCCTCGACGTCCGCGAACATGCGGCGGACGACATGGCCCTTCCCCTGCATTGTTTCGCAACGGACAATCGCTCCCGCTGCACCTGCAACTTCGGCGGTGCGGTCAGAGCTGTTATTGTCGTAAACGTAGATATCGGCCTGGGGCAGAGCGACCTTGAAATCGGCCACAGTCTGGGCGATCGCCGCTTCCTCGTTATAGCAGGGCAGGATAACCGCTATTTTGGGCGATCCAGCTGGGCGAAATGCAATCTCGCTCTCGGCCACGAATTCCCTGATTTGTTCCATTACCCACCCTTGGCTGTACCGTTGCTGGCACAGCTTTTAGGCGGGTAATGGTTAACGAAAGGTTCGGAAATCCGCCTTTTTGGCGGAAAATCAGCTTTCCGAAGCCGGCGTTTTCTTGGCAGCGGGTTTTTTCGCCGCCGGTTTTTTCGCGGCAGGCTTCTTCGCCGGTGCTTTCTTGGCTGCGGCAGTGGCGGCCGGCTTCTTCGCTGCCGGCTTTTTAGCCGGTGCCTTTTTGGCGGCAGGTTTTTTCGCTGCCGCTTTCTTGGGAGCAGCCTTCTTCTTGGCCGGTTTGGCGGTTTCTTCCTCTTCCGCTTCAATCGCGGCTTCCAGCTCTTCGCGGGTTACCGCGCGATCCGTGATCTTAGCGTTTTCGAAGAGATAATCGACCACCTTGTCCTCATAAAGCGGGGCACGCAGCTGCGCAGCCGCCATCGGGTCCTGCTGAACATACTGGATGAAACGCTCGCGATCTTCCGGCCCATATTGCTGGGCAGCCTGCGCGATAAGCTGGCTCATCTCGCTCTGGTTGATCTCGACGCCATTTTTCTGGCCAATTTCCGAGAGCAGGAGGCCCAGACGGACGCGGCGTTCCGCGATGTCGTGATACTCGTCCTTCTCGTCTTCCATTTCCTTGCGCGCGGCTTCGGGATCCGGCTCGTGCGAGGCTTCATGCTCAAGCTGCTTCCAGATCTGTTCGAATTCCGACTCAACCATCGTCGGCGGAACCGGGAAATCGTGGTTTGCAGCCAGGTAATCGAGCAATTTGCGCTTCATATGGGTGCGCGTAAGGCCGTTCAGCTCCTGCTCGACCTGGCCTTTCATCAGCTCACGGAGCTTGTCGATGCCTTCAAGACCCAGCGATTTCGCGAAATCATCGTCAGCCTTGGCTTCTACCGGCTTCTTCACTTCGCCGACAACGATATCGAAAACGGCATCTTTGCCCTTCAGATAATCGACATTGTAGTCGTCCGGGAAGGTGACTTTCACCTCCTTGGAGTCATTGGCCTTCACGCCGACAAGCTGGTCTTCGAAACCGGGAATGAGCTGACCCGAGCCGATCGTCACCGACATGCCTTCGCCCTTGCCGCCGTCGAACGGCTCGCCATCGACCTTGCCTTCAAAGTCCATGACGACGAGATCGCCTTCCTTCGCTTTGTATGTCTTGGCAGCGGCTTCGTAGCTCTTCTGGTTCTCCGCGAGAGTCAGGATGGCGGCATCGACGGCCTTGTCGTCCGCTTCAACCGTCAAACGCTCGAGTTCGATATCGTCAATCTTGGTTTCGGGAATTTCCGGCAGAACTTCGACCTTCATCGAAATCTCGATATCCTTGCCGCGTTCCCAATCCGGATCAAGCTCGACTTCGGGCTGCATCGCCGGCCGGATAGCCTGCTCCGCCATGGCGTCCTGAATACCGGTCTGTATCGCCTTGTTGACGACATCCTGTTCAATCGACTCGCCATGCATCTTGCGCACGAGATTGGTCGGCACCTTGCCCGGGCGGAAACCAGGCATCCGGACCTGCGGCGTGATTTCTTTCAGCTGCTGGTCCACCTGCTTTTCGATATCCGAAAAGGGGATGGTGAGTGTGTAGGCGCGTTTCAGGCCTTCATTGAGCGTTTCAACAGTCTGCATGGGTCTAACAATAAGCCTTCGTAAAAAGGGAAAAATCTGCCGGCGGTTGGCCCCGGGACAGTGGCAAGCCTGGTGCGGGCGAAGGGACTCGAACCCCCACATCTTTCGATACTTGGACCTAAACCAAGCGCGTCTACCAGTTCCGCCACGCCCGCTAGAGGACCGCCGATCGGCGGGGTCTATAGCAATAAAGCGCGGAAGGGCAAGCAATGATCCTGATTGGCCGGATGTAACGTGCCAAGGCCGGGTTCATATTCGGACTTCCATCGAATTAACGGGGCACCTTCTGGCCAATGCTCCTTTCGCGCACTAATAAGGAGGCCAACCTGAAAACGGGATCGCAATGAATTTTTTGAAAACCCTGTTCTGGATCGTGCTGTCAGCCGTCGTCGTGCTGTTCTCGATCAACAATTGGCTGCCGGTAACGGTAAGTCTCTGGGGCGGCCTGGAAGCGGACATGAAGAAGCCGATCTTCGCGCTGTTCTTCTTCCTGCTCGGTTTCGTTCCGACGATTGTCTATTATCGCACCAAGGCCTGGCGGCTGAGCAAGCGGCTGAACACCGTGTCCCGCGAGCTTGCCGATGAGCGCGGCATGAAGAAATTCCGCGCGCCGGAACCTGCCGGAGGCGGTCCTGCCCCGACCGGCGATGAGCTGACATTGGATACTCCGGCACCGGACGGCCCCCGGTCATGAGGAGCCCGATCTTCATTGCGCTGGATACGCCGGACATCGAGCGGGCAAAAACCGTTGCCTCCGCCGTGCGCAATCATGTTGGCGGTATCAAATTGGGGCTCGAATTCTTCGCCGCAAACGGGCCGGACGGCGTGAAGGAAATGGCAGAGCTTGATCTGCCGATCTTCCTCGACCTGAAGCTGCACGATATCCCCAATACCGTCGCCAAGGCGGTCCAGGCGCTGCGCCCGATCGAACCGGCCATCCTTACCGTTCATGCGAGCGGCGGCCGGGCAATGATGGAAGATGCGAAAGCCGCAGCCCCGATTGATACAAAAGTGGTTGCCGTAACCTTGCTCACCAGTCTGGACGGCGAGGATCTGCACGATATGGGCGTTGCGGGCGAACCGCATGACCAGGTGGTCCGGCTGACCGAACTGGCGAAACTTTCCGGGCTGGATGGCGTCGTCTGTTCGGGCCGTGAGGTAAAGGCCGCGAAAGCCATCTGGCCAGACGGTTTCTTTGTCGTGCCGGGTGTCCGGCCGACCAGCGGCACGACAGTCGATCAAAAAAGGACTGTCACTCCGGCGGATGCAATGCATTCAGGCGCGTCGATCATTGTCATCGGACGCCCCATTACCGGAGCCGACGAACCGGATCTTGCAGCAAGGGCAATAGAAGCAACGCTCTGAACCATGGTAGACATTGACGTAAAAATATGCGGCCTGACGACTGCCGAAGCCATCGAAGCTGCGGCCGAGGCAGGTGCAGCCTATGCGGGTTTCGTGTTTTTCGAGGCGAGCCCCCGCAACGTCATTCCGCGTGAAGCCCCTGCCCTGGTCAAGCATGTCCCTAAAGGGATGAAGCGGGTCGGCGTGTTCGTCGAGCCGAGCGATTCGCTACTGGAACGCGCAATCGTGGCCGGGCGGCTCGACATCATCCAGCTTCACGGAGACGAACGCCCCGAGCGACTGAAATCGCTTAAGGCGCGGCATAAAGTTGAAATCTGGAAAGCTATCCCGGTGAGCACGGCGAGCGATCTGGAACGCGCCAAGCGCTACCGGGACGATGCCAATCTAATTCTGTTCGACGCACGCACACCCAAGGCATCTCGCCTGCCCGGCGGCATGGGAATCGCGTTTGACTGGAAGCTGCTCAACAAGTTCAAACACAAGGCGCCCTGGGGATTATCGGGTGGATTGAACGCCGATAATGTTGCTGAGGCCCTTGCGATAACCGGTACAACCATGCTGGATGTCTCTTCCGGTGTAGAAAGCGAACCGGGCATCAAGGATCCCGCCAAGATTTCCGCCTTTATGGAAGCCGTAAAAGCCGCATGACAGACCAAATTCCGCCCAACAGCTATCGAACCCTGCCCGACGAGCGTGGGCATTTCGGCGAATTTGGCGGGCGCTACGTCGCCGAAACGCTGATGCCGTTGATCCTCGATCTCGACAGGGAATATCGTGCGGCCAAGGCCGATCCGGCGTTCAAAGCCGAATTCGATGATCTGCTTGAGCATTATGTGGGCCGCCCTTCGCCTCTCTATTATGCCGAGCGACTGACCGAGGAGATCCGCAGCCGCGCTCCCAAGGGCAAAGGCGCACAAATCTGGTTCAAGCGCGACGAGCTCAACCATACCGGCGCACACAAGATCAACAATTGCATCGGCCAGATCCTGCTCGCCAAACGCATGGGCAAGACCCGAATCATTGCCGAGACAGGCGCGGGCCAGCATGGCGTGGCAACGGCGACGGTTGCTGCGCGCTTCGGCCTGCCCTGCGTTATCTATATGGGCGCGCGGGATATCGAGCGGCAGCAGCCCAATGTATTCCGGATGAAGCTTCTCGGAGCAGAAGTCGTACCCGTTTCCAGCGGCGCGAAAACGCTTAAGGACGCGATGAACGAAGGGCTGCGCGACTGGGTCGCGAACGTCCATGACACTTTCTACATCATCGGCACGGCTGCAGGCCCCCACCCCTATCCCGAACTTGTCCGCGATTTCCAAAGCGTGATCGGAACGGAAGCGCGCGCGCAGATGTTGGCGCGGATCAACCGGCTGCCCGACCTCCTTGTTGCGGCGATCGGCGGCGGGTCCAACGCTATCGGCCTGTTCCACCCCTTCCTCGACGACCCGGATGTCGCGATGCTGGGAGTGGAAGCGGCAGGAGAAGGCCTCGACAAGCGACACGCAGCCAGCCTTGCGGGCGGCGATCCGGGCGTACTCCACGGCAACAAGACCTATCTTCTGCAGGATGAAGACGGCCAGATCGCCGAAGCCCATTCGATATCCGCCGGCCTCGACTATCCCGGGATCGGCCCCGAACATGCATGGCTCAAGGAAAGCGGCCGGGTGGACTATTCAAGCGTTACCGATACCGAAGCGCTCAACGCCTTCCAGCTCCTGTGCCGGACCGAAGGGATTATCCCCGCTCTCGAACCCAGCCACGCCATCGCCGCCGTAACCAAGCGCGCCGTCGAAATGGACAGCGATCAGATCATCCTCGCCAATTTGTGCGGCCGTGGTGACAAGGACATCTTTACCGTCGCTGAAGCATTGGGAGTGGAGATTTGATCACCGTTGGTTGGATCATCGTCATTGGTTTTCTGGTTTTTACCCTGCTGCTTATGTATTTCACTCACATAGTTGAGCGATACGAGGCTCCGAGTTCCTTCCAGGAAGCGTTTCGCCGCAATGCGATAAACGCCGTTTGGGTCATCTGCATTGTAATTGCCGTAAGCTTGCAACGCGAGGGACTCGACATTCAAAAATGGGATCCGATGTTGGTAATCGGCGTGGCAATTGTACTCGTTATCGGGATGACAATCGACTGCCTTGTCATTTACCGTCGTAAAGGTCGTGGGTCAGAATGACCCCGGCCTCTTCAGCCTTTCCTTGGAGCCAATGCGACAGGTGCAACTTCCTAGGAGACGAATGTGAAGCGTCTTAGCGCCAAATTCGATCACTGCCGAGCCGACGATCGTGCTGCGCTGGTCGCCTTCATCACTGGCGGCGATCCAACGCCTGCGGATACCGGGGCGATCCTCGACGCGCTGGTCGAAGGCGGGGCCGATATTATAGAGCTTGGCATGCCGTTTACCGATCCGATGGCAGATGGCCCTTCGATCCAGGAAGCGAATTTGCGCTCGCTGGGTTCGGGAACAACGACCGCCGACCTCTTCGCCATCGCCAGAGATTTTCGCGCACGCCATCCGGCCGTTCCGCTGGTCCTGATGGGCTATGCCAATCCGATGATAAGGCGCGGCCCGGGCTGGTTTGCAGAACAATGCGTGGAAGCCGGTGTCGATGGTGTCATATGTGTCGACATTCCGACCGAAGAAGATGAGGCGCTCGGGCCCTCTTTGCGCGAGCTTGGTGTCGCCACCATCCGGCTTGCCACGCCAACGACCGATGAGGCTCGCCTCCCTGCTGTTCTCGAAGGAGCGTCGGGCTTCCTCTATTATGTCTCAGTCGCCGGAATAACCGGCAAGCAGCAAGCCGCGCAGGACAGCATCGAAGCAGCCGTCACGCGCCTCAAGGCGCAGACGGACCTTCCCGTAGCCGTCGGTTTCGGGGTTCGCACGCCGGAACAGGCCGCCGATATTGCCCGGGTTGCCGACGGCGTTGTCGTCGGTTCCGCGATTGTCGAACTGGTCGGAGAGCATGGCAGCAATGCTCCCGGCCCGGTTCGCGACTATGTAAGAACGCTAGCAGACGCTATAAGCACTGCCCGAACGGCCAAAGGATAGCCTTATGAACTGGTTCAACAATGTCCGGAACCGCATCCCCTTCATCTCGAAGCGGTCGACCGAAGACACGCTCTGGCACAAATGCCGGGACTGCAACCAGATGATCTTCACCAAGGAATATGAGGAAAACCTCTCCGTATGCCCGGAATGCGGGTTTCACGGGCGCATCGGCCCGTCTACGCGCTTCCTCCAGCTCTTCGATGACATGAGCTGGGAAGAATTGCCCGCGCCCAAGGTGAAGGAAGATCCGCTCAAATTCCGCGATCAGAAGAAATACACGGATCGCCTGAAAGCCGCGCGCGCTGCAACCGGCGAAAGCGACGCCTTTGTAAATGCCAAGGGCACGATCAAGGGGCAGGACGCGGTAATCGGCGTGCAGGATTTTGCGTTCATGGGCGGGTCCATGGGTCTTGCCGTGGGCGAGACTTTTGTACGCGGTGCGCGCGCAGCCATCGAAGCCCGCTGCCCCTATATCTGTTTCACCGCCTCGGGCGGCGCACGGATGCAGGAAGGCGGCCTTTCCCTCATGCAGATGCCCAAGATGACGGTTGCTGTCGAGGAACTGCGCGAAGCAGGCCTCCCTTATATCGTCGTGCTGACCGATCCGACATCGGGCGGCGTGATGGCCAGCTATGCCATGCTCGGCGACATACAGATATCCGAACCCAAGGCGCTGCTCGCCTTTACCGGCCGCCGGGTGATCGAGAACACGATTCGCGAAAAGCTGCCGGACAACTTCCAGAGCGCGGAATATCTGCTCGAGCACGGCATGCTCGACATGATCGTGGAACGCAGCAACCTGCGCGATATACTGGCCCAGCTCATCGAATTTCTCGCGCCATCCAAGCGGGCGGCATAGCCGCACTCGGCCATGGCTGACCATGCGCGTTCGGACGATCCGGCCGTCCAGCACCAACTCGATCGACTCGCCAAACTCTCGCCAGGACGGGACACGCTGGGGCTGGAGCGGATTACGGCCCTGCTGGAAAGGCTCGGCAATCCGCATCGTTCAATGCCGCCCGTCTTCCATGTCGCGGGTACCAACGGCAAGGGTTCGACCTGCGCCTTTCTGCGCGCCGCGATCGAGGCGGCAGGGCTCACCGCCCATGCCTATACAAGCCCGCATCTTGTTCGGTTCAACGAGCGGATTCGGATAGCCGGCAAGCTTGTCGATGACAAAGCGCTGGCCGACTTGCTTGCTGTAGTGCTGGATCATGCCGAAGATATCGATCCCAGCTTTTTCGAAGCGACGACGGCCGCAGCCTTTCTGGCCTTTTCTCAAACCCCCGCAGATGCCTGTGTCATCGAGGTCGGCCTGGGAGGAAGGCTCGACGCCACCAATGTCATCGAACGGCCGCTGGTCGCCGGGATCGCGCATCTCGGTATCGATCATGAGGGATTTCTCGGCTCTGACATCACGGTCATCGCCAGCGAGAAGGCCGGTATCGCCAAGCGTGGTCGCCCGCTGGTGACGCAGGAATATCCAGAACCGCTAAGCCGATCAATCGAACGGACTGCGCAGGCTAATGGCGCAGAATGGATCGCTCGAGGGAGAGACTGGATGGGCGCGGCCTATCGCGGCATTCTCCATTACAGGGACAGCGAGAAGCGCTATCGCCTGCCCCTTCCCGGTCTTGCCGGAGCCCATCAGGCTGACAATGCCCTGCTCGCCATCGCCATGCTCAGCCATCAACGGAAGATAGTCGTGCCGGAAGGTGCGCTCCGCGCTGCTATGGGCTGGGCCGACTGGCCGGCGCGATTGCAACTGATGGGCGCAGGTCCGCTCGCGAACCTGCTGCCATCCAACGCCGCGCTCTGGCTCGATGGCGGGCACAACGCGCTGGCCGCTGATGTTCTTGCAGAACATTTTGCCGAAACGCCCTCGCTGCATCTCGTGATGGGCATGCTGGCAAACAAAGATCCTGTCGGTTTCCTGGCGCCCTTGGCGAGCATTACGAAATCAGCAATGTTCGTGCCAATAGAGGGCCATGCCTGCCATCCTCCCGATGCCCTTGTTGGCATAGCCGGAGAGCTCGGCATTCAGGCAGACGTCGCTCCCGATATTGCAGCTTCTGTTGAAATAGCGGCACAGAAGTGCGGCAACACTGATACCGTAATCGCAATTGTCGGTTCTCTCTATCTTGCCGGAGAGGCCTTGCGACTAAACGGATATATTCCGGAATAGCCTCTTAATGCGATTGACTTGCAATAGCAGATATATCCATATGGTGTCCGAACTGAAAGGATACATATGGACGATTCCAGCAACCTCTACTCGATTTTGCCGCACGCCGCCCCTGTATGCGGCGATGCCCGAACCCTGCTTTTCACGACCAGGCGGATGGCAGTTAACGGGTTGCAGGATGCTTTCGCAGCGAATGCCATGCTCTCAAGCTATGGCATGCGATATCGCAAACCACTCGTGCTGATGCGCGCGGTGCTGGTCGACATGGCCCGCTCGGCGCGAGGCAACATCATCGTCGCTCCCTGCTGCGCGCACCGAATGACGGCCCATGAATATGCGCTGCTTTCAGCGATCAGCGATCCCGCAAATGGCGCGCACCATATGCGCTCGCTTCTCAAACCCCATACGGCTTCGGTGGCGGTCACGACGATTGCTGCGATGAGTGAAACCCTTGGCGAGATGGGGCGTCCGCTGAATTTCCCACACTATTAGTTTGGCAAGTCTTTCAGTGTCATTTTTGTCCAGTCGAGGATGGGCTGATCATCCCCTATTTGGGTTCGATCCAATTTTCGGGTTGCACGCAATACCTCTTCCAGCTGAATTTTTGCCGATCCTGACTGTCCCATTTTGATCAGCAAAGCGGCATAACGCGACCGGGCTTCGATACCGGCAAGCCTAGTGGTAATATCAGCATAGATTGCGGCGGACTCCTCATCCCGGTCGAGAGATTCAAGAATGCGCGCTTTTAGCAAAAACCGCCTGTCCTGCGCGCTTGTTTGCGCAACAATACCGATCTGTTCAAAAATCTGGAGAGCATCACCTGACCGGCCCTTTTCGAATAAGGTCGCCGCATATTTGAAGCGCAGGATATCATCCTGACCGTGGGGTGTGGCAAATATCCTTTCATAATGTTCCAGCGCCTCATCATGCTGCCCTGCTGCACTGAGCGCATCGGCAAGGCTCGTACGATTGGCAATACTGTCGGTAACTTCCAGCTGATCGCGCGCGATCCGGATATCCCGTTCAGGATCGATCTTGGCAATTGCCTTTTTCTTCGCATAGCGGACATGGCGATTGCCCTGCATGCCGGGCAGTATTTCGAAGAGGAAATAGGCAAGCGCGCCCAAAATGGGCGCGATCATAATCCCCAGAATCCAGAGCGGGTTACGGCCCGTGCGGATCACATGCACGACACATGCGAGTTGGATCACGAGAATGAGGATCAGATACGCCAATGCGCTTTACCCTGCCTATTTCTGGTCTATGGGAACTCCGGGATCCGGGCCTTCCGAGCCCGCCGTGCCTAGTGATCTGTCCACCAATCCGCTACGGATCATCCACCAGAACAGGATCACCCCTGGAAAGGCCGCCGCTGTCGTCAGCAGGTAGAAATTCACATAGCCCATATCCTCGATCAGCGTTCCAGCAGTCGTGCCGGTAAGAAAGCGTCCGAGGATACTCGCTGCTGCGGAAAGCAGTGCGAAATGCGTAGCGGTGAATTTCAGGTTACAGAGTGCCGACAGATAGGCGACGACACAGACTCCGCCGATGCCGCTGGCGAAATTCTCGAATCCGATCGCGCCTGCCATACCCCAATTGCTGTGACCAACGGCAGCAAGTCCGGCGAAACTGAAATTGGAGACCGCCATCAGTACAAGGCTGAGCAACACCGATTTCTTCATTCCCAACCGGGCATAGAGAATACCGCCGATGAAAACGCCTGCAAGCAGCGCCCAGAAGCCGAGACCGACATCGTAAATTGCGATCTCGTCATTGGTGTAGCCGAGATCCTCAAACAATAGCCGGAAAGTGAGGTTTGCCAGCGTATCGCCGATCTTGTGGAGCAAGACGAAGATGAGCACGATAAATGCACCTTCGCGGCTGAAGAATTCGACCAATGGCCCGACTACAGTCGATTCAGTCGACCCCTCGGTGCGTGTCGGTGTAACACAAAGCCAGCCGACAACCGCCGCGCCCAGCGCAAGCAGCGGATAGAGAATAGGCGCAATGCCACCAAGTGCGCCGGCCACTGTCGGCCAGTCCCAAATCAGTATCGAGAGCAAGGCGGCAAGCGAAGGCAGCAGCACCCAGTTGATATGGCCCGACCAGCCAATGTCGCGTGCGCGCCGCGCCGTCAGATCGAACAGCGGGAAGATATACCCTACGATAACCATCAGGCTCAAAATTTCGACGCCGAGCCAGCGATCGAGCAGTACAGCCCCGCCATAGGCCAGCGGAAAGCTCAGGATAAAAATTGCATAGGGGGTACGCGTCATGAAACGCGGCCAGTCTCTTACAACCTTGCGCGTCGGTTCACCCATGACCAGTCCGGTGATGACGGCGGGAAGCGCGAGAAAAGCACAGGCCATATAGGCTGCGCCCCACCCCATCCGCGCTGCAACCACGAGCGCCAGAGATCCTGCCACCGCAGCGCCGATCCGCCAGCCATATTGGCTCATCCCCGAACCAACGCCGAGTTCGTGCGGTTCGAGCAGTTCGATCCGATAGCCGTCGATAACGATATCGAATGTCGCGCCCATCATGCCGACGAAAATCGCTGCCAGCGCCACATAGGCCAGTGAGCTTTCTGGATCGATATTACCGAGCAGCGAAACTGCGCCCATCACGGCAAGTCCGATGACGAGTAACCAGGATCGGCGCTGACCGATCCGTCCCAAAACCGGAATGCGCACCTTGTCGACAATCGGCGCCCAAGCCCATTTGAGATTGTAGGATAGAAACGTCAGGGCAAAAGCGGTGACTGCCGATTTCTCGATACCATCCTGGGCGAGCCGCGTTGTTAGCGTCGCTCCGATCATGGCAAAGGGAAAGCCCGACGATATTCCGAGGAAAAGGGCAGCAAGCGGAGCAGGCTCGAAATAGGGGCGTACGCCTTCCGGCAGCATGGCTCGCCATGATCCCGATGCCGTGCCCGTCTCGCTATTTTCGGCCATGCTATGCTCCCCGCCTTTGTTGGCTGCGAAACTAGCGACAAAAAATGCTTTGGATAGCCCTGTTGTCCACGACTTGCCTCCAACAAACGCGTTGAGGGCTCACCTTCCCATCGAATATTCGCATTCTACGGAAAAGCCGCTACAGCAATTGCATGCCAACACCTTCCCCAAAACGCGAAGAACAACGTATCGCAAAGCTCCTTGCCCGTGCCGGCGTAGCCTCTCGGCGCGAAGTGGAACGGATGATCGAAGCTGGCCGGATCGCTATCGACGGCAAAACGCTCGATACGCCCGCCACGCTGTTGAAATCGCTCCACGGCGTCACGGTTGACGGCGACCCCGTCGGTCAGCCCATTCCGGCCAAGCTTTACAGTTTTCACAAGCCCGCCGGGCTGTTGACGGCAGAGCGCGATCCGAAGGGCCGCCCGACCATCTATGACAAGCTTCCCAAGGGATTGCCGCGCCTGATGCCGATCGGACGCCTTGATCTCAACACCGAGGGGCTGTTGTTGATGACCAATGATGGCGGATTAAAACGCCAGATGGAGCTGCCCTCTTCAGGTGTCGAACGGATGTATCGCGCCCGCGCCTTTGGCCCGATCACGCAGGAGCAGCTTGAAACTCTGATCGACGGCATCACGATCGAGGGTGTCCGCTACGGACCGATCGATGCCAATCTGGAGCGGCGGACCGGGCGCAACCAGTGGATTGAGCTAAAGCTGGCCGAAGGCAAGAACCGCGAAGTGCGCCGGGTGCTCGAACATTTCGGGCTCCAGGTCAGCCGGCTGATCCGCACTGCTTACGGCCCTTTCTACCTTGGCGACATCCCGAAAGGCGGGGTAGAACAGGTGCGCCAGCATGATCTCGTCAAATTCCGGCAGACCCTCAAATGAGGATAATCGCCGGTCAGTGGCGCGGCCGGACGATCGAAGCGCCGCCCGGAGACGCGACGCGCCCGACGACGGACCGGGTCCGCGAGGCTCTGTTTTCAATGCTCGCAAGTCGGTTGGGCACGTTCGAGGGCCTGAGGGTTGCCGACCTGTTTGCGGGCAGCGGAGCGCTCGGCCTTGAAGCCCTGTCGCGCGGCGCGGCGCACTGCACCTTTGTCGAGAGGGATCCGGCAGCGATAAAATCGCTGGAAAGGAACATCGCCACGTTGAGCGCGAACGCAGATGTCCGACGCGGAGCGGCGGAAGGCCTGGGCGCAGCGTCGCAATCATACGACCTGATAACGATGGATCCACCTTATTGCTCGGGTCTCGCTGACAAGATTCTCGCCAATCTCGAAAAGCAGGCCTGGATCGGGCCGAGCAGCTGGATAAGTGTAGAAACCGAGCGCGGCGCTTCCATCGCGAGCTATGGGCTTACCGTTGAGGCCGTTCGCCATTTCGGCAAGGCCCAGATCACGCTGCTGCGAAAAGCTGCGCTAACTTAGCGAATATCTGTGTCTCGCATCACAGCGCGGTGCCTCTGCCTATGTGAAAAGCCTGACCGGGATGGCCGATTGGGCCAATCCCATTGGATCACAGGATATGAAACAGCACGAAAATCTTACGATGGACAATGAGCGACTGGCCCGGGCCCTCGCAGCCACCGCCGGCATCGAATGGGCCAGCCTCAGGGACTATCCCGGCTATGGAAAGAATTACTGGCGCGAAAAAGCACGCAATTTTTTCAAGCTTGATCCGCGCGCGGCATAGCTGCCCGGGCCTCGGCAATTTAAGCTCAACCAGGTCGACACGAGACTGTTGCACCACTCTCCCATGTTCCCTAACTGTTCACGCGTGACTGATCCCGCCATCCAGCAGCCCGAACCGCCCTATTTGCGCGCTCTCAACGCCCCGCAGCGCGAAGCCGTGCTGACCACCGAAGGTCCGCTGCTAGTGCTCGCCGGCGCTGGAACGGGCAAAACCGCCTGCCTCACCGCGCGGCTCGCCCATCTGATCTGGACGCGTAAAGCCTGGCCGTCTGAAATTCTCGCGGTCACTTTCACCAACAAGGCCGCGCGGGAGATGAAGGAGCGCGTTGCCCGCGCGCTCGGTCAGGATGTCGAGGGCATGCCCTGGCTGGGCACCTTCCATGCGATCGGTGCGAAAATGCTCCGCCGCCATGCCGAACTGGTGGGCCTCGAAAGCAATTACACGATCCTCGATACCGACGATCAGCTGCGCCTGCTGAAACAGCTTATTCAGGCTGCCGAGATTGACGAAAAACGCTGGCCTGCGCGGATGCTGGGCGGTCTTATCGATCGCTGGAAAAACCGCGGCTGGATGCCCGCCGATGTGACTGCCGAGGAAAGCGAATCCTATGACAACGGCAAGGGCCAGCAACTGTACCAGGCCTATCAGGACCGGTTGAAGGCGCTCAACGCATGCGATTTTGGCGATCTCCTGCTTCACATGCTGGTGATCCTGAAAACCCATCGCGACGTGCTGGAAATGTATCAGCAGCGCTTCAAATACATCCTGGTGGATGAGTATCAGGACACGAACAGCTCCCAATATCTGTGGCTTCGCCTGCTCGCCCAGGAGCGCAAGAATATCTGCGTGGTCGGCGACGACGACCAGTCGATCTACAGCTGGCGCGGGGCGGAAGTCGCCAACATCCTGAAATTCGAAAAGGATTTTCCGGGTGCCAAGGTCGTCCGGCTTGAACAGAATTACCGTTCGACCCCGCATATTCTGGCCGCCGCCTCGGGCGTGATCGCGCATAATGGCGGAAGGCTCGGAAAGTCGCTGTGGACCGACGAAGATGACGGCGAAAAGGTCAAGATTATCGGCGTCTGGGACGGACCGGAAGAGGCCCGCCGGGTCGGCGAGGAAATCGAGGCGCATCAATCCAAGGGCGGAACGCTCGACGATATCGCCATTCTTGTCCGCGCCCAGTTCCAGACCCGCGAATTCGAAGACAGGTTCATCCAGATCGGTGTGCCCTATCGCATCATAGGCGGGTTCCGTTTCTACGAACGCGCCGAGATCCGCGATGCACTCGCCTATCTACGGGTGATCATCCAGCCTGCAGACGATCTGGCTTTCGAACGCATCGTCAACACGCCAAAGCGCGGGCTGGGCGACAAGGCCGTCGGCACGATACACGGTTATGCCCGCCGGGCCGGGATCCCGATCAGCCTCGCCGCCGCCCGCATCCTCGATACCGACGAGCTGACGCCGCGCGCGAAAAAGCCGCTGGGCGATCTGATGCGTAATATTGCCCGCTGGCGGGACATGGCCAACGACCTGCCCCATCCCGAACTCGCCCGGCTCGTGCTGGATGAATCGGGCTATACGGCGATGTGGCAGAATGACCGCTCCGCAGAAGCCGCCGGGCGTTTGGAGAACCTTACCGAACTGACCCGGGCGATGGAGGAATTCGATACGCTCGGTTCCTTCCTCGAACATGTCAGTCTCGTCATGGACAATGACGCGGATCGCGAGTCCGAAAAGGTCACGATCATGACGATCCATGCCGCCAAGGGGTTGGAGTTCGACACGGTTTTCCTGGCAGGATGGGAGGAAGGCGTGTTTCCCTCGCAGCGTTCACTCGACGAAGGCGGCAGCAAGAGCCTCGAGGAAGAACGCCGCCTAGCCTATGTGGCAATCACGCGAGCCCGGCGGCTCTGCCATATCGTCCATGCGGCCAACCGGCGCATTTACGGGCAATGGACAAGCTCGATCCCCTCCCGCTTCATCGGCGAACTGCCGGACGATCATATCGACAGCGAAACCAGCATGACGGGTGGCGAATCCTTGTGGCGCGCCAACTGGTCCGAACAGGGCGATCCCTTCTCCAATGTCGCCCGCGCAGGCAAACGCGGTCCGGGCTGGCAGCGCGCTGCGGCTGCTGGTGCCCTCCCCAAAGCTGGCAAGGTCATGGAAGCCAAAGCAAGTGCCGTCAGTTTTGGCGCCAAGCCCCGCTCCGACATCGCAATCGGACAACGCGTCTTCCATCAGAAATTCGGCTATGGCGCAGTTGAGGAAATCGAAGGCAACAAGCTGGAAATCGCGTTCGAACAGGCTGGACGCAAACGGGTCCTCGACAGCTTTGTCGAGCTGGCTTGAACCTGAATACCGTCCCATCCCGGGACAATAACCTTAGCTCTCAACCCGGTCTGTCCGTGAAACGGAAAATTCATGGTAAACCGCTATCCTATAGCCTTGCTAACCAGCGGGTTAAGATGGTTCAATTCCCGCGTCCAACAGGGAATTGCCGCAATGCCGTCAAACAGGAAATTTGCTCTAAGTTTCAAACTGCTTCTTGCAGCCGGACTGGTAGCAGGCGCGTCGGCAGTATTGACGACCGGCACTATCTCGACCGTTATCGGGTCCGAAACCCCCGTGGTTGCGTCGACGCCTTTGCCCGAGGCTCTGGAGACTCCCGAGCTCACCCCTGCATCCTTTGACGAGCCGATAGCCGAAGAGGAAACGGGGTTCCGCATCACCGATCCTCTGACGATCGACGGCGAAATGGCCTTTGGCGAATATGCCTGGAATGAAGACGGCGTACCCGATGGCGAGATCCGCATCATCATCGATCTTGAGGCTGAGAGGCTCTATGCCTATCGCGGCGGATCGGAAATTGGCCGTACGGTCATCCTTTACGGCCATGACGACAATCCGACGCCGACCGGCAGCTTCACGATTACCGAAAAGGACGAGGATCATATCTCGAACCTGTATTTCGTGCCGATGCCTTACATGATGCGGCTGACCAATGACGGTATCGCGATCCATGGCAGCATGGTCGAAGAAGGCTTTGCATCGCGCGGCTGCATTGGCGTGCCCGACGATTTCGCCGAACTTCTGTTCAACGAGGTCGAGCTCGGTACCCGCGTACTGATCAGCCGAGGCTCACCGATCACGGACGGAAACCGGGTCGCCGGGATCTAGGCTTGGTGCCTAGAGGCAGCCTTCCACATATTGGATGCTGGGGCCGCCAGCATGGATCAACTCGACAATGCCATCGACATCGGTTTCGTAACGAATACCGCGTGCATTTTCGTCCGGATTCCCGTTCTCGGGAATCTCGCCGGTCGTCCACACAGTAAGATATTCCGCCGGTAATCCAAGATAGTGATGGGGATAGACTTCCAGTCGATCGCCATAGGCTGTGCGCACCGCCTCGGCACTGTCACCGACCGATAGCCCTTCGGGCGTTTCGATAGTCGATCCCTCGCCCAGCGAAATGCTCGCCAAAACGCCGTTTTCAACCATAACGAACAGTCCTGCGGGTGCCCGCGCCGGCGGAAATTCATCGCAAAGTTCCGGTTCCGGGCCGCCCATGGCGTCAGGATCAGCGGGACCGCCGACAGCTTCAATAACCTCGTCGCGTGTCATCCCGATGCGCAAAGGGCCCCATCCCTCGGATGTCAGCACATCGCTTGCCCCGGTATCGCTCGCGACTGGTGTGTCGTCAGCAACGCTTCCATCTTCAATCGGTTCGCTGGCATCTGTGCAACCGGCAAGCAAAGCCAGTGCTGCCGTCATTCCCAATAACTGTCTCATACTCGTTCTCCCGGTTCCGCCATAAGTCAGCGCCATTGCAATTCGATCAATAATCGCTTTGCCGGTCGTCGACAAACACCGCGCCAAGCTATGCTTTTACCCCTGAAACGCCGCTTCGCTTGCCGAGAAGCTGTTGCTCCGACTAGAGGGCTTTGATGGTCGACACACCGCACCCGTTCCAGATCGCCAATTTCCGGGCTTATTGGGCGTCGCGACTGTCCATGACGCTTGGCCAATATGCGATGATGCTGATCATCGGGTGGCAGGCCTATAATATCGCCCGCGATGCCGGAATGAGCGTCGGGGGAGCGGCTGGGCAACTGGCGATTATCGGCCTGCTCCAGTTCGTCCCACTGTTTCTGCTCACACCCTTTGCCGGGCTGGCCGCCGACCGCTTCGACCGCAAGACTGTCGCCCGCGTCATGGTCGCCCTGCAGATCTTGTGCGCCGGATCTCTGAGTTTTGCGACATGGTCGGACATGATGGCGCTGCCCATATTGTTCGGCATTGCGGTGATACTGGGCATTGCCCGCGCCTTTGCAGGGCCAGCGCTCAGCGCCCTGGCTCCAAATCTGGTTCCGAAGGCGGTTCTGCCAAACGCCATCGCGCTGAGCTCGATCGCCTGGCAGACCGGCATGATCGTGGGGCCGGCAATTGGCGGCTATCTCTATGTCATCGACCCCGCCCTGCCCTATGCGGCGACCTGCGGGCTTCTGGGGATTACCTTTATCGCCCTGAGCCTGATCGGTTCTGTGCCCAGGCCTGCGATCAAGGGCACCCAGCATCCGGTTTCCCAGGTCATTGACGGATTGCGGTATGTTCGCCGCAACAAGATGGTGCTCGGCGCGATCACGCTGGATCTGTTCGCTGTATTCCTGGCTGGCGCAACCGCCCTCTTCCCGGTCTATGCACGGGACATATTGGAGGTCGGCGCGACCGGCCTCAGCCAACTTGCAGCTGCGCCAGCGGTCGGCGCAGCGCTCACCGCGCTCTGGTTCTCCTTCAGCCCGCTCAAGAACAATGTCGGCCCGAAAATGCTCTGGGCCGTCGGTTTTTTCGGGCTCGCAACCATCGTTTTCGGCTTCTCGACTTCGATGCCGCTTTCCCTCGCAGCGCTATTCGTGGTTGGCGCTGCGGACATGTTTTCCGTCTATATTCGCCAGTCACTGATCCAGCTCCACACACCCGATGATAAGCGCGGACGGGTTTCATCCGTCTCGCTGCTGACAATCTCGGCTTCCAACGAGTTTGGCGATTTTTTCAGCGGGACTCTGGCCTGGATCGTCGGGCCGGTCGCGGCTGTGGTTACCGGCGGTTTCGGAGCCATCGCGACGGTGCTATTATGGACCGCATGGTTCCCGGCGTTACGAACCACCAAGACTTTCGATCCGCCAGACGATCTGGACGATGACGATCATGGCGACGGGCATACAGAACAGACTTTGCAGGAGAAGACGACATGAAGGCCGCAAATATCCTCGAAACGATCGGCAACACTCCGCACATCCGTGTGCAGCGGCTGTTTGGCGATGCCGAAGTCTGGGTCAAATCCGAACGCGCCAATCCGGGCGGATCGATCAAGGATCGCATTGCCCTGGCAATGATCGAAGACGCAGAGCAGTCGGGCGCGCTGAAACCGGGTGGCAAGATCATCGAACCCACTTCGGGTAACACCGGTATCGGCCTTGCCATGGTTGCGGCCGTCAAAGGGTATGACCTCGTCCTCGTGATGCCGGAAAGCATGTCGATCGAAAGACGGCGACTGATGCTCTCCTATGGCGCCAGTTTCGATCTGACGCCCAAGGAGAAAGGCATGAAAGGCGCGATCGAGCGCGCACAGGAACTGGTCGCGGCGGATGACAATGCCTGGATGCCGCAGCAGTTCGACAACCCGGCCAATGTCGCCGTCCATGTCCGCACGACAGCGCAGGAAATTCTGGCCGACTTTGCCGATGCACCGATTGATATCCTGATCACCGGTGTAGGCACCGGCGGACATCTGACCGGTTGCGCGGAAGTGCTCAAGAAGCACTGGCCCGACATGAAAGCCTATGCGGTCGAGCCTGTAGGATCGCCGGTCATCTCTGGCGGTCAGCCCGGGCCGCACCCGATCCAGGGGATCGGCGCCGGTTTCATTCCGAGCAACCTGCATACGCAGGCCATTGATGGCGCCATCCAGGTCGATCCGGCCGATGCGAAGGAAATGGCGCGCCGGGCCGCGCGGGAAGAAGGCACGCTAGTCGGCATCAGCTCTGGCGCGACCCTGCAGGCCATCAAGCAGAAGCTGGCGGAAGTCGGTGATGGCGTGCGGGTGCTCGGGTTCAACTATGATACCGGCGAACGCTATCTTTCGGTGCCCGAGTTCCTTCCCGAGGAATAGCGGAGAGCGGACGGCTCACCCATGTGTGTATTGGCACTTGCCTGGGCCGCGCATCCGCGCTGGCAGCTGGTGATGATCGGCAATCGCGACGAACTGCACGCCCGGCCTGCAGCGGCGCTGGCACGCTGGGATGATCATCCGCATATTATTGCGGGCCGCGATCTTGAGGCTGGGGGAACATGGCTTGGCATTTCCCAAGAGCGGCGCTTCGCGGTCGTCACCAATGTCGCCAATCCCGAAGGTCCGCAGCCGGGAAAAGCTTCGCGCGGTGCGCTGATTGCCGACATATTGAGCGGCAATGGGCGCTACGCAGTACCGGAATGCAGCGATCTGGACGATTTCAATCCATTCAACGTAATCACCGTCGACAACGGTACCGCGCACCTGCTCAGCAATCGGCCCCGCGCAGTGAAACAGACTCTCGGCTCCGGTATCTATGGTCTCTCCAATAGCATATTTGAAGATAGCTGGGCGAAGACCGATCGTATCAAGGCCCTATTGGGCGACTGGCTTGATGCGGACGACAGGAACGAAGACGGCCTGTTCGCCGCGCTTCGTGCAAACGATGCGCCACAGGTCGAACCGGCCCGCGCCGAGTATAGCCCGATATTCATCCGTAATCCGCGTTATGGAACACGCTGCAGTACGATGGTTGCTATCGACAATTCCGGGCGCGGCTGGATCTCAGAGCGGCGCTACGATGCCGACGGACGAGCAATCGGGCAGACGCGCCTGAATATCGACTGGGAAGGCTCGGGCACGGCCTGAGCCGCTATTTACGTCGATCTTCCTGCATGGCGGGCGGCAATAGATCTTCTGGTGATGAAACATCTCCATCTTCGAATCCCGGATCGCCGGGGGCTGGCTCATCATAACCGGGTTCGTACTCGTCCTTGCCATTCTCGGCCAGGCCGTCTTCCGCTTCCAACTCGTCCGCAGGGTCGGTTCGGCGGGTTACCAAGTCTGCATCGGCAAGCCGGTCGATCAGATCGTCGGCCCCGCTCATGCGGTACACACGGCCGCGGCCGTCCGCGGCCGGTTCCACGATATATTCAAGGCTCGCATTAAGCCGCCGGCTATAGTTGAAAGCCGGTTCGGTTCCGCGCGGCAGCTCCAATATTAGCCGCCCTTCGCATCGCGCCTGCTCCAGCCCCTCGTCGAAATCGATCATGCGCGGTTCTTCCATCCGCGCCAATGTTCCATCCTCAAGGCGCGTCAAAAGCGCTCCATTGTCACTGCTCGCTGTGCGCGCTCTCGCAAAAATACGCTGGCGAATGGAATCGATTGTCGATTGCGAAGCGCACAACCGCTCACCCGCGGTCATTTCAGCGAGGTCGCCATCCGCAGAATCGGAATCCGAAATCTCGTCTTGCTGATAGTCCGCCAGGCCAAGTTGCATGGAGCCGACATAGGCTAGCCCGGCGACAGCCACGACGCCCAATATTCCAAGAATCCATTTCAGGCGCGTCGACACTGGCTCTTCCTCTTCCGATAGTCCGGCTATTTAGGATGAGAGATACTACGACGTCCAGCATGACCGGAATTCACCAGACATACCCAACGCCAACCAACCACCCTTGAGCGTATTTCCGTCTAAGCGGCGACGAACATATCCGGGTCAAGCGCCATCAGGCTCTCGGAACCACCTTCGATCTTGGCGCGCAGACCGGCTGCATCGGGCATGATCTTCTCGGCATAGAAACGTGCGGTAACAAGCTTGGCTTCATGAAAGGCTTTGTCTTCGGCACCGGCCTCGATAGCCGCGGCACTGGCCTTGGCCATCCTGAGCCACATCAGACCAAGCGTCGTGATGCCCATGAGCTGCATATAATTGTAGGCGGCAGCACCGGCATTGTTCAGATTGGCAAAGGCATTCTGCATCAGCCACATGGTCGCCCCGCGCAGCTCGCCATTCGCTTTTTCAAGCGATGTTGCGACCGCATTGACGGTTTCATTCTCGTGCCGCTCGGCGACTTCCTCGCCGACCATTGCGAGAAACGCCTGGATTGCGCGGCCTCCATCCTTGGCCAGCTTGCGACCCACCAGGTCCATCGCCTGAACACCATTCGTGCCTTCATATATCTGGGCAATGCGTGCATCGCGGACATATTGCTCCATGCCCCATTCCCGAATGTAGCCATGGCCGCCATAAACCTGCTGCGACTGGGTTGCGATCTGATAGCCTAGATCGGTCACGAAGCCCTTGATAACCGGGGTCAGCAGCGAGATCATGTCATCGGCGGTCTGTCGTTCCTCTTCCGTCTGCGCCTTGTGCACAAGATCGACCTGCAGGCCTCCCCAGATACACAGCGCCCGGCTGCCTTCGAGATAGGCTTTCGATTCCATCAGCATCCGGCGAACATCGGGATGCACGAACAGCGTATCGGCTTTCTCTTCGGGATCGGCCGGACCTGTCAGCGCCCTGCCCTGACGGCGATCTTGCGCGTAGGCAACGGCATTCTGGAAAGCGACTTCACCAATGCCAAGGCCCTGCGCGCCAACGCCCAGGCGCGCGGCATTCATCATGATGAACATTGCGGCGAGACCTTTATTCTCTTCACCGACGAGCCAGCCCGTCGCGCCGTCATAATTCATGACGCAGGTCGAATTGCCGTGAATCCCCATTTTTTCCTCGATCGAACCGCAGGACACAGCATTGCGATCGCCCAGGGAGCCATCGTCGTTGACGATGAACTTGGGTACGATGAAAAGCGAGATGCCTTTGACGCTATCCGGCGCATCCGGCGTTTTCGCGAGAACCAGATGGATGATGTTTTCCGTCAGGTCATGCTCACCCGAGGAAATGAAAATCTTCGTACCGGTGACTTTGAAACTTCCATCGGCCTGCGGCTCCGCCTTTGTCCGGATCAGGCCTAGATCGGTTCCGCAATGCGGCTCGGTAAGGTTCATCGTGCCGCCCCATTCACCGGACACCATCTTCGGCACATATTTTTCTTTTTGCTCCTGAGAGCCTTTCGCCATGATCGCGGCCGTCGCGCCCATGGTCAGGCCGTTGTACATGGCGAATGCCATGTTGGAGCTGATCATATATTCTTCGATCGCCGTTCCCAGAACATGGGGCAGGCCCTGCCCGCCAAACTCTTCAGGGCCGGTCAAAGTGGTCCAGCCACCCTCGACCAATTGGCGGTAGGCTTCCTTGAAGCCTTCGGGCGTCGTTACAGAGCCATCCTCATGCCGCGTGCAACCCTGCTCATCGCCGACCTGATTGAGCGGAAACAACACTTCCGAGCAAAACCGCCCGCCTTCGGTCAGGATCGCGTCGGCCATATCCATCGTCGCATTCTCGAACCCGGGAAGGTTCGAGTAACGGTCCAGGCCGACGATATGGTTCAGAACATATTGGGTGTCGCGCACGGGCGCGGTGTAGCTGGGCATTACAATTGTCTCCAAAATTAGAGACGCGCTGTGCGCTGTCCCTGAACATCTAAAATGTGACGCGGAACTTCCTTCCGCTATTGGTCGATTTTTTCGACCCTTTCGATGAAGCTCTCAAGTTCGACGATCGAGGAATCGATATCTTCTCGCTGGCGCTTCAGGATTTCGATGCGCTCCCGGCATTTCACCAAAGTCACCTTGCGCTGCTTCACCCGGCCATCGCCAAGATCATACAGGTCGATCATTTCGCGGATATCGGCAAGGCTGAACCCTGTCCGCTTGGCACGCAATATCCAGGCAAGCCGTGCCCGGTCGCGCTGCGCATAGACCCGTGTAAGCCCGTGCCGTTCGGGCGAGATCAGTCCTTCATCCTCGTAAAAGCGTAACGCCCGCGGCGTGACGCCGAATTCCTCGGACAGGTCTGAGATCGTATAGGTTTCGCGATTTTTTTCATCGGGCGTATCGATGCCCGCATGCTGTAATGTTTCTGACATGGCCCCTCAATAAATCCGGTTCACGTTAACGTCAATCGGTGACGCTACGTCAACGGGAATACTATTTCAGGAAGTGCGAGATTTCAGGAGATACGTGTCAGGCCATTGCCCTCGATGCGTCGGTAGAAACAACTGGCTTCACCGGTATGGCAGGCCGGGCCGGCTGGATCGGCAACCAGCCAGATAGCGTCCTGATCGCAATCGATCCGCATATCCGTCACACGCAGGATATTCCCAGAGGTTTCCCCTTTCTTCCAGAGCGTCCGACGGCTGCGCGACCAGAAATGGGCGATCCCTGTTTCAATTGTGAGGTTCAGCGCTTCGCGGTTCATATGGGCGACCATCAGCACATCGCCGCTCGCCTGACCGGTAACCACAGCCGTTAGCAGGCCCTTCTCATCGAACTTGGGATCAAGGGTCAGTCCGGTCTCGCGAATATCGGCCATTATGAGCTGCTTTCCTGGCAGAGAATCTCTGAAATCCTCATCGCATTATGACAAAGACAAGACAAACGAGATTCCTAGCCCTATATGCTCGCACGTGACCGACCATTGCGCCGGAGTCGCTATGCTGACCACCGATCCATTCGATGACGACAAGCTACGGGAAGAATGCGGTGTATTCGGCATCTGGGGTGCCGATACTGCCGCAGCCGTAGTCGCCCTTGGCCTGCATGCTCTCCAGCATCGCGGGCAGGAAGCCGCTGGCATCACCAGCTATGACCGCAACTGGTTTCACAGCCACCGCGCCGTTGGCCATGTCGCCGGTAATTTCGATGAAGATCATATCATCCGTCAGCTACCCGGCGATGCCGCCTGCGGGCATGTTCGCTATTCGACGACCGGCGAAAGCGGGCTGCGCAATGTGCAGCCGCTATATGCCGAGCTCTCGTCGGGCGGCTTTGCCGTCGCGCATAACGGCAATATCTCCAACGCCAGGACGCTGCGACAGGAACTGGTCCGGCATGGCTCGATCTTCCAGTCGACATCCGACACGGAAACGATCATCCACCTCGTCGCCACTTCCACATTCAAGACCCTGCTCGACAGTTTCATCGACGCGCTCAAACAGCTTGAAGGCGCCTATTCGCTGGTCTGCATGACGCCGGAAGGCATGATCGGCTGCCGCGATCCGCTCGGCATTCGCCCGCTGGTGATGGGCAAACTTGGTGACGCCGTTATCTTTGCATCGGAAAGCGTAGCCTTTGATGTTGTGGGCGCCGAATTCATCCGTGAAGTCGAACCGGGCGAACTCATCGTTGTAAACGATACGGGCATCAAATCGCACCGTCCCTTCATGGACACAGCACCGCGCCCCTGCATTTTCGAGCATGTCTATTTCTCGCGCCCCGATTCGATTGTAGACGGCAAGTCGGTTTACTCGGTTCGCAAGCAGATCGGCGCCGAACTGGCTATCGAGAGCCCGGTCGACGCGGATCTGGTCATCCCCGTCCCGGATTCCGGAACACCGGCGGCCATCGGCTACGCCCAGCAATCCGACATTCCGTTCGAACTCGGGATCATCCGATCGCATTATGTGGGCCGCACCTTCATCCAGCCCGGCGACAAGGTTCGCCATCTGGGCGTCAAGCTCAAACATAATGCCAATCAGGCGCTGATCGAGGGCAAGCGCATCATCCTGGTCGACGATTCCATCGTCCGCGGCACGACGAGCACCAAGATTGTCGAGATGATGCGCGAAGCCGGCGCGACGGAAGTCCATATGCGGATCGCCAGCCCACCGACGCGCAACAGCTGCTTCTACGGGGTCGACACGCCGAAACGCGAAAAGTTGCTCGCAGCGCAATATGATGTCGCCGGGATGCAGGACTACATCAAGGCGGACAGCCTCGCTTTCATTTCAATCGACGGGCTCTACCGCGCGCTGGGCGAAGCCGGCAGGAACAATGATCATCCGCAACGCTGCGATGCGTGTTTCACCGGCGACTATCCGACCACTCTGACAGATCAGGACGGACAGGCGAATGTCACCCAGTTTCCGCTGCTTGCGGAACGCGTGACATGATCCTTGGCAAGCCACGGGAAGAACAGACCTAAATGACCAAGATGCTGGACGGAAAGCTGGCCCTTGTTACCGGTGCCAGTCGCGGGATCGGTGCGGCCACGGCGAAGGCGCTGGCGGCCGAGGGCGCGCATGTCATCCTTGTTGCCCGTACCGTTGGCGGCCTCGAAGAGGTCGAGGATGCGATCCACGACGCAGGCGGCAGTGCTACCATCGCCCCGCTCGATCTGGTCGATGGCGACAGCATCAGGCGGCTTGCCACAGCGATTGGCGAACGCTGGGACGCGCTCGATATCCTCGTGCTCAATGCGGCCATGCTGGGCTCGCTGATGCCCGTGCACCAGATCGATGCGAAAGAGCTTTCCGAAGTCATGACGCTCAACTTCACTGCGCAGCAGGCGATGATCGCGGCGTTCGATCCGATGCTGCGCAAGAGCAAGCAGGGGCGGCTCATCGCGATCACGTCCAGCGTCGGCGCGAATCCGCGCGCATTCTGGGGTGCTTATGGTGCCTCCAAAGCCGCGCTTGATACGCTTGTCACGGCCTATGGTGAGGAGGTCAAAAATCTCACGCCGCTGCGCGTCACCATTGTCGATCCCGGCGCAACGGCCACCAAGATGCGCCAGCTTGCCTATCCCGGCGAAGATCAGGCCACACTCAAAGGGCCGGAAGCGGTTGCAGAGACTATCGTCGGGCTGACATCGGGCGACATTGAAACCGGCCAGCGGGTGAAGGTCGAAAACCCGGGCGCCTAGCCTGCCGCGTCTGGTTGGCGTAAGACCGTCATGTAAATGTCCGTATCCGTCACTATCATCAGCGATACCCATGCGATGCACAGTTCACTGTCGCTGCCGGGCGGGGATATCCTGATCCATTGCGGCGACATGCTCGATCTCTTCGACCGGGACGCGGCGGCGCTGACGGAAATCGACGAATGGTTCGGTCGGCAGGACTACCAGACTATCCTTGTCACCGGCGGCAATCACGACCTTGCCCTTGAGGCTGCGCTGGCGCGATCGCAAAAGCCGTTTCGCAATGCGCGCTATATTCAGGACGAACAACTGACTGTCGAAGGGCTGGATATCTACGCAGCCCCCTGGGTACCCCAACTGGCAAGCCATGCCTTCTATCTCGACGATAACGCGCTGCGCGACAAATGGGCGGCTGTACCTTCGGGCCTTGATATCCTGATCACCCATGTCCCTCCCGCCGGAATACTGGACAGTTCAAGCCGCGGCCATTCCCATGGCTGTCGGCATCTGGCCGCCCAGATAGAGCGGATCGCGCCCCGCCTCCATTGTTTCGGCCATGTCCATGCCAGCGCCAACCAGGTCCGCATGGGAGATACGCTGTTCGTCAACGCAAGCTCGGCGATCAGCGGCCAGCGCGCGGTGAGAGAGCCATTCGTGCTCAATGTCGAGCCGCGCCGCACGGCATAAGTCCGTTTTCGACGACCGGAAAAATTCACTTTCTAAGCGTCTCGCCTTTTCCTAAACCGGGACAAGGGGGAAATATCATGCTGCGTATCGTCAAGATCCTGCTCATTGCGAGCATTGCCTTGTGGGGGCTGCTCGGGGCACTCGAAAACATAGTCGACTGGGGCGGAACGACCGGCGCAGTCGCCGCGACGGTTTCCATGTCTACCTTTGAAGGAGGCGCGGAAAGCTGGAAGGCAACCTCGAACGGTGCAGTCATTACCATCGTCACCCTGCTCATCATCGCGGGCAAGATCACAGCCGGGCTATTCTGCACCGCCGGCGCATGGCAGATGTGGACAGCGCGGACCGGCCCGGCAGCGGCTTTCCAGAGCGCCAAGACGCTGGCCCTGACCGGCTGCGGAGTCGCAATCTTCCTGCTGTTTTTCGGCTGGATCGTGGCCGCCGAGACATGGTTCGAGATGTGGCGCTCCGATATTTTCCGGGACATCGGCCTCCAGTCCGCCTTTCGCTATGGCGGGATGATCGGCGTGATCGCCCTGTTTGTCGGCGCCCGGGAAGACTGAACCGGCAAGCCCGGCAAAAGGCCCGACAGATGCTGCTTTCCCTGTTCAGAAAACGGCGCGCTGCGAAAGCGGCCGCGCTGCTGGACGAAGCGAAAGAAGCGCTTCAGAGGCAAGCCAGCCTTGTCGGGGAGATGCACGATGCAGTCGCGGCCTATCATGCTGCCGTGATGAAACCGGCCGCCACACAACCGCCCCGCAGCCTTGGCGATTTGCTCGATGAACTCGAAGAGACCGCCGATCAGAGCGGGACACGGTCCCATGTATTCGATCAATTGACGCTGACCCATTGCGGCAAGGTCCGTTCGGTACTGCTCCAGCAAAAGGAGCTTGTGCGCGACTTGCCGCCGGAGCTGCGCCCCGACGATCATTATGAAGCCCCGGCATCGCAAAGGCCCGCACCGCGCGTGGACAGGCCGTTGATCAGAAGGATCCAGCGGGTCAACGAGAACGCGGAATCGGCCATTTCAGGACTGCAATGGCTCGCCGGGCAGTATCGCGAGGAAGCCGGGCTGGATTAACGACCTCCACCGCTATTGTTGGGCAAAGTTTACAAAGTGGGCGCACAAACCGCATCTCGAACAACGGTCATGTTGGATCAGGATGAGTGGTCTGGGAATCGGCGGCGATCTCTGCATGCTTCTCCTTGCCCTCCCTCAGCGGCAACAGCCTTTCCTCGCGCGGTTCGTCCGGCAACCGCTGGCCCCATGCCTCCTCCGCATCCGCGAGCCGATCGAGCGACGCATCCACCGGCTCGGGTTTCTCGATCCCGCGATGGCGCATCCAGCCTTCGAGATCGTCGAGCGGCGCCCAGTTCAGCGGATCACGCACACGCAGCATCCATTGCAGATGGCGATTGTCGTGGCGAACCTGCCAACCGACAAATTCGCCCTTGTGAAACACCTTATACTCGGTGCCGTTGACCGCGCGATCGAAAGCGGTCGTCGCGAGCACCGCCGTACAATGGCGCAGCGCCTCGTCCCACGCCTTGCGGACATGGGCCGAATCTTTGCGGTGATAGAGCTTGTAGGCTGAGGTTCGCGACATGCCGACCGCGCGGCAGGCATCGGTGACGCTTGCCGAGGCGCGCAGCGTTTCAAGGAAATCGGCGATCTTCTGAGCCGTCCACCCGTCATGGCGGATGCGGCGGGGCGGCGTCACATCCTCAAGCCCGATAGCCTTCAGTTCAGCCTTGGAGCAGTAATAATAGGCGGCAAAACGGCCATCTTCCATGCGCGGCAGCTGATCCATCGGCCCGTGATCGGGATGAGTCGGCGGAACCGGCGCGCCATTGGGAAAGAAAAAGCCGGTTTCCTCGGCCGTTTTCGGGTGAACATGTTCGGGCGATGGAGTGGGTGTCTTGTCCGTCATCCGACAGTGTAAGTCAGATCATTTCCTATTTTTCAAGGAAATAGGATTTGTATGTAGTTGGATCCTCTAGATGACTGCTTTCGACCCAATTCAGACATTGAGTAATGGTTGAACAGACCTCTGCTTCGCGCCCTATAATTTCGGACGTTCGCTGGTGATTTGAATTTGCCCGAAAGTTGCCGCTCGTTCAGACTATCTCGTAGCGAAGAGCGAATTGCGATATTCTTCCGCCTTGAAACATCGGGCTGTCTCTTTGCTATTATACAGCGATTCTTGCCCCGGGTTTGCCCGGTCCAAGGCGAGGTCTGAAATCAGCCTGCTCACTTCCGGTTCGACATGTTTGTTCAGTCTTGAGAGCGGGGGGAATAGCTTGAGGTCGAGATGCGTCAGGCCGAACAGATACAGCTCGCGATAGGCAACGCGTTCGCTCAGTCCTTGGGTAACCCGAAACCGAAGCGTCTGAGACAAGTCATTCAGTGCTTGGTCCACATACTGTCGCTGTTTCTTTTCAGCGGTCCGAAGCCGGTTTTTCACGACCACCCAATCGATTGGCGGCATGCCGCAAAGCTCCCTTTCACGTCGAAGGTCCTCCACCAGATTTGCGAAGCGATTGGGTTCCTTTACCCGCATGTTGACGGGATCGATCTTGGCAAGAGCGTCAATATCGACAAGTGAATTGTTGATCGGCGTTATCAGTGTATTCGCCAGCGCGATGGCGTAGCGAGCCACCGTAGAGTCCTGTCCCGCCAAGTCGATGATGACAAACCTTGACCCAGCGCCAATTCGGGAAATCTCCTGGGCGAGCATCGAGCCGCTTTGATTTTCCAAAACCGTATAGCGCGGACTGGGCAGATCAACTTCCAGGCCTCTGGCCGTTGCTTCTCGGCTGGCCAAGGCGTCGGCGAGCGATTGTTGCCGCCTATCAAGATCAAGAACTGCGACTTTTTCGCCTGCACTGCAGAGGCCGACGCATGTGTGGAAAGCTAATGTGGACTTCCCCACGCCACCTTTCTCGTTTGCAAAGACGATAAGATGCGGTTTTACCAACGGTTTTGAACGAATATTATACAAAATGACGCGGGGACTATCCACGACTTCTGGCCAGTCGCCGCCTGGGAAGGTCGACGGAAATTCATCCCCCTGCGTTCCGTTTGCCACAATAAATCCCCCCATTTCGAACCGATCGCAACTCGGCGGCAAGCACTTACCAACAGACTTACTAACAGGTTAATGTGGATAAATCAGTATCCAAACGGCTATTAACCAATTCGCCCGCGTGGCAGTCTAAGCGACGCATGTTCTTATCCTCACTCAATAACTGCATTTGGCGGAAAGTTGTCGTTCGCGTTCGACGCAAAAAAAGGGCGGCTCGATGGCCGCCCCAATGTTTGTGATTACAACAGGCAGATTATTCGGCTGGAGCCACCTCCTCGACCGTCACAGGCCTGACCGTCGCCGGTTCACCTTCGTCGGGAGTAACTGTAAACGAACCGTCTTCGGCCGGAGCACTTTCTGTGAAGCACATGGCCTCAACACCTTCTGTTGATGGTGTGAAACATGACTTGCCGTCGGCAATCACCCAAGTCCCTTCAGCGAGCACTGTCCCGTCCTCAGCCATGTCCGTATATGTCCCATCTGCGTTCAACACCGTTCTAGTGACTGTTCCGTCAGCTGCAGTGACTTCATAGGTGCCTGGCGGCGAGCCATTGGCAGAAACCATGCCCGCAGTTTCGGCTGCCTCAGTTGCTGGCTCGACGTCAGGAGCTTCCTCAGCTGGCGGGCTAGAACACCCGGCCAAAAGCAAAGGTGCCATGACAAATGCAAGTTTATTCATACCAATTTTCCCCTGTTAGAACATTCCAACGTACCATCTTAGCATAACAGATGAACTGGCGGAATTGAATTCGATACCAGTGAATGTCAGGCGCATGAGCCTCAAAAGTCCGATCGAACACTGTGACAGCACCGCTTCAATCTTTTCATGAGTGATCAATCCTTGGCATCGCCGCCAACATCGCTGGATTTGTTGTATTTGCCAAATTTCTAATTACGCCTATGCTCGCCTTCAGGAGGCGTAGACCTCCCGGCCACAAAGGCCGTTCATAACGAGGGAGGGAACGCAATGAGTAAAATTACAGCAATTGTAGGACTATTGGGCATTTTGCTGGCAATTGTTTCAGTATTTTATACTGTGCCAAGCCTAAATCTTGCTGCCGCACTTGTGATTTTGGGGGCTATCGCCGGATTGAGCTACACTGAGGATCGCGTGTTGGGTCTTCTTGTCGCCGTGTTGGTATATCCGGTTGTTGCGCTTGCATTGGTGAATATTCCGGAAGTGGGAACACAGCTCGGAGCAATTGCTGCCAATATCGGTATGCTCGCTGCAGGTGTAGCAGTAACCGTGCTGGCAATGCGCGTATACACTATCGCCAAAAACTCGGTCTTCGAGTTGATCGGTAAATCCGCAGACTAGATTTGCTGGTTTCAAAATGGGCTGGCTGCTTCGCTATGGCGATCATATGATCGTTGTGAAGCAGCCTCGGCTCGCCGGGGATAGCTTAATTTGACGAGTAGTTTCAGCATTCGGCCAGGAGACTGGAAGACGGGCTTCTGCCTTTTATGCCCGTCTGCGACTACAGATGGGTCGAAAGCTGCCTTTCTGTCATCACATGAACGAATGGCACCTATCCTATGCTTTTGACCTGAATGCCGACAGTCTCCAAACGGCCCAATAGCAGACATTCGGGCGGCACCGGATTAACGTCCGCTTTCCACTTTTTGCGGTCATTCTCGCCTACTGGCCTACTCCGAATCCACAGCCGCCTGCACCGCCCGGTAAAAGGCATTGCGCCGTTCCCTCGGTTCCGGCCCGCTCGCTATTGGCCAGTTGCCGTTGCTGGCGATCACAAGGCCGCGTGCAGGGTTGGTGAAAATACCCTGGCCGAAAATGCCGTGTGCGAGCAGTAGGTCGTCAACATGCCTGCCCAAAAGCCATTCCAAGTTGACGCCGTGGCAAAGCTGCCCATAGACAAGTGGCCATGGTCAAAAATCACCTTCTCATCCCCCTGCTCCTGCTCGCGGCGGGCGGCAGTTCGATGGTCATGGCGCAGGCAATGGAGGGCGAAGAGCCCGGTGCGTCTGAATCAACGGCTGAGATACGGGGAGAGGCGTTCGCGCAAGCGCATTGTGCGCAATGCCATTCGATCGAAACCGGCTTTTCGCCCCGGCCCGAATCCCCGTCCTTTGCCCATATCGTGAATACGGCAGGGCTCACCGACGAGACTCTGAACTACTGGCTGGCGCATTCGCACAATTTTCCGGCGATGATGGATTTCACAATTGCGCCCGAACAGATCGATGATCTCGCCCAGTATATGCTGACGCTCAGGGACGAGAGCTACCAACCGCCCGTTCAATAAGCGCGATCAAATAGCCGCGCCGGGGCTATTCCCCGGCGCCCTCTGCATCAATCGCCGCCTGCACAGCCCGGTAAAAGGCATTGCGCCGTTCTCTCGGCCCCGGGCCGCTCGCGATCGGCCAGTTGCCATTGCTGGCGATCACAAGGCCGCGTGCAGGGTCGATAAAGATGCCTTGTCCAAAAATGCCCTGCGCGGCGAAGCTGCCATCGTCGAAGGTCCACCATTGATAGCCGTAACCCCTGCCCGGCACGCCGAAATCGGCCTGGCGCGAGCCTGCTGTTTCGTACCAGCCTTCCGGGACGACCCGCTCGTCGCCAATCATGCCGCCGTCCAGAACGAACAGACCGAAGCGCGCATAATCGCGCACGGTGGCCGAGATGCAGCAGCCGGCAATCTCGTTGCCCCCGGCATTGACCAGCCATTCGCCGTCCTGCGCCATGCCGGCGCGCGACCAGATTTTCTGCGACAGGTAATCGGCGAGCGGCATGCCCACCGCATTGGCGACGACGACGCCGATCAGGTTTGTCTCGCCCGTATTATACAGCCAGCGCGTGCCGGGTTCGGCTTCCCGTTCCAGGGTGCGCATATAGGTGACGATAGGGTCGATGCCGGGTTCGGGCGTGACCATGTTGAACAGGGAAACGTCGGATTCGGGATCTGTATAATCCTCGTTCCAGCGCACGCCCGATGTCATGGTGAGAAGCTGACGCAGGGTGACGCCGTCATAGCCGCTGCCCGCCAGCTCGGGGATATAGGTCGTCACTGCATCGTCGAGCGAACCGATATGGCCGTCGAGAATGGCCGCGCCGACCAGGGTCGAGGTGTAAGATTTGGCGACCGAGAAACTGGTCCAGCGGGTGTCGACATCCGCGCCGAGGCGGTAGCGTTCGAGGCGGACCGCGCCATTGTGCAGGACGACAAGCCCGGCGGTGCGCTGGTCTTCGAGATAGCGGTCCAGCGTCCAGCTTTCCCCGTCAATTGCGATGGCGAGCGCAAGATCATCCCCGCGCGGCAGTTCGCGGAAAGTTTCGCCATTGGAAATGGTGCGCGCGGGCGTCAGCTCTTCCATGCGGCGGAACCCGAAATCGCGCTCGTCCTGCGTCCACATCAGGATGTTCGGTTCGGTGGGGGCCTGGCTTTCCGCCTCGGCTGCCGGTGCGGCGTCCTGCGCGTAAGAGGGCGCGGCCAGCATCAGGCCGAGCGTTGCGCCCATGGCCAAAATTAGCTTCTTCATCGTTACCCCTCTTTGATCAGCGTCACCTGCGCAACGTCTATGCCCCCGGCGCGGAAGCCGCCTTCGCAATACATCAGGTAGAAGCGCCAGAGCTTTTGGAAGCGCTCGTCGAAACCGTCCGGCAGGCGTCCGGCGGCCACCGCCGCGTCGTAATTTTCGCGCCAGCGCCGCAGCGTTTCGGCATAATGGAGGTGATAGCCCTTGCGGTCCGCCCATTGCAGGCCGGCCTCGCGGGCCATGCGTTCGAAGCGCGTTTCCTCGATCAGCATCCCGCCCGGAAAAACATAGGTCTGGATAAAGTCGGCGCTGGCCGCATAAGCGTCAAACCCCTCCTCCTCGATGGAGATAAGCTGCAGCGCCGCCTTGCCGCCGGGCTTCAGCCGGTCGGCGATCGTCTGGAGATAAGCGGGCCAATATTCCTGGCCGACAGCCTCGACCATCTCGACACTGGCAATCGCATCGAATGTCCCCTCGACATCGCGATAATCGACAAGCTCGACCTTCGCCGTACCGTGCAGCTCCGCCTTGGCGAGCCGCTTTTCGGCAAACGCCTTTTGCTCGGTCGACAGCGTAATGCCGGTGACGGTGACGCCATATTCCTTCGCCGCGACCTCCATCAGCCCGCCCCAACCGCACCCGATCTCGAGCAACGTGTCTCCGGGCTTCAGATCGAGCCGGTCGAGCAGCGCGCGGACCTTGCAATGTTGCGCATCGACGAGCGGTTCCTCCCCGGACAGCGGATCGGCGAAAATCGCGCTCGAATAGGCCATACTTTCATCGAGCCATGCGCTGTAAAAATCATTGCCGAGATCGTAATGCGCCTCGATATTCTTGCGGGCATTGGCGCGATCATTCTTGCGCTGGGTGTGCGCGAGCAGGTTGCGCATCCGTGCCGCGCCCTTGGCCCGCGCGACATTGCCCAGCGTCTTGCGGTTGGAAACAAACAGCTCGAACAGTTTTTCAGGGGCCGGGCTCACCCACTCGCCTTCGGCAAAACCGCGATACCAGCCCACCGATCCCGACGTCATGAGGCGGATCAGCGGTCGCCAGCTTTTCAGCTCGATCTGCGCCGATACGCCGGGAGCATGACCGCCCAGCGTCCGCGTCTTGCCGTCAGGGAGCTTCGCCTCCAGCGAACCGGACGCCAGCCCCGTATCGATACGGTTCAGCAATTTGTGGAAACCGGGCGCGGACAGCCGCGTAAACCAGGACGATCCGGTCGAAAAACCGCGATCGGCCTTCAGCAAATGTTCGCCTCTTGGTGACGGACTGCTCGCCATAACCCCTCCTGCCGCGCTTATTGCCAAAAAGGGTGGCAATGGGCAACGGTTCTACGCGCGGAAACACGTTCCTATGGCTATGCAATTCAGCCTTTTACAGCGGCATAGGCCTCGAGAGCCCGCTCGCGCGCGGCTCGGTGCCCGATAATCTTGTCGGGATAACCTTCCGGTTTGCAGCCATGCGCCTCGGGATCATGGATCGCGGGATCATCAAGTTCGGCCAGTTCAGGCACCCAGCGGCGGATATAATCAGCCGCATCGAATTTCTCCGACTGGCTGAGCGGCGCCATGATCCGCACGAACATGTTGGAATCGACGCCCGTGCCCGCAACCCATTGCCAGTTGGTCGCGTTCGATCCGTAATCGGCATCGACCAATGTGTCCCAGAACCAGCGCTCGCCCTCCCGCCAGTCGATGAGGAGATGCTTGATGAGAAAGCTCGCCGCGATCATCCGCACCCGGTTGTGCATCCATCCCGTCGCCCAAAGTTCCCGCATTCCGGCATCGACAATCGGATAGCCTGTCTGGCCCTTGCACCAGAGATCGAATTCGTCGGGAGCATCGCGCCACGGGAATTCGGCGAACTGCTCGCGATAGCTTTCGGACCCATATTTGGGGAACTGCAGGATGGCATTCTGGGCATAGTCCCGCCACACCAGCTCTTTCTGGTATGTTGTGACGTCACGGCCAGGCCCGGAAACGCGGTGCCAGACATAGGCGGGCGAGACCTCGCCAAAATGGAGATGGGGCGAAAGGCGCGACGTGCCTTCGATGGAAGGATGGTTGCGGAAATCGTCATAGGCGGCCGCCTTGTCGACAAAGGCATCGACATTGCGCCGCGCGCCCTCCTCGCCCGGTGACCAGTCATCGAAACCGGTCGCCCAGTCGGGATTGGTCGGGAGCAGGTCCCAATCGTCCAGAGCATCGCTCTCCGGCCAAGTCTCCGGCGCGTCGATATATTGCGGCGTGCGGACCGGCTCGGACGGCGGCATATACTCGCGCAGGGCTTTCCAGAACGGCGTGTAGATTTTGTAGGGCTGGCCCGATCCCGTCGTCACCGAACCCGGAGGCATCAGGTAATTGCCGTCATGGAGGCAGAAATCGACGCCGTCCGGCAGCGCTGCCTGCAAATCCTTCTCCGCATTGCGCCACCAGGGTTCATAATGATGCAGCGCGTGGATTTCCGACGCGCCCACCGATTCCGCCAACTCCGCCAGAATGACAGCGCTCACTCCCCGCCGAAGGATCAGCCTCGACCCTTTGGCCCGCAGGCTCGCGTCGAGGCTTTTCAGTGAATGATGCAGCCACCAGCGCGAGGCTGCGCCCATTTTTCGATGCTTGGGAGTTTCGTCGTCGAGGACATAGACCGGAATGACCGGGCCTTCAGCTGTCGCAGCGGCCAGCGCAGCCTGATCGGACAGGCGCAGGTCACGGCGGAACCAGAGGATTTGGGGCACGGTCAAGACTTCTCCGTTTCAAACCTGCTGAAAACGCCGCCGGATAGTCAATCCAATTACAGCGAGACCGCCAAGCAATCCGACTGCGTAACTAGCAAGGTGCGCCCAAGCGACAGCGGTGAATACCAAATGGCGAGACGAGGGAATGTACAGCTCCCATCGTTCAGGAATGTCCACCACACCGCTGGAAAAAAGGGCCGCTCCCCCGATACCGGCAACAATCGCTGCGATGGCGGAGGCAATCATCAAGCCGACGATACGCCGTCTAACGGTTAAAAATGCTTGTTTCGGGGCGGAACCCAGCTGGGCGGCAAGCGCGAGGCCAATGCCGAGTGAAAGGCCAACCCACCATGTCGCAATGATGCCCCATCCCAGAGCTAGCCAGAAAGGAGATTCTGTCGGAAAAATTGGCGGGTGAGCGATAGTAAAATACTCAACGCATAGATGCGCTGTTACCTGATCGTGTAATACTCCATAAACCACTGCTGCGAACACCGAAAAAGCGACAATTTTCGCGCCTTCGATAAATCCGGACTGGCGATTGGGCATCATGCCTTCAGCGTCCAGTCTATCCCTCTACCGTCCATGTCTGGCCATGCTCGATCAGCGCCTGCAGATCATCGCTTTTGCCTTCAGAGGCTGCGGCGTTTTGCTCAACCACTGCACCATCGAAGGTCGGACGCGGATCGTCATAAATCACGCCAAGCGCCATCGGATACTCGCCGAAAGGCATTTCGACGAGCATGTTCGCAAGCGCGCGGTTGGTCTGGTCGTGACGCAGCACACCGGCTGCTTCCCAATCGCCGTCGACAACGTCTACGACCCGGGCTCCGAACAATTCGGGGTCCATCGCAATGCCCTTGGTTCCGCCCGCAAACAGCAAGGGTTCGCCATGTTCGACCCAGAGCTGCGTATCGGCGGAGGTCTTCTTGTCCGTAAAGTCTGAGAACACATCTTCATTATAGACGATACAGTTCTGGAATATCTCGACAAATGCCGTGCCTTTATGGGCATAAGCCGCCTTGAACGCGTCGGTGAGTTTCTTGTTCACATCGATACCGCGCGCCACGAAACGCGCACCCGATCCGAGAGCGAAGGAACAGGGGTTTACCGGACGATCGACAGAGCCGAACGGCGTAGACGGGCTGCGTGTTCCGGGGCGTGAAGTCGGCGAATATTGGCCTTTGGTCAGGCCGTAAATCTCGTTGTTGAACAGCAGCACCTGGCAATCGAGGTTCCGGCGCAGCAAATGCAGCATATGGTTGCCGCCGATCGACAGGCCGTCGCCATCGCCGGTTACCAGCCACACATCAAGCTCGGGATTGGCAAGTTTCACGCCGGTCGCGACGGTCGGCGCGCGGCCATGGATCGTGTGGAAGCCATATGTTTCCATATAATAGGGGAAGCGCGAAGAGCAGCCGATACCGGAAACGAACACGGTGTTCGCCGGGTCGGCGCCAAGCTGCGGCATCGTCCGCTGCACGGCCTTGAGGATCGCATAATCGCCGCAGCCCGGGCACCAGCGTACTTCCTGGTCGGTTTCCCAGTCCTTGAGCGTCGTTTCGATGGGAGTCATGTCGTTCATCGGATTTCCCTCAGCTCCACAGCATGTAAATAACGGCGAGGATCACAATCAGCATCCCAACCAGAGGCAATACACTTTTCGGCTTGTCATCCATCGAGCTGCTCCTCGATGGCCGCTTCGATCTCGGCAATCCGGAACGGTTGCCCCGAAACCTTGTTGAGCGGTTGCGCATCAACCAGATACAGATCGCGCAGCACCGTTTTCAGCTGCCCCTTGTTCATTTCGGGCACGAGAATCTTGTCATAGCTCTTCAGCAGTTCGCCCAGGTTGCGCGGCATCGGCCAGATGTTCCGAAGATGGATCTGCGCGACGCTCAATCCCTTGGCCCGGGCCCGCGCCACGGCCTGCTGGATCGGCCCATAGGTTGATCCCCAACCGACAACGGCCAGCGTTTCACCGGCTTCACCCAGCGCAACATCCTGTTCGGGAATGTCGTCAGCCACGTTCATGATCTTCTGCGCACGCAGATCGGTCATTTCCTGATGGTTGCTTGGCGAATAATCGATATTGCCGCTGTCCGAGCCTTTTTCGATGCCGCCGATACGGTGCATGAGGCCCGGCGTACCCGGTTTGACCCAAGGCCGCGCGAGCTTTTCATCGCGTGCATAGGGGTTGAACTGTTCGCCCTCCTGGGGAGCTTGATCGTAATAGCTTACCGGAAACGGTTCGAAGGATGAAACGTCCGGCATTTTCCACGGCTCGGCTGCATTGGCGATATAGCCATCGGTAAGCAGCATCACCGGTGTCATGAAGCGGGTCGCAATCCGGACAGCCTCAATCGCGCATTCAAACGCGTCTGAGGGTGAGCGCACGGCGATAACCGGCATCGGCGCATCGCCATTGCGGCCATAAACCGCCTGATAGAGATCGGACTGCTCGGTCTTGGTGGGAAGGCCCGTAGAAGGCCCGCCGCGCTGCGAGTTGACGACGACCAGCGGCAATTCCGTCATGATCGCCAGCCCCAACGCCTCACCCTTGAGCGCTATACCCGGACCGGAGGAAGACGTTACACCCAGCGATCCGGCATAGCTTGCCCCAATTGCCGCGCCGATTGCGGCGATCTCGTCTTCCGCCTGGAAGGTGGTGACGCCAAATTGCTTGAGGCGCGACAGGTGATGGAGGATCGCGGAGGCCGGTGTGATCGGATAGCCGCCAAAGAACATCGGCAGGCCCGCCAGCTTTGCGCCTGCGAGCAGGCCGAGCGAAATCGCTTCCGCGCCGGTTACCGTGCGATACAGGCCGGGTTCCGCCGGGGCTGCCTCGACATGGCGCGGCTGAAACGCATAGCCCAGCTCCGCCGTCTCACCATAGGCATGGCCGGCATTGAGGGCCGCGATATTGGCTTCGGCGATTTCGGGCTTTTTGGCGAATTTGGCGTGGAGCCAGTCAACAATGGGCTGGCGGTCCCGGTCGAACATCCAGAGCGCGAGGCCCAGCGTCCACATATTCTTGGAGCGCAGCGCTTCCTTGTTGCCAAGGCCGAACGGCTTTACCGATTCCAGTGTCATTTCGGACATGTCCAGCGACAGCAATTGCCACTTCGCCAGCGATCCGTCTTCGAGCGGGTTTTCATCGTAACCCGCCTTGGACAGGTTCCGGGCGGAAAAGGCCCCGCTGTCGGCAATGATCAGTCCGCCTTCACGCAGATCCCCGACATTAGTCTTGAGCGCTGCCGGGTTCATCGCCACCAGCACATCGGGAGCATCGCCTGCCGTGCGGATGGCATGGCTGCCAAAGTGGATCTGGAATGCGGAGACACCGAATAGCGTACCCTGCGGCGCCCGGATTTCTGCCGGAAAATCGGGGAAAGTCGCAAGATCATTGCCCGCCAGCGCGGTGGACAGCGTAAACTGCCCGCCAGTAAGCTGCATCCCGTCTCCACTGTCGCCCGCAAAGCGAACCACTACGGAAGCAGCATCTTCCGGTGCCTGATGTTTGATCGTTTCTGCCGCGCTGGCCATTATTTCACTCGCATAGTTCCAATTTGCCCCTCCTATGCCCGGCTCGCCGCCGGAACAAAACAGAAAATATGACAGCTTTGTTAGCGATGCTTCGCCGCCTCATCGGCAAGGGCAAGAATGCTGCGGGCATGCCGCGCAGCAACTTCCCCGTGATCGTCGCCATAACCGCCGCCCAGAACGCTCGCCAGCGCGATGCCGCGTCCGCTGGCCTCCCGTATGACGAACCGGTCCCTTGCGTCCAGCCCTGCATCGGTCAGTGCCAGCCTGCCAAGCCGGTCATGCTCATGCGGATCTACCCCGGCCTGGTACAGGATGATCTCCGGCCGGAAATCGTCGAGGATGAAAGGCAGCGTGTTGCAGAGCATTTCGGCATAGGCATCATCACCCAACCCGTCGGCCAGCCCCACATCTCGAGACGACCGCGCCTTGCGCACCGGGAAATTCTTTTCGGCATGGAATGACAGCGTAAAGATATCGGGCCTGCCCGCCAGCAGCACGGCCGTACCATCGCCCTGATGGACATCGCAATCGAGCACCATCACGCGCTTCGCCCGGCCCTCTGCAATCAACCTATTGGCGGCGACGGCTAGATCGTTGAGCACGCAATATCCGGCCCCTGTATCCGGCAAGGCATGATGGCTGCCCCCTGCTCCGTTCGCCGCATAGCCATGATCGAGCGCGAGCAGGGCAGCCAGCCATGTCCCGCCCTGCGCTAGCAGGGAGCGCTCCCGAATATCCGCCGTCACAGCAAAGCCGATCCGCCTTTCCTTCGCTTTGGGCACAGTCGCCGCCATGACTTCATCGACATAGTCCGCATCATGGACCGCCTCGATCCAGCGTCGCGGCATTGCTTCGGGTTCATGAACCGTCATCGCCCGGCCGCTTTGAACGAGCGCTTCGCGCACCAGCCCATATTTGTTGAACCGAAAGGCGCTGCCCTTGGGCGCCGGTGCGACATAGCCGGGATGATGGACGAAATGCAGCATCTGACAAAGCATATAGGCGGCGAAGACGCGAACGCCTATCACCTGATCTTTCATGCACCGTCCCCTCGCCTCTCACGATCCGCGCGCCATCTGGGCCATCGCCATCCCGGCCATGGCAACCAATGTTGCGACCGCCCTGATGGGGATCGCCGACATATGGATTATCGGCCAGCTGGGCGACGCGGCGGCGCAGGGCGCTGTCGAGATCGGCGCGCGTCTGCTGATGAGCCTGCTCGTTGTCTTCAACTTCCTCAAAACGGCGACAACGGGCCTTACCGCCCAGGCCGTTGGCCAGCGCAACGAGACGGAGAAGATGGCTGCCCTGCTCCGCGCATCGGCCATCGCGCTCGCCATCGGAATACTGCTGCTCGCGACCAAATGGCTGACCGTTCCCGTCGGTCTGGATCTGCTCGAAGCCTCGGGCAGCGTCCGGGCCGATGCGGCCCGCTATATCGATATCCGCTTCTGGGCGGCCCCCGCATGGCTCCTCAATGCCGCGCTGGTCGGCTGGCTGATCGGGTTGCGGCGCGTCCGCACCGTGCTGGCGATCGAGGTTGTCATCAACCTGCTCCATGTCGGGCTTGGCGCGCTGTTCGTACTGGTATGGGACTGGGGCATTAGCGGGATCGCCATTGCCACGCTGATCTCCGAAACCGGCAAGCTTGCGCTTCTCCTTATCGCGTTGCTGCCCAGCGCCAAGCCGGGCGCATTGATCGCCGCCGCCAAACGCCGCGATCTTTGGGAAACCGGTCCGATGGGATCGCTGTTCCGGGTCAATCGCGACCTGTTCCTCCGGACTTTGCTGCTGACCTTCGCCATCCTGCTTGTTACGCGGCAGGGCGCTGTGCAGGGTTCGACCATCCTCGCGGCCAATGCGATCCTGTTCCAGATGTTCATGCTGACCGCGTTGCTGCTCGACGGGTTCGAGAATGCCGCCCAGGTTTTGTGCGGAGAAACGATTGGCGCGCGGGATCGTGACGGGTTCGACAAGACGGTTCGTGGCATCCTCCTGCGCGGTATCGGAACAGCGCTTCTCCTGACGGGCCTTTTCGCGCTGGCGTCCGGCCCCATCGTAGGAAGTTTTTCGACCGATCCGACCGTCGTTGCGACCGTCCAGCATTATGATATCTGGCTGCTTGCCCTGCCTCTTGCCGGTGTCGCCTCTTTCGTGATGGACGGGGTTTTCGTCGGCGCGACATGGACCCGGGCGATGCTGGCCACGATGGCCGCCGCCTTTATCGCCTATGGCGCCATGCTCTGGCTGACCGCGCCGCTCGGCAATCACGGCCTGTGGCTGAGCTTCACCATCTTCCTCATCATACGTGCGGCGGGGCAATTTCTGCTCACGCCGCGCCTTGCCGCGCGAACATTTGCGCCTATAACTGCCGAAAAATAAGAACAGAACCGGAGAAACGACCGATGGCTTATGTCCGCCCCGACGTACAGATGATGCTTGACCTTCTGGCTGCGCAGGAAGGCCCGAAAACGCACGAGACCGATCCCGCAACCGCACGCGCAATGATGGACATGGTGTTCACCATGGCCGAGCGCCCGGCCGGCGAACTCGCGATCAAGCGGGACTTCTCCATTCCCGGTCCGGCCGGCGATATTTCGGCCCGTCTTTACGACCCGCGCGACAGCCGCGGCCCCGGCCCGGTCGTTATCTTCTTCCATGGTGGCGGATTCGTGATCGGCAATATCGAAACTCATGACGGACTGTGCGCCGAAACCGCACGGATGCTGGATCTGCCGGTCGTCTCGATCGATTATCGCCTCGCGCCTGAATATCCTTTCCCGGCTGCGCCCGATGACTGCATCGCTTCAGCGCGCTGGATCGCGTCGAGCCCGCAGGAACTGGGCCTTGAAGTGACGGGGTTGATTCCGGCCGGCGACAGCGCGGGCGGCAATCTCGCCGCGGTTACCTCGCTCGCGCTGCGCGACGAACCGGCGGATGTTCCCGTCATTGCCCAGTGGCTGATCTATCCGGCAACCGATATGCGGGCCGATGGCGGCTCGATGAGCGATTTTGCCGAAGGTTTTCTGCTCGAGGCGGAGACAATGGCATGGTTCGGCAATCATTATGGCGGCGACGAAACCGACTGGCGGCTCAACCCCGTACTCAAGGACACGGAAGGCCTTCCGCCGACAGTATTGGTTACCGCCGGTCTCGATCCGCTTCGCGACCAGGGCCGCGCTTACGCCGGCAAGCTGATCGCTTCGGGCGTTCACACCGTTTATCGCGAGGCCAGCGGCAATATCCACGGCTTTGCAAACCTGAGGAAGATTATCCCCTCGGCGCATGACGATGTTGTCGCCTGCCTCAACGCGCTCAAGCTGATCCTTGACGAGATCGAGAGCGAAGCGGTTCCCGAACAGGCCGTCGCCGCCGAATGAGCAAAGCGACAGATTTGCCATACCGGCCCTGTGCCGGCGTGATGCTTCTCAATTCCGAAAGACGCGTGTTCGTCGGCCAGCGCATGGATTCGAGCAGCGAGGCCTGGCAGATGCCGCAGGGCGGGATCGACAAGGGCGAGGATGCCGAAACCGCCGCCTTTCGGGAACTGGAAGAGGAAACGGGCATCGCCAGCAGCAAGGCCAGCCTTGTCGCAAAAGCGTCGCGCGAACTGGTCTATGATTTGCCCGACGAGCTGATCGGCAAGATCTGGAAAGGCAAATATCGCGGCCAGCGGCAAAGCTGGTTCCTGATGCGCTTTGAAGGCTCGGACGACGACGTGAATATCGAGACTTCACACCAGGAATTTCGGGCGTGGAAATGGACCGAACCGACCACGCTGCCTGAGCTGATCGTGCCCTTCAAAAAGCGGCTCTATGAAGAGCTGCTCGTTGAGTTTTCAGGCTATCTCGGCAGGTAAATCGGCATTCCAGCCTAGCTGCCCTTCACCTTGCGACGATATTCATGAAGCAGCGGCTCGGTATAGCCGCTGGGCTGCGTAACGCCATCGAAGACCAGCGCCCGGGCCGCCTGGAAGGCGATGCTGTGGGGATTGTCGGCCATCGGCGTGTACAGCGGATCGCCAGCATTCTGCTCATCGACCTTCGCCGCCATACGCTGCAGAGCCGCATCGACTTCGTCCGCGCTGCACACGCCGTGGAGCAGCCAGTTCGCCATATGCTGTGAACTGATCCGCAGGGTCGCACGATCTTCCATCAAACCGACATCATGAATGTCCGGCACCTTGGAGCAGCCAACGCCCTGGTCGATCCAGCGCACGACATAGCCGAGCAGGCCCTGCGCATTATTGTCCAGTTCCTCGCGGATTTCCTCAGGCGACCAGTTGGTTCCCTCAGCCAGCGGTATCGTCAGCAGTTTTTCGAGTGATGGAATGGGTTCTTCCATCAACGTCTTCTGCCGCTCGAACACGTCGACGCGGTGATAGTGAAGCGCATGGAGGGTCGCGCCGGTCGGGCTGGGCACCCAGGCCGTGTTCGCACCGCTCATCGGGTGGCCGATCTTCGCTTTCATCATATCGGCCATCAGGTCCGGCGCGGGCCACATACCCTTGCCGATCTGCGCCTTGCCGGAAAAGCCCGCAGCAAGACCGATCTGGACGTTGCGCGCTTCATAGGCGGTGATCCAGTCCACTTCCTTCATCGCCGCCTTGCGCATCATCGCACCGGCCTGCATCGAGGTGTGTATCTCGTCGCCGGTCCGGTCGAGAAATCCCGTATTGATGAACACGATCCGGTCTTTGACGGCATGGATACAGGCGGCGAGATTGGCCGATGTCCGGCGCTCCTCGTCCATCACACCGACTTTGAGCGTATGGCGGTCCAGCCCCAGCATGTCCTCGACCGCATCGAACAGCCGGTTCGTGAAGGCTGCCTCATCGGGTCCGTGCATCTTGGGTTTCACAATATAGACAGAGCCGGCCCGGCTATTGCTGTGCAGGTTGCCGCCTTGCAGATCGTGCATGGCGATCATGCTCGTCATGATGCCGTCCAGAATGCCTTCCGGCGCTTCGCTACCATCCGGCAGCAGCACGGACGGGTTGGTCATCAGATGGCCGACATTGCGCACGAAGAGCAGGCTGCGACCGGGAAGGACAAGCGTCTCGCCTTCCACACCCGTATAGCTGCGATCCGCATTGAGCGCCCTGCTCACCGTCTTGCCGCCCTTGGCGAATGACGCTTCCAGATCGCCGCGCATCAGCCCGAGCCAGTGGCGATAGGCGAGAGTCTTGTCCTCGGCATCGACGGCCGCAACCGAATCTTCCAGATCGACGATCGTCGTCAGTGCAGCCTCTACGATCACATCGGCGATGCCTGCCTTGTCCGTGCGGCCAATCGGGCTTTCGCGATCGATAACCACTTCGAGATGCAGGCCATTGTGCCGAAACAGCATGGATTCGCCGTTCATCCCGACAAGCTGGTCCGGGTCTGCGAGCATAGGCGTTCCGCCCTCGAAATTCGCCCAGCTACCCTCGGCAAGCGGCAGGAATTCGTCGAGCAGGCCCCGCGCGGCGGCGATTACCTGCGCGCCGCGTTCCTCGTCATAGCCGCCCGGTTTTGCGCTGCCGGGAAGGACATCGGTTCCGTAGAGCGCGTCATACAGGCTGCCCCAGCGCGCATTGGCCGCATTGAGCAGGAAGCGGTCGTTCAGCACCGGCACGACAAGCTGCGGACCGGCAATACGGGCCACTTCGTCATCCACATTTTCGGTGCCGATGGTGAAAGCTTCAGGCTCGGGAACCAGATAGCCGATCTCGGTGAGAAAAGCCTGATACTCGCTCTGATCGATCGGCTGGCCCTTGCGCGCTTCATGCCAGGCATCGATTGCGGATTGGAGGCGTTCGCGCTCTCCAAGCAGTGCGCGATTTGCGGGCGCGAAATCGCGATAGATGGAAGCCATGCCCTGCCAGAAATCCTGCGGCGTGACGGAAAGGCCGCTTAGCGCCTCGCCTTCGACAAATTCCACAAGGCCGGAAGCAACACGCAAACCCGCGCGATCGACATAATCAGACATGGAGACTCCTTGTTCGCAGGGCGCAAGCGCACCCTTCACCATTACTATAGGGGAGGAGAAGTGCGCGCTATGCCGTGTGACGAATGGGGATGCAAGGCGGTGACGCAAGGCGCAACTCCGGCTAAGGCGTACGAGATGACACAGATGACAAATGATGAACGCGCCGTACTTGATCGGGCAGCTGCAGAACCGATGCTTGAGCAGACGGAGCGCTGGGCATCGATCAACAGCGGATCGGCCAATCTTGCCGGTCTGAAGCAGGTTGCCGGGGAACTGGCCGATGCATTTTCGGCGTTGCCCGGGGCCCTGACGCTGGAAGATCCGGTGCCCGGCGAAATCGTCGAGCCCGACGGAGCGATAACCGAACGTCGCACCGGGCAAAATCTGCACCTCGTTGTTCGTCCCGAAGCCCCGACACAGGTCCTGCTGACGGGCCACATGGACACCGTATTTAGCCACGACCATCCGTTCCAAGCGCTGACATGGCTGGATGACAACACCCTCAACGGACCGGGCGTTGCCGATATGAAGGGTTGTATCGCGTTAATGCTGGCCGCGCTCAAGGCGCTGGAAACATCCGCTCTTGCTCCGCGTATCGGCTATGAAGTGGTCATCAATTCGGACGAGGAAATCGGGTCCCCGGGATCGGCTGCGCTGCTGGTGCGGTCCGCCAAAGGCAAACTTGCGGCGCTGACATATGAGCCCGCCCTGCCTGATGGCACATTGGCCGGTGCGCGCGGCGGCAGCGGGAACTGGTCGATCATCGTCACCGGGAAAAGCGCCCATGCCGGCCGCAACCCGGAAGAAGGCCGCAACGCCCTGCTTGCTGCGGCCGAACTGGCGCTCAGGCTGGAAGTCGGGATCGGCCCCGGCCTCAAGGTGAACCCGGCAAAAATCGAAGGTGGCGGGGCAAACAATGTCGTGCCCGACCATGCCGTGCTGCGCCTCAACATGCGGCCCGAGACGACCGAGGATCAGGTGCGCGCGCAGAAACTGCTCGATGAAGCGGTTGCCGATATTGGCGCGCGCCGCGAAGTCCATATCCATGTCCATGGCGGCTTTGGCCGTCCGCCCAAGCCCGTCGACGCCGAAGCTGCAAAACTGTTCGGCCTCGTGAAGGAATGCGGACAGGATCTGGGCCTCGATATCGCATGGAAATCCACCGGCGGGGTGTGCGACGGCAATAATATCGCGGCATGCGGCGTGCCGGTTGTCGATACGATGGGCGTGCGCGGCGGGGCCATTCATTCGCCGCAGGAATTTTTACTGGTCGACAGTCTTGCGGAACGGGCGCAGCTTTCTGCGCTGGTTCTGCTCAGGCTCGCCGAGAGGGGTAGATTATGACGTTTGTGGTTCGCGCGGCACGCCGCGACGATGTTGATCAGCTTTATGAAATGGCCAAACTGACGGGCGGCGGCTTCACCAACCTTCCGCCTGACCGTGACGCGCTCAATGCGAAACTGGAACGGTCGGAAGAGGCTTTCGCCAAGACTGAGGGAGAATCCGCCAACGACCTGTTCCTTCTGGCGCTGGAGAACACCGAAACCGGCCAGGTGCGTGGAACGGCGCAGATTTTCGCTGCCGTCGGCAAGCGCTGGCCATTTTACAGCTATCGGATCAACACTTTTACCCAGCACAGCAAGGAGCTGGACCGCACATTCACCTCGCAGATCCTGTCTCTGACAACGGATTATGAGGGTGCATCGGAAGTTGGCGGGCTGTTTCTCCACCCCAATGAACGGGCGGGCGGGCTCGGCATGCTGCTCGCGCGCAGCCGCTATCTGTTCATCGCCAAGCATCGCGAGAGATTTGGCGAAAAGGTCATTGCCGAGCTGCGCGGCGTTATCGACGAAGCCGGCGGCTCCGCATTCTGGGACGCACTGGCGGGCAAGTTTTTCGGCATGTCCTTTCAGGAAGCCGATGAATTCAACGCGAGACACGGGCACCAGTTCATTGCCGACCTGATGCCCAAACATCCGATCTATCTCAACATGCTGCCTGAAAGCGCCCGATCGGTTATCGGCAAGCCGCATCCTTCCGGACGCGCGGCTATGCGCATGCTGGAAAAAGAGAATTTTAAATATGCCGGCTATATCGATATTTTCGATGGCGGACCGACGATGGAAGCCGATATCGATACCGTGAAAAGCGTTGCAAACTCGCGTGAGGCGAGGATCTCCGCGATCTCGGATACCAGCGACACTCACTCCCTGGCCGCGACGGGTACATTGGAAGCCTTTCGCTGCTGCTATGCCCATGTCGAAGCGCAGGGCGAAGATGAAGTCGCTATAGACCGCGCAGCTGCAGAAATCCTCAACGCACAAATCGGCACATCGGTGCGGTACGTACCGCGCTAAGCGCCCACCAACGGACGGACACAGCCATGGCCCTGGTCGAGATCAATTTTGACGGCATAATCGGCCCGTCGCACAATTATGCCGGGCTGAGCCTGGGCAATCTCGCTTCGGCAAAAAATGCGGGCCGGATATCCCAACCGCGCGCAGCCGCGCTGCAAGGGCTTGAGAAGATGCGCGCCAATATCCGGCTCGGGCTGGTTCAGGGCGCGTTCCTGCCGCAACGGCGGCCCAATACAGTCTGGCTGGAGCAACTGGCAACCGACCCCGCTCATGCCGATACGGTGCTGCTCGCCAATGCCATGTCCGCTTCGTCCATGTGGACGGCCAATGCGGCCACGGTTTCGCCCGCTCCCGACACAGCCGATGGCCGCTGCCACCTGACCCCGGCCAATCTCGTCACAATGCCGCATCGCAGCCATGAATGGCCGGAAACCATGGCGCAGTTGAAGGTAGCGTTCGGAAACACGGAGCATTTCGCAATCCACGAACCCGTACCCGCACCCTTTGGCGACGAAGGCGCGGCCAATTTCATGCGGCTCGCACCCCGCCATGGCGAACCGGGCATAGAGATCTTCGTCTATGGCGAAAGCGGCGGCCCCTTCCCCGCCCGCCAGCATCTTGTCGCCTCGCAAGCCGTCGCCCGGAAACATGGTCTCGATCCGGCAAAAACGGTGTTCGCCGAACAGTCACCCGCCGCCATCGCAGCCGGCGCCTTTCACAATGATGTCGTCGCCGTGGCCAATGAGACGGTGCTGTTCTGCCATGAGCAGGCTTTTACCGATCGCGACACTGTATTTGCCGAGTTGCGGGCGATCATGCCAGAGACGGTGATTGTCGAAGTGCCCGCGGACCGCGTTTCGCTGGAAGAGGCAATCCGGACCTATCTGTTCAACGCACAGCTCGTGACCCTTCCCGAGGGCGGCATGGCGCTGATCCTGCCCACCGAATCCCAGGAGAGCGAAGCGGTCTGGACGTGGCTGCAGGAGATGATCGCCACGAACGGACCGATCCGCAAGTTGATCCCCGTCGATGTCCGCCAGTCCATGGCCAATGGCGGCGGACCGGCCTGTCTGCGCCTGCGCGTTCTCGCCGATCCCGCAACAATCGATCCGCGCTTCCTTATGGACGAGGCCAAGCTCGATCATGTGGCACAGGTTATTGGGGCAACATGGCCCGAAACGATCGACGGAGACGCGCTGGCAGACCCTGCGCTCTGGGATCGCATCGCAGCCGCGCACACGGCGCTCTACAACGCCCTCTCGCTGAATGAACTGATCTGACGATAGTGTCGGGTTAACTTACAGTTTACCATATCCCGAAACGAAAAAGCACGCATTTCCGGGATTGGCACGGCAATTGCTTAATAAAAACTTATGTGGAAGCGCGTAGCCCGACTGTTCGTTATCAAAAATCGCTTCGAGGCGTATCTGATCATCTACGCGCTTGCAGTCGGCGCAACCGCCCGGGCGCAACTCTATCTCATCCAGTATCCGGGGCGTGCGGGGGAACTGCTCGCTCTGTGCTGCACGGGCGCAGTTTTTCTGGGCGGCGCAAAGATACTGGATGCCACACCCAAGAACCGGTCACGGCACAGACAGCAATTGCTGGTCAACCGCTGGCGCGCTCGGCCCTAGCGTTTCAGTTCGGCCATCAGGGAAAACAGCCCGACAATATTGGGCGGAGACGTGTCCCCCCGATATTCCCGGTAAAGCGTATCGACATTGACGGCGATCCGCTCGGAATCGATCCAGCTCGCATAGTCGCCAAGGGCGATATCATGTGCCGCATCGCGCGGTGACAATCCGGCATCGAACCGCTTGCGCGCCTCGCCATCGATATAGCGCAGATAGGCCTGGACCTTGCGGACGCCGGCCTTGTCGCTAATCGGCCCATGGCCGGGCACAATCGCCTCCACATCCATCGCAAGAATTTTGTCGCACGCGGCGATCCAGTTGCCGACCGGGCCTGCCCACATGATCGGCGTGCCATCGATAAACAGGATGTCGCCGGTATAGACGATCCGGTCCTCGGGCAGATGGACGAGCACATCGCCCGCCGTATGGGCAGGACCCACCTCGATCAGCGAAACATTCTTGTCGCCAACCTTCAGGTTGAGCTCCCCGGTAAAGGTGCGCGTGGGCGCACGCTCGGCGACGTTGGTGAAATCGAAATCGCCAAAGATGTTGATCAGATATTTGCCGGACGGACCGAGATTGGGCGCCGCGGCCATCATTGCGGCAAGCCCGGCAGCATCGACTTCGGCCATTTCACGCGCGCTTGCCTCGGACGCGATAATCTCGGCATGACGGCACAGACCGTTGCCATGGGTGTGATCGCCATTGGCATGCGTATTGACGACCGTGCCGATATCGTCGCCCGACAATCCGGTGGCGTCGGACATGGCATCCAGCATCGTGCCGGTGAGCCGGGCATCGAACAGGGTATCGACGAGCAGCGACTGGTCTCCATCGACGATCAGGCCGGCATTGGACCAGCCCCACCCGCCATCCGGCTGCAACCAGGCCCAGCTGCCACCCCCAAGATCATGGAGGCCCTGCTTGTAATTCCATGTTTTTCCTTGGGCCATTTGCATCCTTTCCGATTGCCAGGCGTCTCCTCTGTCGGATGATCGCCGGGCACCGCGTTACCCCACCAAGCCATTTCGGCTTCCCGAGTCAAATTGCGCCCGCTCCCCATATCGACAAGGGACACCCCGATGCGTATCTGCAGCGCATCGTTGAGGATACGGGGTTCGGGGAGGTTACGCATGCACATCGCCGAAACGGCAATCGCGGAGGTGAAGCTCGTCACGCCGCGCGTACTGGAAGACGATCGGGGTTTCTTCCTGGAAAGCTGGCGCGAGGATGTGTTTGCCGCAGCCGGAATAGACGGCCCATGGGTGCAGGACAATCACAGCCGATCAAGCAAACACAGTCTGCGCGGTATCCATTACCAGGTTGGCCAGCCCCAGGGTAAACTGGTCAGGGCAACACGGGGCCGCATTTTCGATGTTGCGGTCGACCTGCGTCGATCTTCCCCGACATTCGGCCGCTGGGTGGCGCAAAGGCTGACCGCGAAGAACAAGGCGATGCTCTGGATCCCGCCGGGTTTCGGTCATGCGTTTCTGGCTCTCTCGGACGGTGCGGAGGTGCAATATAAATGCACGGCCTATTATGCGCCCGAAGACGAGCGCACGATTGCCTGGGACGATGCGTCGATTGGCATTGCCTGGCCACTGCCCGAAGGCGAAACGCCGATCCTTTCGGCAAAAGATGCCTCCGCGACGCAGCTTAGCGACGCCGATCTTTTCGCATGAAGGCTTTGATCTTCGGCGCCGACGGGCAGTTGGGCCGAGCGTTGCAGCGCACATTGCCTGCAGGTTTTGAAGTAACGGCGTTAAGCCGGTCAGATCTCGATATCGGCAATGAAACTGCGCTGAATCGCGCGATCGACTATGCCGGGCCAGAGCTGGTTATAAACGCCGCCGCCTATACGGCTGTCGATGCGGCCGAAGAAGATGAAAGCCAGGCCTTTCGCATCAACGGCAGCGCCCCGGGCTGGATGGCTTTAGCCTGCGCGCGCCTTGGTGCCCGGCTTGTCCATATTTCGACCGACTATGTTTTTGACGGGCAAGCCCGGCAGCCCTACCCACCGGAAGCGGCAACCAATCCGATCAATGTCTATGGCCGATCCAAGCGCGCGGGCGAAGAAGCCCTGCTGTCCAGTCCGAACGCGCTCATCGTACGAACTTCGGCACTCTACTCCGCTCATGGCCGGAATTTCGCGACGACCATGCTGCGCCTGTTGGCGGAGCGGGACGCCATCGCCGTAGTGGACGACCAGATTTCCGTTCCCACCCACGTCGCCAGCCTCGCCAACGTCGTCTGGGCACTTGTCGAGGCGGGAGCCACCGGCATCCATCACTTCACCGATTACGGGACGGCGAGCTGGTATCAATTTGCCTGCGCCATCGTCGAAAAGGCCGATGCAGCCGGTTTTGAATTCGACTGCCGAATCAATCCGGTCACGACCGCCCAATATGACGCGCGCGCAGCCCGCCCACCGTTCAGCGTGCTTGATTGCGCTGCGACATGGGCGATAACGGGCACCCCCAAGCATTGGGAAGAGGAGCTGGATATCATGCTGGCCGAATGGATGGCTGCCCGATGAGCACAATATTGGTAACAGGCGGTGCCGGGTTTATAGGCGCGAATTTTGTTCGGCACTGGCGCGCAGCCCATCCTGCAGATGCGATTATCGTCCTCGATGCGCTGACTTATGCCGGCAACCGGGAAAGCCTGGCCGATGTCGAAGGCGTAGAGCTCGTCGAAGGCGATATACGCGATACCGCTTTGGCCACCCGCCTCCTGGCCGAACACGACATCGACCGCCTCATCCATTTTGCCGCCGAAAGCCATGTCGACCGGTCGATCGACGGACCGGACATCTTTATCGATACCAATGTCGTTGGAACGCTGAGCCTGCTCAAAGCCGCGCAAGCGGTCTGGCTCGACAGTGGCAGTGGCCGTCCCCACCGCTTCCATCATGTCTCGACCGATGAAGTCTATGGCAGCCTTGGACCGGACGATCCCGGTTTTACCGAAAACACGCGTTATGCGCCCAACTCTCCCTATGCAGCCTCGAAAGCCGCATCCGATCATCTCGTCCGAGCCTATCACAAGACCTATGGTCTCGACGTGACGATCTCCAACTGTTCCAACAATTACGGCCCGTTCCAATATCCCGAAAAACTGATCCCGCTCTTCCTGATCAACGCACTGCACGGCAAGCCGTTGCCCGTTTATGGCGATGGAATGCAGAGGCGGGACTGGCTGCATGTCGTCGACCATTGCTGGGCCGTCGAAGCTGTCGTCACGCGCGGAGAATCGGGAGAAGTGTACAATATCGGCGGCGGTGCAGAGCTGCCCAACCTTGCGCTGGTCGAGCGGGTCTGCGTGGCAATCGATGAAGCGTTTGAATCCGAGCCCGATCTCGCCGAGCGCTTTCCCGATGCACCGGCGGCAAAGGGGCAGCCCAGCGCATCCCTCAAATCCCACATCGAGGACCGCCTAGGCCATGACCGGCGCTACGCGATCGATGCCGGCAAGATTGCCGCGGAGCTGGATTTCACACCGGCTCACGACATCGCCGACGGCATCCGCGAAACGGTCCGCTGGTATCTCGATAACGAGCCATGGTGGCGCGCCGTGATGGCGCGAAACGGCTGATCTTCAATCCGCACTTGCCCAAGTTCGGGCTACAGAGATTCGGCGTTCGCCCATATTGGCTGTAGACTGTCATTTCAGAAAATCACCGGAGCTTTATGCGTCATCGCCATACGCCCGTAATGAGCCGGATCTTCCTATTCGGCTTCTTGCTATTCTGCGCAGGAATCGGTGCGCTTTCTGCAACCGCACAAACGGCTTCGGAGCAGCCCAGCGCCCGCTGGAGCGCTGGCGACAATGCCAGCTGGATGCAGCCTGCATTCGACGATTCGCAGTGGGGCAGATTTGACGGAGCGGCGACACCGAATGGCATTTTCTGGATACGGGACCGCTATACAATTCCGGAAAATGCACATTTGCCGGCAAACAGCATATTCGTATTCGAAGGCACCGGAGCATTCGAAGTCTATGTCGACGGGACCTTGCTGGGATCAACCGGCATCGTTGGCGAGACACCGTCCGCAGAAACACCCGGTGCATCCCGTTTCAGCGTCGCCGTACCTCGCGAATTTCTTGCGGTTGGAGAGCATGTCCTGGCGCTGCGTGCATCGGCCGAACATTTGCGGGATCCTTCCGATCTGTTCGTCACCTATTCGATCGAACCTGCAAACCAGCTTTTCTCGCGTAACTCGCTCAATCTCGTCATGCTCGGTGCGGTGCTGGCGGCTGTCGGCCTGCTTTCGATATTCTTTGCAACGTCCTCATCGACTGTCGGCCAGCGCAGGATATTCGTTGCCGCGCTGACCACGGCCCTTGGCATCGCCGTTATCACTGCGATTGAAACGGGCGAGCTTCTGGGTCTTTTTCCCTATACATGGATCAACACCGCCGACCTGCTCGCCATGGTATCGGCAGCAGTTGTTTTCATTGCCTTGCCATCGCTGTTGCTGATGAGACTTGGAATAGAAAAGCAGATATTCTGGCTGGCCGGGCTGGCAGTGGTGGTACTGGTGTCTGCGGTTCCATGGGGGCCCTTGCCCTATGAACACGACACCCGCACATTCATCGCCCTGTGTTTTTATTGCCTGGCAATCTGCACCCAGGCACCGGCACCGGAGCGTCGTCATGCCATTTACTATGCAATATGCATCGGTGCGTGCCTGACCGGCATATTTCTCGATCCACAATATCTGTTCGTTTTCCTCGTGATGCTGGCGCTGCTGCTGACGCTTGGTCATGCGCTGCATATTCGAGGCCAGGAACTGGTCGCCAAGCAGACCGAACTTACCGCCGCCCGGCTGGAAAGCGAGATGCTGAAAAGAAACCTCCAGCCCCATTTCATGATGAACAGCCTGACGGCGATAACGGAGTGGATCGAGACGGCACCGCAGGATGCGCTTCGCTTCGTCAATGGCCTCGCGGACGAGTTCCGCTCGCTATCCAAACTGTCCGGAAAACGGCTCGCGCCGCTCGAAGACGAACTGGAGCTGTGCCGGACGCATCTTGAACTTATGGGCATGCGCCGCAAACGCAGGTTTACGCTCGTCACCACCGGGCTGGAGGGCGATGAAAAAATCCCGCCCGGCATCTTTCATACCCTGATCGAGAATGCGCTTTCCCATAATCGCTACAGCGAGGCGGACATTCTCTTCGAACTGTCCAAGAGCATGTCCGGCGAGGCTGTGGTTTACACAATGATCGCGCCGCTTGGCGAAGCAACCGAGCACAAGGAACATTCGACCGGGTCCGGGACAAATTATGTAAAAGCACGCCTGGAGGAAAGCTATGCTGGCCGTTGGCGCTTGCGCTCCGGATCGGAAAACGGGGCATGGATCACAACGATCTGGTTGATGGCCTGATGGACATCCAGGCTGCCCCCCTGCGGATATTGTCGCTGGAAGACGAACCGATTGTTGCTGATCGTATCGAGCGAATTTGCCGCAAAATCCTTGGAGACCAAATAGGAAATTACACGAAATGCGAAACGGTCGGCGTTGCTTTGCAGGAAGCATCGAGTGGCAGCTATGATCTCTTCCTGCTCGACCTCAACCTTCACGGCTCGGATGGATTTGAGCTGCTGAAAATCTATGCATCCTATGCAGCCCAGACGATCGTCATATCGGCCTATAACGACCGGGCGGTCGAGGCGTTCGATTATGGAGTCATCGACTTTGTCGCCAAACCGTTTGACGAGGAGCGTTTGAAACAGGCACTCGACCGTTTCGAGGACCGAACCAAGCCCGAACATGGCCCCAAATATTTGAGCTTTCGCACGGCCGGGCGAGCGTTCGTCGCATCCCTGGAGCAGGTCGTTTTCATCATGGGCGCCGATAAATATTCCGAAGTCAGGCTCAATGACGGCAGCACCAGGCTCCACGACAAATCGCTGAACCAGTTCGAGGCCATCCTGCCGGGCAGCTTTGAACGCATCCACAAATCCTATATCGTCCGCCTGGATGCGATCGAGCGTTTCGAAACGCAGCCGGGTAGCCGTTACTTCGTCATATTGAAGAGCGGTGACCGGCTTCCCGTAGGGCGGACGCGCTACAAATCCTTGCGCGAGAAATATCTGTAGCGCGTGCCCGTGCCTTCATCGAGACGGGCGCTAGAACTTGATGCGCGCGCCAATACCGAGCGTGAAGGCATCATATTCAACATCGACATCGCCCGCTCCGGCAGTTCCCGTCAGGGTCATCGTCGCCCCGATTGCGCGAAAATAGCGGAGGTCGGCGAACAGGGATACGGTGTCCGTCAACGAAACATCGACACCCGCGATACCCTGAACCGCAAAAGCGGTCGCAGTATCGTCGATGGCATTGCCACCGGCGTCGATGTCCCCGGCTATCCGAGCCAGTCCGACCCCGGCACCGATATAGGGCGTGAAACTCGATCCGCTGTTGAAGTCGACATAGCCGTTGGCCATCACGCTGAGCGCCGAAAAACCATCCCCGGTAACAGGCGCGGGCACGTTGTTAATGTCGAAATTATTGAGGTTTCCACCCCGCCAGGCAACTTCACCCTCGACGCGAAGACCGATGCCGTCCGAGTTCAGGCGGTGACCGACAGCTCCGGACAAATAGAGGCCATTGCCCAGCTCCGTATCGATATCGACTCCCGGTGCGGTTGCCGTTTCCCGTTCGACGGCGCGAACACCAAATTGACCCGATATGTACCAGTCATTGGCTTCATTCGCCGCATTGGCTGTCGATGTCAGGCTCGTGGCTGCTATCACTGCAGCAATTACTGAAAGTTTACGCACAATTCTCACTCCGTTTGGCTTGTCGATCAGGCTTGGCGGGCGAGATATGTGTTCTGCGGAGATGCGGATATACTGCATGCGTGAACGGCTCAGGCGCGGAGGCAACTGCTGGTTTACGCTGGATGAAGGCAGAGAATCGCAGAGAATGCGCCGTGGCAACCGATATGTAATACGGTGGCTGACGGACAATTGACGCGAGCCGGCGGCGGGCACCCCTCGCCCCGGGACAGACTAACTCTGGCAAGAATTCGGAAAATTGGCGCGCCCGGAAGGATTCGAACCTCCGACCCCCTGATTCGTAGTCAGGTACTCTATCCAGCTGAGCTACGGGCGCGCGGGAACGGGCGATGTAGTCGCACTAAACCAAGCGCGCAACCCCGTTGCGAGTAAAAGCGTGTCCGCCTAGAGCTTCACCATGAGAATATGCGCTTCGCTCCTCCTGCTTCCGATTCTTCTGGCCGGTTGTGCCGGCCCCGAAGGCGAAGCCCCGTCGCTCGCACCTCGCCCGATCGAAGGGGTGCTGGACGATCCTGTCCACGCCATCGCGCCAGTTCGGTCGACCAGCGATTCAGCACTTGCCGCCCGGATCGATGCACTTGTCGGCGAGGCGGAAGCCGGACACAGCGCTTTTGCTGCCAGCTATCCGGCAGCCCGGCAATCCGCTGAAAGGGCAGCGGGAAGCGCGATTGAGAGCGAAGCCTGGATCGAGGCGCAACTGGCGGTGTCCGCACTCGATTCGGCACGCTCAGCAACGGTGCAGGCACTCGGGTCGCTTGACGGCATTCTCGCCGGGCAGGCGCTGGCGGGGGCCCCGTCAGAGACGCAGAGACTGCTCGCTGCGCGCGAGAGGGTCGCTGCGCTCTATGCTGCGCAAAATGCCCAGTATGACCCCCTGAACGCGATGCTCAGGACGCAGTAACCGCCGCGTCGTGCACTCCGGCAAGCTGGGCGTAGTGCATGGTGCCCAGATTGTTGATCGCCTGCTGCTGCTCGGTCAGGTCGCGCATCTTCTTGGCCGGACGTCCGCCCCACATCTCGCCTGCCTTGATGATCTTGCCGGGCGTCAGCATGCCGCCGGCCGCAATCATCCCGCCGCTTTCGATCTCGCAGCCATCCATGACGATCGCGCCGAGGCCGACAAAGCTTTTGTCGTGCAGTTTTGTCCCGTGGATCATCGCCATATGGCCGATCAGGACATCGTTTCCGATGATGGTCGGGATACCCGGATGCTCCGGCCCGTGATCGCCATCGCAATGAATGACGGTGCCATCCTGCACATTTGAGCGTTCGCCGATCTCGATATAGTTAACATCTGCGCGCAGCACGCAATTATACCAGATGCTCGAACCTGCGCCGATCCGCACATCGCCGATCAGGCGGCAGCCGGGCGCGACAAAGGCGCTTTCGTGGATCTGGGGCGTCTTGCCGTTGAACGGGATGATGCTGACATCTTTCATAATTCGAATTCCTTGCGTTTCTGCGTCCATTCTGCGGCTGTGATGCGATAGACGATACCATGGCCGAGCTGCGGACCCCATTCGTCATACCAGTGATCGAGATCCTTGCGCCGCGACATGCCGAGCCGCTCCATCAGCCCCCATGACGCTGCATTGCCCTCAACCGTAAAGGCCGTCACGAATTCCGCATCCAGCGCATCAAAAGCATGGCTCAGACAAGCGGCAGCCGCTTCCCGGGCATAGCCCTGCCCCCAGGCGTCTTCGCGCAGCCGCCAGCCAATTTCCAGGGTTCCCGGATCAGGGAGAACCCCGTCATCCTCCACCCGTTTCAACCCGCAAAAACCGAGCAGCGCGCCATCGCCCTTCCGCTCGACAGCCCAGAAGGTATGGCCATGATCGCGCTGCCAGCCCCTGAACTTGTCGACCATCTCACCGGTCTTTTCGCGGGTCTGGACACCCAGAAGATAGCGCATGACATTGGGCTGCGAGTTCAGATGCGCGAACATCGGCTCGCGGTCTGCATCGCTCCAGTCGCGCAGGATCAGTCTTGGAGTTTCCATCATCGGCCCGCCTCTTAGACCAACTAGATCCAGCCTTGCCAGACGGCAAAGGCGACAAAGACCAGACCCGCACCCGCAATGAACTCGGTACGCGATTCCCAGTGCCGGCGCGAGACATGCCCGATCTGCAGTCCTATCGCCGTGAACGTCACCGAACAGGTCGCTATGGCAGTGGCCAGCAGGAACGGATGCGCGCCGGCAAGGCCAAGGCTGAAGCCGACGAACAGATTGTCGATACCCAGCCCTGCGGCGAGCAGGATCAACCCGCCCCAGCTGGATGTCATGTCGGCGAGTTTCTGGTCGTCACGGCCGAAGCGAAAGCTTTCCCAGATCACGGCGACACCGATAAGCACCAGCAATACCGGCACGAGCCAGTCCATCGCGGCGCTGATATATCCGGCAAGGCTCTGCCCGATCAAAAGCCCGATCAGGGGGATGGTGAATTCAAATATGCCGAAAATTACAATGATGCGCCAACGCTTCTCCGTCCCGATTGCGCCCAGCGCCAGCGAAACCGCGAAATTGTTCAGCGCGATCACCATGCCAATCGCGAGCAGGCGAAGGATCATCGGATGCGAATCATCCGATCAGGCGCGCCGCATGGAGCGCATGATAGGTCAGCACGCCAGAAGCCCCTGCCCGCTTGAACGCTAGCAGCGTCTCCAGCACCAGCCCATCGCGATCCCCGGCGCCTGCAGCGACGGCCGCCTCGATCATCGCATATTCGCCGGACACCTGATACGCATAGACCGGCACTTCGAACCGCTCCTTCACGCGCCGGACAATATCGAGATAGGCAAGCCCCGGCTTCACCATCACGCTGTCCGCGCCTTCGGCAATGTCCAGCGCCACTTCGCGCAGCGCTTCCTCGCTATTGGCCGGGTCCATCTGATAGGTTTTCTTGTCGCCCTTCAGCAGGCCCCCGCTGCCCACGGCATCGCGGAACGGACCGTAAAAGGCGCTCGCATATTTGGCGGCATAGGCCATGATCTGCACATTGGTATGGCCTTCATCCTCCAGCGCCGCGCGGATCGCGCCGACGCGGCCATCCATCATGTCTGACGGCGCGACGATATCGGCCCCGGCCTGCACCTGGTTCAGCGCCTGTTCGACGAGGATCGAAACCGTATCATCATTGAGGACCCGGCCATTCTTGCTGACCAGCCCATCCTGTCCGTGGCTCGTATAAGGGTCCAGTGCGACATCGGTGAGGATACCAATATCGGTGCCCAGCGCGTCCTTGATCTCGCCAATCGCCCGACACATCAGATTGTCGGGATTCAGCGCCTCATCGCCATTGTCGGACCGCAGATCGGACTGGGTGTTCGGAAAGAGCGCCACACAGGGAATACCGGCATCGCGCGCTTCGGCGGCGCGATCGGCAATCTGATCGACCGGCCAGCGCGATACGCCGGGCATGGTCGTAATCGGCTGTTCCTCATCGCCATCCGTCACGAAAAGCGGCCAGATCAGGTCCGACGGGTGAAGCCGGTTTTCGGCGACCATGGCGCGCGACCAGGATGTGGCGCGCGTACGGCGCATACGCAGGGCGGGATAGGCAGGGTTTGTCATGAAACGGGGTTTAGCGGGCCGTAAACAAAGGCGCTAGCAGCTTTGCATATTCCGTCATGCTGCAACAGATTCAGCATGACTGGAATGCCTATCCCAATCGCTCTATCGCAGCCTTGAGCCGGTCGGCCTCGGCTGCCTTTTCCGCATGATCGGCGCGCGCCTTTTCAACCGCTTCGGGCTTTGCCTTTTCCACGAACTGCGGATTGGAAAGCCGCTTGTCGAGCGAGGAGGCTTCCTTCTCGGCTGCCTCAAGCGCCTTGGCGAGCCGCGCCTTTTCGGCATCAAGATCGATCACGCCTTCAAGCGGGAGTATATAGGTCGCCTCATCGACGGGAATCTGCGCCGCGCTGCCTTCGGGAGGGGCATCGCTACTGACCTTTTCGATACGGCCGACACGGGCAAGCGCGGCGGATTGCCGCTCAAGCCGCTCAAGCGTCGCAGCGGAGGCGTCGCGAACATGAACCGTGAGCTTGGCGCCCGGCGGGATATTGAGTTCGGCACGCGCCGTGCGGGTTTCGCTTATCAGCTTGATCAGCCAGCCAATCTCGCTGGCCGCTTCGGCATCGATGTCCGCGCGCGGGTCTGGCCATTTGGCGACGATGATATCGTAGTTGCGCTCACCCATCGCATGCCACAGCTCTTCGGTGATGAAGGGCATGAACGGGTGGAGCATCACCAGAATCTGGTCGAGCACCCAACCGGCAACGTCGCGGCATTCCCCTGCGCCTGCGCCGTCCATTTCGGGCTTGATCAGCTCCAGATACCAGTCGCAGAATTTGTCCCAGACAAAATGGTAGATGGTGTCCGCTGCGCCATCGAAGCGCAGATCATCAAGTGCCTTGTTGAGCGCGTTCAGCGTCGTCACCGTCTCGGAGATGATCCAGCGATTGACCGGGAGGTCCGCTTTCGGCGCAGCGAGCGTCTTGCTCGCGCCGATACCGTTGCACTGGCAGAAGCGCGACGCGTTCCACAGCTTGGTCGCGAAATTGCGATAGCCCTCGACCCGCTTCTCATCCATCTTGATGTCGCGGCCCTGGCTTTCCATCGCCGCCATGAAGAAGCGCAACGCATCCGCGCCATATTGGTCGATCAGCCCGAGCGGATCGACGGTATTTCCCTTGGATTTGGACATTTTCTGTCCGTCCGCCGCGCGCACCAGCCCGTGAAGATAGAGGGTGTGAAACGGCACCTCACCCATCAGATGCAGCCCCTGCATCATCATCCGCGCATCCCAGAAGAACAGGATATCGAAACCGGAAATCAGGACATTGTTCGGGTAATGGCGTTTCAGGTCATGCGTTTCCTCGGGCCACCCAAGCGTCGCGAACGGCCAGAGACCGGAAGAGAACCATGTGTCGAGGACGTCATTGTCTTGCGTTAGCGCAACACCCTCTCCCGCCTGTGCCTGCGCTTCAGACTCATCGGTAGCAACGTAGAAATTTCCTTCCGCATCATACCAAGCCGGTATCCGGTGGCCCCACCACAATTGCCGCGAAACACACCAGGGCTGGATATTCTCCATCCAGTTGAAAAAGGTCTTTTCCCAACTTTTCGGGACGATATCGATCTCGCCGGAGCGGACCTTGGCCATCGGCTCGACGGCCAGTTTCTCGGCATCGACATACCATTGATCGGTGAGCCACGGCTCGATCACGTCATTGGAACGATCGCCAAAAGGCGTGGCGATGGTGCGCGGTTCGGCGTCTTGTTCCTGCGTTTCGCCATCCTTGTCCTTGGTGACATGCGGGATCAGGCAGCCCAGTTCCTTCATCCGCACGACGACAAGCTCGCGCGCTCCGTCGACTTCATCGCGGCGGAAACGGTGCAGGCCGATAAACTCTTCCGGCACAAGCCCGTCCGCCGTCTGGCAGACATTGGCCTCGGCATCGAGCATGTTGAGCATCCCGGACGCCGCGAAACCGGCACGCTTGCCGACCTCGAAATCGTTGAAATCATGGCCGGGCGTGATCTTCACCGCGCCGCTGCCCAGTTCGGGATCGGCATGTTCGTCGGCGACAATATCGACGCGCCGCCCGGTGATCGGCAGAACGACCTGCTTGCCGACAACGCTCGCATAGCGCTCGTCGCTCGGGTGAACGGCAACCGCCATGTCGGCAAGCATGGTCTCGGGCCGCGTGGTCGCAACCTCGATATAGTCCTGCCCGTTATCCAGCGTCACACCATCGGCGAGCGGATATTTGAAATGCCAGAATTTGCCGGGAATATCGTGCGTCTCGACTTCGAGATCGGAGATAGCGGTCTTGAGGCCCGGATCCCAGTTCACGAGCCTTTTGTCGCGATAGATCAGTCCGTCATTGTAAAGATCGACAAACACCTTGGTGACGGCTTTGGTAAAACCCTCGTCCATCGTGAAGCGCTCATTCGACCAGTCCATCGAGCAGCCGAGCCGGCGGAGCTGGCCGGTAATCTCGCCGCCGCTCTCTTCCTTCCACTCCCAGACTTTCGCGATAAACTCTTCGCGGCTGAAATCGGTGCGCTTCTGCTGTTTCTCGTTGAGTTGCCGTTCGACGACCATCTGGGTCGCGATGCCCGCATGATCGGTGCCGACGACCCAGAGCGCATCCTTGCCCAGCATCCGCTGATGTCTGACGAGGATATCCTGGAGGGTATTGTCCAGCGCATGGCCGATATGAAGGCTGCCCGTCACATTGGGCGGCGGGTTTACGATCGTCCAGGGATCGGCTTCGGGCCGGTCGGGGCGGAACAGCCCCTCCTCTTCCCAATGGGCATACCAGCGCGCTTCAATGGCGGCAGGATCGAAATGTTTGGATAGTTCGGTCATAGCGACCAGCGGTTAGCAAGGCAGATCGCGGTGCGCCACAGGCTTTTGCCGTCCGACGATGAAGGTTAGTGGATCGCGAGCGCCGCCTCGATCCGTCGACCCAGTTCGTCGATCGAAAAGGGCTTGAGCAACAACTCTACACCCTTATCGGCTTTGCGCATGAAATGATGACGGGGCGAAGCCGTTGCGAGTATGGTGGGGATTTGGAAATCCGCGCCTATCCGCACTGAAAGGTCGATGCCGTTATACTCACCCGGCATCACGACATCCGTAATCACCAGCGAAACATCATCGGCAACTGAAAGGATATCGAGAGCATCGCAACCATTCGAGGCCGTTTTCACGGAATAGCCCAAATTTTCGACCATCTCGGCCATGGTCTGCAGCACATCGCGATTGTCATCGACGATCATGACCGTTCGGGGCCCGGAGCTTTCGCTCCCGCCAGTCGTCTCGGTTTTTCGCGTATGCAACATGGTTAACCAACGGTTAGCGATCGTTGCTGTTCCATCGGAAGCCGGATTATATTTTCAGTCGAGGGTTTTGCGAGGCAGATTGTTTCCGCAAAGCGGTTTTCGACAGGACGTGCGGGCGACTAGTCCTTCGCGAGTGCGTTCCGGATACAGTCGTCAAGTTCCTCGATAAGGAAGGGCTTCAGGACGACATCATATTTGCCCACGCTTTCGCGGGTAATCTTGTGATGCGGGAAACCGCTGATCAGGATAGTCTTGATGCCGGCCATCTCTTTTGCAAATTCTGCGATATCGGCGCCGCCGAGCTCTCCGGGCATCACGACATCGGAAACGACGATATTGATCGAAGGATTGGTCGCCAGCACGTCAAGTGCAGCGGAGGCGCTCGATTTGGTGACAACCTTGTAGCCGAATTCCTGCAGCAGCTCCTGCATCACCTCGGCAACGTCGGGCTGATCGTCGACAAGAAGCACAGTGACCTGCCGGGCATGCTCCTTGGCCGGGTCGGTACCAGCGAGTTTCTGAATGAGTTTCGTGAAAGCCATAACCCCTAAACGAAATCGGGGACGACAAGTTCCCCGAATATTCTGCCGTGATCAGGATTGTCCGCGATATTAGCATGTCCCGCTGCAGGGCGTCGTTCGAGTCTCAGTTATATTGGTTTTATTTCAGATGTTTGCGCCAGTGGAGAGACGCAACGTTCCCATTACGTATGGTTTGCAGATCGTTAACGACCATAAGTTTTTCTGCGGCAATATTCGAGCCGGCACGTCCTATTCGGCCAGAACCGCCCGAATGCGTTCCCCCAGTTCGTCCATGCCGAACGGTTTAAGGATAACGTTGAAGCGACCAAACTGGTCCGACGGAATGGCCTTGTCAGCATAGCCGGTTACGAGGACGGCCTTCAGGCCCATTTCCTTCTGGACCCGCTGCGCAAGATCGGCGCCATTGAGCGAGCCGGGCATCACAATGTCGGTCAACAGCAGATCAATATCGTCCCGTTCCTTGAGGATATCGAGCGCTCGCTGAGCATTGTTGGCGTATATGACCGCATAGCCAAGCTCTTCGAGCATGGCCTGAGCCACCTGTGCGACATCTTCCTGATCCTCGACATATAGGATCGTTTTGCCGCCTTTCTCAGTCTTGTCGCCTGTCACACTCACCTCTTTTCAGCCTCTACCTATAAACCATGGATTAACCATTTAGTTCCTTCGACCGCGCGCCTTTATTCCTCCTCCCGGGCTTCTTCGGCTGCGGTCCATCGTGCAACCCAGTCATACACCGTACGGTGCCACTGCAAACTGTTTTGCGGCGTGAGAACCCAATGATTTTCGTCCGGGAATATCAGCAGCTCCGAAGCGATCCCCTGCCTCTGCAGCGCGGTGAAGGCGGCGAGGCTCTGAGTGTAGGGAATCCTGAAGTCCCGTTCCCCGTGAATCACGAGCATCGGCGTTTGCCAGTTTTCGACATGGTGCACCGGGTTCCAGCGCTCATAGGCGTCTTCCCGATCGAAATAAGGTCCGCCGAAATCCTGTTCAGGGAACCATAATTCTTCGGTAGAATAATAGAATTGGCGCAGGTCGAATATACCGGCGTGATTGACGAGGCAGTCGAACCGGTCGGCCCAGTTGCCGGCAATCCAGTTCATCATATAACCGCCATAGGACGCCCCCAACGCGCACAGGCGTTCGCCGTCCATCCACGGGTTCGCCTCCAGAACGGCTGCGAGGCCGAGCTGGAGATCGCGCAGCGGCTTTCCGCCCCAGTCATTGTTGATACTGTCGGTAAAGGCCTGCCCGTACCCGGTACTGCCATGAAAATCGATCGTGACGGCGGCATAGCCTTGGGCCGCCATTGCAGCAGGATTCCAGCGATAGGACCAGCTGTTGCTGAACGAACCCTGGGGGCCACCATGTACGAACAGGGCAACGGGAACTTGCTCGCCTTCGGCCAGATCCGCGGGCCGGAAAATCTGACCGTAAACAGTGTCGCCATTGGCACCTTCAAAGGAAAATTCCTCGCGAACCGGCATCTCGATATCCGCAAGCCGCGCGCCGTTTACATTGGTCAGCTGCTGCATTTGGCCATCCGGAGACAGGCGATACAAGTCGGACGGCGCCAGCGCGCTGGCCATTGATACCATCAGCGACCCATCCGCCTGCGGGGACAGCGAACCTATGCTCCCCGCGCCGGTAATCCGCTCGATCGTCCCCTGGGCGAGTACGTAGCGGAATATTGCCGTATCCAGCCCTTCCTTGGCCACCAGCCAGAGAGACTGAAGATCCTGCGCCCAGGCAATGCCCTGCACGCTGCGGTCCCAATTTTCCGTCAGTGCGCGGGTTTCTCCGGTGATCAGGTCGCGCAGATGAAGAACCGTGCGATCGGACTCATAGCCGGGCCGGGCCATTGCGACATAGGCCAGATACCGGCCGTCCGGAGACGGGGTCGGGAGGGAATCGAGCGCATCATTGTCAGCGGTCAGCAATTCGGGCGCGCTCGAACCGTCAGCGGAGACGCGATAAATGTCGAGATCAGTGGATGTCGGTTCGGCTGGGCCGGATTCGCGCAGGGCAAAGAATAGCGACGCGCCTGACGGATGCCAGGCGATCTCCTCGCCGCCGCCAAAGGGGCGGCTTGGCGTATCGCCGTTCAGCGGCCGGGAAACGACTGCGCCCTCCCCGGTCGCCACACCATTTTCCATGGCAAAGGTCACAAGGCGGGATTGGGTCCCGTCATTCCAGCTGCTCCAGTGACGGACGAATATTTCATCATAGGAGCGGCCGCTTCCCGCCTGTTCGGCGCCTGTATCATCCGGGCAGCTTACATCCAGACAATCGCGGGCCTCATCGAACCAGATCGCAATCCGGTCGCCGCCGGGGGAAATGCTGAACCCCGCGACGTCCGCCGCGACATTGGTTACCTGGACCGCATCGCCCTCACCTAAAGGTGCGCGCCAGACTTGGCTTGAGCCGCTGCGGTCAGACAGATAATATACTGCGGAGCCATCTGCCGAAAATGCCGGAGAGCTTTCATCTGCATCCGCCGATGCCCGCCAGCGTTCCGGCGCAGCCGCCGGCTCGCGCAGATCAATCATCCAGAGATCACTATGACGTCCATTCGCGTCGAGGTCCGTCTCGCTCATCGAAAAGATGAGCGTGCCGCCATCCGCTGTCACCGCACTGCCGCCAAGGCGATTTAGCTGCACCAGATCTTCGGGTGTGAAATTACGCGCAGTCGCCGGCGCGCAGACAAAGGCTGCGGCCGCCACAAGGCCGAGCTGGGTTATTCGTTTCATGCTTTCAGTGATAGCGCAGTGTCCCTCCTGCGCAAGCGGACTTACCCCCGATTGGCCGCAATCTTCGCGATTTCCCGGGCGACCATTTCTTCCACCAGGGCGGGGAGGTTTTGGTCGATCCAATCCTTGAGCAACGGCCGCAGCATTTCGCGGACCAATCCCTCAAGCGGATGGGCATCATCGCCATTTTCGGTCTGGTTCACCGGATTGGCAATTGCCGAAAGCGCCTCCAGCGCAGACTGACTCGCCTTGATCGTTTCGTCAGAGGCCAACGGTTCCGCATCTGCTTCGATTTCAACTGCTTCGTCATGCGCCGATTCCGGTTCACACTGCTCGGTCAGTTCAAGAACGTCATCCCCGGCAGATTGCTCAGGAAGCGGATCGGCCACAGCCGGTTCTGGCCGGCGGCGACGCGAACGGACATCATGCTCGGAAACGGCGGTTTCGCCATCTTCCGCGATGATTTTCTTGATGGAAGCCAGTATCTCTTCCATCGTCGGTTCATGGTTAACGTCGCCCATTAGCGCGACATGCCTCAATTTTCCGGGGTTGTCACCACTCGTTCGGGATTATCGACAGTGCGTGTCGATTGAGTCACAGGACTGGGATTGTCGTCCCAGTCGAACCAGCGGTTATCAACCCTGCGATAATTGACGGTCGGATCGTAAAGCGCGCCGCCATCAAGCCCCAAATCACCCGCTTCCGCCTTGCCCATTGCCGCGAGAAGGTTGAATCCGGCAACATAAGCGTTGCGGCGCGCCGTCACGAGATCGACCTGGCTGTTGAGCAGTTCCTGCTCAGCATTAAGAATGTCGAGGATCGTCCTCAAACCAACGGAATTTTCTGCACGAACACCTTCCAGGGCCAGCTCATTAGCCTCCACTGCGGTTTGCGTGGATTCAATGACCTGCAGCGTTGCCCGATAGCGGGAAAAGGCGGCGCGGACATCAGCTACGACCGCCCGCTCCGTCGCAATGACCGTTTCCATCGACTGGGCCGAACGGGCCTGCGCCTGGCGCACCTGGGCTGCAGGCCTACCGCCCTGATACAGGGGCAATGTCGCTTGCAGGCCGACGGTTGCCGTCGTTTCTTCCTGCACGAACTGGTTACCCAACGCACCGCCCAGCGTATTCAGATAGTTGTTGTAGTTTCCCCGGGCGAAAGCCGAAAGCTGTGGAAGCCGGCTGCCTCGCGCGGTCGAGATATCACGCCGCGCCGCTTCGGCGTTACGCTGGGCCGATATCAGATCAGGATTGTGGACAATCGCAATATCTTCGGCAGCATCCGGTGTATCGGGAAGCGCAGGTAAAGGCGGCGGCGGCTCAAGCGTTTCGGGCCAGTCGCCGACCAGGCGAAGATAATTTTCTTCCGCCACAGACAGCTCCGCCTGTGCTGTTTCCAGATTGGCACGGGCCAGCGACAGACGCGATTCAGCCTGCGCAACATCGGTACGGGTCAGGTCGCCAATCTCGAAACGGTCGCTGGTTGCCTCCAGGTTGGTGCTGAGGACCCGGACCTGGTTTGAATTGAGTTCGACGATATTACGGCTGCTGATGACATCCAGATAAGCGCCAACGACCTGGGTAAAGAGATTGGCTTCGGTCGACCGAAGATCCGCCTGCCCTGCTTCCGCACGGCTCCGGGCCGCCTCGATACGGTTGCGAACCGTGCCGCCCTGATAAATCGGAAGTGTCGCGTCGACCTGCGCTCCGGTAATCCGGCTCGGAGCGGTAAAGCTGTTCGCTGAAGTGCGGACATTCTCATTGTAAAACCCCGACACGCTCACGGACGGTCTGCCATCGGCCAGCGTGATCGGTACATTTTCGTCATTGGCCCGCTGCCCGGCCCGCGCCGCATTGAGCGTCGGATTGCTCTGATAGGCCTGCATCAGCGCCTCACGCAGCGTTTCAGCCGATGCGGGCGCCGCCATCAGGAGTGCCGCCGAAGCTGCGCCGATCAGGAGGGTATTTGCTTTGGCCGCCATGGTCATCTTCCTAAAAAACAAATTCTGCTGGGCGCTCGAACCCCGGGAGAGAAGCCGATTGCGCATCGGTGAAGGCCGCCGTGCCGAATGCGCCTCCGTGTTTCCGTCCATAAACGAGCCGGGTTATGCCGTCTTCAACCAAGCCGGCAACGAGCCGTCCACCTTCCGCGAGTTGGTCAACCAGCGATTCGGGCAGATGCTCGATCGCGCCATCGACAAGTATTGCGTCATAAGGCGCGCCCTTGGCCCAGCCATCAGCAAGGGTGCCTTGCGCCTGTTCGACATTGGCATAGGCGCCGAGCGCCTCCGCGCCGAGCGCGGCCAGTGCTGCATCTTCCTCGAGCGCAACCACCGATTTGGCGAGTTCAGCGCAAAGCGCCGCCGAGTAACCGCCGCCTGATCCGACCACCAGAACATGGTCGTCCGGCGTCAGTGCAAGCTCGGTCAGCAACCGTCCCGTTGCCATTGGCAGGTTCATCCGCCGGCCATTCCCGATCGGCACCAGCATATCGGCATAAGCAAGTGCGGCCTTGTCTTCGGGCACGAAGCGCTCGCGCGGAACAGCGGCCATTGCCCGCACGACGCGGGGATCGTCGACCGCAGTCGTTCGCAACTGGCTTTCCACCATCGCCAATCGCATCGCTTCGAAATCGTGACTCATAATCGGCCTGACCTTGCTCATTACCGTTAATCCGTTAGCTGCTGTCTTATATGTGCAATACAGCTGCGTCAACGCTGCCTTCTATAGCGTAAGACAATCGAGGCCAAGCATCGTGTCGACTGCTTTCGACGAAACTGCTGTTGTGCTTGACAGATTGCCGCCGCTTGCCCATTTGCCCGCCTCTCGATTGTCTCCACGGGGCCCGATGGCGGAGTGGTGACGCAGCGGATTGCAAATCCGTGTACGCCGGTTCGATTCCGGCTCGGGCCTCCACCTTTTTCGACAGCGAACCAAAGCCATGTCAGGCTTTGGCGAACCAGATAACATGGTGCGCGCCGCGCCTGCCGCTACGGCCCCTCACGCGCGCCTCCTCGACCGTGAACCCGGCATCGCGCAACCTTTTGGTAAATTGCGGGTCCGGAGCGGCCGACCAGATAGCCAATATACCGCCGGACTGCAGAGCAGACCTGGCGGCGTGAAGGCCTTTGCGATCATACAGCCGATCATTGCGTTCATGGGTCAGTCCGTCAGGACCATTGTCCACATCGAGCAGGATCGCATCAAATTCTCCCCTGTTGTTCCGGATCAGGTCACCGACATCGGCGACGCATATTTGGACTCGGGGATCATCGAGACTGCCCTTGGAAATTTCCGCCATCGGCCCGCGTGCCCAGTCCACGACTTCCGGGACAAGCTCGGCAACGGTTATCCGCGCATCCGGCCCAAGCACCGCCAGGGCCGCCCGAAGCGTAAACCCCATGCCGAGGCCACCGATCAGCAGATGGGGGCTGGATGAAGCCCGCAGCCGCTCGACAGTCATCGTCGCGAGCGCCTCTTCGGAGCCGCTGAGGCGACTGTTCATCAGCTCATTGGCTCCGAGCATGATGGAAAATTCATCGCCGCGCTGCATGAGGCGCAGCGCTCCGCCGTCTGGAATTTCAGCAGTATCGATCAAAGTCCGGCGTAGCATGACCGGGCGCTAGCTTTTCCTGGGCCGCAAGGGAAGCAAAGTGCGCATCTCGCGAACAAGATGCATTTTCACGCTGTTACCGTTGCTGTCGGGATCAAGCGGTCCGGCGTTGAAACGCCGACGCGTCGACAGGCTGGCTTTCGATATGTTCACGGAATGTGTCTGCCGGGAGCGGCCTGCTGAAATAGAAGCCCTGCGCGGTGGCGCAGCCTGTATTCTGGAGGAAATTGGCAATCTCGATCGTTTCGATGCCTTCCGCGCAGACCGGCAGTTTCAGCTCGCGGGCAAGCGCAATCAGCGCTTTCACGACCGTCCGTGCGTCGGCGCTTACGCCGATATCCACGATGAGAGAGCGATCGAGCTTCAACTCGCTCAATGGCATCCGATAAATCTCGACGAGCGACGAATATCCCGCGCCGAAATCGTCAAGTGCCACCGCAATGTTCTTGAGCCGCAACTGGGTCAGAATATCCGTTACCAAACCGACATCGGCCATCGCGGCCTGTTCGGTAATTTCAACCATCAGCATTGATGGATCGATATCCGTCTCGGCAAGCAAGCCCGCAATACGATCAGGAAAGTCGAGATCGGTCAAAGAGGTCGGCGACAGATTGACCGCCGTGCTGTGATTGATCCCGAGATTTTGCCATGCCTGCAATTGGGCGATGGTTTTTCGCAGGACGACATCGTCGAGCGACTGGATCAGTCCGGTCTCCTCGGCAAGCGGAATAAAGTCGTCAGGCTGGATCAGCCCCAGTTTCGGATGCATCCAGCGAACCAGCACTTCACACCCGATGATCGGGAATAGCGGACCGCTTTGCAGATCGATCTTGGGTTGGAAGTGGAGGACGAGTTCATCCTCCCTGATCGCCCGGTCCAGCGTTTCCGGAGTAATCCCGCTCGAATCCTGCCAGACTTGTTGCAGCATCGATTCAAGTGTGGCGACGTGCATCAGCTTGCGCAGTGAACCATGCATCGTCAGCCCGAACAAACGGCCAAGCCGTTCCGCTGTTGCCAGTATCCGTTCGTCCTGACCGCTGACCAGCAGCACAGGCGCCTTGCATGAGCGCTTTGCAAGGTTGCGCAAAAACTCGATTCCATCCGTTTCCGGCATGGTGAGATCGAGCAGGATCGCCGTCGGCTGAAACTGATCGTAGATGGCGGTGAATTCGGACAGGTTACCCGCCTCCATCGCGACGCAGCCCAGCCCTTCGACAACGCTGCGCAGGAATGTGCGAAACTCAGGATCGTCATCGATGATGAGAACCCGGTTATCGCTGGATATGATCTGTTCCATTTCCATGGCGTCTAAGCCGCAGCTGCAACGACTGGTGCCGCCGCTTTCTTGCGGTCCAGCGCGTCCCGGATTTTGACGGCCAGATCCGCCTTCCGATAGGGTTTCGTGACGAGATTATGGGCTGCCTTGATCTCGCCGCTACGCAGCACGGCTGCTTCGGCGTAACCGGTCGTGAAGACGATAGGCAGGTCGGGCCGCAGCACGCGTGCGGCGTCTGCAAGGTTTTTGCCATCCATGTCACCCGGCATAACGATATCGGTGAACAGGAGGTCGATTTCGCTGTTGGATTCCAACTGTGCGATTGCTTGCTCGCCATTTTCGGCCTCGACAACCTTGTAGCCAAGATATTCGAGCAGCCCGACGGCGACCTCGCGCACTTCCGGCTGGTCCTCGGTAACGAGAATGGTTTCCCAACCACCGATTTCGTCTTCGACAGCAATGGATTCGGTTCGATTGACACTTCGACTACTTTTATCGACCGGAAGATAGAGGCGAACCGTGGTCCCATGTCCAACTTCGCTATAGATGCGGACATAGCCGCCCATCTGATTCATGATCCCGTGGATCATGCTCAGGCCCAGGCCGCTGCCCTTGCCAACTTCCTTGGTCGTGAAAAAGGGTTCGAAAACCTTTGACAAAGCCTCTTCTGGAATGCCGCTCCCGGTGTCTGAAACCGCAACCACGACGTATTCGCCGGGGAGCACATCGTCTTCACGCGACGCCATCTCCTCGTCGATCGTTGCGACGCTGCTTTCGATCGTCAGCTTACCGCCCTGAGGCATTGCATCGCGTGCATTCACGGCCAGGTTCAAAAGAGCAGATTCAAACTGCGTTTGGTCAGTTTTCACCTGAGGGATATTCTCACCAAGTTGGCATTCCAGTACGATTGCTTCCCCAAGAGTGCGGTGCAGCATGTCCCCGAGATTTCCAATGAGAGGATTGAGATCGAGAACTTCGGTTTCGAGCGCCTGGCGACGCGAAAAGGCGAGCAGCCTACGGGTCAGTTCAGCACCCTTGTCCGCAGCGTTGGCGGCAGCTGTAAGGCGTTGTCTTGCAGTATCGTCCGGCTCCAGATCGCGATCGACAAGTTCCAGATTGCCGATCACAACGCCCAGAAGATTGTTGAAATCATGGGCAAGACCGCCGGTGAGCTGACCCACCATCTCCATTTTCTGCGCCTGAAGAAACTGCCGCTCGACTATCTTGCGATCGGTGATATCGACCAACACAACCATCCCGCCGATGATCCTGCCATTTTCCGAATATTCGGCAGCCGCCGTCGCCAGGACGTCGATCACTTCGCCGGATTTCTTGAACAACTGGAATTCGACATCCTTGATGTAACCGGACCGGTAAAATGCAGGAATGGCCTTGGCTACTGATTCAGGGACTCCGCTCTCCCCCAAAAATTCCGCAATCGGCCGGCCGATCACATCGTCGCGCTCGTATCCGAACTGCTCCAACCAATAGTCGCTGATATTTACGAGCTTCCTGCCCGGGCCGATAGAAAGCATCATTACAGGAGCGTTTCTGTAGAGCGAACGATAGCGTTGCTCGCTGGAAATCAACTCTTCCTGCGCCAGTTTTTCCGAAGTGATGTCGGTCGCAGCTACAAAGACAAAGCGCTCACCCGTTTCCGGATCGGTATAGGGCACCTTGTCCGTGCGAACCCAGGTCGATTCACCGGTCCCAGGCCTGTATTCTTCCACAATGCCAAGCTTGGGCTTGCCGGAATTGATGACGTCCAGATCGTCGTCGTGATATTTTTTGGCGAGCTGCGAGAAATGCTGGTCGGAGAAGAGCGAATAGGTATCGGCGCCTTCGGCCTCCTCGATGGTCATCCCCATCTCCTGCGCCGCGGCTCTGTTGAGGCGGATAATCCGGTTTTTGTCATCCTTGTAAAGAATGCGTGTCGGGATATTGTCGAGGATGAGTTTGAGTTCGGTCTGGTTGCGGTGCAGCTCGCTGCTGAGTTGTTCGGCTGCACGAGCTTGCTCGCGAAGCGACCTCCGCGATTCTACCAGATCGGCGAAAGTATCATATTGCATCCGCATGATGGCGATCACCGCAACCGTTATGATCACGATGTTAAACGCAAGAATCTGAAAAACTAATATGGGAGACGTCGCAAAAACGACTGTCATCGGGCCCAATATGAAAATCATGACAACGAGAGGGGAAACTCTGACATACATTTGGCAGAACACCCCGACCATGATCGTGGCGGCCAGGAAAAACAAAACATGGCTTTGCTGATAGGTATCACCAAAGGGTAAGAGCGCGAGTGACCATGTCGTTACCGTAATCGACAGCAATATTGCTGCGCCGATGGCATGGTTGAGCATTCGCACGGCCCTTGCCGGAGTCACATGATGGTTCCGAACGCGCCACCACTGGAACATCCTCCAGGCACAGAGCAAAGAAATGAGGACTGGCCCGGCAAGAGCCAATATTGTTGGCGCGGTTCCCACATAAACCCACCCCAGGGCGAGCACGTTGACCATCGCCATCAAATATATGAACGGAACCTGCTTCCGAAATCCCAGTGCCTGCGCAACAAGAAGATCGGAATCAGACTCAGGAACTCTGAACTGGCGACGCAGAGCGCTCAAATATCGCAAAATATTTGATCGCTCGCTCCCGGGGCCAGCCTCTTTTTTTCGCGTAAACTGAATGATACTGTCCCGGAACCTTGAGTGTACACGACGATGCTATGGACAGTCTGAATGGCACATCAGGCATTGAGATTTCGTTAAGTTATCATAGACGATCCGGACATCCACGCGCAGCAGATCCGACAGGCGTGATGACCAGTCGATCAGCCTCGGGACCCGGTACAATTTGCGTTCCTGACGATCGTCTGCAAACGGCTTGATCACCGCTTCCGACTTGAACAGCCCAGCCAAGTTGCCGTTAAGGCTGGTTACGTTTCGGCTTACCCTTATTCTTGCCCTTGCCTTTGTTCTTGCCTTTACCTTGATATGGCTTCGGTTTGTGGCGTGGACCTCCGGGTCCGCCGGTGCGATGATTGCGGCGATTGCCGCGCTCGGGCGGCGGACCGGCAGCGGGTACGATTGCGATATTGTCTTCTTCGCCGTGCTCGCCATCAGAGCTTCCCGCAGTTCGCTTGAGCGCGGCTGCAAATTTCTCCGCCGATTCCTGCTTGATCTCGAAAAAGGTTTCGCCCGGCAGAATACGGATCGCGCCGACTTCATCCTTGGTCACATGACCCCGGCGGCAGAGCAGCGGCAGCAGCCAGCGCGGCTCGGCATTATGCTTGCGGCCAATGCTCATCCGGAACCAGACTGTATTTTCAAAGCCCGGACGGGGCGTGTCCCGGTGATTGTCAGGTTTTTTCGATTTGCCGAGCATTTCCTCGGCAACCGGCATCTTCGCCCGGTGGGCCTGCACCAGGGCGATCGCGATATCCTCCGCACTGCGTTCCGCCAGAAGCCGTTCGGCGAGCGCGCGATCCTCATCATCAGCGGTAACTGGTTCGAGCAATTGCGTAATGAGCCGTTCGCGATCGTTGGCGCGGATCGATTCCGGGGTTGGCGGGTCGATCCAGTCGACAGGAATTTTCGCTCCGCGCAGCATTGATTCGACGCGCTTGCGCCGCTGATAGGGCACGATCAGAACGGCCGTCCCCTTCTTGCCCGCCCTGCCTGTGCGACCGGAGCGATGCTGGAGCGTCTGCGCATCACGCGGCGTTTCGACATGGATGACCAGGCTCAGCGTCGGCAGGTCGAGGCCCCGCGCGGCAACGTCCGTTGCCACACAGACCCGGGCGCGCTTGTCCCGCAAGGCCTGCATCGCCTGATTGCGTTCGCTCTGGCTATGTTCACCGGACAAGGCGACGGCCGAAAATCCGCGCTCGATCAGGCTGGAATGCAGGTGGCGGACGCTGTCACGGGTACCGCAAAACAGCATCGCCGATTCGGCTTCATGGAACCGCAGTAGATTGACCGCCGCATTCTCGATATCGGCCGGGGCGACGACCATAGCCTGATAGCTGATATCGCCATGGCCGCGATCTTCGCCGACAGTGGAAATGCGCAAGGCATCCCGCTGATAGCGTTTGGCGAGATTGACGATCGGTTTCGGAATGGTTGCCGAGAACAGCAATGTGCGGCGCTCAGGCGGCGTTGCGTCGAGAATTTCCTCAAGATCTTCGCGAAAGCCCATATCGAGCATTTCATCGGCCTCATCGAGAACAACGGCGCACAGCCCGGTCAGGTTGAGCGCACCGCGTTCCAGATGATCGCGCAATCGGCCCGGTGTCCCCACAACAATATGAGCACCCTGATTGAGGGCGCGGCGTTCCTTGGAGGCATCCATACCGCCGACACAGGTCGCGATCCGCGCGCCGGCCTTGCCATAGAGCCACATCAGCTCCCGGCTGACCTGCAGGGCAAGTTCGCGCGTCGGCGCAATGGCGAGAGCCAGCGGCTGGCGCGCAGGCCCTGCCCTGCCTTCCTCATTGAGCAGCAGCGGCGCCATGGCGAGACCAAAGGCAACCGTCTTGCCCGAGCCCGTCTGCGCAGACACGATCAGATCGCGTCCTTCCGCTTCGGGTTCGAGGACGGCGGCCTGAACCGGCGTGGGTGTGACATAGTCGCGCGCAGACAAGGCTTCGGCGAGCAAAGGGGGCAATTTAGAAAAGGGCATGGCGCCCCCTTGGCCCCTTCTCGGCCTAGAGCAAGCTTTATTTGCATGAGACGGTATCTTGTTTTGCGGCACAGCGTTGTGGCCAGACGCTGAATTTCTCTATAGGCGGCGCCGCGATGATCAATTTCAGCAACATCAAAGTGCGCCTTGGCGGCACCGTGATTCTCGACGGCGCGACGGCTGCGTTGCCGCCCGGAGCGAAGATCGGGCTGATCGGCCGCAATGGCGCGGGCAAGTCGACCCTGATGCGCGCGCTGACCGGCCAGCTCGAGCATGATGACGGCTCGATCGATATGCCGAAAGACACACGGATCGGCTATCTTGCGCAGGAAGCCCCCGCAGGCCAGCAATCCCCGCTCGAGACCGTGCTCGCGGCCAACACGGAACGCGACAAACTGCTCGCCGAAGCGGAGGGCGCAACAGATCCGCAGCGGATCAGCGACATCCACGAGCGGCTGAATGCGATGGATGCCCATGCCGAGCCGGCACGCGCCGCCCGCATCCTCAGCGGCCTGGGTTTCGACGAGGAAATGCAGGCGCAACCGCTGGAGAGCTTTTCAGGTGGGTGGCGGATGCGCGTTGCCCTTGCTGCACTTCTATTCGTCGAACCCGATATTCTGATGCTCGACGAGCCGTCAAACCATCTCGATCTTGAAGCAACATTGTGGCTGGAAAATTTCCTGCGCGATTATCGCGGCACGATGCTGGTGATCAGCCATGAGCGCGACCTTCTGAACAAGGTCGTCGATCACATCCTCCATTTGCAGGGCGGCAAGACCAAGCTCTATCCGGGCAGTTATGATGCGTTCGAGCGTCAAAGCGCCGAACAGGCAGCGCAGGCTGCCGGCATACGCGCCAAGCAACAAGCCGAGCGTGACAAGCTGCAGGCCTTTGTCGATCGCTGGCGGGCCAAGGCGCATGCCGCAAAGCAGGCACAGAGCCGCATGAAAGCGCTGGCCCGCATGTCTCCGGTCGAAGCGGCGGTCGAAGATCCCACGCTCGTCTTCGGCTTTCCAAACCCCGGTGAGATGAAGCCGCCGATGATCCTGCTGGAAGATGCGTCTGTCGGTTATGAGGAAGGCAAGCCCATCCTCTCACGGCTTTCCCTGCGTATCGATCCGGAAGACCGGGTCGCCTTTCTGGGGCGGAACGGCAACGGCAAGACGACGCTGGCGCGCCTGATCGCGGGGCAACTCGATCCGATGGATGGAGAAGTCGCCGTTTCGGGCAAGACCCGGGTCGGCTATTTCACCCAGTATCAGGTCGAGGAGCTCGACGGCAGCGACAGCCCGCTCGACCATATGACCCGTGTCATGCCCGACGCGAAGCCCGGAGCCGTCCGCGCGCAGCTCGGCCGGTTCGGCTTTTCGGGCGACAAGGCGATGATGGAAGTACGCAAGCTGTCGGGCGGCGAACGCGCACGGCTGGCGCTGGCGCTGATCACGCGCGACGCTCCGCACCTGCTGATCCTCGATGAGCCGACAAACCATCTGGACGTCGATGCCCGCGAAGCCCTTGTTCAGGCTTTGAACGACTATTCCGGCGCCGTGGTTATCGTCAGCCATGACCGGCACATGCTGGAACTGACAGCCGACCGCCTGATCCTGATCGATGAGGGCACGGCGACGGAATATGACGGGTCGATCGACGATTATACCGATTTCGTTCTGCGCAAAAATGATCCCGGCACCGAGGCGAAGTCCGGCTCACGAAAAAACGCAAAACAGGCGCGCAAGGATGCGGCCGAATCCCGCAAGAAAACGCAGGAGCTGCGCAAGATAGCCAAAGACGCCGAAGCGCTGATCGCGAAACTGGAAAAGCACCGCTCGGCCATCGACCATGCGATGTTCGCACCGGGCGAAGCCAAGGGCGAACTAGCCAAATTGACGATGACCGAGCTCATGATGCAGCGCGCCAAGCTGGACGAAAAGATTGCCGAGCAGGAAGACCAATGGGCCGCGGCTCTCGAAACATTGGAAGCGGCGACCGCAAGCTGATCGGCTAAGCCATCAGCGCCAGCACCGCGAAGCTCGCCAGCCAGTGCTCGCCCATATAATCGCCTTCTACATGCGGAAGGCTGACGGCCAGATGGCGTTCGGCCAGTTCATGCGCCTGCGCCGCTCCCTGATCCGTCAGCGCGTCGGCAATTCCCCGCCAGCACCAGGCCCGGCTGAGGTTGCAACCGTCGAGATGCGCTATCTTGCCATCGCTGCGATCTGAGGGAACGGCAGGAGTGAACAGACTGACCGGCTGGCCGATCTCGAGGCGAGGCAGGAAGGAGGCAAACCACTCGCCGAAATCCGCCTTGCCGAGCACGGTCCGCATGCACAGCGCCTCTATCATGGCGGAGGAAAGGAATTCGTCTCCACCCGGCTCCCAGGCCTGGCAGTCCCGGTCCATGCCATAATAGAAACCGGCGCGCTCGCGGATCAGTCCGAGCAGATGGTCGTCATGGTCGGTCGCCCAGCCATGAGCCAGCACGAGCGCAAAGGCCGTGTTGTAATGCGTGCCGGTGCGGATCGGATAGCCTTGCTTGGGCAGGAACAATTTGAAGCGTTCACCGAATTCGCGGGCCAGCGGTTCGAGATTTACGCCCCAGTCACGGTCCTCATGCAGGGCAGCTTCCTGATGCAGGGCGAGCAGCCATGCCCAGCCATAAGGTCGTTCAAAACCGCCCGAATATTCCCGCTCAAGATAGGCGAGTTCTCCCGCCACCTTGTCTTCGATCAGCATCGTATCGGCCAGTTTTTCGATATCGGCCGCAAAAGGCGCGTCAGGGTAGAGTCGCCGCAGGGTGAGCAGCATCCAGTAACCATGAACGCAGCTGTGCCAGTCGAAACTGCCAAAGAAGATCGGATGCAGGGCCCTGGGCGTCTGCGCATCTTCGGGGCCGTTCAGCACATGATCGAGCTTGTGCGGATATTGCTGCGTGACATGCCCAAGCGCGATCCGCGCAAATTTGGCGGCGAGGTCGGCCGTCAGCCGGGGGGTGAGATCATTGTCCATCAGAACGCCAGAAAATAGATGAGAAGGATGTTGCAGGCCAGCAGCGGGATGGCAGTCCAGACTTGCATGCGGATGACGCCGTACTGATCCTTGAGCTCAAGCAGGGCAGCAGGGACGATGTTGAAGTTCGCCGCCATCGGCGTCATCAGCGTCCCGCAGAAACCGGCCAGCATCCCGATCGCGCCGATTATTGCCGGATTGCCGCCGAATTCCACGACCAGCACCGGGATACCGATTGCCGCCGCCATGACCGGAAAGGCCGCAAAGGCGTTGCCCATGATCATCGTGAAGAAGACCATGCCGAGGCAGAAAATCAGCACGGCGACGAACACATTCTCGTCCGGGATCACGCCGCCGGCAATTTGCCCGATGACATCGCCGACCCCGGCCAGCGCGAACACTCCGCCGAGCGCGGCCAGCATCTGGGGCAGTACCGCCGCCCATCCAATCGAGTCCATCAGCCGCCTGCCCTCCTCAACCGGCGCAAGCACAGGCGGCTTCAGCCAGACCATGCAGGTGCCCAGCGCGAGCAAAACGCCGATACCGAACAGGATCAAAGTCTCGCGCCGTTCCTCGAAAAGGCCGGTTTCGCCAAAGGGCGTATAATTGTAGAGGATCGTGCCGATCACTGCCGTCAGCGGGATGATCAGCGCCGGAATGAACAGCCGGTTTCCAAGCTGCCCGGAGAAATCGGTTCGCTCGGCTGGGCTCGTGGTCGGCGGATCGCTTCGACCGATCAGGCCGGCTCCGGCGATGCCGACCAATGCGAGCACGAGCAGCCCATTGGCGAAGTCCGACAATTGCCCGCCGAAGAAGAAGCTGCCCGACAAGAGGCCCCAGAAGGCGGCATTGCCCAATCGCTTGCCGTTGGTCGTGTCGCGAAGGCTGAGGAACGACCAGATCGCGAAGATGATGCCGGCGAGGACATAGAGCCATTCAAGCGTAATCATTTCCGCGCCCTCCCCAACCGACGATCGAAGGCGAGCAACCGCCCGCCATGGATCAGGAAAGCGCAGATCGCCGTTGGAATAGCCCAGACCGACAGCTGCAGCGGCGTCAGCGGATAGCCATAACTTTCAAACACGCCCTGAATCAGCAGGATCGAGGCGATGGCGAAGAAGATATCCTCGCCGAAGAAGAGGCCGACATTATCCGTTGCCGCCGACATGCCGAGAACCTTTTGGCGGTCGTCTTCGTCCAGCTTGCCATGCGTCTTTTCCGCAGCCGCCTCGGCCATCGGCGCGACGAGCGGGCGAACGGTCTGTGGATGCCCGCCAATATCCTTCATCCCCAGTGCAGCCGTCAGCTGGCGGAATCCCAGATAGAGCAGCAACAGCCGCCCCATTGTCGCGCCGCGCACGCCTTCGATCAGCGCCCTGGCCCGTTGCTGCAGCCCATAGCGCTCAAGCAGGCCGATGACGGGGAGGATGATCCACGTCACGCTGATATAGCGATTATCGTTGAACGCCGCGCCGAAGGCCGAAATCACTTCGATAATACCGAGATCGGCTAGCCATCCGGTCGCCAGCGCGGCCAGGGTAACAACCAACAACGGATTGAGCCTCAGCGCAAAGCCGACCACCACGACAAGGATGCCCGACAGGACCAGATAGTCGCTCATTCACTTTCCCCATATCCGCCGCCGCCCGGCGTTTCGACGACATAGACATCGCCCGGCTCCATCGCTGTCGATGCGGTCGCGGGCAATTCTTCCCGGCTGCCGTCCGTCCGCACCACATAGTTGCGTCCCGGAGCGGCATCACCGCCGCCCTTGATGCCCCTGGGCGGAATACGCCGGCGATTGGCCAGCATGTTGGCCTGCATCGTTTCGAGGAAACGCACGCGGCGCACCGTACCGTCACCGCCCTTATGCTTGCCTTCACCCCCGGAGCCATGCCGGATCGCGAAGCTCTCCAGCAGCACCGGCAGCCGGGTTTCGAAAATCTCGGGATCGGTCAGGCGGCTGTTCGTCATATGCGTCTGGACGGCGCTGGTGCCGTCATGATCGAGCCCCGCGCCCGATCCACCGGCGATTGTCTCGTAATATTGATAGGTCTCGTTGCCGAAGGTGAAATTGTTCATCGTTCCCTGCGATGGAGCGAGCCGGCCCGTCGCCGCGAACAGCGCATCGGTCACGACCTGGCTCGTCTCGACATTGCCCGCGACAACCGCCGCCGGATAGCGTGGATGAAGCATCGATCCTTCAGGCACGATCAGCTCGATGGGCCGCAGGCAGCCGTCATTCATCGGTATCGCATCGTCGATCAGGGTGCGTACGACATAGAGGGTTGCGGCGCGGGTGATCGAATATGGCGCATTGAAATTATCGGGCTGTTGCTCGCTGGTTCCGGTAAAGTCGATCGTCGCTGCGCGAGCCTCATGGTCCACGGTGATCGCAACCGAGACCTGCGCGCCATTGTCCATGGCGTAGGTAAACGCGCCGTCGCTCAGCTTCTCGATGAGCCGCCGTACGGCTTCCTCGGCATTGGCAAGAACATGGTCCATATAGGCGGCCACGACATCGCGGCCATATTCGCCCGCGATCCGCGCCAGTTCTTCCGCACCGCGCGTGCAAGCGGCAAGCTGCGCCTTGAGATCGGAAATATTGCGGTCCGGGTTGCGCGCCGGATAATCGCCGGCGCCCAGGATTGCGCGCATCTCGGCTTCGAGGAATCGTCCTTCGTCCACCATCAACACATTGTCGAGCAGCACGCCCTCTTCGGTGATGGACCGGCTGTTGGAAGGCATCGATCCGGGCGCAATCCCTCCAATATCGGCATGATGGCCACGCGCCGCGACAAAGGCGGCCGGGCAGTCTTCCCCTGGATGGAAAACGGGAATGATCACGGTGATGTCGGGCAGATGCGTGCCACCGCGATAAGGCGCGTTGAGCACATAGGCATCGCCCGGCTTGATACCACGGCCGTCTTCTTCGTTTCCGCGGGCCTCGATGATCGTCCGGATACTGTCGCCCATGGACCCGAGATGCACGGGAATATGCGGCGCGTTGGCGATCAGTGCGCCCGTCGCGTCGAACAGTGCGCAGGAAAAATCGAGCCGTTCCTTGATGTTGACCGAACTGGCCGTACTTTGCAGAGCAACGCCCATCTCTTCGGCAATCGCCATGAAGAGATTGTTGAAGATTTCGAGCATCACCGGATCGACATGGGTCCCGATGGCATGCCCGCCTTCTCGCGCAACGGCGCGGGTCAGGATCAGGTTGCCATGCACATCCGCCTCGGCCTGCCAGCCCGGCTCGACGAAAGTGGTCGCCGTATCCTCGACGATCGTTGCCGGCCCCGGGATGGCCATGCCGGATGTGACGGAGCTGCGGGAGATGACGGGCGACGCCCCCGGTTCAGCGCCTTCCGGCTGGGGGTGCTGCAGGTCTACGGATGGTTGCGCGGCATGAAAGCCCTTGTCGGCATGGCCAACCGCTTCGGCGACAAGCGTTTCGACAATCACTTCGGCCTCGCTGTCGACATAGCCATAACGGGTTTTGTGCAATGCCTCGAACGCGGCGCGCATCTGCTCCGGCGCTGCGCATTCGATTTCAAGCGTGCTGTCGCTTCCGGCGTAGCGAAGCGCCACCCGGCGGGTGGTCGAGATCTCTTTCCGGTCAACCCCCTGGTCGCGCACAGCCTTTTCGGCTTCTTCCGAAAGCGCCGTCATCGCTCGTTCGAAGTCCGTGCCAAGCGGGCGTCCAAAGGTCACTTCGCGCAGCACCGTGACATCGGCAAGTCCGATACCATAGGCCGACAACACCCCTGCCAGCGGGTGGATCTGGACGCGCTCGATACCGAGCCTGTCCGCGACCAGACAGGCATGTTGCCCGCCTGCCCCGCCAAAGCATTGGAGCGTATAATGGGTGACATCATGGCCGCGCGCTATCGAGATTTTCTTGATCGCATTCGCCATATTATCGACGGCTATGCGGATGAATCCATCGGCGATTTCCTCCGGCGTCATGCGGTTTCCGGTCGCGGCCTCGACCTTTGCGGCAACATCGGCAAGCCGTTCAGCCACCACAGCCGTGTCGATCGGCTCGTCACTGTTTGGACCAAAAACATGCGGGAAGGCCTTGGGATTGATCTTGCCCAGGGCCACATTGCAGTCGGTGACGGTCAGCGGCCCGCCGCGCCGATAGCAGGCCGGGCCGGGAACTGCGCCCGCGCTATCCGGGCCGACCCGGAACCGGCCACCGTCGAAATCGCAAATCGAGCCGCCGCCAGCGGCAACAGTGTGGATTTGAAGCATCGGCGCGCGAATCCGTACTCCCGCAACCACCGTCTCGTTGGTCCGCTCATAATTTCCCGAAAAATGGGAAACGTCGGTGGATGTGCCGCCCATGTCGAAACCGATGATATGATCGAAACCGGCCTGTTCAGCCGTCTTCGCCATGCCGACAATACCCCCTGCCGGGCCCGAGAGGATCGCATCCTTGCCGCGAAATGCATGGGCGTCCGCCAGCCCGCCGCTCGACTGCATGAACTGGAGTCGCGGGCCATCCCCAATCCCATCCACAACCTTATCCACATAGCGGCGCAACACTGGTGAGAGATACGCATCGACTACGGTCGTATCGCCGCGCCCGACAAGCTTGATCAGTGGCGCGACTTCATGGCTCACGGAAATCTGCGTGAAACCGGTTTCGCACGCAATTTCAGCCAGTCTCGCCTCATGGTCCTGATATTGCCAGCCATGCATCAACAGGATGGCGATGGCCCGATAGCCTTCCTCATATGCCGCTTCAAAGCCGGCCCGTGCGGCCTCTTCATCCAGCGCGGTTTCGATCGAGCCATCGACGCGGATGCGCTCGTCAATCTCGATCACATGGTCATAGAGTTGGCTGGGCAGCACGATATGGCGCGCAAAGATTTCAGGACGGGCCTGATATCCGATACGTAGCGCGTCACCGAATCCGCGCGTCACGGCCAGCGCCACACGCTCGCCCTTGCGTTCGAGCAGCGCATTGGTTGCGACGGTCGTGCCCATTTTCACGCTGGCGATCGGGCCATCGCCATGGCGCGCCTTCAGTCGCTCAATCCCCGCAACGGCGGCGTCTTCATACTGTTCGGGATTTTCGGAGAGCAGCTTTTCAACATGCAGGCGACCGTCCGGCGCCAGGGCTATGACATCGGTGAATGTCCCACCACGATCAATCGCGAAACGCCACGCCCTCTCCATCCGCGCGTTCAAACAGCCTCTCGCCGGGAATACAAGCCGTCAGACCGCATAAAGTCGGGACAGCGCGTCAAAAAAAGCGGTTGACGAGAAACGCGCCTGTGCCTGCTCGGCAGATTTTTGCGGCACCTGCGCCATCCACGCCTGGTCTGCGAGCATCATCCTGCTGCGCGCAACAAGTGCTTCACCATCATCGGCAGGGACCAGCGCGCCCGTCTCGCCATCCAGAAATGTTTCACCGACCCCACCGACATCGAACGCGGCAATCGGCACACCGGAAAATTGCGCTTCGATGAGCACATTCGGCAGACCTTCGGTTTTCGAGGTCATCCAGAACAGGTCCATGGCCGCCAGATAGTCGGGTACATTGTCCACCTGCCCCGGCATGTGCAGAGAGGCGGAAAGCCCCGCATCGGCGAAGCGTGCCGCGACGACCTCCCGCAAGGGACCATCGCCTACCATCAGGAACTGCGCCTTGGGTTCGTGACTGGCGAAAGCGATTGCAGCGTCAGCCCAAAGCAGCGGCTGTTTGACCGCAGCAAATCGCATCACCGTACCGATCACCGGCGCATCCGCCGCCAGTCCCAAAGTCGCTTTGGCGGCAGCCTTGTCGGTTGCCAGCGAAGCCCAGTCAAAACCGTTATAGAGCACCCCAAACCGCTCGTCCTGCGGGGCGCGCCACCACTCGACATAGCCTTTGGCTGCGGCTTGGGCGCAAAATATCGTTGTCGCGTCGTCCCGAACCCTGAGTTTCCGATAGACGGCGGGATAGGAGGCAATGGGCTCCGCGCGGCCGGACCTCGGTACGCCCGGCGCATGATGGAAATGCACGATGATCTTCGGGCAGCCCGCAACCAGGCCCGCATAAGCAGCCAGCAAGCCCGTCAGGTCGTTCCAGGCATGAACGACGCGGGGCCGGGTCTTGCGGATATGATCGTAGAGCTTCTGCGCGCGGACTTTCCAGCTTCCCGGCAAGAGCGAAAAGGGCATCCCAGCCTCACCATGGCGGTCGAGGAGCAGGATATCATCCGCCGCGACCCCCGCCTCTTCTGCATAAAAAGCCGCAGCCGTGTCATCTGCATAGTCGAGCAGCGCAAGATCGACACGCTCGAAAATACCGTCCTGCGAAAAATGCCGATAAGCACGCGCGAGCATCCGCTCCATCCCGCCACAGCCCAAAGTGTTGCCGACCATCAGCAACCGGTTTGCGGGTTTATAGCGGTCGACATCGGCAAGACCCCTCTCGAACAGCCAGTTGAATGCGTTTTCCAGCGGTTCATTGGCTGCAGTGGCTCCCGCGCATTCACGCAGGGCATCGCGCTCAGGCGTTGGCGCCCCGAAATCAGCAGCCGAGAGAATTGTGCCATCATCGAGCCAGCGGTCTCGCTCTGCTGCAAATGCAGCAAGGCGGCGGCGTATTTTCGCCCGCTCTTTCGCCCGACCTGATCGGGCATGCGCCTCCTGCAGAAGCAAGCGCGCGAAGGCCGGATAACCGAGCCCGCGATAGAGCCGAGCATCGGCAAGCGCCCTCTCCTCTCCGGGCAATTTCACGGACGAAAATTGCGCAACGGCCGAACGGAAAAGCGGGTCGCTGGGGTCAATTGCTGCCTTGCGAAGCCCCAGAATGGCCCAGTGTAGGGCCGCAGGTGCGGCAGGAAGGTCGGTCAGCCGCTGCACATAATCCCTGAGCGCGGCCATATTCTTCGCCTGCAGCAAGTCATCGATCTCACGCGATACCTGTTCGGCCTTCGGCGCTCGGAATTTTGCGAATATCGATGAGCGAACCGATTGCGATGCTTCGGTTACGCTGATGGGCGGAAGCAATGGTCCAAGCGGGTGATCAGCGCGAAAAGCCGCAACCTCCGCATTCCCGTCCAAAGCGAGTTCCGACATATCGGGAACCCGCCTGCCTGCTTCACCAGCCCCGTCATGTTGTTCCGCCAGATCCGTCAGAAATTCCGGTGTCTCGGCCAATTGCCCTATCATATGATCGGCGATGCCATGGCGATTGAGATGCAAGGCTGCCTCGGCCGTACAGGCGGCGGCGAGCTGGTCAGGCTCTCCAGCGCGAAGAATATCGCGCCATAGCCCAATTGCGTCATGCCAACAGCCGCTCCGACTCGCTGTGGCAGCCGCTGCAAGCGCTCCTTCTGGCGGCAATGGCCAGCGGTCCGTCATCGGCGGCCGAACAAGCCCGTCAGGCGTGAACGCCACCGGCCAGCCCAGCCGGCTGCGCGATGCAATCGGTCGATTTCCTTCCTGCTGCGTTCCGCCTGCCGCGCCAGATCGCGTTCATGCCGGGCCTTGAGAGCGGCCTCTCGCCCGGCCCGCACGCGCTTTTCACTCTTCAATCGGTCAATTTCGGACATCGCTCTGGCGGCCCGGGCGCGCCAAAGGGCTGCTTCCCGCTGCGCTGCACCGAGCACGGGCTGCTCGCTTGGGGAGAGGTAATAGGCCCCGGTGATGAGACTGAGTTCGTCGCAAGCCGTATCGGCAACGATAGCGACGATCTGCGCGTGAAGGTCCGAGGGTGTCTCGATGTCTGCGATGTTCAGCGCCTTTCGGAGATGCGCCGTCTCGATCCAATGCCTTTCGGAAATGTACGAAGTCTCTGTCTCCGGTTCGCCTACATCGAAGGCGGTCACAGGCAGCATCGCCGTTCGCACGGCCTTGGCTTCGGACGGTCCAAGCCGCTCGCACATCAGCTCGATCGCCGGAGCGAAATCCTCGACCGCGTGAAAGGCGAATTGCAAATAGTGCGCGCGTTCGCGGTCCAATTCCGCACTGAGCGCAGCCTCCAGGGACAGTCCATCACTCAAATCGACGATACGAACGGATTGGTCTTCAGGTAGCTGCGAGACTTCGGCGTGGACATCCGCATCAAGGCAAAAAATCGTAACCGGAAGGTCGCTGGCCTCCCAGTTTGGCGCATCCTCGGTATCCCGGATTGCAGCCAGGGCTTCGGAATCGGCAAACCAGTAGCGCCGCGCGACAAGGGTGCGCTCGCTGGTCATGCGACCTCGCCCAGCAGCGCCTGATGATAGAGCGCACCATTGGCAGCCGCATCGAAATGCGCCGCCGCATGGCCCAGCGCCTTCTCCCGGCATTTTCCATACAGGGCCGGGTCATCGTGCCAGCGGAGAATAGCATCGGCGATGGCGCGCGGGTCGAGATCGACGAGCGCGACGCCATCTTCCAAGCCGAAATCCTCGGAAAACAGGCATTGTGAGAGGATCGCAGGCAAGCCGCATGTCATTGCTTCCATCACGACCTGCGGAAAGCCTTCCGAACGAGCGGGCAACAGCAGGGCGTGATGATCGCGGTACAGATCGGGTAAGGCATCATAGCCATGAAAACCCAGATAGCGCCGGTTTCCCTCTTCGCGTTCCTCGAAATCGCCGGCGATAGTGAAGCTCAGTCCGGGTCGTTCTTCGGAAAGCATCGCGGCTGCGGCCTCGATCAGGTCGATACCCTTTTCTTCGCTGTTCCGCCCGACAAACAGGATGCGGTGGCACCGCTCGGACTTCCCGGCTGGCGGCGTGAAATGGGTGCGATCGACGCCGCGGCGGCACATCCTGATTTTGGATGGATCGGAAACAAGGGTTTTCGCCCGTTCGCGCTCGGTACCGCCCATGACGATAACCGTCCGAGCCGCTTCAGCGGCATAGCGCTCCTGCGCCATAAGATTGGCCAGAAATGCGGTGCCGGTGACCGGCCTTCCCTGCGCTTCCTGCACAGCGATTTGCGTGGCGATATCATTACCCGCGATCCGATAGACATAATCCACACCGGTCTCCCGTGCCGCGCGGGCCAGCGCATAATTATAACCGATCATCCGTCCGTTCAGCGTGCTGACGATATCGGGTGCATGGTCGTCAATCGCCGCGCCATAGTCGGCGGCCAGCATCTCGGCCGCATGCTGCCCGGCATCTTCCAGCGCATCTATCTTGGCGAACCGCACACCATGCGCGGTTTCCAGCCGCTTGCGATGCTCGTCATTGCCGGGCGGAAGGTCCCGCATCAGAAGCGTTATTGAAGCCCGTTCGTGCAAATCGCCCAGCAGGCTGGGATATTTGTAACTGCCGCGGATTTCCCAGTCGCGTTGGTTGTGTGCGGCATAGGCCGGTTCGAAAAAGGCGATATTCGTCACGATGGACGGACTGTGCGGAAAAGCGGCGGCGGAAACAAGCTAGAGCGATAGTCGCTCGCGATTATCGACGAACCAGTTCCAGCATTCTTCCAGCCCTTCACGCACGGCTATCTGCGGTTCATAACCCAGCGTGGCGCGGGCATGGCTGATATCGCACCAGGTGTGGACGATCTCGCCATCGCGAAACGGCTGATAATCGACGGTGATGTCCTTACCGCTGATTTCGCGCAGCATGTCGATTATCGCGTTGAGCGGGGTTCCGAGACCGGTGCCAAGCTGAATCGGGCCGGTTGCGTCGGATTCCAGCGCCGCAACGATGCCGTCCGAAAGATCCTGTGCATGCACATAATCGCGCGTCTGTTCGCCATCGCCATAGACAACCAGCGTCTCGCCTTTCAGAATCTGCTTGATGAAATGGGCAACCACGCTGCCCTTGTGCCAGGAACGCGGGCCGTAAACGTTGGAAAAGCGCAGGGAAGCCGCCTTTATGCCGTAACAGGCTGAATAGGCCGAACAATAGCCCTCGACTGCGAGCTTTGACGCGCCATAGGGCGATGCAGGGGATGCCACCATGCCTTCATGCACGGGCGGTTCGGCCTCACCGATAATTGCGCCGCCGGTCGAGGCGCTGACGATCCGGTCTACGCCCAGCCGCCGCATTGCTTCGAGAATCACCAGACTGCCGCCAACGTTCACATCGAAATTGAACTTTGGCTCCTCAATCGATGGAATCACACGGGTATCTGCCGCCAGATGAACCACGGCATCCGCGCCATCAAGGGCCTGCCCCACGGCTTCCGGATCGCAGATATCACCCTTGATGAAGGTGACGTCACAATCGGCAATCGCCTCGCGCGAACCGAGAACTTCGCTATCAAGCACAACGACTTCATGCCCGCCCAGCGTGTTCAGACGCGCGATAAGATTGCTGCCTACAAAGCCAGCGCCGCCAGTTACCACGATTCTCATAAAGCCCCCTGATTCCGTTTCGCGATGTCCGCTATCGCCTGATGCCCGGGGTGGCTAGCCCTGCCGGTAAAAATTCGGCAAGGTGGCCTTGTTTCAGGCTGGCTTGAGCCGGATAAAGCGAGAGAAATGAGACAGATGGCGAACGCTGCTCAGAACAACAGGACGACTTCGCCCAATCCCGGTCGCAAAAGCCTCCTTGCACGAATCCGTAGCAGGGTCCGACGCCTGCTGGGAAAAAACAAGAAGCCGCGCAGTCCGACAACCGGAAATGGACCCGGGCCCGGTGAACGGGCCCGTATGGATTTCCGGGCGAATATGGCCCGGATGATCGAGAATATGGAGCGCGCGATTGCCGCAGGCGATGAACAGGAGGCAGCCAGGGTCAGTGAATGGTGCAGAAACCACCGGAAAACGCTCAAAACTGTCAAATGGCATCTGGACGGGGACCAGGCCAAGATCGCGCATTTTGCGAATGCCAAGGATGAACGGGTCGCCCGAGCCAACTATCACCCCTATCTCATCGAGAAATCAGCCGAATTCAATTATCTCACCTGGCCGCGCCATATCGGCAAATATATCCGGGGTCGCAGCGTGCTTGATATCGGCTGTGGATTCGGCGCGTTCGGGACCGCCTTTTTCGCCAGCGGGGTCGCCAGCTATACCGGCATAGATCCGCAAATGCCGCTGGATTCAACGTTCGTAAAAAACAAGCGCATTCGAGCAAAGGCAGACCTGGGCATGTCACCGCGAGACATCATGGCTGCCTGCCCGGATATCCGGTTGATGAATTGCAGATTCGAAGAGCTGCAAGGCGTGGAACGGTTCGATGTTATTACCCTTCACAATGTCACCGAGCATTTGCATGGGATCCGGGAGATATTGCCGAGCCTGAAAAACCTGCTCCACGATGAAGGATTGATCATCTTTCACCATCACAATTTCTATTGCTGGAACGGCCACCACCTGCGCCCCAACCAGCCTCAGCAATATGACGAAAAGTCGCCCGAACAGGCCAGAATTGTCGATTGGAACCATATCATTGTGGCACCGGACATGCCGGAGGATCACTATTTCAACCAGAATCTCAATCAGATTCGCCTCGATGAAATCAAACAGATCACGGAAGACAATTTCGACATCCTGGTCTGGGACGAGGTGCCATCGACCCCCGCCACGCTGGCGCGCTTCAACGACGACATCCTGGCGAAATTGCAGGATTTCGATCCGACGCTTACGCCGCGCGATCTGCGCATCAATGCGGCTTTTTGCGTTGCCAGGGTCAAATGAACCGAAACGGATTTCGAGTATGAATATCCAGCGCATCCGCTAAAGGGTCCCCATGCAGCGCGACGAATTCGAAATACTGCGCTTTCCTTCGCTCGCCGCCCACCAAAGCGACGGCAACGGAAAGCTCCGCATCCTGATCGCGACAGAGGAAATCGTCGGCCCCGTCCGCAATGGCGGGATCGCGTCCACTTACTATCATCTCGCGCGCGGGCTGGCCGCAGAAGGCCATGACGTCACCATTTGCTATCTCAAGGGCCGCGAGGTCGAGAACGAGACGGCCGAGCACTGGATTGCGCATTATGCACGGTTCGGCATCAAATTCGTGCCCCTGCCCCATCTCGGAGAGCCGCTGGCCGCGGCCAGCGCCAAATGGCAGGCGCGGTGGTTGTCTTTCTACCGCTGGCTAAAGGACAGTGATCGCTTCGATATCGTCCATAGCTCGGAATGGCGCGGCGGTGCTTATTACGCGCTCCAGGCCAAACGGCTGGGACTGGCGTTCCAGGATACGTTGTTCGTCACCAAGACATCATCTCCCTATATCTGGAACAGGCATTACCAGATGCAGCCCATCGACAATGTCGATCTGCTGATAGCCAGCTTTGCCGAGCAAAAATGCGTCGAATGGGCGGACATCGTGGTCGGTGGCAGCGCGCACCTGCTCAGTTTCATGAACCATATCGGCTATGCCCTGCCGGAAGGCCGCACCTATGTGCAGCCCAACATTGTCGACTTCGCCGAGGTGACAGTAGAGGACAAACGACCCGCGCGAAAATTTGGCGATCGCGTAAAAACCCGGGAACTTTTCTTTTTCGGCCGTCTCGAACCCCGCAAGGGGCTCGATCTGTTCGTTCTGGCGATCGACATGCTCGTCGCGCAGGGCGTCGCAATCGACCGCGTAACCTTTCTCGGCAAGCCGGGAGAAGCACTGGCGACACAACAGGGCATGCAGCCTCTGGACTTCATCCGGAAACATGCAGACCACTGGCCTTTTCCGGCCGATATCGTCACCGACAAGAACCAGCCTGACGCCCTGTCACTCATGTGTTCGCGCGATATGATCGCCGTCATGCCGTCGCTGATCGAAAATTCGACCATGGCGGTTTACGAGGCGCTGGTTCACAAAATCCCCTTTATCGCCAGTGCAGTTGGCGGCACACCCGAACTGATCGATCCGGTGAATCATGATGTAACGCTTGTACCGCCGGATACCGAAGCACTGGCGATGCGGATCGCGAATGCGCTGGATGAGGGCCAGCCACTGGCCCGGCCCGCCTTCGACAATGATGCCAATCTTGAGACCTGGTACGGCTTCCACCGCTATGTCGCCGCCGAAGGCATAAAGGCGCTGTCACCCGAGATCGCTGCTCCCCAGGCGCGCGAGACGATATCGCTGGTTGTCTACGCGATAACGCCGGGAGCGATTGACGATGCCATCAATCAAGCGATGGATGCTGCGGGCATCGACAGTATCAACCTTTACGCCGCAATCCCGCTCAGCCCGTCACAGGACAAGGCTATCGATGAACTCCCCACCGGCAGACTGACCTTGCACAATGCCATCGGCACATCTGCCGGGGCCTGTTTCAACAAGGCCCTCGATAGCGTGCAAGCCGACATACTTATTTTTCAGGCCGCCGGTGAGGTTGGGTTCACGCCTGAATTCGCCGATATGCTGCGATTGGCGAGTGCGGCGCAGCCAGATTCATTATATACCAGCCTCTTCGATTTTTCGGCCGATGCCGAAGGCGGCGATCCTGACACGATTTTTGCACCGCTCGGCGGAGACCCGGCCAGCCAGGCCCTCACCGGGGCGGCCTATGGCCTCGAACTGGTTGCCGGCCGAATATCGACGTTCCGCGATCTCGGGGCGTTTGAGGCGTATCGCGTGCCCAAAGGCATGATTCACGAATATATAACGCGCGCCGCCCAGCATCATCGCGATCTGTTTGTCATACCGGAAACCCTGATCACGCATGGCAGCGACTATGCCGGTATCTCCGACCAAAGCGGGCACGGGGCCTATCTCGCGCAAAAGGCATTGATCGACCCTGCCCCCCTCGCCACGCGTAAACTCCTGCTCCACAAATCTGCAGCGGCCCGGGCGCCGGGAAACAGCGGGCGTATCATCCTTGGTCGCGCGCACAAAAATGAAGGCGAAGCGGCCTGGCTCACCAATGTAGAGAAAATGGGTAAGCTTTCGGCGCCTCCGCCCAATCGCCATCATGTGCTTCTGGGCTTTGATCGCGACGAGGGGCGGCTCGATTTTGCAGTGCTGAATGAGGGAACACTGGTGATCCGGGCCAATGGCAAGTCCATCCGCAAAGAATCCAGTTTCGGCAGGCCCGGCAAATTTACGCAGGACAGTATCGATCTGCTGCCATTCCTCGGCGAAAGTGATCGACTGCGTCTTCGCATCGAATTTACTCGCGGCAACAGGCAGCGATTTGCTTCGATCCTCGCCCAGCGCATCGAAGAGGGCATCTACTTCCTGAGCGCCCGCAGCCCGATTTACTGGGACGGGGATTTTGCAGAAACCCTGTCGTTGATGGGCGGGCAGAAACGCGCTGACAGCCTGCCTCCATTGCGTCGCTTGACGGAAAAGAAGCCGTCCCTGGTCCACCGCCTGCGCCAGCTCCGGCGCTAGAACTGTCTCTTCGCCCCTTGCTGCAGCCTAGGGTGCAGGTGTCACTTTTGGGGACAGCGGAGAAGCTGCGCTGGATTCCTCGGCCCTGCGGGGTATAGATGGCGCACGGTCGCATCATCTGGAGTTGCCAACCGGCCACGGAGTCGGGCGCGCAATGACATCGATGTTCGAAGGAGCTTGCATGCGTTGGTTTGTCAGAATTGCGGGGATGACAGCCCTTTTTGCGACCATGTTGCCTATTCAGGTCTCCGCCCAGGGCCTGCAACCAAGCCTTGAAGACAGTTTCCGCCTTGGCTCCGGCACCGGCCTTTTATGCCAGATACAGTCCCGCCTGACCGACCCAGCATTGGCGACAATGTTTGACCGGGCCTATTCCATCGTCTGCCGCGATGCTGCCGAACCGGTCGGCCAGATTTATGCGTTGCGAGCCAATACCGCGCCAGAGCCGGTAGCGCGTCTCGCGCAGTTGCGCGCCTCCAGGGTCGGATGCGGTTCAACCGAAACCGCGACGGATCTCGAGACGATCGGTAATACGCGCAGGCTGGACTGCACGCTGAGCACCGCGCCAGTCGGCTATACCGTCTATCGACACCAGAGCGACGGCACCGTGTATGTCGCAGAGGGCCTTGCCGGTTATGACAGTGCGCTGAGGCTGGGCTTGCGGACTATCGTAACCGATCAGATCCTCCCCGGTACGCTTTCGATCGCGACGACCGGCATGGGCGATGCAGCCGCTTTCGCCCGCGTTCAGGCCGGTACTCTCGATAGCGATCAGGCGCTGGCCGAGGGATATCGCCGTAACAACAGCGGTGATTATGCGGAAGCAGCCGAGTTTTTCGAAACCCTGTTTCGGCGCAACGCCAGCGAGAACGGCCCGGAAGCCGCCGAACGTGCCGGCGAATATCTGATCAACCAGGCGCTTCAGCAGTCCAATCTCGGAGCATTCGAAACAGCCGATGCCACCTATGCCCGCGCTCTCGCCATCCCGAGCGCCAGCCCGACCCAATTGCGCCTGCGCCGCAATTTTCAGGCGCTGCACCTGTTGAACCAACAGCGGACGGACGAAGCGCTGGCAATTCTGGACGAAGGTCTCGCCGCATTGATGACGCCAGCGACCGGTACCGAACAGGCAGCGATAACCGAAGCCACGTCACAGCAGATCAACAGCGGTTCCGAATTTGCCCGCCAGCTGGGCGGCGAAGAGAGCGAGAGGCTCACGGTCGCAGAGCGCGCAATCATTCTCGATGCGCAGGCGCGGCAGCTGCGCGGCTCCATCCTGCGCATGCGGGGATATGACGAAATCGCGGTATCCGCGCTGACGGACTCGCTGCGTGCTGTGGAATCGGTTCGCGATGGCCGTGTACGGTCGACCGCACGTCTCCGCGCCCAGGCCCTGACGGAACTGGCCGGTATCGACGAATCCCGCAGCGACTTCGGCTCGGCCGAAGCACGGCTGCGTCAGGCCTTCAACCTTCTGGACGTGCAATATCCGCTGGCGATTGCCACCAGCGCCGCCAAGGCCAGGCTTGCAGCGTTTCTCGCACGACGGGGAGAGATCGATACGGCGCTCGCGCTATTCGCCGAGGTTGTTTCGGAGAACAGCGGCCGGGCGACACCGCGTACCAGCCTGGAAAATCAGTTGCTGCCCTATTTCGAACTGCTGCTTTCCGAGATGGAAACTAACCCGGCACTCATTGGCGATTTCTTCCTGGCGAGTGAAACTCTGGTGCGGCCCGGCGTTGCCAATACGCAGGCCGTACTCGCACGCGAACTGAGCAACGGGAATGACGAGGCAGCCAGATTGTTCCGCCAATCCGTTACGCTGACCCGGGCGATTGAAGGTACGCGCACGGAACTGGGCCGTCTGCGGGCACGGGAAGAACAGGATGCGCTGTCAGGAGCGAGAATCGCCGCACTTCAGGTTGAGCTGAACGAGCTGACAGGTGAGCAGGCGACCACACAAGCCGCGCTTGGGCGCTACCCGCGCTATCAGGCGGTTTCGACGGAAGCGCTCGGCATCACGGATCTGCAAGCGACGTTGCAGCCCGGCGAAGCCTATCTCAAACTCAATGAAGTGGCCGGTCAGATCTACGCCATCTTCGTGACGAACGAGACGGCATTGGCGTATCGAGCCGGGATCGACGCCGAGACGCTCGACCAGCGGGTCACTGCATTACGCGAGACCATCTCGACCATCGAAGACGGCGTAAGGCTAACCTATCCCTTCAACGTGCGCCTTGCGCATCAACTGTTCGTCGACCTGATCGGCCCGGCATCGACCAGCCTGGCTGGGGTAGAACATCTGATTTTCGAACCCGATGGCGCGATGCTGCGCCTTCCCGCCAATCTGCTGGTCACGGATGAGGCCGGCGTAACCGCCTATGAGCAGCGCACGGCCGATGCCGGAGCCGACATATTCGACTTTTCCGGCGTTGCATGGCTGGGCCGCGAACGCGCGATCAGTACTGCCCTCTCGGCGCGCGGCTTTCGCGATGTGCGAAATCTGCCCCCATCCCAGGCTTCAAGGCAGTATCTAGGATTGGGTGAGAATGCCCGGCCGGGCGCCCGCATGCGCCCAGCTAGTTTCGATCGCGGCCAGATCGATCCGCGTTGCGGCTGGCCGCTCAGCTTCTGGAACGCACCGATCTCCGCGCGGGAATTGCGCACCGCGCTGCGCCTTGTCGGCGACAATGGATCGACGATCGTAACCGGGCGCGATTTCACCGACAGCGCGATTAGCGAACAGAGCGATCTCGATGATTACCGGATTCTGCATTTCGCGACGCACGGCCTGGTCACCCAGGCTCGGCCGGAATGCCCGCCCCTGCCCGCGCTTCTTACCTCGTTCGGCGAAGGGGACGAGTCGGATGGGCTGCTGGAATTCGGCGAGATATTCGATCTCAAGCTCGATGCCGATCTCGTCATCCTTTCCGCATGCGATACAGCAAGCGCAGCAGGAGTAGCCGCTTCGGAAGCAGCTGGCGTATCCGGCGGCACATCCGCGCTGGATGGCCTTGTCCGCGCCTTTGTCGGTGCCGGGAGCCGGACCGTGATCGCCAGCCACTGGCCGGCGCCCGACGATTATGGGGCGACCGAACGGCTGATTACGGGGCTGTTCGAGGCAGGACCGGATGTCGTTCTTGGACAAGCCATGCAATCCGCACAGCAACAGTTGATGGACGATCCGGAGACCTCTCACCCTTATTACTGGGCGGGTTTTGCGATCATCGGAGATTCGAAGCAGACGCTGGTCCGCGCCAACTGATGCGCCGCAAGCACCTCATGAATAGTATAGTCGATCATGGATAGTAGCGACGCAGAAAGCCCTTTTTGGACGCGAATGCGCCGTGCACGGCGCGAGGTGGGCCCGCTCAGATTGAGCGCCAGCCTCCTGTTGCTGATCCTTGCCCTGCTTATCGCGCGCTTCAGCTGGGCCATGCCCTTTACCGACGAGATTGAGCGGGTGCTGTTCGATGTCCGGGCCAGCTATGCCATGGAGCAGGTCGAGGAAGACGATCGGATCGTCATCATCGTCTATGACGAGAATACGCTGTTCGACACGGGCATCCGGTCACCGCTCGACCGGGACATCCTTGCCCGGGCGATGACGAATATCGATGCGCTGAACCCTCTGGCGATCGGCGTCGATATCCTGATCGACCAGCCCACCCCCAATGACGAAATTCTGGCCGAAGCCCTGCGCGGCATGACGACGCCCACCTATCTCGCCTTTGTCAGCATGGAGAACAACCCGCTGGAGATTCAGCCGCGCCAGGAAGATTTCCGGCAGGCCTTTTTCGAAAGTGTCGATACGGACGCCATCGATACCGCCAGTGTGTTCCTGCAGACCGGACAGGACAATGTGAACCGCAGCTGGCCCGAACAGCCACGCAATATTCCGCCCCTGCTCGCCAACGCGCTGTCCCCCGGAAATGACGCCTATCGCGATCATCGCGGCAGCATCGTCTATCGCCGTCCGCTCTACGAAGGCGGAGCGGTTTTCACGATGCTGCCCATCGATTTTTTCGCCGATCCGGAAACGGCAGCGGGCATGGCGGATTTCGTAACCGGCCGGTACGTGCTGATCGGCACCGACCTGCAGGACAGGGACCGGTTTGAAACGCCATTGTCGCGCATTACCGGCTCGGTCACGGGCGAACAGGCTGCCGAAGGCGGAACGACACTGACAACCCTGCCCGGTGTCGAGGTGCATGCCCATCTGCTTGCCCAGATGCTCGATGGCGTGATGATGACGCCGATACCCGGCTGGGCGCTCTGGGCCATGGCAATCCTCGTCATTATCGGCGGTGCATTGACCAGCCTCAGCGACTTTCGCTTGTGGAAACTCGCGCTGCTGATCCTGATCCAGGCCGGCTGCCTGATTATCATCCCCTTCACGCTCCATCGGTCAGGCGTGGACACCCAGAATTTGCCGGTGTTCGGCGGTATAGCCGGATGGATCATCGCCTTTACGACCATCGGCGCAGCCGCCAGATCTGTGGGGGCGGAGCAGCGTCAATATGTGCAGGGCGCGCTCAACAAATATCTGCCCGCCGATGTCGCCGCGCAAATCGTTGCCGATCCCGAGCGCCTGTCCCTGCGCGGAGAGAAACGGGCAATCTACGCCGTCTTCACGGATCTCGAAGGCTTTACAAAGCTCAGTCACGCGATTGAGCCGGAGATGGTTGCCCAGCTGCTGAACAACTATCTCGACAAGATGAGTGAGATCGTTCTCGAATATGGCGGCACGATCGATAAATTTGTCGGCGATGCCGTCGTTGCCTTTTGGGGCGCACCGATTGCCCGGCCTGACGATGCCGACCGCGCAGCCCAGTGCGGCATAGCCATGTGGCATTTCGGGGAGAAATTTCGCGAAAATGTGCCTGAAGGTGTCCCGCCCATTGGCTGTACCCGGGTGGGTCTCCATTATGGAGAGGCGATTGTCGGCAATTTCGGCGGTGCGGAGCGCATCCAGTATACGGCGCTTGGCGATGCGATGAATACCGCGGCGCGCCTCGAAAGCGCCAACAAACAGACCGATACGGTCATGCTGGCCAGCTATGAAGCCATCGAAACGGTGACAAAGGCCGAATTCCGCTGTTTGGGCCGCGTAACGCTCTCTGGCAGGGCCACGCCGGTCAAAATCTACGAACCTGTGCTCGAAATCACGGCAGGTTCAGCTCCAATGCTGGATAAGCTGTATCAGGAATTTGAAAAAGGGAATGAACAGGCCCGCGAGAAGATTGCCGAGTTGGCGGCTGAAAACCCCGACGACAAGGCATTGCAAAATTTGGCGAAACGCCTGATCACTACGGAACCAGGAGGCAGTTATGTTTTTCAAGGCAAATAAATCAGCGCTTTACGCGATTATGGGGATCGCCCTTGCATCGACGGGCAGCGCAGCATTGGCGGATGTCCTTGTAACCCGGTCATCCGGCTCAATTGCGCGAGAATTCCCGCGCGGCTCGCGACTCGGCGATACACAAACCCTGCGCCTGAGTGCAGGCGATCGGGTGACAGTGCTGACTAGTAGCGGAACCCGGCAGTTTAACGGTCCGGGCCGTTTTCGCGTTGACGGGCCGTTGCGGACCGCAGCCGGCGGCGTCACCACAAGTGGACGGAATGGCACAGCACGTACGGGTGTGAGCCGTGGCCCCAATGCTCTTGTTCGCACACCCTGGCAGGTCAACATCATAGAAAGCGGCGCCTTTTGCGTAGTCGATGGGCAGCCGGTCGAACTTTGGCGCGGCAATGCCTCGATTGACGCGGAGGTCGTTGTCACTCGCGTCGCCGACGGGGAAAGCATGACCGTCTCCATGGCGGTGGGCGAACATTCTGCGGCCTGGCCTACAGGCCTCGCTTTGACCGGCGGCACCTATACCGTGGTGATCGACGGCAGCACATCTCATGCGCATCTTGAATTCGTGCCAGTGGATGTTGAAGCGGATGATGCGGTGGCGGTGGGCGGAGCCTTTCTGTCCAACGAATGCGACGGGCAGCTGGAGGCAATGACGGTCAATCCGCAGACTGCGCTAATAGTGAGGGACTAGCCGGGAAACGGCGTTGCAGCGCCATTCCCGGCTCGCTAGGCTTCACGGACAGCATTGATGACGGAGCCGGTTGGAGTCTTATCACCTTGTTTGGTCGCAAAGGTGGTTAACGCCGGTACGGATTTAATATCGGGGCTATAGATGCGCCGAGGGAATAAATAGCGACCACCAGATATTCCAGTTCGTGGAATAGGTACGGAGGCGCTGGTCTGCGGGGGAGTGCAGCGTGTCACTGCGAGTATTTGGATTTTTTGCACTGGCGGGCCTTGCCGTAGCGATACCCGGCGCAGCCATCGCCCAGGCGGGGCCGACACCCACCCGCGAAGAAATCCAGCCGGACCGACTGACCCCCGGCACCGATCAACCGCCGGGCAGGCTGGAAGTTGAAGGCGGTATTGAACGAGCCCCCTGCCCTTTGGCGCAGCCGCGTTTCGCGAATATCCGTTTCCAGCTCAACGACGCGGTTTTTGCCAACCTGGTCGGGATTTCCGCTGACCGGCTCCGTCCGGCCTATGCCGACTATATCGGGCAGGACGTTCCGATCGCAATCGTATGCGAAATTCGTGACCGGGCCGCATCGATACTGCGATCCGAAGGCTATCTTGCCGCAGTGCAGGTTCCGCCGCAGCAGATAGGCGATGACGGGATTGTCCGCTTCGACGTGCTGATGGCGAGAATGTCGCGCATTCAGGTGCGCGGAGACGCCGGAAACTCGGAAAATCTCATCGCCCGCTATTTGCGTCCGTTGAGCGAGATGGTTGTTTTCAATCAACGCGAAGCCGAGCGCAGCCTCCTGCTGGCCCGCAACCTGCCCGGGTTCGAGACGCGCCTGACCCTGCGCCCTGCAGAAGGTACGCCGGGCGAAGTAATCGGCGATGTTCGCGTCGAACGGACGCCATTCGTCATCGAAGGCAATGTCCAGAACTACGCATCACGCTCGACGGGCCGTTTTGGCGGACAGATCCGCGCGCAGATAAACGATGTGACCGGTCTGGGCGACAGCACGACCCTTGCGGTCTTTTCCAGCGCCGATTTCAACGAGCAGCTTGTCGTCAATGCCAGCCACAGTTTTGCGATCGGCGACAATGGGCTGCGGCTTGGCGGCGCATTCACCTATGCCTGGAACGACCCGACCGTTGGCGGTGTCAGTCCGTTCGACACGCAGACGCTCGTGACTGGCTTCAACCTGAGCTACCCGTTCATTCTCGACCAGGCGACCAGTCTTGTCGGTACGGCCGGCTTCGATTTTATCGATCAGGATGTGCGCTTTGGAGGCGCCGCGCTGAACCGGGACAAGCTGCGGGTCGCCTATGCAAGGGCCGCGCTGATGACGACCGACCGGCGCAGCATCGATGGCGTGGGTGGCTATAGCGCAGCGGAACCACGCTGGCGGTTCGGCATCGCCGGAGAAGTGCGGCAGGGCCTCGACATCTTCGATGCGACCGATGCTGGCTTTCCGGCCAACGGGGTTCCGCAAACCCGCGCAGCCGGCAAGGCTGAAGCCACTGTCATCCGCATCGACGGCCTCGCCGAACTGAGGCCGACACCGAATCTGGCCTTTGTCATCGAACCCCGGCTGCAATGGACCAGCGATCCGCTGCTCTCCTACGAAGAATTTTCCGGTGGCAACTACACGGTCGGGCGCGGCTTCGATCCGGGATCGGTGATCGGGGACCGGGGCTTCGGTTTTCGCTACGAACTTCGGTATGGCAGCGGCCTCCCGCGCAGCCGGGATAGCTGGGCGTTGCAGCCCTATGGATTTTTCGATGCGGCATGGGTCGACAATGAAGACCCTGTTGCGCTGGGCGGAACCGGAAGCGACGAGTTATACTCCACTGGCGTCGGCCTGCGTGCCAACTGGGGCGACCGCGCACGTGTAGATGCGACCTTCGCAATCCCGTTAAGCCGGACGAACTTCCAGACCAGCACGCCCAGTCCGCGACTGCTTCTGTCGCTTTTGCTGCGCTTTGCACGCTGACATGATGAGCCAAAGGAAAGCCAGAGGAATACAGATGACGACCGGCATCGGACCCGCGACCCGCCAATCCAGACGCACCGCCAAGGCGGCGTTTTGCGGCGGTTGCGCATTGGCGGCCTTGATAGGTTCGATCGGTGTCGTCGCTCCCGCCCATGCCCAGATGGCCGGTGCGAACGGCATGATCGTCGAAAACCAGTCGCAAATGCGCGTTCCGAACATGATGGTAGCGGAGAATATCCCTCAGACCGCTCCGGTCATGATGATCGCCGAGAATATTCCCCATGCCGCACCGGGGACGATGGTTGTCGAAAATGCAGCGCAAACCTCGCCGCAGGGATTTGCGCCCGTCAACACGCCATATGCGACGCCGGCAACGGCTTCCGGGCAGGGCACGCCTGTATTCACGTCAGGGTCCGGCACTGTCGTCCAAAGCGCGCTTCTGGATACGATAACGGTCAATACCGCCGAAGCGATCATCGACTGGACCTTGTTCGACACAGCCGTTGGCGGCGGCGACATTTCCTTCCTGCCGGACGGCCGCACCATATTCTTCACCGGCCTGAACGATCATACTGTTCTCAATCGCATCATTCCGGTCGATCAAAGCCGCGCCATCCGCTTCGACGGAAGGGTGCTGAGCAACGACAATGTCTGGTTTTACAGCCCCGGCGGCATCGTGATCGGCTCAACCGGCCAGTTCGATGTCGGCAGCCTCGTCCTCACGACCAATGAGATTGACGTAAGCGGAGGCTTGTTCGGACCGGGCGGGGAAATCCGGTTCCGGGGTGCAGCGGGAAGCTCATCTTCGATCATTATCGAAGAAAGGAATAACGCCAACGCGGCAATCGATGCCTCGAACAATGGCAGCTATGTTGCCCTTGTCGCACCCCGGATCGAGGTGAACGGACTGGTCGATGCCAACGGTTCGGTTGCCTATGTGGCCGCGGAACAGGCTGATATCACGATTAACACCGGCCTGTTCGATATTGCCGTCAGCGTCGGCACGACCGATCCAAACGGCATTGTGCATGGTGAATCGGGCCAGACAACAGGAGCGGCCAGCAATCCTACTCCCGCAATGGACGGCGAAAATCCGGGCGATCCGGACATTCCGGCAAATCCGGACGCCCAGGCGATCTACATGGTCGCTATTCCCAAGAATGACGCCATCACGATGCTCATCAATGGCATGGTCGGGTATGAACCGGCGGTCAGCGCCGATGTGGCCAACGGCCAGATCATTCTCAGCGCCGGCTACAATGTTTCCGTCAGCGGAGCGCCTGACGATCCAGTCGCAGTTATCGATGCCAACCCCGTTACTGCCTTTGCCGGAAGCATCGATTTTCTGACCCCGGAATTCGATTCCAGTCTGTTGGTTCAGGCAAGCGGATTCATTGACGCCACCCATGAAGGCGCAGGCGGCATTGTGAGCAATTCCGATCTCACATTGGTGTCAGGGACCGGGATCAACTTTGGCGGCACTTTGGGCGGCAGCGTCGATATCGGCGGAGATGTTACGCTGCGTGCTCCGACGGTCAACGTGATGGTGGACCGCAATTCGCTGGATAGCGACGCCTTTGGACGGATCGTGATTGGCGGACGCTTCACGGTCGATGCCAGTGCCGTGGGCGCGATCGATTTGACGCCGGGCTCGGATGGCGAAGATGTTACCGGAGGCAGCATTACGCTCGATATCAGCGATGGTGGCCTGCTCAGCGCGGGCAGTATAAACCTGCTCGTGAATGCTACAGCAGGCCTTGGCTTAAACAGCGCAGGCACTGCCACGGGCGGCACGATCGATATATCCCTTTCGGGTCCATCCTCCGCGATCGATACCGGAATCATGTCGGCAAGTGTAGCGGCGAGAGCCGTGATCGGTCCAAACAACCTGCAGCCCCAAATCGGCGGTGACTCCGTCGGCGGCACGATAAACCTCAACATATCCGGCGGCTCGCTGACTGCGACGCAACTCGCACTCGACACGTCCGCTACGGCGACTTCGGGATCTTCCACTGCCGAGGTCAGCAATGATGCATCTGCGGGAACGATTTCGGCGAATTTCACCGGTGGCACGCACGACATCGGATTTCTGACGCTGCAGACCTTTTCCAATGCCGCAACATCCTATGATACCGCCGGAGCGGCGCGCGACGGTTTGGCCAATGGCGGCACGGCAACACTGCTCGTCGACGGCGCCACCCTCAACGTTGCCAGCAACCTCACGATGAACGCGGGAACTGAAGGACAGACTTCCGCCGCAACGGCTGGCGCCATCAGCCTGACGGTGCGCAACGCCGGTTTGCTCGACATCGGGAACAGTCTGGACCTTTCAACCTTTGCGATGGGCGGCAATCTGGGCGTCGAGAACCAGGCCGGCGGGATCGACGTCTTGGTCGACAATGCAACCCTGACCCTCGACAACCTTTTCGCAGACGCATCCTCGTTTCTCGGAGAATTCGGCGGAGGAAATCCTGCCGATGGGGCCGCTGGCGGCGCGATAACATTCACCGCAACCAATAGCGGCCAGATCAGCGCTGACGGTTTTTCTGCAATCAGCGCCGGTGCCAATGCAACCAATGCAAGTGACGGCGCGACGGGTCTTGGCGGCTCCGTGCTTTTCGACGCCGATGGCGGAACAATCCGCTTGGGCGGTTCAAGCTTCGTCGATACCAGCGGGATCGGAAATTCCAATTCCGATCCAACCGATCTGGTCAATCGCGGCTTCGGTAGCGGCGGCACCATAACCTACCGCGTCCAGAATTCCGGGACGATGGATCTCGCCAGTGTTGACGCCAATTCGGACGGCTCGGTGCAGTTCGATGTCGAAGGCGGTGGGATCGAACCGGTAGGCATGGGCGGTGTGGGAATCGGCGGCCAGGTCATTTTCGACCTGATCAGCGGGACTTTCAGCGCGAGCGATTTCAGGATCGGCGCCGATGGCACGGGCGGCCCGGGCGGCGGTGAAATAATTGCTGTTTCCAATCTCGCTCCTGCTTCATCGCGTGAGTTCGACTATATGCCCTTTGCATTGCCGGCGGATCCGGGCGCAAGCGGCGGCGACGGCACAGGCGGTACCGTTACATTCAACCTGAGCGGCGGGTCGGCAACAGTCACCAATCTGACTATATCCGCCAATGGCTTTGGCGGTGCCGGCGGGTTCGGTGATGGCGATTTGGGAATCGGCGCCGGAAATGGCGGAAACGGCATCGGCGGCGCAGCAACATTCAATGCGATCGCCGGCACCCTCGCTATTACCAACACACTGACCGTCGCCTCGACCGGAACCGGCGGCGATGGCGGTTTCGGAGACGGAGCCGATGCCGGCAGCGGCGGAAACGGGTTCGGAGGAAGCGCAACCTTTGATCTTGACGGCAGTTCGACGATCACCGCCGGGACAGTGCTTGTTTCAACCGACGGATTTGGTGGCGACGGCGGCAATACCGGCCCGTCGTTCGGTGGGCTCGATGGCGGACCGGGCGGCAGCGGCGGCAATGGCACGGGCGGCGATGCAGTTTTCAACAACACGTCCGGTACGCTCACCTTCGGCACGTTGACGGCGCAGTCCATCGGCACGGGCGGCGATGGCGGAGGCAATTTTGGCGTCTCGGTCGGCGAAGCCGTCGATGATGGCGGTGACGGCGGCGATGGCACCGGCGGCACGGCGACGATCAATCTGAACCAGGATGACCTCACTGACCCGGTGTATACGGTTGAAGCGAATGGCATCGGCGGATCAGGGGGCAGCGGCCTCAATGGCGGCGATGGCGGCAACGCATTTGGTGGGACGGCAGCGCTGAACGTAAACAATGCGCAGGTCCAGCTAGATGACCCGACCGTCCGGGCGATCGCGACCGGCGGCGATGGCGGATTTTCTGACGGTATCGGTGGTAATGGTGGAAATGGCGGTTCCGCAATGGGTGGAGCTGCCCGAATCGAAGTTAGCGGCCTGAACGGCGCCATCCCGATCAGTTTCATCATATTGGAATCCGATGGCACGGGCGGCGACGGAGGCAGCGGCGGTGCAACAGCCTTCGGTGTCGGCGGGACAGCCGGCAATGGCGGCAGTGGCGGAGACGGATCGGGCGGCAGTTCCGAACTGGTCGCGCGAACCGGCGGAACCATGACGATCACCAATGCCGGCTTCGTCGTCTCCAGTACCGGGCTTGGCGGTACTGGCGGAGCAGGCGGGGATATCGATATGATCGGCGGCGGCATCGCCGGCGATGGCGGCGACGGCGGCGACGGCATAGGCGGTTCGCCGACCCTGCTGGCCCAGGGCGGCACGATCACGGCGAACGATATTGCCCTGTCTGGCACAGGAACCGGAGGCGATGGCGGTACGGGAGGCACCGACCTCGTCGTCCAGATCGGTGCGGACGGCAATGGCGGCGATGGGGTTGGCGGCAATCCGGTTATCGAGGTTCAGGAGGGCAGCCCCGGCATCATAACCCTCGGCGCAACCACGATGCTCGCCAATGGAACGGGCGGTTCAGGAACTATAGGCGGTGTCAGCTTCGGCGGCCGTATCGACATAATCGATACCTCAACAGATCCGGCTGGCCTGATCACGATGGACTCGCTGACCGCACAAGCGCTGCTGAATCCAAACGATGTTACGAGCGGTTTCTTCCTGACGGCGAACAGCGGCCCGATCGCCATCGCGGGAGATGTCGATATCACGGTTGGGGGCAATGCCGAATTCGCATTCGACGGCGACGGCCAGATGACGGTGGGCGGCAATATGACCGTCACCAGCGCTGCGTCGATTCTCCTGAGCCATAGCAACAACAACGCGCCCACCAACTCTCTCGACATTGTCGGAACGTTTACTGCGGCAGCGTTGGGTGATTTCAACGCCATGGCCGGAACGCAGATTGTCTCTGGCGATGTGACCGATATACGCGCCGAGGGAAATGCCTTCGCTGCAGACCTCACCGCATTCGGCCGTATCGATCTCTCGGCCGGTCAGGACGCGATGCTGGGCAACGGCGCCGTAACCGGCGGGCCTTTGGCGGTCATCCAGATCGATGCCGGGTCGGACAATGATCCGACCAATCCGCTTTATGACCCGCAATATAATGCGACGATCACCGGCACCGTCAGTTCGACCGGCAATGTCCGGGTTTTTGCGGGCGGCAATGCTATTTTCCAGGGCGGTTCCGTTACCGGCGCCGACAACCGCGTAGAGGTCCAGACCGGCGATGATATCGTTGTCGAGAGCGGGGCAACGGTACGCGCGGGCCTGAACCCAAATATTGCGCCCAATCCGCTGACCCCTTTTAGCGACCAGGCCATATTGAACCTGAATGCCGGGGGCCTTGCACTCAGCCTGATTTCGCCGATTTTGACACCGATTTCGTCGATCATCGTCGCCGGCACGATTGAGGCGACAAATACAGCGGTCGTCCTGAACGCCGACGGGATTGACGGACTGGGCGGAACGATCACAGCGAGTTCGATTAGCGCCGATATCAATAATGCCCCGTCGAACGCGGTCATCGCCGCTATCGGGCAATCCGACGACAATGGCCTGCTCAGCGCCGATTGCCTCGAGGGCAATGTCTGCCTCGGGACGATCGGTGCGGACAACCGGATCGAGATCGGGCAGTCCGGCGTCCCGATCAGAGCCGTCATCGAAGGTGGCGCAGTAGCCGCAGACACGATCCTCATATCGACACGCATCGACATGGTGATCGGTACGGATGGTATTGCCTCGACCTTCGACGGATCGTCCGAGGTCCTGATTGAATCCACCGAAGGCAATGTCGAGTTGCGCGATGCTTCGATCAGCAGCGATCTGGTGCAGATTTCCGCCGCCAACGGCAGCCTGCTCGGAACGGGAACCCTGACCAGCACAAACGATGTCGGGATTACGGTAGCCCAGGATATATTCGCGACCGCGATAATCGCGGACGGCCAATTGACGACCGTCGCCGATGTCGGCGGCGCGCCTGAAAGCTCTTATTCGGTGCCGGGAAGCATAGACGTTGGCACGTTCAGCCAGGGCGTCGGTGACGCAAATATCGATGCCGGCGGGGATATTTCGTTTGGCCAGGTCAATGTTGCGGCTGGCAACGACATCATCCTTTTGGCGCTGGGCGGTGATGTGTTTCTTGGTGGCACCTCTGGGGCGACCGACATCTCGATCTTTGGAATCAATGTCGAGATAGGAAGCATTGCGGCAGATAACGGGATCGATATCACCGCAGACAACGGGATATTGGGCGGAGATGCGATTGCGGGCGGAGCCATCGCCCTGGCAGCAGGCGGCGGCGTGGCCGTAGGTTCTTTCGATGCAGGAACGCAGCTATCGATCGATGCCTCTGACATCGATTTTACGTCGCTCATCTCCGGCGACATCATGACCTTGATCGCCAACAGCGGCACTGTTTCTGGTGGAGATGTTGATGGCGGGCTCGGACTGACTATCACGGCCGCTGGGGATATCGCTGTCGATACGGCAAGTAGCGGCGGGGACGCCGATGTCGATGCCGGTGGAACGCTCTCTGCGGATCAGTTCGATGCGAGCGGAATGGCCACACTCCTCGCAGGCGCAGACATCGATATCGGGAGCCTGACGGCTGGAACAGGTATCGATGCTGTTGCCAGTGGGGAACTGACTGTTGATGATGCTGATACCGGTGCCGACATTGCCTTTACCGCAGACAGAATCACGGCAGGATCGTTGTTGGCCAATGGTGCAATTGCGCTTTCCTCGACCAATGCAACAACGGTTACTGACGCTCAGGCCGACCTAGCCGTCACCATCGATGCGTCATCTATCGCCTTCGGCACGCTTGCGGGAGAATCCGTTGCCCTGACCGCAGCCGATGCGATCACAGGCACGGCCCTGACCACGGGCGATACCGCCAGCGACAATGACGTTTCGATCGTTTCCGGTGCCAGCGTGACGGTGGGCAGCATCAATGCAGGCGACGACGTGACCATATTGGCCGACGGCGCCATTGGCGTGACGACGATCAGCGGCGGTTTTGTCGACCTGAAATCGGGTGCCGTACTCATAGTCGATATGGTGGATGCCCTACGCCTTGATGCAACGGCCAGCGTTCTCAATTTCGGCGATATCGCCATAACCTCCAACGGCCTTGCAACGAGCGGCTCGGCTGCATTGACGGCAACCGCCGGCGCCATAACTTTCGACACGCTCGACGCCGCCGAGGATGTGGCTCTGAGCGCGACCGGCGATATCGGCTTCGCAACGGTCAATGCTGGCGGCACGGTCACGGCCGATTCAGGCGGCAGCATGGCATTCACCGATATTAGCGGCGAAGCCATCGACCTCACAGCGACCGTGATGATTTCCGGCACCAGCCTGGCAACACCAACCAATACCGCGATCGCCAACGATATCGTGCTGGATGCAGGCGGGATTATCGATGTCACGACCGTGGCGGCAAGCGGCGATGTCGTCATGACAGCAGGCGGCACGCTGGCGGTCGATACGCTCTCCGGCCAGTTCCTGACGGTCGCAGCCGTTCAGGCCGTCAATCTGGATATCGTCTCCGGCCTTGGGCTCGATGTTACGGGTTCGTCGATCACGTTCAGCGAAGCCGAAATTGCCGCCAGCGCGCTGGCAGGTAGTGGCTCTGTCAATCTGGTTTCTACTAGTGGAAATATCAATTTCGGCTCGATCACCGCCGCCGACAGCATAATGATCGATTCTGCATCAAGCGTTTTCGCCTCCAGTCTTGATGCGGGCGACGCCCTCACCATCACTGCAGGTGGTTCCATCGTTGCGGGTGATCTGATTGCTGGGACAATGCTGACGGCTGACAGCGCCGATAGCCTGGAAGTCGATACGGTGGCCGCTGGCGGAGACACCGCGCTGCGTTCGGCGAACGGTGCCGTCGTGGTGAGTTCCGATATCGCGGTAACGGGCGATCTGATTGCCAGCGGTGCGGCTATCCTGCTGAATGCTGCAAACGATCTTTCCGTTACCAACACGCGCGCGACCAATGGCGATATCGACATTATCACCGGCGGAGCCCTTACCGTTGCCCAGGCGCAATCGGTTGGCGATATCAACCTGACGAGCACCGGCGATTCAGTCACCGCCGGTAATCTGCAGGCAGGTCTGGCCACCGTCGCCCCCGCTTCTTTCGGGCCGGTCGTATCGCCCTTTGGCAGCGTTGTCGGATCTCCGGGCCCCGGCGACATCACGATCAGCGGGGCAACCGACGTGGTCATCGCCGATAATACGATTTCCACCAATGGCCTCTTTATCGCGGCCAATGGCTTGATCGATATTCAGGCGCTGGCGACCGGTGTTCTTATCGAGACAGCCAGTGCCGATATGGATATCGGGTCGACCGGACAGCTAGGGACCTCGGACCTTACCCAGGACATTCTGATCGCCAGTGCCGGCGGAAACGCCATGATCTTGGGCGGTCCGGCAGCTACCGGCGCTTTCAGCCTCGATGCCGATGAATTCGACCGCATCTTCTCGGGCGGCAACCTGACAATTTCGGCATCGGCCATATCCGGCACCGGGCCGTCGCTGATCATCAACGACCTTACCGTGCAGGTTGCGAGCGGCGCCGGTGGCCCGCAGGATGGCGCAATCGGCTTGGGCAGCACGCTCACGCTCTTAACGGAAGGCTCCATGCGCGTGGACGGGGCATTGTCGCTCGTCGGGGCCGATGCAGATACCGTGCTGGAGATGATTGCCGACCAGGAAATCAGGCTGAACGCTGAAGGTGGCAATATCGCCGTCGTCGATGACAATGACGAATTGGCCGGGCGGCTCAACCTTTCCGCCCAGTCCATTGTCGCGGCAACCGACGCAGCCGCTGCAGACATTGACGGAGCCACAGTGGCCGATGCCGACCTCCGGCTCGGCGACAGCGACGGCATCAATCTGGACGATGGCTTCTTCCAGGCTGGCGGCATCAGCTTCACCGTCGATACGGGCCTGTTCATCCAGAACAGTGCAGTCGGAACCGATTTCCCGGATCGGCGCGGTTTTGCGGTTGGCGATAGCGGTGTGGCGATTGCCAGCGCAACGGGAAGCACGGTCGCCATCATTGCCAATGGCATTCAGCGGCTGGGCAGCGGCACGGTCGTTACCGGTATCGACATGATTGCCGAAACGACGATTTCCACCGGATTTGCAGGCGATTCAACGATCAACGGCTGCCTGATTGCCAATCCGGCATCCTGTGCGCCACCGCCACCACCACCTCCGCCGCCTCCTCCTCCGCCTCCACCGCCGCCTCCGCCGAATACGCCAGAAATTCCCGATGATCCCGTGCAGGATCTTCTCGAAGAGGAAATCGAGGAAAAACCGGTTGTGGAGCAGCCAGCGACACCGCTGATCGAAACGGTTGAGATATTCTCGAACCGCGAAGGTCCGCTGATCGACGATCCGGTGACGGGATCGGGCAATGACGATCTGTGGATCCGCCGTCCGGTCGGCGGCGGTAACGACGATTAAGGTCACGATCAGTGCCGGAACCGCGCGAAACATTTGACCTTGCCGCGCGAGGTCGGCATCGCTGCCATCCATGACCGAGAGCCATTCCGCCCCGCTCACCCTGTTCAACAGCCTGACGCGTCAGGCCGAACCCTTCGTGCCGGCCCATCCGGGCGAGGCGCGCGTCTATACCTGCGGGCCGACCGTCTACAATTACCAGCATATCGGGAATATGCGCGCCTATATCTTCGCCGATACGCTGGGCCGTGTGCTTTCATGGAAGGGCTACGAGCTCACACATATCATCAACATCACCGATGTCGGCCATCTGACGTCCGATGCCGATGCCGGCGACGACAAGATGGAAAAGGCGGCGAGCGCGGCAGGCAAGTCCGCCTGGGACATCGCGAAATTCTACACGGACGCCTATTGGCGCGACATCGAACGACTCAATATTCGCCAGCCCGCCAAATGGTCGATCGCGACCGAGCATGTCGATGCGATGATCGATTTTGCAAAAAGCATCGCGGACAAACATTGCTACGAACTGGATAGCGGCCTCTATTTCGACACGGCAACAGTGCCGGATTATGGCAGCCTGGCGCGAGCGAACACCGATGACGGAGAAAGCCGGATCGATCCGGTCGAAGGCAAGCGCCACGCTACCGATTTTGCGATCTGGCGCAAAACCCCGGCCGGCGAAACGCGGCAGATGGAATGGGATTCACCTTGGGGCAAAGGCGCGCCGGGCTGGCATCTTGAATGCTCGGTAATGAGCAAAATGTATCTGGGCGAAACATTCGATATCCATACCGGCGGGATCGATCATCGCGAGATTCACCACCCGAACGAGATCGCGCAGAACCAGGCCCATAGCTGCTCAGCCGATACCGGCGCGAACATCTGGATGCACAACAATTTCCTCGTTGATCGCGGCGGGAAGATGTCGAAATCGGCAGGCGAGTTCCTGACCCTGCAATGGTTGGTCGACAAAGGCGTGCATCCCCTCGCCTATCGGTTGATGTGCCTGCAGGCCCATTATCGCAGCGAACTGGAATTCACCTTCGATAACCTGCTGGCCGCACTGACCCGCTTGAAGCGGGTGGTCATGGCGATTGAACAATTGCGGGCTCAGGCCGAGCCTGCGGACCAGTGCACCCATCCCCGATTGCGCGAAATCCTCGCCGCCTTCGATGCTGCCGTGTCTGACGATCTGAACACACCAAAAGCGCTGACCCATCTCGATGAGATTCTCGCACTGAAGAAAATTGATCGCAGCGAGAAACTTGCCGCGCTGGGCGAAGTCGATGCGGTGCTTGGCCTTGAACTGCTGACGCTGGCCCGTGCAGACCTCAGACTGCAGCCTGCCTCAGCCGCAATCGATGAAACAGAAATCGAACGCCATCTCGATCTTCGCCAGGATGCCAAGGCCAACAAGAATTATCCGGCGGCAGACGCCATCCGCGATGAACTGACCGCCAGGGGTGTCGAGATCATGGATGGCGACCCGCTGCGCTGGGACTGGAGGATTACCGCATGAGTGAATTGGTGAAAGTCGCCCTGCCCGGCCTCGTGAGACCGATGGTGGAGTCGCATGTCGAGGGGGTCGACGTGACCTGGTTCATGTCGACCGAAGAAGCGGAAGAAGCCGCCAAGACGGCTGAAATCGGCTGGTTCGACATGTATGACAAGCCAAAGATGCGCGAGATCATCGAGAGTGCCGAAAATCTCAAATGGCTGAACACCCTCTATGCCGGCCTCGATCATTTCCCACTCGAAACGCTGCGCAAACGGGGCGCGGTTCTTACCAATGGCGCGGGAATCAATGCCATTCCGATTGCCGAGTTCGTCGTGATGGGGATGCTCGCGGCAGCCAAGCGGCTCGACACCATCCTTGAAGCCCAGGCGAAGAAAACCTGGCTCAACGGTGCGCCGGGCAAGGTGGAACTGTATGAGAGCAAGGTGCTGATCATCGGATTTGGCGCTATCGGCCAGCAAATTGCCAAATCGCTGTCGGGTTTCAACATCGATATTACCGCGGTCCGCCGCACGCCGGACAGCGATACTGCGATCATCGGTGTAGACGAATGGCGCGGCAGACTGGGTGACTTCGACTGGGTAATCCTCGCGGCCCCTGCAACCGACGAAACCCAGCATATGATCGGCGCGGATGAACTGGCCGCGATGAAAGACACGGCATGGCTCGTGAACGTCGCGCGCGGGACGCTGGTTGATCAGGTCGCTATCGCAGAGGCTCTCGAGAACAAGATCATCGCTGGCGCCATCCTTGATACCGTAGACCCCGAGCCCCTGCCGGTTGACGACGCGCTTTGGGATGCTCCGAACACTTTCCTCACCATGCATCTTTCAGGCAATGCGACGAGCCGCATGTTCGAGCGCGCCGCCAAGCGCTTCGTTGAAAATTTCGCCTTGTATCGCAACGGCGAAACGATGATCGCGGAGGCCAATCTCGATTTGGGCTATTGACGGGTGACGCATGGGAAATGCGCGTGTAACGTCTCGCCGGGTCTGCCGAACATAGTGTGCAACAGGGGGTAATCACGATGACCAAGGCGTCCGATCTATTCATGCAGTGCCTCGAGGAGGAAGGCGTCGAATATGTATTCGGCGTTCCCGGCGAGGAAAATCTCGATTTTCTCGAAAGCCTGTCCCACTCCAAGATCAAGTTGATCCTGACCCGGCATGAACAGGGCGCCGGATTCATGGCCGCCACCTATGCACGGCACACCGGCAAGGTTGGTGTATGCCTCGCAACCCTTGGTCCGGGCGCAACCAATCTGGTGACTGCAGCGGCCTATGCTCAGCTGGGCGGAATGCCGATCCTGATGATTACCGGGCAAAAACCGATCAAGAGTTCCAAACAGGGCCGGTTCCAGATTCTCGACGTTGTCGACATGATGGGACCGATCACCAAATTCACGCACCAGCTTGCTTCCGCCGACAATATCCCCTCGCGCGTCCGAGAAGCCTTCCGCATCGCGACCACCGAAAAGCCCGGGGCGACGCATCTCGAATTTCCCGAAGACATTGCCGAAGAGCAGAGTGAATCTAGGCCGATCCCGCCAAGCCTCAGCCGGCGTCCGATCGCCGAGGCCAAGGCCATCCGCGCGGCCACCAAACGCCTCGAAGCGGCTAAATCGCCGGTGCTGGTGATCGGCGGCGGCGCGAACCGGACGATGTCGAGCCGGATGCTGACGCAGTTTGTCGAAAAGACCGGAATTCCCTTTGTCACAACCCAGCTCGGCAAAGGTGTGATCGACGAAACCAGTGACAAATATCTGGGCTGCGCGGCGCTTTCGGCAGGCGATTTCGTGCACCGGGCCATCGAAACGGCGGACCTTATCGTCAATGTCGGCCATGACGTGATCGAGAAACCGCCATTTTTCATGACCCAGGACAGCGCAGACGTGATCCATGTCAGCTGCAACACGGCAGAGGTCGATCCCGTCTATTTCCCGCAGGTCGAAGTGATCGGCGATATCGCCAACGCAATCTGGCAGATCAAGGAAGACATTCTTCCCCAGGGCCACTGGAATTTCGACAAGATGATGAAGGCGCGCGCCGCGGAGGTTGAGCATACCGCCAGCCTCGACGATGACATGCGCCACCCAATCTACCCGCCGCATCTGGTGAAAGCCGTGCGTGAGGCGATGCCGGCAGACGGGATCATCGCGCTCGACAATGGCGTCTACAAGATCTGGTTTGCCCGCAACTACAATGCCCGCCAGCCCAATACGGTACTTCTCGACAATGCGCTGGCGACGATGGGCGCAGGACTGCCGTCGGCCATGGGATCGGCCATGGTCTATCCCGATCGCAAGATCATGGCGATCTGCGGCGATGGCGGCTTCATGATGAACAGCCAGGAGATGGAGACCGCGGTGCGCCTCGGCCTGAACATCACCGTGCTGATCCTGCGCGATGACGCCTATGGCATGATCCGCTGGAAACAGGCCAATATGGGCTTCAAGGATTACGGCCTCACCTTCGGTAATCCCGACTTTGTGAAATATGCCGAAAGCTATGGGGCTCAGGGGCACCGAGTAGAAAGCGCGAGCCACCTGAAAGAACTGCTCGATACCTGTCTCGGTAGCGAGGGCGTCCATCTGATCGATTGCCCGGTCGACTATTCCGATAATGACCGCATTCTCAATCACGAGATCAAGGAATTAAGCGCAAAATTAGAGCTGTAGAGGCAAAATCATGCTGTTCAGCGCTTGCCAGCGCGGGCTGGAGCGAACATAAGTTTTCCCAAGACGGGGGTCGCAAATTTCGATCGGATGCATAGGGGTCCGGTCTTTGTTTAGCACCATGCCAAGGGGAGGCAGATGGCGCGGAAAACGAACTGGGCGATCGGATTGGCGGCATTGGCTGCGGCTGTCGGTTTCTCCGTGGGTATCGGACAGTCCAACGACGCTTCCGCCACAGCGGCGCAGATCAGCACGAACACGCATGTCGGCGTCGCAAGTTGCGGCGGCACGACCTGTCATGGCCGGCAGGAAGCCGACGGCGCAGTAGTCCGGCAGGACGAACTGATGCGCTGGCAGGAACCCTCCAGCGCAACCGGCTCACACAGCCGGGCCTATGCCATTCTCACCAACCCACGCTCGCAGCGCATCGCCAATGAACTCGGCATCGGCAATCCAGCCAGCGCGACAATGTGCCTTGGCTGCCACAGCGATTATGTGCCCGCCGCACGGCGCGGACCGCGTTTTCAGCTTTCCGACGGGGTGAGCTGCGAATCCTGCCATGGCGGCGCAGGCGGCGGCGATTCAGGTTGGCTCGCCAGCCACTATGCGGTTGGCAATACCCACAGCGCCAATGTTTCGCGCGGTCTCTATCCGCTCGACAACGCACGTGCACGCGCTTCGCTTTGCCTGAATTGCCATTTCGGCAGCACCAGCGAAGGCCAGTTCGTCAATCACCGGATCATGGCAGCCGGCCATCCGCGTCTCGTGTTCGAACTCGATCTCTTCTCCACCCTGCAGCAGCATCATGACGAGGATGGCGACTATTCCCGCCGCAAGGGCAGAACCAATCATGTGCAGATGTGGGCGGTCGGACAGGCGACGGCGCTCGAACGCTCACTGACCCTGTTCCAGAACCAGCGCCTCGGCACCGAAGGCGTATTTCCCGAATTCGTCTTTTTCGATTGTCACACCTGCCATCGCCGGATTTATGACGATCCCAACGCGCGGCCCACCGGCGTGGCCAATCCCGGGCGACCGATTCCCAACGGTTTTCCGGCTTATCAGGACGAGAATATGATCATGCTCTCGGCAGCGGCGCGCGTGGTTGCACCGGGCGCTGCCGAGCGCTTCGATCGTGACAGCCGTGCCTTCCACGGCGCGCTTGCCGAAGGACGCAGCGCGGGGATGGCAGCAGCAGCCCGCCTGCAGGAAAGCTCCCGGCAACTTGCCAACGCATTCGCATCGGCAAGCTTCACCCGTCAGCAGAATTTCGCGATCATCGATGCGGTTTCGTCCGAAGCAATTCGATCGCGCTTCACCGATTATGAGGGGAGCGTACAGGCGGTGATGGCCACCGACACGCTGCTCAATGCCATGGTGAGCCAGGGCACACTTAACGAAAGCCAGGTCGGCGGCATCCGCGCAGACATCAACGCCGCCTATGCAGCCGTGCGCGAACCCAATGCCTATCGCCCACTGGAATTCAGGCAGGCCCTTGGACGGGCCTCGGCGGCAATCGGACGGTTACGGTGAAGATGGGCCCAAAACTGACGGCGCTACTCACTGCCAGCGCCTTTGTCCTCGCGTCTTGCGGGGGTGGAGGTGGCGGTACGCCCGGCAATACGCAGGGCAATCCCGCGCCGCCACCTCCCCCGCCCCCCCCGCCGGCGACGACCCAGTATACGCCCCCCGCACAGCTATCGCTCTCTGCCGCCGATGTCCGGCAGGTCATCGCGCAGGCTGCTGGCGAAGCGAATGCCCGGGGCCTCCCCGTCACCATCGCCGTGGTCGACCGGGTGGGCAATGTGCTGGCCGTGTATGCGATGACAGGCGCCGATCTCTCGCTGACCATTCCTGCGCCGGCTGGCACGAATTTCGATCTTCAGGGCCGGTCCCTTCCGGCGCCCGCTGCCGCCGCTGGCGCAATCGCCAAAGCGATAACCGGTGCCTATCTTTCCTCCAGCGGCAATGCTTTTTCGACCCGCACGGCGAGCGAGATCGTGCAGGAGCATTTCCCGCCCGCGCCGACCACGGTCGGCCTTGAAAGCGGCCCGCTGTTCGGGGTGCAGTTCAGCGCCCTTCCCTGTTCCGACCTTGTTTCACGGTTTTCCGGCGCGCCCGGCCCAACAGCCCTGATCGGGCCAAAACGCTCGCCGTTGGGGCTTTCTGCTGATCCCGGCGGATTTCCGCTCTACCGGAACGGCGTTGTCATTGGCGGTGTCGGGGTGATGGGCGACGGCATATACGGCTTCGACCCGAACCGGCTGGACAATGACGATAGCGATGAAGAGATCATCGGACTTGCCGCAACTGTCGGTTTCGAGCCACCCGCATCAATCCGCGCCAACCGCATCCCGGTGGACGGAACGACCCTTAAATTTTCCGATGCGGATACTGACGATTTCCTGAGCAATCCCTCTGCACCGCCGGCATTTGCATCCATTGCCGGGGGGCTGGCCACTGTGCCGGGCTATTTTGTAGCAGCTGGCGGCGTGCTGGCGGGATCGGCCTATGGCAGCGAAGCTTCTGGCATCCGCGCATCGACTGCCGGAGAATTCAGCATCCGCGACGCATTCGTCCTGAGCGATGGCTCCGGTGCCAACCGCTTCCCGATCCGCGCCGCAACCGACGCCGCCGATGTTACGTCACCGCTCACCGCCGCCGAAGTCACCGCGCTGCTCGAAGAAGCGTTTATCGTCATGCGCCGTGCGCGCGCACAGATCCGCCGGCCGCTCGACAGCCGGGCGCAGGTCACCATCTCGATCGTCGACACCCATGGCGAGATACTCGGCATTGTCCGTTCCCCCGACGCCCCGATTTTCGGCATCGACGTGTCGCTCCAGAAAGCACGGACGGCGGCCTTTTTCTCCGGCGCGCGGGCCGGCCAGCTGCTGGAAGGCAATGTCAGTGGCATCGCGTCCAACCGGGCCGATATCAGGGCCTTTGCCCAGGCCACACGCGATTTTCTTGGCGATCCCAACGCACTGACCGGCAGCTTTGCCTTTGCCGATCGTTCAGGCGGCAATCTTTCGCGCCCCTATTTTCCCGATGGCGAGGTCGGAAGGCCGCCCGGCCCGCTTTCCCGTCCGATTGCCAGTTTCAATCCCTTTTCGACCGGCCTGCAATCTGCCCTCGTGCTTGAGAATATCCTGGATCATGTCGGTTTCATCCTGGGTGGAGGGGTAGGCCCCGACACCCCGGCGCGCTGCACGGCGACACCCGATGTTGCACCGGGCCAGAACCCGCTCGAGAACGGCATCCAGATCTTTCCCGGCTCGGTTCCCATCTATCGGGGCAATGCCCTGATCGGCGGGATCGGCGTGTCGGGCGACGGCATCGACCAGGATGACATGATCAGCTTCCTGGGCACCCATAATGCCTCGATCCGGGTCGGCGGTATCAACAATGCGCCCCCCGCCATTCGCGCGGACAGGATTATCGTCAATGTCGGCGGCAACGATGTCCGGCTCCGCTATGTCAGCTGTCCCTTCGCTCCGTTCCTCGACACGGACGAAAACAATGTCTGTCAGGGTCTGTAGGCATGTCGGCCATCGCCCCCTTGATCTGTATAGCGGTGGCCGCTCAGGGACCGGGCGCATACGGCCCCCCGCCCCCATTCTCGTCAGCCATTGCCCTTACCATGGCGGCGGCCGAACCGGGTGGAAGCGCCATGCGCCGCCGGATACCGGGCGAGGATGAAACCGGCCTCAACGAAATCCAGATCGAAGACGAAATGGAGCCGGGCGATGCGGACGAAACCATTATCGACGGGCGTCGCCGCCCCGGTGTGCCGCAAAGCGACCTGCCCGATCCCGTAACCCAGGAAAATGTCGGCGCCGTGCGCGCGCCGCCGCCCCAGGCCTTTCCCGGGGACGAATTTCCGGTGCCCGATCGCTGGAGGATCGTTGAATCGATCGGGGTGAACGAGAATCTGCTCGACCCCTATAACCAGAACACATTGAAGGGCGATCGGCCGATCCCGCTCGGCGACCTGCCCGACTGGCTGCCGATCAATGGCGATGACTGGTTCTTCATCGTCAACGCCGTTTCCGACACGGTCATTGAACCACGCAGTTTCCCGACACCTGTCGGCGTGCAGACGACGACCGAGCCCGACAGCCTCGACGTGTTCGGCCAGGCCGACAGCCTTGTTCTCGCACAGACCTTCATCACGGGCGTCGCGCTGCTCAAGGGATCGACCGCCTATCGGCCGCCGGACGTCGAATATCGCGTCACGCTGGCGACGCAGTTCAACTATGTCGATGTCAATGAACGCCGTATTCTCTTCGTCGAGCCAAGCCGGCCCAGCCATCGTTTCGACTGGTTCACAGGCGTGCAGGAACTCTTCATCGACTATCATTTCCGCAATACATCGCGGCGCTATGATTTCGATTCCATCCGTGTCGGCGTGCAGCCCTTTAACGCGGATTTCCGGGGATTCCTGTTTCAGGACAATCAGCTTGGCGTCCGCCTGTTCGGCACCCGCGACAATAACCGGGTCCAGTATAATCTCGCGGCCTTCATGCGGCTGGAGAAGGACACCAATTCAGGGCTCAACGATCTATTCGCTACGCCGCGCAGCGACTTTGTTTTTCACGCCAATCTTTTCCGGCAGGATCTGCCTGTGGCCGGGCTCACCAGCCAGTTCAGCGTGACCTATAACATGAACCGCGAACACACGGACGTGGAGATCGACGATAACGGCTTTCCGGTGCGGCCCGCCCTGCTCGGGAGTTTGCGCGGACGCAATTACGATGTGCTTTATCTCGGCTATAATGCAGACGGACGGATCGGACGTATCAACGTATCCGGCTCGACCTATCTGGCGCTCGGCGAAGACCGGAACAGCTTTTTCACCGATGAACCGGCGGATATCTTCGCCTATTTCGGTGCGGCGGAACTCAGTTACGATGTCGACTGGATGCGCTTTCGCCTGTCAGGCCTTTATGCGAGCGGCGACGGCGATCCCTATGACAATACCGAGCGCGGCTTCGACGCAATCTTCGAAAACCCGATCTTTGCCGGTGCGGATACAAGCTACTGGATCAGGCAGGTCATTCCCTTTGCGGGCGGCGGGCGCGCTATCGGCGTGAACGGTCGCAACGGCATCCTGAATTCCCTGCGCTCGTCCAAGGAGCAGGGCCAGTCGAATTTCAACAATCCCGGAACGATCCTGCTCGGTGTGGGCGCGGACTTCGACATCGCCCCTTCCCTGCGTCTCTCGGCCAATGTGAACCATCTCTGGTTCGAGGATACGGACAGCCTGCAAGCCCTGCGCAACGAAGGCAGCATTCCGTCATCCATCGGTTATGACATTTCGGCCGCCGCGATCTGGCGGCCGCTGTCGACGCAGAATATCGTGCTGCGGCTGTCAGGCGCCGTCTTCGAAGCCAGTGACGGCTTTTCCGATTTGTTTGCACAGGACAGGCGCTCGGGCACCTATTACTCCGTCCTCTTCAACGCGATACTGAGCTACTGATGGCTAGCTGGCTTTCCCTTCCGCGCATTGCGATGCTGCTTGCCGCAGCCACCATCCTGTTCGCCATTGTCGTGAGCCCGGGCGGGGCAGCGGGCGGCGAAACTGCGGTGGTGCGGGACTATGTGGCGGCTGGCGTGCTCGCAGACCCCGCGCCGCGCAATCAGGACGAAGAAGCCGTACTGGAAAAAAGCTCAGGCTGCCTGACCTGCCATGCCTATCGGAACGACGACGGCACTCTCATCGAGGACCATGAAGCCAGCGCGACGGCGGAATATATCGATCGCATGTCGATGCATTCGACGCCCGCCGTCAATCTGGGTTGTACCGACTGCCATGGCGGCAACTGGCGCGAGGCGCGTCCCGAATCCGTGCCCGACGATCCCGAACATCCCGAATATCTGGCGGTCCAGTATCGTGCGCACGTCCTGCCGCTTTACCCGGACAGCTGGCACTTCCCGTCGAGCGCCAATCCGAACCGCTCCTACACGTTGCTCGCGCGCGAAAGCCCGGAATATATCCGTTTCGTCAATCCGTCCGACTACCGGGTGGTCCGCGAAGCCTGCGGCGCCTGCCATATCGAGGTGATCGAAGCGGCCGAACGCTCGCTCATGGCGACCGGCGCGATGCTGTGGGGCGGCGCTTCCTACAATAACGGCATCCTGCCTTTCCGGAACTATATCCTCGGCAGCGCCTATACGCGTGATGGCGAACCGGCCCAGATCTTGTCGCCCGGCGATCCGCATGGCACGGTCACGCCCGAACAGGCAGCGCGCGGCGCCCTGCCCTCGCTGCTTCCGCTGCCGACCTGGCATGTCGTGCCGCCCGGCGATATCTTCCGCGTGTTCGAACGCGGCGGCCGCAATATCGCGACGCAGTTTCCCGAGATCGGCATTCCCAATATCGGCGGCAATATCCAGCGGCTCGAAGAGCCCGGCCGGCCCGATCTGCGCCAGTCAAACCGCGGCCCCGGCACCGGCCTGCGTGTTTCGATCCCGGTTCTCAACATTCACAAGACCCGGCTCAACGATCCCTTCACATGGTTCATGGGCACTAATGACCAGCCCGGCGATTACCGCCATTCGGGCTGCGCCTCCTGCCATGTCGTCTATGCCAATGACCGCGAGCCGCGCCATTCGCTGACCTATTCCCAATATGGTCGCGACGGACAGACGGCGACGGCAGATCCGACCATCAACCGGCTGCGCGAAGGCCAGCACCGTTCCGATGCGCATGAAGAGCCCGAAGTCGATGTTGCGATGGAGCCCGGCCAGTGCGGTGCGGCCTTTGACCGGGTTGCAGCCAGCATCCGCGCCGGGCGCAGCGAAAGCGAACACCACGAAGACGACAGCCATGAAGGCGATACGCATGACGGCGTCGGCGGACCGGACGAAGAAGGCCATGCCTCCGGCGTCGCTCCCTTTGCCGAGCGCGAGCGCGGCCATCCGATCCGGCACGCCTTCACCCGCTCGATCCCGACATCGCAATGTATGAACTGCCACATGCATCAGCCGAACATGTTCCTGAACAGCTTCCTCGGCTACACGATGTGGGATTATGAGAGCGACGCGCCGCTCATGTGGCCGCAGGACCAGATTTACCGCACTGCCGAACAGATGTTCGCGATACTCGATCGCAATCCCGAAATGGCGGCAGTCCGCGGCTGCTGGGGCGATATCGACTTTGTCCGCAACGTCACGGATCTGATCAATCCCGAAGCCCGGACGACGCAGTTTGCCGACTATCACGGCCATGGCTGGAATTTCCGGGCGATTTTCCGAAGGGACCGGGACGGCAATATGCTCGACGAGGATGGCAATATTCTCGATCCCGACGATCCCGAACTGTTCCGACGTGAAGGCGAAGGCCAGTTTGTCGAAGTCGGGACAAATCCGGGCCGTTCGGTGCATATGATGGATATCCATGCCGAGATCGGCATGCAGTGCGCCGACTGTCACTTCGCGCAAGACAGCCATGGAAACGGGCTGATCTATGGCGAAGTCGCGAGCGCGGTAGAAATTGGCTGTGCAGATTGCCATGGCACGGCCGATGAATATCCAACGCTGCGGACGTCCGGCCCTGCCGCCCCTCCATCCGGCACGAACCTGACCCTGCTGCGCAATCCGGACGGTCAGCGCCGCTTTGAATGGATGCGGGACAATGAGGGACGCCGAATTCTTGTGCAGCGTTCGATCATCGATCCCGATCTTGAATGGGAAGTTAGCCTTGTTCGCGATTCCGTCGACCGCACCCATCCCGATTTCAACGAGGGCTCAGCGCGTTCGAAACTGATGGGCCGTGGCGGCGCGGAAAGCGGCGTGTTCGAATTCGGCCCCGGCATCGCGCGTGAGGACCGCGCCCATCCCGATGACGAGATGGCCTGCTTCACCTGCCATCTGAGCTGGACGACATCGTGCGGCGGCTGCCATCTGCCGATCGAGGCCAATGCGCTGACATCGAGCCATCACTATGACGGCTTGGAATCCCGCAATTTCGCAACCTACAACCCGCAGGTTGCGCGCGACCAGATGTTCCAGCTCGGCCGCCACCAGGACACGCGCGGCAACATTATCGCGCCCGTCCGCTCAAGCTCGGCACTGGTGCTCAGTTCGACCAACATCAACCGCGAACGCATCTATGTGCAGCAACCGCCTATCTCGGCATCCGGCTATTCGAGCCAGGCCTTCGCTCCCCATTTCCCGCACACCGTTCGCCGCACCGAAACCAAGCAATGTACCGACTGCCACCTCTCCGAGGCGAACGACAATAATGCGATCATGGCCCAGCTGCTGCTGCAGGGAACCAATTTCGTCAATTTTGTCGGGCTCAATGCCTGGGTCGGCGAGGAACAGGGTTTCCAGGCCGTGCGCGTGACCGAATGGGACGAGCCGCAGGCCGTGTTCGGCTCCTACCTCCATCGTTATGCCTATCCCGATTACTGGCGCGTCCATGTCGAGGATCATGACCGGGAACTGCGCGAATTCAGGCGCGGACGGATTTTCGATGCGGACCTTTCGGGCGAAACTCGCGCGTTGGAGGAAATCGAGCATATCACGCAGCGCACGAACGGCGCGGCCCAGTGTCTGCAGCTGCGCGGCGAATATATGTTTGTCGCCGAAGGATCTGGCGGCTTCCAAGTTTATGATGTCGCCAGCATAGCCAACAAGGGCTTTTCGGAGCGGATCATCACCGCGCCCTTCTCCCCGCTTGGCCATGACACACGAGTGGATTCGGAGAACGCTACCTGCATGGCCCTGCCGACGAACCAGAATATCGCGCCGTCCCGGCAGGAACAGATGGCCAGCATCATGATCACCGAGGCCGATGGCACGGAACGCAGCCTGCTCGACATCAACCGGGAGCAGCGCTTCCACCCCATCTATAATTATGCGGTGGTGACCGACAGCGTGGAAGGCATGTTCCTCGTCAATGTGAACACGATGGCCGATGGCGAACTGCGCAATAATTTCCTCCGGCGCGCCGTGACATGGAATGAAAATGGTGTGCTGAACGGCGCGCGGCATGTCGTGCTCGGTGGCCATTATGCCTATATTACCGCCGATTCCGGGATGGTCGTGGTCGATCTCGATAATCCGCTGGAACCGCGCCATGTCGCTACAATCCCGCTCGACGATGCCCGCGCCTCTGCTCTGCAGTTCCGCTATCTCTGGGTGACGACGGCGGAGGGCGTGCAGGTTATCGATGTCACCAGTCTCGAAGAACCGCGCCTGATTCCGGAAGCGACCTTCCCGCTCGCCGATGCGCGGCGGCTCTATGTCGCGCGGACATATGCCTATGTGGCTGCCGGACGCGACGGGCTCGTGATCCTCAATGTCACCAATCCCGAAGCGCCTGTGGAACACACACGGTTCGCGCGCGAAGGCGAAACGCCCGACACCAACGACGTGATTGTCGGAACCACCAATGCCTCGCTTTTCGCCTATGTCGCGGACGGGGTGAACGGGATGAAGGTGCTGCAGCTGACCAGCCCCTCAAGCCAGCCCAATTTCTACGGCTTCTCACCCGCGCCCGTGCCCGAATTGATCGCCTGGGTCCGGACGTCCTCACCGGCCCTTGCACTGTCGAAAGGCCTGGACCGGGATCGGGGCGTCGATGAAACCGGCGGGCAGATGGCGATTTTCGGCCGGCATGGGTCGCGACCCTTCACACGCAGCGAAATGGAGCGCCTGTTCCTCAACAGCCGCCGGGTTCCCTACCGGGTCAGCGACGAGATCAATATGGACAATTGGGTGGCGGAGGCTTTCGCCCGCCGCTGACCGCTAGTTGCGGTCGTTCGAATGCTCTTCGAGAAGGTAGCGAACCAGCGGCTGCATCGTCTCGTCATAGCGCGCGAGTTGAACGTGATCGTCGGCATTGCAGAGATGCGTGATCAGGCCATGGCCATTCCAATAATGGAGTGAATAGGCGGCCGGATCGGCGACAATCATCGCCCGGTTATCCGGTTTACCTGGATCGATCGGCCGGAGATCGAGCGCCACCTGCGGCGCGGTGGATGGTGTGACCGCCAGCGGTAGCCCCGCCCATCCGGTCAGGATCGGCCGGTGGATATGCCCTGCAATCATGCCGATGATATTGTTGGACGTGGCCAGCGAAGCGCGCAGATTAGCGACCCACTTCGCCTCGGGTTCGGTCGTCATCCACGGGATACCGGTTTCGATCGGTGGATGATGAAGCACTATGAGCGTCGGTTTGTCGCGCTCTTCGGCAAGCTTTTCGTTCAGCCACGAAGCCCGTGTTTCGCAAAACGCACCGCCATGCCGTCCGGGTTCGAGCGTATCGAGCACGATCATCCGGATCGGCCAGCGATCCTCGTCGATCACATATTGAACAAAGCCGTCGGCCTTGGGAACTTCGGGAAAGAGTTTTGAGAAACCCTCCCGATCGTCATGATTTCCCATGCAGGGCCAGACGGGAAAGGGGCAGCGGCCAAATGCCGATTTCAGCCGCCGATAACTATCCGTATCGCCCTTGTCGGTGAGGTCACCGGTGGCGAGTAACAGGTCGGGAAGCGGCTCCATCTCGCAGAGCCGTTCCAGCACCTGATCGAGCCGGCGACGGTTGAATTCCGCCGGGTCATCAGGATCGAAACCCAAATGGATATCCGTTATCTGTGCTATCAGCATGGATCTGGGTTTTCCCTTTCTGCCATGCGCCCTCCCTGTTCCAGTCTTCTAACCCTCAGCGACCTTCACGGGGGTTGATCGTCAATCCCCCATAATCCCTAACGCTGCGCGGCCGTTGCCCGCGATTGTTCCTTGCGCGGACAAGATACGGTGCCGCATCGTCTGCATGATAACTGTGACACATAGCACAGGTGGAGACGATTTCGTCGCCGCTCGCCTCTGCGCCCGCATGGCAATCCCGGCACGTCTCGATTCCCGGCAACAACACGTCGCTGGCTTGTTCGGACTCCGAAGCCACGTGGCAGGTGGAACAGTCTTCGGTCTCATGCGCGGCGTGATCGAACCATCCGTCATGCATGTAGCGTGAAATCTGGCGAACCGGAACGATATCGAACGCCAGCGAAGACCGCGTCGGCGGGCGCACCACTTCGTGACAATCGAAGCAGGCCCCATCGCGGGAGAATACCGCCCGGATTGCTGAATCGGCCTGAGCGTAGCGGGTGCGCGCGGCGAACTGATAGCGGCCCACGGTCCGCGCCCGGCTGTCGTCACCCGGACGGCGCCGCTCCATGCCCGACAGATCGATCGGACGTCGGGGCGCAGTTCCCCGGTAAAAGGCGCGAATATCGGCGACGACCATTTCCGGTTCACCGTGGCGTAGCGTCCGGATCGTCCCGCCGATACGATCAAAGGCCAGGCTGTGACACATCTGGCAATTCGCCTCCATCGAGATAGGCTCGAAGCGCGTGCCGTCCGGCGTCGCGACATGGCAGTCCGCACAATCGAGCGCTTCGCCAAACCCATATTCCCCGCTCAATCGCTGCGCCATTCGCGCCACGCCATTGGTGTCGGACAGATGCAGCTCATGCGGGAATTTGAGGCCGGTATTTTCCTGCGGCACATCCTCGATACTGACCCGGCGATAGCGCGCCATACCATTCTCATCGGCCGGTCTCGTCATGATACGCGGCCGGAACTCGGGATGATCGCTGCCGAAATCATGGGCATTGAGCAGAGTTGTCTCGGTAAGTCTGCTGTCGAGATCGGTGTGACAGTCCGCGCAGAATTGTTGGGGTGCCGCCGCCATTTGGCCCGATCCCTCATGCTCGACATGGCAGGAAGCGCAGCTGCGCTCGGGGCGGTTGAAAGTAGAAGCAACGGTGCGCAGGAACTGGCGACCCAAACCAAGCTCCGGCTCAGCCGTCGCCATCAGGTCATCCGCCGCATGGTCCGGTATGTCGGTGTGGCATTCCAGGCAGGCGCTATCGCGCACCGAAACAAAGGCCTCGACATGGCAAGACTGGCAATCATTGGCGAGATTGGCATGTGCGTCAGACATCGCGCCGCTAACCCAGAGCGTATCGGCATGAAAGCCGACAGCCCGCTGCTCAACACCCTTGTTCGAATAATAGGAGTAAATGGGAAAGGCGAGGCATGAGACCAGGACCAGCGCAACGAATACCCAGGAGGATATCCGCTTCCCGGGCACGATGCCAGCCAGCGAGAACATCCGGTGCGCCTTAACCTTGTCGGTTGCTTCCTCCCGGTCGACGGTGATGGCGATCTGGCTCTCTTCACCCTCGCCATTTCCATCCTCCATACCGATACTCAGCCGGTGCGGTCCGATTCGAACCGATCCGCCGCGCACGGCGCTGATATCGGCCCGGGTCGTCGACCGGCCATTGATGGAAACCGGCAGATTCTCTTCGGTAACGATGGTGACCTGGGTTTTGCCCGACCGCCGGATCGTTGCATGGTGCAGCGTCACGCCAAGATCGCTCAGGACGATATCGCATTCGGCGCTGCGACCGACCTTCAGGGTATCGGATTCGACAGTCCGGGCGCGGACAATCTCCCGACCTCCCGATGTGCGCGAACGATATTTGACAACAAAGCTCATCGCACCCCTACCAGTAGAAAAATACGCTGATGACATGCGCAGACAGTGCGGCGAGCAGCGCAAAGGTCATCGGGACATGGATGTACAGCCAGATCTGCAGCAGGGCCTTGATCCGCAAATGTCGGCGAATTCGTGCAAGCGCAGCCTGTTTGCGTGCGAGCAGCGCCTCCAGCCTGTCGTACAGTTCGTCGAGCGAGCGATCGCCCTGTGTGGAGCGCGAGCGGAAATCCGCCAGCGCGCGCGCTGTTCCACCACCGCGATATCTGCCGCTCAGCCTTTGGCGGACACCGCCATCAAAAGCAGTTTCGTCAATCGCATCCTGAATGATGGCCGCACCACCACCATCCAGCGGCTGCGCCGCATCGAAAAGCTGGCGATCGATATCGGTGACCGTTTCGAGCATCTGCGCCTCGGTCGTCTCGTCGCGATTGCTGCTGAGCTGGCGCGGCAATATCCCGTAAACCGTGATGCCGAAGATGCCGGTGACGATCACGATCATCATCAACACCCAGGCCAGCGTATGCACATTCCAGCCAAGCTGGAATCCGGTGTGCAATGTCCCGATCACGATCAGGGAAAGGCCGAGATACACATGCGCCGATGTCCATCCCTTGAGCGACCAGCGCCCGGGGGTCATTGCGCGCTTGCGAACACCGAGCATCGTTAGCCAGAGGATCAGGCCGACACCCGCCGTGCCCAATGTATAGCCGAGCCAGCTGCCGCCATTGTGCCGCGGCTCCACGTCGATCAGCAGATAGGCAATTATCAGCGTGACAGAAATGCCGAGCGCCATCTTGCCCCAATAGCTGCGGCGATAGCGCCATACGCCTTCATGCCGCGCCCCGGACGAAACCGTGCTCCGCTCCACTTCGTCGGTTTGAGCGAAATCCGCGCTCACATCTGCCCTCCGCGTCGCCATGCTATCCCTGCTCCGATTCAAGCCGGGCAACCGACAGGAATTCTTCCGGCGCGACGCGGATGGCGGCGCCTGTCGGACACGCCCTTACACAGGCCGGTCCGCCCTTGATGCCTGCACACATATCGCACTTGATCGCCTGTTTCGGTGTATCGTCGGACACCCTATCGGCAATCCAGTCATGATCCGGTTCGCCCGGCCCCGGCCCGGCACCGAAAAACAGCCAGCTCAGCAGCGATGGCTTGGGCGGCGGGACTTTCTCCATGCGGATCACACCATAAGGGCAGTTCCGCTGGCAATTGCCGCAGCCGATACAGGTATCGTCGATGAACACCTCGCCGTCGTCACCGCGATGGATCGCATTGGGCGGGCAATCGGCCATGCAATGCGGATGCTCGCAATGCCGACAGCTGGTCGGCACATGGAGATGCGCATAGGTGCGCCCCGCTTCGCGATTGAGCCGCGACAGTCCTTCATGGCTGTCGGCACAGGCCTTCTCGCAATTGTCGCAGCCGACACACAGATTCTCGTCGATCAGCAAGACGTCCGTCGCCTCGCCAATGCCGTTTTCGACAAGGAAGGAGGAAATCGAACTGTACATGTCGACGACGCCCGAGAAACTGTCCTTTTTCGCTTCGACGAAATTGTTGATGTTTTCACGCGCTTCCACGTCGCGACGGGCGCGTTCCAGCAGCTTGGGATTTTTCTCGAGCAGCGCACGGAAGGCGTGGCCATCAACCTTGATCACTTCCGATTTGATCGCAGCGCGCACGGTTGCCGTGCGGGGCGTATCATCGAGAACCGCCATCTCGCCGACATAGGAACCGGCGGGAAGATAGGAGAGGAATACCGGTTTGCGCCCGACCATCTTCTCGACAACCATCGAGCCGGAGCGGATCACAAACAGATCAATGCCTGTATCGCCTTCTTCGATGATCGCCTCGCCCGCCTTCACCGTCATGATCTCGGCACTGTCTACGATCTCTGCGATGTCTTCCTTCGTCAAACCCGATCCGAACATCTGCAGCAATTGCCGTTCGGTCGCGATACGGGTGATCGCGGCCTTTGCCGGCGGCACCTGGCTCTGCAATTTGAGCGCAGCCATGCGCGGAATCTCGACGCAAATGGCGTCCTCCGCAGCCACGACAGTCGAACCACGGCGGCGTCCGGAGACCAGGCCCACTTCGCCAACGATCGATCCGCTTTCGATGCCAACGGTTTTCGACGGGTCGTCCGCATCGACCTGCACAAGCACGGAGCCGCTGGCGATGGCGAACAGGGACGACCCGGGATCGGCACGATCGAAAAGAGTCTCGCCGCGCCGATAGGACCTGACTTCGCTGTCGAGCATGAATTCGCGCATCTGCAGCGGGGTCATCGGCTCGAGGATGGTAATGTTGGTGCGCAGGAATTCGAGCCATTCGTCGACGCTCTTGCGGCCGGGCAGATTCTTGAACTTGGCTTCGAGGATCGGTTCGTCGGCAGGCTTGAGCGTCGTGTTGCCGTTAATGAACTCGACCACGTCATGGCCCTGGTTCATGCAGTGCTTGATCAGCGGATAGCCGGCCAGCGCGCCGATGACGTAGACGCCCTTCTTGCTGCTTTCGAATGTCGGGGAAAGCACGGGAAAGGCATTGCGATCCGGGCCGGAAAATTCCGCGCCGCACGCTTCGACGAAAGCACGCGGCGGAGCCGAACCCATTCGCGCGATGACACGATCGCACCGTATCTTGGTTTCCCCGTCGCGCGTGTCGAAAGTGATCTCGCCCTTGCCGATATGAGACGCGGTGGTTTCGGTCAGGATATTGATCCGCCCGGCATCGCCCGCCGCCAGCAGCGCTTTGACATTGGCACCCTTGGCTGTCGCGAATTCGGGACCTCGATTGACGAGCGTGACGCTGTTATTCTGTTCGGGATCGGCGGCCAGCCCCAGCGCATTTTCGATACCCGCATCACCGCCGCCGATAACCGTGATATGCTCATCGACATATTCGCCGGGATCATCGAGCGTATATTGAACCACCGCCCCTTCATCGACAGGACAGCGGACGAGATTGGGATTACCCTGCGTCCCGATCGCCAGGATGATATTTTCGGCCGCAATGGTTTCGCCATCGGCAAAGCTGATCCGGAAATTGCCGACCTCGCCCTCGACAGCTTTTACTTCGGAATTGAGCCGCACATTGACGTCATGGCCAGCGGTTTGCTCGTCCCATGTACCGAGCACGGCTTCGCGCTTTCCGGCTTCGAAATCGATGTCCGAACGCAGCACGAGCTGGCTCGGCGTGGCCATCACATGCTTGCCCTTCTGGTATTTGTAGATCGTATCGGAAAGATGATCGGTCTTTTCGATCAGGATATGGGAAAGGCCAAGTTGTGCGGCGCGGGCTGCGGCACTCAGCCCGGCAGGCCCCGATCCGATAATAGCGATACGGTATGCGTCCGCCAATTGATCCCCCTGCCCTTCAACTGCCCCGTCGATGGCTGGGTTTGCCCCATGCCCATCAACCAATCCTTGCGCCCGGACACACCCTAACATCTTTGAACGGACAAGCTAGAGGGATTGGAGGAAAGTATTGGCCGATGCGAACCGCTTAGCGGAAAAGTCGTCGGCGCTTGTCGCGATAGCTACCGGCGGCAAAATGGCTCGCCACCCAGTCATCCGTCGGATCGAGATGGGCGATCGACCTTTCGCCCGCGCCCCCGGACCTTCGGCGCCGGGCGATGTTTAGCGCAACCGTGCGAAAATAGAGGTGGCGGAAAAGCCGGTCGAACTCGCTGACATAAATCTCGCTCACATCGCGGGCCGCGTCGCCGGAAAGAAGCACCATATTTTCATCGTTGCTTTCGACGGAATTGTCCGAAAAATTCGCCGAACCCGTGAAAATCAGCGGGTTATCGCCAAGCGCATCCAGCAGCATGAATTTCGTGTGGATGTAGAAGATGTGGCCCTTTTTGCGAAAATGTTCCTCTTCGCGGAACCAGCTATCAAGCCCCGAACCGGCCAATCCATATCTGATCGACTGGCTGTTCAACCGGGCGCCCAGGGCAATGCGCGTATCCCGGTCGCTCTCTACCATCGCCTGTTCTTCGGCGTTCCGGTCTTTCCGCTCCATCAGGACAAAGCGCAGATAGTCACGATCCTCGGCAAATTTTGCAGCGATCTGCGGCGCCACCCCGAAGGCTGCGGTGAACATCACGCTGGCCTCGGCCGCGCCAAACCGGCTCGCATACCATTCCATCATGCCTGCACGCCGAGGCGAGTAGATCGGAGTAATGTCCTGATTCGGCCAGCCCTGCCCCGGGTCCGGCGACTGATCCAAATTCTGCGTCTTGAACAGCCGCGTGGCGGGGTCCGCGCTCAACCGTTCCCAATAGGCGCTATAGGCCGTCGCAATATCGGGTTTGCGCAGGATATGGATGACATTGCTCTGCCCCAGAAACCCCGACGGCGTGAAATTCGTGGAGCCGGTCAGGACCTGACGAGGCTGCCCATTTTCCAGCAACACCATGAATTTGTTGTGGGTGATCGCCGAGTAGAGCGTTCTGGGATGCAGGCTGACGCCCACGGCTGTGTCCAGCCCCATATCGGAAATCGCGTCATAGTTTTTCTTGCTGAGGTCCGTCGGCGTAACCGTCCCATCGCGCTTCTGGTCGCCGCCATCGAACGATATGCGCACGGTCGCGCCCCTGCCCGCAGCCTGAAGCAAGGCATCGAGGATCGGTGGATAGTAAAATTCATAGGCCGCAACGCGCAGTTCGAACTGCGACCCGGTCGCCTGAGCAATGAAGTTCAGCGCCCCTTCCAGAAGGCCTCTGGACAGCCATTGCACCTTTTCGTTGGTCGGATCATTCTGTTCATCCGCGCTCGGCCCTTCATTGCCGAACCTGTCGGCAAAGGCCTGGCTCGGGATGGCGCCGCGATTGAACAACACCGTCTGGTCGCCGCTGTCCTCGCTCGCCGCGTTGACGCTGATGTCGACGGGCGTGCCATGTTCAAGCGCGCCGGGGCTGCCGCGAACCGGGCGTATCACATAGTCCATCTGCTCGCCGGGGCTGGCATTGTAATGCCCCCAGCTGAAACTCTGCACCGGATGATCGAATGTAGACCGTCGTTCGCCGGGCTGGGGATCGGGTACGGTCTCTTTGAAAAATTTGAACCCCCGCAACCAGCCAACGCTGCCGTCCGCTCTGCGCCTGCCAATGGCAAAACCGAGCAAGCCATCCCTGGCCTGTTCGTTCGCATCCATGGCAAAAATGATGGCCCGGGTTCCCCGGATCGCGCGTACGGATACGCCATCACGCTCTACACGTTGTGGCATGGTTCATTCTCCCCCCGAAAAATTTTGATGTGGCACATTATAGCAGATTTCGGCCGGGATTGATCCTTGTTATGTCCGCTCCTGCGGCAAATTCTTGCTGGACAAGAATCCCCGGATTGTAGACACAAACGCGCATGACCACCGACAAAGAGAAATCAAAAACCGCCAGCGGCAATATCGCGCGTTATGTGCTGATCGCAGCGGCCGCCGTCGCCACCTTTTCCATCGGCTTCGCCATCGCTCGCGGAGATGACCCGGGCGCAGCTGTGAGCGGAGCGCCCGAAGGATCAGGCCAATCCGAACCAATGGGCAATGCAGAACTCGCCGAGGCTATTCCGCAGCTTGAGGCGCGACTGGAAGCCAATCCCGAGGATGAAGAAGGCTGGGCGCTGCTCGGCCTCTCCTATTTTCAAACGGGCCGTTATGACGAGGCTGCGAGCGCCTATGGCACGGCCAGCGAGCTCAACCCGACACTGGCACGCTATCATTCCGCGCGCGGCGAAGCGCTGGCCCTGGCCGCCGAGGACGGATTTCCCGAAGCGGCCCAGCAGGCCTTCGCCCGCGCCCTGGAGCTTGATCCCGCCGATCCGCGCGCGCGCTATTTTGAAGGGGTTCGCAAGGATATCTCCGGTGACCATGCAGGCGCGATCAATGACTGGATCGCCCTATTGGGAGATACGCCTGCGGACGCGCCGTGGGAGTCCGACCTACGGCGCCTGATTGCCGAGGTCTCTAACGAACATGGCATCGATGTCAGCGGCCGCGTACCCCCGCCCGGCACCCGGGCCCAGACCAATGTTCCGGCTGCGGCTACCCAGGCGATCCCGGGGCCGAGCCCAGCGGAAATGCGCGCCGCGAGCAATCTGCCGCAGGGCCAGCAGGACATGATGATCGAGAATATGGTCAATGGTCTCGATCAGCGCCTCTCGGCAAATCCGAACGATCCGGACGGCTGGATCATGCTGATGCGCTCCCGGATGCAATTGGGGCAGACGACGCAAGCGAGCGCCGCATGGCGCCGGGCGCGTGAAGCCCTTGCCAGCAATTCAAGCCAGCTTGGCCGCATCAATGCAGCCGCGCGTGCACTGGGCGTACCGGAGGCCTAGTCTCCAGCCCGGTTCCAGTTACCGAACTGGTCGACCGCTGCATTGATGAGATCGGGGTCGTTGGGAATCTGCCCGCTCAGCACCAGCTGCGCCAGGCCGTGAACGAGCGCCATCGCCTGGATCGCAACGATGTCCTGGGTGCGCTTGCTCGCCCCCTCGGGAAGCAGCGATGCGATATTCTCGCGCAATAGCGCCCCGGCCGGGGCATCGGCTACGATCGCCAGCGCCTCTCCGTCATGCGCCTTGGGCATATAGCTGGTCATCACACCGAACAGCGCCGGATTGGCCACCGCGAAATGGACATAGGCCTGGCCGGTGGCACGGAACGCTTTTTCCCGTGACGCCTTTCGCGCCGCTGCCGCTTTCTGCTCGTCGAACAGTTTATCGAAGCCGGCCTCTGCGAGTGCGCGCAACAGTGCATCCTTGTCCGGAAAATGCCGGTAAACGGCTGTCGCGCTGACACCCGTTTCTCGGGCCACTTCTCGCAGACTGATATCGCCACCCGCCTTGGCCTCCAGCAGGCTGAGGCCCGTCTCGATCAGCGCGCTGCGAAGGTCGCCGTGATGATAGCTTTGCTTTGTCGCCAGTTTTTCCATGTTGACACTGTTACCATTGTTACGTTAACAGCGTCAACATAACGACTCACCCGCCCCGTTCAACCAAGGAATTCCGCAATGGCCAGCGTTATCGAAAAAACCATCCGCAAAACCGTTACCTCCGGCATTATGGGCGTTTCCAAAGTCAGCGCCGCGTTAAAAACACGCAGCGACGATCATCCCTATCTGACGGGCGTCCATACGCCGATGGAGGCCGAACTCACCCTGACCGAACTGGAAGTCGATGGAGCAATCCCGGTGGACTTGGACGGTCGCTATCTCCGGATCGGACCCAATCCGGTAACCCCGCCCAACGCCGCCACCTATCACTGGTTTCTCGGCGACGGCATGGCGCATGGCCTCAGAATCCGGAACGGCAAAGCCGAATGGTATCGCAATCGCTGGATTCGCTCCGAAGCGGTCAGCAAGGCATTGGGCGAACCGCCGGTACCGTGCCCCGAGGGCCGAGAGCGAGGCAACGCCAACACCAATATCGTCGGGCAGAACGGACGCACCTGGGCCATCGTCGAAGCCGGGAACAGCCCGGTTGAACTGAATGACGAGCTGGAGACGCTTGCCATCAACCCGTTTGACGGCACGCTCAAGGGCCCCTTCACCGCTCATCCGCATCTCGATCCCGAAACCGGCGAGATGCACTCCATTTGCTACAAGGGCGATGTGGCGGACACGGTGTGGCACACGGTCGTCGGCCAGGATGGAAAGGTCGTGCGCGAAGAGCCGATTTCCGTCGAGCATGGACCGAGCATCCATGACTGCGCGATCACGAAGAATTATGTTATCATCCTCGACCTGCCCGTCACTTTTTCCATGAAGACGCTGATCAGCGGGCATGGTTTCCCTTATCGCTGGAACCCGGATCACCGGGCCCGGGTCGGCCTGATGCCGCGAACTGGCACTAACGCCGATGTCATCTGGCACGATGTCGCACCCTGTTATGCATTCCATCCATGCAACGCCTTCGAGAATGCAGACGGCAGCATAACCATGGATATCGTGACACATGACCGGATGTTTGCCGAGGGTTATGACGGGCCCGACGGCTCGCAAAGCGCGTTCGAACGCTGGACGATTGACGCCAAAGGCGGAACCGTCGAGCGCAGCGTTATCGACGACACAAACCAGGAATTCCCGCGCTTCGACGAAAGGCTGACCGGCAAGCCATATCGCTATGCCTATTGCATGGCCAGCGAAGACAACGAGAGCGTTCCGGGCCTGATCAACGATACGCGCCTGTTCAAATATGACCTTGAGGCGGGAACCCGCGAAACGCATGATTTCGGTACCCAACGCCATCCCGGCGAATTCGTGTTCGTCCCGCACGGCGAAAGCGAACAAGAGGGCTGGCTGGTCGGTCTGGTGGTCGACATGAACAAGGACAGCACGGATTTCGTGATCCTCGACGCTGCGGACTTCACCGGCGATCCGATCGCGACGGTCCGCCTGCCCCACCGCATCCCGCCGGGCTTCCACGGCAATTGGGTGGATGCGGCCTGACCGGCTAGCGGATCACGGCGTAAAGATCGGACGAAGATCGATTCTGCCAACTCCGTTGGTGGAATCGACACCGGCCGGGCCCAAATCGACCGCACTGTCATACAGCATCTGAAGGGCACTGGCCGCGCTGAGATTGGGAAAGCCGCTCATTACAAGGGCCAGCGCGCCGGCAATATGCGGTGCGGCAAAGGATGTGCCGGAATCGCGCAGGAAAGACGTTGTGTCGCCGGGCGCGAGAATGATCGAGCGCCCTCCGCCTCCACCCGGAACCAGCATGTCCGCACCGGGCGCCAACAGGAACGTATCGGAATTCAGGCCTGCTCGCGGAGAGAAAAACCCGATATTGCCTTGCGCGTCGCTGGCTCCGGCCAGAACCAGCCTGCCGTTGAAAGCCGGATTGCCCCCATAGGCAGCGGGGAAAAGAACAATGTTCTTTTCACTGTCCGGCCTGCCGTCAAAATAATTGCCCAGTGCCGTGATGACGACGACACCCTGATCCGTCGCTCTCTCGATCGCATTGAACAATATTCGGCCCGAATCCTCCGACACGCCGACCGACATGCTGATGATTTGCGCACCATTGGCGACGGCATAATCGACCGAACGTGCGATATCTTCTGGCGTGTGCAGCGGGAAATCGTCCAGCGAAGGAAAGGAGAAGCCGGCATCGACGCGAATATAAAGAAGTTCTGCGCCCGGAGCGACGCCGTGCGCACCGATCCCGTTTCGCGTACCCATGGCAAGCGTCGCGACCTGCAGGCCGTGCGCCCAGCGATTATCGCCCTCCACGATATCCCCGCGTTCGTCATAGATAGACGTCGAAGCAGGATCGACCCGGCCGAACACCTCCGGATGGTTGGTCTGGTTGCCGACATCGATTATCGCGATGGTAACGCCGTCACCCGTTGCTCCCGCAGCATAGGCAAGCGATGCGCCAATCTGGTCGAGACCGTAATTCTCCTGATATTCCGGAGTTTCCCAATCTGCCGGATCAGTGAAACCGGGCAGTGCGGGAGGCGGCGCGGGCGGCGGGTTGGTTGCCGGCGTAATCAATGTGCCCGCCACGCAAGTCTGGTTCGGATATTCCACCACGCACCCCGCCGGAGGAGGAGGCGGTGGAGGCGGCGGGGGCGGCGGAGGCGGCGGATTTCCCCCACCTCCACCGCAGCCGTACAATAGCGCGCAAGCGGAAAGTGCCGCGACAATCGGCAATCTTTTTCCGGTCCCGCGCTTCACCGACTTTTCCATAACCCCTTCCAAAAATCCCGTTCAGCCTTCGCTACCGACAATAAACCAATGCAATAATTACTACGCGGCGTATCAATTAATATGGCGGAGCACAAGCAGCGCTAGCCGGTGCGATAGCAAAAGCCCGTTGCAATCATCTGTGGGCTCGGTCATGGAATTGCCCGCAATTGCCCTGTGGATAAGATTATGACGCAACAATGGAAACCCGATAGCTGGCGTGAAGCGGATGGCATCCAGATGCCCAGCTATGACGACAAGGCAGCCTTGGCCGGGGTCGAGCAGACGCTCGCCAATTATCCGCCGCTGATCTTTGCCGGGGAAGCGCGTCAGCTGCGTACGGATCTGTCCGAAGTAGCCAAGGGCAAGGCTTTCCTGCTGCAGGGGGGCGATTGCGCCGAAAGCTTTGCCGAATTCAACCCGACCAATATTCGCGACACGTTCCGCGTGATCCTGCAGATGGCGGTCGTTCTCACCTATGCATCGAAGGTGCCGGTCGTGAAAGTCGGCCGCATGGCGGGGCAGTTCGCCAAGCCGCGCTCCTCAGATGTCGAGGAAAAGGAGGGCGTCACCCTGCCCTCCTATCGCGGCGACATCATCAACGATATCGGGTTCAGCGAGGAATCGCGCGTGCCCGACCCGCAGCGCATGATCCGCGCCTATTCGCAGGCTTCGGCCACGCTCAACCTGCTGCGCGCCTATGCGTCCGGCGGCTATGCCAACCTGCACCAGGTGCACAGCTGGACGCTCGATTTCATGGGCAAGAGCCCCTGGGCGACCAAGTTCGAGGAACTGGCGGGCCGCATCGGCGACGCGCTGCAATTCATGGACGCCTGCGGTATCGATGCCGACAGGGTTCCGCAGCTCAACGGCACGCAATTCTATGTGTCCCACGAAGCCCTGCTCCTCCCCTATGAGGAAGCGCTGACCCGCCGCGACAGCCTGAGCGGCGACTGGTACGACACCTCGGCCCATTTCCTGTGGATCGGGGACCGGACGCGTTTTGAAAACTCCGCTCATGTCGAATATTTCCGCGGCATCGCGAACCCCATCGGTATGAAATGCGGGCCTAGCCTCGATCCCGACGATCTCCTGAAATTGCTCGATACGCTTGATCCGGAGCGTTCACCGGGACGCATCACGCTGATCAGCCGCTTCGGCCATGACAAGGTCGAAGAGGACCTCGCCCCGCTCGTCCGCGCTGTGAAAGCTGAAGGCCATCCGGTCATCTGGTCCTGCGATCCGATGCATGGCAACACGATCAAGGCGGACAGCGGCTACAAGACACGGCCGTTCGAGCGTATCCTCGATGAGGTCAAAGGTTTCTTCGCCGTCCACCGCGCCGAGGGCACCTATGGGGGCGGCATCCATTGCGAGATGACCGGCCAGAATGTCACCGAATGCACGGGCGGCGCTATCGACGTAACCGACCAGGATCTCGGCGACCGCTACCACACCCATTGCGACCCGCGCCTCAACGCCGGGCAGAGCATCGAGCTGGCGTTCCTGCTGGCGGAAATGCTGAACACGGAAATGGCGGAGCGCGAGAAGGAAGCAGCGGCGGCTTAGTTACTCAAACCCTCTGATAGCGTCGGCTCTTGGGTCGAAAGCTGACGTTCAAGATAAACACAATTATCGGAATCAAACTGATCTGAATGAACGACCGCTTTGGGTGGAAAGCAGACCTTCCAATCAGGGCGATGCGCAATTGGTCATTTTCCTTTCCAAGCATTGCTTCAGCACAATGCTGATGCGACGCCTAGATAAGTCCTGGTATTCGGTTCCTCGGCTTTAGCCGCTGCGATCAGAGTTGAAGCCGCTTTCACGATCCGTGATGCCCCTGTAACCACTGCTGCTACCCACCACGTCCACCGCCTATGGGATCGGCATAGCGGCCAGTATCACTGTCGGTAACGCCGCCGCGTCCGCCGCCGCGTCCACCGCCTACGGGATCGGCATAGCGGCCAGTATCACTGTCGGTAACACCGCCGCGTCCGCCGCCGC
>CAMYKP010000005.1 GCA_947259005.1 uncultured Parasphingopyxis sp. | reverse complement strand
CTATCCGTTTGTGCGTTAGTTTGTCATAACCTTGCTGTCGCAAGGTTGCCGCACCGGCCCGCTCCCCCACCCGGCCTCCCACGCAATGTATTCTATGGGAGGCCGGGTGGGGGAGCGGGCCGGTGCGGCAACCTTGCGACAGCAAGGTTCTGACAAACTAACGCACAAACGGATAGGCGAGCAGCTTCCCGAAGCTCCGGTCATGCTCGCCCTCGACACCGATCGCCATGCCGATCCGCCGGGATTTCGGATTGCGCGAACCGAAGATCCGGTCCCAGACCGAGAGGATCGCCGTATAATTGCTATCCGTATCCGCCCGTATCTTGTGATGGTGCATCCAGTGGATCGACGGGGTGACGATGACAATCGAGAGCCATCGCTCGAAACGCGCGGGCAGCCGGATATTCGAATGGTGGAAAACGGCATTGGCCGTAAGAATCGCCTCGAACAGCAACAGCGTCGCCGCATCGATGCCGAACGCCAGCGCCGGGATGAGGCGCATCGCGGCGGAAATCAGTATCTCGCCGAGATGAAAGCGGAAGGCCGAGCTCGCGTCGAGATGTTCGTCGAGATGATGGGGCGCGTGGAAGCGCCAGAGAAAGGGCAACTCGTGATAGGCCCGGTGCATCCCATAGGTCCAGATATCGAGAATCAGCAGCTGCACAAGCATCGCCCCGAGCATGCCCAGGCTTGCCAGCGAGACCAGCGGCTCCATGCCCGATGCCAGCCGCCCGGTGAGCATGAGCAACAACGGCGCGGCGGTCAGTGCGATCAGGCCCAGCCCGATATTGCGCAAGATACGGCGGCGATTGCCGGGTGGCGGCGTCTCGGCAGCGGCCAGTCGCTCCAGCGCGAATATCAGCGCGACCCAGAGCACCAGCGCACCAGTAAGCCAGGGATCGCTCATGCGCCGCGGATCTGCCCTGCGAAACGCCGGGCGACGCGCGCCTGCCACAGCATCAGGAGCGGCACAATGCCAAGCTCCATCACCAGTCCGAACCGGTGGCCGTCCGAAGGCAAGCCGTATTCGGCGACGGACCAGAGGCGCGCGAGGCCCCCCAGCACGACCATCGCACCGAGCAGGCGGAAGCGTGCAGTCTTGGTCTCGATCCCCGGTACGCAGCTCGCAAAGGCAATGCCGAGCATGAAGAAGATACCCGACAGATAGCGGAAATGGCTGTCGAGATCGCGAGCTGGCGGATCGTCTATTCCCGAGAGGATGGACGGGCCGATGACGATGCTCGCTGCGCCCATGGCAAGCGGCACGAGACAGGCGATCCCGGCTGCGACCTGCAACAGCCTCTTTTCCGTTTCGGGGCTCATTCGCGTGATTTGTGGATCAGGTCCGAACGGACATGGATCGATTGGTTTGCGAGACGAATTTCATAGAGAAATGTCACCAGGCCGAGGATCAGCAGCCCCATGGTCCCCACAAAGATGGCCGCAGTGAGCGTCGTCAACGGGGTATCCAGAAGCTGCGCCGCAAAAAGACCGGCAACGACAAGACACACGGCGATCATCGCCATCGTGCCGAACAGGATCGACAGGCTGATCACGTTCATCCGGCGATCGAGCAGGCGCAATTCCCTGACACAGCCCTGATGTTCAGGTCCCGGCTCGGTCGGCAGGATATCGGCGAGCACCCGTGCACGGTCGACGACCCGTCCAAGCCGCCCCGCTGCAAGGACGAGGAACTGGCCAATCCCGACCAGCAGAAAAGCCGGGGCCAGGGCCAGCTGGATGGTGATTGCGATATCGGCCGGCATGCTATCCATAGCCCGCAGTCATCGCGCCCGGACAGGATCGGGTCAAGCAATGCTATCGTGCGCCCGCTATTTTCTGGGTTTCGCTGCACTGCAAAATAAAGCATGCCCGCCGCATGGCAAACCGCGTCTCCCGCGCCCCGGTCCGCAAGGCACCGGGCTTTACCGAATTTGTCGCCATGGTCGCTTCGCTCATGGCGATGACGGCGCTCGCCATCGATGCGATGCTCCCCGCTTTACCCGCCATCGGAGAAGCGCTGGATGTTGCTTCCGACAATGACCGGCAGCTGGTGATCGGAGCGTTGCTGATCGGATTCGGGTTCGCGCAGCTTGTTCACGGCCCCCTGTCCGACCGTTTCGGGCGACGGCCCCTGCTGATCGGCGGGCTTGGCCTGTATGTCTTGTCCAGCATCATGGCAGCCTATGCACAGTCGTTCGAACTGCTGCTTGCCGCGCGTTGCGCGCAGGGCGTTGCCGTTGCCGCAACGCGGGTCCTTGCCGTGTCGATCGTTCGCGACCTCTATGTCGGGCGCAAGATGGCCCAGGTCATGTCGGTCGCGATGACGGTATTCATGGCTGTGCCGGTTCTTGCGCCCCTGTTTGGAGAGATCATTCTTTCGGTCGCATCCTGGCGCTGGATCTTCGGGATGTTTGCCGTGATCGGGTTAAGCGTGGGGCTGTGGATCGGCTGGAGATTGCCGGAGACCCTGAAGCGGGAAGACCGGATGCCGCTGACCGCATCGCGCATCTGGCGTGGCTGGCGCCATACGCTGACCGAGCGCAAGTCGCTCGGCTATATGACGGCTTCGGCCCTGCTGTCAGGCGCATTGTTCGGCTTTATCAATTCGGTCCAGCAGATCATGTTCGACACGTTCCAACGGCCCGACATGCTGGTGCCCGCCTTTGCCGTGATAGCCGGGGCGATGTCGGCCGCCTCGCTGCTCAACTCGCGGATCGTGCTGCGTCTCGGCACCCGTCTTGTGTCACACAGCGCCCTGCTTTTCTTTATCGCGCTAGCCGCCCTGGCCACGGTTGCGGCCTTGTCCGGAAGCGCGCCCTTCTGGCTGTTCCTGTGCCTCCTCGCCCTGAATATGGGGGCGTTCGGACTGTGCGGAGCCAATTTCAGCGCGATGGCAATGGAAGAAATGGGCGCAATCGCCGGCACGGCAAGTTCGGTGCAGGGGGCTGTGGGTGTATTGTCCGGCGCGTTTATCGGCGGAACTATCGGACAGATGTATGACGGCAGCACATTGCCGCTTACCTTGGGATTTCTGATATGCGGTTGCCTGGCGCTGGGCTGCATCTTCATCACCGAAAAGGGCCGCCTGTTCAATGAAGACGAGCTGGCAGCCGAGCCTGCCTGAATCTCGGCGGCGAGAGTTTCTCCAGAATTACCCTGACGGTTGGCGCTGCTCCGGCCCGCACCGTTTCCCAAAGCCGTAAAAACGGGCTAACAGCCCTGAATGTTATCCGCCCTGACATTCCTGTTACCGGCCATTGCCTTTGTAACAGCTCTGCTTTCCGGGGTTTTCGGGATGGCGGGGGGACTGGTGCTGATGGGAGCGCTGGCGTTTCTGCTCCCGATCAGCGCAGCCTTTGTGACGCATGGGATCATCCAGATCGTTTCCAATGGCTGGCGGGCCTACCTCAACCGACATGACATCGTCTGGCCAATTATCGGCTGGTACGGGCTGGCGTCGTTCATCGCCGCGCTGATTTTCGGCGTCATCGCCTTTGTACCGCCGCGCCCGCTCGTGCTCATAGCGCTGGGGCTGGTCGGCCTGTCCGTCCTGCTGCCGATGAAGCGATTTGCACTCGACGCCCAGAAGCCCGGCCATGCTTTTGCATCCGGTTTGCTGGTAACGGGCACGAACCTGCTGGCGGGCGTCGCCGGACCGCTGCTCGATATCTTCTTTGTCCGGACCGCTCTGACCCGGCACCAGATCGTCGCGACCAAGGCTTTCACCCAGGTGTTTGCCCATCTCGCCAAGATCGTCGTGTATGGCGCGCCGCTGCTGCTGGCTTCTACGGAGATAGAGATGCCGTGGCTGGCAATCCTGTTAGCGATCCCGCTGACGCTTGCGGGTACCCGGGTCGGCAAGGCCGTTCTCGACCGGATGTCGGACGCGAGCTTTCTGGGCTGGACGCGCTGGATCGTCAGCCTGATCGGCCTGGCCTATCTGGTACGCGGGCTCATGATGGCAGCTTCCGGCTGACCCTTCCCTACCGCGCAACTATCGCAAAGTTCGATTTCACGCATCCGCTGCTGCGGCAAATAACATTGCGGAGAGCCGGGCCACCCGCCTAATTCTGGTCTCAGGGGAGATGCTTCAAAAACGGCGACCAACCTTTGGAGACCGAACATGAAACCATCACTCGTTTTTGCCGCAGTTCTTTTTTCGCTCAGCGCACCTGCACTGGCGGAAGTTCCGACCGAACACCGGTTTGAGCATCAGGGAATCAGCTATGTGTATAGCGTCTCAACCGAAGGCGACACACGGACTCTTACCGGGCGCCAATATCCCAACGGCGCGCGCTTCCGGCTGACGATCCGCGATGGCCGGGTCACGGGCCGCATGAACGGATCAGCCGTGCGCTTCCGGCTTTCCAGTGTCGATGACTTGCAAAGTCAGGATATGACGCTGGCTTCGCGCTAAAAAGGAACAGGCCGCATTCGGGACACACCCGGTGCGGCCTGCTTTCCCTGTTCCTTAAATCCCTGTCTCAGGCAGGCCGGACCAAGCCGCGCGACAATAGGCGGCGGACCAGGTCAATTGCATCATCATCCTCGATTTCGGGAAGATCCGCGCGCGCAAAGGGCTCACCGGTCATCGCCCGCTCGAAAGCCTTGCGTTTCGACCCGATAAATTCGCTCGAGCCGCCGCGCGTCACCACTGCGAATTCGCCACTCTCATCGTCCTCGATGATGCGGTAAAGGCCGTTCTCATTGGCTTTATAATGCTGATCTTCGGCAATCGGCGCAGAGGCGTAGTTGATAATACCCGCCATTTCCGGCGTCCGCGATTTCACATAATCCTCGGCCATGATGTCCAGCGGCTCATCGAGTTCGGCCTTTTCCACCAGCTGCGCGATGAAACCGCGAAACTGTTCGCGCGCGGGTTCACGGTCAAAATCGCGGTTCGCATAGCCGGGAGGCAAGGCGCGCCGCAGGTCCGGCGTTTCCAGAGCGGCCTTCGATACCGCTTCCAGCACCACATCGGCCCAGGTCTTGGTGACGAGGCCAAGCGTGATGTGGAGTGAGGCGGCATCCTCATGCGCCTGCGCATCGTGCATCATGCCGCGCGGAATATAGACCACATCGCCGGCATGCAGGACGAACTCTTCCGTTGGCTCGCCTATATCATGGACGTCAGGTTCAAATCCCTCGCCACGAAACGGTTTGCCCACCGGTTCGTCATAGAGGCGCCAGCTTTTCGAACCCGATACCTGTAGAATGAAAACGTCGTGATTGTCGTAATGGGTACGGAAACCCTTGGCGCCGGGCGGGGTGAGATAGCAATTGGTCTGCACCGAGGCGCTGAACACCGGCTCGAGCGCGCGAACGAAATCTCCGAGCGGCTTATGATAGCTGTGAAGATGCGGTGCGATGATCGTCGCCTTGTCCTGATACAGACGAAGCAGCGCGCTGCGATCGATTTCATTATTGTCCAGCGTAAAGGCATCGCGCGTAATGCGCGGATCCGCGCGGGTAGCGTCTATCTGGCCGTTGAATAGCTGATTATTGGCGATGAAGGCATCGATGACATCAACCGTCAGCAGGTCCGTATAGCGATCGGGTTCGCCCCGCTCGATCAGGTGGAAGCGTTCCTCGAACGTCTCGGTAAAAAAGGTGCGGGGATCAACGGGGTCGAGAACCCGTGCAAGCGCTTCGCTCGATTCCGCTGGAAGGTCATGGGTCGGATCATATTTGTGCATATTTCATTCCCGGCAATCGCGGACGAACCATCCGCCAACCATCATCAGATGCTTTCATTAAACACTAGCATCGTTCAAAGAAATTGATCTTGAACAAAAAACGCCGGGCATCGAAACACCCGGCGCTCCTTTGAAAGTCTGGAACAGACCCGATCGATCAATAATCGGGGCAAGGGGCCGTATTCGCCGGATCGGCGCTGGCACCGCCATCATTGTCCGAACATCCGGTTCCGCTCCCTGCTCCGCCCGGCGTACCGCGGCCGTAATTGGCGCGGTCAGCTGTCGCTCCGCCATCGGAATCCGTAATACCGCTAACCGTTCTGCGGCGTCCGCCACGGCCCTGACCGCCCGGATCGGCATTGGACCCTGAATCCCTGTCGGTCACCTGAGCGCGTGCTGCGCCGGTACCTGTTACAACTCCCAGAGCGCCGAGGCTCGCAGTTGCGCCTACGCGACGCAGGAATGAACGACGATCAAGCTTTTTTGCCATGATGTTTACTCCAACTCGGCGCCCCTTTCGAACGCCCTTTACTATTCGCGCCTTTCCTCGGCAGTCCGGTTGGCAACGATGCTAGTTGCCGCGCCCCCGACCAACCGGATCCGCGCTCGCCCCGGTATCGCTATCGGTAATACCGCCGCCGCGTCCGCCGTTGATCGGATCGGCGCTTGCACCAGTATCGCTATCGGTAATACCGGTGCGTGTCCCACGGCCCTGGCCTACGGGATCGGCACTCGCTCCAGTGTCGTTATCGGTCACACCGCCGCTTCCGCCGCCGCCACGGCCTTGCCCCACTGGATCGGCGCTCGCACCTGTGTCGCTATCCGTGATGCCACCGCTATTGCCGCCGCGCCCACGACCGACAGGATCGGCATTGGGGCCGCCATCGCTATCGGTTACGCCGCCGCGACTGTTGCTGGGGCCGCCCCGTCCGTTCCCAGCGGGGTCGGCACTTGCGCCGCTATCGCTATCGGTAAGGCCGCTTTGTGTATTGCGATTATTGCCGGATGAGCGAGATTCGGGACGGGCTCCACCCTCGCTGGCCGACGCCCCGCCATCTTCGGGTTTCGCTCCGCCAGATTCGCCGCCAGCCTCTCCGTTGGTCTCTCCGTCGCCAGTCCCTTCGGGCGCGACATCATCGCCGGGATCGGTTCCCACTTCGTCGGAATCTTCACCGCCGCCCAGGCCAAACCGGTCACAGGCCCCTGTAACAACGGCCATAGCGCCGAGGCTGGCGGTCGCGCCGACACGGCTCAGAAATGAGCGACGATTGAATTTGGATGACATTAGGAGTTCCCCTCGAATGAAACTTTTCGGGTCCTTCAAACAAACGGAGCGGCATTCACAGTCCGTGAACGACGCCTTGTCTCAAAACCTCGATATTCGCAATTTTCGCAGCGATAGCCCGGCATCGGATCGGCTCATGACCGTTTCCGATGCCGGGCAGACTTTTAGTCGCTGTCGCTGCAGGCTCTGCCACGACCGCCCGGATCGGACCGGCCGCCCGAGTCATTGTCGCTGCAGCTCCGTCCGTTGCCGGCGCGATCGCTGCTGCCACGACCGGCACCAACATTGTCCGAATTGGCGCCCCTGTCGTTATCGGTTCCGCCGCCGACGGGATCGGCATAGGCACCGGTATCGCTATCGGAAACCTGGGCGCGGGCTGCGCTCACTCCGGTGATAACGCTCAATGCGCCGACACCTGCCGTTGCGCCGACCCGGCGCATGAACGAGCGACGATCCAGTTTCTTATTCATTACTCTTCCCCTTTTACTATACTCGGTTGGTCATTTCTTCGCCCGGGATTCGAGCCGGCAATGCGTCGATTCGAATCCCGAAGAAGTTCTAGCGATCCGTGCCGCGGCCATAGCCGCCACGATCCGCATTTGATCCGCTATCCGCATCGGTTATGCCGGTGCGATAGTTGCGACGTCCCCCGCGGCCATTGCCGCCCGGATCGGCCATACTGCCGCTGTCGCTGTCGGTAAGACCGCTGCGCCTGCTACCCCGGCCATTGCCAGCCGGATCGGCATAGCGACCGGTGTCGCTGTCGGTAATGCCGCTGCGTCCGCCACCGCGGCCATTTCCTGCGGGGTCGCGATTGCGACCGGTATCGCTGTCGGTGATTCCGCTGCGCCTGCCACCACGGCCATTTCCGGCCGGATCGGCGTTACGACCGGTATCGCTATCGGTAATCCCACTGCGCCGGCTGCCGCGACCATTGCCAGCCGGGTCGGCATAGCGACCGCTGTCGCTATCGGTAATCCCGCTGCGCCTGCCGCCACGGCCATTGCCGGCCGGATCGGCATTGCGACCGGAATCGCTATCGGTAATCCCACTGCGCCGGCCACGTCCGCGACCAACAGGATCGGCGTAACGGCCAGTATCACTATCAGTGACACCGCCGCGTCCGCGCCCGATTGGATCGGCATTGCGGCCTGTATCGCTATCGGTGATCTGGAATGCACGGGCTGGGCTTCCAGCCACTACTCCCAATGCACCAACACCAGCTGCGGCGCCTACGCGCCTCAAAAAAGATCTGCGATCGAGCTTTTTACTCACGAAACTCTCCCCCACCTAAAATTACGCGCGCCCTGCTTAGGGCTGTAACCATCTTGCGTAAGCGTGTCAAAAAACAATCTTTTATTGATAATCGTTCGCATTTTTGTGCCTTTCACTCTGTACTCGCAACCCTCAAATTATCGCCTGAGCGCCCCTCCTAAGGCGATCCACTGTCCGGACAGACGGGTCGCGTCCCGCCTCGTCCATAACCTGCCGGATCCGCGCACCGGCCCGAATCGCTGTCGCTGAATCCCGAATAACCGCGCTCGCCCCGGCCATTGCCAGCGGGGTCGGCAAGCCGGCCGCCATCGCTATCGGTCACTCTGGAACGCGTCTGCGGACCCCGGCCATGGCCGGCGGCATCGGCAAATTCGCCGCCATCGGTGTCGGTCATCCCGCTGCGGCCATAATTGCGACCGGGCCTGCCCGGCGGATCGGCATATTGCCCGCGATCATTATCGCTGTGCTGCATCGCGCTTGCGGGCCGCGTGCCTGCAAACAGACCCAGTGCACCAGTCGCGGTGACGGCACCGACGCGGCGCAAAAAGGAACGCCGGTTCGAGATGATCCCACCAGTCATCAATCGCCATTGCCCCGTTCGCTGGCCACCCAGCGCACCTGCGGTTCCGTGAAATCGACCGCCTCGCCCAGTTCATAGACATTGGGATAGCCATATCCGTGCAGATTGATCATCGTCTGGATGTTGAGCGCCAGCGTAACCATCTTCCGGACAACCGGCGCGACATTGTTCACGAAATTATTGTTGCAGTAGATCAGGATCGGCCGATCCGTGTCAGGTCCGATCGTCGCCGCAAGGCTTTCCGCGGTGAAATCAGGCAGTGGCAGATTGACCGCGCCTTCCATATGGCCCTGCGCGAAGGCCTCGGCAGATCGCGCGTCGAGGAGCAGGACATTCTCCTGCGCGGCCATCGCCTGGAAGGTTTCGAAGGGGAGAAGGCGGTCCTGCCGCAGCCCCTGCACGGTGGCGGCCAATTCCACAAAGCCGGGGAAATCAATCTGCGGATTGCTCGGCGGAGGCAACACCATCGTCCGGGCCGACAGGGTCGTCCCAATGGCAAGCAGGGTAGCGCAGAGGATGAAGGCGCTGACCGGGTTTGAGCGCATACGCATTCGCAATGCTCCTTTGGCATAGCGGCGCGACCCGGTTAGGGAGTTGGAACAGCAAAGATGAGCGCATGCTGAACGCCCAGCGAGAGACGATAACGGAACGAATGAAGCGGCAAAAGCCATTTGCGATACACTCGGCCTCGAGCCGCACCCTGAGGGCGGCTGGTACAAAGAGACGTGGCGGGCGGCGGCCGAGGATGGCGCACGGACTGGCGGTACCGCGATTCATTTTCTTCTGGCAGCGGGGGAACGATCGCACTGGCACAAGGTGGACGCCGCCGAGATCTGGCTCTGGCATGGTGGCGATCCGCTGGCCCTGCATATTGCCGACGATGCAGAAAGCTCTAAGCAGACCGTCATACTCGGCGGCGATATTGGAGCGGGGCAAGCTCCCCAGGCCGTCGTTCCGGCCCATCACTGGCAGGCCGCCAAACCGGTTGGCGATGCGGCCGGCTATGTACTGGTGAGTTGCATCGTCGTCCCCGGTTTCGAATTTTCCGGCTTCACGCTCGCGCCTGAGGGATGGACGCCCGGCGACCGGTAGTGCCTGCACCCCTATGCTGCGCACAATAAAGTGCAGCATGAAAATCGCTGCCGGAAATAATTAGCAGATTCAAGGGGCTGCCGAGTTATCCCCGATATCCTCGTTATTCCATGTCGCTTTTTGCTTGGCGCGACTCGCAAAGCCATGAGACTTTGCTTTTGTCGAAGGGAAAAGCGACGGGAGGCAACGACCGAAGCAGGAACCGGAGACCGCAGAACCGGAAAGACTGTGGAGCGCAAGCGAAACAGGAAGGAAGGGAAAGCGAAGTGTTTGGAAGGATTTTCTGCACCGTCATCGTGCGAGCGAAGACAAAGCGGTAAATACGGAGAAACACTGAAAGGCAGGAAAGATATTTTCGGATATTGGAACTGTCTCCGTGCCTGAGCGCGGATAGGATGGTCTTCGGAACATCCAACCCCGGTGCCCGGCGCAGTGGGGGCTGATCTTCGGACCAGCCCCCATTTTCATTTCCGCTTCCCAAAATTTGTGGCGCCGGTATCGCAGGCGCGGTTCAGGGCCGACCGGCCTTTCCGATACCCGGCCTTCTTATCGAGGGACTGGCGATCCGCTACCTTTCGAGCTGGCCGCGCACTGCGCCCGCCGGATGGGGTTCGCTATGGACGTTAACGTAGAAGCCGCCGGGATTTTCCCGAATCTCGCGGCGCAGGCTCGACGAGACTTCGACACAGCCATCGCTGCCGCCATCGGCGTCCGGCGTTTCGAGCGTGATGACCGGCGGCCCCGCCTCGCCCGCAGCACCGCGATGGATATGGGCGGCGGTTGCCGGATCGATATCGTCGATGGAGAGCGCATAGCAGAACTGCTCGTCCTCGCTGTCCCAGTCCAGGGTCGCGATGCCCGCCCCGTCCGGATCGCCCGGCCCCGGCACTTCGGCAGCCCCGCTCAGATCGGCGGAGTATGATTCCTGCGCCATGGCAGGCGTGGCAAGCCCCGCAATGGCGCACGCGCCCAGCAGGATCGGTACAATCGGTTTCATGAACTCTCTCCCAGACAAATGAGGCGGCCGCCCCGTGCCACCGCCCGGATATGGCAGCGGATTATAGCGCCGATCGGAATGGCGAGGAAAGAGAAATTGTGCGGGGCTGGTTTGGGTGGTTTGTTTTGGTGTCTTCTTGTCAGACTCAACCTTGCGGTTGAGCGCGGCACCGGGTTTGGTTTGTCAGAACATTGCTCGCGCAATGTCGCCGCACCGGCCCGCTCCCCCTCCCGACCTCCCATGCAGTATACCCTTGTGGGTGGTCGGGTGGGGGAGCGGGCCGGTGCGGCGCTCGAACGAATGT
>CAMYKP010000004.1 GCA_947259005.1 uncultured Parasphingopyxis sp. | reverse complement strand
CACGGAACTGTGAGGTCCAGCCTGGCGCTTCTACAGTGCGAGCCATGAAGCGGGCATGGTGATGGATTGTCTCGAACAGCGCAGTTTCGAATGCATCCCCCGCGTATAGGACGCCGTAGGTCCCATCTGCGGATTCCGATGTGATCGCGCGCAGCGTTCCGATTTGATCGCGCGCAGCGTTCCGAGATGATGGCGCGCGGCGTTCCGAGAATTATCCGCGCAGCGTTCCGATGTGATCGCGCGCAGTTTTCGAGATGGAGAATCCTGATCGTAGGACCATTTTTCCGGTTGTTTAGCGACTGGAGGAATGGATGCCGACGAGGAGGATTGCGATGCGCCATGTGCGCGAGATTTTGCGTCTGAGCCTGGCAGGGCTGTCGACGCGGGTAGTCAGTGAGCGGGTCGGGGTTAGTCCGACGACGGTTCGCGATACGTTGAAGCGGTTCGCGCGCTCGGGGCTGGCATGGCCGGTTCCGGAAGCGATGACCGACGCGGATCTTGAGGCGCGGCTCTATGGCGTCTGCGGTGTGAAGCCTGGTCGGCGCAAGCAGCCGGAGCCGGACTGGTCTGTGGTGGCGCGCGAGCTGAAGCGCAAGCACGTGACGCTGCAGATTCTGTGGGAGGAGTATATCGCGGCGAACCCGGACGGTTACCGGTACAGCCGGTGGTGCGATCTGTTCCGGCGCTGGGAGGGCCGGTTGCCGCTTGTGATGCGGCAAGCCCATGCGGGCGGCGAAAAGATGTTCGTCGATTATGCAGGAGACAAGGTGCCGGTGGTGGTGAACCGCCGAACCGGCGAGGAGCGTGCGGCCCATTTGTTCGTCGCGGTGCTCGGCGGTTCGAGCCTGTCCTTTGCCTGCGCCTCATGGAGCGAGCAGTTTGCCGACTGGATCGAGGCGCACAATGCCGCCTTCGCTTTCTTCGGCGGCGTGCCGCAACTGCTGGTCCCCGACAATGCGAAAGTCGCGGTGATCAAGGCCTGTCACTTCGATCCGATGGTCAACCGTGGCTATACCGATATGGCACGCCATTACGGCACGGCGGTGCTCCCGGCGCGGCCGAGAAAACCGCGGGATAAGGCGAAAGTGGAGGCCTGCGTCAGGATCGTCGAACGCTGGCTTCTGGGCCGGCTGCGCAACCGGATTTTCTACAGTCTGGCCGAGGTGAATGCGGCGATCGCCGAATGCCTGGCTGAGCTCAACGACAAGCGGGTACTGCGCCAGTTCGGCAAGACACGCCGGGAGCTGTTCGAGGAAATCGATGCGCCGAACCTGAAGCCGCTCCCGGCCGAGCCATGGGTCTGTGCGCAATGGAAGCGCTGCCGGGTCGGGCTCGATTATCACATTGCCATCGAGCGCCATCATTACTCGGTGCCGTATCGCTTCGCGCGGCGCGAGGTCGACGTCCGCGTCACCGCGCGCACGGTCGAGATCTTCCTCGGTGGCGAGCGCATCGCCGTCCATATGCGCGCTTCGGGCAACGGGCGGCATACGACGGTTGCCGACCACATGCCCTCGAGCCACCGGCGATACGGCGAGTTGACGCCGGCGAAAATCCGCGAGGAGGCGGCGCGGATCGGGCCGATGCTGTCGCTTCTGATCGAGAAGATCATCGAGGATCGCCCGCACCCCGAGCAGGGCTATCGCTCGTGCGTCGGGATTATTGGCCTTGCCCGGCGCTTCGGGCCTGAGCGCCTCGAGGCGGCCGCGCTGCGCGCGCTGGAGATCCAGGCGCGCAATTATCCTTCGGTCAAATCGATCCTCGAAAAGGGGCTCGACCAGGTTCCCGTGCGCCAGTCCCCGGAGCGCGCGCCGATCCTGCACACCAACATCCGGGGCTCTGGCTATTACCACTGAGAGGACGACAATGCTCAAACATCCGACACTTGATCAGCTGAACCAACTCGGCCTTTCCGGCATGGCGCACGCGTTTTGCGAGCTCGAACATAATGGCGATGCGACGAGCCTCAGCCATGCCGAATGGCTCGGGCTGCTACTCGATCATGAAGCAACATACCGCAACGATCGGCGTCTCGCCCTTCGCCTGCGCCACGCGAAGCTGCGCCATCATGCTGTTCCCGAAGACGTCGATTACCGTGCGCAGCGCGGGCTCGATCGCCGGCTGTTCGAGAGGCTGCTCAGGGGCGACTGGATCACCGCCCACGAGAACTGCGCCATCATCGGGCCTGCAGGCGTCGGCAAAAGCTGGCTCGCCTGCGCCATGGGCCACAAGGCGTGCCGCGACAATCGCTCCGTGCTCTACACCCGGCTGCCCCGCCTGATCGACGACCTGTCGCTCGCCAAAGGCGATGGCCGGATCGCCAGCCGCATGAAGAGCCTCGCCCGCGTCGACCTGCTCATCCTCGACGACTGGGGCCTGCAACCGCTCGACGGCAATGCCCGCCACCATCTGCTCGAGATCCTCGAAGACCGATACGGCCGCCGGTCAACGCTCGTGACCAGTCAGCTCCCGGTGGCCAGCTGGTTCGACCTGATCGGCGATCCAACCTACGCCGACGCCATCCTGGACCGCCTCGTTCACAACGCTCACCGCCTCGAACTCACCGGAGAATCCATGCGCAGGCAACTCGCCGTCGCAGCAGCTTGACCCGGCCACTAGCAACATGACATCTTTACCCGACGATCAGGTGCTCCAACTGCGCGCGATCAAATCGGAACGCTGCGCGGCATCAGATCGGAATACATGCGCGCGATCGTCGGAATCCGCATGTAGGGAGCACCCGGGGGCGGCTCCGGCAGAGGGAATAGGGAAATCAGGCGGGGTTTTTCCTCATCGCTCACATCAACGATGCCGGCATAGCCGAGCGATCCGGCTCCATTCTCCAAAATCGCTTCAGAATTGACGATCACCAGGGGCCGGTTCTGCAGCGGAAGCGCCGTATGCACGGCAATGTAATGTTCGAACGGCGGCGAGAAAGGCAGATCGCTGACCAGTTTCGGCGTTTTCAGGTCAGATATATCCAGAATGACGAAGCCGCCCGCACTATAGGGCAAATAGGCGCGATCACCCTTTACATAAGCGCCGCCATGCAGAAGCGTTCCCGCGGAAACGCCCCCTTCCCCGCCGGCAAGCCACTGACCTTCGCGCCACCAACGCGAGACTTCGGTGGGATTTTCGGGATCGGAGATGTCGACGATCTGCAGGATATGGCCATCATAGCCGTCAGGCAAACCGGTCGCGTAGACATATTGTCCACCGTCATAATAATTGCGATGCGTTCCTGATCCGCCCGTCTTGAAAACGCCCAGTTGCCGGGGATTTTCGGGGTCCTCCAGATCCCAGATCGCAAAGCCCTCATGCTCCCACGGCCCTTCATGGCCGCCGAGAAAATCCGGGATTGCCTCCATAGCGGTGATCATCTTGCCGTCCGCGATCTGGATCTGGAACGTCATGGTGTCCGCCGGGCCCGGAACATGCTTGATATAGCGATGCTTATAGGGATCGGTGATATCCAGGATGACGAATCCCGGCTCCCACAACAGGGCGGAATACAGGTACCAGCGTTCCCCGACCCGATGGATCGCCATCTTGAAGCCGGCTTTTCCGTCGAGATCGGCATATCCGACCTGATCAATATTCCAGCTGATCGGCTCTTTCTGTGGGAACATGCATCTCTCCTGCGCACCCAAGCCGCTGCGTACCAGCGCGGCGTTGGCGTGCTTCAGGATTATCGGCCGACCATGGCTTTATCGAGCGCCTGCCCGGCAACAGACTCATCTCATCTCAAGATGAAACGGTGCTAGTCCGCTGGATTGCGATGAACCGAAACGCAGCATCAAAACATCACGCCGCTGCTTTTGAGGTTCTCGATCTCCTCCATGAGGATCTCGTAGACGCACGTGACGGCGTTGCTCGGAATGGGTGTGACGCGACGGGCGATATAGCGGGTAAGCGTAAGATCGCTGAGGACCGTTGCATGCCATGCCGGATTACTCTTTTCCTCCAGCACCGCGGTTTCCGGCAGGAGCAGCGATCCGTAGCCCAGCATCGAAAGAGACTTCATCAGGGAAAGCGAGTCCGCCTCCACCCTCACGTCCAGTGTGACGCCGCTCTTTTTAGCCAAAGCCTCGATGTTGGATCGCTCCCGGTGCGGAAGATGAGACAGAATGAGCGGGACAGCCAGCGCTTGCTGCATCGTGCACGTTCCTTGGGGCAACGGGTGCATGCCGGCTGGGGCCAGGAGATAGAATTTCTCCCGCGCTAGCGGCTGGACATCTATCCCGGCTATTGGATCCGGAAAGGTGACGATCGCCAGGTCGAGGCGACCTTTCACCAGAAGTTCCTGCAGTTCCGAAGTCATGGATTGCACCGGATCGATGCGCACGCCCGGATATCTCTCTCGCGCTTTCTTGAACAATAGCGGGAAGAGGATATTTCCGTCCGATGGATGCGCTCCGAAGTTGACGGTTCCGACGACCTCGTCGGCGGCATCTCGAACAAGCGAACGGAGTGCCTCGGCATCGAGAAGGAGTTGCGTTGCAGCATCCAACAAGCGCGTTCCAGCTCTCGTCAAACGGACACGCCGACCATCCCGGGCGAACAGCGCCACGCCAAGATCTTCCTGCAATCTGGAGATCTGCCGGCTGAGAGCCGACTGAACGATATTCAGCCGACTGGCGGCATCGGTGAAGCTGCGCAACTCGGCGACCGAGACGAAATAGCGAAGTTGCCTCAGATCCATCCGATAGCCTGCCGGGTCAATCTACACCCGCCTCCCAGAGCGATTTTCCAGCCTCTCAGAGCCTTATCGTTGGATACACTGACCTTCTCCCCGCGCCACCGCAAGGCCTTTGGATGCCGGATCGAAGCAGACTATCGGGACCAGCCCCTTATTCTGAGGGCCGTTAATCAACTCGATCATCAATTCGGTGCCTATTGCCCGATCCGATAATCGCCGCCTCGATTTGATCGGTCATGGCTTGGATCCATAAGTGAACGCGCAGCTTCCGATGCCGCCGATGTGGATCCGCACATGATCCCCGGGCGCCAGCGTGACCATCGGGCCAAGCGCGCCCGACAGCAGGATGTCGCCCGCCCGCAGCGGCTCGCCCAGCTCCGCCAGCATCCGGGCAATCCAGTGCACCGAATTATAGGGGTGGCCGAGGCACGCGGCGCCAGATCCCACCGATGCGACGGCCCCGTTGACTTCCGTCACCATGCCGCAGCTGTAAAGATCGAGTTCCGCATGCGGGAGGGGGGCGGTTCCAAGCACGAAAAACGCCGAGGAACCGTTGTCCGCTACGGTATCGGCGAAGGTGATCTGCCAATCGGTGATACGGCTGTCCACGATCTCGATAGCGGGAACCGCCTTGTCGATGGCGGCGATGACCGTCTCCAGCGATGCCTCGGGATCCTCGAGGTCGCGGCCGATGATAAAGGCGATTTCCGCCTCTGCCTTGGGGTGAATGACCTGCGCCGGATCGAGCACGCCACCGTCAGGAATTTCCATATCCGCAAACAGCGCGCCGAAATCGGGTTGGTCGACACCGAGTTGCCGGCGGACAGACTCGGCCGTCAGGCCGATCTTGCGGCCGACCAGCTTACGCCCCAGAGATTCCCAATGGCGGGTGTTTATCGCCTGTACGGCGTAAGCGCCTTCGGCATCGAGAGGATCGAGGAAATCCCGCAAGGGTGAGATTGTGGGGCCGTGATACGCATCGCGCAGCATCTGTGCCACGAGGTCAAGGTTTCTGCTCATAGGGAAATCACTATGCAACACGGCAGGGCCAGCGCAATCGGGTCTTGCCAAAACTTCCCACGATGCGGGATAAAGCCGCATGAGCCCTGGCCGGACATCGCCGCCGTTATCCGTCGACAAGTCGCTCGCCTTACTTGTCCATGTTCTTGAGGGTGACTTTGCATCGATGTCGGCCCTGGCGTCGGCTGCGGGTCTGCCTCTCTCAACAGCACATCGGCTTTTGACAGGCCTCCAGAATGCGGGCTTCATCGTCCCGGTCAGCCGTGGCCGTTATATCAGCGGCCCGACATTGCGGCGGCTGGCTCGGCCCGAGAACGACACGAACAGGATTCTCGTGCAAATCACTGCGCCGATCCTGGCGAAGCTGTCGCGTCGTACCGGCCGGGTCTGTCACCTGGGCGTGCTGGAAGATGGCATGATGACCTATCTGATCAAGGAGGGGGATGCCCAGGACCACACCTTGTCGCGCCAAGGCATGCAGTTCGAGGCCTATTGCACCGGCCTGGGAAAAGCATTGCTTGCCCACATGCCCGAGGCCAGGCGCAATGATTATCTTTCATCCGGGACCTTCGTCCCTCTCACGCCCAACACGCTGACGGCGCCCGAGGCGCTTTCCGCGGAGTTCGACCGCATCCGGCAATATGGTTATGCACTGGATGAGCAGGAGATCGTGCAGGGCCTGGTGTGCATAGCCGTGCCGATCCAGCTGGAAGGTCGCGTGATCGCGGCGATCTCGCTGGTCGTGACGCGCGAAGGAGGTCCTGCGCGGCCCACGGACTATCTCGCCCGCTTACGCGCCGCGGCGACGGAGATCGAACGCCGGCTGCAGCCCTTTTCCGACATGTTGCAGGACAAGCGGGGGCTCCATCCACAATAAGGCCATCAGAGCCGAGCCCCTGAATCCCCGGTGTTCGTCGGGCGGATGGGTCAATTCTGCGATGTCAGGCCAGCAAGCCGCCGTCGATATCCATGACATCTTTAGGTCTGGGTAAAAACCGCGCCATCCGGCCGGATTCCCCCCTTGTCAGGATTTTCTGAACTTCAAGCTGTTCGGATATCGCCGGCTCGCTCTGAATCACTCCCATTCGATTGTTTCTCCAAGAGTTAAGTTGTTGGAATATATAGCAAAAAAATATTTTTTCGGGACGTATGCCGAAGCAAAGTCCGTCAGGATCCTATCCTGTTGTTTTTGAAACCTTATTTTGAAGCCAT
>CAMYKP010000003.1 GCA_947259005.1 uncultured Parasphingopyxis sp. | reverse complement strand
TTCTCCGTGAAGATGCGGAGTACCCGCGGTTAGACGGAAAGACCCCGTGCACCTTTACTGCAGCTTCAGAGTGGCATTAGGAAATAACTGTGTAGCATAGGTGGGAGGCTTTGAAGCACCGGCGCCAGCTGGTGTGGAGCCATAGGTGAAATACCACCCTGTTGTTTTCTGATGTCTAACCTCGCACCGTTATCCGGTGCAGGGACCCTCTGTGGCGGGTAGTTTGACTGGGGCGGTCGCCTCCTAAAGAGTAACGGAGGCGCGCGATGGTAGGCTCAGGCCGGTTGGAAACCGGCTGCAAGAGTGCAATGGCATAAGCCTGCCTGACTGCGAGACCGACAGGTCGAGCAGAGACGAAAGTCGGTCATAGTGATCCGGTGGTCCCTCGTGGAAGGGCCATCGCTCAACGGATAAAAGGTACGCCGGGGATAACAGGCTGATGATTCCCAAGAGCTCATATCGACGGAATCGTTTGGCACCTCGATGTCGGCTCATCACATCCTGGGGCTGGAGCAGGTCCCAAGGGTTTGGCTGTTCGCCAATTAAAGTGGTACGTGAGCTGGGTTCAGAACGTCGCGAGACAGTTTGGTCCCTATCTGCCGTGGGCGTCGATATTTGAGAGGAGTTGCCCCTAGTACGAGAGGACCGGGGTGAACATGCCTCTGGTGGACCTGTCATCGCGCCAGCGGTGCAGCAGGGTAGCTATGCATGGACGGGATAACCGCTGAAAGCATCTAAGCGGGAAGCCTCCCTCAAGATAAGATATCATCGAGCCGTGGAAGACCACCACGTTGATAGGCCGGATGTGGAAGCGCAGTAATGTGTGAAGCTGACCGGTACTAATAGCTCTTATTACACTTCGAGAGTCCCACCATCAACGACAGTGCCGTGCATTGTCCGCGATCGTTCGGATAATCTTAGTCGCAGCCCATGACGGGTATCGATTTCTTTCCCTTTTCTACGCCGGCCTCATAGCTTGGTGGCTATGGCGTCAGTGACCCACCCGATCCCATCCCGAACTCGGCCGTGAAACCTGATTGCGCCGATGGTACTTCGTCTTAAGACGCGGAAGAGTAGGTCGCCGCCAGGCTTTGAAGCCGGCGTAGGAAAAAGGTCAGGGAAACCCATTTACGATGGTCAAAGGCTATAGGCCTCACCGGCCCAAGTTGGCGCGGGGTGGAGCAGCCCGGTAGCTCGTCAGGCTCATAACCTGAAGGTCGTTGGTTCAAATCCAACCCCCGCAACCAACAACCCATTTACGTCAGATATATACACGCCCCGCTGTCGCCAGTGGGGCTTTTTCGCGTTGCCATGGCGCGGACAGGGGTTTGCTCCCTCCCAGGCGGCTGCCTTCGGTGATTGCCGGACTAGGCGGACCCTGCTGCCAGTCTCGCGTTTGCCTGACGACGCCCGACTCCCGAATTTCCGGGCAGGCTGCAACATGCCGCGTGTCGGGCTCCACTGTGTCGGCAGGGCCGTCATCATTTGATACGGATCAAACCAGTTATCCCTTCCGATGCTATTCTCCAAACAGTCAAATGCGGCGGAGAGCGATCGGACTGACATGTCGATACGCCGTGAGGATGGGAGAACGGCATGGGCGAGGATATCAGGCAATCCGAGTTCGATGCAGCCGATTTCGAGGCTTTTCGGGCCCGGCTCCGCGAAGAAACAAAGACGCTCAAACGGTGGTTCGACGAGCGCCGGTTCGATGCCTCGGATATCTTCACGACAGGCCTTGAGCTCGAAGCCTGGCTCGTTGACGGAGACTGCCTGCCATCCCCGCATGCCGAGGAGTTCATCGCGACAGCAAATGACGAGCGGGTTGTTCCTGAGCTGTCCAAATTCAATTTCGAGCTGAATGCCGATCCCCTGGCCTTGCGGGGCGACTGCCTTGAGAGGGTGTTCAACGACGTGACCGCGCTCTGGGATCGCTGCGTCCGGGTTGGCGAAACGCTGAATTTGAAGCCTGTTGCAACCGGAATTTTGCCAACTGTACGCGACGAGATGCTCCAGCCGGCATGGATGTCGGATTCCAACCGGTACAGGGCGCTCAACAAGGAACTGATAAAGGCCCGGCAATCGGAGCCTCTTCATATCTGCATCGATGGCGATGACAGGCTCGATTATCGCTGCGACCATATCATGCTGGAAGCAGCCTGCACCTCGCTCCAGGCACATCTCAAGGTCAATCAGGACGAAGCTGCGCGATTCTACAATGCGTCGATCATCGCTTCGGCACCCCTTGTTGCAGCAAGCGCCAATTCTCCCTTCCTCTATGGCCATTTGCTCTGGTCGGAAACGCGTATCCCGGCCTTTGAGCAATCAACGAAAATCCATGGCTTCCGGGATCTGGAAGGCCGCGATGTCCTTCGTGTTACGTTGGGAACCGGATATGTCCGGCATTCGCTGCTTGAACTGTTCCTTGAAAATCTGAGCTACCCGGCATTGCTGCCCATGCATGTTGAGGAGACGGCGACCCTGCCGCATCTTCGCATGCAAAATGGCACGATCTGGCGCTGGAATCGCCCGATTGTAGGATTTGGCGATGATGGTGCGCCGCATTTGCGCGTCGAACAAAGGGTGATGCCATCCGGCCCTACCGTCACCGACATGATCGCCAATCTCGCTTTCTATTATGGGCTTGCCCTCGCCCTGGGGCGTTCGGCAACGCCCCCTGAATCGGAAATGCCCTTCGAGACCGCGCGAGCGAATTTCTATGCCTGTGCCAGGGACGGGTTGGCGGCGCAGGTTCGTTGGGCCGGCAAGACCATCGATATCCGCTCGCTACTGTTGGAAAAGCTGTTGCCAGCAGCGAAAACGGCCCTGGCAATGGAAGGTCTGGAGCCGGACAGTCTGGATTATTTTTTCGATACCGTGCTGCACGAGAGGATCATGTCGGGCCAGACCGGGGCAGAGTGGCAGCGCCGTTTCTATCGGACCAGGGGGCGAAATTTTCAGGCCCTGACAGAGCGGTATGTTGAATTGCAGGCATGCGGCGAACCAGTGCACAAATGGCCGGTATGAGGGAGGCGACCGTTTCGCAGATACTTGACCGGCTGGATTACCTTCCGGCCAGCCTGTGCGGTGCCGAACCATCTGGCTTGCTCGGCATATTCCCGAATCCGACGCTGATAACCCTGGCTGGAGAACGTGGCCCACCGCTTTGGCTGACAACGGTGCTGCACGGCAACGAGACCACCAGCTTTTATGTACTGCGTGCCCTGGCCGATAAATATCGCGACCGGCCCTTGCCCCGGAGCCTTACAATTTTTGTCGGCAATGTACGGGCGGCTGCGGTCGGTGTCCGCCATCTTCCCGATCAGCCCGACTTTAACCGTATCTGGGGAGAGGGAGGCAGCGGCTATCATCGCCTGGTGCAGGAGGTCGTTGAAGAGGCCCGCGCGCAATGCCCGTTCGCCAGTATCGATATTCACAACAATAGCGGTAACAATCCCCATTATGGCTGCGTGAATGCGTTGCGGCCCGCCGACCTTCATCTGGCCGCGATGTTCGCAAGTCTGGGCGTCTATTATCGCAACCCCAGCACGACCCAGTCGATCGCCTTTTCCCAGTTCTGCCCGGCGGTGACTGTCGAATGCGGGCAGAGCGGAGATCTGGCGGGGGTCGAACGCGCGCTTGATCTGGTTGAGCGGACGTTGAATCTTGATGCATTTCCCGAAGCGGTTCCGCCGGCCGGGGCCTTGCGTCTCTATCGAACGCTTGGGTCGGTGCGGATTGATCCTGAATGCGACTTTGCCTTCGGGGGCAGCGAGGCCGAACTCAATCTGCGGGCCGATCTGGAAGCGTTGAACTTTTCGGAACTGGAATCCGGGACATGCTGGGCAACCAGGCGAGGTTCGCAAATCGCGCTCAAGGTTATCGATGAACATGATCATGACCTGACCGCACAGTTTTTCAGCTATGTGGGAGAGGATATCCGGCTCACGCGTCCGGTGACGCCTGCGATGATAACCCACGATCCGGATATCATCCGGCAGGATTGCCTCTGTTATCTGATGGAACCGCTTTGACAGGCCGGTTGGCCGAACGAGCAGGGACTTGCGCCAAATCAAAGTTCGGTTCGATACCCCGCGCTACTGATCGATAGGAATTGAAGGGCGCTCGCCCGAAACCAGCAGGAGAATCCATCCATGTCGCATGTTCCCCATGAACTGGCCGAAGAATTTCCCGATCATGTCGAGAAGCTTCATGATCTGAAAATGACCAACGGCCATTTTGCGAAACTTGCCGAGGAATATCATCTGGTCAATCGCGAGATTCACCGGATAGAAAGCGGTGTGGAGGCGGCCACGGACGAGCGCACCATAGATCTCAGGAAGCGCCGGCTTGAGCTGAAGGACGAAGTGAACGGGATGCTGGCTACCGCCTAGGCCGTGGTTCGGGGCGGGCCTTGGGATGCTCCGAGTACCATCCCCCGGCCAAAAACTCTTGCGTCTCCCGCACAATCCGGCTGTTGATAGCCCGATGACCGTTTCAGACACTTCTATTCGCGTCGCCGCGCTATATCGCTTTACACCCTTCGAGGATTGCGCTGCCGTGCAGTCCGGCCTGCTGGGCAAATGCAACACGGCCGGTATCAAGGGCACGATCCTCGTCGCGCCCGAAGGGATCAACGGAACGATTGCAGGATCGGCCGATGCCGTCGAAGCGGTGCTCGCCTATATCCGGACGCTGCCCGGCTGTGCGGAGATCGAGGTCAAATATTCCGAGACCGCCGCGATGCCGTTTTATCGCATGAAGGTGCGTATCAAGCGCGAGATCGTGACGATGGGCGAGCCCGATATCGATCCGGTGCGCGATGTGGGTGCCTATGTATCGCCCGAAGACTGGAACGCGCTGATCAGCGATCCCGATACGATCCTCATCGATACACGCAACGCCTATGAGGTGGCAGCCGGCACATTCGAGAATGCCATCGATCCCGAGACGCCGAGCTTTCGGGATTTTCCGGCATGGTTTCGCGAAAATCGCGACAGGCTCCTGGCGGGCAAGGAGAAGCCGAAGATAGCCATGTTCTGTACCGGCGGCATACGCTGCGAAAAGGCAACGGCCCTGCTCCGGTCCGAAGGGCTGGATGCAGTGTATCACCTCAAGGGCGGGATCCTGAAATATCTGGAAAATATCAATCCGGAGGAGAGCCGCTGGAACGGCGAATGTTTCGTATTCGACGAGCGTGTGACGGTGACCCATGGGCTGGAACGCGGCAGCCATGTGCTGTGCCGCGCGTGCCGGATGCCAATCAGCGAGGCCGATCAAAAATCCCCGCAGTATGAGGAAGGGATCAGCTGCCCAGCCTGCCACGGCACGCGGACCGAAGAGCAGCGGCGCGGCTATGCCGAACGCCAGCGTCAGGCCGCCTTGGCCGCAGCGCGGGGCGAGGCTCATATTGGCGCGGAACTGCCCGACAATGGCTGACCTCCCGGTCCTCTACAGTTTCCGTCGCTGCCCCTATGCGATGCGCGCACGCATGGCGCTGCTAGTGAGCGGCCAGCGTTGCGTGGTCCGCGAAGTGGTGTTGCGCGACAAGCCTGCAGCAATGATCGAAGCCTCGCCCAAGGCGACCGTCCCGGTTCTGGTTTTGCCGGACGGCGCGGTGATCGATCAGAGCATCGATATCATGCGCTGGGCATTGGCGAAGAATGACCCTGAAGGCTGGCTGGAGACAGGTACGGCGGATACCGAGGCGTTGATCGTCGAGAATGACGGTCCGTTCAAACATCACCTGGATCGCTACAAATACAGCACCCGTCATGACAGCGATCCGATTGAGCATCGTGATGCGGGGATGATGATCCTGTCAGGCCTTGACCGGCGCCTCGCTGGCAGCCGCAACCTGTTCGGCGAGAGGCGCGCCCTGGCAGATATCGCGCTGTTTCCCTTTGTCAGGCAATTCGCCGCAACCGATCGGCAATGGTTCGACGCTCAGGCGATACCCAATCTGCAGGGATGGCTGACGCGCCACCTGGAATCGGGGCTCTTCGGGGCAATGATGATCAAGCTGCAACAATGGCAGCCGGGAGACAGGGCGATAATGCTGGCGGATTATGAGGGCGAACCGGTCGCCCCATGACCTGCGGTCGGGCTAGCGGCTTATAACGCGCTGCTTGTTCACCGATTGAAGATCGGTTGACTGGAGCCCCTGCTGGGCCGCCCAATAGGCAACCTGGTCCAGCGCCATGACGCGGTTGAACGATATGCCGGCATGGTGCCCGCTGACCCAGCGGACGACGCTGGCACGGACGGGCAGTCCTTCAATCTCGACAACCACATCGAGACCAGGTTCGAGGGTCATGCCGGCATCCACTTTCACACCGCCTTGGGAGATGTCGAATACCTGAAGTCTTTCGCGAATATCTCCGATCACGATACGCGCCATGCTGTCGATGCTGAGTCGGGGCGCGCGCGGCGCCATTCGGCCACCATGCGGAGCAAGTACTGTATGAACGTCAATCGCCTCGTCAAACTCGATGCCTGCGCGTCCATCCTTCACCCAGCGGACCATGCCGCAAACGCTCGCACCCGCCTTGAATTCGATTTCGACCGGTACGTCGGCTTCAATTGGCGCAAATATCTCGGCCATGATGCCTTTGGAGGAGATATTCCGGATCAGGCACAATTCCTGGAGCGTGTCGGTGATGATCTTCCCGGCTTGCAGCACGCTCATATAGCGCTGACCCTCGCGGCGATCTGCCGATTCCGGGGGTGTTTCGGAAAGTGAAATTGTAGTGAACTCAGTAAAGCCAGTATCGCTCAACATTTCACGCTCCTATTTAAGTATTCAAATGCAACAACCATTCAGGAATGAGAAGGTTCCAATACAAAACAAAAAAAATGAACTCTCTATTTTATACAGTTAAAAATGTATTAAAATTATTCTTAATCTATTCTTAAGATGGAGTGATATGCCGGTGCATTTCCATCTTTATGCTGGACAACCGGCGCGATCGCCCGTGTCTGGACCGGAGGAGGGGTGCTTTTGACCGTAGCGAATTGGTTCTGGCTCAGATATGCAACCTCCCAAAGGAGATGCATATGAACAATCCGAAACTGCTTGAGGGTATCCGGGTCGTCGATATGACGAGTGTGATATTCGGGCCCTACGCAACCCAGACACTGGCGGATTGCGGCGCAGATGTAATAAAGGTCGAGTCGCCTCGCGGGGATTTTTTCCGAGGCGCTGGAATACCTGCCCATACGAAGGGAATGGGCGCCTGCCATATGACTCTCAATCGGGGCAAGCGCGCGATAACGCTGGACGCGCGCAAGGATGAGGATGCCAGTATATTGCGCGGGCTTATCGAGACCGCCGATGTTTTCATCCATAATGTCCGCAAGGCCGGTATCGACCGTCTTGGCTTTGGATATGACGAAGTGAAGAAGATCAAGCCGGATATCATCTATGTCCATTGCACCGGTTTCGGCTCGGGCGGACCCTATGAACCGCTGCAATGCTATGACGATGTCGTGCAGGCCGCTAGCGGGCTGGCGTCGTTGATGCCGCTGGCCGATGGCAATCCGAAGCCTCGCTATGTCCCTTCGGCGATCGTTGACAAGGTGGCGGGACTCCACGGCGCCTATGCAACCATGGCGGCGATCATTCACAAATTGCGCACGGGCGAAGGGCAGTTTGTCGAAGTTCCGATGTTCGAGGCCTTTACCGGCTTCCTGCTTGAAGAACATCTTTTCGGGGCGACTTTCGATCCGCCGACGGAATCCATCCTGTACAAGCGCCAGGTCGATCCAGATCGTCAACCATCACCGACCAAGGACGGCCATATGAGCATCGTTCCCTATGTCGATGAAAACTGGCAGACGACCTTTGAAATAATGGGCGATCCGGATTTTCTCGAGCGCGAAGGCCTGGATACGCCGGTCGAACGTTTCCGCAATCAGGCGAAAATGAACAATCGGATCGACGAACTGGCGCCGGCAAAAACGAATGCGGAGTGGGCGGACATATTCTCTGAGGCAAATATTCCCTTCATGCCGGCCCGGGATATCACAACGATCATGGACGACCCCCATTTGCAGGCCGTCGGATTCTTCAAGCGCAAGGAGCATCCCAGCGAAGGCGGCTATTTTGAAATGCAGCCGCCAGTGAGATTCTCCGCCCGCCCAGATCCCGATATTGGTCCCGCACCGCGAATTGACGAGCATGGGGAAGAAATTCGTGCCAACCTGCAGGCTTCCAGGGCTGCGAAGGAATAATCGATGATCCGTCTCTATGACTATTTCCGATCTTCGGCGAGCTATCGTGTCCGCATTGCGCTCAATCTCAAGGGCCTTGAATATGAGCGGGTCGCAGTGAACCTGCTCGAAAATGGCCAGAAGAGCGAAGAGTATCGCACGCGCAACCCCCAGGGATTCGTCCCGATGCTGGAAATTGATGGCGCGCAGCTCACCCAGTCTCTGAGCATCGTCAACTATCTGGAGAGGGTCTATCCCGATCCCCCATTGGTGCCTGCCGATCCTGTCGCGGCTGCGCATGTCCGTTCAATGGCCCAGGTGGTTGCGAGTGACATCCATCCGCTCAACAATTTGCGCGTCCTGCATTATCTGACCGATAATCTGGGGCACGGAAAGGAAACGCGCGAGCGCTGGTATGCGCATTGGGTGCGGGAAGGTTTCACTGCGCTCGAGCAGCTCGCGATCCGCCACGGGGGCGAGTATCTGTCCGGCAACCTTCCCGGCCTCGCCGATCTTTGCCTCGTACCGCAAATGTACAATGCCCGGCGTTTCGAGATTTCTCTCGACGATTTCCCCACATTGGTGGACTATGATGAACAGGCCAGTGCGCTGCCGGCATTTCAGGCGGCGCATCCCGACCACATTGAATAGCGTTCGGCGCGCTGATGGGTGTTTGAGTATTTCATGCGTAAATTGACTGCCCTGCTTCTTGCCGCGACGGCCTCTCCCGCGTTGGCGCAGGGCGCGCCCATTGTTGTAACGGCCAGCGGTCTCGAAGATCCCGTCGGCGAGGTAGCTTTCAGTATCGCGGCGCTCGATGCTGAAGATCTTGCGCGCGATCCGAGCGGGCGGTTGGAGAATATCCTTGGGCAGGTGGCCGGCTTCCAGCTTTTCCGGGTATCGGATTCGCGATCGGCAAATCCGACGAGCCAGGGCGCGACGCTTCGGGGTTTGGGCGGTAACGCCTCCAGCCGCGCCTTGCTTATCCTTGATGGAATTCCGCAAAGCGATCCTTTTGGGGGCTGGATAAGCTGGCCTGCCTATAATGCCCGGAACCTCGGGCGGGTTCGCGTGACACGGGGCGGTGGCAGCGGAGTTTTCGGTCCGGGCGCGCTCGCCGGCACGATCGAACTGGAAAGCCTGTCGACCGAGAATTTCCAGCCGGCACGGGCCAGCCTCGCCTATGGCAGCCGGGATGCGACCGAGATGGGATTTGGCGTAATGCTGCCCCCGGGCGAGAATTCGCTGCTGGATGTGTCGGGTCATTATGCACGCGGCGACGGCTTCATTCCGGTGATTGCCTCGCAACGCGGCCCCATCGACGAGCCGGCCGCTTATGAGCAATATGGCGGCGCACTGCGTTTCGCAGCGCCGATTGGCAGTACCGAAATACAGGTTGGCGGACGCTTTTTCCAGGATGAGCGCAACCGGGGCATTCCGTTCAGCGACAACCGGACGCGCGGGATCGATGGCAGCGTCCGGCTTGTCGGCCGGGGCGACTGGCAGTGGGAAGCGCTGTTCTATTATCAGGATCGCGGGTTCCGGAGCAGCTTTGCAGCCGTCGACGATGCCCGGACGACGGCAACCCAGGTGCTCGACCAGTATAGCGTACCCTCGACGGGATATGGCGGACGCTTTGAAATCCGCCCCGCGATTCCCGGCGATGCCGTCGAACTGCGGCTTGGCGGTGACTATCGCGAGACCGAGGGGCGGACAAAAGAACGGTTCTTTTTTGTCGCCGGTGCGCCGACTCGCGAGCGTGAAGCGGGCGGTGTGACCCGCACCGCAGGCGGCTTCGCCGAACTTACCGCGCGCGCTGCGCCCGGCCTGACGATGACGGGGAGCGCGCGGGTCGATCGCTGGTGGATCGAGAACGGCTTTTTCCGTCAGGGCGATATCGGCGGCCCGCTCAACGACCAGACCCTGTACGAGGATCGCGGCGATTGGCGGTTTACGGGCCGGGCAGGTCTGGCCTGGCAACCCAGCAACCCGATGACGATTAGAGCAGCCGGATATACCGGCTGGCGGCTTCCGACGCTCAACGAGCTGTTCCGTCCGTTTCGCGTTGGCAGCGATGTTACCGGCGCCAATGCGGCGCTGCGCCCTGAAAGTCTGGATGGAGTCGAGATTGGCGCAGACTATTCGCCTGCTTCGATACTCGATCTGAGCGGCACGATTTTCTACAATCGGCTCACAGATGCGATTGCCAATGTTACGGTGGGGCAGGGGCCGGGATTTTTCCCGGGTATCGGATTCGTGCCGGGCGGCGGCCTCGCCAGACAGAGACAGAATCTCGATGCAATCGAAGCGGTCGGATTCGAGCTGGATGCGCGTGCGCATTTTGCCGAATGGAGCATCGCGCTTTCCTATGCCTATACCGATGCTGAGGTGGAATCCCCAGGCGTCGCAGCTGCGCTGGATGGCCTTCGCCCGGTTCAGGTTGCCCGGCACAACGGGTCGGCAACGCTTGCATACACCCGGGACCTCGGTGGCGAGGCTGCTATAACGCTGCGCTATATCGGCGGGCGATTTGAAGATGATCTCAACCTGCGCCCGTTGGATGATGCCCTGACTCTGGGAGCCCGGGCGCTGATTCCTCTTTATGGCCCGCTAAAGGCCGAGATCCGCGCCGAGAATATTTTCAACACACGCGTCGAAGCGGGGATTTCGGGAGCCGGGTTGATCGAACGGGCCATGCCGCAGACCTTCTGGGCCGGTCTGCGTTTCGCGTTTTTCTAGAGTGGTTTCTTCTTGATACTCCCTCTCGCTTTCCGCTTTCCGTTCGCGTAACCTTGGAAAAAATACGGAAATGGAGAGGCCTCAATGCACCCCAGCGTTCATGCGCAAAATCATCCCGACAAACCGGCGATCATCATGGCGGCGACCGGAGAGACGGTAAGCTATGCCCAGCTCGACAAGAATTCGAACCAGATCGCCCATCTGTTTCGTCAGCTCGGTTTGAAGCATGGCGATCCTGTTGCGATCTGCATGGATAACCGGGCGAGGTTTTTCGATATCGCCTGGGCGGCGCAGCGTGCTGGCCAAATCTATATCGCCATCTCCTGTCGGCTGACCGCGCCTGAAATCGCCTATATTCTCGAAGACAGTGGTGCAAAAGCGCTGTTCGCGTCCGACTATATCGGCTCGGCACTGGATCAATTGGCCGATTTTGGCCCGCCCATTGAGCGGTTCATCGTCGAAGGCGAGCATGCGGGTTATCGCAATCTCGATACAGCGCTCGAAGGTTTGCCGGACACGCCGATCGCCGATGAACGCGCTGGTGTCGATATGCTCTATAGCTCGGGCACGACCGGGCAGCCAAAGGGCGTCCGCTTCCCATTGCCCGAGAATCCGGGAATTGCAGAATCCAACTCGCTGATGATGCTGGCGATGGGGGCGTTCGGGTTCAGGGAAGACAGCGTCTATCTCTCGCCAGCGCCGCTCTATCATGCCGCGCCTCTTCGCTGGTGCCTGACCGTGCAAAAGATTGGCGGCACTGTGGTCGTCATGGAGAAATTCGATCCGGAAAATGCTCTGGCGCTGATCGAGAAGTACAAGACGGATATTGGCCAATGGGTGCCGACACATTTCGTGCGGATGCTCAAACTGCCCGATGAGGTGCGCGAACGCTATGATGTCTCGTCACTCAGATGCGCCGTTCATGCCGCTGCGCCTTGCCCGGTTCCAATCAAGGAGAAGATGATCGAATGGTGGGGGCCTGTGCTCAAGGAATATTATGCCGGCAGCGAGGGCAATGGCTTCACCTTCATCGATTCAGAAAACTGGCTCACCCATAAAGGATCGGTCGGCACCGCCCTGATCGGTATCATCCGTATCTGCGATGAGGACGGCAATGAGGTTCCGCCGCGTACCGAAGGCACCATCTATTTCGAGGGCGGCACAGAATTCAAATATCACAACGACCCCGGGAAAACGTCGGACGCGACCAACAAACATGGCTGGACAACGCTGGGCGATGTCGGCTGGGTCGATGAAGAGGGGTTCCTGTATCTTACCGATCGCAAGAGCTTCATGATCATTACCGGCGGTGTGAATGTCTATCCGCAGGAGATCGAAAACCTGCTGATAACCCATGACAAGGTGGCAGATGCTGCCGTGATTGGCGCGCCGGACGAGGATATGGGCGAGCGGGTCGTCGCGGTCATCCAGCCGCTGGATATGGCGGACGCCACGCCTGAATTTGCGGAAGAGCTGACCGCCTGGCTCAGGCATCACCTGTCCGGCGTGAAAATCCCCCGCCAGATTGATTTCATGGAGGAGCTGCCCCGCCATCCGACGGGCAAACTCTACAAACGCCTGCTGCGTGACGAATATTGGAAAGACGTAAAGCAATAGGCAGATTGAGGAAGGCAAAACCATGGCGACCGCCGCACAGCATATCCCCGTCGCACCAGCTGACATAGCAAACACGGTTATCGATCCCAAAGCCTATGCTGAGTGGGACAGCCTGCTCGACACGTTTGAAATGCTGCGCAATGACATGCCGGTCGTCCGGATTGAGAATGATGAGCTTCACGACCCGTTCTGGCTGGTGACGCGCTACGACGATGTGATGCGGATCAGCAAGGACAATAAAACCTTCCTGAACAATCCCCGCGGTGTCGTTTTCGGCATCAAGGCCGGCGATGCAATGATCAGGGAAATTACAGGCGGCAGCCCTCATCTGGTCAATTCGCTGGTCGCGCTGGATGCGCCGATTCATCCCAAATATCGGCGGCTGACCCAGGAATGGTTCATGCCGAAAAACCTGAAGCAGATGGAAGCGGAGATTGGTGAACTGGCAGTGAAAACGGTCGACCGGCTGTTGGCCGCGGGAGGGGAGGGTGACTTTGTGCCCCTGGTCTCTGCGCCCTATCCCCTGCACGTCGTGATGCAGATTCTTGGCGTTCCCGAAGAGGACGAGCAACGCATGCTGTTCCTGACCCAGCAGATGTTCGGCGGGCAGGACGAAGATCTCAGCAAAAGCGGCATGGCGGATATGTCGCCGGAACAGATCACGCAACTCGTAGTCGGCGCAGTTGCGGATTTCGAAGCCTATTTCGCCAAATTGACTGAAGAGAAACGCGCCAACCCGACCGACGATGTCGCCTCTGTGATCGCCAATGCCAGGGTTGACGGTGAATATTTGAGCGATCGCGACATGGCAGGTTATTATATCATCGTCGCGAGCGCGGGGCATGACACGACCTCGGCCTCAACGGCCGGTGCTATGATGGCGCTTGCCAAAGATCCCGAGCAGTTCGCGCGGCTAAAGGCGGACCGCGATCTGCTGCCCGGTATTGTCGAAGAGGCGATCCGCTGGACGAGCCCGGTCCAGCATTTCATGCGGACGGCGGCCGAGGATGTGGAAGTCGGGGGGCAGAAAATCGCCAAGGGCGACTGGCTGATGATCAACTATGTTTCGGCCAATCATGATGAGCGGGTCTTCGAGAATCCGCGCCAGTTTGATGCCAGCCGGTCACCGAATCGGCATCTGGCATTCGGCGCAGGTGCGCATCAGTGTCTCGGCCTGCATCTCGCCCGGCTGGAAATGCGTATCCTGTTCAACGAACTGCTCGACAGGATCGAAACGGTGGAACTGGCAGGCGAACCCAAACGCGCCAATTCCAGCTTTGTCGGCGGACTGAAAACGCTGCCTTTGCGGTTCTCCGCTTCCTGACCGGCAACCATGCTTCGGACATAAAAAAGGCGAGCCTAAGCCCGCCTTCTTCACAACCAGCAATGGCTGAAACGCTTATCTCGGGGCCATGCGAATGGCGCCGTCGAGACGAACGTCTTCGGCATTGAAATAGCCATTTTCGATCATCGCAAGCGCGAGATGGGCATATTCTTCCGGCTGGCCGAGACGTTTGGGGAACGGCACGGATGCTGCAAGCGCATCGCGGACTTTCTGCGGCGCGCCCATCAGCAGCGGCGTATCGAAAATGCCGGGCAGGATCGTGTTGATGCGGATATTCTCGCTCATCAGGTCGCGTGCGATCGGCAGGGTCATGCCGACAACGCCGGCCTTGGACGCGGAATAGGCAACCTGCCCCATCTGGCCGTCTTCGGCGGCAACCGATGCGGTGTTGACGATGGCGCCGCGGTCCCCGCCTTCGGTCAGCGGTTCAAGCGTCATCATGCCTGCTGCCGATTTGGCGATGCAGCGGAAGGTGCCGACCAGATTGATCTGGATGAGCCAGTTAAAGGCGTCGGCCGGATAATGTTTGATCGAGCCGTCTTCCTTGGAACGGCTGGCGGTTTTCATCGCTGCGCCGGTACCTGCACAATTGACCAGGATGCGTTCCTGGCCATGCGCTTCGCGCGCCTTGGCGAAACCGGCATCGACACTGTCGTCTTCGGTCACATTCACTTCGCAGAAGATGCCGCCGATTTCGGCAGCAACAGCGTTGCCCTTTTCTTCCTGCAAATCGAACAGAGCGACTTTTACGCCCTTGGATGCGAGCAGGCGGGCCGTAGCTGCGCCCAGACCCGATGCGCCGCCGGTGACGACGGCTGAAATGGAGTCATTGAGTTCCATGATAATCCTCTTTCTTTCTAGCTTTCTGGGGGAGCGTCGATCACGACGCGATTTCAAATGGAAACGCCCACCCCGGATAATCCATGATGAGCGCTATGGGAAATCGAAGCGGTTAGCCCATCCGCTCAATGATGGTGACATTGGCTTGGCCGCCTCCTTCGCACATCGTCTGCAACGCATATTTTCCTTCACGTTGCTCAAGGGCGTTGAGCATGGTTGCCATCAATTTCGTGCCCGAGGCGCCGAGCGGATGGCCGAGCGCAATCGCGCCGCCATGGACGTTGATCTTGTCGGCATCTGCGCCGACATGCTTGAGCCAGGCCAGCGGAACAGGCGCAAAGGCCTCGTTGACCTCATAGAGATCGATGTCGCCGATGCTTAGGCCTGCCCGGGCAAGCGCCTTGTCGGTAGCGAAAAGGGGCTCTTCGAGCATGATGACTGGATCCCCAGCCGTCACGGTCAGGGTGTGAATGCGCGCGCGCGGGGTGAGGCCATGATCCTTTAGCGCCTGCTCGCTGACGATCAGGACGGCGGACGCGCCATCGCAGATTTGGCTGGCATTGGCGGCGGTAATCGCTCCACCTTCCTTAAGCAGTTTGACCGATTGGATCGATTCCATTGTCGCGTCGAAACGGATGCCTTCGTCCGTCTTGTGCACTTCCCGTCCTTCAGGCGTATCAACTTCAATCGGCACGATTTCATTGTCAAAGGCACCGGCATTGGTGGCGGCGATCGCTTTCTGGTGCGATCCCAGCGCGTAGGCATCCAGGTCGTCCTTCGAGAAGCCGTGCTTCTCGACGATCATTTCAGCGCCCATGAACTGGCTGAACATCATCTTCGGATATTTTTCTTCGAGGCGCGGGCTTTTGTAATTGCCCAGGCCTTCTTTCATGAACAGTGTCGCGACCGAGCCCATTGGAACGCGCGTCATGCTTTCAATGCCGCTGGCGAGAACGATATCCTGCGTCCCGCTCATCACGCCCTGGGCCGCAAACTGCATGGCCTGCTGGGATGAGCCGCATTGCCGGTCAATCGAGACGGCAGGAATTGAGTCGGGCAGGTTCGACGCAAGAACGGCATTGCGACCTACATCCATTGTCTGCTCACCGCCCTGCGAGACACAGCCGGTGATGACGTCTTCGATTGCCGCAGGATTGAAATCGTTGCGATCGGCGATAGCATCGAAAACCGCTGCGCCGAGATCGACCGGATGCACGCCGGCGAGCTTGCCTCCGCGGCGGCCGCCGGCTGTTCTTACTGCGTCAACTATATAGGCGGCTGCCATCGTCATTCTCCTCGTTTTCCATGAGTCGCGGTGTCCCGCATTCGTTGTCCCTTGTGCATTAAGGTTGACGTTCGCGTCAACCAGCATATCACAGAAGGCGACTGCATTATTCGACAGGGATGGATTCTCGCGTCAAACGGCGCCGGAACGAAAGGAAATTACAATGCTCCAAACCGCCAGCCGCACCGCCTATGACGAAAGCCACGAGCTTTTCCGCGACCAGGTCCGCAAGTTTTTCGACAAGGAACTGCATCCCCATCTCGATCGCTGGGAGAAGGAAGAGATTGTCGACCGCCAATTCTGGACGGCATGCGGCGAAGCGGGACTGCTGTGCCCGACCATGCCGGAGGAATATGGCGGCCTCGGCCTCGATTTCGGCTTTAACGCGGTGGTGGCCGAGGAGCTTGCCTATGCCGGGTCGTCGGCCGGGATCACGCTCCAGTCCGATATCACCGCAGACTATTTCCTTGCCTATGGTTCGGAGGAGCAGAAGAAACACTGGATCCCGAAGCTGGTATCCGGCGAAGCCGTCTCGGCTATCGCAATGACCGAACCGGGCACGGGCTCGGACCTGCAGGGCGTCAAGACGACCGCCAGGAAGGACGGCAACCATTATGTGATCAACGGATCGAAAACCTATATCACCAATGGCCAGAATGCTGATGTCGTGATCGTCGTCGCCAAGACCAATCCCGAAGAGGGTGCGAAGGGAATCTCGCTGATCCTCGTCGAGGCTGACCGTGAAGGTTTCGCGCGGGGCCGCAATCTCGACAAGATTGGCCAGCATTCGGCCGACACCTCCGAACTTTTCTTCAACGATGTCCGCGTTCCGATCACCAATTGCCTCGGCGAAGAAGGGCGCGGCTTTATCGCGCTGATGAACCAGTTGCCACAGGAACGGCTCAGCATCGCCATCAGCGCCCAGGCTGGCGCGCAGCGCGCATTCGACGAAGCGGTAAATTTCACCAAGGATCGCAAGGCATTCGGCCAGCGCATTTTCGATTTCCAGAATACCCGCTTCACGCTTGCTGATCTGGCGGCACAGTTGCAGGTCGGCTGGGCGCATATCGACTGGGCCCTGTCCAAGCATTTGCGCGGCGAGCTCACGGCCGATGAAGGCTCCGCTGCGAAACTCTGGCACACCGAGCTTCAGTGGCGTGCTTGCGATGTGGCGCTGCAACTGCATGGCGGGGCCGGCTATATGAATGAATATCCCATTGCGCGGCTGTGGCGCGATGCGCGTGTCCAGCGCATCTATGGCGGCACGTCCGAGATCATGAAGGAAGTTATTGGCCGGAGCATCTGATATGACAACCGAGACCACTGAGTTCGACTATGTCATCGTTGGGGCGGGCAGCGCTGGCTGTGTGATGGCGAACCGCCTGTCGGCTGATCCTGATGTTTCGGTATGCCTGATAGAGGCCGGGCAGGAAGACAAGAGCCTCCTCGTCAAGATGCCGGCGGGCGTCGGGGGGCTTCTCAAGGAACCCAATCCGCAAAACTGGTTTTTCTGGACCGAACCGCAAAAGCATCTGAACGACCGCAAGCTCTATTGGCCGCGCGGCAAGGGGTGGGGCGGCTCGTCCAGCATCAACGGCATGATCTATATTCGCGGCCATGCGCGCGACTATGATCAATGGCGACAGACCGGCCTTACCGGCTGGGGCTATGACGATGTCCTTCCCTATTTCAAAAAGTCCGAAAGCTATGACGAGGGCGATGATGCCTATCATGGCCGGGAGGGGCCGCTCGGCGTCACCAATAGCGGCATGAAAGATGCGGTTTACGGCCAGTTCGTTCAGGCCGGCGTAGCAGCCGGCTATCCGACTACCGATGATTTCAACGGCGAGCAGCAGGAGGGCCTTGGTCCCTATCAGCGGACGATCGCCGATGGCGAACGGTTCAGTGCCGCGCGCGCCTATTTGCGGCCGATCGCCGGCAAGCGTGACAATCTGGCCATTCTCTCGACAGGGCTGGTGACCAGGATTCTCGTCGAGAACAAGCGGGCGACCGGCGTTGAAGCGGTTGCTGGCAAGGGGAAAGAGAAGCGGACCATCAAGGCGCGGCGCGAGGTGATTGTCTGTGCGGGTGCGGTGCAGTCACCACAGCTGCTCATGCTGTCCGGTATTGGCGACCCCGAAGAACTGAAAAAGCACGGGATTGAAGTTACGCACGCCTCGCCGCAGGTCGGGAAAAACCTGCAGGATCACCTCGATGTCGTGGTCGTGCATGAGATGACGCAGAAGCTATCCGCCCATTCCAAACAGGCGGGGATCAAGAAACTGTTTGTCGGCCTTGATTTTCTCTTACGGAGAAAAGGTGCCGCCACGGACAACTTCCTGCAGACCGGCGCTTTCCTTAAATCGCGGGTGGGGCTGGATCGCCCCGATATCCAGCTGCACCTGGTGAATGCGATCATGATCGAACATGGGTTCCAGGAAGTGAAAAAGGATGGCTTCACCGTTCATGCCTGCCAGCTCAGGCCGGAAAGCCGCGGTGAAATCGGCATCCATTCCGCCGACCCTTTTGCCACGCCGCGGATCGATCCAAACTATCTCGACAGTGAAGAAGACAAGCGCGTGATGCGGGAATCGGTAAAGATGATGCGGGCCATTTGCGGGCAGGACGCCTTGGCATCGCTGCGCGGTCCGGAACTGGTTCCCGGCTCCGATGTTACGAACGACGAGGATATTGATGCCCATATCCGGGATCGCGCCGAAACCATCTATCACCCGGTCGGGACCGTCCGGATGGGCGCTGATGACGACTCGCCGCTCGACGGATCGCTGAAAATGCGGGGAATGGAAGGGCTACGGGTGATCGACGCCTCGGTCATGCCCACTCTGATCGGCGGTAATACCAATGCGCCAGTCATCATGATCGCTGAAAAGATAGCGGCTGAAATGGCTTGATGCCAGCATGACGTAGCGGAAACCGCTCGAATCCCCGGGAAATTGAGTGTTGCACCAATGCACACCGGCCCCGTCTTGCGTTCCCTTTACGTCAATTGCTGTTGACGCAATTTCTGTCGGAGCTTAGCCTCAAAAGAAAAAATATATCGGAGAAGGTGCCTGCGGGAATAAGAAAGATGCCATTGGCGTTCGAATTCAGCATCGCCGATGTATGTCTCCCCACAGACATTCTGACTGAATAACCGGGATGGGCGCAAAGCCTGGCCGAGAAAAATGCCGGAAAAACCGGCACTTTAAATGGGGAGAGAATGCCGTGAAAAAAGTAGAGTTGTTGATCGCTACAGCGCTCGGAGCCGGACTCGTCACGCCGGCCGTCGCGCAGACTGACGATGCCGCGCAAGGCGTTGGCCGGACTGCAAACGCACCGATTATCGTCACCGCACAGCGTCAGTCACAGACGCTGAACGAAGTGCCGATCGCCGTGTCTGCCTTCAACGCAGAAGCGCTTGAAAGCCAGCAGATCGAAAATGTCAGCGATCTGATGCTCACCTTGCCCAATGTTACCTTCTCCAAGGGCAACTTTACGGGTTCCAGCCTCGCCATTCGTGGCGTCGGCAATCTCTGCGTCGGTTTCTCCTGTGACAGCGCCCTCGGTATTCATATCAACGGCATGCCGGTTCTCTCCACCAACCTGTTTGAAACCGAATATTTCGACATCGAACGGATCGAAGTCCTGCGTGGCCCGCAGGGAACGCTGTTCGGGCGCAACGCAACCAGCGGTGTTTTGAACACGATCACGGCGCGGCCCGATCTCAGCGATTTTGCGGCAAGCGGTGAGTTCGAATATGGCAATTACAACTCGATCCGCGCGGAAGGCATGGTCAATGTGCCGCTTTCCGATTGGGCCGGTATCCGCGTTGCAGGCTTCTATCTGAACCGCGACGGTTACACGACGAACCTGTTTGACGGCAGCGATATCGATGGCCGTGACATGTATGGCATCCGCGGGTCTTTGCGGCTTGAGCCCGGCCCTGACACGACAATCGACATCTCGGGTTATTTCTTCGAGGAAGATGATGACCGTTCGCGCATTCAGAAACAGCTTTGCGCACGCGACCCGACTGGCGTTCTCGGTTGTGCGCCTAACGCTCTGCGCGCCGAGCCGGTTAATGGCAACGCCACCCTGGCTTCGATTTTCGCCGCGCAGGAATTCCTCGCCATTGCTGTTTCTCCGGCCTTTGCGCCCCTCGGCCTGTCCAGCCTTTTCGGGCCGGATACCTATGCCGGTGTAGTCGTTCCGAGTGACGTGCGTACGGTGAACATTGATTATGCACCGACCTATTTTGCTGACGAATGGTACGTTCAGGCCCGTCTGGAACATGACTTTGGACCAGTTGCGCTGTCGATAAATGGCGGTTGGCAAGAGAGGTCGATTGACTCGCGCTCCGATTATAACCTGACGGCAGCGCCAGCTTTCGATGCAACCGCGAGAAACGCGATTGCTACTTATGCCGGTTTCGCAGCCAACCCTGGTACCGCGCAGTTCTTTGCACCCCAGTTTAATGCGCTGTTCCCCGGCGGGCCGGGCGGCACAGCCTGTGTATCCGAAGCCAATATAAGCTATGCGGGTGTATTTGGAGGTGATGTTGGCGGCTGCGCCAATAACAGCACCGAGTTTGACCGCTCGACCAGCGACTCACGGCAATGGTCGATTGAAGCGATCCTGACCTCCGACCTCGACGGGCCCTTCAACTTCCTGCTTGGTGGTATCTATTTCGATCACACCCAGCGCGGCGATTATTTCGTCAACGCATTCGGGCTTGATTATGCGGCTGGCGTTCTTGGCGGGGCGACTGGTGCAGGTACGGCTGCGGCTACTGTAGCAGCGCTTACAAATGCTGGAGCTACACCGGCACAAATCGCCGCCGCCGTGGCCGCAATTCCGGCGACCTATCAGGGGCCGTCGATGTTCAATAGTGAGACGGATCGTTTCACGCTGGAATCCTACGGTCTCTTCGGTGAAGTCTATGTCGACATCACCGATAACCTCAGGCTGACGGCAGGTGCGCGCTATTCGAACGACTCCAAATTCATCCGGGCCCGTTCGGCGCTGTTGTCGACTCAGGTCCCTGTTGGAACGATGGATGTAAACACGTTCCTCGGCACGGTGTTCGATGGCGATCCATCGACCGCAGGTCAGCAGATCTATCGCGAGGAAACGGCGTCCTTTGACGAGGTTACCGGTCGTATCGTTCTCGATTGGCAATGGTCGCCCGATAATCTTCTCTATGCGTCCTGGTCGCGCGGCTACAAATCGGGTGGTCTGAATCCGCCCGTGGATCCGACCCAGTTCCCGAGCGTGCCCAATACGTTCGACCCGGAGATCATCAACGCCTTCGAGATCGGCTCGAAGAACACGCTGGCCGGCGGAGCCGTTCAGCTCAACGCTTCGCTCTTCTACTATGATTATGGTGGGTTGCAGCTGAGCCGGATTCTGGCCCGGACCTCGATCAACACGAATACCGATGCAGAGGTCTACGGACTTGAAATAGAAGCGATTGTTTCGCCGGACCCTGCATGGCTGTTCAACATCTCCGCCAGTGTGCTGGAAACGAGAATCAGCAACCTGAGTGTCATCGATACGCGCGATCCTTCGGGTGGCCGCAGTGACACGGTCATCATCAAGAGCCTCGACAACGCATCCAACTGTGCGGTTATCCCGCAGTCGGCTGGTAATGCGGCTGGCGCGAATGCTTTTGTCGGCACGATCAATGGTGTGCTTGGTCTCCCAGGCCCTGTGCCAGTACCCGGGACAAGCACGACGGGCGCGTTCGCCTTCTGCTCTGCCTTGTCGGCTGCTGCTGCGGGTAATATCGGCCTGTTCAATCCGGCTTTGGCCGCTCTGCAACCGTTGCTTAACAGCTTCGGTGGCTTCGACGTGGCGGAAGGCGCAGAGGTCAATGTGTCAGGCAATAACCTGCCACAGGCACCGAACTGGAAATGGTCGGTGGGTGGTCAATATACCCATGACTTCAGCAACGGGATGAACCTTGTGCTTCGCGGTGACTATGCCTTTACGGGCGGTCAGTATTCGCGGGTCTTCAACAGCCCGATCGACCGGATTGCGCCTTATGGCATCGCCAATGCGCAGGTTCGGCTGAACGGCGCTGATGATCGCTGGTATATCCGGGCGTTCGTACAGAACATCTTCGATAACAATGCGACCACCGGTCAATATGTGACTGACCCGTCCTCGGGCCTGTTCACGAATATCTTCACTCTGGAACCGCGCCGCTACGGCATCGCCGCCGGCTTCAATTTCTAGAGCGAAAGACTGGACGAAATTGGGGCGCTGCGTTTGACGCGGCGCCCTTTTTCGTGCGTTTGGCAGGATAGCTGCACGCGCATAAGCCTATTATTTTGCGGCCCGCCCGCGACCAACTGATCTGGGAGATTTCTCATGACCGATACCCGTGAATTCGATGTCATTGTCTATGGAGCCACTGGCTATACCGGGCGTCTCGTCGCCGAATATCTGGCCAAAAACTATAGCGGAGACCTGCACTGGGCGATGGCAGGGCGCAGTGCAGACAAGCTTGCGAACGTTCGCGACGAGATCGGCGCACCGGCCGATACGCCGCTGGTCGTGGCCGATGCGGCCGATGCGGATTCGGTCGCGGCCATGGTGGCGCGCACCAAATGTGTCGCCACGACGGTTGGTCCGTACCAGCTTTACGGAGAACCTTTGCTGGCCGCATGCGCTGCTGCCGGAACCGACTATGTCGATCTGTGCGGGGAGCCCGCCTGGATGCGGCAGATGATCGATCGATATGATGACCAGGCGAAAGCCAGCGGCGCGCGGATCGTGTTCTCCTGCGGTTTCGATTCCATTCCCTTCGATCTTGGCGTCTGGTTTGCCCAGCAGGCGGCTGAGGAAACTTTCGGCGCGCCGTCCAAGCGGATCAAGGGTCGTGTCCGGGCCATGCAGGGGACATTTTCAGGCGGTACGGCCGCCAGCCTCAAGGCCACGATGGCCGCTGCTGCGAAAGACCCCGAGGTCATCAAGCTGCTGATGAATCCCTATTCGCTTGCACCGGGCTTCGCCGGGGTCGAGCAGCCGGCCGGAAATGCGGTGGATTTCGAGGCCGATCTCGACAGCTGGGTCGCGCCGTTCATCATGGCGGCGATCAACACGCGCAATGTGCATCGTACCAACTTCCTGCTTGGCCACGCCTATGGGGAGGATTTTGTCTATGACGAGATGGTATTGACCGGCCCCGGCGATGGCGGAGAAGCGGCGGCCAACGCCGTAGCCGGAGATACCTCTCTCGGCGGCGAAGGCGGACCCAAGCCCGGCGAAGGCCCGAGCAAGGAAGAGCGGGAAGCGGGCTTTTACGACGTGCTGTTCATCGCCGAAGGCGAGGATGGCGGCCGCATCATGGTCGGCGTCACGGGCGACAAGGATCCCGGCTATGGCTCGACGAGCAAGATGATCGCTGAAAGTGCGATCTGCCTTGTCCGCGATGTGCCCGATGCCCCGGGCGGTATCCTGACGCCGGGCGCGGTCATGGCCGCCCCGCTTATCGAGCGGCTGACGGCCAATGCCGGCCTGACGTTCAAACGCGAAAGCTAGAACCGGGGCCCCGGTTCGGGGTTATTCCCAAAGTGCCAGTGCTTCCTCGATACTGAGGATGCTGCTGCTGCCGATGCCTGCCGGCGTTTCCGAAAAACGCGGAGCGGGCATGGGCTGCATCGTTCCGTCCCTTTCGGCAAAAGTCTGGCGCGCGACATTGTGGTGATGCGAGGGCGCTTCGGCGATCGACAGGACGGGCGCAACACAGGCATCGCTGCCCTCGAAATGCGCGGCCCATTCGTCGCGCGTCCGGGATGCGAAGATAGTCACGAATGCGCTCACCATATCGGGCCAGCGTGCGCGGTCATGCTGCGGGAATTCCGCCGCATCCATGTCCAGCTTTTCCAGCAGGATGGCAAAAAATTGCGGCTCCAGCGCGCCGACGGCCATATATCCGCCGTCCGCCGTTTCATAGCAGCGATAGAAGGGAGTCCCGCCATCCAGCATGTTGGCTTCGCGTTCGGTCGTCCACATTCCTGCATCGTGAAAGCCGTAGAACATGCTCATCAGCACGGCCGCTCCGTCTGTCATCGCCGCATCGACGACCTGGCCCTTGCCGGTTGCGCGTGCCGAAAGGATTGCGGAAACAACCCCAAGCGCAAGAAACATCGTGCCGCCGCCATAGTCGCCGACCAGGTTCAGGGGCGGAGAGGGCGGCTCCCCCTTGCGGCCCATGGCACCGAGCGCGCCGGTTATGGCGATATAGTCGAGATCGTGACCGGCGCTCTGCGATAGCGGGCCTTGCTGACCCCAACCCGTCATCCGGCCATAGGCAAGCTTCGGATTGCGGGCGAAACAGTCATCGGGACCGAGGCCGAGCCGCTCCATCACGCCGGGCCGTGCACCTTCAAGCAGCGCATCGGCCTTGCTGACCAGCTCCATTGCCTGATCGCGCTGGACGGGATCCTTGAGGTCGAGCGCGATCTGGTTCCGACCGCGCAACAGTATCTTGTCGCCGGGCGCGTCGACCCCAGCCTTGCCCGGGCGGCCGATCCGGACGATTTCGGCACCAAGGTCCGAAAGGATCATGCCCGCGAGGGGTACCGGGCCGATCGCGTCAAATTCGAGAATCCGGCATCCGGCCAGCGGACCGGTTTTGGCTGTGCTCAACGTCATACTCCCTTGTCGTGTTGCATTTCGGCTATGCGAGCAGTTCCTTCAGCGGAACCGATGCATCGCCAAGTTTTTCAAGGTCAGGACAAACCCTCTCGATAACCAGCTTACGTCCCTGGACGTAGTCCTTTGTCGCATTGACACAGTCGAGCGCGATCACCCGGCCCTGTTTGAGATAGACGATCGAGAAGCTGCGATCGGCAATACTGCCCCGCACTACCGCCTGATCATATCCGGTCGAGAGGCCCACGGTCTGGAGCTTCAAATCATACTGGTTCGACCAGAACCACGGAATGGCCTCATAGGGCGCCGGATTGCCAAGAATTGCCTTTGCAACCACGGCCGCTTGGTCATTGGCATTCTGAACCGATTCAAGCCTGATCGTCGCGCCGTCGGCAAAGCTGTTGGCATGGGCCGCGCAATCGCCGATCGCATAGATATCGGGCAGGGTCGTTCGGCAATATTCGTCGACAAGCACGCCATTGCCGCCTTCTGCGCCTGCCTCGAGAAGCGGGTCGACCGCTGCGATAATCCCTATCCCGACGATCACCATATCGGCAGCGATGATCTCGCCATCGGCCAGCTCCACGCCGGTAGCGCGGCCATCTTCGCCCGTAATGCTCGTCACCCCGACACCGGTGCGCAGATCGACCCCATGAGCGCGATGCTCGGCCTCGTAAAAGTGGGACAGTTCCTCACCGGCCACGCGCGCCAATACCCTGTCCAGAGCTTCGAGCAGGGTCACTTTCTTGCCCAGCTTGGTAAGCACGGCGGCTGCTTCCAGGCCGATATACCCGCCGCCTACGATCGCTACATGTTCCATCGTATCGAGCTTGGCCATCATCGCATCGACATCCGCGCGTGTGCGCACGGCATGGACACCGTCCAGGTCATGGCCCGGACAGGAAAGAAGGCGCGGTGCGCCGCCGGTTGCCCAGATCAGCGTTCCATAGGTCAGTTTCTCGCCGTCTTCGAAGGTCAGCAGATGCTCCTGCGCGTCGACCTTCGCTACCCGCCGACCGAGCATCATCGCGATATCGCGTTCTTCCCAGAATTTTTCCGGCCGGATCATGATCCGTTCGAACGGTTTTTCGCCGGCAAAATAATCCTTGGAAAGCGGAGGGCGTTCATAGGGGTATTCGGGTTCGTCGCCGATCAGGGCGACCGACCCTTCGAATTTCTGCTGTCGCAGCATGATAGCGGCTTGCGCTCCGCCATGTCCGGCACCGACTATCGCGATATCAATCTGATTGCTCATCGGAACTTCCTACCCGAGTTCCGCGTCGTTTCAACGGCTGATTTCAAGAGAAACCGCGTTTGGCTTGCGCGGTGCTTTCGCTCGGATATGGTGGTTGAAACAGGAGATACCCGCATGATGAATTCGCCTATCTGTTCGATGCTCGACATCGAATTTCCGCTACTCGCTTTTTCGCATTGCCGGGATGTCGTCGTCGCTGTTTCGAAAGCGGGTGGGATGGGTGTGTTTGGCGCTGTGAACCTCTCACCCGACCGGTTACGCGAAGAGCTCGACTGGATTGATGCGCATGCTGATGGCAAGCCCTATGGCGTTGACCTGATCGTCCCCAACAAGTTTGCCGGCAAAGGGGAAAAGCTCGATACCGGCAAGCTTATCGATTCCATTCCGCAGGAACATAAGGATTTTGCTTCGGGCATTCTTGCGAACCATGACATCGCAACCGACGAGCTCGACAAGACGCGCGGGATGTCCGGCAACTTCGCAAAGAACCTGCGTGCCGAAGGTGCTGCGAGCAGCCTTGAAGTGGCCTTTGAATATCCGATCAAGCTGATTGCCAATGCGCTTGGCGTGCCGCCTCAGGTGATGCTTGATCTTGGCAAGGCGCATGGCGTCCCGGTTGCGGCTCTGGTCGGAGCGAAGGAACATGCCGTGGCGCAGGTCAATGCCGGTGTCGATATTCTGGTCGTGGCTGGCGGTGAGGCAGGCGGCCATTGCGGCGATGTCTCCACAATGGTTCTGATCCCGGAAGTGGCCCGCGCGCTGAAAGATATCGGTGCCGATACGCCGATCTTGGCTGCAGGCGGCATCACGACGGGCGAGCAGATGGCTGGTGCCATGGCGATGGGTGCAGCGGGTGCCTGGTGCGGCTCCGTCTGGCTCACGACAGCCGAAGCGGAAACGAACCCGGTCGTGAAAGAAAAAATGCTGGCCGCAAGTTCGCGCGACACGGTCCGGTCGCGTTCGCGCACCGGCAAGCCATCCCGCCAGCTGCGTTCACCCTGGACGGATGCCTGGGAAGGCGAAGGCGCTCCAGAGCCGCTCCCCATGCCGCTCCAATCGATGGTCAGCGAACCGGCCCTGCGCCAGATCGACAAGCTCAGCCAGAGCGGTCATCAAGGTGCAAAGGACCTGGCCACCTATTGGGTCGGGCAGGGGGTTGGATTGATGAACCAGCCGCTTTCTTCGGGACAGGTTGTCCAGCAATTCAAGGAAGAATTTATCGAGGCTTTTGAGCGGCTTTCTGTTAGTCTGGGCGACTAGGTTTCTGCGTGCAACGGCCGAGTCCGGCCGCTGATATCAAGCATCGACAATCGCTTCGCTCCATGCTCTAATCAGTATTAACTGGTTGATAGATAAAGATTTTTCAGGAAAACCTGCCAGATCGAGCAGCCTGTTTCGAAGGGACTCCGATGGAAGCACTGAACAAGAAACTGACGGCGGAAAACGCCGAACTGCGGCAACAGCTCAAAGACGCGCTTGCCAGCAGCGCCCATCATGCCGAGCAAGCGAAGAGCGCGGCCCGGCATTCTTCGATTCTCAGCGCGGCGCTCGAAACCGTCCCCGTGGGTGTGGTTCTGGCAGAGGCGCCGGGCGGCGAGATTTTCCTGGGCAATTCACGCGTTGAAGAACTGGTCGGGCACCCGGTTCTCAGATCCGAAGATACGGACTCCTATGGCGAGTGGATCTCCTTTCACGCCGATGGCAGGCAGGTCGAAAGCCATGAATATCCTCTTTCCCGGGTGATTCGGGACGGGGAGGAATATGCCGAACTGGATGTCCATTATCAGCGCGGTGACGGGTCGCGTTTCTGGATGAAAATCGTGGGCAGGCCGATCAGGGACGATGACGGTGAAATGCTGGCTGCGGCGGTTGCCCTGATTGATATCGAAAAAGAGCGACAGCTGCAGCGCGATCAGGCGATCCTGATCGGGGAGCTGGATCACCGGGTCAAAAATGCCTTTACGGTCGTCAAGTCGATCGTCAGCCAGTCATTGCGCAAAGATGGCGTGCCTGATGGTTTGCGCGACACCATCGATCGCCGACTTGATGCCTATGCGGCCGCGCATGCCGGCTTGGTGGGCCGGCAATGGAAGACGGTAACGATTTCAGGGATCGTGCGCGAAATTCTTGGGCAGCAGGTGGAGGAAGGCAGGGTTCAGCCGGCCGGGCCTGATATCGAGCTGCCTGAAAAACAGGCGCTCGCGCTGTCCATGGCATTTTATGAACTGTCGACTAACGCCTTCAAATATGGCGCATTGTCGGTGGACGATGGCACGGTCGAGCTTATATGGTCGGTGTCGGAAGAGCCGGATTCCATGCTGCAAATCAACTGGATGGAACGAGACGGCCCGATAACCGTTGAACCCAAAGGCAAGGGGTTTGGATCGTTCATTATCGAGCGGGCCCTTGCGATGGAGACTCAGGGCTCCGTGACAATCGAATATCCGGCGACCGGATTGACCTGGCAGTTGATCGCACCGCTCGCCAAAGTAAAACAGGATTGAAATGACCGATACAGTGCGCCGCGTATTCATTGTCGAAGATGAAATCATGGTCGCGTTCGAGATGGTGGATTTGCTGGAAGATATGGGCTTCCAAATCGTTGGACCCAGCATTCACCTTGAGGACGCGAAATCCATCGCAAAAAAGCAGGATATCGATGTCGCTTTTCTCGACGTCAATCTGGGATCGGGAGCCACTTCGCAGCCTGTTGCAGAAACATTGCGAGCGCGCGGCATCCCTTTCGTGTTCATCACCGCCTATGACCGCAACCAGATCAACTTTGTCACGCCTGAAGACAAAGTGCTGAAAAAGCCCGTGTCCCGCGATATACTCGCGCGTACGCTCGCCGAGGTTTAGCTGCAGAAGAAACCGGTTTCGGTTTCAGGCTTGCTCAAATGGGCCAGAAGATGACCTCGTCACCTTCCTCGACCCGTTCGGCGAGTGATCGGTCGACCGCGACAGGGCCTTCAATCGTATAGGGATAGAGCGGTTCGCGTCCTCCGGCTCGGTGCGCGTCGAGCAAAGCCCGCATCGCGGCAACACGGCGCGGCATGCGCTGCGCCAGATTGGTTTGCTCGGTAGGGTCATCGGCCAAGTTGAACAGCCAAGTCCGGTTCGGCCGCTCGCTTACCTGCAATTTCCAGTCACCCTGACGGACGACCCGGTAATAGCCGCTCTGCCAGAAAATTGCGTTGTCAGTCCTGCTTATGTCACCTTCACCCGCTGCTGCAGGGAGCAGGTTCACACCGTCAATCGCGACGCCTTGTGGCAGGCTGGCGCTGGCGGCCGCCGCCAGTGTCGGCATGACATCGATATGGGCAACCGGCGTTTCGTTGCGAGAACCGGCGGCAATCCGCGCGGGCCAGCGCAGGAACATCGGCACGCGAATGCCTCCCTCGAAGAAGGTCGCTTTCCAGCCGCGATACGGCGCATTGATGTCCGGCAGGCCGATATAGCCTGCGCCGCCATTGTCGCTGGAAAAGACGATGATCGTGTTTTCAGCAAGCCCCTGGGCTTCCAGTTCGTCCATGATCGTGCCGACGCTGCGATCCAGCGCACGGATCATCGCGGCATAGACGCGCTCGCGGTGCGGTTCGATATCGCCGACCGCTTCATAGTCCTCGCGCGTCGCCTGGAGCGGCGTGTGCACGCCCCAATGGGCCAGATAGAGGAAGAAGGGACGGTTGCGATTGGCGCGGATGACGTTGACCGCTTCGTCGGTCCAATAGTCGGTGAGATAGTCGGCGGGTTCAAACCAGTCGCTGCCGTTGAACGACGCGGCGAACTGCATGCGTGCCCAGAGGAATATATCGACCGGGTCAAAATCGACCCGTGCGTTGACCACTTCGGGATGGTCTTCTGGCAAGAACAGCCCGCTCGCCATCAACAGGCTTTCGTCGAACCCTTGCGCGTTGGGGCCGAACTCCGCGCCGCGCCCGAGATGCCATTTGCCGATATGAACCGTGTGATAGCCGGCATCGCCCAGCACTTCGGCAATTGTGACTTCCGAGCCGGGCAATCCTTGTTCGGCATAGGGCGGCGCTGCTTCAGCGCGGGCGCGGTCCCAATCGGGTGCCGGCAAGCCGCTCTCTTCGGGATCGGCGACCATGTTGAGAATGCGGCCCATACCGTCCGGTGTTGGCGTGAATTCAAATCCCGTACGTGTCGGATAGCGCCCCGTCATCAGCATGGCGCGGCTTGGTGCGCAGGTGGCGGTTCCTGAATAAGCCTGATTGAAGATCATGCCTTCGGCCGCCAGCCGGTCGATATTGGGGGTTGGCACGCTGCCCCCGGCGATGCCGCCGCCAAAGGTCGAAATGTCATTGATGCCAAGATCGTCGGCGAGGATGAAGACGATATTGGGCGGGCGCTCTGAAGGTGGCGCTTCCGCGTCGGCGGGGCCAGCGGCCCATTCCACCGGGCGGTTCGGCGCAACATCGGTCTTGCCGCTATTGGTCACATAATAAAGGATGATCGCCTGTCGGTTGAACCAGGCAATACCGCCGCCGATGACGACCAGCAGCACAAGCGCTATCAGGATTTTCTTGACCATGCCCGCCCCATTTCCGGGTTTTCATACCCTTTGGGTGTACCTATCGTCGTTTATCCCCGCCTCATCAATAGCGCACTATCTCAGGAGAAAATTCAGATGAAACTCTACCAGTCCGTCGGTCCGAACCCGCGCGTCGCCACCATGTTCATCGCCGAAAAGGGTTTGGATATTGAACGGCAGTTTCTCGACATTCAGGCCGGGGAAAATCGCCAACCCGACTATCTCGCATTGAACCCGCATGGCGGCACGCCGCTGCTAGTGCTGGATGATGGTACGACGATCTCGGAAAGCATGGCGATTTGCGAGTATCTGGACGAGACGCATCCCGGCAATCCGCTGGTCGGATCTACACCGGAAGAGCGGGCGGCAACGCGCATGGCCGCCCGCCTCGTTGATCAGAATATCGTCGTCCCGATGGGCAATGGTTTTCGCAGCGCCGAAGGCCTGCCGATGTTCAAGGACCGGCTGTTCTGTTGCCCGGAAGCTGCCGACGGGAACAAGGCCTATGCGCAGGACGGCCTGAAACAGGCCGATGCCATGCTGGCAGGCAAGGAGTATCTCGCCGGCGATCGGTTCACCCTCGCCGATATCCTGTTGTTCTGCTTCGTCGAATTTGGCGGCATGATCGGCCAGAGCGCGCCGGCCGAGCTGACCAATCTCCATGCCTGGCGTGAACGCGTGGCCGCTCGCCCAAGCGCGGCTATCAGTGGCGACCCCAAAAACGGTATCGATGCTTAAGGCGTTTGGGCGTTCCGCGCGACGGCGGGCGCGGCGACTGGACTAGCTGGCCGCCGCGGATGCCGTAGCGCGATTCTTTGAGAAACGGCGTTTGATCCGTTCATTGGCCCGGTACTGGAGCATGGCGAGAGCGGGGATCAACAGCATCATTATCACCGTACCGAACAGGACACCGAAGCCGAGGCTGGCCGACATCGGGATCAGGAATTGCGCCTGCAAGCTCGTTTCGAACGTGATCGGGGCGACTCCGAGAAAGGTGGTAACCGAAGTCAGCGCAATCGGGCGGAAACGCGATTTTGCGCTGGTGATGATTGCCGTCCTGATATCATCGCCTTCGCGCAATCGCTCGTTGATAAAGTCGATTAGGATCAGCGATCCGTTCACGATAACGCCCGACAGGCCGATTATACCGAACATGCTCAGAATGCCGACCGACAGCCCAAGGATGAGATGCCCCAGCAAAGCGCCGACAATGCCAAACGGGATAACCGCAATAATGATGAGCGGCTGGACATAGGATTTGAACGGTACCGCGAGCAGGATGTAAATCATCAGGATCGCGGCCAAAAAGGCGATGCCCAGATCGCCGAAAGATTCCTGCTGTTCGGCCTGTTCCCCGCCAAAAGTGTACAGAAGCTGCGAATGGTTGGCCTGCAAGGCTGGGAGTACCTCTCCTTCCAGCTGCCGGGCTATCTCCTGGCTGGTCACCACGGTTGTATCGACATTGGCGGTGACGGTTACCACGCGGCGGCCATCCTGCCGCCGGATGATTGAAGGCGATTCCCCGAACGACACATCGGCGATTTCACTGAGCACGACCTGGCCTCCAGGCACGGCGACGCGGAATCCTTCGACGTCGACGATCGAATTGCGCTCCTCTTCGGGCAAGCGGATATAGACCCGAACATCCTCACGCCCGCGTTGCACGCGGACCGCCTCATTGCCGAAAAAGGCGGCGCGCACCTGTCCAGCAACATCCTGCAGGGACACGCCCAAGGTTCGTGCGGCGGGCTTGAGACGGATCTGGATTTCCTGAAGTCCCGAATCCTGGTCGGTTTCGATATCGAAAATGCCTTCGAACCGGGCAAGGTCAACCATCAGTTCCTCGGAAATGCGGGCCAGCGATTCCATGTCTGGATGGGAAAGTTCGACGCTGACCGGCGCTCCGGCCGAAAACAGGTCGGACGCGAAGACCAGGGATCGCGCTTCGGGCACGGGTCCCACTGCATCGCGCCACGCATTTTCGAAATCTGCGGCCGAGATTTCCCTTTCATCCGGTGGCTGCAGGCGAAACTGGATACTGGCGATACTGGGGCTCGTTGACGTGCTGATGATCGGGCCGCTGTCATTTGCCGTTTGCCCGATCGTCGTGCGGATTCCGCGCACGAGGTCGGCCGCATCCTCGGGCTGCTCCCCTTCAATCTCCGCGATTACCTCACGACCCTGCGCTTCGAGAAAACGCGCAATTTCTGCGGTGCGCTCAACCGGCGTACCGGCCGGCATTTCGAGCGTCGCGCTGACGATTTCCCCCTCGACCTCCGGGAAAAATCCAACCTTCAATATACCCGCCGGAACAAGTGCCATGACGATGATGACGAGGGCGAGAGCGCCGGCAAGAATGATCGCGGGCGCATCGACAGCGAAGCGTAGCGCCCTGTCGAGTGGTCCGTCGACAAATTGCTGGAATCGCTTGTCGACGGCTTTCTGGGTGCGATCGAAGAATTGGATCACGCGGGAACGGGGCTTATGGTCTGGGGGCGGCAAATGGCTGAGATGGTTGGGTAGGATCAACAGGCTCTCGATCAGCGAAAGCGCCAGAACGGTGACAACGACAAGCGGAATGCCGAAAAGGATTTTGCCGATTGCTCCGCCGATTGCGAAGAGCGGCGAAAAGGCGGCAACGGTCGTCAGCACGGCAAAGATAACCGGCACCGTAACGCGATTGGCGCCGAGTATGGCTGCAGACAGGCCGCGCCTTCCTTGTTCGCGCTCCGCATAGATATTTTCGCCGACGACAATAGCGTCGTCGACAACCAGCCCCAAAGCGAGAATGAACCCGAACAGCGAGAACATGTTGATGCTGGACCCGACCGCATCAAGCACCGCGATGGCACCGACAAAGGTGATCGCAATGCCGAAAGCGACCCACAAAGCGAGGCGAATATTGAGGAACAGTGCCAGTGCGATCAGGACGAGCGCTAGGCCGATCGCCGCATTTTTGAGGAGCAGGCTCAGCCGATCCGCCAGCAGTTCGGAATCATCGTTCCAGATAGCGTAGGAGATATTTTCGGGGAGTGTCTGCGCAAATTCTTCTTCGAGATAAAGCTCGACCTGTTCGGCAATGTCGAGCACGCGCTCGTCGCTGGTCCGGAAAACTTCGACAAAGGCAACGGGCGTACCATTGTAATAGGAGCTGAGGTCATTGTCTTCAAAGGCATCGACAACCGTGGCAATGTCACCGAGACGGATATTGGTGCCGTCTGACCGGCTGATCAGGACGATGTCTTCAAAATCCTGTTGACCGTAATTCTGGCCAATTGTGCGAATCCGGACTTCTTCGGAATCCGTGTCGATCGACCCGGCCGGGCTGTCGAGGCTGTTTGCCGCCACGGCGCGGCTAATATCCGTGAGGGACAGGCCATAGGCGCGCAGCGTGTCCTGCGGCACCTCTATCGAGACTTCATAATCGCGTACACTGCTGGTTTCGACATATGATACTTCGGAGAGCGCGGAGAGCTCGTCTTCAAGCTGATAGGCAAGCCGCTTCAGCGCGTCTTCGTTGACGTTGCCATAAAGCGCGATCTGCATGACGCTGCGCCGGGTTGTCAGCTCACGGACATCGGGCTCTTCGGCATCTCCGGGGAAAGTCTGTATCTGGTCGACTTCGCTTTTGATATCGTCGAGCGCCCGGGCGATATCCGTGCCGAGTTCCAGCTCCACCAACACCGTGCCCAGTCCTTCCGCCGCAGTGGACCGAATTTCTTTCACGCCCTCGACGCTTTCGATGGCCTCCTCGATCTTCTGGACAACCGATTCTTCGACCTCTTCCGGCGTTGCGCCGGGATAGACAACGCTGACCTGCACCGTATCGAGGCTGCTGTCCGGAAACAGCTCCTGGACGATCGTACCGTATGAGATGATGCCTGCAATCAGCAGGAACGCGGCCAGCAAATTCGCAGCAACACCGTTGCGGGCCATATAGCCGACAACGCCGCCGCCTTTCGTCACATCGAAATGACCGGACCCGGGTGGCGGGATATCGCTCACCGGGAGGTGCGCCTTTCGGCTGCAGTGCCCTCACCCTCTTCTTCGTCCGCGTCGGCAGTGCGCACCCGCATGCCATTCGTCGCGACACCGATATCGCCGACGATCACCATGGGATTGGCCCCCAAGGGCTCGGCACGCACAAATATCTCGCTGTCGCCGCGCTGGATCACCTCGACGGTCACGATCCGGAGCCTGCCTTCGCGAAAAAGCCAGACCTGATTGCCAGGGCGGAGCGCTGCGACCGGAATGGCCGCATATCGGGTCAGGGCAAGGCCGTCGATTTCCGCCTGCACGAAACTCCCGACCAGCAGCGGCGGCCCTTGCGTGGCCCGGGCGCTTTCCGCTCCGGCTTCGCCATCAACCTGACGCGCGGCGAGCTGGCCACGCTGCATGGGGTTGGGCACGCGCAGGAAAATGTCGATGGTGCGCGTTTCCGGATTGAGCACGGGATCGGCCCGGTCGACATAGGCCTGCCAGCGATACCGGCGACCGCCATAATCCGCATAGATCGATGCCTCGGTGCGGGCTCCGTTCTGCTCCCACAGATTGGGGATCAGCGCGGCTTCTCTCTGGGTGAGCGGAACGACGACATCGAAGGTCTGGCTCGCCACGATCTGGGCAAGTGCCTGGCCCGGCGCAACATAGCTGCCGAGTGCGGCGCTTTCCGAGCGCACCAGCCCGGAAAATGGCGCCCGCACCGTCGTCCGGCCAAGTGCAGTCTGGGCATCGCTCAGCTGCGCACGCGCACGTTGCAGGGCAGCCTGGGCTGCCTGCAACTGTGGAACGCGCAAGGTGAGACTGCTTGCTTCGCCAGCCGAAGATGCATCGGCGCGGGAGGGTGCGTCCTCTGCTGCAAGCCGGCTGGGCGGCAGAATCCGGGCGGCAAAGTCATCGGCATCGACACTGGCAAAAGGATTGGGCGCGCGCCGCGCTTCACGCTCCTGGAACCGTTCATATTCGCGCCGAGCAAGCGCTGCCTCCTCCTGGGCCTGCAGCACGGCAACACCCTGCTGTGCGACATCCGCGCGCGCGCTTGCCACCTGGTTGCGATAGTCGGTCGGGTCGATCCGAAACAGGATTTCACCCCGGCTTACGGCCCGGCCTTCGATGAGGTTAGGGCTCACATACACTATCGTCCCCGGCACTTCGGCCGCCAGCACGAGTTCCTCATGAGCCTGCACCGTGCCTGCACCGCTAACGGTCAGCCGCCCGCTGCGAATTTCGGCCGGGACGACCTGAACCAGCGGCGCCCGCTGATCGGGCGGTCGCTCTTCCGGCGATGGACGCACAAGGATCAGCAGTGCCGCGATCAGGAGTGCACCGAGCACAATGCCGATCGCGATAAGTCTGTTTCGGGTCACGCCCTTGTCTCCGCTCTCGAATTAGGAACCATCGGTTTCTCCGTCGGCCGCATTGCCCGGCGAGGGGGTCACCAATGGCACGGTGGATATTTCCGCTGCTTCCGTCCACCCACCGCCGAGCCCACGATGCACGGCGAGCTGCGCCAGAGCGACATCGCGGCCTGCCGTCGAAAGCGAGGACTGGACCTGATAGAGTGTGCGCAAGGCATCAAGATAATCAGTAAAGGACGACACGCCCCCGGCATAACGCTCGGCCTGCAGATTTGCCGACGCCCGGGCTTCCTGGAGCTGGCCGAAGATGAGCGTGTAACGTTGCCTTTGCTCTTCATAGTCCTCGAGCGCAGCCGTCACCTCGCGATAGGCATTCAGCACCGTGCGCGCATAGCTTGCCGTTTGCTGGGCATATCGGGCTTCGGCGACGTCGATATTGGCCCGGATGCGCCCGCCCTGGAAAAGCGGCGCAGTGAGGCTCGCGCCGAGATTGAGCACCCAATTGTCCAGGATGTCGAAAATACCGGAAGGATTGCCGCTTTGCGTTCCCAGACTGCTCGACAGGGAAAGTGATGGAAAAAGTTCGGCCCGGCGCGCCCCGACGCGAAATCTCGCGGCCTCGAACCGCTGGGCGGCGGCGGCGACATCTGGCCGCTGGATGAGCAGGTCGGCGGGCAAGCCTGCCGGGATAGGCTCGAACACGAGTTGCGGGGTCAGCTGATTGCCCATTTCCTCGCGCAGCGTTCCTGCATAGCGACCGAGCAGCACGGCGAGCCTTCCTTCGGCTGCCGTCAACTGGCTTTCGCGTTGGGGCAAGGCGGATTGGATATTCCGGTAATCCTGGCGGATCTGGTACAGTTCGAAGGAGGAAGCGAGGCCGCGATCATAGCGTCGCTCGGTATTCTCGGTTCGATCCTGCAACACGTCGATTGTGCCGACTGACAGCGCGATTTGCGTTCGCAGATCGACCACCTCGAAATAGGTTGCAATGGTATCGGCGAGAACCCCGAGCCGCGCGGTGCGCAGATCTGCTTCGGCGGCGAACAGGTCAGCCCTTGCGGCGCGGGCGTCATTACGGATGCGACCCCAGAAGTCGAGCTCATAGGCAAAGTTGAGGCCGGTCGAATAGGTTTCATTGGTCAGCCGCGATGCGGGGCCAGCGAAATTGCCGAAACTGGTCCCAGCCAAGGGAGAATCGGAATAACTCGCGCCCGCCGAGCCGCTGACGCTGGGGAAGCGGGCGGCTCCGGCGAGCCTTGCCTGCGCGCGCGCCTCATCGACCCGGGCCGCCGCTTCGGCAATATCGAGATTGGCGATGAGCGCTTCGTCGACGAGACGGTTGAGCACGGGGTCGTTGAAATCATGCCACCAGTTCAGCGCGGATCGCGCGTCATTGGCTTGCGATCCTTCAAAATCCGCAGGCAATGCCGCAATAGGTGCCGGTATTTGCTGCGGGGGTGAAAAATCGGTGCAACCTGCCAGCGAGACGGCCAGCGGCGCCAAAATCAGGAACAGTGGAAGCCTCGTCACAGTCTGGCAGTCCGCACTCATATCGCGATAGGAAAACCGACTCTGTCACGTTCAGTTTTGATCGGCAACGCTTAATTGTACGCTATCGTTCAATAATGCAGTGATTGGACTATGCATCCTGTTCTCGTGGCGTTCGGCGCAACCGATCGGAGCGCAAATAACGGGCACAGCGGTTTCGCCGCCAACAACTAACGCCTAACACCTCCGGAACGATCTTGCAGGGGAATGAGTATGGGTGGAAACAGGGGTAATGCGATTACAGCCAGCGGAGCGGCGCTTGCCATAGCCTTTTGCGGCTTTCTGCTCGCGGGCTTCGGGACGGTCAGGGGTTTGGGGCAGGATGCCGAACATGGGCGGATAACCCGGCACGCGGTTGGCTGCGATGCCGCAGCGCCGGTCGAAGCATGTTTTGAAAGCGAGACATTGGACAGCCTTGCCGGTTCGCCGGGGTCTTTCGGCGCTGTCGGCGCACCGGATCGTGGACGGGGCATGCTGACATCTTTCGCCCATTGCAGTGGCGGCGACTATTTCGATGTTGATGGCTATCCTCGCGGCCGGGCCGAAGCGGAAGCGACGCTTTCGGAATGCCGCACATATATGTTGGACAATCTGTCTCATGCCGTGGACGATGCGGCAGATCTTCTGGATGAAGAGGGCGAAATTCGCTCCAGCCAAATTCCGGGCTTTGTCTCCTGCACCTATGCCGGTAGCCAACATGGCCGGGCAAAATGCAATATCCTTGCGCATCTGGGCCGAATTTTTCATGCTGGACAGGATTTTTACTCGCACAGCAACTGGGTCGATACGGCCGATCCTGCGCGCCCGATCAGCGTCGAAAATCCGCCGGGACTTGGCAATACTGGCCGGGCGCCCTGGCTCGATCTGCGACATGCTGACCCCGTTTTTCCGGTCGGGTTGATATCCGGCTGTTTCGACAATGCCTCCTTTCTCGGCGAAGAAAGAGGATGCCTCTATGCCGGTGACAGCGCCCACCGGGTCCGTCACTTGAACCTGAACAAGGATACCGGCCCGATCAATCCCGACATCGGTATCGGCTCAACCGAGCGCGGGGCATTGGGGGACAATTTTGCCCGCGCCGTCAACGCTGCGATCGAGGACACGGCCGATAAATGGGCTGTCTTCCGGGAACGGCTGGTCGAGACCTATGGCCCGGATCGCGCTGGCCGGATGATCTGCGCCATCACGCATGACGACCCGACGGACGATTGCGCCTAGCCGGTCATCTGTGCCTGTCAGGCAGGGTCCTCGAGAAGGTCCATCAGGTACCGGCCATAGCTGCTTGACGAGAGCGGTTCGGCCAGGGCGCGAAGCTTGGCATCGTCGATAAAGCCCCGGCGCCAGGCAATTTCTTCCGGGCAGGATATCTTCGTGCCCTGCCGCTCTTCGATAATCCGAACGAAAGTGCCCGCATCCAGCAGCGAACTGTGTGTCCCCATATCAAGCCATGTATAGCCCCGGCCCATCAACTCGATCGAAAGCGCCCCATTTTCGAGATAGGCGCGGTTCAGGTCCGTGATTTCGAGCTCGCCGCGGGCAGAGGGCGCTAGCGACCGGGCAATTTCGGAGGCACCGGCATCGTAGAAATACAGGCCGGTGACCGCATAGTCTGACTTCGGATGTTCCGGCTTTTCCTCGATCGACAATGCATTTCCGTCATTGTCGAATTCAACGATGCCATAAGCGTGGCGGTCCTTGACCTTGTAACCGAAAACGGTGGCGCCGGCTGGGCGCGAGGAGGCGGCGGACATCAAGTCGGGGAGCCCGTGACCAAAAAAGAGATTGTCCCCGAGAATGAGAGCCGACGGACTGCCGTCCAGAAATTCTTCACCGATCAGCAAAGCCTGGGCAATGCCTCCGGGATCTGGCTGGACGGCATAGGACAGTGCGCAACCCCATTGCGATCCGTCCCCTAGAAGGCGCTGGAACACGGCCTGGTCTTCGGTCGTGGTGATGATCAATATGTCGGTGATTCCCGCCAGCATCAGCGTCGTCAGCGGATAGTAGATCATCGGCTTGTCGAACACGGGCATCAGCTGCTTGGAAACAGGAAGGGTCAAGGGATATAGCCGGGTACCGCTGCCACCCGCCAATATGATACCGCGTCTCTTGGTCATTTGTTCGTCTGCTCCGGGGGTGCGCTGATTTCCGCATCCAGTGCAGGTGACAACGCGCCGAGAAGGAATTCCAGCAGCACGGCTTTATCCGAAGAGTCGGTATTCCCCAAATCGGCAATGTCGATCCCGCCCCATTCCCGCAACAATAGCCGGTACATTGTTGCGGCGAGCGTGGGCGCTTTCAGCGGTTGCTCGATATGGTCAAGATTGAGCCGGGCGGCCTGCATGCCGTCGACCAACCGGTCCCGGTTCGCGATGCTGTTGGTCACGGACCATTGGTGCGTGCGATAATCGGCGAGGGGTTCGGGTTCGAACCAGACCGGCCCGATCGATGAGAGCCGGGACCACATTTCCAGATCGAAGGCGAATATCAACGATCGTGAGAAGCCGCCGACACGTTCATAGGCGGACCGCCGGACGATCATGGTTGGGAACAATACTCTTTGCCTCAATGCCATTTTCGCTGAAAAACCTTTGGCGATTCCGGCCTCGGTTTGCAGCAGGGACTGGTCGTTTCGATATTCGCCCTGATCGTCCACGATCCGAGCACGGGAAAAACTGGCGACCAGAGAATCATCTGAGAGAAGCGGCTGCGCCACCTTGGTATAGAAATCCGGTTGCAGTCTGTCGTCCTGATGAAGAATGTGGACGAGTTCGCCGCGCGCCATGCGGATGCAATGGTTGTGATTCTCAACAATTCCCAGATTTTCCGGGTTGCGGCAATATCCAATGCGGGGCGCGAATTCGGCGGCAATTTCCCGGGCGAAGGCATTGTCGGATGCGTCGTCGACGATCACGATCTCGGTCGAAAGCGCCGCCTGCTGCTGCATCAGGATGGATTGCAGGCATTCGCGAAACCATGCCCGGTTCTTGATATTGTAGACAGGGACCATGACCGACATTCGGGGGCGTTCCCCAAATTGCGGCATGGCCTGTGCTTTCGGTGTAAAAAGAACCCTTTTCGCCCGGGCGAGCTTGCTGGACAGGCTGCCATATCGCGCAATTTTGGGCGTATTGCGGACGGGTGCCGCCGCGCCGATCGGCCAGGGCGATGCATCGTTGATCGCATCCTGTGTTTCGTCGGTCTGCTCGTAAGCAGTGACAAGTTCGCTGGCCCGTAGCCACGACATCAGAACCTTTATCTCTTCGATTTTCGCCGCGTCATCGGGTGGGTGTTTTGCCAGATCGGAGAGGAGAGATGCCAGAGCTTCCGGAGACCGGCCGAACGCTGATACGCCGAGTGATTTTGCGCTGAGTTCGGCAGCGGCAGCTTGCGCCTGTACAGCGCTTTGGGCTTGGCCGAGTTCTACGAAGTGTTCGGCGAGGTCGCTCCGCACCTTGGCCGATTCCGGTTCCACTTCCGCCAGGCGGAGCGTGAGCTCGACGGCTTCTCTGGGCCTTCCCAGTCTGACGAGGAGATCTCGGTATGGCTCGATAAAGACCGACTGATCGCCCCCTGTTTCGAGGGCGTCGGCAAACGCTTTCTCCGCCCGTTGAAATTCACCGGCGCTGTTGAGTATTTTTGCCAGGTTGAGGAGATAGGGAGCCTTGTCCTCAGCGAGCGCGGCGGCCGTGACCGCCGGCTCTACGGCATCCTGGGGGCGGCCGAGCCGCCGCAATATCTCACTGTGCGATCTGAAATAGCGAGGTTCGGTTCCATCCAGTTCAGCGGCGCGGCAATAGGAGTGTTCGGCATCGGCCAGCCTCTCGGCCTGCGTCAGCAAATCGCCCATATAATAGTGATATTCGGCCTTGTCCGGTTCGAGGTTGATCACTTCTTGCATTGCATCGATGGCATCGGGCAAACGGCCCTGCGCCAGCAATGTCTTGGCCAGTCCATCACGGTATTGCGGGTCGGAGGGGTCTGTTGCGATCAACTCACGCTGCACCTGTTCGGCGCGACCGAACTCCCCGGCGTTGTTGAGGATTTTTGCCAGATTGAGGAGGAAGGGAGTCTTGTCTTCAGCAAGGCCAGCGGCCGTGGCGGCTGGTTCTATGGCATCCTGGAGGCGGTCGAGCCGGCGCAGGATGTCGCTGAGCGACCGGAAGTAACGCGGGTTTGTTTCGTCCAGTTCGGCGGCCCGTCGATACGAGCATTCTGCATCTGCCAGCCTCTCGGCCTGTGCCTGCAGAGACCCGATGAAATTGTGATATTTGGCGGAGCCCGGTTCGAGGTTGATTGCCGTACTCATCGCTTCAATGGCATCGGGCAAGCGGCCCTGCGCCAGCAATATCCGGGCCAGCCCTTCATGATATTGCGGATCGCCGCCATATCGCGTGATCGCCTCTCGCTCCGCCTGTTCGGCCTCGTCGAACATCTCGTATCCCGCCAGAAGGGATGCCAGATAATGATGGTGTCGCGCTATGCTCGGATCGATAGTTATGGCGCGCCGAGCTGCGGCTATCGCTTCAGTTTTATCTCCGCGTTTTGCGAGTTCCCTGCTTTGGGTGACGAAGCTGACCGGCAGGCTGTCCCAGAAGTTGGACGGGCCCGGCCCGGGGCTTCGATTGACCCATTCTACCGCCCAGCGGACATGATGCTTGTCCAGGATTTCTACCGAATCGGACGGTAATCCGCCCTGTAGAAGCGTGTAGAATTTCTTGATCCGCGGCTTGATATCTCCCGCCTCAAATAGACTGTCGGTGGAATGAATTGCGTTTCGGTGGTGCGGGCTCAGAAATGCGTCGATTTGGTTGCTTGCTTCGGGTCCGGCTCCATCGAAACCAAGCGTTTCGAAACTCAGGGCATCAGCGAGCGTGTCGCGCCAATTCTCCAGCAACGCTTCATAATGCACCAACGCCCTGGGCATGGAACGAGAATGTAACTCGGCCTCCAGCATGTAGGTTTCCCAGAGCAGCATGGCATGATTCTGTTTCATGCTGTCACGCGTGTTCAGAGACTGGCAGACTTCAATCGGATTTCGGCAGGCAATTAGACAATAGGGGTCATAGCCGAGTTCTTCGAACACGCTGAGCCATAGCGGAAGGAGGCGGGATAAGCGGGGATCTTTGACGACGATATTGTCGGCGTTTTCAAACTCGCTGGCGATGACCTGCGGTGCTTCTGCAATTATCTTCTTGACCTTCGGGTGGTCCATCCAGCCTTCGGGCAAAGGTTTGGGGTCCGCCCAGACACGGCCCAAGGCGCGAAGAATCCTGTTGTTGATGCCCACTATTGGCAGGGATTCCCAATGACCGGATTGATTGGCCTCGGCTGGGCGCATTAGTGTGCCCGGCATTGTCCAGCCAGCCAGATTGACGACCCGGGCCAAGGCTGATGTGCCCGAGCGATGCATACCCGATATGACGATTGCGGCCCGTTTTGAACGCTTCAATCTCTTTTCACTCCCCCCGGCTCACCGGGACTGTAAGGGATCGCAATAACGTCGTTCGGAGCCTCCTTGTGTGTTTTCTTCATGAAATATGCGCCGAGCTATGTCCATCAGGAAACTACCGGCGCCAGTGCCCGCAATGCTCAAGCGGATCAACTCCCGGCAATCTCCAGCAGCTCCTCATAAAGCGCGGCGACATGGGGAGGGATGGCACCCTCCACAACTGCATTCTGCCGCAACGCATCGTCGAAGAATTCCAGTCCGTCAGACTGTAAACCGGGTAGGCCCAGTCCTTTCGCCACGGCATCAATCTGTGCAGCATATTCAGTCGCCGAACAGTCGAAATTCACGATCGGAAAGGGCGATTCCTTCCACTGGTCGATGAGAAGCTGGTTGTAGGCATGGTAAAGCTCAAACATTGCATCTTCAGTAAAATCGGGATGACGGGTTTGAAGCGAGCGAACGACGGCTACCGGATTCCGGATAGACGCGACCCTTTGCGGAAACGACAATCGTTCGAGCCAGACGTCCAGCACGAGCAATAGCCGCGGGTCCTTTATGCCCCATAGACCCGAACCCGGATAGGATGCGATCAGTTCATCGAGCCGGTCCAGCTGCCCTGCGGTCCATTGCACCGTAACAGGGGGTTTGTGCCACCTTCCTCCATTTGCGGTGAGGACATCTTCGTGCAGGCGCATCGCGGTCTTGTTTTCGCGATTGCCTTTCTTGTTGAACGGCGATGAGGTTTTGACCTTGCCAAGATACAGTCCCGCCTCCTGCAGGGAACCGGCAAGGCAGCTCGTGCCGCTTCGGTGCATACCAAGGACCAGAACGCCATTCGCCGGTTTTTCCCGCATCATTTGACCGGCTGCAAGCCTTTGAAATCAAAATAGGAATTCCGGGAATCGGTATCATAGTCCGGATAATCGAAAATGTTCAGGAGCGAGAGGTGGCGATGTGCCACCTCGTTGGAGATGAGCGATTTCCAGCCTTTTGCTTTCATGCCTTTGTGAATTGCCGTGTCGCGCCCGAACCCGACTTCCGCATAAGCCTTTTTGCGCAGGACCAGCAGTCGAAGCGGCGGATTATGTTTCGATATTATGGGTTCGTCGGTCACAATGTGGCGTCGCATTGGCGCGCGTATCTTGATCAAATCGCCAAGCTGGTCTTCGGACATGCCGGGCTCAAGCTTTTGCGCATCCTCCATCGACACGAAATCGGGTTGGTAGACGCGCGATCCAATCGAACCGATAGTCGCGTCGGCATCCATATGATCGGTTATCGTTTTCAGCCAGCCTTTCTCGGTCGGGAATACGCTGATATCGCTTTCCACAAATACCAGATATTCGCCGATTTCAGACCAGTACATCTCGGCCAGCTTGGCAAGCCGGGCAGGATCATTGTCCTCGAAGAAATGGGTTTTGTAGAACATCCCCCGCCGCTCAAATCCCGTGATCACCTGCCTTACAAGCGGGTCTTGCGACGCATTGTCCCCGATCACGAATTTTGCCGCGCTGCCTGTGTGGCGGTACAGGCTGTCCAGGCACGTCCATGTGTAGATCGGCCGCTCCCAGCTCAGGATGAAAACAAATGGCGGGCTGTCAGCTATCGGAAATCTCCGCTTGGGTTGATCCGGTGTCGGTCGGCGAACATCATTTCGCCGATTCCATACATGACGCAGGAGAGACTGAAACCCACAATTTCAGGCTGGCCATTTGAGCAATGCCATTCTCCATTTGAATTTTTACGGCGATGCTAACGGCTTGGCCCACGGCCAATTGTCGACATCCGGTACGCCATGTAGGGGGGAGCAGTATGATACAGCATGAACACGAACCTCGTATCAGCTTCCTCATTGCGGGCGTTCAAAAAGCAGGGACCACCGCGCTTTCGAGATTTCTGGCAGCGCATCCAGCCTTGTACCTTGCGAAGCACGAATCGCATTTTTTCGACAAGGACGCTGTAGATTGGGATCGACCCGATTACGCACCCTATGAAAAGAGATTTCGTGCCGCCAAGCCCGACCAGCTGGTGGGTGAAAAAACGCCCATTTACCTGTTCTGGGACCACGCGCTGGACCGGATCCAGGCCTATAATCCGGCTATGCGGCTGATCGTCAGCCTCCGAAATCCGGCCGACCGCGCATATTCGCACTGGAAAATGGAAACGCGTCGCGGCCATGAAACCCGATCATTTTCCTATGCCGTCCGCGATGGCCGTGCGCGCATCAACGAACATGATGGCGGGAGGCATACGAGCAAGAGGAGGTTTTCTTATGTCGAGCGCGGCTTTTATGCAGGCCAGATAAAGCGCGCTCTCGCCTTGTTCCCACGGGAGCAGTTGTTCTTTCTGACCAACGATGGGCTGGCAGGCGATCAGAAGGGGTGTCTCGATCGCCTTTGCCGGTTCCTGCAAATCGACGCATTTGAGAAATATCCGCCGAGCGAACGAATATTCCCCCCCCACACCAAATTTGATCAGATGAACCTGGGGGCTCCTGTAAAAGTCGCGCCTCCTTCGGCGGAGGATAGCGCGTATCTGACTGACCTGTACCGCGATGATATATTGGAAACCGCGTCTTTGACGGGGCTGGACCTGCGGGATTGGCTCGCGGACTGATACATATTTTCGCCGAAGTTCCGCTAAAACCCTTCCGCTGAATCATATCCCATTTGTTGAACAAAACGCAGGTCTGTTGGGGCAAAGCAGCTGAGGTCGTGATTGCGATGGCGCCCAATACTTTCGGGCCGTTGCACAAGAGTAGCCAGTTTCGCGATGTCCGCCTTGGTTGGCGACAAGCCTGAATGCTGCGCCATTTGCGCGATCTTCTCGTTCGGATGGTCGCAGATATCCTCAAACCGTATCAGCTTGACCCTGCCGGGATATGCCTCGGACAGCTCCAATAGCCTTTCATGCGTACGGCACCAGAAATGCAGGGACTCTTCCGGAGAAACCTTTATCCGCTGCTGGTTATGGGAAGCATTCCAGAAACGCGGCTGATTCTGGTTCCTGCTATATGCCATATCCAGGCCGTTTCGCATGACATGAATATATTTCAGGTCCGGCTGCAGTTGCAGGAGACGTTCCAGAACGATGTGCGTGTTGGGTTCTTTCCATCCCCAAAATCTGTGGTTCGAATGAGGTTCTCGTTTTTCCAGCAGGCTTTTCATACGCTGCTGAGCCACGTCGAGCCGGGGTGCTGGCAGACTGGCAACAAGCCCGGAGAGATAGTATTCAATATCGGGCTCGAATGGTCGACTCCCGATCATGGCGGATGCGAAAATTGCGAAGCGATGCGCGAATTCCACGCTGTCGATTTCCAACACTTCCTTTCGCCTGAACAACAGGGTGAACCAGATATTGTCATGCGAGCCATTCAAGTCATGGCCCATGAATACGCCCATTTTCGCGAAAATCTGAGCAACCAGACGGGTGCCGCTGCCACCGACTCCGCCTATTGCGATTGTCGGGGGATGCGCAAAGACTGGGGCCGGGCCTTGTGGTGGAGTGGCCGGGTTTTGAATAGTATCGGGAATTGCCCGCGCCTTTCGCAATCTTCTATGGAGCCTGTTATATGGACCTTACGGTCATCATCAATTTCTTCAATATGCAGCGGGAGGCCACACGAACCCTGGCTACCTTGTCGGCGCGGTATCAGCGAGGTTGTGATGATATCAACTATGAGGTGATCGCGATTGATCATGGCTCCAGTGAGCCATTGGATCCAGACCTTGTTGCAAGCGCGGGCGGGAATTTCCGATACCGCTACCTGGAGACGGATAGCGCTTCCCCATGCCGTGCCCTGAATGCGGCGGTGGACGATGCCGCAAGCGAGTTCGTACTGGTCTGTATAGATGGTGCCCGCATGTTCTCTCCGGGCGTGATCGCCCGATGTTTTGCTGCAGCGGATCGTTTCGATCATCCTTTCGTCTTTGGCCTGAATGCTCATATCGGCTCGAAAAAGCAGTTCCAGTTGCTCGATGAAGGCTACACACAGGCCGATGAGGATGCTCTCCTGGAGGCTGTGGATTGGCGTGAGGACGGCTATCGGCTCTTCGATATTTCCTGCCTGGGAAACCCGGCCGCCAATGATTCCGGCCCCAACGAGAGCAATGTGGTTTTCCTGAGGAAGGCCGATTTCAAGGCCGTCGGCGGTTACAATCCGGCCTTTGAAAGTCCCGGTGGCGGCTTTGCCAGTATCGACCTTTTCAAACGCCTTATAGAGTCGCCGGGTATCGATCCCATTTTGCTCGTCGGAGAAGCGACCTTCCATCAGATGCATGGCGGTGCGGTCACTGGTGCGCAGGGCGCTGCCCGGAAAGAACGGATGGCAGCGATGAGGCGGGAATATGCCGAGATTACCGGCAGCGCGCCCAAGCGCCAATCCTATGCGTTTGAGCGCATGGGAGAGCCGCATGGCCATTGGCGAGGGCTCATCGAACGCGAAGAGCGATAGGGGGTCCTATCTCAATGTCCGCTGTGCATATTTTAGGGGTAGATTGTGCCACTAAGTCGCATCCTTGAAAAACCCGGGAAATATATACTGGCCGTGATGGTGAGTTGAAGTCTGTATCCGGCGGCGCTCGAGACAGCATGGATCAAGCCCATGGCGCCGCGCAACGGAATGCATGCGCCGCATGAATTCGGCCATGAACGTGCGGCAATCGCCATAGCGTAGCGCGTTCGATGCCGCGTCATGGGCGAAGCGGATGTCGGCCAGAAGGGAGATATCGTCATGCGCTGGATCAAAATTCAGCTCAGGCGCTATGCCTTGGCGGGCGACAAGGCGGAGATCGCCGCCTGCATGGTCCTCGAACCAGGGCTGATACCGATAGTCGGGGATCAACCAGCCGATGGTGCACCGAAGTTCGCGGTCGGGCAGGAATACACGGTAGCGGCAAAGCCCTCCAGAATCCTGAGAAGGTTGCCCTTGTTCGATGATGCGCAGGGAGGCGATATCAAACGCCCTCTGACAGTTGAAACCCACACGACCCTCCGATTGGTGGCTTGGGGCGGGGAAACGGAGATCGGGTTAATCGGATTGATGAACGCGGATTTAGGATCAACTTTAAGCGCCGATTTAGGATTAACTTTCAGGATTGCGTGAACCGAAGGCGGCGCGGTTGTGTGGGGCGCAGCCATTTTTCCCCAGTGCCTTCCCTGAAAGGTGCCGAACGCAGAGCATAAAAAATTACGGGTTTGGCCTTAATCGAGAACTGTTGACGGCATGACTTTGGGGGGGGTCGGGTTGTGCCATAGTATTCAAAATAAACAGAAACGGTGATCTCCATGGCTAAAATTCTTGTCGCAGACGATGATGAGCTTCTTGCCGAGCTGATAAGCTCCAAATTTGAAAATGCCGGGCACGATGTCGTGACGGCCTTTGACGGCGGCGCAGCTCTCGAGAAAATCAATGAGGCCGGTTTCGACCTTGTCGTGCTTGATGCCATGATGCCCGTGATGTCGGGCTTCGAAGTCCTGCAGGCCGCACGCGAAAATCCGGCCAACAATGATATGCTGATTGTCATGCTGACTGCGCGCCGCGGACTCGAAGATGTCCTGAAGGCCATGCTCTCTGGCATCGACGACTATCTGACCAAGCCGTTCGATCCCAGCGTATTGCTGGCTCAGGTCAATGCAATGTTGTTACCCGGCGGCGCACTCCGCACCATGGAGAAATGCGCCTAGCATTTTAGGTGGGCACAGGCTCCTTCTCGTCTGGGCGATGCGCCGGTGAGAGGGAGCCTGTGCCCTGCCATCCGCCTCTATCCTGCCAGAATAATCATCCAAATGCCTGCCCTGCGGCTGGTACTGGGCAAGCTTCAGCCTTGCGAAAAAACCGTCGCTCTTGATACTTATCAATATGTCGTATGCCGGTTCGTCGATAAACTCGACCATGTCCGTTTCCAAAAAGGCGTCCATATGCCTTCGGACGAGGTCCCGTGTCGGAACTGGGCAGCGATGGCTCTGCCTGAGCGGATGACCGGGGCTGTCCTGCACAATGCCGGGCAGCGGTAGCGACGGAGTCTGAGATGAAGACGGTACTTGTATATGTGAACGATGATGCCGGGCTAGACAGCCGGCTGGATGCCGCCCTGTCGGTCGTCCGCGCGCTGGATGGGCGCCTGGTCTGTTGTCAGCCGGCGACCGCGGCAGAACTTGCAATCGATCACTATGCGGCGGCCAGTCCAACTCAGGACAGCATGACCGGCGACAGGGTTCGGGCAGCGGCGCAACAAGCCGATGCGTTGAAGGAAAGAGTCGTAGCGCGATTGCACGATGTAAAGGTCGACTGGACATGGAGACAAAATGCGCTTGGTGCCGTCCAGGCGATTATCCGGGAATCGGCACTTGCCGACCTGATCGTGCTGAGCGCATCGAACCAGAACTACCAGCCGGACATCGCGCGGGCCTTTATCGGCGAGATCGCCCTTATGGCAGCAGCACCGGTACTGACCGTTCCGTTGGACCTTGAAGAATTTGACGTCTCGGGTCCTGTTCTCGCCGCCTGGAATGGATCGCTAGAGGCAACGCGGACGATCAGGAGCAATATCGGTTTGCTCCAAAAGGCCAGTGAAGTGCATCTCGTGTCCGTAGGCCAGGCGATGTTGCGGGGCTTCGATGCCGCTGAATCGAAGGCCTATTTCGCGCTGCTGGGATTGTACGTCGAAGTATCCGATATCGCCAGGGAAGGGAGCACGACGGAAAGCCTGCTCCAAAAGGCGGCTGAGATCGGCGCATCCTATATCCTATTGGGCGCTTATGGCCATTCGCGGTTCCGCGAAGCGATTTTCGGCGGCGTGACGCGCGCGATGCTCAGTCAGGATCGCTTTCCGCTGATACTCCATCACTGAGCAGGCGTGGTTCTGGGCCTAATGGCGTGAAACAGCTATGGGTTTTGCGGGGATGAATTCCATTACTGTGTGAATGGATAGCAAAGGGGGGCAAATGCCAGGCCAAGAGAACCGTCAGCAGATCGAATATTATTCGGATCCGGATAACAGTATCGGCTATCTTACACGGGTAGCCTTTCGATCCTTTTCGCGATTGATGGAGCAGCGAACATTGCGACATGGCGTGTCGGCCGGGCAGTGGCGCTTTCTTCGCCAGCTCTGGATAAATGACGGGATCACCCAGCGCGAACTCAGCGAAAAAGTCGGATTGCGGGAGCCGACAACGGTGATTGCGATCAGGAGCCTGGAAAAGGCGGGATTTGTCACGCGCAAAAAGAGCCAGGTCGATCGCCGCAAAATTCATATCCACCTTACAAAGGAAGCCAAACGGCTGGAGCATGTGCTCAATCCCTGCGTGGCTGAGGTACAGGATATGGCGACCCAAGGCATGAGCGATGCGGAAATCAAGCAATTGCAGGCACTGTTGAAGATGACGATCGACAATCTCGCCGAGGAAAGCGAGAAACTACCGCCGGCCGCTTCGCGCGTTTGAGGTTTCGCTTTTCAACCCTTGGATCGAGATGCGGTTAGAGGAATTGAATTTCAGCCTGCAGTATAATTACGCCGGCAGTTTACTAGACCTCTTCATCTATCGGACCAGGCCTTCGTTTTTGCGCGGCCAACGTCAGTCCCGTCTTCTTCTCCCAATCCAGGCAACCCTATTCCCTGTCCTACACACGCCTGCCCATGCTAAAGCAATATCTGCGCGGCGTTGCGCCGCAGGCTCTTTGATCCCGCCAAATCCCTCCGCCTGACCGCCTGCGTCCTATTGGACACAGCTGTTAGCCCTCCTGTGTCCAATAGGACGCGGTTTTGCCGGGTCTACCCCCCGACCTGTGTCAACCAGTGTCAACCGGATTGCGGTCGGGCCTTTTGATGCCCTTTGACAAGATCGTAAACTATGAACACCCGAAGTTATTGATGTTTAAGATAGAAATCTGTGGTGCGCTTGGTACATAATGCCGGGAATATTCCTGTCAGGACAGAGAATGCAACGCTTCAGCAGTTCGGCGAGAACAAGAGATGAGCGGACAAAACCTGCACATTGATGTGCGCAACGCAGTCAAAATTGTTCAGTTGAAGAGGCCCGAAGAGCTTGATGCGTCGGATCAAGCAATGACGTTTGCGTTGATCCTCAATATTGATACTAGTGTCCCAAAGCGGCCATCATGTTGGAAGATCGGTAGGAGCCTGACGAGATGCGCGATCCACTATTCGACTTTTCCGGCAAAGTTGTCCTGATAACTGGCGGAAGCCGGGGATTGGGATATCAGATGGCAAAGGCGTTCGCGGAACGCGGCGCGGACGTCATTGTTGTCAGTCGCAAGATCGAGGCATGCGAAACTGTAGCCGGAGAGATCAGGGCGCTCGGTCGGCGCGCGCTAGCTCATGCAGCGCATTGCGGCCGATGGGATGAAATCGATCAGCTGATCGAAGTCGCCTATTCAAAATTCGGGAAGGTGGACATTCTCGTCAATAATGCGGGCATGTCGCCCGCTTGTCCCAGTCATGAAGTGAGCGAAAGCCTGTTCGATTCTGTCATCAATCTCAATTTCAAAGGGCCGTTTCGTCTCGCATCTCAAATTGGCAAACGCATGGCCGAGGGCGATGGGGGCTGTGTCATAAACGTCAGCTCGATTGCTTCGCTGGGCGCCTCGCCCGGAGTCGTCCCATATTCCGGTGCGAAGGCGGCTCTGAATGCGATAACGATCTCGCTCAGTCGGGAATATGCACCGAAAGTCAGGGTCAATGCGATTGTTGCCGGTCCCTTTCTTACCGATATCGCGAAGGCATGGGACGAGGCCGAACGCAATGAGCAGCCTGTGGCCCTTGGTCGCGCTGGGCAGCCTGAGGAAATTGTCACCGCAGCATTGATGCTCGCGAGTCCGGCCTCGTCTTACACTACCGGTTCCCTGCTGCGCGTGGATGGCGGGCCGCGCTAGGGAACGGATTTCCCATTATCCCCTGCCCTTGTTCCGGCGGATTGTTTCAGTAATTCAAGGTCTTCAGGGGAATTTATATTGGCGATGGGCTCGCGCAACGTAACAGGGCGCGCGGCGCATTCATCTATCCAAGCCATCATCGCACGCTTGTTTTGCATCCGCATCCATCCTTCCAACTTGGGCGCCAAAATTGCTGGCCACAATCCGATGACCGGTTGCTCCACAACATATGAGGGTGCGAGGCCAAGCTGATCGGCGAGATCGACCGGTAAATCTGCGTTGTCGCAAGCGACGCTCAATATCTCGTCAAAACCCTGCTCTGCTGCGTAGCGAAGCGCCGCGTTCAAGCCGGACAATGGACCCTCGGAAGGAAATGGCCGATCCGGCAGGCTGATATACTCACCGTGTGCCCGGCCGCATATCGCGATCGCATCGCATTGTGGTTCAATCCGCGCAATGACATGGTCGATCAGGGACAGGCCATCGAGCTGCGCTGCAGCCTTGTCGCTGCCAAAGCGCGTAGCTTTGCCCCCGGCTAAAATGGCACCCAGGCGCGTCACGATGCGAGTGCATTCAACAGATTGATGTTCTGGTTCCTCAAAAATGTTCTGGCTCAGATGCTGCAGATTAAATAGTTTACAGTGATCGATTGCATTCCGCGTAGCAGCGAACGCTAAGAAATAGCCAGTTCAGCGCGTGCCAAATGGCCTCCAGGACCGTGAAGCGATGTATGGGGCCAAAGCTAAGGCACCGAAATATAGCCGTTATCCTGACTACACACTGAAGCGCTGACCCGTCTCTTGGTTTGTAGAATTTTGTGGTGCCCGGGGACAGATTCGAACTGCCGACACTGCGATTTTCAGTCGCATGCTCTACCAACTGAGCTACCCGGGCACTTCCCTGGATCATGCGGCGCAGATCGTGCGGGAACAGCGCCTATAGGCCGGGTCATCTATCGCTGTCCAGCCCGTTTGTACGCGCCATCAGCTGCTCCGGATCGGCGGGCGGGCCGGGGACGCGGTAACCGTCGCCCAACCATTGCAGCAGATCGCGATTGCGGCAGCCTTCACTGCAAAAGGGCTTCTGATCGGCGCTGGGTTCGGCGCCGCAAACCGGGCAGCCTTTGGATCGGGATGAGCGGGACATGTCGCTCTTCATATGGGGCAGGGGGGCGGGCTGGCAAGACTGGCGTGGTGTTTTGCCGTTGGGGAAATCTGACAATCAAATCAGCGCCAGGCTATCCAGATCCAGTATCTGCTGGGCGGGGCGTTCGGCCATCACCGCGAACATTTCGTCGCCGCGCTCGGTGCGTTCGACGTTCATCGAGGCGAAGATCGCCATGACGAAGCCGGAAAAGGCGCCGCGGCGATAATCGGTCCAGCACTGGTCCGCATCCGCGTCCACCCCCTGCGCCTGTAGCTGCGCGACATAGCTGGCGAAAAGCCGTTCTTCTTCGGCTGCGCGCTGCACCGGGTCCGCAATACTCGTGCCGATCAGATAGGCAATGTCGGTGGGCCCAATGCCAATGCCGACCGTCTGCCAGTCGACAACAGTGACCGCGCCGGTTTCCGGATGGAAGAGAAGGTTGTCGATGCGGAAGTCGCTATGGACGACTGTACGGCTTTGTGGCGGCTGATCGAGATGGGCATCGAGCCGGGCGATATAGGCATCGCCCATTTCAAGGATGTTCGCATCGAGCCGGTCGCGATAGCGATCCTTGAACCCCTGATAGAGCCCGGGAAGCAGGGCACTGACCAGCGTCTTGTTTGCTGCGCCAAAGCCAAACCAGGCATAGTCATCCAGTCGGGGCGAGTTCCAGAGCGGGGCGTGGAGCTTTGCCGCTTCGCCGATGGCCGCCTCGATCATAGGGATCGTGGCGCCTTCCAGCTGGTCCCCTTGCCGTGCGGGAGCCATGTCGCCGAGCAGGAGCGCGAAATCGACTTCATTCTCCGCGATCTCGGCATGGTAACAGGGCGGGCAGGCGACCGGGATTTCGCCAGCCAGATCCTGATACCAGCGGATCTCGAACGTGTAATTGTGCACCGTCTTGGCGATCTGACGACTCTCGGCGCTCGTGCTCGGGCATTTGGCGACGATACAGGCAGGGCCGTCATGGCCGTCCCAATCGAGAGTCAGGCGGAAACTGTCGCACATCTGCCCGGTGCCAATGGCCTTTGCCGCAAAGCCCTTCAGCGCTCCCTGCGGGGCTTCCAGTTTTTCCGCCAGCCAGTCGGTGGTGAATTGTTCGGGACGGGTCGGGATGGCGTCCATCGTCAGGAGGCCGGATCCAGAAGCTCGCCAAAGCCGCTTGGCGCATGCGGGCCGATCAGCAATTGCTCGAGTATGCCGTGACCCTGATGATCCTGACCATCCAGGGTCAGCGTGGCACGGGCAAAGGCCTGAATATGCCAGTGCAGCGGCTCCTGCGGCTTGGCGGCCCCGGCATCTATGGTGTCATAGGCAGTCTCGCTCTCGCCATGATCCATGGCATGGCCCCAGACCGGGTGCGTATAGCCGAGGCCGGACATATGGAAATCCGGACCGATCGGTTCGATCAGCAATCGCGCACTGCCATCGGGGTTCAGTGACACGCCCAGGGACTCGACCCTCCGCGTGCCCGGTTTGTATCGAACCTCATAGGCGGTTTCGTCATATTCTCTGGGATCGCCCGTCAGACTATCGACGACAGCCCGCCGGTTCCAGCCTTCGCCGTCCGCATCGTCATTGCTGTGGAAGAAGGTGGCGTGGCTAGGGAAATTGAGAGGGGCCCAGAGCCAGTAGAATTGGGGCAGGGTGCCACTGGGCGGCGGCTGGGATTCGGGCGCTCCGATCGGGCGGATACCCCAGCTGCGGTCGCGCGTCCCGAAATGCTGATCGCCGGACAGCGCATGATCCTTGCCGCTAAGGCTGATGGTGCCGGTCCAACTGCCGCTTTGGGTCATGCGCGTATAGTCCATGAACATGCGCGGGCCGTTGCGGCGGATGAAGCGCGGTTCTTCGATCGGCGCGTGGCGAGCCGAGAAGGTGATATCGGCGGTGACCGGGCTTTCATTGTCCGAAACGACGAGGCGCAGCGTCTTGAGGGCCTCGACGATTTCGATACGCACGGGACCGACCTCCAGATCGAGCCGCTCCGAGCCCATCCGCCGGGATGCGCGGATATTATGCTGTATGCCGTCGATCAGCAGGCAGAAACTCGCATCGATGATATCGAGCTGAGGATAGATGCCCATTGCGGCGGCGAAAAACAGGCTGCCGTCCCCGCTGTACCCGTTGAAGAAATAACGGTCGTAGAAATTACGGTCCGAACCTGAATAGGCCATCGGCTCCGGCGTCTGGTGCAGTGGAAAATCGTCGCCCTTGGTCAGCATGGCAGCCCCTCTGTTTTCTTTTACGTTGGCACATTATGCGCCGCGCGCAAACATCAGGCTGGATGGGAGGCGCTTATATGGCCAGCCCAAAGGCCGAGGGCGGGATCGGGCTGCATAACGATAGGCGCACCGATCCGTCGTTCCAGCGCAGCAATCCATTCAGGATGGTCCGCATATTGCCTAAGGATAGCGGGATGGGCTGTAATGGTGCGGTCGCCGGAGCCTGCCACGCGTTCAGCTCGCCGGAGCAGGGCGCGCGCCGCCGTCGCGGAGCTTTCATATTGCGCATATTCGAGCAGAGACGGCCGGGTTCGCCGCCGGACCACCTGCAACAGTCCAAAACCGTTGACCGCCGTGCGCTCAAACGGTTTGGGAAGGGCAGTATCGAACGCGTCCACCGCCGCTTGCCGCTCTGCCTTGGCGGACAGGCTCGGCAGGTCGATCACCGTCGACCCGCCAATATCAAATTTGCGAATAGCCTCGCCCGACGCCTTTGCGCCCGCGCAGGCCAGCTCTGCAGGAGGTAAAACCCCATCGACATCGATCACCGTCATCGCCGGTGTCAATGCGATGCGCAGGGCGCCGCCGGGAAAGGGCATGGAGCCGGTTGCAGCCTGTTCCAGGAGTTCGGACCAGCCCGCTGCTTCGAGCTCATCCGCACCGTGGCTGGCAGGGGCGCGGACGGGTATGTCACCGGCTTCCAGCCGTTGCCGAAGAGGGGGTGCGAGAGCTTCGCGTTTCCCCTTGGCGGCTGGCCGTGCACGCGCATGTTTTCGACGGCCGGGTTCGGTGATCTCGCTTCGGACAATCTCGACGAGCAGGGACGAACCTTCCGTGACGCCTGCGGCGAGCGGTTCGAGCAGCGCCTCTTCGCCGGCGTCCAACTCCAGCCGTCCGATGCGCTTGTTGGGCAGGATTTCGACCAGCTTGGCATTGCAAATGTCACCGGGCCGCGCTGCATCTCCGTCCGGTTCGAGATAAGCCGCTGTGATGGTGCCGTCCTCAACAAGCGCGGCCCGCGCTTCGCCGATTCCATCTTCGAACAGCCACTCAGCCAAGGCGGTAGCCCGTACTTTCGAGGAGCGTCCGCGTCTCATAGAGCGGCAGGCCGATCACGCCCGAATGGCCGCCCGACAGGAAGCGCACCCAGGCTTCGGCGAAACCCTGGATCGCATAGCCGCCCGCTTTTCCCTGCCACTCGCCTTTGGCGAGATAGGCGGCAATTTCGGTTTCGGTCAGGCGTTTGAAGGTGACTATCGTCGTCGACAGCTTGTGGCGCGCCGTGCCGTCCCCGTCGACCAGCGTCACCGCCGAATGGACGCGGTGGCGGCGGCCGCTGAGCAGCGCCAGGCACTGGCGCGCCTCGTCTTCCGTTTCGGTTTTCGGGAGGATGCGCCGTCCGACGGCGACAACCGTGTCTGCCGCAAGTATCAGCGCACCGGCATGGCGGGGCGCCACGGCGGCGGCTTTTTCGGCCGCCATGCGCAGCGCATAGTCGCGCGGCAGTTCTGCACGCCCCGGCGTCTCGTCGATATCGGCGGGGTCGATCTCCGCGGGCTCAATGCCGATCCGGGCAAGCAGCTCAAGGCGGCGCGGGCTGGCAGAAGCAAGGACAAGGCGCATCGATGCGCGGGCCGTCTTACTTGAAACGATAGGTGATGCGGCCCTTGGAAAGGTCGTAGGGCGTTAGTTCGACGAGCACTTCGTCGCCAACGAGCACGCGGATGCGGTTCTTGCGCATCTTGCCAGCCGTGTGACCGAGGATTTCATGATCATTTTCGAGTTTGACGCGGAACATCGCATTTGGAAGCAATTCCATCACATGCCCACGCATCTCGAGTAGTTCTTCTTTAGCCATAACAGTCCATATAATGCCGGAATTTCGCGCCGCCATAGCGGGGAAGTGCCGCAAAGGGAAGGGAAAGCGGGGCCATGCGCTCCAGGCGTTGATATGGCCGCGGCTCAGCCGGCGGCAGGCGGGTCGAAAGCTTTGCGACAAATTGCGACAGCTTTTGCCGAAATCGACATATCTCGTCGACAATTTGGCCCTAGGGACCGGGATATGCAGTGTTATTTCAACGCAAGATCGGCAGAGTCCGATCATAGTAAGGAAAGCTTCTCCCCCGATGTTCAATGTTTCCCGGTTTTCCAAGGCAAATGCCCTTGGCTCCCTCTCCCGTCCTGCACTTGTCATTGCCCTTATTCTTACACCATCGGGTGCATTCGCTCAGGATAGCGATCCATTGCTGGAGGGTAGGCTGGATGCCGGTGCCGAACAGCCCCTGATCGTTGTCCGGGGAGGCAGTCTGCGCGGGCAGGTTGTCAGCGATATTCCTGCGGAACTTGATCTGAACGAAGAGGATATTGCCAGCTATGGTGCGTCTTCTGTTGAGGACCTGCTTGAAACCATTGCGCCGCAAACCGGCTCTGCACGGGGGCGAGGCAGCGGCAGCCGACCGATCATCCTTTTGAACGGCCAACGTATCTCCAGCTTTCGCGAATTGCGCGATCTGCCTCCGGAAGCGATCCAGCGGGTCCAGGTTTTCCCCGAGGAACTGGCGATCCGCTATGGCTATCGTCCCGATCAGCGCGTGGTGAATTTCATTCTCAAGCCCAATTTCGCATCGATCAGCGGCGAGGTCGAACATGGACTCTCGACCCAGGGCGGCTATGGCGCCAGCGAGATTGAGGCGACCCTGACCCGGATAGGGGAGTCGAGCCGGCTCAATCTTGATGTCGAATATCAGCGAAGCGGCGCGATCCTCGAAAGCGAGCGGGCCATTTTTCAGTCGCAGGTCGATAGTCTCGGCCTGGTCGATAATGGTGACTTCAGGACGCTGACCGGAGCGAGCGAAACCTATGAGATCAATGCGACCTATAACCGCCGCTTTTCGGATAGTCTCTCGGCGACGCTGAGCGGTGAATATACGCGCGAAGACGGCGTGTCCCAGCTTGGCTTACAAGGCGTGAGCCTTGCGGTTCCCGCTTCCAGCCCTTTCGCCCGGTCGGGTGACGATGAAACCATCTTCCGCCTGCTCCCCGCTGCCGGCGGAACACTGGAGCGATTTTCGACGACCACCAATGCCGAAGCCGGCCTCACGGTGAATGGCCTGCTCGGGGATTATCGCTGGGCCTTTACCAGCAATTACAGCCGGGCGGTCAGCGAGACCGATACCGAACGGGCGTCCGGACTGGCGGGGCTGCAGGCGCGCGTCGCAGCAGGCGATCCGGCGATCGATCCGTTCTCGTCCACCCTTGGTGCGGGCTTGGGCTTTATACGCGACCGGTCGCGCAGCCTGGCCCAGAATGCCGATGCAGAGTTCAATATCGCGGGCAGTCCCTTCGACCTCCCTGCAGGCGCATTCAATGTCAGCGCTACGACCGGTGTCGAATGGCAGTCAATTGACAGCCGTTCGGTTCAGTCGGGTGTGGTGAGCGTCGCTGACCTCAGCCGAAAAAACGGTTTCGGCCGAATAAGTTTTGATATCCCGCTCACCAGCCGCCGTGAGGGTTTTCTTGATGCCATCGGCGATCTCTCGCTCAACGCCAATATCGGCTATTCCGATCTCAGCGATTTTGGCGGATTGCTGGAATATGGATACGGCATCAACTGGGAGCCGATCGAGGGCCTGACTTTCCTTGCCAGCGTTATCGGCGAAGAAGCTGCGCCTACCGTGCAACAGCTGGGCAATCCGCTGATCGTGACCCCCAATGTCAGCATATTCGAATTCACCAATGGTACGAGCGTGCTGGTCGACCGGGCCACGGGCGGCAATCCGGCACTGCTGGCCGAAGATCGCCAGGATTTCAAAGTCGGGGTCAATTTCGCGCCCGGCAATTCCCGGAATCTCCGCTTCGTTGCCGAATATATCAACAATAACAGTGACAATGTCAGCGCGACTTTCCCGGTCCTGACGCCTGAAATCGAAGCGGCCTTTCCTGACCGGGTGACGCGGGACGGCGCCGGCAATCTCGTTTCAGTCGATGCGCGGCCCGTGAACTTTGCCGAAACGCACGCCGAACGGATCCGCTATGGCGTAAACCTGTCGGGCGAGATCAGTAGCAATGAAGGCGAACGCGGCGAAGGACGGCGCGGAGAAGGGCAACGGGGCGAAGGTGGCGGCGCAGGGCGGGGCGGCGGTCGTGGGCCCGGAGGCCCGGGCGGCGGGCGGCCCAGTCGCTGGCAATTGTCCGTCTATCACACCTACAGTCTCGAAGAGACGGTGCTCATCCGGCCCGGCGTACCGGAACTCGATCTGCTTGGCGGTTCAGTGACCGACAGCTCCAGTCCGGTGTCTCGGCATTCGGTCGAGATGGAAGGCGGGGTGTTCCTGGGCGGCATCGGCATGCGTGTGTCGGCCGAATATAATGGATCGGCGCGGATCGACGGCAACACGCTGGCTTCAACCGACAGCCTGTTCTTCGACGCCCTGTTCACGATGAACGCGCGGATGTTCCTCAATTTCGATAGCCAGCCTGCGCTGGTTGAGGCTGTACCATTTCTCGGCGGTGCGCGGATGTCGCTGCGTGTCGACAATCTGTTTGGCGGGATCCGGCGCGTGACGGACCAGAATGGCGATGTGCCCTTGAGCTACCAGCCGGGTTATCTCGATGCACGCGGGCGGTATGTGGAGCTCAGCTTCCGCAAGCGGTTTTAAGATTGTTTGCCAGACTCAACCTGACGGTTGCGGGCTGGTGCGGCGAACTTTCGCTAGAAAGTTTCTGACAAGAAATCAGAAGCGCTTAACTGCTAGGTTGAGCGCGAGAAAGACTACCTTCCCACTGTCCGTTGGACTTTGTTGATTGTCCGCCATGCCAGTGATTTGGCGTGATTCTGGTGCGGAAAACGTTTGGGCGCGGCCGGGTTTAGGCCGAACCGACGGAGCGTGGCATTCATCGCCCGGGCATATTGTTCCCGGTACGCCCATTCCGACTGCCATGTGATTGACAGGGAGAGGGATGGTGCCGGGCCATTCTTCACCCAGTGCGGCGCCTTGACGGGCACATAGATGGCTTTGCCAGCGGGCAGTTCAAAGGCTTTGCCGCGGGCTGCAAAATCATCCCGCCATTGAAGATTTCGGTGTCCGCCATTGTGAAAGGCTTCATGTGCCGTGCCGGGCGCCAGTTCCTCGTCATCGGCGGGGAAGACCGTCATCGTCTTGCTGCCCTTGAGCTGCAGCAGGATATTATGTTCCGGGTCCATGTGAAACGGCGTTACGGCGTCCGGTGAGGAGAGGAAGATAAAACCTTCCAGCTTCATCATCTCGCCGGTTACATTGCGAACGGCCGGTTCGATTTCGGCCAGGGTCTGGTGAAGGAAATCCCGATAGGCGGGAACTTGTTCGATGAATTTGAACACCATCCAGCTGCCATTTGTGGCGATATTCTCGATCGTTTCGATAACGCTCAGGCCGTTATCCGGCACATCAGCCGGATCGATGCCTACGGGAAGGTCGGCGCGATTATATTCGACATCGACAGGGCGCATGGCATCCGCGAGATGGGCCAGCGCGGCATTGCTCAGCAGCGGGTGATCGCCAAGCTGGTGATCAAGCAGGACGGGCGCTTCGGGATAGGCTTCGGTTAGCTTGTCGATTGCATTGCTACCGAAGACGGTCGGTTTATCCATCGCGCCGTTCCTTTCGCTTACGCGCGATTCCGCGCATTTGTGCCGCTGTATTTTCAGCCGCCCGGCAAGCCCGAAACAGCAAGCCCGATCGCGCTCCGCCAAGCGGTACGGAAACGCGCAAAATGTCGCGGCGCTCGCTCCACAGGCTGTCGATCATCGAATGCCCCTCGACCGCGCAGCTGTCGATCCAGTCGATATCGCGATTTTCGAGAATCCGGAGATTATAGCGCTCGATCAGCACGCCGGGTGAGTAGCGCGCATATTCCTCGTCAAAGGCGATCTTGAAGGAAAAGCCGCCTGGAGCGGCGAGGAAACTGATGAGCATGGCGATCGGCTTGCCGTCGAGGTTGAGCCGGTGAAAGTCCAGCTTCCCGGAGGCGTGCGCGCCTTCTGCGGCGATTTCCAGAAATTTGATCAGTTTCGGGTCGCAGCCTATCGCCGAGCCGGCCTTGCCCTTCCAGCCATTTTTCTCGAGCGTGAGGAAGTCCGCGATCCATGGCGCGGCGTCCTCATCGGGTCCGAGCGTGGTGTAGCTGACCGAGCCCAGTTCACCCAGTCGATTGGCAAGCCGGTCCAGTTCCTTGCGTTTCTTCTTGCGAACATTGGTTTCCCAATAATCATCCGGGGCGCTCGAGCTTTTGAGGAGCGCACGCCTTGTCCGGTGGACGATATCGCAGGAGCGCCCGAGGGAGGCGGCCGCCTCCTGCAGGCCCCGGATCGTTCTCCCATTATCCGGAAGACCGTTGATATGAAGCAAGCCTCTGGCCCAATCGGTTTCATCAAGTGCGGAAAGCAGGACCTGCCAGAACTGGGTTTCCATTCCCCGCCTAACCAGCGGTACACCCAGAAAACTGTTGTGATGCATCCAGTTCTGGACATTGGCCACCGGGATGCGGCCATATTTCGGTTTAACGGTCAGCGGGATCAGTCCGACGAGCAGTCCGCTGTGCGACGTAACAACGGCGATCTGCACGTCGCCTTTTTCGGCAAGTAGCGCGAGGGACGGCTGGAGGAACCAGCGCTCGGCAAAGCTATTGGGTTCGGCAGCCTGATCGGCGAGAACAATCCATTGCGCAATGATGCTCTCGGAAAGAGCCTCCGGCGACTGGAAACTGCAGAGTAGTTTCGATTTGCTGGTAACGCTGATCGGACGGGTCCGTGCGCCAAGCAAAGCGCGCCGCGATGCGAGAGTCGTTTCCGACGGTATTGGTGGGGTTTTACCCGCATACATGCGCTGTTCTCCGGAACCTGTTGCAAGGACCCGTACGCGGTTGAGGTTAAATATTTTTTGAGAGGCGCAGTTAGCGGAGAGAGTTAATTTGGCGCCGGAAAATCCAGGCATCAAAGAAAAAGCCCCGCCAGACGAATCCAGCAGGGCCAAGGTTCAGGAACGGAATAGCTGTCATATTTTTGCAGCGATTGCAACAATGGCACCTGGGCCACGAAAAACCCGCCCGGATCGCTCCGGACGGGTTTTTACTTTTCGGCTATGTTTGCCGTGGCTTAGGCAGCGCCAGCCGCCAGGGCAGCGAGCAGCAACAGCGCCACGATGTTCGTGATTTTGATCATCGGGTTCACGGCCGGGCCAGCGGTATCCTTGTAAGGATCGCCAACCGTATCGCCGGTCACGGCTGCGTGATGGGCATCCGAGCCCTTGCCGCCATGGTTGCCGTCTTCGATATATTTCTTTGCATTGTCCCATGCACCGCCACCTGCGGTCATGGAAAGGGCAACGAAGAGACCGGAAACGATAACGCCGAGGAGCAGCGCGCCAAGAGCGGCAAAGCCGTTTTCCTGACCTGCGACGAAGGTGATCACGAAATAGACCACGATCGGAGCAAGCACCGGCAGCAGGGACGGTACGATCATTTCCTTGATCGCAGCCTTGGTCACCAGATCGACAGTGCGGGCATAGTTGGGACGCGAAGTGCCATCCATGATGCCCTTGTCGGCGGCAAACTGCGCGCGCACGTCTTTCACAACGTCGCCAGCGGCACGGCCCACGGCGGTCATGCCCATCGCTCCGAAGAGGTAAGGCAGGAGCGCGCCGAGCAGCAGGCCGACGATCACATAGGGATTTTCGAGGCTGAAGCTGACATCCAGGTTCGGGAAGAACTCGGTAAGGTCAGCCGTATAGGCCGAGAAAAGCACCAGCGCGGCAAGTCCGGCGGAACCAATGGCATAACCCTTGGTGACCGCTTTCGTTGTGTTGCCAACGGCATCGAGAGCATCCGTCTTTTCGCGCACGCTTTCGTCCAGGCCGGACATTTCGGCGATACCGCCAGCATTGTCCGTAACCGGGCCATAGGCGTCGAGCGCAACAACCATGCCGGCAAGTGCCAGCATTGCGGTGGCCGCGAAGGCGATGCCGATCAGGCCGGCAAGCTGATAGGCCGCAACAATGCCGATCACGATGACCAGCGTCGGCAAGGCCGTTGCTTCAAGCGAAATGGCCAGGCCCTGGATCACGTTCGTGCCGTGGCCGGTTTCAGACGCCTTGGCGATCGATTTGACCGGGCGATAGTTGGTGCCGGTGTAATATTCGGTGATCCAGATGATCAGGCCGGTTACGCCGAGGCCAACCATCATAGACCAGAACAGGTCCATGCCGCTAAAGCCGACAGTGCCTTCCGAAGCCGCAACGATCTCCGCACTCATGTCGCCAAGCGTGTACTGGGTGGCGAAATAAATAGCCGGGATCGACAGGATCGCGGTGGTGAGGAAGCCCTTGTAGAGCGCGCCCATGATCGAGTTGCTCGAACCAAGACGCACCATATAGGTGCCGATGATCGAGGTGATGATGCAGACGCCGCCGATAAGCAGCGGAAGAACCATCAGGCTGGTAAGGGTGCCTGCCGTAACCGCTTCGCTCAGCAGGAGCGCGAGCAACACCATGGTTGCGCCGACAGTTACCACATAGGTTTCGAAAAGGTCAGCCGCCATGCCCGCGCAATCGCCGACATTGTCGCCGACATTGTCGGCGATGGTGGCAGGGTTGCGGGGATCATCCTCGGGGATGCCTGCTTCGACCTTGCCGACCAGATCGGCACCGACGTCAGCAGCCTTGGTGAAGATACCGCCGCCGAGACGCGCGAAGATCGAAATCAACGAAGCGCCGAAGGCAAGTGCGACGAGGGCGTCGATCACTTCGCGGCTATTGGCTTCAATACCCATCGTGAAGACGAGGACGTAAAAGAATACCGAGATGGCGAGGAGCGCGAGACCGGCGACGAGCATGCCCGTTACAGCACCGGCGCGGAACGCGACGGTAAGACCGCTCTGGAGGCTGTCACTGGCGGCCTGTGCGGTGCGGACATTGGCACGAACCGAGATGTTCATGCCGATATAACCCGCAACGCCGGACAGGATCGCGCCGATCAGAAAGCCGATCGCGGAGAGGTTTCCGAGGAAGAACCATACGAGCGCGGCGACAACAATGCCGACCATGCCGATGGTGCGGTACTGACGGCCAAGATAGGCTTGCGCGCCTTCCTGGATAGCGCCTGCGATGCTCTGCATTTTTTCATTGCCAGCGCTTGCAGCAAGCACCTGGCGGCTGGTCACAATACCATAGAGAACGGCAAGGAAACCGCACACAATGGCTGCGACAACAATCGTCATCGGATCTATAGTCATTTGGCTCAAAGCCCCCTTTGAAAGCAGTTTTCCGCATAGAAAAATGCGCCCGGAAACGGACGCAGCGGAGTCCAGCGCGCTATAGAACCAGAGCTGGGGTTTGTGCAAGTCGGTTCATGGTTGCCAACTATGATGACTGTATGCGTTCAGTGTTCCCAGCCAAGTTTTTCGGGGAGCGGCAGGGGGCTTCCTCCCTCCTGTAGCACAAGGCCTCCCCCCTCTTCGACAAGCCCGACGCAGTGGATGCGGGCTTTCAGATCCTCCGCCACGGTTTCGATCTGCCGTCGCGAACGGGGAGGCGCGGCAAACAGCAGTTGATAGTCATCGCCAGCCGTTGCCGCTTCCAGCGACGCTTCCCGCGTATCGCCGCGGATGCTGACAAAGGCCTTGGAAAGCGGAACATCAATGCTTTCAATGGCAATGGCGACATTGCTGGCCTCGGCCATGCGTTTGGCATCGATCAACAGCCCGTCGGACACATCCATCATTGCGGATACGAGCGGGGCCAGTTTTTGGCCAAGTTCCAGCTGGGGTGTCGGTCGGCGATAGGCTTGCAGCAATACCTCCGGCCCCTCGATCTCGCCCCGGGCGATTGCAAGGCCCAGCCCCGCATCCCCCAATGTTCCGCTGACCCAGAGCTCGTCGCCCGGAGATGCGCCGTCGCGGCCCGGCACAAATTCCGCCTCGCCGATCGCTGTCATGCCGAAGTGGCGGGCCGAGCCCTCGGGCACGCGCACTGTGTCTCCCCCGATCAGCGGGCAACCATATTTGCTCAGAATTTCACCCAGCCCTGCTGCGAACTGCGCATCCCAGCCCGCATCGCCGGACAGGCTGTACGCCATCAGCGCCGCTGTCGGTTTTGCGCCCTTGGCGGCAAGGTCTGAAAGATTGGCGGCGGCCAGTTTCCAGCCGATATCTTCGGGCGGGTCACTGGGCAGGAAATGCACATTCTCGACGATCGCGTCATGGGTGAGCACAAGGGTGCGTCCGGCGAAGGCGAGGACCGCCGCATCATCGGTCAGTCCCCGGGCTGCCGGGTGTGTCGCAAAAGCGCGAAGCTCGTCGATAAAGGCCGATTCGCTGGTCATGCGTATCTGGCTAGCAGAGATTTTTGCCCAATATCTCTACAAAGTGTTGACGCGGGTTAGCCGCGCACATCCTTGGCGATGGCGTCGAGCAGACCGTTGACGAAGCCCTTTTCGCGCTTGTCGTAAAAGGCGTCAGCCACATCGACATATTCGCCGATAATCGCGGCAACCGGGACATCCGGCCGCGCCAGCAATTCATAGGTTCCCGCCCGCAATATCTGTTTTTGTGGGCGATCGAGCCGTTCGAGGGACCATCCCTTCGCGAGTTTCCCTTCAATCAGCGCATCGATTTCAGCGCGCCTCTTGTTGATGCCCGACACCACATCGTCGAAAAAATCGACTTCGGCCTCTTCAAATTCGACATCTTCGACAGTCGCGCCGAGCCGGTAGTCGTGAAATTCATTGAGCAAACGGGCGAGGGGCGTGCCCTCCATCTCCTGCTGGTAGAGCGCCTGCACGGCGGCCAGCCGGGCGGCAGACCGGGATTTGGAACGTTGGGTCATCAGGCGGTTTTCATCCGTAACTGGCCAAGGAAATCTCGTTTGCCGATGGGCACGCCTTGGGCGCGCAAAATGTCATAGGCCGTTGTCGCATGGAAATAGAAATTGGGCTGCGCGAAGGAGAGCAGGAAATTCTCGGCCGTGAAAGGGATAACCATTTCGCCGAAGGAGAATTGCATGTCATTGCCGATAAATCCCTCGACTTCGGCCGGATCGATCGCCTCCAGCGCCGAAGCTGCAGCGGCAAGCTTGGCTTTCAATCCTGCGAAATCTGCCGGAGGCGCAGCGAGATCGGGTGAATAATTGCCCGCACGTACGCCCTCAATCGCGCCAAGCGAATGTTCGGCGACAGCTTTCACCTGATAGGCAAAAGGCAACATATCTTCGATCAGCTTCGCCTGAGCCATCTCTTCTTCCGACCGGCCGTTTTCGGCGCAGAAAGCCGCCGCCTTGTCGACCAGACTCGAAACCGAACCGATGATCTGAAGATTGCCGGGGATGATGGCGTCGTACAGCGAAATGCTCATGATCGTCTCCTAATATGTCGTCATTGTCGCGGTAGCCGCATGGCTACCGATCGGGCATGGGCCGGCAGGCCTTCCGCTTTGGCCAGCCGGACGGCGGCCGGGCCAATCGCTTCGAGGGCCTGCTCGCTGCAGCCGAGAAAACTCGTCCGCTTCATGAAATCGAGTACCGAAAGCCCGGACGCAAAGCGCGCCCGGCGTCCGGTGGGCAATACATGATTTGGCCCGCCGATATAATCGCCAATGGCTTCGGGCGTCAGGCGCCCGAGAAAGACCGAACCGGCATGACGGACGCGTGCGAACAAAGCATCGGGATCGGCCACTGCAAGTTCGAGATGCTCCGGCGCGAGCCGATCGGATAGGGGAAGGGCCTCGTCCAGCGATTCGACACAGATGATTGCGCCATTGGCATTCCAGCTCGTTCGTGCCGTTTCTTCCGTTTCGAGATTGCCGAGCTGCGTTTCGACGGCTTGGACGACGGCATCGGCGAAATCCGCATTGTCCGTAAACAGGATCGACTGGCTCGTCGGATCATGTTCGGCCTGCGATAACAGGTCGGCCGCGATCCAGTCCGGGTCGTTATCCCGGTCGGCTATCACGACGATTTCGGAAGGCCCGGCCACCATGTCTATTCCGACGGTGCCGTAGAGCTGGCGTTTGGCTTCGGCCACCCAGGCATTGCCGGGGCCGACAATCACATCGGCGCTGGGGATGGTGTCGGTGCCGAAGGCGAGGGCTGCGATGGCCTGAGCCCCGCCGATCCGGTAAATCTCGCTTATGCCGGCAATCTCGGCGGCGGCCAGGATCAGCGGAATTATCTCTCCGCCCGGTGTTGGCGTGACCATCACGATATGGTCGACACCGGCGACGAGTGCCGGAATCGCATTCATAAGCAGGGAAGACGGATAGGCGGCTCGCCCGCCCGGCACATAGAGCCCGGCCGTTTCAACCGCTGACCAGCGCGACCCCATCCTGACACCCGCATCATCGGTCGTTTCGCTGTTTTCCGGCTTCTGCTTCTCGTGGAAAGCGCGGATGCGCGTCGCCGCCAGTTCGAGTGCGTCTCGCAGTTCGGCATCCAGCCCCTCAAGAGCGGCAAGCCTCTGCTCCTTGGTCACCGACCATCCGGTGGCGGCGAGATCGAAACCGTCGAAATCCCTCGTATATTCGGCAACTGCTTCATCGCCGCGAGTCCGGACTTCTGCGATGATCGCCGCGACGTCGCGCGCGATATCGGCATCGGTTCCCCGCCGGGCCTCGACCAGAGCGGTAAAGCGGGTGTCGAAATCGCCGTCCGAGGCGTTGAGCCTAAGCGGCATCGTTGCCGCCAACAATTTCACGGAACCGCTCCACCATGGGCCGGATTTCGGGCCGTGTCTTGAAAGCCGCCCGGTTGACGATGAGCCGCGATGTGACTTCGCACAGGGTATCCACTTCAACCAGATTATTGGCTTTCAGCGTCCCGCCGCTCGACACCAGATCGACGATCCGTCGGGTCAGGCCCAGTGCCGGTGCGATTTCCATCGCGCCGTTCAACTTTACGCATTCGGCCTGAATGCCTTTGGCCTCGAAATGGCGGCGCGTGAAATTGGGATATTTGGTGGCGATCCGGACATGGCTCCATTCACTTACATCGTCGCTCGCCGCGAGATCGGCCGGTTCTGCGACCGACAGGCGGCAATGGCCGATATCGAGATCGACGGGCGCATAAATCTCCGAATAGCTATATTCTTCGAGCACGTCTGAGCCGACGATACCGACTTGCGCGGCGCCATGCGCGACAAAGGTCGCGACATCGAATGCGCGGACCCGGATAATGTCGATATCGGGATTGTTCGTCCCGAAACGCAGCGCGCGGCTGTCCTTATTGTGGAAATCCGCATCGGGCACGATTCCGGCCTCGGCGAGCAGCGGGAGCGCTTCATCGAGGATACGTCCCTTGGGGATGGCGAAGATTATCGGATTGGCCATGGCGGGTGCGCTTTACTTGGGGGCGCTCCTACGGGCAAGCTAGGACTATGACGGATAAATTTTCAGACATTCGCGCCGCCTTTCAGCGCCAGGCCGAATTTTGCCGGAACAACGGCTCCCCGCTGACCGCAGATATCCTCGAAGCGGTTGCCCGGCATATCGATCCGACAGGGCCAGTCGGCGCGCATATCCTTGCAATGGACGGCAATCTGGAAGGGGCTGGAGAGGCGATGGCCTTGCGGCTCACTGGCGGTCTTCACGCGCTTGCGCGCTCGGGACGGGACGAAGCTCTCGCGGCGGCCTATGGTGGAGAGGGCGATCTCGACGCGGCCGTAGCGGCGGCGCTGGAAGCCCATGGTGCGGATCTTGCCGGCTGGCTCGATTCCCCGCCCCAGACCAATGAACCAGCAAGAGCAGCCTATATCATGGCCGGGTTGATGGTTGCCGTGGCGCGCTATCCCATGCCTATCGACCTGCTGGAAATCGGATCGAGCGCCGGCCTTGTCCTCAATCTTAACCGTTATCGTTACGAACTGGGCGGAGTCGAGGCGGGCGAACCGACATCGCCACTACTGCTAGCCCCGCAATGGAACGGGGCTCCGCCGCCAGACAGTGCGGTCACCCTGATCGCCCAGCGCGGTGTGGACCGCAATCCCATCTATCTTTCATCGCCGGAAGCCGCCGAAAAGCTGCTCGCCTACATCTGGCCGGACCAGCCGGAGCGCATCGAACGGGCCGAACAGGCCATTGCGCTGGCCCGGGCTTTCCCGCCGCCGATAATCGCGGGCGAAGCTGCCGACTGGATCGAGGCGCAGCTGGCGGCACCTCAAGCCGAAGGCGTGATGCGTATAGTGTTCCACACGATCACGCTCCAATATTTGCCGGACGATCAGAAGCAGCGTTTCCACGCCGCCATCGCCGCCGCAGCAGAGCATGCGACCGAGGAGAGGCCATTTGGCTGGCTATCCTATGAATTCGATGACGCGAGAAAGGCGTTTGAATTGCGATTGAAGCTTTGGCCCTTGGGTGAGGATCTTCATCATCTTGCCGACGGTCATCCGCACGGCGCTTCGGTGGATTGGTTGCTCTAGCCGAGAGGCGTCTTCGCAAGCCAGTCGTTGATCGCGGACGTTACCGCATCGGGCGCTTCCCAGGGCACGAAATGCCCGGCATCGATTTTGACGAGCGTCAGGCCATCGACAATCTGATCCAGCCCCTCAATCTGGCCGGGGAGAAGCGCGGTGTCGTCCATGCCCCAGGTGACCAGCACCGGCATCGTGACGCGCGGGAAAGCTGTGTCGAGAAAGGCTGGCCTTTCCACCTCTTCATCGGCTTCGGGCACGGTAACCGGCGATCCGCGATACCAGTTCATCATCGCAATCGCGGCACCCGGCCGCGCCCAGTCAGCGAGCATGACGTCGCGTTCTTCATCCTCCAGCGCTGGCGCGCGTTCCCAGTTCATCGTCTTGCGCAAGAAGGCGGCAAGTCCATGTTCTTCGAGAAAAGCATCATTCTCCGGCTTGCGGAATTCGCGGATATAGGCCGAGGCGAGTCGCTGGCCCCGGTCCTCAATCAGCCCTTTCTGGAAAACCAGGGGATGGGGCGCGTTGGCAATGATCAGCCGTTTTACGCGGTGGGGATTGCCGATCGCCGTGCCCCAGGCGATGGCCCCGCCCCAGTCATGCCCGGCCAGTGTGAAGTCGTCGATATCGAGCGCATCGGCGAGAGCCTTCACGTCGTCGATCATCTTTTGTGGCTGGTAACTCTCCACGCCTTGCGGCTTTTCCGATTTGGCGAAGCCGCGCTGATCGGGTGCGATGCAGAAATAGCGGTCCGAGAGCGCGGCAATCTGATGGCGCCATGTGCGGTGCGATTCGGGAAATCCGTGGAGGAATATAATCGGCTCGCCATCGCGCGGCCCGGCGGTTGCAACATTGAGCGTGATGCCCGTGTGGAGCGCTATCTGTTGCTGGTCGAATTCAGGCATCGTGTTCCTAGGATTCTCGTATCGGCGGGTGACTATTCGGCAACCTCGCTTGGTGCCTTTGCCCGGATTTGCATGGCATGGACCCGCTCGTTCATCAAATCACCCAGTGCCTTGTTGACTGCGCGCTGGCGCTCGACCCGATTCATCTCCTCAAATTGCATAGCAACGATTTCAACGGTGAAATGGCTTTCGCCGCTGCCGTCATCTCCGGCATGACCGCGATGCTGGGCGCTGTCGTTTATGACCCGCAAATGAATGGGGCCGAGGGCCTCGGTGAGACGCTTTTCAATTTCGGCCGCAACAGGGCCTTTCGATTCCTGGTTCATGGCTCCTATATAGGCATGTTGGACGAAAGGAGCACCCTTGGCCTCACACCCAAGACATGAAAAATTCCATGGTCGGATCGATGACAGCGAACGGATGTGCGATCATCCCGAATGCGCTGATCTGGGTGAGTTTCGCGCACCCAAAACCGGGCATCGTCGCGGCGGTTTCGATGGGCCGGGCGATTATCACTGGCTGTGCCTCGAGCATGTCCGCGAGTTCAACGCGCATTATGATTTCTTCGCCGGCATGGACGAGGAAGAGATTTACAGCCAGCAGCGGCCCTGGTCCGGCTGGGACCGGGAAACGCGGTCTTTTGCCTCCAATGGTGCCAGCCCCACGCCGCGCTGGGCCGATTTTACCGACCCGCTGGATGCGATCGGAGCGCGCTTCCGCACCGGCGTCCGCACGCCGAGGGAAGACGGCAAACCGCTTTCCGACCGCGATCGGGAAAATTTACAGATTCTCGGGCTGAATGCGAATGCCGACCGAAAGACGCTACGGCGCCGCTATGCAGCGCTGGTTCGCAAATATCATCCCGACAAAAATGGCGGGGACCGGAGCCACGAGAAGATGTTGCAGCGCGTTATCGACGCCTATACGCATCTGAAGGACACCCCTGCCTTTTCCTGATTGGCCCGAACACTAGCCAGATACCCAAAGTGAGACACTAGGAATTACGATGAACAGCATTGCCAACACGCAGCCTGACAGCCGGGCCGAACCCATCATGGCCGCACCGGACAAGATGGTGAAAGTGCGTGATCTTTTCGGCATCGACTCGGATATGGAAGTCCCGGCTTTCAGCGAAGCCGATGAACGCGTTCCCGATCGCGACGAAAGCTATGTCTTCGATCCGGATACCACGCTCGCCATTGCCGCGGGCTTTGCCTTCAACCGCCGGGTGATGATCCAGGGTTATCACGGCACGGGCAAATCGACGCATATCGAGCAGGTCGCCTCGCGCCTCAACTGGCCGTGCATCCGGATCAATCTCGATAGCCATATCAGCCGGATTGACCTTGTCGGCCGCGATGCCATCGTGCTGCGCGACGGCCAGCAGGTTACAGAGTTCCGCGAAGGCCTGCTGCCCTGGGCGCTGCAGACGCCGACCGCGCTCGTCTTTGACGAATATGATGCCGGGCGTCCCGATGTGATGTTCGTGATCCAGCGCGTGCTGGAAGCGGACGGCAAGCTGACCCTGCTCGATCAGAACCGCGTGATCCGCCCCAACCCCTATTTCCGGCTGTTTGCTACGTCGAACACGGTTGGCCTTGGTGACACGACGGGGCTGTATCATGGCACCCAGCAAATCAACCAGGGCCAGATGGACCGGTGGAACATCGTCGTTACGCTCAACTATCTGCCGGCCGCGACCGAGGCGAAGATCGTGCTGTCGAAGAATGACGAGTTCGACACCGAGGCCGGCCACAAGACGGTCGACGACATGGTCAAGGTGGCGGAACTGACGCGCCAGGGTTTCATGGCCGGTGATATTTCGACCGTTATGAGCCCGCGGACCGTGATCACCTGGGCGCAGAACACGACCATCTTTGGCGATATCGGCTTCGCCTTCCGCCTTTCCTTCCTCAACAAATGCGATGAGGCCGAGCGGGCACTGGTCGCCGAATATTACCAGCGCGTCTTCGGTGCGGATTTGCCGGAGAGTGTTGTGGGCGCGTCCGAATAGACGCGGATTGATGGCCGATCCCAATCCTCTCGATGAGCTGAAAGCAGCGCTTTCCGGCGCGGCGCGGGCCATGGCGGCGGATCCGGAGGTGGAACTCGCCTTTACCGCAGATATTCCGATCTCCAATGGCCGCCATATCAAGGTGCCGATGCCGTCGCGCGCGCTGCCACCCGATCAGGTGGCCGAGGCCCGGGGCTTTGCCGATGCGGCGGCGCTGATGCTGCGCTATCATGACAATGCCGTCCACGCTTCGGCCCAGCCGGCGGACGCGATTGCGCGTTCGGCTTTCGATGCCGTGGAAAAGGCGCGGGTCGAGGCACTGGGCGCGCGGCGCTATGCCGGGGTCCGCGCCAATCTTGCCGAAGCGCTCGATATGCGGCTCAAATCCGATCCGATATCCAAGGCGCGCAACCGCGATGAGGTGCCTCTGGCCTCGGCCATCGCGCTGATGGTGCGAGAGCGGCTGACCGGAGAGGCTGCGCCCGAACGCGCAAGGCCCGGCCTCGATCTTGTCCGCGACTGGATCGAGGAAAAAGGCGGCGCGGACCTCGATGCGCTCGAAATGCTGCTCGACGATCAGCGCGGCTTTGCCGAACTGACGACGCGCCTGCTTGAGGATCTCGAGCTGATCGACGGCGATCTCCAGCCTGATGATGGCGATGAGGGCGGCGATGAGGATGAGGGCGAAGATCCGGACGAGAATGACGATAGCGACGATCAGGAAGAGGGCGATGCCGGGGCCGAATCCCAGGCCGATGCGCGCGCCGAAGATTCCGATGAGGCCGGGGAAGATGGCGAAGGTGATTCGCTGGACGATGAATTCGGGGATATGGACGGCGATCCGATGGATGATGGCGAGGAGGGGATGCTCCCCGTTCGCCCGAACCGCCCGTTCAGCGATCTGACGCCGCAATTCAATTACGCGGCATTCACGACCCAGTATGACGAAGAGATTGCCGCAACCGAATTGTGCGACGAGGAGGAACTCACCCGCCTGCGCGCCTATCTGGATCAGCAGCTTGTCCATCTGCAGGGCGCGGTGACCAAGCTTGCGAACCGGCTGCAACGCCGGTTGATGGCGCAGCAGCTGCGCTCCTGGGATTTCGATCAGGAAGAAGGGACGCTGGACGCCGCGCGACTTTCACGGGTCATCGTCAATCCGGCCCATTCGCTCTCCTACAAGATTGAGCGCGACACCGAGTTCCGGGATACCGTCGTCACGTTGCTGATCGACAATTCGGGATCGATGCGCGGACGACCGATTTCGATCGCCGCCATCTCCGCCGATATCATGGCGCGCACGCTGGAGCGGGTTGGCGTAAAGACTGAGATACTGGGGTTCACGACCCGCGCCTGGAAGGGCGGCCAGTCGCGCGAGCAATGGCTGGCCGAAGGCCGCCCCGCGCATCCGGGCAGGCTCAACGATCTGCGCCACATCATCTACAAGCAAGCCGACGAGCCGTGGCGCCGGGCGCGCAAGAGTCTGGGCCTGATGATGCGCGAGGGGCTGCTCAAGGAGAATATCGACGGCGAGGCCCTGTTATGGGCGCATAACCGGTTGATGGGCCGCTCGGAGGAACGCCGGGTGCTGATGGTGATATCCGATGGTGCGCCGGTCGATGATTCGACGCTGTCGGTGAATTCGGGAAGCTATCTCGAAAAGCATCTGCGGCAGGTCATCGCCTGGATCGAAACCCGCTCGCCGGTCGAACTGTGCGCCATCGGCATCGGCCATGACGTGACCCGCTATTATGAGCGCGCCGTGACGATCATGGACGCCGAACAACTGGGCGGCACGATGGTCGAACAACTGGCCGGCCTGTTCGATGAGGCGTCGAAATAGTCTTCTTGCAATGTTGGAAAAGGTCTGATTTCATGCAGGTCGCTCGGTTCATGGCTCCGGGTTCGGCAGGAAGCGGGCGTAAGGCTGTTTCAGTGCCCACTTTGTAAACTTTGGGCAGCTTTGTTGCGCCCAATAAATTCGGGGGCCGGAGCAGATACGCGCGCCGACCCCCTCATCCTCGATACGCTACGCGAGGACTAGACTGTGAAATCCGTGTTGAATGCTTTTTAGCAGTCGCGGTCGATTGCCCGGCCTGCCAGCGCTCCGACTACACCGCCGATTACAGCGCCGGCCGTGCCATCGCCCCGGCCTCTGCGGCCTTCGGCGATTTCATTGCCGAGCAGTGCACCGGCGATACCGCCGATGATCGTGCCGCCTGTCCCGCTGTCACGGCAGCGCCCGCGATAATGTCTACGGTCATTGCGATAGGAATAGCGCCTGTTGTCGCGGCGGTTATAGCCACGATGGCCTTCATAATAATCGCCCCGCCGATACTCGCGCCGGTCATAGCGATCATCATACCGGCTTTCGTAATAGCGGTCGTCATTATAGCCGTCGTTATAGTAGCGGTCCCCAGCATGGGCCGCAGCGGGGATCAGCATCGCTCCGGCGAGAGCTGCCAATGTGATTTTCTTCAATGCCATCTCATATTCTCCCAAGCGTCTGCAATGCGGTATCAAATCTGGTGCGGCGGACCTCTTCACTGAACAGCTTCCGCCAACGCAATGCCCTTATGCAGATGGTTAGCGGAACCTTGTCTGAACGATGCTGTTGTCTGTCGTTCAGCTTGGGCCTGTTTCGGCTGTCCGCACGGATATGGCGATGGTAGGAGGCGGCGATGTTTCGCCGTATCGCTGCCTTGTTCCTGATCCTGTCTGTCGCGAGTTCGACCCTGATCCTCACCGGAGGGCAAGGGGAGGCGGTCGAGAGGCCTTTTGCAATCCATGCAGAGCCGGTGCTGCTCGACAGTGGGGACCCTGCACGACGCGATATCGGGGGACTGCGATATCTTGGTGGCTGGGTGCTGACGAGCGACAACCCCGATTTTGGCGGCATCTCGGCCATGGTTCTTGATGGGGACGGTTTCGTTGCGATTAGCGATGCAGGCGGGCTGTTTCGTTTTGCGCTGAGCGATACGGGCGCGATTACGCGCGCCGCTATAGGGCAACTGTCGGACGGACCGGTTCCGGATGATGGCGGCGAAGTACGGAAGCGGGACCGGGATGCCGAGGGGCTGGCCTATGACCCGGAAACCGGCCGCTATTGGGTGGCCTTCGAACGGGCAAACGGTTTCTGGCGTTTCGATGCGGCCTTTGCCCGCTCCGATGGAAACGCAGCTCCCGAGGCGATGGAGGACTGGCCGTCCAATGGCGGAGCGGAAGCCATGGTCCGGCTGGACGATGGCCGGTTTCTGATACTCTCCGAAGCGGGAGACGGGCCGGGCGATTCGCGCGAAGTGTTGCTGTTCGCGGGCGACCCGGTTGAGAGTGGCCCACCGCCGCTGCGTCTGGGCTACCGGCCGCCAAGCGAACACCGGATCACCGATGCGGCCCTGCTGCCTGATGGACGGCTGCTGGTCCTGAATCGCGATTTCAGTTTCGTGGAGGGCGTTTCGGTGATCGTTTCCATCGTTTCGCTCGACAGGCTCGCTGCCGGAACGATTCTCGCAGGCGATGTGATCGCGAGGCTCGATCCGCCAGTGACGATCGACAATATGGAAGCGCTGGCCATCGATGAAGAGGACGGCCGCACGATCATCTGGATGGCGTCGGACGATAACTTCAATCCGCTCCAGCGGACATTGCTGCTCAAGTTTGAGCTGATCGCCAGACGTTAGTCTGGGGAGTCGCCCCGCACGGTCGCTGATCCGGCCGTCATGCAAATCATGGCGGCCCGAGCAAGCGACAGTTGTACGATTAGGCGGCTGCCTGTTTGCTGGCGATCTCGCGCTTCACCTTGCGGGCATTGGCGCTGAGTTTGTCGTCGGCCGTTTTGATCAGCCAGTTGTCGAGGCCGCCCACATGCTCAACCGACCGCAGACCAGTGGTCGACACGCGGAATTTGAAGCTCCGCTCCAGTGCTTCGGACATCAAGGTAACATTCTGCAGATTCGGCAGAAATGTCTTCTTGGTCCTGTTATTGGCGTGGGACACATTGTTTCCCACCATCCGGCCTTTGCCGGTCAGCTCGCAAATACGCGACATAATCTTTAGTCCTGAAATCTCGGGGTTGCCCGGAAAGCGGGGCAAATAGCCCGATCATGTGCTTTCGTCAACCGCGGCGATGGCAGATTGGCATCGCGATTGGCGGAAAAGCGTATTGTGGACTCGTCACAAGCGGCTTGTTTACCAGCCCGGCCAAGGGCTAGGCGAAGCCATGGCCTTTCCTCTACCCCTTCCCATGCAACGTGCGCTTGCCTTGGCCGAGCAGGCGGCAGCTGTATCAGAAGTGCCCGTCGGCGCCGTGATCATGCAGGGCGAGCGGCAGATTGCCGAGGCTGCCAACGGTATGCGCGCGAGCGGCGATCCTACCGATCATGCGGAGATGCGCGCGATTCGCGCCGCGCTCGAAGTGCTGGGTACCGGGCGACTCGACGGCTGCGATCTCTGGGTCACGCTTGAGCCGTGCGCAATGTGTGCCGGCGCCATCGCCCATGCCCGGATTTCCCGGCTTTACTATGCAGCGCCCGATCCCAAGGGCGGTGCTGTCGAGCATGGGCCCCGATTCTTCGGTCAGCCGACCTGCCACCATCGTCCGGATGTTTATTCCGGTATGGGGCAAGACCGGTCTGCTGCGCTGTTGACGGACTTTTTCCGAAAACGGCGAGACTGAAAAGGGCGCCCGGCATATGCCGGACGCCCTTTCGAGTCAGTCTGAATTTGGGCCTAGTCGCCCGCTGCGTTCACATCGGCCTGCGTAATCGGAACGATGCGGATTTCGACCCGGCGATTCTGCTGCTTGCCAGCGGCTGTGGCGTTGGTTGCGATCGGCTGACTTTCGCCGAAGCCCTCGGTTGCGATTCGCGCCCGGTTTACGCCGCGGCTGGTAAGATAACTGGCCACCGACTGTGCACGCCGGTTTGAAAGATCGAGATTATAGGCATCCGATCCGTCCGAATCGGTATGGCCGTATATGTCGATATAGGTTTCCGGGTAGCTGTTCAGCGTCTGGGCGATTTCATCGAGCGTCGCGCGGAACTGGGGGCGCACGGTGCTGGAATTCACATCGAACTCGGCAACCGATCCGGGCATTTGCAGATACAGATTGTCGCCGTCGCGAATCACATTGGTGTCCGTGCCCGCTGTGGCTTGTTCCAGTTCGCGCTGCTGCCGATCCATATATGTGCCGATGGCGATACCCGCGACGGCACCAAGCCCGGCGCCCACGATCCGTTCGGTGCGATCGCGCCGACCGCCGACCAGATCTCCGATCAGATAGCCGCCAACTGCGCCGGCCACGCCGCCAATCGCCGCACGTGATATACGCTGGTTGCCGGTTTCAGGGTTGGTGGTGCAGGCTGCCGTTGCGCCGATCATCCCGATCATCGCCGTTCCCGCCAAAAGTTTTTTGGTCAAAGCCTGTTTGAAAAATGTCATTCTGTGTCTCCTCCGCGCTGTTTATATATCCATTAACCGATGACAGAGGATGCTTGTTCCCAATTTATCGTGAACAGAAGCTGATCATGCGCTTGTCCCGCTCGCCAAAAGCGGGCAAATGAGGGGAACAACCCCGATCATGCCACCCGATTTATCCCCCTTTCCCTGGTTCGATCTTTGCATCATTTTTGCATTGATCCTGCTGAACGGCGTCTTCGCGATGTCTGAGCTCGCCATCGTTTCCTCCCGGCGGGCCCGGCTTCAGGCGATGGCTAAAGACGGTCGCTCCGGAGCGCAGACCGCGCTCGATCTGGCGGCCGATCCGGGGCGCTTCCTGTCGACCGTACAGATCGGTATCACCCTGATCGGTATCCTTGCTGGTGCCTATTCGGGGGCAAGCCTTGGCGGGCCCGTGGGCGACCGCCTTGCCTTTGTCGGTGTAGAGCCTGGATTGGCGCAAACCTTGGGATTTGCGCTGGTCATTGTCCTGACAACCTATGCCTCCCTCGTCATCGGGGAGCTTGTTCCCAAACAGCTTGCGCTGCGCAATCCGGAACGCGTGGCTGTGCTGGTGTCGTTGCCAATGCGTTGGCTCGCCACATTTACCGCGCCGCTCGTCTGGCTGATGGACCGGACGAGCGCGCTGATCTTCCGCCTGATGCGGCTGAGCCGCAATCCGCAGTCGCGGGTTACTGCCGAAGAGCTGCACATGCTGGTAGCCGAGGCGACCAAGTCCGGCGTGATCGAGGAAAGCGAGCGGGCGATTATTTCGGGCGTGGTTCGGCTTGCCGACCGCCCTGTCCGCGAGGTGATGACACCGCGCACAGAGGTCGACTGGATCGAAGCCTCGTCCAGCCCCAATGAAATACGCGAAGCACTGCTCGCGACGCCGCATACCCGGCTTCCGGTAGCGGAAGGCTCGGTCGACGAGATTGTCGGCGTGGTCCAGGCGCGCGATATCGTGTCGGCTCTGTTCGAAGGCCGCTCGCTGGATTTGCGGGAGCTTATGCGCGATGCGCCGATCGTGCCCGATCAGGTCGACGCGATGGATGCGCTCGAAGCCTTGCGCGAATCCGATATTCCCATGGCGCTGGTGCATGACGAATATGGGCATTTCGAGGGGATCATGACCCCGCTCGATTTGCTGATTGCGATCACCGGTGAATTCGTCTCTGACCAGGAAATCGGCACCGATCCGGCCTTTGTCGAGCGTGCCGACGGCAGCTGGTTGTTTTCCGGATCGTGCTCGGCGGACAATATGGCCGAGAAAATGGGTATCGATCTGCCCGACGATCGCGATTATGCGACCGTGGCGGGCTTTGCACTGTCGGTGTTCAAGCGCTTGCCGGTAACCGGCGAACTGTTTGAAAAGGATGGATGGAATTTCGAGGTGGTCGATATGGATGGCCGCAAGATCGACAAGCTGCTCGCCCAACGATCCAAATCCGGCAATGCGGATGATTGATTCCGGCGATTGGCCCGTGGGATACTTGAAATACGGCACCTAATGTATTACTTAGATAATACACCTAATGGAGAATGTTCGTGTTAAAGATCATCCTGTCCGTCATCGCCGCGATCGTTTTGCTGGTAATCGCCGTGAAGGTTTTCACCTCGATCGTATCGCTAATTTTCTACGGCCTGGCGCTGCTGCTTGTCGGCTATGTCGTATGGTACTTTCTCAGCGGTTCAAAACGCAGCGGCTAGCGGAGCGCTGCCGCCAACATGACACCCGTCGTCCGCATGTTTCTCTGTCTTGCCGCTGCCGGCATATTGTCGGCTGTCGGTATGCCCAGAATAGATACGATATTGGGTATGTCGCTTGTCGCCCTGTCGGTGATCGCCTTTGCTGCGGGCATCGTGAATTACTATCTGCACGCCCGCACCCGCTGGCCGTTTCGGCGGGATCGCTAGGCCGCCCTGCTCCCAAGTTTTTTCTGCCGCCGCCGCTCTACGGAAGAGCCGATTCCCATCGCTTCTCGATATTTGGCGACTGTCCGCCGCGCGATATCGAAACCCTTTTCCTTCAGCAATGCGACGAGCTTGTCGTCGGAGAGGACCTTCTCCTCTGCCTCGATCAGGGTCCGGATATGGCTCTTTACCGCCTCGGATGATGCCGATTCGCCATCCTCGCCCGATTTGATGCCGCTGGTGAAGAAATATTTGAGCTCGAATATCCCGCGGTCGCAGGACAGATATTTGTTCGACGTCGCCCGGCTGACCGTCGATTCATGCATGTCGATCGCGTCGGCAATCTCCCGCAGGGTCAAGGGTTTGAGATGGGTCACGCCCTTGCGGAAGAAATCCGCCTGACGCTTCACGACTTCACCGGCAACCTTGATGATAGTCCGTGCGCGCTGATCGAGCGCTTTGGTCAGCCAGTTGGCATTGGCCAGGCATTCATTGAGCCAGGCACGGCTTTGTTCGTCGTCTCCCGCTTCCGACATCTCGTGATAATAGCTGCGGTTGACGATGACCTTGGGCAGCGTCGCATTGTTGAGTTCGATCGCCCAGCCTTTCTTTGCCGGTGCAACGAATATGTCCGGCACCACGGCCTGTATCGGGTCTCCGCCAAATTGGCAGCCTGGCTTGGGATCATAATCACGTAACTCTGCGATCATGTCGGCCATATCTTCATCATCGACATGGCACATGCGTTTCAACCGGCCCAGTTCTCCGCGGGCCAGCAGATCGAGATTGTCTATGAGTCGCGCCATTGCGGGATCGTAGCGGTCGGCTTCGCGAGCCTGAATGGCCAGGCATTCGGAAAGGTCGCGCGCGCCAACGCCGGTGGGTTCAAAGCTCTGGATAGTGTTCAGCACGTCTTCGAGCGCAGCAACCGACACGCCAAGCTGATGGGAGAGGCGGAGCAGGTCGGCTCGCAAATAGCCGGTTTCATCGATCCGTTCGATCAGCTGGCCCGCAATCAGATAGTCTTGCCCCGAAAAACTGCTGCCAGCCTGTGCCAGAAGATAGTCGTGGAGCGACAGACCGTCGGCAGCCAGAAGATCAAGGTCGGGCCCGTCTTCGCCGCCACTGCTCCCCTGGATTCCAGACATGCCGAGCGATCCGTCCATGCCGGCATCTGACCCGGTATCATCGGAAAGCGCACTGTCTTCGATATCGAGCCGGGCTTCATCGTCTGCCCCGCCATTTTGCAACAAATTGTCGGCAGTAGCCGGGCCGGAGGCATCGTCGAAACCGTCGCTTTCAGCAGGTGCCATATCCTCTCGCTGGTCGTCGCCGGCCGTGTCGAGCAGTGGATTTTTTTCAAGTTCTTCAGCGATAAAGCCTTCGATTTCGAGATTGGACAGTGCCAGCAGCTTGATCGCCTGCTGGAGTTGCGGCGTCATCACCAGAGACTGGCTCTGCCGAAGGTCGAGGCGCGGTCCTAGTGCCATATCGGCACCCTAACGAGTGAACCCTTCGCCGAGGTAAAGCCGCCGAACCTCGTCATTCGCGACCAGATCGTCGGGAGAGCCTGCAAACAGCACCTTGCCGTCATAGATGATGCAGGCCTGATCGACGATGCCCAGCGTCTCGCGGACATTGTGATCGGTAATCAGCACCCCGATATTGCGATTCTTGAGATCGGCCACCAGATCGCGGATATCGGAAATGGAAATCGGGTCGATCCCGGCAAATGGCTCGTCGAGCAGCATGATGGACGGGTTGGCCGCCAGCGCACGGGCGATCTCGCAGCGCCGTCTTTCACCGCCCGACAGGGCCATGGCAGCAGAATCACGCAGATGGCCGATCGAAAACTCTTCGAGAAGCTGTTCGAGCCGCTCGGCGCGGGCATCGCGGTCGGGCTCGCTCATTTCGAGCACTGCAGCGATATTCTTCTCGACCGTCAGCCCGCGAAAGATCGAGGTTTCCTGGGGAAGATACCCCAGTCCGAGGATCGCCCGGCGATACATGGGAAGGCCGGTAATATCGGCGCCATCAAGCATGATCCGCCCTGAATCCGGCCGCACCAGCCCCATGATCGAATAGAAGCATGTGGTCTTGCCGGCACCATTTGGCCCCAGAAGCCCGAGAACTTCGCCGCGCCCGACATGCAGCGAAACATCCGACAATACCTGCTTCTTGTCATAGGATTTGGCGATTGAGACAACGGACAGGCCCTCGGTCTCGAATTCGAGACCGGACTGGTTCTCAGCAGGGTCGATTGTCTCGGCTTTGTTCATCGGATCGCTTTTTGGCATCATATATGCATGTTGGGAAGCGTGGAGGGGGTTTCAATAGGGCTGTTCCGCCCGCGTGACCGGGCTAATCGTTCCGTTGCGGTACCGTGAACCGGCCTGTTACCCGGCCTGTCGGGGTGCCTTCGGTCTCGAGGCCGCTAACGCCTTGCGAACGACCGTCGATCACAGCCCGGCCCGTATCGAGATCGATCACCAGCCGTCCGCCTCGAATGACATTGCCACCCTGGTTGAGTTCGACGCCTCCGATCAGCGTAATCAGCCGACGATTGAGATCGTATACGGCAAACTGGCCCCGCGCGGTTTCGCTCGGACTACGGACGAAAACGCCGCCACTTGCATCGAGCCGGCGAACTTCCACTCCGCCCGTTACGCTGCCTGAATAGGCAACCGTGATGCGCGCGGCATCGAGCGAGAGATTGCCCTGACGAACCTGCACATTGCCGGAAAAAATCGCGCGGTCGGCCCGGTCCTGAACTTCTATCCGATCGGCCGCGACATCGACGGGTGCATTGGTGTTGAGGCCGCTAAGGGCCGACTGGCTGGAAGCGGGAACGGCGGCCAGCATCATCATTGCGAATCCGGCGGCGGCAGGCATGAGGAAGGTTCTTGTCATGGCTGCTATCTGCCTTGGCCTTGGACAATGCGCAAGCGCGCGCGCCCTTCCAGAAACACAGTGCGGCTCGGGAGGTCGACCCGCATCCGTTCCGCGCTGAAGGCACCGAGCGGGATCTGGCCATCGACTTCCCCGGCGCTTCGCATCTCGCGTTCGCCCAGCCGCACGAGAACATTGCTCGTTTGGAGTCGGTAGCCGTCGGACGCCCGGAATTCGAGCGGACCTTCGATCGAGACGACTTCTTCCTCAAGGTCATAAAGCCCGCGATTGGCGACGATGAACGCGAGACCATCCTCCAGTTCCAATTGAGCGGACAGATCTTCAAGCTCGACGATCGGCGTAGATGAGCTGCGTTGGACGGCAGAGGCGGCGTTAAGCTCAAACGGCCGGCCTGAGCCATCGGCACCGCTATAGCGGGCGGCTTCGACGCGAAGTCTTTCGGGCGCGATTTCTACATTGTCGCGGGAGAGGAGGAAGCTCAACTCATTGCTCTTTTGCAGGGGAGCCATGGTCAGGAACGCCGCGAGAATACCAATCGCGACCGGGAGCATTATCTGCAAATATTTGACAAGACGGTCATGCCGTCCACCCGGAGCGGCCCAGTTCTGGCGTTTTCCCAGCCTTTCCCGGGCTGCCTCAGACATGCGCGAAAATGTCGGTTTCTGGCCAGCCCGCAAGATCGAGTCGTGCGCGATGGGGAAGGAAATCGAAACAGGCTTGGGCCAGATGCATGCGTCCCTCGCGTTCAAGGCGAGTGTCGAGCACCTCTTTCAACCGATGCAGGAACCGTACATCAGATGCGGCATATTCTTTTTGCGCGTCGCTCAGCTCCGGCGCGCCCCAGTCTGACGATTGCTGCTGCTTTGATATGTCGGCGCCCAGCAATTCGCGGCAAATCTCTTTCAGGCCATGCCGGTCGGTATAGGTTCTCACCAGCCGTGATGCGATCTTGGTGCAGTAGACGGGCGCAGCGGTGACGCCCAGATAATGCTCGATTGCGGCGAGATCGAAGCGCGCGAAATGATAGAGTTTGATGCGGTCCGGATCGCCGAGCAGGGCTTTCAGATTGGGAGCCGCATAGTCGCTGCCGGGCGCGAAACGGACGAGATGTTCGTCTTCGCCGCCATCGGAGAGCTGGACAACGCAAAGCCGGTCGCGCGGCGTTTGCAGGCCCATCGTTTCGGTGTCGACGGCGATCGCCCCACTGCCCAGTGCGTCTGCGGGAATATCTTCTTCATGGAAATATACGGTCATGCCTGCGCACATAGGCGCATTGGGCCGGACGCTCAATGGCTTGCGCTTTACTCGGTAGCTGAATCCAATCCAGCCTTGCGCTTCTGGCGCGCTTTACGGGCCAGAATGTTGAGCGTCTCAACCCCGGCGGCGAAGGCCATCGCAGCGTAGATATAGCCTTTGGGGATATGGACGCCGAAGCCGTCCGCTATGAGGACAAAGCCGATCATCAGCAGGAAAGACAAAGCGAGCATCACCACGGTCGGGTTGCGATCGATAAACTCGGCAAGCGGGTCGGCAGCAATCAGCATCACGCCGATCGCGAAGATAACCGCGACTACCATGATCGGCAGGTGATCCGTCATACCGACAGCCGTCAGGATCGAATCCACGGAAAAAACCATGTCGAGCAGCAGGATCTGCACGATCACGGAGGCAAAACTCATCGTGCCCCTGCCATTCTTCTTGTCCAGCATGGTGCCGGAAGCTTCGGTGTCCATCGCATGATGGATTTCCTTGGTTGCCTTCCACAGCAGGAACAGGCCGCCGGCGATCAGGATCAGGTCTCGCCAGGAAAAGGCGGTTTCAAAAGTCGGCTCTCCATGCTGCCCCGGCGAGCCCACGAAACCAAGATCGAATACCGTCTGGGTAGCCTGTACGATCCAGGCGATCATCGACAGCAATGCGAGCCGCATAATCAGGGCCAGCGATATGCCGATCCGCCGCGCTTTCTTGCGCTCCTCCTCGGGCAGTTTGTTCGACAGGATCGAGATGAAGATGAGGTTGTCGATTCCCAGCACGACCTCGAGCACGATCAGCGTGACAAGGGCGGCAATGTTGGCGGGATCCGTGAAAACGGCGAGAATGCTTTCCATGAGGACGATCATTGCCTTGGCGGCGGTCTCGGTGCAAGCATCAAGGGAACAGAATTGGTGGCAGGAGCGTTAAGAATGGCGGATGACCGAGGCAGAAGAGGAAAATTAGAGTTCGATCCTCCGAACACTTCGCGACCGTCACCGGGTGAAAGGGAGACTGTACGTCCCCGGCAAACCGAACCGAGACAACGCGCCGAGCAGCCGGACGCGCCTGAACCAGGCGCTCGCCAATATGCCGCCGCATCGGGCACGAACAAACCGATAATTCTCTCGATCCTCTATATGGCAAGCGTTGTGACGGGGTTTACCGGCCTGGTTGCTTTCATATTAGCGCTGGTCTGGAACTCGGAACCGGGCGAGGGCTGGGAGGCGTCGCACTATCAGTATCACATCATGACATTCCTCCTCTGGCTCGGAACGACGATACTGTCATTCTTCCTGATCATTACCCTTATCGGAGCGCTGATCGGCATCCCGTTGCTCTTTTTGGCGGTCGTTTGGGTGTTCGTACGGTCGATCATGTCACTGATCCGGGCATCGAACCGGGAGCCGATGCCCAACCCCGGAACATGGTTGGCGTAAATTGCTCGCGAAAGCAGTGTTTTTCGGCTATACCGAATCACGGTACGGCAGATTCGTGCCATGAAGTTGCTGCGCCCCGCCCGGCGTGCGTTACTTCGATTGAGAGCTTTGGGCGAACGGGAAGACTTTAGGAAAAATGAGTTTCGACAAAGACCGGCGCGGACGCCGGAAGGATAAGCGCGACAGTTTCGGCGACGAAAACTACCAAGGCTATAACGAACCAAGCGGTTTTGGCGGACGCCAGGAATCGGGCGGCTATGACAATCGCGGCGGCGGTGGCGGTGGAGGTTACCGCGGCGGTGGCGGTGGCGGCGGAGGTTTCCGCGGCGGCGGAGACCGGATGCCTGCGCAGATTGTCGGCGAAGGCAAGGGCGTCGTAAAATTCTTCAACGGCCAGAAAGGCTTCGGCTTTATCGTCCGTGACGATGGCGGTGAGGATGTGTTCGTTCATATCAGTGCGGTAGAGCAGGCCGGACTTACCGGCTTGGCCGAAGGCCAGCCGCTGAGCTTCAATCTTGTCGATCGCAATGGCAAGGTTTCAGCAAGCGATCTCGTCATCGATGGTGACCCTTTGCCGGTTCCCGAGAGTGAAGGACGCGGCGGTGGACCGCAGCGCGAGCTCACCGGTGAAAAGGCGAGCGGCACGGTCAAATTCTTCAACAGCATGAAGGGCTTTGGTTTCATCCAGCGCGATGATGGCCAGCCCGATGCTTTCGTTCACATCAGTGCCGTCGAACGTGCTGGCATGCCGACACTGAATGAGGGCGATCGGTTGAACTTCGAACTCGAAGTCGATCGTCGCGGCAAACACGCTGCCGTCAATCTGGAGCCTAATCAGGACTAACCCAAATGTGAGCGGTACGCCGTCAGCGGCGGAACGACGATCACCAAGCAAAGGGCTCCGGCAAGGATATTGCCGGGGCCCTTTTGTATGCGCGTAGGCGAGCGTCTGTGCGGCACCTACTCAATGCCCGTGATGATGGGCGGAAGGGCTCTGTGCTCGTGGCTGTCAGAGTGCCTGCAGAGGTACGGCACGGCGCACATGGAGGCAGCTGGAGCAAAATGCACAGGGCCGGAGCCCCCTGACGATGTCCTAGGCGATGCCAAGGACAATGGATGTGCCATTGGGCCTCGCTGGTGATTGCCCATAGAAAAAGGGCCCCGGCAGCAACCTGCCGGGGCCCTTTTTATGGGTGCCTTCGCCCCTAGAAGCGGAAGGACAGTTCTGCAACGGCTCTGTCGTCGCGCAGCTCGTCGCGACCGATATCGGTCTCGAAGGCTGTGGTCAGGGACAGATTGCCACGGCTCAGGCTGACACCGCCGCGGACTTCCGTCCAGGACGAGTCCGTACCGATGCCTGGCAGGACAATCGGAACATCCGCAGCCTGTGCGAAGCGGACCGTCATTTCGGTTCCGCTCTGGCTGATTGCCTGCACATAGTCAGCCGATATCTGAGGCCGGATCGTCCAGCTGTTGCTGAGCGCCCGTTCGCCCTGGAAGTTGAAGCCTACCCGGCCTTCCAGACGCTGCCGACGGATATTGTCTACCGACAGTGCGATTTCCGAGCCTGCTTCGCTATAGCCTTCGATCTCGGAATGGCTGTACCGGACAGCAGCCCGAGGGGTCAGTTCAAAGCCCCGTGCGATACCGATATTCATGCCAGTTTCTACACCGGTGGTGTAGTTGAAGGCACGCGTATCGTTGCCGAACCTTGCTGTTTCGAAACCGCCATTGGCGAGACGCAGCGTCTCGATGTCGGTAACCGATGCCGATCCGAGACCAGCGACATATGCGCCGCCGCCGAGACGGTAGGACGCATAGGCCATGGCCTGGTTCGTAAGCAGCCGGGCTTCGGAACCCTGGATGTTCGACCGGCCGTTGATGAACGCCGAGGCGCCGCCAACTGTGAGGTTGTCGGTCAGTTCGACTTCCATACCCATGGCGATATGCCAATTGGCCTGATTATCAGAACGGCTTCCGGCGCGCGTTGCCGTCCGGCGGTTTTCGAAGCCGCCCGAGATGAAGCCGCTGACATTGTCAGGCAGCGTGCCCATCGTGCGTCCCGTAGGCACGACGCGTCCGGCAAAGCTCATCTGGGTTGCCGCACTGCTGGAAACGGACGAATTGCTCGCCGCGATACCCAGCATTTCGGGAGCGCCAACTACGCTGAACGTTCCAGGACGATGCGCTTGTGTGCCGAGCATCGAGAGACGGTTCGTTACGACATCGACCATCATGTCCTGCTGACCCAAGCTTACTGCACCTGCTTCATTCAGGATGCTCGGAGCAAAGCTCGACAAGGTGTCTGTCAGGCTTTGGAAGTTCATCACATCGAGCGCGCCATAAACGCCGTAAAGCGAATTGTAGCTATCCGCGCGAAGCGTATCCAGTGCGTTCGCGAACGAAAGCGCTGCCGGGCTCGGATTGACCAGAGCTGCAGCCATGGAGCCTGCTTCGAGGGTCACCCGAATGTTCTGATTATCATATGACAAGACAGGGTTCAGGATACCGACGCCGCCAACGACCCGGTCGAACTCGCCGATCACACGCTCAGCGTGAACGATATTGTACCGCTGACCGTCGCGCGGCGGTGCACCGGTTCCCATCCGGAATACGGCCGTGCCGCCAGAGATGAAGTAGCCGGGATTGTCAGCATCGCCTTTGACGGTGATCCGGTCGTTCCGGTTACGTACGATGTCGAATATCGTCGTAGCACCGGAGGACAGGATAACGTCGCCGCGAACCGTGAGCGTACCCATGTCGTTTCCGCGAGGATTGATCGTGCCGGCGACGACCGTGAAGAAGGTCGGATCGAAGACACCACGGCCGCGGAACTGGCCTGCGACGAGCAGAGCCTCACCGGTTGTCAGCCTGCCGCCTACATCGACCACGCCGCCCGTTTGGGTGAAATCACCAATCACGGTAAGATCGGCACGATTGTCGATGACCAGACGGGCATCGCCAGCAACCGTCAAGCGATCGATTTCCACGTCGGAACTCAGCAGCGTCCGTCCTGCTTCAGACAGCGTTACATCGAAATAACGAGCACGCTGGCCTGTTGAAGGGTTGGGGTCGACATTGTTCGGAACGAAGCCCGTGGCACCCGGAAGACCGTTCTCGATCGTCGGGGTCGGAAGCGGAGCATCGGCAAATTCCGGAGGGCCACCGTCGCTGCCTTGAGGAACCATCTCCCCGCTGGGTGCTTCCCTCAGTTCACCAAGACCCAGCGTCGCACGACCGCGCTGGCCTTCATAGGCCACTTCAAGCGTTCCTGCGCCAGCGCCATCACCTTCACGATAGGGAGGAACCGGATCGCCGGTGGCGAGATCCTGGCAACCGTCGCCTTCATTCGCACCTTCAGGATCGAAACAGACCACGCCGAAATCGGGCGAACCGCCATCGATGCCAGCGCCTGGCGAGGTCGGGATGCCGTTTATCACATTACCGTTGGCATCGATGATACGATAGGCCGGATCGAGCTCGGATACCCAGTGATTGGGGTCTTCCCATTGGCCGTTGCCACCCACTGCGCTAACGTAACGATAGGGATTAACCTCGGCGATATAGTCCCAGAAGAGATAGAGCGGCTGATAGAAGCTTTCCGTGCCGTAGCTCGAAAAGACCTGCGGGCCGAAGAACCGAGTACCGCCCGAAAGCACTGCAAGGACGAGATCTTCGTTACTCAGCGAGTTGTTCGCCGCGTCGAGAACCAGCGGGCCACCCGAATCGCCACCGGCAGTCGTCGCCTCGCGCTCAAGCGGTTCGTCCTGGTAGAGGTTGAAATCAAATGGGTTGGTCTTGTTTGGGTCGTCGAAATCGAGACGATAGAGGCTCTGAGGCAGGTCACCAAAGGGATCGCCGAACAGGAAGACGTTGCGTTCGTCGAACGAGGTCAGTGCGCCGAGCATGTTCTCGGCAGCGCGGCGGCGCCAGTCGATGCCCTGAATAGCGCCATCGGTGCCGTTGCCCGAACGGCCATAGCCGGTGATGTTGACGTGATAACCCGTGCCGGTAACCGGATCGGGTGCGTCCGGTGTCGGCAGTGGCGAAAAGAGGATCGCCCAGGTCGGCACATTGTCGGCCCGATCGCTCAAGGCTGCAACAGCAACATCGCCTTCGAGGAAGCCGAATGCATTGGGATCTGCGAGCGAATCCGGATTATAGTGGATCTGGCCGATATTGTAGACGAACAGGTCAGGGTTGCTGGAGAAACCGTTGTTGATCCAGTACTGGAAGCCCGGCAGCGCATTGTCGTCAAACGAGAAGGCGGACTGGATCGTGCCGTTCGTATCATAATCGCTTTCGGGGCGATCATTGACGCAGTGCGCCGCAAACAGGACCGTGCGCGGATTGATCAGAGTGCCGCTGCAAACAAAGCCGTCATTTCGGAAAAACATGCCTACGCCGTTCGCGCCGGTGGCATCGATGACGTCAGAAGGTGAGAAATTGTCGTTCGGTACGATGGCTTGCGCCGGCGTCGCGAGTGTTAGCGCAATCGCTCCGCACGCTGTGGTCGAAGCGAGCGAAAGAAAACGAGATGACAATGTAGACATGATTTGGTCCCCCCAATTGGAATTACAGGCGAATTTCCCCGATTGGATATAGGTGACGGGCTGTTAAGGATTCAGCAAGGTTTTTTTTTGAGGCCGCAAAAGTATCTGAAATCATTTGATTATTGGAATATGCTAATAATTGTTGCGGCGCAGCATTTCGCAATGTTGTGCGAGTCCGCCCGAGTCGCAAAACATTACAAACAAAAGAAAAGCCCGACAGAAGCGACTTCTGCCGGGCTGTTTCTGAAGATGGGAATGAAGCTATTCGACGCTGAGCGAATAGGTTCCCGTCGCACCTCCACCGAGGGTGGTCGCCCGGATCATCACCGTACCCGCTTGCTGGAATGTAACGGTTAGCCGGGAGTCGAGGCCCAGCGATTCTTCGCCATCGCCGGCTGCGCCGTCGTCATTGCTCTCGACCACCGCAAAGCCCAGCGGCGTCAGGCCGCCAATCTCGAGGAAACTGTCGAAATCGCCGGACCGCAAGGTCACCACCCTGGTATCGCCAGCCCGGCCGCGCAGTTCGTACAACGCATAGTGACGATCCATGCCGCCATAGCTGTCGGGAGAATAGGTCGGGCTGTCGGTTGTCAGCGTCCCGTCCACCGTACGGCCGGGACGGATACGGACGGGCGGCGGTGGCGGTGGCGGCGGTGCCAGTTCGCTCACTTCGATCGTGTAACTCCCTGTCGTGTCGGCACCGAAGGTCCGCGCGCGAACCGTGTATGTCCCGGTTTCGGGAAAGGTGAAAACGAGGCGGGAATTGAGGCCGTCGCCGCCATCGTCATCCATGAACATCTGCTGGAACTCGCCGTCGACCGTGCGGCCAACTTCGAGCAGCGTATCGAATTCCGCCTGCATCGCGATCGCAACCCGGTCTCCGGCATTGCCGGTGATGGTGTAGCTGTCGAGAAAATAGTCATTGGTGGTGATCCGTTCGCTTTCGCGCGTCAGTTCGCCTTGCACCGGACCGCCCATCGGCAGCGCGGTCTGCGCCATGGCGGCGGGCGAAAGCGCAGCGGCAAGCGCGGCGGCGAGGGCGATCTTTGACAACTGAGTCTTCATTGGAATTCTCCCTGTAATATCGGAGCGGCTCGGCTCCCCTTCATCTCCGCGACCCAAGGGCGGCTATCGATGAAGCGTTCTGTATGATCGATGAACGGTTTAAAGTAAAATCAGTAACGCACCAACCAGTATCGCGAATATGGCGACAATCCGGCTTATAGTCACGCGTTCTTCCAGCACGGTGACGGAGATCACAGTTGCGGTGATCATCCCGGTTTCGCGCAGTGCGGCCAGCTCTGCCGTGGGGCCCAGGGACAGGGCGTATAAAGCTAGCCCGAATGTGCCGAGCGACAACAGGCCGGCAATCGCCGCGCTCCGGCCATAGGTCCGGAAAGCTTCGCCCAGCCGGTTGGAAGTGAAGCGCGGGAGCAGCACGATATTGCCTATTCCCATCAGGAGGAAAAGCCAGAGGATGAAGCTCAGCGGATTGGCGACTGCGCGTACGCCCTCAGCGCCGACAATCGTGTAAGCTGCGGTCAGCGAGCCTGTTGCCAGCGAGAGCAAAACAACCTCGCGGCTCGCATGGCGACCATGCAGCATCAGCAATATGCCGCCGCCGATAAGGGCTATCCCGGCAAGCGCGCCAATGGTGGTCACATCTCCGAGTATTCCGATCGCTATCAGGGCGGTGAGGAACGGCGCGCTTCCCCGATAGATGGGATAGGCTGCGGACAGTTGCCCCTTGTCCAACGTCCGTGCGAGCAGGACGAAATAGAGGAGATGCAGGATGGTTGCGAATGCGAGCCAGCCCCACGCCTCGCTCGGCAACGGCACGAGAAAAAGAAGGGGCAGAGCGATCACGCCGCTGGCAAAAGACATCATTGCCGCATGAAGATATCGGTCGCCGCCGCTCTTTATCATCGCGTTGACGGTCGCGTGGAGGCTTCCCGAGACGATCATCAACAAGGCTGCGAAAGAGAATGCGGACATCGCGGCGCTATTGCCGAGTCGATCCTCGTCCGCAACGTGGCAATTCTGTCGCCAGCATGTGGTAGTGAGTACGACCGGCCGCTAGACATGTTCGAACATGATCAAGCGACTGTTCCTGACGTGCCTTCTTCTGGCGGCTGCATTGCTCGGATATTCCTGTTGGAGCGCCGTGCGCGAACCCGTTCAGCGGGAGGCGCAAATTACCGTATCGGGCTGGCCAGCTGCCCAGCCGTCGCTTCGCATCGTACTGATCAGCGATATCCACGTCGCGGGTCCTGACATGCCACCTGCCCGCCTGGCCCGGATCGTTGAGCGGCTCAATCTGCTTGATGCCGACCTCATTCTCATCGCGGGGGATCTGATCAGCGACAAGCGAACCGCAACAACCCATTATGCTATTTCGGATGCTGTCGAGCCGTTGTCCCGGTTGCGCGCTGAAATCGGCGTATATGCAGTGTTGGGCAATCATGATCACTGGCGAGACGCGGCCGTGTTGCGTGCCGAACTCATAAATGCCGGGATCACCGTTCTCAACAATGAAGCCGTTTCCGCGGGTCCGATAACGGTGATCGGTCTCGACGACGAGTTTACCGGCCACGCCGATCTCGACGCCGCCTTTGCCTCGGCAGCGGGAACCGCGCAGCCGATAATGGTACTCAGCCACAGCCCCGATATCGTGCCCGAACTCCCGCGTCCCGTTGCCCTCGTTGCGGCTGGACACACCCATTGCGGCCAGATCAGCCTGCCGCTTGTGGGGCGGTTGGCTACGGCCTCTCGCTATGGTGAACGTTTTGCGTGCGGGTTGATCGACGATGACGGGCAGCGGGTGATCGTCGGTGCCGGGCTCGGGACCAGCATCCTGCCCCTGCGGTTCGGTGTGCCGCCTGACTATTGGGTGATAGAGCTCGGCCCCGAAAGTTAATCGATCCGTGTGAACTCGAACGTTTCGATTCTTGCCTCGCCATCGCTGTGCAGACGCAAATGGATATTCAGGCGGTCATCGCCCGCGCGTTCATAGGTGAGACCCGAAAAATAGACGGCATTATCTTCGATCGCGACGAGCGGAAATTCGAGTGCGGACCCGGCGCTGTTGTCTTCCCAGCCGCGAAGATCACTGCCGAAATGCTTGAGCCTCAGGACCAGCGATCCATCGCGTTCCACCACTTGGAGTATCTCGTAGAATTGCAGCCCGGTGTCGTTGCTCTGGTGGAAGATGCCGGCCATCTGTCCGTGGACGGGGGGCAACCAGCTTTCATGGCTTTCTCCGCCAAGGCCGGTGCCCTCCCAGCTTCCGGCGAGCCATGCGATCTGGTCCAGGGCCGCGGGAGGGGAGGTGGCTTCGCCCAGCGACCGGACATCCTGTGCGGCGAGCTGCGAGGGCAGAAACAGGGCGGCGAGGATGATGATCGAGCGCATGGCGAATCCTTTCGGTCTTGTTTTTATACCATCATGCCCGGTGACCACAAACGAAAAAAGGCCGGCCCCGAAGGACCGGCCAAGGGTCAGGATGCGGGTCGCCCGCATCCGGGGTTATGGTGGCTAGACTCTTCGAGCGCCGACCAGGTGCAGGACGAGGAAGACCAGGAAGATCGCGACGGCGATATAGAACAGGATCTTGGCGATACCGATAAAGGCGCCGCCGATGCCGCCAAAGCCCAGAACGGCCATTACGAGGCCGATGACCAGAAAGATGAGTGCCCAACGAAACATGTTTTTCTCCCTTGTTAATAAGGAGTAAACAGATGGGAGGGCGCTATGTTCCGCTTGGCTTGCGGTTTTCACAAAAAAAGTCCGACAAAAAATAAGGGCCGACCCAAAAGGGCCGGCCCCGTTTCGCCGTAAATGTCTGAAGCGCTAGCCCGTGCGGCCAGCTTCAAACAGGAACCACGCGCGCTCTTCGGCCTGGTCGGTCCAATCGTCGAGCAGGCCGTCGGTGGCATTGTCGCCAGCGGCTTCAGCGGCTTCCTTGGCCTCGCGAAGCGTTTCCACCAGCGCGAGATTGTCCTGGCGTAGTTCGGCCAGCATGTCGGCGGCACTCACAAAGTCCTCGTCATTGTCGCTGATCGTCTGGTGGCGGGCGATGTCGCCGATCGAGCGGAGCGTCGTGCCGCCAGTTTTGCGCACGCGCTCGGCAATGACATCGGTGGTGGCCAGAATGGCCGCCGCCTGCTCGTCGAGCATGAGGTGATAGTCCCGGAAATGGGGACCGGAAACGTGCCAGTGAAAATTCTTTGTCTTAAGATAAAGCGCGAAGCTGTCGGCCAATATGCCGTTCAGCGCTTCCGCAACATTTTTCACCTTGTTGTTGTTGAGATCGGTTGGGGTCGCTAGATTTGCGTCGGCCATTATGATGGTCCTCCTGTTTGCGTGTGTCGATATGATATCAACGCCTGTGTAGGAGTTTGGATCCACGAAATCGCGGATTTTCGGGGGAAGAACCTCAATCGCTGTGATCGAGCTGTTAAATCAGTGAAAAAGCATTGATAGCCAAAATCGATGATACCAGCGCAAACAGGATGCCGACTGAGCGACGGATCAGGATAAGCGGTACACGTTCCCGCAGAGCCTGGCCGAGAATGATTGCCGGTGCGCAGCCGAGCATGACGCCGAGGGTTGCTCCGAACGCGGTCAGCATCCAGTTTGATGAAACGGCGCCGAAGCCGGCCGTGATGAATTGGGTTTTGTCGCCAATCTCGACAAGCAGCAATCCGATAGCGCTCGTCGTGATCGCGCCGATTCCCCAGATGGACTCCGCATCGGGGTCGCTGAACGGGATAAAGGCGCCGATGGCGGCGAACCCAAAGCCAAGGGTGAGAAAGAGCAGCGCAGCATCCGGCGGGATCATGCCAGCAATTAGGGAGCCGCCAAAGGCCGCAAGTCCCATATTGATCGTTGCGGCTATGCCGATACCAATGAAAACGGGCACGGGTTTTCCAAACCGCGTGCCGAGCATCATTGCCAGTATCTGGGTCTTGTCTCCCCATTCGGCCAATGCGGCCGCAACCAGGGGGAGAAAAAAGGAATCCATGAAGGCGGGGGCTTAACCCGTCATCCGGACCGAGATAGCCGCCAGCATTGCGTCACGCGCATTTTCATCGTCGACTTCAGCAAATCCTGTCGCCAGTTTCAGCTGGTCGAAATAAAGGCCGAAAGCCGTGGCCTGCCGGTTACGGGCGATCGATCTTTCAAATGCATGGGCAATGCCTTCAACTGCAAGCAGATGGTATGTGTCGGCCTGCGACCGGATCTGCTCGATGGCTTCGTGAAGCGCGGGTAGCGTCATCGCCCGGCAATTGAGCTCCAGTTGCTCGATCTGGGTGTAGAGATCGGCACAAATCGGCAGACGGGAATCCTCGCGAAGCTGCATTGTATTGGCTCCTTGATATCGCGATCCCGTTTGTGCGCCATTATGGTTAGCAAAGCGTTAATAGGGGCTGACCGGCGATGTTCCGGTTGACAATTGGCGCGATGCCGGGCAATTGCGCGCGCTTCGGGCAGACGATGGCAATTTTACCGTCACCGCGCCCAAGACAGCTATTTTGATGAAAAGGTTAGGGTCATGGCCAAACCGGCGACCGTGAAAATTAAACTCGTCAGCACCGAAGGTACTGGCTTCTTCTATGTAACGAAGAAGAATCCGCGCAACCTGACGGAAAAGATGGTCATGCGGAAATATGATCCCGTTGCTCGCAAGCATGTCGAGTTCAAAGAAGCCAAAATCAAATAGGCTTTGGAATGACGGCCGGGTTTTCGCACCCGGCTTTTTCTCACCTCTCGCCTGACCGGATACGGGTCAGATCAGGGTGCGCACTTCTTCGACAAATTTCATGACCGATATGGGTTTGGAGACATAGCTTTCCGCCCCGGCTTCGCGGATTCGTTCCTCGTCGCCCTTTGCCGCATAGGCCGTCACAGCCATGATCGGTATGGCCTTGAGCGCCTCGTCGCTCTTGAGCGCGCTTATCAGGTCTAGCCCGCTTACATGCGGCATCTGGATATCCATGATGATCAGGTCGGGCGACTGGGCCTGCGCCGCTGCCAGTGCCTCACGGCCATCCGCGAGCGGCTCCGCATCATAATCATGCGCGCGCAGCAGATCGCAGAAAAGTTTTCTGTTGAGATCGTTATCCTCGACAACGAGCACCTTTTTCGCCACGTCCCACCCCGGTCAATTGTTCGGGAAATATCTAGGCGATGCGGAACGGCGATACAAATGGCGATGCACAATTCGATGCGGCAGCGCTGGCGCTGCGGGCCCTTGCCTGGACCTTGAGTGATGAGGATCGCGCGCAGCGATTGCTGGCACTGACCGGGCTTACCGCCGATCATTTGCGGGCCGCGATCGGAGAACCGTCTGTGCTGGCCGCCGTTATCAAGTTCCTGGAAGCCTATGAACCGGACCTCGTCTCTTGCGCAGAGGCGATCGGCACCTCACCTCAGAGCCTTGTAACCGCGCGAAGGGAATTGGAAGCATGAGCCGACCGCTCGTCATTTGCGACTGCGACGAAGTGCTGCTGCACATGGTTAGCCATTTCGGAGACTGGCTGGATGAAGCCCATGATCTGGATTTCGTTCTGGAGGGCGGCAATTTCATCGATGCCGTGCGCCCGCGCGACGGCAGCCCGGCCCTTAAGGGTGAAGAGATATGGCCGCTCCTGAACGGCTTTTTCGACACCGAGATGGATCGCCAAACCATCGTTCCCGGTGCCAGCGAGGCGCTGGTTTCGATCTCCGAACATGCCGAGATCGTGATCCTCACAAATCTGCAGGACGAATTTCGCACAGCCCGGGCAAAGCAGCTGCGCAAATTCGGGATCGATTTCCCGGTTCACACCAATCAAGGCGGCAAGGGCGACAAGGTCCAGAAACTTCTCGCGGATCATGCGCCGTCAATGGCGCTTTTTGTCGACGACCTCGGCGTCCATCATGAATCTGTCGCGCGCAGCACGCCGCAGGTCTGGCGCCTTCACATGATCGCCGAGCCCACGCTTGCACCCAGCGTTCCTCCCGCCACCCATGCCCATGCACGGATCGATGACTGGCATGAGGCCCAGCACTGGATTATTGACCGGATTACCGAAGGAGAATCGGCATGAGCGGAACGATTGATGCGCGGCTCAGTGAAATCGGCCTGACCCTGCCGGAACCGGCTGCGCCGGTTGCCGCCTATGTGCCTGCGGTGGAGCAGGATGGTTTTCTCTACATTTCCGGCCAGCTTCCTTTCGATGACGGCCAGCTGATGCTTGGCCGGTTTGGCGAGGATCGCGATATCGCGTTCGGGCAAAAGGCAGCGCGGATGTGCGGTGTCATGCTCGTCGCGCAGATGAAGGCGGCGCTTGGCGATCTCGACCGGGTCGTGCGGATCGTGAAGCTCGGCGTGTTCGTCAATTCAGATCCTCGTTTTACCGAACAGGCGCAGGTCGCCAATGGTGCGTCCGAGCTCATGCAGGAAATTTTCGGCGAACCGGGCCGTCATGCCCGCAGCGCGGTCGGCGTTCCCGTATTGCCGCTGGGCGTCGCGGTGGAGATCGACGCGATCGTTGCGGTGTCCGATGGCTGATCTGGCTTTCCTGACGCGCACGCCCTTTGCCCATCGCGGGCTGCATGGGCGCGGCGTGGTGGAGAATAGCCGTGCGGCCTTTGAGGCTGCGATCGCCGCCGGTCATGGCGTTGAAACCGATGTGCAGGTCAGCAAAGATGGCGTGGCGATGGTGTTCCATGATTATGAACTGGACCGCCTGACGCGCAAGCAAGGCCTTGTTATCGACCGGAAGGCCGCGAAGCTCCAAAAGATCCGGTTCAAGGAAAGCGACGAAACCATCCCGACGCTGAAGGAGATGCTGGCGCTGGTGGATGGCCGGGCGCCGATCCTGATCGAACTGAAAGCCAAAAGCCGCAAGGTGAAGAAGCTGTGCCGTTCAGTCGCAGAGGCGCTGGCGGACTATAAGGGCGAAGCGGCGGTCATGTCTTTCAATCCGGAGGTTGGTCGCTGGTTTTCGAAACATGCCCCCTCGATCGTTCGCGGTCTGGTGGTGACCGAGCATGATGAAATATCGCTCGCGGCCCGGCTCAAGGGCGCGATGAAGCGCTCGCTCTCGGTGTTTCGGGCCGAGCCCGATTTCCTCGCCTATGATGTACGGGACCTGCCCTCGACTTTTGCTGATTCGCTAAGGGCAAAAAATGTACCTGTGGTGACATGGACTGTCCGCACCGACGGCGAGCGGACGTCAGCGGCTGAAGGTGCGGACCAGATCATCTACGAGCTTCCATGAGCGAGGGCGATCCCGAGGCCATCGTTGCGCGGATTTCAGACGGCGTCGGATCGATCGATGCGGCGGAATGGGATGCCTGTGCAGGCGCGGAGAATCCGTTTCTTTCTCACGCATTCCTGTCGATCCTTGAAGAATCGGGAAGCGTCTCATCGCAAACCGGCTGGCAGCCCGTCCCGGTATCGATTGCGGGCGGCAATGGCGTAATCAAGGCTGTCGCGCCGGCTTATGTGAAGGGCCACAGCCAGGGAGAATATGTCTTCGATCATGCCTGGGCCGATGCCTGGGAAAGGGCGGGCGGGCGCTATTATCCGAAACTGCAGGTCGCCGTGCCGTTCACACCGGTGCCGGGGCGCAGGCTGCTGGCGCGTGATTCGCATCATATCCCCGCCCTGATCGCCACGCTGGAAACGATCACGCGCGGCAATGGGATGTCTTCCGCCCATGCAACCTTCATTGCGGAGGATGAGATCGTCTGGTTCGAAAATGCCGGCTGGCTGATCCGCGAAGGCAGCCAGTTTCATTGGGAGAATGACGGGTATTCGGACTTTGACGGTTTTCTCGACGCTCTATCATCGCGCAAGCGCAAGGCGATCCGCAAGGAACGGCGCAAGGCAGTCGAGGGGCTGGAAATCCAGCACATCACCGGCGCGGATCTGACCGAAGAACATTGGGATATATTCTGGGATTTCTATCAGGATACCGGGATGCGCAAATGGGGGCAGCCCTATCTGACCCGCGCATTTTTCTCGCTGCTGGGCGAGCGGATGGGCGATCAGACATTGCTGATCCTTGCCTTGCGCGATGGCGAGCCCATCGCCGGGGCGCTTAACCTGATCGGCGCAGATACTCTTTACGGCCGCTATTGGGGCTGCGTCATGGATGTGCCCTTCCTCCATTTCGAACTGTGCTATTATCAGGCGATCGATGCGGCCATCGCGCGCGGATTGAAGCGCGTGGAAGCGGGCGCGCAGGGATCGCACAAACTGGCCCGCGGCTATCGCCCGGTCCCGACCTGGTCGGCCCATTATTTCCCGGACGCAGGTTTTCGAGACGCCGTCGCCGAATTCCTGATTGCCGAACGCAGTGCAGTCGAACGCGAGATCGCGTTTCTGGGCGAGATGACGCCGTTCCGGAATTCGGGCTGACGGACGAAGCTTCGGATAATCCGCCTCGGGATGGTCGACGGGCTGGCAATATGCTTTAGCTGGGCGGGCAACGCCAAGGGGGATTCTATGCTCAAGCGACTCTGTGCGGCCGTCATGCTGTCCATTTCCGTTCCCGCTCTTGCCATACAGGCAGCCGGGCCTGAACGACACTTTACCGGGGCGGATCTTTTCTCCCTCGAAGTGGCGAGCGATCCCCAGATCAGCCCCGATGGCGGGCGCGTCGCTTATGTTCGCCGCTCGGGCGATATCATGACCGACCAGTTTCGCTCGACCATCTGGCTTGTCGATACGCGCACGGGCGAGCAGATGCCGATTGCCGCAGGGCCGGGCGGGCATTTCAGCCCGCGCTGGTCTCCCGATGGCAGAAGGCTGGCCTATATTTCTTCGGGAGAGGGCGGGGCCACGCAGATTTTCGTCCGCTGGATGGAAAGCGGCGAGGCCGTGCGCTTGACGGGTCTCCCCTATGCACCGGGCAGCATCGCCTGGTCGCCCGATGGCAGCCAGATCGCTTATTCCATGCTGATGCCCGGTGAGTCTGCCCGGCTCGGCACATCGCCCAATGCGCCCGAGGGTGCCGAATGGGCCGATCCGCTGGATGTCACCACGGCGGTTGGGTATCGTGCGGACGGGCAGGGCTATTTGCGGCCCGGCTTCAACCAGATTTTCGTTGTGCCTTCCGATGGAGGTACCGCGCGCCAGCTGAGTTTCGGCGATTATCACCATGGCGGGCCGCTGTCCTGGACGCCGGATGGCCGCACCATTCTCTTTAGTGGTGATTTGACGTCCGACTGGGAAATGGATCCGGTCGAGGGCGAAGTCTATTCACTGGATGTTGCGACGAGCGCGATCACCCCGCTTACCGACCGCGACGGACCCGATATCAGCCCCATCGTCTCGCCCAACGGCCGTCACATCGCCTGGCTCGGTTTTGATGACCAGCGGCTCGGCTATCACAATATGCTTCTCTATGTGATGAACCGCGACGGGACGAACCGGCGGGCGTTGACCGAATCACTTGATCGCGGCGTCGATAGCGCAATCTGGTCGGCGGACAGCCGTGCCGTCTATATTTCCTATGACGATCATGGGCAAACAATGGTCGCGCGGGTTTCGCTCTCCGGCGGTATCACAACTGTTGCCGAAGGACTTAACGGCGCATCGCTCGACCGGCCCTATTCGGGCGGCAGTTTCAGCGTCGCGCGCGATGGCACGCTCGCCATCACCAGCGCGCCGGCGACGAGCCCGGCAGATGTGGTGCTTGTTCGCGGCAATAGCCGGAGGCAACTTACGCACCTGAACGAAGACCTACTCGGTCACAAGGTCATGGGTCAGGTCCGGCGCGTGGAAACCGCTTCGTCATTTGACGGCAGGACGATCGAATCCTGGCTGACCTTGCCGCCGGGGCATGTCGAGGGGCAGCGCCATCCGCTGATCCTTGAAATCCATGGCGGACCGTTCGCCGCTTACGGCCCCAATTTCTCGACCGATAATCAGCTCTACGCTGCGGCTGGCTATGCCGTGCTGTCCGTCAATCCGCGCGGATCGACCTCCTACGGCGCCGAGTTCGCAAACCTCATCCATCATGCCTATCCGGGCAATGACTATCATGATCTGATGAGTGCCGTGGACGGCGTGATTGCACAGGGCTTTGTCGATCCCGACCAGCTTTTCGTGACCGGGGGATCGGGCGGCGGTGTGCTGACCAGCTGGATTGTCGGCAATACCAATCGGTTCCGCGCGGCGGCCACGCAAAAGCCGGTCATCAACTGGACGACCCAGGCGCTGATTTCCGATATCCCGGTCTTTGTCGCCAACTACTGGTTCGGCGCGCTTCCCTGGGAAGATCAGCAATCCTACTGGTCCCGTTCCCCGCTATCACTGGTCGGCAATGTCGAAACGCCGACACTGGTTCTGGTCGGCGGCGAGGATGAGCGGACGCCGGTCAGTGAGGCGGAGCAATATTATATGGCGCTGCGGATGGAAGGCGTGCCGACGACGCTGATTCGGGTGCCGGGCGCTAGCCATGGCGGGCTGGCGGCCCGGCCATCGCAAAGCGCGGCCAAGGCCTCAGCGATTCTGGCATGGTTCGAGCGGTACAGGAACGCGCCCAACGATATTATGAATTGAGGGTGTGGACCGGTGTGGCGCTCAACCGAAAAATTAAGTCGGATATAAAAAAGGCCGCCCGCAGGCAGCCCTTTTCACGTTCGTATCGGATGAAGCGACTTAGCTTCCGTCGCGTTCCAGACGCTTGCGCTCGAGCTTGCGGGCACGGCGGACGGCAGCGGCGCGCTCGCGCGCACGCTTTTCGGACGGCTTTTCATAGTGCCGGCGCAGCTTCATTTCGCGATACACACCTTCGCGCTGCAGCTTCTTCTTGAGCGCACGGAGCGCCTGATCGACATTGTTATCGCGGACTGAAACTTGCATAAACCCGTACGTCTCCAATCGAACCATCTCGTTCCGCAGGCCGATTTCGCCGGCGGATATAAATCTTATAGCACAAATACGATGTAACCGCGGACTCGCGTTCCGCAGCGCTTCGGATGGGCAGCTAGCAACCGGCGCAGCCGATTTCAAGCAAAAAGCACAAATTCTGGCTCTCGACATTCGCACGGCTATCGGCGAAACTGTGCGCAATCCCGCATTATGAATGGAGAGCGTGATGGCCACGACACTTGCTAAGTCAAATCATGAAATGACCGACGAAGAATGGCAGGCCCGCCAGCAGCTCGCCGCAACCTATCGAATCTTTGCCATGATGGGCTGGGACGAGGCGATCTTCAACCATATCACCGTGAAGGTTCCGAATGAGGAAGGCGCATTCCTTATCAACCCCTATGGCCTCCACTTTTCGGAGGTGAAGGCATCGAACCTGATCAAGATCGATCTTGACGGCAACAAGCTCAGCGAGAGCGATTATCCGGTCAATAAGGCCGGCTTCGTCCAGCACAGCCTCTTTCATCGCCACCTGCATGATGCGCATTGCATCATCCATACGCATACGACGGCCACAGCGGCCGTCTGCTCGATGGAAGGCGGATTGCAGCCTGTGAATTTCTACGCCTGCAACTTCGCCGGACGGCTCTCCTATCATGATTTTGAAGGGGTGACGGTGCGCGAGGAAGAGGGGGAACGCCTGCTCGAAAATCTCGGCAGCAACCGCATCCTCATGCTCAAGAATCACGGCCCTGTCGTCATCGGTCCAACGCTGCCGATTGCGCTCATTCAATATTGGGCGCTGCAGCGTGCCTGCGAAATCCAGATTGAAACGATGCGTGCGGGAGAGCCCATAGTGGTGCCCCAGGATGTGATTGATGTGCATCAGCGCGATCTCTTTATGACGCAGGCTTCGGCTGAACCGGGCAAGCCCGAGTTCGATGCCTGGGTGCGGCAAGTCGACAAGATCGATACGAGCTGGCGGGAATAGCAGGGCCTTGTTTTCGATAAGGATGCCGCGATGACCCGGATGACGGTCAACGGCCAACCGGTTCATTACCGCATGGATCCTCGCACGCCCCTGCTCTGGGCGTTGCGCGATGCGTCCAATCTCACTGGCACGAAATATGGATGCGGTATCGGCATGTGCGGTGCCTGCACCGTCAACCTCGATGGCCGGGCGATACGCTCCTGCCAGATCAGCATTGCGGATGCCGAAGGCGCGTTCATAACCACGATCGAGGCGCTTTCCCGGTCTCGCGATCATCCGGTACAGCAGGCCTGGATCGAGAAAATGGTTCCGCAATGCGGCTATTGCCAGTCCGGGGTCATCATGGCCGTTGCTGCGCTGATCGACGGCAATGCCAATCCCAGCGACGAAGAGATTGACGAGGCAATCACCAATATCTGCCGCTGCGGCACCTATCCCCGGATGCGCGAGGCGATCCGGTTGGCAGCGCGCGTATCGCGCGGAGAGGAACGCTTGGCTGCAGCCCCGCCGCCGGGAATCGATCCTGCAGATGCTGCGGTCCATGTCGACGCACTGACTCCGCCCGACGAAAACGCGGCCGACGATCCCGGGCGCATTGTCACGGATTGAAGCCGGTTTCGGCTGTCTGTGCGGTCGTTAATGAAAACTTGCTATTTCCTGACTCACGAGTTCAGGCTCGCCTCATCGCGGCTCTTCTAGAAGGGCTTCAGAGGTGGCCATTCCCGTGCCGCCATGGATGGAGAAGGAACAATGCGTATCAAGATGATCGCTCTGTTGCTGGCGGCGAGTGCGGGAACACCGGCCCTCATAGCACCGGCACAGGCCCAGAATTTTCGAGAAGGCGGGTTGCCGAATGCCAACACGGCTGGCCCTGAAGTAGCGATGCTGGTTCAGCGTGACGATCGACGAGCCAATCGCGGTGACCGGGCCAATCGCGGAGAGCGCCGTGCCAATCGTGCCCAGCGTTCCGGCAATCGGGCCAACCGCCAGCAGCGCCGCGCCGATCGCGGCAATCAGGCTAACCGGCAAGCCAATCGCCAGGAGCGCCGCACCGAGCGCCGCGTGGTACAGCGTCAGGATCGCAGGTCCGAACGCCGCGTCGACCGCAGTCAGGATCGTCGCAGTGAACGACGCGCAGACCGTCGGCAGGATCGTCGCTCCGAACGTCGCTATGACAACCGCCAGGATCGCCGGGCCGAGCGTCGCTATGACAACCGCCAGGACCGCAGGGCCGAACGACGCTATGAGAATCGTCAGGACCGCAGGACCGAGCGTCGTCGCTATGAGAACCGTCAGGACCGCAGGGCCGAGCGTCGCTATGATCGCCGCCAGGATCGGCGGGCGGAACGCCGGTATGACCGCCGCGAACAGCAGCGTCGGTGGGATAGGCGCTCATGGCGCAATGATCGCCGTTATGACTGGCGTCAGTATCGGAACTACAACCGCAACCTCTATCGCGCGGGGCGCTATTACTCTCCGTATCGCGGCTATCGTTATCGGAGGTTCGATGTCGGCCTGTATATCGGCGCTGCCTTTTTCGGATCGCGTTACTGGATCAATGATCCCTGGCAGTATCGCCTCCCGGAAGCCTATGGCCCGTATCGCTGGATCCGTTACTATGATGATGTCCTGCTGATCGATACGCGCAACGGCTATGTTGTCGATGTGATCTACGATTTCTTCTACTAGAATTCAGACGGACTGAAATGAAACGGCCCCGAGCGTGAAAATGCTCGGGGCCGTTTTCTTTTGGCTTGCCTTGCGCACGCCAAGTCAGCAGCATGGAGGCTTAGGAGAGACCGCCATGCTACGTCTGTTTTCGCTTTTCGCTCTTTTACTGTCGTCCACCGCCGCATTGGCTCAGCAGGGCACAACCGTTATCCATGCTGGGCATGTCATCACGGAAGCGGGAACGCCAGCGCGTGGCCCCTCGACGATCATCGTGCGCGATGGACGGATTGTCAGCATTGCCGATGGCCTCGCACCGCCTGAAGCAGGCGCAACACTTGTCGACCTTTCCGGTCACACGGTGCTGCCGGGCCTGATTGAAACTCATTCGCATCTGGCGGGTGATCCCGGCGGCGATTATCGCAACGAAGCGGTCGACCCGGATGAATGGGGCGTTGTGGTTGGAACCACCAATATGGCGATTACCGCGCGTGCGGGTTTCACGACGGTGCGGGTGCCGGGGGTCGGCAATAACGTTGGCGCTGCTCTGCGCCGTGCGACCGCTGAAGGGAGGCTTCCGGGTCCGCGCATCCTCTCATCGGGTCATGGCCTTTCGATCATCGGTGGGCATGGGGATGTCTCTGGCTTTCGCGAAGACGTGAATGCGGTCCTTGATGGTCACAATACATGCACCGGGCCGGTCGAATGTGCCGCGCGCGTTCGCGAAGCGGGCAGGCGGGGCAGTGATTTCATCAAGATCACGGCGACCGGTGGGGTGCTCAGCCAGCAGGCCCGCGGTCTCGACCAGCATTTCACCGATGAGGAAATGCGCGCCATCGTAACGACAGCGCATGGCCTTGGTATGCACGTGGCGGCCCACGCTCATGGTGCGCGCGGCATTGAGGCGGCGGCCCGCGCCGGTGTCGACTCCATAGAACATGGGACCTTTGCCGATGACGCGGCGCTGGCAGCGATGCGGGAGAACGGCACGGCCTTTGTGCCGACTCTGATGGCTTATACCGGCATTCGCGATCGGCTCGGCACCGGGGTCTATACGCCGCAGGTCGAACAGAAAATTCGTGAAACACTGGCCGTTGTCGGGCAAGCCGCCCGGCGCGCGCATGAGCGGGGAATCACGGTGGTCTTTGGAACGGATGCCGGGGTGTTCGAGCATGGCCGCAATGCGGAAGAGCTTGCCATGTATGTCGACATGCTTGGCATGACTCCGTCCGAGGTGCTGCGCTCGGCGACCGTCGATGCAGCGGAGCTGGTCGGAATGGCAAACGAGATAGGGCGGCTTGCCCCCGGTTACTCCGCCGATCTCATAGCAGTATCGGGCGATCCGCAGGCGGATATCAGCGTCCTCACCGATGTCGACTATGTCATGGTTCGCGGACGGCCGATCGAATAATTGCAGCCCGATCAATCCGTGCTTTGCACGAATCGCCCTTTTTGTTAGCGCTTCGTGCATGAGTATCACCGACAAGTCCGTTCTTGCCGCCCGCAACCGCGATATCATCGCGCATATCGGGGCCCAGCCGAACGTGCAGCGCGTTCCGACGCGGAATATCGATGCCTATGTCTGCCGCAATTTCCTGGACGATGCCGAGTGTCAGCTTTTGGTTGAAAAGATTGATCGCGATGCGCGTCCCTCGACCCTGTTGTCGAGCACGGACGATACAGAGTTCCGGACGAGCTCAAGCACCGATTTCAACAGGCAGGAGCCTGCAATCGATGCGATCGAGGAAAAGATCACAAGGTTCATGGGGATCGCCAAGGAAAATGGCGAAACCATCCAGGGGCAGCGTTACGAAGTCGGTCAGCAGTTCAAGCCGCATAATGACTGGTTCTACGAGGATCAGGATTATTGGAAGACCGAGAAAACCCAGGGTGGCCAGCGCATCTGGACGGCAATGGTTTTCCTGAACGACACGCAGGTCGGCGGCGCCACCCGGTTCAAGAGGCTGGGCAAGATGTTTCACGCCGAAAAGGGCAAGCTTTTGTGCTGGAACAACCTGACCTCGGAGGGCGAGCCCAATGAATGGTCGCTTCACCAGGGCATGAAGGTTCGCAAGGGCGTGAAATATATCATCACCAAGTGGTTCCGCGAGCTGCCCTGGGCACACGGGAATCAACCGAGCCAGTATTGAAGCGTGCCGAATTCGCGCTTCGGCGTGCATTTCGTGGAAGGCCCGTGTCCGCTCGTCTAAGGGCGATGGACAATAGTGATCGGGCGCATGATTGCTTTCAGCAATGTTCTGTATTACATCACTAACACACATTGACCATAAGACTTCCTCCGGAGACAATAATCCATGACCCGCAAACTCATCCTGCTCGCCACCGCCGCAGTCTTTTCGACCGGCGCAATCCCGGCCCATGCCGATCATCACGAGGCCCCGGCGGCCGAGGCGTCCGACGCCGAAATGACCGAAGACCAGCGCCTGCGAGCGCTGTTTGCGGCGAGCGATGAAGACAATCTGCGCCGCAATCCGATCGGAGCGATCTTCCGCGGCGATATGCGCTATGCGGACCGGATCGGCGATTTCATCACTGACGAATATTTCGATGGCGAGCGTGAAGCTGCAACGGCGAACCTTGCGGCCCTGCACGCGATCGATCGCGATGCGCTGAACCAGACCAACCAGATCGCTTATGATATTTTCGAGCTCGACCAGGAAGAAAGCCTGCGAGACGTAACTCCCGAGCTAATGGCATTGACCGTGGTTCGCCCGGTCAATCATTTCTCGGGCTTTCACACTTTCTACCCGACCTTTGCTTCGGGGCAGGGTGCCGCGCCGTTCAACACGGTTGAGGATTATGAAAACAACCTGCTGCGCCACCGCGATTATATCACGATCAGCGACCGGGCGATCGGCCGTTTCCGCGAAGGCATGGAATCGGGCGTTGTCGAAACCAAGATGACGATCAACAATGTCATCAGCCAGCTCGATACACAGCTTGCCGCAGACATTGAGGACTCCCCCTATTTCGCTCCGGTTCTCAACTTCCCCGAAGATATTTCGGAAGAGGATCAGGCTAGGCTGATCGAAGCCTATCGCACAGGCACGGAAGAGCTGTATGCGGCCAATACCCGCATGCGTGACTTCCTGCGTGACGAATATCTGCCGGTTGCGCGCGACGGCGTCGGCCTTGTCCATATGCAGGGCGGGGATATTCTCTATGCACAATTGGTGCGCGATACGACGACTCTCGACGTGACGCCCGACTATATTCACGATCTTGGGTTGAGCGAGGTCGCGCGGATCACCGCCGCGATGGAAGAGATCAAGGATGAAGTCGGATTCGATGGCACACTGCAGGAATTCTTCGAGTTCATTCGCACCGATGATCAGTTCAAGCCCGAATCCCGCGAATGGCTGACCCAGCGTTATTATGAAATCGGCGAGACGGTCGACGAGCGGATCGCTCCCCTCTTCTCGCTGCTGCCGGAAAGCCCATTGGAAATCCGTCCCTATGAACCGTTCCGCGAACAGTTTGAGGCTGGCGGTTCCTATAATCCGGGCACACCGGATGGCTCGCGTCCGGGGGTATTCTATTTCAACGCCTATAATCTGCCGGAGCGCCTGACACCGGGCATGACGACGCTCTACCTGCATGAAGGGGCCCCGGGCCATCATTTCCAGATCAGCCTTGCCAGGGAAAATGAAGAACTCCCCAACTTCATGCGGTTCGGTGGCAACACCGCCTTCGTAGAAGGCTGGGCGCTCTATTCAGAGACGCTGGGTTATGAAATGGGAATGTTTGACGATCCCTATCAGCGTTTCGGCACGCTCAATGATGAGATGCTCCGCGCGATGCGGCTTGTCGTTGATACCGGGCTTCACTCCAAGGGTTGGACCCGCGAAGAATCAATTGCCTATATGCTCGCCAATTCGGGCATGACCAATGTCGAGGCAACGTCTGAAGTCGAACGCTATATCGCAATCCCGAGCCAGGCGCTTGCCTACAAGGTCGGTGCACTCACGATCCAGGCGCTGCGCGCTCAGGCAGAAGAGGCGCTGGGCGACAATTTCGACATTCAGGGTTTCCATGCACAGGTATTGGGCACCGGCGCACTGCCGATGGCCGTACTGGAGACGAAAATCTATGACTGGATTGAAGCCAATGGCGGCGAACGTCCCGGGGGTGTCGACCTGATGGCCGTGCACGGTTCGACCGATTAAACGAACCGGCTTCGGCGGCTAATGGTCGTCGGGGCCGAGTTCACTGTCGAGATCGCGCGGGCGGACGAAGCGCAGAAGCTTTCCAGTGCCGGGTGCGAGGTCTTCCCAGCTTTCGACATCGAATTCCATTTCCGCGAGGCTGCAGGTCGGGAATTTTTCCTCGACCGCTGACCGCGCCTCGTCACCCTTGCTGTCCGGCACGAGCAGCAGCACCAGATCCTCGAGCCCGGAATTATGGCCCGCGAGGAGCAGTGCATCGATGCTGTTGTCGGTCTCATGCACGAGGTCCAGCAATGTCATGTTCGAGGCGAGATAGACGCGGCGGTCCCATTCGGGTTCGATCGCCTCGCCATAGCCCTTGGCCACGCTTTCCAGCGTCTCGGCAACCCGGACCGCGGGCGATGCAATGGCCGCGTCGAAAGTTACGCCCTGTTCCTGCATATGCTCGCCCATCGTCATCGCGGCACGCTTGCCCTTGGCGTTGAGCGGCCGGTCGAAATCGCGTTCGACGGGATCGTCCCAGCTCGATTTGGCGTGACGCAAAAGGATCAGGCGCTTCATGTATTTTCCGCAGAGCTGGTTTCCGCAACCTGTTGCCCCATTTTGGTGACAGATGAAAGACGCTCCGACACGCGCGCAACGGCTTCGTCGAGCGGGACCCGGGATACGGGCGTTCCTTCGGGAAATGCGGTCAGCAGGCGCGAGGGTGTGGCTGCAGACAGGAGCACGAACATTCCGGTATCATCCTTGCGGCGGATAAGGCGTCCAAAGGCCTGGGCGAGCCGCGCGCGAACCACTCGGTCGACATAGGCATTACCGCCATTGGCGAGCTTTCGCGCGGCATGGAGCACAGTCGGACGTGGCCAGGGCACGGTTTCGAGAACCACAAGGCGCAGGGATTCTCCGGGCACATCGACACCATCCCTGAGAGCATCCGTGCCAAGCAGGGAGGCATGAGGGTCATCGCGGAAAATATCGATCAGCGTGCCGGTGTCGATCGGATCGACATGCTGGCTGTAGAGAGGAAGCCCGTTGCGCGCGAGGCGGTCGGCAATCCGGGCATGCACGGCCTTGAGTCGCGCAATGGCGGTGAACAGACCCAAGGTTCCGCCATTGGCCGCTTCGATGAGCCGGGCATAGGCACCAGCCAGCGCGGGCAGGTCGCCCTTTTTGAGATCATTGACGATCAGTACTTCGCTGTTTGCCTGATAATCGAACGGGCTTGGCGCCTCGAAACGCTGCGGTGCGAAATCGAGATGCTGCGCACCGGCACGGGTTTCGGCCGCATCCCAGTCCTCGCCGCCCTTCAGCGTCGCAGACGTGACGATCAGGCCGTGCGCGGGCTTGATGACGGTGTCCGCAAGCGGTTTGGTCGGGTCGAGCCAGTGGCGATGCAGGCCGATATCATATTCGCGGCCATCGAACCGGTCGATGGCCAGCCAGTCGACGAAATCGGGATCAGCCGGTCCGCCCAATCGCGCGAGGAGAGAAATCCAGGATGCAAGCATCTGGCCGCGCATCATCAGCCCCATCATCGCGCCGTCGATCCGCGCCCGTGCTTGCGTGTCGAGCCAGTCGGGCGCATCTTCGAGCACGGCCTCCAGCCGCTGGCGAAGAATGGCGAGCGGTCGGTGCAGTGCCTCCAGTGCCTCTGCGGCTGTCCCCACGGCGGCGATCAGCGCGCCATCCAGTTCGGCAGCTTCTGTTTCTAGCCCATAGCCGGCATCCTGCGCGCTGGCTCGTGCGAAGACCGTACCGCGCAACGCTGCAAGCAGTTTCTCGACCGGCCCGAGCGGCATGCCTTCGGCAATTCGCCCAAGCCAGCCGTCACTCGGAAGGGCTGCCGCCGCTGCGCTGGCTGCCTCAATCGCTTCGCCGCCGGCCTGATCATAGGAGGCAACATCCATGAGCCGCGCCGAAAGCCCGCGGCGCCGCCCCCGATGCTTGCCCTCCGGGCCGATTATCCAGCGCCTGAGCTCGATGGATTCCTGACCGGTCAGTGCGGCGGAGAAGGTTGAGTCCGCTGCATCGAACAGGTGATGGCCCTCGTCGAAGATGATGCGTGTCAGTGCAGAACTGTCTTCACGCCGCCGCTCGGCCATGATCATGACGAGCGCATGGTTGGCGATGACAAGATCTGCGCCCTCGGCTGCACGGGCCGAGCGTTCGATAAAGCATTTGCGATAGTGCGGGCAGCCAGCATAGACGCACTCGCCGCGCCGGTCGGTAAGGGCGGTTGCACCTGCGCGGCGGAACAGGGTGGTCAGCCAGCCCGGCAGGTCACCGCCGACCATATCGCCATCTTTGCTGTACGCCGCCCAGCGCGCCACGAGTTGTGCCAGCACCGCTGCGCGCCCCGCAAAGCCGCCTTGCAGGGCATCCTCAAGATTGAGAAGGCAAAGATAATTTTCGCGGCCCTTGCGCACGACGACCTTTTCGCGGCGCTCGACCGGATCGGGAAACAGCTTCTCGGTTTCACGGTCGAGCTGGCGTTGAAGCGCCTTGGTATAGGTCGACAGCCAGACCGCGCCATCCGCTTCCTTGGCCCAGAGTGAAGCGGGAGCCAGATAACCAAGCGTTTTCCCGATCCCCGTACCCGCTTCGGCAATCAGCATGTTCGGCTGACCGGAAGCAGGGAGCGGGTTAAAGGCGCGGGCGGCGGCGCGTGCATAGTCGCGCTGCCCTTCGCGCCGTTCCGCATCGTCGCCGACCAGGCCCTCAAGCCGGTTGATCGTCTGTGCCTCATCCATCATGACCGTGCGCGGTGCGGGACGGGGCGGCTGGTCCTCCCATTCGGGCAGCCGGGAGAAGAGCCAGCGCTCGGCCTTGTCGGGCTGTGCTATCCTGTCTGCAACCGGCCCGGCCCAGGGCCAACGCAGCCGGATCAGGCTCTGCGCGGCGCTCCATGCGCCTTCGCGCTCGCCCCAATCCTCCCACTGCAATGTAGCCAGTAAGTGCCGGGCCGCTTCGAGAAGCAGCATCGCTGCATCCTCGTCACTCTCTGGCACTGCTAGGCCGAGTGTGCGGGCGATGCCAGCGGGAGTCGGGACGGTGAAGCGCGCTGGATGGACAAAGGCGAACAGCTCCAGCAGATCGAGCCCCGAAAGCTCCGGATAACCGAGCCGCTGCCCCGTCATCGGCGCGTTCAGAACGATCATTGGCGTTTCGGCTGCGGCGGCGATAGCCTCGCCGCGACCGCTTTCACGGATTTCGCCATCGCCAGAGGCTATCCAAATGCCGCCATGGGTGGCATGGAGCGCGCGATAGGGTAGAGGATCTGCTGATTCAGCCACGGGCTTCCATCCTTTGCCCAACAGGAACGAAAGAGCAACATGAACGCGCTGCGCGACGCTGCATTACAATCCAAGGCCTGGCCCTATGAGGAGGCGCGCAAGCTGTTGAAGCGCTATCCGGAGGGCAAGCCCGATGGTTCGCCGATCCTCTTCGAAACCGGCTATGGGCCGAGCGGTCTGCCTCATCTTGGTACGTTTCAAGAAGTTGCGCGAACCGAAATGGTTCGTCATGCCTTTGCGGAGCTGAGCGACTATCCGACCAAGCTGATCGCCTTTTCCGACGATATGGACGGCATGCGCAAGGTTGCCGAGAATCTGCCCAATCGCGACATGCTGGCCGAGCATCTGGACGAACCCTTGTGCCGCGTACCCAATCCTTTCGATACCGAGCATGAGAGTTTCGCTGCGCACAACAATGCGATCCTTCGAGAATTCCTCGATCGGTTCGGCTTCGATTACGAGTTTATGGCCTCTTCGGATTGCTACAGCTCGGGCCGGTTCGACGAGACATTGCGACTCGTCCTTGCCCGCTATGGCAAGATCATGGATGTCATGCTGCCGACACTCGGCGAAGAGCGCCGTGCCACCTATTCGCCCGTGCTGCCGATTTCACCGACCAGTGGCAAGGTGCTGCAGGTGCCGGTTGATGTCGTGGACCCTGAAGCCGGACTTGTTCGATTCGTCGACCCGGCGACGGACGAGGCTATCGAACACTGCATTTTTGGTGGGCAGGCGAAGCTGCAATGGAAGGTCGATTGGGCGCTGCGCTGGACGGCCCTTGGCGTCGATTATGAAATGGCCGGCAAGGATCTGATCGATTCGGTTACGCAGAGCTCCAAGATCACACGGGTTCTTGGCGCCAAGCCGCCCGAGGGGTTCAACTATGAGCTTTTCCTCGATGAGAATGGCCAGAAGATTTCCAAGACCAAAGGCAACGGCGTGACCATTGATGAATGGCTGACCTATGCGCCAGAGGAATCGCTGAGTTTCTATATCTATCGCGATCCGAAAAAGGCCAAGCAGCTGAGCTTTGGTATCATCCCGAAGGCGGTCGACGAATATCAGCGTTTTCTCGATGCTTATCCGGCTCAAGAGATCAAGGAGCGGCTCGGCAACCCCGTCCATCACGTCCATGGCGGCAATCCACCGCAGACCGACATGCCGATCAGTTTTGCGCTGTTGCTCAATCTCGTCAGTGTCGCACATACCGACGACAAGGATCTGCTTTGGGCATTCGTGCAGCGCTATGCGCCCGAAGCGACGCCTGAAAGCCACCCCGGACTCGATGCGCTGATCGGACATGCCCTTGCCTATTTCCGTGATTTCGTTGCCGATACGCTTGAGCGGCGCGCTCCTGACGAACGGGAAGCGGCGGCGTTGCGCGATCTTGACGAGGCACTGGCAGCCATGCCCGAAGATGCCGATGGCGATACGATCCAGAATGCGGTGTTCGAAGTCGGCAAACGGCATGAGTTCGAGCCGCTGCGCGACTGGTTCAGGACATTGTACGAAACACTGCTGGGTTCCAGCCAGGGACCGCGCGTGGGCAGCTTTACGGCGCTCTACGGGATCGAAAATGTACGCAAGCTGATTGCTGAAACGCTGGCAGCGTAAAAGGCGCTAGCGTTCGAGCGCGCCCGCCAGATTGGCTCGCAGAGTCTTAAGTTCAGATACCATGCCCGGCGGGACCGCCGGACTCTCTGGCGAGGCCGGCGTTGCTGCCTGCTCGCGCTCTTCGGTCTTGCCAGCGAGCAGTTTCTGTACCCCGCGAATCGTATAGCCATCTTCATTGAGAAGGCGGTGTATCCGCTGCACAAGGGCAACATCGTCCGGACGGTAATAGCGGCGATTGCCGGCCCGGGTCAGCGGCTGGAGCTGCGGGAAACGGGTTTCCCAGTAACGCAAGATGTGTTGCGCGACGCCAAGCTGGCTGGAAAGTTCTCCGATAGTGCGAAAGGCGTCTGCGTCCTTTGCCATCAGTTTCGAGTTCAGCTTCCCTGGGCGATCGTTTCGCGCATCGACTGGCTGGCCCGAAAGGTCAGTACGCGCCGTGGTGCAATTGGCACTTCGACGCCGGTTTTCGGATTGCGACCAATGCGCTCGCCCTTGTCGCGGAGGATGAAACTTCCAAACCCGGAAATTTTTACATTCTCGCCATCGGCCAGCGAATCACACACATGTCCGAGCACCGATTCGACCAGCTGCGCCGAATCGGCACGCGATAGTCCAAGCGATTCATGCACTGAATCTGCCAAGTCCGCCCGGGTCAATGTCCCTGCATCGCTCATGTACAACCCCCTCGTCGTCGTTTTTCTGCAACAATCCATAACTTAGCACGGGCGAAGGAGCAAATCCCATAGTGCTAGGGCCTGTATCAATACCGGACGATGGAAGCACCCCAGGTAAAGCCGCCGCCCATGGCTTCCAGCGCGAGTACATCGCCGCGCTTGATGCGTCCGTCGCGGATCGCCGTGTCGAGTGCCAGAGGCACCGATGCCGCCGAAGTATTGGCATGTTGGTCGACTGTGATGATGACCTTTTCCGGTGGTAGGCCGAGCTTCTTCGCCGTCGCATCCAGAATGCGGCGATTAGCCTGATGCGGCACGACCCAGTCGATGGCCGAAGCGTCGAGATTGGCGGCCTCAAGTGTTTCATTGAGCACGCTGGCGAGATTGACCACGGCGTGACGGAAAACTTCTGGCCCTTTCATGCGAAGCTTGCCGACCGTACCGGTCGTCGACGGACCACCATCGACATAGAGCAGCTGATTATGCCGCCCATCGGCGTGCAGCTTCGAAGCCAGTATGCCGCGCTCACCTTCTTCGGCTCCGAGGACAACCGCGCCCGCACCGTCTCCGAACAGCACGCAGGTGCCGCGATCTTCCCAGTCGAGAATGCGGCTGAAGGTCTCAGCGCCAATCACGAGCGCCTTTGCCGCGCTGCCGCCACGGATCATATTGTCGGCAACGGTCAGCGCATAGAGAAAACCCGAACACACCGCCTGTACATCGAAAGAGACGCAGTCATCGATTCCGAGATTGGTCTGGATGATCGTTGCAGTGGCTGGGAAAGTCTGGTTTGGCGTTGATGTCGCAAGGACGATCAGGTCGAGATCCGCAGCATCGATCCCGGCATTTTCGAGCGCCCTCTGCGATGCGAGCGTGCCAAGACTGGCCGTCGTTTCATCGTCACCGGCAATGTGGCGAAAGCGGATTCCGGTGCGCTCGACAATCCACTCATCCGATGTGTCGACGGTTTCCGTCAATTCTTCATTGCTGACACGTCTCGCCGGAAGGGCAGAGCCCGTTCCAAGAATCGCCGATTTCAACGTCATTCAGCTGCGTCCTCGATAGCTTCATTGGGGAAATTTTCGAGGTCGTTCGATATTTTCCGAATGATGTCGGCTTTCGCCATTTTAGCTGCCACGCTGATCGCATTGCGCACGCCGTTGGCATCTGCGCCGCCATGGCTTTTTACGACAAGGCCGTTCAGCCCGAGAAAAACGCCGCCATTGTGATTGTTGGGATCGAGCGTCCGCTTCAGCAGGTTCGCTGCCGGGCGTGACAGCAGGAAACCGAATTTTGACCGGAGCGAACTGGTAAAAGCGTTGCGGATCAGGTCGGCAACGAACCGCGCCGTCCCCTCGATCGTTTTCAGCGCGATGTTGCCGGAAAAGCCGTCCGTAACGATAACGTCGACATGACCGCGCGAGAGCCGGTCGCCTTCGATGAAACCGGTAAATTCGAGCGGCAGCGCATCGGCGGCGCGCAGGCGGGCCGCTGCGTCCTGCAGGATGCCAGTGCCTTTCAGCTCTTCGGTGCCGATATTGAGCAAGGCTGTGCGGGGGCGCGGGATATCGAGCACGGTGCGCGCATAGGCGGCGCCCATGACGGCGAACTGGACGAGGTTTTCCGCGTCGCATTCGGCATTGGCACCCAGATCGAGCATCACGACATCGGTTTTGCCGAGGGTTGGCAAGAGTGCCGAAATGGCGGGGCGTTCTATGCCTTCCATCGTGCGCAGGGCGACCTTGGCGATTGCCATTAGCGCGCCTGTATTCCCTGCAGAAAGTGCAGCTTCCGCCTCGCCAGCTTTCACAGCGGCGATAGCGAGGCCCATCGATGAATCCTTGGAACGCCTGAGCGCCTGGCTCGGCTTGTCCTCGCCGGAGATTACGCCGTCGGTGTGAACCACTTCGACATTGTCAGCGAGCACCTTGTGCTTCGCGATCTCGTTTCGGATCGCGGTTTCATCGCCGAAAAAGACGAAGCGGAGATCGGGGAAATCGGTGCGGGAAGCAGCAGCGCCTCCCACCATCACTTCCGGACCCACATCGCCGCCCATCGCATCGATGGCGATCCGCGGCGCTTGTGTCATCCGGTTTCCTCCGGTCCTTGCTTAGGCGTCGACCGGCAGAATTTCGCGGCCATTATAATGGCCACATGCTTGGCACATGTGATGGGGACGCTTCAATTCGCCGCAATTGGGACATTCGCCAAAGGCTTCAACCTTCAACGCGTCATGCGCGCGGCGATTGCCACGGCGGGAGGGCGATACTTTTCTCTTCGGAACGGCCATGTCGGCACCTTAATAGCTAGCAATTGCCAAAAACTGTCTCACCCACGGCATTACGAGCTTCTCCGGCGACCATCAAGGCTGCCGCATTCTCTCGATACCGATAAGCGGTGAAGACCGGCGCATATAGCGAATTGGCAGCGGCTTGCAACCTTTGTGAGTGCATGCGAGAGGCGGTTTGACAAAATCAGGGCCTTTCAGAGGTACCGATAGGAGGGGATCGCCATGAAACTGGAAATCACGCTGGTAATTGCGGCTGCGGCTGCCTTGATCAATATCTGGCTCGCCATGCGGGTCGGCCGGGTTCGGACATCGGAAAAGGTGTCTGTCGGTGATGGCGGCAATGAATTGGTGATCCGCCGGATGCGCGCTCATGCGAACTTTGTGGAATATACGCCTTTCTTCCTGATCCTCCTGGCGCTAGTCGAACTGGCTTGGGGTTCGAACATCTGGCTCTGGGGCACCGCAATTCTCTTCATTCTGGGCCGGATTGCCCATGGTTTCGGAATGGACGGAATCGGCAAACTGCGTATGTTCGGCACGATGTCGACCCTGCTCATACTGCTCGGCCTGGCGATTTACGCGCTTTTCATCGCCTATTCGGGAACCGTTTTTACGGGAACCGAGACGACCACATCCATTGCCGCCTGACGGGGGCTGGTTCAGCCCAGGGCTGTATCTGAAACAAAGGCATTGGTCTGCCGTTCACGGGCGAAGGTCGACATCGGCCCATGCCCGGGAACGAATGCCGTCTCTCCGCCCAGCGGCCAGAGTTTCTGCGTAATGGCATCGATCAGGTCCTGATGATTGCTCATGGGAAAATCGGTGCGCCCGATTGAACCCTGAAACAACACATCGCCAACAATCGCGAATTTCGATTCGGGGTGATGAAAGACTATATGGCCGGGCGTATGGCCGGGGCAGTGATAAACGTCGAGAGTCACCTCACCCACCGTTACCTGATCGCCATCGTCCAGCCAGCGATCGGGCTCGAAGACCTTGCCCTCCATGCCCCATTTCTTGCCATCATCCTCAAGCTTGGAAATCCAGAAGCGATCCGCCTCATGCGGCCCTTCGATCGGCACGCCCAGCTCTTCGGCGAGTATCTTGGTCTGCCCGCAATGATCGAGATGGCCGTGCGTGACGAGCAGTTTCTCTATGGTCACACCCATCTGTTTGGCCGCGGCCTTGAGCTTGTCGAGATCCCCGCCGGGATCGGTAAAGGCGCCGCGCATCGTCTTGGTGCACCAGATCAGGGTGCTGTTCTGCTGGAGCGGCGTCACGGGAATGATCGCGGCTTTGAGGGGAGCGGTATCTGTCATGGCAGGTGACATGGCAATTGCTCAACGCGCTTGCAACTGGCGAAATTCGCCAAGGCTTGGCATGGGGCAGGTGTGACGGACGCGATTTCCATAGAAACACCTTTTGTGCTCCTCGACGATGCACGGGTCGATGGCGCGGCGGCGCGTCTATTTACGCAGCCAGTCGGGGTGATCGAGGCGTGGTCGTATGACGACATCAATGCGGCTCTGGGCAGGCTCGAAGGAGCCCGCGCGGATGGCCTTCATGCGGCGGGGTTCATCAGCTACGAAGCCGGGTTGGCGCTGGAGGACAGGCTGGCACCGCTGCAGCGGCCACACAGGGAAGAATCTCCACCGCTCCTGTGGTTCGGGCTGTTTGAGCACGTAGACAGAATCTCTGCCGATGTGGTTCCGGCATTGTTGCCCGACCCAGCCGGCGGTTGGGCCGGGATGCCTGAACCCCGCGTTACCCAGAGCGGCTATGAAAAGGCATTTGAGAAGGCCCAGGCCTTTATCGCGGCAGGCGATATCTATCAGACCAATCTGACCTTTGGCTGCGATGTGAAGCTTTCGGGCCATCCGCTTGCGGTCTATGCGCGGCTGAGGGCAGGGTCGCTGGCCGGTTATGGCGGTGTCGTGTGGACGGGCGCGCACTGGCTCTTGTCGCTTTCGCCTGAACTCTTCTTCTCACTTGCCGAAGGCCGGATCACAGCGCGGCCGATGAAGGGTACTGCGGTGCGCCAGGATGATCCGAAGGACGACTTGGCGGCGCGGGAGAAGCTGCAGAGCGATCCCAAGCAGCGGGCAGAAAACCTGATGATCGTCGATCTGCTTCGCAACGATCTGTCGCGTGTGGCCGCTCCGGGCAGCGTTGACGTGCCGTCCTTATTCCATGTCGAATCCTATCCGACCGTTCATCAGATGACATCCACCGTCACTGCGGATATTGCACCGGGCACATCGGAGATTGACCTTATTCGCACTATCTTTCCCTGCGGCTCGATCACCGGAGCGCCGAAAATCCGGGCGATGGAAATCATCGACGAACTGGAGCAAGCGCCGCGCGGGCCCTATACGGGCTCGATCGGCTGGATGGACCCGTCCGGCGATGCGGCGTTCAACGTTGCCATTCGCACACTTGTGCTTGAAGATGGCGCGAACAGCGCGACGCTGGGCCTGGGCTCAGGCATTGTCGCGGATAGCCGTGCGGGGGATGAATGGCGCGAATGCCTGGCCAAGGGGGCTTTTGTGACTGAGGGGCAGCCACGCTTCGATCTCGTCGAAACGATGCGCTTCGATCCGGTCGAAGGGATTGAGCAGCTTGAAAAGCATCTGGCTCGGATGAAAGCAAGCGCACGGGAGCTTGGCTTTGCCTTTGATCGCCATGCCGCGCGCAATGAGCTGCAGGCAGCGACATTCCGGGTAAAGGCACTGTCGAAAGTCCGGTTGCTCCTGTCGGCGCGAGGGCGGTTTGCGATCGAGGTAAGATCGGTGCCCGAATGCCCGTCCGAGCCGGTGACGGTTGCGATTGTGTCCAGGGGCGCCGATGCACAGGATTTCAGGCTCAACCACAAGACGACGGCCCGTTCGATCTATGATAACGCGGTGGTTGGACGCGGGACATTCGAATCGCTGCTCGAAGATGGTGAGGGCTTCCTCACCGAAGGCTGTTTCACCAACCTGTTTGTTGAACGTGGAGGGCAGTTGCTGACACCGCCACTCTCACGTGGCCTGCTTCCCGGCGTTCTGCGCCAGACATTGATCGAAGAAGGGCGCGCGGTCGAGCAGGACCTGACGCGCGATGACCTTGCCGATGGATTCCTGATCGGCAATGCCGTGCGCGGACTGATTAAGGCGCAGCTCGCCTAGACACCAAGCCGGTAGAAATCGAGCGCAAGGATTCGCTCGATATGCGCGAGCCATTCGCGGATGCCGTCATTCGCATGGGCGCAATCGAGCTCGATCACGACATTCTGTCCGCGCCGTCCGGTGCGCACTTTCACGCCATCGGCAAGGAATACGCTTTTGAGCGCGATGGCCGTGCTGTTGTGCGCGCCGACAAGCTTGGGTGCATAGATATTGCTGTCGTCGAACGCGAACTGACCACCCGCGCTGTCTGCCGCCGGGACATTCTCCATACCCATGAAGACATCGGCACGATGGAGCGCGCTGGCCGACCGACTGATCCCGGCATGCCGGAAAAACTCGACGGCTTTCTGGGCGTCTTCAAGTGCGCCGACGGCAATGTGCTGCCGTTCCTTCAGATAGCTGTGCCAGCGATCGATATTGTCGAGGCTGGAAAATTCGCTGTCGAACAGGGCGCGGAAGCTGTTTGCGTAGCTGTACCGTAAAGGTTCATCTTCTACCTCAATTGTAACCAGTTTGACGATCTTGCGCCGTGAGCGCGCCATCAAAATGGCATTGGTAAAGAGGAACGCAGCGGCCAACGTCTCTGTCAGTTCGGCGCTGGCCGGCAGATTGTGACAGCGCAGCGCGAAAACGCTGGCTTCGCCCGAAGCGATATCGCCAATAGCGGTATCGAACTCGGTCTTCTCGCTGTCGAGAAACAGGTTGGGAACGTTGGGTAGCGAGGCCATGGGGCGCTCCTATAATGCCGTTACGAGTTTGGCGGCAATCTCGTCGATCTTGCTGATATCGATGCCGGCGACATTCATCCGTCCATCGGGGATGATATAGACGCCCTGCTCTTCACGCAGCATGGCCGCCGCTTCGGGCGTCACATCGATCAGCGAGAACATGCCCAGACCCTTGTCGATATAGGTCCAGTCGCGATCCTGCTTCGCGCGTGCCAGCGCAAGAGCCAGCGCACCGCGTGCCGTGTTGATAGTCTCGCGAATTTCCTTCAGCTCGGCAAGCCAGTCTGCCTTGAGCTCGGGATCCTCGAATATGGTGCGGACAATGGCTGCGCCATGATCGGGCGGCATAGAATAGTTGGCGCGTGCAAGTGCCAGCAGGTTGGAATTGGCTGCCGCCAGATTGGCGTGTCCCTTGCCGACGAGCAGGGCGGCACCGGTGCGTTCGCGGTAGATGCCGAAATTTTTCGAGCAACTCAGCGCGAGCAGCATCTCAGGTGCTCGTTCGGCGATAACGGCGACGCGTTCGGCGTCTTCCTGCCAGCCCTTGCCGAAGCCGAGATAGGCCGAGTCGACAAAGGGGATCAGTCCGCGCGCAACCACCCCTTCCGCCAGCTTTGCCAGATCCTCAAGGGCGGGATCGATTCCGGTGGGGTTGTGGCAGCCGCCATGGATGACAACGACATCGCCGGGCGAGGCGGCGTCCAGCGCTTCGAGGATCGCATCGATGTCGGGATCGGCGGTGAATTTCGGATAGGGATAGGTTGACATCTTTGCGCCGACAGCGCCGAAAATAGCCTGATGATTGGGCCAGGTCGGATCGGGTATCCAGAAACGGGCATCGGGATTGAGGCTCAGCGCCAGCTCCGCCAGCACGCGGACTGCGCCGGATCCGCCGATCGACTGGATGCCGATCATGTCGGTACCATAGACATGGGTTGGCAGAACTTCCTTGGCGAACAGCTCAACAAAAGCCTGATCGCCACCAACGCCGACATAGGTCTTCGTTTTTTGCGTATCTATCAGTCTTTGCTCGGCCGCTTTCACGGCGCGCATGATCGGCGTGAGGCCAGTTTCGTCCTTATAGACGCCTATTCCGAAATCCACCTTGTCGTCGCGCGGATCTGCCTGATAGGCGCGGCTGATGGCGATGATCTGATCGATCGGGCGGGCGACAGCATTGTCGAACATGGGGTTCCCTTACAGTTTGATCGATTTGACGGGCAGGAAGCCCGAATTGGCGTTGCGGACGTCGCTTGCGACATAGCTTCCGAGCAGTTTGACGTAGCGGGCTTTTTCCTCAAGCGCGCGCAGTGCATTCTGTACGGCATCTTCCTCAAGCCCGCCGCCAATATCGATGTAGAAGGTTGGCAGGGCCGTTTCTTCCGAGATCGTATAGGTTTCGAGCGTTGTGATATTGATGCCCGCATCGCGGAACACGGAGAGCGCTTCGATCAGCGCACCCGGCTGGTGATCGATCTGGAAGATCAGCGTGGTGATCGTTGCATCGGAATAGTCGGGGTCGAGCGCCGGTTTTTCGAGCGCGAGGAAACGGGTGTAATTATTCTTCTGGTCGGCAATGTCGCGTTCGATCACCACGCCGCCGAATACCTGGGCAGCAACCGATGAGCCGATCGCTGCGACACTCGGATCGCCGAGTTCGGCGACCTGTTTGACGGCGGATGCCGTGTCGACCGTTTCGATCTGTTCGGCGTCGCGGCAATGCGCTTCGATAAAGCCCGAGCTTTGCAGGAAGCCCTGACGATGGCTCAGGATGCGCTTGATGCTGCCAAGTTCGGATACGGGCTGCGGCCCGGAATGGGCCTGGATCAGGCAATGCTCGATCCGCTGCATCCGTTCCTGGACGATCGCCATTTCGGTCGAGAGCATCAGGCGGTGGACATCGGGAATGCGCCCGCTTGTCGAATTCTCGATCGGGATAACGGCTGTCTTGTGTTCGCCGGCTTCGACTGTCTCCATGATCTCGCCAAATGTGCGCAGGCCGACATGCTCGGCGTCGGGAAACATGCCGACAGCCGCCTGATAGCTATAGGTACCGGGCGAACCCAGATAGGCAATTGTGTCAGCGGTCATCCATCATTCTCCAGCGCTTCGATCCGGGCTTTTGCATCTCTTAACGAGTCCAGCAATTGGCCGGGCTCAGGCTCGTCGGCCATGGCGGCGATCAGATCAAGCCGTTTTTTGAATTCGCCGAGTACGGCTTTGAGTTCGGTTCCGTTGGCGCGGAAAATGTCCGCCCACATTTGCGGGTCCGATCCGGCAAAAGCGGCAATGCCGCGATAAGAGGTTGGCAGCAGCGTATCGGGGCATTCCGAGCCGAGCCCCGCAAGTGCATATGCTATGAGGTGCGGTAGGTGCGATCCCAGGGCCAGCAACCTGTCATGCGCAACGGGTGCCATCTCGACCACTTCTGCACCCAGCCGCTCGAGCAGGGCACGCGCACTGGTCAGGGCAGCCGGATCTGTGCTGTCGGTCGGAGTGAGTACATAGGGCCGCGCTGTAATAATATCGCCGCTTGCCCGGCCCGGTCCTGCCGAGATGCCGCCCGCCAGCGGATGACCGGGTACGAAGCGGCCGGCTTCGACGCCTGCTTTTGCTACAGCATCGACCAGCATCCGCTTGGCCGAACCGGTATCGATGATGATCGCCGCGCAGTCCGGCAGCCGCAACAGGGCAATGACCTGCTCCGCGATTGTGGCGACCGGAGTTGCAACGAAAATCACGTCGCTCCCTGCAAGGTCGGCAATTCCGGCTACGGTTCTGGCATTGGGATGGCGCTCGGCCACATAGGCAGCGTTGCCGGGGCTCGCGTCGTGCACGAGCAGTGATGCACCCGGCAACATTCGGGCCAAGCGCGCAGCGAGCGAGCCGCCCATCAGGCCAGCTCCCACCAGTCCGATCTGTTGCAGGTTGCTGTTGGTCATCGCGCTGAAAGGGGAATCCTGTGTTGCATTGCACTGCACAAAAGCCGTTCCGCCTCACAATTGCAAACGGAATTGACGCTTTGTGTAACGAAAGAACCGCGTCGTACGAATGACAGGTTCAGGCGCATGGCTGCGATTTCAGCGCCGGTTCACTCCGGCCATGACAAGACAGCCTAAAGCCTGACGTGTAAAAGGAATGGCGTATGATTTTGGACAGACGAACGATTTTGACTGGCGGCGCGATTGGCGCGCTGGCGACTTTGGCGGGATGCAGTGGACGGGCCGAAGCAACAGATAGCGGACAATTTCCGATCCGCTATACCGAAGCGCAATGGCGAGAGAGGCTGACACCGGCCGAGTTTCGTGTCCTGCGCGGGCATGGCACGGAACGCCCCTTTTCCAGTCCTCTCGACGATGAGCATCGCCGCGGCACTTTCACCTGCGCAGGGTGCAACAACCGCTTGTTCAGCTCGGCCACCAAATTTGACAGTGGGACCGGCTGGCCGAGTTTCTATCGTCCGCTTACGGGCGCGATCGGGACGAGCGTCGATACATCGCTCGGTATGACCCGCACCGAGGTGCATTGCGCCGATTGCGGCGGGCATCTCGGCCATGTCTTTCGAGACGGTCCGCGCCCGACGGGGCTGCGCTATTGCATGAACGGCGTGGCAATGAACTTCATTCCGGCGAGGAGCTAAGGTCATGATTGTAAAAAAGCTCATATCCTTCGTGATGGGTGGTGGCGCAGCCATTGCAGCTGTCGCCGCCCTGACCCTTCCCGGCATGCAGCAATCCGTGGAAGCTGCAGTTTCGATTCCGCCGCCCACCACCAATGTCACGGTGACGGTGGGCAACCAGACTGCTGTGTTCGCCGGTGGCTGTTTCTGGGGGATGGAGGCCGTGTTCCAGCATGTTCGCGGTGTCCGTAGCGTGACTTCAGGCTATGCCGGCGGAACGGCTGAAACGGCGACTTATCGCCAGGTCGGGACGGGCCGCACGGGCCATGCCGAAGCGGTGCGCATCGTCTACGATCCAAGTGTCGTCACCTATGGTGAACTGTTGCGTATCTATTTCTCGGTTGCGCACGATCCGACCCAGGTGAACCGGCAGGGCCCGGACTCCGGTCGCGATTATCGCTCGGCCATCTTTCCGCAGAATGCCGCCCAGCGCAGCGTTTCGCGGCGCTATATCGCGCTGCTCAATGAATCAGGGCGTTTCACGCGCCCGATCGCGACGCGGATCGAGAGCGGGCGCTTCTATCCCGCCGAGGATTATCATCAGGACTTCATGAACCGGAATCCCCGCCATCCCTATATACTCGCCCATGATGTCGAGAAGGTGGAGGATCTCAGGGCGACTTTCCCGCGAATGTTTACGGCGACGCCTGCAGATTAGTCCGACCGGCGCTCTGTCTGTCAGACCTTAGGCTTCGCCGCAGGCGAGCCGGTACGGCGATATTGTATCTGCAACGTGCTGACACATTAGGCGGCAAGCGGGAAACGCAGCAATCTCTCGTTCACCGGAACCAGCGCTTCGGCCCCCGGCCCGACCGCTCGGATGATTTCCGCATGGCCGGCATCCAGTCCGCCTGTCAGCGCGCCAAAAGCGGGCAATATCAGCTTGCGCTCCGTCGCCACGAAACAGCGGCGGGAAACGCCCTTGCCGCGCATTCGGATACGCAGTTTCGGATGAAAATGGCCGGACAGTTCGGGACGCGGATCGGCAGGGTTAGCCTCATGCCGCAGCATAAGGCCGTCTATCTCTGCATCCGGGACGATCACGCCGCCACAATTGCTGCCCAGCGCCATGTCGTGATTGCCGGTGATCCAGGTCCAGTCGAGGCGCGTTGTCAGTGTTTCAAGTTTTGTGCGCGCGGCTGGAGAGAGCCGCTCGCTACCGGCGCTGTCATGGAAACTGTCGCCCAGGCACCAAAGCTCGCGCGCTTCAGTGGCGGTCACCAGCGCTTCGAGATCGGCAAGCGTCGCCTCGCTGTCATAGGGGGGCAGCATCTGCCCGAACCGCGCAAACCAGCTTGCCTTTTCGAAATGCAGGTCGGCCACCAGCAGCGCCTTGCGGGCGGGCCAGAACAGCGCCGCCTGCGGCAGTGCGACAAGCTCGTGACCGGAGAACGAAAAGCGAACCATTTGCATGTCCATAAAGCCAGCCTAGAGAAGGCGGCAAGGCTTTTTTAGGAAGGATATTCAATGAACAGAATCGTTCTGGCCGCCTGCGCATTGCCAACAATGTTGATACCACTGGCCGCCGATGCGCAGGTTGCAACCGACGCGGCGTCAGATATCGAATGCCTTGCTGCGTCGCTGATCATCTCCCAGAACTCCGAAGAGATGACCGAAGCGCAGGCTATGGCGTCAGTCATGTATTTCATCGGCAAGGTCACCGCACGAGGGATCGATTATACGCAGCCGCTGGCCGTGGCCCTGAGTGACATGACCAATGTCAGCCTGCAGCAGACTGCGGCGCGCTGCGGCGCTGAACTCGAATATGTAGGCGATGATATGGAGCGGCGGAGTGCGGAAATCGATGCTGTTGGCGAAACCGAGGCGCAGCCCTGATCAGGAAAGTTCGCGCGCGATCCGCGTGAGGCGGATTGCGGCGAGCAGGCCGATGAGCGAAATCGGAACGCCGATCGCGCAAATCCAGAACCCGGCCAGTGCAACGCTTTCCGCAGTCAAGCCAGCGGCAAAGCCTGTCAGGTTCGCGGCTATCCCGGCAATCGCCGCACCCGTTGCAGAACCAGCATCACGAACGGCGCCAATTCCCGCCGATCCCGTGGCTCGTTCATCCTCGTCGAGGGAAGCCATGACAGTGCGGCTGATAAAACTGTAGGAAAGGCCGAAACCCGCACCGAGAAGTGCTCCGCCGATGATGATGAGTAGCAGCAGGCCGCTTGTTAAAATGGTACTCAGCAGCAGGAGGGCGGAAGGAACACAAGCAGCCCCGATAACAACCCAGCGCCGCCGCCACACGGAACCGGAACCGGACACCGCCAGCGCGGCGACCGTCCAGGCCAGGGCTTCGGCGGCGACGACATAGCCGGCCTGGGTTGCGCTGAGCCCGATAGTGAACTGCAATATGGCGGGCGCGTAGATGGCAAAGCCGACCTCGCCGGCGAGGAGCAGGAAATAGGTTGCATAGGCCGCACCGATCAACGTCCCAAAGCGGGCGGCATTGCGCGGGAGAAGCCGTGCCCGGGCGCGGCGGTCGATGATGACGGCTGCGGCGAGCAGGAGGAGGCTGGACGGGACAAGCAGAATCTGGACCGCCCCGGTTTCAATGACGCCCGCGCTCGAAAGGGCGCTCACCCCGATTACGATCAGCGCAATCTGAAGCAGGGGCAATCCGCCTTCGCCCGGTTTGCGCTCGCTCGCCGGGATCAGCCAGCCTGCGGCCAACGCGAAAAGGATGGCTTGCGCGCCGAACAGCCAGAAAACACCGCGCCAGTTTCCGGCATCGGCAAACAATCCGCCGACTAGCGGGCCGACAAAGGTTGCCACGCCCCAGATGGCCGTCGCCGCTGCAAACACCCGCACCAGATAGCGTTCATCGAAAACAAGGTTGATCGTCACGTAACAGAAGCCTGCAACCCAACCTGCGCCTAGCCCCTGCACCATGCGGCCGGCAACGAATGTCGGCATGTCGGGGCCCAGGGCGCTGATCGTGCAGCCGAGGGCGAGGAGCAGCCCGGACCCGATCATCGCAGGCCGGAGCCCGATCCGGTCTGAAAGCCATCCCGCACAGGATGAGGCGGCGACAACGCCGACCAGATAGCCCGAGGTCGCCCAGCCGAACCAGGCATATCCGTCAAGATCGCGACCGACACTCGGCATGATCGTGGAGGTGACGAGCGCGTCGGCCGCCATCAGCCAGATTCCCAGCATGATCAGCGCGAAAGCCGGCCAGCGCCCGTCGGCCAGCGTCTCGCGCCAGCTTGCGGTTTCTTCACTCGGGAGCGTTGCTTCCATCGGCGCCCTTTAGCGACGTTTCGACGCGGCGATAGGCAGGGTTATTCCGCCAAACTTGCGCTGTGCGCCTCGGCTTCGCGCAGCAGCCGCAGCACATTGCCGCTCCACATCTTGCCCAGATCGTCTTCCGTATGGCCGGCGGCGAGCAGGCGCGCGGTAACCCGCGGCAAGGCCGTAATGTCGCGCATTCCATCGACCCCGCCGCCGCCGTCCCAGTCCGCACCGAAACCGACATGGTCGACGCCGGCTACTTCGATGAGATGCAGAAGGCTTGCCATATACATCTCGAAGTCCGTGTCTTCCTGAGGGGTTACCGCTTCGAGTGCGCGAAGATCGCGGACAAAGGCGGCCTGTACTTCCGCCGATTCCGAAAACATTTCCATGAAGCGTGCACTCATCGCTTCCCATTCGGGCGAGCTATTCCGCGGCGCGAGATAGATGCTGTTGACCGAGATGACGCCGCCCGATTCCGCCAACCTGCGAATGCGCGCATCATCAAGATTGCGGGGATGATCGAATGCGGCTTTCGGCCCTGAATGCGAGAGGATGATCGGCGTGGCAGACAGCTCGAGCAGCTGATCGAACGCTGCATCGGATGCGTGCGAGCCGTCCACGACTATACCAAGCCGATTCATCTCGGCGACAAGTTCGCGGCCAAGCGGGCTTAGTCCGCCCCAGACTTCCTCGCCCGTGGCGCTATCGGCAAACTGGTTGGTCGAGGAATGGACCGGACCGGCCATCCGTACGCCATTGTCGTAAAAGCCCTGCAGAGCGCTGACATCTTCGCCGAGCGGATAGCTGTTCTCGATGCTCTGAAAAACGAAGCGGCGACCGGTTGCCGCGATCCGCGCAGCATCGTCTGCCCGGTCGGCTCGTTCGACCGTTCCGGGATTGGCGGCCAGCATGGCGAGGATGATCTGTTGCCGCGCTTCGGCCATCGCGGCGGCACTAGCATAGCCTTGCTCGGTCAATTCGCCCTGCGGCGTCCAGATGACGAAAAATCCGCCGTCGAGCCCGCCCTCAATCATGCGCGGAACATCGACCTGGCTGTTGTCGGTGACATAGTCGTGGCGATCGGCGATACTCCATCCGGGCCGCATCATGTGGAGCGGCGTATCAAGATGGGTGTCGAGGGTCAGCAGGCGGTTGTGGATCTCGCCAGATATGGGTGCCTCGGAACCGGCTTCCTGCGCCGCGAGCGGAACCGCCATGATCCCCGTCAGAAAAGCGACTGCACCCAGTTTGATCCCGATTGCCTGCATGTCTTTGCTCTCCTTGCCATTCCGATTGTGAACGATAAGCCTAGCGCGGATTTTTGGCGAAGTCCCTTTCAAAAAAGGCTGAGCCGCCGAACCTGCGCGATATCGTACGCGCATGCCGGCGGCTGCTTTCGGTCGCGGAGCGGCGACCAGTTGAGGATTGGAAGGCGGCTTAAAGCCCGCGCATTCCAATCCCGAGAATGCGGTCTGGCCGGCGTGTGTCCATGACAACGCTGATCGCCTTGGTGCGTCCGTCTTCGTCGCGGACCTGAACCACCATGCCGTTGTCGCCTTCGGCAACGCTGAGCAGCGTCAGTTCGCCGGTTCGCCGGGCGAGCTGATTGAATTGCTGAACACGCATCCGATAGGAACCATCAGAAAGGAAATTGTCACGGGCCCAGCGTGACCGTTCTCCACCACTGCCATTAAGGGCAGCGACAAGGGCTTCGGCGCGTTGCTGGGCGCTCATCGTTTCGGATTGCGCGGCGGCCGGGGTTGCGATGACGGTCATGCCGGCGGCGGGCAAAGCAAAGGCGGCAAGAACAAGACCGGTTTTTGAGCTGATTTTTGTAAACATAATACACTCCTGAACCAATATGATTGGACCCGCCTCGAATCGGGCGGATTTGAGTGTATTAGAAATGCAATACAGCAATGTCGCCCGTGTTTCGACGAGCAGCAGGGAAATGTCGATCACCCGTTTCGTAACGACAAATGTAGCTTTACGAACGATAAAATGAAAAAATATAGACCGAATCGTAAGAATTATCCGCTTTTCATCGCGATATCGGCCAATGCTTCCGCCTCGACCAGCAAGGCATCGTCGACGCTACCCTGCGCGACATGTTCGCGGCCGATCAGAATAAGGACCGGCACGGCTAGCGGGGATACGCGGGGCAGGTCGACATGCACCATCGTCTGCGCTGCCCGGTCGAGCAGGCTGGCGAGCCGCCCGACATCGGTGAGCTTGGTCCGCGCATCGGCCCAAGCAGCCTTGAGCAACAGATGATCGGGCTCGTAGCGGCGTAGTACGTCATAAATGAGGTCGGTGGAGAAAGTGACCTGCTTTCCCGTCTTGCGTTTGCCCGGATGCTGTCGCTCGACCAGCCCACCAATCACCGCAACTTCGCGAAAAGCGCGTTTCAGCAGGTGGCTACCCTGCACCCAGTCGACGAATTCGTCTTCGAGGATATCGGGTGAGAAGAGCGGCGCGGGATCGCGGACCCGTTCGAGCGAATAGGTGGCGAAGCTGTAGTCATTGGCGACAAAACCGATCGGTTTGAGCCCCGCCGTTTCCATCCGCCTGGTGACCAGCATGCCGAGCGACTGGTGCGCGTTCCAGCCTTCGAAACTATAGGCGACCATGAAGTGGCGATCCTCATGCGGGAAAGTTTCGATCAGCAATTCGCCGGGCTTGGGCAGGACGGACTTTTCCGACTGGACGCGCAGCCATTCCTCCACATCTTCGGGAAATGCTTCCCACTCGGCCGGGTTGTTGAGGAAACCGCGAACGCGGTCGGCCAGATGGGTTGTGAGCGGCATCCGCGTGCCACCATAGGTAGGGATCCGGGCAGGGCGGGATGAAGCACGGACGGTGAGATCGGTATCCTTGATGCCGAGCACTTCGAGGCTGAGGCCGGCGAAGAAGAAGGTGTCACCGGGGGAGAGTGTGGCGGCGAAATGCTCTTCCACCGTCCCGAGCTTGCGGCCATTCTTGAACCGCACATCGAGGATCGGCGCATCGACAATGATGCCCGCGTTGAGCCGGTGCTGCTTTTCGAATTTGGGATGGCTGACTCGCCAGATCGTTTGGCCATCCTCATCGATCCCGCTGGTGAGCCTCTTGTATCTGTCATAGGCGCGCAGCGCATATCCGCCGCTGGCAATATAATCGAGCTCGCGCGCGAATTCGGCCGAAGGCAGGTCGCGATAGGGCGCGGCAGACCGGATTTCGGCCAGCATCTCTCCTTCTTCGAAAGGCCCGGCACAAGCGCAGGCCATGATATGCTGTGCAAGGACGTCGAGGCTGCCGGGTCGGAAGATATCGGGATCCAGCTCGCGTTCAGCCACCGCATCCAGTGCCGCGCGCGCCTCCAGATATTCGAAGCGATTGCCGGGAACCAGTATCGCTTTGGATGGTTCGTCGAGCCGGTGGTTGGAACGTCCAATCCGCTGGAGCAGGCGCGAGGCGCCTTTGGGCGCTCCCATCTGAACGACGCAATCGACATCTCCCCAGTCGACGCCGAGGTCCAGGCTTGCCGTTGCGACAAGGCCCCGCAATTCGCCGCGCGCCATCGCAGCTTCCACCTTGCGACGTGCATCGCGGGACAGCGACCCGTGATGGATACCGATCGGTAGTTCGCAATCATTCACCTTCCACAATTGCTGGAAGATGAGTTCGGCCAGCCCGCGCGTATTGCAGAAGACCAGCGTTGTTCGATGCGCGGCGATAATCTCCATCACCTGCTGCGTCGCATAGCTTCCCGAATGGCCTGACCATGGAACTCGGCCCTCTGGCAACAGGATCGAAACTTCGGCTTCAGCTCCCGGATCGCCCTTGACGATATGCACGCTGGTCTCGTCCCCATCGGGAGCGAGCCACTGCGCATAGGCCTGGGGGTCGGCCACGGTTGCCGACAGTGCGACCCGCTTCAGGTCAGGCGCTAGCTTTTGCAGCCTGGCCATGGAAAGGTTGAGCAGATCGCCGCGCTTCTGGGTTGCAAAGGCGTGAACCTCATCGACGATCACAGTCTTCAGCTCCGCAAACAGATTGGCACTGTCGGCATAGGAAATCAGCAGGCTCAGCGATTCCGGTGTGGTCAGCAGCATATGCGGCGGCCGCTGCCGCTGCCGCGCTTTGCGGTTGGACGGGGTGTCGCCGGTGCGTGTCTCGACCCGGATCGGCAGGCCCATCTCTTCGATCGGCGCGAGCAGGTTGCGCTGCACGTCCACGGCCAGCGCTTTCAGCGGAGACACATAAAGCGTGTGAAGACCTTCGCCGGGTGCATCCACCAACTCAGCCAGACTGGGCAGGAAGCCCGCCAAAGTCTTGCCCGCGCCGGTCGGGGCGACGAGCAATGCATGTTTGCCGTCTCGTGCTGCCCGGAGCATTTCGCGCTGATGGCCCCGCGGTGTCCAGCCGCGATCAGTGAACCACAGTTCGAGCGGTTGCGGCAGGGTAAGGGCGGAGGCGTCGGCCATTGCTCCTATCTAACCACATCGTTCGCCGATGCGAGGGCGCTTGCCGATCGCTTTTCAACGGTCCAAAGATTTTGCCGGAAATTGGAGGGGCAAACCGATGGTAAATGCGCTGAGCGGCCGGGCAGAAACGTTGACGGAATTCGCTCAGTTGATGGGACGGCTGACGGTGCCGGCCGAAGGTACGGAGGCGCTGCAACCGTATCAGCCTCGCCCCACCGATGTCGTGTTTTCGCCTTATGGGAAATGCGGCACGACATGGTTACAGCAGACTTTCCATACGCTGCGGACCGGCGGCGACATGGATTTCGACGATATTTCGCGTGTCGTTCCCTGGATCGAAACTGCGCTGAGCCTGTCCCTCGACATAAACGCCGAACAAAAGGCGGAGCCGCGCGGATTCAAGAGCCATTTATCCTATGATGCCCTCCCGAAGGGTGCGCGCTATGTCGTTGCCTTCCGCAATCCAAAAGATGCCTTTGTTTCGATGTTCCGGTTCATGGAGGGATGGTTTATCGAGCCGGGAACAGTGTCGATGGCGCAATTCTATCAGGGCTGGGTGAGGCCGGGACCGCAGGGCAACAATTACTGGGATCACCTTCTCAATTGGTGGGAGCAGCGCGACAATCCCGATGTTCTGCTTCTTACCTATGAGAATATGATCGCGGCACCCGAAGCGCATGTTCGAATGCTGGCGGAATTTTGCGACATCGCGCTGGACGATGACTTGCTGGCGCTTACCCTTGAACGATCTTCGCTTGCCTATATGCTTGAGCATAAGTGCAAGTTTTCCGACCCCATGATGCTTGAACTTTCCGAACAACGCTGCGGGTTTGCGGCGGGCAGCGATTCAGCCAAGGTGCGCAAAGGTGGAGTCGGGGGGCATAAGGAAGAGCTGTCGCCTAATCTCGGCGCAGCGATCGACGCGGCCTGGGTCGAATATATCGAGCCCGAAACCGGATTTGCGGATTATGCAGCGCTCGACACGGCCATTCGGGAACGCGACTTGGCCTGACTAAGCGGGCATTGCGACCGTTTGTTGCGGCGCATCACAAAGATGTAAAAAAAGGGCTGCCCCCTTGGGAGCAGCCCTAAAGTTAGGAGAGGATGCCTGAAAAGGCAGGTACTTGTTACGATGAGGCTCAAAATGCTGCAAGTGCGAAAAGACTTTTGTGCGTTGCAAAAAACGCAGTCGTAATATCATGTTGCGCAAACCGCTGGTTCAAAGCGCGTCCGGCTCATAGTCGATTTCACGAACACCGCGCCTGACCCTTTCGGTTTGCACAAGGTCGCGCAGGATTTCCCTGCGATCGCGCGCCTGGTGAACATCGGGCAGGATGATCGGGCCTTCCCGCGATGTCCGATCGCTGGAGATCAGCGTGATCTTGCCGAGGTCGAGCAACTGATTCAGCAGGGAAAATTCCACTTTCACATCCTTGACGCGGTACAGCTCAATCTCATCGATATTCTTGAAGATAATGCCGCGTTTCACGATCAGGCGCTGGCTCGTAATCTCATATTTGGCGGCCATATAGGTCAGCCATTTGTGGCCTATTTTCAGTACTCCGACCAATGACAGCAGCAGGAACCACGGAATCTCGAATGCGACGGCCAGCGCCAGTCCGCCAAAGCAGACAAGCAGTGTCAGCCACCCGGAAAAACTGCCGAACAGCCATTTTTCCGTGCTGCTTCTGAACTCATCAACAATTTCTTCCATGCGCCGCAATCTCCCCGTCCCCGCGAGAGATAGCACAATTCATTGCCCGATCTAGTGTCCGGCTTGCGGCCCGCGCTCCAACCCGGAAGCGGCAAGCTGGGCATCGATCTGCGCCATCAGGCGTTCCAGCCCCGCTTCGCTCTTCGCTTCGGCACGGGCAACCAGCACATCCTGCGTGTTCGATGCCCGTAGCAGCCACCAGCCATCCTCGGTATTCACGCGTGCGCCATCCGTATCATTGACTTGGGCACCCTCCGCTTTGAGCCGCTCCAGCACTTCGTCGATTACCGCAAATTTGCGACTCTCATCGACCTGAAAGCGCATTTCGGGTGTGTTGATCATGTCGGGAATGGCGCTGCGCAATTCGGTAACGCTCTTGCCCAATATATGCGCAGCCGAGATCAGCTGCACGGCTGCGTATAGCGCGTCGTCAAATCCGTAATAATCCTGCGCGAAAAACACATGGCCGCTCATCTCGCCGGCAAGCGGGCAGCCTGTTTCCTTCATTTTGGACTTTATCAACGAGTGGCCGGTTTTCCACATCAGCGGCTCGCCGCCCAGTTCTGCTATCCGGTCATATAGTGCCTGACTGGCTTTCACATCGGCGATAATAGTCGCACCGGGGTTTTTCCTGAGAACAGGCTCGGCAAAGATGGCGAGGAGCTGATCGCCCCAGATCACCCGGCCCGTACCGTCAATCGCGCCGATCCGGTCGCCATCGCCGTCAAAAGCCACTCCGAAATCGAGATTGTTGTCCGCGATGAGCTGTTTGAGGTCTGCAAGATTCGCCTCGTCAGTGGGATCGGGATGATGGTTGGGAAAAGCCCCGTCGATATCCGTGAAGAGGGTGAAATGCTCGCCGGGCAACCGCGCAACGAGCTTCTCCACGATCTCGCCGGCCGCCCCGTTTCCAGCATCCCAGCCGATCCGGTACTCGCCGCCGGCATGGCTAGCCACGAGGCGATCGACATAGGCATCGACGATTTCGATATGTTCACTGGTTCCGGTGCCTGTTTCCCAGTCCCCAGCGACGGCCATGTCCCCGAGCCTCTGGATATCGGCTCCAAAAAAGGGCCCGTGCTGAAATACCATCTTGAAGCCATTATAATTGGCGGGATTATGGCTGCCGGTTATCTCTATGCCGCCATCAACTTCTAGCGTCGCCTCGGCGAAATAGAGCATCGGCGTGGGGCCGAGCCCAATCCGAACCGCATCGATGCCGCTTGCGTTCAGTCCTTCGACAAGGGCGGCCTCCAATATCGGCGAGCTTGTCCGCCCGTCATAGCCGACGACGACCCGTTTTCCGCCGGCACGCCGGATAAGCGTCCCGAATCCGCGCCCGATGGCCCGCGCGTCATCCTCGCCGAGCGTCTCTCCGACAATCCCGCGAATGTCATATTCACGCAGTGTCGTCGAATGGAATTGATGTGTCATGAAAGATCCTTGCTGATTACGCGCCCGGCTTCACCCGCGCCTTTTGCTCACTGGGCATGAGTTCGCAAGATCAAACCGCTTCATTCGCGATGATTGGGGACTTGATTTCTGGCTTCACTGAGCAGGATGTCTCGCGCGGCGTTCACCCGGCGGGCCAGCTCGGCGGACCCGCCGACATCCGGATGCACCTTGGCGATGAGGCGGCGATGTGCGTCGCGGATAGACGACTGATCGGCATTTTCGCCGACGCCAAGAAGTTCGCGGGCTTCGGCGACCGGCATCCTCGCCCGGCGCAATTGCTGGGAGCGATAGGCTGCCCAGAGTGCAACGCCGGAAAAACAGGCTAGCGCCAATATGGCTTGCCCGGTCGACAGCCATCTGAGCCCGAGAAGGACGGCGGCGATGGCCGCCCAGTCCCCGCTGTCACTGCCCCGCAATCGCCCCGTTTTCCAGGCCCAAAGGGCTACAGCGCCGGCGACTATCAGGACGATGTGCATGGCTCGTCTATACAGCCTCGAACATGTCTTGTGTAACCCCCTCTTCGGGGAGGTGGAACGCAGCAACCATCTCGCGCAGTTCCTGTCGCGCCGCGATATGGCTGAGTCCCACATTGTCGAAATGATCAATATCGAGCAGGGTCAGGCCGCTTGGAAACAGTTCGCGATAGATGACCCGCTCCGAGAGGCCGGGGATCACGCGAAAGCCGACACGGCGGGACAGGTCGTTCAGCGCCCGTGCCACACGCCGCATATTCTTCGCCTCGATATGCTGGAGCCGGTTGCGGAGTACGACCCAGTCAACCTCTCCGCCACTTTGCGCCTTCGCCTTGCGCGCATCCCACACGATCTCGGCATAGAAACTCGGCTTGCGAATGACATAGGTTTCCGGGTCCACCTCGCCGATCAGGTCCAGATCGACAAAACTGTCGTTAAGCGGTGTGACCAAGGTGTCGGCCCGCGCCGCGGAAATGCGGGCCAGGGGGTCATCACGGCCCGGAGTGTCGATGATCAGGAACTCGCTATCTTCGCAAAGCACCTCAAGGCTGCGCTCGAACCCGACCAGATTGTCAGCCTCGTTGACCATGAAGCGCGGTGTTGGCAGCTCGCAATTGAGCCGCTCCATGCTGGCCGTGCGATTCTCAAGATAGCGTGTCGTGGTGCGCTGGCGGCTGTCGAGATCGAGAACGGCGACTTTGCGCCCTGCGGCCGAGAGGGCAACAGCCGCATGGACGGCTGTCGTCGACTTGCCGGTGCCGCCCTTCTCATTAGCGAATACGATGAAATGGCAATCGGCCAAGGCGGCAAGTCCCCCCAAAAAGTTAACTCGCTTGATTCGGGGCCCCGGCCCGATCAAAAGCACGGCTGACATATCGGAGGTAGGGTACAGGTGCAATTGGAGAGACGGTTAATCGGGGTACGCGCTGCGATGCGCAATTTGCGTGCCGATGGCGGGACGGTCGCATTTGTCCCGACAATGGGCGCGCTGCATGAGGGCCACCTCTCGCTCGTTGCGCGTGCGCAGGAGGTCGCCGATCATGTTGTCGCCTCGATTTTCGTCAATCCGACCCAGTTCGGGGAGGGCGAGGATCTGGAATCCTATCCGCGTCCGGAGGATGAGGATCGCGCAAAACTCGAAAATGCAGGATGCGACCTGCTTTGGGCACCAACACCGGACGAAGTTTATCCGGCCGGATTTTCGACAAGCATCCGCGTTTCAGGCGTTACTGAGGGCCTCTGTGGAGCATCGCGCCCGGGCCATTTCGACGGCGTTGCTGTCGTTGTCGCCAAGCTCTTCAATCAGATTGCGCCCGATTATGCGCTGTTCGGAGAGAAAGACTATCAGCAACTCGCGCTAATCCGGCGCATGACGCGCGACCTGGACTTCGATATCGAGATTATCGGCGTGCCGACGGTTCGGGAGGCAGACAGTTTGGCCCTGTCCTCCCGCAATGCCTATCTCACCGACGATGAGCGCAGCCGTGCTGTTGCACTGCCGATTGCCATGGGAGAGGCTGCCGCTGCGATTATCGGCGGAGAGAGTGTGTCCTTCGCGATCGTTGCAGCCAAGGCCAAGCTGTTCGAGGCCGGGTTTTCTACGGTAGATTATATCGAACTGCGCGATGCGGAAACCTTGGAACCGGTGGAGACGCTGGAAAGTCCGGCGCGGCTTCTGGCGGCTGCAAAGATCGGCAAGACGCGTTTGATCGACAATATTGCGGTGGAGCCGCGATAGGTGGTGGAGGGTCTGACAACCAAACTCTCCTTAAATAATCTATCCAGGCGTTAACCTTTTATTATCCATAACGGGCCAATCCTCGTTTCGACGAAGTTGAACAAGGGGAACAGGGTCATGGCGCATAGTGCCGCAACCGCGAATTTTCTGATTGAAAGCCGCCTGAGAGACGCGGCATCAGGCGATGAAAATGCCTATTTCGATCTGGGCATCGCTTATTCAGCAGGCACCGACGGCCTCGATATCGATCTGATAGAGGCGCATAAATGGTTCAACCTGGCGGCGGTTCGCGGCCATGAAAAGGCCCAGCGCTGCCGCGCGGAAATCTCGGACGAGATGACGGCTCGGGAAATTGCAGAAGCGCAGAAACAGGCGCGCTCCTGGCTTTCTTCTCTCGAACGCCGCGCTGCCTGACAGGGCAATTGCGGGTTGGCTGTGCCCCCGGCAATACAATTACATCTGGATTTTCTCGGGGCTGCTCCATAGGGGTGGCCCATTGTCGTTTTACGCGCGCGCAACCTGTTGGGAAAAGTCCATGTCGATCACTACCGTTCCGCTTCGTCCGATCCAGAAGGGTACATTGACCAAATTGTGGATTGGCGTTTTCGTGTTGCTCGCGGCTGCAGCCGTATTTGCATGGTGTTCGACCGCCCGCCCGATTGCGATGAATGGCACGTCGGAAGATTTTCTTAGCTGGAATGGCGGTCGATCAGGTGTCGTAACGACCGAATCCGGCCTGCAGTTCGAAATTCTTGAAGAAGGCGACGGTGCCGGGAGCCCGGGGCCAGGTGCCGGTGTTATCGTCGATTATGAAGGCCGGCTGCTGGATGGCACCGTTTTCGATGCCGCCGAACAGCAGCCGATAACACTGGATTCAGTTGTGCCGGGCTGGTCGGAAGGCATTCAGCAGATGAGCCGCGGCGCGCGCTATCGCTTCTGGTTGCCGCCCGCAATCGGATATGGCGAGAATGGCAGACCGGGTACGCCTATCGGCCCGGATACAGTAATGGTTTTCGATGTAGAGCTGTTCGAGTTCATTTCACGCGAAGAGCTTATGCAGCTACAGATGCAGCAAATGCAGCAGCAGGGCAGCCTGCCGGAAGGCATGGCGCCTCCCGGGCAGTAAAATCGTCTAACCCGGATCGGTCGGCGTAGCGCCTGCTTCGGCGGCGCGTCGCCGGGCCTCCTCGTCTTCTTCGTCATTATGTTCGGAACGGCGTTCCAGCGCGGCTTTTGCCATCGCGACGATCGGGTCTGCCAGAGCCAGCCCGATGACACCGAACAGGGCAGCGAACAGGATCTGGGCCGAAAGCGTCAGCGCCGGGGGGAGGTCGACCGTCTGTTTGGCGACCATCGGAATCACGACATAGCCGTCAAAAGTCTGCACGATGAGATAGATGATAAAGGCGTAGAGGCCCGTCTCCGGACTGGCGCTCAAGCCAACGGCAACCATCAGCACGCCGGTGATAAACGCCCCGATATTCGGAATGAAGGCGAGCACCCCGGCCAGGATGCCGAGCAATAAAGCCATCGGAACGCCTGCGATCGTGAGCAGCAGCCAGGTCAGGAAGCCTTCGAAAATCATGCCCAGAACTCGGCCGGCGAGCAGGCGCTGCAACGTCTTGGCCATTCGGGTTGTCGACCGGCGAAACTCCGGCCGGCTGCCGCGGGGCAGCATCCACTGAATGCCGCGATCATAGATGTTCGGTTCGATCGCAATAAACAGGCCGATGACCATTATGAGGAACAGCGTTGCAATACCGCTGACTGCCGAACCCAGTGCCGATGTCAGGCTGCCGACAGATCCGAGCACGTCGCGGAATATCTGCGTAATTTCGGTCCCGCCCGGCATCATGCCAAGTTCATCCAGCCAAGTCAGCAATCGCGTGGACTGATCGGCAAGGGTATTGCGCAGTTCTTCAGCCTGATTGGCTATTTCGATCCCGGCAAGCCAGCCAATCCCGGCAAGGCCCCCGACAATCAGCAAGACGACGACTGCAAGCCGCAATGGCCTGCTGTACGGGATGATCGGTCTCAACAGCTTCGTTCCGCCATCGATCAGCGAGGCGAAAACAAGACCGGCAACGATAAGAAGCAGCGCTTGGGCTAGCTGCCAGACGAGCACCACGACTATGGCGACCATCGCCCAGGCTATGGCGCGTTTCAGTTCCTGACGGATAATAGGGTCGCGGACTTCGGCCGGCCCCGCCTGGCCGTCATAGGGGCCGGGAAGCTCGTCCCGCTTGCTCATTCGGCCTCTTCGCGGCCCGGATGGAGACCCGTGCCCGCACGGCCACTGCGCATGGCGGTGAACCAGCTGATCGGATTATACCATTGGGATGTGCCGTCGAGCGAGAAGGTGATGAATTCGGCCCGCCCGCCAAGGGTTTCAACCGGCACCGGACCACCCAGCCCGCCATTTGCAAGCGCTTCGCGACTGTCAGCCGACTGGTCACGGTTGTCGCCCATCAGGAAAACATGGCCTTCCGCGATCGTCACGGGACCATAAAAATCTGCCCGGGAGGAACCCAGGTCGACCGTGTCATAAAAGCGCCCTTCCGGCGTATATTCGCGGAAAACGGGAAGGCGGCAATATCGAACGCCGTCGCTACCGACCGTGGAGCGGCCCAACAGCATGTCATTGCCACTATCATTGGGGCCTTCGCCGCATGTCATGTTCGCATCCATCGGGATCATGGCCGGTTCACGCTGTTCGCGGCGCAGCGGAGTGCCGTTCAGGATAACTTCGCCGCCGCGTACCTCAATCGTATCGCCCGGCAGGCCGATGACGCGCTTGATATAGTCTGAGCTTCCGCCGCGCGGCACGGTAATCACGATATCGCCGCGTTCCGGCATCCGGCCGAACAACCGGCCCTCGATGAACGGCAGAAGGTGGAAGGATGGCGAAACATAGGACCAGCCATAGGGATATTTGGTCACGACCAGCCGGTCGCCCTCGATCAGGCCCGGCATCATCGATTCAGACGGAATGTAGAATGGTTTGGCGACAAAGCTGTGAAAACCGAGCACGGCGAGCACAAGCCAGAAAATGCCCCTGATCTCGCCCCACCAGTCGGTCGGTTTCTTTTCGTCGGTTTCGGCTGAAGCCTCCGCGCTGTCTTCGCTGGCCTGCAGGGCAGATACCAGGGCTTCATCTTCGTCGCTTGCGCGTTCCTGATCCAATTCACTCACTCGCTTATCAAACGTCTGTTATGCGGGCAGGGCATAGAGAATAACAAATGCCTGCGCCCAGGGATGATCGTCGGTCATCGTCAAATGCACTTCCAGCCGGTGGCCGGGCGGCGTCAATGCGTCAAGCCGCTTTTTCGCCCCACCCTCCAATTGCAGTGTTGGCGCACCCGATTTCGCATTTACTACACCAATATCGCGCATGAACACACCCTGACGGAAACCCGTGCCCACGGCCTTGGAAAAGGCCTCTTTCGCAGCGAAACGTTTGGCATAGGTCCCGGCGATGGTGAAGGGCCGCCGCTGCGCCTTTGTGCGCTCGATCTCCGTAAAAACGCGCTGTTCGAACCGCTCGCCGAACCGGTCGAGCGAATTCTGGATGCGCTCGATATTGCAGAGGTCGGAGCCAATACCGATGATCATGCTGGCCTCCTGTCGGAATATCGGGTGCGTCGCCAAGTCGAAGGCGCGATCCTAACCAAAATCTTCACCGCGCCAGATCCATCAGTTCGCGCATGCGTTTCACGCTGGCTTCGAGCCCGGTGAAAATCGCCTCACCAACCAGAAAATGTCCGATATTGAGTTCTGCGATTTGCGGGATCGCTGCGATCGGCGAGACATTGTCGAAGGTCAAGCCGTGCCCGGCATGCGGCTCGATACCGTTCTTTACCGCCAGCGCAGCGGCGTCCGCGATGCGGCGGAGTTCTTCGGCGCGCGCTTCTCCTTCAAGATGCGCATAGCGACCGGTATGGAATTCCACGACCGGCGCGCCGAGCCGGATTGCCGCCTCGACCTGCGCCGGATCGGGCTCGATAAAAAGGCTGACACGGATGTTCGCGTTTTTGAGTTCTCTGACGAACGGCGCAAGATGATTATGCCCGCCCGCTGCATCCAGTCCGCCTTCGGTGGTCTGTTCTTCCCTCTTTTCAGGCACGATGCAGGCCGCATGCGGGGTATGCCGCAAGGCTATCGCCAACATTTCATCGGTCGCCGCCATTTCGAGATTGAGCGGGATAGTCAGCGCCTCGCTCAGCCGGTCTATATCGCCGTCCGTGATATGACGCCGGTCTTCGCGCAGATGGGCGGTGATGCCATCAGCACCAGCTTCTGCCGCTGCTTCGGCTGCGCGAACCGGGTCGGGATGGTCGCCGCCGCGCGCGTTCCGGATGGTCGCGACATGATCGATATTGACGCCGAGGCGCAGTATTGCGGTCATGGTGCCTGCTCCGGACACACGGCCGTAGACAGTAGATCGAACGCGAAATGGCGGTCATCGGCAATATTGCCGAGCGGGAATTCGGCTTCGGTGCGGTTGGTGAAAGCGATCACGGCCATGTCCAGTTCCGGCAGGATATAGTTGCGGCCCTGCACGCCGCCAATCGCGCCGGGTCGTTCGACAAGCCTCACGGATGTTTCGCATCCGGAAAGCGGCGCCGGAAACACCCATTGGCCAAGCGCGGCATAGCCGATTGACGGATCGCCGGTCCACATTTCTTCGCGCCACGCCGGATCGAGCAGGTCGCCGCGCATCAGGGCGCGGTCGAACCGCCACAGATCGAATATCGTGCCATTGAAACCGCCCGCCGTTCCATAAGCGGTGAAGCGGATAGGCGGTTCGGCCGCGCCATGGTGAAAGCCGGGCACGGTCGGTCCGCCATCGGGAAACAAAGCCTGTGTTCCGGGTAAAAGCGCAGCCAAAAGGGCGTCCATTTCTTGTCCCGTCACCCGTTCGAGCAGCGCGCCAAGGACGATATAGTCGCAATTGGTATATTGATACTCCAGGCCCGCTTCCCGTCGAGACGGACCGGCGCAATAGCCCCGGGCAGACGCATTGTCGGCCCAGCCATCGCTGTAAAAGGCCGGAAGGCCGCTGGGCATTCTGGGCGTATCGTCCGGGTCGGGAAGGCCGGACAGATGTTGCAGGAGATGGCGGATTGTAATGGTTTCGCGCGCCGGATTGGGAAAATCGGGCCAGTACCGGCTAACCGGTGCATCAAGTTCCATCCGTCCTGCCGCAACCTGTTGCATGGCGATCGTGGCGACCAGCTGCTTGGTGATCGAAGCCCATCGCCAGCGCTGGTCGAGGCGATGAGTTTCGCCGCTTCCGGGTTCGATCTCGCCAAAAGCCCGGGCATAGACGATTGTATCGCCGCGCGAGACCAGGATGATGCCGGAAAAATTCCGGCTTTCGGCAAGCGTGCCGATCCGGACCGGATCGACATTCTGGGCATGGCCGGTCGCAGCGAGGCCGCACAGGGCGAACAGTGCGGCAATCCGGCGGATCACTATTTGGCCCGGCTGCCCGGTTTGACGGCCGGGATGGCGGCCAGTTCCTCGGGGAGATCGTCGGGATCATGAACCGGGAAATCGAGGGACAGCAGCGGCACGAACGGTACGCCGAGATCGATGGCCCCGCCCGAACGGTCGACAAGCGCCGCTTCGGCGATCACCGTGCCGCCTGCCTGCTCGACTGCCTTGATGGCTTCGCGGGAAGATAGCCCTGTGGTCACGACATCCTCGACCATCAGCACTTTCTGGCCCTGCTCCAGCGCAAAACCGCGCCGCAGTTCGAACGTGCCTTCCGGGCGTTCGAGGAACATGGCCTCCAGGCCGAGCGCGCGGCCCATCTCATGGCCGATGATGACCCCGCCCATTGCAGGTGAAACGACAACTTCGATTTCGCTGCGAATCTCGCGCGGGAGCCGCGCGGCGAGCGAAGAGGCCAGCCGGGAAGCCCTGAGCGGATCCATCAGGACCCGCGCACATTGCAGGTAGCGCGCGCTGCGCTTACCCGATGAAAGGATAAAATGCCCTTCCAGAAGAGCCTGTGCGGCCCGGAATTCGGAAAGAATGTCGTCGTCGTTCATTGCGCTTAACGCCCCCTGTTTGCGGCCCGCGACATAGGGTGCTGTTCAAATAGCTTCAACCCGGCTCATTCATGCCTGTCTTTTTCGGGGACGTGGAGCTTGAGGCCTTGAAACCTCGTGACTATAAGGCGCGCAAGTTTGACTATTGCCTGGGCATTATTGACCGCTCCGCGGCGGAATCATTGGGGACAAAATGCGTATTGTGACGAATCTGATGCTGGCCGCTGGATTGGCCATTGCTTCGCTTTCCGTAGCGTCGGGGGTAAATGCCTCTGTGCCGCAACCGGAACTTGCACCTGCACCGCAAGCCGAATTGGCACCGGCGCCCGGCGCTGAAGCCGAAGCGACTGAGTCGGCGGCAGATGCCGCGCCGGCTTTTGAATATGCAGCGCCAACAGAGGGCATTGGCATGCCGAGTGGCGGTATGGGCATCCAGCCGCAGGTTTCCGAAGTCGGCGAACAGGCCCGATGGTTCCATGATGCTCTGCTGATGCCGATCATAACCATTATCTCGCTATTTGTGCTCGCGCTGCTGCTCTGGATCGTCGTGCGCTTCAATCGCCGCGCCAACCCGACAGCTTCGAAAACCACTCACAATACGACGCTTGAAGTAATCTGGACGCTCGTCCCGGTTCTCATCCTCGTGTTTATCGCGGTGCCGTCCATCGGTCTGTTGCAAGCGCAGTATAACCTTCCCGAGGGCGAGACGATCACGGTGAAGATTACCGGGAACCAGTGGAACTGGACCTATGAATATCCCGATCATGGAGACATTCTGCTCGTTTCCAACATGCTGGAAGAAGAAGGCGAGCAGGGCGAAGGGGCTCGTTTCAGGACGGATGCCGACGGCCCGCGCCTCCTGGCTGCTGACGAACGAATGGTTATCCCGGCCGGGGTCAATATCCGTTTCCTCGTGACAGCGAGCGACGTTCTTCACAGCTTCGCCGTTCCGGCTTTCTGGACCAAGATCGATGCCGTTCCCGGCCGTCTCAACGAAGGCTGGACGCGGGTTGATCGCGAGGGCGTCTATTTCGGGCAATGCTCCGAACTGTGCGGTGCGCGGCACGGCTATATGCCGATCGCCGTTGAAGTCGTGTCGCCGGAAAATTTTGAACGCTGGGTGCTTTCGCAGGGTGGTTCGATGCCCGGAAGCGCGGATGCAGCAGAAGAAGAAAACACAGACGCGGCCGACGATGCCGCCGAAACCGCAGCAGCCTCTACAGCTGCGGCAGCAAGTTAAGGGTTCGTACCGATGACCGACACCACAGCAACTCCCGCGCATTTCGAAGCTTCAGGGCATGACGAGGCGCACCATGACGCTGATCACAAGCCGGGCTTCTTCGTCCGTTGGTTCATGTCGACGAACCACAAGGATATCGGCACCCTCTATCTGATCTTCGCGATCGTCGCCGGCATTATCGGTGGTGCGATCTCGGGCATGATGCGCATGGAGCTTGCTGCGCCGGGCATCCAGTATCTGGAAGCGTGGACGGGTGAGACAGGTAACGCTGCTCTGCACTTCTGGAATGTGATGATCACGGCACATGGTCTGATCATGGTGTTCTTCATGGTTATGCCGGCGATGATCGGCGGCTTTGGCAACTGGTTCGTACCGCTGATGATCGGCGCACCGGACATGGCTTTCCCGCGGATGAACAATATCAGCTTCTGGCTTCTGGTTCCCGCCTTCCTGCTGCTGATGGGCTCGACCCAGGTCATGGGATCCACTGGCCTTGGCGGAGGCACGGGCTGGACGGTCTATGCCCCGCTATCGACCCAGGCGTCTGGCCCGGCAACGGATATGGCGATCCTTTCGCTCCATCTGGCCGGTGCAAGCTCGATCCTTGGCGCGGTGAACTTCATCACGACGATCTTCAATATGCGCGCACCGGGCATGACCCTGCACAAAATGCCGCTATTCGTCTGGTCGGTGCTGGTGACGGCGTTCCTGCTGCTCCTCGCGCTTCCGGTGCTTGCGGCGGCCATCACGATGCTGCTCACGGACCGCAATTTCGGAACGGTATTCTTCGATGCGGCCGGCGGCGGTGACCCGCTGCTTTACCAGCATCTGTTCTGGTTCTTCGGCCATCCTGAAGTGTATATCATGATCCTGCCGGGTTTCGGCATGGTCAGCCAGATCGTGGCGACATTCTCGAAAAAGCCTGTCTTCGGCTATCTGGGCATGGCCTATGCCATGGTCGCGATCGGCGTGGTCGGTTTCGTCGTCTGGGCGCACCACATGTTCACGGTGGGCCTGAGCCTCAACATGAAGCTCTATTTCACCGCGGCGACGATGGTGATCGCGGTGCCGACCGGCATCAAGATCTTTAGCTGGATCGCCACCATGTGGGGCGGTTCGGTGAGCTTCAAGACGCCGATGATGTGGGCACTGGGCTTCATCTTCATGTTCACGGTCGGCGGCGTCACGGGCGTCGTGCTCGCCAATGGCGGCTTCGACAATTATGTGCATGACACATATTATGTCGTTGCCCATTTCCACTATGTGCTGTCGCTGGGCGCCGTCTTCGGCATCTTTGCAGGCTGGTATTACTGGTTCGGCAAGATGTTCGGGAAAATGTACAACGAGTTTCTCGGCCATCTCCATTTCTGGGTATTCTTCATCGGCGTGAACATTTTGTTCTTCCCGATGCACTTCCTGGGACTGGACGGGATGCCGCGTCGCTATCCGGACTATGCAGATAGTCAGGCCTATTGGAACGAGATCGCCAGCTATGGCTATGTGATCATGGGGGTCGGCATGCTGATCTTCTTCGTCAACATGGCCTGGTCCCTGGCCTTCGGAAAAAAAGCTGCGGACAATTATTGGGGAGAAGGCGCAACGACGCTCGAATGGACCCTTTCGAGCCCGCCGCCCTATCACCAGTTCAACACGCTGCCGAAGATCGATTAGGACGAGCCTGCCGCCCTGCTTTGCCGGGCGGCAGACCCGGATGGAATAGATGACCACACAGACCGCCTCTCGCCCGGCTTCATCTGCTACAGGGCCGGTGATCGCCGATTGGCGCGATTTCTATGCGCTGACCAAGCCCGGCGTGATGAAGCTTGTCGTTTTCACCGGGCTGGCCGGTATGCTGGCCGCTCCGGTGCAACTCCATCCGGTCCTTGCGTTCACGGCGATCCTTGCCATCGCGCTCGGCCATGGCGGGGCGGCAACGCTCAACCAATGGTATGAAGCCGATCTCGATGCGCAGATGAAGCGCACCGAAAGCCGGCCGCTTCCCGCAGGAAGGATGGATCGCGATACAGCCCTGCATTTCGGCGTCGGCCTCAGTGCCTTCTCGGTACTGTTGATGGGCTTGGCTACCAACTGGCTGGCAGCCGCCACGCTTGCCGTGACGATCCTCTTCTATGTCTGTGTCTATACGATCTGGCTCAAGCGCAGGACGCCGCAGAATATCGTGATCGGCGGTGCTGCAGGGGCATTCCCGCCGATGATTGGCTGGGCCGCGGCGACGGGTGACATAACCCTGATGCCAATTCTGCTCTTTGCACTGATTTTCCTCTGGACGCCGCCCCATTTCTGGGCGCTCTCGCTATACGTCAATGCGGATTATGCGCGGGCGGGTGTGCCGATGATGACGGTTGTTGCTGGCCCTCGCTCCACGCGCCGCCAGATGCTCTATTATACGCTGCCGATGATCGCGGTTGCGATTGCGCCATGGCCGCTCGGGCTTGCCGGACCGATCTATGGGGTGACCGCAGTATTGCTCAGCACGGTCTTTCTGGCGTTGACGATTGCCGTTGTCCGAAACCCGTCGATCAAACCGGCGAGGATGCTTCCCGAAAAGCGGCTTTTCCTCTTTTCGATCCTGTATCTGTTCACCCTGTTCGGCGCATTGGTTATCGATGCCTGGGTTCCGGTTGGACGAGCCATGGGAGTGAGCGCATGACGCCGGAAGAAGAAAAGGTCATTCGCAAGCGCCAGCGCAGCCGCGCTATTGTCACCGGGCTGATCCTGGGCGGGCTGGCGCTGCTATTCTACCTGATCACGCTGACCAAGTTGATGGTAGCTTCATGAGCCTCGCCCTTCAGCAAAAGAACCGGCGAAGCGCTATCATGGCCGCGCTTCTGGTTGCCGGGATGGTCGCGCTCGGATTTGCCTCCGTTCCGCTTTACCGGATATTTTGCCAGGTCACGGGATTTGGCGGTACCACGCAACGCGTTGAGGCCATGGCCAATGACATGGTGGCGACGGGTGAAACCGTTACGATACGGTTCGACTCCAATACGTCGCGTGACCTGCCATGGAATTTCGCACCCGAACGGCACACCAACCGGATTGGCATTGGCGAACGGCAGATCGCCTTTTACCGTGCTGAAAATCTCGGTACGCGGCCGGTTACCGGCACGGCGACGTTCAATGTCACACCGCTCGAAGCGGGCCAGTATTTCAATAAAATCCAGTGCTTCTGCTTCACCGAGCAGACGCTGCAACCGGGCGAGAGTGTCCGGATGCCGGTTACCTATTTCGTCGATCCGGCGATACTCGACGATCCCGATATCGGCGATGTCGAGGAAATTACGCTTTCTTATACTTTCTACCCCGTGGACGAAAACACATCCTAGGGTTAGAGACCTGATTCACACGCTTCACTAAAGGGATTTGAGCGCAATGGCTGGAGCCGCCCCCGAACACGATTACCATCTCGTCAATCCGAGCATTTGGCCGTTTATCGGCGCCATGAGCGCGCTGGGCATGGCGGCTGGCGGCATCATGTGGATGCACGAGCAGCCTTATGGCGGCTGGCTCTTCTTCGCGGGCTTGCTGGGCGTGCTGTTCACGATGTTCAGTTGGTGGGTCGATGTGATCCGCGAAGCCAATTCCGGCGATCACACGCCGGTTGTGCAGTTGCATCTGCGCTATGGCATGATCCTCTTTATCGCCTCGGAGGTAATGTTCTTCGTCGGCTGGTTCTGGGCCTTTTTCGGCGCAGCGCTCTTTCCGTACGAAGCGCTTGGCGGTTCCTGGCCTCCGGAAGGCATTCACGTTTTCGATCCGTTCAGCTTTCCGCTACTCAACACGCTGATCCTGCTCTGCTCGGGTACTACGGTTACCTGGGCGCATCACTGCCTGCTGAAGGGCGATCGCGAAGGCCTGAAGGCCGGCCTGTGGCTGACGATCCTGCTCGGCATCCTGTTCAGCTGCATCCAGGCCTATGAATATGCCCATGCCGCGTTCGATTTCTCCGGCAATATCTATGGCGCGACCTTCTTCATGGCGACCGGCTTTCACGGCTTCCATGTCATCATCGGCACCATCTTTCTCGCCGTCTGCCTTATCCGCACCTATCAGGGTGACTTCACACCGAAACAGCATTTCGGTTTCGAAGCAGCAGCTTGGTATTGGCACTTTGTCGATGTCGTATGGTTGTTCCTCTTCGTTTCCATCTATGTCTGGGGCGGTGCAGGCGCCGAGGTTCACTAGAAACAAGGAATAGCGGATGACGTCCGGCGACTGGCAACTCGCGCAGATCAACGTAGCGCGATTATTGACAGCCGCGGACGATCCGCAGGTTGCGGAGTTCTTCGAGGAACTGGACCGTATCAATGCCCTGGCCGATGAAAGCCCGGGTTTCGTCTGGCGGTTGCAGGAAGAGTCGGGCAACGCGACAGATATCCAGGCGACGCCTGACGAAAGACTGATCGTCAACATGTCGGTATGGGACGATGCCGATACGCTGTTCGAATTCGTCTATCGCTCTGCACATACCCCGGTAATGGCCAAAAGACGGCAATGGTTCGAACGCTGTGGCGGGGCCTATCAGGCGCTCTGGTGGATAGAGGCCGGGCATGAACCCACGGTCGATGAAGGTCTGGCTCGCATCTGGATGATCGATCGCTACGGGTCGACGCCGCAGGCCTTTTCCTTCAAGGCTCGCTTCCCGGTTCCCGGCATGGCCGGCGCACCTGCAGATATGAAACCTGACCCCTGGTACGTAGGCACCGCTTGATAGGGCGGTCGGTATGAGTAATCCCACTCCTCTTCAATCCGGTATCGCGGGTGCCTGTCCTCGCTGCGGCACTCGTACATTGTTCGATGGTCCCGTGCATTTTGCCGACCGCTGCCGTGCCTGCAATCTCGACTATGCCAGTTTCAATGTCGGCGATGGACCGGCTGCATTCCTGACGCTCATTATCGGCGCGCTGGTTGTTGCGCTGGCCTTGACTGTGGAACTCGCCTTAAAGCCGCCCTTCTGGGTGCATTTTCTGCTCTGGATCCCGTTCACGGCTGCCGCCGTGGTTTTCGGGCTGCGGGTCGGCAAGGGCGTGTTGCTGTCGCTCGAATATCGAAACGCAGCGCGCGAAGGCCGGATCAAGGAAGATCGACCGGTCGACGAGGAGCCTGACGGATGAAGCTTCCGATCATTCCCACCGTCTTTGTCCTCGCCGCCATGGCCTGCATGATAGGGCTTGGGATCTGGCAGCTGCAGCGCAAGGCCGAGAAAGAAGCGCTGCTCGAACGTTATGCTCAGGCGTCCACCCTGCCGCCGGTCGCATGGCCTGAAACGCCGGATATGGATCTGCTGTTTCGCCGCGCAACGGGGTTTTGCCTAGAGCCGGTAAGTTGGCGCGCGGTTGCCGGCCAGAACCGTGCCGGAGACGTGGGCTGGCGACATATCGCGGCGTGCCGGACGGGCGGCGGCGAGGGGCCGGGTATGCAGGCGGTGATGGGCTGGTCTCGCTCTCCCGAAGCGCCCGAAGGCTGGGAAGGCGGCGAGGTAAGCGGGATCATCACGCTCGATCCGGAATTTGGCTTGCGGCTGGTTTCGGAAGAACCCGTGGCGGGGCTGCAGGCGGTTGCGCTGCCATCGCCTGAAGACATTCCGAACAACCATCTGCTCTATGCCATTCAATGGTTCTTCTTCGCGGCGGCAGCTGGGATCATTTATGCGCTCGCCTTGCGGCGCAGATTGCGCGATTTGTCATGATGCAAGGCGCAGCCAGGGCGATGATGGCAGCCGGTATTTGCCTCATCGCATCACGCGGCGTTGCGCAGTTGCCACCGCCTCCTCCAGCGCCCCCTCCGCCGCCACTCCAACAACCGCCGCCGGAGCTCAATGATGGCGATCGACCGCCCCGCACTCCGGATTCGGAGGAGCCCGAAAGCACGCAACGGGTGTCGTGGTACAATGGCGATTATGCCGTAAAATCGATCCCGCGGGTCATGATGATCGACGACCCGGTAACCGGTTTCGGCAATGAATCCCTGTGGACGGACCCGATGCCGCTTGGCGGTTCCCGGCAATCGGATATTGCCGGGTCGGCAGAGCCTGACTAAGGCCCTCACTCATGCAATATATCAGCACAAGGGGTAGCGCACCGGCGCTTGGTTTCGAGGGAGCGACGCTTGCGGGCCTCGCATCGGATGGCGGGCTTTATGTTCCGGAGAGCTGGCCGCAATTTTCGCGTGACGATATCGCAGCGCTGGCCGGTCTGTCCTATGCCGAAACCGCCGTGCGTGTGCTCGCTCCCTTTGTCGGCGATGCGCTGAGCGAAGCGGAGCTGCGCGGCCTGTGCGAACAGGCCTATGGGCGCTTCTCGCACAAGGGCGTGACGCCGCTGGTCCAGCTCGACGAGCGCAATTGGCTGCTTGAGCTGTTCCACGGTCCGACCCTGGCGTTCAAGGATGTCGCGCTGCAACTACTGGGCCTGCTGTTCGAACGCTTTCTTTCGGGCGAGGATCGTCACCTGACGGTCGTCGGCGCAACTTCCGGCGACACAGGATCGGCGGCGATCGATGCGCTGGCAGGGCGCGAGAAGGTGGATATCTTCATGCTGCACCCCAAAGGCCGCGTGTCCGAGGTCCAGCGCCGCCAGATGACGACTGTACTCGCGCCGAACGTGCACAATATCGCGATCGAAGGCAATTTCGACGATGCCCAGCGGCTCGTAAAGGCGATGTTTGGCGATGCGCAGTTTGCGAACCGGTTCACATTGTCGGCCGTCAATTCCATCAACTGGGCGCGGCTTGCGGCGCAGATCGTCTATTATTTCTATTCCGCCGTGCGGCTCGGCGCACCGGAGCGGACAATCGCCTTCTCGGTGCCGACCGGCAATTTCGGCGATGTCTTTGCCGGCTATGCCGCCGCACAAATGGGCCTTCCCGTCGCCCGGCTGATCGTGGCGACCAATGTGAACGATATCCTCCACCGGGCGATGGTGGCTGGCGATTATTCGGTTGGCGAGCTGACGCCAACTCCGGCGCCGTCGATGGATATTCAGGTCAGCTCCAATTTTGAACGCTTGTTGTTCGATCTTTATGACCGCGATGGCGATATTCTCTCATCCATCATGCAAAGTTTCGAGGCGACCCGCGCGCTCAGGCTGGATGATCGTGCGCATAGCCGGATTGGCAAACTCTTCTCTTCGGCACGGATCGACAATGATGCGATGTCCATGGCCATGCGCCATGCCGCTTCGGAGATGGGTGAAGTTATCGATCCGCACACAGCCATCGGGCTTTCGGCAGCGCTGAGCAGCGATCTTGCGCCTGACATTCCCGTGGTCACTCTGGCCACCGCGCATCCCGCCAAGTTTCGCGAAGCCGTTGAGCGGGCAACGGGCCAGCGACCCACGCTACCGGCCCGCATTTCGGGATTGTTCGATCGCGAGGAGCGCTTCGAGACGCTGCCTGGCGAGCTGCAGGCTATCGAAGCCTATATTGCCGAGCGCGCGACGGAATCGTGACGCTCACGACCCTGATCGCCGAACCCTGGGCCGACTACGGACTTGTCGATTCCGGCCATGGCCGCAAGCTTGAACGCTATGGTCGCTTTCGATTCATCCGGCCCGAGCCACAGGCCATGTGGGCTCCGGCTTCACAGAATTGGCGTGCGGATGGCGAGTTCGTGCCCGCTTCGGACGAGGATGGCGGCGGTCGCTGGCACCTGAACCCGAACGTGCCCGAAGAAGGATGGCCGCTGGCTTGGGAAGATGTCCGCTTTCAGGCCCAATGCACGCCATTTCGCCATCTCGCCTTCTTCCCGGACATGGCTTCGCACTGGAGCTGGATGCGGGAGCGGGTCGGTGAGGGGAGCGAAGCGCTCAATCTCTTTGGCTATACCGGTGTCGGCAGTCTCGCTCTTGCCGCCAGGGGCGCGAAAGTCACCCATGTCGACGCCTCGAAGAAATCGGTCGAGGCGGGCAAGGCCAATGCGGCGCTTTCGGGGTTAAGCGACAAGCCCATCCGCTGGATGGTGGACGATGCTGCAAAATTCGCCGCGCGCGAGGTCCGGCGCGAACGCCGCTATGACGGGATCATGCTCGATCCGCCCAAATTCGGTCGCGGCCCCAAAAAGGAGCTGTGGCAGCTCGAGGAAGGGCTGCCGGGCCTGATCGAAGACTGCGCCAGGCTGCTCGACAGCGAAAGCAAGTTTCTCGTGCTGACGGCCTATGCGGTGCGTATGTCGGCGCTCGCGATTGGCGAGCTGGTGTCGCAATCGCTTGGCCATCTCGGCGGCACGGTGGAATGCGGAGAGATGGCGGTGCGCGAGGAAGCGCGCGGTCTCACCCTGCCGACCGCCATCTTTGCACGCTGGTTGCGCTAACCGTCCCCGGATAGGACAGCTCGCCGGACGGACTCCACAAAATCCCGGTCTCGGTTCATGGTTAACCAATGGTTATCCGAGTCGTTTCCGCGCTTGCGGCTGCCGCTATCTCCGTCCCTGCTATGGCAGCGGACAAGCTTCCATACGATCTGGGGTTCTTCACCCAGGCCCCTACGCAAGAGCCACAGCGAGGTCCGCAGATAGGTTATGATATCAGCGGCCTGCTCTATGAGCGTGCGCCCGATCATATCGCTCTGGGCTATCGGCTTGAGCGTCTGACGGGCAGCGTGCCTGCCTATCGGGTCGTCCGCGATGTCGGCCCGCTGGAATATAAGCTGGAGGGGCTGGTACACGCCGATCCGGCTGGCAGGAGCCTGGCGATTGGCGTCGGCGCACCCTAGCCTCGATTGCGGTTATTCCCGCATGATTCGGATGGCCGCGCCGGTGGCGAAAGGCGCAACCGCGAGTAGCAGCAGCGCCGAGGCTGCGAGCAGGAACCATGCCCCACGTTGCAGTTCGTCGAGCGCCCCGGCCCCGAAAATGAGGATCGGAACGGCGAGCGGTAGCATCAGAAGTCCCGCCAGCGCGCCGCCGCTTGGCAATCCCGCCACGAGCGCGGCGACAGTCACCGCCAGCGCCGCCAATCCCAGGCTGCCCAGCGCCAGCCCCATCTCCAGCCGGATCAGGCTGTCCGCATCCATGCCGAGCAGCGCGGATGCGGGCAGCGCTGCTATCATCAGGGGCGGGCCGAAGCCGACCCAGTGAGCGCTGATCTTGGCTACGGCGACCACCTCTTCGCTGATCCCGCGCACCGCATATTGATCGAGAACGCCCGCATCGCGATCCGGCGCGATCAGCCGGTCGATGGGGAGTAGCGCCGCCAACAGCGCCGCCGTCCAGAGCGCGCCGCCGCCAACCCGGCCGAGTATCGCGGGGTCAGGGCCGATCGCGAAAGGAAAGAGTGTCGCGACCAGCAGGAAAAAGACCAGCGGCAACAGCCAGCCCGAGCCGGAATAGGTTTGCGCCAGATCGCGCCGGGCAATTGCGAACAGCGCGTTCATGCCGCCTCTCCGATGGGAATCTCTGCGGCGTCCGGCATCGCGAGCGGCTGGTGCGTTGCCGCGACAACGATACCGCCTGCATCGCGATGGTTGGCAATCGCTGCCTCCAGCCGGGCCCGCGCATCTGTATCAAGGCCGTTGCCTGGTTCGTCGAGCAGCCAGATGTCCGCATGACTTGCAATCACCCGGGCCAGTGCAGCGCGTTTGGCCTGGCCAGTGGAGAGCATTCGCACCGGTACATCGGCGATATTTGCAAGCGCCATGGTTTCCAAAGCGGCATGAACCTGTGCAGGTTCGCCTCCATCGAGCCGCGCCCAGTAGAGCAGGGCGCTTTTCAGCGGCCGGTTCCGGTCCAGCGCCGCCTGTTCTCCGGCAAAACCGAGCGTGCCATCTGTCTCCACCGTGCCCGATTGCGCCGGCAGCAGTCCGGCAATCACCCGGAGCAAACTCGTCTTGCCTGCGCCGTTCGGCCCGGTGACGAGCGCCGCACCGCCAGAATCCAGCGTGAGATCGAGCCCGCTGAAAAGCGGACGATCGCCGCGGATACAGCCCAGCTTTTCAAGACGCAGCTTTGCCGCCATCAATCTTCGCATATTCCGGATCGGCAGGGTGGTATCGGGCCCAAAACAAGCTTTCATTCGGTGCAATGTCCATCGGCCTATAGGGCAGGGCGATACCGTGCTCAAACCCAAAGGACTTTTCCCCGGTCAGTCGTCGCTGTCCTCAAGTGCATGCATATCCGCATCGCTGAACCCGAAATGATGCCCGACCTCATGGATCAGCACATGATGGACGAGTTGTTCGACGCGGATGCCGCGCTGGGCTGCTTCGGCAAGGATCGGCTGGCGATAGAGATGGATCATATCGGGTAGCGTTCCGAAATCGGATACGCTTTTCGTCTCGATCGGCCGGCCCGTATAGAGCCCGGAAAGCTGCATCGGATGCGTCAGGCCGACGGCCTTGAGCGATTCCGCATCCGCATATTCCTCTACCCGCAGCACCACATTGCCCATCTGCTCGCGAAATTCGAGGGGCAGGCTGTCCAGCGAACGGCGCGCCATCGCCTCCATCGCATCGGCATCGGGCGTTCTTGCTCCAAAGCTTTCGGTGATCCGCATATTCGGGCAGATAGGAAGCCGAACCCCGAAAGGGAAGATCAGAAGGATTACGGACAATGGTCGAAAAACTGAGCGACAGCGAACGCAAGGCCGCTCTCGAAAGGCTATCGGGCTGGACACATGATCCGGATCGCGATGCGATTTCGCGGCGCTTTCAGTTCGCGGATTTCAGCGAGGCCTTCGCCTTCATGACCCGCGCAGCGCTGCTCGCCGAGCAGATGGATCACCATCCCGAGTGGTTCAACGTCTATAACAAGGTGGACGTGACCCTGACCACGCATGACTGTGACGGGCTTTCCGAGCGCGATGTCTCCATGGCAACGGCCATGGAGGGTTTCGCGGCCTGATCGCCCCGGGCGCTAGTCGGGTACCGTGCGCGCCATGCCCAGGCTTTTGCGCAACCGTCCCGGCATCCAGCGTGCAGCAAAGGCGAGGCGTTTGGCAGTCTTGCCAACGGTCGTGTGGATCTTGTCACCATGCACGGCCTGCCACGCGGCTTCGGCGACGGCGGAGACTGGCGTGATCTCCAGCCCGGCTTGCGCAATCATGTCACGCACGGACGAGTTGCCGCCCGTCAGACCGCCATCGAGGATCGGCGTTTCGATAAAACTCGGCATCAGCGCGCGCGAGCGTATGCCATAGGGTTTGAACTCGATATCAAGGCCTTCGGTCAGTGCGCGCACCGCGAATTTGGTTCCGCTATACACAACAAGGCCCGCCGCCCCGTATATTCCCGCTGCCGAACTGGTGTTCAGGATACAACTGTCCGGCGTGTCACGCAGCATATCGAACGCGGCGCGGGTTCCGCTTACGACGCCTGTGAAATTGATCGCGATAGAACGGTCGATATCCTCATCGCTCATCTCCTGAAGCGGCCCTCCCAGGCCGATCCCCGCGTTATTGAACAGCACATCCATGCGGCCGCCGGTGCGCTCGCCGAAAGCCGCGATTGCCTGTTTCCACTGTTCGCGGTCGGTTACGTCGAGCCGGTGGATCGAGAATTTCCCTGCGGGCAGCCCGGCGGCGGTTTCTTCCATTCCCGGTTCATTGATATCGGCCAGCCCGACAAACCAGCCGCGTTCCCCGAAATAATGGGCCACTGCACGGCCGATACCCGACGCGCCGCCGGTGATGAAAATCGATTTGTCTGTCATGAGGATCCTCGTCCGTTTTTCTTTGCTACTTACCACGCGACTCACCCCCAAGTGCAAACACTTTCTCCCGACGACACAGATCCATTGCGGGTGTCGCTTCCAGTTTGGGTCATGTCGCTCCCCTGTAACGGAGGGAAGAAGCGGCCCCTCCGTCCCTTGTCTTGGAATTATTTTCCGCTACTATTACGACTAATGTCTTATTAAGCGGAGTGACTGATCAATGCTATTCAGGTTTTTTCGCCTATTCCCGCTGGCTCTGCTGCCCCTGTTATCGCTGCCGACAATCGCTTCTGCACGGGTCGAAGAACCCGCTTCTGAACCGGCCATCATATTGCAGCGCGCTACGCTGGAAGCGCAGCTCGACGATTTCATGGCGGAAGCCGGCTATGCGGGGGTGGTGTTTATCGCGAGGGATGGCGAGACGTTGCTCCACAAAGCCTATGGTTTGGCGCATGATGACCTTGATGTCCCGATAACGCTCGACACAGTATTTGGAATTGGCTCCCGACCCATCGACTTCACAATGGCCGCGATTGCCCTGCTCGAACAGCGTGGCCAGCTGAGCCAGGACGATACGCTGGCCGACTATCTAGACAATGTTCCGGAAGACCGAGCCGGGATGACGCTTCGGCAGATGATGACCGGCGCCTCGGGCCTGCCGGACTTTCCCGCCAACGCAAGCGACTGGGATGCGGATCTGGGTTGGATCGACCGTGCCGAGTTCGAGCGCCGGACGCTCGAGGTGCCGCTGCTATTCTCGCCCGGTGAAGGCGACGAGCATTCGCACTGGGCGTTCGGCATGCTCGCCGCGATTGTCGAGCGGGTTAGCGGGCAAAGCTATTCCACATTTCTGCGTGAGAATTTCTTCGATCCGGCGGGGATGGAACGCACCGGCAATTATGGGGAAAGCCGAGGGCTTGCCGTAACCGATTTTGCAGCTGGCGGAGGTGTGCAGCGCGGCTTGCCGAATATCCCGCCGAACTGGGGGCCGACAAGCTGGCTCGTTATGGGCAGTGGCGGCATGTTTTCGACTGTCGGCGATCTCAGACGCTTCTATGCCCATATCATGACCAGCGGCGTGCTCGAACCGCGTTATACCGAGCTATTCCTCGGCCGAAGGGCCGGCTTGGACGGTTCGGACCGGGGGTTCGAGCTGTTCAGCTTCACGGACGACGGTTTTCGCGACGAAGCCTATGTCATGCTCAGCCAGAGTGGAGAAGAAGGCTCGATCCTGCGGATCGCGCGGCCGATCATGGTGTTCCTGACCGCCGACTAGGGCTCTTTCCCCGCCTGGCATGCTTGACCGCCCGGGCCTGCCCCGCGATGTTTGCCTGCGATGGACAGGAAAAATGGCCCCGCCGTCCGCTTTGACGGTCTAGAGAAGAGCTTTGATGGCGGCGCAAGCTTTGCCGTTGAAAGCCTCAGCCTCGAAATCGTGGGCGGATCATTTGTTGCGCTGGTGGGCGAATCCGGGTCCGGCAAGTCAACCCTGCTCAAGATGATCAACCGCCTCGTCGATCCCAGCGCAGGGACGGTCAAGATTGCCGGCGAACCCGTTGAGGAGCAGAACCCCGCCGATCTGCGCCGGCATATCGGCTATGTATTTCAGAATATCGGGTTGTTTCCGCATATGAGCGTTGCGGAGAATATCATGATCATACCCCGGCTGGGCGCGGGCGAGATCGTCAATACCGTGCCCGAACTGCTTGACCTTGTCGGCCTCCCGGTCGACGTTTCAGAACGACTGCCGAGCGAATTGTCGGGTGGCCAGCAGCAGCGTGTCGGCGTTGCCCGCGCGCTGGCCGGCGAACCAGGGTTGATGCTGATGGACGAACCCTTTGGAGCACTCGACCCGGTAACCCGTGACCAGCTCGGCGAAACCTATCGCGCGCTGCATGACCGGCTCGGGCTCACAACGATCATGGTGACGCATGATATGGCCGAGGCACTGATTATCGCGGACCGAATCCTTGTGATGAGCGAAGGCCGGATCGTTGCCGATGGCCCACCGGAAACCCTTCTCGCGGGGGAGGGCGGCGCGGAGGCCAATGCGCTGATTGCGGTGCCCAAAGGCCAGATGGCGAAGCTCCGCAAGCTTGAGGAGCGTTCGTGAATCCCCGCCTCCAGGAGGCCTTTGAGCAGGTTCCGGCGCTGCTTGCCGATCATGTATTGCTATCGGCGGCGGCGCTGCTGCTGGGACTGACAGTCGCCCTGCCGCTGGCGGTCGGCGCCTCGCGGAAAGACCGGCTACGGCAGTTCGCGCTCGGCGCGGCGAGCCTTGTCCAGACGATCCCGGGTCTTGCGCTGCTCGCTCTTTTTTACCCGCTGCTGCTTGCGCTCAATTCGCTGCTAGCTCCGCTGGACGTGGCGCTGCCCGCACTCGGCTTCCTGCCGGCATTGCTCGCCCTTGGCCTCTACGCCGTGTTGCCGATCCTGCGCAATGCCGTGACCGGCATCGTCGGCATCGACCCGGCGATTATCGAAGCGGCGGACGGTGTCGGCATGACGCCGCGCCAGAAGTTGCGGCTGGTCGAGGCCCCGCTTGCCGCCCCTGTGGTGATGGCCGGAATTCGCACCGCGACAGTCTGGACGATCGGCGCAGCGACCCTGTCGACAACCGTTGGCCAGCCCAGTCTGGGGGACATGATCTTTGCCGGGCTCCAGACTCAAAACTGGACGCTTGTGTTGGTCGGCTGTCTCGCGGCAGCCGCGCTGGCGCTTACCGCCGATGCGCTGCTGGGGCTGATCGAGAGCGGAATCGCGCAGCGTCGCCGCTGGATGATCGGTACAGGGCTTGTGGCGCTTCTGGCCGGTGTGACGCTGGCACTCGCGCCGCTCGTGCTCGCCCAGTCGCGGTCCGATGTCGTGACGATCGGAGCCAAAGGTTTCAGCGAGCAATATATCCTTGCGCGGTTGATCGGAGATCGACTGGAAGGGGCAGGCTACGAAGTTCGCTACAGAGAGGGGCTCGGCTCGGCGATCGCGTTCGAGGCGCTCGCGCGCGGCGATGTCGATGTCTATGTCGACTATACCGGGACGCTGTGGACCAATGCGATGCGCCGGAATGACAATCCGCCGCGCGACGAGATGCTGGAGCAGCTCAGCAACTGGATTTCCGAAACCCGTGAAGCGCGCGTTCTGGGCCGACTGGGCTTCGAAAACACCTATGCCTTCGCCGTCACGCAGGAGACTGCCCGGCGCCATGGCCTGCAGAGCATCGACGATCTGGCCGGTGTCGCGCCGCAATTCACCATGGGCACCGACGTCGAGTTTCTGAACCGACCGGAATGGACCAGCATCCGCACCTCCTATGGCCTCGATTTTGCCGCCACCCAATCCTATCAGCCGACTTTCATGTACCGCGCGGTCGAGAGCGGGCGGGCCGATATCATCACCGCCTTCTCCTCGGACGGACGCATCGCGGCGAGCAACCTGTTCGTCCTATCCGATCCGCGCGGCGCGATTCCCAATTACGATGCGGTCCTCATGGTCTCACCGGGCCGGGCCGATGAAGAGCGTTTCATTGCCGCCCTGACACCGCTCCTTGATGCCATCTCGGTAGAGGCGATGCGGGAGGCCAACTACATGGTGGACCGAGACGCGGAAAAGGCGAGCCCGAGCGAAGCTGCCCAATGGCTGGCGGAGCAGATCGCGCGCTAGCTCTGTCCATCCGCCGCCGGATAGACGAGGCGGAAACCGATATGGTTGGTGCCAAGGCCCCGTTCCTGAAACTGGCGGGCTGAGGGGCGATAGCGCGCGCAATAATTGGCGGCGCAGAGAAAAGACCCGCCCTTGATAACCGCGCTGCCGGGAGCGCGCGGGTCGGCTTCGGCCGTCCATTCCCAGACATTGCCGATCATGTCGTACAGGCCGAAACCATTGGCCGGAAAGCAACCGACCGGCGCACGGCCCTCATAGCCGTCTTCACCCAGATCGCGCTGCGGGAAGACGCCTTGGTAATAGTTGGCCGTAGGCGCGCCTTCGCTGCCGAGCGGCGTATCGACTACGGGTTCGCCAGCACGCGCGGCATATTCCCACTGGCTTTCGCTGGGCAGCGCGCCTCCAGCCCATTCGGCATAGGCTAGCGCATCGTCATAGGCGATCTGCACGACCGGATAATCCTCCCGGCCTTCGATGGTGCTGCCCGGCCCTTCTGGCTGCCGCCACTGTGCGCCGACAACCCAGCGCCACCAGTTGGGATCGTCTGCCGTCGGCACCTGGAACACCGCCGATCCGGGCAACAGCATTTCAGGCGGCGCGCCGGCAAGGGGAGGCGGGTCCTGCTCAGCCAGCGTCACATAGCCGGTCGCCCCCACAAAGGCCGCGAACTCGACATTGGTCACTTCATGCGCGTCCATCGCAAAGCCGGGCACGGCGATGTCGCGAGCCGGGCCTTCCTCCGGATAGCGGGGATTTTCGCTCATGACGAAGCGGCCCGCCGGGATCGCGATCCGCATGTCCGGCGCAGCATCGATGCAGGGCGCGGCTGTTGCGGCCCCGTCGCCCGGCTCGGCCGGTGTCTGGCTGCAGGCCCCGACCCATCCGACGATGCAGGGGAGAGCGAGGATAAACCAGCGCCTCATTTCGCGGCCCGGTTCGTGTCCCGGAGCAGGGCGGCGGTCGAATAGCTGCTGACGCCAAAGGGCACGAGATAGGTGAGGAGTATCTTCCACAAGGGCGGCACGGAACCGGCCAGGATCACATCGCCCTGATTGATAAGGATCAGCAGAGTGCCGATGATCGCCGACACTTTGAGCGCGCGGCGGACGGCGACGGGGCTGACCAAAAGCCGCGAAAATGCGATGTCCGATTGCCCACCATTCTCACTCATTCTCGCGCCACTCCTGCAAGCCAACGCCTAGACCGGATCGGGCCACCAACACAATGTCGGGCGAAGGGGCTGTCCGCCGATCAAGTTGACACTGGTTGACACAGGCCAGGGTGCAGGCCCCATGTTCATTCAGAAAAAGCGGACTTACGCTGAATATGTTCGCAGCGGTCCCCACGACATCCGGTGCGCGGAAAAAAAAGGTGCGCACAGGCTGTGTGCAACAGGACGCAACCTGTCAGGCGGGGAGGGTCAACGAGATCAAAGAGCCAGCGACGCAGTGCGGCGCAAACTCCATTCTAGCATGAGCAGGGCTGTGTAGGACAGGACATAGGTTGGAATGGGATTGTTTTGGACTCTATGCCCCGGATTTCGACCGATAGTGCGAGGCTTCGATAACCTCTATTTAACCAGTTGAACCTAACACCAATAGGCAACCGGGGGGGCTTGTTAAGCGTACCGGAGTTCCAATGATCGAAATACTGTTATGTGTGGCCTATGAGCATGAGCCCTGGCTCGTACTGCTTTCCGCGCTGATATGTTTTGCGGGATCTGCTGCGATCATGCAATTGCTCGATCGGGGCCGTGCGATGGATGCTTGGCTCCAACGGTTCGCGTGGAATTTTCTCGCATCAGTTGCTGCAGGAGCGACCATCTGGTGCACCCATTTTGTGGCAATGCTGGCTTACCAGATCGGCGTGCCGTTTACGTTCGACCCGGTTCAAACCACGGTTTCATTGCTCGTCGCGATCATCGGCGCGAATATCGGGTTTAACCTCGCCTTCTCGCCGATCGGCCGTGTGGCCCCGCTGTTGGGCGGCGTAGTCGTCGGTCTCGCCATATCGGCCATGCACTATGTCGGCATGAACGCCTATCGGATCGATGGGATTGTCGAATGGAATCGCGGTTACGTCGTTGCATCGGTTCTCTGTGCAGTCCTTTTCTCCGCTGGCGCGCGGTTCATTCTGGACCGGGAGACGATGAAATATCGGCGCGTCGCATTTGTAGCGCTTTTCGGAATCTCTGTCGTCTCACTCCATTTCATCGGCATGACGGCCATGACCATCCAGCCACTGGCTCTTTCCGACGGCATCCCGCCGGAGACCATGTTGGCGATGGCGCTGGTTACGGCGGCGCTTGGCCTGCTGATAATCGCGGCTGGCGTGTGTGCGTTCCTGATCGATGACCGGGTGCGCCTGGAATCCTTCGAAAAGATGCGGGAAATGGCAATGACGGATGGACTGACAGGCCTGCCAAACCGTTTCCGGATCCGTGAAGAACTGGATCACCAGATCGCACTTGCCGAAGCAACCGGCAGTGGCCTTGCCTTCATCGCCATCGATCTGGACCGCTTCAAGGAGATAAACGACACGCACGGGCACAAAGCCGGTGATACCGTACTGGCGACCCTTGGCCAGCGGGTAGCCGAAACGCTGGATGCGGGCGAATTCATAGCTCGTGTCGGCGGTGACGAGTTCGCCGCCATCAAACGGTACGAGAACAGGGCTGGACTGACGGATATGCTTGAACGGCTCGAATCTGCTCTTCAGGCGCCGATCGAACTCGATATGGGCCGGGTTGGGGTCGGCGCCAGCTTCGGGATCGCTACCTATCCCGAAGACGCCGAAACGCCCGACGCGCTGACCAACAACGCCGATCTCGCAATGTACCGGGCCAAGTCGGATACAACGCGCACCACATGCTTTTATGATCCGGCAATGGATGAAGCCATTCGTGAGCGCAGGGAACTGGCCGCAGATCTTCGTGAGGCTCTGGAGCGTGATTGTTTCGAGCTGCATTACCAACTCCAGAAGGAAATCGGGAGCGGTGATGTGCGCGGCTATGAGGCCCTGTTGCGTTGGACGCATCCTGAGCGTGGAGCTATTCCGCCGGGTCTTTTTATCCCTGTTGCGGAAGAAAATGGACTCATACTCCAGCTCGGCGAATGGGTGTTGCGCAGGGCTTGCCACGAGGTCTCTCAATGGACGAATCCCTGGAAAGTTGCCGTAAACGTCTCCCCGCTACAGCTGGCGGATGTGGAATTGCCGAAACTCATACAGCAGATACTGCTGGAATCGGGCCTTTCGCCATCCCGGCTGGAAATCGAACTCACCGAAACGGCAATCATGAACGACCGCGCCCGCGCTCTGCACGTTCTCCGGCAGATCAAGGCACTCGGCGTCGGCGTGGCCCTGGATGATTTTGGTACAGGTTATTCATCACTCGAAACCCTGCGCGCCTTCCCGTTTGACAAGATCAAGCTGGATGGAAGCTTCATGGCCGATGTTGAAAAGAGCCCCCAGGCTCTTGCGATCATCCGCTCGGTTCTTGCGCTTGGCAAAAGCCTGTCGATCCCCGTGCTCGCCGAAGGCATCGAGCGGCATAGCCAGCTGACGATCCTGCGGCGCGAAGGGTGCGACGAGGTCCAGGGTTATCTGCTTGGACGCCCCGGACCGATGCCGGATCTGGGTCCTGAATCTGGAGCCGGGCTGGATGTTTTTCCTGTGCAATTGTCACCGGACAGCCGGCGCGCAGGATAAGAATGCAGCGTGATCGCGGCCACCGCAATCGCCGGCTTTTATGGTCACGCAAGTGCGATCCTGGCCCAGACCGGTAGATGATCGGAGGCTTTTCGGGCAATTGCCGAATGGTCCACCCCGCTTTCGATAACGCGCAGCCGGGAGCAATGCATGATCCGGTCGAGCTTGGCCGTCGGCCGGCGGGAGTGGAAGCTCTGTCCGCAGTCCGCGAAACTGAAGGCGCGGCCAAAATCCCGCAGACAGCCACTCGCCGCACTCCATTCGTTGAGATCGCCCATCAATACCGTCGGCATTTCGGCGCCATGTTCCTCGGCCAGTTTCAGGACCGCTCGTGCCTGTCTGCGCCGCCAGAGGCCGGACAGATCCAGATGCATACCGAATACGCATAATGTGATGCCATTGACCTCTATCTGCGCCATCACCGCACCGCGCGGTTCCAGATAGGGGATGTGCACGATGTCATGCATATGGATGGTGGCCGATTTCCGGGCCAGGATTGCGTTGCCGTGCCACCCCATTGAATCGATCTGGACGTCGAGCGGAACCGCCTGATAGTCGCTGTTCTGGTCGAGCAGCAGCGGCGGTATGGCGGCCGATCGCCGGCCAAAACGCCGGTCCGCTTCCTGCAGGGCCACGATGTCGGCATCCAGGCCGTCCAGCACTTTCAATATGCGCTCGGGATTGCGCCGCCGGTCAGCGCCGATGCCCTTGTGCATGTTGTAGCTGGCAACCTTTAAAGTCTTCGATCTCATAGGGCCCCGGATATAAGTGCTGGTCAGGTCGGTGGCCATCATATCGTGGCCTGAATCCTGGACGTTATCCGTATTTACCGCGACAGTCCCTCGATTCCCCAATGCAGCCGGCGAGAGGACTTGGCACCCATCGGGAAAGATAAGCCGATCGGGCTGGCGGAGCGGGTGTCAGTCTAACTATATCATTTATACTTTTGAAATATTTGATAAAATATAGCTGACATGTAATTTGCTTCCACATATTCTCCCACGTTGGAGCGTCGCCACCGTCGATTTCGAGCTATACGTATCTACGCGCGCGTGCGCGTAATGGTGTCGAAAAACTTTTTTTGCGACCGTTGAGCATATGCACGGACTGCAATCGGTGTCCGGTTTCATTGTTCTAGGGATTGGGCTCCCCCCTTCTGTAAACAGATGCTCACATGCGCGCCTTTATCGTCGCTATTCTAACGCGAAACCATCCTGCTCCCAATATCGCTCTGCAACGGCGACACGCATCTAGCCGAGGCGTTTAAAACCCGGGCGCTTGTAACCTTTTACGGGCTTGAATCGTTCAGGCACCGTATAGCCTGAAGGTGCGGGGACGAATTCGAGTTTGTTGTGGGGAAGATCTTCAGGATCGATGACAGCATCGAATGCCATTCCGAAGCTCTTGCCTTCCACCCAAGCCACATGCCCTTTTACTGTCCCTATCTTGTCAAGGGTGACTGCCAAATCTTCATTGAGCGCCAATTCCAAATCGCTGACACCGCCCAATCCGGTTTCAGACAGGTTCCGTAGTCGTGCGGTGCCGCATAAACCATCGGCTCTTTGCAGCTCGGCTTTTCGGAGCATCGCGGTCCGTTCTCTTCGCTCGATTTCTTCGCTGTTCAGTTCGTGGTTCATCGATTTCTCTATTCTCGACAGTTCATGAATCGGGGCAATTGAATCCTAGTCTCCAGAAAGCAGGCTTTAGACTGATAGCCTGCCCACCAAATCAATGTAGACGTATTCACTAATTGGATTCTCGAACTTGCAACCTGTTCGAAAATCATTGTGCCAAACCGTTGTTGCGGAGAGCGCTCCCAGCCCAGGCAGATCAACGAGCAAGCGCTCACCATGGTTAAAATGCAACGAGCAGTCGAGTTGAAGTCCGGTCTGGGAAATATCTAGAATATCTGCTTTGCATTTGTTGAAACCCAACTTCCGAATTGCAATCCGAGCAGAGGTCGCACTCCGAGGATCACGTAGTTTTTCCTCATAAATGTTCTCGTGGACTATCCGCACAGGCTCCGGCGGGGTGCATTGCTCCACTTCACTCTTGCCCCATCCGCCACACGGCTCTTCCTCGTGAAAGCTCTCGGAGTCTATCTTTGCGGGCTCTCGATGGAAGGGTTTCGGCACATCCAATTGCGCGAAATACCGGCAGCCTTCCGAATGCCTCGGAAGCCAATCTGGCAATGCAATATGGGATTGCACTATTTGGGAAATATCAAACTTTTCAATGTCGATAGGCGTCTTGAATTGCACCGCAAAATTCGACCCGACTTTCCTAACTACGGTCCCGTATACCGTTCCAAGTCCATTTATACCAACGCCGATCTCTTGATAGACCCGCAGTGTAGCGTCGCTGGTTCCTGCAATCCCTGTACTTGAAAAATCGATAGTTCGCGCCATCGCCAGTACATGGTGAGCACTAGATAGTTGGATATATGTGAGCACAGGTCGCCGCTTGTCCTTGCGGCGTTCACTGTCTGTCTGCGCAATTGGGTTCTCGTGCATCATGGTGACAATCAAATTGCATCGTTTCCTTAGAAACTTCCTACTTTAAGGGGTTAATTGGAAATTGACCGTGATTTGTACCAATTATCCGAACCCAAGCGCGCTAATCCAGTACTATAACATGTCACCATGCTGGACTAGAGATATCCAGATTATCCGCGCCCGCCTTAACCGGCTATTTGCGTTTCACGCCAATTGCGCTCATCAAATAGAGGCACGAGAGGTGCATCTATGAATGGGGGTTATCGTGATGAATCGATTCAAATACGCTTTGGCAGCAACTGCTCTGGCAAGTCTTGCCGCACCGGCGATGGCTCAGGACGAGCCGGAAGAGGCCAGAACCAGTTACCAAGTCACATTCGTGAAGTTCGCTGATGGTGCCGGTGAACGTTGGCTGGAGATAATGAACGACCATTTCACGCCTGCCAGACAGGCCGCCGGATTGCCGGTACCAACAGTTCACTGGATGATGGACGGGCCTTGGGACCTCTTGGTAGTTACAGAGTTACCAGATGGCATGGCAGCGTTGGACAGTCATAACCCCCAAGCACGCGTCAGGTACGATGCGGCTATTTTGGCTCAGGAGGGGTCTGAAGAAGCAGTCACTGCGCTCACCGAGGAAATGCAGGGCCTAATTGCCGACAGCCAACGTTACTATACGCATACTCACCCATAACTTAGATTACGCAATGCATTGAGGGGCGCTGGTCACAGATGAACGGCGCCCCCTTTTTATTTCTGCAATTGGGCCATTGCCGCACGTTCTGACTCCAACCCACCCGCTTTCCAATAACGCTTCCCGATTCCATCCTCTCCCACACTATTTCCCACATCATAGCTGGGCTTCATGGGAGCAGCAAGGCATGGGCAGGGAGCAAGTAAGCCCAAAAATCCTATGCAAACCTTAGTATTATTCGATTGTGAGGAATTGTCAGAAACAGGCAAGTGGCGGAGCGGGTGGGATTCGAACCCACGATAGGGGGTTACCCTATACACACTTTCCAGGCGTGCGCCTTCGACCACTCGGCCACCGCTCCGCATATCCTGGCAAGCGGATGCACCTAGAGTGCTCGGCGGTCCGGCGCAAGACCGCGTTTTCCGATCTGCTGGTCATGGTTGGTACCGGCGGGTGCTGGCATTGGCCATAAATTCAGATACACTGGCCCGATGCCGGATTCTGCATCATCGATATTTCCGCAGGCCGCGAGGCGCATCATGCGCATTGCCAGGATTACGACGCCGTTATGGGTGCTGATGATACTGGTTTTCATTCTGGCGAGCTATCTGGATTCAGAGCGCGGAACCGCCAGTGTCTGGCGGCTGACCCAGACGTACGGCCTCGGATTCCTGGCATGGCTGGTGGCGGCACCGATCACGGTATTCGTCGGTTTCGAACAATCGCGAAGGCAACTCGGCTGGTTTCGCATATCGATCGAGATATGCGCGCTCATCGCCGGCATAACCCTGCTGATCCTGGCCATCATGGCGTTCGTAATCGCGCCCTATTGGGGAGTCGCACCCGCCGATTTATTCGCCGGAAACCGGCTGCGTGAATGGATATGGGACCTGTTGATATTCGCCGTTGCGCTCTTGTCCGGCCATGTTCTGGGCACAGCCTATGCGGTCGCATCGCCTGACTCGGCGGACAATGAGGGCGGCAAGATTCTCGTCCGCTCCGCCTCGCGGGTCGATATCGTCGATATTGACGATATTGTCGCAGCCAGCGCGCAGGGCAATTATGTCGCGCTGGTCACTGACCGGGCGGAATATCTCCACCGCACGACCCTTGGCGAGATGAAACAGCTGCTTGCGCAATATGGCTTTGTGCAGGTGCACCGTTCCCATTTGGTGAGAACCGACGCCATTGAATCGGTCAAGCGCGGCGGGGGTGTGCCGCATGTCCTGTTGCAGGGCGGCAAGCAGATTCCGGTGAGCCATAGCGGCAGGCAGGCCCTGTCAGCCCTTTTTGAAATTCCCAGCGCCGCAGCCTGACCAAGATTTCGGATTTCTCCGGACAGAGCTGACAAACCCAAGCCTGGATTGACGTGGATTCATCACAGGGTCGAGCTTCTCCGTCACAAAGCGTTCCCGTTCCCCTTTTCCCGCGAAAGCTGGTGTGAAAAGTTGCATCATTGATCGTGGAATGAGGGAATTGGGAAAATGGAACGCCGCATAAAAGGAGCGATTGGACCGGCGCTGCTTGTTGCCGGTCTGATGGCTGGGGCCGCCCAGGGCCAGACTCGTTCGGTCGATGATAGCGGCTTTACCGAACCCTGTTCGGTTGCTCCCTTTACCGATTTCGATTTCTGGATCGGGGAATGGGTGGCGTTCGATATGGAAACCGGTGTGGTGCAGGGGATCGACCGGATCGAACGGCGCCAGCGCGGCTGCGTGATCCATCAGGAATGGACCCAGCTGACCGACAGGTTTCGGACGCCGGGCGCGCCCTATCGCTACGCGGGCATGTCGATAAGCGCACTTATCCCCGGGCCTAGCTGGCAGCAGGTCTGGGTCGGCAATGCCGGCGTCGCGATAACGCTGCAGGGGGGCTTGCGGGAAAGCGACGGCGCTATGGTGCTGGTTCAGGAATTTACCGGGCCGGACAATGTCCGCTATCACCGTGCCTGGCATTGGAAACCCGAAGCCGATGGCACGATCCATTCCTGGGGCGAGGTCCGGACAGGCGGGGAGGACGGTGAATGGAGCGAACCGCGGATCCCGTGGAATCTGCGCTATGTCCGGCGATCCCTGGTCGGCAACCTGACCGCAGATACAGTTGAATAAGAGCGACTGGTGTCGAGCCTGAGAGCGTGGCAAAAGGTACTTCATGAAACAGCTCCTCCTGCTCTCCGTCGCCCCGTTGCTTCTTGCTGCGCAAGCCGCCGAAACGGATGTCGCCCCCCAAACGCCCGCTGACGTGATCGCCGCGACGACGGCGGATGACTGGCGGCCGGTCGCACCGGAAAACTTGCTGGTCATGACACTGCAGAGCGGGGAGGCGATCTACATCGAGCTCGCCGCGATATTCGCGCCCGTCCATGTGACAAATATCCGCAATCTGGCGCGGGCCGGCTGGTATGACGGCATCAGCATCAACCGGGTCCAGGACAATTATGTCGTGCAATGGGGCGATGCGAGCGAGCGCAAGCCGCTGCCTGAAACCATCGAAAGAGATGTCCCGGCCGAATATGAGTTCGACATGACTTCCTCCCATATCGGGAATTTCGAAACGGTGCAGGAGGGCAATTACGAGCCATATTCCGGTTATCTAAACGGGTGGCCGGTTGCCCATTCCCCGCGCGAGGATGGCCAGCGCAGCGGGACGCTCATCCATTGCTATGGCATGGTCGGCGTCGGACGCGGCGAAGATCCCGACACCGGAACCGGGGGCGAGCTTTACACCGTTATCGGTCATGCGCCGAGGCACCTCGATCGCAATATCGCACTGGTCGGCCGGATCGTGGAAGGCATAGAAGCCCTGAGCAGTTTGCCGCGCGGCACCGGCCCGCTGGGCTTTTACGAAGACGCTGAACAGCGCGTGCCGATTGCCACCGTGCAGCTTGCCAGCGAGTTGCCCGAAGAAGAGCAGCCGCGGTTCGAGGTCATGCGCACCGATTCCGATGCATTCCGCGCTTTTGTGCATGCCCGCGCCAACCGCACCGGCTGGTTTGTTCGCCCGGCGGGGGCAGTGGATGTCTGCAACGTCAATCTGCCGATTCGGCGGATGGCAGCCGATTAAGCATCTTTGCGGCGCTCTGACGGGCGGTTAACCACCTATTATCGGTACTTTTTCCTGAAACTCGCCTAGCCGGAAAGCTGGATTTTTTCGGTTAGAGGGGCAACGCTGTGGCGGATGCCGGGACATCGCTGCCCCGCTGGATGCAGGGGCCATGGGCAGAAGGGGTACCCTTGCGTGCCCCGAAGGCGCGGACCGAGCCTGTCCGGCATGATTTCCAGCCTGAGGCCGATGTTTCGGAGCACCTGGTTCTTGACCGTGTTGTGCAGAACCCGCCGCGCAAGGCCCGGCCTGCCTTGTCCGGGCTGGCCGCAATTTTCCTTGCGCTGACCGGGCTGCTCACCTTGAGCGCGGCCGGACTTGCCGTGCCGGAATCCGGTTTGACCGTGCAGCTACCCGAAGCAACGCCCTTTGCGACTCTTGCGGGAACTGACGATGAGGGCACGGCTGCTCCGATCATCCTGACTGCCGCCGAACAAGAGGCGGTTCGCGGGGCAATCGAGGCCGAACTTGCCCAGCATTCGGGATATGAAGGCCCGGTGCCAGCGGGTCTCGCCTTTCGTACAGCCAGCAGCGCTGACCGCGAACGAGCGCTCCAGTGCATGACGCAGGCCATCTATTACGAAGCGGGAACCGAACCCGAAGCCGGCCAGCGCGCGGTTGCGCAGGTCGTTCTGAACCGCGTGCGCCACCCGGGCTATGCGAACAGCATCTGCGGCGTCGTCTATGAAGGCAGCGAGCGCAGCACAGGCTGCCAGTTCACCTTTACCTGCGACGGAGCGCTTGCAAGGCGGCCGGTGGCGAGCATCTGGGCAAGGGCGCAGCGTTATGCTCGCGAAGCCATCGACGGGCGGGCTTTCCGCGAAGTCGGCTATGCCACCCATTATCACACGCTGGACGTCTGGCCCTATTGGGGGCGGACTCTGACGATGACGAACATGATTGGCCGCCACCTGTTCCACCGCCTGCGCGGCACGGCTGGCGGGCCGGGGGCCTTTACCGTTCGCTATTCCGGGCGCGAGCCCTCGCCGCGCCCGTGGCGACCTCGCGAACGGGAAGCGGAAGTCGCGACCGAACCGGCCGCTGAACCTGCAGTCGTAATCACTGACCGACTGCCGCCTGCACCTGTCGCCCGGGAAGCGGCGGCCGGTACGCGCGTTGCGCGCGAACCCAATAACCTGCCGACCAGCCGGCCGATTGAAAGCGCGCTTCCAGACTCGCATATCCGGCCTGAATATCGGGATAGCGGCCGCTGGATTGGAAGCTAGAGAGCCCCGACAAGCTACCTCAAGCGCAGTTCGTTGCCGCTGATCTCTACTGTTCCGACCCGTTCAAGAAAACTCTGGCCGAGCAGGGAAACCGGAAGGTCTGTTTCTGCCACCATCGCCTCGACATTGCGGCTGTCGACGGAGCCGAGAGCGATCCGGTCGATCGTGACGGGCTTGAGCCCGATCTCGCCGCCGGCGGTCCGCGCTATGGCGGTAAATTCTCCGGGTCTCGCCTGAATGCCCGCGCGCTGGGCGTCGCTACGCGTAAGAATGACGCTGGATGCGCCGGTATCGATCAGCATGCGGCTGGTAATGCCGTTGATTCGGACATCGGCGTAGAAATGGCCGTCGGGCGCGCGCGTTGTAGTGTAGGTCGCAGAGCCATTGCCCGCGTGCTGCGGTTGACGCGCGGCAGGGCCGGGATTGAGAGAATCGGTCGAGGCCAGCTGGACCGGGACCGGCTCATCCTCTGGCGCCCCGCCCATAAAGGCGAGGGCCAGCATGGCCATCCCGATGATCGCAAGCATCTTCTCCATGCTGCGAAATATAGCGCAAGGAGGTTAAACAGCTCTTTCCGCCGTGATTGGCGGTGAAATCAGGCAGCCATGGGTGCGAAAGCATCGGTCTTGCCGCGATTGCGGAACAGGCCGGTGCCGACGGTGAAGCCCCGTTCAAGAGGAAGCGCGGTGGCGCAAAAGGCGCATTCGGCGCTCATCCGCCCGACGATCCAGTGCGACCGGCCGCAGCCGGGGCAATGGTTGGTCTCGTTCGCACGGTAGACGATGCGAAATCCCAACCGGGCCGGGTTAAAGGCAGTATGGTCGTGAAACATCGATTATCTCCTCATGTTCCTGTCGATGGAACGAGTGTCAATATCGACGAATTGAGATGAATTGTCTGTGACCGGGATCACCGGCTTCTGTTCATCTTTGTTAATTACTCAGGATGTTCGTCCCGATTGCGGTTGCGATTGGGCGGCCGCTGGGGTTCGGCAGCGCGCCGATTAGGCGGCGGCGTTGTTGCCGGGGGCGGAGCGGGATTGGCCTGAGGAGGCGGCGCATTTCTGCGGTTCTCATTGCGGGGCCGAGGATTGCGCGGTGCTGCATTGGGCTGCGCATCGCGTGTACGGGTTCGATTGCCGCGATTGCTTCTCGTCCGGGGTGCATCGGCAGCAGGAGCGCGGTCGCCGCGGTTGGTGCCCGGAAGCGGTGTATCGGGCGTCAGGGGCGGATAGGGGCTGCTTCTACCGGTTCCCGGGGTGAAAGGCTGCCTGTTGTCGCCGCGGCTGTCGCGGCCGTCCCGATCATGCCGTCGCCGGTCGCGATCGGTGCCGTCGTGACGGCGTCTCTGGTCGCGCCGTCCGTCAGTACCGCGCCGTGCGCGGCGCTGCCCTTCCCAGTGCCGACGATGCCTGTCGGACCAGTTGTGGCGGCGGCCCTGGCGATCATAGATGTAGAAGGAATATCCGGGATAATAGAAGCCGTCATACCAGCCATATGGGCCGTAATCATTGTAGAAGAGGCTGCCATAGCCATAGCCGTTTCGCGCGATATAGCCGGCATCTTCGCAATCCGGGTACAGATAGCCATCCTTGTCATAGCATTCGTCGGGATAGTCTTTGAGGGCATAGCCATTGCCATAGTAGCCCGGGCCGTAACCATCATAGACGGTACAGGCGGTGAGGCCTGCCACTGCCGCCAGCAACAGCGGAAATTTAACAATGTTAACCGGCCTCATGATCACGCTCCTACACCGGGACTTTGCCCCGTTCTGAAAGAGATAATCTAGTGGCTAATGATTGAACACCATCTGAACCGTGGACGATGATTTTAAGCCTTGGAAGCTCGTTCGGCGGCACCGATAAAAGCGTCCATCCGCTGCCGTCCCTGATCCGTGAGATCAATGATCTGAGGGCCCTCGCCGCTAGGATTGTCCTCCAGTCGCACCAGCCCGGCCGCTGAGAGTTGGTTGAGAGCGTCTTGCCCATCCGCCTCGGAAAGCCGGATATCGATGCAAATCGATGCCAGAGAAACCTGGAGCTGTTCCTCGCGCTTGAGATAGAGAGTGAGAAACACTTCCCAAGCGGAATTACGGAACAGACTGCTGTCGATATAGACATCCCTCAATCTGGTGAGATTGAAGATGCGGCGGGACATGGTCTCAGGCGAATTCCTATTTGGGCCGGTTTTACCTTGCCAGTTTTCGGCTCGGCCTCCAAGCTGCGCTTTAAGTGCTTCTCTGTTCATCGAATGATATCCCGCCTGAGCCAGCATCTGCCGGTCGATCCGCCTCGCTGACGAGGACAGTCGAACCGTGAACGGCAAACCGCTATTCGTGTTCAATCCGAAAATGGGGGGAACCAGCTGACAGATTTGGGGGGGTGCCAGCTGGTTCCTTCAACTGCCTATTATAGAAACCGGGTTGGCAACGCATGTCACGCAGCCACGTTACAGTTATTTAGTTAGTATTCTCATGGGTTTATGAGGCCGCATCCTATTCCCCGGATGGCGGCTGTCGTGCGATCGGACACGCCGAGTTTTTCGTATGCGCGCCGCAAATGCGTATCGACGGTGTTCGCGGAAATGCCGAGAATTCCGGATATGGAGCTGTTGCTCTTCCCCCGCGCGACCCATTCGAGAACCTCTTTCTCGCGCGGTGAGAGGGTGATCGATTCGGGAATTCCCGTAGTGAGAAGCTCACAGTAGCGCTGATGCGCCATCTGCGCGATTGCCTGGAATTCGTGTAGCAATTCTTCCGACGTATCTTCGCTGCGATGGCCGAGCGCCAGCCCGACATATCCATTGCGGCCATGTGGCCCGAATACCGGGATGGCCAGGCCATCGCCCAGGCCAAGCTCATCCACTTCCTCCAGAAAGGCAATCTGCGCGGGCGTCAGTTTTCGCATCGAACGAATTTCAGACCATCGGAATGGTTTAGGGTGTCGCCGGGCATGCTGGGGAATGGGATCGTCGAGATAGAGCTTGTCATCGACATAGCGCCGCCTGAACTCGCTGGAATAGCCGACGGTGGTGATCATGACCTTGCCGAAATCGGGTGCGCCGGGCGGCGGTGCATGGATAAGGCACAGATAGTCAATGTGATGCAGCTTGAAATAGCCGGTGAAAGCTTCCCAAAGCTCCGGGATGTCCGTGGCGTTGCGCATCAAGGCGAAAAACTTCTGCATCGCTATAGGTCCGCTGTTGGTTCGCAGAAATCTGCGGCCAACCATTCAATGCATTTATAGCACTATACATGCAGAGTCTGAAGTCGCGGCTGCAGCACAAAGAAAAAGGGGCCCGCAAGCAGGCCCCTTTTCCCAATTCAAGACTGTGGAAGTTAGTCCTTGGTGATGAACTCTGGAAGCTCACCGCCATCGGAATCCTTGCCACCCTTGTCGTCGTTGCTGTCACCGCGGTCACGGCGCGGGCCACGGCTACGGCCGCCTCCGCCGCCACGTCCGCCGCGATCGCCGCCACGACCAC
>CAMYKP010000002.1 GCA_947259005.1 uncultured Parasphingopyxis sp. | reverse complement strand
CTAGCTCCCTCCGTATTACCGCGGCTGCTGGCACGGAGTTAGCCGGAGCTTATTCTCCAGGTACTGTCATTATCATCCCTGGTAAAAGAGCTTTACAACCCTAAGGCCTTCATCACTCACGCGGCATGGCTGGATCAGGCTTTCGCCCATTGTCCAATATTCCCCACTGCTGCCTCCCGTAGGAGTCTGGGCCGTGTCTCAGTCCCAGTGTGGCTGATCATCCTCTCAGACCAGCTAAAGATCGTCGCCTTGGTGAGCTTTTACCTCACCAACTAGCTAATCTTACGCGGGCTCATCCTTAGGCGATAAATCTTTGGACCGGAGTCATTATGCGGTATTAGCAGTCATTTCTAACTGTTATTCCGCACCTAAGGGTAGATTCCCACGCGTTACGCACCCGTGCGCCACTAAGTCCGAAGACTTCGTTCGACTTGCATGTGTTAGGCCTGCCGCCAGCGTTCGTTCTGAGCCAGGATCAAACTCTCAAGTTTATGACCGATCAAGGACGCCACGTGCTAAAAGCCGCGCACATCCAGGATCGTCTCTAGGAGCCGTTCCTGCACAAATTTATTCTATTACGTAATGGATACGTGATAGGACATGTAAGACACCCATCGAACAAGTTCGATGAGATCCAAACAGGAACGACAAATTAACCGGTTATCGGAGCCTTGAGGTCTCCGGACCGGGCGCCGCCGCCCACATGTCCCTTCATTCTAACTAACAATGTCAAAGAGCCGACAATTCCTAGCCCCTACCGAAGCAGAGGGAGACGGGGTTACCGTTCTAAGAAATGTCCCCAGTGGGGTCGCGAGCAAGTGCCCGTTACCGCGTCGGGAAGCAGCCATATATGCGGGCCATCAGATTCGGTCAACACCCGATTTGCAATTTTATTACAAAAAGTTTTGCGGTGCAGCGGAAGCATTGGTTTACGGCTCATACACCTTAGCGCGCTATGCACATGGGGTAATGCATTGGCGAAGGACGCGACGGCTTGAGTATATCCGAACCCGAGACCAGCCCGGACTCGTTGCGCGACCGCGTCCGCAGCGCGGTTTTCTGGCGTTCTGGCAGCCAGATCGTTGCGCAGATCATCACCTGGGCCTCTACCTTTCTCGTCATCCGTTTACTGAATCCCGAAGATTACGGCCTTGTCGCCATGGCGGCGCTGGTCGTTTCCCTGCTCAGCCTGCTCGAAGGATTCGGTTTTGCCAGTTCGCTGATCCAGCGCGAATCAATTGAAAAAAAACAGGTGCGGCAGGTTTTCGGCCTGCTGATTCTCATCAATCTTGCACTGGCCACGGCGCAGTTCCTGATTGCGCCCGTAGCTGCGGCCTATTTTCATCAGCCGATTCTGGTCGACATCCTGCGCATGCAGGCGCTGCTGTTTTTTACCACGCCGTTTCTCGCCCTGCCTTTCGCATTGCTGAGTCGCGCCCTTGAATATCGCAAGATGGCGATAGCGAACCTGCTCGGTTCCCTGTCCGGAGCGGCGACGGCCCTGACCATGGCCGTTATGGGATTCGGCGTCTGGACACTGGTCTATGCGCCGATCGTGATGTTCACCGTGCGCGCCGCCAGCATGACAATTGCCGCCCGTTCCTTTTACTGGCCCAGCTTTTCCTTTCGCGGTGCAGGCGCGATGATCGGCTTTGGAGGCGCGCTGACGGCAACCCAGTTTTTCTGGTTCCTGCAAAGCCAGTCCGACATATTTATCGCGGGCCGCATCTATGGCGCCCATGATATAGGCCTCTATACCACCGCGCTGTTTCTCACCCAGATGCTGGTATCGAAATTCGTTCCGCCGCTCAACGACGTCGCCTTCTCCGCCTATTCGCAAATGCACCGGGAGCAGAAGCCGATCGGCCAGGCCTTCGCCAATTCGGTCCGCCTGATCTTGACTGCAGTCCTGCCTTTCTATTTCGGGCTTGCGATCACGGCCGAACCACTGGTCGAATCGATTCTCGGGCAGCAATGGCAGGCAACCATTCCGCTGGTCTCGCTGCTCGCCTTCGCCATGCCATTTATGACGCTGCAGATCCTGTTCGCACCGGCCACCAATGCGCTGGGCCGGCCGGGCATCGCTTTGAGGGTCAACATTGCCGGCGCGCTAATCATGGCGACAGGCTTCTATATCGGCGTGAATTACGGCGTGATCGGACTGACACGGACATGGCTGGTCGGCATGCCGCTGTTGACCGCTGTGACCATGGCAATGTCGATGCCGGTCATCGGCGTGTCCGTCGCCCAGCTCGCGCGCGCCATTGCACCGGGGCTTTCAGCCTCGCTCGCGATGGCCATTATCGTCGTCGCCGTCGATTCGCTGCTCCCGCCGCTGGCTCCCCTGGCGAGGCTGGCCGTACTCGCGGGAATCGGAGTCGCCACCTATGCGGCCCTTCTGTTGCTCTTTGCGCGTACGATAGTCACCGAGATGTGGTTCCTCATCATCAAGCGCCAGGCGGCCCCAGCCTGATCGCATAGCATCAACCGAATCGGGTCAGACCGACTGGATATAGTTGCGCATCGCCTGCGCATCCTGCTCGATCCGGTCCATCCGGTATTTCACGAGATCGCCAATCGAAATAAACCCGACCAGCTTGCCATTGTCGATCACCGGCAAATGGCGGATCCGGCGCCTGGTCATCAGGCCCAGCGCGGCAAGGATGCTGAAATCGGGATCGACAGTAATCGGCGGAGACGTCATGACCTCCGACACCGGCTTGTCGAGCGCCGCCGCCCCTTCGGTCGCAACGCAATAAACGAGGTCCCGTTCGGACATGATGCCGACAACCTCAGTCCCGTCGACAATGGGCACGGCGCCGATTCGCTTTTCGGCAAACAGTTTCACCACGTCGGAAACTGTCATGCCCGGCGTCCCGGTGACCGTTGCATGGTCTCGGCTTTCCAGAATGATGCTGACTGTCATAGCGTCTCTCCCAATCGCCGTATCTAGCCCGGCAATGATGCGCCTTTTCACCGACAAAGGGAAGGCGGGGAGGAACGGCCAACTTCCGCTTGCCGATGCCCGGCGCAATCGCCAAAGGAAGCCCATGGATGAAAACGGATCATCGCTGGACGACCCGGACTATGCCCGGTTCGCCTGGGCGCGCTATCGCCGGGTCATGAAATGGATGCTGGTGCCGGCAATCGGCGCAGCGCTCGCGGCACTCGCATGGATGCATGTATATGGCGGCGGACTGACCATTCCGGTTGCGCTCGCGACCGCACTTGGCGTCGGGCTGACCGTCCTTATGGCAGCCGCCCTGATGGGCCTGATATTCCTGAGTTCAGGATCTGGCCATGACGACGATGTCGATGCGCAGGGCCAGGAAAGCCTGAAACAATCTAAAAACTAGGCTTCGGCTGCTGCGCCCTTGTCGTCTTCATCCTTGCTCGTCTTGGTCGTACGCGTACGACGGACAGGCTTTTTCCCGGATGAGCCATTAACAGCCGCATCCCCTTCTGCGGGGGTGGTGGCCGAAAAAGCAGCGGGCAGGCGATCGGCTTCTATCTTCTGCTCTTCGCCATCCGGCGCTTCACTGCCAGACTCGCTGGCCTGGGCTTCTTGGATCTGGGGTTCGCGCTTTTTCCGCGGTGCGCGCTTCTTCGGTTCGCTATCGGTTTGGGGAGCACCCGAAGCAGCGGCTTGATCCGGCGTTTCACGATTCTGTGTGTCGCCTGACCGCTGTGTTGGCTTATTGTCGTCCCGCTCGCGCTTCTGCTCTTCCTTGCGAAGATTGGTCTCTGCCTGCACCCGGAAATAGTGATCGGCAAACTGCAGATAATATTCGTTCATCACCCGGTCGCCCTGCTGATGGGCATCGCGCGCCATGGACTTATACTTCTCGCACAGCTGATTGGCGTTGCCGCGTGCACGATTGTCCAGCCGGTTTCCGTCGTTCGGCCCGCGATTGCTTGGACGGCCACCACGGCTGCGGCGACGACCCGAATTGCGATTATTCATCAAAGCTAAAATTCCTTAGTCCGTTATTTCCGGAAAAAGCGCGCCCCCGCGCGCAGCTTGATCAGCCGGGCCAATCCCGGCCGCACGGATACATTTTCTCCACAAGGAACGGCAGTTACCGCGCCTATTGCCAGAACCGCCGGACATCAGCGGTATGACGATGGAGATCATGGGGTGAAGGTTTCAACGATGTTTGCTGTCAGAACCTTCGTTCCACCTACGCCCATATCCGTTACGTTTTGCCAATTGCAAGTGAAAATATAACAGGGCGCCGACACTAGCTGTGGATAAGCAGGCAGCGGTCATGGCCTGAAAGATCTCGAGAAACGGCGGAAACAAGGCCTTGCTGGGTACAAAGTTCCGTCACGGCAGCGGCTTGTCCGGCGCCAAGTTCCAGGCACGCAATGCCGCCCACCGACAGCAATTCGGGTAATTGGGGCACGATATAGCGGTAATCCGCCATCCCGGCCTCGTCTGCGAAAAGCGCGTCTTGAGGCTCGAAATCAGCGACATCGGGCATCAGAGACGCCGCAGGATCCACATAGGGAGGGTTGCATAGAACAAGGTCGTACCGATCAGTTTCGTCATCCCCCCAATGGCCTTTCAGGAATTGGGCTCGGCCTGCGAGACCGAGGCGCTCGGCATTCTTCCGGGCATAGGCCAAAGCCGTATCGGATTGATCGATGCCAACGCCTTTCGCTGCGGGCCATTCGGTAAGCGCCGAGAGCAGCAACGCGCCGGAGCCGGTGCCAAGATCGAGAATCGTCGAGGGCGGCCGGCCTGCCAGCGCCCGGAGTGCGGTTTCGAGCAGCGTCTCGCTATCGGGCCGGGGGATGAGAACGCCAGGGCCGACCGAGAAGTCGAGGCTCCAGAATTCGCGGCTCTGCACAATATAGGCAAGGGGCTCGTGGTTCAGACGACGCTGCACCAATGCTTCAAATTCGGGCGGGGCATCATCATCAGACCGACGCAACAGAACAGCGTCGCGGCTTTCGCCCATGGCATAGCCCATCAGCAGTTCCGCATCGAGCCGGGCCGACGTGCTAGTCTGCGCAAGCCTTTCGCTTGCCGCGCGCAAGGCGTCGCGCACGTTCATCCGGTCAATCCTCGTCGATATGGGCGAGCCGCTCAGCCTCGTCCTCGGAGATCAAGGCCCCGATCAGCTCGCCGAGCTGGCCTTCCAATATCTGGGGGAGTTGATGCAAGGTCAGGTTGATCCGGTGATCGGTGACGCGCCCCTGCGGGAAATTATAGGTGCGAATGCGCTCGGACCGATCGCCCGAGCCGACCATGGATTTGCGCGCGCCCGCATATTCAGCCTCGGCAATGGCGCGTTCGTGTTCGTATAGCCGGGCGCGGAGCACCTTCATGCCCTTGGCCTTGTTCTTGTGCTGCGATTTCTCGTCCTGCTGCGACACGACGATGCCGGTCGGGATATGGGTGATTCGCACCGCGCTATCCGTTGTGTTCACGGACTGTCCACCGGGTCCCGAGGCCCGGAACACATCGATACGCAGGTCCGCCTCGTCGATCTTGATGTCGACCTCTTCCGGTTCCGGCAGCACGGCGACCGTCGCCGCCGAGGTATGAATACGCCCGCCGCTTTCAGTCACCGGCACGCGCTGGACGCGGTGGACACCGCTTTCGAATTTCAGCTTGGCGAAAACGCCCTTGCCGGTGATGTTGGCAACGACTTCCTTATAGCCGCCGACATCCGCCGCGCTCGCCGAAATCAGTTCGAAACCCCAGCCCTGTTCCTCGGCATAGCGTTGGTACATGCGCAGGAGGTCGCCCGCGAACAGCGCCGCCTCATCGCCGCCCGTTCCGGCGCGCACTTCGAGCATGGCAGGGCGATCATCGGCCGAATCGCGGGGCAGCAATTGCACGGCCAGTGCGCGCTCGGCCTCCGGGATCTTTTCCTTCAACTCTTCGGCCTCAAGCTCCGCCATCTCCTTCATTTCGGGATCGGAAAGCATCTCGTCGAGCGCGGCCAGTTCCTCGCGCAGCCTTTTCAGTTCACGCGCGGTTTCGGCGACAGGTTCAAGCTCCGAATATTCCTTGGAGAGCTCGACAAACTTGTCGGGTGCCAGATCGCCTGCCGCCATCAGGCCCTGCAGATCTTCATGGCGCGACAGGATCGCGTCGATACGGGCGGTGGAGATCGTGGTCATTCGTCAAATACCGCAGCGATGGGATTGCCGTTTGCGTCTTTTCGGGTCGACTTACGATAGTCGTAAAAATCGGCCGCGCGCTGAGCCTCTATGCGATCGCCAATCCGATCGATCGGCACCGCGCGCTGGTCTCCGGTCCGCATCGATTTGAGCTTCGCCATGCCATTAGCCAGTTCTTCGCTGCCCAGTATCAGCGTGTAATGCACACCGGCAACATTCGCCCTGGCCAAGCGCTTCTTCATATTGCCCTTGAAATCCATCGTCACCGCAATGCCCTGTTTGCGTATGTCGGACACGATAGCCAATGCTGCTTTCTCGGCATCTTCACCCAAAGGGACAACGGCTAAAAAGGGCGCTGATTTTACCGGCTCCTCGATCAGCATTGCCAGCCGCTCAATCCCGGCCGCCCAGCCGACAGCCGGTGTTTCCGGTCCGTCCAGTGTTTCGATCAGTCCGTCATAACGCCCACCACCGAGCACTGTGCCCTGCGCGCCAAGCCGGTCGGTCACGAATTCAAATGCCGTATGCCGGTAATAATCGAGGCCGCGAACAAGGCTCGCATTGCGCTCCCAGGCTACGCCTGCAGCATCGAGGCCCGCCGTCACCTGCGCGAAAAAGGCAGATGCCTCATCGCTCATGAAATCATCGATGGATGGCGCCGCATCGGCAATCGGGCGGTCGCGCCTGTCCTTGCTGTCGAGAATGCGCAGCGGATTGCGGGAAAGGCGATCCTGGCTGTCCTCTGACAAGTCTCCCCGATGCGTTTCGAAGTGAGTGACCAGAGCCGTGCGCCACGCATCCCGCGTCGCCGCATCGCCAAGCGTATTGAGCTGCAAAGTCACACCGTCCGCAATGCCGAGTGTATTTAGCAGCTGATCCGCCATGACGAGCAGCTCGACATCGGCGGCTGGTTCGGCGGCACCGATAATCTCTGCATCGAGCTGGTGGAATTGCCGGAAGCGACCCTTTTGCGGGCGCTCGTAACGAAAGAGCGGCCCGTGCGTTGCAACCTTGAGCGGCGCATGCTGCTGCCAGCCATTGGTCAGATAGGCGCGGGCGATTCCGGCGGTGAATTCGGGGCGAAGCGTCAGCGAATCGCCACCGCGATCCTCAAACGAGTACATTTCCTTGGACACGACATCGGTGGTTTCGCCCAGCGACCGCGCGAACACAGCAGTCGCTTCGAACACCGGCACTTCGACCCGGCCAAAACCGTATAGCCGCCGGACCCGGTCAAACGTATCAACGACAAGCTGGAAACGCTCGGCCTCATCACCGAGCATATCCTGTGTGCCGCGAATGGCGTGAGGCGTATTTTTTCCCATGGGCGGCTCCCCTAGAGCATATTGAGCCGCTAGGGGAATAGGGGAGTGTGTTTGTCAGAATTTCCTGAACCGGAAATCGTCGCACAGGAGTTTGTTTGTCAGAACGTTGCTCGCGCAACGTCGCCGCACCAGCCCGCTCCCTCACCCGGCCTCCCAACAGGGAACAGTCATGGGAGGCCGGGTGAGGGAGCGGGCTGGTGCGGTGCTCAACTTTCAGGTTGAGTCTGAAAAAAAGAAAAGGTTACGACCCATGAATATCGATCTTATCCCCGTCGGCGACAATCCGCCCGACAGCATCAACGTGATCATCGAAGTGCCGGTTGGCGGCGAGCCGGTGAAATATGAATTCGACAAGGCGTCGGGCGCGCTGTTCGTCGACCGCATACTGCATACCCCGATGCGCTATCCGGCCAATTACGGCTTTGTTCCGCACACCCTTTCTCCGGACGGAGACCCGCTGGATGCGCTGGTTGTCGCACGCTCGCCCTTCATGCCGGGCTGTGTCGTGCGCTGCCGCCCGATCGCGGTGCTCAACCTCGAAGACGAGCATGGCGGAGATGAGAAACTGCTCTGCGTACCCATCGATGCGACTTTCCCCTATTATCGCAAGATCGACGAGGGGAATGACCTGCCCGAGATCGTGATGCAGCAGATCGAACATTTCTTCACGCACTATAAGGATCTAGAGCCGGAAAAATGGGTGCGGGTCGGCAATTGGGGCGATGCCGACGAAGCCCGGCAAATTGTGGTAGAGGCGATTGAAAGGCTGGGAGCAACGACATGACGGCAAGGGAACGCGGTTGGTGGTGGCGCTGCGCCGGGGCAGGCCTGATCACGCTGGCGATTTCCTATTATTTCGGCGAAATTCCCAATATCGAAGGCTGCGCGGCCGATGCGGGCGAAGCCAGTATCGGGTCTATCATCGCATTCGAACTTGTCCGTTCCCCTGCCGAAGTCGCCGCACTGTTCGGCGCAGAACCGTGCACTGCAAACTTCCTTGCTGCTATGCGCCACGCAACATGGGTGGACGCGCTGGGCTTTATCCCCGCATATACGGCATTCCTTATCTGCGGGCTGATCGCCCTGCGCAATTATGGCGGATCGCTTTCGGGAATCGGGATTGCCGCCGTCGCGGCTGCAGCGATTTTCGACCAGATTGAGGGGTTCTGGCTGTTTTCGATCATGGCCGACCTGCCCGGCTCTCAAGGCGAGATTAACTGGCTGATCCCGGCCGTACGTGCCAAATTCCTGCTGTTGGGCGTAGGCGCCATCGCCATCGGCGTTCTCCTTACCCGCCGCAGGGGTCTCGGCTTCCTGTTCGGCCCCATCATCGCACTCGGTGGTATGATGGGCGCCGCGCTGATCGCCGATGATCGCTATATCGGGCTAACCGTTCAGGGTTCTGCCATTGCATGGCTGGCATTGTTCATCGCTGCGCTGGTCTACGCGATTGCCGGAATGAAGCTTCGGACGATCGCCTCTGGAGACGAGATCGAAGACAAGACGGAAAAGGCAGAAGATGCCGCAGCTGGGCCTTAGCCCCACGACCCGTCACCCTTGAAGAAACACCGTAATACCCGGAGAACAGTTGATATGATGCGCGCTGCTTTAGCCACCCTGCTTCTGGTCATCGCCGTTCCGGCGGCGACACAGGTGGAGAATAGCCGGCCACAGGCCAGCCCGATCGTCGATACCATCCCCGATGCGCAAGATATTCCCTATCCCGGGGCGATGACGCTCCATGTCGACGCCACCGATACCGAGCGGGGTATTTTCCGGGTCGAACAGACGATCCCGGTGGCCGAAGCCGGGCGACTGACCTTGCTCTATCCCGAATGGCTGCCGGGCAATCATGCCCCGCGCGGCCCGATTGCAAGCCTTGCTGGCCTGATAGTCGAAGGGAATGGCCAGCGGATCGACTGGACCCGCGATTCCGTGGACGTTTATGCCTTTCATATCGACGTACCCGAGGGCGTCTCGACGCTGTCTCTGCGCTATCAATTTCTCTCTCCCACCGCGCGCAATCAGGGCCGCATCGTAATGACGCCGGAGATGCTCAACCTGCAATGGGAGAAGATGTCCCTCTATCCGGCAGGCTATTATGTGCGCAACATCATGGTCACGCCATCGGTGACCCTGCCTGCGGGCTGGCACAGCGCGGTCGCCCTGCGCGGCACACGTAGCGACGGGAACGGCCGGATCATCTATGATACGGTCAGTTATGAAGTGCTGGTCGACAGCCCGATGTTCGCCGGTGCGCATTTCCGGCAGGAGCAGCTGAGCGACGATATCTGGCTCAACATTTTTGCCGACCGCGCTTCGGAACTGGCCGCAACAGATGAGCAGATCGAGGCCCATCGCTCTCTTGCCGAACAATCGGTGCGCCTGTTCGGATCGCAGCCCTTCGATCGCTACGATTTCCTCTTCGCAATATCCGATGCGATGTCGGGCATCGGTCTTGAACATCACCGTTCCTCGGAGAATGGCGTACCGACCGGCTATTTCCTCAATTGGGAGGATGGGCCCGGGCGGCGCTCACTCCTGCCCCATGAGGTGGTGCATAGCTGGAACGGCAAACACCGTCGGCCCGAAGGCATTTGGACGCCGGACTACCGGACGCCGATGCAGGACAATTATCTTTGGGTCTATGAAGGCCAGACGACCTTTTGGGGATTAGTCCTTGCTGCACGGTCCGGCCTGTATAGCCCCGAACAGTATCGGGACACACTGGCGATGCTGGCAGCCTCGCTCGACCAGCGTCCGGCCCGGCAGTGGCGCGATCTAGCCGATACCACGCATGATCCGATCATTGCGGCGCGGCAACCAAAGCCCTGGCTTAGCTGGCAACGAAGCGAAGATTATTATCGCGAAGGCTCTCTGGTCTGGCTGGAGATCGACCAGATCCTGCGCTCCGAAACGCGCGGACGGCGATCACTAGACGATTTTGCCCGCGCCTTTTTCGGCCAGCGGGACCGGGACTGGGGCCAGATCACCTATAATATGGATGAGATCGTTTCGACGCTTACCGCCATCCATGCCTATGACTGGGAGGGCCTTATCCGTCAGCGGCTGGACGAGAATGCCAGCGGAGCACCGCTGCTCGGCCTTGAGCTTGGCGGCTACCGTCTGGTCTATCGCGCTGAGCCCAGCGCTACCCAGCGCCACACGCAATCGACTTATGAATATGTCGATCTGAGCTTTTCCGGCGGGCTGACGGTCGGCAATGACGGGACGATAAGCAATGTGATCTGGGACAGCCCCGCCTTCAATGCCGGGCTCACGGTGGGCTCGGAGATCGTCGCGATAAACAGCTACACCTATTCGAGCAGCTTGCTAGCCAACACGATCGCCACCGCTGCCGACAGACAGAATGACATCGTCCTGCTCGTAAAAAATGGCGACCGCTATCGCCGTATCGAACTCGATTGGCGCGGCGGCCTGCGATATCCGCATCTGGAACGGACCGGCAGCGGAACCGCCGGTATAGACCGGCTGATCGAGCCGCTTGGCTAAGGCTGATTGTTTGTCAGAAAGTTGTAGCGCAAATCACCGCGCCAGCCCGCTCACACTCATCCAACTGCAGCCTCGACGAACTCGGCCTTTCGGGGGCGCCGCCACGCAACAAGAAGGCAACCGGCTACGATCAGTATCGTACCGGCAACGGTCATCCAGGTGACAGCCTCATTGAAGAAATACCAGCCCAGTATCGCGGCCCAGATAAAGGCGCTATATTCGAGGCTGACCAGATATTGCGCCTCGGCACGGGCATAGCCCCAAGTGACGGCGAGCAGCGATACGGTCGCCAATGCGGCAGCACCTCCCATGACCGGCCAGTGGCCCGTGTCCGGGATCACAGCCAGGAACGGGGCAAAGGGCAGTAGGCAGACGAAGACAAGAATATTCTGGTAAAACGCGATTTCGATGGGCGCCGCGATCAGCGCCATCTGCCGCTGCAACACAAGATTATAGGCATAAGCCGTTGCCGACAGAAGGATGGCGGCGACACCCCATTGTGCATCCGGCCCGAAATCACCTTCCATCTTGCCCAGTACGATAACCAGAACGCCTACAATCCCGAGCAACGATGCGAGGATTGTGGCCTTCCCGATCCGCTCCTTGAGCAGCACCGCTGCCAGATACAGGGCAAGCAGGGGGGCGATAAAGGACAATGCCACGCCTTCAGCGAGAGGAACCCGCACCAGCCCCCAGAAGAACAGAAACGCCATGATGGTGATCAAGACGCTGCGGATCAGGTACAGTCGCATGGCTGCCCGGCTCGGCCATTTTCGCGGCCGGCGGAAGTATAGCGCGGACATGAGAAACACGCCCGCGACGTAACGCCACAACATGGCATTATAGACGCCTATGGAGATCGACAGGTCTTTCATCACCGCATCCATCGCAGAGAAGAAGGCAAGTCCGGTCAGGACAGCCAGCATCGGCATCAGAAATGAATGCGATTCGGATTGCGGCTGTCCGGTCATCGCTGTCCCATAGCGGGAGCCCCGGCTTGCGGCGAGGCCCGAAATCTCGCACCAAGACCTGCAGTCAGGAGAAGGAACGCATACATGGCAGTACCCGACGGTTTCGCCCCCCATTTCCGCAAGAGCCCGCTCACCGACCCATGGGAGCCGCTTTTCTCCAAGCGTACCGCCGAAGCAATTGTGATCGGACTCACGGCCGATACCCAGCACTGCAACTCTCGAGGCTTTGTCCATGGCGGTTTGATCTCTGCGCTCGCGGACAATGCCATGGGCCTCTCCTGCGCCACACAGCACGAAAATGTGGCCGGCTTGGTCACGATAAGCCTCCATCTGGATTTCGTGCGCGCTGCCAAGATCGGGCAATGGCTGGAATTCGAAACCAGCTATATCAAGCCCGGCCGGAGCATCGATTCCGCACAGGGCCGTGTCCTCGCGGATGGCGAGGTTTGCGCACTCACTGGCGCTACCTTTCGGGTGACGAGCGGGACCAAGGGCTAGACAGCGCTAGATCGAGAGTTTGGTGACAGAGCAGGCTTTGGCCAGCCCCAGCCCTCGCTTCATTGCGGGATAGGCGCGCACCATTGCCGCCGCGAGGGTGAGTTCGAGACGCACGATCCGCCCGAAACGGCTCTCGATGGCATCGCCCAGTTCATCAACATCCGTTCCCCTCCGGGCAATCGCTTCGCCAAACCTGAAAGCCAGCGCATCATCGGGCGCCAAGTCGCCGCCGCCCGCCAGCGCAGCGTTCAGCACATCGCGCGATACTCCGTCAGCACGGCCGCCCCGGGCAGAGATAAGGGCGCATGGCCCGCAATCCTCAACAAGCACGGCTCCGATACGGGCAACCGCTACCAGACTGGGCGGCGCGGCGTGGCGATGATTGCTTGCCGGCATGAAATGCATGAATTTCTCGAGCGCGTCGCCCGGCGCTCCGGCGATTTCATGCAGATATTGACTGTCCTCCGGGATCGTCCGGTCGGCAAACCCCAGGAATACGGATTTGGGCAATCCAATCGGTGCAATGCGCTGGCGCACGAAGAGAATGGTCACGGCAATCAGGACCAGCAGCGGCACGCCGATCGTGCCGGGCGCATCCTTCAGAAAACGATCCGGAGAACAGATACCGGCCATCAGTTCGTAAAGATGCAATCCGCCATGCGCCATCAGCCAGAGCCCACCGGCGAGCGCCGCCAGCCAGCGCATCCGGATATTGCGCACGGCATATAGAAGAATGATCCCGCATCCGAGATAGGCAATGCCGATATCGGCGATGAAATGCGTATTTGCAGGGCCTGTCGCCCGAACGGTCGGTACTGCATAATACCAACCCATCGGATCGAACAGCATGAACGCGCCGTTCGCGAGACTGAAAACTAGAGCGATCCAGATCAGCGTCTGGGCGATACGGTCGAGTAAGTCTGAGGGTCCGGTTGCCACAATCAATTCTCCTCTTCGTCCGGCGAACAACGGTTTCAGCGCGACTAAGCTATGAAGTTTCGTTAGCCCGACTCATTTCGGATAATAAATATCCTAATTGATTTGAAGTCAATCGAAAACCGGATATGGTGCGCAGTGGCCAACTATCGGTGCGGGGTTCAGGTGCGACTATCAAATGGAGTGGAATGGGCAGCACATGCCGCGATCCTGATGGCCGGCCTGCCCGATCGCCACGGAATCAGGGCTGAAAGGCTGGCAGTGTATCTCGGCGTGCCACCAGCCTATCTCGCCAAACAGCTACAGGCGATGCGGAGGGCCGGCCTCGTCGAATCGTCACGCGGCGCCCAGGGGGGCTATCGTTTGTCCAGGTCGCCAAGCGATATTTCGCTCTGGGATATCACCGCTGCGATAGAAGGTCCCGCTTCAATCTTCCGATGTACCGAAGTCAGGCAAAATGGCCCCTGCGGACTCGATGCGAGAGACTGCCGAACAGCCTGCGGTATCGCCGCCGCGTTCCGGAACGCCGAGAATACGTTCCGCAATGAGTTGGCATCGGTATCGCTTGCCAATCTCGCAGATCAAATGCTCACTGACATCAAGCCTGACCATATCAAGTACAGCCTGGAATGGCTCCATGCCGAAAGCCTTCCGATGCCAAAGGCAGCATCGGAAAAAACAGGCGATTAACCGCCGCTATCCTTCGGGCTCAAACTCCGCGAAATACCCGAACACGTCGTCTTCGGATCGACTCGCTGCGTTGCGCCAGGCCGGGGCCGTTGCGGCATTAAGCAACGCGCCATCCGGTGAGAGGATTAGGACGGTTGGCGTACCAGTAATCTCTGCCATGCCAAAGCGCCGGGCGATATCGATATTGCGCCCTTCCCCTTCCTGCGGACGACCCACATCGACATAGACAAGCTCATAGCGAGCATGGATCATCCGCGCGAAACGAGGTGTGTTCAGCCAGCCGGCAAGGCCGCGGCTGTCATGACACCAGTTCGCGCCCATCACGAGCAAAACCCGCGTATTGCGTTCAGCGGCGCGGCCAAGTGCAGCGTCGACGTCCGCCATGGCATCGCGGTCCGCTTCGTAGAGCCTGGCTTCAGGATGGCCAGCCGGCGCATGGCCGGTCTGTGGGGCAGGCGCGCAAGCCGCCAGGGCAAGGGTCAGGAACAGGCTCGTCAGGACGGCGGTGCGCATGGCTATTCAGCCGCCTTTTGCTGCGCTTCCTGCGCGATAAGTTTGGGCAGATTGGCGATTGCCGCCTGGGCGGTTTCCCGAAACTGCATAAGCAGCGCCTGCTTCCCGGTATCATCGGGCGCAATGGCTGCAATCGTCTTGCCGAACCCGTCCAGCCGCGCCTTGATCATCCATTCCTGCAACTTGGGTTGCTGCGACCATTGGAACTGATTCATCATGTTTACCAGATTGGCTCTGGCATAGGTATCGATCCCGTCCGGCAAGGGTACCGGTTGGCCAAGACTGTTCTTCGTCGCGTCATCATCGAAATTGGCTTCGATATAGGCGGTGAGGGCCGCGCTGAATGCGGGCTGCGGTACGCGGATCATCTGAAGCGTGATCAAGTCTCCCTGAAATTGCGGGATCACCGGACGACGCTCCACGGCTGTGGCCGTGCAATCGACATACAGCGCGTCGTCGGCCGTCTCTATCTCACCGGAATCGAAAATCATCCTGCCCGCTTCAATCCGCCGGACATGGCCCATGCGCACAATATCCGTTATCCGGCGCAAAATATCGACCTCTCCTTGGGAGATGGTTGGATAGTGGAACATGCTCGGTTTGGTTTCCGGGTCTAGCCTCAGCATGATGCCATCGGCCTCCAGCCTGTCGAACAGATCTTCCGGCGTCGCGGCATCTGCCAGCGCCCGCATGATCTTTACCTGACCGCCGATCGTCTCTTCAAAGAATTCAAGGCCCGGCTGGACGTTTCCTCGATTGAGCATCCAGGTATCACGCGGGCGAACCCATTTGATGCTGGATGGGTCGACACCGGCCTGTTGCAGCCAGACACCCACATCCATCGCCGTTTTGCCGGCACCCAGAATGACGAACTGCGACGGTATCGTTTCGGGCGTCTGCCAGAGCTGCGGCAAGGCATTGGGCGGAACAAGGCGGGCACCGTCGCCAATTTCAAATTTGGGCTTGTGGGTGGAGGGCACAGTGGTGCCATAGTAGGTTGCATCAACCGTTTTTCGGCGGATTCCGATCTGGCTTTCCCGGCCCGACAGGATCGAAACGAAACGCCCATCGCCCAGATAATCGGACATCGGATGATAGGCGACCCGGCCACTCGGCAGGAACCGATGGGCCATGACATTCTCGTAATAGGCGCAAACTTCAGATCCTGTGGCGAGGCTGTAATAGCCCTTGTTCAGTCCGATAGTGTCTTTTCCCGGTTGGCCGAGCGGCGTCGAATTCACGCCGTAAAAGGCCGAAGGCTGATGCAGCGCGACAAAGGGATAGGCATCGTTCCAATGGCCGCCCGGTTTGGCATGACGATCCACAAAGGTGATATGCGCATCGGTTTCGTCGAGCAAAGTATCGGCAAAAGCCATGCCCACCGCGCCAGCGCCGATGATTAGATAGTCGGTTTCAGATCCCGTCATAAGGTCTCCCTCGGCAATCCGATAACCTCAGCCATGCCTCAAAGCGCCGAAAATCGGTTGAGTAGAGGATTATTCGAAAGTTTCAGGCATTTCCGCTTGGCCAACAACAATCTCGTCGATTTCGAGGCGTTTGATCTTCAGTCTGTCGATCTTCGCGTCTCGCGCCCGGATGGAGCCAATTACGAGACGGCCTATGGCAATGGCGCCGATAGCGGTCGCGCCAACCGCAAGCGCTCCTATGGCAGCCGCACGTACCGCTCGTCCGGGATAGTGGTGCAAGCGCTTGGCAGGAAGCTGACCTGCCGGTACGGCGGGATTATTCTGCTGCTGCGGCATGGGCCTCCTCACTCGCTTCGATTTCGGCCGCCTTGGCTTCGACCAGCGCAACGATGTGCTCGATCATTTCATCGTTCTGCACATGATGATCGGTCACGCCGGACAGATAGACCATATGCTTGCCAGCGCCGCCGCCTGTAATCCCGATATCGGTTTCACGCGCTTCACCGGGACCATTGACGACACAGCCGAGCACCGAAAGCGAAAGCGGCGTGTGAATATGCTGGAGTCGCTCTTCCAGCGTCTGGACCGTGCGGATAACGTCAAAACCCTGCCGCGCACAGCTTGGGCAGGAAACAATGCGGACGCCGCGCGTCCGGATGCCCAGCGTCTTGAGGATTTCATAGCCGACCCGCACCTCTTCCTCCGGTTCCGCAGACAGCGAAACGCGGATCGTATCGCCGATACCGAACCAGAGCAGCGAGCCAATGCCGATTGCACTTTTCACCGTGCCGCCGATCAGGCCGCCCGCTTCGGTGATCCCGAGATGGAGCGGGCAATCGACGGTTTCGGCAAGCTGCTGATAGGCCGCAACGGCTAGGAAATGGTCCGAGGCTTTGACCGCAACCTTGAACTCATGAAAATCATGGTCCTGCAAAATCTTGATATGATCGAGTGCACTCTCGACCAGCGCTTCGGGGCAAGGCTCCCCATATTTTTCGAGCAGGTCTTTTTCGAGGCTGCCGCCATTGACCCCGATCCGGATCGCGCAACCATTGGCCTTGGCCGCAGCAATCACTTCCTTCACACGTGTTTCACTGCCGATATTGCCGGGATTGATCCGGAGGCATGCAGCGCCTGCATCCGCAGCTTCCAGTGCGCGCTTATAATGGAAATGTATATCGGCGACGATCGGCACCTTTGCAGCGCGGACGATCTGTTTCATCGCTGCCGTGGATTCCACATCCGGACAGGAAACGCGGATGATATCCACGCCCGCATCTTCGCAGCGCCGGATCTGGTCGATCGTCGCCTTGGCATCGGATGTCGGCGTATTCGTCATCGTCTGCACGGTGATCGGAGCATCGCCGCCGACTGGCACATTGCCAACCATGATCTGGCGCGACTGGCGCCGTGCAATATCTCTCCAGGGACGTATCGACATGGCCGCGATATAGGCGCTGGAGATTACAAGGGAAAGGCAGATAGGCGCATTAGCCAGCCGCCGCGAGTGCCGACCGGCCGATCAGGCGGCGTCCCGCGCGCTCCTCAACTCTCTAAGGGGCCGCTCTCCAGCGACGGGAGGCCGGTCCGAACGGTCGTCATCCTTGCGGCGACTGCGCTTGGCGGCGTAGAGCGCCCGGTCCGCTGTGACCAAGATCGCATCAGAATCCGCGCCGTCCTCGGGATGCAGCGCATAGCCCATGCTGCCGGCCACTGGAACCTGACCATCCGTGATGTCCGCCGGTCGGCACAGCGCACCGAGCAAGGCCGTAACCCGTGCCGCTGCCGTTTCCCGACGCGCGACGCCGGGCATCAGAATCACAAATTCGTCGCCGCCCATTCGGCCGACATGTTCGGACGGCAGTGCCGCGCTCTCCAGTCGCTCGGCGACTGTCTGCAACAGTGCATCGCCGACATGATGTCCGTGGGTGTCGTTGATCTGCTTGAAACCGTCCAGATCGAGCATGGCGACCGCATAGGCGGCCTCCTCCCTGTCTGCCTCGTCCAGTGCATCCATAATGGCGCGGCGATTGGCCAGGCCGGTCAGCGGATCGGTATGGGCAAGCGTGCGAATCCGGTCTTCCATCACGATCCCGTCGACAATGCGCTGATAACTTTCGGAGATGAAGATCGTCATCAACAGAGCGATGGACGCCATGCTGGCGCCGAGTATCGCGGTTTCGAAATTGCCCCACAGCAGCATGAAAAGAGCGGCTGGCAGGACGCCAACGCCGAGCACGCCGATCGCAGCCCGCCGGATCGGGGCCAGGCAATGCGCGATGCAGGTCGATCCAAACACGAGCGAAACCGGAATAAGCAGCACATTTGCGAACGCTTCTGTTGTCAGGGCAAAAACCGACCATGCGCTCAATCCCGAGATCAAGCCGAGCGAGATCACGGTCAATATGCGCAGCATCCTCTGCGGATCGCGGCCCGGATCGGGTGACCGGCCGCGATGGATCCACATCACCATCCGCGCAAAGGACAAGATGCCGACAACGCCCATCCAGCCATAGTTCGCCAGCGGTAGACCCTTGTGAAAGCACAGCACCATGATCAACGTGATGTTGAAACAGGCTACGGCATAGATCATCGGCACATGTTCCAGCGCACGCTCCACCTGCACGGCCTGGATACGTCGGCGAACGCTCTCCGGCGTCGATTCCGTCTTGGGATCGCGTCGAAACAAGGGTGCCAAAAAGCTTTCCGCCGAATAGGCCAATCAGAACCTCCGATTATCAGTCGATATATCGTTGTTCTTTTTAGATTTTCTTGGTGAAGACTCTGTAAACGGGCCGGGAAACGGAATCAGAGTATGCGGGTCATGCACATCGAGAAATCGTCTTCGCGATAATCCGCAAAAGGCGGGCATTGTTCGAAGCCGTGCTTGCGATACAGCGCATGGGCGGCGGCGAATGGCGCCGGTCTGCCGGTTTCAAGGCTAAGCCTGCGATAGCCGCGCCTCCGCCCCTCGGCGATCAGATGCAACAATACCGCTTCCCCGACACCGCGCCGCAGAAAAGCCGGGGCGGTCCGCATCGATTTCAGCTCGCCATGCCCGGCATCCAGCTCCTTGAGGGCCCCGCATCCGGCCAACGCCCCGCCACTCCATAGCGACCAGAAGGTTACGTCCACCCCGCGCAAGCGATCCAGCGGCATGGCATGAACGCTTCCAGGCGGGGAATTGCGGATCGCTTCGGCAATATGAAATTCGAGAAGCGCCGCGATTTCCGGGCCGGAAAGGTCATCTTCGCGAATCACGAAATCGGTCATCAAAAGATTCATAGCTTGCGCCGCCGAAAATGAGAGTCCCCGCGGCCCAACCGGGCTGAAACCGCGCAAAATGGCGTCAGGCGGGGCTTTTGCGCGTTTACCTTCTTTTCACCTTCTTCCAATGGCCGATCGGCGTAGGATGTCCCGGTTAAGGAGCCTGCGAGCGGAATTGGCAATGCCGGTGCGCGATGCCAGCTTCCAAGCTACGGGACTATGCCATGCGCTACGCCACATTTTTCAAAGACGTCATCGCCTTGGCGGGGGAGCTGGTTACATCTCGCAGCGCACTTGTCGCCGCGCTCTTCCTGCTGCCCTATGCTGGCGTTCTGGTCGGTCTGGATGTGGCCGGTCACTATGGCGCCATTACCCAGGCCGATCTTCCCGTGCAGTTCAATCTCGCCTCGGATGGCGGCTTTGGAGAGTGGCTTGAATATTCACTAACGGCCTCGGTCGCCCTCATGCTCATCTTGCTATGGCGCAGGGACCGGGATTGGACCTATCTGGCCAACGCCCTGTTTTTCCTCTGGATAACGCTCGATAACAGCGCTGAAATTCATGAACAGGCCGGCCAGTTGCTTGCACCGATGCTGGATTCCATTCCGGGCCTCCCGATCGCGGGACAGGATATTGGCGAAGCCTCCCTGTTTCTGCTCGTCGGACTGGTCTGGATCGCCGGGCTGGGCGCAAGCCTCAAAAACGCAAGGATACGCCCCGCTCTATATTCCCTCCTCCTGGCTGGTTGTATTGCGATGGCAGCCATATTCGGCGTGATTGTCGATATCCTTGTCGCATCGGTCAGCTACACACCCGCGCAGCTGGAAATCGTTACCTTTATCGAAGATGGCGGCGAGTTCGCGATGATCTGCATCAGCTTCATCGTCATGGTCGCGATTTTCGATACCGAGCGCAAACGCCTGGGGAGTGAGGTAGGAGGCCAGCCCATCGGCAATCGGCATTCTGCCCTGATACGATCGCCCCAGAATCAGAATGCACTTCAATTGTAGACAATCCCGCATTGGCTTTGATTTGCAGCGGTTGCTAAGCCCGCACCATGAGCTGGGAAAAAGACATCGAAGAATTGCGGCACCGTGAAAAGCTCGCCGAGAATATGGGCGGCGCAGAGAAAGTCGCGCGCCAGCATGACCGGGGCAAACTGGATGCGCGCGAACGGCTGAAACGGCTCGTCGATCCAGACAGTTTTCGCGAGATCGGCAAGATTGCCGGGCGCGGAACCTATGACGAAAATGGCGATCTGACCGACTTCGCCGCATCCAATTTCATTTTCGGCCGTGCCAATATAGACGCCCGCCCGGTCGTCGCATCGGCGGACGATTTCACGGTGCGCGGCGGAGCCGCCGATGCCGCGCTGCACCGCAAGTTCGTGCAATGCGAGGCGATGGCGCATGAGATGGGCCTGCCGCTGATCCGGATGATCGACGGCACCGGCGGCGGCGGATCGGTCAAGACGCTGGAGACCATGGGCTATACCTATGTGCCGATGGTGCCGGGTTGGGAGCATATCGCGCGCAATCTCGATACCGTGCCGGTTGTGGCGCTCGCGCTCGGACCTACAGCAGGCCTTGGCGCAGCACGCATCGTCGCCAGCCACTATTCGGTCATGGTGCGCGGTGTGTCGCAGCTCTTTGCTGCGGGCCCTGCAGTCGCCGCCGCCATTGGTGACGATCTCTCGAAGGAAGAACTGGGCGGTAGCGACATCCATACACGCAATGGCGTTGTGGATGATGAAGTGGCCAGTGAGAATGAAGCCTTTGCGGCCGCACGGCGTTTCCTTTCCTATCTGCCGTCGTCCGTCGACAAGCTGGCCGAACGGACCGCCAATGATGATCCGACAAGCCGACGGGAAGAAGAATTGCTCTCGATCGTCCCGCATGAGGCCAAGCAGGTTTATTCGATGCGGCGGATCATGGACGCGGTGTTCGATCGGGGTAGCGTTTTCGAGATGGGCCGTCGCTGGGGGCAGGCCGCGATCACGGCTTTTGCCCGGCTCGATGGCTGGCCGGTGGCCGTGCTTGCCAGCGACCCGAGCTTCCTGGGCGGATCATGGGAAGCCAAGACATCGGAAAAAGCCGAACGTTTCGTCAAACTGGCCGAACAGTTCCGGCTGCCCGTCGTCCATCTGGTCGACAATCCGGGCTTCATGATCGGCGGCGAGGCGGAGCGGGCCGGGACGATCCGTTATGGCGTCAACGCGATGAACGCGATCTACAAGGCGACCGTGCCCTGGGCGAGCGTCATCATCCGCCGGGCATATGGTATCGCAGGCTCGGCCATGTCGAATGCCGAACGTTTCCAGTATCGCTTCGCCTGGCCAAGCGGAGACTGGGGCTCCCTACCCATCGAAGGCGGTATCGAGGTCGCCTATAAATCGGACATCGAGGCCAGCGACGATCCCGCTGCGGCGCTTCAGGATATCCGGGACCGGCTGAACAAGGTCCGCTCCCCCTTCCGCACCGCCGAGCATTTCGGTGTGGAGGACATTATCGACCCCCGCGACACACGGCCTTTGCTGTGCGAATATGCGGACCTTGCCTGGCGCAAACTCGGCTAGGCTGTAACCCTCAATTTCTCAGGAGGTTCCAAATGCGTCTCAGGCTCATACTGGCTGCCGGAGCTTTGCTGCTGGCCAATCAGGCATCGGCGCAAACCCCCTATGACGGGCGCTGGACCCTCGTCATCCATGGCGGCGCGGGCACCATAGAACGTGATCGGATTACGGTCGAACAGGACTCCACCATTCGAGCGGCGCTCAGTCATGCGCTTGAAACCGGCAGCGCCATTTTGCGCGAAGGGGGGACGTCGCTCGATGCTATCGAGGCCACGATAAGAGAGCTGGAAGACGATCCCAATTTCAATGCCGGGCGCGGCGCCGTCTTCACCTATGGCGGCACAATCGAGCATGATGCATCGATCATGGACGGAGAGACGCGGGCCGCAGGCGCGGTGACCGGCTCTTCGCATACACGCCACCCGGTAACGCTGGCACGCCGCGTCATGACTGAATCGCCCCATGTTTTCCTGAGCGGACCGGGCGCGGATCAATTCTCGGCTGCACAGGACCTGGAACAGGTTGAGAATAGCTGGTTCGAAACCGACTATCGCCGCGGCCAGCTTGAGGAGTTTCTCGCCGGGGAAGCGGCAGGGTTGAGCGCCTATGACGTCGACCTCAAATACGGGACGGTAGGTGCGGTGGCCGTCGACATGAACGGCAATCTCGCTGCAGCGACCTCAACTGGAGGCATGACCGGCAAGCGCTGGGGCCGGATCGGGGACTCGCCCGTAATCGGCGCAGGCACCTATGCCGACAATCGAGGATGCGCCGTCTCCGCGACGGGCTCTGGCGAATATTTCATCCGGGTCGGTGTAGCGCACGAAATCTGCGCTCAGATCCGTTTTCGCTTTCAGCACAATCTTGAAGCGGCGAGGGCTTCCGTGCCCGTGGATGCGGAGGGCAATCCCGAATATTATGTCCATGCCAGCGAGTTCGGGCTGGATGCGGACGAGGTGCAGGAAATCGCCGATAGCGTGATTGCCGAAATGGCGGAGCTTGGCGGATCCGGCGGCGTCATCGTCACCACGCCTTGGGGAACCGGCACCTATTCGTTCAACACACCGGGCATGTACCGCGGCATGGCATTGAGCGAAGGCGGAGCCAGCGTCGCCATCTACGGCGATGAATAGCAAAGGGCCGGGAAACGACATCCTCGGCCCTCCTAATTTCTATGTGGAAGCGTAGACCCCCTACATCGGCACAACGGTCACCGCGCGCCGATTCTGCGCCCAGCTGGCAGCATCAGAACCAAGCGCAATCGGCCGTTCCTTGCCATAGCTGATGACGGTCATCCGCGAAGCGCTGACGCCGCGTGCGGCAAGATAGTTGGACGCCGCATTGGCGCGGCGTTCACCAAGTGCCAGATTATATTCACGCGTTCCGCGTTCGTCGCAATGGCCCTCGATCGTTACCCGGACATTGGGATTGGCGACCAGCCACGCGGCCTGCGAATCGAGGATCGCCCGGTCTTCGGGATCGATGTCATGCGAATCGGTTTCGAAGAAAATCGTGTCACTGGCCGTGTTGGCGAGGAAATCCGCCCGGCTACCCGGCGTCGGCCCCGAATAAGTCGGAGTCGTGTCCGGCCCGGTCGTACCGACCGGCGGCGGAGGCAAGTCTTCGGGGGCGCTGCGCGAACAGGCACCCAGGGCCAGCGCGGAGCTGGCGGTCAGAAGAATCGCAGTTTTGGAAAACTGAATCATGTAACCCATCCTTTTCATCATCGTTCAATGCGGCCCCGTCTTGCCGCTTATCTAACACACGGGCGTAAAAACCTGAAAATTCCTAATCGAGCAGCGGCGACCATGACGGATCCGAAGCGCCAACCGGCGTGGGAAGCCTGCGCACCATCCGCCCGGTGACATCGACCGACCAGAGGCTGGGCAGGCTGTTGCCACGCGGCGTGCGGAAGAAGTGGATGACCCGGCCATTGGGAGCCCAACTCGGGCCTTCGTCCTGCCAGCTGTTGGTTAGAATACGCTCGCCCGATCCATCGGGCCGCATCACGCCGATGCGAAAGCCGCCGCCCAGCCGGGTGAAAGCGATAAGATTGCCGCGCGGGCTCCATTCGGGCGTTGCATAGCGCCCGCCGCCAAAGCTGATCCGGCGCTGGTTCGACCCATCGGCGTTCATCACATAAAGCTGCTGTCCGCCCGAACGATCGCTCTCGAACACGATACGACTGCCATCGGGCGAATAGCTGCCGCTGGTATCGATCCCGGGCGTATTGGTGAGCCGTTCGGGCGCACCTCCCGAGACCGCGACGCGATAGATATCGCTGTTCCCGTTCACCGCCATCGAAAAGACGACATAACGGCTGTCCGGCGAATATCTTGGAGCGAAGGTCATATAGGGCGCATTGACCAGCAACCGCTGCTGGCCGCTCGCAACGTCGTAAATATATACGCGCGGCTCATTGTTCTGATAGCTCATATAGACGATCGTCTGCCCATCCGGCGCATAGCGCGGAGTGAGCACGATCGACTGGCCGTTGGTCAGGAAGCGGTGATTGGCACCGTCCGTATCCATCACGGCAATCCGGCGAACCCGGTTATCCTTGGGGCCGCTTTCCGCGACATAGACGATCCGGCTGTCAAAATAGGCGCCTTCGCCCGTCAGCCTGGCATAGATCATGTCCGCACAGCGATGCGCCGCGCGCCGCCAGTCGGCATAATCGACTTCATAGCCGGCGCGTTCCAGCGGCGCCTGAGCAAACACGTCATAAAGATAGCAGCCGACGGTAAGCCGTCCATTGCTGCCCGCCTGGACATAGCCCTGAACGAGATTCTGCGCACCGACCTGATTCCAGGCTGGGTATTCGGGCGCCGTCACCTGCGGCATGTTCACATCGCGCAAAAATTGCCGGGCAACCGGATTGAAGAAGCCGGAATTGCGCAGATCGTCTTCGATCACGCGCGCCACCTGACGACCGAGATCCTCGGTATTGCCTGCCGGCGTGCCGACAGCCCGCGGCGTTGGCATGTCGGGTATTGCAATCGATGTCGGGTTTGAGATGCCGCCGACGACATCTCCCTCAATCGGGCCGGATGCTGCATCGTCCTGTGCGGCAGCCGCACTGCCGAGCGCGGCAAGACAGAGCCCCAGGACGAGTTGGCGAAAAGCCGAAAGCGAAGGAATTCGAAAAACCATGATGGTCATGCTCCTCAGGTCAATTGCGCCGGGATGAAATTCAGGACGACATCGCTCCAGCCATTGTCATAGAGCGCGTCGGGCAAGGGCGGCAACGGACAGCGGGGATTGAGCACCGCACTCTGGGCCGCCTCCACCATCTGCCTTTGATATTCGCGGTTCGATCCGTTCACGCCACGCGCGCCCAAGACGGTCACTTGGCTACGGCTGAGGGATCCATCGCGCGACGGCTGAATCCGCAAGCGTACGACGATATCTTCTGCCGCCGTGCCGCTGAGCGATCCAAGATTATAACAGGGCCGCACGGCCGTCACGATTCGGCTGATCAGATTCGAGCGATCCGATGCGCTCACAGGCGCGTTCGACGCGGATGTGCCGGTATCGTTCGTCGTTCCTATGCCCTCGGTGATCCCCGATATGCGGGAAGAACGGCTCTGGGCCGGTTCGCGGCGCTGCGGCGGTGTTTCGCGTCTTGGTGTGGGTTCGGTACGGCGTTCGACCGTACGGGGCGGGGCAGGTGTCGGAGTAACACGCGGCTGTGGCAGTGGTTCGGCTTCCTGCGGCACCATCGCCTCAAGATCGTCCTCCAACGCGCGCTCCTCAGAAGCCGGAGCCGGCCGGTCCGTGGCCGTGGCGAACTCCCCGATATCGTCGGACAGGGTCACCGCGACGGCCTCCCGGCGGGGAAGTTCCTCGCGCGGAATCAGCGTGTAGGACAGGATCGCGAACAGCCCGACATGGCCGATCACAGCCAAGCCAAGGCCGATACGTTCCGCCCGTTCCACTAGATAGGCTCCACTTCGGCCGGGCCGAGCAGCGCATCATCATTATTCTCGGCGGGCGCGTCCTCGGTATCGGCAACCGGATTGTCCGGGCCATCTTCGCCCGGTGTCGTCGTCAGCAGCGATATGCGGTTGAGGCCAGCCCGGTTGAGTTCCCCCATCACGACCATCACCCGGCCATAATCGAGGCGCGTATCGGCGCGCAGGAACACGGCATGGCCATCGGGCCCGGCGGGGCGAGCGGCGATGGCACTGAAGGTCGAAGCAAGCTCGACATCGGTTACGGCGATATCGTCGACAAAAATCTGTCCGCTATCGTCGATCGCCACCTGGGTCGGTTCGCTTTCCTGATCGAGTGCGCCCGCATTGCTCTCCGGCAATTGCACGGGAACGCCGGAAGCAAGCAGCGGCGCGGTCACCATGAAGATGATCAGCAGCACGAGCATGACATCGACAAAAGGCGTGACGTTGATCTCGGCCATCGGCGCACGGCGACCGCGCATCGACTGGGAGGGCAGGTGCACAGCCATGGCCTAGCGCTCCGCCTCCAGCTCGTGGCTCAGCGTTGCATGCAGGCCGTCGGCATAGCGTGTCAGCCGGGCTTCAAGGCGGTTAAGCCCATGCGTCAGCCGGTTATAGGCGATCACCGCCGGAATGGCCGCAAACAGGCCGAGTGCGGTCGCGAACAGCGCTTCCGCGATACCCGGCGCCACCACATCGAGGCTGGTCGAGGCTTGTCCGGCAATATCGGTAAAGGCGCGCATGATTCCCCAGACCGTTCCGAACAGGCCGACAAAAGGCGCAACCGAGCCCACGGTCGCCAATATGTTCAACCGGTCGGTGAGCTTGTCCATCTCCGAGGCCACGGCCGCGCCCATGGCTGTTGCGAGCCTTTGCCGCGTGCCGGGGCGGTCGATCGTGCCGTTTTTCGTGGAACGCCGCCATTCGCTCAGCCCTGCACTGAACACGCGGGCCGCCGGGACTTCCTCGCCGCCGCGCGCATCGTAAAACCGGTCGATATCGTCGGCACGCCAGAAATCGCGTTCGAACCGCTCGCTCTTCTTTCGCATTTTCCCGATTTTCCGGCCATGGCTGACAATGATCGTCCACGTCCAGATGCTGGCCAATAGCAGCCCGACCATCACGATTTTCACCACGATATCGGCCTGCAGGAACAGCGTCATCGGATTCATCAGCGATTCGCTCGCACCGAATTCCAAACCTCCCATAGCGTTTATTATTCTCCTGTTTCCAAACGCTTGAACACTTCAATCCACTCGCGCGGCTGTCGAATCGGTCGCCCCGTCGGCGCGACCAATGCGGCCGTCACCTTTGCTTCGGCCAGTATTTCGTCGCCGCGCATGACTCGTTGATGAATGGAACAGCTAGCGGCGCGCACGGAAGCAACATGACTGACCACGACCAGATCGTCATCCAGCCCTGCCGGCAGCCGGTATTTGATCGCCAGATCGACAACCGCATAGGCTCCTTCTCCGGCTTCCATCCGCGCGCGCTGGTCGATTCCGGAAATTCTGAGCATGTCAGACCGGGCGCGCTCCATATAGCGCAAGTAATTGGCATGATAGACGATTCCGGAAAGATCCGTGTCTTCGAAATAGACGCGCACGGGGAAGCGGTGCTGCTTACCGTCAAAATAGCCGGAAACCGGCTTGTCGCGCATATCGTCTGTCATACACCCAGCCTTAGCCGGGCCGGACTCGCCATCAAAGCGCCGATTTTCGGGTGATCGCAATGGTGCAACCGGTGAGCGCTAATCGAACAACCCGTCTTCTACGGACTTGGGTGGGTTCAAACCGAGATGCTTCCAGCCTCTGCTGTTCAGCATCCGCCCGCGCGCCGTGCGCGCCACCAGGCCGAGCTGGATCAGATAGGGCTCGATCACTTCCTCGATCGTGTCGCGCGGTTCCGACAGGCCTGCCGCGAGCGTTTCAACACCGACCGGGCCGCCTTTATAGATATCGGCGATCATCATCAGATAGCGACGATCCATCATGTCGAGGCCCAGCGCATCGACCTCCAGCCTGTTCAGCGCCGCATCGGCGGCTTTGGCATCGACCCGGTCAACCCCGTCGACACTGGCGAAATCGCGAACGCGGCGCAGCAGACGCCCGGCAATACGCGGTGTGCCCCTCGCGCGGGCTGCAATTTCACGCGCGCCGTCTTCGGTGATCCCCAGATCGAGCATGCCAGCGGCGCGGCTGACGACGAGTTCGAGTTCTTCGACGCTATAGAATGTGAGCCGCACGGGGATGCCGAAACGATCGCGCAAAGGCGTGGTGATCAACCCCTGCCGCGTTGTCGCGCCGACAAGGGTGAATTGCGGCAAGTCGATCCGCACGGACCGCGCGGACGGCCCCTCGCCGATAATCAGGTCGAGCGCCCGGTCTTCCATAGCCGGATAGAGGATTTCCTCGACCGCCGGATTGAGCCGGTGAATCTCGTCGATAAACAGGACATCGCCATCCTCGAGGTTCGTCAGCAGCGCGGCGAGATCGCCGGCCTTGGCGATCACCGGGCCAGACGTCGCCCGGAAGCCCACGCCAAGTTCCCGCGCCACAATCTGCGCCAGAGTGGTCTTGCCGAGCCCCGGAGGCCCGAACAGCATGACATGATCCAGCGCATCGTCACGGCTCTTCGCCGCCTCGATAAAGACGCGCAGATTATCGCAGGCCGCCTTCTGCCCGATAAATTCGGCCAGCGTTTTCGGCCGCAACGCGGCATCGACATCATCGGGTTTGCGCTCGGGGGAGATATGACGATCGGTGTCAGCCATGGTTATAGACATTCTCCGTGAATGCCGCATCCAACACTATAGTTGGCCATAAACGCGGCAGGCACACTCAATATCAAATATAATATGACCCGCGCCAAACGATCGGATGAGGCGACTGCTGTACACCCGGCGGCAATCGCACCTGCCACCAAAGTCAGAAGAATAACTCCGTTAAGAAGCGCATGGTTCGTGTCATTGATCATCAATGAAGCGAAACCAATCACGACAACCGGAAATACGAATACTCCTATCTCCCGAGCTATCCCGCGAAACACGGATCGTCTTTCTACTGATGTCACTTCGCTGCCTTCTTAAGCGCCGTCCGTACCAGCGCATCAAGCCCAGCATCCGCGCCCAATTCGCCCTGCGCCGCCGCCACGGCGGCACTTGCTTCCGCAGTCTTGAAGCCAAGGTTAAGCAGTGCGGAAACGGCATCGGACGATGCCCCACCGACTATCGGCGCAACGCCGCCAGAGGCAATCGCAATCCCGCCGACCTTGTCCTTCAGCTCATTGACGATCCGCGAGGCAAGCTTTGGCCCGACGCCCGGCGCGCGTGCGACCATCGCCGCATCGCCGGCGCCAATCGCTACCTGCAGCTCTGCCGTTTCCAGTGTCGAGAGCAAAGCCAGCGCGACTTTACTGCCGACGCCTTGCACGCTGCCGAGCAGGCGGAACCAGTCGCGCTCGCTGGCGCTGGCAAAGCCGATCAGCCGGATAAAATCATCGCCGACCAGCATCTCGGTATGGATTGTCACATCGCCGCCGACCGGGCCGAGCGCGTCGAGCGTCCGCGAAGAGGCCGAAACCAGATAGCCAACGCCCTGCACATCGATCACGGCGTGATCGGCAGCTGAGCTTTCGAGAATGCCTTTGAGTTTGGCGATCATGCGGCCTGCCCCACGGCCCGGGCGCTGGCCCGGTTATGAGCGTGCGTGATCGCAACGGCCAGCGCATCGGCGGCATCGCCCCCGGCTATCTTCACGCCTGGCAGCAAGACGGAAACCATCGCATGGATTTGCGCCTTGTCTGCGCCGCCCGTCCCGACAATCGCCTTTTTCACGAAGCGCGCCGCATATTCACCGACCGGCAGACCGGCGTCCGCCAGTACCAGCATCAACGCCCCGCGTGCCTGGCCCAGTTTCAGCGTCGATTGGGCATTGGTGTTGACGAAAACTTCCTCGATGCCGGCATCTTCGGGGCCATGTTCCGCGATCACCGCGCGCACGCCTTCCGCTAGCGTCATCAGCCGTTCGGCCATCGGCGCCTTGGCATCCGTCCTGATCTGGCCATTGGCGATATGCGACAGGCGATTGCCCTCTGCCGCGATCACGCCCCAGCCGGTGCAGCCCAGCCCCGGGTCGAGGCCGATCAGTTTCAGGACAGCTTCTCCATGATCTCGTCCGGCACGTCATAATTGCCCCAGACGGTCTGCACGTCGTCATTATCGTCCAGCGTATCGATCAGATTGAGAAGGGTCTGCGCGTCTTTTTCGTTCAGCGTCACTTCGACATTGGGCCGCCAGGCCAGCTTTGCGCCTGCCGGTTCGCCAAGCGTCTTTTCGAGTTCGCCGACCACGGCATGAAGATCGTCGGCCTGCGTCCAGATTTCATGATTTTCGTCATCCGACTGCAGGTCCTCCGCGCCGGATTCAAGCGCCGCTTCCAGCACCTTCTCGCTGCTGCCGACGCTGGCCGGATAGGTAATCAGGCCGAGCTGCTCGAAGCCATGGGTAACCGAGCCGCTCTCGCCCATATTGCCGCCATTCTTTGAAAAGATCGTGCGGACATCGGTGACAGTGCGGTTGCGGTTGTCCGTCAGCGTTTCGACGATCAGGCTGACGCCGCCCGGACCAAAGCCCTCGAAGCGGATTTCTTCATAATCTTCCGCATCGCCGCCGGTCGCCTTGTCGATGGCGCGCTGGATATTGTCCTTGGGCATGGACTGGCCACGCGCCGTGTTGACGGCGAGGCGCAGGCGCGGGTTCATGTCCGGATCGGGCGTGCCCATCTTGGCCGCCACCGTGATCTCGCGGCTGAGCTTGGAAAACAGCGCCGAGCGCTTCTTGTCCTGCGCACCCTTGCGATGCTTGATATTCGCGAATTTACTATGGCCTGCCATGGAGTCTTACTATTCCCGTCAATGTTGGTCTGACGCGGCCTTAGCTTAGCAGGCGGGCCGTACGCAACGTCAAACCAGCCTCTGCCACCAGCCGACATCGCGCCATGCATCGAACTTCCAGCCCACCTCACGGTAGATACCGACCGGGGTGAAACCGACAGCCTTGTGCAGCGCTTCGCTGGCTTCGTTCGGGAGCGCTATTCCGGCGAAGGCTGCATGGACTTCATTGGCCGCCAATATCGGAAACAGCGCTTCGTACAGCGCCCGGCCGATACCCTGCCCGATATTTGCATCCGGCACGTAAATGGCGACATCGCAGGCGAAGCGATAGGCATGGCGCAGCCTGTGCGGCGAGCCATAGGCATAGCCGGCCACTTCGCCATCCAGCTCTGCCACTACCCAGCCATGCGACGACCCATAGCCGTCTATCCGCCGCGCCATTTCACGCAGCGACGGCACTTCCTCTTCGAAACTGATCCAGGTGTCTTCGACGAAGGGTGCGTAGATCGCCCGGCAACTTTCGGCATCATCCGGCCGACCAGGGCGAACCGCGATCGTCACCTACGCAGTAACCGCGATTCGATATGCGGCCCTGTCGTGATGATCATGCCCGGCTCCCGATTGCGGCCGGAGTATAGCCCAATTCGGTCAGCCCGGCAATTTCACCTTTAATCCATACCGAGTGCGGCTTTGTAGGTTTCGAGCAGGTCGTCGGCTTCGCGCCGGTCATGCGAATCCATTTTGCGCAGCCGGACGATCGTGCGCATGATCTTGGGGTCATAGCCCACCGCTTTTGCTTCGGCGTAAACGTCTTTGATATCGTCAGCCATGGCCTTTTTCTCTTCCTCGAGCCGTTCGATTCGCTCGATCAAAAGCCGGAGCCTGTCTGCCTGTACCGTGCCGTCTGCCATGGTGATGTCTCTCTGCTGGAATATGGAAAGCGCGAGGCTCTAGGCGAGCAGGAGAAAAGCCTCAAGCGTTCTTCGCAACACTATCCTTCATACGCTGCAGTTGTTCGGGCGTTGCCTCTCCCTGATAGCGCTCTTTCCACTCGCCATAGGGCATGCCGTAAATGGCGGCGCGGGCCTCGTCTTTCGGCAGGTCGACGCCCCGATCCGCAGCCGCCTCGGCAATCCAGTCGGACAGGCAGTTGCGACAAAAGCCGGCAAGGCCCATCAGATCGACATTCTGGGCATCCGTCCGGTGACGAAGATGCGCGATCAGACGGCGGAACGCGGCAGCGGCGACCGCATCGTCAATCTCTGGCATGATGGGGGAATCGGACATTAAAATGGCTCCGTTGCAGTTGCACTGTCATGATAAGGCTATAGAGCCGCAACCATAAGTCCAGCCAGCCAGGAGGCTAAGTGATTTCAGACACTGCCCCGCGCCAGCGCAAAGTCCGCATCCTCGCCACGCTTGGGCCGTCCAGCTCCGATCCGGCGATGATCCGCAAACTCTATGTTGCAGGTGCCGACGCGTTTCGGATCAATATGAGCCACGGCAGCCACGACAATCATCAGAAGGTGATAGCGGCAATCCGGGCGCTGGAAAAAGAAGTCCGCCGCCCGATGACGATCCTCGCCGATCTTCAGGGGCCGAAATTGCGGGTCGGCGAATTTGCCGACGGCCTCGTACAGCTGAAGACAGACAGTTCCTTCACGCTCGATAGCGACGACAGCCCCGGCGATGCCAGCCGGGTCACACTGCCCCATCCCGAAATCTTCCAGGCCATCGAAGAAGGCGCGCGACTGTTGCTCGACGATGGCAAAATCGTGCTGCGTGTCACCAAGGCCGAGCCGGATGCTATCGAAACGACCGTCGAAGTTGGCGGCCCCCTGTCCAACAACAAGGGCCTAAACGTTCCAGACGTGGTCCTGCCGATGGATGCAATGACCGACAAGGATCGCGCCGACCTTACTTTTGCACTGGATCAGGGGGTGGACTGGATCGCGCTGTCTTTCGTCCAGAAGCCGGAAGATGCCGCAGAGGCGAGGAAGTTGATACAGGGCCGCGCCGCCCTGCTCGCCAAGATCGAGAAGCCCTCCGCCGTCAAGCGGATCGATGAAATCCTCGAGGCCGTGGACGCGGTCATGGTGGCGCGCGGCGATCTTGGCGTCGAAATTCCGCCTGAAGATGTTCCCCCATTGCAGAAACAGATAATCGAAAAGGCCCGGATGCTCGGACGGCCGGTTGTCGTCGCGACCCAGATGCTGGAATCAATGATCCGCTCGCCAACGCCGACCCGGGCGGAGGTCTCCGATGTCGCAACGGCCGTGTATGACGGCGCGGATGCGATCATGCTGTCGGCCGAAAGCGCCGCCGGGGACTGGCCGGAAGAATCGGTTGCGATGATGGACAAGATTGCAACTGCGGTAGAAGCCGACCCCAGCCATTGGGCGCGCGTGCATTTCACCGAAACGCTTCCCGATTCCACCAGCGCCGATGCGCTGGCCGAGGCATCGAACGGCATCGCCCAGACGGTGAATGCCCATGCAATCATCTGCTTCACGACATCGGGGTCAACGGCCCGGCGCGTTTCGCGCGAACGCCCGTCGGTGCCGCTGCTCGTCCTGACACCGAAGCTCAAAACCGCCCGGCGGCTGGGCCTTTTATGGGGCGCGCATTCGGTTCACACGCGCGACGTCAACAATTTCGAGCAGATGGTCGACAAATCGAAACGAATGGCCCTGCGCGCGCAGATTGCGAAAGGCGGAGACCGGGTGATCGTGATGGCGGGCGTACCGTTCGGGACGCCCGGCTCCACCAATGTGCTCCACATTGTCCGTCTGGTCGGCGATGAACTGAAGCGGCATACGGCCGCCGCAATCGAACGGGACGGCTAATCGCTCAGCCCAGCAGCCCATGGCCGCGCAGTGCGGTCGCCAAGGTTTCAGCATCGGTGAAATGATGGCCGACAAAGCCTTCTTGCTCGCCAACGATGATATTCTCTTCCCGGTCGTCGATGAAAAGTGCTGTGCCGGGTTCAAGTCCGAACCGCCCCAGCGCAAGGCTGTAAATCGCAGGGTCGGGTTTGATCAGCTTTTCATGGCCCGAAATCACGATATCGTCGAAATGCCCGATAACCGGTGCCGTCGGCCGGAACAGTTGCCAGAATTCGGTGCCGAAATTGGTGATGGCAAAAAGCGGTACGCCCCGCTCGGCCAGTTCCTCAACCAGCGCATGCACACCGGGTACCGGCCCCGGAATCGTCTCGAGCCAGCGATCGACATAGGCCTGGATATGGCCCGCATATCTCGGAAACTCGGCGCTGCGCTCAGCCACCATAGCCGCAAGCGGACGACCGGCATCATGCTGAACATGCCAGTCCATCGTCACTACTTTTTTGAGAAACCAGTCCCGCTCTTGCGGATCGGGAATCAGCTTTTCGAAGAGAAAGCGCGGATCCCAGCGATACAGTACATTGCCAACGTCAAAGACGGCGGCGCGAACAGTCATTAGCCCTGACGCGCTTTGAACCTGCGGTTGGTCTTGTTGATCACATAGGTACGGCCACGGCGACGAATCACGCGGTTGTCGCGATGACGGCCCTTGAGCGATTTCAGTGAATTACGGACTTTCATGGCGCTGCCCGGCCTTTTCTTTATCTCTGTTGTCGGAAACGAAGCGTGCACCTATGTTTGAAAAGCGCCAAAGTCAAGCATCACCGCGTATTGAAACCCATGGAGTTCCGGTTGAAATCGCCATTTCGCAGCCCAAAGCCCCACAGCCTGCCCAAGGGCGACAGGCTGTATGCGATAGGCGATATTCATGGCCGGTTCGATCTGTTTGAAACGCTGCTTGCGAAAATCGAGGCAGACAATGCGGCGAGGGGCAATGCCAGCACGACGATCATTCTGCTCGGCGACCTGATCGATCGCGGCCCCGATTCGGCCAGGGTCGTCGATCACGCCCGTTGCTGGTCAGGTGGTTTCGCCGCTATGGATGTGTTGCTTGGCAATCATGAAGCATCGATGCTTGCGATCCTTCGGGGCGATACGGAATGGATGAACAGCTGGCTTGGCTATGGTGGCCGGGAAACGCTGATCAGCTATGGAGTGTCGCCCGATCTGCTGGCTATCGGAGATAGCAGTGAGATTTGTGTCGCGGCACGCGAGCTGGTGCCAGACAGTCACCGGGAATGGCTCAATAATCGCCCGACCGTCCTTCGGCGCGGCGATTATATTTTTGCGCATGCGGGCATCCGACCCGGTCGTCCCATTGCAGATCAGAAAGCCAAGGACCTGTTATGGATCCGCTCGGAGTTTCTGGACAGCGACGAGGACCACGGCGCGATTGTCGTTCACGGCCATTCCATTTCACCGCAACCGGAAGAGCGACTCAATCGGATCGGCATCGACACCGGGGCCTATTTCAGCAACACTTTGACCGCGCTCGGCCTTGAGGGTAGCGCGCGCTGGTTCATCCAAAGCTAGGGTTCATCTCCATGAAAATGCTCGTTCCTTTGATCCTGCTCCTTTCAGCCTGCAGCCCGGCGGCGAATGGTGCCGAGCAGGACACCCGACTACCGATCATGGGCGACGTGCTGGTCACGGGTAACAAGGGTGAGGATACGATCAGTCTCATCGACCTCGAAACCGGCCGCGAATATGCCCGTCTCGATACGGGCCACCAGCCCCACGAAATTGCGATTTCACCCGACGGCCAGCGCGCAGCCGTCGTCGCCTATGGCGGAACGACGATCGATATCATCGATATCGCCAGCGCCAGCCGGGTGGACCGGATCGACCTGACGCCCAATCGCCGGCCACATGGATTGCTGTGGCTGCCCGACAACCGGTTGATCGCGACGACGGAAGGTAGCGACAGCCTGACGATCGTCGACCTGACGGATCGCTCGGTTTCGCAGATCGCCACAGGCCAGCAAGGATCGCACATGGTTGCGGTGAGCGAGTTTTTCGACCGCGCCTATGTGACGAATATGGGCAGCGGGACAGTCAGCGTGATCGATCTCGTGGCCGGTGAAAAAATCCGCGACCTCAACGTAGGAGATACACCGGAAGGCCTGGCGTTATCGCAGAACGGTTCGACATTATGGGTGGCGGACCGCGACAATGCCCTTCTCTATGCGATCGACACGCAAAGTTTCGAGACGCTGGCCGAAATCCCGGTCGGCAACTTCCCAATCCGCGTCGCGATCAGCCCGGACGGCGGGACAGTTGTCACCTCCAACTATGCCGATGGCAGCCTGACGCTGGTCGATGCGGCAAGTCGCACAGTGACCGGTACGATACCGGTTTCGGGGACTGCAGCTGCGGCCCAGGTCACGATCCTGTTCTCGGACGATGGCGAAACGCTGTACGTGGCGGAAACGGGCCGCAACCAGATCGCGGCGGTCAACATGGTGCTGGGAGAAGTCTCACGGCGCTATGATGCGGGCGAAGACAGCGACGGCCTGGCCGTCACCACGGTAAGGCCGGTCCGCTAGCCCCGCTCCGCAAGTTCCTTTTCCCAGGCGAGGGCATCGGCGACGATACCGTCGAGATCGGCATGGCGTGGGCGCCAGGGCAGCGTCTCCATGATCGCGCTGTTATCGGCCATCAGCGCATCGGGATCACCGGCACGGCGCGGTTCCATAATCCGCTTGATCGATGTTCCCGCCACCCGGTCCACGCTGTCGAGGACATCAAGCACCGAATATCCAGTGCCATAACCGCAATTGAGGACATGGCTCTCCGTCGGTGCCGCGATCAGTTTTTCGAGCGCGTCGATATGCGCGGCCGCAAGATCGCTGACATGGATATAATCACGCACGCCGGTGCCATCGGGCGTATCATAATCGGTTCCGAACACCGACACCCCGGCGCGCTTGCCAAGCGCTGCCTCGACAGCGACCTTGATCAGATGGGTTGCGCCAGCCGTCGACTGGCCGGCACGCCCCTGGGGGTCAGCACCTGCCACATTGAAATAGCGCAGCGCGCAATAATTGATCGGATGCGCAGCCGCCGTATCGCGCAGCATCCATTCCGTCATCAGTTTCGACCGGCCATAGGGATTAATCGGTTCGGTCGGCATCGTTTCGGTGACCGGACTGGTTTCGGGACTGCCATAAGTCGCAGCGGTCGAGGAAAAGATGAAATGCGGCACACCCCGGGAAACCGCTGTATCGATCAGGATACGGCTCTTGGCCGTGTTGTTGTCATAATATTTAAGCGGGTTTTCCACCGATTCAGGCACGACCACCGATCCGGCAAAATGCATGATGGCGCGAATATCGTGCTCGGCAACAAGCGCTCCGACAAGATCGGTATCGGCGATATCGCCTTCGACAAAGGTCGCGCCCTCGGGAACCGCCCAGCGGAATCCGGTGACCAGATTATCGACAACCACGACCGGCCAACCCGCATCGAGCAGGGCCAGAACCGCGTGACTGCCGATATATCCCGCCCCGCCGGTTACCAGAACCGTTGGTTTTTCTAGCATTCCAGCCTCCTGCACGCTTCCCGGACTCCCCTATGCAGCCTTTTCGTGTCACAATCGTTGATAGTCCTATAGCGCGGTGGGTCGCGATATGGAGAGAGTTGATGAAAAAGATGATTATGCGCACGTCCGGCCTCGCGGCGCTTGCTCTGGTTGCCGCCTGCGCGACGCCATCCCAGCGCGGCACCGAAGTCACGCGCTTCCATCTTGGCCAGGTCATCCCGGCGCAGGCGATCAATATGGAACCGGCCGATACCGAACAGGAGAACAGCCTCGAATTTCGTCAGTATGAGACAATTGTCGCCAACCAGCTCGCGAATCTCGGTTTTACGCAGGCTGCGCTGGAAGAGGCGGAAATGATCGCGGTTATAAACGTCGAACGCGGCACGCGGGAGGAAGTCGCCCGTCGCTCTCCCTTCAGCATCGGCATCGGCGGGGGCACTTTCGGTCGCCGCACAGGCATTGGACTGGGGACCAGTTTCGGCATCGGCGGATCGTCCGGCGGGGAAGTGATCGTCACCGAATTGTCGGTAGCCCTGAAGCGGCGCTCGGAAGGGACAGTTATCTGGGAAGGCACCGCGACGCGGATCACGCAACCGGGAGCCGAAAGCCCTGCCGCGATCGTCGAAACACTCGCCGCCGCCCTGTTTCAGGACTTCCCAGGCGAGTCGGGGCGCACTATCACCGTCGAATGACAATCAGCATCTCGAGCGCCTTTGACGGCGGCAACATCAAGACCCTTTCAACATCCGGCAGCGAAGCCCAGCTTGAAATCGTAAAAGACAATAAGTCCGATTTCTACCAGTGGTTCTATTTCCGCGTAACGGGCTGTGCGGGCAAGAATCTTGTTCTCAACATCACCAATGCCGGGGACAGCGCCTATCCGCAGGGATGGGTGGATTACGAAGCCCGCGTATCGACCGACCGGGAGGAGTGGCACCAGGCCGAAACCAGCTATGCGGACGGCACCCTGACCATTCGCCATACGCCGGACGCGAACAGTGTGTGGTTCGCCTATTTCGCGCCTTATACGATGGAACAGCACCATGATCTCGTCAGCGAGATCGCCGGCCGCGAAGGGGTGTTCCACGCATCGCTCGGCCAGACGCTCGACGGGCAAGAGCTCGATTATTTCAAGATCGGCGAGGGCGACCTTTCCGTCTGGTTCTATGCCCGCCAGCATCCCGGCGAAACCATGGCCGAATGGTGGATGGAAGGCATGCTCGACCGGCTGACCGACCTGTCCGATCCCGTCGCCCGGGTGCTGCGGCAGAAGGCGACTTTCCATATCGTGCCCAATATGTGCCCCGACGGGTCAAAACGCGGGCATCTGCGCACCAATGCGATCGGCACCAACCTCAACCGCGAATGGCATGCCCCGACACCCGAAAAGAGCCCTGAGGTTCTCTGGGTCCGTAACCATATGGACAAGACCGGTGTCGATTTCGCGATGGATGTCCATGGCGATGAAGCCATTCCAGCCAATTTCATTGCCGGGTTTGAGGGCATCCCGAGCTGGACCGAGCGTCAGGGCAAGCTTTATGACGCCTATCTGGCGGCGCTACTCAAAGCCTCCCCCGATTTCCAGACCAAGCTAGGCTATCCGGTCGCAAAACCGCGCAAGGGCAATCTCTCCATGTCCACCAACCAGGTGGCCGAACGCTTTGGCTGCGTCGCGATGACATTGGAGATGCCGTTCAAGGACAATCACGAATTGCCGGACGCGGACTTTGGCTGGTCGCCGGAGCGCAGCGCACTGCTGGGGCGGGCCTGCCTGTCGGCCCTGCTCGATATGATCGACAAGCTGCCCGCCTAACCGAACAGTTCCTCCAGGAAATTGCGCATAGCCTGCCAGCATCGCCGGTCGGCATCGGGCTGGTAGGTAACCCCGCGTTCAGGCATATTGGCGCTCTTATCGGTGAAACCATGGCCGGTATGGCCATAGGCGTGGATCTGCCAGTCAGCGCCGCCTTCGGTTAGTTCCCTTGCAAGCGCGACGGTTGCTTCAGCCGGAGCCAGCGGATCGTCCCAGCCGTGGCAGACAAGCACCTTGGCCGTCATTGCCGCAACATTGGGAAAAGCTGGCGGCTCGTAGACGCCGTGAAAACTGACTCCGCCAGCAATATCGGCACCGCACCGGATTAGGTCAAGAACGCATTTTCCACCGAAACAGTATCCGGTGATCGCCGTTTTTTCGGCGTCCACCGCGTCGAGGCCCTTGAGCGTTTCGAGCGACGCAAGCAACCTGTCTCGCAGCATTGCACGGTCCGCATTCAGCGCATTCATGAAACGGGCAGGATCGTCATCTGTGCGGGTCGCGCGATTGCCCTGCCCATAGACATCGGCAACAAACGCCGCATAGCCCAACCCCGCCAGCCGCTCGGCATTCACGAAATCCATTTCTTTCGGCCCCAACACATTGGGCACCAGCATCACGCCCGGGCGCGGCCCGTTCCAGTCCGTATCGCGCACGGCCAAGCCTTCAAACGGCCCGCCGGGGCCGTCATAGATGATCACGCTGCGTTCAATTGCCATTGGCACGGCCCCTCTTCATTGCAATTCCTGTTGGCCCCATTGTATCGCGCCGCGAGCGCGTTAAGGAAAGCGCCAAGCGCTACAGGAGTTTTGCCCCCAATGCCCCAACTCGTCCTTGTCCGGCACGGACAGTCCCAATGGAATCTCGAAAACCGGTTCACCGGCTGGTGGGATGTTGATCTTACCGACAAGGGCGTTGCCGAAGCCAAGGCCGCCGGGGTTTTGATGCGCGAAAAGGGCATCGACCATGATTTGTGCTTCACCAGCGTCCAGACGCGGGCGATCCGCACGCTCAATCTTGCGCTGGAGGAGATGGATCGGCTCTGGCTCCCGGTCGAGAAGAACTGGCAGCTGAACGAGCGCCATTATGGCGGACTGACCGGCCTCAACAAGCAGGAAACGCGCGAAAAGCATGGCGACGAGCAGGTCCATATCTGGCGCCGCAGTTTCGATACACCGCCACCGCCCATGGAAGATGGCAGCGAATATGATCTCAGCGCGGATCGCCGCTATGCAGGCGTTACCGTGCCCAAGAGCGAAAGCCTGAAAAACACGATCGAACGCGTTCTTCCCTATTGGGAGGCGAAGATTGCGCCGGCGCTCAAGGCGGGTCAGCGCGTGCTGATCTCCGCCCATGGCAATTCATTGCGGGCATTGGTCAAACATCTTTCGCAGATTCCGGATGACGAGATTACGGGGCTCGAGATTCCGACCGGCCAGCCGATCATCTATGACCTGGCCGACGATCTCAGCGCCAACGAACGCTATTATCTTTCGGAACGCTAGGCCCTGACCCCAGGCTCATCCGCGCCATTGCGCGCGGCGCGGCTTCACACTAGAAGAAATCGCTTCTTCCAGCCCCGAAAAGGGGCGCAACGGGCAGAATGAAGCATGACCGACTCCCCGCTTATCGGTATCATAATGGGCAGCCGCTCCGACTGGGAGACGATGCGCCACGGGTCCGATATCCTCGCCGAACTCGGTATCGCGCACGAATGCAAGGTCGTGTCGGCGCATCGTACGCCCGACCGGCTCTATGCCTATGCCAAGTCCGCAGTGGATCGCGGCCTGAAGACTATCATCGCGGGTGCAGGCGGAGCGGCGCATCTTCCCGGCATGGTCGCCTCGATGACGCGGCTGCCGGTGCTAGGCGTCCCGGTTGAATCCAAGGCGCTGAGCGGCATGGACAGCCTGTTGTCGATTGCCCAGATGCCAGCCGGCGTGCCGGTCGGAACGCTAGCCATCGGTGTGGCGGGTGCAAAAAATGCTGCACTTCTTGCCGCAGCAATACTCGCGGCCCATGACGATGCGGTAGCCGGGCGACTGGACGCTTGGCGCCAAGCGCAGACCGATGCCGTCGGCGAAGATCCGGCAGTATGACTTCCGCTTCGGAGCCGCTGGCCCCCGGATCAACGATCGGCATTATCGGTGGTGGCCAGCTCGGCAGGATGCTGAGTATGGCTGCCGCGCAGCTAGGCTATTCCTGCCACATCTATGCTCCGGAAGAGGCCCCTTGCGCGACGGATGTTGCAGCCTTGCATGTGCATGGCGACTATGATGATGCGGAAGCCCTGAGACGTTTTGCCGAGAGCGTCGATGTCGTCACATATGAGTTCGAGAATATTCCGGCGGCTCCGCTACGTATGCTGGCAGCCCATATACGCCTGCACCCCAATGCCGATGCGCTGGAACTTGCGCAGGACCGGCTATCGGAAAAGGATTATATCGTCAGCCATGGCGGATCGCCCGCCGCGTATCGCGCCGTTTCTTCGCTTGATGAACTTGAGACGGCATTGGGCGATCTCGGAACCCCTGCCATCCTGAAGACCCGGCGCTTTGGATATGACGGCAAGGGGCAGGTGAGAATCATGGCCGAAACCGACCCGGCGACTGCCTGGGCTGAAATCGGCGAACAGCCATCGGTGCTGGAATCGTTCGTGGATTTCGAGAAGGAGTTTTCGATCCTTCTGGCCCGCGCAACGGATGGCTCGACCCGGATCTGGGACGCCCCCGACAATCGCCACGCCGACGGCATATTGGCACAGTCCATCGCGCCCGGAACAGGCATTATCGCAGATCAAAGAGTAGCGGCCGGAGACCTGGCCCGCACCGTTGCCGAAGCACTGGACTATGTCGGCGTGCTGACATTCGAATTCTTCGCAAGCGACGAAGGGCCAATATTCAACGAAATGGCGCCGCGCGTGCATAATAGCGGGCATTGGACGATCGAGGGCGCAGTCACGTCGCAGTTTGAAAACCATATCCGCGCAGTATGCGGCCTGCCCCTCGGCAACACCGCACTAACGGCGGAGCGGGTGGAGATGCACAACCTGATCGGTGCAGACGCCAATGACTGGCTCGGCCGGCTGAAAAAAGACCGGGCGCACCTCCACCTTTACAATAAAGGGGAAGCACGCCCGGGTCGTAAAATGGGGCATGTCACGCAGCTGTTCTAAGCCGCGAACAGGCCGTCGGCGATTAGCCGGTTTTCTTGGCGGTGAAAGGCATTTCACCGAAAGCGCCAGCCTTGATGCTGCCGTTCATTGCATTGCCGTCAACGGTGGCCGTGCCTTCGAGCGTCATCGGCATCGGAACGGTGATGTCCATTTTCCAGGTCAGTGTGTTCCCGTCGATCTTGCCATCCTGTACTTCGGCAGAGCCGGTCGCGCCTGCATTCGTGCCCGTTACCGTGTCGCCATCCTGGTTCAACGTCATCGTCGATTTCTGCTCACCCATTGGCGAGTTCACAATCGCGTCCCAGGTTCCGCTTACGTCCGTCATAATCAATCCTTCCTTACAGCGATGTCAGTTATTCGCTTGCGACTGTTTCCACAGGCAGACCCAGCGCGTCAAGTTGTTCCCGGATTTGATCGGCATCTCCTACAACCACCCATGTAAACGCCGAAGGATCGATGGCCGACCGCGCCGTAGCGTCAAGCTGCGTCCGGTCGAACGAACGATACATGGCGGCGATCCCGTCATAATAATCGTCTGACCGCCCGTAGAGGAGATTGTTCGACATACCGCCGATCACACCGATCGACGTTTCAAAGCGCCCTGCCAGGCTTCGAATGCTACCAGAAATGGCCCGACTGAATTCATCGGGACGCATACCGTCGCTCGTCAGGAACGCGTCGATCTGCTCCTGCATGGCCGCGATGGAATCCCCCGTCCGATCTGCCTGGACAGGCGCGCTGATCGTATAACTCACTGGCCCCGCGAACCGGTTTACCGATCCGCGCACCCCATAGGACCAGCCGCGCGTTTCACGCAATTCCATGTTGAGGCGCGAAAGGAAGCTCCCGCCCAGCGCCTCATTCACGGTAAGCAGCGGCAGGAGTTCGTCCGTACCGACCAAATCGAGAACCTGCCCGCCATAGATGAAGGATTGGGGCGAATCCGGGCGGTCGACAAGAATGATACGCGGACTGGCCGCCGGTACCAAGGCGTCCATGGCCTTGACCCCGGCCTCGCCTTCTACCGCCCAGTTTCCGAAACGGGGCTCGAGGGCCGCAACGACATCGACCAACGAGGAATCACCCACGACCATGATGGTCAGCTTGTCTGGCCTTATCCAGCTGCGATGGAAATTGACCAGATCTTCGCGCGTGATCGCGGTAACCGATTCCGGCGTGCCGAGACCGCTTGTCGGCCTGCCATAGGGATGGCCCTCGCCGAAAAGCGCCGGCCAGAGATTGAGGCTGGCCATCATGGCGGGCGTGGTCCGCTCAGTCGTGATCGTAGAGAGTTGCGCCGCGCGAATCCGCTCTATCTCGGGCGGAGCGAAGGCCGGGTTGCGCACCACATCCTGCAAAAGATCCAGCGACGGTTCGTAATTGGCAGCCAAAGCAAAAACGCCCAGCGTAGTCCTGTCGAGGCTGGCGCTCGTACTCAGCTGGGCTCCCAATCGTTCTTGGGCTTCGGCAATCTGGACCGAATTGAGCGTGGTTGTCCCTTCTGACATCAGCGACAGCATCAGGGCCTGCGTACCAAGCTGGTCCGCGCGGTCGGCCGCGTTGCCGGCATCGAAACTGAGCAGGGTCAATATCGTCGGCACGGCATTGCGCTGGACGAAGCGCACCTCGACACCATTTGACAGGGTAGCCCGCTCGACTTCCGGGAAATCCAGATCGTCAATCTCGCCAACCTCCGGGCGCGGTACGTTTCTGGTGCCGAGGTCGGCAGCCGCTTCTGCGGCCGGAGCAGACTCTTCCTCGCCGGTCTGCAGATAGAAAGCCGGGCTGGTCAATCCGCCGGTCCGTTCACCTTCAACCGATGAAGCTTCGTCATAATCACCGCGTTCTCCGGGATCGACGCGCATCGCCAGAACCGGCCGGGTCAGCCATTCCTGCATCGCTGCGCTCGCACTTTCCGGCGTTACGGCACCCAGACGCGCCAGCCGCGTGCGATAGTAAGACGGATCGCCCGAATAAAGTTCGCCGGTGGCAAGAACGGTCGCCTTGCCGGTAAAGCCGCCAACCTGTTCGAGCCCCGCAATGTGTGCCGAAACCTCTCTCATTGCGACCCGGTTCACTTCGTCCTGGGTCGGGCCATTGGCAATATAGTCGGCAATCAATTCATCCAGCCGGGCGGATACGGCATCGGCGTCTGCCGTTGGCGCGACGTTAACCTGCACCTCGAAAAGGCTGACATATTCGAATTCCTGCACGAAAGCGGTAACCGACACGGCAGTCTGCTCATCACGCACAAGAATATTATCGAGCCGCGAACTCGCCAGGCCGCCAAAGACGGTCGCCGCGACATCCAGATCGCTGGTTGCCGGATCGTTCAGGCCGGGCACCGCCCACGTCCTGTAAAGCCGGGTCGTCGCAACATTGTCCTGCATGACGATGTCGCGCCGCGCTTCCAGGGTCGGGATCCCGGGATCGACCTGCTCGGTGTCCGGACCTCGCGGTATATCGCCGAAATAGCGTTCGACCATCGTCCGCGCCGTTGCCACATCGATGTCACCAGCCAGAACCAGAACCGCATTGTTCGGACCATAATGCCTGCCAAACCAGGCCTGAACATCTTCCATGCTGGCGGCATCAAGATCGGCCATCGATCCGATTGTCGAGTGCCCATAGGGATGATCGGCGCCGAACAGCGCCTCGATCTGAGCATAGTCGACCAGGCCATAGGGCTGGTTATCGCCCTGACGCTTCTCATTCTGGACGACACCGCGCTGGTTATCGAGCTTCTCCTGCGTCACCGCACCGAGCAAATGCCCCATGCGATCGGACTCAAGATAAAGAGCCAGTTCGAGACCCTGAGTCGGCACGGTCTGGAAATAGTTGGTGCGGTCATACCAGGTCGTTCCGTTGAAATCGGTTGCGCCTATCTCGCGCAGCGGCTCGAAGAAATCACCGGGCGCATTTTCCGACCCGTTGAACATCAGATGCTCGAACAGATGCGCAAAACCGGTCTGGCCTTCCGGTTCATGCCGTGATCCGACATGATACCAAATGGAAACGGCAACCACCGGGGCCTTGCGGTCCTCATGCACGATAACGCGCAAGCCATTGTCGAGGGTGAAGCGTTCGAAAGGAATTTCGACCTGATCGACAAGATCCGCGACCGTTGTATTGGGCTGCGGGCCGATCGGGGCTTCTTCATGATGATCAAAGGCCTGGGCGGGAAAAGCGAGGAAGGCGAGCGGCGCCAAGAGTGCCAGCTTCAAGGAACGCATCTATTCAATCTCCCGGGAATTGCGGCCCAAACCATAGCGGCGCACAATGTACGTGCAAGCCACGATTGCAGTCGCTCGATGAACGCCTAAATCTATCGACAAAGATCATGCACCCACGCCTTGTGTTGCATATTCGCAACACTATATCGGGTCAAACAGTGCGAAACAGGGACGAAAACATGAATCTCGAAAAATTCACGGACCGCGCCAAAGGCTTTCTGCAATCGGCGCAAACCGTTGCGATCCGCATGAACCATCAGCGGGTCTCGCCCGATCACCTTCTCAAGGCGCTTCTTGAGGATGATCAGGGCATGGCGTCGGGCCTTATTGCGCGTGCTGGAGGTAGCGCGGAAGCGGCGGTGCGCGAGAATGACACCGCGCTTGCCAAAATCCCGCAGGTGTCCGGCGGCGGCGCACAACAGACGCCGCAACTTGACAATGATTCCGTGCGCGTCCTCGATCAGGCCGAACAGATTGCCGGCACCGCTGGCGATTCCTACGTCACTGTGGAGAGGCTGCTCCTTGCACTTTCCCTCGCCAAAGGCACATCGGCAGGTGATGCGCTCGACAAGGCTGGCCTGAAGCCCGAAGCGCTCAATGAGGCGATCAACGAGCTACGCGGCGGTCGCACGGCCGACACCGCTTCGGCCGAAGATCGCTATGACGCGCTGAAAAAATTCGCCAACGATCTCACCGAACGCGCCCGCGACGGCAAGATCGATCCGATTATCGGCCGCGACGAGGAAATCCGTCGCACCATCCAGATCCTTGCCCGCCGCACCAAGAACAACCCGGTTCTGATCGGCGAGGCCGGCGTCGGCAAGACGGCGATCGCCGAAGGCCTTGCGCTGCGCATCGCCAATGGCGACGTGCCCGACGGAATCAAGGACCGCCGCCTGATGGCGCTCGACATGGGCGCTCTCATCGCCGGCGCGAAATATCGCGGCGAGTTTGAGGAACGGCTCAAAGGCGTGCTCGACGAGGTCAAGGGCGCCGAGGGCGAGATCATCCTGTTTATCGACGAGATGCACACGCTGGTTGGCGCCGGCGCATCCGAAGGCTCCATGGACGCCTCAAACCTGCTGAAACCGGCCCTTGCCCGCGGCGAACTGCATTGCATCGGCGCGACGACGCTCGACGAATACCGCAAATATGTCGAAAAGGATCCGGCCCTGCAGCGGCGTTTCCAGCCGGTGATGGTCGAGGAGCCCAATGTTGAGGACACGATCTCGATCCTGCGCGGTATCAAGGAAAAATACGAACTGCACCATGGCGTGCGGATCACCGATGGCGCGCTGGTTTCGGCCGCGACGCTGTCCGAACGCTATATCACCGACCGCTTCCTGCCCGACAAGGCGATCGACCTGATGGACGAAGCGGCCTCGCGTATCCGCATGGAAGTCGAATCCCGGCCCGAAGAAATCGAAACGCTCGACCGCCGGATTATCCAGCTCAAGATCGAGCGCGAAGCCCTGTCCAAGGAAAAGGATGAAGCCTCGAAAGACCGGCTGGCCACGATCGACAGCGAGCTGGCCAATCTTGAAGAAGAAAATGCGGCACTAACCCAGCGCTGGCAGGCCGAGAGGGACAAGATCCATGCCGAAGCCGCGCTCAAGGAACAGCTTGATGCGGCGCGGATTGCTCTCGAACAGGCTCAACGCGCCGGCGATCTCGCCAAGGCGGGCGAACTTTCCTATGGCGCAATCCCCGATCTGGAACGCAAACTTGCGGAAGCCGGCGAAGCGACCGAGGGCGCGATGCTTCGCGAGGAAGTGACGAGCGAGGACATTGCCGCGATCGTTTCGCGCTGGACCGGTATCCCGATCGACAAGATGCTCGAAGGCGAGCGCGAGAAGCTTCTCCAAATGGAAGAAGAGATCGGCAAACGCGTTATCGGACAGGAAGATGCGGTGAAAGCCGTGTCGACTGCCGTTCGCCGCAGCCGCGCCGGGCTGCAAGATCCGAACCGCCCGCTCGGAAGCTTCCTGTTCCTCGGGCCCACTGGCGTCGGCAAGACCGAACTGACCAAGGCGCTGGCCGAGTTCCTGTTCGATGACCAGAGCGCGATGGTCCGCATCGACATGTCCGAATTCATGGAGAAGCATTCGGTCGCCCGGCTGATCGGCGCGCCTCCGGGCTATGTCGGCTATGAAGAAGGCAGCGTGCTGACCGAGGCCGTCCGGCGGCGTCCCTATCAGGTGATCCTGTTCGACGAGGTCGAAAAGGCGCATAACGACGTGTTCAACGTGCTCCTCCAGGTCCTTGACGACGGGCGGCTGACGGATGGTCAGGGCCGCACTGTCGATTTCTCGAACACGCTCATCATCATGACCAGCAACCTGGGCAGCCAGTATCTCTCATCGCTCGGCGACGACCAGACGGTCAGCGAGGTGGAGCCGCAGGTCATGGAAACAGTGCGCGGACATTTCCGCCCCGAATTCCTGAACCGGCTCGACGAGATTATCCTGTTCCACAGGCTTAGCCAGGAGCATATGGCCCCGATCGTCGACATTCAGGTCGCCCGCGTCGGTAAGCTGCTCAAGGACCGCAAGATCACGATCGAGCTGACAGACAAGGCCCGCGAATGGCTGGGCCGCGTCGGCTACGATCCCGTCTATGGTGCAAGGCCACTGAAACGCGCGGTGCAGAAATATCTGCAGGACCCGCTGGCCGATGCCATTCTGCGTGGCGACGTGCTGGATGGCGCAACCGTGAAAATCGACGAAGGAGATGGTGCACTGGCCATGACTTTCGGTTAGGCCATCCGCCATGACCGAAGCCAAAGCATGGAGCGCCTATTGGGCGCAGATGGGCGAAGCTGGCGGATGCCTTCCAGGGGCCCCTCCCATCGTCGAAGCCCATCTGGCCCAGCTATGGGGACAGTTCGCGCAGAGCCTGGCGCCGGGCTCGAAACTTCTCGATCTTGCCTGCGGCACGGGCGCAGTCATGCGCTCCCTTCTGCGCGCCAATGACCGCCTTGATCTGACGGGCGTGGACTATGCCGCGTTGCCAAAGAGCCGAGCGAAGAAGATCAGGCTCATCGGTGAAACAGATATCGCCGCCCTGCCGTTTGAGGACGGAATTTTCGATGGGCTGACGAGCCAGTTCGGGCTGGAATATAGCGATATCGCGAAAAGCGCTCCCGAGATGGCCCGGGTTACGAAACCCGGTGCTGAACTCCGCCTTGTGATCCATCATGCGGACAGCCCGATCGTTGCGCAGAATCGCAAACGATATGCTGCGATAAATGCCATTGCCCAATCATCCATTCTCGACATGGCGCGATCCGTTGTTGCCCAGCCCGGGTCGAGCACTGCAATGCTTTCTCAGGTTTTCTCTCTGGTTGCGCGGAGCCATCCAGATCAGGAAGTCGTGCGCGAAATCGCCGCCGGCGTGGATAATGCGATCCGCATCGGCGGGAAAAACGGATCAAGCGAACTCGGCCGAATCGAAACGAACATTTCGCAGGAATGCGGCGTACTCGGAGCGCTTCTCGGAGTTGCCCTCAACGAAACGGGCATCGCTGCGTTCCTGAAGTCACTCGCTGGCGGCTTCCAATGCACACCGGCTGCTCCAATCCAGCCTCCGGGACTGCCCACCCCAATTGCATGGCTTGTGACGGGAACAAGAAATGCCTAGCCGCAAAGTCTAGCCAGAAGGGCGATTTTCGGTAATGATGGCCCAACAGTATCAATGACGATACCGTCCTTCCGGAGTTGTAGATGATGCGTATTTCCCGATCCACCCTGATTGCCGCAGCAGCACTGCCGTTGTTCATCACGACACCAGCCCTTGCCGATGACGGGGAGGAGGCACTTGAGCCCTTCCGGGAGTGCGGCACAATAACCGAAGGCCCGGCCCGCCTCGCCTGTTTCGACGCCGCGCTGATCGGTGCCGACGCAGCCCAACAGGCCCGTCAGGAGCGCAGGCGGCGGCGCACCGTGGAAGATTTCGGGCTGTCCAGCATACAGATCGAAGAGCGCTATGACCGTGAACTGCGCCGCACGGAGGAACGGGGAGGATCTGCGGAAGACGTTGCCGACCTCGCGCCGGCTGAACCCGAGTCGGTAACGTCCGTGATCACCGAAACCTTCATCGATGGAACACGGCGCCGTGTATTCCTGTTCGAAAATGGCCAGATTTGGCGTGAAGGCAGCAACACAACCTTGCGTGGCCGGATTCGCGTCGGATCGACGGCCACTGTCTCGCGCGGTGGTATCGGTGGCTACAGATTACGGATCGAAGGCAGGACCGGATTCATCTCGGTCGCGCGGGTTCGCTGAACCGGAACGCCCAAAAAACCAGTTATCGTAAAACGTAAACGGAAATGACGTCTACCCGGTTGCGATGACGCAGGCGTTAGACGGCACCGGCACCTTCGATTCGGGTACGCCTTATGCGAATCGCTTACGCTACCATTCCGCCGGCGATTCCAGCTAGTTGCGTTGTGTCGAATCGCGTTGGGCGTCATCGAGAAGCAAGCGTGCGTCACGATTCCCGTTCCGTGCGAGTTCGCTCCATTCTGCAATTGTCATGCACACGCGGATGCGCCTCGCGTTCGAACCGGTGACGCGTTGGTTGCGGCACCGAATCCGTTCCATCGGGTCTTCTTCAGGAGCGGCTTCTTCAGCAGCAACCTCTTCGGCCGTAGCTTCGGACACGGCTTCGCTCTCATCAGCCACAGCGTGAACGGGTGCGGCGGTAACCACCAAGGGAAATGCGAGAATGGACAGAGTTTTTTTCATTGGGACACCTTCGCTAAATTACAATTCTGGACATATGACGCGTTCCTGACTGCAGAACTGGTAAGTAACCTTAGATTCACTTCGCGACAAGGTAGGCAGGGAATCCCGCGAATATGAGGCTCGAAAAGAGCAGCGATCCATCGGCTCCTTTCCTGTCCATGGATCGCCGAAAAATACTGCGCCTTACCGGCCCGGTGTAAACGCCTGGGAAATACATCTATACGATGGCGCACATAACGTGATTTCCCGTATTCGTATCTGCAGCGGCGGTGGGATATGTATTAAAGATGGTCGGAATACATGATTGAACTTCAAAATGCCGCATGGCTGGCCCATCGATATGATGAAACGAGCGACAATTTCCAGTTCGTTCATTTGGCACGCGAAGCCCACAAGAGCGTAACTTTCCTGTCCGACGATTATCTTCCGGCCGATCTGCAAAAGCACATTGTCGCCAGGCGCGACTTGAGCGATCTGCCGCCAAGCGAGACGCCCCTGCATTTTATTTTTCATTCGGGTTTTTGCTGTTCCACGCTCCTGACCCGGGCACTCGACCTGCCCGGTAAAGCCACCAGTCTGAGCGAACCCACGATTTTGCGCGACATGGTCGGTTATGCTGATCGGGGGGCGAATAAGGAGCGATACCGGGAGGTTCTCAGCCGGACCCTGCAATTGCTGGCGCGCCCGTTTGAGCCTCTAGAGGCCGTGATCGCCAAACCGTCTTGTGTCGTGAATCGGCATGCGGAATCAATTCTTGAAATCAGCCCATCCAGCCAGGCCGTGTTTCTGCATGCACCGATACGGGTCTTCCTCAATTCGATAGCGCGCAAGGGAATCACCGGAAGGCTTTGGGGCCGGGAGTTGTTCCTCGGACTTGGCTCATCCGACAAGCCGGATCTGGGGTTCAGTGAAAACGAACTATTCGGCCAGACCGACTTGCAGATTGCTGGACTGGCCTGGCTGGTTCAGAACAGGATCTACCAGACATTATTGGCCAAATTTGGGGAGAATCGCATTCGTTCGCTTGATAGCGAAACTTTCCTGGCCCGCGCGGCAGAAGTGCTGGAACGGCTCGGAGAACTGTTCCGATTGGATATCACAGCGGATCGCGCCCAGACAATTGCGGGCGGCGAAGTCTTCCAGCGTCACTCAAAGTTCGGGGATCAGTTCGACGCCGAGGAACGCAAGCGGGAGCGCGAAGCGGGCGAATCCGCCCATGCCGACGAAATCGAAAAGGTCGCAATCTGGGTTGAAGCGGTCGCCCAAGGATTGGGGATAGCCATGCATCCTCCCGCTAGCCTTGTTGACTAAAGTCAGATTCTGGTTGGTTTCCTGACGTCGAAAGCAATCGTCAGCCTCTCACCATCATCAAAGGGGATGGTCCCATGCCACATGATGGAAGGGAACAGGGCGAGACGCCCGACTTTCGGTTCCACGGTTTCGTAAGCCGGTAAATCAAGTCCAAGCTCATCGGGCGGCTTGCCAAAGGCCAGCCAACCTGCCGGTGGATCACCAAGTTGGCTCGGCGATGGCAGACTCACATACAGGGCGGAACTGTACCAGCCCAGCGGATGAATATGATTGGTGTGGCGGCCGGAACCGGAGAGCCTTACCGACCAGGACCCTCCGAATTGCACCGGGCCAGGAGCATGACGGAGGACCGGATGATCGGGATCGATCGGATCCAGGGTTTGCATATGTGTTGCGACGGTATCGACGATAGCAGCACGCAATTCGCGCACTTCCTTGTCAGCTCTTGCGAACAACGGCCCGTCAGTCTGTGTACCGCCGCGAACCGACTGTCCGGCCATGTCCGCTTTGAGAACGTGTAGCGTTCTCAAATGGGCTGCGAGCGCGTCCATATCTATCCGGTCGCCGATGTCATAAGTCTGGATCAGGCGCTCATCACGCTCAAGCCAGTTCCATCGTTTGTCATCAAGCATCCGCCACGCCAGTCCGAGATAAGGCCACATCTCATTGGCATCGGAATCTCCTCTACGCGCTTCACCGCAACGTGCAGCTTGATCGGGGCGGCCCGTCCGCAGCATATGGCGCATATACCGCACGGCGAGAGGCATCTCTGTGTGTGGAGCAACCTTATCGAACAATCGGTCCGCACGTTCGTTATCTCCTAGCTCGGAGGCGCAGATAGCCTCGCAGATATCGAGGTTGCGAACCTCCTTCACCGAAGCCCGCGCGCGCGCGACTACAGCATCGGCTTCTGCAAAATTCTCGACCTGAACGAGCGAGTTTATCATTTTGAACCAGAGCGACGAGTTGTGAGGAGCCGTGACTAAGGCACGTTCATAGCCCTCAGTGAATTTTTCGCGTTTACCGTTCATCCAATAGAGATTGGCAAGGGCTTCCTGGCCGTCGATCCATTCGGGGCTGTGAAGCAGAATTTCATCCAGATCTGAAATTGCGGCTTCCGTCTGGCCCAGTGCAGACTGAGCAGCGGCGCGCCCTAACAGCACAGCGCCATCGGCCGGAGAGTAGATGCGGGCCGTATCGAAAAGACTGACGTCCGGGCGTCCGGCTTCAAGCGTAACCCGGGCAAGTGCATGGGTGACTTTGGGATCATTTGGTGCCAGCTCAACCGCGCGCGAAAAGGCCTTGATCGCCGCGGCTGAATCCTCTTCGGCCCGATACAATAGTCCCAGCACATGCCATAACCGCAAATGATCGGGATGAAGCCGGAGTGCGGCTTTAACACGCGGGATCGCTTCTTTTGCCTTGCCCGCATCACGCGATTGCATGGCTTCGGCTATCAATGCCTTCGGATCGCTAGTGCCTAATGGTGCTCCGGCATTGGAAGCCATCGTGCATCTTCCTGTTCGTCAAATCAGCTATGTGCCGCGTTTCACCCATATCGCGCACCCGTGCAAGGAGGCAGCACATACAAAAAGGGCGGCGAGGTTTCCCTCACCGCCCTGATTGATGGTTTGGTCGAACGCTTTAGAAGCGCAGGCGACCGGTAACCGAGTAACGACGGCCAAGTGCATCATAGGTCGTCGGATAGGTTTCACCCGAGTTGTATGAGCTTGAGCCAATGAACGAGCTGGTTTTCGGCGGATCGCGATCCAGCAGGTTGAAGATCGACAGGGTGACGTCGAAATTCTCGCTGACATTGGAACGAACCGTCAGGTCGAAATAGTTCGCAGCGTCGAAAGCTTCCGATTCGTCGAGGAAGCCATCTCCAAGACCGCGGCGTTCATATTCCACGCCGTCAATCCAGCGCCACAGCAGCGATACGTCGACGAGATCGTCGATGCTGACCGTGGTACGCAGGTTGAACGCCCACTCCGGAGTAATCGGCTCACAGTTGCCACTGTAGAGGCCAACACATTCGCGAGTAACGTTGAGCGGGTTGGCCGGGTTTGCGTTGAACGTCAGCGTGTCAGTCCAGGTACCGTTGAGGTCCCAGTTGATCGAACCGAAGCTCATCGGCAGCGTGTAATTGACCCGGAAGTCGACACCGGAAGTGTTGATTTCACCCAGGTTGGAGAGCTGGAGAATAAGACCCAGCGTCTCGCCGCCACCGTTCAGCGAACCATTGAGCGGGTTACGACCGATATTGGCGCACTGTGCCGGATCCGTACCGTTGCCGTCACTATTGGCACCGTAGCAGGGAAGCAAAATATCGCCCGGGTTCGGTGTCGTGATAGCGCCAGTCACTTCGATGTCAAAATAGTCGACCGAGATAACGAGGCCAGGAACCTGCGGCGGTGTAGCCACAAGACCCAGGGTCACCGACGTGGCTTCCTCAACATCCAGATTGGTGTTGCCGCCAGCCGTTGCGTTGATCTGCGCGGCCGAAGGCTGCGGGATGAGGCCAATCGTAGCCGCAGGAGCGCCCTGGGCAATACAGATCGCGGTCAGCGTAGCGTTGCCAACCGGATTTGCGCCGGCACAGGGATCAACCGGAAGCGGCGTCAGGCCCGTGGTAACAGGCGCAAACAGCTCACCGATGTTCGGCGAACGAACCGATACCGAGTAGATGCCGCGGAAGCGGAAGCCCTCAAACGGTTCCCAGCTACCACCCGCTTTCCAGGTGACGCTCGTGCCGGTGTTGGAATAATCCGACACACGGATGCCGCCTTCAGCCTGAAGGCTGTAGAAACCCGGAACGTCTTCGAGGATCGGAACGATCAGCTCGGCAAATCCTTCGATGACATCATAGCCACCGTTAAAGGTCGGAGCCGGCGCACCGGTACCGAGAACTTCGTCCTGCGTACCGGCGGAAACGTCAGCAATACGGCTGGCGTTATATTCGCGATACTCAACACCGACAGCGAAGCCGATCGGGGTCTCGGTGAAGAAGCCGGTTTCGCCGAACGTACCGTTAAGCGAAGCGTTGACCACCGACAGCGAGGTCGAGTCCGTGAAGCCGGAAGGCTGGTTGAAAAAGGCAACCGAACGCGGATCTATATTCGTGCCGCCCGGTCCGCCACCTTGCAGGTTGATCGGGAAACAGCCGTTCGATGCATCGAAACAGGTCGTCGTGCTGGTTGCAACAAGTGCCTGCTCAACCCGGGACTTCAGACCCCAGTTGGTGCGCGTGGTCGTGCGCTGTGATTCGCCATATGTCGCATAGACATCATAGCTGATCGTCGGGCTGAGATCGCCGCGTACACCGGCCCAGAGCTGGAACTGGTTGGTGACGATATCGGTCTGACGCGGGCCCTGCTCAACCAGACGGCGGTTGATGATGACATCGGGCGCCAGATAGTTGGGATCGTTCGGGTCAACCGCGTTGCGAGCTGCTGTACAGGTTGCCACAGGGATAGGCACAGCGAAGCTGGCGCAGATCTGCTGGACCTGTGTGTCGGTCAGGAACGGGTTGTTCAGCGGCAGTGCGAACGGATCGCCAAACAGGCCGGAAGGCGCAAGCTGCAGGCTGACCGTGCTGTTCGTGAACATGCCACGGGTATAAACTTCGATGCCCGGCGTGACTTCATAGTTGGCCGTACCGAAGATGTTGTAGCGTTCAAACGGCGTCTGGAAATAGTTGAACGGCGCATAGTTGAACGTGTTGTACGTCGGAACAAGCGTCTGCCCCGCAGGATCGACCTGCCGACCATTGAAACGTGTCGGAACCGAAGTGCCCGAACCCAAGTTCCTGCCGCCGAAGCTGGCATTCTGAGAGATCAGACGGCTTGCCTGAAGCACATCGTCTACTTCCTGGTAGCCGATGCTCAACGATGCGTTACCGCGACCGTCGTCGAAATTTGCACCCAGGGTCACGTCACCGCGGATACGCTCGCCATCGCCACGCTCGTTGATGCCGAAGGTAAAGGCCGCTTCAAGGCCTTCAAAGTCCCGGCGCAGAACGAAGTTGGCAACACCCGAGATGGCATCAGCACCG
>CAMYKP010000001.1 GCA_947259005.1 uncultured Parasphingopyxis sp. | reverse complement strand
CTCCAGAAACCATCTCGCAAGCTTGTTTGGCCAGCCGGTCGGAACGTCGCAGTATGGGCGTGCAGATCAACAATTGTTAACATGAGGGGGCAGGCCTATTCTCCAGAGCAATGAAACCGGACACCGATTGCAGTCCGAGCTTGTGCTAAACCGTGACAAAAAAGTTTTGGAGTTGCCCGTTGTAGGCATGAGGATCGTGCAAGAGCGACCTCGTTTAACGCACACGCAAGAACCATGTTGCATTCATGTTGCATGGACTAGCCGAGAGATAACGGAAACTAGCGGAATCGTGGGGAATATGTCGCTATAGAGCGAACACACCCAACACAACCAATGCTCGACAAGCCAGCCGTCTATCAATTTGATTTATTTAGATAACCCCTGGATGCCCCGTGTGGATTCGAACCACAATTGACGGAGTCAGAGTCCGTAGTCTTACCATTAGACGACGGGGCACCGGGAGGCGGCGACATAGGGAGCGCCGCAAATGCTGTCAATCCGCTCCGCTTGCTCTTTGGCGTCTCTTTGCGCTAGTCTCGTGCCCAAGTACCGGCGGCATAAGCCGTATCGGAAAACAGAATATTAGAAGAAGTAAACGGCGTGGACGAACACATCGCCAGCCCCAGATCGGAACCCGGCGTGGCTTCGGGGGGTTCGGTTGACCGCAAATCAGGCGGTTCATCCCGGCATCATCACAAATTCAACAGCCGGCGCAGCTTTGGCGCCATCGATCTCGGCACGAACAATTGCCGCCTGCTCGTCGCCCGGCCGGCGGCGGACGGGTTTACCGTTATCGACGCCTTTTCCCGGATCGTCAGGCTCGGTGAGGGTCTTTCCAAAACCGGGCGGCTCAGCGATGCGGCAATCGACCGTGCGGTCGCTGCGCTCGCCATCTGCGGAGACAAATTGCGCCGCCGCCATGTCAGCCTGGCACGTTCGGTCGCCACCGAAGCCTGTCGCCGCGCCGCCAATGGCCGCCATTTCGTTCGCCGGGTGCGCGAAGAAACCGGCATCGTACTCGATATCATCAGCCCGGAAGAGGAAGCCCGGCTGGCGGTTCTCGGATGCCATATCCTGCTTGAACCCGGAGACGGCCCGGCGCTGATCTTCGATATCGGCGGCGGCTCGACCGAACTGGTGCTGATCGACCCGGGGAGGGAAGGCCCTCGCGCAGGCGAGCCCGAAATCCTCTCCTGGTACAGCGCGCCCTGGGGCGTGGTGAGCCTGGCGGAGAAGGAATTCAACGATCTGACCACGCTGGAGGACAGACTCGAAACCTATCAGCGCATGCGCAGCCGCGTTGCGGCCAGCTTCGCCGACTTCGCTTCGACCCTGCCGACAATCGGCTACCAGCCCCGCCTGCTGGGCACCAGCGGCACGGTGACGACCCTGGCCAGCGTGCATCTGGGGCTCCCGAGCTACGATCGCAGCAAGATTGACGGACTTGTGCTGCCATCAGAGGCGCTGCGAGCCGTCAGCACGGACCTTGCCTATAAATCGGTACCGGAGCGGGCCGAAGTCCCCTGTATCGGTTCAGAGCGGGCCGATCTCGTCGTTGCGGGCTGCGCCATATTAGAGGCAATCCTCGACATCTGGCCAGCAGAGCGCATAGGCATTGCCGACCGCGGCATTCGCGAAGGCATTTTGCGCTCCATGATGGCACAGGACAGGCGATGAAACAGGTACGCAAGGCGAGCGGGCGCTCTGAATCCTCCCGTCGCTGGCTCGAACGGCAGATCAACGATCCCTATGTGAAACGCGCCCAGAGCGACGGCTACCGCGCGCGCTCCGCCTATAAGCTGATCGAGCTGGATGAGCGGTTCGAGCTCCTGAAAGGCGCACAGCGCATCGTCGATCTCGGCATCGCACCGGGCGGCTGGGCGCAGTTCGCGCGCAAGAAAGTGCCGCACGCAAAAATCGTCGGAATCGACCTTCTGCCGACCGATCCAATCGAAGGCGTCACGATTTTCGAGATGGATTTCCTCGACGACGACGCCCCGGAAAAACTTACCGAAGCGCTGGGCGGAGAAGCCGATCTCGTCATGTCGGACATGGCGGCGAATACTGTCGGCCACAAACAGACCGATCACCTGCGGACGATGGGCCTCGTCGAGGCGGCGGCGTTATTTGCCACCGAAATATTGCGCCCGGGCGGCACGTTTATCGCCAAGGTTCTGGCAGGCGGCGCGGACAACACGCTGGTCGCCGAACTCAAACGCAATTTCACCACGGTGAAGCACGCCAAACCACCGGCCAGCCGCAAAGGCTCATCGGAATGGTATGTGATCGCGAAAGGGTTTAAAGGACGGATGTGAGCATTTTTGGAAAGCTGTTCGGCAATGCCAAGCAAGCTCCCGCTTTCGCGGAACTGCTGGCGATTGATCCAAACGCGGAAACCTTGCCCGACCCCGTCATGACGGATCGCCTGCGGGAACTGATCACAGCGCCGCCCCACCAGCGAGACGATGGTTGGCAACATGCCTTTTTTTCCGCGCTCTGGTCCGCCGCAATCGAAGTCCCTACCTCCGCGCCTTTTGTCGGGCCGGACGGATTCCCTTATCTGCGCCTCGATATCACGCCGTCTGATGATTACGTCGCCCATAATCTCGCCAGTCTGGCCCGGCCCTGCCTCGATGCGGGGTCAGGCGCGGTTCTGTATGCCGATCCCACTGCGGAGCAGCCCGCTTATGTGATTCCGATGGGGGTAATTGAGAGTCTGGTGCGCTACCGGGATTGGCGCGGCGAACCGAGCGAACTGGCAGAAACAAACGGTGATCCGCAAAGCGGGAATGTGACGATCAAGGCCGGCACGAAAATACTCCATTCCACGCCTTCCGCAGACTATCTGTCACCCCAAGCCGCCCGCGCGCTGGATGGCCATCTAAAGGAAATTTGGCACGTTCCCGAGCCACGCGTTCTGCTGATGAGCTCGATGGCAATGCAGCCCTGTCGCTCGCTTGTGATCAACGTTTCAAGAAGTGCGTTCAAAAGCGACGAATATGCGCAGAATTTTGGTCGATCCGTCTGCTGGTTCATGCCGCCGTCGCGCTCAATAACATTCATGCCGGACGACATGAACGAAGCGGAGATGACCCCGTTGGCGGATCTGGCTAAAAACTAGTCGCCACTGCCTGGCCGCTCGCGGGCTTCACGGACTGCGTCACGCAAGCGTTCATAACCGACCGCGCCCGACAATATCCGGTCACCAACGACGAAGGCCGGTGTGCCGGTAAGTTCGAGCTGTCCGGCAAGCTCCCGGTTGTTGCGAATTTCCTCATCGATCGCAGCATCCGCGATATCGCTCCGCACGCGCGCGGGATCGAGACCGGCGCTGCGCTGGGCCTCGGCGATTGTCGCATCGCCCGGACGGCCAGCCGCGAACAGCGCATCATGAAAATCGATATATTGACGCTGGCGGGCCGCCGACAGGCTGACGCGCGCAGCCACAAGGCTCTCCTCGCTCAGAATCGGCAGCTCGCGGTATACGACGCGAAGATTATCATCCTCGGCCAGCAGCCGCTCGATATCGGGCAGGCTGGTGCGGCAGAAGCCGCAGGCATAGTCGAAAAACTCGACAATCGTGACATCGGCATCGGCAGACCCGGCCCATGCGCCTTCGAACGGCGTTTCCAGCTGGTCGCGAATCGAGGAAATCATCTGCACCATCCGGCGCTCCTGCAACCGTTCCATGGCTTCGGGAATGATTTCGGGATTGGCGAGGATATATTCGCGGATAATGATTTCGAGATCCGCACGGTCAACACCCGCAGGCAGATCGACAGGCGTCTGGCCATCGACAGTGTCCGTTCCGTCCGGGCGCAACAGGAAAAAGACTCCAACGGCAGCGATCAGCGCAATAGCGCCGCCCCATATCCAGCGATTGACGGTCATTCGAACATCCTGTTCCCGGCGCTTAACGATTGCGGCGGCGGCCGCCCTGTTCTTCGATTGCCGCCTCTGCGATCATGGCAATGTCCTGCGCGCGCACCCAATCCGGCGTCCCGTCCGGAATCCCCTGCATGGCCTGACGTGCATTGACCAGGGCTTCCTGCGGAGAGCCGGCCAGGGTCGCATATTCGGCGGTTGCCAGATAGGCGCGGGCGATGTCGCCCTCCTGCGAATAGATATAGCCAAGCCTGCGCCAGGCAAAGGGATTGCGATTGTCGCGCTGTACAGCCGTTCTGAGGACCTGCCGCGCCTCGGCAAGATGGTCCGCATCCTCGGTCGCAATCAGGGCATGACCGAACAGGGAAGCGATAAGGGCGTTGTTGCGCGAATTGGCCAGCGCGGTTCGTAAATCCTCCAAAGCCTCGTCAGGCCGTCCCGATTCAAGGAATATCTGGCCCCTGAGTTCAAGGAAGAAAGGATCGTCCGGCGCATCGGCCAGCAATGCATCGACCTCGGAAAGCGCCCGATCGGCAAATGCCTGTTTATGCCATGCATAGGCCCGCGCATAGCGCGCAGGTACACTGGTATCGCTGACCGGATAAGCGATCAGCGTTTGCTCGGGCTCCGAAACAAAACCGCTCAGTTTGGCACGGACACGCTGGAACCGGGCTTCAAGAACGGGATCCGTCTCGGCATCCCAGGCAGGGTCATTCTGGTACAGTTCTTCCAGGATCGCGATCCGCTCGCGCGACAGCGGATGAGTGCGATCATAGCTGCCTTCGTCCTGCGGGATGTTGAGTCGATATTCGAGATTCTGCAGACGCCGGAAGAAGGCAAGGCTGCCGCGCCCGCTGATCCCGGCTGTCGAAAGATATTGCGCACCGGCAAGATCGGTCGTGGCTTCCTGCGTCCGGCTGAAGGCCAGAAAATTGCCCAATGCTGCGCGCGAACCGGCGGAGAGCAGCCCCAGCCCCGCTTCCGGAGCACCTGCGGCAATTGCGGCAGCGCCCAGCAGGAGCGATAAAATGCTGATGCCCGCGAAGTCGCCAGCAGCATCCTGGATGGCAATCGAGTGCCCGCCCGTGACATGGCCGATCTCGTGCGCGATCACGCCCTGCACTTCATTGGCATTGTCTGCAGCCATGATCAGGCCGGAATGGATGTAAACCCGTTGCCCACCGGCCACAAAGGCGTTGATGCTCGGATCATTGACCAGAACGATCTCGAAGCCGCTGGGATTGAGCCCGGCCGCCGCAACCAAGGGCGCGGAGATGTCATTGAGCAGCATTTCGGTTTCGGCGTCCCGCAGGATGGACTGCGCGGCGACGGGCCGAACCGCCATCACTAGCCCGAGGACCAAAACCAGCACTGCCCGCAAAAGCAGGCGAAGGGAAACGGTGTGAATCAAGCGGGACCCAGTCATCGCAACCGCTTTCCGGCGTTGCGCCTGAACGGGGGATGAAAGCTGGGTCCCGAAGATCATCGTCTGTCTACTCGCCAAATGTCCGCTGCCACCAGCCACGACGCGCAGGCTCGTTGCCGCCACCGCTTTGTTCGGCGGATTCGGAGACCGGCGTTTCGCTCGCCGCAGGTGCATCGTTTGATGCGGCTGGCGCTGCCTTTTTGCGGGTACGTTTGGGTTTCGTCGGCACTGGTTCTGCAGGCGTTTCCGCCTCTGCAGGAGTATCGGCGGCCGGTGCAGCTTCCGTCTTTGCTGTCGCCGCTTTGGTTGTACGCCGACGCGGTGCGCGCTTCGGCTTTGCAGGAGCTTCTTCAGCAGCAGCCTCGGCCTGGGCAGCGCCCTCCGATGCGACCGTTTCCGGCTCCGGCTGCGCTTCGGCCACCGTTTTCTTGCTCGACCGGCGACGTTTCGGCTTTTCAGCTACAGCTTCTTCCGGTGCGCTGGGCTCTGCAGCACCGGTGTCAGCGGCGACCGGCTCAGCGGCAGCAGCATCCTCGGACTTGGCTTCTTCTCCCGATGGTGCCTCATTCTCGCCTGAGGTCTCGGCAGTCTGGGTTTCCGAGGATGATTTCCGGCGACGTCCACCGCGCCGTCCCCGGCGTGATTTCTTGCGCGGTGCACCATCCCCATCGTCACCACCGTCCGCTGACTGGCTCTGTTCACCTTCGCTTTTTTCGCCACCTTCACTGTCGCTGTCGTTCGCAGATGAAGCCGACTGAGGTTTGCGGCGGCCGCGGCCACCCCGGCGACCCCGCCGGCGGCGCGACGAACGCGGCTGGTCTTCGGTATTCTGCTCCTCGTCTTCTTCCTCTTCGATCTCGTCGACGATATCATCGTCATCATCGTCGAGAACGAGCGGGACAATCTCTACCTTTTTGGTCGGTGCCGGGCCGGAAGCGGAAACTTCCATCGCCGCGCCTTCCAGCGTGCGATCCGGATGCACTTCGATCGAAACGCCATACAGCTCTTCAACCTCGCCCAGTTCCTTGCGCTTGGAATTCAGCACATAGACGGCAGCATCGCGCGAACAGGTCAGCACCAGTTTCGAGCCCTTGCCCTTGGCCGCTTCCTCTTCGAGCATCCGAAGCGCGGAAAGACCCGCCGATGAAGCGGTGCGCATCAGGCCCGTGCCCTCACAATGCGGGCATTCATGTGTCGAGGCTTCGAGCATGCCGGTCCGCAAGCGCTGACGGCTCATTTCCAGCAAGCCGAAAGAAGATATCCGTCCGACCTGGATGCGGGCGCGGTCATTCTTCAGCGCGTCTTTGAGCGCACTTTCGACTTTCCGGTTGTTCGACCGGTGATCCATGTCGATGAAATCGATCACGACAAGGCCCGCCATATCGCGCAGGCGCAGCTGGCGGGCTATTTCGCGCGCCGCTTCGATGTTCGTCTTCAGCGCGGTCTGCTCGATATTATGCTCGCGGGTCGACCGGCCCGAGTTGATGTCGATCGACACCAGGGCTTCGGTCGGGTTGATCACCAGATAGCCGCCCGATTTCAGCTGGACGACCGGCTGGTACATCGCACCGAGCTGGTCTTCGACCTGATAGCGCTGGAACAGCGGCGTCGCTTCGGCATATTGCTTCACCTTGCGCGCATGGCTCGGCATCAGCAGCTTCATGAAGTCCTTGGCCGCCTTATAGCCTTCCTCGCCCTCGACCAGCACCTCGTCGATTTCACGATTATAGATATCGCGGATCGCCCGTTTGATGAGATCGCTGTCGGTATAGATTTTTGCCGGCGCGGTGGCGCCGAGCGTGGCCTCGCGGATTTCATCCCAGAGGCGCGCAAGATAGGTGAAATCGCGTTTGATCTCGGTCTTGGTGCGCGTCATGCCGGCAGTGCGGACGATACAACCCATCGTATCGGGCAGTTTCAGTTCGGATATCACCGATTTCAGCCGCTTACGATCCGAAACGTTGGAGATTTTCCGGCTGATCCCGCCGCCATGCGATGTGTTGGGCATGAGAACGCAATAGCGTCCGGCAAGCGAGAGATAGCTGGTCAGCGCAGCGCCCTTGTTGCCGCGTTCTTCCTTCACAACCTGGACGAGAAGCACCTGGCGGCGGCGGATAACATCCTGAATCTTGTAGCGACGGCGCAGGTCCATCCGGCGCTTGCGAATATTCTGGACCGAGGGCTCGTCATGATGCTCTTCATCGGCATCGGCATCGCCGGTTTCCTCAACCTCTGCCTCATCGCCCTCATCGCCATCTTCGCCGGTTTCGTCAGAGGCAGATTTGCTCTGCTCGTCGTCTTCGCTTTCGCGCAGCTCAGCCTCTTCCTTGGCTTGCTCAACCTCTTCGGCGAGCAGCTTTTCGCGATCCTCTTTCGGAATCTGGTAATAGTCGGGATGGATTTCGCTGAAGGCGAGAAACCCGTGCCGGTTGCCGCCATAATCGACAAATGCCGCCTGAAGCGACGGTTCGACCCGGGTAACCTTGGCTAGATAAATATTTCCCTTGAGCTGTTTGTGCTCTTCGGATTCGAAATCAAATTCCTCGATCCGGTTGTTCTTGACGACCGCCACACGGGTTTCTTCCCGGTGGCGCGCATCGATTAGCATACGCGTTGCCATTTATGTTTCTCCGAACATGCCGGGCAGGCCAACTGGGCCGGGCGGGCATGTGAATTATTGGGAATGAGCGTTTTGCGACCGCACCGCGCAATATCCTTGTGATATGCACATTGGGCGTCGCGCCCATTCGGGGTGAACTAAGAAAAATCGCTTCTGCTGCTTTGGCATGTCCGGCCTCGGGGGCGGGACGATTTCCCACGAACGCATGACGGCGCGGTTCGCGCATCGCCTGTTGTTCGGGAAGTGAGTGCCTCATGCAGCGTCAACCTGGTGGGCCGGGCGAAAATGCACCGGCCATATGGGTCAAGACGTCGTCATGCCGGTCGGCACAATCAACCCCCTGATCGCAATTGCGCTAGCAGCGCCGTCCGGTCGCCGCAAGAAAAAGCATCTCAGACATGGGAGATAAACTCCGGACAAACATAGTGAACTCGCTGTTAACTGGACTTTTACACCCAGTTTTGAAGCGCCAGTCCTAGTCCTGACATCGACGAAAAAACAACAAGGGTAACCTTAATGATGTCTTTGTGCTGGACCAAGGGGGGCCAAGCGCGGCAATATGGGACCATGTCCCTGCTATTCGCCTTATTCGCGATTTTCGGTTGGCAGCCTGCCCTGGCGACTGCCATCGAGGCCGTGGACGTTACACCCGACCGGATCACCGTGCAGTTCGACGATTATGTCGAAAACGCATCGGCGTTCGTCCTCGACAATCCCTATCGGATAGCCATCGACGTCACCGGTGCCCGCGCCGGCACGGGCAGCGGACAGGCAGGCCCCATTCGCGCCGTGCGCCAGGGACAATATGACCCGCAGACCGCACGGCTTGTGCTTGATCTCGCCCGGCCGGCAATATTCGGCAATGGCAGCTTTTCTGCCGATGGCCGCTCTTTCACACTCGACATCCGGCCCGCGAGCCATATTCAGTTTGCCAGCGCTGCAACCGCTGGCCGCGCAAGCTTTTTGCCGCCCATGGCATTTCGCGCGCGTCCACCGCGCGGTCGCGGCGAACTGACTGTCCGCCTGCCCCGCGCCACGCCACCTGGCCAGACAAGCCTGCCCACTATTCAGGGTCCGCGCGGCCGCCCGCTTGTCGTGATCGACGCCGGCCATGGCGGACATGATCCGGGCTCGATATCGCCATTCGGCAACAGGCACGAAAAAGACGCCACCCTCGCCATCGCGCGGGCCACCCGCGATGCCCTGCTGGCCTCCGGCCGTGTGCGGGTAGCCTTGACCCGCGACGATGACCGCTTCCTTGTCTTGCGGGAACGCTATCAGATTGCGCGCAGGCTGGGTGCGGAGCTCTTCATCTCCATCCATGCGGACAGCGCTCCGAACACCGATGCGAACGGCGCGACGATCTATACGCTTTCCGAAGTTGCTTCCGATCGGGAAACCGCACAGCTGGCCAGGCGCGAAAATTCCGCCGATATTATCAACGGCGTCAATCTTGGCGGCGCCGACTCAGAGGTCAGATCGATCCTGATCGACCTGACGCGGCGCGAAACGATGAATATTTCCGCCCGCTTCGCCTCCCTTTTGCGGCGCGAAGCCGGAGACACGGTGCCGTTCCGCGCCGACTATCACCGCTCGGCGGATTTCGGGGTTCTCACTGCACCTGACCTGCCTTCGGTGCTGTTCGAATCCGGCTATCTGACCAATGCCGCCGATGCGCGGCGCCTGTTCTCGCGCGACGGACAAAGGGCGATTGCAAGCGGTTTGGCCGATGCCATCGAAACCCATTTTGCAAGGCGCACCGCAAGCACGGACTGACTCGGAGAACGATCGTCATGATCTTGCATGGCGCAGGAAAGTAGCGAACGCCTGCGGGTTCAAAAACCGACTGGCATCGATAGCCAAAGCTGGTAAACCGGCGCGCGATGACGGAAGCTGCCGAACCTGACATGAATATGAAGCTGCGCCGTGAGGCGACCGGCTTCATGGCGGGTGCCCGCCGGATATTGGGCAAGCGGCGCTATCGCTGGCCGCTGTATTTGTTGATTGTCGCGCTGATCGCCATGTTCGCGTTCTGGATGACGTTCATGCGGGACCTGCCCTCCGCGGAAAGCCTGCTCGACTATGAGCCTGCCCTGCCGACATTCGTGCGCGACGTGAATGGCGAACCGGTGCAAAGTTTCGCGCGGGAGCGCCGGGTCGAGCTCGCTTATGAAGAGTTCCCGCCGGTACTCATCCGGGCTTTCCTGGCCGCAGAAGACAAGACGTTCTTCTCCCATAACGGACTCGACTATACCGGCCTGTTCGGCGCGGTGATCGACTATGTGTCGAAGATGGGTTCCGGCGAACGTGCGCGCGGCGGTTCCACCATCACGCAGCAGGTCGCCAAGAACCTGCTCCTGACGGACGACTATTCCATCACACGCAAGATTCGCGAAGCGATCCTGGCCACGCGTATCGAAAGCGTGCTGACCAAAGAGCAAATCCTCGAGCTTTATCTCAACCAGATATTTCTCGGCCGCAATTCCTATGGCGTACAAGCGGCGTCGCGGGCCTATTTCGACAAGGATGTTGCCGATCTCGCCCTGCATGAAGCCGCGTTCCTGGCCGGACTTCCGCAAGCGCCATCCCGGTACAACCCGGTAACCAATCCCGATCTGGCGCTCCGACGCCGGAACACCGTGCTCGGCATGATGCGCGAAAATGACTGGATTACCGAAGCCGAGTATAACGCCGCAGTGGCGACCCCGCTTGGGACAACCCGCACAACCCAATCGGTCACCGACAATGTCGGCGGCTATTATATGGAAGAAGTGCGCCGGATTCTCGTCGACAGTTTCGGCGAGGACACGGAAGACGGACCATATGGCGTCTATACGGGCGGCCTGTGGGTGCGCACATCCTATGATCCTGATATGCAGACCAGCGCCGAAAACTCCCTGCGCGCCGGCCTGCTCCGCTTCGATCGCGGCCGGCCCTGGGGCGGGCCGGTAGCTTCGATCCCGATGGATGACGGCGAATGGCAATCGCGCCTGCGCAGTGCGAATCTCAGCGTCGGCTATGAAGACTGGCGCGTGGCCGTTGTCATCTCGAAAGACGGCAACGCGGCACAAATCGGATTCTCGGATGGCGAAACGGCATCCCTTCCGCGTTCTGCCGCATCAGTCGCTCGGCGTGGTGGCGGCACGGCCTTTTCGACGATCGAACCGGGCGACATCATCACCGTCCGCCCGACCGGCAGCAGCTATGCGCTGGCCAGAGTGCCAGACGTTTCCGGCGGCATGGTCGTAGAGGATGTCCAGACGGGCCGTGTCTATGCCATGCAGGGCGGGTTCAGCTCCACGCTCGAAGCTTTCAACCGCGCGACACAGGCAGAACGCCAGCCTGGATCGAGCATCAAGCCGTTCGTCTATGCCGCAGCCCTCGAGAACGGGATGACGCCAGCGTCGATCATCGTCGATGGTCCGTTTTGCGTCTATCAATCCGCTGCCCTGGGCCGAAAATGCTTCCGCAACTCGGGCGGCGGCGTTGCCGGGCCGCAAACCCTGCGCTGGGGCCTGGAAAATTCGCGGAACCTGATGACGGTGCGGGCCGCTTCCGACACGGGCATGGAAAATGTCGTCGAACTGATCAGCAATGCCGGGATCGGCGATTATGATCCCTATCTCGCCTTCTCGCTCGGTGCCGGTGACACAACGGTACTGCGGCTGGTGAACGCCTATGGCATGCTCGCCAACCATGGCCGCGATGTCGGGCCTTCGCTGATCGACTATGTCCAGAACCGGGACGGCGATGTGATTTATCCCGCCAACTGGCGCGCCTGCGAAGGCTGCAACGCCCGTGACTGGGACGGGGAACGCATGCCGCGACCGCCCATTGCGGGCCGCCAGGTCGTCGATCCGATGACAGCCTTCCAGATGGTCCATATCCTGCAGGGTGTCATCCAGCGCGGTACGGCAACGATGCTCCGCGATCTCGACAGGCCGATCTTCGGCAAGACCGGAACGACGACGGGGCCAACCAATGTCTGGTTCGTCGGCGGGACGCCCAATCTCGTGGCCGGTGTCTATCTCGGTTATGACCGACAGGCCCGTTCTCTGGGTTATGGCGCGGGCGGCACTTTGGCAGCGCCGATTTTCCGTCAGTTCATGGCTGAAACGATGGAAGGCGAAGCCGTTATCCCCTTCCGGGCTCCTCGCGGTATTCGCATGGTCCGCATTGATCGCCGCAGCGGCCGCCGTGTCTTCGGTGGATGGCCGAGCAGCGATCCGCGCAGTGCGATAATCTGGGAAGCGTTCCGGCCGGACAGTGAACCGACCCGGACCATCCGGCGCGATGTCGTGGCCCGGCGCCCCGTCCGCACCGTGCTGCCCGAGGAAGCGCAAAACACCGTGGAATCCGACGCCCCGCGCAACGACAGCGAATTCCTGCAATCCGAGGGCGGAATTTACTAACCAGGCTAGCGGTCCAGCCGATCAATCCCTGCCCGGTTCCGGTATCGTAAACAGATCGCGCATCTTCCCGTCAGGAAAGCCGGTGCGATCGATGACCTTGCCGCCAAGCCGCGACACGAGTTTGCGGGCCGCTTCATTTCTGTCGTCCATATAGGTCTGGACTTCAGTCCAACCGAAGCCGCTATAGGCATGACCGATCGCCGCCAGTGACGCCTCGGTCGCATACCCGCTACCGCGCGCTTCAGGCGACAGCCACCAGGTCAATTCACGCGGCCAGTCCAGTCCCTGCCAGAAACCGCAAGTGCCTACCCCCTCACCCTTCTCTTTGGTCTCGGCGACCCAGACGCCGAATCCGCGCAGCTGCCAGTGGCCGATGTCCTGGGCCAATCTGCTCCACGCCTGCGCCCGCGTCACCGGACCGCCATATGATGCGGAGGCGTCGGCATCGGTGTAGAAACGTTCGTAAAGCGCTGCGTGCTGCGCGCCGGGAGGTACGAGCATGAGACGCTCGGTTTCCAGTCTCGGTACTTTCACGGTTTCGGGCCGCGCCATCATTTTCTCCTGCCCGATGCCCAACTATACCACTCGACGGGTGACCGGGCATTTACTATTGGGTTCCAGCGGTTATTTCGAGATCCGCACATCCCCTTATCCGGAGTAGACAGAATATGCGCGCCGAAGCGCAAGCCCATATCGACCAGATCAACCAGGCCGTCGACCTGCTCCGCCGCTTCCTCGATTGGGACGTCGCCAAGGAGCGGCTGGACGAACTGAACGCCAAGGTCGAGGATCCGACACTCTGGGATGATCCCAAGGCGGCGCGCGAGGTGATGCGCGAACGGGGTCGGCTGGAAAGCGCGATCACGGCTGTCCGCAAGATCAGCCAGGAGCGCGACGACGCCGCCGAGATGATCGAGATGGCCGAAGCCGAAGGCGATGTGGGGCTGGTGGACGATGCCGTCGCCGCGCTGGCGGCGCTGGCCGATCGCGCCGAGCTCGACAAGACGGAAGCCCTGCTGGCCGGCGAGGCCGATGGCAACGACACCTATCTTGAAATCCATGCGGGCGCCGGCGGCACGGAAAGCCAGGACTGGGCCGAAATGCTGCAGCGCATGTATATGCGCTGGGCCGAGCGCCGCGGCTACAAGGTCGAAATCGTCGACTATCATGCGGGCGAGCAGGCCGGCGTAAAGGCCGTGACGCTGCAGATGAAAGGCGAAAACGCCTATGGCTATGCGAAAACCGAAAGCGGTGTGCACCGCCTCGTCCGGATTTCGCCTTACGATAGCTCGGCCCGCCGCCATACGAGCTTTTGCAGCGTCTGGGTCTATCCGGTCATCGATGAGGATATCGATATCGAGATCAACGAGAGCGAACTCAGGATCGATACCTTCCGCGCCAGCGGCGCAGGCGGGCAGCATGTCAACACGACCGACAGCGCGGTGCGCATCACGCACGAACCGACCGGTATCGTTGTCGCCTGCCAGAGCGGCCGATCACAGCACAAGAACAAGGCGGAAGCGATGAGCATGCTCAAGGCGCGTCTGTATGAGGCAGAGCTGCGCCGCCGCGAAGAAGAGGCCAATGCCGTCGAGGCCAACAAGTCCGATATTGGCTGGGGCCACCAGATCCGGTCCTATGTTCTCCAGCCCTATCAGATGGTGAAGGACCTCAGGACGGGCGTCACCTCCTCCTCCCCCTCCGATGTTCTGGACGGCGATCTCGACAAGTTCATGGCTGCGGCGCTATCCCAGCAGGTCACAGGGGAAAAAGTCGAGGTCGAGGATATAGACTGATGCGCCGTGCTGCGTGCCTGCTCTTGCTGTTTGCCGGAAGCTGCAACGCTTTGGGGGGCTCTGACGAATCCGGATTCCCGCCCGCCGACCGGCCTGTCTCCGACATTATATCCAGCCAGTTTTCTGACGAGGAAACGCGGGACAAGCGCAACGAAGCCGAAACCGTCATGGATATGGCTGAAATCGAGCCCGGCATGACGGTGGCCGATATCGGCGCAGGCAACGGCTATTACACGATCCGCCTCGCCCCGCGCGTTGGAGAGACGGGCCGCGTACTGGCACAGGATGTAATCGCGGAAACGCGCGACAGGCTGGCCGAACGCGTCACGCGCGAGCGGCTCGACAATGTCAGCGTGAGGCTGGGCGAGTTTGCCGATCCCAAGCTGCCAGCCGACAGCTTCGACCGGATTTTCATGGTGCATATGTATCACGAGATCGAAAGCCCGTATGAATTTCTCTGGCACATGCGCCCTGCGCTCCGGGAGAATGGCCGGGTCGTTGTCGTCGATGCGGACCGGCCCACAAATCGGCATGGCACCCCGCCGGACCTGCTGAACTGCGAATTCGAAGCTGTCGGCTATCGACGCGTCGTCTTCCGCGCCATGCCCGGCATAGGCGGCTATTTCGCGATGTTCGAACGGGTCGGGCCGCGTCCTGATCCTGGCGATATCGAACCCTGCGGCCAGGATTAAGAGCGGCGGTGGCCCCATCCGGCTATCCAATCCTGCTGGACGAGATTGTCGTTTGACCATCGCCGGCAAGCCTTGTGAGATGGCTTGCCCCGGTCCATTGACACCTGTCGCTCAACAGAGGCTTTGACATGGTCAGCAACTGCAAGCAGGGTCGGATTTTGCCTGCGGGATAGCATGCACAATTCCTCACTAGAAAATATGCAAAGATGCATCGACTGGTATTGCCCCGGCGGACCGATCGACGTCGCCGACCTTGGTTCGTCAGATGTGAACGGCTCCTATCGAGACTTTTTCGGAGAACATGGCAATTATACGGGTATCGACCTCGCTCCGGGACCCGGTGTCGACATCGTTCTTGAAGATCCCAATACCCTTCCCTTTGATGACGAAAAATTTGATCTGATCCTGTCCGGTCAGATGCTCGAACACAGTGCGCAATTCTGGCGCGTATTTACCGAAATGGCACGCGTCATGAAAACTGAAGGCATGGCTTTTGTCATCGCGCCATCGGCCGGCCCCATTCACCGATATCCCGTGGATTGCTATCGCTTTTACCCCGACGGTTTTCAGGCGCTGGCCGAATGGTCTGGCCTGCGGCTTGTTCATTGTTGGCTGGACGAACGCGGGCCATGGAGGGACCTGGTCGGCGTTTTCCAGAAAGGCGGTGCCGTATCGCCCCGGACAGCTCCCTTGCCGCAGCCGGCGTTCTTACCCTGGATCAGCGATACCCCCAGCGCCATTGCTGAAAAAACGCAGGGATCGAGGCCTTATTTGGACGTGCTCGCCGATATTCACGATCTGATGCGACCCGATTTCTATCTGGAGATCGGTGTCCGCAAGGGAAACAGCCTTGCCATTGCTTCGTGCCAATCGATAGCGATTGATCCGGCGCCCGACTTGAAAAACGTTGCGGATGCGGTGGAACTCTACGAATGCACAAGTGACGATTTCTTCTTTTTTCATGCCGAGAGCGCGATTTCGGAGAAGGTCGATCTGGCCTTTATCGACGGGATGCATCATGTCGAGTTCGTGCTTCGGGATTTCATGAACCTCGAACGCTATATGGGTCGAGGCGGGGTCATTGTTATCGATGACGTCCTTCCCAATCATCCCTCTCAAGCCTCGCGAAAGCGGGAGACGAACGTCTGGTGCGGCGACGTTTGGCGCATTATCGAAACACTCACCAAGTGGCGTCCCGATTTGCAGTTAACTCTCCTTGATACAAGTCCGACCGGTATGCTGATCGTACGCAATCTCGATCCGAAAAACCGGACGTTATGGGACAAGTACAACCCCGTGGTTCGCCAATTGCTCAGCGACGCACCAGATCCGCCCAAATCCCTGCTTTCGAGAAGCGAGATAGACTCGCCTGATCGGGAACATATTTGCAGGGTTCTTGGCATATAGGCGCGGACCTGAACATGCAGCTCACCATTCTCGTCTGCGCTTTTGACATGGACCGCGAACTGCCCCGCACGATCCTTTCGCTGTCCCCCGCCATGCAGCGCGGCGTTGAAGCGAACGACTATGAGATCATCGTTGTCGACAACGGGTCGGCAGTCGCCGTCGACGAACACGCCCTGCAGCGAATTGCGCCCAATCTGCGCGTGGTCCGCTTCGAACCTGGCAATCCATCCCCAGTCAGAGCGATCAACATGGCGATGCAATCGGCCACCAGTTGTTGTCTTGCACTGTTCATCGACGGCGCCCGCCTCGCCTCACCCGGCATTATTGCCGCCGCACTTCAAGCCTATCGCAATGATCCAACCAAGATCATCGGCACGATGTCTTTCCATCTTGGCCCCGATGTCCAGATGCGTTCGAAAGAGACCGGTTACGATCAACAGGTCGAAGACGCGCTGCTCGATGCATCGCATTGGGAAGAAGATGGATATGCGCTGTTTGACATCGCGGTCTTGTCAGGTTCGTCGCGCGAGGGCTGGTTCGGCGACATGAAGGAATCGAATGGCGTCTTCTTGGACCGGGCGCTGTGGAAGAAGGTTGGCGGACTCGACGAACGTTTTAGGCAACCTGGCGGCGGCATCGCCAATCTGGATTTCTGGGCGCGTGCTGTCAAAGCATCCGGAAATACGGCTTGGACCGTGCTCGGAGAAGGCACTTTTCACCAGATTCACGGTGGAGCCGCGACGAGTGGCAATCCAGCCGGCCGCGCGGCGATGTTTGGGGAATACAAAGCCTTGAACGGCAAGCCTTTCTCCATGCCGCCCTATGAAAGGCAGTATGTCGGATGTCTGAGCGAAAAGCTCATGCGCAAATTTGGTGGTTCGACAGCAGAACCGACACGCCAAGCCTACTCGGTTTTCGACAGGCAGTTCGCCGTCGACATCCCCGCTGACTTGCTGGCGACGATCCAGTCCGGAACGATGCGATCATGCTACAAGGGGCGCAAATTCCTCAAAAACCCGTTTGATCTCGGCATCTATCTGCAATTGCTCCAGCGGCTCGCACCGCGCACCATCATTGAAGTTGGTGCATCCGAAGGCGGCAGCGCCTGCTGGTTCCGAGACATGAGCGATGCGCTGGGACTCAATACCGAAATCCTGACTATGGATATTCACGAACCAGCCGAACCAATAGAACAGGTTTCTTTCTTTACCGCAGACAGCACTCGGCCTGGCGAAACTTTCCCGCATGCGCGGATCTCAGCGGCAAAGCATCCCATCCTTGTTATTGAAGACAGCGCGCACAGTTATGAAAGCGTCAAGGCCGTGCTCGACTATTTCGACCCCCATCTTCTGCCGGGCGACTATATCGTTGTCGAAGACGGTATCGTCGCCGACCTGCCAGCCCCGCGCTACAGGGACTATGAGGATGGACCGAACCGCGCGGTCCGCGATTTCCTGCTCGGTCATCCGGACAGCTATGGGATCGACACGGAGTTATGCGATTTCTACGGCCGCAACGCGACTTACTGCCCCAATGGCTGGCTGGTAAAAAAATAGCCGGGACAAGACCTGTCTATTCTCGATGCAATGAGGGCACGACTGCAAAGCTATTCCGCATCGGAACCGGGTCGTTCGTCGACCGCGCGGCGATACAGGTGCCATGTTGCGTGCCCGAGCACGGGCAGCACGACAAGTAGCCCCAGGAACAGCGGGATCATGGCGACGAACAGCGCGACCGCAATCATCACGGCCCAGGCCAGCAGGACGAAACCGTTCGATCGCATCGTGGCCAGGCTCACAATGATGGCGGTGATGAAATCGACATCGCGGTCGACCAGCATCGGCAGGCTGACGACAGTGATCGCGTAAAAGGCCAGCGCCATCAGCGCGCCTACGACACTGCCCACGGCCAGCATGATGATACCGGTTTCGGTACGCAGGAATTCGATCGATTCCGTCCCCATCCCCGATCCCGATAGGAAGATGGCGAAAATCCCGTGCGCGACCATCAGCCAGAACGCGAAGGCGACAAACACGATCACGCCCATGCTCAAAATCTGGTCGTCGCCGCGCCCCCGTAATGCCCCAAGGATCGCCCCCCAGCTCATCGGCAGTCCGGCTTCGCGGCGGCGGCTCACTTCATACAGCCCCACGGCGACAAAAGGCGCAAGGATCGGAAATCCCGCCGCTGCCGGAACCAGCCACCCGATCTCGCCCCGGGAAAACAGGGCGAAATAGAGAAACATTCCCGCGCCGACATAAATCGCAGCGAAAAACAGGCCGAATGCGGGATAGGTCCTGAAATCGCGCCATCCCGCAGCAAGTGCGGCGCGAAGGTCAGCTAATCTGAGATCGCTTGCGACCGTTGCCGGTGCGATCTGGGCGTGTTCGCCGGTGCTCATGGCTCCTCTCCCCATGGAAGCGCGCCGGGATGGTGCATCAAGTCCGTCGCTGTAGCAAGTTTTGCCGAAACGCGGCCCGGCACCAGCCTTAGATCCAGCCGAGATCCCGAAAGCTCGTCGACTCGCCGCTGCGCGTCAGGATGAGATGGTCATAAACGCGGATATTGAGGGGGCGGAGCAGCTCGGCCAGTTTGCGCGTCGTTTCGATGTCCGTCTTGCTTGGCATGGGATCGCCGCTGGGATGGTTATGGGCCAGCATTACGGTATGCCCGTCATGGGCAAGGGCGTCGCCGATGATCTGTCTCAGCGGCAGGACGATCCGGTCCTCGCCGCCCTGCGCTTCGCTGAGCGCAACCAAACGACCTCTGGCATCAAGATGGGCAACGACAGCATGTTCATGGCGATGATCAACGACGAGCGGCGCGAAGAAGCCGGTATCGACACCAGTATTGGCCAAGAGCGCCCCACCAGCAGCCATGCTCTCCCCCCGAATATTCAGTCAGTGAACGCTTTCCCTTGATGCGAATGCTTCGCAAAAAATTGGACATAAGCGACAATCGCTCCGAAACCGATATGAATTGCCTCCGCTATGGGGGCACATCGCGCTAACTCCTCCACATCGGACAAACTTATCCCGCTTGGCCGGGCGCGCCCTCTCCGCCATAAGGCCCGCACGATGCAGCTTTATCTCGATCTCATGCGGCGCATACGCGATGAGGGAGTCCGCCAGGACGACCGCACCGGCGTCGGCACGCTTTCCGTATTCGGTCACCAGATGCGATTCGATCTGTCACAGGGCTTTCCGCTGCTGACGACGAAGAAACTCCATATCCGTTCGATCATTATCGAGCTGTTATGGTTTCTGCGCGGCGACACCAATGTCCGCTGGTTGCAGGACCGCAAGGTGAAAATCTGGGACGAATGGGCGGACGAAGACGGCGATCTCGGCCCGGTTTACGGCAAGCAGTGGCGGGACTGGATAGGCCCGGGCGGCGTGCATATCGACCAGATCGCCGATCTCGTCGAGCAGATCAAAACCCATCCCGCATCGCGCCGCCAGATCGTTTCGGCATGGAACCCGGCAGACGTACCGAACATGGCGCTGCCGCCCTGCCACTGCCTGTTCCAGACGCATGTCGCGGACGGCAAGCTCTCGCTCCAGCTCTATCAACGCAGCTGCGATGTATTTCTCGGCGTGCCGTTCAATATCGCCAGCTATGCTTTGCTCACCCATATGCTCGCCCAGCAATGCGGGCTCGAGGTCGGCGATTTCATCTGGACCGGCGGCGATTGCCATCTCTACACCAACCACCTGGATCAGGTGGCCGAACAGCTGACCCGCACCCCCGGCCCTCTGCCGACCCTCACTATCCTGCGCGATCCCGGCAGCATCGACGGTTATGAATATGAGGATTTCGAGATTTCCGGTTACGAGGCCCAGCCGCATATCGCCGCGCCGGTGGCTGTGTGAGCAAAGCCGAGATCGTCTTCTACCTCGCCCGCGCCGATAACGGCGTTATCGGCAAGGATGGCCGCCTGCCCTGGCGGATTTCGGCGGACCTGAAGCGCTTCAAGAAAAGCACCATGGGCAAACCAATGATCATGGGCCGCAAGACATTCGAAAGCTTCCCCAGCCCGTTGCCCGGTCGTCGCCATATCGTGCTGACACGCTCGCAGCACTGGGCGCCCGAAGGCGCGGAGATCGCGCACAGCCCGGAAGAGGCCATAGCTCTAGCGGGGAACGACAGCGATATCGCAGTGATCGGCGGGGCGGAAATCTATCGACTGTTCCTGCCCCATGCAGACCGTATCGAGCTGACCGAGGTCCATTGCGAACCCGTAGGCGACACCGAAATCGAGGGCTTCGATCCCGAAACATGGGCGGAAACGGCGCGGGAAGATTTTCCGGCAGAAGACGCGCAGCCTGCCTTCAGTTTCATCACTCTGGAGCGCAGGAAATGATCCGCAAGATCCTGATCGGCATCCTTTTGGTTGTCGCCGTGTTGGCGGGTTTGTTCTTCACGCTTGGCCCGGGCATCCTCGAACGCGGCATGAACGAGCGGGCGGATGTCGCCTTGCCGGAGGTTTCGCCAGAGGCCCAGGCGCTGCACGACCGGCTCATCATTGCCGACATGCATGGCGATACGCTGCTCTGGGACCGCAACCTCCTGAACCGCTCCGGGCGCGGCCATCTCGACCTGCCCCGGCTGCAGGACGGCAATGTGGCGCTGCAGCTCTTCTCGTCGGTCACCAAATCCCCACCGGGCCTCAACTATGATTCCAATTCAGCCGATAGCGACAATATTCTCTGGCTCGCCATCGCCCAACTCCAGCCGTTCCGCACATGGACGTCGCTGCTCGAACGCTCGCTCTACCATGCCGACAGGCTCAGCCGCGCCGAAACGGACAGTGAGGGTGCACTGAGGATCATCAGGACGCGGCGCGATATCGACACGCTGCTTGCCGACCGCCAGGGCGGTGAACAGGTGACAGGCGCGATGCTCTCGATCGAAGGGCTGCACAATCTGGAAGGCAATGCCGCCAATCTGGACCGGCTGTTCAACGCCGGCTTCCGCATGGCCAGCCCGACCCATTTTTTCGACAATGAACTGGGTGGATCGATGCATGGCGAAGAGAAAGGCGGGCTGACCGATTTCGGCCGCGACATCATCCGCCGGATGGAAGAAAGCCGGATGGTGGTCGATATCGCCCATGCCAGCCCGGCCATGGTAGACGATATACTCGCCATGGCGACCCGGCCCGTGGTGTCCAGCCATGGCGGTGTGCAGGCGGTTTGCGACGTGAACCGCAATCTGAACGACGCGCAGATCCGGGCGGTTGCCGCAACGGGCGGCGTGATCGGCATCGGCTATTGGGACGGAGCGCTCTGTTCGTTCGAGCCGGCGGATGTCGTCCGTTCCATCCTCCATGTCCGCGCCCTTGTCGGTATCCGCCATGTCGGCCTTGGTTCGGACTATGACGGTTCGACGATGGTCGGCTTCGATACGAGCGAGCTTGCCGTGATTACCCAGCTCCTGATGGATGCGGGCCTGAGCGAGGGGGAAATCGCACAGGTGATGGGCGGCAATGTGATCCGCCTGCTCCGTAACGGTCTCCCGACAGGCTGAGGTGCCGGTGACGGGCCTGCATTGCCGCTCTCGACCTGCGCCCCTATAGGCATCCGATGCAGCGGCTATTCCACCGCGATACGGTGCCCGAAAATCTGCGGGGCGCGGTTATCGCACTTGGCAATTTCGATGGCTTTCACCGGGGACACCAGGCGGTTGTCGGCCGCGCCGTCCAGCATGCCCATGACGACAATCGCCCGATCATCGTCGCCACTTTCGATCCGCACCCCGTCCGCCATTTCCAGCCCGATGCCCCGCCCTTTCGCCTGACCACGCTCGACCAGCGCGAAGAACTGTTCAAGGAAGCCGGCGCCGACGCCATGATGGTGTTTGCCTTTGACGAAGAACTAGCCAGCACTTCGGCGGAAGATTTTGTCGAAGAGATTCTCCTGCGCCGCTTCGGCGTGGCGGGCGTCGTCACCGGCAATGACTTCGTGTTCGGCAAAGGCCGCAGGGGCGATGTCGTGGTACTTGCGGAATATGCGAAATCGCATGGCTTTTTCACGGAAATTGCCGCGCCTGTCACCGAGGATGAGGACATCATCTCCTCCAGCCGGATTCGCGAAGCGCTCAAGGCCGGCGACTGCGAAACCGCTGCCCGCCTCCTGACCCGGCCCTTCACCATCGAAGGCGTGGTCGAGCATGGCGCAAAACAGGGCCGGGAACTCGGCTATCCGACCGCCAATATCCGCCTTGGCAGCTATGTCCGCCCGAAATATGGGATCTACGCGGTTCGCGCCCGCCTACCCGATGGCCGCACGCTGGATGGCGCGGCCAATCTCGGTATCCGGCCGAGTTTCAATCCGCCCATCGAATTGCTCGAACCGCATTTTTTCGATTTCGAGGGCGATCTTTACGGCCAGACCATCGGAATCGAGCTGGTGAGTTTCATCCGCGAGGAAGCGAAATTTGACGATCTCGACGCGCTCAAGGTGCAGATGGCCGAGGATTGCGAAGAGGCGAAACGGCGATTGAATCCGTGAAGATCCTCAACATCGCCCTCGCAATTATCGCGCTGATCGTGATTCCGCTCAGCCTGTTGCACGCATCCTGGCTCGCCGGGCCGCCTCAGGGCAGGCTCGAACTGGTCGCGCAGGGCGGGATTTTCCAGAAACCCGGCGACATCGACAGCGACACTCCTTGCCCGTCCGCGCGCATTTCCCATCTTCAGCCGCACAACTTCATTGCCAACTCGGTTGTCGCCATCAACTTCGCAAGGTCGCGGAGGGCGAGCAAAGTCGAAGTGATTGTCCGCCCCACGGCCGATGGCCGGCTGGTATTGTTCGGCGATGCCATGCTTGACTGCCGAACCGACGGCGAGGGCGCAGTGTCCCATCATCCACTGGAATATCTCGAGCAACTGGATATCGGCTATGGCCTGACCCATGACGGCGAAAATTTCGCACTCGGGGGACGCGGAGTCGGCCTGATGCCCAGCGTTGCGACGATGCTCGACCAGGCAGGCGATGGCGGCATCATCTACAATTTTGCAGACGACGATCCCGCCCAGGCGGATATGCTTGTGCGGGAATATGAGCTCGCCGGAGAGGAAATGGGCGACAGCGTCATCGTGACGGGTGCGCCCGCGCTGCTCCGGCGGATCGGGGAACGTTTCCCCGAGGCCCGGCTGCTCGATGTCGCGGCGGCCGAAGCCTGTTTCGACCGCTATATGCGCATTGGCTGGATCGGCCGCGTCCCTGCGGAATGCAGCGGCGGCTTCATCTCGGTACCGCTGGACCGGCAATGGATGATCTGGGGATGGCCCAACCGTTTCAACGCCCGGATGCGGGCGGCGGATATCATGCCGATGATCGTGCGCGCGAATAATGGTGATGCGACCCTGTCCGGTCTGGAGACATTCGACGAGATAAGCGATGTGCCGCAGGATTTTCGCGGGATGCTCTGGCTGACCGATATCGACACGATGGGTCCGTCCATCCGGTCCTGAGCGGCATATGCTGTGAAAAGCTTCTCCCATGGGGAGGAGGATAAGCAGCCTTAACGACGCAGGAGTTTAGGCGAAGTTGGATGAGGGGTTCTGCCCTATCCAACAGACGGGAACCCCTCACCCAGCGCCGACTAGGCTCGTTCCTCGCCAAGCCTCTGCGTCCCTCTCCCCTTGGGAGAGGGCGAAAACCGCTAGACGCCCTGCCCCTTCCCCCTTACATCGCCCCAAATGTCCGAACAGCCCGATTATAAAGACACGGTTTTCCTGCCGAAGACCGACTTCCCGATGAAAGCCGGCCTTGCGAACAAGGAGCCGGGAATTCTGACGCGCTGGGAAGAGCAAGACCTCTACGAACGCCTGCGCGAAGCCCGCAAAGGCCGCGAACAGTTTATCCTGCATGATGGTCCGCCCTATGCGAACGGCAATATCCATATCGGCCATTCGCTGAACAAGATTCTGAAGGACCTTGTCGTGCGCAGCCAGTCGCTGCTCGGCAAGGATGCGCCCTATATTCCCGGCTGGGATTGCCACGGGCTTCCGATCGAGTGGAAGATCGAAGAGCAGTACCGGAAAAAGAAGCGCAACAAGGACGAGGTTCCCGCCGCTGAATTCCGCGCCGAATGCCGGGAATATGCGGCCAAATGGGTCGATGTGCAGCGCGAGGAATTCAAGCGGCTCGGCGTGATGGGCGAATGGGACAAGCCCTATCTGACCATGGACTTCGACGCCGAGGCGGTGATCGTCGAGGAATTCCTGAAATTCGCGGAAAGCGGCCAGCTCTATCGCGGGGCAAAGCCGGTGATGTGGTCGCCCGTGGAAAAGACCGCGCTGGCGGAAGCCGAAGTCGAATATGCAGATGTTCAGTCGACGCAGATCGATGTGGCGTTCGAGATTGTTGAGAGCCCGGTTGAGGAACTGGTCGGTGCAAAGGCGGTCATTTGGACGACCACGCCTTGGACGATCCCGGTCAATCAGGCTTTGGCCTATGGGCCGGAGATAGAATACGAGTTAATCGAAGTCGCCACCGTAGATGTACTAGAAGCTGGCCATCCGTATGATCTCAAAAAGCTACATGAATGGAATGATCGACCGATTTTAGTCGCTGCCGATCGTGGTCTCCAAGAGCTTCTACTCCATCAGCTTTCGAACTATTTTACCGAGCTTTACGATCCACACCAGGTATCGTTTGGGTTTACCAAAAAAAATCTTTGGAAAGGCAAAGGCTCCGAACTCGCAGGAACCATTGCCCGTCACCCGATGCACAAGCTTGGCGGTTTCTATGCCAAGCCCCGCCCCTTTATCGCCGCCGATCATGTGACGACCGAGGCCGGTACGGGCCTTGTCCATATGGCGCCCGACCATGGCGAAGAGGATTTCCTTGCCTGCAAGGACCACGGTATCGATCCGGTGTTCGCGGTCGAGGATGACGGCGTGTATCGCGATGACTGGCTCTGGCTGCCGCGCGGGTCCGAAGGCTCGAACAGTGTCATCAACAAGAAATTCAATGCCTCCGACGGCCCGATCTGTTCGGACCTGCGCGAAGCCGGCGCGCTGCTCGCGGCATCCGACGATTTCCCGCACAGCTATCCGCATAGCTGGCGCTCCAAGGCCAAGGTCATCTATCGCTGCACGCCTCAATGGTTCGTGCGGATGGACGAGGCATTGGAGAGCGGCAAAACCCTGCGCGAAACCGCCCTGTCAGAGATCGACAAGACCCGCTTCGTTCCCGAACGCGGCCGCAAGCGGCTGCGCTCCATGGTCGAGGGCCGCCCGGACTGGGTGCTTTCGCGCCAGCGCGCCTGGGGCGTGCCGATCACCGTCTATGTCGACAAGCAGGGCAATTATCTGAACGATCCCGAGGTGAATGCCCGGATCATCGCAGCCGTGCGTGAAGGCGGGGCAGACGCCTGGTTCGCCGCCGATCACCAGCAGCTACTCGGTAATAAATACAGCCTCGACGATTGGGAAATCGTCACCGACATTCTCGACGTCTGGTTCGACAGCGGATCGACGCATGCTTTCGTGCTGGAGAGCGGCAAATGGCCGAATCTCCGTTCGCCCGCCGATCTCTACCTCGAAGGCTCCGACCAGCATCGCGGCTGGTTCCAGTCGAGCCTGCTCGAAAGCTGCGGCACGCGCGGACGCGCACCCTATAAGGACGTGCTGACCCATGGCATGACGCTCGACGCCAAGGGCTTCAAAATGTCGAAAAGCCTTGGCAACACGCTCGATCCGCAAAAGATCATCGACGTCAACGGCGCGGATATCCTCCGCCTCTGGGCCTCCACCGTCGATTATACCGAAGATCACCGGATCGGGCCGGAGATCCTCAAGGGCGTGACGGACATGTACCGCAAGCTCAGGAACAGCTTCCGATACATGCTGGGCGGCCTCAGCGATTTCGAAGAGAGCGAGCGCGTCGCCGTGGCCGATATGCCCGAGCTGGAACGCTATGTGCTGCACCTGCTCGCCGAGCTGGACGGGACGCTGAAGGAAGCCGTCAACGATTACGCCTTCCCGCGCTATGTCCGCGCGCTGACCGATTTCGCGAACGAAGACCTTTCCGCCTTCTTCTTCGATATCCGCAAGGATTGCCTTTATTGCGATGCACCCGGCGATCCCAAGCGCCAAGCCTATCGCACGGCGATGGATATCCTGTTCCATGCCCTGGTGCGCTATGCTTCGCCGGTCCTCTGCTTCACGGCGGAAGAAGTGTGGCAGACACGCTATCCGGATTCCGGATCGATCCATCTCGAAGAATGGCCGGAAATCAATGCAGCGTGGAAAGACGAAGCGCTCGGCGGAAAATGGGATAGGATTCGTTCAGCGCGTGAACAGGTAACAGAGGCTATCGAGCCGCTCAGGCGCGACAAGGTAATCCGCTCCAGCCTCGAAGCCGAAGTCACCATGCCCGCGCTGGAAGAAATGGACGCCGATGCTTTCAGCGAAATCTGTATCGTTGCCGACACCCGCTATGAAGGCGATTCCGTGCAGGTGACCAAGACCGATCATCACAAATGCGGCCGCTGCTGGCGCCTCCTTCCCGATGTCGAGGAAGATGGCGCATTGTGCGGACGCTGTTCGGAGGTCATCGGTGCCTAGCAGCTTTACCCCCGGCCTGTGTCAACCAGTGTCAACTTGCCGGATCGCGGCATGAGCGAAAACAAGCGCTTAGCGCGAGCTACTGTGACCGGTTATAGCCTTGCCATGGTGATTTTCCTGATCGACCAGATCTCGAAATACTGGATTATCACGCTGCTCCAGCTGCCCCAGCGCGGCCAGATCGAGCTGATGAGCATCCTCAATTTCACCTGGGTCGAGAATCGCGGAGTTTCGCTGGGCATGCTCACCGCTTCCTCCGATACGCAGCGCTGGCTGCTCGTCGGGCTGACGGGCGCGATTTCGCTCGGCGTCGTGATCTGGATCTGGCGCGAAAAGCGCACACAGGATGTGCTGGCGCTGGGCCTTGTGCTAGGCGGCGCAATCGGCAATCTCATTGATCGGGTCCGCTACGGCTATGTCGCGGATTTCATCGATTTGCATTTTGGAGACTTTCAGCCCTTTTTGGTCTTCAATGTCGCGGACGCGGCGATTACCATAGGGGTTGTGATTTTGGTGTTGCGGGCTTTTCTGCTACGCGACAAGCCTGAACCGGCGGAGACAAAGTGATGCGTAAAGTAATGGTGGTAACGAGCCTTGTTGTAATGGGCGCAAGCCTTTCGGCATGCAGCGTTTTCGGCGGTCGTGACCGGCCCGACGAGTTTCTCGTATCACGGTCAGCACCACTGGTGATTCCCCCTGATTTCGCGCTGACCCCGCCGCGCCCCGGTGAGCCGGCTGCCCGCGGTGCCGATTCGAGCACGCAGGCGCTCCAGGCGATGTTTGGCGGCCCTGCCCCGCGCAGCGCAGCCGAACGGGCGCTGATCAGCGAAGCCGACCCCGCTTCTGCCCGTCCCGGCATCCGCAGCAATGTCGGCGATCCCGACACGCAGGCCGTGGACTATGGGGCGACGACTCAGGCCATCCTGAACGCACCGGAGGGCGACGCCCCCGAAGCGACGGTCTCGACGCCGCAATAAGGCGGGGAAATTGAAAGAAGCCGTTTACCCTGAGCTTGTCGAAGGGTTGCCCTTTCTTTCGGCAATAGAAAAGCAAAGAACAGGGCTTCGACAAGTCCAGCCTCAGCGGATGGTGTAAACGGTTCATGCGCGCCCTCCTTCTCAGGCGCCTGATAACCGCAATCCCGACGCTGCTGGGCGTTGTAATCCTGTCTTTCGTGCTGATGCGACTCGCACCGGGCGGTCCGTTCGATGGCGAACGCGCGCTTGACGAGGAAACCCGCGCTGCAATGGACGCGGCCTATGGCCTGGACCTGCCGCTTGGCGAACAGATTCTGCTTTATATCGGGCGGATTGTGCGCGGCGATTTCGGACCGAGCCTCGTCTATCGGGACTTCACCGTCAGCGAGCTGATAGCCCAGGGCCTGCCGATATCGCTTACCATCGGCGGACTGGCGCTGCTGCTTGCTTGCGCGCTGGGAATCGGCGGAGGGTTGTGGGCGGCCGTCCGCGCCGGACGCTGGCAGGATGAGGCAATCATGGGCGCGGCAACGCTGCTGACGGCATTGCCCGTCTTCGTCACCGGCCCGCTCTTCGTGCTGATCTTCGCGCTGGGCCTTGGCTGGCTGCCGGTCTCGGGTTGGGAAGCGGGCAGCCCTTCCCATCTGGTGCTCCCGGTTGTCGCCCTCGCTCTGCCTTTTGCAGGGGCCATTGCCAAGCTGACACGCGCGGGATTGGCCCGTGCGCTCAATGAAGATCATGTCCGCACCGCACGGGCCCGAGGTTTGGCAGAACGCCAGGTTATCGCGCGCCATGCCCTGCGTCCGGCGCTCGTCCCGGTCGCCAGCTATCTCGGCCCGGCGGCAGCGGGCCTACTGACCGGAGCGGTCATTATCGAAACCGTCTTCGCTCTCCCCGGTCTTGGCCGCTACTTCGTGCAGGGCGCACTGAACCGCGACTATCCGCTCGTCCTTGGTGTGGTAACGCTTTATGCGGGCCTTATCATCCTGTTCAATCTCGTCGCCGACCTGATCTATGGCTGGCTCGACCCGAGGATGCGGGCCGAATGATGCGCTCACGCCTTCCGCTCCTGATCGTGGCGACCATCGCGCTTGCCGCGCTCATCGTGCCACCGCTCCTCCCCTGGACACATAGCGCGATCGACTGGGACGCCGTTCGTGCTCCGCTCTTTTCGCCCGGCCATCTGTTCGGCACCGATACGGTCGGAAGAGACCTGCTCGCCCGCACCCTGGTGGGCACGCGTGTCACCTTGGCCGTCGCGCTGGCCGCAGCGCTGGTCGCGCTGGTGATCGGCACGGCCTGGGGCGCGATTGCGGGCTGGTATGGCGGCAAGATCGATGAGGCGATGATGCGCCTCGTCGACGGGCTCTACGCCCTGCCCTTCATGTTCGTCGTCATCCTGCTGATGGTCGTGTTCGGGCGCTCGATCATCCTGGTGTTCATCGGGATCGGCGCGGTCGAATGGCTGACGATGGCGCGGGTCGTGCGCGGACAGGTCATCGCGCTGAAGGAACGATCTTTCGTCGCCGCTGCCGAGGCCGCAGGCGCACCGCCGAGTCGCATCCTGACCGGTCATATCCTGCCTAATGTGGCCGGCGTGGCGCTGGCCTATCTGCTGCTTACGGTCCCCCAGGTCGTGATGGTGGAGAGCTTTCTCTCCTTTCTCGGCCTTGGAGTGCAGGAGCCGCTGACTTCGCTCGGTATCCTCGTCAAGGAAGGCGCGGACGATATGGACCTCCAGCCCCATGCGCTTCTGATCCCGGGCGGCGTGCTGGTCCTCGTCATCGTCTGCCTGACCATCGCGGGCGAGCGGTTACGCGACAGGCTGTCCCGATGATCGTCTATACAGTCGAGGATCTCAGCGTTCGGATCGACGGGAAAACCGTCGTCGAAAATGTCAGTTTCACGGTCGAGGCAAGCCAATGCGTCGCACTTGTCGGCGCATCGGGATCCGGGAAAAGCCAAAGCTGCCTTGCGCCCTTCGGCCTGTCGCCCGGCATTCCCGGCGGATCGGCGCGGTTGGGAGATACGGAACTGATCGGTGCCGGTCGGGCCATACTGCAACGGCAACGCGGACGGGATGTCGGCTTTGTCTTCCAGCACCCGCTGACCGCCCTCACCCCGCATCTGACCATCGGCACCCAGCTGTCCGAAGCCTGGCAGCAGGCCGGGGCGGAGGCCCCTTCACGAGAGGCGATGATCGTCGCCCTGGAGCGCGTTGGCCTGGACGAACCGGAAAGCCGGCTCGACCAGTTCCCCCATCGTCTGTCGGGTGGCCAGCGGCAGCGCGCCCTGATCGCCATGGCAATCGCGCACAACCCAAAATTGCTGATTGCCGACGAACCGGTCAGCGCGCTCGATGCCAGCCTGCGGAACGATATCATGGCACTGCTCGATGCATTGCGGCGCGAAGACGGGCTGGCGCTGCTGCTGGTCAGCCATGATCTTGCGACCATTGATCGCCATGCGGACCAGATCGTCATGCTGCGCGATGGCCGGGTGGAGGAAAGCGGACCGGCGGCCCTGCATCTCGCCGCGCCGACGAGCGAATATGGGCGGGAGCTGGTCGCAGCGACACCCCGTCTCACAGATCCGCCGCCGACACTGCCTGAAACCGGCGCACCGCTTTTCGTTGCAGGTGATATCCATGTCTCCTTTCCGCGCCCGGGCTGGCGCAAGGGTCGAGTCCAGGCGGTGTCCGGTGCGTCGCTCACCGTGCATGAGGGCGAGGCACTTGCCCTGGTCGGGGGGTCGGGATCGGGCAAGTCGACTCTCGCACGCGCCATCGCGCGGCTTGGACCGGTCGATACGGGGGTGGTTCGCTGGCGGGGCGATCCGCTGCCTCAACGCAAGCGCATGTCCCCCCTTCATCGCCGTCTGATCCAGCCGGTCTTTCAGGATCCGAGCGCGAGCCTCGATCCGCAATGGCGGGTTTCAGACATTATTGCGGAACCGCTTCGCCATCTGCGTCCGGATCTCGCGGAAAGGGGACGCGCCGGACTGATCAAGCAGGTTCTGCAGGAGGTCGATCTGCCTGCGGAATTTGCCGACCGTTTTCCGAGAGAGCTATCCGGGGGACAGGCGCAGCGAGTCGCCATTGCACGGGCGCTGGTGAGCGAGCCCGAAATGCTGCTGCTTGATGAGGCGACATCAGCGCTCGATGTATTAGTCGCAGGCCGAGTGCTCGATCTTCTCGAAAAGCTTCAGCATGAGCGCGATCTCGCACTGCTGTTCATCACCCATGATCTCGCCGTTGCCAGAAGGCTATGCCACCGGATCGCTGTGATGGAAGCGGGGGAGATAATAGAGGAAGGGCCGGCGCAGCAGGTAATCGCTGCACCGACCCATCCGGTTACTCAAAAACTGGTCGTGGCTTCGCGCGCCTAGAAGCTCACGCCAAGCGTACCGACGACAGCGCCGTCCGTGCCCGGGCCGCTAACGGCCGTCGAGACATAGGCAACGCCGATTGAAAGCATGCCGAACGAAGCTTCTGCGCTCAGGCCCCAGTCCCAATAGTCGCCATCCGGATCAATCGAGAGGCTGCCATCGGTATAGCCGAGATGACCGCCTACGGAGATCGGCGTACCCGGGATGCCCACTCCGACGTCGGTGTAGATATAAAGGTTGTCGTCGTTGCCGATCGAATTCTGGCTCGGAGCCCATGCAACACCGGTGGTGACTTCTGCCGGGCCGATCGCATAGGTAAGCGATGCATAAGGCTCGACATAATCGGCATCACCAACATTTCCGTTGGGATAGAGATAGGCGAGAACACCGACATCAAGGCTCAGGCCCGATGTGACTTCGCCGGACCAGCCGACATAAACGTCAAGCTCGGTATGGCCGAATACCGGGCTGTCTTCGATCGAAGATGCCCAGGTTCCGACATAGAAGCCACTGTCATGTTCGATATCGATGCCGCCCTGAATAGCGATATCTTCGTCCGAGAAGGAAACGCCGCGGAAACGATAGTCTGTGACGAGCGCGGCATTGCCGGAGACGCTGAAGCCGCCGCCAAGGTCTTCGGCATGTGCCGGAGCGGCGACTGCGGTGGATGCCAGAAGAGCAAGGGCGAAGATCGAGGTGCGCATGTAAAATAGTCCTTTTGTCGTTCGAATACGGTTCTATTCGTCCCAGCGCACCCTTCGCTCTCTGTCCCTGTAAAGGCGGACCGATAGGGCAATTGATTATGAACATGCAGATGTTCGCAGTTGCACACAATGATATTTCACAGAATCACGTGGAAAAGATCGAGAATGTTGCTGCGCTGCAACATTATTGGTGCGCCGCAATGCGATTAGGCAAATGTTAGAAGCTTTGCGCGACTATGGCACCCCCACTGAAGAGAGCCCAGCAATGACCGTTCAAAATCCGATAGTTGCGCAAGAATCCTCTGCCTTCCAGCTGGACCAGATTTCCCAGCTCTATGCCGTGCTCTCGATAATCGAACAGATGATTCCTCCGGAATCTGATCTGATCGAAATTCCCGACGAATCTGCATTGTGCGATGCCTTCACCATGACGTCCGGCATTGCCAAAAACGGATTTCATGCTGTCGCCGACGAAACTGTTATTGCCGCGACCGCCGGCGCACGCGCTCTGCTCGACAAAGGCCCGAAGGCGACGAACGCAGCGGAAGAGCTTGTACGCTACCTGCGCTTGCGGATATCACGCCTCGGCAGGTTTGTCGGAATCTAGCTGGCACCCGGCTTTGGCGACGCGACAGGCGCAGATGCGGTGATATCTTCGCCGGCCAGAGCCATGGGCTTGCCGTCCGGCCATTCCTTGATGTGAAGATCGCGCTGCGGGAACGGAATCTCGATCCCATGCTCCTTGAACTTCCACCAGATCCGGTTGAGAATTTCCGACCGGACATTGGCGACGCCTTCTTCAGGATCCTTGATCCAGACGCGAATATCGAAATTCACGGACGAATCGCCAAATTCAAACAAGAGCGTTTTAGGTTTCGGGCTTTTGAGAACGCGCGGCGCATCGAGCGCGGCCTCGATCATCAGTTCCTGTGCCAACCGGATATCGCAATTATAAGATACGCCAACCTCGATATGAACGCGGACTTCAAGGCTGGAATAAGACCAGTTCTCCACCTCTTCCGTCATCAGGTTCTCGTTCGGAATCAGATGTTCCTTGCCATCGCGGGTAATGATCGAAACCGCGCGGACCCCGATCTTGTTGACCCAGCCAAAACTCTCTCCGACCGCGATCACGTCTCCGGGTTTGATCGACCGATCCATTAGCAGAATGATGCCAGCGATCAGGTTGCCGACCGTTTTCTGCATACCGAAACCGACGGCCAGGCCAAGCGCACCCGAGAAGAATGCCAGTGCGGTAAGGTCGATCCCCAGAATATCGATGCCGATGAAAAAGGCAGCCGCCATGATGACGACGGTCGCGAGCTTGTCCGCCAGCAGCTTCTGGGCAGGATCAAGACCGCTGGAACTCTGGATCGAATGACTGATAACCCGGCGCGTGATGCGAACAACGGCAAAGAGCGCAAGCGCGGTAATGACAATTATCAGTACCGTTAGCAAAGAAATCCGCGTGCTTCCGACCGTAACGCCAATGCGGTCAAAGACGAATGTGACCCGCTCCAAACCACCTACAGCGTTGCTCAGGATTACACCGAACGTGAACAGGCCGGCAATTAACGAAATCCAGCGGGAAAAATTGATAGCCCTCGCGATGTGCCAGATCAGATAGCCTGCGCAAATGCCCCAACCCGCTCCGATTACAAGATCAGTGAAGGTCCACCAGTCCATGGCGAAAAAGGCGATTGCGAGGACAATCGATACTGTCGCGTGATAGACGATGCGCACCATGCGCGCGCTAAGGCCTTCAGCCCGGTCTCCGACTGCTTTATCCCAGAGCCCCGCCAGATGCTGACCGGCCCAGCGGCTAGCAATCCAGCCAAGAGCCCAGCCGATACCGACAAAGAACATACCGATCGCAACCGCGAGCCAGTTTAGGTCATCCGGCAGCGGGACACCCAGGCGGGTCAGAAGTTCGATTACCTCTTGCATGCCGCCTTCTCGTATCTTTCCAGACCCTTCGCAAGGTCCGCTATCAGATCATCACAATCCTCAAGGCCGATATTCAGCCGAATTACCGGCCCTTCGGTCTGCCATTTGGTGGCCGTGCGGTCAGGCGCAGGATCGACAGGCAGGGCAAGGCTCTCATACCCTCCCCAGCTATAACCGATGCCAAACAGCTCCAAACCGTCGATCAGGGAGGCGGCGGCCTCATCGTCTCCACCATCCAAGACGAATGAAAACAGGCCGGCGGACCCTGAAAAATCGCGCTGCCAGGTGGCATGGCCGGGGCAATCCGGCAGAGCCGGGTGCAGCACTTTTGCGATCTGCGGCTTCTGGGAAAGCCAGCGCGCAATTGTAAGGCCCGATTCCTGATGCTGGCGCATCCGCACGTCCAGAGTACGCAGACCGCGCAACGCCAGATAGGCGTCATCGGGGGAAATCACCTGTCCCAGTTGCTGCGCCGTTCGCCTCAACCGCTGCCAGTATTTCTCCCGGCATGTGACCGAACCGAGCATCACGTCGCTGTGCCCGACAATATATTTGGTGCCGGCAAGGATTGTAATATCCACGCCCCGTTCGATCCCGCGAAAGAAGTAGGATGCCGCCCAGGTGTTATCGAGCAGAGTTATCACGCCGCGTTCTTGCGCCGCAGCGCAGATTGCAGGCACATCCTGAATCTCGAATGTCAGGCTGCCGGGGCTTTCCATCATGATCGCGCGGGTCCGATCACAGATCAGATCGGAGATTCCGGCACCGACTAGCGGATCATAATAGCGCGTCTCCACGCCCCACTTCTTCAGAAATGCCTCGGCATAGCTTCTCGTCGGATCGTAACTGCTGTCCGTCATAAGCAGCACATCGCCGGGCCTGAGAACCGCCAATAGCGCGCAGGCGATGGCGGAAACGCCGGATGGGAACAGCATCGTCCCGTGCCCCCCCGGTTCCAGCTCGGTCAGTGCTTCCGCTAGGGCCCATTGCGTAGGCGAACCGCGCCGACCGTAGAAAAAGCGGCCATCTTCATTGGTTGTTGGGCCAGCCCGCAAATCCGCAACACTGTCATAGAGATGGGTGCTGGCGCGCCAGACCGGCGGATTGACGACCGCGCCGGTCCACTCCTTGCGCCGCCCGCCCGTTACGAGGCGGGTCGCGGGTTTCCTGTCCGACCCGCCGCCGCTCACGCGGCTCCTGTCGCTTTTTCGGTATCGGCCTGGCTACCCCATTCGGCCCAACTGCCATCATAGAGCGCGACATCACTCTTTCCGAGCAGCTTTGCCCCGAAGAGAAGCACCGCCGCAGTCGTTCCGCCGCCGCAGGTTGTAACCATCGGCTTGTCGAGATCGACATCGGCCGCCGTAAAGGCCGCCTTCAGTTCATCGCCGCGTTTCCAAGTGCCATCTTCATTGAAGAGCGTGGCATGCGGGACATTTTTGGAACCCGGGATGTGACCCGGCTCAACACCCGGGCGCGGTTCGGGGCCTTCACCCTTGAAACGTTCTTCAGGGCGGGCATCGACGATTTCGGCTTCGTTCGAGCCGGCGAGCGCCTTCATCGCGGCCAGATCGCGCACGGAACCGTCATCGTGGAAAGGCGTGAAATGCCGGTGGCGAACCTGCTGCTTGCCCTGCTCGACGGCATTGCCTTCCGCTTTCCATTTGGCGAGCCCGCCATCCAGAACGGCAACATTGTGCGCGCCGAACACATCCTTGGTCATCCACCATGCCCGGGCCGCGCTATGAAGGGGCGAATTGTCATAAATCAGGATGCGGCTGCCATCGCCGATGCCCAGCGATTGCATCCGGCTGGCAAATTTTTCCGCGGTCGGCAGCATCCCCGGAAGGCTGCTCGACGTATCGCATACCTCTTCCAGATCCATGAACACGGCACCGGGAATATGCTCAAAGCCATATTCGGCCTTCGCATCGCGCCCCGCATCGGCAAGGAACTGCGTCGCATCAATGATGTGCAGATCGCTGGCTCCCATTTCTCCGGCGAGCCATTCGGTCGAGACGAGCATTTCCATGTTCAACTAATTCCTGCTTGGGTTTCGATTCCCTCAATCCTTAGCTTTGGCCGTCGGCCTAGTCGAGGGATTCCCTCATCAAGTGGACAATCGACCGCTCCGTGAAGAATTTCCCGGTGAGTCGGATCATCTGGACCGAATGAATGCGCGAATATCCTGTGTCAGCCGGGTCAGTTCCGGCTCGTTCACATACATCATGTGGCCGGCGTCATAATAGCGGTAATGGATGCGCTCGGTGGGCATGCCGGTTCGCGACAGCGCATATTCGGCACCGAAAAAGGGTGTCGCAAAATCATAATAGCCTTGGGCAACGAAGACATTGAGACCGCTATTTTCCCGCATGGCACGGCCAATATAGGGCGCAACGCTTCGATAATAGGTGCTGTCCCGCCCTCCCCGGCTTAAATCCCAGTCCCATTCGCTAACCCCGCCGATCGTCACATATTGACGGTCCGGATTGAAGCCGAGCGTTTCACGGACATGACTGTTGAGCGCCGCCGTATAGCTGGCGTCGATACCGTAGAAACTGGGATCATTGTCCGGCGCTTCGCCGGCATTATCATAGTCACGGCCCGTATAGCGGGAATCCAGCCGCCCCACCGTCAGCCCCTGGCCGCGCAGCAGCTCTTTATAGTAGCGACGCGGGGAAACACGAAGGTCCGCCTGTTCGAGATATGTTTCAGACAGGCCCGTGAAATAGGCGAGACGGCGACGGATATCGGCGCGCGCATCTGTTTCCAGGTCACTGCCCCGGATCAGCGCCGTTAGATAGTCACCCCGGGCAAATTCGCGCGCTGCGGCGACATGGCTTTCAAGATTGGTGACGTCGGTGGGTGCGCGATTATGATAAAAAGCGGTCGCAGCCATAGTTGGCAGATGCAGGATATAGGGCATTTCGTTGCCTGGAACTTCGGCCTGTGCGCCGAAATCCAGGATCGTCGAAATCAGCAGCAAACCGTTGAATGCGACATCGTTGAAGCTGCCCTCCAGTTCATTGACGACAGCAGCTGTCCGGGTCGTGCCATAGCTTTCTCCGCCCAGATATTTGGGCGAATTCCAGCGATTATTTTCCGACAGCCAGCGCCGGATGAATGTGCCGATCGACCGGGCATCGGCATCAACACCCCAGAATTCGGTCGGCTCCGTATCGCCAAGTGCGGTGCTGAACCCTGTACCGACCGGGTCGATAAAGACGATGTCGGTAACGTCGAGCAGGCTGTCCGGATTGTCGATCACGCGATAGGGCGGCGCGCCGTCATCCGTACCGTTTGAAGGGATGGCGACCCGGCGCGGCCCGAAAGCACCCATGTGCAGCCATATTGACCCGGAGCCGGGCCCGCCGTTGAACAGGAATGTGATTGGCCGTGAAGCGTTTCCACCATCGCGAATATAGGCGATCGAGAAGATACGCGCATTGGGATTGCCGTCATCGTCCGTCAGATAGGTCTCACCCGCCGTTGCCGTATAGCTGATCGCCTGACCGCCAAAGGTGCCACGGTGGCGGGTAACCGAAACAACGGGATCGGGAATTTCTGCGACTATTTGGGCGGAGCTCCCTTCCGCATCCTGTGCGAGCGCCGGTGCCATCGCCAGTATCGCAAAACCCGCCGCTATTGATCGGAAAAACATTCGCCGCCCCCTTCGGAAAACCCGCTAATCTATGGCATGGAGTACCGATAGCGACAAGCGAAGGAAGCGCGCTACCGAAACAGGCAGAAATGCCGGAATCAGGCCGTTTTAACGCTCAGCATCCGGCAACCGATCATGCCGAATTGTCCGAATCCCCGTTCCAGCCAGAAGGGCTGCATCTTTGGGGCTGGCGGCTCATGCTCACGGCCGACCAGCATCGCCGCATGCATTTCATGCAGCACATCATCACTGTCCCGGTAGCAGGGGAACATGTCGACGATGGGCACCAGCATCGGCTTGCCGTCGGATTGAAATGGCTTGAACACCTGCGGATCAAGGCGGATTTCACCCGTATGCGTATGCGATGCACCGGCCTCCAGCGCATCGAGTGAAACGCAGGGCGGGCCGGCTTCAGAAGACCCCTCCATCGCCGCACTGTCGGCGCAACGCATCCCCAGCCGGACGGCGATGTCCCGCAGCGGCTCATCGCTGATGTTGAAAAGCGTCAGCCGATAGCTGAGCGTCAACCCAAGCGTGGACAGGCGCGCCGACAGGGGCTGGAAATCGACCTCGATCCGGGACGGTGCATCCGCAGTGGGCGGCGCACTCGGCGCGGTGGCCATAGCGGGCGTTGGCGCCTCTGCGGCGGGCGTCGGTGCTGGATCGGCCTCTGGTTCCGCCTTTTTCCGGACAAGCGGTGCTGGCTCGAGGGTTTTCTCTTCTTCGACGGACCGACGCGTGCGTACCAACCGTATTGCAGCGGCAAGACCGGCAATCGCACCCAGCCCGAGCAGCCAGACCCACCACGCGATACCGCCCTGATCGGCAGGCACGGCGGCAACGGAGCTGGAGTCTGTTTCGGCTTGCTCGGGCGCCGATGACTCCTCTGCAATCCGCGGTCGAGGGAGATCAGCGATTGACGGCGAGTCGGTATCCGGTGTGTTGGATGGCGGCCGCGAAACCGGCACTCTGGACTGAGCCGCATGGTCGGGCGCACTTTGCGGTCTGCTCACAATCACCGGGGGTGCCGGATCAGGCTGTCGCGATGGTACCGCCGGGCGGGAGCTGTTCGCAGAGGATGATGGCGTTGGCTCTGGGTCCGGCCCGATCAGGCGCGGAGAGGAGATGCCGGGAGCCCGGGGCCCCTGGACATCGGGCTGAGGACGTTCGCGGACTTCGCCGGGCGGCAGGCTGAATATCGGTGGTCGCTGCGGCTCGGCAGATGGCGTCTCAGTCTGCGCCTCCGTTCCGGCCTCCTGAGCCAAAACAGGGGAAAGCGGCGCAGCAACGGCCGCCAGAATCCCAAATATACAAAACGCACTATGCCGCACTGTTGCTACCCTATTTTGCCCCGGCCCCGATACAGCGTCGAACCAACGCCGCGCCAGCTTAATCGTCAGTGAACCGCATGCCGGGAATGACATCAACCGCCAAATCGACTAGATGAGCCGCATGGACGCCAAGCATCTCGGCAAGAGTTCATCTCTGCCACCGTCTCCCGAAGACGCTTCCCTCGATTATGTTCCCAACCCGCGTGCAGGAGAGCTGTATCTGGTGCGATTCGCCGCGCCGGAATTCACATCGCTCTGCCCGGTTACCGGGCAGCCCGATTTCGCACATCTGGTGATCGACTATGCACCGGGCGAGACAATAGTTGAGAGCAAATCTTTAAAACTGTTTCTCGGAAGCTTTCGTAACCATCGGGCATTCCATGAAGATTGCACAGTGGGTATCGGCAAACGCCTGTTTGAGGAGATGCAGCCCCAGTGGCTGCGCATCGGCGGATACTGGTATCCACGCGGAGGCATTCCGATCGATATTTTCTGGCAATCGGGCACGCCGCCAGAGGGACTCTGGCTGCCCGATCAAGGTGTCGCTTCCTATCGCGGCCGCGGCTAGGCCGGAACCATCCCCATCGCGGAGACATTTCGATGACGCATATCCTGTACGGGGCCCCGGCATCGCTCTTCTCCGGCAAGGCGCGAGCCTATCTCGACTGGAAACAGATTGACTATCAGGAGCTGCCTCCGTCGCCGGAGGTCATGCAGGACGTTATCATTCCCGCTGTCGGCTATCCGGTGGTACCGGTCGTCCAGAAAGACGATGGCACGGTCATCCAGGATACGACAAGCATCATCGATCATTTCGAGGCAGAGGCGGGCAGTCCGTCCGTCTATCCCGATACGCCGGTCCAGAAACTCGTGGCCCTTTTGTTCGAACTTTACGGCGATGAATGGCTCGTCATCCCGGCCATGCATTACCGCTGGAATTACAATGAGGAGTGGATTTACGGCGAGTTCGGAAAGTCGAACCTGCCCGGGGGAAGCCGCGAAGAACAGGTCAAACGCGGCCGCGAGATTGGCCAGCGATTCAAGGGCTTTGTCCCGATGCTCGGCGTCAACCCCGCCACGATACCCGCTATCGAGAAAAGCTATGAGACGCTGCTTGCGGATCTCGATGCCCATTTCGCGGTGCACGACTATTTGTTCGGCACCCGCCCTTCGATCGGCGACTATGGGCTGATTGGCCCGCTTTATGCGCATCTCTACCGCGATCCGGAATCCGGCAACCTCATGAAACGCCTCGCACCCCATGTCGCGATATGGGTTGAGCGCATGATGGAGGCGGCTGCCCCCTTGTCCGGAGAATTCCTGGAAGACGATGCGATTCCGGACACATTGCTTCCGGTCTTGCAGCGGATGATGAGCGAACAGATGCCCCATCTCCAGGCGGTCGCGAATCTCTACACCGACTGGGCACAGGCCAATCCGGATACGGAAATACCGCGAGCGATTGGCATGGCACCCTATCGAATAGAAGGCGTGGACGGCGAGCGATTTGCCTCGCCCTTCTCCCTCTGGATGCTCCAGCGACCGCTGGATTTCTATCGTGCGCTGGATGGTGCGGGCAAGACTGCAGCCGACACCTTTCTCGAGGCGGTCGGCGGATCGGCGTTCCGGAATTTCCCGCCATTTCCCCCTATTCATTTCAACAATGGAAAGATGCGCCAGGCCTAGCGGCGGATCATCGATTTACTGACACAGTTGTAAGCGGTATCATCATCTCTATATCGTGGAGTATGCGTACACTGTCCGACACCAATTCCCCCCGTCACGAGCATGCAATCGCTGTCGACAAGGCCGACATCGATTTCATGGGGCATGTGAACAACGCCAATTATCTCAACTGGGTGCAGGACGCCGTATTGGCGCATTGGCAGAAAATCGCTCCGCCACAAGCAGTTGCGGCACATCTATGGGTCGCGCTCAAGCATGAAATCACCTACCGCAAGCCCGCATTTCTCGACGACAATGTGATCGCTTCGGTCGTCGTCGAAAAAGTGCAGGGCGCCAGCGCCTTTTACGACACGATCATCAAACGCGGCGAGGAAGTGCTTGCCGAGGTGAAGTCCCGCTGGTGCTGCATCGATGCCGAAACGCTGCGCCCTGCCCGTATCGCCGAGGAAATCGCGGCGCTGTTCCTGCCCGAGAAAACCCAGCGCTAGTTAGCGTAGCAGCCCGCCCAATACGCCGCGGACGAACCGACCCACGCCGGGAATACCTATCGCATTGCCGATCTCGTTGCCGATCGTGCTGCCCGCAGCACTGGCGGCTGAAGCCGTAGGATTGGCGCGGCTCGTGCGGCCAGACATTCTACGCCCCAAAGCAGATCCGGCAGATGCCGCGGCGGCCCCTGCGGCGGCACGGCTGACACGCGCCCAGAGAGATTTGCTCTTGCGCGGTCGCTCACGCACGGCCTCTTCGCCCTGCTCTTCGACTTCCTGGGCGGTCTCGGCTGCGTCCAGCGCTTTCTGTTCCAATACTTCGGCAGCGGACTCGCGATCGACCCGCTCGTCATAGATATCGCCGATGGGAGACGCGGCACGTATCGCCGCCCTTTCTCCGGTCGAGATCGGTCCCATCCGCGAATAGGGCGGCCGGATGAGCGTCCGTTCAACCGGCGATGGCGCGCCATCGTCCATCAGGGTCGAAACCAGCGCCTCGCCGACCTTGAGTTCGGTTATCGCGGTTTCGACATCGAGATCGGGATTGATCCGGAAAGTTTCGGAAGCGGCCTTGATTGCCCGCTTGTCGCGCGGCGTGAAAGCGCGCAGCGCATGCTGGATACGATTGCCAAGCTGGCCGCCAACCCTCTCGGGAATATCGATAGGATTCTGCGTAATGAAATAGACGCCGATCCCTTTTGAACGGATCAAGCGGACCACCTGTTCGATCTTGTCTTCTAGCGCATCCGGTACATCATCGAAGAGCAAATGCGCCTCATCGAAGAAGAATACGAGCTTGGGTTTGTCGGGATCGCCGACCTCGGGGAGCGCTTCGAAAAGTTCGCTCATCAGCCAGAGCAGGAATGTCGCATAAAGCTTCGGATTTTCCATCAGCTTGTCGGCCATCAGGATGTTGACGAAGCCTCGGCCCTGATCGTCTGTGCGAAAGAAGTCGTCGATATCGAGCGCCGGTTCGCCGAAAAACTCGGCAGCACTCTGCCCTTCGAGCTGGAGCAACTTGCGCTGAATCGCGCCGACGCTTTGCCGCGAGACATTGCCATATTGTGCTGACAATTCCTTCGCATTTTCGGATGTGGCGACCATCATCGCCTGCAGATCCTCCAGATCGAGGAGCAGCATCCCTTCATCATCGGCAAAGCGGAACGCAATTTCCAGAACGCCCTGCTGGGCGTCGGAAAGGTCCATCAACCGCCCGAGCAGGAGCGGCCCCATCTCGCTGATCGTCGTGCGGACCGGATGGCCCTTTTCGCCATACAGATCCCAGAAAATCGTCGGGCTATCGAGATAGTGATAATCTTCGAGCCCGATCTCTTCAGCCCGCTCGATCAACTTGTCGTGATGTTTGAAACTCTCGCTGCCCGGCATCGCAACGCCAGAGAGATCGCCTTTGACATCGGCCACGAACACCGGAACGCCGGCATTGGAAAAACTCTCGCACAGGCCCTGAACAGTCACGGTCTTGCCCGTGCCAGTGGCACCCGCGATCAAGCCGTGCCGGTTGGCGCGGGACAGGTTGAGAAATTGCTTCTCTCCACCACCCTTGCCGAGAAATATGCCTGCGGATTCACTCATCGATACGCCCCTTAATGTTTTTGCGGGAACGATAGACGGCCCGATTGGCGATGAAAACCGCCAATCCCCAGGGCGATGATGCCCCGGCCGCCCAATCGCGGCCCGGGGCGTCATGCTTACTCGATGATATCGACGCCGACATAGAGCGGGATGGAATTTCCACGCTGCCGCAGCAGGAGCACCGAGCTGCGCCCGGCCCGCTGTGCACTGGAAATTACCCGTACCGCATCAGACGGTTGCAGGGTCGCCGTGCGGTTGATCGACAGGACCACGTCGCCCCGGCGGATGCCCTTTTGCGCGGCATCGCTGGATGGATCGACCTGGTTCACAACCAGTCCGCGGACGCCACCGGGAATACCGATCTGGCGGGCGATTTGCGGGGTCAGCGTCTGGAAGCCGATACCGATGGCCTCCATCGTCGCTTCGGATTCGTCGCTGCCCGGATCTTCCTTGGTCGGCTCCTGCAGGCCTTCATCTTCCTGCTGGTTCTGCTGCGCACGCGCAATCAGCTCCTCGTCGGTCGGCCGTTCGCCCATCGTCGCGGTCACGCGGACCTGCTCGCCATCCCGGATCAGGGTGATCGGCACGCGTTCGCCGACCGGCAGATTGGCAACGATGTAAGACAGGGTCTCGTCAGGCGTCACATCGCGGCCGTTGACGCTGACAATCACGTCGCCCTGCTGGATACCGGCACGCTCGGCCGCTTCGCCCGGTTCGACGCGGGCAACGATCTCACCGCGATTGTGCGGCAGACCGAGAGAATCGGCGATATCATCGCCCAATGGCTGGATCGAAACGCCGAGATAGCCGCGCTGGACCCGTTCGCCGCGCATCAGCGTCTGAACGATCGGCCAGGCTTCGGAGGCAGGGATCGCAAAGCCGATACCGACATTGCCGCCGGTCGGCGAAAAGATGGCGCTATTGATGCCGACGACGTTTCCCGAAAGATCGAACATCGGTCCGCCGGAATTACCCTGGTTGATCGAGGCATCGGTCTGAACATAGCGGTCATAGGCACCGCCCTGGCCGATTGTCCGCTGGAGCGCAGAAACAATGCCTGCGGTCACTGTACCGCCAAGGCCGAAAGGATTGCCAATCGCAAGCACCCAGTCTCCGACACGCAATTCATCCGAATTTCCAAATTGGACGAACGGCAGATTTTCGCCATCAATCTTCAGAACGGCAAGATCGGATGCCGGATCACGGCCCACAATTCGCGCTTCATATTCGGTACGGTCGGAAAGTGTCACCGTGATCGTGTCGACGGGATCTGTCCCCGGCTGGCCGTTGCGGCCACGGGACGAGATCACATGATTGTTCGTCACCACATAGCCATCGGCTGAAATGATGAAGCCAGACCCGAGCGAAGTCGCTTCTCGGGTTATCGGTGCGCCATTGCCGCGCTGCTGGCCAAACTGACGGAAAAAGTCGTCAAAGGGACTGCCCGCAAAGGGATTGCGTCCCTGCCCCTGCACTTCGATCGTCTGCGTCGTAGAGATGTTGACGACCGAGGGCGCGAGCCGCTCGGTCAGATCGGCAAAACTGCCAGGGGCACCTGCCTGCGGCATGGCTGAGGGGGCATTTTGGGCTACTTGCGCGCCAACCGGTTGCTGCAACGCCAAAGTCGCTGCAGTGCCTCCAGCCAGTAGAATTCCTGTGATCGCATAAGCGTAACGCACGGCCATAATTCTCCAATCTCTTCCACTTAATCCGGTTACGACACCTGTCTGTTATCTGCGCAATAGCGCCTTAACACATATTGAACATAGGGGGTCACAATGCCGTTGGTCGATTAGTTAGCGCTGTCCACGGAATTGGCGCAGATATTCGTTGTCCGGAGACATCACGATTGCTGCTTCGCCCTGATCGTCATCGCCGCCGGTTACCCCGAAAGTCGACCGGTAGGAGATCATCGCCCGATAGAAATCGTAGAAATTGGGGTCAGCGCCAAACGCCTCTGCATAGGTGCGCGCCGCTTCTGCATCGGCTTCAGCCCGGATGATCTGTGCCTGTTTGGCCCCTTGCGCGCGAATGGTCAGGGCTTCCTGACGGCGCGCTGAGCTCATTCGCACATAGGCCGATTCCAGTGGCTGCCCCTCGGGAAGGTCGGCGCGCTTGATCCGCACATCGACGATCTCCGCCCCATATTGTCGAGCTGCAAGATTCAGGCTTTCCTGGATATTGTCCATCACCTGACCGCGTTCGGGGCTAAGCAACGCCGCGAACGGCCGGCGACCAAGTTCGTTTCTCAGCGAGGAGGCAAGAATCGGGCGCAAGGCCTCACTCACCCGTTCTTCGGTCCGCGCCGAAATATACATCTGCAGCGGATCGACGATCCGATAGCGGGCAAAGGCATCGACCTGCAGCCGGAGCTGGTCGGTCGACAGCACCTGCTGGCGCTCCATCTCGACATTCTGGATGCGGCGATCGATCCATACGACCTGTTCCGCAAACGGTATGTGCGCCATCAACCCGGCACTGCCCGAACCGAATGGAACGCCCGGTTCGTAGCGATTGACGATCCGGTCCGGCTGCCCAAAGCGGACGATAACCGCCTGTCGGGTTTCCGGAACGATCGAGAAGCTGCTGAAAATCGTAACAAGGACCACCACCGCCAGGATGCCATAGGCAATCGGATTGCGCATTACGCGGCTAACAACGCTCATGGTGTTTCTCCCGTCTGGGGGGCGGGCGTTGCCTGTTGGCGAGCCCGGCGTTGCACCTCTGGCAGAGGAAGATATGTCGTCACGCCATCATTTTCGACAATCGTGATGTTCACGCGGCCCAGAACCTGTTCCATTGTTTCATAATACATACGCCTGCGCGTCACTTCCGGAGCAAGCCTGTATTCTTCGTAAACGCGGGTGAAAGCTGCTGCTTCACCCTGTGCCTGCGCGGTAAGCTGCTGCGCATAAGCGCGGGCGTCGTTGAGATAGGTTTGTGCGGTCTGCTGCGCGGCAGACACTTCACGGAACGCCTCTTCCACTGCTGCCGGCGGATCAGCCTCTTCAATGGCGACGCCCTGAATAAGCACGCCAGCCCCGTAGCCGTCGAGCAATTCCTGCATCAGAACCTGGACCCGCTGCTCAGCTTCGGCACGTCCCGAGCCGATGGCTTCGTCGAGCGTGATCCGCGCCATGACGGCGCGCATTGCGCTTTCGGCCACTTCCCGGATCGTCGTGTCGGGGTCCGCGATCTGGAAAAGGTAATTTTGCGGCTCCTTGATATTCCAGCGAATCTGATAGGCAAGATCGACGATATTCTGATCACCGGTCAGCACGCGATTTTCGGCATTCTCGCCGCCGCCGCCGATATCGATGGTGCGGATATTGTCGACATCTATGATCTGCACCCGGTCGATGGGCGCGGGCCAGGAAAGGCTGACGCCCGGCTCGAACGTGCCCTGATAATTGCCAAACCGGGTCAGCACACCGCGTTCCTGCGGGCCGACCAGATGGAAGGATGTGAAAAAGAGCCAGAGCAGGACGAGAACGATAATCGCCCAGAACCAGATCGGCCGACCGCCAAAGGTCGGCATATTCGGGCCGCGTCCACCGCTGCCGCCCCATTGGCTGCGACCGCGTTTCAACAGATCGTCAAGCGCCGTCGGACCGCTCTGACCGCCTGTTGGCCTTTTGCGAGGCGGCTGGGACCAGGGGTTTTTGGGGCCATCATCGCCTCCTCCACCGCCAGAACCACCGCCCGAGCCGTTGCCGCCCGACCCGCCGCTGCCACGGCCACCCCAAGGGCCGCGGCCCTCGCTGTTCAACAATGCGCCAAGTCTGGCACCTATACTGGTTAAAACGCTCATAGCTCTCTTTATAGGAACCCTTGCAGGGAAAAACAGTGTCATTTGCCCGGCGGCTCCCTATTTGACCGACATGACCGAAATAAGTGACCAGCTATCCGCCGCCCTGAACGCCATTCCAGACCCGGTTTCGGGCAAGGGGCTTGTAGATTCCGGCAGGGCCCCCGCTCCGCGATTTGCAGATGGCATCGCCAGCGCCATCCTCGATGTAACCGATATCAATGAAGACAAGCGCGCATTGATCGAGGCCGATATCAATCGCACCCTCAAGGCGATCGACGGGGTCGACACCGTCCGGGTTGCCATGACCAGCAAGCGCACAACCCGGCGGATCATCGCCGTCGGATCGGGCAAGGGTGGAGTTGGAAAATCGACACTCTCGGCCAATCTGGCGATTGCCCTTGCCCGGCGCGGACTGCGTGTCGGCCTGATCGACGCCGATATTTACGGCCCGTCGCAACCGCGCCTGCTGGGCGCGGAAGACCGCAAGCCGACCGCGAACGAGCATAAGAAGCTTGTGCCGGTTCAAACGGATTTTGGCATTGGGATGCTCAGCATGGGCCAACTCGTGAAGCCGGGACAGGCGATTGCCTGGCGCGGCCCTATGGCGGGCAACGCTCTGGGCCAGCTGATCGATGCCGAATGGGGAGACACGGAAACGCTGATCATCGACCTGCCACCCGGCACCGGCGATGTGCAGTTGACGATGGTGCAGAAATACAAGCCCGCCGGCGCGCTCATCGTGTCGACGCCGCAGGATCTGGCGCTCATCGATGCGCGGCGTGCCATCCACCTTTTCACCGAAGCCGATGTCCCGATTATCGGACTGGTTGAAAATATGGCGGGTTATGAATGCCCGGAATGCGGCGCAATTTCCGACCCGTTCGGAACCGGAGGTGCCGAGGCAGCAGCCCAAGAGCTGGGCTATGATTTTCTGGGCCGGATCCCGCTCGAAATGGATATTCGCCTAGCGTCGGATAATGGTATCCCGCCTGCCGCAAGCAATGGCAAAAGCGCTGACGCCTTCAACGCGATAGCCGGGAAAGTCACCGACTGGATGGATAAATAGGAAAAGCTGGCCCCTTCAACGCCAAGGAGGTGTTTCATGCCATTGACGAGCGATGAAGAGCTTACAGAGCTGCTCGAAGAAACCTCAACGATTGCGATGGTCGGCGCTTCGGTCAATCCCGAGCGCGCCAGCAACCATGTGATGGAATTCCTGCTCCACAAGGGTTTCACGGTCATCCCGGTCAATCCAGGGAGAGGCGGTGACCATATTCATGGCATAACCGTCGTCGGCGCCCTCTCGGATATCGACGAGCCGATCGACATGGTCGATATCTTTCGCAACAGCGAAGCCGCCGGGGAAGCGGTCGATCAGGCGATAGCCGCCGGAGCAAGAGCCGTCTGGATGCAACTTGGCGTAATCAACGAAGCGGCGGCTGCGCGCGCCGAGGCAGCGGGCCTCAAAGTGGTGATGGACAAATGCCCGGCACAGGAAATGCCGAGGCTCGGACTCTAACGCAAACTAGCGGACGGACAGTTTCTCAGCTTGCTCGCGCAATCGCTCAACCGCTGCCGCATGAATTCCCGGCGCTGTGATCAGCACGCCAAAGGCTTCCGCAGCATGGGTGTTGAATATCAGGGGTGCTCCCAGTGCATCGGAAACCGTTGCTCCAGCCTCACTCGCTATCAGGGCGGCCGCACCGACATCCCATTCATGGCCCCAGCGCAGGGTCGCCACGAGATCCGCCTCTCCCGCAGCAACCATGGCAATTCTGAGCGCAATTGAATTGGGCTGATTTACCGCGACCAGATCGGAATCCTTCGCCAGATTGGCAAAGGGAATGCGAGAACCCGGTAACTCGGTGCGGTCGCTTACGCCAATCGGCAAACCATTGCGCGTTGCGCCCCCGCCCGCACTCGCCAACCAGCGTTCGCCCCGCGCCGGAGCTTCAAGCACGCCAAAGATTGGCTGGCCATCTTCGATCAGCGCAACCGAAACGCACCACCCCGTTCGCTCGCGGATAAAATCACGCGTTCCATCAATCGGATCGACGACCCAGACACGCGACTTCCCCAGCCGCGCCGCACTGTCGGTCGTTTCCTCGGACAAATATCCAGCATCCGGATCAAGCGCTGCCAATCGTTCCCGCAAAAAATTATCGACAAGAAGATCGACATCGGAAACCGGGTGGTCGGGCGATTTTTCCCAGATTTCAAGCTCACCCTTCCAGCGCTCCGACGCCTTTTCAGCCGCCTCGGCGGCGATATCCGCTATTGCAGAGAGAGTTACCTCAGGCACCCGCCACCGTCATGCCCTCGATCCTCAAGGTCGGCGCGTTGACACCGCGAATAAACTCCAGATCGTCAGCCGGGGTCAATTCGCTGAACATATCCTTCAGGTTGCCCGCGATGGTAATCTCGGCAACCGGCGCTCCAATCTGGCCATTTTCGATCAGGAAGCCTGATGCACCGCGGCTATAGTCGCCGGTTACCGGGTTTACGCCCATGCCGATTAGTTCCGTTACCAGAACGCCCTGCGCAATATCCGCGATCAGCTCATCCCGTGACACCGATCCGGCTTTCAGATGCAGATTGGTCGTTCCTGCGCCCGGCGGACCGCCAATCCCGCGCTTGGCATGGCCCGTGGGCTCCAGGCCAAGCTGACGCGCCGACGCGCTGTCGAGCAGCCAGCCGGTCAACACGCCATCCTCGATGATCGCGCTCTTAGCGACCGGCAGCCCCTCTCCATCAAAGGGCCTCGACCGAAGGCCTCGCTTACGCAGGGGATCGTCAACAACGGTGATGCCAGCCGGGAATATCTGTTTGCCCAGATCGTCGCGCAGGAAACTTGTGCCGCGGGTAATTGCTGAGCCGGTGATCGCGCCGACCAGATGACCGAGGAGCCCTCCGGAAACCCGCGGATCGAAGACTACAGGCATGGCCCCGCTGGACAGCTTCGCCGGATTCAAGCGCGCGACAGTCCGTTCGCCCGCACGGCGGCCGATGCTTGAAGGGCTATCGAGATCGGCAAGATGGCGCGCCGTGCGATAGGCGTAATCGCGCTGCATCCCGCTGCCCTCGCCCGCGATTACACTGGCAGAATAACCATAGTTGGATGCCTGATATCCACCGCAAAAACCATGGCTCGTCGCCAGCGCCATGATCGAACGGCTGGCCGACGCCCCGCCGCCCTCACTGTTCGTCACGCCTTCAACCGCGCGGGCCGCATCTTCCGCTTCAAGTGCGGCGGCGCGCAAGGCTTCGGGCTCGGCATCGCGGCCATCATCGATATCGAGATCAGGCAACACACCGTGAAAGAGCCTGTCCTCCGGTGCGAGCCCGGCATAGGCATCTTCCGGTGCCTCGCGCGCCATGGCTGCTGCGCGTTCGACAAGCGTCGCGAGGGCATCGGCCGACAGGTCGGAGGACGACACGCTGGCCGACCGCTGGCCTTCGAAGAAACGCAGCCCGATCTCTTCGCCTTCCGAGCGCTGGACATCTTCCAGTTCGCCAAGGCGAATCTGCACTTCTGTGGATGCCCCACCCGAATAAAGCACGTCGGCCGCATCGGCTCCGGCTTTTTTTGCGGAAGTAACAAGATCGGAGACGCGCGCCTGCGCTTCGGTGACTGTAAGCATGGTGGCGATTTAGGGAGGCGGTACGGAATTGTCACCCTGTATACGGTCAGGCGCTGGCTCCCACGACAAGACATGCAAGAGCGACAAGCAATCCCGCCTCCCGGTTCGACCGGAACTTGGCCAGCGCATCCCTGCCGCTACCCGGGTGCAAAGTCGCGACTTGCCAGATGAAATGCAACGCGGCCGGTAGCAACGCCGATACGCCCAGCCATTGCGGCCGGATCTGCCAGATCGCGAAGCACCAGCAGATAAGGGCGGCCATATAGAAAAGCGCTATTCCGAGCCGCGCATTCTTGCCAAATCTTCGCGCTGTGCTTTTTACGCCCGCCAGCGCATCATCCTCGATATCCTGCAAGGCATAGATAGTATCATAACCAATCACCCAGAACACGGAGCCCGCATAGAGCCAGAAAAGGGCTGGCGCATATTCGCCGGTGATCGCCACCCAGCCGACCAAAGCTCCCCAGCTGAAAACGAGGCCCAGCCAGGCCTGGGGCCACCAGGTGATGCGTTTCATGAAAGGATAGGCGGCGACAAGGGCGAGGCTGCCCAGCGCGACCAGCTGCGCTTCCCATCGTACCTGGAGGAGCACCGCCAATCCGATCAGGCAAAGCAGCACCAGCCATATCCATGCCGCACGCAACGACACCCGTCCGCTGGCCAGAGGCCGCGTTCGAGTGCGTTCAACCTTCCGGTCGAGTTCACGGTCGACGATATCGTTATAGACGCAGCCCGCCCCGCGCATCGCGATGGCCCCCAGCAGAAACCAAAGCAGCAGATTCCATCGCTCCATCGCCCCGCCCGCCAGCGCCACGCTCCATGCGCACGGCCAGAAGAGCAGCCACCAGCCAATCGGCCGGTCGAACCGCGCAAGCAGTCCGAAGGGTCGCGCGGAAGCAGGCAAGGCGGCGATCAGCCAGTGCCGTTCCGTATCGGGGAGAGATGACTGCGATTCCATTGCTCAACGCCCTATCCCCTATGACTAAGCTTGGACAAGCTTGAGAAGATCGGTTTATGAGCGATTCCATGCCCGCAACTCCCGCCTGGCCTCCCGGCAGCCTGCCGCGCCTGTTTGTCGATACGGCCCTGGCCGTCGATGAGGAAATCGTCATCGATTCCGCCCAGGCCAATTATCTGGTCCGCGTTCTTCGGCTAAAGGCCGGTGCACAGGTCAAACTGTTCGACGATCGGACGGGCGAATGGCTCGCCGAGCTGGCCCATATCGGCAAACGCGACGCCATATTGCGGGTCGAAGGCAAATTGCGTGATCGGGAAGATGTGCCCGATCTCTGGTTATGCTTTGCACCAATCAAAAAAGGCCGGATCGACTGGCTCGTCGAAAAGGCCTGCGAATTGGGCGTGTCCCGGCTCGTCCCGGTCCGCACGCAGCGGACGATTGTCGACAAGCTCAAGCCGGACCGGCTCAAGGCCCATCTGATCGAGGCCGCCGAGCAATGTGAACGAACGGCCCTTCCCGAACTGACGCAGTTAACGTCGCTCAGCGCTTTGCTGGCGGATTGGCCGGAGGACCGAACGCTATTCTATGCCGCCGAACGGGGGGGAGACTCGTTTCGCAAGGCGCTTGTCGCCCATGATGGACCAGCGGCCATCCTGATCGGGCCGGAAGGTGGATTTACCGACGATGAGGACAAGGCGATCCGTGCCATTCCCCAGACAGCGCCCGTCTCCCTTGGCCCGCGCATTCTCCGCGCCGACACGGCAGCGGCAGCAGCGATCAGCCTGTGGATGGCGGGACACGGCGACTGGAGTTAGTGGCGGTTTCCTGATTCCGCCTTTGAATCAGACTATTGGGACGGATATCGTTCGGATTCTACCGCTCTCTCAACCATGCTGAATTTAGCACAAAATTTACCAAAAATTAGCTGGCGGCCGCTAATCAGGCTCTCATGCATAGTTGGGGGACCATTGCACGAATTCGACAGTTCGATTTCAGCTTTTTCGCGCTGAAGTCGTGGCTGTGCCTGCTCGCGGCATTCGTCTGGAGCATGTTTTCAGTTGCCGCACATGCGCAAACGACAACCTACACCAACTCGACCGACGGCGCCGTCAATGAGAGCGCCACGCCCTGCACAACATCCGGCTATCTGACCCGAAATTTCACCGTCGGGACAAGCTATACTGTTTCCAATGTCAATATCGGCGTCTTGCTTGCGCACACCTATCGCGGCGACCTTCTCATGTATCTTCGTTCCCCTTCGGGCACCCGCGTACAGATTTTCACGGGAACAGGGGCCGGCGCCAACAATTTCAACGTGCTGCTGGATGATGCGGCGGGAACCTCGGTAACCTCCCATAGCAGCGCGGATACTGCGACGAGCGGAACCAGCGTTCCGCCCTATCAGCGCACCTTTGCACCGGCCAACGCGCTATCGGCTTTCAATGGCCAGAATGCGCAGGGCACATGGCAGCTGCAAATCTGCGATCGCTACAATCAGGACTCTGGAAATTTCTACCAAGCGGACCTGTTTCTGACACAGACCCCGACAAATTATGCCGACCTTGCGCTGTCCAAATCGGTAAGCAACAGCAGCCCGGCAAACGGCACCAGCATCACCTACACGCTCTCGCTGACCAATTCTTCAAGCTCGACCCAGACCGCAACATCGGTAACGGTGGCCGACAGCCTTCCTCTCGGTGTCAGCTATGTGAGCCATTCCGGCTATGGCACGTATAGCAGCGGCAGCGGTATCTGGACTGTGCCGTCCATCGCCCCCGGGCAGACGCGCACGCTGACAATCACCGCGACCGTCACCGCCACGTCAGGTGCCACGGTCACCAACACAGCCGAAGTCACGGCATCATCGGTCGTCGATAGCGATTCAACGCCGGGCAACGGTCTTTCAAGCGAAGACGATTATTCCAGCGCGACCTTCACCGTTTCCGGCACGCGCACGGCAGGCACTCCGCCCAGCCTTTCCGCGGTCTGCCTTCCAATCAACCAGACGCTGTTTGACTGGAACACCCGCAGCTGGACGGCCGGTGCCGTCAACGCGAGCTATGCCGTCACCAATATCGGGACGATCATTTTCAATATCTCGACCAATGGCACCTTCGTGAATTCCACGCCCGACGACACGAGCGACAATACGGGCGGATTCGGTGGAAGCGAGCAGGCGCTGTACCAGTATCTCGAATACACAAACCGCGATCAGGTCGCGACCACGGTGCTGACGCTGCCGACGGCCGTTCCCGGATTGCAATTCGGGGTGTTCGACATCGACTATGCCGCCAACGACTTTGCGGACAAGCTGACGGTCACCGGAACTTTCAATGGCTCGCCCGTGATGCCTGTCCTCACGAACGGCATCGCCAACTATGTCGTCGGCAATGTTGCGATCGGCGATGCCGGGTCCGGCGGGTCATCCGCCGATGGCAATGTCGTCGTCACCTTTCTCTCGCCCGTCGATACGGTGACGATTGTCTATGGCAATCACAGCACCGCGCCCGACGATCCGGATGGCCAGGCAGCCTCGATCTATGATTTCACGTTCTGCAATCCCGAAACGACGCTCAGCGTAACGAAGATCAGCTCGCTGATCAGCGATCCGGTCAACGATGCGAGCGATCCCTATGCCATTCCCGGCGCGGTGATCGAATATTGCATTCTGATATCGAACCCGGGCTCGGCCACCGCGACATCGGTGACGGCGACGGATGCGCTACCGGCCAATATCACCTATTCAGCCGGCACCATGAACAGCGGCTCGAACTGCGCAACCGCGACCACTGCCGAGGATGACGATGCAACAGGAGCGGATGAAAGCGATCCCTTCGGCGCGTCGATCAGCGGGTCGACGATCACGGCAACCGCCGCCACCCTTGGCCCCAGCGCCGCGTTCGCACTGAAATTCCGGGCAACCGTCAACTAGCGCCAATCCGGCCTCTATTACCTGGCCGTATCCACCTGCGCCTTTTCTTCGCCCCCCTATAGCCTTCCTATACTGGCGCAAAGCCGGCAACGCGGCTAAAGGCGCTCCATGAGCACGAAGACGGATTCCCAGAGCGACGCCCCGGCAATCGAACGCCGGGAGGAGCTGCTGACCGTGTTTGCCGGTGGCGAAAAGCCCGTCGACAAGTGGCTGATCGGCACCGAGCATGAGAAATTCGTCTATTGCCGGGGCGATTTTCACGCCCCCTCCTATGACGAACCCGGCGGCATCCGCGATCTGCTTCTCGCCCTGCGCGAGTTTGGCTGGGAGCCTATCGAGGAGAATGGCAAGGTTATCGCCATGCGCGGCGCCGATGGTACCGTGAGCCTGGAACCGGCAGGCCAGCTCGAACTGTCCGGCGCGGCGCTCGACAATCTGCACGAGACATGCGCCGAAACTGGCCGCCATCTCGAACAGGTCAAGGCGATCGGCGAAAAGACCGGCAAGGGCTTTCTCGGCCTTGGCATGTGGCCGGACAAGACCCGCGCCGAGCTGCCGATCATGCCCAAGGGGCGCTACAAGATCATGCTCGACTACATGCCGAAAAAGGGCAATCTCGGGCTCGACATGATGCTGCGCACCTGCACCATCCAGACCAATCTCGATTATTCGAGCGAGGCCGACATGGCGCAGAAGTTCCGCGTGGCCCTCGCCCTCCAGCCACTCGGCACCGCGCTGTTCGCCAACTCCCCCTTCACCGAGGGAAAGCCCAACGGATATCTCTCCTATCGCAGCCATATCTGGTCCGACACCGATCCGGACCGCACAGGCATGCTGCCCTTCGTCTTCGAAGACGGCTTCGGCTATGAGCGCTATGCCGATTACGCGCTCGATGTGCCGATGTATTTTGTCTATCGGGACGGCAAATATCTCGATGCGTCAGGCCTCAATTTCCGCGATTTCCTCAACGGCGAGCTGCCGATCCTGCCCGGCGAAAAGCCGACGATCGACGACTGGAACGATCATCTCTCGACAATCTTTCCCGAGGTGCGCCTCAAAAGCTTCCTCGAAATGCGCGGAAGCGATGGCGGACCGTGGAACCGGATCTGCGCCCTGCCCGCGCTCTGGGTCGGGCTGCTTTACGATCAGGCCGCGCTCGATGCAGCCTGGGACATGGTGAAGGGCTGGTCGCTTGAGGAGCGTGAAGCCCTGCGAAACGGGGTCCCCAAACTCGGCCTGAAAGCGCCAGTGCCGGGCGGCCGCACCCTCGGCGACATCGCCCCCGAAGTCCTCGACATCGCAACCGCCGGGCTCAGCGCGCGCGGCCGTCTCAACGGCAGCGGCGACAATGAAAGCGGCTTCCTCGATCCGCTGCGCGAAATCGTCGCCAGCGGCAAAACCCCCGCCGAACGGCTGCTTGAGCGTTATCACGGCGCCTGGGGCGGCGATGTCACAAAGGTCTACGCGGAAGAGAGCTTCTAGCAGCGAACGACCGACCCGCGATCAAGTTGACACTGGTTGACACAGGCCGGGGGTAAAGCCGGGGTGGCCGTTCAGGAAAAGCGAACACGCCCTGAACAAGTTTACAAAGTTTCCAGGACAACCGGTGTTCGAATAAAACTGGCGGGGAAAAACCGCGTCCTATTGGACACAGCAAACCGCCCGACCGCGTCCAATAGGACGCAGCGGTCCAGACGGTGGAGATCGACGGCGTCAAAGAGCCTGCGGCACGGGGCGCTGGCGGGACAATAACATGGGCGGGATTGTGTAGGACAGGAAATAGGATCGAAAAATTCGCGCGCGGCGGCCTCCGTTGCACGCGCGCCGCCGCCAGCCGGTCTCATCAAATTTGCTTGGCGATCTTCGCGAAGCTATGGTCTGGACAGATAATCCGGGGGGATATCCAAATGGCCACTCTCGCAGATGTTCCGGATCCTGCACCCGCGCGCGATGAAAGATGGTTCCTGGGCTGGGCCATCGTCATGTCGCTGTTGGCCGTTGCGGGTTTTTCATTTCAGTTGGCCATGGGGCGGTCGAGTTTCTCCGCGCCACTGCTCGTTCATGCGCATGCCGTCGTGTTTATGGGCTGGCTCGCGCTCTATCTTTTGCAAAACTTCTTCGTGACAACAGACAGGATTACGATGCACCGACGCCTTGGTTGGATCGGTGCTGGCTGGATGGCCGCAATGGTCGTTCTGGGATGCGCCGTAACCCTTGCCATGGTCCGGCGTGGACAAGTCCCGTTTTTCTTCCAGCCGCAACATTTCCTCATCTTCGACCCGATGATCATGTTTGCCTTTGCAGGGCTGACAATCGCAGCCATCATGCAGCGCCGCCGTACGGACTGGCACCGGCGGTTGCATTTTTGCGGTCTGGCCCTGCTGGTCGGTCCGGGCATCGCCCGGCTCCTGCCGAACCCGTTGCTTCAGCCCTTTGCGTTCGAGACATTCTTCGCGACGTCGATGATTTTTCCGATTGTGGGCGCCTTGACCGATATCCGGCGCGGCAATCCTGTGCACCCGGCCTGGCGCTGGGGCATGGGGGCCATGATCGGCATGCTCCTGCTCACCGAAGCGATCACCCACAGCCCGGTCGGCGATGCCATATATCAGGCAGTGACAGCCGGTCATCCGGGTGCTGCGGTGCCGCCAATGGCTTTCGCGCCGCCACCGGGAGCTCCCTAGCCTCCGGAATAACCAGGGCGCATATCTCCGGCACAGGCGCGTACGCTCCATCCAGTCGACTTAGGCAGAGATTGGATCGAAAAAGCGCTGGAGCGGGTAGCGGGGATCGAACCCGCATCACAAGCTTGGAAGGCTAGTGCTCTACCATTGAGCTATACCCGCTCGCCAAGCGCGAGGCGGGAGTTAGTCGCTTGCTGCGCCCTTGGCAATATGCGGCAGCGCATCGCATTCACCAATCGCTGCGGAATTGCAGGTGACGTCAGGCCCCAACATGTGCAAGGCTGTCCGAAATGATCCACGACAAAGCCCATGATGCGGCACCGCTGCGTGCGGGTCGCCCGACCGACGAGCGGAAAACGGAAGCCATTATCGACGCGGCACGAACGGTGTTTTTTAGCGAAGGTTTTGCAGCGGCTTCGATCGAACGCATCGCCGAGCTAGCCGCCGTTTCAAAAGTGACGATCTACAAGCGTTTTGGCGACAAGGCGGGGCTGCTCGAAGCTTTGGTCCGTCGTCAGGCCCGGCATATGACCGAGACGATCCGCGAGGCCAATCGCGGCGCAGCTACGCTGGAGGCACAGCTCGTCAATTTCGGCTGTACCCTGATGAGCTTTTTGGTCGAACAGAAGCATTTCGATTTCGATTCGATGCTTGCCGTCGGGAAACAGCGCCATCCTGAAACGACCAGACGCTTTTTCGATGCCGGCCCGGGAACCATGCGCAGCGAACTTACCGCGATTCTGAAACAGGCGCGCAAACGCGGCGACCTGATACTCGACAAGCCACAGCGTGCCGCCGAAGACCTGCTATCCCTGTGGCGGGGGTTCAGGGACATTGAAGCCCGGTTCGGGGTCGCAAAAACGCCCAGTCCAGCCGAGATCAAACGCCATGTCCGGCACGGGATCGATCTCTTCCTGCGCGCCTATCGCGCCGATTGAGGCTTCACCTGGCCAGGCAATGGCTCGCCACCATATCGATCAATTCCGCATGTTTGTTCTGCGGCAGATCATGCCCCATGCCATCAACCATTTCGAAGCGGGCGCCGCCGATATGGGCGGCCACGTCCTCGCCGCAGGCATAGGGGATTAGCGGGTCATCCGCCCCGTGAATAACCAGAGTATCGGCCTGCACCCGCTTTGCCCATGGCCGCAAATTCCCGGTGTCGATGATCGCCGCCATCTGGCGCGAGGGGCCTTCGGGATAAAAACTGCGTTCGACATTCTTGCGGATCAGCTCCTCGATCTCCGCGCGCCGCTCCTCCCCGCCCGGAGAGCCGATGACGGTGAAGAAACGCATCCCGGCTTCCAGTGCCTCCTCGGCCGTCTCCGGTCGGTTGCGCGCGGCCTTGATCAACGCTTTGCGAACTTCGCCATCGGGGCCGGGAAGCCCCGGCGCGTTGGTCGATGTCATCACCGGCATCAGGGACGAAACCCGGTCGGGATAATCGGCGGCAAGGATCTGCGAAATCATCCCGCCCATCGACACGCCGAGCACATGCGCGCGCTCGATCTCCAGCGCGTCGAGCACGCCAATCGCGTCGGCAGCCATGTCGGTAAGCCGGTAGGGCGCCATCCGGCGGCCCGGAAAGAAACGTTTGACCAGCAACTGCCAGATCGGATGGGGCGCCTTTATGCCGTGCAGTTTATGGGAGAGCCCGATATCGCGATTGTCGAAGCGAATGACCCGGAAACCGCGTTCGACAAGCCCGTCGACAAAGGCATCGGGCCAAAGCGAAAGCTGTCCGGAAAACCCCATGACGAGCAACAGCGCGGGATCGCCCTTGTTGCCATGATCCTCGACTTCAAGGCTGATGCCGTTCGCGACTAGCTGCATTGTCCTGTCTCCCCTGAGCATGGTTTATAGGCGAAAAACGCCGTTTGTCGCGCCTGAAAACGGTGGTTTCGAAATCGACCGGCGATGGCCGGTTATTCCCTGAATCTTGCATTTTATCGATCAACGTCGCGGCTTTGTCGCTTCGCAATTGCACCGGCCGGCCAATGTACCGACACCTTGCGACCATGATAGCAGACGCATCAGCTGGCGAAATGGCAATTCGATGCCGCGCATGAAATGCTCCCCGCGCTTGCGAAGTCCGATGGGCGCCACTGGCCTCGCTTTTGCCTTAGCGATCTCCGTCTCAATGGGTTCTTCCGCCCCTGCTCAAACCTCGCAAGCAGAGGTAGTGCCCTCAGCACATATTGTGGACGCTCGTACTGCGCTGATCGAATGGATCACGGCATACCAGGCCGGCGAGTATGACGATCAGTGGCGGCTGACCCATCCCCGCATCAGGCGATGGCGCCCTCGCCGCCTCTGGAACCGGGTCATGCGGCGTGGCGCGCGGACCAACGGCGCACTACTTTCCTACACGATCACCGGACAGTCGGAAGTTACGGCAGAGCAATTGCCCTGTTCCGAACAAGGCCATTGCTACCGCCCCGGCGTTCAATATGTGCTTTTCACGCTAGCGACCGAATATGAGAATGCCGCACCGCCCCAGCCTGAATATGTGGCCATGGCTCTGGACGGCGATCAATGGTATTTCGGCGGCGGCACAATGCTCAATCGCCCCTTTGGGGAAACGTCCGTTATCATGACGGAATCGGATGAACGCCGATACAGGCCGCGCACACCGGTTATCCGCTAGGCCTGCCTTGCCTTCAGGCCGTCGGAGCATGCATTCTTGAAAATGGTGGACGGGGCTGGATTCGAACCAGCGTACGCTTACGCGGGCAGATTTACAGTCTGCTGCCTTTAACCACTCGGCCACCCGTCCATCGGGATCGAACACGCGCTCTAACAATGCAATTAAAGCGCGGCGAAGGGCGGCTCAATGGCGAAACACCGCTTGCCTGTCAACGCCGGTTACTAGAAAGCATGGCCCCATGGCAAAGAGACGCAAGGCAAAACAGCGCGAGAGCCGCGCACCACGCTTCTGGGGGCGCCATGCGGTGCTCGCCGCAATGGACAATCCGGCGCGGACGATTCGCAAGCTATGGGCGACGCATGAAGGGATAGCCGGAATCGACGTGCCGCCCGGCCTTCAGCTGGAAATGGCCGGTGTCGCCGATCTTGGCAGGCTGGTCCCGCAGGATGCACCGCATCAGGGGCTGGTGATCGAAGTCGAACCGCTGGAGGATATCGGCATAGAAGATCTGCTCGCCGGCGCCGAAGATGGCAGGCCGCTGGTGATCCTGGATCAGGTGACCGATCCCCATAATGCCGGCGCGATAATGCGCTCCGCCCTCGCCTTCAACGCGCTGGGCCTGGTGACGCAGGACCGGCATGCGCCGCCCGAATCAGGCGCGCTCGCCAAGTCCGCATCGGGCGCGCTGGAAATTCTGCCTTGGTGCCGCGTCGTCAATCTCGCCCGGGCGCTGGACCAGATTGCCGAAGCCGGCTTCTGGCGGATCGGGCTCGCGGGAGAGGGCGAACTCACATTGTCGGAAGCCCTGGGCAGCAAGCGGGTTGCGCTGGTGCTCGGTGCGGAGGGCGCGGGGATGCGACCGAACACGGCCAGCCATTGCGACGCGATAGCCCGCCTGCCGATCAGCGATAAAATCGAAAGCCTGAACGTCTCGAATGCTGCGGCGATTGCGCTCTACGCTGCCGCAACCAGCGGATAAGGCCGGAGGCGGAGCCTAGTCTTCCTGGGCGATCGTGACTTTAAGGCCGTCCAGTTCGTCATCGAACGGAATCTGGCAGGAAAGACGGGATGTTTCATCGCGATGATCCGAGCTTTCGAGAAGATCATTCTCGTCTTCATCCATCTCGGGAAGTTTGGAAGCAAATTCCGGATCGACATGCACATGGCAGGTCGCGCATGAGCAGCAGCCGCCGCACAGCGCGAGGAGCTCGTCAAAGCCATTGTCACGAATTACTTCCATCACGGTGAGGCCGTTATCCGCATCGACGGTGGTTTCTTCGCCATCGCGATTGACGACAATAAGCTTGGGCATGAACTATTCCTTCTGGGCAGGTTCGACAAATGCTGCGGCGCGGCTATGTGATGGCCCGCATATGAAATCAAGGGCCGTTTGAATGGGAATTGGCGAAGGACAGTTGCGAAAGTCGATGGATGCGCTGGCCTTGCTTGAGCCAGCCTTTGGCAAACGACTGGGCGAAATCGGCTACCCGCCACCGCGAATCCGCGACCGCGGCTATCAAACCCTGTTGCGTACGATCCTTGGCCAGCAAGTGAGCGTTGCCTCGGCGGACGCCGTTTGGCGCAAGCTTTCCGATACGCTGGGCGATGCCGCCAACCCGGAAAATTTCATCGCGGCAAGCGACGAAACATTGCGCGGCGCGGGAATGAGTAGGCAGAAGAACAGCTATGCGCGCAGCCTGGCCGAACTGGTCGTTTCCGGCACTCTCGATCTGGATGCACTGCCGGCAGACGATGAAGAAGCAATTGCCGCGCTAACCGCAGTCAAGGGGATCGGTCGCTGGTCTGCCGAAGTCTATCTGCTGTTTGCCGAAGGGCGACCGGACATCTGGCCGGCCGGGGATCTCGCCGTGCAGATAGAAACCGGGAAGATACTGGGCTGGCCGGAACGCCCGTCCGAACAGGATATTCGCGATGCCGCAGAAGCATGGCGACCGCATCGCGGAACAGCGGCGATCTTCGCCTGGCATTCCTACAATACAACCGTCATTTGACGGCGGAATTTACGCAGCTTTGTGGCGGCTCAGGAAATTATCGAGCACAGGCCCGTAGAATGGTGCAGAAAATTCGCAGCCGGCCTCGAAACCATTCACCCACACCACAGTTGCCGGCATCGCCTGAAGGCCCGGAAACTTGATCCAGACCTGCGTTTTCGTGCGGAGATTCACGGCACTGTCGATCTTGCACCCGGTCCTGGAAAGATCGCTGACGTCGACCTTCGCCGAATCGAAGCCCGATTTGCGAAAGCCCGCCTGTAATTCAACCGGCGTTCGGACGGCAAATCGCCGCTCGTCAAAATCATCGGCTCTGGTGAGCAATTGAGCGGCAATGGACATTGGAAACCCTTTTTTCTGTCATCTGCGTATCCCTCAAAGTCGTAAACATCGGATTGAACGATGCGGTTAACGAGATGATAATCTGCGTCCCACCCCCGAAATCAGGATTGTTTCGGCAATTGCCTTTTCTTTGAAAGGGTTAATGAAAGATGGCTGATGCCCCGACTGTCTTTCGCAGTTGACGTTAGCGTAAAGCCGTGCTCGATAGTCACGATGGATGCGTCATCCCCTCCCGCCACTCTCCTCGCCGCGTACAAAGGCGCAAAGCCCGTGGCGCCGGACTGGTTCACGCAAGCATTGTCGCACAAGCCGGAGCGTCGCGAAGTCGCGAGCAATGGCGCGCCCATCGAATATTTCACTTGGGGCGACGAGGGCAAACCGGGTCTGCTTTTACTTCATGGCGGAGCCGCCCATGCCCTTTGGTGGGCGCATATCGCCCCTTACTTCGCCGACGGGTACCGCGTGGCGGCAATGTCCATGGCCGGGATGGGCGGATCGGGCTGGCGAGAGGACTATTCCATCCTGCAACATGCGGCAGACATGCGGGTTGTCGCCGAGGCAGCAGGACTCTGCGCTGCAGGCAAACCGGTGGTGGCAGGACACAGTTTCGGCGCCGCACCGACAGTAACGGCGGCTGCCGATCCTGCGGACTGGATCGGGCGCGTATTCATCATCGATTCCTCCCTCCAGATGCGCCATTCGCCAGACCAGCACGAAGGCCAGCATCGCGAACGCCGCTTTTTCGGAAGTCTTGAAGAAGGGCTGGCCCGGTTTCGCTTCATGCCCCCGCAGCCCTGCGACAATCATTTTATCGCGGACATGCTAGCAAGAGACGCGATCGTCGAAGTCGAGGGCGGGCGATGGAGCTGGTGCTTCGACCCCAACGGGTTCGGCAAGACCATACGCCTCGAAAGCGCGGAGATGGCGCGCAAAATAACCTGTCCAGTGGCGGTAATCTACGGCGAGCGTTCGGCGCTCATGGACGAGGAAGCGCTCGTTCATATGCATGACATTATGCCGGAGGATACGCCGTTCATCGCTATCCCCGATAGCGGACACCATGTGATGGTCGATCAGCCCCTGGCACTGGTGGCAGCGATGCGGGCATTGCTGGCCTGCTGAACCCCCTTTCGCGCGGCCGCCAAAGAATGATAGATCGCGGCCATGGAAACAGTTTCAACGAACACGGCCTTTGGCGGCACGCAGGGCGTATATCGTCATGACAGCAGGGAAACGGGTACGGAGATGCGGTTTTCCGTGTTCGTTCCCGATCATGCCGAGGGCGCGAAGCTCCCGATTGTCTGGTATCTGTCCGGGCTGACCTGCACCCATGCAAATGCCACTGAAAAAGGCGAATACCGCAGGACCTGTGCGGAGCTGGGCCTGATCTTCATCGCGCCCGACACATCGCCGCGCGGCGAAGACGTCCCCGACGATGAAGCCTATGATTTCGGTCAGGGCGCGGGATTCTATGTCGATGCGACCGAAGCGCCATGGGCCAGGCATTTCCGGATGCGCAGCTATATCGAGACCGAACTGCCCGCGCTAATCGCTGCCGAATTTCCGATGGCCGATATGGAGCGCCAGTCCATCACCGGCCATTCGATGGGCGGGCATGGCGCGCTTACCATTGCCTTGAGAAACCCCGATCGCTTCCGCAGCGTTTCCGCCTTCGCGCCGATCGTATCACCGCTCAACTGCCTCTGGGGGCATAAGGCGCTGACCGGCTATATCGGGGCCGACCGGTCGGTATGGCGGGATTACGATGCCTGCGCGCTTGTCGAAGATGGCGCGAGGGTCTCCGCGATCCTTGTCGATCAGGGCGGGGCCGACAATTTTCTCGACGAACAGCTCAAACCGCATCTGTTGGAGGAGGCCTGCACAAAGGCAGGCATCCCGCTGACCCTCACCATCCGCCCCGGCTACGATCACAGCTATTATTTCATCTCGACCTTCATGGATAACCATCTGCGCTGGCATGCGGAACGGCTCGGCTGAACCGATGCATTCGGGTTCTTGCCCGCCAATGAAATCGCGCCGATAAAGAGCCGTCAACGCAATTGGGGTAAGCCATGGACGATCAGGCGTCACATAACAATTTTGTCAGGCGCTGCTTTGCCGTTCTGGCCATCGTGGCCCTGGCGGCGGTTATCCTCGCGCTGGGCAATCTTCTGCTCCTGATATTCGCCTCGCTCGTCGTTGCAGTGATCCTCAGGGCCATTGCGCGCCAGTTCATGCGCTTCGGCCTCCCCCAGGGCCTTTCAGTGACATTTGCCGTCCTTGCGCTGTTCGGGCTGTTGGGAACGGTGAGCTGGATCTTCGGCGGTCTGATCGTGACCCAGTTCGCGGCTCTTGCGGTAAGGATACCCGAAGCGATCGATGCGACCCAGGTTGCGCTTGACGGCTGGGGCATCGACTATGACGTGCAGCAGGCTAGCCGCGATATCACGGCGCAAATCTCCGGCCTGTCGACGCGCGCGGGCAGTTTTGCGGTTTCAGCCGGCGGGGTTGTCACCAATGTCATCCTGGTACTCGCCGGCGCGATCTTTTTCGCCGCCCAACCCGAACTGTATCGCGAAGGCCTGCTTCGCCTGGTCCCGAAAGAGCGCGAAGCGCTGGCCCGGCAAACCTGCGACGATATCGGCCGCGCCCTGGGGCTGTGGCTGAGAGCGCAGATCCTGTCCTCGTTCGTCGTCGGAATCCTGATCTATGTCGCGCTCAAGATCATCGGCGTGCCTTCGGCAGCGGCGCTGGCGATCATCGCCGCCCTGCTCGACTTCATCCCGTTCATCGGGCCGGTCTTCGCCGGTATCCCGGCCGTGCTCGTCGCTTTCAGCGTCAATCCGATGACGGCGGCATGGACACTGGGCGTTTATGTCCTGATCCAGCAGCTGCAAGGCAATATCCTCCAGCCGATCATCCAGAAGCGATCGGTCGACCTCTCCCCCGCCGTCCTGCTGTTCGCGGTTGTCGCTGCGGGCAGCCTGTTCGGGATCGTCGGCGTACTGCTCTCCGCGCCGCTCACCGTTGTCGGCTTTGTCCTGATCCAGCGCGTCTACATCGAACAGGTGCTGCAGAAGGAGCCCAAGACGCCGGCAGGGACCGATCCTGCCGAATGAATCCGGTTTTCAGCGCGCTGCCGACAACGATCTTCGAAGAGATGTCGGGCCGGGCTCGGGCCAGTGGCGCGATCAATCTCGGTCAGGGTTTTCCGGATTCCCAGGGGCCGGAAGATGTGCGGCAGGCCGCAGCGGACGCGGTGCTTTCAGGCTGGAATCAATATCCCCCGATGCGCGGCATCCCGGATTTGAGAACCGCCATCGCCAGTCATTATGCCGCGCATCAGGGGCTCGATCTGGACGGTGAAAGCGAAACGCTTGTCACATCAGGTGCGACAGAGGCCCTCGCCGCATCGATACTGGGTCTGGTCACCCCCGGAGACGAAGTGATCCTTATCCAGCCTGCCTATGATGCCTATGCGCCGCTGGTGCGGCAGGCAGGCGGCGTCCCGCGCTTCGTAACGACGCATCCGCCCGACTGGTCGATAACTTCCGAGATGCTTGAAGCCGTTGTGAGCGAGAAGACCCGCTTCATCATCCTCAATAGCCCGATCAATCCGACCGCGACGATGCTTAGCGATGACGAACTCGCCCTGCTTGCGGATTTCTGCGCGGCGCATGACCTGATCGCGATCTGCGACGAGGTGTGGGAGCATATCGTCTTCGATGGCCGTCAGCACCGATCGCTGACGACCATGCCCGGTATGCGCGAACGGACGGTGAAGATCGGCTCCGCGGGCAAGATCTTTTCGCTCACGGGCTGGAAAGTCGGCTGGGTGATCGCTGCGGAACCGCTGGCCAATGCCATCGCCAAGGCGCATCAGTTCCTGACCTTCACGACCCCGCCCAACCTGCAGGTTGCGGTCGCCTATGGGCTGGGCAAGGATAGGGAATATTTCACCGAAATGCGCGCCACCTATCAGGCGTCGCGCGACCGGCTCGCCGATGCGCTGACGGCAGGAGGCTATGCCGTACTGCCCAGTCAGGCGACCTATTTCCTTTCCGTCGATCTGACCCGGTCCGGCATTGCCATGGGCGACCGGGACTTTGCGCTGCGGCTGGTCGAAGAAGCGGGCGTGGCGGTGATCCCCATATCGCCCTTTTTCGAAACCGACCCGGTCACGAACATCGTTCGCCTGTGCTTTGCGAAGAGCGACGATGTGCTGGATGCGGCGGCTGAAAAACTGGCCGGTGCCAGAAATTTGTTCGGCTAGCGCGGCGCGCGCCAGCGATGGCTGCCCGAATAGAGCCCAGCCGCCGGATTGCCCGAAGCATCGCGCCCCGGCCGGAACCGTGCGCGGCTCATCACCATGTTGCAGGCCCGGGCATCCAGCTGGAAATGGCCGCTCGATCCGATGGTGAAACAGGCGGTGGGCACGCCATTCGCGCCAACCCGCACCTGATAACGTGACGTACCTTCTTCGCCATTGCGCAGGATATTCGACGGATAGTCGCTCGCTCGCACCCAATTGCCCGGATTCCCGATCGGCTCGGGTGGCGTGGCCCGGCCCGTGCGCGGCGGATCGGGTTGCGGCGTCGGCCGTGTCTCGACCGGTGTTGGCCGCGTCTCGACCGGCGCGCCGGGCCTTTCGGCTGCCGGGGTGCGTTCTGTCGGTGCCGTTTCTACCGGAGTTTCAGTAGCCTGCGTTTCCGGCGTCAGCTCTTCCGCTGGATCTTCGGCGGCAACGGTTTCGACATCCGTTTCTACGGGCACGTCATACTGACCGAGCTCGCCCTCGCGGGCATCATAGACCGTCGCGATGCAGGCTGCCGTCCGGCACTCGTCGCGGCGCGCCTGAAATGCGGCATAGCCCTGTTGCAGCGAGATCCGTTGTTCGCCTTCGGCCTGCGCCAGAACCGCCTCGTACAGGTTCGATAACGCAGTCTCGCGCGCGCTCAGATCCTCGCTGGCACAGATAATGCCATGACTGGTCAATTCGGCATTGGAGCAATCGACGCTTGGCGAAAGCACGCCGGCTTCCGCCGCATCTTCGGAATCACCGCCGGACAGGAGGAAGAACAGGGCAGCAATTATCACCGCTGCCAGCAATGCCGCCCCGATGACGATAATCTTCTTCCGGTCTGGCGGACCGGCGCCGTCATTGCCGTCCTCGGCTGCGGCCCGTCCTGCTGCGACAGGCGCAACCTTCAACGGGCCGGGTTCATCCGGACTGTCCGCAGGGTCTGGCGATTTTGCAGTCGCAGGTGCGGGCGGCTCTGCGGGTGGGGGAGGTGGCGGTGCGGGCGGAGATACGACAATGGGAGGAACCGGGTCCGGCTCATCGGCACCCTCATCGACCGGCGGCTCCGGCTCGGGAGAGGCCGTTTCCACGCTCTCTTCCGGCGGAGGTGCGACAACGGGCGGGGCAGGCTCGCTGGGTTTCTGGTTGGCGGTACTGACCTCAACGATCCGCTTGATCGTATCGATCATCCGCTGGATCGTATCATCGCGCCGGTCGAACCAGTCGATCCACTGATAGTCGTTCAGCCAATAGGCCAGGCCTTCGGCGTCAATATTTTCAAGCCGCACGGGGAAAATCAGCTTGTCGCCATTTTCCGCCATCATCAGCTCCCGCTTCACATGGCGTGATTGGTCGGAACGCGAACAGAATAATAGAATGATAAGGTCCGACCGGCGCACCTGTTCGATGATCGCCTGGTCGAATGGCCGGCCCGGATCGATGTCGTCGGGCGCCATCCAGCCGTCCACGCCGTTGAGGCCCAGCACCTTTTTCAGCTGGCGGGCGGTTTCGACCTGGGAACTGTGATGGCTGATAAAGGCAACAGGCTGCCTTCGCCCACTCGTATCCGCGCCTGCAGCGCTCATTCCCGCCCCCAAAAACCTTGCGATCGGCCGGTGCTAACCCCCTGTTACCACCGCACATACCGACACAACCGGCCTATGCACCGTTACGATCACCGTAGGCAACTGCAGTGCCGACGGCAATGTCACACTTCGGCGGATGCGCCATGCGCCGTTGCCAGGCGATAGCCCTGCCCCCGAACCGTTTCGATCAAAGACGCGGCGCCCGCTTCCCGCAATTTCGACCGCAGCCGGGAAAGATGGACTTCGATGACATTGGTCCCCGGATCGATGGAGAGTTTGCAGACATGGCGAAGCAGTTCGGCCCGCGAGACGATAACCGGGCGCCGCAATATCAGATGCACGAGCAAATCAAGCTCTCGCGGGCACAAAAGGACCGGCTTCCCGTCATAGCAAACCCGGCGGTGCAGAAGATTGATGCGGAGGCGATCGAAACCAAACTCGAAGCGGGCGACATCCATTGCCGGAAACTGCCCGCATGCGCTCCAAAGAGCCAGCCGCACTGTGCCCATATCCGAGCGACCATGGAGACTAAATATCCGATTTAGCGTATAAAATTCATACCCTATGGTTCAGCCTGTTTCGGCAGAGGCCGGAAAGCTGCCTGCCCGGATCGTCGACACCCTGCTCCAACAGGCGCCGCTTCAGATCGGGGCTATCCGTATCTTCGACCAGCGCTGAAAGGGCCTCATACCGCACATGGTCACTGGGATGGCGGAGCGCGAAATCGTCGACGAGCGCCCGGCCCGTTTCGCCCCCTGTCGCCAATGCCAATCGCATCAGCATCGCGCTGGGCATGGTCGTCAGCAGCCCGGCAATGCGTTTGCCATCGAGGTCGAAGCGATACTGATCGGACCATCCCGACCTGGGGGATGATCCGACAAGGTTGAGCGAAACGGACAGGGAATTGGGGGGCAGCTGGCGGTGAATATCCCGGTGTGCGCGATAGAGGAGCATTCGCCCCTGTTTAAGCCGCGAGCGTTCGACGAAACGGAGCGGGACCGCTTCACCCGGATATCCGGCTACGGTTCCATAATCATAGTCGTAATAGTCGCTCCAATAGCCGGGCCCGGCATACCCAACGGTCAGGAAACTGAAATTATGATCGTGCGGCAGATCGTAGAAAAAGACATGCCTGCCGCTGGCCCTGGTGATGCTGTCCCCTGCCGACGGCCAGAAATTCGCGCGAACGAAATAGCCGGCCCCGGCATGGAGCATGACAACCTGTATTCCGTAACGATTCTGCCGCGCCTGATCGCCGCAGCGATTTTCCAGTTCCCGCAGGATGAACTCCGGCAAAAATGCGCTGTTGTTGGCCAGTTTCTTGAGAGACGGGACAAAGGATGAAAGCGAGTCTTCGTCGCACGGGTCGAACCGGCCGCTTTCCAGCGCATCGACAAATTCTTCGAGGCCGATCGCTTCAGTATCGGAACAGTCTAGCTCGAGCGGCATGCGGCCCGGTCCTCTGAATGTGAATGGCACTCAAGCAGGGCCAGCGTTTGGAGGGCAGCCGCCCGGACCTCATGATGAGGATCATTACCGGCCATTTCGATCAGTGCCGGCATGGCCGATCCGGGATCGAATGCCAGCCATTCCCGCATCACATGCCAGCGGATATGGAAAGGCGCCTCGGCAATGATCCGCTCGAAAGCGGCAGCGGCGCCGCTTGCTCCCGAAAGCCCGAGATAGCTCACCATCATCTGGATGCGGGACCAGATCTCCGATCCGCTGCTCTGGCCGACAAGCCGGCCCGATTCCGCATCATATTCCCGCGCCAGCACAGCGCCGCCAACGCGCATCTCGGCAAGCAGGAAAAGCACCGGGCGCTCGGCGTGATCGAACAGATAGCTTTGCCTCGCCATATCGATGGCGACCAGTTCGCCCGGACCGATCTCTCTCACGCCCGTTCGCACACATGGAGCCGCCTCGGTGACAACGGAATCAGCGCAGTCTGGCGCGCCCCAGAAGGACATGTGAAGCCCGCCGGTTTCGATGAATCTCAACCAGGTGCGGTTGCCGGGAAAGAAGATCGACCCCTTCCCCGCTCTCTCCCGTTTGCGGGCCGACAGCCTGGCGGGATCGATCGCGCAAAGAGAAATTGTGACGACCGGCAGTTCGAGCAGCAACGCGCTTTCATGAAAATCGCCCGACGCAGCGCGGTATGGCGGCACGAAGAAGCGATCCTCCATCGCCTCGCCGATCCAGTCCCGGACCAGCGAATTCACCCATGCCGTGTCGGCGAAAAGCCTCTCAATCGCCGCGCCGATAGCGTCACCATCGCCTTCCCCCGGCCCGTCGACCGCTCGCAAAAAGGTTGCAACCGGAGAAAGCCCTACCAGTCGGCGGCGAGCGGCGGTCGTTCGGTCCCGTCCGGCATTCTGGCGGACACCATCGCCAAGCCAGGCACGAAAATCGTCACGCGGCTGCACGGCGAGTACCCGCTCAGGCGTTGGGCGGACTGATGATCAGAATGGCGACACATTGCGCCCCGCCAACTTCCTCCTGCACGCTCGATCCGTGCGCCGCCACGCTGGTCTCCAGCTCCGGCAGCTCCTCGATATCGATATGACGGTCTTCCATGTCCAATCCCCCTGCTTGTTCAACAAACAGGTTAGGACAGGTTGACCCCGGAAAATAATGAAGCTTTTGTAATGTTTGGCGGAACAGGCAGCCTATCCCGCCAAACCGGCCCTAGTCGGTGAAAATCAGGACCGGTGTTTCGATCAGTTTCTTGAGCGCCTGGACATAGCTTGCAGCATCATAGCCATCGACGACGCGGTGGTCGCAGGAGATGGAAAGATTCATCTGCTTGCGGGCTTCCAGCTCGCCATCGATGATCGCCGGGCGTTCGACAATCTTGTTCGGGCCGATGATCGCGACCTGGGGCCGGTTGATGACCGGTGTGGTCGCAATGCCGCCCAAGGGTCCGAGCGATGTCAGGGTCAGCGTACCGCCGGCCAGTTCCTCGCTCTTGATCTTGCCGGTGCGGGCAGCTTCCGAGAGCCGGGCAATTTCGAGCGACAGCTGCCAGACATTCATGTCCTGCGCATTGCGGATGACGGGCACGGTGAGGCCAGCATCGGTCTGCGTCGCCATGCCGAGATGCACCCCGCCATGGCGCGTGATCTTGCCGGCTTCATCGTCATAGGTTGCGTTGATCATCGGGAAATCGGGCAGGGTCTTGCAGATTGCCGCGATGATGAAGGGAAGCACGGTGAGCTTGGGCCGGTCGCCGCGCGAACCGTTCAGGTCGCCGCGCATATCCTCCAGCTCGGTTACGTCGAATTCCTCGACATAGGTGAAATGCGGGATGTTGCGCTTGGCGGCAGCCATATTCTCGGCGATCCGGCGGCGCATGCCGATAACCTTGATCTCTTCGTCTTCGCGCTTCCGTGATCGGCCGGGTGCCTGATATCCCTGCCCGCTACCATAGGTCAGATAGGCGTCGAGATCGGAATGCCGGATGCGGTCGCCATGCGGATGGACCTGGGACAGGTCGACACCAAGGTCTCGGGCGCGCTGACGCACGGCTGGTGACGCGAGAATGGGTGCGCTGGGAGCCGGCGCGGGAGCCGCCTCAGCAGCTGGCTGAGGCGCAGGTGTCGGCGCGGGGGCCGCAACTTCCGGCTCACTCGCAGCTTCGGCCGGTTCTTCCTCTTCGGGCTCCGGAGCAGCTTCTTTAACAACCGGCGCAACATCGTCTTCGTCGGGAATGTCGTCCGTCTCGATCACGGCAAGGACCGAACCGATGGCCAGCATCTCGCCCTCTTCGCCGTTCAATTCCAGAACCTTGCCGGAAACCGGCGATTCCATCTCGACCGTCGCCTTGTCGGTCATCACGTCCGCAATGCCCTGATCTTCTTCGATCTGGTCGCCGACCTTTACATGCCAGGCAACAATCTCTGCCTCGGCAATGCCTTCGCCGATATCGGGGAGCTTGAATTTATAGGTTGCCACTGACGTCCTCCATGACGCGTTCGATTGCCAGCCGGAGCCGCACCGGCCCCGGGAAATAGGCCCATTCCAGGCTGTGCGGATAGGGCGTGTCATAGCCCGTCACGCGCTGGATGGGCGCTTCGAGATGATAGAAGCAGCGCTCCTGAACAAGAGCGGACAGCTCGGCACCGAAGCCGGATGTCCGTGTTGCCTCATGAACGATGATGCACCGCCCGGTCTTCTCCACGGATGCTTCGATGGCTTCCATGTCGAGCGGCAGGAGCGTGCGCAGATCGATTACCTCGGCATCGATGCCCAGTTCCTCGACCGCTGCGGCCGTCACATGGACCATCGTACCATAGCAGAGCATCGTGACCGCACTGCCTTCGCGCAACACATTCGCCTTGCCGAGCGGGATCACATAATGGCCGTCCGGCACGTCGCTCGCCGGATGCTTGGACCAGGGCAGGACGGGCGTATCGTAATGACCGTCAAACGGGCCGTTATAGATGCGTTTCGGTTCGAAAAAGACGACCGGATCCGGGTCTTCGATTGCGGCGATCAAGAGGCCTTTGGCGTCATAAGGCGTCGACGGGATCACCGTCTTCACGCCGCAGACATGGGTAAAGATGCTCTCGGGCGACTGGCTGTGCGTCTGGCCACCGAAAATGCCGCCGCCAAAGGGCGTACGGATCGTGATCGGTGCCGTGAATTCTCCGGCAGACCGATAACGCAGCCGTGCGGCTTCCGAGACCAGCTGATCGAGCCCGGGATAAATATAGTCGGCAAACTGGATTTCCGGCACAGGCCGCATCCCGTATGCCGCCATGCCGACGGCCACGCCGATAATACCGCATTCATTGATCGGGGTATCGAAACTGCGCGTCTTGCCGTATTTTTCCTGAAGGCCCGCCGTCGCGCGGAACACGCCGCCATAATAGCCGACATCCTCGCCGAACACGCAGACATTATCGTCGCGCTCCATGCACACATCCATGGCGCTGTTGATCGCCTGGATCATGTTGCGCTGTGTGGTGCTGCCGGTGTTTTCCCTGGCCTTGCTCATCGTGTCTTCGCCACATTGTTGGCCGCTTCATTCTCGTCGAGCATGTCCTGCATCTGCTCTTTCAGATGCCAGGGCATTTCCTCGAACACCTGCTCGAACATGGTTTCGAGCGGCTGGTGAAGGCCATGGCCCAATATACCGTTCTTCTCGGCCTGTTTCTGCGCCGTCTTCACCTGCGTCGCGACCTCTTCATCCATTTTCGCGTGGCGTTCCTCGTCCCATTCGCCAATCACGATCAGATGCTTTTTCAGGCGCGCAATCGGATCGCCAAGCGGCCATTCCGCCGCCTCATCCGCCGAGCGATACTGGCCGGGATCGTCCGAGGTAGAATGGCCTTCGGCGCGATAGGTGAAATGCTCGATCAGGGTTGGCCCGTGATTGGTCCGCGCCCGTTCAGCCGCCCATTGCGTCGCGGCGTAAACGGCAAGCGCATCGTTGCCATCGACTCGCAGGCCGGCAATGCCATAGCCTACCGCACGGGCCGCAAAGGTCGTCTCGTCACCGCCGGCAAAGCCGCTGAACGAGCTGATCGCCCATTGGTTGTTGACGACATTCATGATTACCGGTGCCCGGTAAACCGAGGCGAAGATGCAGGCCGAGTGGAAATCGCCTTCGGCGCTCGATCCCTCGCCCGTCCAGGTTGCCGCGATCCGCGTATCGCCCTTGGCTGCCGAGGCCATGGCCCAGCCAACGGCTTGCGGGAACTGCGTTGCAAGATTGCCGGAGATCGAGAAGAAGCCGCCCTGTTTGGTCGAATACATGATCGGCAGCTGGCGGCCCATCAGCCGGTCTTTCTTGTTCGAATAGACCTGGTTCATCATGTCGACGAGGGACCAGTCCCGCGCGATCAGGATTCCCTGCTGGCGATATGACGGGAAAGTCATGTCATCCCGGTCCAGCGCGAAAGTTCCGGCAACGGCGACGGCCTCTTCGCCCGTGCATTTCATGTAGAAGCTGGTCTTGCCCTGGCGCTGGGCGCGGAACATGCGTCCGTCGAACGCCCGTGTCAGCGCCATGGCGCGCAATATTTTGCGCAGCGTATCGGGATCGAGCTTCGGATCCCATGGCCCTGCCGCCTTGCCCTCATCGTCGAGCACCCGGACCAGCCCGTAGGAAAGATCGGGCATGTCGCGATGATCGTCGGCAATATCGGGCCGCCGCGTTTCGCCGACAGCCGGGATCACGATGTCCGAAAAATCGGCATCGTCGCCCGGCCGGAATTTCGGCTCGGGCACATGAAGTTTGAGGGGCGGCAGATTGCGCCGCTCAGTGTCGCTAGCCATCAGATATCCTGTCCAGCCGATTCGTTTGTTCGCACCCTTATAATATAATTACACGGCTCTCGGATAGTCATCATCGGGACAGGAGGCCTCGCCGTTGATTGCCGGTGCCTCGCGTGCAAGAATAAGGGCATGAAAACGCTAGCCAAACCCCTCGCCGCCTTTGCTGCGCTTGCTGTGTTGCCAATGGTTCCCGCCAATGCCGATCATCATGGCGCTGAGACGGAGGAGGTTTCCGATCCCTGGACGGGATTCCGGGGGCATGGAACAGAACCATTCTGGACGTTGACCATTGGCGAAGAGCGGCTGTCGTTCGAGCATTTCGACCTGCTCTCCGCTGAAGCGGTCCGGACGGAAGCACTGTATTCCGGAGGTGCAACCGTTTTCAGCAGTCGATCGGAAAATGAAGGTCAGCGCGACTTCATCGTGCTGATCGAGGACGGACTGTGCAGCGATGGCATGTCCGACACCCCCTATCCCAAGTCGGTCCGCGTCTTTGTCGATGGCCTGGCCTTTTCGGGATGCGGCGGCGACCCGCAGGAGGTGCTGCAGGGTGCGGACTGGACCGTGACCGAGCTGATGGGCGACACGGTGCCGGACAATGCCGGCATCACGATCACCTTCGACGGTTCGGGAGGTATGTCAGGCTATGGCGGCTGCAACCGGTTCACGGCGCAATACACTCTGGATGACGGTTTCAGTGTCGGGCCGATCGCATCAACCCGGCGCGCCTGCATCAATCCCGAAATCAGCCGGTTGGAGCATCAGCTCTTCACCGCGCTCGGCACCGTCATCACCCTCGAGGTCAGCGACGATGGTGCTTTAACGCTCCATTCCGAGATGGACCCGGTTCTGACGGCGCGTCGTTAGTTCCGCGCGTCAGGCGTCTCCGAAATGCTCCAATGCGGCCCGCGCAATGGGTTCGCCCCATTCCTGCACAAAATGGCCGCCGCCCTCGACCATCATCGGTTCCGGGCAACCTTTGATGTTTCTGCGCAGCGCCTGCATCACGTCCGGCCCGAGAACGGGATCGGCATCGCCGATCGCCATGAAGCTCAAGCCATCGAAATCGTCTTTCCAGAAGGCTTGAGCCTTGAGCCCGAGCTCGACCCCGTCCATCTCCGGTGAAACCGGGACAAGCTCGGGGAAACGGCGTGCGCCCATCTTGAATTCGGATGATGGAAACGGCGCGTCATAAGCCGCTTTTTCGGCATCGGTCAGATGCGGTGTGCCCCGCGCGATCAGCTCCGCAATCGGCAGGTCAGGCGTCGAAGCGGCATAGTTTTTCCATGCCATGAAGCCCTCGCCCGGCGGTTTTCCGACGCCCAGCCCGGTATTCATGACGATCAGCCGGGAAAAACGGGCGCGAAACCGGTCGTCGACAGGCAGGGTAAGCCCGATCAGCCCGCCCCAATCCTGGACCACCAATGTGATATTTTTGAGGTCGAGCCGATCGACAAGCGCCAGAATATGATCGCGGTGGAAATCGAAACTGTATGTCTCGGCCTCTGTCGGCTTGTCCGACCGCCCGAACCCGAAGAAATCCGGCGCGATGACCCGGGCTCCGCTTTCGAGGAACACCGGGATCATCTTGCGATAGAGAAAGCTCCAGCTCGGCTCGCCGTGCAGGCAGAGGAACACGCGGTCCGCATCCTCCGGCCCCGTATCCATCCATGCCGCCCGCAACCCTTCATAGCCCGGAAGATCCTCCGCATAATGGACGGGATAATCGAAGTCGGGAATGTCTTCGAAACGATCCTCGGGCGTACGAACGGCTGCGATGGTCATAGGCCGACCCTAGTCGTCCGTGGTGGCTGTATCCGCTTCGGGAACGGGAAATCCGCGCTTCCTGAGCAGTGCATTGACGTCCGGATCGCGGCCGCGGAACTGGCGATAGGCCTCGGCCCGGTCGGTTTCGTTGCCGGTAGACAGCAGGGTCGCACGGAAGCGGTCCGCAATCTCGCGGTTCCAGACATCGCCGCTCTCGACGAATGCTTCCCAGGTGTCGGCATCCATCGTTTCGGACCAGAGATAGCTGTAATAGCCAGCCGAATAGGCGTCCGACGAGAAGAGGTGATTGAACTGTGGCAGGCGGTGCCGCATCACGATCTCGTCGGGCATATTGATCGCAGCGAGCGTTTCCCGCTCGAATGCGTCGACATCGGTGACCGGCTCGGTACGGTTGTGCATCATCATGTCGACAATCGCCGACGACAGATATTCCACCGTGGAGAAGCCCTGATTGAAAGTATCGCTCGCCTGGATCCGGTCGACCAGTGACTGCGGCATCGGCTCATCAGTTTCCACATGACGGGCGAAGCGATTGAGGATTTCAGGTGTCAGCACCCAGTTCTCGTTCACCTGGCTCGGATACTCCACAAAGTCGCGCGGCGTTCCGGACAGACCCGGATAATAGACGTCCTGCAACAGATAATGGATGCCATGGCCGAATTCGTGGAACAGCGTCCGGGCGTCATCAAGGCTGATCAGGGCAGGTTCGCCAGCCGGCGGCTCGGTGAAATTATTGTTGTTCGAAGCCAGAACATTGCGCTCACCGCCAAGCGTCTGCTGGCTGCGATAGGTCGTCATCCATGCGCCGGAACGTTTCCCGGTCCGCGCATAGGTGTCGAGATAGAAAAGCCCGACATTGGAGCCATCGCGGCCATCCGTGACGGCAAAGGTGCGCACGTCTTCCTGGAAGACCGGAACGTCGCCCGTATTCTCCGTGAATTCCAGGTCATAGAGACGGCCAGCGGCGTAGAACATCGCCTGAACCATGTTTTCGAGCTGGAAATAAGGCCGGATTTCAGCCTCATCGATGCTGTACCGAGCCTGACGGACTTTTTCCGCATAGAAGCGGTAATCCCATGGCTGGATCGTGATCCCAGCCCCTTCTTCATCGGCAATCGCCTGCATATCGGCGACTTCCTCATGAACGCGGGCCACTGCTGCAGGCCAAACCCGCATCATCAGGTCCGTCGCATTTTCCGGCGTCCCAGCCATTGTATCGGCCATCCGCCAATGGGCATGGGTTTCAAAACCGAGCAACGCCGCACGTTCAGCGCGCAAGGCAAGGATCTGGGCGATGATTTCGTTCGTATCATTATCGTCGCCGTTGTCGCCGCGATTGATATACGCGTTATACACCTGCTCGCGCAGATCACGGCGTGTCGAATTCTGCAGGAAGGGCTGCATGACAGAGCGCGTGTTCACGAGCGCCCAGCCTTCCACTCCCCGTTCCTCGGCTGCACTCCGAATGGAGCTCACAAAGCTGTCCGGGAGCCCGGCCAGATCATCTTCACTGTCGAGGACGATAAAGGTTTCCTCGTCCGCCAGCACCCGGTTGCTGAATTCGCTGAAGAGCCCGGCCAGTTCTGTCGTGATGCCGGCAAGGCGTTCGCGGTCTGCGCCTTCGAGCAACGCGCCCTGACGTAGCAGCTGCTCGTAATCCCGCTCCACGAGACGCAACTGTTCCGGGGTCAGGTCAGCATCTTCGCGGCCTTCATAGACGGCCGCATAGCGCGCGATCAGTTCGGGCTGCAGATAAAGCTCCTGATAGAAGGATGCGAGCCGCGGCGACCATTCGCCCTGCACGGCCCGATACTCGTCATTGCTGACATTGCTGACCGCAACCCCGAACATCGACTGCACATTGCTCATCCGGTCGCCGATCAGTTCCATCGCCTGATTGGTGTTTTCGAAGTTCGGTGCTTCGGGATTGTCGATGATCGCCTGCACTTCGGCTCGCATTTCTGCCATTGCCACCTCGAAAGCGCCCGAAAAATGTTCGGGACGCATCTCGTCCCAAGGGGGCACGCCTTCAAACGGTCCCGTCCAGTCCGCCAGCAGCGGGTTGTCGGCAGCCGGGGCTTCGGCAGTTTCGGCGTGATGATTGGCCATGGCGGCATCCTGTCCAAAAGGCGTGATTGCTGTCGTCAGGGCAAGGCCGCTGACGGCGAGAAATAGGGTTTTGCGCATCGATGCTCTCCTAAAAACGCTAGGGGCAAACCGGAGGCGACCCCTGAATTGTGATTGGCTGTGCTCTATGTGAATTTGGCGACTTTCGCAAAATTTTCAACCGAATGACCTTTGTCAGCGGCTTGCGAACCGGGACTGGCAGGAAACTCGGTATATTTATTCCCAACCGCATCTTAACCAAGCATCAAAGTCTTCATGCCTATTAGGAGGTCCAATTATATCGGGCCGGGACAAAATGGCAGCAAAAGATAACCAGCGGGAGCATGGAGTGCCGATGCGGCGCGGTGCCGACGCTCGTGGCCCTGCGCACAGGATCGAAGAGCGCCACGCCCCTGCCGGCGAAGTGCGCAACGCCCAGCTTAATATCCTGTCCCGTTTCACACTCTATGCGGGCGCTACCCAGGCTATCTGTGCAGTCGTTTTTGCCCTTCTTGAATACAAAAATCTCCCGCTTCTGGGGTTGCTCGGTTGGCTTGGCCTGATTATTGCCGCAACTTATCTTTCCGCTCGGTGGCTGAATCGGACGACGCTCGTTCGCCGGCGAGATCAACAACCGGTAATGAAGATCAGAGTTGCAGTGCTCGACGGCGCAATTCGCGCAGCGATCTGGATTTCTATGCCTGTATATGCGGCATTATCCGGCGCACCGATAAACTATACTTTTACTGGCGGTCTCGTCGCTATGATGATGGTGAGCGGCATTTCCGTGGCGGTGATCCCGGCGGCCATCACGCTCTGGATATCCATACTCGGCCTCGGACTGGCCTTCGCAGCCTATTATGGCGTCGGAGCCACGTCGTTTCCGGGCATCGCCATTCTTACCTCTTTTTCAGGCGCTGCATTGGTCGGTTTTCTCCTGCTGGCCCGTTCCTGGCAGGGGCAGATCGATCGTGCTGGCGTCCTTGCTGCAAAGCGCGCGGATATCAGATATCTTCTGCAGGAATATGAGGATCGCGGGGCCGGCTGGTTGTGGCAGGTCGATAGCCAGTTCTGCCTGACATATGTATCGCCTCGCATGGGCGAGTTGGTTGGCGCCGCCACCTACCAGCTGCTCGGAACGTCGCTTTCGACGGCACTGGGAGACCAGACCGGTGTCCCTGAAATTCTCGCGAAGAAGGAACGGTTCGACAAGATCGAGCTTGAGTTCGGCACCGGTAAAGCCCATCGGTGGGTCACCCTGTCCGGCAGTCCCATAATCGACGAGAATGGGGATTTTCAGGGCTATCGCGGCGTCGGCCTCGATATAACAGACTCCAAAAGCTCGAATGCCAAACTCCAGCATCTGGCCAATCTCGATGTGTTGACGGGCCTGCCGAACCGTTCGCGGGTCAGGACCCTGCTGGACACCGCACTCAGTGATGCCACTGACAATAATGTTTCGTGCGCGGTCATGTTTCTTGATCTTGATGGCTTCAAGCCCGTCAATGACACGTTCGGACATCCCAAAGGCGACGCAGTCCTCAAAACCGTAGCCCGGCGCCTGAGCGGGATCGTCGGGACCCGCGGAACTGTCGGGCGGATCGGCGGCGACGAATTTGCCGTCGTTGTCAACGATGCCCAAAGCCGGGTCGGTGTGGAAGCGCTCGCCGAGAAGCTGATCGCAGCGGTCAGCGATCCCTATATGATCGACAATGTCCAGATCAGGATCGGCCTGAGCATCGGCTGCGCTTATGGCCCGATCGATGGCGACACGGTCGACGATCTGGTGCGCAAGGCAGATCTCGCTCTCTATCATGCGAAATCGCTGGGCCGCGCCACATTCTGCAATTTCGACCCGCAGATGCAGGTCGAAGCTGAAGAACGCGTTCGGCTTGAACATGATATGCGTCAGGCAATCGGTACCGAACAGTTCCACCTTCTTTATCAGCCCTTGGTGTCTGCATCCACGCAGCGCGTGACGGGGTTTGAGGCGCTGCTGCGCTGGAACCATCCAACGCGCGGGCCGATATCTCCGGCTGTGTTCATCCCCATCGCCGAAGAAAGCGGTCTCGTCGAGCAATTGGGCGCATGGGTATTGCGCCAGGCATGCTCGGATGCCGCCACCTGGCCCGACGACATCACCATTGCTGTAAACGTTTCTCCGGTCCAGCTTGTCGTTCCCGCACTACCGAATACCGTGTCAGACGCGCTTCAAAAGGCCCGCATGTCGGCGAACCGGCTTGAGCTCGAAGTTACGGAATCCGTCTTTATGAGCGGTGCTGGCAATGCCGTAGACGTATTGAAACGACTGCGAGGACTGGGCGTCGGCATCGCGCTTGACGACTTCGGAACCGGTTATTCGTCACTTGGCTATTTGAACAAAGCTGTTTTTCACAAACTGAAGATCGATGGCAGCTTCGTTCGCAATGCTGCAACGCAGGAAGAAACGGTTTCAATCATCAAGGCGATTGTGATGCTGGCCAACAGTTTTCGTTTGACGATCACCGCCGAAGGCGTTGAAACAGCGGAAGATTTCAATCGGATGCGCGATCTCGGATGTGACCAGATCCAGGGATATCTGTTCGGACGGCCCATGCCGGTCGAACGGACGAGAGAAATCGTCGGCAGCAAATGGGAACACCGGCTTGTCGGCTAGTCCGGGACGGAAGGAATTCCGCCCGTACCGCGCCGGAAAAGTTCTGAATTTAGGCCAAAACACCCACATATCCTTAACCATATGCCTCTATCACGATGGGGCATGGGAGAATTAGATGCCGACTGTCGGCAATAAATTACGGCATTTAGCGGCTTCTGAAAGCTCGCTGGCGCGACAGGTTCGCGGAGCCCTTGTTCGCACCCTCTATACATCGCCGACTTCGCTCATCGTGGGCGCGATCGCCGGTAGCACGGTCGCCGCGACCATCGCTTATATGACCGGCAACTTGGCGCTGATCATCTGCTCGATCACGATCCACATAGTCGGCCTGCTGCGCATCGCCAGCGCGTTCATCTATAAGCGGATCGGTGCCGGAGAGATGGAAACGCAGCGCATCCATTGGGAGCGCCTCTACGAGATCGGTGCCTGGCTCTATGCATCGCTGCTGGGCATACAGACTTTTCTTGTGCTCACCCAGTCGGTCAATGCGACCCTGCAGCTGCTCGCGGTGACGATGACAACCGGCTATGCCGCCGGCGTCGCGCCGCGCAATGCAGGCCGTCCCGTCATCGCGCTGGGCCAGGTCGCCCTTGCGGTTTTGCCGATGGCGATCGGCCTCTGGCTGACAGACGACCCGATCTACTGGATCCTCGGCGTCATCATCATCATCTTCGCTTGGGGCGTATTCGACATCACCTTGCAGACCTATGAGGTCGTTTACACGGCCTTGTCCGGCAAACAGGAAAAGAGTGAAGTCGCCGCGCGGTTTGAGAAAATGGCGCGTAGCGACATGCTGACCGGCCTCGACAATCGCCTTGCGATGCAGATGCGGCTCGGCGAACTGCTCGATACGATCGATCCGGACACATCCGAAAAACTGGCTGTGATCTGGATGGACCTCGATCATTTCAAGACGATCAACGATACGCTCGGCCATCTCGCCGGCGACAAGGTTCTGATCGTTACCGCGCAGCGCGTGAAAGCCGTGTTGGGCAGTCGCGGATGGCTGGCGCGGTTCGGCGGGGATGAATTTGTAATCATGGCCCTCGTTAACAGCTCGGAAGAGGCAGACCTGCTCGGAGCCGAAATCCTCGAATCCGTCTCACAACCGGTCAGCATCAACGAGAATACCGTCGAAGTCGCGGCATCTCTCGGTGTCGCCGTTGCGCCCGAACATGGGCGGCAAAGCGAAATCATGCTGAAAAACGCCGATATCGCGCTTTACCATGCCAAGAATGAGGGCGGTAAGCGTGTCCGCATATTCGAACCGTTCATGCATGAAGATTTCCTGATGCTTCGCCAGATCGAATCCGGTTTGACCGATGCGTTGATGAATGACGAATTCACCGTGCTCTTCCAGCCGATCATCGACCTTGCGACGGGCAGGACGAAAAGCTGCGAAGCGCTGCTGCGGTGGAAACATCCCGAACTTGGCGATGTCAGCCCTGCCGTATTCATTCCGGTAGCGGAAAGCGCTGGCCTGATTGGCGACATCACTGAATGGGTGCTGCGCAAGGCCTGCGAAGCGGCTGCCGAATGGCCGGAGGACGTAAATATCTCGGTCAATATTTCGCCGGCGCTGCTCAAGCAGAACAACCTGCCGGTCACGATCATCGAAACCCTGGTCAATACCGGCATGGTTGCGCGCCGGCTCGAGCTTGAAATTACGGAATCGGTGCTGCTCGACAAAAATCCGCACACCAACTCCCTGCTGCGTCAGTTGCAGAAAATGGGCCTGCGCCTCTGCCTCGATGATTTCGGCACGGGCTTTTCCTCGCTCACCTATCTGCGCAGCTGGGAATTCGACACGATCAAGATCGACAAGTCGTTCATCCGCAATATCGGCAACAGCCCGACCGACCAGAAGATTATCGGCGCCGTCGTGCAGTTGGCCAAGTCACTCGATGTTGCAACCGTGGCCGAAGGCGTCGAAACCGAAGAACAGCTGGCGCGAGTCCGCGAAGCGGGCTGCAGCCGGGTTCAGGGTTTTTACTATGCCAGGCCGATGACTGCCACGCAGGCGGCCGAGCGGCTCGCGCTTGAAGAATTGCCTGACGACGGCCAGCTGAAAATCGTCAACCAGCGCTGATTTTTGCCGATAATTTGGTCTGCGCGCGGACCAGTCTTTCCATCAGCCGCAAATCGCTCTCTTTGAGCTTGAGCGCGGTATCCGCCCAGATTTCGACAATGGTGTTGAGCTCTTTGAGCGATACCGGCCAGACTTCACGGCTGGCCTTGTAGACGGCCCTGTTGCCGGCATGCCGCCTGCTATTGTGGCCGATATAATCAATCACCGCCTGTTCGCCTTCGCCATCTTCGACGAGATAGTGAACAAGCCCCAAATCCTGCATTTCTTCGGCGGTATAGGTTTTACCGCTGAGGATCATGGTTTCCGCCTTTGCGAACCCCAGCCGGCGCGCCAGCAGGGCATGCGCGCCCATGCCGGGAAACAATCCGAAAGCCATCTCGGGCAGACCGAACTTCGCGCTGCGTTCCGCGATGATGACGTTGAACGACATCAGCGCTTCAAAGCCGCCGCCCAGCGCCTGCCCCTGAACCAGACCGATGGTTACGATCGGCAGATCAAGACTTTTCATGTTCCGATAGAGAATATTGTTACAGGCCCGGCCATAATCGATCAGGGCCTGGCGATCCCGATTGCGGATATATTTTGAGAAAAGCCCCAGATCTCCGCCAAAATTCCAAACTTTGGGGAAGCGTGATCCGAGAATGAGATAGCGCAACTCTTCGCCGCCCTCGCCGTAAAGGCGTTCAATCTCGTTCTGCCAGACATCGAAATCCCCGAGCATCGGCAGATTGAAACTCGGCCGACCGGTCGGCGTCATATAGGTCCACAGTGCCTTGCGCTCGGCATCCCAGCTTACGTCAAGTTGTCCGAGATCGAAGAGCGGCGACGGCTCCTGGTTCGCCAGTCGCAGAAGTTCGGCTTCATCGACCAATGCATCCGCTATCTCCTCGGAGAGCGTGTGACTGTCCGTCGATCCGATCCTGCTCTGGTCCACTAAACAATCTCCGAACAAGGTATATGGAATCTAAACATATTTGGTTTCACCGGGCAAATTATATTCGGAGTTTTTTCCCACCGTCTCGTTGCAAGACAATATTAGTTTCCCCGACTTCAGATGGTTAACGAACATTGACGAGAAAAGGTCCATCCATAATTTCTTAAGTTCTGGCGTCCATGTCAGGGCAATGAATCGAAATCTTGACTCTGGCATGCACAAGGCGGTCGCTCAGCGCTGCGAAGCAAAGTTTCATCTTGATGACGGGACCATATTTACGTTTCGATTGAGTGCGGGCTGCGAGCAGTTCATCGGTCGTTTCACGCGGCTGCCCGAACTTCGGCATGCAGACCATATCATCCGGTTTCGTGACCCGGCCTTTGCCGAGCGCAATCCAGACTAGTCCGCTATCGGGCATATTCATCCGCTTATCCGCGTCCACCCTCCATAATTTATCCCCGCGATCTCGCCGGACCGCGCCCGGGATCAGACAGCCTGGCTGAACCGCTCTTCCTTCGCATAAAGATAGCTGTCGAAAAGGCTCGCAATGGTACGGCTATAAGGTCTGCCATCCGCTGTTATCACGATAAGCTCACCATTCTGCTCGATCAGTCCGAGTTTGCAGAAGCGGTCGAGCAACATATGCGTGGCAATCGAGACATCCACCGTGCTGATATCGGCCCTGCCCGTACATAACAGCTTTTCGATCACCGACCCGCGCCTGCGATCAGCAGCGCTGCGGATGATACCGCGTTCGGATGCCAGACTGTTCGCGCTGGCCAGCACACGATACCGCCCGCTATTCTTCTGGTTCTGGACGAGGCGATCCGGAAAGCTGCTGATCGAGCTGGCTCCGAGGCCAATAAGGGCTTCGCTGCTGTCATCAGTAAACCCCTGGAAATTCCGGCGCATAGTCCCGGCTTCGCAGGCCAGCGTCAACGGATCGTCCGCAAGCGCGAAATGATCGAAGCCGACCGGTTTGTAACCAGCCGCCGTCAACATCGAAAATCCGAGACCCGCCATCTCGAACCGGGACCGCCCATCGGGCATGTCGCTTGCATCGATCTGTCGCTGACGCGGTATGCTGGCCGGCAGGTGGGCGTAACCGAACAAGGCTATCCGGTCCGGTTTCATGGCTACAGCCTGTTCGAGCGTTGCAGCCAGCTTCCCACTGGTCTGGCCCGGCAATCCGTACATCAGATCGAAATTGAGCGATCCGACACCATTGTCGCGCAGCCCGTTCACCGCCCGCTCTATGCTCTCCGCCGGCTGTATTCGCCCAATTCTCGCCTGCAGTTCGGCATCGAATGTCTGCACGCCCAGGCTGGCATGGCTAACCCCTGCCCGGCCAAGCAATGCCGTCCATTCGGTGGTCAGGCTGCGCGGATCGAGCTCGATGGACAGGCGCGCATCGAACGCGTCAAAGGCGATCAGGATATGATCGAGCAATCTGACGAAATCGACCGGATCGATCGCATTGGGGCTGCCACCGCCAAAGGCCAGTTGGGTGACGGGCCGTTGGTTTCCCAGCCGTGCAGCTACCGTCTCGATCTCCATATGCAGCGCGTCGATATAGGCCGCCAGCCGATCGGCGCGGTTCGCCGCGCCCGTATTGCATCCGCAATACCAGCAGATTTTCTCGCAAAAGGGGATATGGGCGTAGAGCGAGATGGCCGCTCCCGGAGCCAGATCGTCAAACCCCGCCTCGTGAAATCCGGTATCGACCGGGCCGAATTCCGCAGCCGTCGGATAGCTCGTATAGCGTGGAACCGGTCGATCCAGCAGTTCGGGGATATAGGGCCACATGCCTCGTCAAAAACCAGATGGCGGGCTGCTACTCCTTGACCATGATCAAAGAATCGGATGACAGATATCAAAGTGCGAAGGCTGCGCATCCCCCAATACCATGATCATCTAAAGCGAACTGAAAGGTATGATCATGCGTGCGTTTTCCCTCCTGCCCCTGCTGGCGATAGCAGCCGTTCCGGCTCCCGCCCTTGCCGAGGCTGGCGATGTGTTTGTGCGGGTCCGGGCGGTTGTGGTGTCTCCCAACGAAGACTCCGGGTCCATCCTCCCGACCTTTCCGGGCGAAGAAGTCGACGTTACCGACAGTTTCGCGCCGGAAGTCGACATCACCTATATGGCGACAAACAATATCGGCTTTGAGCTGATCGCCGCGACGACGCAGCATGATTTTGGCGGAACATCAGGCGCAACCGGCGGCATCGGCCAGCTTGGGTCGACATGGGTGCTGCCCCCGACCCTGACAGCCCAATATCATTTCGCGCCGGAAGCATCGGTGCGGCCCTATATCGGGGCGGGCGTCAACTATACCGTTTTCTATTCCGAAGACACGACGAGCGCACTTGAAAATGCCATCGGGCCAACATCGGTCTCGTTGAGCGACAGCTGGGGCTGGGCGCTACAGGCGGGTGTCGACATCGATCTCAACGAGAATGTCTTCCTCAATTTCGACGTCAAATATATCGACATCGATACGACGGCGACGCTGCGCAACGGCGCAATCGGGACCCAGCAGGTCGATATCGACCTTGATCCCTTTGTTGTCGGAATTGGGATCGGTTTCCGGCTCTAACGGAAAACGCATCCCCAATGGGCAGGTCGCCGCCCTCTGCGGCCTGCCCATTTGTTCAGCCGCGCTCGGACTCATGTTCGAGCCCGGCCCGGTCGATGATTTCGATGGTTCGCCGGTCGGGCGTCAGAATCATGCCCGCATCCCGCAACCGGCTGAGCTGACGGCTCACCGTTTCGATGGTGAGTCCCAATATGTCGGCGGTTTGCTGTCGCGACAGCGGCAGTTCGAACCGGTCTGCCGGGCCAACCGGCCCTTCGCATGCACGCCCACCGAGACGCTTCGACATTTCGATGAGGAAGGACGCCACGCGCTCCGCCGCACTTTTACGGCCGAGGAGGAGCATCCAGTCCCGGGCGCGATCCAGTTCGCCCAACGTCCGTTCGAGCAATTCATGCTCCAGCCCGGGATGCTGTTTGGCGAAACCGTCAAAGCTTGACCGCGTAAAGACGCAGAGTTCCGCATCCGTCAGCGCGGTCACCGAATTGGTGCTGCTCGCCCCGAACGGGCGGCCAATAAAATCGGACGGATAGGTAATGCCGACGATCATTTCGCGTCCGTCGCCGGTCGCTGTTGTGAGTTTCAGCATGCCGTCTATCACATTGGCAACGATCGGGGCGTCATCGCCTTCCCAGATCACGGTTTCGCCCCGGCGCACATTCTTGCGACGGCCGATCCGGTTCAGATCTTCAAGCGCATCGGTTTCAAGCACCGAACAGATCGCCTGATTGCGGACGAGACAGGTATCACAGCTGGACATCGGCCCGCGTTAGCGGAAGAAAGTGACAAGGTCAGCTTTTTTTCATCCACAGCCGCATCAGACGACGGCGCCGCGCATATCGCCCTTGCGCAAGCTGTCGACCGTCTTGCGGCACAGGGCAGCATGGCAGGCCCCGGCACAATCGCGTTCCCGTTCCTGCGGATCGCCTCCTAACGAGATTGCGACACGCATGTCCGGACGACCGCAAACTTCAGCCCAGAGCATGTTCGCCTGACGCGGCGGACTGGCAAACCCACTTGTGGCCAGTCCAAGCAAGGCCCCCGCCACAACAAGCTTTTCGACAATCCTCATCCCTCTTCCGGCCCTTCCTCGTCATCATCGAGAATTCGGGCGGCGGCACCATCCGGGTCATCGAACTGATTGTCCGACAATGCCCAGAAGAAAGCGGCAAGACCGGCAAGGCCCAGGAAAATCGCAACCGGAATGAGTATCGCAAGCCCGCTCATCGCACAGCCCGCAACCGGAGCGAATTGGCGATCACGATCAGCGACGAGAGGGACATGGCGACAGCCGCGACCAGCGGCGTCACGAAACCGGCAATTGCGAGCGGCACGGCCACGGCATTGTAAATCAGCGCCAGACCGAAATTCTGGCGAACGATAGCCATGGTCCTTCGTGCAGCACGGATCGCGAACGGGATCGGGGCAAGGCTGTCCCCAAGAAAAACAAGGTCAGCGGCATTCTGCCCGACATCGCTTGCCGATCCCGGCGCAATGGAAACATGCGCGGCAGCCAAGGCCGGCCCGTCATTGAGCCCGTCACCCACCATCAGGACATGATGCCCCTGCCGGCGCAGCCGCTCCAGCGCTTCGCATTTGTCATCCGGACGCGCGTTCGACTGGGCGGTCAGATGCAGGGCGCAGGCAACGGGCCGGATTGCACTGCTCTTGTCTCCCGAAAGGATCGAACCGGGCAGGCCAAGGGCCGCGATATCGGCGACAGCCTCTTCGGCATCGGGCCGAAGCGTATCGCGAAAGCGGATGATGGCGGCAGTATCCCCGTCGATGATCAGCGCAACGGACGGTGTCGATTGCGCCTCTTCGGGCGCCTGGAGCGCTACGCGCGTCTCCCCGTAAAGACCGGTCACGCCCGTTCCCGGCAGTTCCACCCGGTCGGTAAGCGCAACAGCCCGGACATCTTCGGATTCCAGCGCCTCGCGAATGGCCGTTGCCAGCGGGTGCCGCGTGGTGCGGGAAAGAGCGAGCGCGATAGCCTTCTGATCGGCTGTCAGCTCGTCGAGATTCTCGGCCACCAGCCGATCGAGCGTCAGCGTGCCGGTCTTGTCGAAAACCACGCGATCGGCTTCGGCCAGCCGTTCGATCGCCGATTCATGTTTGACGAGGATGCCGCGTTTCATCAGCGACCCCGTCGCGACGACGTGCGCCACCGGGACGGCGAGCCCAAGCGCGCAGGGACAGGTGATGATGAGCACGGCCACACCGATCAACAGCGCCTGATGCCAGTCGGCCCCGGCCAGCATCCAGCCAGCAAAGGTCAGCAGTGCGAGCATATGGACGACCGGCGCATAAAGACGAGCGCCGCGATCGGCGATCCGCACATAGCGGGACTTGCCCTGCCCCGCCGTCGCCATCAGTCGTCCGATATCGGCGAGTGCCGTCTCGTCGGCAGCCGCCGTCACCTCGACCGTAATCGGCGCAGCGACGTTGAGCGTGCCGGCAAAAACCTGGCCGCCCGGTCCAACCGATTGCGGTGCGCTTTCACCGGTGAGCAGCGATGCATCGATCGCGCTTGAGCCTTCCAAAACCACGCCATCCGCTGCCAGTCGTTCGCCAGCCGCCAGTTGCATGATCATGCCGCGCCGCAGTTCCGAGGCCTTGCGCCACGCGCTGCTCCCGTCGCTTTCAATCACCAGGGCTCCGGGCGCCGATTGCCGGGCCAGCGCAGCTACCCCGTCACCGACCCTGCGGCGCATCATGGCATCGAGAGCTCGCCCGGCAAGCAGGAAGAAGAGCAGCATCAGCGCGCTCTCGAAATAGGCATGCGCGCCGCCGACAATTGTCTCGTACAGGCTGATCGCGGCTGTGATCGTCACGCCAATTGCGATCGGCACGTCCATATTGGTCCGGCCGTGGCTGAGCGCCTGCCATGCGGAGCGGAAGAAAGGGCGGCCCGCATAAGCGATTGCAGGCAAGGCGATCAGCGCCGAAATCCAGTGGAACAGAGTGCGCGTAGCGCCATCGGCGCCCGACCATATGCTGACGGAAAGCAGCATCACGTTCATCGCGGCAAATCCCGCTACGGCAAGGCAGCGCAGCAGCTCGCGCCCGGCGGCGGCGGCATCATGGTCACCCCGGTCTTCGGCTATCAGGGACGTTTCGAAACCAAGGCCGCGGATAATCTCGGCCAGATCGTGATCGGACAGCGCCTTGTCATGCGCAATCGACACCTGCTTGCTGGTCAGATTCACCCGCGCGGCGTGAACGCCGGCATGCGAGGCAAGGCCATGCTCGATTTTCGAAATGCAGCCCGCACAATGCATCCCCGGCACCGCAAAACGGCTTTCCTCGGCGGGAACCTGATCCCTGGCGAGATGCGGCGCGTTCATCGGATATCGACCAGCACCCGCTTGCGCTCTTCATCCCGGACGATCTCAATCCGCACGATCCACCGACCGGGATCAAGGCTTTCGTTGCTCCGGTACCCGCCGCCTTCGGTTGCTGCAAAGCTGAGCAATACTTCATCGGCGCGGCCGACGGGATGGGAGGCAATGCCCGTGATCTCGGCTCCGGTGAGCGGGCCTTGCGGCGTATCGACGGTTACCGCAACCCGGTCCCCCGCCCGCTCGACCGCCTCGGTCCATTGCAGGTCGTCCTGCTCCCGCGCAGCTTCCAGCCAGGCATTGAAATTCTGGCTCGCGACATAGCTGTTGTCGACAACCGTTCCGCCGAAGCTCCGCGTCGCAAAAGTCGCCATGACCATATTGACCGCAACCACGACGCCGAAAAACCCGACCAGGATCGCGGTCATGTGCCAGCCGTTGAACCGCCGGCTCATTCTTCGGCTCCGGGACGGGAAAATCGGGCGGATTCGATGGCGACTTCATCTTCCTCACTGCCCGGCGCGGTGACGATGAACGCGAAATCCTCACGTGCTTCGCCCTCATAGGGCGCGGCAACGAACACCCGTGTGTTGAGCAGCTGATCGGCAGGTACAGTGATTTCAAACGCACGCAGCGCCTGTTCGCGGCTGCCGGACCCGGCCCACATGACCCCGCCTTCCAGCCCCTGCATCTCCAGCGTCATCGTGCGCGGCCGGTTTTCCATATTGCGGATCTTGATGTCGAAGCTGTTGCGAACCTGGCCGCCGGTTAGCTGGACATAGGTAGGGTTGCGGTCCTGGATGGCATTGATCGTCAGCCGATCGCGCGTTCCCACCGCAAACAGCATCGCCAGACCGATTCCTGACCAGAGTGCAAAATAGATAAGCGTGCGCGGCCGGAATATGGTGCGCTTGAGCGAAGGAACGGCGGCCCCACTGGCCTCCAGCTCGCTGCTTTCAAGCGTCGCATAGTCGATCAGGCCGCGTGGCCGGTCGATCTGGTCCATAACCTTGTCGCAAGCATCGATGCAGAGCGCGCAGGTGATGCAGCCTATCTGCGGCCCTTCACGAATATCGATGCCCGTCGGGCAGACGGCGACGCACTGGTTGCAATCGATACAGTCCCCGAACGCACCGGGATTTTCCTGTGCGCGTTTCACGCCATGGCTGCGCGGTTCGCCCCGCCATTCCTTATAGGTAACGGTCAGCGATTTTTCGTCCATCATCGCCGTCTGGATGCGCGGCCATGGGCACATATAGATGCACACCTGTTCGCGCATGAAACCACCCAGCGCAAAGGTGGTGAAGGTCAGCACGCCGATGGTCCCATAGGCGACAAATGGCGCTTCCCCGGTGAACAGGGATACGAACAATGTTGGGGCGTCGGCAAAGTAGAATATCCACGCGCCGCCCGTGGCCACCGCAATCAGCAGCCAGATCGTCCATTTCATGCCCCGCTTGGCAGCCTTTTTCGGCGTCCATGGCGATTTTGCGAGCCGGATCTGCGCATTGCGGTCACCATCGACCCAGCGCTCCACATGCTGGAACAGGTCGGTCCACACGGTTTGCGGGCAAGCATAGCCGCACCAGGCGCGGCCCACCGAAGACGTGACGAGAAACAGCCCGATACCGGCCATGATTAACAGGCCCGCGACATAATAGAATTCGTGCGGCCATATCTCGATGCCGAACATGTAGAAGCGCCGCCCGGCGAGATCGACGAGAACGGCCTGATCGGGCGCATAAGGGCCGCGATCCCATCGGATCCACGGCGTGACATAGTAGATGCCGAGCGTCACGATCATGATCGCCCATTTCAGGCGCCGGAAGTTGCCGTTTACCGCCTTGGGGTAGACACCCTTGCGCTTCTCATAAAGGTCCTGCTTGGGCGGGCCTTCCGGCGTGACGGAATCAGCCAGGTTCATCACTCGGTGCCTCGGCAGCGACTTCGTTTTCAACCGCGACAGGCGGTGCTTCACCGCCACCGAGCGACCAGACATAGGCCGCAAGCATCCGGATGGTCACCGGATCGAGCCGATGGCCCCAGCGCGGCATCACACCGAAACGGCTGTTCGTCACGGTATCGGTGATCGCGGCGCGATCTCCGCCATAGAGCCAGATGGTGTCGCGCAGATTGGGCGCGCCCTGGGTGCGGTCTCCGCCGCCATTTTCACCATGACAGACTGCGCAATTGGCCGTGTAGAGTTCAGCGCCCCGGGCCGATGCGGCGCTCGCCTCTTCCGCTCCGTTCAATGTCCGGACATGGGAGACGACATCGGCGATCTGGCGACTGTTCAATATGCCGTCGGCACCGAAAGCCGGCATCTGCGAAACCCGGGTTTCATCGTGATCGGGATTACGGATGCCATGGGCAAGCGTATATTCGATTGCCGCGATGTCTCCGCCCCACAGCCAGTCATCATCATTGAGGTTGGGATAACCGGCGCTGCCCGCCGCCCCCGAGCCATGACACTGGACGCAATGGACGACAAAGGCAGAGCGGCCGCCCTGCACAGCGGTTTGCATAAGCTGCTCATCGGCAGGCAGGTCCTCGATGGCGATATTGGCGATGGCTTCTCGCAGCGGCGCGCGCTCAGCCTCCACAGCGGCCATGTCTTCCGCCAGTTCAGCCCTGCTCGAATAGCCAAGTACGCCCTGCGTGGCGCTGTTGATCAGCGGCCAGGCAGGATAGGCGACCGTATAGGCCGCCGCCCAGATGATGCAGGCATAGAATATGATCAGCCACCAGCGCGGCAGCGGTGTATCCAGCTCTTCAATGCCATCCCATTCATGGCCGACAAAGTCGGTGCCGGTGGGTTCGTCGACGCGTTTTTCAGCCATCTTTCTCACTCTCGTCGAAAATCATGTTCGCGGCATCTTCGTGATGCTGCTTGGCGCCGGGGCGGAACACCCAAAGGGCGAAAGACACCCAGACAACGACCATGAAGAGTAGCCCCCAACTGTCTGCAAAATGGCGGAAAGCTTCATAGCTCATCGCGCTTCCTCCTGCGCTGCCGCCGCCTCGAAATCGACCAGCGTACCGAGCATCTGAAGATAGGCGATCAGCGCATCCATCTCGGTCAGTTCCGCCGGATTGCCGTCGAAGTCGCGGATCTGGACATCGCCATAACGTTCACGCAGCCCGCTCGCATCACCGTAGATATCGACCTGGGCTGCGAAATCGGCCGCCGCATTTTCGATCATTGCTTCGTCATAGGGAACGCCCACAGACCTCAGCGCGCCAAGATCGCCGCCGATATCCTCAAAATCGAGTTCGCGGGTGGCGAGAAACGCATAGGGCGGCATGATCGATTCCGGAACCACAGAGCGCGGGTCCGTGAGATGCTGGACATGCCATTCATCGGAATAGCGACCGCCGACCCGGGCGAGATCCGGCCCGGTGCGTTTCGACCCCCATTGGAAGGGGTGATCGTACATGCTTTCCGCAGCCAGGCTATAATGGCCGTAGCGCTCCACTTCGTCGCGGAACGGACGGACCATCTGGCTGTGGCAGGTGTAGCACCCTTCACGAATATAGACGTTCCGGCCGGCCAGTTCGAGCGGCGTATAGGGCCTTACACCTTCCACCTCTTCAATCGTCGAGTCGATATAGAAGAGCGGCGCGATCTCGACGATACCGCCGATAGCCACGGTGATGAACGCTCCGATAGCAAGCAGCGTCACGTTGCGTTCGAGCTTTTTGTGATCGAAAAATCGGGATGCCATGTCTCGCGTCCTTATTCGGCTGGAACGGTTTGTGCGGTAACGATCGGGCGGTCCTTTTCAGGATCGAAGGCCGCGTCGCTCATCGGTTTTTCGGTCCGGCTCCGCCCGGCAATCGTCTGCCAGACATTGTAGGTCATGATGATGGCCCCGGCGAGATACAGCCCGCCGCCCGCAGCGCGGATCAGATACATCGGGTGCATGGCACTGGTGACTTCCGAGAAAGCGTAGACCAGATAGCCGTCCGCCCCATATTCACGCCACATCAGGCCCTGCATGATACCGGCAACCCACATCGAAGCGGCGTAGAGAACGATCCCGACAGTCGCGAGCCAGAAATGCCAGTTCACCATGCGCAGCGAATAGAGCCGTTCCCGCGCCCATAATCTCGGCACCAGATAGTAGATCGCGGCAAAGGTGATCATGCCGTTCCAGCCGAGCGCACCCGAATGGACATGGCCGATCGTCCAGTCGGTATAGTGCGACAGCGAGTTGACCGCACGGATAGACATCATCGGACCCTCGAAGGTGCTCATCCCGTAAAAGGCGAGCGCCATGACCATCATGCGGATGATCGGATCGGTGCGGATCTTGTCCCAGGCGCCGTTCAGGGTCATGAGCCCGTTAATCATCCCGCCCCAGCTCGGCATCCACAGCATGATCGAGAAGACCATGCCCAGCGTCTGCGCCCAGTCTGGCAGCGCGGTATAGTGAAGATGGTGCGGCCCCGCCCAGATATACAGGAAGATCAGCGACCAGAAGTGGATGATCGACAGCCGATAGCTGTAAACCGGCCGTTCGGCCTGCTTGGGCACGAAATAATACATCATGGCGAGAAAACCGGCGGTCAGGAAGAAACCCACCGCATTATGCCCGTACCACCACTGGGTCAGCGCATCCTGCACCCCGGCAAAGGCCGAATAGCTTTTCGACCCCATAAAGCTGACCGGAACAGCCAGATTGTTGACGATATGGAGCATCGCGATCGTCAGGATGAAAGCGAGGAAGAACCAGTTTGCCACATAGATATGCGGCTCCTTGCGCTTCACGATCGTACCGATGAAGACGACTGCATAGGCGACCCAGACGATGGTCAGCCACAGATCGACATACCATTCGGGCTCGGCATATTCGCGGCTTTGCGTGATGCCGAGCAGATAGCCTGTGGCCGCCAGAACGATGAACATCTGGTAGCCCCAGAAAACGAAGCGGGCGAGACCAGGGAAGGCAAGCCTCGCCCGGCACGTGCGCTGGACGATGTAGAAACTCGTCGCGATCAGCGCATTGCCTCCAAAGGCGAAAATAACGGCAGACGTATGGAGCGGGCGCAATCGTCCGAACGTCGTATATTCAAGATTGAGATTGAGGACAGGAAAGGCGAGCTGCAGGGCGATATAGAGCCCGGCTAGAAAGCCAGCCATGCCCCAGAACACGGTCGCGATGATTCCCCAGCGAACCGGATCATCGTCATAGCGACTTTGATCGGGCTTGGGCGCAGCGCCGCGTGCAAGAGCGGCATAGTCCGCCCTGTTCGCGATCACGAATACGGCGATCAGCGCCGCCGCGACCACGATCCACATATGGACGGCAAAGCCGCTATCGGCCGCCGATGCTGCGGCAAAAAATGCCAGAAATGCGACCAGCAGCAAGCTGCCGACCTTCATTGTCAGTGTTTCCATGCGCCCTTCCCTTACTAAAGCGTGCCCCGCTATTAGGAGCCAATGGTGAGCCTCTTTTTGATCGGGATCAAGAAAGGGAGCTGGACGACAATTCTTTTGTGCATCTGCACAAATTAATGAAAATCGCGCGATTTCGGCAGGATGCGGACATTGCGGGGATGGCCTCTTACCCGCGATACTTTGGGATTTTTGACCGCATCGGCCGGGGACAGTTCCGGCTCGACACTATGTTCTTCGGACAAGCTGTCGAGCGTATCTGTCCGATCAACAATATGCGTCGCCATCAGATGGACGACGCCTTCTGCGCTGCGCTGTATCTCGCCGTGGATCTCCATCAGCCGGGAGGCCATGACCGGGCGGCGCAATCGATCCAGGTGCCGGGCCCAGAGCAGCGCGTTAACGATGCCGGTCTCGTCCTCGATCGTGATGAAGATCGCATTGCCCTTGCCCGGACGCTGGCGGATCAGGACGACACCGGCCGTGCGAAGCCGTTTGCCGTTTTTCGCAGCATTGGTCGCGGCGCAGTTCAACACCCCCTCGCTCTCGAAAAGCGGGCGCAGAAACGCCATAGGATGGCCTTTCAGGGAGAGCCGTGTCGTCTGGTAATCGGCGACAACATGTTCGGCGAGCGGCATGGCGGGGAGACCGGGATCGGCCTCGTCCCGCAATTCCCGCTCGCTGGCAGCGGCAAAAAGCGGCAGTTCCCCCTTCGGCATGCGCCGCACATCCCATAAAGACTGGCGGCGATCCTTGCCGATCGACCGGCAAGCATCGGCATCGGCAAGCAAGCGGAGCGCGCGGCGCGGAAGATTTGCGCGGCGGGCGAGATCCTCCATCGTTGCGAATGCGCCTTTGCTCCGGGCTTCCTCAAGCCACTGTGCCCATTCCGCCCGGAACCCGTCGATCTGGCGAAAGCCGATACGCATGGCGAGCCCTCCATCCGAGGACTCAAGGCTGTTATCCCATGTGCTGGCATTGATATCGGCTTCGCGCACTTCGCCGCCATGCTCGCGCAGATCGCGCACAAGCTGGGCGGGCGCGTAGAAACCCATGGGCTGCGAGTTCAGCAGGGCGCAGGTGAACACCGCAGGATGGTGGCATTTGATCCAGCTCGACACATAGACCAGCCGCGCAAAGGACAGCGCATGGCTTTCCGGGAAACCATAGCTCCCAAACCCCTCGATCTGCCGGAAACAGCGTTCGGCGAAGTCGCGTTCATAACCGCGCGCGACCATGCCCTCGATCATCTTCTTCTCGAACTGGTCGATGGTCCCGACATTGCGGAAGGTTGCCATGGCGCGGCGCAACCGGTTGGCGTCCTCGGGCGAAAATTCCGCCGCGACGATGGCCAGCTTCATCGCCTGTTCCTGAAACAGGGGAACCCCCATGGTCTTGCCGAGCACGAACTTCAGCTCGTCCGGATCATGGGGTGCATGGGGAGACGGAAACACGGCCTTCTCGATTCCCTGCCGCCGCCGCAGATAGGGGTGGACCATATCGCCCTCGATCGGCCCGGGCCGGACAATCGCGACCTGGATGACGAGATCGTAAAACACCGCAGGCTTGAGGCGCGGCAGCATGTTGATCTGCGCCCGGCTTTCGACCTGGAAAACCCCAATGCTGTCGCCCTTTTGCAGCATCTTGTAGACCGCTTCATCTTCATGCTGGATCGTATCCAGCTCATAGTCACCCAACCCGTGCCGCCGCATCAGATCGAAGCTTTTCTGGATGCAGGTCAGCATGCCGAGCGCAAGGATATCGACCTTCATCAGGCCCAGCGCGTCGATATCGTCCTTGTCCCATTCGATGAACGTCCGGTCCTTCATCGCGCCGTTATGGATGGGCACCAGCTCGTCGAGCCGCCCCTCGGTAAGCACATAGCCCCCGACATGCTGGGAAAGATGGCGCGGAAATTCCATGATCTGGTCGACCAGCGCCTTGAGCCGGGCGATCTCGGGATTGTCGAGACTGAAACCGCTTTCGGCAATCCGCTGTTCCTGCATTTCGCGCGAATAGCTGCCCCAGACCGTGCTCGAGAGCCGGGTGGTAACATCCTCCGAAAGCCCCAGCGCCTTGCCGACCTCCCGCACTGCACTCCTTGGACGGTAGTGGATCACGGTCGCCGCGATCCCGGCGCGATCCCGGCCATAGCGGCGATAGATATACTGCATGACCTCCTCGCGCCGCTCATGCTCGAAATCGACATCGATATCGGGCGGCTCCTTGCGCTCCTCGGACACGAAGCGGGAAAAAAGCAGGTCATATTTCATCGGATCGACCGAGGTAATATTGAGCAGGAAACAAACCGCCGAATTGGCGGCTGACCCCCGCCCCTGACAGAGGATCGGCGGGGTCTGTTCGCGGGCGAATTTCACGACATCGTGGACGGTGAGGAAATAATAGACGTAATTCTGCCGCCGGATCAGCCCGAACTCCTCATCAAGCAGTTTTTGCAGCCTGTCCGGAATACCGTCCGGATAGCGCTGTTCAGCGGCTTCGATCACAATATGCTCAAGCCAGTCCTGCGGTTCCCAGCCCTTCGGAACGGGTTCATGCGGATATTCGTAGCGCAGATCGTCCAGCGTGAAAGTGATGCGTGACAGCAGATCAGTCGTCGCAGCGATGGCCTGCGGGTAATCCCGGAACAGGCGCGCCATCTCCTCCGGCGATTTCAGATGCCGCTCGGCATTGGCGGCAAGCAATGTCCCGGCACGGGCGATGGTCGCGCCTTCGCGGATACAGGTCAGCACATCATGAAGCTGTCGTTGCCCCGGCGTCGCATAGAGCGCATCATTGGTGGCAAGCATCGGAAGAGCGAGCTTGTCGGCAAAGCGGGCACGTTTCTCCAGCACGCGATGATCGCGGCCCGCCCGCGGCATGGTGACGCCAAGCCAGAGGCGGCCCGAGACGCTTTCCATCAGGCGTCGCAGCGCAAATTCATGGCTCTCATCGGCCATCGCGATCAGCAGCAGGTCATCGCAATGCTCCTGCAGGTCCTTGAACTGGAGCAGGCAATCACCCTTCACCGCGCGCCGGTTGCCGACGGTCAGCAGCCGGGTGAGCCGCCCCCAGCCATGACGGGTGGCCGGATAAGCGATGATCTCCGGCGTGCCATCCACAAAACAGAGCCGCGCGCCGACAATCAGGCGAAACGGGAATGCAGCGCGCTGGTTCTCAGGCAGTTTTTCAAGCGCATCCCGCATAGCGATATGCGCGCGCACCACACCGGCGACCGTATTGCGATCCGCAATCCCGATACCAGCCATACCCAACGCAATAGCCTGTTCGACCATCTTACCGGGATGGGACGCCCCGCGCAGGAAGGAATAGTTGGTCGCGGCGGCTAACTCGGCAAAGACGGGCATCATGCGAACAGCCCGTGCAGATACCAGTCGGGATCGCTTTTCTCGCGCCCGTAAAGCCCATGGCGGAACACCCAGTAACGATGGCCGGTCGCATCCTCGATCCGGTAATAATCCCGCGTCAGCCGGTGTTCGCCCAGCGGATCACGCTTGCTCTGCCACCATTCCGACGCGATCCGCTCCGGCCCCTCATAGCGCAGGACATCATGGGCTTTGCGCCGCCAGGTAAAGCGGTGGGGCGGACCGTCCGGCACTTCGGCAAGCACGGTGATGCGCTCGGGCGGATCGAACAGATGGAGCGGCCTTGCAGGCGGCTCTCCAACTTTCGGTGCCGGCCAGGGCCTTTGCGCCCGCGTCTCGATAGAGGGCGTGCCTATCTGGTCCTTTTCGGGAATATGGCTGTCATGGGGCTGCAGCCGCTGCACGCGGTGACGGCCAAGCCGGATGCTCAGCCGGTCGACCAGCGCGGCAATATCGCCTTCCCCGGGCACCTCGCCTTCAAGATGCGCCTGGCTCGGGCGCAAGGCTTCGGCCCTGGGAATGGACAGGCGCACGCTATCGAATCCGAAACCCGGATCGAGCGGGTCGGTAAGCGTTTCCATCTTCTCGTCGAACAGCCGGATAATGGCATGGGGATCGCGCGTCGGCAGGCCCGTCTCGATCTGCAGCCGCTGAACCAGCCCGTCTGATCGGACAAAGATCGCCTCGAAAGCACGGCCTCCCTGATCTTTTTCGGCCAGCCTCTCAGCCGCTTCCTCCATCAGCTCCCGCAGCACACGCAGCCCGTAATTCGTATTCGCTATGGGTTCGGCGAAACGGCGCTCAACGATGAGCGGCGGTTCGGCATAGCGCGGATTGAGCGGCCCTTCAGCCTCCCCCAGCAGCCTTTCCAGCGCCAGCACTGCCGCAGCACCAAAGCGCGCAGCAATCGCCGCCCTTGGGCGCTGGGCAACCGCACCAACGGTTTTCAGCCCCGCCCGGCGCAGTCCGAGATCGCTCTCACTATCAAGCTCCAGCGCGGCAACGGGCAAGCTGCGGATCGCTGCCTGCTCATCGCAGACAGCCCGCCGGTGAAAGCGCGCAAGGGCATGGGCGGCCTCGGCCGTAGACGCACGGGCGGAGTGCATCGTCATGCCGATTTCGCGGCACCATGCGGCCACCATTTCCGTCAGACTTTGCTCATCGCCGAACAGATGTGCGCAGCCCGTAATATCGAGCAGCAACCCGTCCGGCGGATCGGCGGCGACCATCGGAGTGAACCGCACGCATCGGTCGGCCAGCCGGTCGAGCCAGTCCGCATCGGCAACCGCATCATGATCCTGCACGGCCAGCTCCGGCACCCGCGCCCGCGCATCGGCAAGCGTAAGGCCGGGTCCGAGCCCGAGCGCCCTCGCCGCCCGGTCGACCGCCCTGATCCGCATCGCCCCCTTCACCTTTTCGACAAAGGCGAGCGGCGCGTCAGGCGCTGAGGGGGATGGCCCGCAAATCCTCAGCCTGTCCGCCGACAGGAACGGAAAGTGGAGCGCCAGGAAGCGCCTGTTCCCGCCCATGCTCGGGGATAGCCTCATGGAAGAAACGCCGGTCACGATTCCATTCCAGCCGCCAGCTCTTCCCGGCAGGCCCGGCGCGGCGGCGGAGCAAGGTCAGGTCGAAGGCCGGTGCGCCCGGCGCATTGGCTTCCAGCGGTCGGGACGGCGCCGCGCATACCGACCAGCGCGTATCGGCCGTGCTCGGCGCGGGCGTCCCTCCCGGCCGCAGCATCAGGGCCGTAACGCGTGAATGCTCGGCCGCCAGCGTCAGCCGGCGACTGGCCATCAGGTCCAAAAGATGCGGATTGCCCCAGCATTCGACGACTACCGCGCCCAGCCCGGCACAGCGCAGCGCATCGGCCGCGCCGCGCAGCAGGGCCAGCGTGTCGGGAACGGTAACGAGGATAAGCGCCGCCGGATCGCCGCCCAGTCCGGCAAAGCCCGCGCCATGGAACCGCCCGCCCCGCCTTTGCGCCTCTTCACTGCGCAGCCAGAGCAGGGGCCTGGCACCGCCCTTCCCCGTGCCCTGCGCCAATATGCCAAGCATCGCGGCAAAGCCGGCGGCAGCCCCGCCATCCTCGCCTTCGCCGGCAAAAATTTCATGCAGCTGTCCACGCCGCAAACCTCCATCAAGATAATCGTCAAGCGGCGCATGGCCCAGCGCGATGGCATTGGGCATTTCATCCGCATGGCCCCGCACCCGTCTATGAGCTGGATCAGGCGCATGTTTCGCCAGGCGCGCCCGAAGCGCGGAGAGGATAGGAGCCGACTCACGCATAATTGTTCTTGTTTTGTTCTTATAGCGCCGTAGATGGTGGACGAGTCAAGCGCTTACGCAGACGAACATCGACGACTAAACAGTCAAAGCGCCTGCGCCGCCGCCCACCCGCTGGACCAGGCCCATTGGAAATTATAGCCGCCCAGCCAGCCCGTCACGTCCACGGCTTCACCGATCGCATAGAGGCCCGGTACGGATTTCGCCTCCATGGTTTTCGATGAAAGCCCGGCCGTGCTGATCCCGCCGACCGTAACCTCGGCCTTGGCATAACCCTCGGTACCGTTCGGCATGAAGCGCCAATCAGCGAGCTTGGCCTCCGCCCCACTCAGCGCCTTGTCGGGCATATTGCCGAGATCACGGTCCAGCGCCAGCCGTTCCGTCAGCGTCGTTGCGAGCCGGTCTGGCAACGCATCGCGCAGCAGGGCGCGCATCGTGCCGCCTGGCGTCACGCGCTTGGCTTCAAGGAGCCAGCCGGAGGCACGATCCGGAAGGAAATCGATCCCGACAGCCTCACCATGCCGCCAATAGGAGGATATCTGGAGGATCGCCGGGCCGGACAGGCCGCGATGGGTGAACAGGGCTGCCTCGCGAAACTCCGTCTTGCCGCATCGGGCAACGACTTCGGCCGCGACCCCGGAAAGCTCCCGAAACAGCACATCATCGCCGCCCAGCGTCAGCGGAACCAGCGCCGGACGCGGCTCGACGACTTTCAAACCGAACTGACGCGCCAGATCATAGGCGAACCCGGTCGCACCCATTTTCGGGATGGACGGGCCGCCCGTCGCGATCACCAGCGCCGGGGCTTCATCTGTCCGGCCGCCGGTTTTCACCCGGAACCGGCCATCGGCGTGGCTTATATCGGCAATTTCCTCGCCGCAGGCCAGGTCGACGCCGCCCTTCGCACCTTCCTCGAGCAGCATATCGACGATCTGCCGCGCCGACCCGTCGCAGAACAACTGGCCAAGCGTTTTTTCATGCCAGGCAATGCCGTACTGATCGACAAGCGCAATGAAATCCTGCGCATCAAAACGGCTGAGCGCGGACTTGGCGAAATGCGGATTGGCCGACAGATAGCGATCCGGCGCGGTGTGCAAATTGGTGAAATTGCACCGCCCGCCGCCCGAAATCAGGATCTTCTTGCCCGGTTCGGCCGCCCGCTCGATCAACAGGACACGCTTCCCGCGCTGCCCGGCAACAGCCGCACACAGGAGCCCGGCTGCACCTGCACCAAGAATGATCACATCATAAGCGCTATTCGTCATCGGCCGGTGCTGAACACTTCAACGCACTTTGGCAATTCCGATGCGATCTCGACCGGCAAAATTTAGCCCGCCAGCGACGCGAAAATGGCCGGGATACGCAGTCACACTGACCGGTCGTTGCGGTCCAAGCCTGCACTCCGGACCGGACGTTAATCAAATCTAAGCGATAAGCTGCGACATCGGGGTCTTCGGATTTACGGGAGCAGTCGATTTGACGTTTTTCTCGGGGAATTTTCCGGGGGGACGCATGGGATTCGCCGTCCGGCTTATGCTGGTAGCGGCTGGCTTCGCATTTCTGGCATGGGCTGGAATAATGCTCACGCGAGATGCGGGGCGCATTGCCGCGCTGTGGCTCCCAAACGCCCTTCTTGTAGCGATCATACTACGCCTGAAATGGCCGGTGGCCTGGCGCTATATGCTGTCCTGCAACCTTGCCAATATCGCTGTCGCGCTGGCGATTGGTGATACCGCTTTTCAGGCAGTCGGCCTTGCACTCTGCAACAGTGTGGAGGTCGCGATTGTCTATTTCGGGCTGCGCCGGATTTCCGGAAGCCAGCCCGATCTCGCCGATTCCAAAACGCTCGGATGGTTTTCGCTCATTGGCGGGGTTGGGGCCCCGATGGTGTCGGCAACACTCGCGACAGCCGTGCTCTCTACGCAAGCCTCTATCCCACTGATCGACACTTGGTCGACCTGGATGATCGCCGACGGCCTCGGCATGCTAATCGCCGCCCCTCTCCTTGTGATTCTGGTGCAGGCTTGGCGACAACCGATGGCTTGGGATCATAGAAAAGTCGCCGAATGGGCGATCGTCATCGGCCTGGGAGCAATCGGGACTGCATTGGTTTTCGCGCAATCATCCTACCCCTTCCTCTTCATGGCTTCTCTATTCGTGCTTCTTGCCGCGTTCCGTCTCGGTGTAACGGGCGCTGCGGTTGCTACGGTTATTGTTGCGGCGATTGCCACCATAGAAACATCTTTTGGCAGCGGTCCCATACATCTCGTCCAGGGAACCCTGCACAGCAAGGTTATGGTGCTCCAGATATTCCTGGTCTTCACCTATGCCGGAGCACTTCCGGTGGCATCCGCTCTTGCTACGCGTGGCCGCCTGCAGCGCGAGCTTAAGCGCAATCGCGATTTTGCCCAGTCGATACTCGACAATATGCGCGAAGTGGTTTTCCGCTCGGACAGTCAAGGGAATTGGACCTTCCTCAATCCGGCCTGGGAAGAACTGACCGGATACACTGTGGAAGAGAGTCTGGGTTCTCCTACAACGGAATTGCTGGTTCCCGAAGATTTTGAGAAAACTCGAGAACAATATCCGCCACTCGTGGCCGGTGATATCGACGAGCTTGTTCTGAACCAGCGATTTCAAAAGGCCAATGGGGAAATCCTGCATATTGAAGTCAGCGTGAGAGCTCTGCGTGGCCAAAAGGGAGAGTTTCTGGGCACAAGCGGCAATATCCGGGACGTCACCGAAGCGCGCGCGGCGCAAAAATCGCTCAGCGAAAGCGAAGAGCGTTTCCGGATGCTTGCTGAAACGGCGCCGGTCGGCATCTTCCAGGCCGATCCGGATGGCCAGATAACCTATCTCAGCCCGCACTGGGCCTCAAAGATCGGCCTGACTGCCGATGATGCTTTGAAAAGCGGCTGGCGCTCCAAGCTCCTTAACGCGGATGACTATGTCGATGACCCCGGTTGGACGGGCTTCAACAAACCCGGTGATCGCAAGGAACGCCAGCATTGTTTCAGGACGCCTGACGGATCCGAGCTGTGGATCAACACCGTCAATACCGCGATCTTCGATGAGGCCGGGGTTATCACCGGTTTTGTCGGTGTAGCAGTCGATATTACCGAACGGCACAACACCCTGATGGAATTGCAGGCGAGCGAGAAGCGCTTCCAGACGCTCGCCAGCTTGTCGCCAGCCGGAATTGTCAGGACTCAGCTCAACGGCGAAGTCTCCTATGTCAACCAAGCGTGGCTGGCATTTGCCGGGATTACCGAACAAGAGGCAATGGGCGAAGGTTGGGTAAAAGCGATGCATCCCGGCGACAAGGACCGGATAGTCGAAGCATGGACAAAGGCCGTAGAAAAGGGTGACAGGTTCAATGCCGAATTTCGGTTCCAGAAATCCGACGGAACAACCAGTTGGGTTATGGCTATCGCCGCGCCCGAAATCACCGACGAGGGCATCCTAAATGGGCATATCGCTGTCGTACTCGATATCTCGGAAGTTGTGGCAGCCCGGCGCGCGCTCGAGGATGAACGCAGCCGCTTCAAGGCACTAACCGAAAATGTAACCGATGCGATCGTGACTATCGGCATAGATGGTGTGTGCCGCTACGCCTCACCTGCCCTGTTTGAATTGACCGGCTATGCTCCGGAGGAGGTAGTAGGAAAGCCGATCAGAATACCGGTGAACGAAGTCGACAGGGCGCTGGTCAGCAGCACCTTTGAGGATATGTTCGCCGGGCGTCTCGACCGAGCGGTTATTGCCTATCGAACCGAGCACAAGACAAAAGGCTGGCGCTGGCATGAAGCCAACATACGGTTGGTCCGGGATCCCGACACAGACGCCCCGCAGGAAGTGATCTCCTCGGTCCGCGACGTGACGGACCGGAAGCTGCTGGAGGACAAGTTGCGTAGAGCGCGCGACCAGGCGGAATCGGCGGCGCTGGCCAAGTCCAGCTTCCTTGCCAATATGAGCCATGAGATCCGCACGCCGATGAACGGCGTCATGGGATTTGCCGACCTCCTGCTCGAAAGCGAGCTGGACGACCTGCAGCGCCAATATGCGGGCCTGATCGCCGAATCGGGCAAGTCGATGATGACGCTGATCAACGATATCCTGGATCTCTCCAAGATCGAGGCCGGGCAGATGACCATCGCCGCCGAAGCGATCGACATCGGGCATACCATCGGCGGCACCATGCGGCTCATGAAAGCGGCGGCCATGGAGAAGAATCTGGCGCTGGAGGTCGATATCGACGATGCTGTTCCCGGACATATTGTCGGCGACAAGTTGCGCATCCGGCAGATCCTGTCGAACCTTGTCGGCAATGCCATCAAATTCACCGAACGGGGCAGCATCAAGGTGCGTGCCCGGATGAACCGGAGCGGCCGGAAGCCGGTTATCGACATCGCTGTCTCCGACACCGGCATCGGGATACCGGCAGACCGGCAAAAGGCGATCTTCGACGAGTTCGAGCAAGCCGACGGGTCCACGGTCCGCAAATATGGCGGTACGGGGCTCGGCCTCTCGATCAGCCGCAGGCTGGCGGCCCTGATGGGCGGGACGCTGTCGGTCGAAAGCGAGGAAGGGCAAGGGGCGACCTTCACCCTGCGCTTCCCGCTGATCGCAGCCGATGCGTCTGCGGACGACAACGAAGAAGCAGCTACGGACAGGCGGGGGCATGAAACTGCCGCCCATGACGAACGCAGGATCCTGATCGTCGAAGATCACGACATCAACCAGCTGCTGGTCAAGGCGCTGATCGACAAGGCGGGGTTCCGCTCGGACATCGCGGTCGACGGCCTTGAGGCGATTGCCATGATCGAACAGGCCGAAGCGGACGGCACACTCTACGACCTGGTGCTGATGGACATCCAGATGCCCAACATGGACGGTATCGAGGCCACGCGCCATATCCGCAAGCATGGCTTTGCACAGGAAAAGCTGCCGATCGTGGCGCTGACGGCCAATGCCTATCAGAGCGATGTCGAGGAATGCCTGGCCGCCGGCATGCAGGCGCATCTGGCCAAGCCGGTGCGCATGGACGAACTCGCCTCGGTCTTCGACACATGGCTGCCCAAGCGGCGCCAGGCGGACCGGCCCGATAGCGCGGACGGCAAGGACGAGACCATCGAAGCCCTGCGCCCTCGCTACGAAGCGTTCAAGCGCGAGGCCCTTGCCCAGCTGGAGCAATGCCATGGCGCGCAGGGAGACCCCGATAAAGCCGATATCGCCGAGCTGAAACGGATCATGCACAAACTGTCCGGTTCGGCCGCGATGTTCGGCGACGCCGATCTCGGCGACCGCGCAAGAGCGCTGGAAGAGGCCATTGAAGGCTTCGAGACCAGCAAATCCCGCACCGACCTCCATTCCGCCATGAACAATATGCAAAACGCCGCATAAAAAGCTTTGGGGATGGGTGAGACCCTCCGCTTTTCAGGCCGGGAATGAGGCAGTCCTGTCTAGTCCGGGCCTGCCCAGTTCGGGACGACAAGATCGCACGCCCGGTTGCAACATTCAGAATGAAAAGGTCTGCTTGCGGGAGCGGAGGCCACCAACTTGTGATCGGATCGAATTAGGTATCGAAGCAATCGCAGAGCCGGGAAACTATCCCAGATAAGCGCGAGCGTTCGCTTCCGGGCTTTTCGATACGCAGAATGCTGCTTTCGCAAGCATTTCATCGACGATGAATGCGAGATAATCGCGATCGAAGGGCTTTTCCATATACTCGTTCGCGCCGGCAAATTTCGCAAGATTCACATTGCTTGCGCCCGAGCGGCTGGTGAGCACTAATACCGGTGTTTGATATAATTGGCTGTCCACGCGCATCCGTTCGAGCACGGAAATGCCGGAAAGGCCCGGCATGTTGCAATCGAGGATAACGAGATCGGGCTTCTTGGCTTTGATGGCTTGGGGTGCGTTTTCACCGTCATCGGCGATTCCGACAACATGACCGTCCTCTTGCAGCGTAGTGCGAACAATGTCAGCCATGAATTCATCGTCTTCAGCGTAAATAATATGCGCCAACGTATTGTAACCCTTCTCCCCCATTCTCCCCCAATTTGAATGATGTAGTGAAAATAGAGGTTGAGGATTAAAAGAGTGTAAACACGCGCCGTCTGCATCCTGGTTGACGACATGAAGCCGTTCAGACAGGTCTCGAGAAAGTGGCAAGCGCGATTGAGAGGCAATTGCTAAACGGATATGGTGCGCGGAAATGACTGATAAACAAGATATCCGCCGCCTCAGCGACCATGAAGGCGCGCTGCTGGACCTGGTCAGGCGCACCCAGCCGGTTACTGCGTACAGGATCGTCAAGATATTCGAATTGAGCCCGGTTGCGGCTTTCAATTCCAGCCTCGGCCAAGTCTATCCAACGATCAAAAGGCTGGCAAAGGCCGGCCTGGTAGAAAGCGTAGCGGTCGAGGGAGACGCCCGGGGAACGGCGACATGGACTTGCACCGACAAAGGGCAGGAAGCGCTTCGCAACTGGGTCCTCGATATCAAATCGTCGCACCTGCTGATGGACGACCCGCTCCGTACGAAACTGATGTCCTTCGACCTGCTGACGCAGGAAGAGCGGGTCCTGTGGCTTGTCGATGTAAAAGCCGAGCTGTCGGCCAAGCTCGAAGAACAGATCGCCTATAACCAGGAAGTCGAACTTCCCTATCAGGAGGTCGTCCACGACAATGTGGTCAGCAGTTTGCGCGCTCGTATGGACTGGCTAGACCGGGTTTTGGGCAAGATCGTCAAGAGCAGCCGGCGCGAGGGCTGAAGCCCTGAGCGGAACGCGTTTTCCTGCTCAGGTTTTGCTGATGCGCATCCTCTTTGGGCAACCAGGTTGCCTTCATTTCTGCGAAAAAAATGGCGGGGGTGAGACTTCCGGTTTCACCCCCGCCACAGACTAGAACGTGACCAAACGTTCCAACTAGAACCGGAGACGCCCGGTAACCGAGTAACGACGACCGAGCGCGTCATAGGTCGTCGGATAGGTTTCGCCCGAGTTGAATGTGCTCGACCCGATGAACGAGCTGGTTCTCGGCGGATCACGATCCAGCAGATTGAAGATCGACAGGGTGACGTCGAAATTCTCGCTGACATTGGAACGAACCGTCAGGTCGAAATAGTTCGCCGCGTCAAATGCTTCCGATTCGTCGAGGAAACCCTGGCCCTGGCCGCGGAATTCATATTCCACACCATCAATCCAGCGCCACAGCAGCGATACGTCGACGAGATCGTCGATGCTGACCGTGGTGCGCAGGTTGAACGCCCATTCTGGCGTGATCGGCTCGCAGTTCGGCGAGAACAGCCCGACACATTCACGAGTGATATTGGTCGGGTTGGCCGGGTTCGCATTGAATGTGAGCGACTCGGTCCAGGTACCGTTGAGGTCCCAGTTGATCGCACCGAAGCTCATCGGCAGCGTGTAGTTGACCCGGAAATCGACACCGGTGGTGTTGATTTGGCCCAGGTTGGAGAGCTGGAGAATAAGACCCAGCGTCTCGCCACCACCGTTCAGCGAACCGTTGATCGGGTTGCGAGCGATATTGGCACATTGCGTCGGATCCGTACCGTTGCCATCATTGTTCGGACCAAAACAAGGCACCAGGATGTCGCCCGGATTTGGAGTAGTGATGGCTCCAGTCACTTCAATGTCGAAATAGTCGACCGAGATAACGAGGCCCGGAACCTGCGGCGGCGTCGCTACAAGACCCAGGGTCACCGACGTGGCTTCTTCAACGTCCAGGTTTACGTTGCCACCAGACGTTGCATTGATCTGTGCAGCAGACGGAATCGGGATGATGCCAATCGTGGCGGCAGGCGCGCCCTGGGCGATGCAGATCGCGGTCAGCGTGGCATTGCCCACCGGATTGCCAAGCTGGCAAGGATCGTTGGTCAGCGCGGTCAGCCCCGTTGTGACCGGTCCAAACAGCTCACCGATGTTCGGCGAACGAACCGATACCGAGTAGATGCCGCGGAAGCGGAAACCCTCAAACGGTTCCCAGCTACCACCAGCTTTCCAGGTCGTGCTCGTGCCGGTGTTGGAATAATCCGACACACGGATGCCGCCTTCAGCCTGAAGGCTGTAGAAACCCGGAACGTCTTCGAGGATCGGAACGATCAGCTCGGCAAAGCCTTCAATGACGTCATAGCCGCCGGAAAAACTTGGCGAAGGCGCGCCAGAACCCAGAACTTCGCCCTGCGTTCCGGTAGCAACGTCGGCAACCTGCGAAGCGTTATATTCGCGATACTCGACACCGACAGCGAAACCGATCGGGGTCGCGGTGAAGAAGCCGGTTTCGCCGAACGTGCCATTCAACGAAGCGTTGACGACAGTCAGTGATGTAGCGGTCGTCACACTGCTGGGCTGGTTGATAAAGGCAATGGCGCGCGGATCGATATTGGTGCCATTGCCGCCGCCCAGGAGATTGATCGGGAAACAGCCGTTCGTCGGATCAAAGCACTGGGTCGGGCTGATCGCATTGAGCGCCTGCTCGACCCGCGATTTCAGACCCCAACCGGTCGCGGTGTTCGTGCGCTGCGATTCGCCATAGGTGCCATAGACATCATAGCTGATCGTCGGGCTGAGATCGCCGCGTACACCGGCCCAGATCTGGAACTGGTTGGTGACGATATCTGAGTTACGAGGACCTTGCTCGACGAGGCGGCGGTTGATGATCGTCTGGGGAGCCAGATAGCCCGGATCGTTCGGGTCAGCCGCATCCAGCGCTGCCTGACAGGTTGCCACCGGGATAGGTACAGCGAAGCTGGCGCAGATTTGCTGGCCGACCACGTCATTGATGAACGGATTGTTCAGCGGCAATGTGAACGGCGCACCGAACAGACCCGAAGGCGCAAGCTGCAGGTTGACCGTGCTGTTCGTGAACATGGCGCGGGTGTAGACTTCGATACCGGGCGTAACTTCATAGTTGGCCGTACCGAAGATGTTGTAGCGTTCGAGCGGCGTCTGGAAATAGTTGAACGGCGCGAAGTTGAACGTGTTGTAGGTCGGAACAAGCTGTGAACCATCAGGGGCAACCTGCCGACCGTTGAAGCGTGTCGGAACCGTAGTTCCCGAACCGATGGGAGTGCCTCCAAAGGTAGCCACTTGAGAAATCGTGCGGCTGGACTGAAGCACATCGTCGGTTTCCTGATAGCCGATGCTCAACGATGCGTTACCGCGACCGTCGTCGAAATTTGCACCCAAGGTCACGTCACCGCGGATACGCTCGCCATCGCCACGCTCGTTGATGCCGAAGGTAAAGGCCGCTTCAAGGCCTTCAAAGTCCCGGCGCAGAACGAAGTTGGCAACACCCGAGATGGCATCAGCACCG